>NZ_CP013111.1:0-2405369 GCF_001433395.1 Bordetella sp. N
TGCCTGGCGCCTCCTCAAGTCGGCGCCGGGAACGCTTGGCCCTATCTTGCAATTAAAATTGCAGGTGTAAAGACTTTGCAATATATTTTGCAGTATCATTCAGCATCCGTTCCCGTGCTACCCATTGCAAGAGTCCCGCGCCATGCGCTTCGAAGACCTGGTCGTTTTTTTTTTTAGTTGGTCAACGTCCTGTTGAAGGACCCGACCATCGGCAGCTTCATGCCCGCACAGAAAGTCGCGGCCCGCGCCGGAGTGCATCCGTCCACGGCCAGCCGCCTGGCGCGCAAGCTGGGTTTCGACACCTATAGCGCCATGCGCGAGGCGCTGGAATTCGAACAGGACGCCTCGGCCCGCGTCCGTAAACGCATAGAAAGCGCGGCGGGACGGTCCCTGCTGGAATCCGTGGTGGCCGGCGAGATGGCGGCCCTCAGCCGCCTGATGGCGCAGGTCAGTCCGGAGCAGATCGCTGCCGCCACCAACAGCCTGCGCCGCGCGTCCAGAATCATCGTCATCGGCGAAAGCCACGCGGGCAGCCTGGCCGAATTGTTCGCGCGCCGCCTTAAAAGGTCCGGCTATCTGGCGACCGGCCTGGCGCACGCGGATTGGCAGGCGGCCGACGAACTGATCAGCCTGACGCAGAAAGACCTGGTATTCGGCATGATCTTCCGCCACGACAGTCCTGGCGTGGTGCGCGCCCTGACGCTGGCGGCGGAAAGAGGCGCCGGCACCATCCTGCTGACCGACCGCGCCGTGGCGGCCGCGGCCACGACAACGATCACCGCCAGAAGAGGCGAGCCCGGGGAATTCCATTCCCTGACGGTGCCCATGGCGATCTGCAACACGCTGGTGCTGGAGCTGTCCCGGGTGGACCGGGGCCGTTCGATGGAAGCGCTCGCCCAACTGGAAGACCTGCGCCTGTCGTTTGAAAACGCCGGCGCGCCGCGTAAGCGACGAATAACCGCCGTTGAATAACCGCCCTGGCGCCTGAGTCACGGCGCCCGATTCCCAGCCGTATCCCGAACGCATACCAACCATCACCATTCACCGCGCAAGCAGAGGAATTGGCATGTTGAAAATCAAACGGCGCGCCGTACGCGGCGTGCTCTCGTGTCTGTCGGCCGTGCTGCTGCCCATGTTGGCCGGCGGTCCCGCCCATGCCCAGGATGCCAACGACGCCAGGCCCAACCTGACGATCGCGGTAAATGAGCTGGCGCGTACGCTCGATCCGGCGGCAGGCAATGGCAACGTCGACGTGCGTATCTACTATTCGATCTTCGACACGCTCATCCGCCGCGATTTCAACCACCCGGAAGCCAATGGCGGCGCCAAGCTGGTGCCCGGCCTGGCGACGAGCTGGTCCTGGACCACGCCCACGACCTTCGAGGTGAAGCTGCGCCCGGACGTCACCTGCCATGACGGCAGCAAGTTCAAGGCCGACGACGTGCTGACCACGTTCTCGCCGGAACGCCTGTGGGGCCCGGATGCCTACTACGCCGAAGGCCCTGCTTACTTCGGCACGCTGCGCAAGGTGGAGAAGGTCGACGACACCACCGTGCGCTTCACCACCGCCGAACACGACGCGTCGCTGGAGCAGCGGCTGTCCAGCTACATGTCCTTCGTCATCTGCGGCGATGCCTGGAACAAATACAAGAAAGACGGCGTGGCCGCCAAGGTGTGGATGGACGACGCCGCCAAGGCCTTGCGCTGGAACCCCGTGGGCACCGGCCCTTACAAGTTCGCCGGTTATCAGAAGAACGACCACGTCACCTTGCAGGCCTTCGACGCGTACTACGGCGGCAAGCCGGCAGCTAAGAAAGTCACGTTCAAATCCGTGCCGGAAGTCGCGGCCCGCGTTGCCGGCCTGGTGGCGGGCGACTACGACATCGCCGCGGAGCTGCCGCCGGATCAATGGCAGGCCTTGGCGGGCTACAAGGACCTGACCTTGAAAACGGTGCCGCTGGAAAACAGTCATGTGGTGGTGTTCAACACCAACGACGCCCTGCTGTCCGACAAGAAGCTGCGCCATGCACTGAGCCTGGCGATCGACCGTCAGGCCCTGATCGACGCCCTGTGGAAAGGCAAGACCTATGCGCCCAATGGCTACCAGCTGCCCAGCTTCGGCAATCTGTACGACAAGAACCGGGCCGGTTATACCTATGACCCCGAGCAGGCCAAGAAGCTGCTCAAGCTGAGTCGCTACAAAGGCCAGGAGATCTCGTATCGCCTGATCCCGAACTACTACCTCTATAACGTCGAGGCCGCGCAGATCATGCAGGAGATGTGGCGTGCCGTCGGGATCAACGTGCGCATCGACTTCGTCGACAGCTTCAAGGACGTGCGCAAGCCAGGGGTGCAGATGTTCGCCTGGTCCAATACCTATCGCATCCCCGATCCGACCGGATCCCTGCTGATTCTATGGGGCGCGGATTCCGAAGCGCAGAAATCGCAGAAGCTCTACACGGCGAATCCGGAGTTCAACACTTTGGCCAAGACCTTATACACGGCCACCGATGCGGCAGAGCGGCGCGCCACCTACACCAAGGTGCTGGATATCTTCGAGGACGATATGCCGATGACCATGCTGTACAACCCGGTCACGGGTTATGCCATGAAAAAGAAGGTCGCGTGGCAGCCCTACGCCCAGTACTACATGGACCTGCGCCCCGACAACCTGTCGTTCGGATCGCCGTAATTGGAAGCGATACTCTCCGTCGAGGGTCTGCGGGTAGGTTTCCGCGGCGCGGCCGGATGGGCCGACGTGCTGCACGACGTCGGCTTCAGCGTCGCCCCTGGCCGCACGCTATGCATCGTGGGCGAGAGCGGCAGCGGCAAGAGCATCACCTGCCAGGCCATTCTGGGCCTGCTGGCGCGCAACGGACGCCAGACGGGCGGACGCGTCCTGTTCCAGGGCCGCGACCTGACGGCCTTGCCCGAGCGCGAGCTGCTGTCGGTACGCGGAGGCGCCATCGGCATGGTGTTCCAGGACCCGCTGGGTTCGTTGAATCCCGTGCATACGGTGGGCAGCCAGTTGCACGAGGCCCTGGCTTTGCACACGCCTTTATCGGCGGCGCAACGGGCCGCGCGCGCGCTGGAGCTGCTGGAAATGGTGGGCATTCCTGAACCCAGGCAGCGCCTGCGCTCCTATGTGCATCAATTCTCCGGCGGCATGGCGCAGCGCGTGATGATCGCCATGGCGCTGGCCTGCAACCCCAAGCTGTTGATCGCGGACGAGCCCACCACCGCGCTCGACGTCACCATACAGGCCCAGATCCTGGACCTGCTGAATCGCCTGAAAGCGCAGTTGGGCATGGCCATGCTTTTCATCACGCACGACCTGGGCGTGGTGGCGGAGATGGCCGATGACGTGGTGGTCATGCGGCAGGGGCGGGTGGTCGAAACCGCTACGGCCGCCGAATTGTTCTCGAACCCCCGCGAGCCCTACACCCAGCATTTGCTGGCCGCCATGCCGCGTCTGGATATACGCGCGCCGGTGTATCGGCCCCGGGAGACATGGTTATGAGCCGCCAGGAATACGATGGTGACCTGCTGGAGGTCGATGGCCTGCGCCGCTATTTCGGCGGAGCGCGCTCGTGGTTCGGCAAAGGTTCAGGCAAAGCCGGCAGCATCCGCGCTGTCGAAAACGTGTCCTTCAACCTGCGCATCGGCGAGACCCTGGGCCTGGTCGGCGAAAGCGGCTGCGGCAAGACCACGACGGGGCGCATGATCGTCGGCCTGGACCGGCCCACCCAAGGCGTCATCCGCTTCAAGGGCAAGGACCTGGCGTCTCTGTCCGCGCCGCAGTGGCGCGACAAGCGCGCCGAAGTCCAGATCATCTTCCAGAACCCGCTGGCGGCGCTGGACCCACGCCTGCCCGTGGGCAAGCAGATCCGCGAACCCCTGGACCTGCATGACATCGGCATCCCCAGCGAGCGCGATGCGGAAGTCGCCGAACTGATGCGTGCCGTCTCGCTGCCCCCCGAGCTGGCGCAGCGCTTTCCGCATCAGATCAGCGGCGGGCAGGCTCAACGCGTGGTGATCGCGCGGGCGCTGGCGCTCAAGCCCAGCCTGATCGTCTGTGACGAGCCGGTGTCCGCGCTGGACGTGTCGGTGCAGGCCACGGTGATCGCCCTGCTGGAGCACCTGCAGCAGGAATACGGCATCGCGTACCTGTTCATCTCACACGACTTGCGCGTCGTCAGGCGCCTGTCGCATCGGGTCGCCGTGATGTATCTGGGCCAGATCGTGGAAGAGGGCTGGACCGACGAGCTGTATGACCAACCGCTGCATCCCTATACCCGCGCGCTGCTGTCCGCCATCCCTGACGTGTCGAAGACGCCAGGGCAGGACCGGGGCGGCCGCGTGGTCCTCAAGGGCGAACCGCCCAGCCCGGCGAATCCGCCCAGCGGCTGCCATTTTCATACACGCTGCCCTTATGTGCTGCGCCGTTGTACGACCGAGGCTCCCGAGTTGCGCGTGATCGATGGCATTCATGCCGTGCGCTGCCATTTCGCGGAGCAGATCAAGGAACTTCGATGACCCGTCCTCTCGTCATTGCCCATCGTGGCTATTCTTCGCTTCACCTGGAAAATACCCAGGCCGCCTATGACGGCGCCATCGCCATCGGCGCGGACATGGTCGAAAGCGATGCACGCCTGACCAAGGATGGCCAGGTCTACGCCAGTCACGACGCCACCTTGTCCCGTATTGCCATGGACGGCGACACGCGGGCCATCGCCGATCTTACCGCCGCCGAACTCGACGCGATCGTCCTGCTGCGCGACGAGCGCCTGTCGCCCTTGTCGCTGACGTTGACGCGCATCGCGCCGCAGCTGCCCCTGCTCATCGACGTGAAGACACCAGACCTGCCCTTGATCGAAGCCGTGGTCCGGGACGTGCTGGCGCACGCCGCCGTCGATCACGTCTGGGTGGGCGTGCGCGATCTGGCGCAGATGCGGCGCGCGCGCGACCTGGCTCCGGGGCTGAAGTTGCTGGCGTTCTTGCCGGATTACACGCGTGCCGACGAGTTCGAGCAGGCCGGCGCCAAGGCCTACCGGGTTTGGGAAGGCGAGGTGGAGCAGGAAGACGCCGAGCGCGTGCTGCGAGACAAGCCGACGTGGATCACCATGGGGGGCAAGGGGACGCCGTGCGAGGTAGGCGACACGACCCCCGCGCGCCTGGGACGCATCCTGGAGCTGGAGCCCCAGGGGGTGCTGGTGAATGACCCGTTGCTGATGATCGCGCCGGATGCGTCCGGCATACCTTCCTTCGACTAGGGCGCGGCATGGACTGGCGAGCATTGATACGCAAGCTTGTGCGCGGCCTGCTGACCGTATGGGTCGTCGTCACCTTCACCTTCGTGGCCTTGAATCTGTCGGGCGATCCCATTGAAGCGCTGGTCGGCGATCAGGCTTCGCCGGAGGTCGTGCAGCAGTACCGGCAGAAGTTCGGCCTGGATCGTCCTCTGTGGGAACAATACGTGTCCTACCTGGGCAATCTGGCGCATGGCGATTTCGGCCTGTCGCTGTCCGACCAGAAACCGGCAACGGATCTGATCAGCGAAGCCTTGCCCTACACCTTGCGCCTGGGGCTCACGGCCTTCGGCGTTGGGCTGGCCGCCGGGCTCGCCTTGGGGATCGTCGCGGCGCTCCATCGTAATCGGCCGATAGACCGCTTCGTCATGAGCTTCGCCGTGCTGGGCTTCAGTCTGCCCAATTTCTTCCTGGGCATCCTGCTGATACTGCTGTTCTCGCTGCATTTGCGCATGCTGCCCAGCGCCGGCGCGGACACGCTGTGGCACCTGATCCTGCCGGCCGTCACCCTGGGCACGCACTTCGCCGGCGTCTTCGCGCGGTTCACCCGGTCGGCCATGCTGGAAGTGCTCAACCGGCAATACATGGTCGCGGCGCGCGCCAAGGGGACGCCCGCCGCACGCCGCATCCTGTGGCACGCCTTGCCCAACGCGGCGATTCCCATCATCACCATCGTGGGCCTGAAGCTGGGCGATCTGGTGGCCGGGTCCATCATCGTCGAGACGGTCTTCGGCTGGCCTGGTGTGGGCCGGCTGCTTATCGGCGCGGTGACGTCGCGCGACTTCGCGGTGGTGCAGGCCATCCTGATCCTGACCGCGGTCACCATGGTGCTGACGAATCTGGCGGTGGATTTCATCTACACCCTGGTCGACCCACGTATGCGCGCGGCGCGCAAGGAGGGCTAAGGCCATGCCCATGGTATTGCTGCGTCGTTGGAAGAAAGCGGCGGCGGATCAGCCGGAGCGCCGCTATCCCGCACTGGTGGTCGCGGCCCTGGCGTTCATCGTCTTGCTGCTGGCGGTGGCCGCTCTGGCGGATGTGCTGGCCCCTTACGACTACCGGACCCAGGCCTTGCGCCTGCGCCTGGCGCCGCCGTTCTTCCTGGGCGGGACGAGCACGCATTGGCTGGGCACCGACGAACTGGGGCGAGATATTCTTAGCCGCCTGTTATATGCGATCCGCTTCAGCATCCTGGTGGCGCTGGGGGGCACCGCCATTGGTGCGTTGATCGGTACCCTGCTGGGATTCCTCGCCGCGCATTTCCGCGGGTGGGTCGAGGAGGCCATCATGATGCTGGCAGACGTGCAGGCATCGCTGCCTTTCATCCTGATCGCGCTGGCCCTGATCGCGGTGTTCGGCGGCAGCTTCATGCTGTTCATCCTGATCATGGGTTTCTACGGCTGGGAGGTCTTCGCGCGGCTGACGCGGGGCGTGGTGATTTCCGCCAGGAACCAGGGCTATGCGGTGGCGGTGACCGCCCTGGGCGCGTCACCCTGGAAGTTGTATTCCAAGCACATCCTGCCCAATATCCTCAGCGTATTGATCGTGCAGTTCACGCTGAATTTCCCGCAGGTGATTCTGCTGGAAACGTCGCTCAGTTTTCTTGGCCTGGGGATCCGGCCGCCCTTGACCAGTCTGGGGCAGATGCTGGGCGCGGGCCGGGCGTTTCTGACCACCGCGTGGTGGATCGCGATTTTCCCGGGAACCATCATCTTCCTGACGACCATGTCGATTTCCATCGTCGGCGACTGGATACGGGACCGGCTCGATCCGTCGTTGCGTTGAAGCTGAAGCCGGAACTAGGCCCAGGCCGGCACATCCAGGCCGGGCGCGCTGCGGTCTTCGTTCCCAATAAACCGTCCAGGCCGCGCCCCGGTCGGTACGCCGTCGCGCTCGACCACGGTGCCGTTGACCATTACGCACGCGATACCCACCGACGGTTGCAGCGGACTCAGGAAAGTGGCAGCGTCGGCCACGGTGTCCGGATCGAACATGACGATGTCGGCGTAGCACCCGGCTTTCAGCACGCCGCGATCCTTCAAGCCGAACTTGGCGGCCGTCAGGCTGGTCATCTTGCGCACGGCCTCTTCCATGCCCAGCACATGCAGGTCGCGTGAGTACCTGCCCAGGACGCGCGAAAACGCCCCCCACAGGCGCGGATGCGGCGCAGTGTCGTGCGGCAGCCCGTCAGACCCTATCATCACCTGGTCGTAGCCCATGATGCGTTTGACGTCGCCTTCGTCCATCGAGAAGTAGATGGCCCCCGCCGGCTGCAGCTCGCCCGCCAATGCCACCGGATCCTTGCCTTCGCGCCTGGCCAGCTCGAAGAGATCCTGCCCCTTTACGTCGGGGCGCGTCTGTGACCAGGTGATCAGCACCTTGTCGCTGTCCGCCAGGCGCCGGGTATCCAGCACGGTTGAAGAAGCCACATAAGGATAAAGATCCATGCCCAGGGGCTGGTTCTTGCGCGCCTTGTCGTACAACGCCAGCGTTTCCACCGTGCGGCCATGGTTATGCTTGCCCATCACCTTGTGATGCGACAGGATGGCGGGCACATCGGCGGCGCGGCCTATGGTGAACGCTTCTTCCATCGCATCGCAGATATGATCGCCTTCGTCGCGCAAGTGGGTGGTATACACGCCATTCCAGTGCGCCAGCGGCGCGGCCACGCCGATGACTTCCTCGGTGCTGGAGTGCACGGCGGTCGGGTAGTAGAGTCCGGTGGACAAGCCGACGGCGCCGTGGCTCAAGGCAATATCCAGCGCCCGTCGCATGGCGGCGATTTCATCCTTGTCCGCCGGGCGGTCGAGGCGGTCCATGACCGAGACGCGCAGGCTGGAGTGTCCCACCAGCGCCGCGCTATTGACGGCGGCGGGATTGTCGGCAAGCGCCGCCGCGTATTCGCGCATGGTGCCGAACAGGTCACCACGCTGTTTCGCGATCAGGTTCAAGGGCGGCACGATGGTCTCGCCCGGTACGCTGATCGGTGCCAGACTGATGCCACAGTTGCCAGTAATGACGGTGGTGATGCCCTGGCTGACCTTGGGGCGCATCAGCGGGCTGCTTAACAGCAGGCGGTCGTCGTGGGTATGGCAGTCGATAAAACCTGGCGCCACCACCTTGCCGCCCGCGTCCACGAATTCACGCGCGGTCCACTGCGCGCCATCGCCAATCCGCGCGATACGATCGCCCAGGATGGCGACGTCGGCGGCCACCGCCGGTCCGCCCAGGCCATCCACCACCTTGGCGCCCTTGATCACGATATCGAATTCCATATTCTTCTCCTGCATTAGCCTGTCTTCAGCGGGCGCTTGATTCCGGGCCGCCGGAGTGCGGTCGTCAGCCGTTTATTGTCCGCCAACCGACGTCCCCCACCGTCGCGGACATCAATCGATTTTCTCCGCCATGCCCGTGCGCTCGACGATGAGCCCGTAATGCTCGGTGCGTCGATGCTTGGCGAAATTGAACATATGTTCGCGCGGGCCGTCGCAGCGGGAAAAATCCACATTGAAGAAAATGACCTCGTCGTCGATATCGCTGGCCGCCTTCGCCACGATTTCGCCGTCGGGCGCCACGATGGCCGACCCGCCTATCATGTGGATGCCGTCTTCGTATCCTACCTTGCCTGCCGCCGCGACCCACATCGCGTTCTGATAGGCACCGGCCTGGATGCTGAGCAGGTGATGGAAGTCGGGCAGGTGCGGCGCTTCGTGGTAATTGTTGTTGCGCGAAGGGGTGTTGTAGCCCAGCATGACCAGCTCGGCACCCTGCAGGCCCATGACACGATAGGTTTCGGGCCAGCGGCGGTCGTTGCAGATGCACATGCCGACCCGCGTGTTCAGGAAGTCCCAGGTCTTGAAACCCAGATCGCCCACCTCGAAGTATTTCTTTTCCAGATGCTGGAAGGGATAGCTGGGCCGGTGATCCGCATGGCCCGGCAGGTGCACCTTGCGGTACTTGCCGACGACGTTGGCGTGCTTGTCGACCAGAATGGCGGTGTTGAAGAAGTGTCCATCCTCGGTCGCCTCGGCATAACCGATATGGAAACCGATGCCCAATTTTTTCGCCTCGTCGAACAAGGCCTGGACATTGGGATTGGGCATCGCCGCCTCGAAGTATTGGGCGACCGCCGCGGATTGATCCATCCAATAGCGCGGGAAGAATGTCGTAAAGGCCAGTTCGGGAAAGACCACCAGTTCGGCACCCCGGCTCTTTGCCTCGCGCAGCATATCCAGCAGGCGCTTGAGGGTGCTGGCACGAGTATCGGTGGAATTGACGGGTCCCATCTGGGCCACGGCCAGGCCCATCTTGCGCGCTGAGGTCATGCGGTATCTCCAGTAGAGGAAGCGGCCGCCGCATCGATGAAGTGGCAGGCGGCCAGGTGCCCAGGGGCGTATTGCGTCAGTTGCGGCACTGCCTGGCGGCACAATGCCTGTGCCTGCGGACAGCGGGTGTGGAAGCGGCAGCCGGAAGGCGGATGGATGGGGCTGGGAATATCCCCGTGCAGAACGACCTTTTCACTGCTTTGTTCGGGGTCGGGATTGGGCACCGCCGACAACAGGGCTCGGGTGTATGGATGCAGCGCGTGGCCGAACAGCTGGCGCTTGGTCGCTACCTCGACGATCGTGCCCAGATACATGACGATGACCCGATGCGTCATGTGTTCGACGATGGCCAGATCGTGGCTGATGAAAAGCAGCGCCAGTCCCAGTTCCTTCTGCAGATCCTGCAGCAGGTTGACGATCTGCGCCTTGACCGACACGTCCAGCGCCGACACCGCTTCGTCGCAGACGATCAGGTCGGGTTGGGCGGCGAGCGCCTTGGCGATGCCGATGCGCTGGCGCTGCCCGCCAGAGAACTCATGTGGAAATCGGTGCAGTCCCTCGGCCGCCAAGCCGACCCGTTCCATCAAGCTTTCCAGCATGGACCGCAGCGCGCGGGCGTCGGCGGCCAGTCCGAAATTGCGTATCGGCTCGGCCAGGATGTCGCGCACGCGCATACGCGGATTCAGGCTGGAGAAGGGGTCCTGGAACACCACCTGAAGGCGCCGCCGTTGCGGCAGCAAGGTAGTGTCGGTCATATCGTCGATACGCAGCCCGTCCAGCACCACCTGGCCGTGCGTCACCGGGGTCAGGCGCAGCACGCAACGGCCCACGGTGGACTTGCCGCAGCCGGATTCACCCACCAGGGCCAGGGTTTCGCCTCGCGCGATCTGGAAGGACACGCCATCCACCGCATGCACGACCTGGCGCTTGCGGCCGAACCAGCCGCTGCGCACGGGGTAATGCTTGACCAGGTCATTCACTTCCAACAAAGGCCGGTTCACGATGCCACCTCCCTGGGCTGCATATGGCAGGCGGCGACATGGCCGGCGCGCTTGATTTCCATGGCGGGTGCGACCTGCCGGCAGACCTCGGCCACCTGCGGACAGCGGCCGGCGAACGCGCAGCCGACGATGCGCTGGCGCAAGCTTGGCACCTGTCCGGGAATCTCGGCCAGGCGCGTGGCCTCGCCCCGCAGCGACGAACCCAGCTTCGGCACGGCACCCAGCAGGCCGCGGGTATAGGGATGCAGCGGATGCGCGAACAGCTCGCGCACGGGGGCTTCTTCCACTTTGCGCCCCGCATACATGACCATCACGCGCTGCGCGCTTTCGGCGACCACGCCCAGATCGTGCGTGATCAGGATGATGGAGGTGCCGGTGCGCTGCTTCAGGTCCTGCATCAGGCCCAGGATCTGCGCCTGTATGGTCACGTCCAGCGCCGTGGTGGGCTCATCGGCGATCAGCAGCTTGGGTTTACATGCCAGGGCGATGGCGATCATCACGCGCTGACGCATGCCACCGGACAGCTGGTGGGGGTATTCGCCCACGCGCCGCGCCGGTTCCGGGATGCCGACCAAGGCCAGCATTTCCACCGCGCGGGCACGCGCCGCCTGCCGGTCCAGCCCTTGATGCAGGCGCAGGGTCTCGCCGATCTGGCGGCCTATGGTCAGCACCGGATTCAGACTGGTCATGGGCTCCTGGAAGATCATCGAGATTTCATTGCCGCGTATGCGCCGCAACTCGCGGTCGCTGGCGCCCAGCAAGTCCTTGCCGCCGAAACGAATGCTGCCGGCGATGCGTCCGATGCGCTTGGGCAGCAGGCGCAGTAGCGACATCGACGTCACCGATTTACCGCAACCCGATTCACCGACGATGGCCAGCGTCTCGCCTTGCTCCACCTGGAACGACAGGCCGTCGACAGCGCGGTTGACATCGTCGCGGCCGCGGAAATGCACTTGCAGGTCATCGACTTCCAACAAGGCCACGTCATTTCCCCTTGTTCAGGCGAGGATCCAGCGCATCGCGCAGACCATCGCCCAGCAGGTTGACGGCCAGCACGGTCAGGGACAGGAACGCCGCTGGAAAGGCAATGATGTAGAACTTTGCCTGCCACAGTACCCGGCCGTCGGCCATGATGTTGCCCCAGGACGGAATGATGGGTGGCGTACCCGCGCCGATAAACGAAAGAATCGACTCGGTGATCATGGCGCTGGCGCAGATGTAGGTGGCCTGGACGATCAGCGGCGCAAACGTATTCGGCATGATGTGGCGGAAGATGATCTTGAGGGTGCCCGACCCTGACGCCACGGCGCCATCGACATAAGGCTGCTCGCGCAGGGACAGCACGACGCTGCGCACCAGACGGGCGACGCGCGGAATTTCCGCCACGGTGATGGCGATGATCACGTTGATGACGCTGCCGCGTGTCATGGCCATGAGGGCGATTGCCAGCAGCACCGATGGAATCGACATGATGCTGTCCATGGCACGCATGATCACACCGTCGATCATGCGGATGAAACCGGCGGCCATGCCGATCAGCAGTCCTATGGCGGAGGCCAGCAAGGCCACCGAGAAGCCGACGATGAGCGATATACGGGCGCCGTAGATCACGCGCGAATAGAGATCGCGTCCCTGCATGTCGGTGCCGAACCAGTGCAGGGCGGAGGGGGCGCGCAGGCGTTGCGAAATCGTCAGCGCGGTGGGGTCGACGGTGAACAGCAGCGGGGCGCAGATTGCCATCAGGATAAGCAGCAGCAGAATGCCGCCACCGATGGCGACAGAAGCATGGCGCGAGAACAGCCGCGACACGCGGCCTCTTTTTTTCAGCGCCGGGAACAGGTCCGGCATAGGTTTGGCGATGCTATGGCCGCCATTGCCATGGACATTGGTATTGCCGGATGCGGCGCCGGTGCCCGCGGCGGCATAGGCCGCGGCGGCGGAATCGGATGGGCTCAATATCTTATCCTCGGATCCAGGACGCTATACAGGACGTCGACCAACAGGTTGACCAGCACATACGCGAAGCTGCACACCAGCACCACGCCCTGGATGACGGGGTAGTCACGCTGCAGGATGGCATCGACGGTCAACCGGCCCAGGCCGGGAATCGCGAACACGCTTTCGGTGACGACGGCGCCGCCAATCAGCAGGGCCACGCCGATGCCGATCGCGGTGGCGATGGGCACGGACGCATTCTTCAGGGCGTGGACGTAGAGGATGGCTTGCTGGCCCAGGCCCTTGGCCTGGGCGGTTCGGATGTAGTCCTGTTGCAGCACTTCCAGCATGGTCGCCCGCGTCACCCGGGCGATCAATGCGATGTAGATGAAGCCCAGCGAGATCGCGGGCAGCAACAGGTTGCGCAGCCACGGCCACAGGCCATGGTCCAGCGTGGTGTAACCCTGTACCGGCAGCCAGCCCAGCTTTAGCGAGACCGAGAACGACAGCACATAACCCAGTACGAAGACGGGAGTGGAAAAGCCCAGCACCGCCAAGGCCATGATGCCGCGGTCTGTCCAGGTGCCGGCCTTCCAGGCGGCCAGCACGCCCAAGGGCAGTGCGATGACGATCGAGATGACCAGGGTCACGCTCATCAAGGACAGGGTCGGCCCCAGGCGGGTATGGATCAATTGCGCCACCGGCAGCGAATTGAAGATGGATTTGCCCAGGTCGCCATGCAGAATATTCCAGAACCACTCTCCCAGTTGCACCAGGAAGGGGCGGTTCAGGCCCATCGCCTCGCGGATGCGCGCAATGTCCGCCGGACTGGCCTGATCCCCCGCCACGATGGCGGCGGGATCCCCAGGCGCCACGAACAGCAGGCTGAAAACAAAGATCCCCACCATGGCCAGCACGGGCACGGTGGCGCCGATCCGTTTCAATATATAGGCGAACATCTATATCGTTCCGGTCAGGTCTTGTTAACACCCCATATGAATGGCATCGGCCCCTTGGAGATGCCCGTGACGTTGCTGCGCCACGCGGTGTACTGAAGGAAGAAACCGGTGGGGGCGTACACCACGAAGTCGGTGGCCTCCTTGTTCAGTGCTTCGATCGCCGCCTTCTCCTGTGCCGGACCGGCCGCGTCGTACCAGGCTTGCACTTCGGCTTCCAGCTTGTCGTCCTTGGGCCAGCCGAACCATGCCTTGTCGCCATTGGCGCGCAGCGCGTTGTAGCCGGCCGGATTGGCGCAATCCGCGCCCACGTGCCAGGAATGGAACATATTCCAGCCGCCTTGGGCGGGCGGGGCCTTGCTGGCGCGCCGGGTGCCCACCGTACCCCAGTCGGTGGCAACGAAATCCACCTTCATGCCCAGGCGCTTGAGCAGGTCGGCGGTGACTTCGCCCATGGCCTTGGTGATGGTCTGGTTCTGCGCCACCACGCAGGTAACGGGTTCGCCCTTGTAGCCGCTTTCGACCAGCAATTTCTTCGCTGCATCCAGGTTGCGCGGGCCCTTGAAGATGTCGCCGCCCACTTCGGTGTAGGTTGGCGTGCCGGGCGTGAAGAAGCCCGCCATGGGCTTCCACAGTTCGGGACTCTCGCCGACGATGGCTTGCATGTAATCCTGCTGGCTCATCGCCATCAACACCGCGCGGCGCGCCTTCACGTCGTTGAAGGGCGGATACAGGTGATTCATGCGGAAGGATCCGACATTGCCCAAGGGGTCGGCGATCTCGGTGACAATGCCCGATCCGGACTTGAGTACCGGGATCAGGTCGGCGATGGGGTTTTCCCACCAGTCGATTTCACCGTTTTGCAGTGCGGCCGAAGCGGTGGCCGGATCCGGCATGATGATCCATTCGACGCGGTCCACCAGCACCTTCTTGCCGCCCGCCATCCAGGACGCCGGCTCCGTGCGCGGTACGTAGCCTTCGAAACGTTCGAACACGGCCTTGGCGCCGGGGACCCATTCGTTGCGGACAAAGCGCATCGGGCCGGAACCGATGTATTCGGTGATCTGCTTGAAGGGATCGGTCTGAGCGATGCGTTCGGGCATGATGAAGGGGCAGGGTGTGCCCAGCGTGCCCAGTGCATCCAGCATCTTCGGGAATGGCTTTTTCAAGACCCACTTGAAGCGCATGTCATCGATGGGCGTAATCTCGGTCTGGATGTCGCGAATCATCAGACCCATCGAGTTGCGCTGTTGCCACCGCTTCAGGCTGGCGATTACGTCTTTGCTGAGCACCGGCTGGCCGTCATGGAATTTCAGGCCTTTGCGCAGGGTGAACGTCCACGTCAGGCCATCGCTGGAAACCTCTTCGGACTCCACCATCTGGCGCTGCGATTTCATGTTCGAGTCGATGCCGTAAAGCATGTCCCACACCATGATCGACGCATTGCGCACCACGTATTGGGTGCCCCAGATGGGATCGAAATTGGCGAGGTCGGATTGCGGCACGAAACGCAGGGTCTTCTTCGACGATTGCGCCGAGGACAGTGACGGAAAACCGCCGGCGGCGGCGATCATGCCCCCAGCCGCGGCGCTCTTCAGGAATTCTCGACGTTCCACGATATGACTCCTTGGCAGGTCCGGTTTTTTTCAGATTACCGATGGATTACGCCATCCCCTTCATGCCAAAAGATGCATGGGTAATCCGGTAGAGTTATGAACGCATTTACGCACCACGATGGCTCAAAACTCGATATCAGGGGAGTGAATTCTGGAAACGTGACGGAATTGGGCTATGAATTCCTAATATTGTCTTTAATATTGGAAATTGTTTTCTATTGATCGGCCATGATTCGCGCCGCGAGTCGGCGTGGGCGCGGCGGGGAGCAGGGATAGTCCTTACTCGACGCACCAGGACGGGGCGCTGACCATGCAAGCCTTGCGGCTTCGACTTCAGCGTTCGGGGCGCCGATAGACGGGCCGCAACACCCGGCGCCAGATACGGCGCCATAGAGCGCCGGCCGAGTGCGCTCCGAGGAATTTGCATTTGAGTCGCACGCGCACGCCGCTGGGCTGGCATGAGCTCATTTGGCATGCTTATTGCGTGTTTTTATCCACGCGCAACGAAGCCGCGGCGTGATGTCGCTTCGTCAACATGGAGGCCACGATGGAGCAAGCCGTCTTGTCTCATATCGCCGAGGTCGGCGCAGCCACGGACCAGCGTCCGCTGAACCTGCGCCACATCGAGATATTCCGAGCCATCATGCTGTCCGGCTCCATCTGTAGCGCGGGCAAGATACTGCACGTATCGCAGCCCGCCCTTAGCCGCATGCTGGCGTTGGCCGAATCGCGCCTGGGCTATCCGCTGTTCGAGCGCAGCAAGCGCCGCCTGGTGCCCACGCCCGAGGCACGCCGCCTGTACGCCGAGATCGAGGACGTCTACGAGCGTATGCGGGGCATCAACAGCCTGGCCACCAATCTGGCGCAAGGCGGCATGGCCACGCTGAAGATCGCTACAAGCTCCTGTTTCGAACAGACCTTGCTGCCGCTCGCGTTGACCAGCCTGCAGTCACAGGTGCGCAACCTGCGCGCGCTGACGCGGACCTTCAAGGCCGCCGAAATCGCCAATGAGCTGTTGAGCGGCAATGTGGACCTGGGCATTTCCTTGTCCGCCATTGAGCATCCGCGCCTGGCGACCCAGCAGGTCGGCGAGGGAACAGTGGTCTGCGTGATGCCGCGCACCTCACCGTTGCGGCACAAGGCCGTGATTCGGGCCGAGGATTTCCTGGCGCACCCCTGGATCGGCTATCCGCCGCAGGCGCCGCTGGGCAAGACGCTGCGCCGCTTCCTGGGCAAGCACGCCGATGCGGTCTGTGCGATCGAAGCGGACACCCCGGTGGCGGCGTCCGCTTACGCCAAGAACGGCCTGGGCTCCGCCCTGGTCAACGCCGCCAGCCTGCCGCCCGAGATCAGCGAACGCACCATCATCCGGCCATTGGACGAGGACCTGCGCATCGGCATCTGGGCCAGCTACTCGAACCTGACACCTCCCTCGGTCGCCTGTCAGAAACTGATCGCGGCGATTCGCTGCCTGTCGAAGCAGCAATTGCAGCAGGAGGCCGCCGCGCGGCTGCCGAACATGGCTTGACGCGGGGCTTGTGCGGTAGCTGTCTGACCACGACCAGCGCACGGGATGGGGTCAGCGGGCCTTTATTGGCCTTGCCGTCGCGGTGATTACTGCTTGAGCGAAGCCGAGTCGATCACGAAGCGGTACTTGACGTCGCTCTTGAGCATGCGCTCGTAAGCCTCGTTGATCTGTTGTGCCGGAATCAGTTCGATATCCGACGTGATGCCGTGCTCGCCGCAGAAGTCGAGCATTTCCTGCGTTTCGGCGATGCCGCCGATCAGCGAGCCGGCCAGGCGGCGGCGCTTGAAGATCAGGTTGAAGACCTGGGGAGACGGGTGGTCATGCTCGGGCGCGCCCACCAGCACCATCGTGCCGTCGCGGCGCAGCAGGTTCAGGAAGGGATTGAGGTCGTGCTGCGCCGCCACCGTGTTGACGATCAGGTCGAAGCTGTTCGCGTGCGCATTCATCTCGTCGGCATTCTTCGAGATGACTACTTCGTTGGCGCCCAGGCGTTTGCCGTCTTCGATCTTGGACGGCGAGGTGGTGAACAGCACCACGTGCGCGCCCATCGCCGCGGCCAGCTTCACGCCCATGTGGCCAAGGCCGCCCAGGCCGACGATGCCCACCTTCTTGCCGGGGCCGGCGTTCCAGGTCCGCAGCGGCGAGTACGTGGTGATGCCCGCGCACAGCAGCGGGGCCACGCCGGCCAGGTCCAGGTTCTTGGGGACGCTCAACACATAGGCCTCGTCCACCACCATTTGCGACGAATAACCGCCGTAGGTGATGGCGCCGGTCTGCTTGTCGGTGCCGTTATAGGTCGGCACGAAGCCCGTTTCGCCTTCGCAGTATTGCTCCAGACCTTCCTTGCAGCTGGGGCAGCTACGGCAGGAGTCGACCATGCAGCCCACGCCGACGATGTCGCCGATCTTGAACTTGGTGGCTTGCGAACCGATGGCGGTCACGCGACCGACGATTTCGTGGCCCGGCACGACGGGGTAGATGGTGTTGCGCCATTCGTCGCGGGCCTGGTGCAGGTCCGAGTGGCAGACGCCGCAGTACAGCACTTCCAGCTGCACATCGAATTCACGCAGGTCGCGGACTTCGTAGTTGAAAGGTGCCAGCGCGGCCTTGGGGCCGGTCGCGCCAAATGCATAAGAAGTAGTCATGGGATCTCCCGACAGCGAGAAAGGATTGCGGAAACCGTGGATGGACGGGACGGCAATGTCACGGGGGGAGCCGTCCGGGGGGCCGCCGCGCGGCGTGCGCATGGGCGGGCCGCCGTGATCCACGTCAGCATCAATACTAGGCCGAATCAGATGACAAACACGTGCCTAAATGAAGCCGATGCTTGCCTATTTCTCCGACATTTTTCTCATGGCGGGTTGACCTGAAGACCAGCGCGGCCCGCCGCGCTGGTCACACGCTGAGCGCTATCGGCCGCAGCGTCTACAGGACCACGCCAGGATCAACGTTTTGCTTCCGGACCCGATGACGGGCAGTTGCGGGGCCTTCATCATCAGGCGTGCAGGTGTTCGAACAGGATGGAGGTGCCTACGCCGATCAATACCAGACCGCCGAAGATCTCGGCGCGTTTGCCGACGAACTTGCCCAGTACCCGGCCCAGCATCACGCCTATGGTCACCATCAAGAGGGTGGCCAGGCCGATGACGGACGCGGTGATGAAGATATTGTTGTCGATGAAAGCCAGGCTGACGCCTACCGCCATGGCATCGATGCTGGTGGCGAAACCGGTCAGGGCCAGGTTCCAGAAAGAGTGTTTACGCGGCGGCTGGTCTGCCTTTTCGTCTGCTTCGTCGCCGTTGGACCGGACGGCGTTGCGGATCATCAGCAGGCCCAGCACGGACAACATGATGAAGGCCAGCCAGTGGTCCCAGGCGGTGACGTATTTGGCAGCGGCTGACCCGATAAACCAGCCTATCAGTGGCGTGATCGCCTCGATGACGCCGAAGATCAAGCCTGCGCGCAGGGCGTCGGTGAAGCGGGGTTTGTGGGCGCTGGTGCCTTTGCCTATGGCAGCCGCGAAGGCATCGGTCGACATGGCGAAGGCCAGGAGGAGGGTTGCCGCGAAATTCATGGGGACTGGGAGCTCGGCCGGGCGACGCATAGATTCCCAGGTGCGCCCGGCTTAGGCACAAGGAAACCCATGGTCTCGCCAAGCCGCGAGGGCTGCCAGCGCCATGGCCGTGGGGCCAAGAATGTTGACGCGGGCGCTTCCGGGGGGATGGAAGCAGGCTACTCCCCAAAGTGAGCGGCCAGTTTAGCAGCGCTTCGTGACAGCCGGGTGTAAAGATTGCGCGGCGCGCAGGGGTATTCGGGCAAATGGATGAGGGCTGGGGTATGGGCCTGGGAGGGTGTTGGATCGTTGCGTCGAATACCGGGCGGACGGCCCGGGGACAGAGCGCTCCAGGAAGGTTCTCCTACCTGAAACCGCCGAACAGGATACAATCACGGGTTTGACCGGGATTTTTTCGGTGGGTTGCTGTTCGCCCGCCGGACCATGTTCCGATCCACAACCCCGGTTTGCGAAGCCTATACATATGACGACGACAGATCGCCAAGACCCGTCCACCGCCGAGCGCGCGCGTCTGGTGCTGGGTAACTGGAAGATGCACGGCACTTTGGCCGACAATGCCGCCCTGTTGGCGGCCTTGCGCCAAGGCGTGGCTGGCCATTGCGAGATGGGTGTCTGCGTGCCTTTTCCGTATCTGGCTCAGGTCCAGGAGCTGCTCAAGGGCAGTGCCATTTCCTGGGGCGCGCAGGATATCAGCGTGCATGAGAAGGGTGCCTACACGGGCGAAGTGGCGGGCGCCATGTTGCGGGATTTCGGCTGCCGTTGGGCTTTGGCGGGCCATTCCGAGCGTCGCGCGCTGCATGGTGAAAGCGATCAGTTGGTGGCCGACAAGGCGCGCGCCGCGCTGGCTGCCGGGCTGACCCCGGTGGTGTGCGTCGGTGAAACGCTGGATGAGCGCGAAGGCGGCAATACCCTGGGCGTGATCGAGCGTCAGCTGGAGCCGGTCCTGGCCCTGGGCGCGGACGCTCTGGCCAAGATGGTGCTGGCTTACGAGCCGGTCTGGGCGATCGGCACGGGTCGCACCGCGACGCCGGAGCAGGCGCAGGAAGTACACAGTGCCATTCGCGTGGCGCTGCGCGGCTTGAATGTGCCGCAGGTTCGTATTCTTTACGGCGGTAGCGTGAAGGCGGCGAATGCCGCCACGCTGTTTGCCATGCCCGACATCGACGGCGCCCTGGTGGGCGGCGCGTCGCTGGTGGCCGATGAATTTTTACGCATAGCCGCTGTTTGAACAGCGTTTCGGAGTAGGTAATGTCTTTGATTCAATCGATTTTGATGGTCGTTCAGGTGCTGTCGGCACTGGCCATCATTGTTCTTGTCCTCTTGCAGCAGGGCAAGGGCGCCGATATGGGTTCGGCTTTCGGCAGCGGTTCCGCCGGCAGCTTGTTCGGTGCTTCGGGCGCCGCCAACTTTCTGTCGCGCACCACCAAGTGGGCGGCCGTGGTTTTCTTCGCGACTACCGCGGGTCTGGCTTACGTGACCCACAAGGGTGTGGCCACCGTGAATCCCGATGCGGGCGTGATGCAGGGCTACCAGGCCCCGGCCGATCGTTCCGTGCCGCAGGTTCCTGGCGCGCCCGCCACCGGCAGCAGCGTCCCCGCCGCACCGGCTGGCAATACGCCTGCCGCGCCGGCCAAGCCTGACGCGTCGGTCCCGCAAGCGCCCGCGGCCCCGGCGACCAGCACCCCTGCCGCCCCGGCAACCGCGCCCGCCCCGGCCAAGTAAGCCGTAACGGTCCGCAGTAACGCAGTCTACGGTTCCGCGCCCACACGATGGCCGGAACCGTGCTAGAATTTCGGACTTTCCAGCGGCAGTTCAGCTGGGAACAAGAATTACCCTGCCGACGTGGTGAAATTGGTAGACACGCTATCTTGAGGGGGTAGTGGCGAAAGCTGTGCGAGTTCGAGTCTCGCCGTCGGCACCAAGAATACTGAAAGACTTGTCCGAAGTTGTCCGGGCAAGTCTTTTTTGTTTGTCCCATGCGCCAGGGGTGCCCCCGGCCAGGCTTACTCGTCTTTGGCTTTTGATTGCGGCGCCCTGGCAGCGGGACGCGAACCCGTTACCGGCACAGGAAGGGGTTTGGGCGGCTGCTTGGGCTTCTTTGCTTCTTTATTGCCGCGCTGCTGACCTTTGGCCATGTGGGTGACTCCAAAAAATACTTGCGCGGATATCCGCACAGGGATGTAGCTCGATACAAGACGGCAAGATCCCGCTAGTGCGGGGTGGGCCGCTTCATCTCGTCGACAACGTGGCGACCATGCAGGATCGCCACGTCGATGGCCCGTCTGGGTGTGGCCACCGTCGCGCCTGTCGCGAAGGCGGGAACGCCGCAGGTGGAAGAGATCGAGCCGTCGTGGCGAACGATGAGCAGCGTGGCGGTAAATGCCGACGCATTGGCCGCGGCCTGGCGCCTGACGATCGCGCTCAACCGGTACCCTTTGTAGATCAGATTGTTTTCCATATCGCACCTTTGGCCACTAAATGGCCATTCCGAACGCAGTAAAAATTAAATAGCCCTCCGAGGAGGGCTTTTTTTACAGCACGCGGATATTCGTGGCTTGAGGTCCTTTAGCGCCCTGCGCCATGACGAAGCTCACACGCTGGTTCTCCACCAACGTAGGGGCGCCATCTCCCTCGATGTCCGAAATGTGGGCGAATAGATCCTTGCCGCCGGACTCCGGCATGATGAAACCAAAGCCCTTGTCGGGATTGAACCACTTGACGATGCCTGTTTGCATGTTCTTTCCTTGAAATTGAAGGGACGCTCCCCTCAAGCGGGAAATCAAGGAAGGGATCTCGGGCGATGAAGCGCGCAAGCGCAGGATGGCAAGGAATCTCGGTACTTGAGTCTTGATCCCAGGGTGGGTGACAGCGCGATCCGTGTCAAGGAGAGATTCCAGGGACACTGGTCTCTTTTGTTACCAGTTTCCCAGGCAACCCTGTCCGTGGGGATGGAGCATTCGTTGCCTGCGCGTGCTGAACCGGTATTACCATTACTCCGGCAGATACGGCAGCAAGCCCTCGACCGTATTCATCACATGCCGCCGCATCGTCGCCTCGCAGACATCGGGATCGCCCGTCTGCAAGGCAGCGACCAGTTCCTCGTGGGCTTCACGCATGCGCGGCACGCGGCCCGGCTGCGTGGCCCACATGCGCATATAGGGCTCCATCACGGCGTGCAGGTCCGCCAACTGCGCCAGCAGGCGCGGCTGTTTGCAGAAGCCACAGACGTATTCGTGGAACTCGCGGTGCGATGTCGTCCAGTCCAGGTAGTCGCCGCTGCCCCGTTCGATCTGGTCGATCATTCCGGTCAACTGGCGCAGGTGCACGGGTTCCATGTTCTGCACGGCATTGCGCATGGCCAGGCCTTCCAGCACTGACCGGATCTCGAAGACCTCTCTCAGTTCCCGCGCGTTCAAGGTGCGGACCACGGCACCGCGGTTGGCGCGCATGTCGAGCAGCCCCTCCGATGCCAGGCGCAGCAGGGCGCCGCGCACGGGCATGCGGCTGGTGCCGATCTGCGCCGCGATGGTCTCGGTGACGACCCGCTGCCCGGGCAGCAGGCGTCCCAGCCGGATCTCCTGCTGCACATATTGATAGGCCTCTTCCTCGGCCGAGACCGTCACCTTGTTGTACGCCATGCCGCCTGTCGTCCTGGTTCCACTCGCACTGCTTGATTCATGAGGGTTGTTTCGTGCGTGGGAAGAATACTGGTTCTTCCTGGAAGCGAGCATATTAGAGATTGGATCCAATTATCCATTAATGCAAACCCTTATGGTGCGACGCGGCAATTCCACATTAAATGGCGGCTTCGGTATTCGTTCGTCTGGCGGGCCGGACACCTCATTCCAAGTTGAACCAAGGGGAAAGTTCATGAACCGTATTCTCAAATCCTTGCTGGGGCTGGGCGCCGTGGCGCTGGCGGCGAGTGGCGCCGCGCATGCGGAAGACACCGCGTCCTGGCCGCAGCGTCCCGTCAAGATCGTCGTGCCTTTCCAGGCCGGCTCGGCCACTGATCTGATTTCGCGCCAGCTGGGCGCGGCGCTGGCGGTGGAGTTGCATCAGCCCTTCGTGGTCGAAGCGCGTCCTGGCGCGGCCGCCGCGATCGGCGCCACGGTGGTGGCGCGCGCCGAGGCCGACGGCTATACCTTGCTGATGGGCGGACCGGCGGCGCTGGTCACCAACCGCTTCATGCAGAAGAACCTGAGCTATGACGCGGAGAAGTTCGAACTGATCTCCATGGTCGCCATCACGCCCAATGTGCTGCTGACCACGCCGAACCAGCCGTTCAAGACCTTGCCGGAAATGGTCGCCTATGCGAAGGCGCATCCGGGTGCGTTGACGTACGCGTCCTTCGGCACCGGCACCACGTCGCACCTGGCTGGCGAATTGTTGAAGAAGATCGCGGGCATCGACATGGTCCATGTGCCGTACAAGGGCGCGGGCGAGGCCATTCCGGCGTTGATGGGTGGCCAGGTGACGATGTACTTCGACACCATCATGACCGGCCTGCCGCAGGTCAAGAGTGGCGCGCTGGTGGCGCTGGGCATGTCCAATGCCAAGCGGTCGGCGCTGGCGCCGAACATCCCGACGATCGCCGAACAGGGCTATCCCGGCTATGACATCGCGCCGTGGTACGGCCTGGTGGCGCCGCATGGCACGCCGCAAGCCATCGTCGACAAGCTGAACGCCGCCGTGAACAAGGTGCTGGCCGATCCCAAGCTGCGCGACAAGTTGGCCGAAGCCGGCGCGGAACCGCAAGGCGGCACGCGCGCCGAATTCGCCGCGTATATCAAGAACGAAATCCCCCGCACCGAGCAGTTGATCAAGGCGTCGGGTGTGACGATGCAGTAAGGGCATCGAGCTGGCGCGCCGCGCAAGCCTGCGCGCGCGCCAGCCGCCGAGTTAATCCAATTTAAGGTGCGCGGCCTTGGCGACGGTCGTCCACTTGCCCACCTCGCTTTGAATAAAGGAAGTGAAGTCCTGCGGAGTGCGCAGAACGACTGCATTGCCGCTGGCCTTCAGCGGCTTGATCACCTCGGGGTCGCTCAACGCGGCCTTGGTGGCTTCAAACAAGCGGTCGCGAATTTCGACCGGCAAGCCCGCGGGGGCCGACAGGCCCGTCCACGACACCGCGTCGAAGCCGGCGTAGCCCGACTCCGCGACCGTGGGCAAATCCGGAAACAGCAGGCTGCGTTGCGCGCCGGTCGACGCGAGCACGCGTAGCTTGCCGGCACGCACCTGCGGCTCCAGCGTATCGGCAACCATCACCAGGATGGGCACCTGGCCCCCCATGACATCGGTCACCGCCTGGGCCGCCCCCTTGTAGGGGATATGCTGCACTTTCAAATCCGCTTTCTGCTTCAACAGCTCGAACGCCAGATTGCCCGAAGACCCCGTGCCCGGACTCGCGTAGTTGTAGTGGTCCGGTGCCTTACGGATCAGGCCCACCAGGTCGGCCAGGGTCTTGGCCGGAAAGCCGGGATTGACCGCGATGACGTTCGGGCTGGAAGTGATGCTGCTGATGTGCGTGAAGTCCTTGACCGGGTCATAAGGCATGGGATCGTAGAGCGCGACATTGGCGGCATGCGTTCCTACGCCCGACATCAACAGCGTGTAGCCGTCCGGCTTGGCCCGGGCCACGAAAGCCGAGCCGATGTTGCCGCTGGCGCCCGCGCGGTTCTCCACGATCACCGATTGCCCGAGTTGTGTCGTCAATGCCCGTGCAAGGATGCGCCCGGTGACGTCAGTGGTGCCGCCCGGCGGGAAGGGCACGATCAGGGTGATGGGTTTGCTGGGCCACTGATCCGCGGCATGCACGGGCGCTGGCATTGCGCCTAATGCGCCAAATGCGGCCAGCACCAATACCGCGGCAGAAAGTCCGCGACGCGGCAGGCAGGGTGAGTGGTCGTGACGAAAGGCGGGCATGCTGTCTCCTGTTTCTGGTTTTATGTGCGCGGCGCTGGCGCTGGCGCTGTTAATGGCGCTGGCAACGGCGCCGTATCAGGCATCGATACGCCAGGACTCGACGGTCCATGGTTCGAATTGATCCGGTGTCAGATCCATGCCAAGCCCGGGGCCGTCCGGCAATCGCGCCAGCCCGTTGGCCTGAACAGGGTGGCCGGTAAGAGCAATAAGCGGATTACCCGTGACGTCGTATTCCACGAAGGGGTAGGGCGTCCACGCACCGCCGCGCGACGGAGCCTGCGTCGCTGCAACCTGCAATGACGCAAGAAAATTGATCGCCGTGCCGAAGGCATGAGGCATGACGGCCACCTCACGCGCTTCCGCCAACGCCGCAACCTTGCGGTAGCCGGTGAAGCCTCCGCACACGCCAAGGTCAGGCTGAAGCACGCCCACCGCGCCAGTTCGCAAGAAGGCGTCGAAGCCCGCCAGGCTGCCTATGGCTTCGCCGCCCGCGACGGCGCAGGCCGCGGCCTGGGCGACGGCGGCGTAGCCGTCCAGATTCTCCGGGGGCACCGGCTCTTCGATCCATAGCGGTCTGGATGGTTCGATCAGCTTGGCCGCCAGGCGTGCGGCCGCGGGGCTATACCCCTGGTTCATATCGAGCATGAAATCGGCATCGGCCCCGATCGCCGCTCGCACGGCATGCGCCATCGCCGCATCCGCCTGGGGTGAAACACCAGCGCGCGGCTTGACCGCTTTGAACCCCTGCTCCAACAGCGCGTCGATTTCCCGCGGGTAGTCCCGATAGGGGTCGACACCTTCCGCGATGAAGGGTCCGCTGGCATAACAGGGCAACTCGCAACGCACGGCGCCGCCCAGCAATTGCGCGATGCTCACGCCGTGTGCACGCGCCGCAAGATCGTGCAGCGCCATGTCGAGGGCGGAAATCGCCATCATCGCGGGGCCGCGCTTGTCGTAGCCGATGCGGGGCACGAGATCGGCCTGGATGGCAGCGTAATCAAGAGGCGAGCGGCCACGGACCAAAGGCGCGAATTGCTGGCGGATCAGGGCCGCGGCGGCCCAGGGGGAGGAAAACACTTCGCCCCAGCCACGCAGGCCATTGTCGGTGCGGACCTCAAGGGCAAGGAATTCCCGTTTGCGCATGAAGGTACGCGCGTTACCCAGCGGGACGCGGGGCGTATAGGCCAGGTGATATCCGTTGATCTGGGTGACTTTCACAGTGCGGGTCCGCTGAAGAAGGGAGCTTCAAGAATGTGGCTCCAGTCTGGGACTCGGCTAACATGCGGTCAAATTCATATATACCGACTTCTCATATGAAATTACCTATCCGTCCGCGTGAAATGGAGCTGGTCGCCGCAATCTGCCGCACGGGTTCCGTGACGCAGGCCGCGGAGGCCTCGGGCCTGACTCAGCCGCACGCCAGCGCCATGCTCAAGGAGCTTGAAAATCGCCTGGGCACGGCCTTGTTTTCAAGGCGGCACCGCCATCTGGAATTGACCGCGGCCGGCCAGGCCTTGCTGCCTGAAATGACGCACGCGCTGGCGGCGCTCGACGCGGTCGACAAGCTGGCGCAAAGCCTGGGCAACCGGCGCCGGGAGCAATTGGTGGTGGGAACGGTGTCCGCGACCGGCGCGAGCCTGCTGCCGGCGGTACTGCGGGAGCTGCAGGATGCCGATCCGCAGCTGTCCGTGGTGGTGCGTGTCGGGACCGCCGCCGAGGTCGTGGAGATGGCGATTCAGCAACGCATCGACCTTGGCGTGATCCTGGGCTCGGGCGCCCATCAGCACGCCAATTTCGAAAAGATCGGCGAGCTTGGCCTGACATGTGTCGTGCGGCCGGACCATGCCTGGGCGTCGCTGCCTGAAGTGACGGTGGACATACTGGGTCAGGAGCGCTACGTCGGCCACAGCCGTCACCTTCCCGTCGGTGCGTTGACGTCGCAGGTGCTGGAAGAGGCGGGCTTCGAATGGCGTCCCGCCATCGAGGTGGTGCAATTTTCAGCCGCCTGCGCGCTTACCGACGCGGGCTGTGGCCCGTCAGTGCTGGAAAGCGTGACGGGGGAATATGCGCGCCGCCTGGGCTTGCTCCCGGTGCCCTTGCGCACCGCCAGAACCTTGCCCTTGAGCCTGGTATGGCCACAGGGCAAGGGGATGAGCGGTGGCGCGCGTTTCGTGAAAGAGGGGCTGGCGCGTCGGATGGCGGCAGCATAGTCACTGCCGCCCATTGTGTACTTGTCATAGATCATCTTCGATCCGCTATGAGCGGATCACATTGTCGTTGACCCCTCGTCCTTCCTACACTTCTCGCACAACGCAACGCGTACCGATACCCGCCGACGAAGCACGTGCTTCGGGCCTGCGGCAATTCCCAAACGCGAGAAGGAATCCATTTGGAACAGCGCTTTCGAGACAAAGCGGGCCAGCCCGCGCGGCAGGAGGAGGGCCCGGGCCAGCCCAGGATAAGGACGACGCGCTCGGAACAGCGGATCCGGACGCTAAGCGACATCGAACTGCTTGAGTCGCGGCCTTATGACGAGTTGGTGCCTTCGCGCAGCATGTACGAGGTATTTCAGGCGACCGCGCATCTGTACGGTGGCCGGACCGCCCTGACGATGTTGCCTTCGGCGTCGATCGATGACGCGCCGACCACCTACACGCATGCGGAACTGCTGGCTGAAATCACGCGTGCCGCGAACCTGTTCGCCCACTGCGGACTCGGCCGGCGCGACGTGGTCACCATACTCGCACGCACGCATGCCAAGGTTCCCGCGTTGATCTGGGGCGCGGAAACCGCCGGTATCGCCAGCTGCATCAATTACCTGCTGGCTCCGGATGTCATCGCAGCCTTGCTGGAGGCGGAGCAGACCCGTATCCTGGTATGCGCTGGTCCTGCCGTGGACGCCGAGATATGGGCCAAGGTGCGCGAAGTGCTTCCGCGCGCCAGGGGTCTGCAAACCATCCTCGTACTGGGCGGTCAGGCCGATATCGATGATCCCCGCATACGGGATCTGGACGACGCCCTGCGGTCGCACCCGTGCGACAAGCTGACTTTCGACACCGTCGCCGATCCGGACGCGATCGCGGCATTGTTCCACACCGGTGGAACGACCGGCTTGCCCAAGCTGGTGCCGCAGACCCATCGAAACCAGATCCATGCTGCCTGGTCTCTGGCGCAATTATTCGACCTTACCGAGGAAGATGTTTCGCTCAACGGCTTTCCGTTGTTCCATGTCGGCGGCACTACCACGATAGGCATGTCCGTGCTGGCCACGGGCGGGCACGTGGTGATGTTGTCGCCGGCGGGTCTGCGCGACCCAGGCATCGTCAGGAATATCTGGCGCCTGGTCGAACGCTATCGCGCCACGTTCATCGGCGGTGTCCCGACCTCCATCGGGGCCATGACCGAAATCCCCCTGGATGGCTGCGACGTGTCGTCGGTGCGGTTCGCGTTTACCGGCGGCGCCCCCCTGCCCAGCGCGGTGGGCCAACGTTTTGAAGAACGCACGGGCATCGCGCTGCTTGAGCAATATGGCATGACGGAGAGTGTGGCGGCAATCGCCGCCACGCCTTTGAATGGCCGGCACGTGCGCGGCAGCGTCGGGCTGCGCGCGCCATATTCCGCTGTGGACGTCATGCAACGGGACGAAGCCGGCAGCTGGATCTCCTGCCCCGCCGGCGCCATAGGGTCCGTCGTCGCGCGCGGACCGCAGATCGTGCGGGGCTACCTGAATCCGGAGCACGACAGACACGCATACACGCCAGACGGCGGGCTGATCACTGGCGACCTGGGCCGTCTGGACGAACACGGTTACCTGTTCCTTACCGGCCGCGAAAAGGATCTGATCATACGCAGTGGCCACAATATCGACCCGCAGGCCATTGAGGACGTGGCCAATTCCCATCCCGCCGTCTCCTTGAGCGCGGCGGTCGGCATGCCCGATGGGTATGCGGGGGAGTTGCCGGTGGTCTTCGTGGCTCTGGCGCCCGGGCAGAGCGTCGAGACTGACGAGCTTCAACGATATATCGCTGATCGCATCCCGGAGCCGCCTGCCCGGCCACGCCACCTCTTCGTGCTCGACGCGATTCCCGTCACCGGCGTGGGCAAGATCTACAAGCCGGCGCTGCGCGACATGGCCCTGGTTTACAAGCTGCGCATGGAGATCGCCAACCTGGGGCAGGCGGTCGAGCTGCTGGATATCTCAGCTGAAAACGACGGAACCCGCGCATCGGTCACGCTGCGGGCGGCCGGCGCAGGCGCTCGGGCTCAATCAGAAACTCAGCTGGCGGCAGCCCTTGCCAGTCTGCATTGCAAGATAGACGTGTCCTGGCTGGAGCACTAGCCGGGGCCGGGCAGGTCGGAAGTACCTTTCGCCCCACAGGGGTGGGATTCATCAATAACAAGCAAGGAGACAACCATGACCAATCGACGCGATTTCTTGCGGATGTCGGCGGCAGCCGGCCTGGCCGCCCATCCCATTTTCTCCATCGCCCAGGGCGAAGAACTGTTGCTCGGTTGCCCGACAGCGATGTCGGGCACCTTCTCCGCCATCGGGAAGTACTCCGAGCTTGGCATGAAGCTCGCCGTCGAGCAGCAGGGGACGGTGCTTGGAAAGAAGCTGGGCTATCGCATGCTCGACACGGAGGCCAAGCCGGCCACGGCGGTGCGAAGAGTGCAGGAAGCCATGGAGCAACGCAATATTCGCATGTTCACCGGCGCCTTGCTTTCCGCCGAGTCCCTGGCCATGAGCAAGGAAGTCGACAAGTCCGGCGGCATCCTGATCACCAACGGCGGCGCGGATGAATTGACCGGTAGCGACTGCAATCGCAGCACCTTCCGTTGGGCGCTGCCGACCTATAGCTTGATTCAAGGTTCGGCCCGGCCGCTTATCGAACTGATGCCGCAGGCCAAGCGCTGGTACACGATCACGCCGCAATATGTCTTCGGCGAGGGCCTGCTGCGCAACGCCAAGGCGTTGTTCAAGGAAAAGGGCATCGAGCATGTGGGCAACAGCTACCACTCGCTGACCGAGCGCGAATACAGCGGCTATCTGACCAATGCCATGGCCTCCAAGGCGGACGTGTTATTCCTGCTCAATTACGGTGCGCAGGCATCGGACACGCTGCGCCAGGCTGTGAGTTTCGGCCTGAAGCAGAAGATGACGATCATCGTGGCCGCGGCGTCCGGGCTGGAGCAGTTCGAAGGGCTGGGCGCGGATATCTGCCAGGATGTCTATTTCGGCGCCGTCTATTGGCACACCATCGACACGGCCTACAACAAGAAGTTCGTCGGGCAGGTGCGCGACAAGTTCGGCATCTCGCCCAATTACAGTCTGGCGGGACCCTATGTGAACACGCGCATGCTGATCGAAGGGATCGAGAGAGCCAAGAGCGCCGATCCGGCCGCCGTGATCGCCGCCATGGAAGGCATGAAGTTCGACAGTCTGACCGGGACCGAAGAGGTGCGCAAGGAAGATCACCAGGTCCTGCGTGACTTCTACCTTATCAAGGGCAAGGGCAAGGACAAGATGCGAGACAAGGATGACTATGCCGACATCATCCACTCCGGCCGGTTTTTCCTTTCCCCCGAGCAGGCCGGCTGCAAGATGACCGCCTGAGTCCTGCGCCCATGAATCTTTACCTGCTTCAGCTAGTCAACGGCATCGGCCTTGGCATGCTCTATTTCGTCCTCGCTGTCGGCCTGAGCATCATCTTCGGGCTGCTGCGCTTCGTGAACTTCGCGCATGGCGCCTTCTTCCTATTGGGGGCGTACGCCACCTTCCAGTTGGTCAGTGCGGGGTTCAACTTCTGGCTGACGTTGCTGCTGGCGCCGTTGCTGGTGGGCGGCCTGGCGTGGGTGGCGGAAACGCTGCTGTTTCGCAAGGTGTATCACCTGCCGCATGAGCTACACATCCTGATCACGGTGGGCCTGGCGCTGGTCATGCAGGAGGCCGTCATCATGGCTTGGGGGCCGCTGGGCAACAACGTGGCGCCGCCGGACGCTCTACAGGGGGTGGTCGCATGGGGTGACTTCATCTATCCCAAATACCGGCTGTTCGTCATCGCGGCGGGCGTGGTCATGGCGGCGGTGCTGGGCGTATTGCTGGCGGGAACCCGGCTGGGCGCGATCGTGCGCGCCGGCAGCGAGTCGTCGGAGATGGTCGCCTTGCTGGGCTTGAACATTCGCCGCATCTTCTCGTTGGTGTTCGCGCTGGGCGCCGGCACGGCTGCCCTCGCCGGCGCGCTGGCCGCTCCCATACGCGGGGTCGATCCCTTCATGGGGGTGGAGGCGCTGGGCATTGCTTTCGTCACGGTAGTGGTGGGCGGCATGGGCAGTTTTGCGGGCGCGTTGGCCGGCGGCCTGCTGGTCGGCGTTGTGCAGAGCATGATGAGCACACTCTGGCCGCCAGGTAGCAATCTCATGATCTACGTGGCCATGGCCTTCGTGCTGTTGCTGCGTCCCAATGGCCTGCTGGGCCGGGCATGAAGGGGAATCCTGTGAGGCACTTCATCCATCACCGCTATAGCTTCATGGCCTTGGTCATGGTGCTTGCGTTGCCCCTGTTCCTGGCATCAGGCTCGCTGGCGACCGAACTCCTGATTTTCGCCATGGCTGCCATAGCCTGCAACCTGTTGCTGGGCTATACAGGCCTGATGTCTTTCGGGCAGGGAATCTTCTACGGCATTGGCAGCTATACCGGCGGTTTGCTGCTGCTGCACTTCAGTACTCCGCTCTGGGCCACGCTCGCGGGCGCCGTCGTGATCGGTGCGCTTGCCGCAACACTGGTCGGCTGGTTCGCCATCCGGCAACGTGGCGTGCACTTCGTCATGTTGACCCTGGCCTTCTCGCAAATGTTTTATTTCCTCGCCTACTCGCTCGTCGACGTCACGGGAGGCGATAACGGGCTGCTTGGCATCGGCCGCCCCAACATGCGCTTGTTCGGCATGACGCTCTTCGACATGGGCACACCCTGGCGTTATTACGCCTTCGTGGCGGCGATCTTCCTGGCGGTATTCATGGGAATGCAACGAGTGGCCGAATCGCGGTTCGGTCTGACCCTCGTGGCCATACGGGAAAATGAGGCCCGCGCGCTGGCGGTCGGCTACAACGTCCGGGCATTCAAGCTGGCCGCGTTCGTGGTGTCCGGCGCGGTCACGGGCCTGGCGGGTTGCCTGCACGCCATGTTGTCCGGCATCGCTCCGTTATCGAATATCGAGTACCACACCAGCGAAACGATCCTGCTGATGACTGTCATAGGAGGAACCGGAAAGCTGTTCGCGTCGGTGTTGGGCGCTGCGGCCTACGTGCTCGCCGCGGACTGGCTGTCGTCGTTCTGGCCCCGCTGGCTGATGTTGTTGGGTTTCCTTCTTATCGCGGTCACTCTTTATATGCACAGAGGGTTGTGGGGCTTGTTCGAACGTTTCGCGCGGAGTGTGCGCCAGCGTCCGGCCGCGTATACGCCGGCGCCGGCCGATGCGGGCAAGGAGCAAGCATGAACGATATCCGCCTTCCCCCGTCACGTGAACCGCTCTTGCGCGCGCGTGGCGTGATCAAGCGCTATGGCCCCTTCACGGCCGTCGGCGGCGTCGACCTGGACGTCATGCCGGGCACGATCCACTCCGTGATCGGTCCGAACGGCGCGGGAAAAACCACGTTGTTCCATACGCTGACGGGTACGGTGCCCATTACCGCTGGCACGATTCGATTCGAAGGACAGGAGATCGGCCATCTGCCTGGATACCTGCGCGTGCCTTGCGGGCTCGCCCGGTCCTTCCAAGTGACCAGCCTGTTCCAGAACCTGAGCGTGCGCGAGAACCTGCGCGTCGCGGCGCAGGGCCGCGCGCCGCGGCGAGCCTTGTTCGGGTGGGGTATTCCGGACAGGGACGATGCGGCTTTGGCGGTGGCCGACGAGCTGCTGGACAAGTTCAAGCTGCGGCGCGCCGCGGGCTCGGCCGCCGGCCATCTGTCGCACGGCCAGCAGCGCCGGTTGGAAGTCGCCATGGCGCTTGCTTCCCGCCCGAAGCTGATTTTCCTGGACGAGCCTACGTCGGGCATGGGCATAGACGACATAGGCGAAATGAAGTCGCTGATTTCTTCGCTCAGGCAGGAAGGCTATGCGGTGCTGTTGATCGAGCACAACATGGACATCGTGATGGGGATCTCCGACACCATCACGGTGATGCAAGCCGGGAAGGTGTTGGTCGAAGGGGCGCCGGACACGATACGTGGCGACGAACAGGTGCGCCGCGCGTATCTGGGCAACATGATCACGGGAGGCCGCAATTGAGCCGCGATGCCGTATTGGAAGTGGAGGACCTGCATGCCTGCTATGGCAAGAGCCACGTCTTGCAGGGCGTGACGCTGACCGTCAGGGCGGGAGAAGTCGTGACCCTGCTGGGGCGCAATGGCGCGGGAAAGACCACGACCCTGAAGAGTATCGTCGGCATCGTGCCGCCCATGCAGGGCAGAGTATTGTTCCAGGGGCGGGATGTTACCCGGCAGGAACCCTATCGTATCGCCGCGGGCGGCCTATGCCTGGTTCCTGAGCATCGCGGCATCTTCGGGCTGCTGTCGGTCGAGGAGAATCTTGCGATCGCGGCACGGCGACGTTCTCCATGGCAGTTGGCGGATATCTATCGCGTTTTTCCCAGGCTGAAAGAGCGACGCAAGAACGGCGGCGCCCAGCTGTCGGGGGGCGAGCAGCAGATGCTGGCGATTGCGCGCGCGCTGCTGAACCATCCCAGACTGCTGATACTGGATGAGCGGTAGAAGGACTGGCGCCGGTCATCGTGGAAGAAATCGTGGCGCAACTCAAGCTGATACGGTCCGCGGGCACGCCTATCGTGCTCGTGGAGCAGAACCTTGAGGTCTGCTGCCAATTGGCCGACCGTCATTACATCCTGGAGCAGGGGCGGGGCGTCTATGAAGGCAGCAACGAGGTCTTCGCCGCGGATCATGCAGCGAAGGATCGCTACCTGGGGGTGAATGTCGTCGCGTGAGCGTCAGGTCAGCCGGGGCCTCGCTTCGTTCTTCGCGGTCCGGCGACCCGATGCCGGCAAGTCGGATTTCAGGCGGCGCAGTCGCAGCGCCAGGTGAACATCCGCCACCCGGCCATCGCTATCCCAGGGGCCCAACAGGGCAGCGATGGCATCCAGCCGGTTGTGCAGGGTGTTGACATGAATTTGCAGCGCCACCGCCGTTGCCCGCGCATTCTGCATGTTGTCGAGATAAGACAGCAGGGTATCGGCAAGCTGGGTATTGCGCCTGCTGTCGTGATCCGTCAGCCGGCCCACGACGGACCCTATGATGGCGTCCAGGTCCGCCGCGCTCTGGTGTTCGAACAGGACGGCGTACATCCTCAGCGCGGCCTCGTGCACCACGCAGTCTGCGCGCCGCAGCGCCCGTAACAGGCCGATGGCGCGTTTCAGATGCGCGTGAGCCTGGTCCAGGCCGTCAATGCCCACGTAGGGGCCCGAGACGCAGGCGACCCCACGGAAAGACAGTTCCTGGAACAGCAAGGCATGCAGGTCGTCTTCCAGCTTGCGGTCGCCGGGGTTGAGCACCATCACGATCCGCCCGTCGATGTCGGTGGCCAGATGCGGCGTGTGTCGCAGCCGGGTGGAAAGCTTGCGCAGCACGTAGGCGACGTCGGTCTTTTCGATGTGGATCATCGCCAGCATCGTCGGTTTGCGGATGTCGACGCCATGTTTCTCGAAACGCGCAGCAAGTCCATCGTCCTCGTGCTGCCCCGTTTCGAGCAAGGCGCGGATCGTCAGGTTGATGTCCTGGTCCAGCGTGGCGGAACTCTTTTCCGCGGAAAGCAGTAATACCGCGGTCGCGGTCGCGCTGCGCTCCAGGATGCGCACCGCGGACTCCGTCATCGGCTTGCCGGTCTGGATGACCAGGGCACCGAACAATTCATCCTTGCTGGTCACCGCGGCAACCTGACAATGCGAGCCGGTGTCGGACTGCGTGGTCGTGGCCCTGCCGGTCGTCCGGCTGAGGCCGACCGCGGACTGAATGCGCGCGTCGATGCCGGAAATGGGGCGGTGGGTATCGCTGACCTCGGGGGGCGCATAGTCGAGTGGCGTCGCGACGCACAATTCCAGCCCCGCGGCATCCAGGAACATGACGCGGCCGTCCAGAATATCGGCCACTGTGGAAATCAGGTCCTTGAGCGGCGCGCCCCTGGCCAGCAGCCGGGTCAGGCGTTCATGGGCGTCCGCCGCCAGCTCCAGCGCCGCGGTCTGCTCGATCAGCCGCTGATTGGCCTGTTCCGTATCCTGCAAGGCCTGCCGCGTGAGGTCGAAAGCCTTGGCATTGCGCATGGCGACAGAAGCATGGGCCGCCAGGGTGGCCAGGATGGATACCTCCCGAGGATGATAGGTGCGCGCGTAGCGGTCACCCACGATGAGAATGCCCGCCACTTCCGCGCCTGCCAGAAGCGGCGCGGCGACCAGGGAACGCAGCCCTTCCCGTTGGATCATCAGGTCGTTTTCCGGCGTGTGTTCGAAGTGGGTGTCTCCCATGTAGTCGCTCGTGGCGAAGGGGCTGCGGGTGCGGCGCACGTGTCCCGCGACACCGGCATTCAAGGCTGTGTGCGTGTCCTTGGTCTCGTTTGAATAGACGCCGCTGACGGCGAGCACGCCCAGGTCGCCGGTCTGTGGATGCACGCCGGCCAGCCACGCCAGGTCACTCCCCAGCAGGCGCCTGCCGCGCTCGACGATGTCGAACAGAACGTCGTCCAATTCCTTCAGCTCGGTCAAGGTCTGGGCGCTTTCGAACACGGCGCGCAGCGCCAGTTCGTTGCGCTGGTGCTGGTCCAGGCGTTCGCCGATGGCGAGGGCGCGATGCGCGGCGGCGAGCAATGCCTCGCGGTCCGCAGCGTCGTCCGTGCGCTGTTCGATCTGCAGCAGCAGGGCCGTCAGCGCGGCATGGGGTTCTGCCGCCTGGTCCAGCAGGCGCAACATTTCGGCATATGCCGGCGCGCAGGGGCGGACGGCGGTGTGTGACGGGGCGGGTCGCTTCATTTTATGGAGTTTTCGGATGCGGACCGGGGACCTAGCCTACCGCCATTTGGTCCGCTGGAAGCTATGAAAAACAACCAGGCGATGGCGGGTCGCTTGTGAGGAGATCACATTGTATGCGGCGATGCGCCTGCGTAAAGTCGAAGGTCTTTTACATCCGCCGCTATGGCTGCGTGCCCGACTGCGTCCTGGCCGGCTTCCCCATCCCAACTCGTTTCCTCGACATGCTTCCAGAAATCCAACAACAGAGACAAGCCGGCGCCATGCCGCCCATCAGACTGGACGGCCAGGTCGCCATCGTGACCGGCGCGGGCGGCGGCCTGGGCCGTTCCCATGCCATCGAACTCGCGCGCCGGGGCGCCAAGGTCGTGATCAATGACCTTGGCGTGGCCCGCGACGGCCGGACGACGGTATCGTCGGCTGCCGAAGATGTCGTTCGGGAAATTCAAGCCGCGGGCGGTGTCGCGGTGGCGAGCGTCGCATCCGTCACGGATGGCGCCCAGGTGCTGCGCATGGTGGAGGAGACCATGGACCGCTGGGGGCGCGTCGATATCCTGGTCAACAATGCGGGCTTCCTGCGCGACCGCAGTTTCAGCAAGATGAGTCTGGACGATTTCGAAGCGATTCTGGACGTGCATTTGATGGGTGCGGTCCGTTGCACCAAGGCGGTCTGGGACATCATGAAAGGCCAGGCGTACGGGCGTATCGTGATGACGACATCGTCGTCCGGGCTCTACGGCAATTTCGGGCAGGCGAACTATGGCGCCGCCAAGATGGGGCTGGTTGGATTGATGCAGACCCTGGCGCAGGAAGGCCTGAAGTACGGCGTCCACGTCAACTGCCTTGCGCCGTCGGCTGCGACGCGGATGACCGAGGAACTATTCCCGGAAGATGAGCTTGCGCTGTTGGCGCCTGGCGGGGTGACGCCGGGCCTCGTTTACCTTGTGTCGGCCGACGCGCCCACCAAGACGATATTGTGCGCGGGCGCCGGCGCATTCGCTTGTTCGCACGTGACGTTGACCGAGGGCATCTATGCCGGTTCCGGGCCCCTGGCTGCCGAGACGATAGCGTTGAATGCGGCGGCGCTGGCCGATCGCGCCGGCGAAGTCGTGCCTGGCACAGGATTTGAGCAGTCAAAGCGCGAGATCCTGAAAGCGCATGCCGCGCTTCAACGAACGCGGACCGTGGCGTAAGCATCATGGCGTCGACGATGCAAGTCTTCGTGGTTGCGGGGGTGCGTACCGCGATCGGCGCGTTTGGCGGCAGCCTGCGTGACGTCGCACCGGCCCGGTTGGCTGCTGGCGTGACGGCGGAGGTGGTGCGCCGTGGCGGTGTCGACCCGGTCGCGGTCGGTCAGGTTTTCTTCGGACAGGTAATTCCGACGGAGCCCGGCGATGCCTATTTGGCGCGGATCGCGGCGCTTGACGGGGGGCTGCCGGAAACGGTCCCGGCAATGACCTTGAACCGTTTGTGCGGATCGGGCCTGCAGGCCGTGATCAGCGCGGCGCAGTCTATCGTGCTGGGCGATGCCGACGTCGCCGTCGGGGGCGGGGCGGAGTGCATGAGCCGCGCGCCTTTCCTGTCGACATCGATGCGTTGGGGATCCCGCATGGGCGACACCGTGCTCGTGGATGGCTTGACCGGCGCGCTGACGGATCCCTTCGGCCATATCTTGATGGGCGTCACCGCCGAAAACGTGGCGCGGCGGCATGCCGTCACGCGCGCGGACCAGGATGCGCTCGCCCTGGTCAGTCACCAGCGTGCCAGCGCCGCGATTGCCGAAGGACGCTTCAAGGAGCAGATCCTGCCGGTCGACATCAAGGTCAAGGGCAAGGCCGCCATTTTTGACACGGACGAGCACGTGCGTGGGGACGTCAGCGCGGAAGAACTGGCGGGTCTGCGCACGATATTCCAGAAGGACGGCGGTACGGTGACCGCCGGCAATGCGTCGGGTGTCAACGACGGCGCCGCGGCGTGCCTGCTGGCAAGCGCGGCCGCGGTGACCGCGCACAACCTGCGTCCCATGGCGCGGCTGGTTTCGTACGCGCATGCCGGCGTCGATCCGGCCTACATGGGCATCGGCCCGGTGCCGGCGACGCGCCTGGCACTACAGCGTGCGGGCTTGTCGGTGGCGGACATGGATGTAATCGAGTCCAATGAAGCCTTCGCGGCCCAGGCATGCGCGGTCAGCCGGATGCTGGACCTCGACCCGCGCAAAGTGAATCCGAACGGGAGTGGCATATCGCTCGGGCATCCGGTGGGCGCCACAGGGGCGATCAACGTGGTCAAGCTTGTCCATGAAATGCACAGGAGCAGCGTGCGCTATGGCCTGGTCACCATGTGCATAGGCGGTGGACAGGGGATCTCCGCCATTTTCGAACGGGTGTAGGCCGGTATCCGCATTGCGCAAGACTACGGAGAAGGACATGGACAAGGCGCTGGTCAGGGTTGAACGGGACGAGGGCGTGGCGTGGGTCACACTGGATAATCCTGCCAGTATGAATGCCTTGTCGGCCCCGATGCTGGAGCAGTTGAGCCGCGTGGTCGACGGTATCCATGGCGACGCTTCCGTACGCTGCGTGGTGATCACGGGCGCCGGCAAGGCATTTTGCGCGGGCGGCGATCTGCTTGGGTTTCGTGCCGCCGTGGCCGAAGGGAGCCCGCACCCGCTGCTGGACAAGCTGCGTTATGCGCAGGATGTCTTCGACCGCATTGCCGCATTGCCGATGCCGGTCGTCGGAGCGGTGAACGGCTATGCCATCGCCGGGGGCCTGGAACTGCTCTTGTGCTGTGATCTGATTCTTGCCGCGGAGTCGGCCAAAATCGGCGATGGACATGCGCGCTACGGCATCATTCCGGGAGGCGGGGCCTCGGCCCGCTTGCCGCGCAAGCTAAGCGCCAATCGCGCCAATTACCTGCTCTTGACGGGGGAGTTGCTGCCGGCGAAAACGCTGGAGGACTGGGGCCTGGTCAACCGGGTAGTGCCGGACGCCGAGTTGACGGCGGCGGCCGGCACGCTCGCAAGGACGATCTGCGGCCATAGTCCTTTGGGGCTGCGAACGATAAAGGATCTGCTGCGCAACAGCACGGAATCCAGCGCTGCCCAAGCCACGCGCGCGGAGATCGACGCATTCGCGGACTACGCGAACAGCCGGGACTTCGCGGAGGGTCTGGCGGCCTTTGCTGAAAAGCGCCAACCGAAGTTCTCGGGACATTGAGCATCTTTGGGGATGGGCTGACGCCGGGCCCCGCGCTTGCTAGGATATGTCGCTTGCTAGGATATGTCTTTACCCAACGGGAGGCGCCATGGATTGCTCGGTCGAAGGAAAAGTTGCATTCGCGGATGGGCATGCCTATCACTTCAATACGATGGACGACGCGCTGGCGTTTGCGGCGAGCGTGAAAAGTGGCGGCAGTCCCAGCCAGAGCGCCAGCCAGCATGGCAGCACCCACCGGGTCAAGCTGGAGGATGTGCAAGCCCAGGAAGAGGCCGAACGGCGCGAGGACGACGGCCCCGGCGCCCGGTAGCGCCTCCTATTTCATATAGAGCTTCCGTAGCGCCCTGACATCCTTCACCTTCTCGATATTCCACAAGGTGTCGAGCAGCTCCACCGACCGCTTCTTGCCCAGCACCGGCGCCAGCAGATCGGTGGCTTTCTCGTTCTCTTCCGCGGGTGTCAGGGGATTTTCGAAGCTGCCCTTGGAAGCCATGGTCTGGCCGTGCAGGACGCGGCCGTCTTTCAGATGCACTTCCATGACGCAGCGCCAGCGCCTTTGCACATCGGTCAGGCTGGCATCGCCGACGGCGTGCACGCGCGCCCGCATCTTCAAGACCTTCGGATCCTTCATCCGCTCGAAATCATGGGCCGACTTGAACGTCAGCTTGCGGTCCAGCAACATCACGGCCAGCAAGTGCTGGACGGAGATGTCCGGCATGGGCCGGTTGTCGACGATCTCCAGTTCCTTGTCCGGCATGTTGGCGATGACTTTTTCCACGTCCGCGGCGCCGAAACCATGCTCGGCCATCAGGTCATTGAGCACATGCATGGGCCCCTGGATGGGACCGCCTATGGGCCAGCGCTTGATCGACGCCCGCAGCATCTCGTAGTTCTTGCCCAAGCCGCGCGACAGATCCTCGCGGTCGAACTCCTCGGGCGCGAAGGTGTGGAAGAAGTCGCGCTCGCCGGAGAAGATGTCCTCCACGCCCGTCCAGCCGCAGGCCGCCATCATGGCGGCTTGCAGGCCGTTGTGCGCCGGCATGCCGCCCATGGCATAGGCCTTCTCGATGTGCTCGGGGTCGCGGAACATGGTGTAGAGCCCCGCGGTCTGCTGACCCGTGTAGGACAACATATAGCGCACCTGCAGTGGCGTCAGCCCCAGCAGCGTGCCCGCCGCGGCGGCGGCGCCGAACAGCTGCCCGGTGGCGCCGGCATGATGGCCGGACCTTAGATAGGGCATGGGCTTGAGCGTCAGCAGCATGCGGGCGCACACGTCGTAGCCCAGCACGACGGCACGCAGCAACTGCTCGCCGCTCAAGCGGCCGCGTTCGGCGATGGCCAGCGCCGACGGCACCACGCTGGTACCCGGATGCGTCAACGACGGCGGATGGGTATCGTCGGTTTCATCCGCGTGACCGAACATGCCGTTGGCCAGCGCCGCGTTCTGCACGGTGGTGACGATGCGGGTGCCGATGACGCCGGCCTCCTCGCGGCCACCCAAGGGCTTGACGTACTCGATGGCCTTCTTGCCCGGCAGCAGGCGCGACCCGGAAATCATCGCGGCGAAGGTGTCGACCAGGTGCAAGCGGGCACGCTCGGCGACCTTGCGCGGCACCGGCTTGCCGCCGGCCTTGGAGATGTACTTGCTCAACGTCAACATGACGGGGGAGACATTCTGCATTTTTCTTCGAGTCCTTTGTTTTCAACGAGCGCGGCGTCATTCCGCGTGGATGTTCATCTTCTGGATGAGATCGGCCCAGGTGGCCGACTCGGTCTTGATCAGGGTGGCGAATTCAGCCGGCGTATCGATGCTCAACTCCAGACCCTGCTTGGCCATGGCTTCGCGCACTTCCGGCATCTGCACGACCTTCTGCGCGGCCGCGGAAAGCTGGTTGACGATGGTGTCGGGCGTGCCTTTCGGCACCAGGAAGCCGTACCAGGAGGTCACGTTGAAGCCCGGCAGGCCCGTCTTGTCCAGCGTGGGCAGGTCCGGCGCCACATCGGACGGCTTCAGTCCCGTCACGGCCAGCGCGCGCAGCTTGCCTTCCTTCACATGCGGCATGACGGCGGACACACTGCCGAACATGAGTTGCGCCTGTCCGCTGAGCAGCCCGATGGTGGCGGGGCCGCCGCCCTTGTAGGGGATGTGGGTGATGTCCGCGCCGGTGCGCGCCTTGAACAGTTCCCCGGCCAGATGCAGCGGGCTGCCCGTGCCGCTGGACGAGTAATTGAGCTGGCCGGGCTTGGACTTGGCCAGATTGATCAGGTCCTGCACGCTGTGGACAGGCAGGTCGGGATTGACCACGAGTACATACTGCGCGGAAGCCAGCAAGGTGACCGGCTTGAAATCGCGTTCCACATTGAACGGCAGGTTGCGGTACAGCGACGGGTTCATGGTCAAGGCGGTGTTGAACCCCATCAGCACCGTATAGCCGTCCGGATCGGCCTTGGCGACGATGTCGGTGGCGATATTGCCCGCCGCGCCGCCCTTGTTGTCGACCACGATGGGCTGGCCCAGGATCGCGCCGAGCTTGGGCGCCATGATGCGGGCCAGTGTGTCGGTGCCGCCGCCGGGCGGGAAGGGCAGCACCAGGCGGATGGGGTGCGAAGGCCATTTGGCGTTGTCCTTAGCGGCGTAAGCCGGCGCGGCGGCCAGCAGTGCCGCGATGGCGACGGCGGCTGCTGCTGCCATGGCTGCCTTGGTCAGCGTCATGGCATTCGCCAGCGGCGGCGTGGAATAGGGCGCCGCTCGCGGCGCCCCTGCCCGGCGCTGCGCCGAGCGTAGTGGGAATAAAGCGAATTGCATGAGGGTCTCCTTGGATTCTTCTGCGTTCTCATCCTTGTGCCTGGCCGCGTGGCCAGGCTGCGCGGCAGCCGGCGCTCACATACGTGGCGCCGCCAATTCCCGCGTGATCTCCCTGACATCCGCGACGTCTTCCAGGCGCTGCACCAGGGCGATGGCCCGTTCCGCCTTGTCCATCGGCCAATGGCTGAACTCCGCGCATTCGCGGACTTTGTCGGCCACTTCGCTGTCGGACATGGGATTGGCTTTATTCCCTTTGCCTGCATCGACGCGACCGCCATGGCGCTTGCCATCACGCAGCTCTATTTCGACGTAGGACGTGACGATGGTGTGCTTCTCGCGCTGCGCTTCCTCCGGCGTGTAGGTCGTGTATTCCACCTTGGCGATGGCGTCCTGCACGTCGGGGCGCATGACGTACTCGTCATGAAACTGGTTCAGGCCGCATTTGCGTTCCAGCAGCAAGGCGGCCAGGCAGAACTCCAGGCTGAACTTCGCCTGCAGTTCCGTCTTGGGCTGGTGGTGCAGCAAGGTGTGGTGAATGTTCTGGCTGGTCTTGACCCGGATCCGCGCGACGTCGGCAGGCTTGATGTCGTGCTGGCGTACGAGTTCCAGCATCTTGGTCATGGCCGGATGGCCCAGGCTGCCGGTCGGAAAGGCTTTGAGCCAGATGCCGCGATCGACGAAGGACCAGGGTTGGCCAAGCTTGCCGAGCAGGCGGCCGGTTTCGTAGCCGCCGCCCAACGCCTGGAAGAAGCCGCGCTTGGCCTCAAGAATGATGGGCGAGGCCGTGAAGCCGCGCAGCTGCAGGTCCGCCGCGACGATGCCCACTTCCGCGGAACGGCCGGCATGGAAGGGCTTTACCGATGTGCCGAAGTTCTCCTGCAGGCCACCGGCCTGGCTGGCGGCGATGCCCAAGGTCGCAGCGACACCGTCCGCGTCCATGCCATACAGGCGTGCCACGGCGGCGGCCGCGCCCAGCATGCCGCACGTCGCGGTCGCGTGGAAGCCGTGCAGTATGTGATTGACGTGGGTGGCGTCGAACAGGCGGCAGGCCGTTTCCACACCCACCTGATAGGCCAGCAGCACATCGCGCCCGCTGGCGCCGCGTGCCTCGCCCGCCGCGAGCACCGCGGACAGCACGGGCGCGGTCGGGTGGACACCTTGATAGCGGCCAGTCTCCGCCTGCAGAGTGTCGTCGTAATCGTCGGCATGCATGGCCGTGCCGTTGGCGAGGGCGGCGAAGCGCGGCGCCAGGGTGAGCGCGGTGCCCAGGACAGTGGCCGAGCCGGGGCAAGCAAGATCCTTCAGGTAGCCGGCAAGTACTTGGCCGGGGCCGGAGATGGCGCCGGGCAGGGCAACGCCCAGAGCGTCGAGGATGGCTTTCTTGCCCAGTTGCTGGACTTCCTCGGGGATGTCGCTGGCTTTGGTGTCGACGACGAATTCCGCGACATAGCGGGTCAACGGGGGCGTCGATGCGCTTGTCGTCGAGGGCGAGGGCGGCGAAGAATCGGCGGCGCCGGTGGGTGTCATGCTCGGTCTCCTGGTCTCTTGTGCGTCGCTATTTGGGGGACTGGCGGCGCTTATACGTGTTGATATCCACGCAGAATGGAGAACGGCGACTCCCGAGTAAAGTGCAAAAATTCGCAGGATTAATGCGTTGGACGCATCATGCGGCGGAGCGCAAATTCCCGCGCCGCAATAGTTAATTTGTCCCTTTAATGAGACAAATCATGCAGACGCAGGACTGGCGCGGCCACGCCTGCTGCCGAGGTTTTTTCCGCGTTGCGGCGGTCGTGGTCGGCTTGCTGCGCCGCGCCATCCCGGATCGCCCGGCTCAGGGAGCCGAAGAGCCGGCCCAGCCCTTGACGAATCAGCCCCTAAACGGGCCCGCCGTCCGCTCATCAATAGCAGCGCAAATCAGACGCCTGTGATCAAATGAGATTCCACGCGCGAGGTTTGTATGGAAGCTGTATCAAAGGATGTGTTGGCGAGCTGCCTGGAATTGCAGCTCGACGCCGTATTCCTGGTGGATGCGGCGGGCAGGCTGGTCTATGTCAGTCCGGCGTGCGAGGCCATACTCGGCTACACGCCGGCGGAGATGATAGGACGCCCCATGCTCGACTTCCTGGTGGTGGAAGACCGGGCCCGCACGATCAAGGAAGCGCTGGTGGTGATGTCGGGCGAGGCGCGCATCGGCTTCGAGAACCGCTACGTCCACAAGGACGGCCACTACGTCGATATCATGTGGTCGGCGCGCTGGTCCGACGAACACCGCCTGCGCATCGGCGTGGCCCGCGACATCTCGGCCCGCAAGCAGGCAGAGGCCATGCAGAGGGCCACCTACGCGATCTCCCAGGCGGCGCACGATGCCGTGGACCTGAGCGCCCTCAGCCGCGGCATCCACGACACGCTCGCGTCGCTGTTTCCCATCGAAGCCATGACACTCGCCATCCACGACGGCGAGCCCGGCGGCTGGCGTGCGATCTACCGCTATGGCGTGAATCCCCACGTGCCGATCCTGGATTGGGTGCACGCGCAGACGATGGCGACGCAAGCTGTCATGTCGCGGCAGGTGCAATGGGATCGGGATCCGACCCCGGCCGCCAGCTCAGGCCAGGCCTTGACCTGGGCGGTGTTGCCCATGTTGACGACGCAAAGGGCAGTGGGCGCGCTGATGATCTGCAGCCCCGCGCGCTCGATCGAGGCGGAGGCGGCGCAACGGCTGCTGGCCTTCGTCTGCGAGCAGACCGCGCTGGCGATCGAGCGCAAGCAGCTGATGGAGGAATTGCACATCGCGGCGCGCTTCGATGAACTGACGGGCCTGCCCAATCGGCGCAGTTTCCGTGAGTTCACGGCGACCGCCCTGCGCCGCGCCGACCAGGACCTGAGCAAGATCGCCGTGCTCTTCGTCGATATCGATGGCTTCAAGGGTGTGAACGACTCCTACGGGCACACGGTGGGCGATGCCCTGCTCAGGGAGCTGGCCGCGCGCATGCGCCGCTATATCGAAGGCCGCGGTTTCGTCGCCCGGCTGGCGGGTGACGAGTTCGTGGCGGTCATCCAGGACGAAGACGCCATCGGCGACATCGACACGATCGTCCAGGGGCTGTGCGAGGCCTTGGCCTGTTCGCTGGTGCTGCACGGTACCGACTTCCGGGTGCGGGTGAGCACGGGGACGGCCATCTATCCCGACGATGCAACGTCGCTGGGAGAGCTGATGCAGCTGGCCGACAAGCGCATGTACGTCGACAAGTCCGGTGCAGGACGCAAACGGGCTTAGGGGCTTCTTGGTCGGTCAATCACCTTGGCCGGTCAATCGCTTTAGCCGGTAAATCAATTACCAACGATATCTGCATACTCAATCCCGTATTCCTGGCGAATCCGTATAAGGCCGACGCGCTTTCGGCCGACTGTCATAGCAGCCGTGGGCAGAAAAATCCTCGAATTTTCAATGACTAAGGCGGTCTTGCTTGCGCCAGGTCAAGGTCTGGCCGTTTAGATCGTCGATATCGATACAGATAGTCACCCCAGTAACTTTCAGATTTCATTCAGCTTGCATGCATATAGTGCGAGCCTTCATCGAACCGTCTACTTGATGGACAGCCTCGCACACGGGGGTGTCTGCGGCGTGGTCATATAAATGACCCCCTTGCCGACACGGGGCGGTGTTTTCTCATTCGAATGGTTGTCGGGATATGTGGAAGTTGAAGCGGCAAGGTATCAAGAAGTCCTGTCTGATGATCGCGCTGGTTGGCTGTTCGATCGCCGCGACGGCGGATGCGGCAGGGATCGAGAACCAGCAGGGCGTGTTGGACGGCAAGTACATTTCGACGGCCGCTGATTGCGTGGCCTGTCACACCGCCAAGGGCGGTGCCGCGTTCGCGGGTGGCTACGCCATCGACTCGCCGATGGGGACGATCTGGTCCACCAACATCACGCCGTCCAAGAAGTTCGGCATCGGCGAGTACACCGAAGCTGAATTCGCCCGCGCCGTGCGCGAAGGCGTGGCCCGCGATGGCCACCATCTGTATCCGGCAATGCCGTATACGTCGTACGGCAAGATGACCGACGAGGACATCGCGGCGCTGTACAAGTACTTCATGACGCAAGTCCAGCCCGTGGACACGCCCAACAAGGAAACCAAGCTGCCGTTTCCTTTCAGCGTGCGTGCGTCCATGGGGGTGTGGAATCTGATTTACGGCGATTCCAAGCCTTTCGTGCCGGCGGGTGATCAGTCGGCGGAAATCAACCGCGGCAATTATCTGGTCAACAGCCTGGCCCACTGCGCCGAGTGCCACACGCCGCGCACCGCGCTGATGGGGCTGGACAGCAGCAAGCCGCTGGCGGGATCGCCCCTGGGTCCGTGGTACGCCCCGAACATCACCTCCGACAAGCTCGCGGGTATCGGCGCCTGGACCAATGACGAGCTGAAGGCCTACCTGAAAACCGGTCACGTGGCCGGCAAGGCGCAAGCGGCCGGCCCCATGGCCGAAGCCGTCGAGCACAGCCTGCAGCATCTGTCGGACGCGGATCTGAACGCCATCGTGGCGTACCTGAAGCAGACCAAGCCCATCGCCGCGGAAGGCGAGAAGTCGCGGGATACCTTCGGTGCGCCGTCGGACAGTGAAACGCGCTTGCGCGGTAATGCCGTGCGCGACGCGGATCCGGGTTGGAAGGTCTATACGGCGACCTGCGCGGCCTGCCACGGCGCCAAGGGCGAGGGCACGTCGGTGTATCCGTCCTTGTTCCATAACACCGCCACGGGCGCGGCCTATCCGACCAATCTGGTGGCGACCATTCTGTTCGGGGTGCATCGCACCATCGACGGCCACGATATCGAAATGCCCGGCTTCGGTCCCCAGGCCTCGTACACCGAGCGCCTGACCGACCAGCAAGTGGCTGACGTGTCGAACTACGTGCTGACCAACTTCGGCCAGCCGCAAAAGAAACTGACCGCGGATGACGTCGCCCAGGCGCGTGCCGGCGGTCCCGTCGCGCCGCTGGTGAAGCTGTCGCAATACCTGTTGCCTGTCGGCATCGTGGTGTTGCTGGTGCTCATCGTGATTGCCATCGCCGTGTCGCGGCGTCGGCGCGCTCACAAGAAAGGTTAAGTCATGACGGATGCCAAAGCAGTTGTGCTTTCCGAACAGGAAGTTTTGATCAATTCCCGCCGCCGCAACCTGGTGAAGGGCGCCATCGCGATGGGCGTGATGTGGCGGCTGCCGATCGATTCGGCGCTGGCCGCCGCGCCGGCCGAGGTCACGCAGATGCCGGTGTCGGTATCGGCCTTCCAGAAGGTCTCGACGTTCCTGACGTCGAAGAATGTCAGCCCGATCATGGCCACGCGTTGCTATGACGCGTTGAAGAAGCGCATTCCCGATCTGGATAGCGTGGTCGCTTCGCTCGACACGTTGGTCAAGGCGCGTCAGTTGAGCCACGTCGACCAGTATCTGGCGTTGACGGATGTCGACAAGGGTCTGGACACCCAGGCCAAGAGCATTATCCGCGCGCTGTATCTGGGCGTGGTCGGAGATGACGAGAAAGCCGAGTTGTTCGCCTACGAAGAGGCGTTCATGTATGACCCCACCCGCGCCGTTCTGGTGGTGCCGACGTATGGCCGTGGTCCCAACACCTGGGGCCCCAAGCCGGTGGATGCAGTTGCTGAGGTTAAAAGCTGATGGATTACGATACTGACGTATTGGTTATTGGTTCCGGCGTGATGGGCGCGCTGATCGCGACGCGCATGGCGCAGGCGGGCAAGGCTGTCACGATTCTGGAAGCGGGTCCGCGGGTGACCCGCGCGGAGATCGTCGAGGTGTTTCGCAATGCCCCGATCAAGCTGTCGCTGACCAATATCAAACTGCAGGGCGCTGGCTCGCCTTTTCCGAATCCGCCGCATATTCCGTCGACCTATGGCGATTATCTGCAGCTCAAGGGTCCGGTTAAATATCCCACCAAGTATCTGCGTGTGGTGGGCGGCACGACCTGGCACTTCGGGTCGGCGCTGTGGCGCATGATCCCCAACGATTTCAAGATCCGCACTTTGTACGATCGCGGCCGCGACTGGCCGATGACCTATGAAGAGCTGGAGCCGTTCTATTGCGAGGCCGAAGCCGAGCTTGGCGTGTCCGGCATGGACGGTCAGGACGAAGGCGGTAACGGTGGCGAGGCCTGGCCGCCCCGTTCCAAGCCTTTCCCGATGAAAGGCTTGCCGATTCCCTACTTCATGACGCGCCTGGCCGATCAGTTGAAGGTGGGTGGCTATAACCCGATCTACGAACCGAACGGGCGTGCCACGTCGGCCTACAAGGAGCGTCCGCTCTGCTCGGGTAATAACAACTGTAATCCGGTCTGTCCCAGCGGCGCCAAGTATGACGGCACGCGTCACGTCGACGAAGCCGAGCGCCATGGTGCGCGTGTGTTTGATAACTCGGTGGTCTACAAGATCGAGGCGGATGATTCCGGCAAGATCGTCGCCGTGCGCTACAAGAAGCCCGACGGTACCGAGCATCGGATGACGGCACGGTATTTCGTGCTGGCGGCCTACGGTATCGAAAGCCCGAAACTGCTGCTGATGTCGACGTCGGAGAAGTATCCGAACGGCATCGCCAATTCGTCGGATCAGGTCGGTCGCAATTTGATGGGCCATACCGGTATCGCCATGAACGTGATGGCCAGCGAGGATCTGTGGCCGGGCCAGGGGCCGACCGAATTGCTGGTTTACATGAACTATCGCGACGGCGAGCTGCGTAAGCAGATTCCCAGCTACAAGACCAAGCTGCGCAATACCGTGGCGACGTCGGGCCTGGCGTCGAAGCTGATGGACCAGGGCGTGTATGGCTCGAAGCTGGATGCTGAAATCAAGCGCCAGTCCGCGCGCTCGCTGAATTTCGCCATCGACTTTGAAACCGAGGCGCAGCCGCAGAACCGGGTGACGCCGAGCACGACCGCCAAGGACGCGCTGGGGATTCCGAAGCCGGAGATCTATTACAGCGTCAACGACTATTGGAATGCCGGTCGTGATTTTGGCGTGAAGGATCTGCAGAAGATGGCGTCGTTGATCAATGCGACCGATATCAAGATGGATACCAACCATCAGGATCGCCAGCACATCATGGGCACCACCATCATGGGCAACGATCCGCGCACGTCGGTGGTGGACAAGGATTGCCGTTCGCACGACCATCCGAACCTGTTCATTGTCGGCACGAATGTCATGCCGTCCGCCAGCTGTGTGAACCCGACGTTGACGGGCGCCGCGGTGACGCTGCGTACCGCACAGGTAATGCTGCGCGAAGTTTGATGTTTTTTTGTCAGGGCGAGCTCGCACGCTTGCCTTGGCGTAGCAACGTAGTAATGGCTCAGGAATGTTCTGGGCAAACAAAAACCCGCGTTTCTCCTGGAGAACGCGGGTTTTTGTTTTGGCGCGCGGGCTTGGAACTCATCGATCGACGTTGTTGCCTACATGGACCTTATGAGACAGCCCTTGCTTCCTCCCCGCTATGCCAGTTACCTATATCTACGTATATAAGCTGAACAACGGTTGCTATTACGTCGGACGAACGTCAAGACCGCACGTCCGATATAGTCAGCACGAAACGGGGAGGGGCGCCGCCTGGACTCGTTTACATGGTGGCGCGGTACTCGTCGAATGCTCGCGGCGGAAGGTCGAGAGCGACGAGGAAGCCGACGCTCAAGAAACCGTAAAGACGCTACAGCTTATGCAGAAATATGGATGGAAGAAGGTGCGCGGTGGCTATTTCTGCGACATCGACGAGAGCATCGTAGCGAGAAATCTTCGTCATCATAAGGTCTTCGAACTGGTGTCTTCGAATCGAAGGCGCCGTTGAGCCTCGCGTGATTCCCCAACGTGGCCGAGATCGTAGGAACTCATCGCCCGTCTGAGTTCCCTACATGGACGTCATGTGACGCACAAGCTATGGAGCCGCGGAAAGGGGGGGCCATGCTAAGAAGCGGAATTGATTCAGGGGAGTCGTTCTGGCGACTGGTTTTCTCGGGTCGTTTTGCAGATGCTTTTGAAGTCCTGGGGGCCGCCCCGTGGCTTTGGGTGGTGACAGGGCTATGCCCGGTTACCGCTGGTGCGCTCGCATCTTTTTTCCCCGAGCGAATCAAAGCAGGCACGTTTGCCGCCTTCTGGCCGGGTATCTATTTCGACTGGGTAGCTACTCTCTTTTGGCTTGCTATTGTGCTGACGGGGTTCAGCTTCGGCCTCACTCAACTATCGCAGAGCCGTGCGGGGGCTTCGCTCAGAACGATGGTTAGAAGGCTTCAGACCTTGCCACCGAGTGGATTCTTGAATTCTTTTGGCGACGCTTATCATCAAGCCGCCGCCCAGACCTTGCTTGTCACCGTGGGACCAGAGCCGAGCCTGCCGCAGATCAATCATGCGATCCGTAATGTACTCGGTGCAGTTGTTGAAGTTGCGAAGGACTTCGACGAGCAAAGCAAGGCTACCTACGGCGCGAACCTCATGATTTGGCGACCTTTGGGGGAAAGGTTCGAGTGCACAAAATTGTTAGTTCTACGCAGCTACGGCACCAACAACCCCGCATTGCTCGGACACCTGGAACTTGTGCCTGCTCTTTCGACGACAACCGAATTGATATCTTCTCAATATTCCGAGGACAAAAAGATTACGGCACTTCTGATGCCGGTTCCGATCGATCAGAGTATGCAAAGAGACTGCCATGGTTTCACCCGTGATCCGCTCATTCCGGGAGCGCCACAGGCGTTCGCGCGAGGTGAGATGTTTCTCTTCAGCTCGGTGGAAGACTATCGCCGGTGGTTGGATGAGTACAGTTCCCAGGGGCTCGACACCGTCAACGCGCTCAAAGACTACTTCGATCTTGCCGGTGGTCACATTAGGAGCTTTGGATCTCGGCCGATCATTTCCCCTGACGCCAAGCAGGAAGTGATCGCTGTACTTAACATTCATTCAGATCGGGAAAACCTGTTGCAAGACGGTGGCCCGGCAATGTTTGCGCCGCTTGTTGAACCCTTTTGCTTCTTGCTTGCCACCCTGCTGCGGCGGCGTTCGATGCTACTATCGCCGCAGGCGATGTGTGAAATCGCAAGCGCCCCTGTTGGAGGTCATAATGACTGAATCTACCTACGCCTTCTATGAGGCTTTACTCGGTCCGGAGCGGACGCTGGACGATGCGTTGAATCAAGCATCGGAGCGCATCGCCGAAATCGGTGCGCGCAATTCTGTCACGGTGAACCATGTCACGCGTCGGGACGGCGTTGCCTCAACGAAGCTCTACGATGTTGGGACTTTAGTGGAGCGCGCAAGTAGTTGATTCGACCTCATAAGGCGGAAAATGAAGAGCGGCCTCGTAGCCGCTCTTTTTTATTTCTAATTTGGCTGCTCATGAAACGCCTGCGTCGCAAGTGTCGGCTAGAATAAATTCTCCCAAAAAAGGAAATATCAGATGCCCTGGTCGACCATATTGTTTTTGGCAGCGATTGTCGGTGGCGTGTTTCTGTTAAAGCGGGGCCAAATAAACCGGATGAGTAATTCGGCTTATGTAGCGATCGTTGTCGTTTGGCTGGCGGTGGGCCTCTGGACAACCTTCGGTCTGTTTGCGGCGTTATCTGTTGGCATCCCTGCGCTGGCTCTCCTACTCGCCGTATTCGCAGTAGCCGTCTGGTGGGCCATGGGATTTGCATTGATCAAGAAGCGCCGTGAAGGCAGCCAGCAGGCGTTGGCTGCGAGAAGGCGGGCTCAAGAAGAGGCTTTGGCGCCGACGGGGGGCATGTGTCCGCCGACTCGTCATGGATCTTCTAATTAGTCCCGCTCTTTGTCCGCAAGCATCGCTTGAAGCGCGGAGTTCTTTTCCGCGCCTTGCTCGCCAAAGTGCACTTCGCGATGGCAGGCCGGACAAAGCGCGGCGACGTAGCGTGGATGGTCGGGACCGCCATCGGACACGCGTGTTGTGTGATGAGGCTCCAGGTAAGCGCTCCCGTCTTTACGTCGAAAAGGTGCTGGGCGCTCGCATAGCTCACAAATCCCGCTAGCCCTCATGAGCACATAGTCTCGTACGCAATTATTGCGTTCGTAGACGTTCCTGCTTTGCTGTTGGACGTCTATTGCGCCGTTCATGCGAGCAGAGGCAATGGCTTTTTCTCGGGCTTCTTCGAGGGATATTGCCGGCATGCTGGCGGCGTCAGACGTGAGTTCTCGTTGAGCTAGTAGTTCGACGGGTGCCAGCCTAAATACAATCGCGTCCCGAGCCTCCTTCTTGCGATCGGGGAGAGTCTTTATCTCGTAGCCCTGACAAACGAACTCCCCAAGATATCTCTGTCCTTTGCCCTTTCCTTGTGACTTAAACAGATGCAGCGCGCGGCCTCCCTCGGAGTGATCACGAATGGCTTTGTTGCCTTTAGTGAACCGCATTGGTCCTTCCTGGCCCTCGCCAGTGTAGCGATACGTGCCGTCGTCCTCTCGTTTGTCGCGATACCCAAAATCCTCCCCACTGTCTCCAGTGAACAGAAAAATAGCGGGAGTTTGCGCCGACGTTGATATGCCGCTTTGCGCGTTTCCACCAAATGGGCCATGGATATCACGCCGTCGGTCGTAGATCTCGCCAATGCTAAATGTCGGAAGCCCGTTGCTGCCTTGCGGTTTGGGGGGCAGGCCCGAATCATCGGCCTCTAGGAAAGCGCTTGTTTGGTTTGGCGGCATTATGCAAACGTCGTTTATGAGTTTGCATAAAGTTACACCGAAATGGAGGTCCCTTGATTTTTAGAGTGAGGTTTCGCCTTCCGCTGCTCTGGCATTGCATGCGGACAGCCGGATTTCGATGCGCCTTCCGGGTCGTAGGAGAGCTAGGGGGGCCGCGTGTAGCGCTTATGTCGCCCGGGGGGGGGGCGTGGCCTTCGCAGGTAACCGCGCGAGCGAGTGGGGAAGACGCAGATCAGCCCAAGTTCGAAGTGCTCGAGGGGGCTCTGAAACGAGGATAGGGTTTAACCAGTCCGCGTGGACAGGCGTTTATTCGGAAGCCGAATTCTCTAACGCCGATTCGGCGTGCAAGCGGATACCTAGCGCTCGCACAACCTTCCAAATGGTGGCGAATTCTGGATTGCCTTCGCCCGATAGTGCCCGGTAAAGACTTTCACGTTTTACTCCCGTGTCTCGGGAAAGCTGACTCATTCCGCGAGCGCGCGCAATGACGCCCAATGCGTGGGCGATGAACTTCGGATCGTCTCCCGCCTCTTCAAGAGCAGCATCAAGGTAGGCTGCCATTTCTTCTTCAGTGCGAAGGTGAGAGGCGGAGTCCCACGGACGTGTCGATACCTTGGTCATGATTCACTCCAAATCAAGCGCAGTGGCAATGGCTTTGGCACGCGTAATGTCGGCTTGCTGAGTGGATTTGTCGCCGCCGGACACTAGCATCACCTATGGGGGACAGTCATGCAATCTCACGACGTTTCCATGTGATCCACGGCAGCTTTGCTTGCCGTTTGTGGCCAGGGGCCGCCATGTCCTTCACGGGGGAGTCCAGGGCCATGGCATGGCGGTTCTGGCCGTGTCGTCGGAGGTCTGTCCCCAATCTTGGTTGGTGGTTCCCTGAGCCAGTGTCCAAGCTGCTTGGGTAGCTCAATCAGTCAAACAAGCATCGAAGATTGGAGTCTCTAAGGAGGCGTGCTGGTGCGTCGTCACCACCCGAGAAAGTGTTCCGCCATGCTCTACAGTAAGACACAGGTTGTCGTTTTCACATCACGACTTGTCTCGTTCCATGCTCAAAATTCACAAAGTTGGCGAAATTTCCACTTTTACTAAAAGAAACCGGGAACAATCTGCTCACCTTTAATTGCGTCCAGTCGTATACCAAGCTAAGCAGCGCTTAGAAAGACTTCCGCTGAGTAACGGTTAACCGGCAGGGCCTCAACCCCACGAGTAGATTTGTGATGAGAGACAGCCTTGCCAGCAAGCCCGCGCGCAGAATGCAGTCCGGCCTTGCCCTGACCCCCCTGTTGTCCGCGCTGATGCTGGCATGGCTGCCGGTACCGCGTGCCGATGCCGCCTTGAGCTGTCCGGCGGTCAACACCTCCGGCACCACCGTCACCTGCACGATTACCGCGGACCAAGGCGGCAACGGCGCGCAGATCACGATCGATAACACCGCCCCCGCCGGCACCGGCACCAATAACGGCACCTTCGGCGGCAACTACACCGTCCAGAATTCCGCGAGTCTGACGCCGACCTCGCCCCAGGCCGGCATCTTCATCCGCCTGAAAGGCGGCGCAGGATCCAGCGATACCAGCAATAACGGCACCAACGGCGGCGCCGGCGGCACCATCTCGATCACCAACAACGGCGTGATCTCCACCAACACGACGCCGACGACTAACGCCCTGGGCAGCGCGCCCGGCATCTGGGACGACGGCGGCGCGCAATACGGCATCTACGGCGCATCGGTGGGTGGCATCGGCGCTAATGCGGCGAACACGGTGATCGGCGGCGGCAACGGGGGCGCGGGCGGAAATGGCTCGAACGTCACCATCACCAACAACAGCAGCGGCTCGATCACGGTCAGCCAACTCCCTTACGGTGGCGCGGGGATCTACGGCGCCTCCATCGGGGCCGTCGGTGGCGCCCAGGATGACGCGGCTTCCGGTGACCAGGTGGGCGGCAACGGCGGCAGCACCAACTCGGTCGTCATCAGCAATAACGCTTCCATCAATGTCATCTCCGGCTCCGCCGGGCGCCATGCCTGGGGCATAGGCGCGGAAGTCATCGGCGGCGACGGCGGGCACTACAACGGTAATGGCGGATCGGCCGGCAGCCTGTCCACCAACGGGCCCACCAGTATCACCAACACCGGCAACGTCACGGTTCAAGTCAATGGCTCCGGCATGACCGAAGGCGTGCGCGGCTTGTACGGTCTGGTGCAGGGCGGGACCGGTTTCACCTCAGAAGACGGCAGCGACAACGGCGGCGACGGCGGCGCGTCCTACGCGCTGAACGTGACCAATTCCGCCGTCATTGCGGTGACGTCCACTAACGCGATGTCTCCGCCGGCCGGCCTCAGCGCCGTGTCCGGGGGCATCGTCATGATTTCCCAAGGGGGCGCCGGCGGCGCCAGCCCTCAGACGGTGAGCAATACGAGCGGCGAGAGGGGTGGCTATGGCGGCAACGTCCTCAACACGTCCACGCTGACGATGAATAGCGGCTCGGCGATCAACACGAGCGGCGACTACCTGCCGGGGGTGTTTGTCCTGAGCCAGGGCGGTGTTGGCGGGGCAGGGCGTGAAGACGGCAACGGCGCTGCCGGCGGTGTCGGCGGCACCATTCAGATCAATATGAATGGCAACGCCAGCATCGTCACCAATGGCACGCAGGCTTATGGCATCGCCGCGCGCAGCGCGGGCGGGGCGGGCGGTTACGTGGAAACCAGCAGTGGCGCCGTCGATTTCTCGGCGGAAAACGGTGGCACGGGCGGTAACGGCGGCGCAGTGACGATCACCACGACCGGCGGCACCATCCAGACCTATGGCGCCAACGCCATCGGCATGCTGGCGCAGTCCATGGGCGGCATCGGCGGCGGCACGACTTCCAACTTCGAGCTGTTCGGAGAGCCAGGCGCGAACGCGGGCAATGGCGGCACGCCCGGCACGGTCACGATCACCAGTGCGACGGGCATCACGACCAGCGGGGATTCCTCGCATGGCATCGTGGCGCAATCCATCGGCGGCGGCGGCGGTGCGGCGGGTGTCAGCAGCGGCATCGTCGCGCTGGGTGGTAGCGGCGGCAACGCCATCGGCGGCGGTACGGTCAACGTGACGCAATCGTCGACCGTGACCACGTCAGGAATTTCATCCTTCGGGATCCTGGCGCAGTCCATCGGCGGCGGCGGTGGCGATGGCGGCGGCGCCACCGGCATCGTCACTATTGGCGGCCAAGCCGGAAGCGGTGGTGGGTCGGGCGGCGCGACTACGGCGACACTCAACGGCGGCAGCGTCAAGACGACCGGCGATACGTCTTATGGCGTGGTGGCGCAATCGATCGGCGGCGGCGGTGGCACGGGTGGCGGCGCGTCCTCGTTGGACGTCAGTCTTGGTTTCTCCTTCGCGGTGGCGGTAGGGGGCGCGGGCGGAGACGGTGGCGCAGCCAGTACAGCTAACGGCGTTCTTACAAACGCATCGATTACGACGGGCACGTCGGGCGGCACCACGACGGACTCGCACGGCCTGGTGGTGCAGTCGATCGGCGGTGGCGGCGGTGCGGGCGGTGCGTCGGTCGCTCGCGCTTTTGCGATCGCCGTGCCGGACGACAGCGCGTCCGTGGGCGCCGCCGTGTCCATCGCGGTGGGCGGTTCCGGCGGAAGCGGCGGCAGCGGCGGCCGGGCCGAAGCGGATCTGGCCGGATCGACGATCACCACCTATGGCGCCGGCTCATTCGGCATGCTGGTGCAATCCATCGGCGGCGGCGGCGGGGCCGGCGGCAACGCCACCTCGACGTCCACCGTCATCGGCACCGACAGCAGCTCCGCTGCCACGGTCAGCGCGGCCTTCGGCGGGAATGGTGGCGCCGCGGCCTGCACCTCGGCGCTCAACACCTGCGCGAGCACCACGACGGTCAACCTGAACGGCGGCAACAAAATCCAGACCTGGGGCGACTCGGCCAATGGCATCGTCGTGCAGAGCATAGGCGGGGGCGGCGGCGCCGGCGGTATCGGATCGGCTTCCACGAGCAGTCGCAACACCGACGCCGACATCAGCGCCACCATCAGCCTGGGCGGTACCGGCAACGGCGGCGGCACGGCCGGCACCGTGGTTTTCAACAGCACGTACACCGACTCGGTGATCACCGCGGGCGACGGCGCGCGCGGCGTGCTGCTGCAATCCATCGGGGGTGGCGGCGGCGCGTCGCAGGGCGGCCAGATCGGCCTCTCCCTGAGTTCGGAAAGCGAAGACGGCAGCACCGACGTATCGGGCACCGTCAACGTCGGTCGTGGCGGCGCGTCTGGCGGCGCTGGTGGTCCCATCAATCTGGTGTCCAACGGCCAGATCACGACGTATGGCGCCGACGCCGACGGCCTGCTGGTGCAAAGTATCGGCGGCTCCGGCGGCCTGGGAGGCGTGGCCGGCGGCGCGGCGGCGGATCCCGAGACGGGCATCCTGCGCAAAGTCTATGGCTCCTTCCAGGACGAGGGCACCAGCTATGAACTGAACGTGGGCGTGGGCGGCACGGGTGGCGGCGGCGGCGCGGGTGGCGCCATCGGCAGCATCAGTGCGCCGGCCAGCCTGGGATCGAGGATCAATACGTATGGCGACTATGCCGACGCGGCGGTGCTGCAGTCGATCGGCGGTGGCGGCGGTGCGGGTGGCGCTTCGACGACGTCGTCCAGCAGCTCCTCGTCGCATGTGACAGTATCAGTCGGCGGCAAAGGCGGGTCGGGCGGCAGCGGCGGCCCCATCGTCGTCTACTTCAATGATGCCTTCGAGAACGGCCTGTCTGGCAATCTGTTCAATACCAACGGCTATGGCGCGATGGGCGTGCTGGTGCAATCCATCGGCGGTGGCGGCGGCACCGGTGCGTCAGGCTCGCCGCTGGCCAATGGCCATATCACGGTGGGCCGGGATGGCGGCGGCGCCGGCGACGGCGGCAGCATTACGGTGACGTCGGGCAGCTGGGCGAATATCTCCACGCACGGCGACAGCGCGTATGGTCTGGTCCTGCAATCCATTGGTGGCGGCGGCGGTATCGGCATCGCTGGTGATTCCGATTCGGCGGCCAACCCTGGCAAGCAGCAGTTCTCCTTGACGCTGGGCGGGCGCAACGGCGCATCCGGGAACGGCGGGACGATAGACGTCACGACGGGCCTGGGCATGAATACCTACGGTGACCGCGCGATCGGCTTGCTGGCGCAGTCGATCGGTGGCGGCGGTGGCGTGGTCACGACGGGTGCCGCGTCCGGATTGGGCGCGCTTTCCTTGGGCGGCTCCAGCGGCAGTGCGAACACGGTCAACGTGAACATCACGGGCGGCAGCATCACCACCCGCGGCAATGGCGCGCACGCGCTCGTCGCGCAATCCATCGGCGGCGGTGGCGGCATCATCGGCGACACCGGCGCGGGGATACAGGTGAGCGCTGCCAAAGGCGGCCTGCCGAGCGGGACCATCAGCAGCGGCAACGGATCCAGCGTGACCGTGACCACCAACGCGGCACTGTCGACCTCCGGCCGAAATGCATTTGGCATCATCGCGCAGTCTATCGGTGGCGGCGGCGGCATCGCCGGCAGTGCTTCCAATGGCTACGCCGGCAATCTGACGGATACCAGCAACGGCGTCGCCAGTGCGGTGACGGTCAACCAGGGCGGCTCGATCTCCGTGACGGGCGCGGGTTCCACCGGCATCTTCGCGCAGAGCCAAGGACCCTTTAACAACGGCGTCATTACCGTCAACGTGAACGGCAGCGTGGCCGGCGGGTCGAGCGCCAACGGCTTCGGCTACGGCGTGTGGGTGGCCCAGGGGGTCAACAACGTCTTGAATGTCGGCAGCAGTGGCAGCATCAGCGCGGCCTCCGGCGTGGCCGTCCACTACGACGGCGATACCCTGGCAGCCAGCGGCAACAAACTGACCATCACCAACAACGGCGTCATCAACGGCAGCGTGCAATGCACCGACGCCGACACCGGCGCGAACTGCGGCTATACCGCGCCAAGCCCCGCGGCGGTGAGCTTCATCGCCATCCCGACGTCCGCGGTGCTGGGCGATGCCGCGACCATCCAGCTGCATAACGCGCAGGGCGGCACGCTGTCCGGCGCGTCTCTGTATCAAGCCGACGTGACCAACGAAGGCCAGTTGATCATCGGCAACCCGGGTCCCTTCAACGAGCTGCGCATCAGCAACAACTTCGTGCAGACGTCCACAGGCGTGATCCGCGCGGATGCGGACTTCGACAGGTTGAACACCGATCACCTGACCGTGGCCGGCAACGCCACGCTGGCGGGCGGTGTCAATGTGGTTCCCACCGCCTTGCTGCCCAACCGCGAAGTCACCGTGATGACGGTGCAGGGGCAGTCCCAGGGCGCGCTGCAGGCGCTGGACAGCCCCGTGATCGACTACGGTCTGCGCCAGGACGGGCAGGACTTCAAGGTCAGGGCCGTGGCGGCCAACTTCCACGCGCCGGCCATGAGCCTGGGCGGCAATCAGGGCCGCGTCGCGGATTTCCTGCAACGCATCTGGGACGCGGGCGGCAACTCCGCCTTGGCGCCGCTGTTCGCGCAACTCGATCTGTCGTCGCGGGTGGGGGGCGGCGCCTATCGCGGCAACCTCGACAGCTTGTCGCCCGGCGCGCTGGCCGCGCCGGCCGCGCAGTCGATGGCGGCCCTGGGCCAGTTCACCGGCAACATGATGTCGTGCCCGGCGTTCACGAGCGCCGGCGCTGCCGGATCCATGACGCAAGAGCAGAATTGCTTCTGGGGCCTGGTGTCGGGCCGGTCCACCAAGCAGGACGGTGACCGCGGCAATTCCGACTTCAATTACGACAGCTACACCTATCAGTTCGGCGGCCAGCGCCAGGTCAGCCCAGGCTGGTTCCTGGGCGGCTCGGTGGCCTACCAGAACAACGATCTGAAGGGCGATGGCGGCAGGCTCAAGGGCAATGGCGACAGCGGCTATGCCGGCCTGGTGCTGAAGCGGGAAAGCGGGCCTTGGGTCTTCTCGGGCGCGCTGGGCGGGGGATACGGTTCCTATCGCATGAATCGCGACATCATCGTGCCGGGCTACCAGGATCAGCTTAAGAGCAATCCGGATATGTACAGCTTCGGCCTGCGCCTGCGCGCGGCGCGCACGTTCGGCTTCGACAATCTGTACGTGAAGCCGTATGTCGACTTCGACGCGAACTACACCCGCATGTCTTCGTATTCGGAGAAGGGCAACAACGCCTTGGGTCTGTCGGTGGACAGCAGCCACCAGTATGTTCTGGGCATCTCGCCGATGATAGAGATCGGCGGGCGCAAGGATCTGCCGAATGGCGCTTACCTGCGGCCCTTCGCCTATGTCGGCGTGATCTTCCTGAACAAGGACAAGTGGAATACGAACGCACGCCTGCAGGGCGCGCCCGATGGCACGGGTTCCTTCGGCTCGTCCACGCCGATGGACGACGTCATCGGCCGCATAGGCGCGGGGTTCCAGGTGTCGACGGCCAAGGGTGTGGATTTCCGCCTGCAGTACGACGGCGAACTGGCCAGTCGCACCAAGAGCCATAGCGGTTCGCTGAAGGTGATGGTGCCGTTTTAAGGTCCTGACGTCAGCGGGCAGTCCGCGCGCGGGCAAGGGGCGCGGTCGCGGGCTGCCCAGGCGCTACGCCGCTTCTGGCGAGGCTTTCCCTTCGTCCTGAAGGTGATGCGCCTCGACGGCACGTTCCAGGCCGCTGTGGACGTGTTGCCGCATGGCGCGCGCGGCCGTGTCGGCATCGCGCGTGGCCAGGGCATCGAGGATGGCGCGGTGTTCCTTGTGCGACGCTGCCGAACTACCGGCCAGGGAGAAGCCGCGGCGGCGCAGCAGATGCATGCGGTTGATGACCTGGCGGTAGACGCCGACCAGAGCGTTATTGCCGGTCATCTGTACCAGGCGATCATGAAAATCGACGTTCAGTTCGAAATAGCGATTCACGCCATCCAGCGACGCCGTGTTTTCAAGTTCGGTGAGCAAGTCACCCAGCTCCCGCAACTGCTCGTCGGTGATGCGCGGCGCAACGCGGCGACCGACCATTTCATCCAGGCCGGCACGCAGGTCGTAGAGTTCAGCCGCTTCCTCGTCCGACAGGTCACGGATGAAAACCCCACGGTTCTTCTCCAGCCGCACCAGGCCCGCTTCTTCCAGCGCGCGAAAGGCTTCCCGCAGCGGACTGCGGCTGACGCCAAGGCGCTGCGACAGTTCGCTTTCGTTCAAGCGTGAGCCCCCCGTCAGCTCCCCCGACTTGATGCCGCGCAGGATCTCTTCCTGCACCAGGGCGGACAGCGTCATGGAGCGGAACAGGTCGATAGGGATATTAGGCGTGGGCGACATGGATGTTGACGAGAGCGGGTTGATACGGCGCCGGCATGGTACGCCGCGGCGACGGAATTTGCCTATCTTCAGTGGTCGGTCAGCATAACAAATTTCCACGATTTTATATTGTCTGATCGTCGACAATCTGTAGAATGCTCGCCATCAGAGCCAATTTCGACAATAACGTCGTTTAAGTGGCCAAAATTAGATCATCGGTCCGCAGCGGGAAGACCACGCATAAAAGGCGGGGCGCACGTGCGCCCGCGGCCATACGTGGAGTCGAGACATGTCCAATTCCGTCCAGCCCGGAATGTTCCGGGGCGCGCCGGGCAGGGTGTTCCTGCTGCTGTGCGCGATGTATTTCATCGAGTATGTCGACCGGGTCAACCTGTCGGTCGCGGGGCCCTTGATCAAGAAGGAGTTCGGCTTGAGCAACACCCGCCTGGGCGTGGCCTTGTCCGCGTTCGGCTACTGCTATGCGATCTTTCAGATCATCTGCGGCTATCTGGGTGACCGCATGGGACCGCGCCGCATGCTCGCCATCTCCGGCGTGCTGTGGGCGCTCGGCACGCTGCTGACGGGTTTCGCGGGCGGGCTGGCAGGGCTGGTCTTTGCCCGGCTGCTGGTCGGGACGGGCGAGGGGGGCACGATACCCGTGGCCACCCTGGCCATGAGCAACTGGGTGCGGCGCGAACGGCGGGGCTTTGCCCAGGGGTTCACGCATTCGGCGTCGCGTGCCGCGGCGGCCCTGACGCCGCCGCTGGTGGTTTTCATGATCCCCTTCATCGGCTGGCGCGGCTCTTTCATGGTGATGGGCGGGGTGAGCCTGGTCTGGGTGGTGGTGTGGTACGCCTACTTCCGTGACGACCCGCGCGATCACGCAGGCGTCACACCAGACGAGGTCGCTGCACTGCCGCCTTTCAGCCAGGCCGGCCGCGGTCGTGGCGGCGACCGGCCGCCCGTGCCCTGGATGGCGCTGTTCCGCCGCATCCTGCCGGTGACCTTGGTCTTCTTCGCGCATGCCTGGGCCTTATGGATGTATTTGAGCTGGCTGCCCAGCTTTTTCGTCGAGCACTTCCACATCGATCTGGAGCACTCGGCTTTCCATTCGGGGGCGGTCTTCGCCGCGGCCGTGGTGGGCAATACGGCGGGCGGCATGTTGACCGACTGGCTGTATGAGCGGACCGGCAAGCTCAACGCCGCGCGGCGCAATGTGGTGATCCTGGGATTTGGCGGGTCGATCCCATTCCTGGCCAGCGTGCTGTTCCTGCATAACGAGATCGGCGTGGCCCTGTGCCTGGCCATCGCGCTGTTCTTCCTGGAGCTGAGCGCCGGGCCGGTGTTCGCGACGCCGATGGACATCGCGCCGGCATATGCAGGGGTGGCCACGGGTTTCGTCAGTACGGCCGCCGGACTGGCTGCAGTGATCTCGCCCATCACCTTTGGCTATCTGGTCGACGTCACGGGCAACTACACGTCGCCCTTCGTCGTGTCCATCGCCATCCTGGCCGGCGGCATCGTCATGTCTTTCTGGATGCGGCCGGACCGGCCTTTGGACGTGCCGACATTAACTACAGGGCAGCCGCCGGCGAGCGCATCGGTCGCGCGTGAGCCGCAAGCCACTTGAGCTTATCGATCATCAGCAACGTTTATCAGTGTCGGGCTTATCAGCAACGGGTTTATCAGCAACGTCTATTACGGGAGCAAGCAGCATGAGCAACAGCAAGGATCTACCCCTGGCCGGCGAAGTGGCCGTCGTCACTGGCGCGGCGCGCAACATCGGCCGCGCCATCGCGGTGGCGCTGGGCCAGCAGGGCGCCAGCGTGGTGGTCAACGTGCACACGTCCGCCGACATGGCGGAAGAGACTGCCGCGCTGGTGCGCGCGGCGGGCGGCCAGGCCATCGTGCATCTGGCCGACGTGTCGCAACCGGAAGGCGCGCGTGGCTTGATCGACGCGGCCGTCGCGAAATATGGTCGCATCGACATCCTGGTGAACAACGCCGCCGTGCGCCGCGAGTCGCGCATCGATGAACTGTCGTGGGAGCAGTGGCGCGAGGTAACGGGCGTGATCCTGGATGGCGCTTTCCTGTGCGCGCAGGCGGCCACCCCCTGGCTGCGCAAGTCGCCCGCTGGCGCCATCGTGAACATCGGCGGCCTGTCGGCGCATGCGGGTTCCTCGGGACGCGCGCATGTGATCGCCGCCAAGATGGGCCTGGTGGGCCTGACCCGCGCGCTGGCCTACGACCTGGCGGATAACGGCGTGACCGCCAATTGCGTGGTGCCGGGCTTGATCGACACCGTGCGTGGCCACTCCGCGACGGGCCAACCTTCGCACCACGGGTCCCACAGCACCCTGCTGGGCCGGCGCGGCACGTCCGAGGAAGTGGCGGATCTGGTCACCTATCTGTGCGGTCCGCAAGCCCGGTATCTGACGGGGCAGACCCTGCATGCGAACGGCGGCGCTTATTTGGGCTAGGTGCGTGGGCTAGCCGAACGGGCCAGACGCCGGGGCCGGCCGCGCCGGCAGGTAGGGGTGGCGGATGGACGACATGGCGGGAGCTTACGCTACCATGTCGACGCCATCCCTCTTCCTTTTCGCCCGACGTCCCACCCGTGATCAATCTCAGGCATATCGAAGTCTTCTACGCGATCATGCACACCGGTTCTATCACCGGTGCGGCGCGGCGGCTGAACGTGACGCAGCCGGCGGTCAGCGCCGTGCTCAAGCACCTGGAGGCCAGGCTGGGCATGCCGCTGTTCCTGCGCTCGCATGGACGTCTGACTCCCACGCCGGAGGCACAGGCTCTTTTGCCGGACGTGGCGGTGATCTTCGAACGCCTGGGCGCGGTTGAAAGGCTAAGCCAGGACCTCGCGGGCGGGCTGAAGGGGACCTTGAGCGTAGCCGCGACATCGCCGATCGCCAATGGCTTCCTTGCGCGCGCGGTCGCCACGTTTTCGCGCGCCCGGCCAGGGGTGCGCATTGCGTTGCAGGCACTGAGCTCACCCCTCGTCGTGGAGCGCGTCATGCAATCCGAGGTCGACCTGGGCATCGTCTACCAACCCGTGGACGATTCGGCGGTCGACGCCACCATCCTGACGTCGGCGAGCATCGCGTGTGTACTGCCGGACTCCCATCCCCTGGCCAAGCAGGCGTCGATCAGCATCGCCGACCTGGCCGGGACCCCGGTCATCACCTATATGCCGCAGGCGCTGCTCAGGCCCTATGTCGACCGGGCCTGTACGCAGGCCGGTTGCCAGCTGGAGATCAGTGTGGAAACCGGCCTGTCGGTCACCGGCATCATGTTGGCCTACCATGGCGCGGGGGTGGCCCTGGTCGAGCCGGACCTGCTGGCGGCCATGCCGCTGCCGGGATTGGTCAGCCGGCCCCTGGCGCCGGCGGTGCAACTGCAAAGCGTGCTTCTGAAGAACAAGCATCGTCCGGCTTCGCGCATCATGGACGAGTTCATGATCCATCTGCGCGCCATGCTGGCGGAAAAAGCGCCGGAACGCGGTGCAACATAATTCTGGCTTATGGCGTGACATGAATTCGTGAATGTCCCGCGCCGGGCGCAACGCGTAGAGTACGCCGCAATATTTGAAAAACATTGCGAGGCGGAAAAATGGCGCAAACCCCATCGGGCAACCTGGCCCGTACCGTGGCCTGGGCGAGTTTCATCGGCACGGCGGTCGAGTGGTACGACTTCTTTCTCTACGGCATTGCATCGGCCGTGGTGTTCAGCAAACTCTTCTTCCCCAACTACGATCCCCTGGTGGGGACGTTGATCTCTTTCTCCACCTTTGCCGTCGGCTATCTGGCGCGGCCCTTTGGTGGGGCGCTGTTCGGGCACATCGGCGACCGGGTCGGCCGCAAGTCGGTACTGGTGACCACGTTGCTGATCATGGGCGTGGCGACTACCTTGGTAGGCTTGCTGCCGACCTACGAGCGGATCGGCATCTGGGCGCCTATCGCCTTGCTCGTGCTGCGGCTGCTGCAAGGCATCGCCGTGGGCGGAGAGTGGGGCGGCGCCGTCCTGATGGCGGTGGAACACGCGCCGGCCAACAAGCGCGCGCTCTACGGCAGCGCCGCGCACATGGGCGCGCCCGCGGGCCTGATTCTTTCCACCGGCACGTTCGCGGCATTTGCGCTGCTGCCCCAGGATGCCTTCCTGGACTGGGGCTGGCGTATCCCCTTCCTGCTGAGCATCGTGCTGTTGTGCGTGGGGCTGTTCATCCGTCTGAAGATCACCGAGTCGCCGGCCTTTGAAAAGCTGAAGGCCGAGGGCGGCCAGTCCCAGCGCCCGGTCAGCGAGGTCTTGCGCAGTCCCGGCAACATCGTCCGTGTGGCCCTGCTGCGCTGTATCGACGGCGTGGGATCCAGCACCTATTCGTTTTTCGCCGCCACCTACGCGGTCGGGCACCTGGGCTTTTCCACCAGTGTCAGCACCATGGGCAACGTCATCGGCGGCGCCGTCGGGCTCATTTCGGTGCCGATCGCCGCGCGGCTCTCGGACCGCTACGGCCGCCGCCGGGTCTACATGGCCTACGTGACCTTCGCCATGCTGATCGTCTTTCCGGTCATGTACCTGATCGACACCGGCGTGCCGGCTTTGTTCTGGCTGGCGATGGCGCTTGGTCTGGGCGTGGCCAACTATGGCCAGTATGGGTCGGTGTCGGCGTACTTCGCGGAGTTGTTCGATACCAAGGTGCGCTATTCGGGCGCCTCGATCGGCTATCAGGTCGGCGGGGCCATCTTCAACGGCACCGCGCCTTTGGTGGCCACGGCGCTGACCGCCTGGTCGGGCTCGATCTGGCCCATCGGCGGCTTCATCGCCCTGTCGGCGGTGGTCAGTCTGATCACGGCGTGGCTGTCGCCCGAGACCGGCCGGCGCGACCTCACGGTGGATGCACCGGCCGCCACGGCCACGGGTGTCAACGTCGGGGCAAGCCATGTCCTTGGTCGCTGATCCCGTCGTCGCCGCCGGCGGCATCGCCGGCTACCAACGTGCGTTGCGTGGGTCGACGCTGAGCGCGGAGGCGACGGTGCAGGCCTACCTGGCCCGTATCGCCGCGGTGGATGACGTCATCGGCGCCTATGAGTACGTCGACGCCGAGGGCGCCTTGCAGGCGGCCCGCGCCGTGGACAAGGCGCTGGCGGCGGGGCGGGACCCCGGACCGCTGGCCGGTCTGCCCGTTGCCATCAAGGACAACTTCGCGGTCGATGGCATGCCCGCGCATGCCGGCACCCGCCTGCCCATCGCTGACCTGATGCCGCGCGAGGAAGGCAGCTTCTTGCGGCGGTTGAGGGAACTGGGCTGCGTGATCCTGGGCAAGACGCGCAGCGTGGAATTCGCCCTGGGCATCACGGGCTTGAGCACGCCGCGCGGTGCGCCGCGTAATCCCTGGGACGCCAGCCAGCCGCGCGTCACGGGCGGTTCCAGCTCCGGCGCGGCCGCGGCAATGGGCGCGGGGCTTTGCGCGCTGGCAGTGGGTACGGACACCGGCGGCAGCGTGCGGGTGCCGGCGGCCCTGTGCGGCCGGGTAGGCCTGAAGACAGGCGCGGGACGCTGGTCCACGGACGGCGTGCTGCCGCTTTCCCATGAGCTGGACACGATAGGCCTGGTGTCGGCCAGCGCCGCGGACGCCGCCCTGGTCTATGCCGCGATAGAGGGTGTGGCGCCGCCGCCGGCCGTGAATCTCGCTGGTCTGGCGCTGGCCTTGCCGCGAGCCTACTTTTATCGTGACCTGGCGCCGGACATCGCCACTGCCACGGCAGCCGCGCTCAATGCCCTGGAGCGCGCCGGCGCAGTACTGCATGACATCGACGTACCCGAGGCGACAGGCCGGGATGCCTATTTTCCGGTTGCCTTGCCTTTCAATCTGATCAAGCTGCTGGGGGCCGAGCGCTTCCGCGCCCAGCGCGCGAACATGGATCCGCTGGTCGCCAGTCGTGGCGACCAGGGCCTGGATGTGACAGCGCAGCAGGTCGCCACGCTGGAAGCCGACCGCGCGCGGCATGCAGCGGCGGCGGCCCAACGTTTCGCGGACTGCGCGGCGTGGATAACGCCGACCACCACGGTGCCCGCGCCGACGATGGCGGAGCTGGAGGACGCACAACGCAATTGGACGCTGGCCATGGGCATGACGCAGTGCTCGCAGCCGGTGAACTACCTGGACCTGTGTGCGGTCAGCGTGCCGCTGCCGCGGCCCGGCGCCATGCCGGCGGGCTTGCAGATCGTCGTCCCGCTGGGCGAGGAAATCCGCGCCCTGGCGTTGGCCCAGGCGATAGAGGGCTGCCTTGGCCGGCAGCCGGGCGCGGACATGGAGACTTTCATGCGGTCCGTTGGACCGCGAGCGTGACAAGGAGAAGCGAATTGAGCAGTAGCGAACCGAAGACCGTTTATCGCCCTCGCCAGGAAGGGCTGCACTTTCCCAAGTACCCGGAGCACGCGTCCGTCGAGGACGAGCGGCGTCACCGCAAGGAACGCCTGGCCGCGGTATGCCGGGTGTTCGCGCGTCATGGTTATGAGTACGGCTTCGCCGGGCACGTGACCGTGCGCGATCCGGAGCATCCGCATCTTTACTGGACCAATCCCTTCGCCATGGATTTCGGGCGTGTGCGGGTGTCGGACCTGTTGTTGGTCGATCACGAAGGCACGGTGTTGGAAGGGACGTGGGCGGTGAATCGCGCCGGCTTCGTGCTGCACGCGGCCATTCATGAAGCCAATCCGCATCTGGTGGCCTCGTGCCACGCGCACACGACGCACGGCATGGCCTGGGCGTCACTGGGCCGCAAGCTGGATCCGATTACGCAGACGGCCGCCTGCTTTTATGAAGACCATGCCTTGATTACCGAAGAAGCCGGCGCCGTGGTCGTCGAACGGGATGCGGGGCAAGCCGTGGCGCAGGCCTTCGGCAACAGCAAGATCGCCATTCACCAGAATCACGGACTGTTCTCGGCCGGCCGGGAAAGCGTGGACGAAGCCGCCTGGTGGTTCATCGCCGCCGAACGCGCTTGCGAAATCCAGCTCAAGGCGGAAGCGACCGGCTCCCCCGTCCATTCGATGAACGCCGCCGCCGCGCGTCATTCATCCAAGCACCTGGGCACGCCTTTCATGGCATGGCTGCATTTCCAGCCCATCTACGACGCCGTCACGCGGACGGACCCGGACCTGTTCGACTGAACGTGGTCAGCCACGCCCGGAAGCAGGCGATCTTCGGCTCGTCGGCACGGGCGCTGGGGCAGACCAGGTGATAGCCGCGGGTGCGCCGCAGCACAAGGGGATGCGGCGCTACCAGGCGGCCCTGCGCCAGGTCTCTTTCGAGGTAACGCAACTGGCCCAGCGCCACGCCCAGGCCTTCGGTGGCGCACTGGTAGATGATGCTGAGGTCTTCGTAGTACACGTCGCCAGGGGCGACGCCGCGCTGCGCGCCTGCCAGCCGGATCCAGTCCGGCCAGTGCTGCGGACGACGGTTGGAATGCAGCAGGGGCAGTTCCAGCAAGGCCTCGGTCGTACACGGCGTGGGCAGGCGTCGCGCCAGCTCGGGCGCCAGCACCGGCGTCAGTTCATCGCTGAACAGCAGATCGCTGCGCAGCCCTTCCCATGGCCCGTCGCCATAGACGATGCCCATGTCCACGTTCTCGCGGGCAAAATCCACGCCTTCCACCGCGCCGCTCAGGCGGATGTTGATGTCCGGATGCGCCGCCTGGAAAGCCGGCAGCAAGGGAATCAGCCAGCGGACGAACAGCGTCGTGTGCCCGCGCACGGTCAGCACCTGCTTGGCGCCCGTCGTGACCAGCTCGCGCGTGGCGCCGGTGATCTGGGCAAAGGCCTGCGTCAGGGCCGCTGCATAGTTCTCACCCCCGCGCGTCAGGCGCAGCCCGCGGCCACCCCGCTCCAGCAACGCAAAACCCAGCCAGGATTCAAGCGCCTTGATCTGATGGCTGACCGCGCCCTGAGTGATGTGCAGTTCCTGCGCGGCCTCCGTGAAGCTCAGATGACGCGCCACGCTCTCGAAGACGCGTAAGGGATTGAGTGGGGGCAGTAAGGGATTCATCTATTAGTTCTTCTCATGAAGCCTTGAAAAATTCTCGATGGTGTCCGGCGCATCGCGTGCCTAAGATCGACACCAGATGCTGCCAGTGCCAACGTGGCGCCAGGCAGCCAGGGGCAGGGCGCTCAGCCCGGTCCATTACTTTTACTACGCCATCAAGGCGGGAGACATAGATGAACACCCCATATGGCACCGACTTTCCCTCGCTGCGAGACGAGGTCTCGTCCGAAGAGTGGCGCGCGCGCTGCGACCTGGCGGCCTGCTACCGGCTGATGGATCGCTACGGCATGACCGACATGATCTACAACCACATCACCGCCCAGATTCCCGGCAAGCCCGGCAGCCTGCTGATCAATCTCTATGGCCTGCTCTACAAGGAGATCACCGCGTCCAATCTGGTGGAGATCGATCTGGACGGCAACGTGCTGCGCAAGCCAGCCACGGACTATGGCATCAACCGGTCCGGTTACGTCATCCATGGCTGCATCCATCGCGCGCGTCCGGATGTGCATTGTGTGATCCACACCCATACGCGCGCCGGCATGGCGGTATCGGCCATGCGCAGCGGCCTGTTGCCCATCACGCAAACCGCGTCGCGCTTCCACGGCCATATGGGCTATCACGGCTTCGAAGGCCCGGCCATCGATCTGGCCGAGCAGCAGCGCCTGGTGCACGATCTGGGCGAGCACAATGCCATGATCCTGAACAACCACGGTTTGCTGACCTGCGGGGCGTCCATCGCGCAGGCCTTCAACCTGATGTACCAGTTGGAGATGTCCTGTCGCGCGCAGGTCGACGCCATGGCGGGCGGCCTGGAAAACGTCGCGGTACCTGGCAACGAGGTGCTGGAACGCGCCGCGCATCTGTATCAGCCCGGCACGCGCCGTCCCTACGGTGAACTTGAGTGGCATGCGATGCTGCGCCTGCTGGACGCCGAGCCCGGCGGCTATCCGTCCTACGCCGCCTGAGAGGAACCGCGATGAATGCAACGATGGCTACGCCGCGCGCGGAAGACTCTGCCACGCCGGCACGTTACGCGGGCGCCTGTGATTGTCACGTGCACGTCTTCGATGACGGCACCCGTTTCCCCTGGAACCCCGTCCGCACCTATACACCCGCGGCGGCGACCCTGGACCAACTGCTGGCGCTGCACGGGCGCATCGGCGTCGACCGCATGGTGATCGTGCAGCCTAGCGCCTACGGCGCGGACAACCGCTGCACCCTGGACGCCCTGGCGCGGCTCGGCAACGCAGGCCGCGCGGTGGCGGTGATCGACGCGTCGACCACCGACGACGAATTACGCCTGATGCATGACGCTGGCGTGCGTGGCGTGCGCGTGAATCTGGAGACCACCGGCCAGCATGATCCGGACTATGCACGCGAGTGCCTGTTCTGGGCCGCGCGTCGCGTTGCCGATCTGGGCTGGCATGTGCAGACCTTCACGAACCTGCCCACCTTGGCGGCGCTGGCCAAGGTGCTGCCGGACTTGCCCGTGACCTTGGTGGTGGACCATTTCGGCAGGGCGCAGGCGGCGCAGGGCATCCATCAAGCGGGGTTTGACATGCTGTGCGACGCGCTGGCCAGCGGGCGGGTCTACGTCAAGCTGTCCGCGCCGTATCGCATTTCTCAACTGCCGGACTACACCGACGCGGCGGCAGTGGCGCGTGCGCTGATCGCCGCCAATCCGGATCGCGTGCTGTGGGGATCGGACTGGCCGCACCCGGGTTCCGCGGCGGGCAAACCCAAGCCCCTGGATCAGATCACACCGTTTCGCGCGGAAGACGATGAACGGGCGCTGGCGCGCTGCCTGGAGTGGACCGCGACGGACGAGCAGGCGCGCAAGCTGCTGGTCGAGAACCCGGCGCGGCTGTACGAGTTTTAAGCGCGGTTCGGGCGGAGGAGGCCCGGGGCGCGTGGTGTAAGGCGATGCCGCCGGCGGCCTGGAAGGCGTGGCTGGCGGCACGACGCAAATAATAAGTATCAGGAGACAATCATGAAGACCTTTGTGCGCGATTTCGCGGCACGTTGCGGCGTGGCCGCCGGCATGCTCGCCGCCACGCTCGTTCTGGGCGCCACCTGTGCGGTGGCGCCGGCCCAGGCGGCCGACGCCTATCCCAGCAAACCCATACGCATCATCGTGCCGGTCGCCGCGGGCGGCACCGTGGACATGGTCGCGCGCCTGGTGGCGAAAGGGCTGTCCGAGGAACTGCACCAATCGGTGATCGTGGAGAACAAGCCCGGCGCCAGCGGTTTGCTGGGCACCCGCGAGGTGGCGCGCGCGCCGGCCGATGGCTACACGCTGCTGGCAGTCGCCAACACGTTCGTCTCGGCGCCGCAATTCGTGCCGGACGCCGGCTACGACCCCATCGCCGATTTCGCGCCGATCACGCAGACCTGCCAGATACCCATGGTGCTGGTGGCGCATCCGTCGGTGCCGCAACAGACGGTCAAGGCCTTGATAGAACGCGCTCGCGCGCATCCCGGCGAAGTGTCCTATGCGTCGTCGGGCGTGGGGTCGACGGGCTATATCGCGGCGGAGCTTTTCAGCAAGCAGGCCGGCGTCAAGATGCTGAGTGTGTCTTACAAGGGCAACTCGCAGGCGCTGACCGACCTGGTGGGCGGGCAGGTGATGATCATGTTCGATCAGGTCAGCACGTCGGGCACCTATGTGAAGGCGGGCAAGCTCAAGGCCCTGGGTGTCACCACCACGACGCGGTCCAAGCTGCTGCCGGATGTGCCCACCATCGCCGAAGCGGGGCTGCCGGGCTTCGAGGACGATACCTTCAACGCCATCCTGGCGCCGGCCGGAACGCCCGCGCCGGTGGTGGCAAAGCTGCACGATGTCATCGCCAAGGTACTGCAGCGTCCCGATACGGCGGACGTGCTGGCCAAGCAGGGCATCGAGGTCAAACCCAGTGCAAGCCCGGAAGCGTTCGGTGCTATCCTCAAGCACGCGGTGGACAAGTACCGCGCGATAGACCACGAGACGGCGCCCGCGAAATCCTGAAGACCCGCGGCCTGCCGGCGCAACATCGAGGCAGACAGGCATGGCCGCGGCGATCACCTTGAGTTTTGACGATGGGCCGGGGCCTTCGACACCGGCGCTGCTGGATGTCTTGCGGGCCGGCTCCTGTACGGCAATGTTCTTCCTGCTGGGCGCGAATCTGCAGCGCGATCCGCAGACCGCGGTCCGGATGGCCAGTGAAGGGCATGTGTTGGGCAATCACACGTTCACGCATGCGCGACCGGGCGCCTTGCCGGAAGCGGCTTTGATCGATGAGATCAAGAGGACCGACGCTTTGATCCGCCATGCTTATCACGAGGCCGGGGTGCAGGCGCCCGCGGTGATTCCGCTGCGTCTGCCTTATGGGTTGGTGGCTGATGATCCCCGCGTCCATGTGCTCGAACGCATGGGGCGCCTGCATACGGGATGGACCTTGATACTGGATGATTGGCAACGGCCGGCGCCTGCCGCCACGGTCTTGCTGGAAGCGCTGCGGGAGCATGTCGCCGAGCAGCAATCGCGCGGCGAGCGGGCCTTGATATGCCTGCATGACAGCTCCCGCCATGGCGAGGCGCGGCCGGATACGGTCGAGGCGGTGCGGCTGTGGCTGGACGGCTAAGGGTGGGCGGCGAGTGCCTGTTGTTGGTAGTGCGCGTCGCTCACGATCTGATTCCAGCATCCCAGGAAACCGATGCCCGGGCCCAGTTGCCATAGGTGGCGCTGGGCGGCCTCCAGGTGGATCAGCGTCTGATCCACGCAGAAGAGGGTCATGAGTGCCGCGCGGTTGTTGCGCAGATAGTGCTTCATCGTTGCGGCGTTGGTAGCCGTCAGGTGCTCGGCATACGCATTCAGGCCCAGGTCCCAGGTGTGTGCATCGTGGACGAAGGCGTGGTCTATCGTCGCATCGCGGGCCAGCGCAAAAAGGGCGAAGGCCGCTTCCAGCCATTGGGAGCCGATGCCGACGTCGTCGAAATCCAGGATGCCGGTCAGCGTTGCTTCTCTGGCGCCGCCATCGAGGAATAGAAGATTGCCTGCATGGAAGTCGCCATGCAGCCAGCCGATGGGACCGGCCGTGTCGTGCGCCGCCGCGGCCAGGGCGTCGTGGGCGTGCGCCAGCACTGTTCCGTAGTCCTGCTCCAGGCCGGCCGGCAGCGTCGGCATGGGGCGCGCGCTAATGCGTGCGTGGCGTTGTGTGAGCCAGGAGGCTGGGCCGTGGGCGGCCGGAGCCCCGATCCGTAGCGGGATCGCTGCCATGGCGGCATGCAGATGGGCCAGGGTGTGCATGGATTGGATCATGATCCTGGCGGTCAGCGCGTCTTGACTGGCATGACCATGCTGCGGAAAGCCGCTGTGCCCGGGGATCTGATCGAACAGATGAAGCCAGCAGCCATCTTGGTGAACGTAGCTGCGTCCATCCAGCGTCATTCGCATGAGGGGAAGCGCGGGCAGACCGGCGGCTGGCGCCTGGGCGGCCAGTGCAGACAGTACAGCCGCTTCCCGTTCTACTTGATCCAAGGATTTCCCGGTCCAGGATACTCGCAGGATCAGGCCGTCGGGAACGCCGCTGTCCGCAACTGGGCCAACGCCACGGCCGTCGACCTGGACCAGAAAACTCCTGTTCGTATGGCCGGACGCCAGCGGCTGCATGCAAGCAGGCGTGATGCCCCAGTTGGCCCGCAAGAGCGCCTCAAGCGCCTGCACGTCCGCTGCGCCAGGCACTTCCGCGGGAACTGGCGTGTCTACCGGGACCGGCGTTTCCACGCTAAGCATTGCCTGCTTCACGCCGTTCCGCCGATGCCACCTCGGCGATCAAGCGCGCTGCCTCCGCCGATCCATCCCGCTGCTGGTAGCTGGCCGCGACGCGCGTGGCGCCGGTGCGTAACGGTCCAGGCGCCAGCAAGGTGACCAGGGCATCGGCGATCTGTCTGACTGTGGCGGTCTGCAGGTCCAGCTGTATGCCGGCTTCCGCGCGCTCGACGAACCAGGCCGAATGGAACTGGTCATTGCAGAAGGGCGACAGCAGCATGGGCACACCGCAGGCCAGGGCCTCCATCACCGAGTTCGCGCCGCCATGATTGATGAACACCGCGGTCCGGCGCAGCAGCGCCAACTGTGGCGTGTAGCGCACGGCGATGACCTGCCCGGCGGGGTCGGCCGCAACGACGCCGGGCGCAACCGCCGCCCCCGCCAGCAGGCCGGGCAGCAAATCGCTGTCCATCAACTCGCCAACCGACAACACCAATTGCACAGGCAGGCCGCGCACGGCTTCAACGACCTTGGCGAACACCGCGGGTTGGTAGTAAAGCTGGCTGCCCAGCGACATGTAGACCAGGGGCAGCCCGGCATCCAGCCGGTCCCAGGGAAAAGGCTGCTCGTCGCCCCGCATCCCGTCCGGCAAGGCCGGGCCGACCAACTGGACGCCGGCGGGCGGTGCGCCCACCAGGGCTTCCGTCGTCAGCGCCAGCGTGAGCGTCGGCGAGAGCACGTCGCAGCCATTGAAGCGCGCCTTCAGGCCATAACGGGCAAACAGCTGTTCCCGGTCGCGCGCCAGCCAGCGCACGGTGCTCAGGAGTTCGGAATCCAGTTCATCCGGCAACACCGGGTTGAGCGAGTTGGACAGCGCGACCCAGGGCAAGCCCTCCAACTCGGCGGCGATGGCGGCGGCATAGAGCAGTGGATCGATGACCACCACGTCCGGCTGCCACTGTTCCAGCTCCGCGCGGATGCCGTCCACCAGCACCGCGGCCTGTTCAACCAGCAGGACCCGGATCCAGTTCCGCAACCAGTCGCGATCCTGGATGTTGGCGGCAAAGCTGGCGCCGCGCGAAATATCGTGGCGCTCCTGCCTTTCCCGCGGTCCCAGCAATTCAAAACCCCCGGCAGCGTCGAGTTGCTCGCTGATGTCGGCGGGTGCGTAGAAGGCGACTTCATGTCCCGCGGCACGCAGATGCTGCGCGGGGCCGATGCAGGGATTGAGATGACCCTTTTCGGGAACGACGCAAAACAGAACGCGCTTCATGGCAGGGTCGGACGTGATGAAGAAGAAGGGGAGGACATTTCGGCCCGCAGGTCGTCCAGCAGTAAGGCCAGGGTTGTCCACAGCACACGTTCCGAATCGGTACGCAAGCCTGGACTGGAAATGCCCAACGCTGTTGACAAGTCACGCAGGCGGTCGTCGGAAACCAGGCTGCTCAGGTCCATGGCGGGCGCCAGGCGGCCCCGCTTGGGACCGCGTACCAGGCGGTCGGGCAGATTCAGCTGTTCACCAAGGTCCCGCAGGCATTGCTTGTCCGGATCGGGCGGCAGGCTGGTCAGGTGCCGGACCACGGCCGCATCCAGAAACGGCGCATGCAGCGTGACGGACGCCGCGGCAAACAAGGCCTTGCACAAGGGCAGGTAGTTGGCCGAATAGTCGCGGCGCATGACCTGGTCCGCGCCGTCCCCCGTGATGGCGACGGCGATGCCGTCGGCGGCCATCCCCCGTGCCAGCAACAGCTTGGCGACCGGGTGCAGATTGAACATGGGCTCTTCGACGCTGCGCGTGGCATCGGGCAGGGCGGCGACGAAATCGGCTCCGCTGGCCCGTACCAGCTTGACGCGGGCATCGAGCCGGTCGGCGATGTCGAGCGCAGTGTCCCGTTCGCAGTAGTCGGGCAGGTCGGTGACCAGGATATAGGACGGGATGCTGCGCTGGAGTCCCATTTCCTTCAGCAGGGCAAGCAGCAGCGCGGAGTCCAGGCCGCCGCTCAGCGCCAAGGCGACGCGCTTACCGCTGTCCAGCGCGCTCTGCAGGGACGCCCGCAGGGCTTCCTTGAGATTGCCACGCTCGGCTGCACCGGTCGCGGGCCGCAGGGACCAGCCTTGCGGGGAGCGGATCAGGGAATGACCGAGCGGAACCGCGCGGACATCGCGTAGCACCGTGTGCTCGGGCAATCTTGCGCCGGTCAGATAGCCCTGGATCGCCGCGACGTCCGGTACGCCGGCGGCGGCCTGCGACGCTTGCAGCAAGCCCTTGATGCTGTCCGACGTGACTTCTTCCTGTTCGGCGTACACGATGCGCCGAAAACCGAATTCATCTCGCGTGGCGACGATCATGCGCTGCTCACCTCGGTTTCCAATATCCGCTCGGGCGCGGCCTGTTCCTCGTAATGCCTTTGCAAGGCCACGACTTCCACGCGCTTCATGATGCGATGCGGCGCCTGGGGCGCGCTGCCGCCGTGACACTCCAGGCAGGCCTTCAGCGGCGCTTCGCGATTGAGGTAGGCCAGCATATCGTCCAGCATGGCGGGGTCGTCGCGCAGGCGCAGACCGTCAGACTGGAAGTCCTGCCTGCCTTGATAAAGGGTATGGAAGTGCGCCGGACGTGTACAGGTGTAGAACATCCCGTCGCGGATCAGATGGCAGCGTTCGCGTATCCAGCAGTCGCGGTAGATGCGTTGGGTCTCGGCCATGTCGGTGGAGGGGGCCGTGCGCGTCATCGTGCTGAATTCGTTCTGCGCTTTCCAGTTCAGGCGCACCGCATGGCGAGCTGCCTGCGCTTCGATATGGGCGATCAGGTCCGGCGCCAGGCGCGGGCGCGGGTAGCGCGAGATGGTCAGGGCGTCGATCGCCTGCCAAAAGGCATCGGCCATGTCACCGAGCTTCAGGCCATTGGTGGTCAGGGAGATGACTGGCGCGATGCCGCTGTCGCGCACGGCATGGATGACGTCGACCAGTTGCGGGTGCAGCAGAGGCTCGCCGCCGACCAGTTTGAAAACGCGCGGTTGCAGCACCTTGACCGCCATGCGCAGATCGGCGGCAATGGCCTCCGGACTGGCGCTCCAGGCCGGCAACAGCGGCGACAGCGAGCAGCATTCAGCACAGGTCAGGTTGCAGTGGTCGACGATATGCGCTTCCAGCGAGCGGGTGCGTATCCGTCCGCCTTCGACGGGATAGTGGCGGTCCATCGGTGGCGGGAAGACATGCTGCCGGCCGGCGGCCGGCGTTGCGTTGACGGGGCTATTCACGCGGGCTTCCTTTCTCAATGCAGCCGGAAAAGAAATCGATCAGTCTGCTGCGAGCGCCGGTCAGGGTGGCGGCCATGTGCAGCGAGCCTTGCAGGTGGGCCTCGAAGCGGGCCGGTTCTTTCTGCCAACCCTGCACGATCCAGCTTTTAAGGCCATGCTGCAGGATGGCGGTGTCCACCGCCCACGCCATCCGTTCGATCCGCAGCGGCCTGACGTCCACATAGGCGCGCACGAAATGCGCGGCCAGGGCCGGGGCTTCCAAGGGCAGATGATTCAGGCAGCGTACCACTTCGTACTCACGCGGCGCGCCGATGGCGGCTTCCCAATCCAGTATCAATGGAGGCAGCACGGCGCCGAACAGATAGTTGAACTGATTGTAGTCATTGTGGATGGGGCACTGCGGATCGTCCTTGGGGAAGCCGGCCAGGCTGCCCGGGTAGTGCTGGTCGATCAGGCGCAGGCAGGCGTCCGCATAGGCGCGCAGGCTGGCGCCGTCAGCACGGGCTTGCGCCATCCCCGCGGCCGTGGCGAGTTCGCCCCGGATCTCGTCAATGTCGAGTGCGTCCAGACGCGCGTGCAAGCTGTCTGGCAGGGGGCGGGGATATTGCTCCAGGCTCAGGTGCAAGGCTGCCAGGCTGCTGCCTAGCGCGGCCCATTCCTGCGGGGTGTAAGTGTCGTAGGTGCGCGATGCGCCCGGCGCCCAGTCGGTGACCATCGCGCAGGCATGCGGGCCGACCCAGCGTTCGGCGCCGGCGCGTGTGCGTCTCAAAGCCTGGACTTGGAAGCGGGGGCTGGGGTGCTTGTTCAGGTGCGCGACAAGCGCGGCTTCTTTTTCCGCCCTGGCGGATTGGTCCAGGGTATAGCGCTTGACGGCGACGTTACCGGTCGTGGTTTGGACGCGCCAGACTCGTTCGGTCACACGGGTTGCAACGCTATGCGCGGCCGCGGTGGGGGCCACGTCGGCGGCCCGGGTAGAAGCCGCGTCGGCGTGCGCGCGCAGTCCGTAGGCCGCGAGTATCTCTGCCAGTTCCGGCAAGTCGGTATCCATGTCCTGTGCGGACACGCCGGGGGCCGGGGCGGACGGGCGCAAGGTCAGCGGCCCGCTGTCGGCTGCAAGACCTCGGGACGGTTCGCCAGGTACCAGGCCAGCGAGCGGGTGACGGGCAGTCGCTCGATTTCCTTCAACAGGAAAAAGCCGGCTCCCGCGCCTTCCAGGACACGGAAGTCGCCCCACTCGACGGTACGGGGCAGCAGCATCAGGGCGGCCTCGTTGCCCTTGCTGTCAATGCGGCGGGCGAGTTCGATGAAATCGGCCGGGCTGGCGACGATGCCCAGTTCCTCTTCCAGCTCCCGCGCGGCGGTGTGGGTATGGTCGGTGTCCTCGGGTTCGACAGCGCCGCCCCAGAAGCTCCAGCACAGCGGCCCCAAGGTGGCCCGGCTGTCGCGCATTTGCAGAAGAGGGCGACCCAGACGGTCGCGGACGAGAATGCTGATGCTGGTAATCAAGGCGCGGAATCCTGAAAACAAAAGACGGCGGCGCCGTCTTGTTTTGTGGAACAAAGGGCGGCAAGGCCGCCCTAGTGTCGCCGGAATCCCGCGCGCATTCAAACGCCCCCTGCAGGGCCTGGGTCAAGCCCCTCGCTCAAGCCGCCTGGGCCCGCTGGCCCGCCGTCGTGTACAGGTCCAGGGGGAAATCTTCCGGCGGCAATTGCGTCGCCGCATGAAGATGGGCGGCAAGGTCCGCAAAATACAGATCCCGCACCACGGCGCGGGCCAGTTGCGGCACATGCAGCCCCATGCAGGGAACGTCGCCGATGGGGCGGCCGAAGCTGGCGGTGGCGGCCGCGCTGTAGACGTGGATACGCTTCACGTGCGGCGCCTGGCCGGGCTGTTTTTCCGTCAGCTCGAAGTCAGGGCCCAGATAAGGCGACAGCGATAGCGTAGGGTCGGCCAGATCCGCCGGCGCCACGTAGCGGTCGGCCCAGGTGGCGATGTCCCGTTCCAGCGGAGCCAGAATGGGTGTCTTGGCGACATCAGCGTGGTAGCCGGTCCCCAGGATAAGGAAATCCGCCTGATGGGTCTGGCCGCCGCTATCGAAGCGGATGCGCTCGCCATCGGCGCGCACGTTCTGCCAGTCGGCCCCGGCATGAATGAAGAAGTTCTCATGCTCGGCGATGCGGCGCAGGGCTTCCCGGGGCGGCGTGGCGCCGTGCTGGCGCGCTGTCACGTTCAACAGCCAGCGCGTTTCGTCCGGCAACAGATGGAAGTGCGGCGCCGCGCCGGCATGCCCCCGCAGGCGTAGCGGCGCCCGATTGGTCAGGCGCTGCCGGCGCGCGTACAGATGGACCGAGCGGGCGCCCTGTTCCAGCGCCGTGGCGGCGGCATCGAACGCTGATGCTGCCGCGCCCAGTACGGCCACGTCGCGGCCCTGCAGGGCGCTGAAGTCGATGCGATCCGCCGTGTGGGCGTAGCTGCCCGCCGGCAAATTGGTGGTGAACGCCGGCAGCGACGGGCCGCCGAAGCCCGCCACGCCGCTGGTCAGCACCACTTTGCGGGCGGTCTCGCGCAGCGTCTTGCCACCGTGGCTGAGTTGCAGCTCGACGCCGTCTGGATGCGGGGTCAATGCTTGCAGCGTGGTGTCATGCCGCACGGGCGTCTTGGTGATGGCGCGGAACCAGTCCAGATAGTCGGCCCAGTCCAGGCGCTTGATGAACTGGATCTCGTCATAGGCCGCGACGCCGTGGCGGGCTTCGAACCAATGCCGGAAGCTGAGTTCGGCCAGGTCCAGTTCCGGGCCGTTCAGATGCTTGGGCGTGCGCAGGACGTTCATGCGGGCGGGTTCGCGCCAGATGCCGGGCGCGCCGGCCGGCGCCGCATCGATGACGGTGACGCGCGCCACGCCCAGGCGGCGCAGGGCGAAGGCCAGGGCCACGCCGTTCTGGCCGCCGCCGATGATGGCCACGTCGTGCGTGATGCCATCGCGGGCCGGCACCCATTCCGGCGCGGGTGGCAGCAGGGCCAGCACGCGCAGGGCTTCGGCGTCACGTTGTGGATCAACTTGGTTGTCGCGGTTATGCATGGATGGGGCGAATACGGTGACGAGGCGTGCGTTACGCAGCCTTCAATGAGGGGCCCGCCGCGCGTGCGGGATGGCTGCGGTCGATCTCCTGTGCGCCGGCCCGCAACAGTGGAATCAGCTCGCGGCCGAACTCTTGCGCATCGACACGCGGATCGAAGCCACGGAACAGATAGCCGGTCACGCCCAGGCGGTAGTAGTCCAGCAGCGCATCGGCGACTTGTTCAGCGGTGCCGACGATGGCCGTGGTATTGCCGGGTGCATTGGTGGCGCGCGCCACGCCCATGAACAGGCGTTTGTCCAGCACATCGCCCTCGGCGGCCTGGCGCAGCAAGCGCCGTGAACCTTCGTTTTCTGCATTGGCGGCGGGCCGGTGGCCACCGAAGGTCTTGGACGCGGGGCTCCACAGGCCTACCTGGGCAGTCTTGGCCTCGATGTCGCGGGCGCGTTGCCAGGCTTCGTCTTCGGTCTTGCCCAGGATCACGCGGATGGAAATGCTGAACGAGGGGTCGCGTCCGTGGCTGGCTGCCGCGGCGCGCACGCGGCTGGTCAGTTCTTCGGTGCCGGCCAGGTTTTCACCCCATAGCGCATAGATGTCGGCGTGGCGGGCGGCCACGGCGATGGCGGCATCGGATGCGCCGCCGAAGGAGATGGGGATGTAGCCCCGCAACGGCTTGAGTTCCGAGTACGCCTGCTCGTGATGGTAGAAGACGCCGTCGTGGTCGACCGGTGTGCCGCTGGTCCAGATGCTGCGCAAGACATCCAGGTATTCATTCGTGCGCGTGTAGCGCTCGTCGTGCTCCACGTAGTCGCCGTCGCGCCTTTGTTCGGCATTGCGGCCGCCGCTGATGATGTGGACCTGCAGACGGCCATTGGTGTAGTGGTCCAAGGTGGCCAGTTTGCGGGCGGCCAGTGTCGGCGCGACGAAGCCGGGGCGGTGCGCCAGCAGGAAGTTCAGGTTTTCGGTGACACCCGCCGCGCGCGCGGCGGTCAGGAAGTTGTCCGCCCAACCGGCGTTGTGCGGCAGCAGCACGCCGTCGAAGCCGGCGGCTTCATGGTCGCGCGCGCGTCCTTCGATGTGCTTGATGTCGAAGACGGGGCCGGTTTCCGGCACGATTTCGGAGAAAAGGCGGGGATACAGCGTTCCGTACAGGCTGATGGGCATGATGCAGTCTCCTTGGTGGCCGCTCAGGCCGTGCGGGCCGTGGGAATCTTGGCGGCTTCGATGACTTCGTTATTCACGGCGATTTCCGCGCGCAGCAGCTTCGTGGTCGCGGCGCCATCCAGGGGCAGGATCTCCACGCCCAAGGATTGCAGCTTGGTCTGTATGTCCGGATTGCGCGCCAGACCGAGAAATGTCTGTGTCAGTTTGTCGATGATGGGTGGCGGCGTATGGGCGGGCACCGCTGCCAGATAGAAGTTGGTGGCTTTCCAGTCCGGCATGCCGGCCGCGTCTATGGTGGGCACGCCAGGCAGGTCGGGGGCATGCGTTGCGCCGGAGTAGGCCAGCCCGCGCAAGGCGCCTGAACGGACGTATTGGGCGGCCAGCGGATCGAGAACCAGTTGCACACGGCCGGCGATGGCGTCGGTAAGGGCGGGCGCGGAACCGCGGTAAGGGACGTGAACGATATCGATGCCGGTCCTCAGGCGCAGATATTCGCCGGCGATGTGGCCGCCGGTGCCGGTACCCGCGGTACCGTAATTGATCTTGCCGGGGTTGGCCTTGGCATAGGCGATGAATTCCGCCAGGGATTGCACGGGAAGGCTGGGGTGGGTGGCGAAGACGAAGCGGATATGGCCCAGAAACCCCACGGGTACCAGGTCGGCCAAGGGGTCATAGGTGGCGCCGATGATCTGCGGCGCCGAGCTCAGGTTGCCGCTCGATGCATTGAGGATGGTGTAGCCGTCGGGCGCGGCCCGGACCACGTTGCCGGTGCCCATGGTGCCGCCGGCGCCGCCGATGTTCTCGACCACCACGTTTGTGCCCAAAGCATCGGCAAGGGGTTTGGAGATGACGCGCGCGACCAGGTCGTTGGTGCCGCCGGGCGGGTAGGGCGATACGTAGCGGATGGGGCGATCGGGATAGCCGCTGGCAGTGGCGGCGTTGGCGCCTTGGGGCTTGATGAAAAGAGGCGCGGCGGTGACGGCGGCGGTGGCCGCCAGAAAGCGTCGGCGCGCGGAGAAGTGCGGAGTGGGAAGCGAAGACATTCGCAAAATCGTAGGCGCAGGCGGCAATGCGCAAAACGAATGATTTGGCATAAGGTTAGATCGCCGCTCAGTTTGGAGCATATGCCTCTTAAACATATTCGTAGCGGATCTTTGGCGTGGGAGGGAGGGATGCCTATCATCGACGGGACCTGTTTTCTGTCCTTTGGAATCGCCCATGACTCGCACCACGCCGACCTCTCCCGCCTACGCTGTCCTGTCCGCCACGGAGCTGGTCGGCTTTCTGAGCAAGCCCGGCGAGCTTGCCGTGCTGGACGTTCGTCCGCATGGCGTCTATGCACGCGGGCACTTGCTGCTGTCGGCGTCCGCGCCCTACTGGAATCTTGGGCTGGAGATCGATCGTCTGGTGCCGCGCCGTGCGACCCAGGTCGTGCTCGTCGATGATGGCGATGGCGTGGCCGAGCGGGCCGCGCACACCTTGGCCGTACTGGGGTACACGAACGTGGCGCTGCTGCAAGGGGGTATTCCTGGCTGGGAGGCGGCGGGGCAGCAGCTGTTCAGCGGCACCAATGTCTTGAGCAAGGCCTTCGGGGAAGTGCTGGAGCACGAATTGGGCACGCCTGCCATCGATGCCACGGATCTCAAGGAAAGACTGCAGCGAGGCGACAATCTGGTGGTGGTCGACAGCCGCACCACCGAGGAGTTTGCTGACTTCAGCATCCCTGGGGCCTACAGCCTGCCCGGGGCGGAACTGGTTTATCGGATCGGCGAGGTGGCCAAGGATCCCGAGACGTTGGTGGTGGTCAATTGCGCCGGCCGCACGCGCAGCATCGTCGGCGCCCAGACCTTGATCAATGCGAAGATTCCCAATCGGGTGGTGTCCTTGCGGGATGGCACGATGGCGTGGTTGTTGAACGGCGATACGCTGGACCACGGCAAGATCCGGCCGGCGCCCGTGCCGACGGGCAGCACGTTGGCCGCCGCGAGGGAGCGCGCCGAGGACATGGCCGCGCGCGCCGGCGTGAATCGCCTCGACGAGGCCGGCCTGCAGCAGTTGTTGTCCCAGTCGGCGACGCAGACGGTGTATCGCTTCGACATTCGTGATCGACAGGAGTATCTGGCTGGCCATCTGCCGGGCTGGCGATGGGCGCCCGGCGGCCAGCTGGTGCAGGCCACGGATGAATACGCCGCGGTGCGGGGGGCGCATCTGGTGCTGGCGGACTGGGATGGCGTGCGTGCCTTGAGCACGGCGGCCTGGCTGGCGCAGTTGGGCGGCTTCCAGGTGCATGTCTACCCCGTGGCCTTACAGCCTGGCGCCGCGTTGGAAACCGGCGCGGAGCGCGTTCAGGTGTTGCGTGCGCATGTCGAGGATGCGCCGGCGGTGGCGCCGACCGAGCTGGCGGCGTGGGTGGAGCAGGGCGACGTCGCGGTCTTCGATATCGAGAACAGCGTGGCGTATGCGCGCAAGCATATTGCGGGTGCGCGCTTTGTCGGCGCGCATGCGCTGGAGAAATCGCTGGCCGCGCAGGATGGTCATGCGCGGGTGGTGTTGACGTCCGCCGATGGCGTGCTGGCCAACAGCGTCGCGCAGGAGTTGCGTGCGCAGGGCCGTGCGGTGTACGTGCTGCGCGGCGGCAACCAGTCCTGGTTCGCCGCCGGCCTGCCAACCGCGACGGGTCGCGACGGCATCGAGACGGGCGAGGAAGACACCTGGTATGGCCCGTACGTCTACCGCGACCTGGCCGAACGCGATGCCAAGTTCCAGGCCTACCTGGATTGGGAAATAGGCCTGGTCGCGCAACTCGAGCGCGAACCGCACGTCGGGATCAATCTGAAGGGATCCGTGCGCGCGGAACCGCACGCTGCTTGAACGTCGCGCCGCGTCCCTCACGCAGGGACACGGTGCGCGAGTTACCAGAAAAAAGGGAACCCGGACGCGGCTGCCGTGAACTCAGAGGAGTTTCTTGTCGTCGTTGCGCCGTCGTGACGGCGGTGAGCGGCTGCCAGTCGCATGTCCTGGACTGTTATTTCTGGAGATATTCCGATGACAAATATCAACTCAGTGTCACGTGATTACAGCGCCACCCGCAACTTCCTGGATGACACACGGCCCTTGGACACCGAGCGCGGTTTCCTGGACATGGATAGCACCGCGCACGCCATGATCGATCAAGCGAATCTGGGCAACGACAATACGTCGATCTATGGCATCACCTTCCCTGCACCGGCGTACCAGCGGTACCGGTCGAAAACGGCCTCTGGCTCCGCCCAGGCTCCCGCCCCTGCGCCCCCGACCCTGGGGGCGGAAATACACATCCCTACGTCCGGCAATCGCGCCTGAGCCTACCCGCCGGTTCAAAGCAAACGCACCGCTTCAAAGCAACGCACCGCTTCGAAGCAAACGCACCGCTTCATAGCAAACGCACCGCCGTCGTGAAATCCACCGTTCGGCGCGCCAGGGCATACATGGCGTCGATCAGCGGACGCGTATCGTCATCCCTGTGGCTGTAGGCATAAGGCAGCGCCGCCAAAGCCGGCCGCGCACGCAGGATGCGTAGCGCGCCCCGCTGCGACAGAGCGGCCGCCCAGCTGACCGGCAGGAAGCCGATGCCCATGCCCTCCAGCAGCAATCCCGCCACCGCGCCCCAGCTGTTGCAGGTCAAGGGCTGCGCGGTGGCGACACGGCTGGCGACCAGCCAATCGTCCAGGATGCGCGTGGTGCCCGCCTCGCGCGGCAAGGTGATCAAAGGATGCCGTTGCAGCAAATCGGGCGTGATGCGCTCTGCGTCGCCCGCCAAGGCCGGCGCCGCACACCAGGTGTAGCGGGCCGCACCCAGCGGACGGATGGAGGGCGTGGCCGGGTCAGCCGCGATTACCGCGAAATCCAGCGATCCATTCTGGACGCGCCGGCGTAACTCTCCACCGACGTCCACATAGGGTTCCATCCGCAGCCGAGGGTAGCGTTTGCGGGCGGCCGCCACCAGTTTGGGCAACCACGTAAGCGCCGTCAGCTCCCCCACGCCGAACCGGCACACGCCTTCGATCTCCGCCGGCTGCGCCATGGACGCACGCAGCTCCTGCGCCTGCCGCAACAAGGCCTGGGCGCGCGGTAGCAGTTTCTCGCCCGCCGGTGTCAGACGGGCCCGCTGGGAACGCCGGTCGAACAAGGGCTGGTCCAGGCCGGCCTCCAGTTCGCTGATCCGTTTGGACAGCGACGAGACGGACAGATGCAGGCGTTCAGCGGCGATCGCGAAGCTGGCGCAGGTGGCGGCCCAGTAGAAGGCTTCCAGTTGTTTGAGCGTCATAGGGAGGACAGCGGCTGAGGGATAGCGGGAGGTTGGCTAATATTATTTCGATAAAAGCGAAACTACAGGTTTTAAATTATTCACTTTTTTTCGCTCCCGGGGGAGGTCTAAGCTTGGGCGCTTCCCGATCTTCCGTCCTTTTTCGTATCCTGGTCCGTCATGTCCACGTCCCCCGCTGCGTCCACGCCTGCCCGCGCTGCCTACGCGCCGCTGACCTCCTTGCCGCGCCGTCTGCGCCCCTTGCTATGCCTGGATGATTTCGAAACGGCAGCCCGGCGCTACCTGCCGCGGCCGCTGTTCGGCTATATCGTCGGCGCGGCGGAGACCAACCGGTCGTACCGGGACAACCGCCTGCAATACGACGACTACCGCTTCCGGCCCCAGGTCATGGTCGATGTCAGCGCGCGCAGCACCGGCATTTCCCTGTTCGGCCAGGACTACCGATCACCGTTCGGCATCGCGCCGGTGGGGATCAGCGCGATCTCCGCTTATCGTGGCGACATCGTGCTGGCCCAGGCCGCGCAGGCGGCCGGCGTGCCGGCGATCATGAGCGGCACGTCGCTGATCCGCATGGAAGAAGTGCGCGAGGCGGCGCCCGGCACCTGGTTCCAGGCCTATCTGCCCGGCGACACCTCACGCATCGAAGGCCTGATCGCCCGCGTCGAAGCTGCCGGCTTCGAAACCCTGGTGCTGACGGTGGACCTGCCCGTGTGGGCGAACCGGGAAAACAACGTCCGCACCGGCTTTTCCATGCCCTTGCGGCCCAGCCTGCGCCTGGCTTGGGATGGCATGATCCGGCCGCACTGGCTGCTGGGCACTTTCGCGCGCACGTTGCTGCGCCACGGCATGCCGCATTTCGAGAATTCTTTCGCGACTCGCGGCGCGCCCATGCTGTCGCTGAGCGCCTTGCGCGACACCACCGGCCGGGAACACCTGAACTGGGAACATATCCGTGCCATCCGTAAACAGTGGCGCGGCAACCTGGTGATCAAGGGCCTGCTCCATGAAGGCGATGCCCTGAAAGCTCTGGATTGCGGGGCGGACGGCATCATCGTGTCCAACCACGGCGGTCGCCAGCTGGACGGCGCGGTGGCGCCGCTGCGCGCCTTGCCGCGCATTGTCGACGCCGTCGGCAGCCGCATGACGGTGATGATGGACGGCGGCGTGCGGCGTGGCGGCGATGTGCTCAAGGCCCTGGCCCTGGGCGCCGCCTGCGTGTTCGTGGGCCGGCCCTTCATGTACGCCGCGGCCGTGGGCGGCCGTGCCGGCGTGGATCACGCCTTGGGGCTGCTGCGCGATGAGGTCTCGCGCAATCTGGCGATGCTGGGCCTGAACAGCATCGATGAACTGGGACCCGACACCTTGTTCCGGCAGTGGTCGATGCCGCAGGACGATGCGGGTGTGCCAGCACGCTGACGGCGTTGCCTGGGTCGCGATGAGCGGCTATGCTCGGACCACCCATATCGCGTGGGAAGCTCCCGTAGCGTACGGGGTCAACGATAAGAGGCTTACCGTGCTGAAACGCTCGACCCGTAATACCGTTGCCATCCTGGCCCTGCTGGCCGGCTCGGCCTGGCTGCCCGCTCAGGCTGCCGACCTTCAGCCCCAACCCGCGGAACGCCTGCGCGGCTGCGCCGGTAAGAAGCAGGAGATCGAACGCGAACTGCGCTTCGCCCAGGAAAGCGGCAACAAGGCCCGTGTGAAGGGCTTGCAGGAAGCGCTGGCGGGCGCCAACCAGTGCACCGACGCCGGCCTGCAGCGGGAACGCGAGGGCAAGGTGCGCGATGCCCAGGCCAAGGTCAAGGAACGCGAAGACGAACTGGCCGAAAAGCAGGCCAAGGGCAAGAAGAAGGACATCGCCAAGGCCCAGCACAAGCTCGACGACGCCCGCGCCGACCTGAGTGCAGCGCAGGCCGAGGTCTATCGCTGATCAGGCGCGAGCGCCGGCGCCGGCTTTTACACTGGCGCGCGGCGCTCCCGCGCTTCAAGCGCGCGCAGGCGTGGCAGTGCGCTGCAAGCCCCGCGCTGCTAAGCGCCAGCGCAGGATATCGACCAGCAGGAACACGACCAGGCTGACGCCCAGGGCCGGCAAGGCCCAGCCCACGGCGGCGGCCAGCGCGGCCACGCCGCCACGGGCGCCGTAGCCCAGGCGCGTCCAGGCCTGCGTCACGGTCAGCACCGGCGCGCCCGGCGCGGGCCGGCGGCGCCACCACATCGCATAACCCAGCACCACCATGGCCGACAGCGCGATGCCGAACAGGGCCATCAACAACTGGTTGACCCAGCCGAACAGGATGCCCATATGGGTGTCGATCCCCCAACGGATGAGCTTGGCGATCAGGGGGACGGTGGCGAAATCGGCGCGACTGACGATGGACAGGTCACGCCCGTCGATGGCGATGGCGTCCACCTGCGTGGGCCAGGCGCGGTCGGTCTCGCGCACGGTCCAGGCCTGGTCCGGCTTGCGCGGCGGGCGGATCTCGATCTCGGTGGCATCGATGCCCGCCTGCCGGGCGGTGCGTTCGATGGCATCGAAGCGCGTGGCATGGTTGTCGATCGGAAGCGGAAGCGCCGCCTGTGAGCCCCTCGCGGGGGGCGCGCCGGCGTCAGGGCTCGCGGCCATATTCATGGCAGCGCCCATCGACGGCATGGCATGGCCTTCGTGGCCTTCATGCCCAGCATGGGCATCGGGGGCGGCAGGCAAGGCCTGAGGCCCCAGCTTGGTCCCCAGCGACGGCGAAACCCAGCCCAGCTTGGCACGCGCGACATCGATATTGCCGCCCGCCCAGCGCGACCATGTCAGGCCGGTAGCGGACAGAAAGAACAGCCCGATGGCGATCCACAGGCCGATGACGCTATGCCAGCGGCGCAGGCGCGCACGCGTACCGGTGCCGGCCCGGCCCGCCAAACGTTCGCGGCGGCTGGCCTGCCACCACAGAATGATGCCGCCCAATGCGGCGAACCACAGCCATGACGCGGCCAGTTCGCTGTAGTTGCGGCCCAGCTCTCCCAGCATCAGGTCGCGGTGGAGAAAGTCCAGGGTCGTGCGAAACGGCAAGGTCCCGCTGGTGCCATAGACGTTCACGTCGCCCTTGACGGCCAGGGTGACCGGGTCCACGAAGATGGCACGTTGCTGCGCGGTGGCCTGCAGGCGCGGCTCGCTGAACATGATGCGGCTGGTCATGCCGGCCCGCGGCGCGGGGCGCACGGCAAACAGCTTGTCGTCGGGACCGACCACGGCCTGGGCCGCGGCGATCTGCTCCGTCAGCGAGTGGGCGGGGCCGCTGGCGTCGCTATAGAGCGCGTCGGCATAGATGCGGCTTTCGATCTGGGGCGTCACCACGAACAAGGTGCCGGTGATGGCCGCGACCAGGATGAAGGGGCCGACGAACAAGCCTACGTAGAAATGCAGGCGGGTGAGCAGGGCGATGAAGGCGCCCGCCGTGGACGGTTGGTGACGAGCGGCTGTCGGCCCGCCACCGGGCGCCGTGGCGGCGCCGGAGGAAACTTGAGACATGGTTTGCACCTGTTCCGAAGACGTACGGGGAAGCGATCCCTGGCGCGGACGGGGTGATGCCGCAAGACGTGGACACGGCCGGCGCAGGGACGCGGGGCGTGGCGCAGGCGCTGGGCGAGCGGGCCAGGAAACGACGTTGGTCTGGGAGATTCAGGCGACGGGCGGGGCGCGCGGACCCAGTGGCGGGCCGACGGCGGGGAGAGGCGGCAGGCTTGCCGGTATCTCGTGTGGAATGTCAGCGCCGCGCGGCGTGGTGAGCACGAGCTCGGCCATGATCGGCGGCAGATGCAGCGCGACGTGCGCGGCCGCCCAGAAAGGGCATTCGGTGCCGGCGGAATGATCGCCGGAATGAGACATGGGCGTCGCCGGGTCGGCCGCTTCCCGCATCCCCGGCATGTCGTGCATCCCGGGCATATCGGCCATGGCGGACGCGTGCGCCATGCTCATGCCGCCGTGTTGCGGGGCGAGCTCCATGCCGGACATGGCGCCACCGGCGCTGCACAGGCTCATGCGGAACATGCCCTCGCGCAAGGCGGCGGGATCCGGCATATAGCCCACGGGGATCAGCGCCCGCAAGATCACGGCCAGCAGCAACAGGCACGGCAAGGCGTGCATGGGGCGTGATGAGCGGGAGCGGAAGGTCCAGGTGGCCATGGCAGGCATTCTAAGGCAGCCGCCGCCCAGGGCATCAGCAGCCCGCACTCATAAAGACAGAACGTTTATGGCTAAGCGGCATCCAACCCCGATGCCGTGGTACAGAAACAACCCTGGGCACGAGGCTTGCTACCGCCGCCGCTCGGCCGGGTCGTCCCGGGGTAGCGGTACACGCCGGTCACGAATTAGCATAGCGGTCGCGCAAGGCGCGATGGAGTAGATATGGCAAAGATTATGGTGGTCGACGATGAGGCCGCCCTTGCAAGAATCGTAAGGGATGCCCTCGTCAATGAGGGGCATAACGTTTATATGGAAACGGACGGTTTGGCGGCGTTGTCGCGCATGGTCGAACTGAAACCGGACCTGGTGGTGTCGGATGTCATGATGCCGGGCATGGGCGGCGCGTCGCTGTTGACCGCCATGCGCGACAACGCCTATCTGCACGAAGTACCGTGCATCGTCATGAGCGGACTGGCGGAGGACGCGGTATCGGTTGCCTGCGGTGGCAACTATTCAGCGTTCCTGGCCAAGCCTTTCGACCTGCGCGATCTGGTCGCGGCGGTAGAGCAGGCGCTGCAGGGCGTTGCGTGAGGCAAATGCGTTTGGGGCAAAGGCGCCTGAGCCAACGGCGCCTGGGGCAAAGCCTTACTCGCTGGCGGTGAAACCATGGCGCCGGGTACATAGCAGGGTGATATACGTCGCCGCCAACAACACCAGCAAGGCAGGCGTGAAGGCCGCCACGCCTGCGTGTTCGATGAGCACGCCGCCGATCACGCCCCCGCCCGCGATGGCCAGATTCCAGGTGGTAACCAGCATGGACTGCGCCACGTCGGCCGCGGCGCCGGCGGTCTTGGCCAGGGCCGTCTGGAACAAGGACGCCGCGCCGCCGAAGCTCAAGCCCCATACCGCGGTGGCCAGGTAGATGGCCGCGGCGTGATTGCCCGCCATGCCAAGCCAAAGCGCCGCGACGGCAAACAATAGCGTGCACACCAGGGACAGGCGGCGCAGATGGCGGTCGATCAAAACGCCCGTGATCCAGATGCCCGCCAAGGACGCGATCCCGAAATCCAGCAACACCAGGTCGGTGCGTTGACCCATGCCCGCTGCGGCCAGATAAGGCGCGATGTAGGTGTAGAGAATGTTGTGGGCCAGTACGTAGGTCAGCACGACGAAGAGCATCGGCCGGATGCCCGGCATGGTGAATACCTTCGCCAGCGAGAGCCGTTGGCCGCGCGCCTGGCCGGGGAAATCCGGCACCCTTACCCGAACCAGCACCATCAAGGCCAGGGCCAGCAGGCTCATGATGCCGAAGCACACGCGCCATCCCAACCACGTCCCCAGCCAGGTACCTGCCGGCACGCCCAGGGACAGCGCCAGGGGCGTACCCACCATGGCGATGGCAATGGCGCGGCCTTGCAGATGGCCGGGCACCATGCGGGCGGCATAGCCGGCCAGCAGGGCCCACAGCAAGCCGGCGGCGACGCCCGCGACGAAGCGCGCCACCAGGATCAGCGGATAGCTGGCCGATAGCGTCGTCACGGTGTTGGCGATGACGAAGCCCGCGATCGCGGCGAGCAAGACGGGGCGGCGGCGCATTCCCTGCGTGGCGGCGGTCAAGGGGATGGCCGTCAGCAGCGAGCCCAAGGCATAGACCGTGACCAGTTGGCCGACCAGGGCTTCGGATATGCTCAGGCCGGCGCCCATCTGCGGCAGCAGGCCGGCGGGCAGGGCTTCGGTGAGGATGGTGATGAAGGCGGCCATGGCCAGCGCGAGCAAGGCGGGCAGGGGCAGGGTGGTGGTTGCGGTTGGCGCGATGCGCGGTTGGTCGAGGCCGGGTGCGGGCAGGGCGCAATCCCCGCTGGGCTGGGGCAAGGCAGTCAAGGCAAATCCTTAAGCTTGATGAAACGTGCCGACAGCTTAGGAATGCCTGGATTAAAGAAAAAGAGGGGTACAGTTCCAATTTCTGCGGATGTTTATGTCCGTAATCGAATTTCCTCGCCAGGGAGCAGGGTAGGGATGGACAGCCTGAATGGTTTCACCGTGTTCGTGCAGGTCGCGGAGACGCGCAGCTTCGTGGCGGCCGGGCGGCTGCTGGGCGTATCGGCATCGGCGGTGGGCAAGAGCGTGGCGCGGCTGGAGGATCGAATGGGCGTGCGCCTGTTTCATCGCAGCACGCGCAGCATCACGCTGACGGCCGAGGGGGCGCTGTTCCTGGAGCGCAGCCGGCGCATCCTGTCCGAGATCGAGGCGGCGGAGCTGGAGTTGTCGCAGGCCACCGGCGCGCCGCGCGGGCGTTTGCGGGTCAGTCTGCCCTTGGTCAGCTCGCTGGTGCTGCCGGTGCTGGGCGAGTTCATGGAGGCCTATCCGGATATCGAGCTGGACCTGGATTTCAGCGATCGGCTGGTGGATGTGATCGAAGAAGGATTCGACGCCGTGGTCAGGACCGGGGCGCCCGTGGACTCACGATTGACGGCGCGGCGGCTGGGGACGTTCACGCGCCTGCTGGTGGCGTCGCCGGCTTATCTGGCGCGGCGCGGAACGCCGCGGCGGCCGGCTGATCTGCTGGATCATGCGTGTCTGCATTATCGGTATTCGAATAGCGGCAAGCTGGAGCCCTGGCCTTTGCGACGGGCGCCGGGCGCGCCGGAACTGCCGTTGCCGGTCAGCATGATCTGCAACAACATCGAGACGCGGCTGTGTTTCGCGCTGCAGGGGCGGGGGATAGCCTGCCTGCCGGATTTCTCGGTGCATGCCTTGCTGGACGCGGGCCACTTGCGGACGGTTCTTGACGATCACGTCGAATGGACCGGCGAGTTCAATGTCCTGTGGCCGTCCAGCAAACACGCGTCCCCCAAAGTCCGCGCCCTCGTCGACTTCCTCACCGCCCGCGTCTTCCCCTACAAACGCGACCAGTCCTGCCTGCTGGCTCCGGTGTAGTCGGGCCACGCGCGGTTAGGCCCGCCTTGCGGGGTCGGCCCGGCTACGCCCCGGGCGGCCAGACCCGGCGGCTTCCCGGCGGCTCTCTTCTCTTCCTTCACACAGCAGTGGTCGGTCCGTCAGGACCGACCACTCATCCCCCGCGTGCGCGGGAAAACCCCGATCTGACTTCCCGTTGCCCGCACGCATCTGGCACCGCTAGAATATTTCCATAAGATATAGTGATATCGAATAACAATACCTAGGTTCAACAAAACACACCCCTAGGGGAGACAAATGCGCGACTCAAGGCCCACCCCCACACCCCCAACCGCCCCCCCGCAACTCCTCCACACACCCGGCCCCACCTACGTCCCCGACGCCGTCCGCGAAGCCATGTCCCGCCCCAGCATGGACCTGTCCGACGCTCGCCTGGAAACCCTGGTCCGCGATTGCGAAACCGGGCTGGCCGCGCTGCTGGGCACGGCCAACGCCGATATCCTGATGTACGCCGCCAACGGCCACGGCGCCTGGGAAGCCGCCATCGTCAACCTGCTCGCACCAGGCAGCGAGGTGTTGGTGGCCGGCAGCGGCTTCTTCGCCGAAGCCTGGGCGCTGCACGTGGAAGCCCTGGGCGGCACGGCACGCCGTACGCCAGTGCGCCCCGGCCGCGCCCTGGATCCGCAAGCCATCGAGGATGCACTCCGCGCCGACCACCAGCGCCGCATCGTCGCGGTCTTCGCCGTGCACACCGACACCGCCAGCGGCGCCACCAGCGACATCGCCGCGGTGCGCCAGGCCATCGACACCAGCGGCCATCCCGCCTTGCTGGTCGCCGACGTCATCGCGTCCTTGGGCGCCACGCCTTTCCGCATGGACGATTGGGGCGTCAACGTGGCCATCGGCGGTTCGCAGAAGGCCCTGATGCTGCCGCCGGGGCTGTCGTTCACCGCGGTCGACGAACGCGCCATGGCGATCGCGCGCGCCAACCCGGTGCCGCGCTCCTACTGGGACTGGGACAAACGCAAGAGCCCGTTGCTGTATCGCAAGTTCTGCGGCACGCCCCCGCAAGGCTTGCTGCATGGCTTGGGCGCCGCGCTGGCCTTGATTCGGGCGGAAGGCCTGCCACAAGTGCTGGCCCGCCATCGTCAGGTGGCGTTGATGGTGCACGCCGCGGTGGAGTGCTGGGCGCAAGCCGGGCAGATGTCCTTGCACGTCACCGAGCCCGCGGAACGTTCATCGTCAGTGACCACCATCGCGGTGGCGGAAGGCGTGCCGGTCGAAGCGATGCGTGCTCACGCCCGCGAACGTCATTACACCGCGGTGGCGGGCGGACTGGGGCCCTATGCCGGCCGCATGTTCCGCATCGGCCATCTGGGCGCCGTGCATCCAGGGATGATCCTTGGCGCGCTCGGCGCGGTGGAAGCGGCCCTGCGCGACACCGGCATCGACATCGGCGACGGCGCCCTGGCCGCCGCCGTGCGCGTGCCCACATTCCAAGAAAAAGGACCCGCACGATGAGACTGCATACGTTGATCGCCGCCACCTTGGCGGCCCAAGTCCTGGCCTGGACGACGCCCACGCTGGCGGCCCAGCCTTCCACGGCGGCAACGACGGCGAAAGTGGTGCTGCATGCCCCGTTGCGCGTGCTTGACCCCGTACTGACCAATGCGTACATCACGCGCAATCACGGCTACCTGATCTACGACACGCTGTTCGCACTGGATGCACAGGCGCGGCCTCAACCGCAGATGGTGGACAGCTGGACCGTCTCGGACGACAAGCTGACCTGGACTTTCAAGCTCCGCGCGGGCCTCAAGTTCCACGACGGTGCGCCGGTGCATGGCGCCGACGTGGTCGCATCCCTCAAGCGCTGGGCCACGCGCGACGCCATGGGCACGCGCCTGATGGCGGCCACGCAGACGCTGGACAGCCCGGCCGCCGACACCTTCCGCTTCGTGCTCAAGCATCCTTACGGCCTGGTGCTGGAAACCTTGGGCAAGCCCGGTGTGCCGGTGCCGTTCATCATGCCGGCGCGCATTGCCGCGACACCGGCGACGACGGCCATCACGGAATACGTGGGGTCGGGTCCCTATCGTTTCGACACGGCGTCTTTCCAGCCCGGCGTGAAGGCGGTCTACCTGAAGAACGCCGATTATGTGGCGCGCGCCGAGCCGGCCGATAATTTCGCGGGTGGCAAGGTGGCCATGTTCGATCGCCTGGAAGTGATCAACATGCCCGACGCGCAGACGGCGGTGAACGCGTTACGCCAGGGCGAGATCGACTTCATCGAGAACGTCGCGCCGGACCTGATGCCCCAGCTCGACGGCGCGCGCGGTGTGACGGTGCAGGGCTATGGCGACAACACGAATATGTACATGCTGCGCATGAACTGGAAGCAGCCGCCGTTCGACAAGGTGAAGGTGCGCCGTGCGGTACTCGCCGCGCTGTATCAGGTCGACTACCTGGAAGCATCGCTGGGGGATCCGCGTTTCTACCAGCTGTGCGGCGCCATGTTGAGCTGCATCTCGGCGTATCGCACCGAAGTGGGCGCGACGCAGACCAGGCCGGCTGACCTGGCGCATGCGCGCGCCTTGTTGAAAGAGGCGGGCTACAAGGGCGAGAAAGTGGTGGTCTTGCATCCCACCGACGTGCGCAGCCTGGTCAATCTGGCGCCGGTGACGGCGCAGGCCTTGCGGGATATCGGCATGAACGTGGAAGTGCAGAATCTCGACTGGGCCACGTTGCTCGCCCGGCGCAGCAAGGACGCGCCCCTGGATCAAGGCGGCTGGAGCATCTTTCATTCGAGCCTGGCCGCGATGGATCTGATCAACCCGATCGTCAATCCCATCCTGGATGACAGCTACCCTGGCTGGGCCAAGGATGACCAGATGAACAAGCTGCGCGACGACTTCGCGCTGGCGTCGGGGCTGGACGAACAGAAGCGGGTGGCGGAAGCGCTGCAACAGCGCGGCTACGACCAGGTGACCTTCGTGCCCTTGGGCGGTTATTCGGAGTTCAAGGCCTACGACGCGAAGTTCGCCGGGATGGTGAAGGCGCCGGTGGTTTTGTTCTGGAAGGGGCAGTAGGGGGCGTCTCTCTCACCCGCGTGGGGCTGAGAAGGGCCTTAAGTTGCTCTAATTTCACCAGAAGTCGCTATTTCAACGACCGTTGAAATAGCCCGATCTACTGAAAAACCGCGCTGGGTGAGCGTGCACCGTAACAATGGCAATAGGACGCCTAGGGGCAAGTCGGCCGGCTCAGGCCGCTCCCGCGCCCCCCTCCGCGCGCCGTACTTGCTTTAGATCGCGTTGCTTGATGACAATTGTCGGTTTCGTATATTTCGACAATTTCGAGTTTCAGTTATCATTGGCTCATGACCACCAAGCCCGTATCCTCCGCCTCGCGCAAAAAAAATAGCGCGGCCCTCAGTCGCACGCCAGCGATACAGCCGCCGCGTGCCCGCGTCATGCCTATGCTAGAGCTGTCCTTTGACGTCGGCCCCGTCGTATCGGTCGTTCGGCGCCATGTAAAGCTCAGCAAGCAGGCGGATGAGGCAATCAGAAGCGAGTTAGCCGACATGTTGAACCATGCAGTCGTGCAACTCCGGCTCACAGAGTACGCGGCTGAGACCAGCGAAGATGATCCAGTGCTGACCACCGAAAAAGCGGCGCAACTTGCGGGGGTCAGCCGGCCCTACATGGTCAAGCTGATCGACTCAGGCGTGGTTCAACTTCACCAAAAAGTTGGCAATCAGCGTCGTGTTTTGCGCAGCGCCATCATCCGCTGGCAAGCTGCCGAGCGTAAGCGGCAGGCAAGCGCGCTCAAGCGCCTGGCCAAAGACCTGGACCAGGAAATCTTTTCATCGTGAGCATTCCCGTCGTGGCTGATGCCGATACGCTATTCGCGGCCACGACACGCGCGCTGCTGATCTACCTTGACTATGAAGGGCTTATCAAGCTGCACTGGTCACCGTTGATCCTCGATGAGGTCTCCTGGGCGCTAACCGAAACCGGACGCAAGCGAACACTTGAAGAAGCTCGGGCTAGCGTTACGCGCATGTCCGACGCCTTGCCCAATGCGATGGTGTCCAAGAAAGACGTACATGCGCAGTTCCATTCAGTCGTCGGGGCTGTTCGGTCCGCCAAAGATACGCATGTTGCGGCTTGCGCCCATTGCTTGGTAGCCGCTGAAGCCTATCCCGGGAGTCCAGTGGTCGCGCTGGTCTCACGCAACACTAAAGATTTCAAGAAAGCTGCGCTCGCCCAACTGGGCATCGCTCTGCACAGCCCGGACAATTTCTTGGATGAGTTGACCGCAGCGCGCCCGAACGGAGTCGCAGCGGCATTCCGCCGATTCCGCTTGGATCTGGCTTCCTCACCCACACCGAAAGTGTTACTCGAACGTTTGGATCGCGACGGGCTGGCGATGGCCGCTGCGCGTCTACTGCAACTACACCAGGCGAAGTCGGCCACGCTATAGATGCCGCAGCCGTCACCAACCCGGTATTGCATGGAATCATGCCCATATGCCGGATTAGTAAATGGGCACGATGTCGTTGGTGACAGCGCCGTGACGCCCGCATGATGGAGTTCTCCCCCCGTCACTGCGAGGTTAGGCATGAGTGCTGTACTGAACCGTATCGAAGTACTCCCCCAATCCGGCTGGACCGGCGCCGAGATCCAAGGCGTTGACCTGCGCCACCCGCTGCCCGAAGAGCACGTCGAGGCCATCCGCGCTGCGCTGAACAAGTGGAAGGTGGTGTACTTCCGCGACCAGTTTCTCACGCACGCGCAGCAGATCGCGTTCGGCAAGCAGTTCGGCGACGTGACACCGGGCCACCCGTACGAAGGCGATGCCGCGCCGAAGGGCCATCCCGAAATCCACACCGTGTCGCCGCAGGCCTACAACCAGCGCTACGGCAAGAGCTACACGCGCAAGCAAGGCGCCAACGGCCCCGGCTGGCATGCCGACGTCACGCCGCTGATCAATCCACCGTCATATTCCATCCTGCGTGCCGAAGTGGTGCCGCCCTTTAGCGGCGACACGCAGTTCACCAATGTCGCCGCAGCCTACCAGGGACTCTCGGAACCTATCCGCCGCCTGATCGACGGTCTGCGCGCGGAACATCGCTTCGGCTCCAACTACAACGCGGAACGCAGTGACGAGCGCATCGGCGAATGGGTGCGTAACAAGCCGCTGGCCTCGGTCCATCCCGTAGTGCGGGTCCATCCCCTGACCGGCGAGCGGGTGATCTACGTCAATCCCAGTTTCACCAAGCACATCGTCGGCGTGTCGCCACGCGAATCGCGTTATCTGCTGGATCTTCTGTTCGACCAGATCCAGCAGCCGGAATACACCGATCGCTTCCGCTGGAAGCCGGGCAGCGTGGCCTTCTGGGACAACCGCGCTGTCCTGCACCTGGCGCCGCGCGACTTCGAGCACCTGGACTTCGAACGAGTGCTCCATCGCATCACCCTGGTCGGTGAAGTGCCGGTGGGCGTGGACGGCAAGCCTTCGGAGTCCATCTCCGGCGATCCTTTCCTGGCGGCGTAAACATGGCGGCCGTCATCACCGCCGCTGCCGACGCAGGCCGGCTCAAATCCGGCGGTGTGGCGCCGCCGGGCGCTAACCGGCCGGTCGAGCGCGACGTTGTTCACGCCGCGCCCGTAGCCTTGGTGGATCCACGCACGCAGGCTCCCCGGGCAGCGGATGCAAGCCGGGTGCCGCGCGTGCTGCAACGCCTGCTCGGCCCGCTCGTGCTGATCGCCGTCTGGCAGGCACTGACGACCTTCGAAGTCTTCGACCCCCGCACGACGCCGGCGCCGCTCACGGTCCTGCGGACGGCGGCTGAACTGGCCAGCAGTGGCGCGCTGGCCGAGAATCTCGCGGCGTCCCTGTTGCTGGTGATCAAGGGCCTGACCCTGGGCATCGCCATCGGGCTGGCGGCGGCGCTGTCTTCCGGGCTTTCGCGTGCCGGCGAGAACATCGTCGACGCCAATATGGAGATCCTGCGCGCGGTGCCGAATTTCGCGCTGCTGCCGATATTGATCGCCTGGTTCGGCATCGACGATCTTTCCAAAGTGCTCCTGATCACCCTGCACGTGGCCGTGTGCATCTACATCAACACGTACAGTGCGATACGCAGCGTGGACAGCACGCTGATCGAAGCCGCCCGCTGCCTGGGTGTCAAGCGTGCCGAGTTGATCGGCGCGGTTATCTTGCCCGGCGCCTTGCCGGGTTTCCTGGTGGGCCTGCGGCTGGCACTTACTGGCGCATGGCTGTCCCTTATCTTCGCCGAGACCATCAACGCGCCGGTTGGCCTGGGCCGCATGATGAGCGACGCAAGGGAATATTTCCGCGTCGACGTCATTTTCGTGCTGCTGGCTATCTACGCGCTGCTGGGACTGCTGTCACTGGCGGTGGTCCGTTTCCTAGAGTCGCGCCTGCTGGCGTGGCGCCGGTCCTACGATGGCGGCTGACCCTCTGCTGCACACGGCGAGCGACGCCAGTTCGCCGGTGGTTTCCCTGCGCCGGCTGACCAAGGCCTTCGGCGACCATGCGGTCTTGCGCGACTTGTCGCTGGATATCGGCCCCGCCGAGTTCGTCGCCCTGCTCGGGCGCAGCGGCTCCGGCAAGAGCACCTTGCTGCGCGTGCTGGGCGCTTTGGATGGCGACGTCACCGGCGACATCCTGGTGCCCAGCCAACGCGCGATCGTGTTCCAGGAAGCGCGCCTGTTCCCTTGGCATCGGGTGCTGCGCAATGTGCTGATGGGTCTGCCGCGCAGCCCGGAGTTCCGCGAGCGGGCCTTGTCCGCGTTGCAGGAAGTGGGCCTGTCGCATCGGCTGCGGGCCTGGCCGCGCACGCTGTCGGGTGGCGAGGCGCAACGCGTCGCGCTGGCGCGCGCCCTGGTGCGCGCGCCGCAACTGCTGTTGCTGGATGAGCCCTTCGGCGCGCTGGACGCGCTGACGCGCTTGCGCATGCACGGGCTGCTGCGCGACCTGTACGCGCGTCACCGTCCTGCCGTCCTGTTGGTGACACACGACGTGGATGAAGCGCTGCAGCTGGCGGATCGTGTGCTGGTCTTGCACGAAGGGCGCATTGCCCTGGATGCCCGTGTCGACCTGCCCGTGCATCAGCGCCATACCGATCCCCGCTTTCCCGTGTTGCGGGCCCGCTTGCTGAGCGAGCTGGGCGTCGCACAGGACTGAGTTTTGTATTTTCCCTGGAGTCGTTCAATGTCAGGTTGGTCCCCATCCGTGTTGTCCTCAAGTGCGGCGAACTATGTGCCGACGCATGCGTTGGCGCGCGCCTTGGCTTGCGGGTTGGCCATTTTCACCATGGCTTGGGCACAGGCTTGTGTGGCGGCGGGTGGCACAGCGGAAGGCGCGGCGAATGGCACGACAAGCGCGCCGGCGGCGGGCGGCACCGCGTCCGCTGACGACGCGGGACTTGCCCAGCGGCTCGCCGCGGCGGTGCCCAAAGGCACGCGCCTGGTCATCGCGGAACAGTCGGGCGAAGCGTCGGCGGCGTGGAAGCTGTCCGGCCTGGGGCAGGACGCGCCTTATCAAGCCACGTTCGCCACCTTCAATGGCGGCCCGGCGGTGCTCGAAGCCTTGGTTTCCGGCGCGGTGGATGTCGGCTATATCGGCGAGGCGCCGATTCCCATCGCGGTGGGCGCCGGCGTGAAGGACCTGGTGGCCATTGCCATTACCGCGAATCCCGGCAGTCCCGCGAACACGTATCTGGTCGTCCAGCCCAATAGTCCTGTGCAGAAGGTGGAAGACCTGCGGGGCAAGAAGGTCGCCTATCCGGCGGGCACGGGCCGCCACATGATCCTGGCCGGCATTCTGCATGGGCACGGGATGGATCTGCGCAAGGATGTACAGGGCGTGCAGGTGCCGGGCTCGGAAGTCGCGCCGACGTTCTCGTCGCGCGCCGTGGATGCCGCCATCGTGCTGGGGCATCAGTATTTTCGGCTGGGGTCGCCGCCGATACTCGCCAACGGCTCGGGCCACAACTGGGGCTTGAACCCCATCGTCGCGCGCAGGTCCGCACTGGCCGACCCCGCCAAGGCCGCTGCCATCGCCGACTTCGTGCGCCGCGCCGTGGCGATCTACAACTGGCAGGCCACGCATGCGGACGCCTGGATCCAGGCCAGCTACGTCAAGCTGCAGGGCCTGACACCGGCGCAGGGCAGGATATTGCTCGACGAGGAAGGTGTCGGCGCCTATTACCCCATCGACGGCCGCTTGACCGAGGTATTCCAGGAGATATCCGACGGCCTGGTGGAAACCGGCGCCTTGAGCCGCAAGATCGACATCGCCCCGTACGTGGACGGCCGCTACAACGACATCATCGCCGCCCAGAACCGCCTCGACGGCGTGAAGCTGCGCCCCTTGGTCAACGACCGCAACGTAGACGATGGCTCACAACGGCCAGACAGCAAGCCTTTCGTGCTTAAGTGAAGCCAGGGCTTGGTACGTAGCGGGTCTGGCGCCCGCTACGTACATCACATTTCAGCCCGAACAGGAGCCTCAGACCTTGCTCAGCGCCTGATCCAGGTCCGCCAGCAGATCGTCGATGTGCTCGATGCCGATCGACAGTCGGACCGTTTCCTCGCGGACGCCGGCTTTTTCCAGTTCGGCGGGATTGAGCTGGCGATGCGTGGTGGACGCGGGGTGGGTGGCCAGCGACTTGGCGTCGCCGATGTTGACCAGGCGCGTGAACAGCTGCAGCGCATCCTGGAACGCCGCGCCGGCCTTCAGGCCACCCTTCACGCCGAACGTGAACAGGCCGGGCGCGCGGCCCTTCAGGTACTTCTGCACCAGTGCATGCTCGGGATGATCCTCGAAGCCGGCATAGTTGACCCAGTCGACCTTGGAATGGCCACGCAGGAACGTGGCCGCCTTCTGGGCATTCTCGACGATGCGGTCGACCCGCAAGGCGACGGTCTCGATCCCTTGCAGGATCTGGAAGGCATTGAAGGGCGAGATTGCCGCGCCGGTATTGCGCAGCGGCACCACCCGTGCCCGCCCGATGAAGGCGGCAGGGCCGAAGGCCTCCGTGTACACCACGCCGTGATAGCTGACGTCAGGCTCGTTCAGACGCTTGAAGCGCGCCTTGTGCTGGTCCCACGGGAACTTGCCGCTGTCGATGATGGCGCCCCCCAGGCTGGTGCCATGGCCGCCCAGATACTTGGTCAAGGACTGCACGACGATGTCGGCACCATGCTCGATGGGGCGCAACAGATACGGCGACGGCACGGTGTTGTCGACGATCAGCGGCACGCCATGACGGTGGGCCAGCGCCGCCAGCGCGGCGATGTCCGTGACATTGCCCAGCGGATTGCCGACCGACTCGATGAACACGGCCTTGGTGCGCTCGTCGATCAAGCCTTCGAACGCCGAGACATCGCGCGGGTCGGCAAAACGCGTCTGGATGCCATATTGCGGCAAGGTGTGCGCGAACAGGTTATAGGTGCCGCCGTAGAGCGTGCTGGCCGACACGATGTTGTCGCCCGCTTCCGCCAGGGTCAGGATGGAATACGTCACGGCCGCCTGCCCGGACGCCAGCGCCAGGGCGGCAATGCCGCCTTCCAGCGCAGCCACGCGCTGTTCCAGCACGTCCTGCGTGGGATTCATGATGCGCGAGTAGATGTTGCCCGGCACCTTCAGGTCGAACAGGTCGGCGCCATGCTGAGTGTCATCGAAGGCAAATGCCACGGTCTGGTAGATCGGCACCGCGACGGCGCGCGTGGTGGGATCGGGGCTATAGCCGCCATGCACCGCCAGGGTTTCGAATTTCCAGCTGGGAGTCTTGGTGTCAGTCATCGAGTTTGTCTCCAGAAAGCGAAGGGCGCGGCAACAGCGCGGCGCCGCGGGAAGGTTCAGCGCAGCGCAGCCGCCGCGCGCAGAATATTTTCGATATCGCTACTGTCGTTGTAAGCGCCGATCGACAGCCGCAAGTAGCCATATTCCACCACCGTCGCCACGATGCCGGCGGCGGCCAGGCGCGCCAACGCGGCTTGCGGATCCGGCAGCCGCAACACGCGCGTCGTACTGGCCGCGGGACCGGCAAGCGGCGATACCACGTCCAACCCCAGGTCACGCAGGCCGTCGCCCAACCGCGTCGCCAGGTCCAGGACGTAAGGCTCGATGCGCGCCGGTTCGGCAGACTCGATCAACTGTACTGCCGCCGCCCAGCCGGCGACTCCAGGAAAATTCAGGTTGCCCGTTTCCAGGCGGCGGGCGTCGCCAGCGTCGCTGACGGCGATCTCCCACTGGCCGCCCGCCTTGTTCAAGGTCGTCACGCCGTTCGGCCCGACGTGCGCCGGCGTCAAGGCCTCGAGCAAGCGCGGCGACACGTGCAGCAGCCCGATGCCCAGAGGCCCCAACAACCCTTTGTGCGCGCCGGCCGCGAAAGCATCGACATGCCAGGCGTCGACCTGGGCGCGCAGCAGGCCGGCCGCCTGGATACCATCCACCACCAGCCAAACGCCCTGCGCCTTGCAGCGGCGGCCCAACTCGGCGATGTCCACGCGCAGGCCAGTGCTGTACTGCACCCAGGACACGGCGATCAAACGCGTGCGCGTATCGACGCGGCTCCACAAGTCTTCCACGTCGAAGTAGTGCTCGCGGGCCGGCGCCACGCGCACTTCGACACCCTGACGGCGCAGGTTCAGCCAGGGCAAGGCATTGGTGGGATGCTCCTGGTCGTCGACCACGACGTTGTCGCCGGCCTCCCAGCGCAATCCCTGGGCGACGATATTGATGCCCTCGGTGGTGTTCTTGGTGAATGCCAGGCGACGTCCTTCGCCCCCGATCAACCCCGCCAGCCGACCGCGCAGCACGTCGGCATCCGCCAACCATTGCGGCTTGTCGCTACGGGCATAGGTGATGTCGTCGAGGAAGCCGGACACCGCGCGCGTCACGACGGGCGCGACCGGACTGGTGTAGGCAATGTTGGCGTAAGTCTTTTCCCGCAGGATGGGGAAATGATCGCGAAATTCCGGCTGCCAGCTCATGCGCCGCCTCTCTTGTGGATGTGGTTCGGCACCGACGCCGTCTTCAAGGAATGGTCCGCCAGCGGCGAACAGAAGCTGATTCTAGGTGCCGGTTCACCCCGCCGATAAATGCCATTTGTTCATTTATAAATACAAACACAGTCGTTGTTACCTTCTCTTTCATAGCCAAAAATTCGGTTCTCGCGGATTGATATAAGAAGGACCAAAAATGGCTGTGGCAAAAATACGGCGCAAGCGGATGATCCGATTCCTGCTGGCAGGCGTCGTCGCGCTGGTCGCGCAACTGACCCTCACGCAGGCCGCTTCGGCTGAAACCACGGTGGAGCGCATCACCAAGCGTGGCGAGCTGGTATGCGGCGTCAGCCAGGGCTCGGCGGGCTTGTCCATCGCCGACAGCCAGGGCCGCTGGACCGGCCTGGACGCCGACCTGTGCCGCGCCCTCGCGGCGGCCGTGCTGGGCGACGCCAAGAAGGTGCGCTACGTGCCGCTCAGCTCGCAGCAGCGCTTCCCCGCCTTGCAGTCGGGCGAGATCGACGTCCTCAACCGCAACACGACCATCACGTCTGGCCGCGATTCGGGGCTGGGCATCGTTTCTGCCGGCATCGTCTTCTACGACGGCCAAGGCTTCCTGGTGCCGCGCAAACTCAACGTGAAGAGCGCCAAGGAACTCGATGGCGCCCAGGTCTGCGTGCAGCCAGGCACCGTCAACGAGCAGAACCTGGTCGACTACTTCAAGAAGAACAAGCTGAACTACCGCCCCGTGGTCATCGAGAACCTGGTCGAGCTGGAGCAGGCTTTCTACGCCGGTCGTTGCGACGTCTATCTGTCCGATGCGTCCACCCTGGCGGCCAGCCGCGCCGCGCGCGCCGGCAAGCCCGACGACTTCGTCATCCTGCCCGAGCGCATCAACAAATCGCCGCTGGGTCCTTTCGTGCGCCAGGATGATCCGCAGTGGATCGCCATCGTGCGCTGGACCATCAACGGCCTGGTGTCGGCCGAGGAGTTGGGTGTCACCTCGCGCAACGTCGACGAGCAGGACAAGAGCCAGGACGCGCAAGTGCGCCGCCTGCTGGGCCTGGATCCCGGCGTGGGCAAAAGCTTCGGCCTGCGCGAAACCTGGTTGCGGGATGTCATCCGCGCCGTCGGCAACTACAGCGAAATCTGGGACCGCAACCTGGGCCCGGCCACGCCGCTCAAGCTGGAGCGCGGCCTGAATGCACTGTGGACGCAAGGCGGCCTGCTGTACTCCCCGCCGTTCCAATAAACTATGCGGCGTGTTTTCGGTGCCGCGAGCGGCGGAGTGATCCTGACCGCGCTCGCGGCGTTATTACTGAACTATTTGCAGCATGCGCAAGCCGCCCGCGGCGTACGGGGCGGCTTCGGTTTCCTCGAACAGGCCGCGGGCTTCCGTATTGCCGAAGGGTTGTTCGTGGTGGCGCCCGAGCAGTCCTACTCGATGGCGATCGTCGCCGGCCTGGTCAACACCCTGACTGTGGCGGCGTTGGCGCAGCCCTGCGCGACTGTGCTGGGCGCGCTGCTGGGCTTGCTGCGCCTGTCGCGTCATCCGCTGCTGGCGCGCGTCAGCGCGCTGCTCACCGAACCCCTGCGCAACACGCCCGTGTTGTTGCAGCTGTTCGTCTGGTACGGCCTGCTGTTGAACCTGCCCGACGTGCGGCAGGCATGGACGCCTTTACCCCATGTGTTCCTGTCCAACCGGGGACTGGCGCTGCCGGCCCTGCATGCGGTCTGGCCTCTGTCGCTGGACCTGCCGCAAAGGCAGGGCTTCGGCATCCACGGCGGCTGGCAGATCAGCATCGAGTTCGCCGCGTTGACCTTGGGCCTGGCGGTGTTCCATGCCGCGTATGTGGCTGACATCGTGCGCGGCGCCGTGAGGGCAGTGCCCTTGGGACTGGTCGAGGCAGGCCAGGCGCTGGCCTTGACACCTGTGCGCCTGTGGCAGCGGGTCATCCTGCCCAATGCCGCGCGCGCGGGGCTGCCGCCTTACGCCAATCAATGCCTGGCGGTCATCAAGAACAGCACCTTGGCCGTGGCCATCGGTTTCCAGGACCTGATGGCGGTCATCAACACCGCGATCACGCAGACCGGCCTGGCGCTCGAAGGCATGACCCTGGCCACCGGCATCTATCTGGCGCTCGCCATGTTGCTGGGCACCGGCCTCGCGGCCTGGAACCACCGACTGAGCCGACAGGACGCCGGCAGCTTGCAAGGTCCGCGTTGGGGCGCGCGACAGCCAGTTCCCCGCCTGACCGCCAACGCCCTGTGGGGCACACCCGCACGCCTGCTGGTGACGGTGCTGGCGCTGGCACCGCTGGCGTGGCTGGCGTGGCTTTCGTCCGCCTGGGCACTGGTCGATGCTGTCTGGCGCGAGCCCGCGGCATGCGCGGCCGATGGGGCAGGCGCCTGCTGGGCGGCGGTGCGGGCGAACTTCCCTTTGCTGGTCTACGGCACCATGCCGCCGGAGGATCGTCCCGCCGCCACCGTCGCCATTTTTGCGCTGGCCGTGGGCGTGTGGGGCGGGGCCTTGGCCAGCCGCTGGCCGGGTCGAGTGCGCGTCTGCACCGTCGGGCTGGCCGTCGTCGTCACGCTGTCGGCGCTGGCCGGCTGGCCCTGGGGCCACGCGGTGCCTGTGTTGCGCTGGAATGGCTTGCTGGCCACCACGCTGCTGGCCATCGCCGCGCTGCTATTCGCCCTGCCGTTGGCCATGTTCCTGGCACTGGCCCGGCGTGCGCGGCGGGCCATCCTGTCCTGGCCCGCGACGTTCCTGATCGAAGCCGCGCGCGGCGTTCCCATGCCGGCGCAATTGCTCTTCGCATCTTTTGTGCTGCCTTTGTTGTTCGATGGCGGCATCGCCAAGTTCTGGATGGCGCTCGCGGCCCTGACCCTGCATACCGCCTGCCTGCTGGCCGAAGTGTTGCGCGGCGCCTTGCAGGCGGTTCCGGCTGGTCAGGTGAATGCCGCGCGCGCCCTGGGCATGAGCACGCCGGCAGCGTGGTGGCATGTCATCTGGCCTCAGGCGCGGCGCATCGCCACGCCAGCGGCGCTGGGCGTTTTCGTCGGCGCGGTCAAGGACACGTCCCTGGTGGGCATCATCGGCGTGTTCGATCTGCTGGGCGCCGCCAAGACGGTCATCGCCGATACGGTCTGGCGGCCGTATTACGTGGAGCTTTACGCCGCGGTGGCTTTGTTTTATTTCGTCGTCTGCGTGCTGCTGTCGCGCGCCGCGCGCCGGGCGGAAGCGGGCGCGGCCTGATTGGCTGCGCTACATGCCCTCATTCCCGCCGCTCCGGCCGCTTCAACCCCAGATGATCCCGCAGCGTAGTCCCCCGATACTCCGTCCGGAACACCCCGCGCCGTTGCAGGATGGGCACCACGCCATCCACGAAGGCCTGCAGTCCATCCGGTAGCACGTCCGGCATCAGGTTGAAGCCATCCGCAGCGCCTTCGCGGAACCAGTGTTCGATATCGTCGGCGATCTGCTCGGGTGTTCCGACGATGACGCGGTGGCCGCCGCCGCCGGCCAGCTCTTTCACCAGCTGCCGCGCGGTATACCCCGTGCGGCGGCCCGCCGCCAAGGTGGCGTGGAAGAAGGTGTGATTGCCCCGTCCACCGTTCGGCAAAGGCAGATCCTGCGGCAAAGGCTTGTCCGGATCGATCTGCGAGGCCGGGATTCCCAGCGTTCCCGCCAGGCGGTTCAGGCTGTACTCCCAGGGAATCAGCTCGACCAGCTCGTCCTGCCGCCGCCGCGCCTCGGCTTCCGTGGCGCCGATGATGGTGGTCAGGCCCGGCAAGACCTTGATCGACCGCGGGCCGCGGCCATGTCTTTCGGCCCGCTCGTGCAGGTCGCGTCGATACCCACGCGCTTCCTCCAGCGATATGGAAGCCGAAAACACGGCCTCCGCATGCCGTGCCGCCAGCTCCCGACCGTCACCCGAGGCGCCCGCCTGCACCAGCACGGGGTGCCCCTGCGGCGGCCGCGGCAGGTTCAAAGGCCCCTGGACCTTGAAATGCTTGCCCGCATGCGCAATGGGACGGATCCGCGCCGTATCGGCGAAGAGGCCGCTGGCCTTGTCGCCAAGAAAAGCGTCGTCGCCCCAGCTGTCCCACAGGTCCTTCACCACCTGGGTGAACTCCTCGCCGCGTTCATAGCGTTCGGCGTGCTCAGGCACGTCGTCGCGATTGAAGTTGCGGGCCGACGCCAGATCCGCCGTGGTGACGATATTCCACCCCGCCCGTCCCCGGCTGACGTGGTCCAGCGTAGCGAAGCGGCGCGCGATGTTGTAGGGCTCGTTATAGCTGGTCGACGCCGTGCCGATCAGGCCGATGCGGGAGGTGCTGGCCGCCAGCACGGCCAACAGCACGGTAGGCTCCAGCGCGGTGATCGAACGGTACTTGATCTGGTCGGCAATGGCCGCGTTGTCGGCAAGAAACACCGCGTCCAGCTTGGCGGCCTCGGCCACCCTGGCGATATGCACGTAATGATCGATATCGGCGAAGGCGTAGGGATCAGCCCCCGGGACGCGCCACGCCGAAGGCAGGAAACCCGAATGCAGGATGTTGACGTTGAGGATCAGCTCGTGTGCCGCTGGGTCGGCGGCGGTCATTGGAAGCTTCCCGGCGTGGGATAGCCCAGGCCCAGCAACCAGCGCCCGACATTGCGCGTCTTGTACTCGGCCGGATTGTGCAGGGTATGGACGCGCACATTGCGCCAGTAACGGTCGAAGCCCAGCTTGCGCGTGGCCGACCGCGCGCCCATGACCTCGAACATCTCGCGCGTCACCCGCAAGGCGACCGTGCCCGCCAACGCGTTGGCGGCGGCCACGGCCACGGCGGCCTCGCCGCGCTCGTCCGCCGTCAGCGCCTCCCCCCGCGACCACGCACGATCCAGCGCCAGCGCGGCGCGATCGGCCAATAAGGTGGCCGCGCGCGTCTGCGTCCACAGCTCGCCGTATTGACGCTGTATCCAGGGATCGTCCTGATGCTTTTCCAAACCCGAATGGAGCCACGGCCTGGAGTGCGTAAGCGTGTAGTCGCGCGCGGTCAGCAAGGCCCCCTGCGCGCTGCCGACGAAGACATTCAACAGCACGCTCTGCTGCACCAGCGGTCCGAGCGTGCGAAAAGGCGCCGCGCGGCTGACGGTGGGTTGGAACGGCGCCGGCCCGCCGAGGATTTCATCGGCATGCACGCGCACACCATGGTAGCTGACGCGTCCGCTGCCGGTCTGGGTCTGGCCCAGGCCGTCCCAATCGTGCTCGATGACGACGCCGGCGCGGTCGGCCGGAATGGCGGCGAAGCGACGCACGGTCCCGTCCTCGTTTTCCCAGGCGATGGCCAGGCGATCGGCGATATGCGATCCGGAGGTAAACGGCCGGAAGCCGTCCAGGATGAAGTCGTCGCCATCGGGGCGGCCGAACAGGCTCTTTGAAAAGCTGTTGGCCGTATTGCCCCAGAACCAGTTGTTGCGCGCCGATTCGCGCCAGTAGTACTGCGCCCGTTCCGGGTCGCCGCGCAGGCCCAGGCCAAGCACCGCGCTGAAGTGATAACCGAACAGATGGCCCAAGGCGCCGTCCGCCTTGGCGAACTCACGGCCGATGCGCAGGGCGGTGGACCAGGGTTGGCCATCGCCACCCACGTCTTCGGGCAAGAGCAGTTTCAGCAGGCCGCTTTCCTTGAGCAGGGCCAGTTGGGCGAGCGGCTGGCCACCCGCCTTGTCGTTGGCCGCGGCGTCCACGGCGAACTGTTCGCGCAGGCGCACGGCCTTGGCGTACCAGGGGTTGGAAGTGTCGAGATCGAATGCCATGGTGGTCCGTCGTCCTGATCAGCGGTAGGCGCCCAGGGGCGCATAGGGATGGCGCAGGAGCCAGGCGCCGATGGTCCGTTTCTTGTACTCGGCGGGGTTGTGCAAGGTGTGGGTGCGCACGTTGCGCCAGAAACGGTCGTAGCCGCGGGCCCGCGTGGCGGAGCGCGCGCCCATCAACTCGAATATTTTCTCGGTCACGTCCAACGCGTTTTCGCCGGCGTAGACATTGGCCGCCGCCAGGTCGATGGACACGCGGCCGCGCGTTTCCGCATCCAGCCCGCGACCCAGCGCGCATGCGCGGTCCAGGTGCGCCGCGGCGTCGTCGGCCAGTTCGATGGCGGCCAGGGTTCTGATGGCCAGGTCCCCATAGGCACGCTGGATCCAGGGATCGTCGACGTGCCGCTCTACGCCGGAATGAATCCAGGGGCGCGATTGCGTGACGGTGTACTCACGCGCTTCGTCCAAGGCGCCCACGGCGCTGCCGATGAACACATTGGCGAGCACCGACTGTTGCAGCAGCGAGACCACCGATTCGAACGGCGACAAAGGTGAACCGGCATCCCCCAGCACCTCGTCATCGCGGACCCGCACGCCATGGAAGCTGACCGTGCCGCTGCCGGTCTGGGTCTGGCCGATGCCATCCCAATCGTCTTCGATGACGACGCCGGCGCGGTCCGCGGGGATCAGCGCCGACCAGCGCGCGCCGGTCGAGTCCTGCCAGGCGATATGGATCACGTCGGCGACATGGCTGCCAGACGAGAAAGGCCGGAAGCCGTCGACGATCCAGCCGCCGGGTACGCGCTCGGCCGCGCTGGTCTTGGACATGGCATTGCCGGAATTGCTCCATAGCCATTGCTCGGTGGCGGCTTGGCTGAACCAGCGCTGTTGCTGCTCGTCCGTGCCCCTGGCGAGCACCGTGTGCAAGGGTAGGTGCTGGTAGCCGTAGAGATGGGCCAGCGAGCCGTCGCTGCGCGCCAGCTCACGCACGACGCGCAGGATGGACACCCAGGATGCGCCTTCACCGCCGTACTGCGGCGCGATGGCGGCCGCGTTGAGCTTCTGCTGCTTGAGCAGGGCGATCTGCGCGACCGGCCGTCCACCGGCCTTGTCGCGTTGTACGGCGTCGGCCTGCAGCAAGGGACGCAAGGCGACGGCGCGCACCAGCAAGGCATCGCCGCTGTCGGGCGGGAAGGGGTCGAAATACGTCGAGAGTGTCGAGGAATCCGGTGGCATGAGGTGCTTCGCAAATTTACGCGGCCACGGCCAGCGCGGGCTGCAGGGACAGGGCCAGGGCTTGCGCGGTGGCCGTGGCCCCCGCGACCTGCTCACCGATGGCGTTGGACTCCCAGTTCACGCCGCGCAGGGGATGGCCGACGGCATACAGTCCGGTCGTATCCAGGGTGTCGGACAGCACGGCGCCGGTCTGGCCGACCGCGTCGATGCCGAAGCCGGTGCTGTGCGGTTGCACATAGGCGCGCGCCACCAGTTGGCGCAGCAAGGGGTCGTCTATGCGCTTCCAGTCGAAATCGAAGCCGCGCGAATTGAAGACCCGGTCGACTTCAAAGGTCTGCGGCTGGGCTGCACGGCGCGGCTGCCAGGTAACGGCGATGCGGCCGCTGGCGGCGCGGGAAATACGGCGCACGCGGCCCGTGAGCTTGCTGTAGCGTTCGGCCTGGAGCAAGGCTTCCAGCCAGGTTGCCGACTCCGGCGCGGCCTTGTGCAGGCTGATTTCCCAATAGGCGCGCAGATGGCGGATGAAGCGCTTGCGCTCCGCGTCGCTGGCCTGGTTCCACAGGGCCGGCACATGCGGGCGCACGGCGCCGGTCAGGCGTTGCCAGTCTTCGCCGGCTGCGCGGATGGCGTCATGCGCGCCAAGCACCTGGCGCAGCAGCTGGCGCAGGCTGGACGGCAGCGCCTGGCCATCCAGGAAAGGCGGCCAGGGCGTGACGTCGTGGCGGCGCGCCACCAGCAAGCCGCGCCGGGAGATGCCGTGGAAGTGACCGCGGAAGCCTTGCGCTTGCGCACTGAGCATGGCGTCGAGCGCGGACAGGCCGTTGCCGATGATCACGGCATCCTGGTCCTTGGATAAATCGGTGGGCGCGGCTGCCCAGATGTCGTCGAACACGCGGCCTTCGTCGATCAGCTGGGGATCGATTTCCACGTCGCCGCGTCCCAAGGTCGCGCTGAACAAGCCGGTGGCCAGCACCACGCGATCCGCCTGCAAGCCAAGGCCGCTGGTCAGGCGTACGGTCCAGCGTCCATCCACGGCACGTTCAAGGTCGATGGCGCGGTCGACGACGTGGCGAAACTCGATGGCTTGCGGCGATTGCGCCAGCGCATTCTCCAGTTCCGCCTGCACGTAATCGCCATAAACATGGCGCGGCGGGAACGCATCGGTCCATGCGACGCCGGCGGGTGGTTGCCAGCCATCGCGGGTCGCCTGCTCACGCAACCAGTTGGCCAGATGCTCCGGCTGATCGGAGTACAGAGTGAAGTTCTTCGCGGGCCCGTTGACAAGGTGCGTGGGCAGGCGCGTGCTGTAGGCAATGCCACGGCCGATTTCATTGCGGCTTTCGATGACGCTGACGCGCAAGGGCACCGGCGTGGCACGGGCCAGCTTGATCGCGGTGACCGTGCCTGCGAATCCGCCACCGATGATGACGACGTGCTGTGCTTGGGACGTGGACATGAGGCCTCTCGTTGGATGAACTTGCGATGACGCCACGGAACGAAGGCGTCGAGGCAATCGATGGTAAGACAGCCGCGCGGCAGCGCCCTATACGCATTTCTTTTTATCTAATGCGTGGGACGCATGTAGCGCGTCGCCTGTCTTGGAGAGCGACAGGTAATCCATCCCGTTCGAAATAAACAAAGCCGCAATAGATATTGGACGCGTCATGTGTCGCTCCTTACCTTGGCGAGTTCCATTGAATATTGACGCTTTGCGAGGCAGGATCGGTATGGGTGTGCAGCAGGATGTGAGGCAGGGTCTACAAAGGGGTTTACAGCGTCGGTCGCTTTTGAAACTGATGGCCGCGGGGACGTTGGGGCCCCTGGCGTTGGCGGCCTGCTCGAAGAGCGATGACAAGCCGGCTGCCGGCGCCGCGAACGCGGGCGGCGCTGCGGCCACGCCTTCCGGGACCACCGCGTCAGCGTCAACGTCGGCGGGCGCGCCGCGCACGTTGACCATCGCGCAGGGCAATGACATTCTGTCGCTGGACCCGGCCAACCATGGCAACAACAGTACCGAAGCATCGCTGGTCAACATCTACGAATACCTCATCGACAAGGATTTCAGCGGTGAGTCCCTGGTGTTCAAGCCGCGCCTGGCGCAGTCGTGGTCGCAGGACGATCCGCTGACCTGGACCTTCCGCCTGCGCCGCGACGTGACCTGGCATGACGGCCAGCCTTTCACCGCGCGCGATGTGCAGTTCACGGTGGAGCGCACCCAGCAGAATAAGAAACTGATCAACAACGCCAAGTTCCGCACCATCGCCAAGGTCGAAGTCGTGGACGACTACACCGTGCGTATCCATACGGACGCGCCCGATCCCCTGTTGCTGCACAGCTTCGTCGGCAATGGCGCCGGCATTCTCCCGCGCCATGCCCTGACGGCGGCCGCCGGCGAAGAGGCATTCTTCCGCAAGCCAATCGGCACGGGACCTTACCGCTACGACCAGTGGATCAAGGCCGACCGCCTGATCCTGCAGGCCTATCCAAAATGGTGGGGCGGCAAGCCCAAGTGGGACACGGTGGTGGTGCGCGCCATCCCTGAAACCACCACCCGCGTTTCCGAGTTCATCACCGGTGGCGTCGACATCGCCGTCAACGTGCCGCCGGAAGACATCGCCCGTATCAAGGCCAATGCCGGGACCCGTATCGTCGCTTTCGACATCGCGCGCAATCTTGCCCTGCATGTGCGTACGGGTGAAGGCTATGCGACGCACGATCCGCGTGTGCGCGAAGCCATCGACCTGGCCATCGACCGCAATGCCTTGGCCAAGCAGGTGGTCGAAGGGTATGCCGTGCCGACGCGAGGTTTCTATCCATCGCGCATTCCGGGTTACGACCCGGCGCTGAGCAAGGACCTGCGCTACGACCCCGAACGCGCACGCGCGCTGCTGCGGGAAGCAGGCCATACGGAACCCGTACCGATCAAGCTGAGTTCGCCCAGCGGCCGCTACGTCAAGGACAGGGAGATATCCGAGGCGGTGGCGGGCTATCTGCAGGACGCCGGTTTCCAGGTCAAGCTGGAAGTGCTGGACTGGACGGTCTACAACAACCGCATGGTCGGCGACAACTTCGGCGAGCTTTATCTGTGGGGCATGGGTTCCTATACGGACGGTTCGACTTTGTTCCGCGACGAGTGGAAGCGGCATTACGCCTGGCGTGACGAGGAATTCGAGAAGCTGCGGGTCGACGTCGGGCGGGCGCCCGACGAAGCGCACCGCATTGCCATCATCCAGCGAGGGCAGGAGATCATTGCAGGACAAAGGGTGCGGATCGGTCTCGTCTATCCGCAGGCCATCTATGGCATCGGGCAGCGCGTCCAGTTCGCCGGCCGTTTCGATGAAATGATTCCGGCCGAGGACGCGGTTCCGGTATGAAGCTCTGGGTGAGCCGCAATGCGCGCTCCGGCGCCAGGCGCTATGCCTTGCGGGCGCTGACGCAGTTCGTGCCGGTCCTGTACCTGGTTTCCCTGATCGTCTACATCCTGGTCTACCTGACCGGCGATCCCTCCGCGCTGCTGATCCCCGAGGACGCCACCGAGGCGGATCGGCTGGCGCTGGTGGCCGCCTGGGGGCTGGACCAGCCGTGGTACGTCCAGTACCTGCGCTACATGGGCAATATCCTGACCGGCGACTTCGGGGTGTCCTACCGCTATGGCACATCGGCCCTGCCCGTGGTGCTGGAGCGCATACCGGCGACCCTGCAGTTGACGGCGGGCGCGCTGGTGGTGGCGGTGGTCATCGCCATCCCTGCAGGGGTGCTCGCGGCCACGCGGCGCAATTCGACCGTCGACCTGCTGGCGTCCGGCGGCGCGGTGCTGGGCAAGGCCATGCCGAATTTCTGGGTGGGCATCATGTTGATCCTGGTGTTCGGCGTGTGGCTGCGCGTGCTGCCCGTGTCGGGCAGTGGCGGCTTGAGTCACCTGGTGCTGCCGGCCCTGACCCTGGGGCTGGGCTTCGCGGCCGACCTGACCAAGCTGGTGCGGGCCGGCATGCTGGAAGCGCTGGGACAGGACTATGTGCGCACGGCCCTAGCCAAGGGCATCCCCTGGCGGGTGGTGGTGTTGCGGCACGCCTTGCGCAATGCCTGGATACCGGTCCTGACCATGGGATCCATGCACGTGATCGCCTTGCTCGGCGGCGCGTTGGTGACCGAGACGGTGTTCTCCTGGCCCGGGCTGGGCCAGCTCATCGTGCAGGCCGTCTACACCAAGGACATGGCGGTAATACAGATCGCCGTGTTCGTCGTCACGCTGATGACCCTCTCCATCAACCTGCTCACCGATCTTCTGTATCGCTGGCTGGATCCGAGAATACGTCTATGAGTTCGAAGTCATGAATGCGGAAGCAAGCGCCGCGCTGGGGCCGGATGCCGGTGCCCGCGCGCCTACTGATGATCCTTCCTCTGCCGGGCAAGCCGGCGTGTCCGCGCGCGGACGCGCGTGGCGCCTGCGCGTTGGCAATGCCCCAGCCTGCGTGGCGGCGATGGTGCTGCTGCTGATCGTGCTGGCCGCCGCGGGCGCCGCGTACCTGCCTTTGCCGGACCCCTTGCGCCTGGACCTGGCGCACAAGTTCCGGCCGCCGGCGTGGGTGGCGGGCGGATCGCTGCGCAACCTGCTGGGTACCGACGCGCAGGGCCGCGATGTGCTGGCCCGTATCGTGTTCGGGGCGCGCACGTCGCTGATCGTCGGCTTGGCGGCGGTCCTGCTGTCGAGCGCGCTTGGCCTGGTGCTGGGCCTGCTGGCCGGCTGGGCGCGCGGTGTGGTCGACACCGTGATCATGCGGGTCACCGATGCGATGTTGGCGATACCGACCATGCTCTTCATGCTGGTGGTGGCGATGGTGGCAGACAGCGGCATGGGGCCCCTGATCCTGGTGATCGCGCTGACGCATTGGGTGCATTACGCACGCCTGGTCCGTGCGGAGACGTTGCGCGTGCGGGAGCTGGAATTTGTCGGCGCGGCGCGTATCGCCGGCCTGGGCCCGGTGCGTATCGTCTGGCGCCATGTCCTGCCGAATATCCTGGCGTCCTTCGTGGTGGTCGCGGCCTTGAACGTCGGCGCCATTATCCTGGCGGAATCCTCCCTGAGCTTCCTGGGCTTCGGCGTGCAGCCGCCCCAGATATCCTGGGGCCAGATGTTGAGCGAGGGGCGGCAGTCCCTGGCCACCAGCTGGTGGGTCGCCACGTTTCCAGGTCTGGCGATCACGCTCACGGTGCTGAGCGTGATCGTGCTGGGCGACTGGCTGCGGGATTATCTTGATCCGAGGCTGTCATGACGGAGCGCAATGCCCCCATCCTGAAATACCGCAAGGCGTCTATATTGCTGGAGCAGGCTGGCGCGACCAGAACGCTGGTGCAGGACCTGGACCTGGAAGTACGCGAACGCGAGATCGTGGCGCTGGTGGGCGAGTCCGGTAGCGGCAAGACATTGACCGCGCTTAGCGTGCTTGGTTTGCTGGCGCCCAATCTGCGGTTGCGGGCGGAAACGGCGGAATTGCGCGGGCGCGATCTGACGCGCTGCACGCCGCGCGACTGGCGGGCGTTGCGGGGCACGGATGCCGCGATGGTGTTCCAGGAGCCCTTGTCGGCGCTGAATCCGGTGCTGACCATAGGCGAGCAGATCGTCGAGATCCTCAAGTACAAGACCGACGTGCCACGCAAGGCGCGGCGCGAGGTGGCGGCGCAACTGCTGCGCGATGTCGACATCGCGCGCGTGCCGCATATCCTGGACGAATATCCCCATCAGCTGTCCGGCGGCATGCGCCAGCGCGTGATGCTGGCCATGGCGATGGCCGCGCGGCCGGCGCTGCTCATCGCCGACGAGCCGACGACCGCCCTGGACAATACCGTGCAAAGACAGGTGCTGGCGTTGATCGCGCGCACCGCCGAGCGTGCCGGCATAGGCGTGCTGTTCGTGACGCACGACCTGTCAGTGGTGGCGCAGCTGGCGGACCGCGTGGCGGTGATGCAGCGGGGGCGCCTGGTGGAGACCGGTTCGGTGGAGACGGTGTTCGAAGCGCCGTCGCATCCCTACACGCGCCGCCTCATGGCCCTCGCGCCGCGCCGCCCGGAAGCGCCGGTGCCGGTGCAGGCGCCGACACCCGTCGTGGCGGCGTCTGAACCCACAGTGCCCCTGCTGCGCCTGGAAAACATCGTCAAGCGCTATGCGGCGCGGGGCGAGTCCTTCGCGGCGGTGGACGATGTCACGCTGGAACTGCATGCGGGACGCACGTTGGGCCTGGTAGGCGAGTCCGGCAGCGGCAAGTCCACCCTGGCCCGTATCGTCGCGGGCTTGCTGCGGCCGGATGCCGGCCGCGTGCGCGTCGACGGCATTGACGTAACGGCCGCCGGGCAGGAGACGCCAGGGCAGGGCGGCAAGGTGCAGATGGTCTTCCAGGATCCGCAGGCGTCCCTCAATCCGCGGATGCGGGTCGGCGCCATCGTCGCGGAGCCGATGCTGGCGCGCGGCCTGGTCACGCGCGCCCAGGCGCCCGACGAGGTGGCGCGCCTGCTGGAAGCCGTGGGCCTGCCCCTGGATGTGGCGCGGCGCTGGCCGCATGAATTGTCGGGCGGCCAACGCCAGCGAATCGGCATCGCCCGCGCGCTGGGCGCCCGTCCGCGCCTGCTGGTCTGCGACGAGCCGGTCTCGGCCCTGGACGCCTCGGTGCAGGCGCAGATCCTGGACTTGCTCAAGCGCTTGCAGCCCGAGTACGGTCTGGCCTATCTTTTCATAGCCCATGGATTGGACAGTGTGTACGCCTTGAGCGACGAGGTGGCCGTGATGAGCCGCGGCCAGGTGGTCGAACATGGCACGCGCGACCAGGTTTTCCATGCGCCGCGCCATGACTACACGCGCACGTTGCTGGACGCCATGCTGGATGCGGATCCCCGCGCCAGTCTCTTCAGGCAGCGACCTCGTCAGGCCGCGTAGCCGGGGAAAGGGGGACGATATCGCGGCGCGCGTTACTACTCAGGGTCAGCAGTTCCCCTGTTGCGCTGCTTCCCCCCAATAACGAACGAGACAAACAGCCATGAGCCACCAGCAAGCACAGATTCATCTAGGGTATTTCCATCTGCCGCTGGGGCGGCATCCCGCCGCATGGCGGCGCGACGAGGCCCGTGGCCATCCCGAAGACCTGGCCTGGGTGGTCGAGGTCGCGCGCAAGGCGGAAGCCGGCCTGTTCGACCTGTTCTTCCTGGCCGACAACCTGGTCGGCCCCACCGCCGAAGGCAACGGCAGGGGCGGCGGATTCGAGCCGTTGACCCTGCTGGGCGCGCTGGCGGCCAGCACGTCTTCCATCGGTCTGGCCGCCACGGTGTCGACGTCGTTCAGCGAACCGTTCAACGTCGCGCGCATGCTGGCGTCGCTGGACCATATGAGTGGCGGACGCATAGCCTGGAACGTGGTGACCTCCCAAAACGATCGAGCGGCGCAGAATTTCGGCCAGCAAGCCCTGCCGGAACATGACGATCGCTATGTGCGCGCGTCGGAGTTCGTCGACGTGGTGAAAGGCTTGTGGGACACCTGGGACGACGACGCCCTGCGCCTGGACAAGGCCAGCGGCGTCTATGTCGACCTGGCCGGCGTGCGCGAGCTGAATCATCGTGGGCCGCACTACGCCGTGCGCGGGCCGCTGAACGTGTCGCGGCCGCCGCAGGGACAACCCGTCACCATCCAGGCCGGTGCGTCGGAAGCGGGCATTGCCCTGGCCGGGCGCGTCGCCGAGGTCGCGTTCACCGCCCAGGACACCATCGAGGATGGTCTGGCCTATCGCGAGCAACTGGAACTGGCGGCAGTGGGTCGGGCCGCGGGCAGCGGGGCCCGCCCCCTGATCATGCCCGGCATCATGCCCATCATCGGTCGAACGCCCGACGAGGCCCGCCAGAAGTTCGCCGCCTTGCAGGCGCAAACGGACGTGGCGGCCGGCATACGGCAGTTGTCCGGCCGCTGGGGCTACGATCTGTCCAGCTACGATCTGGACGGTCCGGTGCCGGAACCGGGGCCCAAGGTCCACGGCATCAGCCGGGTGCGCATGCTGTTGAACAAGGCCCGCGCGGAAAACTACACCCTGCGCGACCTGGCGACCCTGGCCATTGCGTCGTACGGCCACCGCATCATCGTGGGGTCGCCGGGGGAAGTGGCCGACGACCTGGAACGCTGGTTCCGCGCGGGTGCCGCCGATGGTTTCAATCTGATCCCGGCGGGCATGCCGGACGGCCTGTTCGATTTCGTCGATCTGGTGGTGCCGGAGCTGCAGCGCCGCGGCTTGTATCGCACCGGCTACGACAGCAAGACCTTGCGTGGCCATCTTGGTCTGCCGAAGCCGGCGCCAGTCCCGGCACAAGGGGCTTAGGGCGCCATGGACCCGCAAGACCGGACCTGGCCAGGCATAAGAACCTAACCAGGAATTCGTTCCGATCGTGGCGGTCCAGGCCATAACCTGCGAGGTTCCCCCTTTGAAGGAATTCTCGTCATGTCCCTCCGTTCCCGTCTGGCGCGCTTGTTGCTTCCCTTCGCCGCGGCGTCCCTTGCGCTGGCCGTGCCATTGGCTCAGGCCGCCGATGCCAATAAGCCGCTGAAGGTCGGCGTGCGTGGCGGGGTCGACGAAGAAATCTGGGAAGTGGTCACCAAGGTCGCCAAGCAGAACGGCCTGGACGTGAAGGTCATCGTGGTCAGCGGGCAGGCCAGTCCGAATGAGGCCTTGAACAACGGCGACCTGGACGCCAATTCCTTCCAGCACATTCCCTTCCTGCGCGACCAGATCAAGCAGCGTGGCTACAAACTGGCCATAGCCGGCAATACGCTGATCTCGCCCATCGCGTTCTACTCCAAGAAATACAAGTCGCTGGAGAGCCTGCCGGCAGGCGCGCGCGTGGGCATTCCCAACGATCCCAGCAACCAGACCCGCGCGCTGGTGATCCTGCGCGACCACGGCCTGATCACCCTGCGGGACGGCTTCGATCCCTTTACGGGCACCGCCTCGCTGGCGGACGTGACGTCCATACCGAGCAAGATCAAGCTGGTGGAAAGCACCTCGCTGATCCTGGCGAAATCGCTGGAAGACGTCGACACGGCGGCCATCGTCAACACCTTCGCCTATCAAGCCGGCCTGATCGCGACACGTGACGGCATCGCGGTGGAGAAGAAAGAAAACAATCCCTACGTCAACGTCATCGCGGTGCGTGAACAGGACAAGAACGCGCCCTGGGTGCCCAAGCTGGTGGCGGCGTATCAATCCGAGGAAGTACGCCAGTTCATCCTGAAGAAATACCAGGGTTCCGTCCTGCCGGTCTTCTGATCCATGGCCAGGCATCGTTTCGACATGGTCCAGGAAAACAGCGGGGCGGTCGCGCAACGCACGCCGCACATCATCTTCGAAGGCCTGGCCAAGACGTACGCGGCACGCGAACGCCGCGTCGCGGCCTTGCAGGACGTTTCGTTCAGCATCGAGCGCGGCGAGATCTTCGGCATCATCGGCCGTAGCGGCGCGGGCAAGTCCACGCTGCTGCGCGCCATCAATATGCTGGAGCGGCCCACCGGTGGCACCGTTCGTGTCGGCGGCGTGGACGTCGGCGGCCTGGATGAAGACGGCCTGGTGGCGCTGCGCCGCCGCATCGGCATGATCTTCCAGCACTTCAACCTGCTGTCGGCCAAGACGGTGGCGGACAACGTGGGACTGCCGCTGCGCGTCGCCGGCCTGGGCCGCGCCACGATCGCGCGGCGGGTGGCGCATCTGCTGGACCTGGTTGGCCTTGGTGAGCAGGCGCAGGCGTATCCGGCTCAGCTGTCCGGCGGGCAGAAGCAGCGCGTCGGCATAGCCCGCGCCCTGGTCCACGAGCCCGACATCCTGCTCTGCGACGAGCCCACGTCGGCGCTCGATCCGGAAACCACGCATTCGATACTGGGCCTGCTGCGCGACATCAATCGCCAGCTGGGCCTGACGGTGGTGCTGATCACGCACGACATGGCGGTCATCCGCGAAACCTGCCACCGGGTGCTGGTGCTGGACCAGGGCCGCGTGGTGGAGCACGGCGATGTATGGCGGGTGTTCGGCACGCCGCACGCGGACGCGACGCGCGCGCTCCTGCGGCCGCTACGCCAGGGCCTGCCGCCCGACATCGCGGCCCGGTTGGTGCCGGAGCGGGGGGCCGGGCGGGCCGACGTCATCCTGGCCTTGCGCTACACGGGCAGCGGTTCGACCGGGCTCGGCAGTCCGGCCGCCTTCGGGCAGGGTGCCACGACGACGCCGGGCGTGCCGCTGCGGACGCTGGCGGTGCTGGGACCGCGGGCGCGCCTGCTGCAAGGCGGCGTGGAGCGCATCACTGGGCACGCGCAAGGCGAGTTGCTGGTGGCCTTGCCGGCCGAGGATTATGACGAGGCGGCCCTGGCCGCCGCGGACCACGTGGAGGTGATCGGGTATGTCCCTGTCCATGCTTGATCGTTATCTGCAGGCTTTCCTGGAAACCTTGCTCATGGTGGGAGCCTGCGCGGTGATCTCGGTGAGCTTGGGCCTGTTGCTGGCGCTGGTGCTGACGGTGACCGCGCCGGGCGGGCTGTACCCGAGGCCAGTGTTGCATAAGGCGCTGTCGGTGGTGGTGAACATCTTCCGCGCCGTGCCTTTCATCATCCTGCTGGTGGCCTTGCTGCCGGTGACGCGTTATATCGTCGGCACGACGCTGGGGACGTGGGCGGCGGTCGTGCCCTTGTCCTTCAGCCTGACGCCTTATTTCGCGCGGATCGCGCAGGTCAGCTTGAATGAGGTGGACGCGGGCTTGATCGAGGCCGCCCGTGCGATGGGCTGCCGGCGCCGTCATATCGTGCGCCATGTGCTGCTGCCGGAAGCCTTGCCGGGCATCATCGGCGGCATCACGGTCAGCCTGATCGGCATGATCAACGCGTCCGCCATGGCCGGCGCGGTGGGCGCTGGAGGGTTGGGCGACATGGCGATACGCTACGGCTACGAGCGTTACGAGACCAGCGTGATGTTCAACGTGATCATCGTCTTGATCGTGCTGGTGACGCTGGTCCAGATAGGCGGCGAATGGCTCGCACGCCGCGCGAACCACAGAAAGTAGGCGCCCGCGCCGGATGCCTCTCGGCAATGTAAAGAAAAGGGGAACCCCAAGGGTTCCCCTTCTTCATCAAGTGTCACTTGGTACTAAATGAACTGCCAAAGCGCGTACGTCAGGATCAACCCCATCACCGACAGAATCGTCTCCATGAAGGACCAGGACTTGATCGTCTGCCCTATGGTCAGCCCGAAGTATTCCTTCACCAGCCAGAACCCCGCATCGTTGACGTGCGAGAAGAACACCGACCCCGCCCCGATGGCCAGCACCACCAGCGACAGGTGCGTCTGCGGCATCCCCACGGCAAGCTTCTCGATGATCCCGGCCGCCGTCACCGTCGCCACGGTAGCGGAACCCGTCGCCAGGCGGATCAGCACCGCCACGATCCACGCCAGCACCAGCACCGACATCCCGGTGGCCAGGGCGATCTTGGCGATGGCCTGGCCGGCGCCGCCGTCCACCAGCGATTGCTTGAAGCCGCCCCCGGCGCCCACGATCAACATGACGCCGACCACCGGCATCAGGCTGTTGCCGATCTTCTTCGCCAATACCGGCACCGTGAAGCCGACCGACGTACCGAAGGTGATCATGGCCAGCAGCACCGCGAACAGCAGAGCAAAGACCGGATCCCCGACGAAGTCGAAGAAATGGCGCATGGGCGACGCCTTGTCCAGCCAGATGTCCGACGCCGCCTTGGCCAGCATCAGGATGATGGGCGACAGCAGGGTCAGCAAGGTGGCGCCGAAGGACGGCTTGCGCGTCGCCTTGGGATCATCCGCTTCGGCGGCTTCGATGGCCTTGTCCGACGCGGTGACCGCATAGGCCGCCCCCGCCGCGCCGACCGGCACCATGCGGGCGGCGAGTCTGCCGAACAGCGGGCCGCCCACGATCACGGTGGGGATGGCGATGAGCAGGCCCAGCCCCAAGGTGATGCCGACGTCGGCCTTGAGGATGGCGATGGCCGCCAGCGGTCCGGGATGCGGAGGAATGAAACCGTGCAGCACGGACAGGCCCGCGAGCGCGGGGATGCCCAGGCGCATGGCGGGGCCCTTGGACTTGTGCACGGCCAGCATGACCACGGGGATCAGCAGCACCAGGCCGATCTCGAAGAACATGGGGATGCCGATGATGCTGGCCACCAGCGCCATTTTCCAGGGCAGGGTGGCGGGTCGTCCGCGCAGCATTCGGTCGACCACGATATCGGCCCCGCCTGAGTCGGCCAGCAGTTTGCCCAGCATGGCCCCCAGCGCGATCAGCACGCCAACGTAGCCGAGCACGCCGCCGACGCCGTTTTCATAGGAGGTGGTGACCTTCTCCAGCGGAATGCCGGAGCCGACGCCCACGAACAGGGCGCCGATGGTCAGAGCCAGGAAGGCGTGGAGTTTCAACCAGACGATGAGCAGAACGAGCAGGGCAATACCGGCCGCGGCGACAAGCAGTACTTGTATGTCGTGCGGATTCAGCTCGGTGGACGGGTTCATGGGGTCTCCTTTTTTCCCGTGTTGGCGTGCAATCCTAGCGTCTTGATGATGTCGTTGGCGATGGCCGAGGGCGAGCCGCCGATTTCGATGCGGACGGCGGGTTCGTCGGCGCCGGGCTCTTCCAGCGTGGCGAACTGGCTGTCGAGCAGGCTGGGCGGCATGAAGTGGCCGTGGCGCGTGGCCAGGCGTTCGGCGATCAGCTCATGCGAACCGTGCAGGTAGACGAACTTCACACCATGGCCGCGGCGGTTGATGATGTCGCGGTAGGCGTGTTTCAGTGCCGAGCAGGTGATGATGCCGTTGGAGCCGGCATCGAGGCATTCCTCGACCCAGGTGGCGACCGTTTCAAGCCAGGGCTTGCGGTCGGCGTCAGTGAGCGGGTGGCCGGAGCGCATCTTCTCTACATTGGAGGCCGGGTGCAGCCCATCGCCCTCCTCGAAGGGCCAGTCCAGGCGCCCTGACAAAATAGCCGCGACGGTTGTCTTGCCGCAACCGGCGACGCCCATGAGCACCAGCACCTCCGGCTGTGCGCGGGGATGTTCCATGCTTACCCTCCAAATTTCCAGATCTTGTATGCCCTGATTGGGCTGTGCGGATTGCAGGACGGCCGTTATGCGCCCGTCCTGTCAGCTTGCCGTCAGCCGCGCGAGCGGCCTGACAAGAGTGTATCCCTATCCCCTATGGGGCCGGCGTTATCCGGGCGCTGGCATCGAGGAATTTGCCGACGTAGATGTCGCGCGCGCGTTCCATGTGGCGCTGCGCCAGCTCATCCAGGCGGGGGCGGTCGCCCGTGCGCAAGGCGTCGACCATGTCGGCGTGCTCGCGGCAGGCCTGTTCCAGGGCGCCGGCGTCGGCGACCCCGTAGGCGCGGGCGGGAAAGCTGAGCCAGTCATGCAGGCGGATCGATTCGGCCAGGTAGGGGTTGTCGCACAGGCCGTAGAGTTCGCGGTGAAATGCCATGTTGCTGCGGTGGATGGCGATGAGGTCGCCCGACGCCGCCGCATCGGCATGGACCTGCATGGCCTGCGTCAAGGCTTGCAGGCGCTCGCCCTCCAGGGGCATGGGCATCATCGCGACGGCGGCTCGATGCAGCACGTTACGCATGCGATAGAGGTCGGCCAGTTCGCGCAGATCGAAGCGGCGCAGCTGCGCGCCCAGGTGCGGCGGCTTGACCACCACGCCCAGCCGCTGCAACTCCACCAGCGCGGCGCGCACGACGTGACGCTTCGCCGCGTAGTCTTCCATCAGGTGGTCTTCGATAAGACGGGTGCGCGGCAGGATGCGGCCGCGAATGATGTCGGTCTCGATGGCCTCGATCACGGTGCGGACCTGGTCGGGGAGATCTGTCTCGTAGGGCGCGCGCTGCGTGGCCGCGCTGGATTTTTGTGACATGGCGGGCTTGCGACATGACCGGCTTGCGAAGGGGCGCAGTGTAGCACCGGCCGCCTTGCCGATCCGTCCGCGCGAGGCCTGTCAACCCCGGCGTTATTAATAATCTCATTGGAAAAAATGGCGACAACGTGCTCGTTGCCAGGGCCGGAAGCGGGCCGCAGACTGGCGGCACTCAAAGACCAGGATGGAGCCATGTCGCAATCTTCCGAATACATCATCAGTACCAACCCGGCCAACGGCGAGGAAGTCGGCCGCGTTCGCGTGACCTCCGCCGCCGAACTGGATGCCGTCGTCGAGCGCGCCTGGCACGCCTTCCATCAATCCGGCTGGAAGGCGCTGCTGCCGCATCGCCGCGCCCTGGTGCTGAACAAGATCGCCGACGGCCTGGCCGCCGAAAAGGAGTCGCTGGCTCAACTGCAGATGCGCGATAACGGCAAGCCCCTGGGTGAATGCCGCGGCATGGTCGAGTCGGCGATCGGCACTTTCCGCTACTACGCGGCGGTGTGCGAGACGCTGGAAACCGACGTGACCCCCAGTCGCGGCGACTACCTGTCGTTCACGGTGCTGGAGCCCTACGGCGTGGTGGCTGCCATCACGCCGTGGAATTCGCCCATCATGAATGACGCCACCAAGGTCGCGCCGGCCTTGGCCGCCGGCAATGCGGTGCTGCTCAAGCCGTCCGAAGACTCGCCGCTGCTGGGACCGGAACTGGCGCGCATCGCCCTGGCTGCCGGCCTGCCCGAGAACCTGCTGCAAGTGGTGCAAGGCCGCGGCGCGGAAATCGGCGCGGCCCTGGTGGCTCACCCTGGTGTGCGCATGATCTCCTTTACTGGCGGCACCGTGTCCGGCAGCGCCATCGGCCGCGTCGCGGGCGAACGCCTGGTGCCGGCCGCGCTGGAGTTGGGCGGCAAGTCCCCCCACGTCGTGTTCGCCGATGCCGACATGGATCACGCAGTGGCCGCGGTGGTCGCCGGCATCTTCGGCTCGGCCGGCCAGTCCTGCGTCGCGGGTTCGCGGCTGTTCGTGCAGGCCGAGCGCTATGACGAAGTGGTCGAGCGCGTGGTGGCCCGGGCCAAGAGCCTGCGCGTGGCACTGCCCGATGCCGACGGTGTGGAAATGGGACCGCTGGCGTCCTTCCACCATCGCGAGCGTGTGATCCGTTTCGTCGAACGCGCGCGCCAGGAAGGTGGCCGCATACTGTGCGGCGGCGGCATCCCGCAAGGCCCCGGCTACGACAAGGGGGCGTTCTTCGAACCCACCGTGATCGACGGCCTGGGCCCGCAGGCCGTGTCCTGCCAGGAAGAGGCCTTCGGCCCCGTGCTGGTGGCGCTGCCGTTCAAGGACGAGGCGGATCTGATCGCCCAGGCCAACGGCACGGCGTTCGGCCTGGCTTGCGGTATCTGGACCGAAAGCTTCAAGCGCGCATGGCGTATCGGCCGCGCGCTTGAGGCAGGTTCGGTCTGGATCAACACGTACAAGCAGTCGGTGACCAGCACGCCGTTCGGCGGTTTCAAGAACAGCGGCATCGGCCGCGAGAAGGGCATCGACGGGCTGCGCCTGTATGCCCAGGTCAAGAGCATGTACTTCGGGCTGCATGAACAGCCTTTGGCGGTCGCCAAGTAGGACGGAGCGCGCCGCTTCTCGGTGCAGCGCAGTGCAGTGCAGAAAAACATGTCCCTTGCGGGACCGGGGCCGGCCGCTTATGCCGGCCCCGTACAAGACATAACGATCCTCAAAGGAGAAGGTCAGGAATCATGAGTGCCACCCCACACACCCTCACCGGCATGGCCGAGGACAGTACCGTCCTGAAATCCGCGGTACGCAAATTCTATGTACGCATGATGCCGCTGGTGGTCCTCATGCTGCTGGTCAATCAAGTCGACCGCACCAATCTGGGCTTCATCCAGGACGCCTTGAAGGCCGATCTGGGTCTGGGCGCGGCCGCTTTCGGCCTGGGCGCCGGCCTGTTCTTCGTTGGGTATGCCCTGTTCGAAGTGCCCAGCAACATGCTGCTGCAACGCTATGGCGCGCGCATCTGGCTGACCCGCATCATGGTCACCTGGGGTCTGGTGACCTTGCTGATGGCGTTCACCCAGGGCGAGTACAGTTTCTACTTCCTGCGCTTCATGCTGGGCCTGATGGAAGCCGGCTTCTTTCCCGGCGTGATCTTTTACCTGACCAGGTGGCTGCCCGATGCCCATCGTGGCCGCGCCGTGGCCATCTTTCTTAGCGCGTCGGCGCTGGCCTATATCGTCACCGGTCCCATCAGCGGTGCGCTGTTGACCATGCACGGCATGGCCGGCATCGCGGGCTGGCGCTGGATGTTCCTGATCGAAGGCGGCGGTTCGATGCTGATGGGCCTGGTCAGCATCCGCTACCTGGTGTCGAACATCGCGGACGCCAAGTGGCTGACGCCCCAGGAAAAGCACGAGTTGCAGGCGGCGGTCGAACGCGACGTGGCCAACCGCCAGACCGAGCAAGGCAAGAAGCCGCAATGGCGTCTGCTGTTGCAGCGTCCGGTGCTGACCCTGTGCGCCATCTACTTCGTGTCGGTGATGACGGGCTATACGGTGACGTTCTGGCTGCCGGGCATTCTGCGGCAGATCAAGGACATCAATGACTTCCAGGTGGGACTGCTGTCGTCGATTCCGTGGATAGGCGCGGTGATCGCCATGTACGTGCTGGCCAAGTTCACTGACGACAAGGGGCATCGCAAGGTGCTGGTGGGCGCTGCCTTGTTGCTGCAGGCGGTGGGCATGGCGCTCGCCACCACGGGCAGCCCGTGGTTCGCGCTGTTCGCCTTGACCCTGGCGGCGATCGGCTACAAGTCCTGCAATTCGGTGTTCTGGTCCATGACCGCGATGTCGCTGGAACCGAAGATCCTGGCGGCGGGCATTGCCTTGATCAACTCCATCGGCAATCTGGGTGGTTTCGTCGCGCCCACGGCGGTCGGGGCCATCAAGCAGCACACGGGTTCGCTGCAGGCCGGCCTGCTTGGCCTGACCGCCTGCTCCCTGGTCGGCATCGTCCTGGTGATGTCGTTGCGCCTGCGCAAGGGCGTCTGATTTTTTCGAAGAGGTGGAACATGAAGGACAAGCAAAGCGTCGCCGTCTACGGCCTGGGCAATATGGGCTATCTGGTCGCCCAACGCATCGCCACGCGCTTTCCGGTGAAGGTGGCGGATCTGAACACGGCGCAGGTCGAGCGGGCCCAAGCCGAGTTCGGCGCCACGGCGCTGCGCCAGCCGCAGGACGCGGCCGACGTCGACATCGTGGTGTTGTCGCTGCCCAGCCCGGCCATATCGCAAGCCATCCTGCGTGAGTTGGGACCCGTGCTGCGCAAGGGCAGCATCGTGGTGGAGACCAGCACTGTCAATCCGGACGACATGCATGCCAGCGCCAAGTTGCTGGCGCCTTACGGCATCGGGATCATCGACGCATCGGTGATGGCTGGCGTGGCACAGATGGCGGCGGGCAAGGCCATGCTGCTGATGGGCGGCGACCCCGCGCATATCGCGGCCTGCCAGGAAGTGCTGGACGCGATCGCGCCCAAGCAGATCTATTTCGGCGCGACGGGCACGGGCGCCGCGGCCAAGGTGATCAACAACGCCGTGGCGCATGCGGTGATGGTGGTGGTGGCGGAAGCGGGCGCGATGGCGACCGCCACCGGCGTCAGCTGCGAGAAGCTGATCGGCCTGCTGGCGGACCCGCAGATGGGGTTGCACCGCCCGTTGACGCATCGTTATGCCGAGCGCATCGTCAACGGCGACTACAGTGGCGGCATGCCGCTGGACGCGGCGCGCAAGGACTCGGTGCTGGCGCTGCAACTGGCCCAGACGGCGGGCGTGCCCCTGTTCGCCATCCAGGGTTCGCACAGCGTCTACGAAATGGCGGCCGTGGCCGGCTACGGCCGCGACGACTACGCGGCCATCGCGAAGTTGTGGGCCGATTGGGGCAAGCCCACCGTGCCGGCGGCCAAGGGCTGAAGCGGCACTAGCCGTCCGCCTGTCGATAGCAAGACCGTGGCCACCCTCGGGTGGCCACGGTCTTTTTCGTTTATGGGCGCCCCACAAGCTGAACACCGGGTTAATACCGATACGAATATCGGAGCGCTCTCGGCCATACTATAAAAAAGAGAACAGACGTTCCGTCTAGCAGAATACATAAGTGTCGTGGACGGGCGCCCAACGAGGAGACAAAAATGAAGAACAAGAAGCGCTTGATACTCGGTGTGTGTGCCGCCATGGTGGGTCTGGCGGGAATGGCTGCCAAGCCGGCTAACGCCCAGGCCGCGGCCTATCCGAACAAACCGATTCGTTTCATCGTCGGCTTCAGCGTCGGCAACTCCATCGATTCGGTAGCGCGCATCGTGGCGCAGTACATCGGCAACAAGACGGGCCAGACCGTCGTCGTCGACAACCGCACCGGCGCCAACGGCATGCTGGCGGCCGCCGAGGTGGCGCGCGCCCAGCCCGATGGCTATACGATCCTGATCAGCAATTCCAGCACGATCACGGTCAATCCCTCGCTCTACGCGAAGATGATGTACGACGTGAAAAGGGATTTCGCGCCGGTCTCCCTGATCGTGTCCGTACCCTTCATCCTGACGGTCAATCCGCAACACGCGCCTATCGGCACGGCCCCCGATCTGAAGGCCATGCTGGACCTGGCCAAGGCCAAACCCGGTGCCTATTCCTATGGCTCGGCCGGCGTGGGCAATCTGACGCAGCTGACCTACGAACTGCTCAATGGCAAGGCCGGCGTGAAGATGACTCACGTCGCCTATCGCGGCACCGCGCCCGCACAGGTGGCGGTGTTATCCAAGGAAGTGGACTCCACCTTCGACAATCCCTCGTCCGTGCCGAAGATCAAGGCCGGTCAATTGCGTGCGCTGGCCGTCAGTTCGGCCCAGCGCTGGCATGAACTGCCGGATGTGCCCACGATCGCCGAGTCGGGTTATCCGGGTTTCGACATCTCCTTCTGGGTTGGCGCGCTGGCGCCGTCGCAAACCCCGGACCCCGTCGTCAACAAGCTGTCCGAGCTGATAGCGTCCGCGCTGCAGGATCCGGACGTCAAGGCCAAGCTGGCCCAGCAAGGCAACCTGCGCATGCTGGGGCCGCGCGAATTCGCGGCGCAGATCGGCGTGGAGACCGCGCAGTACGCCGACATCATCCGCAAGGCGGACATCAAGCTGGAGTGACCCGCCGGGCTGGCGGGAGGAACTTTTCTTCTTACGCGCCGCGGCGCGGGTATCGGGAGTAATACAGGTGGCCTGGCAAAAAGAACGCGATGAACTGGCTCGCAGGACGGCGCTCGCTCAACGCATGGGCGGTCCGGAAAAGCTCAAGCGTCATCGGGACAACGGCAAGCTACCGGTGCGCGAACGTATCGCGGCGCTGGTGGACGAGGGGACTTTCCGCGAGGTTGGCGGTCTGGCCGGCAGCGGTTCCTACGACGAGAACGGCGAGCTGACGGACTTCGTTCCCGCCAACTTCGTGATGGGCCGGGCCCGCATCGAGGGCCGGCCCGCGGTGGTGATGGGCGACGACTTCACGGTACGCGGCGGCGCCAACGACGGCGCCGTGGGCGACAAGATGATCGTGGCCGAGCAGATGGCGCATGACCTGCGTATTCCGCTGGTGCGCCTGGTCGACGGCACGGGCGGCGGCGGCTCGGTCAAGAATATCGAATTGAAGGGCCATACCCTGCTGCCCAAGCTGAAGTCATGGCCTTACATCGCCCGTAACCTGGCGACCGTGCCGGTGGTCGGTCTGGGCCTGGGTTCCGTGGCCGGGCTGGGTGCGGCCAGGGTCGCGGCCAGCCACTATTCGGTGATGGTGCGTGACACCGCCCAATTGTTCGTGGCGGGCCCGCCGGTGGTCGCACGTACCGGCCAGAACATCGAGAAGAACGATCTGGGCGGCAGCCAGATCCACACCCGCAACGGCGTGGTCGACGACGAGGCGGAGTCCGAAGCGGATGCCTTCTTGCGGGCGCGCCGCTTCCTGTCCTATTTGCCGCCGTCGACTTACGAGCTGCCGCCACGGGCCGAAACGGGCCGCTCGGCCGTTGCCGATCAGGAGGCGCTGCGCCGCGCCATTCCCGAAAATCCGCGGTCGGTCTACAAGATCCGCAACATCGTCGAGACCCTGGTGGATACCGGATCCTATATGGAGATCGGCCGTCAATGGGGCAAGGCCATCTCCGCCGGCTTGGCGCGCGTCGACGGCTGGCCGGTGGTGATCGTTGCCAGCGATCCCTATCACTACGGCGGGGCCTGGGATCGCCAGACCACCGAGAAGTACATGCGCATGGTCGACCTGGCGGAACAGTTCCACCTGCCGGTGGTGAACCTGGTGGACGTTCCAGGCTTCCGTATCGGCCTGGAGGCCGAGAAAGAGGGCGTGATGCGGGCTGGCGTGCGCGCGCTGACCGCCATCGCACAGAGTACGGTGCCCTGGTGCTCCATCATCATCCGGAAAGCCTTCGGCGTGGCGGGCGGTGGCCATCAGAATGCCGACCGCTTCAACTTCCGCTACGCGTGGCCGTCGGCGCAGTGGGGATCCTTGCCCATCGAAGGCGGCCTGGAAGTGGCCTACAAGGCCGAGATCGAAGCGGACAGCGACCCCGACGCCGCTCGCGCGCGCATCGAAAATCGGGTGCGTGGCCTGACGTCGCCCTTCCGCAGCGCGGAGGCTTTCGTGGTCGAAGACATCATCGATCCGGCGGAGACCCGCGCCGCCTTGGTGGAATTCGCCAACATTGCCGCTCCGCTGCGCCAGGCGGGCCAGGCGCGCTTCGGCTATCGCCCCTGAGGAGCTCGGTCATGACGCAAGCTATGGCTTACCCGCCACAATCCTCTTCTTCCTTACGACCGCTGCGCCGCATTCTGGTGGCCAACCGTGGCGCGGTCGCGGCGCGCGTGATTCGCGCCGCGCACAAGCTGGGCCTGGAAGTGGTGGCCGTGTACTCCAGCGCCGACGAAAATCTGCCTTATCTGTCATTGGCCGATCAGGCCGTCCACATCGGCGACGGGCCGGCCGCGGCCAGCTATCTGAATCAGGATGCCTTGCTGCGCGCGGCGCTGGACAGTGGCGCGGATGCGATACACCCCGGTTATGGATTTCTCTCGGAGAATGCCGACTTCGCGGAACGCGTGGAGTCCGCCGGCCTGTGCTTCATCGGGCCGTCGCCGCGCTGGATCCGCGCCCTCGGGCACAAGACCGCGGCCCGTGCGTTGATGCGGGAACACGGCATGCCGATGACGCGCAGCAGCGCACTCTTGCCGGACCAGATCGAGGTGGTCACGCGTACGGCCGTGGACATGGGTTTTCCGCTCATGCTCAAGCCGGCCAATGGCGGCGGCGGCATCGGCATGCTGCCGGTGCGCCATGCCGACGAATTGCCACGGGCATGGCAACAGGCGCAATCCACAGCCGTCAAGGCATTCGGGTCGGCGGACCTGTATTTCGAGACGCTGGTCGAGGCGCCACGGCACGTCGAGTTCCAGTTTCTGGCGGACCGCCATGGCCGCGTGCGCTGCCTTTTCGAACGTGACTGCTCTGTGCAACGGCGCAATCAAAAGGTGGTGGAGGAGGCACCTGCTCCCGGCATCCCCCGTGAGCAGGTCGCCGCCATGGCAAGCCGGCTGGAGTCCATCCTCGGTGCGATCGGCTACGACGTCATCGGCACGGTGGAGATGCTGTACACGCCGGCGACGGGTTTCACCTTCCTGGAGGTCAACACCCGTTTGCAGGTGGAACACGCGGTCACCGAGGAAGTGACGGGGATCGACATCGTCAGCGCGCAAATTCGTCTGGCCGCGGGCGCGGCGCTGGACCAGGCGTTGCCCGACACCGTGGCCTGCACGGGCCACGCGGTCGAGGCACGTATCTACGCCGAGGATCCCGTGCGCTTCTTTCCTTCGCCCGGCGTGCTTGCCACGTTCAATTTGCCGGCGGGTGACGGTATCCGCGTGGAAAGCGGCTATTGCGCCGGCGCGCGCGTGTCGACGTATTACGACCCCATGCTGGCCAAGGTGATCGCGCAGGGGCCCGACCGCGCGGCGGCAATTGCGCGTCTGGCGACCGCACTGGCGCACTTCGAAGTCACCGGCGTGAAGACCAATATTCCCTATGTACTGCGCATCCTGGACGACCCCGAATTTCTCGCCGGGCGTCTGGACACGCAACTCGGCGCGCGCATCGCGGCGGCTGCCACCCGGCCGGCGGAATCGGCTGCTTGACCCTTACGTTTCCGCGCGCCGCGTCTCCCGCAAATGGCGCGCATTGCTTCAGACAGGAATTCACCATCATGCCTATCATTTCTTCTCCGCTGTCCGGCCGTGTCGTCAGCCTGGCCGTCGACCCGCAAACCTCGGTCAGCGCGGGCGATGCGCTGTTGATCGTCGAGTCCATGAAGATGGAGATCCCCGTGGAAGCGGAAAGCGCTGGCAAGGTCACGAAATTCCTCGTCAACGAAGGCGACGAGGTGAACGAGGGCCAGCCGCTGGTCGAACTGCAATGAGTCCCGCGCAAGCGGCGACGACGGCGATTGCCACGCCTTCGCACCAGGGTTCAGCCTTCGCGCGGCATGGCCGCGTTGCCCTGATCACCTGGTCGAATCCACCCGTCAACGGCCTGTCGGCGGCTCTGCGTCAGCATTTGAGCGCGGCACTGGACGCAGCCCTTGCCGATCCCGCCGTCGACGCCATCGTCGTCATGGGCGACGGCCGCATGTTCTCCGGTGGCGCGGACATCCGCGAATTCAATACGCCACTGAGCACGGCCGAGCCCATCGCGCCAGCACTCTTCAAGCGCATCGAGCAACTTGCCAAACCCGTCGTGGCGGCCATCCATGGCTCGGCGCTGGGCGGTGGGCTCGAGCTTGCGCTGGCTTGTCACTGGCGCGTGGCCCTGGCCGACGCCAGCGTGGCTTTGCCCGAGGTCAAGCTTGGCCTGTTGCCCGGCGGTGGCGGAACGCAGCGCTTGCCGCGTCTGGTGGGCGTGGCCAAGGCACTGGACTGGATCGTGTCGGGCAAGACGGTGGCGGCCCGGGCCGCGCGGGAAGCCGGCCTGCTGGATGCGCTCTTCGACGGCGATCTGGCGGAGGGAGCCATCGCCTTCGCTGCCCGACTGGGCAGCACCACTGTACCGCGGCGCACGTGCGATCTTCCGGTCATCGAAGCGGAGGACGCCCAGGCGCTGTTCGATCAGGCCCGCGCGGCGGCGGCCAAGACCGCGCGGGGACTTGCCGCGCCCTTGCAATGCATCGCCTGCGTGGAGCAGTCGCTGCGGGGCACGTTCGAGCAAGGCCTGGCGTTCGAGCGGGCGCGCTTTCTGGAGTTGGTCGATAGCGATCAGTCCAAGGCCATTCGCCACCTTTTCTTCGCCGAGCGCGAAGCGGCCAAACCGCCTCGTGACGCGCGCGATTCCACGCCGCGCGTGGTGGCTCGCGTCGGCGTGATCGGCGCGGGCACCATGGGCGGCGGTATCGCCATGGCGTTTGCCAATGCGGGGTATCCGGTGACGCTGGTGGAGGTGACCGATGCCGCGCTGGCCCAAGGCCTGGGCACGATCACGCGCAACTACAAGGCGACCGTCAGCAAGGGCAGACTCGATGGCGCCGAAATGCAGGCACGCCTGCAACGAATCCAGGCCACAACGGACATGGGGCGGCTGGCCGATGCCGACCTGATCATAGAGGCGGCTTTCGAGGATATCGCGGTCAAGCACGGCCTGTTCAAGCAGCTCGATGAAATCGCCAAGGCCGGCGCCATCCTGGCGACCAATACGTCGCGGCTCGATATCAACGACATCGCCGGGGTGACGCGGCGGCCCGCCGACGTGGTGGGCTTGCACTTCTTCAGCCCGGCGAATGTGATGCGGCTGCTGGAGATCGTGCGCGGGCAGGCGACCGCGCCAGACGTGTTGGCCACTGTGCTGCAGGTGGCCAGGCTGATCGGCAAGGTGGCGGCGGTGGTAGGTGTCTGCGATGGCTTCGTTGGCAATCGCATGGTCAGCCCTTATACCCGTGAGGCGCACTTTCTGCTTGAGGAAGGCGCGCTGCCTGCCCAGGTGGATCAGGCCCTGGAACGCTTTGGCTTGGCGATGGGGCCGCTACGCATGGGCGACATGGCCGGGCTGGATATCAGCTGGGCGGCGCGTAAACGCCAGGCGCCCACGCGGCCGCCGCACATTCGTTATTGCCACATCGCGGACCGCCTTTGCGAAGCGGGGCGGCTTGGGCAGAAGACCGGCGCGGGCTTCTACCGGTATGAAGAGGGCAGTCGCGCGCCTTTGCCGGATCCCAAGGTGGTAGCCATCATCGAGGACTGCGCCCGGGCATCCGGCATCTCGCGGCGTCCCATTTCCGACGAAGAGATCGTCGAGCGCACGATGTACGCGCTGGTCAACGAGGCCGCGCGCATTCTGCAGGATGGCATCGCGCAGCGCGGCAGCGATATCGACGTGATCTATGTGAACGGCTATGGCTTTCCCGCTACGCGGGGCGGTCCCTTGTTCTACGCCGATCAGGTGGGCTTGCCGAAGGTGCTGGAACGCATCCGCGAATTCCACCGCGAGCATGGCGAACTGTGGACGCCGGCGCCCCTGCTTGTCGCGCTGGCCGAGCAGGGAAAGTCGATTTCCGCCTACGTGGTTGCGGAGATGGCTGCCGATGCGGCGCCCGTCGGGGGCGCCGATGCCGAATACCAAAAGCATCTTGCCCAGGGTGAGTTTCGCATCCAGCGCTGCGCTGCCTGCCATGAGCACGTGTTCTATCCCCGTATGCTGTGCCCGCACTGCGGATCGGCGCGGCTGGACTGGACACGGGCCAGCGGCGACGGTGTGGTCTATGCGTGCAGCGTGGTCAAGGGCAAGCCCGGTACCGGCACCGACTACAACATCGTGCTGGTGGACCTGGCCGAAGGCGTGCGCATGATGAGCCGCGTGCAAGATTGCCCCAACGATGCCGTCACGATAGGTATGGCAGTGCGCGCCCGCATCATTGAACAGGACGGCAAGCCACTGGTGGTGTTCGCTCCGGCGGCCGCCCAGCTGGCGCAGGGAGACAAACAATGAGCCTGAGAGACTTGCGGGGCAAGGCCGCCATCGTCGGCGTGGGGCAGGCCGGCATAGGGGAAGCGCACGGGTACGGCGCCATGGAGATTCTGGCGCAGGCCGCGATCCAGGCGGTGGCCGACGCCGGGCTGACCATGAAGGATATCGACGGCCTGGCCACATGCAGTTCCGCCACCAGCATGTGGGCGCTGCCGGTGACCGAATACCTGGGATTGCGGCCGACCTTCATCGACAGCACCATGTTGGGTGGGTCCAGCTTCATCGCGCATCTGATGCCCGCCATGATGGCCCTGGAAAGTGGCCAGTGCACGGCGGTGCTGGTGTGCTACGGCAGCACGCAGAAGACGGGAGCCTTTTCCCGCAAGGGCATGTCGGAGGCCTTTCGCCAGATCGACCCGCAGCCCTACGAGCATCCGTATGCGCCCATCCTGCCGTTGACAGCGTATGCCTTGGCGGCTTCCCGGCACATGCACGAGTTCGGCACCACGCGCGAACAACTGGCGGCAGTGGCCGTGGCGGCGCGGCGCTGGGCGCAGCGCAATCCGGAAGCCTATATGCGCGATCCCTTGAGCATCGAGGACGTGCTGGGCGCGCGCGTGGTATCCACGCCGCTGACCGTGCGCGACTGCTGCCTGGTGACCGATGGCGCGGGGGCGTTCGTGCTGATGCGGGCGGACCGCGCCCGCGAACGGGCCAGGGAGCAGGCAAATTCTCGCAAGCCGGTGTATGTGCTGGGCAACGCCACGGCGGTGTGGAACCGGCAGATCTCGTCCATGGCGGATCTGACCGTGACGGCCGCGGCGGAGTCCGGCCGGCGCGCTTTCGAGATGGCTGGACTGCGCCCGCAGGACGTGGACGTGGTGGGCTTGTACGACGCATTTACCATCAACACGCTGTTGTTCCTGGAGGACCTCGGCTTTTGCAAGAAGGGCGAGGGCGGCGCTTTCGTGCAGGACGGCGGCATCGCGCCGGGCGGACGGCTGCCCGTCAATACCAATGGCGGTGGCCTGTCCTGCGTTCACCCGGGCATGTACGGCATTTTCCTGGTGATCGAAGCCGTGCGCCAGTTGCGCGGGGAATGCGGCGAGCGCCAGGTCAAGGATGCGCGCATCGCGCTGGCCCATGGCAACGGCGGGACGCTGTCGAGCCAGTCGACGGCCATCTTCGGGCTGGAGGAAACGTTGTGAAGACAGTCGGTGTGAAGAAAATCGTCGCGCTAGCGCTGCGTGCAAGGCGTGGCGCGATCGTCGTTGCTACCGGAGCCCTGCTATGCTGAACAAGGTGCTTGCCTCCGTGCAGGAGGCCGTGCGCGATGTGCAGGACGGTGCCGTCATCCTGATCGGCGGCTTCGGCATCTCGGGCGTGCCGACGGAGCTGGTTTGCGCCTTGCTGGACCAGGGCGCGCGCGAACTGACCATCGTCAACAATAATGCCGGCAACGGCAAGTTCGGTTTAAGCCAGCTGGTGGAGGCCGGCCGCGTGCGCCGCATGGTGTGCTCGTTCGCGCGCTCATCCAATCCCAAGATACCCAATGCCGAGGCTTTCGCCGAGTGGTACCGCGCCGGCAAGATCGAACTGGAATGCGTGCCCCAAGGCACCATGGCGGAACGCATGCGCGCCGCCGGCTCGGGCCTGGGCCCTTTTTTCACGCCCACGTCCTACGGCACCGTGTTGGCCGAAGGCAAGGAGACCCGGGTGATCGATGGCGTCGGCTATGTGCTGGAGCAACCTTTGCGCGGTGATTTCGCCTTGGTGAAGGCAGAGTACGCGGACCCCTGGGGCAACCTTATTTATCGAAACGCCGAACGCAACTTCGGGCCGGTGATGTGCATGGCATCCAAAGTGGCCGTCGCCCAGGCCGAGCATGTGGTCGCGCTAGGCGAACTGGAACCGCAGAACGTCATCACCCCGGGCATCTTCGTGCAACGCGTGGTTCAAGTGGGAGCAAACGCATGACGGCGACCAATGTCGGGACCTTCAAGCGCTTGAGCCGCGCCGAGATCGCGGCCAAGGTGGCCAGCGATATTCCAGACGGCAGCTACGTCAATCTGGGAATAGGCATACCCACGCTCATCTCCAAATGCCTCCCCAAGGATCGTGACGTGATCCTCCATAGCGAGAACGGCATCCTGGGGATGGGCCCCGGGCCGGAGGACGGCACGGTGGATCCGAGCCTGCTCAATGCCAGCAAGGAACCGGTGACGTTGTTGCCCGGTGCTTCCATCACGGACCACACCACGTCCTTCGCCATGATGCGCGGCGGCCATATCGACGTGTCTGTGTTGGGCGCGTTCCAGGTGTCGCATGAAGGCGATCTGGCCAATTGGGACACGGGTGCGGCCGATGGCATTCCCGCCGTGGGCGGCGCCATGGACCTGGTGGCTGGTGCCAAGCAGGTGTATGTCGTGATGGAGCACGTCACCAAGCAGGGCGCCCCCAAGATCGTGGCGGCCTGCACCTATCCCCTGACGGGGGCGGGCGTGGTCGACCGCATCTATACGGACTGCGCCGTGATCGACGTCACGCCCGCCGGCCTGGTGGTGCGATGGATGTGCGATGGCCTTACGTTCGCGCAGTTGCGGAAGATGACGGGGGCGCCTCTGCGGTTGGGACTGGACTGAGCGCGGGGACGCAAAGCATGTCCCCTGTTTTGCGTTACATTCTCCGGCATGAAGCCTCACACCCCCATCGCCGTCCAGATCGTCCAGCTGATCCAGGCCGAAGGCTGGGCGCCCGGCGCGCATTTGCCCGCGCAGTTGCTGGCCGACCGCCTGCGTGTGTCGCGGTCGCCGGTCAATGATGCACTGAAGCAATTGCATGAAAAAGGCATGGTGGCGCGCGAGCGTAATCGGGGCTACTTCCTGGCGCGGCCGCTGCAGCTGGCGCCGGACCAGGTAGCCGGCGCGCTGGGCATCGAAGGGCACGATGTCGCCACCGGGGTCTATTTCCGCATCGCGGACGACCTGCTGCGCGGGGAACTGCCCGAGGCCTGCTCGGAAGCGCAGCTCCGCGCACGCTATGGCCTGACGGCGACTCAGCTTGGCACCATCCTCGGGCGTATCGCCAACGAGGGCTGGGCCGAGCGGCGACCGGGCTACGGCTGGCAGTTCTCGTCCATGATGCGCACGCCGGAGGCGCTGTTGCAGTCCTATCGCCTGCGGCTGGCGCTGGAGCCGGCCGCGTTGATGGAACCGGGCTACCGCCTGGATGCCGCGGTGCTGGCGCGCTGCCGCGAAGCCGAACTGCATCTGCTCGACGGCGGCATTGAAACCGACACCGCCGACCAGCTGCATGAGCGCGGCGTGCGTTTCCACGAATCGCTGGTGGAAGCCTCGGGCAATCCTTTCTTTATCGACACCATCCGGCGCGTCAATCGCGTGCGCCGGTTGCTGTCCTATCGTTCCATGCGGGATCGTCAGCGCTATCGCCAGCATTGCGAACAGCATCTGGAAGTGCTGGCGCTGCTGGAGCAGGGGCGCAACGCCGACGCCGCGGAAGTGTTGCGTGCCCATCTGCAAAGCACGCTCGACAATATCGGCAAGATCACCAACGTGCTGGCCACGCGTAAGCCAGCCTCTGAATGAGTATGACTAAGTCACCCCTTGCCCAAGCCTGGGCCATGTTGTTCGCCCTGGCGTCGGGCTTCGCGCTGAGCAATGCCTATCGCACGGTGGCGGCCATCACGGCGCCGCCGCTGGCGGCGGACATGGGGCTGTCGCCGCAGCAGCTGGGGACGTTCGCGGGCAGTTTCCATTTCATGTTCGGCGCGATGCAGCTGTTCATGGGCATAGGCATAGACCTGTGGGGTGTGCGTCGCACCATCCTCGTGGCGGCGCCGCTGACCATCATCGGCGCGGTACTGTCGGCGCTGGCGCCAGGCTACGGGACGCTGGTGGCGGGGCAGGCGCTCATCGGCGTGGGCTGTGCGCCGGCCTTCCTGGCGGCGACGGTATTCATCTCGCGCTACTTTCCGGTGCAGAAGTTCGCTGCCGTGTCGGGCATGGCCATGGCCATCGGTGTCACGGGCATGTTGTTCACCGGCACGCCTTTGGCGTGGCTGATCGAGAAGAGCAGCTGGCGCATGGGGTTCTGGGTCTTGGCCGCACTGTCCGTGCTGGCCTGGCTCTGGGTCTATGGCAGCGTGCACGAAGACCGGCTGGTGAGCAACCAGGCCGGCGGGGATGGGGCGCCGCGCGAGTCCTTGCGGGAAGCGCTGATGCGCTTCGGCGCTTTGTTGAAGATGCCGCATACCTGGGGCATCGTGACCTTGAGCTTCGTCTGCTACGCCGCGTTCATTACCCTGCGTGGCTTGTGGCTGGGGCCCATGTTGATCGGCCGCCACGGTTTTTCCCTGGTGCAGAGCGGCAACGTGGCCTTGGCCTTGTCACTGAGCGCCATGGTCGGTCCGATGGTGTTTGGCCGCCTGGACCCGGGTCCCTTGCGCCGGCGTCGGTGGCTGGTGGCATGCGCCTTCATCTTCGCCGTGCTGTTTACCGTTATTGCCTTCGCGTTCGGCCCCTGGAGCGATGTGCTGACCGCGCTGGCGGTAGGCTTTTTCTCGGGCTTCGCCATTCTGCAATACGCGGATGTGCGGTCTTCCTATCCGGCGGGCATCACGGGCCGCGCGATGGCGCTCTTCACCATGGCCATGTTCCTGGGTGTCGCGGCCATGCAGTGGTTCACCGGCTGGGTGGCGACCCACGCCCAGGGCTGGGGCCTGGAACCCTTCGGCCCGGTCATGGGCAGCATCGCGCTGCTGCTGGTCATCGCCGGGGTCGCCTACCGCTACCTGCCCGGCCCGCCGCGGCAAGGCTGATTCCCGCGCCTCTCGGACCAACATCTGCTCGGGCGTGGTCACTTGGCCGATGCCTGCACGCACTTCTTTCAGTGCCTGGCGCAAATCAGGGAGCGCCTCGCCCGCATCAGCCTCGATAGCTTTGGCGATTTTTTCGATGTCTTTCATGGCATCACCTTACTTATGTCCTTCGAAAGTCTGTTGGTAGCACTTCGGGGACTAGCGATCCAGAGGCTTGTGCTTTTTTATCGAATGGCGCACGGAGTTTTTGCGCGCATGGTAAGTGCTTCTTCAGCTGGCTCAACTCGACGGCTGGAAGGCGATGACGGCCATGCCGGCCAGGGCGATGATCGCGCCGGCCACGTCCCAGCGGGTCAGGGTGACGCCGTCGACGATGCGCAGCCAGACCAAGGCCACGGCGATATACATGCCGCCGTAGGCGGCATAGGTGCGTCCGGCGGCGCTGGGATGCAGGGTCAGCAGCCACGCGAACAAGGCCAGCGAGAGCGCGGCGGGAACCAGCAGCAGGGGGCTGCGGCCTTGCTTGAGGACCAGCCAGGGCAGATAGCAGCCGACGATTTCGGCAAGTGCCGTCAGGGCGTAGAGCGCGGAAGCAAGCAGGACGTTCACGTTGGATGGCGGGCGTTGGATAGGACGCTGGGAACGAGGGCCCAAGGCGGGCGTTGGATAGGACGCAAAGAACGAGGGCCCAAGGGGCGATGGACAGGACGCTGCAAACGAAGGTCCAAAGCGGGCCTGGCGGCGACAATGATAACCACCGGTGCAGGCATCATGACCAGCAGGCCCATACACCGCCGGCCGCGCGCGACTTAAACTGGCCCCCTGAACTCACGGAGGCAACCATGCCCACCCCCCGCCGCGCCCTTATCGTCATCGACGTCCAGAACGAATACTTCACTGGCAACCTGCCCATCGAGTACCCCGATCCGGCCGTATCCCTGGCCAACATCAACCGCGCCATCGATGCCGCCGAACAGCACGACATTCCCGTCGTCCTGGTCCAGCATCTGGCGCCCGCGCAGTCGCCCATCTTCGCGCGCGGTTCGGCGGGTGCGGAACTGCACTCCACCATCGCCGGCAGGAAGCACGCCTTGTTCGTGGAAAAGGCCCAGGCCAGCGCTTTCGCGGGCACGGACCTGGGCGCCTGGGTCGAGAAGGAAGGCATAGACACGCTGACCATCGTCGGCTACATGACGCACAACTGCGACGACTCGACCATCAAGCACGCCAAGCACGCGGGACTGTCGCTGGAATTCCTCAACGACGCCAGCGGCTCCCTGCCGTACGAAAACCGCGCCGGCTCAGCCACCGCGGAAGAGATTCATCGCGTCATCACGGTGGTGCTGCAATCGTCCTTCGCCGCGGTCCTCAGCACCGACGAGTGGCTGGCGCTCCTCGACAGCGGCGCCGCGCCCGTGCGCGAGAACATCTACGTGTCGAACCAGAAGGCGCGCCAACAGCGCGGTTGACCGACCACCACGCAGCTAGGAAAACTCGTTTCCTTCCAGGCTGTCCAGCAGCCGCTGGCGGCCCGTCACCACATGCTGTTCCGCCAGCTGGCGTGCCAGCTTGCCGTCGCCGGCCACCATCGCGCTGAATATCGCGCGGTGCTCTTCGTTCGAACGCCGCATCTTGGCTTCGTAATCGAAGAAACGGCGGCGGAACACATGCAGCTCCTTGACGTATTCGTCGTAGGCGAGCACGGCGCGGCGATTATTGGAAAAGGCGACGATATCGTCGTGGAACTGTAGATTCAGTTCGTAATAGCGATTGCCGGCCCCCTCGATGGTGGCCTGCTCCATCTGGGTAAGCAGATCCTCCAGATGCTGACGGCGCTCCGGCGTCAGGAATTCCGCCGCCCGCTGCGCGGCGAATCCGAAGATGACGGCGCGCATGTCATAGCTTTCCAACATATCGCGCACCGACATCTGCCGCACAAAGGTGCCGCGGTTCTCGATGGCCGTGACCAGGCCCATCCCCGCCAATACTCGCATCGCTTCCCGGATCGGCCCCCGGCTGGTCCCCATGCGTAGCGCCAGGGCGGCCTCATTCAAGCGATCCCCCGGCTTCAACTCGCCGCTGAAGATCAACTGCTTCAACTCTTCTATCACCGCTGCTACGCGGCGCGGGCTTTTGGCCGGCGCTTCGGCTTTTGTCGTCATCTATCTGGTCCATTGCCGAGAATTTGGGCGGGATTGTATACGTTTCAGCGACTATTTAATCCAAACTGCCGCTTTGCCTAAGCGAATTGATGACTAATCACGGTATTAAGTCTTCAATAAATATTAGATTGTTGACAATTAAAGGGCTGTTGTTTACGCTCGTCGGCACCTAAAGGCAACAACAACTAGGAGACTTTCCATGCCGCACATCCCCGCGTCCGCAGCGCTTTCCCGCTTCCGCGTCATCGACCTGACCCAAGTCCGCGCCGGTCCGACGGCATGCCGACAGCTGGCTGACTGGGGCGCGGACGTCATCCAGGTCCAGATGCCCGAGCACATGCGCGGCGATGACACGTTGGGAGGGCAGGACGGATCGGACTACCAGTACACCCATCGCAACAAGCGCTCGGCCACCATCAATCTGAAGGAGCCACAAGGCATCGCGGCACTGCGTCGCTTGATCGGTACCGCCGACGTGGTGGTGGAAAACTTCCGTCCCGATGTGAAGCACCGCCTGGGCATCGACTACGAAACCCTGTCGCGGGAGCAGCCCGGCCTGGTCTACGCCAGCATCTCGGGTTTCGGCCAGACTGGCCCGCTCGCGCAGCGGCCCGGCTTTGACCAGATCGCCCAGGGGATGGGCGGCTTGATGTCCGTCACCGGCACGCCGGGGCAAGGGCCGATGCGGGTGGGACTGCCCATAGCCGACTTGTGCGCCGGCATTTTCTGCGCACAGGGCATCATGGTCGCGCTCCTGGAACGGGAAAGCTCCGGACGGGGGCAGTGGCTGCACACCTCCCTGCTGGAGGCCATGGTCTACATGATGGATTTCCAGACAGCACGGTGGCTCACGGAAGGCGACATTCCCCGCCAGGCAGGCAACTATCACCCGACCAGCATCCCGACGGGTGTCTACAAGACCAGCGACGGACACATCAACATCGCTGTCTTCGGTTCCAAGATATGGGAACGCTTCTGTCACGCCATGGCCGCGCCCGAATGGATAAGCGACCCCCGCTATATGGACAAGGCCGCGCGTTCGGTCAACCGCGACAGCCTGAATGCCGAGATCGAGCGCAGGCTCGCGCACAACACCAGCAGTCACTGGATCGCCGTGCTGAATGAGATCGGCGTGGCGTGCGGCCGCATCAACGACATGTCGCAGGTCTTCGAGGAAGCACAGATCCAGCATCTGGGCATGGTGCACACGGTGGAGTCGCCGCATTTCGGTACGCAGCGACTGGTGGGCCAGCCGGTGCAGCTGACACGTACGCCCAGCACGATTGCGCGCGCCACGCCGCGCCGCGGCGAGCATTCGGAGGAGGTGCTCACCGAACTCGGCTATCGCGCCGACGAACTGGCCAGCATGAAGGCGCAAGGCGTGATCTGAACGCATACGGAGGGCAGGTAGCAAGGAAGCAAAGGAGGACGTCGCACATCGCATCCAGCGATGGCGGCGCATAGATAAGCGATGAGCACATCGCACCAGGAGACAATGAATGACACACGTACGGAAGGCACTGCGCTTGTCCGCCGCGACCGCGGCGTTACTAGCCTGCATGGCGGGGCAGGGCGGACACGCCGCCCATGCGGCGGATTTCCCGGATCATTCCATCGACGTCGTGGTGCCGATGGCGGCCGGCGGGCCTACCGATCTGGTGGCGCGGCTGGTGCAAAAGTCCATGAGCAAGCAGCTCGGCGCGTCGGTGGTCGTGGAGAACAAGGCAGGCGCCGGCGGCATGATAGGGGTGAACCAGATCAAGCATGCGACGGCCGACGGCTACACCTTGGGTATTGCGTCTTCGACCACCCATGCCGTCGCTATCAATGTGTACGAAACGCTCAGCTACGATCCGGTCAAGGATTTCACCCCGGTGGGCAACATCGTCGTCGCGCCCGGCGTGTTGATCGCCACGCCCAAGGTGGCGCCGGGCTGCAAGCTCTCGGCCTTCATCGATGATCTGAAAAGGCATCCGGATGAAGTGAAATACGGGTCTTCCGGAATCGGCACGTTGTCGCAGATGTCCGGCGTGCGCTTCATGTCGGCCACGCACACCGAGATGCTGCATGTGCCTTACAAAGGCTTGTCCGCCGTCATGAACGATATGTATGCCGGACTGATCGATGCCGCTTTCGACAATGTGGGATCGGCCCTGCCGCATATTCAAAGCGGCAAGATCTGTGCGCTGGCGGTGCAGGCCCCGCAACGCCTGGCCGTGCTGCCCGATGTTCCCACCTACGCCGAACTGGGCTATCCCGAATTGAACAAGCCGACCTGGTATGGCCTGGTCGCACCGGCCGGGACGCCGGCGCCTGTCGTACAGAAACTCAATGCCGCGCTCAACCACGCGCTGGCCGATCCCGAGGTCGTGGCGGCATTTCAGCGGCTGGGCCTGACGCCAGCGCCCAGCACCCCCGCGGGATTCGCCAAGCAGATCAAAGAAGAAATCGCCATGTGGAAACAAACCACCGACCAGATGCATTTCCAGAAGATCGCCAGGTGATCGCCGCATCTCCATCACCATCCCCACTTATTCAAACGGAGCACGATATATGGACGTCAAAAGTGCAGTCTCTTCCTCGCCGGACGCGTACGCGAGTTGCATCAAGGCCAGCCGCAACGGTCCCGTCGGCACGCTGACACTCGACAATCTGCCCAAGCACAACGCGATGAGCTTCGACATGTGGCAGGATCTGCCGCTGCGTTTGCGCGAGCTGGACGAGGATCCCGAGATCCGGGTCATCGTCTTGCAAGGCGCCGGTGAAAAAGCCTTTGCTTCCGGTTCCGACATCTCGCAGTTCGGCGAGCGGCGCAACACGCCCGAAGGCGTCGCGCTGTACAACGGCACGGTGGAACGCGCGGTCGCCGCGTTGGCGACGGTGCGCAAGCCCACCATTGCGCGGATCCGCGGCTATTGCTTCGGCGGCGGGGTCGGCATGGCCTTGCACTGCGATCTGCGCTATGCGACGCCCGATGCCACCTTCTGCATTCCCGCGGGCAAGGTCGGCGTCGGCTACAACGAAACCTGGCTGCAACGCCTGGCGTGGCTGGTCGGCCCGGCCAACGCCAAGGAAATCATGTTGACCGCGCGCCGCTACAAGGCCGACGAAGCCTTGCGTATCGGCCTGATCAACGACATCGCCGACGATGCGCAGGTGGAGCAGACCTTGCAGACGATAGCCGGGCTTGCGCCATTGACTCACCTGGCCAGCAAGTTGGCCATCGACACCGCGACAGCCGTGTCCGAACGCGGCCGCGAAGCGTGCCAGCAAGCCATCCGGGCATGCTTCGCCAGCAAGGACTACATCGAGGGGCGGGATGCTTTCACGCAAAAACGTACGCCGCGGTTTACGGGGACTTGATCAAGGGGAGGTCCGCCCTACAGGCTGCTGAATGTTGCGAAGGGCCCACGTGCGTAAAGAGGCTTGCTGACTGGGCCATCTCGTGATGCCTATAATGATTAAGAACGTTTCTCAATATCATTATTTGGCTGACGGGCAAGGCGATGGCGGTCGATTCCTCCGAGATGCAGTGCGTGCCGGTGCTCTACACGGAGCACCGGACCTGGCTGCACGCGTGGCTGCATCGCCAAGTGGGTTGCCGCGAGCAGGCCGCGGATCTGGTGCAGGATACGTTTCTGCGCGTGCTGCTGCGCGAGGAAACGCTGCGCATCCGCCAGCCGCGCGCCTTCCTTGCGCGCATCGCCCATGGCCTGATGGTCGACTCCTTCCGGCGCGCCGCGCTGGAACGGGCCTATCTGGCGGAACTGGCGCTATTGCCCGAGGCCGTGCAGCCCAGCCCGGAAGACTACCTGTCGGCCATGCAGGCCTTGCGCGAAATCGACCGCCTGTTGTCCGGGTTGTCGGATAAGGCCCGCGCGGCCTTCGTCTGGCGGCAGGTGGAAGGGCTGGGCCAACGCGAAATCGCCGAACGTCTTGGTGTCAGCGTGCCCCGCGTCCATCAATATCTGGCGCAGGCCATGCTGCAGGTCTACACGGCGCTGTACGGCGCGCCCGTGGCGTGATGACGATGCTGGCGCCGGACGCTTCCTCACCGCTACGCGGCCAGCAGCAGGCACCCGTCTCGCGCGCCGTGCTGCAGGAAGCCATCGCCTGGATGTTGCGCCTGGACAATGCGCCAGCCGGCGACGCGGACCGCGCTGCCTGGCGCGAATGGCTGGACCGCGACCCCGACCATGCCCGCGCGTGGGAGCAACTGGGCGCCATCGACGCCCGCTTCGACGATCTGGCCGACAAGCAGGCACGGCAGGCGCTTCTGCACACCGCCGGCCTGCCCTTGAAGCGGCGCCGCGCGCGCCGGGCCGCCGTGAGTACGGCGCTGGGCCTGGTGCTGCTGGCCAGCGGCGCTTGGCTGGCGAATCAGGTGCTGCCCGTGCGCCACGTGATGGCCGACTATGTAAGCCGGACCGGCGAACTGCGCAATGTGACGCTCGCCGATGGCACCCAGGTCGCACTGGACAGCCGCACGGCGTTCGACATCGACGAAAGCGGAGGCCAGCGCGTACTGCATCTGCGCGCCGGCCGCATCCAGGTGCGCACGGGGCACGGCGACAGCCGCGCGCTGGTGGTGACCACGGACGACGGCAGCCTGCGGCCGCAGGGCACGGTCTTCTCGGTGGACCTGCGCGCGCCGGAAGAGGGCACCATGCTAAGCGTGCAGCAGTCGTCCGTACTGGCGCGCCCCCGGTTGCGCGGCAGCGAGCAGGCGGTGCTGACCGGCCGCCGCGTAATCGTGCATCCGGACCGCGTCGATCAGGCCGGCGCGTCCGAACCCGGCGACTGGGCCACCGGCATGCTGGTGGTGGAAAACGCCCGCCTGGGCGATGTCGTCGACATTCTGGGCCGCTATCGTCTGGGGCATATCGCCTTGGCGGAGGGGCTGGCCGACCAGCGCGTGTCGGGCAGTTTCTCGCTGCGCGACACCGACCTGGCCCTGGCGACCCTGGCGCGGACCCTGGACCTGACGCTGTCGCGGCACACGTCGATGTGGGTGGGGCTGGAGCGCCGGGGGTAGGCCATCATGGCCAAGGCAAACAGAATATTTTCGACCCCCCCCCCCCTTAATTTCTGCTTTCTCGTTCGGCAATGGGATATCACCTAGTTGAAATCCCGGAGCCCCTTTCATGACCTTCCCGCCGAACCCCGGACTTCCTTCGCCGCCAGCCCAGCGCCGCCGCGCCCTGATGCTTGCGACGCAATTGGCCTTGGCCTCGCCGCTGCTGCTGGCGACGGCCGGGCAGGCCCAGGCCGAGGCTCAGGCCGGCGCTGAGCCAGGCCTGCGAGTCCAGCCAATCAAGCTGGCGCAGGCAAGTCCAGCGGACGTCAACGCCCTGCGTGATTACGCGATTCCGGCCGGGCCGCTGGGTCCGGTGCTGGGACGTATCGCCGGCGATGCCGGCCTGAACCTGGGCTACGGCCCGGCGCAGGTGGACGGACGCATGGCCGCGCCCGTGCAAGGCCGCTACAGCGCCGAGGAAGCCTTGCGCACGGCCTTGCGTGGCACCGGATTGCGGCTGCAGCGGTCGGCCGACGGCGGCTATACCCTGGTCGTCGCTCCCTCGACCGCGGCGGGCGCGGGCAGCGTGACCCAACTGCCTTCCGTGGAAGTGACGGCAGACGGTGCAACTTTGGGCCCCGCGGCCGGGCTGGTCGCCTTGCGCAGCAGCGCCGGCACCAAGACCGATACCGCGCTGATCGAGACCCCCCAGGCGGTGTCCGTGGTGACCCGCGCGCAGATGAAGGCGCAGGCGGTGCAGAACGTGCCGCAGGCCATGCGCTACACCTCCGGCACGCTGACCGCCCAGCGTGGTTTCAGCGAAGATGGCGGCGGCCTGGAGGAAATCTACTCGCGCGGTTTCCTGGTCGACCAATACCTCGATGGCCTGCGCCTGCCCAGTCGTTCACTGGCATCCTATGGCGTGTCGGCAGTCGATCCCTATGGCCTGGAAAGCATCACGCTGGTCCATGGCCCGGCCTCCGTCCTGTACGGCCAGGCCAGCCCCGGCGGGGTGCTTGACCTGCAAAGCAAGCGGCCCACCGACGAGCCCCTGCACGAAATCGGCTTTCAGACCGGCAGCCACGGCCTGGCGCAAACCCAGTTCGATTTCAGCGACGCCCTGGACGAGGCCGGCAACGTGCGCTACCGCATCACCGGCTTGGGCCGCACGGCTGACACGCAGGTCGACCACGTACAGGACAAGCGGGTCTTCATCGCACCGTCTTTCTCCTGGCAGATGTCGCCGGATACCAAGTTCACGCTGTTGACCGGTTATCAGTACGATCCGGACGGCGGGTACTACAACACCCTGCCTTATGTCGGCACGCAGCAGAGCGCGTCGTGGGGCAAGATTCCCACCGATTTCGATCCTGGTGAGCCGGGTTTCGACCATCACTCGCGCAAGCAGTATTGGGTCGGCTATGAGCTTGAACATCGGGTCAACGACACGTGGTCGCTATCCCAGCATGCGCGTTATACCGGCGTGTCGAATGACCTGCGCGGCGTGTTCGCCAACGGCTGGGTCGGCGACGCCGAGGATCACACCCTCAATCGCTATGCGCTGAAAATGTACGAGCAGACGGCCACGGCGACGATAGACAACCAGGCCAAGGCGACCTTCGACACGGGGGCGGTGCATCACCGGGCCGTTCTCGGCCTGGATTACCAGGCCACCCGCTTCGACCAGCGCTACGGCTACAATTTCAGCAGTGTGCCGTCGCTGGACGTGCTCAATCCCGTCTACGGGCAGGCCTTCGACGCACCGGCCACGACGGGCGACTATCACACCAACCTGCACCAGCTAGGCCTGTATGCGCAAGACCAGCTGGCGCTGGGACAGTGGCGCTTCCTGCTGGGCGGCCGCCAGGATTGGGCGCGCTCCGCCACGCGCGACCTGCTGGCGGGCGGTACCGAACGGCAGCAGGATCAGAAAGCCACGTGGCGCGCGGGCACGACGTATCTGTTCGACAACGGCCTGGCCCCCTACGTCAGCTATTCAACGTCCTTCCAGCCGCAAGCGGGCGCGGTCCTTGCCGATGGCGGCATGCCCAAGCCCACCACCGGCGAGCAGTACGAGGCGGGTGTGAAGTACCAGATGCCTGGTCACCAGAGTTTCGTGACCCTGGCCGCCTTCAACCTGAGAAAGACCAACATCCTGACCACGGATCCGGTGACTCAGCTCAACCGCGAAACGGGCGCGATCCGATCGCGCGGCATCGAGGCCGAAGCGCATCTGACGCTGACCCGCGAGTGGACCGTGCTGGGCAGCTACACGTACATGCAAGTGCGCAACACGCGCACCGACGATCCAACGGAAAAGAACAAGCGGCCCATAGGCACGCCGTCGCACACGGCCTCGGCCTGGACGGACTACACGCTACATAGCGGGCCGCTGGCCGGTCTGGGCGCCAACATCGGCGTGCGTTTCGTGGGCAGCAGCTTCGGTGACGCGGCGAATACCTTCAGCACGCCGTCTTACACCGTGGTGGATGCTGGCTTGCACTACACCATGCCCCATTGGGATTTCTCCCTTAACGCGGCGAACCTGTTCGATCGCAATTATGTGGCGTCTTGCATGTACAGCATGAACGCGTGCAACTACGGATCGCGCCGCCTGATCCTGGCGGGCGCGACGTATAGCTGGTAAGGAAGGCGGCAGGGCGGTCGTGACAGTAGTCGCGCGGCCGGGCACGCCGCGCGGCCTTCAATCCTGGCCCGCCTGCTCACGCAGATCCACGTGAAAGCGGCTGCCCTGCTCGGGCGCCGACTCCAGGGTCACCGTCCAGTGCTGGTGGTTGCAGATACGCTGGATCAAGGACAAGCCCAGGCCCAGGTTCTCCGGGCCGCCCTTGCGGCCCTGGACGAAGGGCGCGAACGCGGTCTCCTGCTTGTCCGCGGGAATGCCGGCGCCGTCGTCGCGCACCTCCATGCTGGCCGAGCCGGCCAGCACGGTGACGTGGCGCGCGCCGGTGGCGTGCTGCAAGGCGTTGCGGATCAGGTTGGACAGGACGATGCGGAGCAGGGGCGCGGGATAGACAGGACTGGCAACGGCATCCGCGTCGGTCGCCGCGTTGGAAGCGCAGTCGAGGGCCACCCCCAGCCGCTGCGCGCGCGCCTGCCAATGCGCGACCTGTTCCTGGGCGGCCGCAAGCACCGTGGTCTGCGGAAAGCCGCTGGCATCGGCGCGGCCGCGCGCCAGCATCAGATAGGCGTCCAGGTGTTGATGCATGTCGCGGGCGGCGGCCTGGATGCGGCGCAGCTGCGCCGTCTGGCCGGCGGTCAGGTTGCTGTCGTCCAGCAGCACTTCACTTGAGCTGGACACCACCATCAGCGGCGTGCGCAATTCATGGCTGACGTCGGCGGTGAAGAGCTGTTCGCGCTCCAACGCCTGTTCAAGCTGGTTATACGTATCGTCGAAGGCGGCGGCCAGCTGGCCGATTTCATCGCGCGGATAGTCCTGCGCCAGCCGGGTGCGGGGCGGCAAGCCGCCGCGGCCGCTCATCTGCGTGGCCAGACGGGCAAGAGGCCGCAGCACGCGCCTGGCGGCCAGGGTGCCCAGCAGAAACGCCAGCAGCAAGCTGGCCGCCACGGCGCTCACCGTCAACCAATGCGAGCGGCGCAGGCCCTGTTCATAGTCGGTGTAATCGCGCAGCAGCATGTAGCGCACGCCGTCCTGGTCGCTGGCCATGACGTGCCAGACCCGGCTGGCGCGTTCGATCTTGTGGAAGCCCGGCGCCAGATGCCGCAGCCAGTCGGGAAAGGCCGCGCTGCCGGGCTCGCCATGGAAGAAGCGGTCGGCCCGCCCGACGTCCTCACCCGCCAGGTAATCGGTGCGCACGCGCTCCACGGCCATGCCCATGTCGATGCGCTGTAAATGGGTTTCCAGCGTGCCGACCGTCCACAGCGAGAGCAGCGCGATGGCGCCCGTCGCGACCAAGGTCAACAGCAGATACGTCAGGAAAAGATGGCGAGCCAGGGCGCGCGCCGGACGATGCGACCGCGCGGACGGCGTCGAGATCCCGTCGGACAGGCGCTCAGGCGCCATCCCCGCTCCTCAGCTGATAGCCGATCCCGTGCACGGTCTGCAACAGGGGCTCAGGGTAGGGCTTGTCGATGACCTGGCGGATCTGGTGGATGTGGGTGCGCAGGCTGTCGCTGTCGGGCGGCGAATCGCGCCACAGCGCTTCTTCCAGACGCGCGCGATGGACCACCGCGGGGCTGGCGCGCATCAGGATGGTCAGCAGTTGCAAAGGCGCCGGCGGCAAGCGTAGCACCTGGCCGGCGCGGCTCAGGCGGCGCGTGTCCAGATCCAGCTCCAGGTCACCCACCTGCAGAACGCGGTTCTGCGCGCCGCCGCGAGTGCGATGCAGCAAGGCCTTGATCCGTGCGGACAGTTCAGCCAGGGCGAAGGGCTTGACCAGGTAGTCGTCCGCGCCCACGTCGAAACCGTGCAGGCGGTCATCGAGCGTATCGCGTGCCGTCACCATGATGATGGGCGTGTCCAGGCCGGCCTCGGTGCGCAGCTTGCGGCACAGCTCGTAGCCGTCCAGGCGCGGCAGCATCAGGTCCAGCACGATCAGGTCGAAGTTGTCCTGTTCAGCCAGCCCGTAGCCCCGCAGGCCATCGCTGGCGCAGTCGACGATATAACCGCGCGCCTCCAGGTGATGGGCGATGTTGCCGAGGATGTCGGGATCGTCTTCGATGATCAGGATGCGCATGGATACGGTAATGAATAAGAATCACTTGCATGAATTGCCGCCATTTTACGTACTGTGCGGCGCTTGTCCGCAGCAGGATGGCGCACGGGGCGAAAAGGGCGGCAAATGTTGCGTGGGCGCGGCAGGCAGGCACGTCTTAACGTTTTGTTGAGGCCCATGCGCCGACAATCGGGAAACGCGAATCCTTTGCATTCCGGAAAAATCACCTTGCGCAACTCTCTTTTGTCGTCGGCCCGAGCCATGGCCGTCGTAATCCTGGCCGGCCTGGCCTTGGCCACTATCCCCCGCGCGGCCGCGGCGCGTGAAGTCGTCGATCTGGCCGGCCGCCACGTCACCGTGCCCGACCACCCGCAACGCGTGTTGCTGGGCGAGGGGCGTTTCGTTTTCGCCATGGCAATCCTTGACCGCGACGATCCGGTCAAGCGCGTCGTCGGCTGGCAGGGCGAGCTGAAGGCGCAGGACCCCTACGCCTGGCAGCAACTGGTGACGCGTTATCCCGCTGCCGCCAAAGTGCCCCTGATCGGCCAGCGCTCGGAAAGCAGTGTCAGCCCGGAAAAAATCGTGTCCTTGCGGCCGGACGTGGCGATCTTCGGCCTCAGCGGCCACGGCCCGGGCGTGAACAACCCGATGATCAAGCCCTTGCAGGACGCCGGCATTCCCATCGTCTTCATCGATTTTCGCGAGCATCCCGTTGAGCACACCGTGGCCAGCATGCGCGTTCTTGGCCAGGTGCTGGACCGTGAGAAGGCCGCGCAGGCCTATGTCGATTTCTATGAAGACGGCCTGCGCCGGGTGCGTGCGGTGGTCGATCCCGTTCCGCTGGAACAACGGCCGCGCGTGTTCGTGGAAATGCTGGCGGGCGTGTGGCCGGCATGCTGCCACAGCACGGGGAAGGGCAACTTCGGCGATCTGGTGGTGGCGGCCGGCGGACGCAATGTGGCGGCCGACGTGTTGCCGGGCGCCATCGGTGACGTCAGCCTTGAGTACCTGATGCAAGCCCGGCCCGACGTTTATGTGGCGACCGGCAGCCGCTCCGATCCGCTCAAGCCCGGGCTGCTGGCGGGGCCCGGCATTGTGGCCGACGTGTCCGCGCGCAGCTTGTCCAAGGTGCTGGCGCGCGAGGGCATTCGGGATCTGGACGCCGTGCGCCGGGGCCGCACCCTGGGCATCTGGCACGCCTACTACAACTCGCCCTACAACATCATCGCCATCGAGGCGCTGGCGCGGCTGTTCTATCCCCGCGCGGGCGCGACACTGGATCCCGAAACGGACATGGCGCGCCTGTATCGTGACTTCGTCCGCCTGGATCCCAACGGTACGTATTGGACCGCGGCCGCGGGCCCGGCCGCGGCTCCGGCCGCGCCCGCCACCAGCGCCGCGGCCGGCTCGATCGAGGCCCCCGTGGCACCGGCCAACGCCGCGCGCTAGCCATGTCAGTCCTGGCTTCCGGCGGCGAGCACGCCATTGCCCACTTCCAGCGCACCGTACGGCGCCGTCATGTACTGACCGCGCTGCTGTGCGTGGCCATCTTCCTGGGACTGCTGCTGGACATGCGCACGGGTCCCGCCGGCTTGAGCGCCCGCGACCTGCTGCGCGTGCTGTTCCAACCCGCTCTCGCCAGCAACGCGGATCGCGTGATCGTCTGGGACTTTCGTCTGCCCTATGCCTTGACCGCCGTCCTGGTCGGCATGTGCCTGGGCCTGGGCGGCGCCGAGATGCAGACGGTGCTGGATAATCCGCTGGCCAGTCCTTACACCCTGGGCGTGTCGGCGGCAGCGGCGTTCGGGGCCGCGCTGGCCATCACCTTGGACCTCAGCCTGCCAGGCCTGGGTTCGGCGGGAACGATTTCGCTGGCCGCGTTCGCCGCGGCCCTGGTGTCCGTGGCGGCGCTGGAGCGCGTCGCGCGTTGGCGGGGCGGGTCCACCCTGGGCGTGGTGCTGTTCGGCATCGCGCTGGTCTACGCCTTCCAGGCGCTGATCATGTTGCTGCAATTCGTCGCTACGGAAGAAGCCCTGCAGGGGATCGTGTTCTGGACCATGGGCAGCCTGGCCCGTGCCAGCTGGGTGTCGGTGACCGTATTGGCCGTGGCCTTGCTGTTGCTGGCGCCGTTCTCCTGGCGCGATGCGTGGAAGCTGACCGCCCTGCGCCTGGGGGAAGAACGCGCCATCAGCTTCGGCGTGGACGTACGCCGTCTGCGGCTGGCCAGTCTGTTGCGGGTCAGCGCGCTGGCCGCGCTGGCGGTGTCCTTTGTCGGCACCATCGGTTTCGTGGGCCTGGTCGCGCCCCATATCGCGCGCCTGCTGGTGGGCGAGGACCATCGCCACTATCTGCCGGCCAGCGCCTTGTGCGGCGCGTTGATCATGTCGCTGGCGTCGGTGGCGTCCAAGACCTTGCTGCCCGGCGCGCTGGTGCCCGTGGGCATCGTCACCGCGCTGGTGGGTATTCCGTTCTTCCTGACCATCGTTTTGCGTGCCATGCGCAGGGTGGACTGATGGCCGATCCGCTTACTCTCGAAAACCTGCGGGTCGCCTATGGTCGCCGTGAAGTCCTGCGCGGGGCAGGTGCGCCGCCGTTGACAGCCGGGACGGTGACGGCGCTGCTGGGGTCTAACGGCAGCGGCAAGTCCACCTTGCTGAAGACGCTTGGTGGCCTGGCGGCAGCGCAGTCCGGCCGGGCTTGTCTGGGCGACTTCGACCTGCTGAAGGCCACGCCGCAAGCGCGTGCGGGCCACGTGGTGTACATGCCGCAGGCCTTGCCCAAGTCGGTGCATCTGACCGTCTTCGAATCGGTGGTCGTGGCCGCGCATGCGCGTGATCGTTCGCGGCGGACGCGGGCGGAACTTGAACGGGTGCATGGACTGCTGGAAAGCCTGGGCATTGCCGGGTTGGCGCAGCGGCATCTGGATGAACTGTCCGGCGGACAGAAGCAGCTGGTCGGCCTGGCGCAGGCCTTGGTGCGGCGGCCGCGCCTGTTGTTGCTGGACGAGCCCTTGTCCGCGCTGGACCTGAATTACCAGTTCCACGTGATGCGCCTGCTGCGGCGGGAGACGCGGGAGCAGGGGTTGGTGACGCTGGTCGTGCTGCATGATCTGGACATGGCCTTGCGGCATGCGGATCAGGCCTGGATGTTGTCGCGGGGAGAGATCGTCGCTGCCGGCGCGCCTGGGGCGGTGATCACGCCGGCGACGTTGGCGCAGGTGTATGGGGTTCAGGCGCAGGTGCTGTTCGATGAGGGGTTTTCGCACGTGCACGTTGATGGGTTGGTGGATGAAGTAGTGAGATAGGTATTTTGGGAGGAGACCCCCCCAATGCCACCCGGATAGCGTTGGATTTTGGGAAGGCCCCGCGCGCGCTGGGGTTTGTCTCTATTTAAGTACTCCGTCTTATCGGGGACACTGCGGAGCCGGGTTTCCCGGTCCGCTAGTGTCGCCCCCTGGGGGGCCGCGCCACGCGCGGTAGGGGGGGTATGAATCTTCGTCAGATTGAAGTATTTCGTGCGGTCATGCTCGCTGGCTCCGTCAGCGGCGCGGCCCAGCTGCTGCATGTCTCGCAACCCGCCGTCAGCCGGCTGATTTCCTACACGGAATCGCGGCTGGGCTTCGCGCTGTTCCAGCGCCTGCGCGGCCGCCTGCATCCGACTCCCGAAGCCCATAAGCTCTTCAACGAAGTGGAAGTGCTGTACCAGGGCGTGCAGCGCATCAACGGCCTGGCCAGCGACATGGCCAACCAGACGGGCGGCGTCCTGCGGGTAGCGTGCAGCCCCAGCCTGGCTTATGCCCTGATGCCCATGGCCATCGCGAAATTCTCGCTGCGCTTTCCCGACGTGCAGGTGACCCTGGAAGGGATGCTGGCCGACGCCCTGATCGACTCGGTGCTGACCCAGCGCGCCGACGTGCTGGTGGCCATGGTGCCGGTGCAGCACCCCCGCATCCAGGTCCATAAGCTGTTCCGCAACCGGGTGGTCGCGGTGCTGCCACCGGACCACAAGCTGGCCGAGCGCAAGCGCCTGCGTGTCACGGACCTGAAGAACGAACGCATCATCGGCTACGGCGCCGAGACGCCCCTGGCACACGCCATCGGCCGCCTGTACGACGGCGCCCGTATCGCGCCCCGCTGGGTGGCCGAGGTCATGCAGACCCACGTGGCCTGCGCCATGGTGCAACAGGGCCTGGGCATCGCGCTGGTCGACGAGCTGGCCCAGATCGGTGGAGCCTGGCCCGGCCTGCACGTCCGCGAGCTCACGCCCACCATCGACCTGCAGGTCCGCATCGGCTACTCGCGCCACGAACCCCTGTCGGCCATGGTGCAAGCCTTCGTCGACGAGGTCCAGGCCTTGCAACACCCGGTGCTGGTCCCCGTCTGAGCGCGGCCCACATGGCGCCCCGCGCGTAAACCCTCAGTCGCGGCTGACTTCCCCGCAGAGCCCGTATTCACGCGGCTCTTAACGTCACGTTATGGACTTTTTCCATAACGGAATACGACTTTCCGCGAGCCTCTCCCTAGAATTTTTCCAGCCGTCGGACAAAGACGGACGGGATGCCCGCAGAGGCGCCCGCAATCAGACAAGGGGTAAGGTAATGAAGCTCGCGCACACGCATCTCCGCCGGCGGCTGCTCGCCACCGCCACCATCGCTGCCACCGTCTGGGCGCTCGCCGCGCCGGCGCAGGCGGCGGGCACCTTCCCCGACCGGCCGATCACGGTGGTCACACCGTATCCCGCCGGCGGGTCGCTGGATACGGTGGGCCGGCCCCTGGCGCAGGGTTTCGAGAAAGCCGCGGGCCAAAGCATGATCATCGAAAACGTCGGCGGCGCCGGCGGCCTGATCGGCGCCAACAAGGTGGTCAAGGCACCCGCCGACGGCAATACCCTGCTGCTGGCCAGCAACGGCCAGGTCACCCTGGCGCCGCTGGTCTACAAGGACATGTCCTACAACCCCGAGACCGACCTGGTGCCCATCGTGCATCTGGTCGACCAGACGGCCGTGCTGTACGCGAGCGCCAAGTCGCCCTACAAAACCTTCGCCGACGTCGTCGCGGCCGCCAAAGGGCAGGAAACCCTGCAGTTCGCCTCCACCGGCACGGGCAGCATCTCGCACCTGGCCCTTGAACTGCTGGCCCAGAAGATGGGCACCCGCTTCACCCACGTGCCTTACCGCGGCGCTGCCCCAGCCCTGCAGGACCTGGCCGGCGGCCAGGTGCCGCTGATGTTCACCTTCGTCGGCTCGGCCAAGCCGCTGACGCAGTCGGGCATGGTGCGGCCGCTGGCGGTCGCCGCCAAGGCGCGCCTGGCCAGCCTGCCTGACGTACCGACCTTCGCGGAGCTGGGCTATCCGGACGTCCAGGCGTCCGTATGGATAGGCCTGATGGCGCCCAAGGGCACCCCGGCGGACCGGGTGCAGAAGCTGGCCACCCTGGTCGACAGCGTATTGGCCAACCCGGATTTCAAGAAACTCATGATCGACAACAACATGGAGATCAAAGGCGGCTCGGTAGCAACGTTCAAGGCCATGATGGCCGATGACCAACGCCGCTGGGCCGACCTGGCGAAGACCGTGAACCTGGCTTCCAACTAGCGGATCCATGCGGCAACACGATTCAAGCAAGACGAACTTACCTAGAAAGCAGGACGGAAGATGAAACAAGTAACCGGCGTGGCGCCATCGGGTTCGATGGGCAGTGGCTATAACCTGGCGTCGTTCAAGCGCGCCATGCAAGCCAATCCCGATTTCATCGGGCAGGACGCGGGGTCCACCGATATGGGTCCCTACTATCACGGCGCCGACAAGGCCTTCCTGCCGATGTCGGCCTACCGGCGCGATCTGGCGGTGATGCTGGCGGCCGCGCGCGCGGCCAAGATTCCCTTGCTGATCGGCTCGGCCATCACCAACGGCTCCAATGCCACCCTGGAACTGATGATACGCATGGTGCGCGAAGTGGCGGCGGAGCAGAAGCTGTCCTTCAAGCTGGCCATCATCAGCGCCGAGATCGACAAGAAATACCTGAAGGAAAAGATCGCCACCTACGGCCCGCTGGAAGGCCTGGGCCCGGATAGCGGCCTGACCGCGCAAATGGTCGACGCCGCCGGTCCCATCGTCGCGCAAATGGGCATGGAGCCCTTCATGCGCGCGCTGGAGCAGGGCGCCGAGGTCATCATCGCCGGCCGTGCCTGCGACGACGCGGTGTTCGCCGCCATGCCGGTGCTGCGCGGTTTCGACCCCGGACTGTCGCTGCATTGCGGCAAGATCCTGGAATGCGCGGGCCTGTCCGCGGTGCCCTACGACCTGGGCGAGCCCATGATAGGCCGCGTGCGCGAGGATCATTTCGAAGTGGAGCCGGGCAATCCGGACAGCCGCTGCACCACTGTATCCGTGGCGGGCCATTCGCTCTACGAGCGCAGCGACCCCTTCATGCAGGCGGGCCCGGGCGGCATCAACGACCTGACCCATGCTACCTTCGAGCAAGTGGATCCGCGCATCGTGCAGGTAAGGGGCAGCCGCTACATCAATGACAGCAACTACCGCGTCAAACTGGAAGGCGCCGAGCAACTGGGCTATCGCAGCATCGTGGTGGTCGGCATCCGCGACGCCGTGATGATCCGCGAACTGGACCACGTGCTGGAGCACGCCCGCGAGCGCGCCGAAGAGCGCTTCGGCCTGAAGGAAAACAACATCAGCCTGCTGTTCCGCCAATACGGCAAGAACGGCGTGATGGGTGACCTGGAGCCCGACCTCGATCACGTGCCCAAGGAAATCGGCCTGGTAATCGATGCCGTGGCGCCGGACCAGGATACGGCCACGGCAGTGGCCATGTTCACGCGGGGCGTGCTGCAGCATGCCGACTACCCCGGCATCCTGACCACGGCCGGCAATATGGCGTATCCGTTCTCGCCGTTCGGCGTGCCGGTCGGCCCGGCCTACCGCTTCTCCGTCTATCACCTGATGCCCGTGGCCAACGCCACGGAATGCTTCCCCATCCATTACGAGAACATCCGGAATTGATCATGGCTGAATCGACCTCCAGCAAGACCCAGCCGATGACGGCTTACGCCAAGGTCATCCGCAGCAAGAACTCGGGTCCCTTCGACCTGACCTTCGACATCATGTTCGACGCGGATGCGCCTTATCTGCATGTGAAGAACAGCGGGGTGATCAATGTCGAGAACGTGGCGCGGGCTTTCGCCATCCCCGCGGCCGAAGTGCTGGTCTGCACGCCGTTCGACGCGGCGCGCGCATTCAAGATCACCATCAAGCGGCCGGTCAGTTCCGGCGATCTGCAGGACAGGGATGTGTACGGCTGCCAGCAGCATGTGCCCTTGACCCGGATCCAGGTGCCGGTCTAAAGGCTGATCTGACTGAGGGTCTGACTGCGCGTCTAACAGCCGGTCCCGGACCCGTATCCATCTGGACGCGCCGCGTCTTCAGGAGGCCGCCTGCTTTGCCGGGCGGCCTCTTTTCGTGCGGACGGGTGCCGCGCCGTTACCGGCGGCTGCCTCGCGCAAGTCAGCGCGCACATCGGCCAGCGCCAGGGCTTGCGTGAACGCGCGGTTCAGCGCGGCCGGCTTGTCGACCAGGTCGTGCAAGGTGACACCGTCCAGTACCTTGAACCAGGCTTGCAACGCCTGGTTCAACACGCCCTTGAGCACACAGGCACGGGTGATGACGCAGTGGTCCTCATCGTGGAAGCACTCCACCATGGCGAAATCGGTTTCCGTGGCGCGCACCACCGCGCCGATCTTGATGTCCTTGGCCGGACGGCCAAGCCGCAGGCCGCCGGCACGGCCACGCGTCGTGAGCAGGAATCCTTCCTGGCCCAGCTTCTGCACGATCTTGATCAGATGATTGCGCGGAATGCCGTACGCATCGGCAATGTGCTGGATGGTGACGGGCTCGTCGGGATGCGACGCCACATAAATCAGCGCACGCAGACTGTAGTCCGTGTAATCGGTAAGCCGCATGGGAAAGACGCGTACGGGTCGGTAAGAGTGACGGGCCAGGCAGGCGCCGACAAGGATGGAAAACGTCCGGTTTGAGTCCGGTTTGATGCTGATCAAAAGTCTAGCACGCGGGTGGGCTGCAACGCTCCGCACCGATCTTTTTAAGTTGCATCGAATATGCAACTTAAAATAGAATGTGTGCACGCAAACCGTTATCCAGGAGTCCACCATGTTGTCGCAGCAGTCCCGGCCGTACATCGATGCCAGCGTTCCCGTGTTGCGTGAGCACGGCCTGGCGATCACCAAGACCTTCTACAGCAATATGTTCGCCGAGCGCCCGGACTTGACGAACCTGTTCAACATGGGCAATCAGGCCAGCGGCGTGCAGCAGCAATCCCTGGCGTCGGCGGTGTTCGCCTACGCCGCCAATTACGATCGCGCCGACGTGCTGGCGCCCGTGCTCGACCGTATCGTGCACAAGCACGCGGCGGTGGGCCTGAAGCCGTCGCACTACACCATCGTGGGGCGCCACCTGCTGGGCGCCATCAAGCAGGTGCTGGGAGACGCTGCCACGCCGGAACTGATGGCAGCCTGGGACGAAGCCTATTGGTTGCTGGCCGGCGAATTGATCGCGGCGGAAGGGCGTCTGTACGAACGCAGCAATGCCGGGCCGGATCATCGCCTGCCGCTGCGCATCACCGAGCGCGATGCGCAAGGCAGCGAAATCGTCGCGCTGACCCTGGCGGCGACGGACGGCACGGCCTTGCCGGACTTCCAGCCCGGTCAGTACGTGTCGGTGGTGGTCGAGTTGAGCCCGGGCGTGTTCCAGCAGCGGCAGTACAGCCTGTCCGACGCGCCCAACGGCAGCCACTGGCGGATCTCGGTCAAGCGCGAGGCGGCAGGGCAGGACACACCTGCCGGCGTGGTGTCGAACTGGCTGCACGACAACGCCAACGTCGGGGATGTGCTGATGGTCAGCCGGCCCTACGGTGATTTCGCGCCCGTGCTGGACGGCAAGTCGCCCATCGCGCTGTTGTCGGCCGGCGTCGGCATTACGCCCATGATTGCGGTGCTCAACACCATGGCGCAACGCAATCCGGCACGGCCGGTGTTGTTCGCCCATGCGGCGCGCGACCATGCCTGTCTGGCGCATCTGGACGACGTGGCCGAGGCCGGCGCGCGGATGCCGGCCTTCAGCGCGCATTACTTCCTGGAGGCGGGCGCGGAAGCCCCGTCCGCGCAAGGCGGCGCGCTTTTGGCCGGCGCCACCGCGCACAGTGGTCGCATGCGCCTTGCCGCCCTGTTCGATGCGCGGCAGTTGGCCGAGGCCAACACCGATTTCTATCTGTGCGGGCCTCTACCCTTCATGCAGGCGCAGCGCGCGGCGCTGTTGGAAGCCGGCGTGCCGTCCACCCGCATACACCGCGAAGTCTTCGGCCCGGATCTGCTGGACGATCTGCTGTGAGCAGTAAGCGGTAGCGGTAGCACCAGGCGGTACGCCGGGCTCGCGGCCTCGCTGCCGTAGCAGGGACAGCTCCACAGTACGTCTTCCGGACGAGCAGGTCGGCCCTTGGCGTCGACACCAAGGTATGGCAGTTGCTGAGGGTGATGGCTTAGGGGAGCTCCGTCTCGGTAACTCCCTTTCACCGTCCAGGAGCTAACAGCAATGGCCAGCACCAAGAAACCCACAAGCGCCCCAGCCAGCAAGTCCCCCAGCAAGTCCGCCAAAAGCGCGGCAGACACCGGTAAGAAGGCGGCGGCCAAGTCGGCCGCCCGTACGACGTCGACCGGGCCCGCCGAAGTGTTGAGCACGAATGACGCATTGGCTGCCCACGCGGCCGGCGTGCAGTCCCTGTCCGCCGCGATGCCCTACAACGAGAACAAGGCGCTGGAACACGGACGCGACAACGCCGTGGCGCCGCCGGCCGGCCACACCGTGGAACCCGCGGACCCCAGCGTCACCGGCAGCACGCTTAGCGAGGTCAATCACAACGACAAGGCCGGGGGCGCCGCGCCTGCCGGCGCCTGTCCGGTTACCGGCGCGCTCGACCGCGTGCGGGTCGACAACGCCGGTCAGCCGCTGACCACCAATCAAGGTGTGCAGATAGGCGACAACCAGAATTCGTTGAAGGCCGGCCTGCGCGGACCCACGCTGCTGGAAGATTTCATCCTGCGCGAGAAGATCACCCATTTCGACCACGAACGCATACCCGAACGCATCGTCCATGCGCGCGGATCGGCGGCGCATGGCTATTTCGAAAACTACGAGCCGTTGACGCAGTACACGCGCGCTGCGCCGTTCCAGGAAGCGGGCAAGATTACGCCTGTGTTCGTGCGCTTCTCCACGGTTGCCGGCGAGCGCGGTTCCAGTGACGTGGCGCGCGATGTACGCGGCTTCGCGGTGAAGTTTTATACCGATGAGGGCAATTGGGATCTGGTCGGCAATAACATGCCGGTGTTTTTTATCCAGGATGCGATGAAATTTCCCGACCTGGTCCATGCGGTGAAGCCAGAGCCGCATCACGGCATGCCGCAGGCCGCGTCGGCCCACGATACCTTCTGGGACTTCGCTTCGCTGATGCCGGAAATCACGCACATGCTGATGTGGGCGATGTCCGACCGCGCCATTCCCCGCAGCTATCGCATGATGCAGGGCTTCGGCGTGCATACCTTCCGCCTGGTCAACGAGGCTGGCGAGTCGGTGTTCTGCAAATTCCACTGGAATCCCAAGCAGGGTACCCACTCACTGGTCTGGGACGAAGCCTTGAAGATTTCCGGCGCGGATCCTGACTTCCATCGGCGCGACCTGTGGGAAGCGATCGAAGCGGGCGCCTATCCCGAATGGGAACTGGGCCTGCAAATCTTCACGGAAGAGCAGGCGGAAGCCTTCAGCTTCGACATCCTGGATGCCACCAAGCTGATTCCTGAAGAGCTGGTGCCGGTGACGCCGGTGGGCCGCATGGTGCTCAACCGCAATCCGGACAACTTCTTCGCCGAGACGGAGCAGGTGGCTTTCTGTACGGCCCACGTGGTGCCGGGCATCGATTTCTCCAACGATCCCTTGCTGGCGGGACGCATCCACTCTTATGTGGATACGCAGATCAGCCGTCTGGGCGGGCCCAACTTCCACGAGATCCCCATCAATTCGCCGGTGGCTCCCGTGCACAACAACCAGCGTGACGGCATGCACCGCCAGGCGCTGGCGCGCGGTCGCGTCGCCTATGAGCCCAACTCGCTAGGTGGCGGATGTCCTTTCCAGGCGGGCGCGAAAGGCTTCGTGTCTTTCCCCGAGCCCATGAAGGAAGACAAGTTGCGCGGCAAGCCGGAGAAGTTCGCCGACCACTACACGCAGGCGCGACTCTTCTATGAAAGCCAGACGGGCTTTGAGAAGCGCCACATCGCCGCGGCGTTCCGCTTCGAGCTGAGCAAGGTGACGGTGCCCGCCATCCGCGAGCGCATGGTGTCGGGCTTGCGCAATGCGTCAGAGGAATTGGCTAAAGCAGTGGCTGACGATCTGGGCATGGCCTTGCCGGCGCCCATGCCGCGCGCGCTGGAAACGCCCGCCAAGCCGGAAGTGACGAACTCTCCTGCCCTGTCGCTGATGGCGCGGCCGGGGGCGGGTGACATTCGCACGCGCCGGGTGGCGATCCTGATCGCGCCGGGCGTGGATGCCACCGCCATCGAGACCGTGCAGCAGTCCCTGGTGGAGCAGGGCGCGGTGCCGTTGCTGGTGGCCGCGCGGATCGGCGCCGTGGAGGCGGCCGACGGCAAGGCACTGGATGCCGAGGCGTCCCTGGAAAACTCGCCGGCAGTCTTGTTCGATGCGCTGATCCTGCCGCCGGGCGACACCGTCACCGACGAGCTGGCCGACGAAGGCCAGGCCCTGGAGTTCATCCGCAATATGTATCGCCATGGCAAGACCATCATGGCGCTGGGCGCGGCGCAGGCGCTGCTGGACGAAGCAGGCATTCCGCTGATGCTGGCGGATGGAGAAGAGGACCCTGGCCTGGTATTCGGTGGCGATGGTGACGCCACGCCGGCCCTGGCGAGTTTCGTCCAGGCGCTGGCCAAGCATCGTCATCCGCAACGGGAAACCGATCCGCCGCGGGTTTAATCCTTACGCTTGAGTTTCAGCCTGCGTCAGGCCGCGCGCAGCCCAGCACGGCCTGGACCAGGCGATTGTCCTGGTCCGTGGCGCGGCAGGCGTAGGCAATCTGGCGGTAGGGCGGGTTGCGGCCCAGCTGGATCACCCGGACAGGATGCGCGGCATAGAGATGCGCGCCGGGATCGGGCAGCACGGATACCCCCAGCCCTTCGGCCACCAGTGCCGTCAGGGTCGCCAGCGATTGCATGTCGATGCGGCTGCGCGCATGCGGCGCATGCTCGGCCACGTAACGGGCGGCAATGCGCCCGCCGATGGTGGTCTTGTCGAACCGCAGCCATTCGTGCTGGCGGAACAATTCGGGGATATCGGTCTCGGTCGAGTCGGGCGGGGCGATCAGCACCAGCTTTTCCCGAAACAAGGGCGTCCAGCTGAGACGACTCGACCCGCCGCTTTCCGGCCTGACGATGATGGCCGCATCCAGCTCCCCGCTTTTCAACTGGTCCACGAGGTCGGCGCCGCGGCCGCGCACCGGGCGCACGTCCAGCTGTGGATAACGTTGCCGGGCCTGGCGCAACAGGCGCGGCAGCAAACTGACCAGCAAGGGCTCGATGGTGCCCAGCCTGACCCTTCCCTCGACCACGGGCGAACTGCGGCGGCGCAGCGTTTCCAGGCGGGTGAAGGCTTCCTGCAGCACCGTGTCGATTTCCGCGGCGAAGGCATTGGGCCGTACTTGCAGGGCCGAGCGGTCGAACAGGGGCTGGCCGAAGTATTCCTCCATCTGCTTCATCTGCAGGCTGATGGCGCTGGGCGAAAGATTCATATCGGCCGCCGCCGCCGCGAAGCTACCTCCGCGCAGGACGGCGTTAAGAGTGCGGAAGGCGGATAGCTTCATTTGAAATTCTCACCTGGCGTATTAGGAAACATCGCTTTATATCACCAAAGCGACCCCGGTAAGATGCGTTATTCCCGGTAGAACCCGGCATAGTCCGGCAGCGGACACAGGAAGGAGACATAAAGATGTTGATGCGCAGCAAGCTATTCGTACCCGGCTCGCGGCCCGAGCTGTTTCCCAAGGCCCTGGCCAGCGAGGCTGACGGCCTGTCCTTCGACCTGGAGGATTCCGTCTCCGAAAGCCGCAAGGACGAGGCGCGCCAGGAACTGGGCCGACTGTTTTCCTCGGACGCGGCGACGGCCAGCGGCAAGGTGCTGATCGTGCGCGTCAATGCGCAGGACACGCCGCATTTCCATGCCGACGTGCAAGCGGTGGTGCGTCCCGGCCTGCATCTGGTGAATGTGCCCAAGGTCGACAGCGTGGAGCAGGTGGTCGCCGCGGCCGCGGCGGTGATCGAGGCCGAACGCGCCAACGGCGTGACCGAGCCCGTGCGCCTGTTGCTGAACATCGAATCGGCGCGCGGCCTGCGGGTAGCCGCCGACCTGGCGGCCGCGCATGAGCGCGTCGCCGGCCTGCAATTGGGGCTGGGTGACCTGTTCGAACCCCTGAATATCGTCCGGCGCGACGCCGAAGCCGTGCGGCTGGCCATGTTCCAGTTGCGCATGGCCGCGGGCGAAGCGGGTGTGTTCGCCTACGACACCGCGTTCGCCGACATCAAGGACCAGGACGGCTACCTGGCGGAGGCCGGCATGGCGCGTCGTTTGGGTTTCCTGGGCAAGAGCTGCATCCATCCTTCGCAGGTGGCCCTGGCCAATCAGGCGTTCCGTCCCAGCGACGAGGAAATCGCCCATGCACAGCGGGTGGTCGCGGCCGCGGCGGATGCGGGCGCGCGCGGCGTCGGCGCCTATGTGGTCGATGGAAAGATGATAGACGGGCCGTTCGTGAGGCGCTCCGAAGCTGTCGTCGCCTTGGCCCGCCGACTGGGGCTGCTGGCGGCGTAAGCGCGCCGTGCCCTCCGCGCCTTGCGCGTCTTTCAGGTCTTTGGCGCGACCGCCGTTTCAGCAAGGCAAGCTAATTCATTCATTCAGGAATTCCTCATGACCGCTACCCATCCAGAATCCCTGCCCACCGTGGCGGGCGGCCCCCTGGCCGGCGTTCGCGTGCTGGATCTCAGCGCTTATATCGCCGGCCCGTACGGCTGCACGCTGCTGGCCGACCAGGGCGCCGAAGTCATCAAGATCGAACCGCCTGCGGGCGACAACCTGCGCAAATATCCGTCGACCCTGACCACCGAAAGCCGGGCTTTCCTTGGCGTCAATCGCAGCAAGCAAGGGCTGGCGCTGGATCTCAAGCAGGAAGCGGCGCGTGAAGTCTTGCGCGACCTGGTGCGCCAGGCCGACGTGCTGGTGCATAACTTCCGGCCCAGCGTGCCGGACCGGCTGGGCATAGGCTACGAGCAGTTGCGCGCCATCAATCCGCGGCTGGTCTATTGCGCCGTCACGGGTTATGGCGAGACAGGTCCGCTGAAGGAAAAAGCGGGCTATGACCAGGTGCTGCAGAGCCTGACCGGCATGTGTACCCTGCAAGGCAAGAGCGAAGGTCCGCCGGAAATTCTGTATGGCTCCATCGTCGACTATTACGCCGCGGCCATGGTGTCGAGCAGCGTGGCGGCGGCCTTGTATGAGCGCGAGCGCAGCGGCGAGGGGCAGTATGTGGGGGTGTCGCTGCTGCGCAGCGCCATGGCCTTGCAGTCTGCGCGTTTGATCTGGGCTGACGGCGAGCCGCGCGAGGTGGGGCGCGACATGCGGTCGGGCGGGATCACGGGATTGCATCCCACGCGGGATGGCTATCTTTATATTTCGGCCAATACGCCGCATTTCTGGAAAGCCTTGTGCGAGAAGACGGGGTTGCAGGCCTTGGCCGCGAATGAGCGTTATGACAGCGTGCGCAAGCGTGCCGAGCATAAGGATGAAATCGTGCCGCGTCTGCATGAGGCGCTGGCGGCCCGGAGCGCCTTGGAGTGGGAGGAAATATTCGGCGAGGAAGTGCCCTGCGCCGCGGCGCGCAGCGTCGAGGACATGTTCGATTTCGAGCAGGTGCGTTCGGAGGATCTGATCGCCGAGTTCAAGCATCCCGTGGTCGGCAATTATCGGGGCTTGCAGAAGCCGATCCGGTATGGCCGCACGCCCTGCGCCACGCCTTATGCGGCGCCTACGTTCGGACAGCATACGGACCTGGTCCTGGCGCGCGCCGGCTTGTCGGCGGACACGATCGCGGCGCTGCGGAAGCAAGGGGCGGTGCTTTAGGCGGCGCAGCGCCGCGTGGCGTAGAGGATGCCTGCACTGAGCGCCTAGGTGTTGATCTGGAGGATGGGACAAGGACCCTGGCTGCGGCCAGGAGGCCATTCGGGACAATGGTGATGCCCTTGCGGCCCTGCTTCATACCGCCAGGGGGGTTTTTGGGGGGCTTCCCCCCAAAAAATCTAAAATCCTTTCCTTTAGAACGCTTTTCTCAGAAACGTCAGGAGTCTGGTCCCCATGTTGGAAGTCAACAAACCCGCCGTCGTGGCCGAAGTCACCGAGCAGTTCGCCCGCTATGAAAAAGCCCTGGTCGGCAATGATGTGGCGGTGCTGGATGAATTGTTCTGGAATTCACCGTTGACCTTGCGCTATGGCGCCGGCGAGAACCTTTACGGCTATGACGCCATCCGCGACTTCCGCGCCGGCCGCTCGCCTACCGGCCTGGACCGCACCGTCCTGCGCACCCACATCGTCACTTACGGCGATGACATGGCCACGACGCACATCGAGTTCCAGCGCACCGGCGCCACCCGTATCGGCCGCCAGACCCAGACCTGGGTCCGCACCGACGCCGGCTGGCGCGTCGTCTCCGCCCACGTAAGCGTAATGTCCTGACCGCGCGGCTTTCCTGCCGCGGTCACGCGGTCACGCGGGCGCGCGGCAGGCCGGCAGTGCGCGGTCGCTCCGGCCCTCGGCCGCCGCGCGCCGCGGCATCGGCCAGGGCGGAATCCGACAAAATCATGCCGCGCGGTAGCGCGGCATGATCCCTCCACGGGCAGTGGAGATCAAACAAGAATATCTTGTAAGAATATTCCCCTGGTGCCCCTCCTTCCCCCGGGTTAGGGTTTCAATGCTGTCAACTTCCCCGAACAGCTAAGGAGAGCCAGGATGAAAACCCCTTTGTTCATCGCCCTCATGGCGGTAGCCGGCATAGCCTCGGCACAAACCACCTCGGTGCAAATGAACTTCGTCGATGCCAATGGCGTGCAAGCGTCCGCCGGTACGGTGAAGGCCGAACAGAACAAGTACGGCCTGTTGCTGACCCCCGACCTGCACGGCCTGCCCCCCGGCATGCACGGCTTCCACGTGCATGCCAATGCGGCTTGCGGCACCACGACGGTGGACGGCAAGCCGACCCCGGGCGGCGCGGCCGGCGGCCATTGGGATCCGGACAAAACCGGCGTCCACAAAGGCCCCTATGACGACACCGGCCACAAGGGCGACCTGCCGGCGTTGTACGTGGGCGCCGACGGCAAGGCCACGTACCCCGTCCTGGCCCCGCGCCTGAAGCTGGCCGACCTCAACGGCCATGCCCTGATGATCCACGCCGGCGGCGACAACCATAGCGACCATCCCCAGCCCCTCGGCGGCGGCGGTGCCCGCATCATCTGCGGCGTCGTCAAGTAAAAAAGACCGGCGCGCGGCCGCCCGCACTCGGGGCGCCGCGTCCGCGCGCCTTGCCGCGCGCGCAGGAAGGGCAGCCTGTTGCTGACTCTTCGCCAACGATGCGTCGGCGCTTTACGTTCCGCGCGCTTCGGGCGGCTTGCCCGATTGCGCACGGGGCGGCGGACCGGCCGGGTCCGGCATCTCCGCCGGCGCTTCATCTGCCGTCAGCAGCAAGCTGGCACGCGGGTTGGCAATGGCGATGCCCAATTCGCGGAAGCGATCGAGGATGCGGCGATTCATTTCACGCTGCACACCCCAGCGGCCGGAGTCCTTGCAGCGGATCTGGCCCGCCACCGTGACCATGGAACCGTCCACCGCATCCACACCCCAGACCTCGATGTCGTTGAGAATGACACCGCGATACGTCGGATCTTCCCGCATTGCCGCGCCCAGCTTCTTCAGCTCGGCAATCACCTGTTCGACATCGGTGTCGTAGGCCACGCTGACGCGCACGGCCGCATTGCCCAGGCCCCGGTTCGTGTTGTTCACCGTCGACACCGAACTGAACGGCACGATGTACAGCGACCCATCGCCGCCACGCAGCCGCACGGTGCGTATCGACAGGTATTCCACGCTGCCCGACACGCCCGCCACCGTCACCCAGTCCCCCACCTGCATGGCGTTTTCCATCAGCAGGAAAATGCCGGTGATGAAATCCTGCACCAGTTTCTGCGAGCCGAAGCCGACCGCCACGCCGATGATGCTGGCGCCGGCCAGCAGCGGCGTGGTGTTGATGCCGATCTGATTCAGGGCGGTGAAGCCCACCACCAGCAGCACGGCGATCAGCAGCAGCGTGCGCAGCATGGGCACCAAGGTGCGCAGCCGCGCCGCGCGCAGCAGGTCGCCCTGGTCCTTCCAGCGCTTCAGACGCCGTTCGATGGCGTAGTGCACAGCTTCCCAGATCAGCGTGGCCAGCACCACCGACACCCCGATGGTCATGCACGCCGATGCGATGCTGCGCCCCAGCGTGCCGCGCGCGAACCAGTCGGTCACGTCGGCGCCCCAGGCCTGCAGCAGGGCGAACACCGTGGCGATGAAGATCAGCGTCGTGACCAGGCGCCGCACGATAGGAAAATAGCGGCCGGCCAGGCGGTCCTGGGTCGCCGTGCGCAGGTTTTCATCCGGCTTTTCGCCCTCCGCCGCGCGCGGCTGGAACAGGCGGCCAAGCGCCCCCAGCAAGAGCATGGCGGCGATGCGGGCGACGATGAAGATGCCGCCGGTGACCACCACGAAGTGCATCAGTTTGGGAAAACCGTCTTCCACCCCCAACGCCCAGACGATCCAGAGCCCGGCGACCAGCACGATGGCGATCACCGCCCATGTGTGCGCCAACCACTGCCGCAACACCGCCAGCGTGCCCGTCTGCCCCGACTTGCCGGCCAGAATGCGCGCGACCGGACGGCGCATCTGCAGGATCAGGGTGATGACGAAGATGTGCACGAGCAGGGAGATGCCCTTGAGCAGGATCAGGCGCGCTTGAGCGCCCACTCCCAACACCTGTGCCGCATCGGCCAGCGCCAGGCCGAACAGCGCCAGGATGAAGATGCGGCGCAGTCCGCTTTGCAGACGCTGCGAGACGACATCGGATACATGCAGGACGCGCAAGCCATGGCCGACCGGCGAGACCAGCAGACGCAGCACCGCCATGCTGATGCGGGTGGTGACGTAGGCATGGACGAAGCCGCTGACGGCTTCATGAACGCGGGTATCGTCGCCGTCCAGCCAACGCAGGGTCAGGCCTGCCGCGACGAAGAACAGCGCCAGGGGGAGCAGGTCGAGCACCAGCGAGGCGATGGCGTATGGCAGGTGGCGAATGGTGCGCCAGTGCCGGCCGGCGTTACGGGTGGCGTGTTCGGCGGCCGCTTCACGCGCCAGGGTGGCGTCGCGCGCGACGACGCCGGCGGCGCCGCCCGTGGCCACGGTGTCGCTGCCGGTGGTCGGCATGGTGGTGGCGTCGGCGGCTTTGTTCGCGCCCGCGCCCGCAGGCCCATGCGTGGGGAAGGAAGTGCTTGCAGGCATGCTGCCGCTCGTGTTCGCGGCAGCGGCGGGAACCGTCCCGGCGGCTGCGGTTGTCGTTGCGGGCGCGCCCGCTGTGCCTGTGCCTGACGGACCAGCGCTAGCCGCGTTCGTGCCCGCGGCATTGGCTGCGGGGCCGCTGCCCGCTCCCGCGTTGGGATCTTGGACTTGCGCCGCGCTCTGCGCGGCGTCGCCAGCCGCGGGCGGCGCGGCGCCGTCTTCCAATGGGACTGGCACTGCTTCGACGCGGGCGATGCCGTCGCGGGTCGTCTGGACCAGGGCAACGCCAGCCGGCACGGCGCGCAGGCTGGCGTCGTCGGCTTGTTGTTGCTCACGCGCCTGCGCGTTGTCGGTTTCCTGTCGTACGCGCTCGGCCTGCGCCCGCAGCATTTCCTCTTCGTGGCGCTCGCGCCGTTCTTCCGCGTCTTCGTCATCCGCATGTTGCGCCAGTGCCTTGCGCGGCTTGCGCAGGGCGCGCTGCAGGACCCACTCCAATAGCAAGCCGATCACGAAGACGGCCAACAGTGTGACGACCACCTGGCGCAGCAGGCGCTGCCCGGCTTCCGTGGCCAGATTGCGGTTGGCGCGGGCCACCATGTCCGGCACGGCTTTCATGCCTTCACGGATCTGCGCCACCTGCGTGTCCACGCCATCCACCCAGTTGGAGATGCTGCGCAGCATGCGGGCCATCAGGCCGTTCGCTTCCAGCGGGACGATGGCCGTGGGGCTAGGTTCTTCGGCCGGGGCGGCCGGAGCTGCCGGGGCCGCGGAAGGTGTCGCGCCAGCGGGCGCCGCCGCGCCACCCGTGCTTGCCGCCGCGGGCGTCCCGGCTGCGGGCGTCCCGGCTGCGGGCGTCCCGGCTGCGGGTGATCCCGTCGCCGCAGCGGGCGCCGTGTCCGCAATGGCCTTCAGCGCCCGTATTGTCTGCTCCCGCGTCGCGTCGTCCTGCAACAGGCGCGCCGCCCGCTGCGCATCCGCGGGCGCTATCGCGCCGCCTGCCTGCGCGGGATTGCCGCCCGGCGCCGTGGTCGCGGCCGTGGCCGGGTGCGTGGCCGCGGCGACATATACGGGTGCAGCCGTTTGCTCGGCGGTCGCGGCACTGCTTCCGTCCGGCTCCGCCGCCAGCGTCGGCACGCCGCCCAAAACGGCGCACGACAGGATCATCTGTCCTATCGTGCGCGCCATGCGGTGGCGCACGTCAGGGCGGAAGAGCGTTGTGACGATGGCGGGTACAGTCATTGATACATCCTTTGTCCGCGGGGCAAAGCGGAATAACGAAGCGGAACCATAAAACGCGGGGCACCGGCCGCGCTACCGGAGCGCGGCCAAAAAAATCCGGCCTGATGAGCAAGCCCCGTTCCTATGGCTGCCCGCCTGTCATTCAGTGCCCTGGGGTCAGGCGCAGCAAGCGTCCCTCGCTGCTGTCTTCCAGCAGCCACAGCGCCCCATCCGGCCCTTCTGTGACGTCGCGGATGCGGGCCCCCATGTTCCAGCGATTCACCTCGCGCGGGCCGTTCTTGCCGTCGAAGGACACCCGCACCAGCGCCTGCGGCAGCAGCGCGCCGATGAAGGCCGAGCCGCGCCACTGCGGGAACATGTCGCCCTTGTAGAAGATCATCCCCGCCGGCGCGATGACCGGGTTCCAATACAACGCGGGCTCCTGAAATTCAGGATGGGTGGAAGGGCGCGGGATGGGCGTGCCGCTGTAGTTGTCGCCATAGGACACCACCGGCCACCCGTAGTTCTTGCCGGGCTCCTCCAGGTTCAGCTCGTCGCCGCCTTTCGGACCCATTTCGTGCAGCCACAGGCGGCCGTCGGACGCGAACGCCAGGCCATAGGGATTGCGATGGCCCGTGGTCCACATCAGGGCGCGGTCGCCGCCGTCCTTGGCCCAGGGATTGTCCGGCGGCACGCGGCCGTCCGGGAACATGCGCAAGACCTTGCCCAAGGGCAGGGTGGGGTCCTGCGCGGTGCGGGGCCGCATCCGGTCGCCGGAGGTCAGGAACAGATAGCGCCCATCCGGCGAGAAAGCGATGATGCCGCCCGGTTGGCCGCCGGACCCGCCGCCGCGCTTGTCGCCATTCGGCGTGGCGCGCCAGATCACGCGCAAGTCACGCAAGGTGGAGCCATCCAGGTCCAGCCGCGCGCGTGCCAGCGCAAGATTGGCGCCGTCGCCGGCCTCGACGTAGGTCAGGTAGATGATCCCGTCTTCTTTCCACTTGGGGCTCAAGGCCACGTCCAGCAGGCCATTCTGCCCGCTGTAAGTCACGGCCGGCACGCCTTTGATCTCCTGCTTCTTGCCCTGCGTCGTCACCACATAGAGATGGCCCGGCTTTTCCGTGACGAGCATCCGCCCATCGGGCAGAAAGGTCATCGCCCATGGCACATTGAACGTGGCGACCGGCTGCACCGCGAAGGGCAAGCCCTGGTCATAGGGGCGATTGCCGTCATTGGGCGGCGGCGCGGCCCGGCTGGCAGGCGCCGCTTCCGCCGCCAGCAGTGGCGTTCCCCCCCACGGTGTGCCGGCGCCCGGGAACGCGCCGAGTGCAAGGGCCCCCAGCGCGAGGGCGGCCAGGCGGGCGGGCCGGAGGGCATGACGGGGCTGGCGCAAGAGGGGGATGTTCATGGATGCTCCGTAAATCGTGAACGAGGGCAGCGGCCGGCGGTGCGATTAACCCGTACGGAAGCGATACCGCAGGGCCATGGCAAAAGTTCAAGCGAAAAGCTCAAACCAAAGGCTTGAGGTCTCCCAGCACCGTCGGTATCAATTCCGAAACCGTGGGATGGATATGTACCGTATCACGCAACGTGGTGTACGGCGCGCCGGCGGACATCGTATCGATCAGCCCATGCACCGCTTCGTCGCCCCCCGTCCCAAGGATGGCCGCGCCAAGCAGCTGCCGGGTCTGCGCGTCCACGAGCACCTTCATGAAGCCCTGCGTTTCGCCTTTCTCCACCGCGCGGCCGACCCGCGTCATGGGCCGCGTGCCGACCAGCGCCGGCTTGCCGCTGCGGCGCACGGCGGCTTCCGTCAGACCGACCCGGCCCAACGGCGGATCGATATACAGCGCATAGACGGGAATGCGATCGCTCACGCGGCGCGCGCCGCCGTCGATCAGATTGGCCGCGACGATCTCGAAGTCGTTGTAAGCCGTATGGGTGAAGGCGCCCCGGCCGTTGCAGTCGCCCAGGGCCCAGATGCCTGGCACGTTGGTGGCCAGGCCGTCGTCCACCACGATGTAGCCGCGCGCGTCGATGGCGACGCCGGCCGCGTCCAGGCCCAGGTCATCGGTATTGGGCCGGCGTCCGGTGGCGACCAGGACATGGGATGCCTGCACGGCGGCCTGGCCGGCATGGGTCCGCACGTCGATCTGCCCGGCGTCACCGGGCGCGAAGCGGATGTCATCGGCATTCAGGCGCAGTTGCACACCTTCCGCTTCCAGGATGCCGCGGATCGCGTCGGAGATGTCCTCGTCTTCGCGCGCGATCAGGCGCGGACCCTTTTCCACCAGCGTCACCTCGCTGCCGAAGCGTCGGTACATCTGCGCGAATTCCAGGCCGATATAGCTGCCGCCGATGATCACCAGGTGGCGGGGCAGCACGTCAAGATCGCGCATGCCGACATTGGTCAGCACGGGCACGCCGGCGATGCCGGGCAGATCGGGAATGACGGCACGGCCGCCACTGTTGATGAAGATCCGGTCCGCGCTCAGCGCCTGTCCGTCGACCATGATGTCATGCGGACCCGTGAAGCGCGCGTGGCCCTGGTACACGGTGCAGTTGGCCATCCCGCGCAGCCAGCTTTCGACCCCGTGGCGCGCGTTGAGGGCCACCGTATCGGCGCGTGCCTTGACGCGCGCGATGTCCACACGAACCGGTCCTTGCAACGCCACCCCGTAGTCGGCCGCGCGGCGCGCCAGGTGGGCGGCATAGGCACTGGCCACCAGCGTCTTGGTCGGCATGCAGCCGGTGTTCACGCACGTGCCGCCGAAATGCTTGCGTTCCACCAGCGCCACGCGCATGCCGGCGTCGCTGAGCCGGCCGGCCAGCGCGGGGCCGGCCTGGCCGGCGCCGATGATGATGGCTTCGTAGTGTTGCGGGGTCTTGCCGGCGGATGCGCCGCCTGTCACTGGGTCCATGGTGCTTCTCCGTTGAAGGGGGCTTGCAAACGGGTCTTGCAAACGGGTCTTGCAAACGAGGTCTTGCAAACGAGGTCTTGCAAACAGGGTCTTGCGACTGGGACTTACAAACGGGGTCTTGCAACGCACTAACCTGGGTAACTCGCCGGGGCCGGCAACTTATGTTTCCGCCGCCGCCTCCTTGCGCAGCGAATGCGTGGTCAACACTTCCAGGACGCGCCGGCCAGGCCGGCCCGCGACCACGGTATTGATTTCCGTGCGCACCACCGCCGTGAGGCGGCCACGATGCGCGACCCGGGAACGGGCTCGCAACTGTTCGCCTTCTCCCGGGCTGACGAAGCCCGCAGTCACGCTGCTGACCGGCCAGTTGCCGGGCAGGGCGGCGTGCGCGGTGGCCTGGGCGAAGGCCAGCAGGACGCCGCCTTGCACATGGCCGACACGATTGCCCAGATGTGCGCCATTGCGCAGCGTCCCGCTGGCGCCCTGCGTGGAAGTCCGCGTGCGGAAGCCCCAGAACGCTTCGGAAAAATTGTCGGCGCCGCCCGCGCGCAGGGCCTTCAGCGCCTGCGCATAGATGGCCGCGTCGCTGTCGCCCAGGCCGGCCGGCGCCGGCAAGGCCACGCCGGCCCAGTCCGCGTCGGCGGGCAGATCGATCGCGCGCAGCACCGGGGCGCGCGTGCCGGACGGCAAGTCCAGCACCATGAACGTCCCGCTGCCCAGGGCGATCTCGCGTTCGCCGCTGCGGATGCTGACGCTGGCGATGGCCTGCTGCCCGGTCGTGTCGCGCAGAAAGCCATGGAAGTGGCTGACCGCGCGCAAGGGGCCCGCGCAGGCCGCGCCGGTGAGCTGCAATTGCAGGTTGACCGTGGCCAGGCGGGTATCCCGCTGCAAGGCCGCGCGTATGCTGGCGGCCAGCGCCAGGTCGGCCAGCACGTTGAGCCCCACCGGATCGGCGCTGCCGTCGGCACGCAGCGGCGCCCCCTTCAAGGTGGTGACGCTGCCCGCCGCGGCCACATGGTCGAAAGAGACGGCAAGGAAATTGCCGGGGAAATGGAAGCCCTGCTCATGCCCAAGATGAATGGCATGCAGCACCCGGCGCAGGATGGGATGCTCGGCGGGGGATGGGGCGGCGACAGCGGTGGAGGTCATGGACGGCGGAACGGCAAGGGGGAAGGCTGATTATCCAATGGTCCAGCCGCCGTGACGAGTACAATCCTCGCGCAATCGCCGGCAGGCCCGCCTGGGCCGTCAAAGGGAACGCACGCGACATATACGCGGGCGGCCGGTCTTGCTTTCGAGGAGAAGCACAATGCGTAAACTTTGTCTGGCCGTGGCGCTCGCCGGCCTGTTCGCCACCGGCGTCGCCGTGGCCCAATCCACTGCCCAGTCGACACTGCGCATCGGTTTGCAGGACGATCCCGACGTGCTGGACCCCGTGCGCGCCCGTACCTTCGTCGGCCGCATCGTGTTCGCCTCCTTGTGCGACAAACTGGTCGAAATCACTCCCGACCTGAAGATCGTGCCGCAGCTGGCCGAGTCCTGGGAAACCAGCGCCGACGGCAAGACCCTGACCATGAAACTGCGCAAGGGCGCGGTGTACCACGACGGCACGCCTATCGATGCCGCGTCGGTCAAGGCCAACCTGGATCGCGGTCGCAGCCTGCCCGACAGTAACCGCAAGAGCGAACTGGCCACCGTGGGCAGCATCGACGCGCCTGACGCGCAAACCGTCGTGATCCACCTGACCGAGCCGGATGCCTCCCTGCTGTCGCAGCTGTCCGACCGCGCGGGCATGATGATGTCGCCGGCGGCCTTCGACAAGGATCCGGGCGCCAAGCCGGTCTGCTCCGGCCCTTATCGCTTCAAGGAGCGGGTGCAGAACGATCGCATCGTGCTGGAGAAATTCCCGCAATATTGGGATGCCGCCAATTATCACTTCGACCGCGTCATCTTCACGCCGATTCCGGACACCACCGTGCGCGTGAACAACCTGCGCGCCGGCGACCTCGACATCATCGAACGCATGGCGCCGTCGGACGTCAAGGCCGTCAAGGATGACAAGAACCTGGTGCTGGCGCCCGTCGTCGGCCTGGGCTATCAGTCTTTCTCGATCAACCTGGCCAACGGCGCGCGCGCCAGCCAGCCCGCCGGCAAGGACAAGCGCGTCCGCCAGGCGCTGGACCTGGCCATCGACCGCGACGCCATCAATGAAGTGGTGGGCGAGGGCATGTTCCAGCCCGCCTTCCAGGGTTTCCCGCCTGCCAGCTTCGCGTACGACAAGAAGTTCGAACGCAAGGGCCGCGACGTGAAGAAGGCCAAGGAGCTGCTGAAGGCCGCCGGCTTCGATCGCGTCAAGCTTGAGATCACCTTCGGCAACAACACCACCAACCAGCAGATATATGAGCTGATCCAGGCCATGGGCGCCGAGGCCGGCTTCGATATCTCCCTGAAGCCGGTGGAGTTCGCCTCGCTGCAATCCGCGCTGGCGCGTGGCGATTTCGAGGCGGGCCAAAGCGGTTGGTCCGGTCGTGTGGATCCCAGCGGCAATATCTTCCAGTACGTGTCGACCAAGGGCAACCTGAACGATGGCCGCTACAGCAACGCGCAGGTCGACAAACTGCTGACTGAAGCGCGCGCCGAGTTCGACCAGGCCAAGCGCAAGGCCCTGTACGACCAGGCCCAGACCATCCTGCGTGACGAAGACCCCATCATCTACCTGTACTACCTGCCGTGGACCTTCGCCCACAAGAAGAAGGTGCAGGGCTTCGTGGCTTACCCCGACGGCCTGATCCGGCTGAAGGGCGTGACGATGGCCGCGAAGTAAGCGTCATCCTGTCCGGGCCCCTGGCAGGCCCGCGATCCGGTTGCGGCCCTGGGTAACTCCGTGTTCCCCGGGGCCGCTTTGCTTTGTAGCGTTGCGGGCTCACGGCCCGACTGAAATCCGGCGTCGGGTTTTGCACCCCGTGCCGAAGGCGGACAACCATGATGTTTACCACTCGTCCCGAGATCCTCGGTACTTTCGGCGTCGTCACCTCGACGCACTATCTGGCCACGGCTGCCGGCATGGCGATGCTGGAGCGGGGCGGCAACGCCTTCGACGCCTGTGTCGCCACGGCCTTCGTGCTGCAAGTGGTGGAGCCGCACCTGGTCGGCCCGGCCGGCGAGGTGCCCGGCGTGTTCTATTCCGCCAAGACCGGCAAGACACAGATCCTCTGCGGCCAGGGCGTGGCCCCGGCCGCCGCGACCATCGAGCATTTCCGCGGGCTGGGTCTGGACCTGATTCCCGGCAATGGCCAGTTGCCGGCCGTGGTGCCCGGTTCTTTCGATGCCTGGATGCTGATGCTGCGGGATCACGGATCCATGCGCCTGCGCGATGTGCTGGAGCCGGCGATCTTCCACGCCGAAAGCGGTCATGCCCTGATGCCGCGCATCTCCAACACCATCGCCGGCCTCAAGGATTTCTTTGAAACGCATTGGCCTTCGACGGCGCAGATCTATCTGCCGGGCGGCCAGGTGCCCGTCGCCCGCAAACTGTTCCGCAATCCGCGGCTGGCGCAGACCTGGCGCCGTGTGCTGGCGGAGGCCGAAGCCGTGGGCGGGGACCGTGAGCGCCAGATCCAGGCCGCGCGCGACGCCTTCTACCGGGGCTTCGTCGCCGATGCCATCGACCGCTTTTCGCGCGAAACGGAAGTGATGGATGCCAGTGGCCGACCCCACCGCGGGATCCTCACGGGCGATGACCTGGCCCGCTGGTCGGCCAGCTACGAAGACCCCGTCACTTATGACTACGGCGATTACACCGTGGCCAAGGCCGGCGCCTGGAGCCAGGGCCCGGTGTTCCTGCAGACCCTGGCCTTGCTGAAAAACGCCGACCTGGCGGCCGAGGGTCCCAATAGCGCCGCTTTCGTGCACCGGCTGACCGAGGCCATGAAGCTGGCCTTCGCGGATCGGGAGGCCTATTACGGCGATCCGGATTTCGTCGACGTGCCGCTGGCGCACTTGCTCTCCGAGGCCTACACGGCGCCGCGCCGTGCCTTGATCGGCGAGCGCGCGTCGCTGGAGCTGCGGCCGGGCACCGTGCCCGGCTACGAGGCGCAATTGGCGCGCATGATGGACACCTTGGCGCGCCTGTCGCCCGTGACCGAGATCGGCGCGGTGAGCAATGAGCCGACCTTGGCGGAGATGCGCGCTGCCGGCACGGTCAAGCGGGGCGACACCACCCATGTGGACGTGATCGACCGGTGGGGCAATATGGTGTCCTGCACGCCGTCCGGGGGCTGGTTCCAGTCCTCGCCCGTGATTCCCGAGCTGGGCTTCGGCTTGACCACGCGGGCCCAGATGTTCTGGCTGGAGGAGGGGCTGCCCGGAACGCTGGCGCCCGGCAAGCGGCCGCGCACGACGCTCACGCCGACGTTGGCGCTGCGCGACGGGCGGCCGTATATGGTCTTTGGCACGCCGGGGGGCGACCAGCAGGAGCAATGGCAATTGCTGCTGTTCCTGCGCCATGTGCATCATGGTTTGAATCTGCAGGAGGCCATCGACATGCCGATGTCGCATACGCTGCATTTCCCCAGTTCCTTCTATCCGCGGGATCGCAAGCCGGGGCATCTGGCGGTGGAGGAGAGCTTCGGCGGGGAAGTGATAGACGCGCTGCGCGCCCGCGGCCATGCGATCGAGGAAGTCCCCGCGTGGTCGGTAGGTCGCCTGACCGCCGCGTCGCTGGACGAGGACGGCATCATGCACGCCGCCGCCACGCCCCGGTTGATGCAGGCCTACGCGGCGGGGCGCTAAGGCGGCGCCTTGGCCGGGGTCTTCGCTGCCGGGCTGTCGGCTTGGCCAGGCGCCCGGCGCAGCGGCGCGCGGCGCGTCACCGGCCCGGCAAGGCCCAGGTGCTGACCACCTGGGCAACGGGATCGCCCCCTGGGGGCGACAGCAGGACCTCGCCGGCGCTCAGGCGGCCGGTTTTCAGCAGGCGGGCGTCGGCGACCACTTCGCCCGCCGGGCACTTGCGCAGGAAATTGATCGTCAGGCTGGCGGTGACCGCCTCGGCATTCCCCGTGGCGCCGACCACCGCCGCGTACAGCGCGACGTCGGCCAGGGCCATCAACATGGGGCCTGCCACGATCCCTCCCAGCCTCTGATGGGCCGGGTCGGCCGGCAGCACTGCCCGCGCCGTCCCCGCGCCGATGGCTTCGACGCGTATTCCCAGTAGCGCCGAGAAAGGGTGATGCGACGCCATGAGGACGAGAAAGTCGGGCAGGGCGATGGCCGCCTGGTGGTGGGTCATGGCAGGGCCTCCAAAGTGCGGCAATAGTCGTCGAGCAGGACATCGGCGTCCTGCGCCAGGGATTTCAGGCGGCCGGTATGGCGCAACAACAGCAGGCCGCTCAGGTAAGTGAACATCTGCATGCGCGCCAGGTCGTGGCCCGGCGCCGGCCGGGTGCGGGCCAGGCCGGCGCCCAGCAGGGCCACGCAGCGTGTCAGGCGCGCGTTCAGGGCGCGGTCCAGGTCGGGGCCGAGTCCGCGGGGCGCCAGGCCCTGGAACAGGTAGAAGCCGAGCGACAGTTCGGCCGGCCTTTGCGCGTAGTAGTCGTAGAACGCCCGTGCGACCGCGCGCGCGGCGTGGGCGTCCGGGGCCTGTGCCAGCGCCTGCGCCAGGTGGTCGTGCAGCGCGTCCAGGGAGGCTTCCAGCGCGGCGGCGTACAGCGCTTCCTTGCTGCCGAAGGAGGGATAGATCGCTCCGGTGGTGCATCCCGCCTCCCTGGCGATCGCCCGCAGACTGGCCTGCGCCAGTCCGTCCCGGGCAAACACCCGCTGTGCCGCCTCCAATATCAACGCACGCCGCGCCGCAACAATCCGCTCGGTATGCCTGCCCCGTCCCACGGGTGGGGGAGGGGAGAGCGGCGGCACGGGCAGGTTCGGATCAAATTCCATAGGCATCAAGTGAAAGGCAGGTTATCGCCCCGGGCGAGGCGGACGCCTGAGCGCCGTAACGTCGAAACAGAAACATAACAGCGTTATCGACACGGTCAAAATCCTTCCCTTGTCCCGACCGCGCCCCTAATCCCGACCAGGATTCGTCAAAAAACCCCCGAAACGTGCGCAACATGTGATCAGCCTATTTCCAGGAATAACGAGGGTTTGCCCGGGGCGACGGAACGCTACAGGACCCTATTGTTGTATGCGCCCAACATTGGGGGTACAAACCCGCCGTTTTTAGGGGGTGAGCGTAGCCAGTCCCCCGGATTTTTGATGCAATAGCGTCAACTTCCCTTCGCGGAGTTAGGGGGGCGGCAGGCTGGTTTGCTGGATTGCTGCTCTTGTCACTCAAATCAACGGAGATTTCTTCAAATGAAAAAGACTCTGCTCGCTGCCGCCCTGCTCGCCGGCTTCGCTGGTGCCGCTCAGGCAGAAACGTCGGTGACCCTGTACGGGATCGTCGATATCGGTGTTGGATTCCAACAAATCAAGGGTCTGAACACCACGGGTGGCGCTTCGGACAAGGCTTCGAAGTTCGGTCTGGCCAACGGCGTCCAAAACGGTTCGCGTTGGGGCCTGCGTGGCAGCGAAGATCTGGGTGACGGCCTGCGCGCCGTTTTCAACCTGGAATCGGGTTTCAGCTCGGCTGACGGTCAGTCGGCTCAAGGCAGCCGTCTGTTCGGCCGTCAAGCTACCCTCGGTCTGGCCAGCAACTCCTGGGGCCAAATCGACTTCGGTCGCCAAACCAACGTGGCTTCGAAGTTCTTCGGCTCGATCGATCCGTTCGCTGAAGGCTTCAACATGGCCAACATCGGTACGGCTTTCAGCTCGTCGAACACCACCCGTTACGACAACCTGATCCTGTATCAAACCCCCGTGTTCGGCGGCTTCCAAGCTGGCGCTGGCTACTCGTTCAACGTTGACGACACCAACACCACGCAATCCGGCTTCCAGACCGATCGCAACCAACGCGGCATCACCGCTGGTCTGCGCTACGTCAACGGCCCGATCAACGTCGCTGCTGCCTACGACCAACTGAACCGTTCGAACAGCGTTGGTGACTCGCTGGCTAACGGCACCGGCGACAAGATCCGCTCGTGGCTGGTTGGCGGTACGTACGACTTCGAAGTCGTCAAGCTGGCCCTGGCCTACGGTCAAACCCGTGGCGGCTGGATCCAAGCTTCGTCGGTCTACGGTCCGTTCTCGAGCACCAACCTGGACGCCGGTCAATCGCTGCCTGGCAACCTGTCGACCAACATCTACCGCGACAACCTGCGCGTGAACTCGTACATGGTCGGCCTGTCGGCCCCCATCGGCGGCTCCACCAGCATCTTCGGTTCGTGGCAGCGTCTGGACCCCAACAGCGACAAGTACTACACCGCTCCTAACAACGGCAACGACGAAACCACCAACGTTTACTCGGTTGGTGCTACGTACGACCTGTCGAAGCGTACCAACCTGTACGCCGTGGCTTCGTACGCCAAGGACTACGCCTTCGTGGACGGCTTGAAGTCGACCATGGCCGTGGTCGGTGTGCGTCACCGCTTCTAATCGAGCGTAGGGCGGGTAACCGTCCTTGTTCGAAGTGCGCCGGCTCGTCCGGCGCACAAAAAAGCAATACCGGGCAGGGCGCAAGTCCTGTCTTTAAAAGCCATCCTCGCGGATGGCTTTTTTATTTTCTCCAGGGTGTTAATGCCCTGCGGCGTTCGCGCTTCCGGCGCGACGCGCTACAATCCGCCTGCTTCAGAATGCGCGGCGGGGGCAGGCGGTTTTGTGGTGTCGTGGCTGGCTTGCACTCTTATATAAGACGAGCGATAAGTTCAGCCGGAAGTAACGGTCAAAATGCTACAATCCAAAGGTTTGTGCATATGACGGACGCGCCAGAATGAACCTGCAAGAATATTTCCCCGTTCTGCTCTTTATCGTCGTGGCGACGGGTATTGGCTTTGCGTTGTTGACCGCAGGCTCGCTACTCGGCCCCCGGCGCCCCTACGCGGAAAAACTCTCTCCCTATGAGTGCGGCTTCGAAGCCTTCGAAGACGCCCGCATGAAGTTCGACGTGCGTTACTACCTCGTCGCCATCCTATTCATCCTGTTCGACCTCGAAATCGCCTTCCTGTTCCCCTGGGCTATCGCGCACGGCGCGGTGGGCCTGGTCGGTTTCTGGACGGTCATGATTTTCCTGGCCGTGCTGACGGTGGGTTTCATTTACGAATGGAAGAAAGGCGCGCTGGACTGGGAATGATGTTTCCTGGTCTCGATCACGCTAGCAGAGACGAATATGGCTATTGAAGAAGGCTTAAACAAGCAGGGCTTTATTACCACCAGCGCTGACAAGTTCATCAACTGGGCCAAGACCGGTTCGATGTGGCCGATGACGTTTGGTCTGGCCTGTTGCGCGGTGGAAATGATGCACGCGGGCGCCGCCCGGTATGACTTGGACCAGTTCGGGATCATCTTCCGTCCCAGTCCCCGTCAGTCCGATCTGATGATCGTCGCCGGCACCCTGTGCAACAAGATGGCTCCCGCCCTGCGCAAGGTCTATGACCAGATGCCGGAACCGCGTTGGGTAGTGTCGATGGGCTCCTGTGCGAACGGGGGCGGCTATTACCACTACTCGTATTCGGTCGTGCGTGGTTGCGATCGCATCGTGCCGGTCGATGTTTATGTGCCGGGTTGCCCGCCCACGGCGGAGGCGCTGGTCTACGGTCTGCTGCAGATGCAGGACAAGATCCGTCGGACCAACACCATCGCGCGCTAAGCGCGGCCTTGGCCGCGCATCTGTGTTGCGTGGCTCACCTACTCGTTGAAGATGATGACCAGGCTCGAAACCCTGAAAAACAACCTGCTGGCCGCGTTTGGCGACGCAATCGTGCTGAACGAGGCCCTGGGTGAACTGACTCTCGAAGTTCCGCCGGCGCAATGGGTGTCGGTCTGCAATAAGCTGCGTGACGAATCCACGCTGCGCTTCGAATCCTGTATCGACCTTTGCGGTGTCGATTACCTGACCTGGGGCAATGGTTCGCGCCAGGAGGCCGAAGAAGAAGCCGGCCGCACGCAGGGCAATCGCTACGCCGTCGTGATCCACCTGCTGTCGGTCGAACACAACTGGCGCCTGCGCGTGCGTACCTGGGCCGCCCAGGACGACTTCCCCATGGTGTCCTCGCTGGTCGAGTGCTGGCCCGGCGTCAGCTGGTACGAGCGCGAAGCGTTCGACCTCTACGGCATCGTGTTCGAAGGCCACCCCGACCTGCGCCGCATCCTGACGGACTATGGCTTCATCGGCCATCCCTTCCGCAAGGACTTCCCGCTGTCGGGCAACGTCGAAATGCGCTACGACCCCGAGCAACGCCGCGTGGTCTATCAGCCGGTCACTATCGATCCGCGTGAAATCACGCCGCGCGTCGTGCGCGAAGATACTTACGGAGCCGGTCGCTGATCATGGCTGAAATCAAGAACTACACGCTCAACTTCGGTCCGCAGCATCCGGCCGCCCACGGCGTGCTGCGTCTGGTGCTGGAACTGGATGGCGAAGTGATCCAGCGCGCCGACCCGCACATCGGCCTGCTGCACCGCGCGACCGAGAAGCTGGCCGAACACAAGACCTACATCCAGGCGCTGCCCTATATGGACCGCCTGGACTACGTGTCCATGATGTGCAACGAGCACGCCTATGTCATGGCCATCGAAAAGCTGCTGGGTGTGGAGGCGCCGCTGCGTGCCCAATACATCCGGGTGATGTTCGATGAAATCACGCGCATCCTGAATCACCTGATGTCGCTGGGCTCGCACGCGCTGGACGTGGGCGCCATGGCGGTCTTCCTGTACGCCTTCCGCGAACGCGAAGACCTGATGGACTGCTACGAAGCCGTGTCGGGCGCGCGCATGCACGCGGCCTACTACCGTCCGGGCGGCGTGTATCGCGACCTGCCGGACACGATGCCGCAGCAGGCCGGCAGCAAGTACCGCAGCGAAAAGGAAATGCGCCAGGTGAACGAGGCCCGTTCCGGCTCGCTCCTGGACTTCATCGAAGACTTCACCAACCGTTTCCCGGCCTGCGTCGACGAGTACGAAACCCTGCTCACCGACAACCGTATCTGGAAGCAGCGCCTGGTGGGTGTGGGCGTCGTCGATCCGGACCGCGCCAAGGCGCTGGGCTTCACCGGCCCGATGCTGCGTGGCTCGGGCGTGGCCTGGGACCTGCGCAAGACGCAGCCCTACGAAGTCTACGATCTGATGGATTTCGACATCCCCGTCGGCGTCAACGGCGACTGCTATGACCGCTATCTGGTGCGCGTGAACGAGTTGCGTCAAAGCAACCGCATCATCCGCCAGTGCGTGGAGTGGCTGCGCAACAACCCCGGCCCGGTGATGATCGGCAACCACAAGGTGGCGCCGCCCAAGCGCACGTCCATGAAGACCAACATGGAAGAGCTGATTCACCACTTCAAGCTCTTCACCGAAGGTTTCCATGTGCCCCCGGGCGAAGCGTATGCCGCGGTCGAGCATCCCAAGGGCGAATTCGGTATCTACCTGGTGTCCGACGGCGCCAACAAGCCTTACCGCCTGAAGATTCGTGCGCCCGGTTTTCCGCATCTGCACGCGCTGGACGAGATGTCGCGCGGGCACATGATTGCCGACGCCGTCACCATCATCGGCACGCAGGACATCGTGTTTGGCGAAATCGACCGTTAAGGGCGTCGCCAGGACTTAGAAGAAAGACCCGAACCGAGAGACCCGCCCCCGTAACAGTACGGGCCTCTCGCTCAATCCGGATTCAAACTTATGCTGCTTTCCGAACAGGCTTACCAGAAAATCGACCGGGAACTGTCCAAGTTCCCAGCCGATCAGAAGCAGTCGGCCATCATGGCTTCCCTGGCGATCGCCCAGGACGAGCAAGGTTGGTTGTCGACCGAGATCATCGAGGACGTGGCCAATTATCTTGGCGTGCCGCCCATCGCCGTGCAGGAGGTCGCGACCTTCTACAACATGTTCGACGTCAAGAAGGTCGGCAAGCACAAGATCAGCGTCTGTACCAACCTGCCGTGCGCGCTGCGCGACGGTGAAAAGGCCGGCGACTACCTCAAGCGCAAGCTGGGCGTCGACTATCGCGGCACCACCGCCGACGGCATGTTCACCCTGGTGGAAGGCGAGTGCATGGGCGCCTGTGGCGACTCCCCCGTGCTGATCGTGAACAACAAGCACATGTGCGTGCGCATGTCCGAAGAAAAGCTGGATGCGCTGCTGAACAGCTTGAAGGCGCAAGGAGAGTCGGCATGAACGCGCCGGACCTGTACCGTCAGTTTTCCCAGGGCCTGGATCCCGATCCGCTCAACGACCTGTCGCAGTCCATGTGCCTGCACGGCCGCCATATCGGCGCGCAGATCCTGGCTGACCTGGATGGCCAGAACTGGCATCTGGAAGACTACGTCAAGCGTGGCGGCTATGAGGCCCTGCGCAAGATCCTGACCACCGGCATGAAGCCGGAAGACGTCATCGCCGAGGTCAAGGCCTCGGGACTGCGCGGCCGTGGCGGCGCGGGCTTCCCCACCGGCCTGAAGTGGAGCTTCATGCCGCGTACGTTCCCGGGCCAGAAGTACCTGGTGTGCAATTCGGACGAGGGCGAACCGGGCACGTTCAAGGATCGCGACATCCTGCGCTTCAACCCGCACATCGTCATCGAAGGTATGGCCATCGCCGCCTTCGCGATGGGCATCTCGGTGGGCTACAACTACATCCACGGCGAAATCTTCGAGGTCTATGACCGCTTCGAGGAAGCGCTGGAAGAGGCGCGCGCCGCCGGCTTCCTGGGCGACAAGCTGCTGGGTTCGGAATTCAGCTTCCAGCTGCACGCTTTCCATGGCTACGGCGCCTACATCTGCGGCGAAGAAACCGCGCTGCTGGAATCGCTGGAAGGCAAGAAAGGCCAGCCGCGCTTCAAGCCGCCTTTCCCCGCCAGCTTCGGCCTGTACGGCAAGCCCACCACGATCAACAACACCGAAACGTTCGCGGCGGTGCCCTGGATCATCCGTAACGGCGGCCAGCCGTATCTGGAAGTGGGCAAGCCCAACAACGGCGGCACCAAGATCTTCTCGATCACCGGCGACGTCGAGCGTCCCGGCAACTACGAGATCCCGATGGGCACGCCGTTCTCCAAGCTGCTTGAGCTGGCTGGCGGCATGCGTGGCGGCCGTGCGTTGAAGGCCGTCATTCCTGGCGGCTCCAGCGCCCCGGTGCTACCAGCGAACATCATCATGGAAACCACCATGGACTATGACTCCATCGCCAAGGCGGGGTCCATGCTGGGTTCGGGCGCGGTCATCGTCATGGACGATACGCGCTGCATGGTGAAGTCGCTGCTGCGCCTCTCGTATTTCTACTTCGAGGAAAGCTGCGGCCAGTGCACGCCGTGCCGTGAAGGCACGGGCTGGCTGTACCGCATGGTCCAGCGCATCGAGCACGGCCATGGCCGCCCGGAAGACCTCGACATGCTGGACAACGTCGCCGGCAACATCATGGGCCGCACCATCTGCGCCCTGGGTGATGCCGCCGCCATGCCGGTACGAGGCTTTCTGAAGCATTTTCGTGACGAATTCGCGCACCACATCGAGCACAAGTCGTGTGTGGTCCCGCAATATCTGTAGGTCCCAGGAACAGCAATGGTTGAACTAACCGTCGACGGCAACAAGGTAGAAGTGCCCGAAGGCAGCATGGTGATGCATGCGGCCCAGAAAGTCGGGCAGTACGTGCCGCATTTCTGCTACCACAAGAAGCTCTCCATCGCGGCCAACTGCCGCATGTGTCTGGTCGAAGTGGAGAAGGCGCCCAAGGCCCTGCCGGCCTGCGCCACGCCCGTGACCAACGGCATGGTGGTCTTCACCAACTCGGAAAAAGCCAAGGCCGCGCAGAAGTCGGTCATGGAGTTCCTGCTGATCAATCACCCGCTGGATTGCCCGATCTGCGACCAGGGCGGTGAATGCCAGCTGCAGGATCTGGCTGTCGGTTACGGCGGCTCGGCCTCGCGCTATCACGAAGAAAAGCGCGTGGTGTTCCACAAGGATCTCGGCCCGCTGGTGTCGGCCGAGGAAATGTCGCGCTGCATCCACTGCACCCGCTGCGTGCGCTTCGGCCAGGAAATCGCCGGCGTCATGGAACTGGGCATGCTCAATCGTGGCGAGCATGCGGAAATCACCACCTTCGTGGGCCGTTCGATCGAGTCGGAACTGTCCGGCAACATGATCGACCTCTGTCCCGTCGGCGCGCTGACCTCCAAGCCGTTCCGCTACAGCGCCCGTACCTGGGAACTGGCGCGTCGCCGCTCGGTCAGCCCGCATGACAGCGTGGGCGCCAACCTGGTGGTCCAGGTCAAGGGCGAACACGTCATGCGAGTGGTGCCGTTCGAAAACGAAGCCGTCAACGAATGCTGGATCAGCGACCGCGACCGCTTCTCGTATGAAGGCCTGAACAGCGACGACCGCTTGAGCGTGCCGATGATCCGCAACGCTGACGGCACCTGGCGCGAAGCCTCGTGGGCCGACGCGCTGCAGACCGTGGGCCAGGGCCTGGCGCGCGTGCGCGACAGCTTCGGCGCCGGCCAGATCGGCGCCTTGGCGACCGAATACGCCACCACTGAAGAATTCTCGCTGCTGGGCCGCCTGATGCGCGCCCTGGGTTCGGAAAACATCGACTTCCGCCTGCGCCAGACCGATGCGTCCTTCGACGCCGCGCTCAACGGCGCGCCGTGGCTGGGCATGCCGATCGCCGATCTGGACACCCTGGACCGCGTGCTGGTGATCGGTTCCTTCCTGCGCAAGGATCACCCCCTGTTCGCGCAACGCCTGCGCCAGGCCGCCAAGCGCGGCACGCAAGTGCTGCTGCTGGACAGCGTGTCCGACGATCCGCTGCTGCCGGTGGCCGCGCGCCTGACCGTCGCGCCGTCGGAACTGCCGCGTGCCCTGGCTGAAGTCGCCGTGGCGCTGGCCCAGCTCAAGGGCCAGGCCGTGCCGGCCGAATTCGCGGCGGTGACGCCGGGCGAAAACGCCAAGCTGATCGCTGCCAGCCTGACCTCCGGCACCAATACCGGCGTGTTCCTGGGCAACCTGGCCGTGGCTTCGGCCCAGGCCTCGACCCTGGCCGCCAACGGCCAGACCGTCGCTGAACTGGCGGGCGCCCGTTTCGGCTTCCTGACCTCGGGCGGCAATACCGTCGGTGGTTACCTGGCCGGCGCCGTGCCGGGCAAGGGCGGCAAGAATGCCGCCGCCATGCTGGCGGATCCGCTCAAGGCCTACGTGGTGCTGCACGCCGAACCGCTGCTGGATGCCGACAACGGCCCCCAAGCCGTGGCCGCCTTGCGCGACGCGCAATTCACCGTGGCGCTGACCTCCTACCGCTCGGCCGCCGCCGACTGGGCCGACGTCATGCTGCCGGTGGCGCCGTTCACCGAAACCTCGGGCACCTTCGTCAACGCACAAGGCCTGGCCCAGAGCTTCAAGGGCACCGTGGCCCCGCGCGGCGAAAGCCGTCCGGGCTGGAAGGTGTTGCGCGTGCTGGGCAATGTGCTGCACCTGCCGGGCTTCGATGACGAAACCTCGGAATCGGTGCGCGACGGCGTGTTGTCGGGTGGCATCGAAGGCCGCCTGTCGAATCGCATCAACGCCGCTGTCGGCGTGGGCCAGGCCCTGCCGGGTCTGGAACGCGTCGCCGACGTGCCGATCTACCGCACCGACGCCATCGTGCGCCGCTCGGAGCCGCTGCAAGCCGCGGCCGCCTCGCGCGCACCGGCCGTCCGCATGAACGGCCGCACCCTGGCCGGCCTGGGACTGACCGCCGGCGTCAAGGTGAAGGTGTCCAGCGCGGCCGGCAGCATCGAACTGGAAACCGTCCAGGACGACGCGGTTGCCGATCGCGCGGTGCGTGTCGCCGCCGCTTTCGAAAACACCGCCGTGCTCGGTGGTGCCTTTGGTCAAATTAGCGTGGAGCGTGCCTGATGGAATGGCTCAACACCCTGGAAGCGCAGGGAACGGCCTTGTTGGGCGCGACGCCCTGGCTGATCGTCTGGACGCTCGTCAAGATCGTCGTCATCGCGGTGCCCATCATCCTGTGCGTGGCCTATCTCACCTTGTGGGAACGCAAGATGATCGGCTTCATGCACGTGCGCCTGGGTCCCAACCGGGTCGGCCTCAAAGGCCTGGCACAGCCCTTCGCGGACGTGTTCAAGCTGCTGACCAAGGAAGTGATTCTTCCGACCGAAGCCAACCGCGTGCTGTTCATCCTGGCCCCCGTGGTCACGCTGATGCCGGCACTGGCCGCCTGGGCCGTCGTGCCCTTCGGCCCGCAAGTGGTGCTGGCCAACGTCAACGCCGGCCTGCTGTACATCATGGCCATCACCTCGGTGGGCGTGTACGGCGTGATCGTCGCGGGGTGGGCATCGAACTCCAAGTACGCGTTCCTGGGCGCCCTGCGCGCCGCCGCGCAGATGGTGTCGTATGAACTGGCCATCGGTTTCGTTCTGGTGACGGTGCTGCTGGTGTCCGGCAGCCTGAACATGAGCGAGATCGTGATGGGGCAGGGCAGGGGCTGGTTCGCCGACCACGGCGTGACCTTCATGTCCTGGAACTGGTTGCCGCTGCTGCCGCTCTTCGTCATCTACGTGGTGTCGGCCGTGGCCGAAACCAACCGCCACCCCTTCGACGTGGTGGAAGGCGAGTCGGAAATCGTGGCCGGCCACATGGTCGAGTACTCGGGTATGGCCTTCGCCCTGTTCTTCCTGGGTGAATACGCCAACATGATTCTGTTGTCGGCCCTGGCGTCGATCATGTTCCTGGGCGGCTGGATGGCCCCCATCGACGTGGCGCCGCTGACCTGGATCCCCGGCTGGATCTGGCTGGGCCTGAAGACCTTCGTGGTGGTGTCGATGTTCGTGTGGTTCCGCGCATCGTTCCCCCGTTACCGCTATGACCAGATCATGCGTCTGGGCTGGAAGATTTTCATCCCGCTGACCGGCGTGTGGCTGCTGGTCGTGGCGATCTGGATGCAGACGCCCTGGAACATTTGGCGCTGAGCACTAGGAAACAGGATATGGAAGCGATCAAGGATTTCTTCGGCAGTCTGTTGCTGACCGAGTTGCTCAAGGGCATGCGCCTGACGGGTAAGTATTTCTTCAAGCGTAAGGTGACCCTGCGTTACCCCTACGAAAAGACGCCGGCGTCGCCGCGTTTCCGTGGCCTGCACGCGCTGCGTCGCTATCCCAATGGGGAAGAGCGCTGCATCGCCTGCAAGCTGTGCGAAGCGGTGTGCCCGGCACTGGCCATCACCATCGAATCGGAAGTGCGTGACGACGGTTCGCGCCGCACCTCGCGCTACGACATCGATCTGACCAAGTGCATCTTCTGCGGTTTCTGCGAAGAAAGCTGTCCGGTGGATTCCATCGTGGAAACGCACATCCACGAATACCACGGCGAAAAGCGCGGCGACCTGTACTTCACCAAGGACATGCTCCTGGCGGTGGGTGATCAGTTCGAAACCGAAATCGCCCGTCGTCGCACCGAAGACGCGCCATACCGTTGATGCCTGGTACGACTCCATGACTTTCACGACTGTTCTCTTCTATCTGCTGGCCATCGTCCTGGTGGTGGCAGCCTTCCGCGTGATCACGGCACGCAGTCCGGTTACCGCCGTGCTGCACCTGATCCTCGTGTTCTTCAACGCCGCCTTGCTGTGGATGCTGCTGGGCGCCGAGTTCCTGGCGCTGCTGCTGGTCCTGGTCTACGTCGGCGCGGTGATGGTGCTGTTCCTCTTCGTGGTGATGATGCTGGACATCCGCATGGGTGACCTGCGCGCGGGCCTGAAAAAGTATCTGCCGATCGGTCTGGTCGTCGGCCTGGTGCTGGTGCTGGAAATGGCCTTCGTGCTGGGTTCGACCTGGAACCAGCCGGGTGGCCCCGCCGCCGTGGCCGCGGACTACAACAACGCCCGCGCCCTGGGTACCGCCATGTACACGCAGTATGTGTACGCCGTCGAAATCGGCGCGGCGATCCTGCTGGTGGGCATGGTCTCGGCCATCGCCCTGACCCTGCGCCGCCGCCGCGACGTCAAGTACTTCAGCCCCAGCGCTGCCGTCAAAGTGCGCGCCAAGGACCGCTTCCGCATCGTCAAGATGCCGGCGCAGAGCGAGCGCGCCCAGGCCGCCCAGGCCGCCAAAGCCGCCGCCCCCGCCCAAGGAGAACAACAATGACGCTGACGCTGGCCCATTACCTGATACTGGGGGCGATCCTGTTCGCCATCGGCATCTTCGGCATCTTCCTGAACCGCCGCAACCTGATCATTCTGCTGATGTCCGTGGAGCTGATGCTCCTGGCCGTCAATATGAACTTCGTGGCGTTTTCGACGTGGAGCGGCGACACCGCCGGCCAGGTCTTCGTGTTCTTCATCCTTACGGTCGCAGCCGCGGAAGCGGCGATCGGCCTGGCGATTCTGGTACTGCTGTTCCGCAACCTGAACACGATCAACGTTGACGAACTCGATCGCCTGAAGGGCTGACGGAGTCCGGGAAAAAAATGTCTAGCTCACCCAATCTGTACCTGCTCATCGCGCTGGCGCCGCTGGCAGGCGCCATTCTGGCCGGCCTGTTTGGCACCGGCTTCCTGGGCCGTCCCATCGGACGCCGCGGCGCGCACCTGATCACCATCCTCGGTGTTTTGATCTCCACCATCGGCGCCTTCGTGGTGCTCGGCGACGTGCTCAACGGCCATCGCTTCGACGGTGTGGTCTACACCTGGAGCATGATCGGCAATACGCCGTTGAACATCGGCTTCCTGATCGATCCGCTGTCGGCCATGATGATGGTCGTGGTGACCTCGGTGTCGCTGATGGTGCACATCTACACCATCGGCTACATGGCCGACGATCCCGGCTACCAGCGCTTCTTCGCCTACATCTCGCTGTTCACGTTCTCAATGCTGATGCTGGTGATGTCGAACAACATGGTGCAGCTGTTCTTTGGCTGGGAAGCCGTGGGCCTGGTGTCCTATCTGCTGATCGGTTTCTGGTACACCCGCAAGACCGCCATCTTCGCCAACATGAAGGCCTTCCTGATCAACCGGGTGGGTGACTTCGGTTTCGTGCTGGGTATCGGCCTGCTGTTCCACTACGCCGGTTCGATGCAGTACGGCGACGTGTTCGGGCAAGCCGACAAGCTGGCCGGCCTGACCTTCCCCGGCACCGACTGGATGATGATCACGGTGGCGTGTATCTGCCTGTTCATCGGCGCCATGGGCAAGTCGGCGCAGGTGCCCCTGCATGCCTGGCTGCCGGACTCGATGGAAGGCCCGACCCCGATCTCGGCGCTGATCCACGCGGCGACCATGGTGACCGCGGGTATCTTCATGGTGGCGCGTTTCTCGCCGCTGTTCGAGCACTCGGATACCGCGCTGTCCTTCATCATCGTGATCGGCGCCATCGGCGCGCTGTTCCTGGGCATCCTGGGCATCATCCAGACCGACATCAAGCGCGTGGTGGCCTACTCCACGCTGTCGCAGCTGGGCTATATGACCGTCGCGCTGGGCGCGTCGGCCTACTCGGTGGCCATCTTCCACCTGATGACCCACGCGTTCTTCAAGGCGCTGCTGTTCCTGGGCGCGGGCTCGGTCATCATGGGCATGCACCATGATCAGGACATCCGCAACATGGGTGGCCTGCGCAAGTACATGCCCATCACGTGGATCACGTTCCTGATCGGCACCCTGGCCCTGGTCGGCACGCCGTTCTTCTCGGGCTTCTACTCGAAGGAACACATCATCGAGGCCGCCGGCGCCGCTGATGTCTGGGGCGCGGGCTTCGCCCACTACGCCACCCTGATCGGCGTGTTCGTCACCTCGCTGTACTCCTTCCGCGTGTACTTCCTGGTCTTCCACGGCAAGCCGCGTTTCGATACGCATGCGGACGCGCATGGCCACGGTCATGACGATCACGCCCATGGCCATGATGCGCACGGTCACGATGATCATGGTCACGACGACCACGGCCATCACAGCGGCCCCCCGCATGAGTCGCCCTGGGTCGTCACGCTGCCCCTGATCCTGCTGGCCATTCCGTCCGTCGTCATCGGCGCGCTGGTGGTCGATCCGATGCTGTTCGGCAAGTACTTCAACGGCGTCATCAGCGTGCTGCCGCAACATCCGGCCATGCATGAACTGGCGGAAGAGTGGCACGGCTGGGTGGCCTTCGGCACGCACGCCTTCACCACGCTGCCGTTCTGGCTGGTGGTGGCGGGCGCGGTGGTCGCCTGGTACTGCTACCTGATCAATCCCAAGGTTCCGGCCAAGATCTACAGCAGCCTGTCGTTCGTCAACCGCATCCTTGAGAACAAGTACTTCGTCGACTGGTTCAACGAGCAGGTCATCGCGCGTGGCGCGCGCTGCCTGGGCCGCGGCTTGTGGCAGGCGGGTGACCGCGGCCTCATCGATGGCGTGATCATCAACGGCAGCGCCAGGCTGGTGGGCTGGGTGGCTGGTGTCAGCCGCTACCTGCAGTCCGGCTACATCTACCATTACGCCTTCGCCATGATCATCGGCATCGTGGCCCTGGTGACCTTCTTCGTTCTGATTCCCCAATAATGGCTAGCGAGATGGCATCCCAAACTTTCCCCTGGCTTACGCTCGCGGTCTTTGTGCCCATCGTCTTCGGCTTGCTGGTGCTGGCCCTGGGCGGCGACAACAAGCGCGGCCTGACGCTCGGACTGGCGCTGACCGGCGCGATCGTCAGTTTCCTGGTGACGATCCCCCTGTACACCGGCTTCGACTCGTCGTCGGCCGCCATGCAATTCGTCGAGCAGGCGTCCTGGATCTCCTCCTTCAATGTCAACTACCACCTGGGCGTTGACGGTATCTCGCTGTGGTTCGTGCTGCTGACCGCCTTCATCACCATCATCGTGGTGCTGGCCGGCTGGGAAGTGATCACCAACCGCGTGTCGCAGTACATGGGGGCGTTCCTGATCCTGTCCGGCCTGATGATCGGCGTGTTCGTGGCGCTGGACGGCCTGCTGTTCTACGTCTTCTTCGAAGCCACGCTGATCCCGATGTACATCATCGTCGGCGTGTGGGGCGGTGCGAACCGCGTCTACGCGGCCTTCAAGTTCTTCCTGTACACGCTGCTCGGCTCGCTGCTGACCCTGATCGCCTTCATCTACCTGTGGAATGCGTCGGGCGGCTCGTTCGACATCGTCACCTGGCAGAACCTGAAGCTGGGCATGACGCCGCAGATCCTGGTCTTCGTGGCGCTGCTGGCGGCCTTTGCCGTCAAGGTGCCGATGTGGCCGGTGCACACCTGGCTGCCGGATGCCCACGTGGAAGCGCCGACCGGCGGCTCCATCGTGCTGGCGGCGATCATGCTGAAGCTGGGCGCGTACGGTTTCCTGCGCTTCTCGCTGCCGATCGCGCCGGATGCCGCGCACAGCCTGGCGGGTCTGATGATCACGCTGTCGCTGATCGCGGTGATCTACATCGGCCTGGTCGCCATCGTTCAGGAAGACATGAAGAAGCTGGTGGCGTATTCGTCCGTGGCGCACATGGGCTTCGTCACCCTGGGCTTCTTCATCTTCAACACCGCCGGCGTCGAAGGCGCGATCGTGCAGATGATCTCGCACGGTTTCGTGTCGGGCGCGATGTTCATGTGTATCGGCGTGCTGTACGACCGCGTACACAGCCGCCGCATCGCCGACTACGGTGGTGTGGTCAACACGATGCCCCGTTTCGTGACCTTCTTCGTCCTGTTCTCCATGGCCAACAGCGGCCTGCCGGCCACCAGCGGTTTCGTCGGCGAATTCATGGTGATCATGGGCGCGGTCGAGCACAATTTCTGGATCGGCCTGCTGGCCGCCACCGCCCTGATCTTCGGCGCGGCGTACTCGCTGTGGATGGTCAAGCGCGTGGCTTTCGGTGAAATCGCCAACGATCATGTGCGTGAACTGACGGACATCAACCGCCGCGAATTCCTGATCCTGGGCTTGATGGCCATCCTCGTGTTGTACATGGGTATCTATCCCAAGCCCTTTACCGACGTCATGCACGTATCGGTCGAGGCCCTGCTGCAACACGTCGCCGTGTCGAAACTGTAAGACTTAGACCCCTATGCAAACCTCATTCGACTTTGCCTTGGCGGCACCTGAGATCATCCTGCTGGTGATGGGTGCGGTCGTTCTGCTGATCGATGCGGTCAGCGACCACCCGACGCGCTTCTTCACCTATCTGGTGTCGCTGGCGACGCTGGCGGTGCTGACCATCGTGTCCGCGGTCCAGTGGAGCAACGGCGTAAGCGGCCGGACCTTCGACGGCCTGTTCGTGGCGGATGGCCTGAGCCATCTGCTGAAGATCGCGTCCTACATCGCCGTGGGCGTCACGCTGGTCTACGGCCGCATCTACTCGCAAAGCCGCGACATGCTGCGCGGCGGTGAGCTCTACGTGCTGGCGCTGTTCGCCCTGCTGGGCCAGATGGTGATGATCTCGGCGGGTAACCTGCTGTCGATCTACCTGGGCCTGGAACTGATGTCGCTGGCCCTGTACGCCCTGATTGCCCTGCGTCGCGACGACGCCACGGCGACCGAGGCGGCCATGAAGTACTTCGTGCTGGGCGCGCTGGCGTCGGGCTTCCTGCTGTACGGCATGTCCATGATCTACGGCGCGACCGGGCATCTGGACCTGCAACAGGTCGGCGAAGTCATCGCCGCCGGCAAGGCGCAGAAGCTGGCCCTGGTGTTTGGCGTGGTCTTCATCGTCGCCGGCCTGGCGTTCAAGCTGGGCGCCGCGCCTTTCCATATGTGGGTGCCGGACGTCTATGACGGTTCGCCCACCGCCGTGACGCTGCTGCTGGGCGCCGCGCCCAAGCTGGCCGCCTTCGCCATGACGCTGCGTGTGCTGGTCGAGGCCTTGCATGGCCTGGCCACGGACTGGCAGCCGATGTTGCTGATCCTGGCGGTGTTGTCGCTGGCCATCGGTAACCTCACCGCCATTGCCCAGACGAACTTCAAGCGCATGCTGGCGTATTCGACCATCTCGCACATGGGCTTCGTGCTGTTGGGCTTGAGCGCTGGCGTGGTTGCCGGCCGTGAAGGTTCGGCCAATGCCTACGGCGCCGCGCTGTTCTACATGATCACGTACGTGCTGACCACGCTGGGCAGCTTCGGCATGGTGCTGCTGCTGTCGCGCGATGGGTTTGAGTGCGACAAGATCGACGACCTGAAGGGCCTGAACCGCCGCAGCCCGTGGCACGCTTTCATCGTGCTGCTGCTGATGGTGTCGTTGACGGGTCTGCCGCCTACTGTCGGTTTCTACGCGAAGCTGGCTGTGCTGCAGCCGTTGATCCAGGCGGGTCATGTGACGATCGCCGTCATCGCCGTGATGTTCTCGTTGATTGGCGCCTTCTACTACCTGCGCGTGGTCAAGGTCGTTTACTTCGACGAGCCCGTGGGTGAAGCGCAACCGCTGCGCGCGACCTGCGCCCAGCGTGGCCTGATGTCGATCAATGGTGCCTTGCTGCTGGTTCTGGGTCTGCTGCCGGGTGGCTTGATGGCCGCCTGCATCCACGCGATCCAGACGTCGCTGGGTCTTTGAGCGGCATGTCCGTCATCGTCGTTTCCCGATGAACCAGACGCTTGCCGTATGGTTGCTGATCGCGCTTGCCGCGGTCAGCGCCAATCTTCCCTTTCTTAACGAGCGCGTGTTCGCCCTGTTCGCCTGGCGGCAGGGTGGGACGCCGGCCGTCAAGCCGTTCTGGCTGCGGATGGTCGAAGTGCTGGTGTTCTACGTCGTCGTGGGGCTGATCGGCTTTGCGTTCGAGTCGGCGTTGGGGAATCCTTTCCCGCAAGGCTGGCAGTTTTATGCCATCGCGCTGTGTCTGTTTCTGGTGCTCGGATATCCCGGGTTTGTGATTCGCTATCTGCGCAAGAAACATGGGCGGGGGGCGACTGAAGCCTGAGGGCTTCGGCTTCTGGTCCCGCCGCGCAATACCCGGAGTAATGGGGCTTCAGCCCCAACCCAGGCTTCGCCTTCCTGACGGAAGGCGAAGCTTTTTGTTTTTCTATTTGGGGGTTCCCCCCAAGCCCCCGGCGCCACGCCCCTTTTGCCGTGGCCCGGCAATGGCAAGGCTATTTCTATCTCTAGGGGGCTCCCCCCAGCCCCCCAGCCCCCCAGCCCCCGAGTCCCCGAGTCCCCGAGTCCCCGAGCACCGAGCCCCGAGCCCCGAGCCCCGAGCCCCGAGCCCCACGCCGCCCCACGCCCCACGCCCCACGCCCCAAGGTGTCGCATTCCTGTTGCTGCGGGCCGGCAGGGAGCGAGGCTTTTTTGCTGGGCGGAGCGCCCCAGAGCTACAGGCGTGCCGTCACTCCCCACTGCTTCACAAGAGGCTCGGCACCACATGAAGCCGCGCGCCCCCCGGGGCGCGCGCTTACCTCGCCGCCGGTGGGGGCACCCACACCCACAAAACAAAACCTTAAGAAATCCTGACGCTTCAGCGCCTTCGGCCACTTGTGGCGATTTCGACACGAAGCCCCATCTGAACGAAAAATTTATCTTTGTGAAGATTGTGTGCGCGCGAGCGCCTATGTATGATTCACGGCACAAACAAATAAGAATCATTGTCGTTATCATTTTAAGAAAGCCCCCATGACCTATATAAAGAATCGCAAGGGAGCGCCGGCAAGGGCGCTAGGCCAAAGCAGCGCCGTGAGCACCGCCGCTGCATCCGTTCTCGCTACCGTCATGCTGGGGCAGGCCGCCCCGGTCCTGGCGCAGACCGCCACGCCGCCGAGCACCGCCACCACCTTGGCCCCCGTCAAGACCACCGGCGATAGCGGCAATGAGTACAAGGCGAACAAGCTGGAATCGCCCAAGTTCACCCAGCCCCTGGTCGACACCACCCAGACCGTGCAGGTGATCACCCAGCAGACCATGCGCGACCAGCAAGCCACGACGTTGACCGAAGCCATGCGCAACGTGGCAGGCGCCGGCACCTTCTTCGCCGGCGAAAACGGCTCGACCAACACCGGCGACACCATCTACCTGCGCGGCTTCGATACGTCGAACAGCATCTACATCGACGGCATCCGCGACACCGCGTCCGTGCGCCGCGACATGTTCAACACCGAATCGGTGGAAGTCATCAAGGGCCCGTCGGGCTCCGACTACGGCCGCAGCGCGCCGAGCGGCTCGATCAACCTGAACACCAAGCAGGCCAAGCTGGAAGACAGCTTCGACCTGAGCACCGGTATCGGCAGCGCCCGCTACAAGCGCGGCACCCTGGACTGGAACCGCCAGCTGGGCGATACCTCGGCCTTCCGCCTGAACGTCATGGGACTGGATTCCGACCAGGCCGGCCGCAACCAGATCGAAAACAATCGCTGGGGCATCGCCCCGGCGCTGGCCTGGGGCCTGGGTACCGAGAACCGCGTGTACCTGAACTTCATGCACGTGCGCCAGACCAACGTGCCGGACGGCGGCATTCCCACCGTGGGCCTGCCCGGCTACAGCGCGCCCAGCGCCGCGCTGGGTTGGATGAACAACGCGCCCCGCGTCGACACCAACAACTTCTACGGCACGACGTCCGACCATGATTACGTGGACACGGACATGGCGACGATCAAGTTCGAACACGACTTCAACGCCAACACCACCCTGCGCAACACCACGCGCTGGGCCCGGACCAAGGAAAACTACCTGCTGACGTCCTTCCTGGTGTCGGCGCCGTCGTCGCCTTATACGTCGGGTCTGCAGCCGGGTATCCGGACCAACGACCTGGACAGCTTGTACGTGGCGCGTTCCCCGACGCTGAAGAATGTCAGCAACCGCATCCTGACCAACCAGACCAACCTGACGACCAAGTTCAATACCGGTTCGCTCAAGCATGACGTCAGCGCGGGCTTCGAACTCACGCGGGAGACCCAGTACAACTACGGCCTGTCCGCCGCGACGGAGCCGGCCGTCAGCCTGTACAACCCGGACAGCAGCGTCAGCGCCATGGGCATCCACCCCAACGGCGCCGATGCCCACGCCCAGACCGACACCGTCGCCGCCTACATCTTCGACACGGTGGAGATGAACGACTGGTGGCAGATCAACGGCGGCATCCGCCTGGACCACTACCGCACGACCTACGACAGCGCCACTGCTTGCGGCGGCACGGGCCGCACCGTCGTGCCTTGCGCCGGCGCGCCCACCGGATCGCCGATCACCACGATCGACACCAAGGCGTCGGGCAACCTGGTCGACTGGAAGCTGGGCACGCTGTTCCGCGTGGCGCCCAACGGCAACGTCTACGTCAACTACGGCGTGTCGCAACAACCCCCGGGTGGCTCGACCTTCACCCTGGCGGCCGACGGCGCCAACGCCAACAGCCCCGACTTCAAGCCGCAGAAGGCCAAGACGGCCGAACTGGGCACCAAGTGGGAATTCTTCAACCGCAATCTGCTGGCCACCGCCGCGCTGTTCCGCACGGAAGTGGAAAACGACGTGCAGACCGAATCGGATGGCACGATCTCGCAGACCGCCAAGAAGAAGGTGCAAGGCCTGGAACTGGGGCTGGCGGGCCAGTTCACCGAGAATTGGTCGGCCACGGCGGGCTACACGATCCAGAACGCCACCGTGGATAACGGTCCGTCGGTGACGCAGAACGGCGGCAACAACCTGAGCTACACGCCCAAGCACGCGTTCTCGGCATGGACCACCTACCAGTTGCCGCACGGCTTCCGCCTGGGCGGCGGCGCGCGCTACGTGGGTAGCATGGACCGCGGCACGGACGGGGCGGTGGGTACGCCTGACCACGTGCAGTCCTACTGGGTGTTCGACGCGATGGCCGGTTACCAGGTCAACAAGAACCTGGACTTCCAGTTCAACGTCTACAACCTGTTCAACAAGGACTATGTGGCGTCGATCAACAAGAGCGGATATCGTTACTTCCCGGGCGCCCCGCGCACCGTGCTGCTGACGGCGAACATCCACTTCTGATCGTTCGGATCCAAGGCTGGCCTGACCGCCGGAAGGGGGGCCGTGGGGAATCCCCTCGGACCGCTTCTGGCGGTGCTGTTTTGGGACGGCGATAACGGGGCCGGCCCGCTTTCTTTACGAGGCAATTGCCATGATGTTGCACATACCCCAGATCCTGCAGCCCGACGAAGTGCGGGAGCTTAGGCAACGGCTCGATGCCGCGCCCTGGATCGACGGCAGGGCGACCGTGGGCACGCAGGGCGCTGGTGTGAAGCGCAATCGCCAGCTGGATGAGAACGCCGAACTGACGCAGGCCTTGTCGGACGTGGTCCTGCGTGCGCTGGCCCGCAATCCCACCTATTTTTCCGCCGCCTTGCCCTTGCGCACCGTGCGGCCGCTGTTCAACAAGTATGCGTCGGCGGAGACCTACGGGTTTCATGTGGACGGCGCCGTGCGCACGTTTCCCGGTGCGCCCGGCTGGCTGCGCACCGACCTGTCGGCCACGCTGTTCCTGTGTGATCCCGACGACTACGAGGGCGGCGAGCTGACCGTGCGGGACACCTATGGCGAGCATGCGGTCAAGCTGCCCGCCGGCGACCTGGTGCTGTATCCCGCCAGCAGCCTGCATTGCGTGACGCCGGTCACGCGTGGTGAGCGCACCGGGTGCTTCTTCTGGATCCAGAGCATGGTGCGCGAACATGGCCGCCGGCAGATGCTGTTCGAACTGGACCAGACCATCCAGGCCCTGCGCGCGCAGCACGGGGAGACCGAGCACACCCTTGCGTTGACGAATCACTATCACAACCTGCTGCGGGAATGGACCGAGGTTTGATAGTCAGAAAAGCGTGAATCCTTTGCCGGCACGGGGTTTTGTGCGAGAGCAACTCCCGGCCGGCCGCCGCCACCTATTGCCAATCAAGGTCTCCGCGGTTGCGGAGGATGTTTTTGTGAGGGGCTCCGCCCCTCACAAGCTCCCCCCGCAGTGGCGTTGAAGGGGCGTGAGGGCCTGTCCCTCACAAAACTCCCTTCCGCTTGCGTGAGATCCAGGATCTGACACTGAATAGGACGGCCTATGTACAGCACAATCACCGCCGCAACGCCCGCTTCCGCGGGCGGTGTGCTGCATGACGCCACGGTCGCCGACGGTCCGATGCGGCCGGGGCCGCAGGCTACTTCGCGCCGCGTGCCGACGCGCCCGGGACTTCTGGCGGCGTCTGGATCGTCGGGCACGGAGGCGCGGCTCATCCGCAGCGCGCCGGGGCAGGGCCGCGCGGGGCGTGCCGGCATGCCGGCGGCGGCGGCCGGAGCGGACGACGCCGCGCGCGCCTTCATCTCGCCCAGCTGGCGCGACGCCACCGCGTTCGCGGCGTTCTGGAACCAGCCCAGGGGCATCGAACAACTGCCGAAGCAGGCGCGCAGCGTCTATGCAGCGACGCATGCGCCAAAGAACGTCGCGCACCTGCGCGATGAAGACCGCCTGTTTCGATGGGTGCCGCGAGGCAGCGTGGCTCAGCATGGTCAGCCGGGCCTCCAGGTTCCCCTGCGTGGGCAGGACGGCGACACGAAAATATTGGATCACCGGAAATGGGTGTTGCACGTCACCCTGATCAAGGCCGTGCTGGGGCCCACCCAGATGGATCAATCCGCCACCACTGTCACCTCCGCCGATGATGCCGTTGCGGCGTTGCAGGATCGGGAAAACAGCGCCTGGTTCAAACCGCCCAAAGTGAAGGCCAAGGATGTCTCGCCGAACTGCGCCCTGGTGTCGCAATGGGAAAGCGCCGGCCCGGAAACCAGCGACCATGCCCACTGGGTAAAGATGGAAGTGACGGTTCGTGAACTGCGTGAACAAGGGGCCGAACTCTTCCTGGTCAGCCGGCCTGACGCCCGTGGATTGGCCAAGGTGGGACGCCTGTTCAATGACGCCCGCGGCAAGGCGCACGCGCGCCATGACCCCGGGCACTTCATCGTGATCCCGCCTGATGGCAAGACCACTGTTCTGATGCGGAGGTCCGGCAGCTGACCGTCCTCCGTGCGCCTGCTACAAGATGGAGCGGCCCCGACTCTGCCGGATGAAACCGGCCCCGCGTCCCGCCGCGCTCAGCCTTCGAACCAGTTCAGCACGCCGTCCAGCCCCGACACGTTCAGCGCGTAGCGCGTCTGTTCGCGGACGATGGGTTTGGCGTGGTAGGCCACGGACCAACCGGCGGCGCCCAGCATCTTCAAGTCATTGGCGCCGTCGCCCATCGCGATGATCTGTTCCGGCGCCGCGCCGTGCTGGCGCGCGAATTCGCGCAGGCGCACGGCCTTGCCGTGGGCGTCGATGATGTCGCCGTGGACCTTGCCGGTCAGCACGCCGTTGTCGATTTCCAGATTGTTCGCCTGGGCGTTGTCCAGCTTCAGGCGCTCCCGCAGGCGGTCGGTGAAGTAGGTGAAGCCACCCGACACCAGCATCACCTTGATGCCTGCCGCCTGCGCCGTCTCGATCAGGCGTTCCGCGCCCGGATTCAGGCGCAGGCGTTCCACATACACCTGTTCCAGCGCGCGCGCCGACAGGCCGGCCAGCAGGGCAACGCGGCGGCGCAGACTTTCGGAAAAGTCCGTGATCTCGCCGCGCATCGCGGCCTCGGTGATCTCCGCGACCTTGGGTTTGACTCCCGCGATGTCGGCGATCTCGTCGATGCATTCGATGTTGATCAGGGTCGAATCCATGTCCATGACCAGCACTTTGCAATCGGCCAGGCGGCTGCCCTTGGGCACGAAAGCCTGGTCGATGCCGTTCTGGTCGCACCAGTCGCGCACTTCGGCGCGGGTGGCGTCGTCGGTCTGCACGTCGAGCAGGCGCGCGGCGGTGGCGCTGATGCGTTGCAGGCCCTGGGCCTGCGCCAGGGCGGCGACTTGTTCGGTCTGTTCAGCCGAGAGGGACAGCGATTGCAGGACCAGGTGGTGGATCGTCATGGATAGGTAGAAAAGTGAAGTTAAGTGATAAGCCGGGTCGTAGGTCTGGTCGTAAGCCCGGTCGTAAGTCTGGTGCCTGGCCAGATCAAGCCAGGGCCCGCAGCACGGTACGCACGGCTTCGACCCGCGCCGGCACCTGCTGGCCCTTGATCTCGACCCGCAGCTTGTCCTGACCCGCCAGTTTGATGTGACGCTGTTTCTGCACCAGCTCGATGATCCGCAAGGGATCCACCGACGGCTTGGGACCGAACTGAACCAAGGCCTGGCTCTCGCTGGCGTCGATCTTGACGATGCCCAAGGCCACGGCGCCCAGGCGCAGGCGGTGCGTGGCCAGCAGGGTAGTGGCCGCTTCCGGCAGCTTGCCGAAGCGGTCGATCAGCTCTTCCTGGATGCGGATCAGCTCGTCGTCGTCCTGGGCATGCGACAGGCGTTTGTACACCGCCAGGCGGGCATGCACGTCGGCGCAATAATCCGCGGGCAGCAGGGCGGGGGCATGCAGGTTGACCTCGCAGGCGGAATTGAAGGGCGCGTCCAGGTCCGGTTCTTCACCTGCCTTCAGCGCGCGCACCGCCTCGTTGAGCATTTCCGTGTACATGGAGAAACCCACTTCCTGGATATTGCCCGACTGCGAATCGCCCAGCACTTCGCCGGTGCCGCGGATTTCCAGGTCATGCATGGCCAGGTAGAAACCGGAACCCAGCTCTTCCATGGCCTGAATGGCTTCCAGCCGCTTCTTCGCGTTGGTGGTGATGGCGTCCTCGCCGGGCGTCAGCAGATACGCATAGGCCTGGTGGTGCGAACGGCCGACGCGCCCGCGCAACTGGTGCAGCTGCGCCAGCCCGAAGCGATCGGAGCGATGGATGACGATGGTATTGGCGCTGGGCACGTCGATACCGGTTTCGATGATGGTGGTACACAACAGCACGTTGTAGCGCTGCTGATAAAAGCCCTTCATCACCTGTTCCAGCTCGCGCTCGGCCATCTGGCCGTGGGCCACGGCGATACGCGCTTCGGGCACCAGTTCTTCCAGGCGGGCGCGGCGATTGTGGATGGTCTCCACTTCGTTGTGCAGGAAGTAAGCCTGGCCGCCGCGCTTGAGTTCGCGCAACAAGGCTTCGCGGATGGTGCTGCCGTCCTCGCGCCGCACGAAGGTCTTGATGGCCAGGCGCTTCTGCGGCGCGGTGGCGATCACCGAGAAATCGCGTATGCCTTCCAGCGACATGCCCAAGGTGCGCGGAATCGGCGTGGCGGTCAGGGTCAACACGTCCACTTCGGCGCGCAGGGACTTCAGCGCCTCCTTCTGGCGCACGCCGAAGCGGTGCTCCTCGTCGATGATGACCAGGCCCAATTGCTTGAACTGGACATCCTTGGACAGGATCTTGTGGGTGCCGATGACGATGTCCACGCCACCGCTGTTGATGCCCTGGATGGCGGCGCTGATTTCCTTGGCCGAGCGGAAGCGCGACAGCTCCACCACGCGCACGGGCCAATCGGCGAAGCGGTCGCTGAAGGTCTGCGCGTGCTGCTCGGCCAGCAGGGTGGTGGGGCACAGCAGGGCGACCTGCTTGCCATTGGCCACGGCCAGGAAGGCCGCGCGCAACGCCACTTCGGTCTTGCCGAAGCCGACGTCGCCGCACACCAGGCGGTCCATGGGCTTGCCGGAGGTCATGTCCAGGATCACGGCCTGGATGGCGGCCGACTGGTCGACGGTTTCCTCGAAACCGAAGCCTTCCGCGAAGGCTTCGTAATCGTTCAGGGGCAGCTTGAAGGAATAGCCTTCACGCGCGGCGCGCTTGGCGTACAGGTCCAGCAACTCGGCGGCGGTGTCGCGCACCTGCTTGGCGGCCTTGCGGCGAGCCTTGTCCCATTGCCCGGAACCCAGCTGGTGCAGGGGCGCGGCGTCGGGATCGGCGCCGCTGTAGCGCGCGATGACGTGCAGCTGCGACACCGGCACGTACAGGGTGCTGCCGTTGGCGTATTCGAGATGCAGGAACTCCATCACGCCTTCGCCCATGTCCATGTTGACCAGGCCGTGGTAGCGGCCGATGCCGTGCTGGGCATGGACCACCGGATCGCCTTCGCGCAGTTCCGACAGGTCGCGCACCATGGCTTCGACGTTGCTGGCGCGTTCCTGGGCGCGGTGGCCGCGCCGGCCCGTGGCGGTCTGGCCGGGGTACAGGTCGTTTTCGGTGATGAGGGCAACGCGCTCGCCCGGCAGGCTGAAGCCGGCGGTCAAGGGCGCGGGCATCAGGGCCAGCTCGGCGTGGCTGGCACGGAAATCGTCGATCGAGGCCGGCTCGGCGTCGGGGCGCAGGTCGAACTCGGCCAGCATCTGGCTCAAGGTCTCGCGCCGTCCGGCCGAGTCCGCGCACAGCAGCACGCGCCACTTGCCGCTGTCGACCACGGCGCGCAGGCGGCTGACGGGATCGTCGGCGCGCCGCGTGACGGCCACGTCGGGCGCGGGGCCGATGTCCGGATGCGCGGCATCGGCCGTCAGCGCCAGGCGTTCGAACTGCTTCAGATGGCCGAACAGGCCCTCGCCGTCCAGGAACAGGCTGGGGGGCGGCAGCACGGGGCGTTCACGATCGCTCTTGAGAAACTCGTAGCGGCTGGTGGTGTCCTGGTTGAAGCGGCGCATGGCCTCTTCGATATCGCCCAGGGTGACCGTGATGGTGCCGGGGGCCAGATAGTCGAACAGGGTGGCCACTTCGTCGAAGAACAGCGGCAGGTAGTACTCCACACCCGCGAAGGCGATACCCGCGCCGATGTCGCGATAGGGCAGGGCGCGTGAAGGGTCGCCTTCGAACAGTTCGCGAAAGCGCGCGCGGAAGCGGTTGCGCGCGTCTTCGTCCATGGGAAATTCGCGGCCCGGCAGCAGTTGCACGTTGTTGACGGGGTACAGGCTGCGCTGGGTGTCGACGTCGAAGGCGCGGATCGATTCGATCTCGTCGTCGAACAGGTCGATGCGATAGGGCACGATCGAACCCATGGGGAACAGGTCGATCAGGCCACCGCGCAGACAGAACTCACCAGGCGCTGTGACCTGCGTGACGTGGGTGTAGTTGGCCAGCGTCAGTTGGGCCCGCAACGCGGCCTCGTCCAGCTTGTCGCGTTGCTTGAAGGAGAACGTGTACGCCGCCATGAAGGCGGGCGGCGGCAGCCGGTACAGCGCCGTGGTGATCGGCACGGTAAGGACGTCGACCGCCTGGTGCATCAGCGCGTCCAGCGTCTGCAGGCGCTGGGAGATCAGGTCGTGATGGGGCGAGAAAGCGTCGTAGGGCAGCGTTTCCCAGTCGGGCAACTGGCGCACGCGCAGGGTCGGGGCGAAGAGGTGGATTTCCTCGGCCAGGCGCTGGGCCTCCAGGGGATCGGCGCTGAGTATGACCAGCGGACGCCCGGCCTGGCGGGCAAGGTCGGCCAGCAGCCAGGCGTCGCCGGAGCCCGGCGGGCGCGGGTGCGCATAGCGGGTGCCAGGTTTGAGTGCCGCAAGCAAAGTAGCGGTCGCCGGGACCAGGGGGGCCGTGGGGGCCGCGATTGTGGAGGAGGATTCAGCTGACATGTGGGGATCGATTATAAAATCTCCGGCCTATGTCCGTATCTCTTCTTGCTCTCGTTCCCGCCGCCGGTATCGGCAGCCGTGCTCTACGCGCTGTCGATGGGGGGCATTTGCCCGCCGGGGCGCCGAAATCCGTGGATGGACAGGCCGCTGGCGCCGCAGGTGCAATGGGCGTGCCCACGGGGCCGTTGCCCAAACAATATCGATTGTTGCGGGGCGAACCCATGCTGCGGCATGCGGTGATGGCCTTGCTGGCGGACCCGCGTATCCGCGAGGTCCGTGTCGCCGTGGCGCCGGATGACCCCTGGGCGGCGCAGGCGCTGGCCGGCCTGCCCCGCACCGTCCTGCGGTACTGCGGCGCGGATAGTCGTGCCGGCACCGTGGCGAACGCCCTCGCCGACAGCGGCGCGGCGGCGGACGACTGGATTCTTGTCCACGACGCCGCCCGCCCAGGCCTGCCCGCCGACGCCCTGGCGCGCCTGATCGACGCCTGCCTGGACGACCCGGTCGGCGGCCTGCTGGCGCTGCCGGTGGCCGACACCGTCAAAGGTGGTCGCACGGATGCGGATGCGGATGCGGACGCACCCGCGCGCGTGCGCGTGGCCCGCACCGTCGACCGCGACGGCTTGTGGCTGGCGCAGACGCCGCAGATGTTCCGTGCCGGCATGCTGGCCGATGCCCTGCGGGCGGCCGCTCGTGACGGCGTTCCGGTCACCGACGAGGCCTCCGCCCTGGAAGCGGCCGGCCATGCCCCTTTGCTGATCCCAGGCGCCATGCGCAATTTCAAGGTGACCTGGCCCGATGATTTCGACTTGATGGAAAAATGGTTATGACTATCCCGTTCCGCGTGGGACAAGGCTTCGACGTACATGCGCTGGTGGAGGGGCGGCCGTTGATCATCGGCGGCGTGACCATTCCGCACAGCCATGGTCTGCTGGGCCACTCCGACGCCGACGTGCTGCTGCACGCGGTGACGGACGCCGTCCTTGGCGCGGCCGGCCTGGGCGACATCGGCCGCCACTTCCCGGATACCGACCCCACCTACAAGGGTGCCGACAGTCGGGTGCTGTTGCGCGCTGCCATGGGCAAGGTCGCCGAGGCCGGCTGGCAGGTGGTGAATGTCGACGCGACGGTGCATGCGCAGGCACCCAAGATCGGGCCGCATGCCGCGGCCATGGTGGCCAATATCGCTGCCGATCTGGGTATTGCGGCGGACGTTGTGAACGTCAAGGCCAAGACCAACGAAAGCCTGGGCTATCTGGGCCGCAAGGAAGGCATCGCGGCCACCGTGGTGACGCTGCTGGCACGGGTCTGATGCGCCCATGGCGCCCCGGAGGGGCGCCATGATCTGGCTTTTCTGAGCGAAGAGCCCAAGGGGCCGAGGGCCCTTTATTTACCCTGCGCGGCCAGCACCTGGGCGGTAGCGTTCACGACCGCGGCGATACGGCCGACGTCACGCAACTGCTCGGTGCTGTAGCCTTCCTGCTTCAGCAGCGCATAGTGCGACTGCACGCAGAAATGGCACTTGCCGATGATGGAAGCGGTCAGCGCGAACAGTTCGAAGCGCTTCTTCTCCACGCCGCCGCTGGTCGCGTAGGCATTCATGCGCAATTGCGCCGGCAGGCCCTTCAGTTGGGCGTCGCCCGACATCTCCACGTAGGGATACCAGACGTTGTTCATGCCCATGAGCGACGCGGCGGTCAACGCGGCATTCGCGTCCGTTTCGGACAGGCCCGACTTGAACGCTTCAACCAGCACCGGGCTGCGCGCGGCAAAGGCGGCGGCCAGAGCGGCGCCGACGGCATCTTCCGCCGACAGGGTGGAACGGCCGATCACCGAATCCAGATTCAGGCGGATGTCCTTGGCCCAGTCCGGCACAAGTTCCTTGATGGATTGAATGAATTCCATAGTTTTTACCTATAATCCAGGGCTATCAAAGCCCGGCTGACCGGGCTCTGGAAACCGAGCCGGCAAACCGGCTCGGGGCGGCCTGTGCACTCCATAGGAGTCCCAGGCCTTCGCACTTCTTACAGCGTCGCACCGCCGACGTTGCGGTTGCAAGCGCACAGTTCGTCCGTTTGCAGACCGTCCAGCAGACGCAGCACTTCTTCCGGGTTGCGGCCCACGTTCAGGTTGTTCACCGAGACGTGTTGAATGACATTGTCGGGATCGACGATGAAGGTGGCGCGCAGCGCAACGCCGGCCGACTTCTCGCGGATGCCCAGTTGGTCAACCAGGGCGCCGGTGGTGTCGCCGAATTGGTAGTGACCCAGCTTGTTCAGGTCCGGGTGCTCACGGCGCCAGGCCAGCTTGACGAATTCGTTGTCGGTCGAACCGCCCAGCAGGACGGCGTCGCGGTCTTCGAAATCCTTGGCCAGCTTGTTGAAGCCGACGATTTCGGTCGGGCACACGAAGGTGAAGTCCTTCGGGTAGAAGTAGATGACCTTCCACTTGCCGGGGAACGAGCTTTCGGTGATGTCTTCAAAGGCGGACACACCGTTTTCTTCGTGCTGATTGAAGCCGGGCTTGACGCCAGCGACCTTGAAAGGTTCGAGCTTATCGCCAACAGTTTTCATGCTGATTCCTATGTTGTTGCGGTGGAAAATCTCTCAAGCGTTAAATTTTACGCTATTGATTTTCGCTGTCTAATTGATAATTCCTAATCTTGCTTTTGGGGATCTCTATCCTGGCCGTCAAGCCGCCACCTTGTCGGGGCAGCATTTTCAGCGATCCGCCGACGTGCTTGAGCAGGCGTTCAACGATAGCCAAACCCAATCCCGCGCCGCTCACCCCGGTGCGGGCCGCTTCGCCGCGCGAGAACGGTCGCAGCAGGCGCTCGACGTCGTCGCTGGCGATGCCAGGACCGCGGTCGGAGACCTCGATGGCGATCATATTGCCTTCCGGTTGCACTTCCATGACCAGGTGCGCCTGGCCATCGCCGGAGCGGCCATAGCGGCGGGCGTTTTCGATCAGGTTGCTGACGATGCGCTTGAGATCCAGGGCGGTGATGCGGGCGCGCAGCCCGGGCGTGATGAAAGCTTCCAGTTCGCCGCCCGTTGACGCGGTGTGGCTGCGTTCGCGGTCCAGCAGTTCGGTCAGCACGCTGGAAATGTCCGTGGCCATCTGCGGCAGGGTGCCGGCGGGCCGGGCATATTCCATCAACTGCCCGATACTGTGGTCGATCTGGGCCAGGTCTTCATCGATGGCCTGACGCGCATCTTCCGACACGCCGCTCATTTCGATTTCCAGCCGCATCCGCGCCAGCGGCGTCCGCAGGTCATGCGAAATGCCGGCCAGCATCAGCTCCCGGTCCGCCTCCGTCTGCCTTATGTCCTTGGCCATGCGGTTGAAGGAGGCATTCAGGTCGCGGATTTCGGCAGGGCCGTTTTCCGGCAGGGGGGAAGGGGTCTCGCCGCGCGACAGTATCTGCGCCGCCTTGGCCAGCCGCGATAGCGGCCGATTGACGAAGCCCACGCTGACGGCCGCGCCGACCAGGGACAGCAGCAGCGCCGTGGCGCCCCAGCCCAGCCATTCGATGCCGCCGGTCAGGCCTATTTGCTCCCGCTCGAACACCAGCCAATATAGGTCGTGGTCGATCTGGAAGCTGACCCAGAAGCCGGGCACCTGGTTGACGCCCCACGATATCTGCGTTTCGGGGCCGAAGCGCGAACGAATGCGTTCGGCCACGCGCTGCCAGTAATCGTCGTGGGGGAGAGGTTCGGCGAAGTCGGTGACCTCCCGGGGATAGACCTGGATGCCTTCGTTGGTGGCCAGGTCGAGCAGCAGTTTGCTGCGTTCATCGGACTGGGAATACACCAGTGCCGTACGAGTGATATTGACGGCCGTAATCACCCGCTGCGCCATTTGATTGGCGCGCGGTCCCAGCTCCATACTGAAAAACACCTGCAGCCAGGCGCCCAGACTAACCAGCATCAAGGCGGCGAGCAGGAGAAAAGTACGGCCGAACAGCCCTAGACGTATACGCTGCGCCATGCTTTATTCAGAAAGATCCTGCACGGGCGGAGCAGCAGGGGCGACGCCCCCGATACCCCGCACGGGAACACGGATCAGCTACCGCCGTCCGGGACGAAGACGTAACCCAGGCCCCAAACGGTCTGGATGAATACGGGCTTCGACGGGTTAGGTTCGATCAGCTTGCGCAGACGGGAAATCTGCACGTCCAGGCTGCGGTCGAAGGCTTCGTACTCGCGGCCACGCGCCAATTCCATCAACTTGTCGCGCGACAGCGGGATTTTCGGGTGGCGCGCGAAAACTTTCAGGACCGAGAATTCGCCCGTCGTGATCGGTACCTGCTCGTTGTTGCGAGTCAGGGTGCGCGTCGACAAGTTCAGGATGTAGGGTCCGAAAGCGATGGACTCGTTTTCCTGGCTGGGCGCGCCCGGGTGCTCTTCCGTGCCGCGGCGGCGCAGGATCGCATTGATGCGGGCCAGCAGTTCGCGCGGGTTGAAGGGCTTGGACAGGTAGTCATCAGCACCCATTTCCAGGCCGACGATGCGGTCGATTTCTTCCGCCTTGGCCGTCAGCATGATGATGGGCGTGTTGTCATGGCCCCCACGCAGTCGGCGACAGATGGATAATCCGTCTTCGCCGGGCAGCATCAGGTCCAGGACCAGAAGGTCGAAGTGTTCGCGCTGCCAGAGTTTGCCCATCTCCTTGGCGTCTTCCGCGACGAAGACATTGAATCCCTGTTCGGACAGGTATCGCCGTAGCAGGTCGCGTAAACGGGGATCGTCGTCGACGACGAGGACCTTGCGGGTGGGGGTAGTGTTTTGCGTGTTCATGGCGGCAAATGTAACAGCGCGGATTTTGGACCGCTAGTGGGCGTTCACAAGATATTACACATTGGGAATATCAGTTGAAATCCCCCTTACAAACGAGGCAATTGCCGTATTTCCGTACAATATTTCTCCATGAATCTCACCCTTTTGGCTCTGGAAACGTCCTCTACGCGCTGTGGCGTGGCTTTGCTCCATGGCGACTCGAAGAACCCCCACGTCCTCATCCAGGAGCATGAGGGGGCGCAGGAGCACGCCGAGCGCTTATTACCCATGGCGCGCGATTTGTTAACGCAGGCGGGTCTGGACGTGGCGGATCTGGACGCGGTCGCGTTCGGTCAGGGCCCTGGCGGCTTCACCGGGTTGCGCGTCGCTTGCGGCGTCGCCCAGGGCATTGCGCTGGCTCGTGATATCCCTGTTCTGCCCGTGGTGTCGCATCAGGCGGTGGCGGCGCTGGTGCCCGCGCGGCCGGACCAGGCTGTGGTGGTGGCCCTGGACGCCCGCATGGAGGAGGTCTACCTGGCTGTTTACCGGCGCCTGGATGGCGCTGCCGACGACACGCGCTGGGAGGTCCTGCAGGCCCCCATGCTGATCGCGGCGGCCGAGGCGGTGCCCTGGATCGAAGCGCAGGTGGACGGGTGGAGCGCGCAGTGCGGCGTGCCGCTGTCGGTGGTGATCGCGGGCGACGCCTGGGACTCCCTGGCCGCGCACATGGCGCCTTCGGCGGATTGGCCGCGCTTCGATGCCACCCGGCCCGAGGCGCGCCTGGTGGCGCGGCTGGCCGCGCAAGCCTGGCAGCGGGGCGAGGCCGTGGCGGCGGAGCTGGCGGCGCCGCTCTACGTGCGCGACAAGGTTGCCTTCACGACCGCCGAGCGCATGGGCGGGCAGGGCGGCAACCCCAAGGCCGCGATAGCCGCGGCGTCGGCGCAGCAGCTGCCGCCCACGCCGGCGCCGCAGCTGGGCGCCTTGGGCGCCGGTGGTGGCACTGGGGCCGAGGCCGAGCTGGGGCCCCTGCATAGCGACGACCTCGATGAGATGGCCCGGATCGAGGCGGCGGTGCAGGCGTTTCCCTGGACACGCGGCAATTTCGCTGACGCGCTGGCGTCCGCCTATGACACCTGCGGGGTGAGGCGCGATGGCCGCCTGCTGGGTTTCTGCATTTTGATGCACGCGCCGGATGTCTCGCATCTGCTGGTCATCGCGGTGGAAAAAAGCTTGCACGGCCAAGGACTTGGCTCGCATCTGATGCGCTGGTGCGAGGCCCGCACGGCAGCGCGCGGAATCGGCGGCTTGTTGCTGGAGGTGCGGCCGTCGAATGCGCGCGCCCTGACGTTTTACGAACGGCACGGTTTTCTGCGCATCGGTGTGCGACGCGGTTATTATCCCGCCGGCAAGGGACAGCGCGAGGACGCCGTGGTGATGCAGAAGCGCTTGGCGCGAGACGATGGAGCAGCGAATGATTGAGGCCGGCCAAGCCCCGGCGCCCCTGCGCGTCAACGCGCTGCAGAGGGCCTGGCTGCGCGAGCTGGGCATCGAGAAAGTCTGGGCGCGCCAGGAACCGGAAGCGGCCGACGCGGGTAGCGCGGGGCGGGTCGGGCAGGGCGCTCCGGCGGCCGGCGCGGCAGCCGCGCTGGCGGCCGCGCGTGGATCGACGCCAGGCGCCGCGCAGGCGGCTGATGTCGCCATGGGCGCCACCGCTGGAGCCGCCGCGAACGACGCGGGTGTTGAAGAAAATTCCGCGGCAGCGGTCGATGCGGGCGCAACGGCGGAAAGCAGCAGTGCTGATGCCGGCGCGGCGCGGCCGTCCTCTTCCTCAGGCCCCGCGGCCGAGGCCGTTGCAGCCGCCCGCAAGCAGGCGGCACGGTCGGCGGGCGCCCAGGCCAAATCGGGCAAGAACGCACCGGGCGCGACACCCGTGCCGATGCCCGACCTGAACACGCTGGATATCGAAGGACTGCGCACGCAGGTCACCGGATGCACGGCCTGTGGCCTGTGCGAAGGCCGCCGTCAGGCGGTGTTCGGCGATGGCGCTCAGTCGGCGCGCTGGATGGTGGTGGGGGAGGCGCCTGGCGAACAGGAAGACCGTCAAGGCCTGCCTTTCGTCGGCCGCTCGGGTCAGTTGCTGGATGCCATGCTGGCGTCGGTCGGCATGACTCGGCAGGACGACGTTTTCATCGCCAATGTCATCAAGTGCCGCCCGCCGGGGAACCGCAATCCCAAGCCGGAAGAGATCGCCGCGTGCAGTCCTTACCTGATGCGCCAGATCGCCTTGCTGAAGCCGGAACGCATCCTGGTGCTGGGCCGATTCGCCGCCCAGACCTTGCTGGGCTCCGATGCGGCGGTGGGTAATCTGCGGGGGCGGGTGCATACCCTGCGTACCGACGATGGGCGCGAGATCCCCGTGGTGGTCAGCTATCACCCGGCCTATCTGCTGCGCAGCCCGAATGAGAAGGCACGCAGCTGGAAAGACCTGCAACTGGCGGTCGCCGGCGTATAGGTTGTTGAGCTTTCGGCTCACGCCGAGGGTATGGGGTTTTGAGGGGCTGCGCCCCTCAATGCTCCCCAGCGCGGGAGCCCCCCGATCAATGCCGCCCGTGTTCCAGGGCCTGGCCGTGGCCTTCCTGGCCGATCTGGTCCAGCAGTTCCGGCGTCTTGCGCACGTTGTTGTAGCTCCAGCGGATGAAGACCACCATCAGCAGGGCCACGGCGCTGCCGAAGATGAAGATCACGATGCTGATGGGAAGGTTGAGGTACAGCAGCACGGTGTAGATCGCCACCATCAGCAGAATATTCAACTGCTCGTTGAAGTTCTGCACCGCGATGGAGTGCCCGGCCGACAGCAGCACATGCCCGCGATGCTGCAGCAGGGCGTTCATCGGCACCACGAAGAAACCGGCCAGACCGCCGATCAGCAGCAGCAGCGCGTACACGCTCCAGGTCGCTTCGACGAAAGGCATCGCCAGCACCACCACCCCCATCAGCGCGCCCACGGGCAGGACGTCCAGCGCGCGCCGCAAGGGCACCCGCGACGCCAGCAAGGACCCGATCACCGTGCCGACCGCGGCGACCAGCATCAGGATGGATGCCTGGCTCAGCTTGTAGCCCAGCTGCTGGCGGCCCCATTCGATCACGATCAGCTGCAGGGTCGCGCCCGCGCCCCAGAACAGCGTGGTGACCGCCAGGGAAATCTGGCCCAGGCGATCCTTCCACAAAATGCGGACATACCCGCCAAAAGTCAAAATCAGCTTGGCCGGGTTTTTCTGCTGCGGCGGATAGCGGACATGCGTGTTCGGAATCAGCAGGTTGCACACCGCTGCCACCAGATACACGACCGCGATCACCAGGATGGCGGCCTCGGCCGGGGTATGGGCCAGGTGGCGCACCAGGGCGAATTCCCGCAGCGTATGGGAGACCACGGGAGAGATCAGGGCGCTGCCCAGGGCCGTGCCCAGGATGATGGAGAAGACCGTCAGGCCTTCGATCCAGCTATTGCCCTTGATCAGCATGTGCGGCGGCAGCATTTCCGTGACGATGCCGTATTTGGCGGGCGAGTATGCGGCGGCGCCGACACCGACCAGGGCATAGGCGGCGCTGACCAGATAAATCTGGTGCGCGGGCATCAGGCCCAGGCTGGCGTAGGAGAACATCAACAAACAGCCCGCGACCTTGAGGGCATTGGTGACGAACATGACCCGGCCTTTCGGGTAGGAGTCGGCGAATGCGCCGACGAAGGCCGCCAACAAGACGTAGGCCAGCGCGAAGGACCACTTCATGACCGGGGTCATCCAGTCAGGCCCGTGCAACTCCTCGATCAAGGCGATCGCCGCGATGAACAGTGCGTTATCGGCCAGTGACGAGAGGGCCTGCGCGGCCATGACCAGGTAAAAGCCTCGTTTCAAAAGTGTCCCCGCTCGACGTCGCTGTCCATTGGCCGGAAGGTCCCGGCGTGAAAAAAAAGTGTCAGGGAGTATAGCGTCCCGCCCCAGGGCAGACGGCCGGGAATCGCAGATTTGACGGCCGGCAGGCCACTTACCGGCCGGTGCATGCCTGGCAGGCTGCGACTTTCGGACGAATTGACTGCCTGCGGCGTACCAGCCTGGGGTTTCACCTGGGGTATCATAGGGCCCGAATTGATTCCGTACGGCCCCGGGTGGCCGTGCGTATGCGTCGGCCCCCCCATCGGGGCCGATTTGCAATCTGTGCGGCAGGTCCGTTCAACGCCTCGTTCAACCTTCCCGTCCGACCCTGATCTATTGTGCGTCTCACCCAGTTAAAACTCGCCGGCTTCAAATCGTTCGTCGATCCGACCGTCATACCCGTGCCCAGCCAATTGGTTGGCGTCGTGGGTCCCAACGGTTGCGGCAAGTCGAACATCATCGATGCGGTGCGCTGGGTGCTGGGCGAGGCCAAGGCCTCCGAGTTGCGTGGCGAATCCATGCAGGACGTCATCTTCAACGGCTCCGGCAACCGCAAGCCGGCCGCCCGCGCGTCGGTCGAAATGGTGTTCGACAACAGCGAAGGCCGGGCCGCCGGGCAGTGGAGCAGCTACGGCGAAATCGCCGTGCGCCGCGTGCTCACCCGCGACGGCACCAGCAGCTATTACGTCAATAACCAGCAGGTACGGCGCCGCGACATCCACGACATCTTCCTGGGCACCGGCCTGGGCGCGCGTGGCTACGCCATCATCGGGCAGGGCATGATCAACCGCCTGATCGAGGCGCGTCCCGAGGAACTGCGGGTTTATCTGGAAGAAGCCGCGGGTGTGTCGCGCTACAAGGAACGCCGGCGCGAGACCGAAAACCGCCTGTCCGACACCCGCGAAAACCTGACCCGCGTGGAAGACATCCTGCGCGAGCTGACCAGCCAGTTGACCAAGCTGGAAGCCCAGGCCGAGGTCGCGCGGGAGTATCGCGAACTGCAAAGCGACGGCGAACAGAAGCAGCATGCGCTGTGGCTGCTGAAGGAAACGGGCGCTCGCGAAGAAAGGCAGAAAAAAGCCGCCGAAATCGAAAAGGCCCAGGCCGAGCTCGAAGGCGCCATGGCCGGCCTGCGGGCTGGCGAGGCGGCCTTGGAAGCCCGCCGCCAGGCTCACTACGAAGCCAGCGACCGCGTCCACACCGCCCAGGGCGGGCTGTACGAGGCCAATGGCCAGGTCAGCCGCCTGGAAGCGGAGATCCGCCACGTGGTGGATTCGCGCAACCGGGTCCAGGCCAGGCGCGACCAGCTGCAGGCGCAGATCGCCGAGTGGGACGCCCAGCAAGGCCATTGCACCGAACAGATCGCCCAGGCCGAGGAAGACCTGGCCATGGCCGGCGAACGCGCGGGCGAGGCCCGTGCCCGGGCCGAGGACGCGCAGGCGGCGTTGCCGTCGGTGGAAGCCAGCGTGCGCGATGCTGCGGCCTCCCGCGACGACATGCGCGGCGCCCTGGCGCGCGTGGAGCAGAACCTGGCCCTGGTGGCGCAGACGCAGCGCGACGCCGACCGCCAGTTGCAGGCCCTGGAGCAGCGCCGCGAGCGCGTGCAGCAGGAAATGCGTGAACTGCACACGCCCGATCCCGCTCAGCTGGAGCAATTGGCGGGCGATCGTGCCGCCGGCGAAGAACAGTTGGAAGAGGCGCAGGGTCAGTTGGCCGAACTGGAAGAACGTGTTCCGGTGGCCGACGCCGAGCGTAGCCAGGCCCAGGAAACGGCGCAGCGTGACGCGCAGGCCCTGGGGCGTCTGGAAGCACGCCTGTCGGCCCTGCTCAAATTGCAGGAAGACGTGCAGAAGCAGGGCGCCCTGGAACCCTGGCTGGCCAAGCATGAACTGGGCAGCATGGCGCGCCTGTGGCAGAAGCTGAACGTCGAGGCCGGTTGGGAAACCGCCCTCGAAGCCGTGCTGCGTGAACGCATGGCGGCGCTGGAACTGCGCAACCTGGATTTCGCCAAGGCTTTCGTCGATGACGCCCCGCCCGCGCGGTTGGCCTTCTTCCAGGCGCCCGCGCCGGGCCCCACGCCCGCCGCCGGCAGCGGCCTGGCGCCGCTGACGTCCATGCTGCATCTGACCGATCCCGGTCTGCGCAGCCTGATGGGCGACTGGCTGCGCGATGTCTATGTGGCGGACGACCTGGGCAAGGCCCTGGCCGGCCGCGCCACCTTGCCGCCCGGCGCCGTCTATGTCGTCAAGAGCGGCCATCTGGTCGATGCCCATAGCGTGCGTTTCTACGCACCGGACTCCGAACAGGCCGGCCTGTTGGCGCGCCAGACGGAAATCGGCAACCTGCAGCGCGAGGTCAAGGCGCAGCAACTTATCGCCGACCAGGCCCGCGCCGCCGTGGCCCGTGCCGAAACAGCCTGGCAGCAGGTGTCGCAGTCGCTGGGACCGGCGCGCCAACGCGTCGCCGAGGTCACCCGCCGGGTGCACGATATCCAGCTGGAACATTCGCGCCTGCAGCAGCAGGCCGAGCAATCCGGCGAGCGCGGCAAGCGCCTGCGGGAAGACCTGGCCGAGATCACCGCGAACGAGGAAGATCTGCGGGCCACCCGCGAAGACGCTGAAGTGCGCTTCGAGACCCTGGACCAGGAACTGGCCGAGCATCAGTCGCGCTTCGCCGACGCGGAAATCGACGGCGAGGCGCTGGCCGAAAAGGCCGACGCCGCGCGCACCGCGCTGCGCGACCTGGAACGGGCGGTGCACGAGGCGGAATTCGCCCAGCGCGGCATCGAGGTCCGCATTCAGGACCTGCAACGCAATCAGCAGCTGGCGGCCGACCAAAGCCGGCGCGCTTCCGGCGAACTCGAGCAGTTGCAGGGCGAGCTGTTCGAACTGGACGCCAGTGCTGCCCAGGCCGGCCTGCAGGAAGCCCTGGAACAGCGCGCCGAGCGCGAAGAGGCCCTGCAGCGCGCCCGCATCGAAATGGACGATCTGGCGTCGCAGCTGCGCGGCGCCGACGAAGACCGCGTGCGCCAGGAGCAGACCCTGGAGCCGCGCCGCGCCCGCATTACCGAATTGCAGTTGCAGGAACAGGCCGCGCGCCTGGCCGAGGAACAGTTCAGCGAGCAGCTCGACGCGCGTGAAGTGGACCGCGCCGCCGTGGCAGCCTCGCTGGCCGAGCGCCCGGACGAATGGCGCCGCGCCAATTGGCTGCAGTCCGAAGTGGCGCGCATCTCGCGCCAGGTCGACAGCCTGGGTTCGGTCAACCTGGCTGCCCTGGACGAGTTGAACGCGGCGCGCGAGCGTAATGACTACCTCGATTCCCAGCAGAAAGACCTGCTGACGGCCATCGAGACGCTGGAAGACGCCATCCGCAAGATCGATCGCGAAACGCGCGAGCTGTTGCAGGAGACCTTCAACACCGTCAACGGCCACTTTGGCGAGCTGTTCCCGCGCCTGTTCGGCGGCGGCGAAGCCAAGCTGTCGATGACCGGCGACGAGATTCTGGATGCCGGCGTGCAGGTGATGGCGCAACCGCCGGGCAAGCGCAACAGCACGATTCACCTGCTGTCGGGCGGCGAGAAAGCCTTGACCGCGACGGCCCTGGTGTTCGCGCTGTTCAAGCTGAATCCGGCGCCGTTCTGCCTGCTGGACGAGGTCGATGCGCCGCTGGACGACGCAAACACCGAACGCTACGCCAATCTGGTCAGCAATATGAGCGAGCAGACTCAGTTCCTCTTCATCTCGCACAACAAGATCGCGATGCAAATGGCAAAGCAACTGGTTGGCGTTACCATGCAGGAACAGGGGGTTTCCCGTATTGTTGCCGTCGATATCGATTCCGCGGTGCAAATGGCCACCGAGGCCGCCTGATCAAGAACCTACCGAGACGCTGCCCTCGGGGCGCGGTATAGACACATGAGTGATTTGCAGATCAGCCTGATCGTTGTGGGTGCCCTGCTGATATTGTTGGTGCTGGGATTCAACTGGTGGCAAGACCGCCGCGTGCGCCGCAAGATGCAGGTGCATTTCCCGACCAATGAACATGATCCGCTGCTGGGCGCCGGCGAGCAGTCCGCTGCCCGGACCAGCACGAAACAGGAAGATGCCGCCTGGGACACGCCGGCCGCGGCCCGCCGCGAGCCCGGACTGGGCAAGCGCGAACCCGGGGTCGCCGAGACGCCCGCGCGGGGCGCGCCCGTGGTTGCCGTCACGCCTGATGGCGACGATGCCGAGGAAGCCGATCCCGCCACCGAAGTGGTCATCGAAGTGGCGTTTGCCGAACCGGTGCGTGGCACGGATCTGCAGCAGGGCCTGCAAGGCTTGCGCAGTGCTGGCCGCAAACCCATCCGCATCTTTGGCGTGACCGATCGCGCGCGCCATCGCGCCCGCCTGCATGCCGACGAATCCTATAGCGCCCTGCAGGTTGCCGTGTTGCTGGCCAACCGCACCGGTCCGCTGACCGCCATCGAATGGTCGCAGGCCTGGGCGCGCGTGCAGGATCTGGCGGAACGATTCGAAGCCACCATCGAAGGTCCCGACCAGCAAGCCGTGCTGGAACGCGCCGCCCGTCTGGACGATACCTGCGCGGCCCTGGATACGCAGGTTGGCCTGACCCTGTTGCTGGGCAGCGCCCAACCGGCCGCGGAAGTGCTGGCCGTGGCGCGCGACCTGGGCTTCGTGCATGACGGCCCGCGCCTGGCCTGGGTGTCGGACGAAGGCCAGACCCGCTTCACCTTGACGCGCGGCGACGGCGCCGCCTTCGACGCCGGCATGGGTGGCGTCGAACGCTTGAACCTGTTGCTGGACGTGCCTTGCAGCCCGGCGGACGAACACGCCTTCGGTCGCATGGTGGATGTGGGTCAGCAATTGGCCCAACGCCTGCGCGCCGAATTGGTGGATGACCAGGGCAAGCCTTTGGCCGAGGGTTCGGCGCAGGTCATCGACGAGCGCCTGCAAGTGCTGTTCACGCAGCTGGAGCAGGCTGGCTTGCGGTCCGGCAGTGAGCGTGCCTTGCGGGTCTTCGCGTGACTGGGTCGAAGAAAGATGCCGTGCCTCCCGTCCAGGAGGCGATAGCCCGCTTGCGCAGCGAGATCGAGCAGCACAATTACCGTTATTACGTCGAGGACGAGCCGGCGGTTTCGGATGCCGAATACGACGGCTTGATGCGCGAGCTGATCGCGCTGGAAACCGCGCATCCTGAACTGGTCACCGCCGAGTCGCCCACCCAGCGGGTGGGGGCGGCGCCCTTGGCCGCTTTCGGCAGCGTGGCCCACGCCGTGCCCATGCTGTCGCTGGGCAATGCCTTCGAAGCGGAGGACGTGCAGGAATTCGACAAGCGTGTCACCGACACCTTGCGCAGCGCCGGCTTGCTGGCGGCGGACGCTGAAACCGACTACTTCTGTGAGCTCAAGCTCGACGGGCTGGCCATCAGCCTGCGGTATGAGAAGGGGGTGTTGGTGCAGGCCGCCACGCGGGGCGACGGGCAGACCGGCGAGGATGTCACCTCCAATATCCGCACCATCAAATCGATTCCCTTGAAGCTCAAGGGCGCCGCGCCCGACGTGCTGGAAGTGCGGGGCGAGGTGCTGATGTTCCGTGCCGATTTCGACCGCCTCAACCAGGCGCAGGGCGAACGCGGCGAGAAGATTTTCGTCAATCCCCGCAATGCCGCCGCCGGCAGCTTGCGCCAGCTCGATCCGCGCATCACGGCGCAACGGTCGCTGCGCTTCTTTGCCTATAGCTGGGGTGAAGTGCACGGCCTGCCGCGCACGCAGCACGAGGAATACGAAGAGCCGGCGCCGGGCACGCGGCAGACATCCACCTTGCCGCGCGACACGCACGGCGGGATGCTGGCCTGGCTGGGCGAACTGGGCTTGCCGATCAACATCAAGCACAACACGCAGGTGCGTGGCGCGGCTGGCCTGCTCGATTTTTATGAGAAGGTCGGCAAGCTGCGCGCGGGCCTGCCGTATGACATCGACGGCGTGGTCTACAAGGTCGATGCCTTGCCGGCGCAGAAGGTATTGGGTTTCGTGGCGCGCGCGCCGCGCTTTGCCCTGGCGCACAAGTTTCCTGCCGAAGAGGCGACCACCGAGCTGCTGGATATCGAAGTCCAGGTGGGCCGTACCGGCGCGATCACGCCCGTGGCGCGGCTGAAGCCGGTGTTCGTCGGTGGTGTGACGGTGACCAATGCCACCTTGCACAATGAAGGCGAAATCCGCCGGAAGGACGTTCGCAAGGGCGATACCGTGATCGTGCGGCGGGCCGGCGACGTGATTCCGGAGGTGGTCGGGCCGGTGCTGGCCAAGCGGCCGCAGGCGGTCGAGGCGGGCGATAGCGGTTGGACGTATCCCACGGCGTGTCCGGTGTGCGGTTCGGCCATCGAGCGTCCGGAAGGGGAGGCGATCGCGCGCTGTACCGGCGGGTTGTTCTGCGCCGCGCAGCGCAAGCAGACCCTGCAACATGCGGCTGGACGCAAGGCCCTGGATATCGAGGGCCTGGGTGAGAAGCTGGTCGAGCAGTTGGTCGACAAGGGGCGCGTGAAGTCGCTGGCGGACATTTACGGGCTGACGGCCGATGAGTTGGCCGAGTACGACCGCATGGGCGTGAAGTCGGCGGAGAACCTGGTGGCTGCCATCGACAAGGCGCGCGAGCCTTCCTTGGGGCGGCTGCTGTTCGCGCTGGGTATTCGTCATGTTGGCGAGAGCACCGCGCGCGACGTGGCGCGTCATTTTGGCGATATGGATGCCATCATGGACGCCAGTGAAGAGCAGTTGCTGGCGGTGACGGATGTGGGGCCGGCGGTGGCGGCTTCGATTCATCGGTTCTTTGCCGAGCACCATAATCGGGAGATCATCGAAGCCTTGCGCAAGCATGGCGTGCATCCGGTAGCCGAAGCGGCCGCGCGTGGGGGTGTGCTGACGGGCAAGACGGTGGTCTTGACCGGCACCATGCCTACCTGGACGCGGGATGATGCGACTCGGTATATTCTGGCCGCCGGCGGGAAGGTCAGCGGGTCGGTGTCGAAGAAGACGGCTTATGTGGTTGCCGGTGAAGAGGCTGGCAGCAAGCTGACCAAGGCGCGCGAGTTGGGGGTTGCGGTGTTGGATGAGGATGGTTTGAAGGCGCTTCTGGGCGTCGAGTAAATACCGTTCGCACGGTGGCCAGTACCAGGTGATCGCTGCCAATCACATTGCCGGCCACGGTTCATCTAAATGCCGGTCACACTGCGGCCGCCGTTCATCAAGAGATCCCGGTCACGTTGCCAGCCACCTTTCATCCATATGGATGAGAAAGCTTGCCGCAAGTTCGTTTTAACCGTCTTTAAACAAGTTTCTGTTCAGAACCCGGACCGGTCCCGCACCGCTCCGGGTTTTTTACGCTCCCGATTTCTGCAATAAACCCGAGTTCTTCGGGAGAGGATTCAGGGCTCCGCCCTCGCCGCCTGGCGGGGAGGGCCGAGGGGGCTACGCCCCTCGACCCCTGCGGGGAGGGCCGAGGGGGGCTACGCCCCTCGACCCCTGCGGGGAGGGCCGGGGGGCTGCGCCCCTCGACCCCTGGCGGGGAAGGCCGAGGGGGCTACGCCCCTCGACCCCTGGCGGGGAAGGCCGAGGGGGCTACGCCCCTCGACCCCTGCGGGGAGGGCCGAGGGGGCTGCGCCCCTCGACCCCTGCGGGGAGGGCCGAGGGGGCTACGCCCCTCGACCCCTGCGGGGAGGGCCGAGGGGGGCTACGCCCCACGACCCCTGGCGGGGAAGGCCGAGGGGGCTACGCCCCTCGACCCCTGCGAGGAAGGCAGAGGGCGCTGCCCTTTCCTATTGGCGAAACAAGGGGAGTGTTGAGGGGCTTTGCCCCTCAACTCTTCTCCCCCTGCGGGGGAAGCGGGGCAGAGCCCCCATTAATTCCCCAATTATTAAACCAATAAACAACAATAATTCAGAATCCAGTCAGTATTAATTCAAATAAAAGACAGATTCCATTCAGCAAAACGACATATCAGTTTCAGCTACCAGTTTGCTTTCGTTCAGGAAGCTGTTGCTTTTGCACCCTAGGTGAATACGCTAAGCCCCCCACTTTTCGTAAAAACCGACAGCCACCTGAAAGCGCCACTCCCTAGTATCCCGTCCAACGCCCCAAGCATTTTCAGCTAACCGTAAATGCCCGAAGGACGTGCCAATAACAGCAATCAGCTTTGGAGAGGCAGCGCCAACCATGCAAATCCCCCCCCGCCCGGCGGCCCATCTGGGGAGCCACCCACTATGAACTTCAGCAACCGCAACTTCGTCCGGGGCCTGTTCCTGGTCGTCTTCGCCCTCGTATTCGGTGGCGCCGCGGCCCGTTATCCCCTGGGTAATTTCGCCCGCTTCGGTCCCGGCCTGTTCCCCTTGCTGATCAGCGGCTGCCTGCTGTTGATCGGTCTCATTACCGTCGTGCGCGCCCGCCTCGTCGAGCCCGTGCCGCTGAACTACAACTTCAAGAACATCCTCATCATCATGGTCGCCCTGTGCGGCTTCGTGGCGGTGTCGCATTTCCTGAACATGCTGCTCGGCATCGTTTTCCTGGTATTCAGCTCGACCCTCGCCGGCACCTCCTACTCCTGGGTCCGCAACGTCAAGATCTCGGTGGGCCTGATCGCCGTGGCCTTCGCTTTCAAACATCTGCTGGGCCTGTCCCTTCCCATCCTATGATCGATATCCTCAACAACCTCGCGCTGGGGTTCGACCATGCGCTGTCGTGGGAAAACCTCCTGTACTGCGCCATCGGGTGCACCGTCGGCACGCTGATCGGCCTGCTGCCCGGACTGGGACCCCTGTCGACCATCAGCCTGCTGCTGCCAATCACTTACAGCATCCCCGTCAACGGCGCGCTGATCATGCTGGCCGGCATTTACTACGGCGCCCAATACGGCGACAGCGTCAGTGCCATCACCATGAAGATCCCGCATGCCAGCAGTATCGTGGCCTGCATCGACGGGTACGCCATGAACTTGAAGGGGAAGACAGGACTGGCGTTATTTACAGCCGGGATGTCCAGCTTCATCGGCGGCACCGTGGCCATCGTGGTGCTGTCGACCATGGCGCCGGCACTGGGCGAAGTGGGCCTGCTGTTCGGCCCGGCCGACTACTGCGCACTGATGATGCTGGGCTTCTTCTGCGTCAGCTTCGTCAGCGCCGGCAGCCTGCTCAATGGCCTGGCCATGGCCCTGATCGGCATCCTGCTGGGCGTGATCGGCACCGACGTCAACAGCGGCATGATGCGCTACACGATGGACCTGATCTTCCTGCAGGACGGCGTGGGCCTCATCAGCATCGCCCTGGGCTGCTTCGGCATCGCCGAAATCGTCAAGAACCTCGATGCCCGCAACACGCTGACGCCCTTCAACGGCAAGATCAAGCTGATCCCGACGTGGCCCGAGTTCAAGCGCATCATCCCCAGCGCCTTGCGCGGCAGCATCATCGGTTCGATCCTGGGCATCCTGCCCGGCGGCGGCCCGACCATCGCGCAGTTCGCCGCGTATGCCGCCGACAAGCGCTTCAGCAAGCATCGTGACGAGATCGGCACGGGCGCCATCGAAGGCGTGGCCGGTCAGGCCGCCGCTGACGAAGCCGCCGCGCGTACCAGCTTCATCCCCCTCATGGCCATCGGGATTCCCGAAAACGCCGTGATGGCGCTGATGCTTGCGGCCTTCATCGTCAAGGGCGTGCAGCCCGGTCCCAACATGATCGGCACCCACCCGGACCTGTTCTGGGGCCTGGTGGCCAGCATGTGGGTCGGCAACTGCTTCCTGCTGATCCTGAACGTGCCGCTGGTGCGCTACTGGCTGTCGGTGTTCAAGATTCCCTACACCGTCCTGTTCCCGTGCATCCTGTTCTTCTGCTGCATCGGTACGTTCAGCATCAACAACAGCCTGGACGATATCTTCATCACCGCGGTGTTCGGTTTCATCGGCTACCTGTTCATGCGCCTTGGCATGGAAGCGGCGCCGCTGATGCTGGGCTTCATCCTCGGTCCGATGCTGGAAGAGAACTTCCGTCGCGCCATGCTGCTGTCCCGCGGCGACTTCAGCGCGTTCGTCACGCGTCCGATCAGCGGCACGCTGTTCGCGGTCATCGGCGCGATCATCGCCTGGCAGCTGTATAACTTCGTACGCAAGGACCGCAAGAAGGGTCCCGCGCTGGAAGTGCAGTCGCAACACGATTGATACCGGCAGTCTGTCCGGGGCCGACCAGCCCCGGACCGCGGGATTTTCAACCCGCGCCAGGACAATGAAACACGCAATAAAAAAACGCGCCGCAATTGCGGCGCGTTTTTTTTGACTTTCAAACCAGGATTACTGCACCTTGGCTTGGTCGCGCAGCGACTTCTGGTAGTCGGCCAGGGTTTGCTGGCGCAGCATTTCTTCCAGTTGCGGACGCACTTGATCCAGCGGCGGGAACTCGACCGGGCGGGTGTCTTCAACCTGGATGATGTGCCAGCCGTATTGGGTCTGCACCGGCTTGTCGGACACGTCACCCTTCTTCAGCGAGGTAACGGCCTGGGCGAACGGCGGCACGTAGTTGGTGGCCGGGGCCCAGCCCAGTTCGCCACCCTTGTCGGCGCTGCCGGGGTCCTTCGAGTTCTTCTTGGCCAGGTCTTCGAACTTGGCCTTGTTGCCCTTGATCTGCGCGAGCAGGTCGTTGGCGGTCTTCTCGTCGGCGACCAGGATGTGGCGCACGCGGTATTCCAGCTTGCCGGCCTGTTCCTGCTTGACCTTGTTGTACTCGGTCTGGACTTGCTGGTCGCTGACCTTGTGCTTTTGCAGGTAGTCGGCCATCAGGGCGCGCACCAGGATGCCTTGGCGGGCCAGTTCGAGTTCCGTCTGCACGTCATCCTGCTTGGCGATGCCGGCCTTTTCAGCGGCCTGCACGAACACCTGGCGGTTGATCATTTCCTGCTTGACCTGTTCACGCAGCTGGGGCGAATCCGTCGCACCCTGGCTCACCAGCAGCTTGACGAATTGATCCAGGCTCTTTTGCGGAATGGCCTTGCCGTTGACGGTCGCCACATTCTGGGCAAAAGCGGGAACGGCGATCACGCAAGCCGCCGCCATCAGGATAATGCGTTTCATGTATGTCCTTTAGCCTTTTGACTGAGTTCAGGGTGTTTTGGTATCCAGCGCCAAGGCATGGATGGGATAGGGGATTAAATCTTGGAGCCGATCATACACCAGCCGATGCCGCGCAACTGGGGAAAGACCAAGGAAACGGGTGGTGACAATACGTACCGTGAGATGTGATGGACCACCATGCGCGCCGCCATGTCCCGCATGCAAATGCGAGTCGTCGATTATGTCCAGCGTCACCGGTTCGAGTTCATTCAAACGGCTGCGAATAATATCGGCGAGTTCATCGAAAGTTTCGATGTTTTTATTTTCCGTCATTTAATTTTTCTCGACCGGAGCATCTTTGTCGGCGGCCGGCGGCTGTATATAACGGCCCAGCCACAGCGATTGCGCCACGACGAAAACCAGCATCAGCACGGTCAGGCCGAAGGCCTTGAACGATACCCACTGGGCTTCCGTAAAATGACCGGAAAATGCAACATATAGATTAAGTGTGCCGGCCAACAGAAAGAATATGCCCCACGCCAGATTAAGGCGGTCCCAAATGGGCGCGGGCAGTTGAATCTGTTTGCCGAGCATGCGCTGCACCAGATTGCGGCCGAAAATAAAGCGGCCGGCCAGCAGCGTAATGCCGAACAACCAATACAGTACGGTCGGCTTCCATTTGATGAACGCGTCATTGTGCAGGATCAAAGTGGCGCCGCCGAAGACGACGATGACCACCAGATTGACCCAATGCATGCCTTCGATACGATGGCCGCGCACCCGCAGGTAGATGATCTGGCCGATCGACGCGGCGATGGACACGCCGGTGGCCACATAAATGCCCGCGAAATAATAGGCAATGAAAAACAGCAGGAGCGGGAATAGATCGAATAGGAATTTTTTCATGCGGCCGGACTCGGCTTTCGACAAAGGAGGTGGGACACAGGCGCGCTACCACGGGACCTCTTTGTCCCCGTTTCGGGCCGATACGTTCCGGCCGCGAGGGTGGCGCGCACTGCCGCCGCCTGATGCCGGCGGTGGCAGTGCAATCCGACCTTGGACGCGCGCAAACGCAAAAGGTTCGTGCAAAGGTCGGGCATAATCGCGCCCCATGTTAATCGAGTTTGAACACACCGTCGTCAAGAACGCCAGAACCACGGTCTTGCATGGTCTGGACCTGACGTTGTCGGAGTCGCGCATTGCCGTGGTCGGCCCCAATGGAGCCGGCAAGAGCACCTTCGCGCGCCTGCTCAACGGTCTGGTCCTGCCCAGCGAGGGCCGGGTGCGCGTGGGCGGCATCGATACCCGTGACGACGTGCGCGCCGTGCGTCGGCGGGTCGGTTTCGTGTTCCAGAACCCGGAAAACCAGATCGTTTTTCCCATCGTCAGCGAGGACATGGCTTTCGGGCTGAAACATCGTGTGCCCGACAAGGCCGAGCGGCGCGCCCGTATCGCTGCTCAGCTGGACGCGCTGGGCATAGGGCATCTGGCCGACCGGGCCAGTCATCTGCTGTCGGGCGGCGAGCGGCAGCTGGCCGCTTTGGCCGCCGTGCTGGTGACTCATCCGGACCTGGTGGTGTTCGACGAGCCCACCACGCAGCTTGACCTGCGCAATCGCAACCGGGTGCGCGACGCCATCGCGGCGATGGACCGGCAGGCGGTGGTGGTCAGCCATGACCTGGATCTGCTGGTGGATTTCGACCGGGTGCTGGTGGTGGTCGATGGCCGCATCGCGGTCGACGACACGCCCGCGCCGGCTTTGCGCTGGTATCGGGAGCATTGCGGATGATGGAGCCGCTCTACCAGGATGGCGCCAGCCGTCTGCATCGTCTGCCTGCCTGGCTCAAGCTGGGCGCGCTGGTGCTGGCCGGCTCCGGGATGTTCCTGGTGCATCGCCTGGATGCGCTGGCCGGGGCATTGGCGATCGCCGCGCTGCTGCTGGCTTCGACCGGGGTGAGGGCGGCTGTCGTGTGGCGCCATGTGCGCGGCATGTTGCTGATCCTGGCGGTGCTGGCGGGGTTCACGTGGTATTTCAATGGCCATGTGCCGGCGCTGGAAATGGTGCTGCGGGTGGCCGCGCTGGTCGCGCTGGCGCTGGCGGTGACGATGAGCACGCATACGTCGGATCTGATCGAGGTGTGCGAGCGGGTCTTGCGGCCGTTCGAGAAGCTGGGCTGGATCGATGCGGGTCGCGCCGCGCTGGCGCTGGGGCTGACCTTGCGCTTCGTGCCGGAGATCTGGCGCAATTACCAGGAGATTCGCGAGGCCCAGGCGGCGCGCGGCCTGGGCAGCCACCCCCTGGCGGTGGTCGTGCCCCTGCTGGTCCGCACCCTGAAACGCGCCGATGAGGTCGCCGATGCCATCGACGCCCGCGACGGCTGAAGCGGGAGCGTCGAGGGGCGCGGCCCCTCGACTTCCAAAACATATTTGCATCAAAGGAGCTTCTTATGCGCACCCGTAACACCGTCTCCGTCGCCCTGTTCGCGGCCCTGCTGGTCGTCTTGAGCCTGGTCCCCCCGGTGCCGATGCCGGGCATCCCCGTCCCCGTGACCCTGCAACTGCTGGGCGTCATCCTGGCCGGCTGCATGCTGGGCCCCGTCCGTGGCCCGCTGGCCGTGCTGCTGTACCTGGTGCTGGCCGCCATCGGCCTGCCCGTCCTGCCCGGCGGTCGCGGCGGCCTGGGCGTGTTCGCCGGCCCGACGGGCGGTTTCCTGGTCGGCATGCTGGTCGGCTCGGCGGTGTGCGGCCTGGTGGTGCGCCTGATGGTCCCGAACACCGACAATGCTTTCGTCGCCGTGGTCGGCAATTTCCTCGGCGCCCTGGCCTGCGTGGTGGTGGTCTATGCCATCGGCACGCCATGGCTGGCCGCCGTCACCGGCATCGATAACGGCAAGGCGATGCTGGGCATGCTGCCTTTCGTGCCGGTCGACGTCGCCAAGGCCGGTGTCGGCGCCCTGGTCGCCTATCGCGTTCAGCGCGTCTGGCCCATGAATGGCCGCTGAACGCAGGCATCGCCTTATCCCTATAATTGCGTTTTTCCTCAGGCATGACATTGCATGACAGGGCGGCCGGCCCGGGGTCCAACAGACCCGGCAGTCAGGTCTTTCCCTTTTGCGGAGACAACAAAAGATGATCCGGATCAAGTACGTGCGCCAGGCCACCCTGGCCGCGCTTTTCGCGGCCTTGCCCTGGGCCGCGCAAGCCCAGGTGAAAGTGGGCGTCACGGTGTCCAGCACCGGCCCGGCCGCCTCGCTGGGCATCCCCGAACGCAACACGGTGGACCTCCTGCCCAAGGAAGTGGCGGGCCAGAAGATCGAGTGGATCGTCCTGGATGACGCCACCGACCTGACGCAAGCCGTCAAGAACATGCGCAAGCTGGTCAGCGAAGACAAGGCCGATGTCGTCATCGGCAGCTCCGCCACGCCGGGCTCCATCGCCATGGTCGACGTGGCCGCCGAAACCGGTACGCCCATGATCAGCGTGGCGGCCAGCGTGAAGATCGTCGATCCGGTCGACGACAAGCGCAAGTGGGCCTTCAAAACGCCGCAGAACGATGCCCTGATGGCCGGCGCGCTGGTCGACGCCATGGTCAAGGCCAAGGTCAAGACCCTGGGCTTCATCGGTTTCGCCGACGCCTATGGCGAAAGCTGGCTGGACGAAACGAAGAAGGCGGCCGAGGCCAAAGGCATCAAGCTGGTCGGCGCGGAAAAATATGGCCGCACCGACACCAGCGTCACGGGCCAGGTCCTGAAGCTGACGAGCGCCCGCCCCGACGCCATCCTGATCGCGGGTTCCGGCACGCCGGCCGCCTTGCCGCAAAAGGAACTGCGCGCGCGCAACTACGGCGGCATCATCTATCAAACCCATGGCGTGGCCAACGGCGACTTCCTGCGCGTGTGCGGCAAGGATTGCGACGGCATGATCCTGCCGGCCGGTCCGCTGCTGGTGGCCGCGCAATTGCCCGACGACAATCAGGTGAAGAAATCGGCCCTGGCCTATATCGACGCTTACGAGAAAGTCCACGGCGCCGGTTCCGTCAGCACCTTCGGCGGCCACATGTGGGACGCCGGCCAATTGGTGGTGGCCGCGCTTCCCGTCGCGCTCAAGAGCGGCGCGCAGCCGGGCACGCCGGCCTTCCGCAAGGCGCTGCGCGACGCGCTCGAGAACGTCAAGGAACTGGCGGTGTCGCAAGGCGTGTTCAATATGAGCCCGACGGATCATGCCGGCTTCGACCAGCGCGCCCGCGTCATGGTGAAGGTGCAGGGCGGCAAGTGGGTGTATCAACCGGGGCTCTGATTCCACGGTGTTTTCAATGTAGTTCCCGCGACGGGATCTCCTACGAGGTCCCGTTGCTTCACCGGCCCAAGGGCCGGTGAGCTTTTGGTGGAGCCCGCGCGCGGCGCTTCGCCACCAGCGGGTTTATCGGTCCGCCGTTGCGGCGAAGGTTGTACGTCGATGGATTCCTCCATAGCGCTGATCCTGTTGCAGGATGGCCTGGTCAATGGCGCCATCTATGCCCTGCTGGGCATGGCGCTGGTGCTGGTATTCGCGGTCACGCGCGTCATCTTCATTCCGCAGGGCGAATTCGTCACGTTCGGCGCGCTGACCCTGGCCATGCTGGTGGACGGCAAGGTGCCCGGCACGGTCTATCTGCTGTTGCTGCTGGGCGGCCTGGTACTGCTGCAGGAACTGATCCGCGCCTTGCGCAGCGGCCAGTGGACCGCCTTGCCGCGTACCTTGCTGGCCTGCGTGCTGCTGCCCGCCGTGCTGTTCTGGCTGACGCGCCGCCTGGCCAGTCCGGATACCTCGCTGTGGATGGACATGCTGTTGACCCTGCTGCTGATCGTGCCCATGGGCGGCATGATCCACCGGGTGGTGTATCGGCCGCTGGCCGAAGCCAGCGTGCTGGTGCTGCTGATCACGTCGGTGGCGGTCCACTTCGTGCTGGTCGGCCTGGGCCTGGTGTTCTTTGGCGCCGAGGGCTGGCGCACGCCGGCCTTCATCGATGGCCAGATCGACCTCGGCCTGACGTCCTGGTCGGCCCAGAGCCTGTTCGTCATCGGCACCGCGGTGGTGTTGATCGGGGCCTTGTGGCTGTTCTTCGGCAAGACTTTGTATGGCCGCGCCTTGCGGGCCACCGCCGTCAACCGTCGCGGCGCGCGCCTGGTGGGCATCAGCACCGACATGTCGGGCGGCCTGACGTTCACGCTGGCGGCGCTGCTGGGCGCGGTGTCGGGCATCCTGATCGCGCCGCTCACCACCATCTATTACGACACCGGTTTCCTGATCGGCCTGAAGGGCTTCGTCGGCGCCATCATCGGCGCGCTGGCCAGCTATCCGGCCGCGGCCGCCGGCGCCATCTTCGTGGGTCTGCTGGAAGCGTTTTCTTCGTTCTGGGCGAGCGCCTACAAGGAGGTCATCGTGTTCACGCTGATCATCCCGGTGCTGCTTTGGTTGTCGCTGCGCGCGGGTCCCGCGCATGACGAAGAGTGAGCCGGACGACATCATGAAAAACCGTATTCCCCTGATCGTTTTCCTGCTGGTCCTGGCGGTCTTGCCCCTGGCGCCGGTGACCCCCGAGTTCTGGATCACCCAGCTGAACTACATCGGCCTGGCCAGTTTGGTGGTGCTGGGCCTGGTGCTGCTGACCGGCGTCGCGGGCCTGACTTCCTTCGGCCAGGCCGCCTTCGTCGGCATCGGCGCGTATGCCACGGCCTGGCTCAGCACGGCCATGGGCTGGTCGCCCTGGCTGACCCTGCCCGTGGCCTTGCTGGCAACCGCCGTGGTCGCCTTCGTGCTGGGCGCCATCACCTTGCGCCTGTCCGGCCACTATCTGCCCCTGGGCACCATCGCCTGGTGCCTGGCCTTGTTCTACCTGTACGGCAACGTCGACATGCTGGGCCGCTACGACGGCATCGCCGGCGTGCCGGCGATCGACTTCCTTGGCTTGTCGCTGGCCAGCGGGCGCCATATGTACTACCTGATCTGGGTGCTGGTGCTGCTGGCGGTGTGGGGTACGCGCAATCTGCTCGACTCGCGGCCGGGCCGCGCGATCCGGGCCCTGCGCAGCGGCGCCGGCATGGCGGAGTCCATGGGCGTCAACACCAATGCCTACAAGGTCGCCGTGTTCGTCTATGCGGCGCTGCTGGCCTGCGTGTCGGGCTGGTTGTACGCGCACATGCAGCGCGCGGTCAGTCCCAGCCCCTTCGGCTTGAACTACGGCATCGAATACCTGTTCATGGCGGTGGTGGGCGGCGCGGCGCACGTGTGGGGCGCCGTCCTGGGGTCGGGCATCATCCTCGTGCTCAAGGACCAGATCCAGAACTGGCTGCCGCGCTTGCTGAACACCACCGGCAATTTCGAGCTGATCGTGTTCGGCGTGCTGCTGATCCTGATGCTGCAATACGCGCGCGACGGCATCTGGCCCATCCTGGCCAATGCCTGGGCGCGCTTGACCCACGCCACGGCCGTGCGGCGCCGGGCGCCGCCGCCGGCCGCGCCGCTGCTGGGCAATCGCGAGAAAGCGGGGGCTGGCGAGCTGGTCCTCGAAGTGGATGCCATCCGCAAGGAGTTCGGCGGACTGGTGGCGGTGAACGATATCTCGTTCAAGGTGCGCGCGGGCGAGATCGTCGGCCTGATCGGTCCGAACGGCGCCGGCAAGAGCACCACGTTCAACCTGATCACCGGCGTGTTGCGGCCCACCAGCGGCAAAGTGGGATTCATGGGGGAGCGCGTGGATACGCTGTCCGCGCGCGACATTGCCCGGCGCGGTGTCGGACGTACCTTCCAGCACGTGCAGCTCTTGCCCGGCATGACGGTGCTGGAGAACGTGGCGCTGGGCGCCCACCTGCGCGTGACCGGCCAGATCTGGTCGGGCGTGCTGCGTACCGACCGCGCCAGCGAGGCGCAGCTGCTGCATGAAGCCGCGCTGCAGCTGCAGCGCGTGGGCCTGGGCGATTATCTCTACGAGCAGGCAGGCAATCTGGCCCTGGGACAGCAGCGCATCCTGGAAATCGCCCGCGCCCTGGCCGGCGACCCCACACTGCTGCTGCTGGACGAGCCGGCCGCCGGGCTGCGCTACAAGGAAAAGCAGGACCTGGCCGGCGTGCTGGAGCAACTGCGCGCGGAAGGCATGAGCATTCTGCTGGTGGAACACGACATGGATTTCGTCATGCGGCTGACCAACCATCTGGTGGTGATGGATTTCGGCACCAAGCTGGCTGAAGGGCCGCCCGCCGAGGTGCGCGCCAATCCAGCCGTGCTGGAGGCTTATCTCGGTGGCGTGGACGACCCGCTGGACAGCGCGCCGGCCATGGCGCTTGCCGCCGGCACGCAGGAAGAAGCACGATGAGCGACCAGGAACTGCTGCGTATCGATGGCCTGTCCGCGCGCTACGGCAAAGTGGCCGCCCTGGGCGCCACGTCGCTGTCGGTGACGGCGGGCAGCATCGTGACGGTGATCGGCGCCAATGGCGCCGGTAAGTCCACCTTGCTCAACGCCATCATGGGCGCCTTGCCCAGTACCGGCCAGGCCTTGGGTTCGGTGCGCTATGCCGGCGAGGACGTGTCGGCGTGGTCGGTGGAGCGCCGGGTCGGCGCCGGCATGTCCCTGGTGCCGGAGAAGCGCGAACTGTTCTCTACCATGTCGGTGGAGGACAACCTGCTGCTGGGCGGTTTCCGCCGCTACCGCGCGCGTGAAGCCGGCTGGCGCGACACCCTCACCGAGGTCTACGACCTGTTCCCGCGCCTGCGGGAACGCCGCATGCAGGCCGCCGGCACTTTGTCGGGCGGTGAACGCCAGATGCTGGCGGTGGGGCGGGCATTGATGGCGCGGCCGCGGTTGCTGATGCTGGATGAACCCAGCCTGGGATTGGCGCCGAGGATCGTGCGGGAGATCTTCCACATCATCACTCACCTGCGCCGCCGTGGCGTGGCGATCCTGCTGGTGGAGCAGAACGCCCGCGCCGCTTTGCAGGTGGCGGATCAGGGGTATGTGCTGGAAACGGGTGAAGTCGTCCTGGCCGGTCCGGCCCATGAACTGGCCGACAACCCCCGCGTGGTGGAGAGCTATCTCGGCCTGGGCGGGAACAAGTAGGGCCTCTTTCGGGCGGTCTGGTGCGAGGATCTCCCGGGGTTGGCGGTACGAGTATTTTTACAGTTACAAATTCATTGCATCCCGGTTAGTATGGCGGACGCCGCCGTGGCGCTGGTCACGGCGGTAATTTTTACCGGCCTCCATCCAGCCGCTTCCGTCTTCTTGGCAGTACCCGTCTCAGGTTTCACCCAGGTCCTGGATTTATCCCCAGGTCGTCCTTTGGGCATATACCGTCGCCGCGCTCCGGCGGCAAGTCGGAGAATCGCGATGGAAACCCTTGCATCCGCCCGGGCCGGCGTCAAGCGACCGCCCAATCTGCGTGAGAGCGTCTACGAGATGCTGCGCGACCGTATCCAGCAGGGCGAGATCGGTCTCGATGACAGGCTGGTCGACCAGGAGATCGCCAGCCGCCTGAACATCTCGCGCATGCCGGTGCGCGAAGCCCTGATGCAGCTCAAGAGCGAAGGCGCCCTGGATAGCACGGCACGCGGCTTCGTGCTGCGGCGCTATACCCCGCAGCAGATGAACGAGGCCTTCGAAGTGCGCCGCCTGATCGAACCCCATGCGGCCGCTCTGGCGTGTCGCAAGGTGGCCGAGGAAGGTCCCGGCAGCGCGGGCCTGGCGGACCTGCAAGGCATGCTGGATGGCATCGCACAGGCCCACGACGCGGACGACACCGCCGCATTCATGCGCCACAAGGCGGCTTTCCGCAGTGCCTGGCTGGCATTGGTCCCCAATAAAACCATGGTCGACACCATCGAGCGTTTCTACGACCACGTGCAGTTGGCACGGCTGTTGACCGTAGGCGATGGCGCAATGCGGGGGCTGACGGTGGAATACATGCGGGCCCTGTTCGAGGCGTTCGCGTCCGGCAACACCGAGGCCGCGAGCGCCAGCGTGCTCCTCCATCTGGATATCATGGCGGAGTGCTATAACACCGCCGTCTGAAGCAGAGCGCCGCGGTCAGTTTCTTGTTGGCAGCGCGGCCGTATGCTGGCGTTTCCCTGGAGGAGACAAGCATGCAGAACAATGAAGCAGGCCAGGCGCCCGACATGGGTCTTGCACCCAAGGCACTGGTGTTCGATACCTTCGGCACGGTCGTGAACTGGCGCGACAGCGTGATCCGCGAGCTGCGGGATCTTGGCCGGCGCAAGGGCCTGTCGGCTGACTGGGTCGCCATGGCCGATGCCTGGCGCGCCGGTTATGCGCCCGGCATGGATACCGTGCGCCAAGGCAAGCGTCCCTGGACCAGCGTGGACGTGCTGCATCGCGAACGCCTGGATGTACTGCTTGAGCAGTTCCAGGTGAACGGCCTGACGGAAGAGGAGAAAGACCACCTCAACCGCGTCTGGCATCGCCTCGATCCCTGGCCCGACAGCGTGGCCGGCCTGCGGCGGCTGAAGAGCAAATACATCATCTCGACATTTTCCAACGGCAGCGTGCCTTGCCTGGTGAACATGGCCAAGCATGGCGGCCTGCCATGGGATTGCGTGTTTTCCTCGGACGTGGTGCGGCACTACAAGCCCGACCGCGAGATGTACCTGGGCGTGGCCGACTTCCTGGGCCTGCCGACCGCGCAGGTCATGGTGGTGGCGGCCCATAACAACGACCTGCGCCACGCGCGCGCCAATGGTCTGCGCACTGGCTATATCCACCGGCCCCTGGAATACGGTCCCAACCAGTCCAAGGATCTGAATGCCGAGGAAGACTGGGACCGGATGGGCAAGGACATCGGCGATTTCGCCACGCAGATGGGGGTGTGAGCCCGCGTTGCCCGCCGGTGCACGCGGAGCCCGACTTCGCGGCGCATTGCGCGCGCATTGCGGCGCACCATCGAAGCCAGGGAAACGCCGCTTTCTCGAAAATTCAAAGCCAGTCCACGCTGGATGTTTAATCTAGGCAAGTCGGCCGCCTCCGCGCGGCGCCGCATTTTTGCTATCCGAGAGGTTCGCCATGATGAAGCACGAATTGAAAATTTCCTCGATGCAGGACAAGGTCTCCGAAGCCGAATGGGAAGCCCGGGTCGACCTGGCGGCCTGTTATCGGCTGGTGGCGCACTACGGCATGTCGGACATGGTGGCGAACCACATCTCGCTGCGCGTGCCGGGTGAGGAGGGCTCCTTCCTGATCAATGCCTATGGGCTGCTGTACGAGGAAATCACGGCGTCCAGCCTGCTGAAGATCGATCACGAAGGCAACATCCTGACCAAGCCGGATTTCGGGCCGCACCTGTCCTATGGCGTCAATCGCGCCGGCTTCGTCATCCATAGCGCCATCCACGAAGTGCGTCCGGAAGTCGACTGCGTCATCCACACGCACAGCTGGCCCGGCATGGCGCTGTCGTCGCTGGACTGCGGCCTGCTGCCCTTGAACCAGACGTCGATGCGTTTCCTGAAGATCGGCTATCACGACTACGAAGGCGTGGTGCTGGACCTCAGCGAAAAGGAATCGCTGTGCCGCGACCTGGGCCAGAACGAAGCCCTGATCCTGCGCAACCATGGTCTGCTGACCGTGGGCCGCACCATCGGCGAAGCCTTCAACTGGATGCACCGCCTGGAGCTGTCCTGCCGCGCCCAACTGGCCGCCATGGCCTGCAACGCGCCGCTGCGCTACGTATCCAAGGAAGTGCAGGAAGCCACCTACAAGCAGTATCAGCCGGGTACCCGCCGGCCCTACGGCCAGATGGAATGGCCGGCCCTGCTGCGCCTGATGGATCGCGTGGATCCTTCCTACCGCACGTAATGGCGCGTGGGCCCGTTCCTGCGGGCCCCGCCGCATCGCCCTGACCGCCGCCCGGCGGAATGGGCCATTGCCGCTGTCCGGCTCGCGCGGGCCGGGGCGGTGACGCACGACGCTCCCTAGAAGCGTCGGCACTTCTCAGAACAACAGGGAGTAGACAATGAAGCAGCAAGCTCGCGTCCGTCGGACGCTGGCCGGCCTCGCGCTGGCGTTTGGCCCCGTCCTGGGCCTGGCGGGTTTTGGCAATGCCGCCCACGCGGCCGACGCCTATCCGGACAAGCCCATCCGCCTGGTGGTTCCTTATCCGCCCGGCGGCAATCTGGATATCACCACGCGCGCCATCAGCACGGCCATGGCGCGCATCCTCAAGCAATCCATCGTGGTCGAGAACCTGGGCGGCGCGGGCGGTTCCATCGGCGCCAGCAACGTGGCGCGGTCCGCGCCGGATGGCTACACCTTGCTGTCCACCACCATCGTGCCCCTGGTGGTGAACCCGACGCTGGTGCCCGGCACCAAGGTGCACCTGGATGATTTCGAGCCGGCGGGAATGCTGGCCGTGGTGCCGTCAGTGCTGGAAGTGCCCGCGCGGGGCAAGAAGAACATCAAGGATTTTCCCGCGTTCATCGCCTATGCCAAGGCCCATCCGGGAGAACTGTCCGTCAGCCACTCAGGCAATGGCACCACCAATCACATCGCCGCCTTGCTGATGCAGCGCGACTTCGGCATCAAGGTCACGCTGGTGCCCTATAAAGGATCCGGGCCGGCCTTGAGCGATCTGCTGGGCGGCCAGGTCGATGCCATGGTGGACCAGTTGACCAGTTCCCTGCCGCAGATACAGAGCGGCGGCCTGCATGCGCTGGCGGTGACGTCGGCGCAGCGCGTGCCGGACCTGCAGCAGGTGCCCACGGTGGCCGAACTGGGCAAGCAGGGCTTTGAAATGGTGACCTACTCGGCCATCGTCGCGCCCAAAGGCACGCCGCTGGCGATCCGCCAGAAGCTGAACGACGCCCTGGCTCAGGCCGTGGCGGATCCCACCGTGCAGCATCAGCTGGCCATGGCCGGCTCGCAGGTGGTGAAGTCCACGATAGACCAGAGCGTGAAGACCATCGCGGCCGAACAGGCGAAGCTGCAGCCCTTGATCACGTCGGGCGCGTTGAAGCCCGAGTGATGACGGGCGAGCATGGCAACCGCGGCGTTCGTCGTTGAAGCGGCGAACGCCTTGATATCTCCATCCAATCTAGCGAGTGAAAACATGACCCGTGCCTGCCTGCCTCCCTACGCCGACATCACCAAGCCCCGCTTCGTCGCACCGGCCGGCGCCTGCGATTGCCACGCGCACGTGTTCGGCCCGTATGCGACGTTTCCGCTGGCGGAGGACCGCAGCTATACCCCGCCCGAAAATGACGCCGACCGTTTCATCGCCCATCTGGACGGGCTGGGCCTGACGCGTGGTGTCCTGGTCACCGCCAGTGCCCAGGGCGATGACAACGACAACGTGCTCGCCGCGCTGCGGGCGTATCCGGACCGCCTGCGGGCGGTGGCGGTGGTGCGCGCGGATATCGCCGATGCCGAACTCGATGCCTTGACCGAAGCCGGTGTGCGTGGCGCCCGCTTCAATCTGTACAAGCATGAAGGCAAGGCGGTCTACCGCAACGGCGTGGGCCTGGCCGACTTCGACGCGCTGGCGCCTCGTCTGAAGGAGCGTGGCTGGCATGCGCAGATCTGGGTCCATGCGCCGGATCTGCCGGAGCTGTCGTCGGCCTTGTTGAAGCCGGGCATCGATCTGGTGGTCGATCACATGGGGCGCATGAATACCGCGCGCGGCGTGGGCGATGCCGGTTTCCGTTATCTGTGCGAACTGCTGCGCGCCGGCCGGGCCTGGACCAAGATCTCCGGCGCGGACCGCAACACCACGGACGGCCCGCCTTATGCGGACATCACGCCTTTTGCCCAGGCTCTGCTGCGCGCGAATCCGGAGCGGGTGGTGTGGGGCACCGACTGGCCGCACATCAACTACTACGAAAACGCGCAAATGCCGGATGACGGCGTGCTGCTGAATCTGCTGGGCGACTGGCTGGCGGACGAAAGCATGCGGCGCCAGGTGCTGGTGGATAACCCCGCGCGGCTTTACGGGTTCGCGGGCTGATCCTGGACCGTGGTCAGGAACTCGAACAGCTCGCCCGCGGCCGGCCGCATCTGCGCGCGGTCGCGGGCGCACAGATAGAACTGGCGGGCGGCCCATTCGTCCTTCAACGCCACCTTGACCAGGCCCAGCAGGCTCAGGTACGTGTCCGCGATGGGCTCCGGCATGATGGCGATGCCTAGTCCCTCGCGCACCATGCGGCAGCGCGCCTCGTAGTTGGCCACCTGGATCTTCACGTTGAGCGGGCCGCCAAGCGTGGGGCCGGCCAGTTCCATGAAGGCCTCGAAGGAGTGCCGGGGAAAATAACCCAGGAAGTCGTAGGCGCGGGCGTCGTCCAGGTGCAGCGCGGGGCCGGGGCTGACCGCCCCCGCGCCGGCGCCGTCAGCGGGACGTTGCGCGGCCTGCGCCAGCGGATGGCCTTGCGGCAGCACGAGCACCACGCGGTCCGTACGATAGGGCAGGGACAGCACGCCGGGGGCGGGGCCGCTGGCGTGGTAGATGCCCAGGTCGACTTCCTGGTCCGACACCATGCGGGGAATATCGCCGCTATAGGCTTCGACCAGGTCGACGCGCGAGCGCGGCACCCGGTGCTGGAAGCGCGCGATATCGGTGGGCAGGAACTCGATGATGGCCGACCGGTTGGCGGCCAGGCGGATCTTGGGAATACCGTCCGGCGAGAAAGCCTCGCACATGTCTTCCAGGGTGCGGACGCTCTGCAGGATGGCGCGCGCCTTGTGATACAGCGCGACGCCGGCCGGCGTGGGTTCGACGCCGCGATTGTGCCTGACCAACAGGGCGGTGCCCACCTGGCGTTCGAGCTCGGCGATACGTTTGCTGGCGGCCGAGGTGACCAGGTTCTCGCGTTCGCCGGCCTTGGACAGGCTGCGTTCCTCGATGGCGGCCACCAGTATCTGCAGCGCGGATAGATCAATTTTCATGGGGCCTTGAGGAGAAGAGGCGAAATCAGGACGACAGGCCCGCTTGAAGCCTGCGCGCCTGCCCCGGTGTGATGCCGAAGTGTGCCCGGAAGGCCGCGCCAAACGCGGGTGAACTTTCGAAACCGGCAATGGTAGCCGCGCGCGCGGGGGATGTCCCCAGTGTCAATGCGCGCAATGCCTCGGTCAGGCGCGTCTGCTGGCGCCACTGCCGGAAACTCAAGCCCAACTCCGCGCGGAACAGGCGCGCCAGCGTGCGCGGCGAGGTGTTCGCCACTTCGCTCCACGCATCGAGGCTGCGCGTGTCTTGTGGCCGCTTGCGCAAGGCTTCAATGACTTTACGCAACCGGGGGTCGCGCGGTAGCGGCAGACCGAGGGGCAGGGGCGTCGCTCGCGCGATTTCGTCCAGCGCCAGCTCCGCCAGGTGTTTGCCACGGCCCTCGGGCTCCCAGTCCACGGGTTCGGCGCACGCGGCCAGGATGACTTCACGCAGCAGGCCGGATACGGAAATGACCTTGGGCTGGTCGCCCACACGCCGGGCCGCGTCCTCCGCCAGGAACAGTTCACGCAGCGCCACGGCCCCATCCATCCCCATCGCGTGTTGCGCGCCCGCCGGCAGGAAGAGTGCCGTGGTGGGCGGCACCACATAGCTGGTGTCCAACGTATCCAGCCGCATCACGCCCGACACGGCATACATCAGCTGCGCCCTTGGGTGACTGTGGAAACCGGACCAGAGCCCCGCTTCGTAATCGCGGGAAAAGCCGACGACAGGCCGTTGCGCGGTCTCGAAAGGCTCGATTTCGGCTTGTCTTGTTGGCGACAGAAATTGGCCAGATATCTTCATTGCGCGAGTTTAGAGTAGCCGGACTCCTCCTACAACCAGAGGGGAACTCAATGATTCATAAGGGAAAACACTCATGAGCACAGGACTATTCACAGAGATCGGCTATGTGAAGGCCGACCAGCTGGAAGAGGGGCCGTTGACGCCGGGCCAGGTACGCAAGAAGGCGCTGGAAGCGGGCGAACTTTGGGTCGGCCAGTGTCATGTCACCGCGCTGGACGCCCCCAGCCAATGGCACCACCACAAGGAGTTCGACAGTGTCATGTTCATGCTGTCCGGACGTATACGCGTCGACCATGGCGAACACGGTGAGAAGTCCTTCGAGATCGGCAAAGGCGACTATGCCTATTTCCCCCGCCGGGCGATCCATCGCTGCCAGATTCTCGAAGGCGGCGATGACGTGCATTACGTCTTCGTCCGGGTCGGGGAAGGGGAAACGGTCGTGAACTACGACGGTCCCGGCGCTTACGCGCCTGCCCAGGACTCATCCGCCAAGGCCAAGCTGGCCTGACCGGCGGCAACCCCCGGTCGCCGCGTGCCCGGGGGACCAATTATGCAAGGGGAAAGAATGCTCAAGGTTCTGCTGGGACTCATCACGCCTTTCGTCGGCGTCCTCGGCCTGCTTCCATGGGTCGTAGCGGTTGCCCGGCCCGTGGCCGGCATTCCGTTCGCCTATTTCTGGATGTTCACCTGGTTCCTGCTCACCTCCGGCTGCCTGTACCTGTGCTACCGCTGGTTCGATGCGGGGTCGAGTCGCGCCGAGACGAACTGAGCTGGCGCCGCACAGCAGTCAAATCAAGCAAGGGGAATGACGTGTCAACCACAATCTTTATCGGCTTCCTGGCCTTGTCGATCGTATTGTCGATGCTGTCCAGGGGCGGGCATGGGCGGCAGTCCGCCAAGGATTTTTTCGTAGGCTCCCAGCAGTTCAATGCCGCGCTGGTATTTTTCCTGTCCGCGGGTGAGATATACAGCATCACCACCATGGCCGGCCTGCCCGGAGGCATCTACGCCAAGGGGCCGCTCTACGGGGTCTGGTTTCTTGGCTATGTGTTGCTGGCGTACCCGGTCGGCTATTTCCTGGCGCCCAGGATATGGGAGCTGGGGCGTCGCTACGACGCTACCACGCTGCCGGATCTCTTCCGCGGCTACTACGGTGGCCGGATAGTGGAGAAGGTCGTGGCGGCGACGGCCATCCTGTTTCTGCTGCCGTGGGGGCAACTGCAATTCACGGGCCTCATGGCCGCGCTGAAGGCCCTGGGCTGGCATCTGGATCCGGTCTTCCTGGTCTGCCTGGCCGCCGTGCTCGCCTTTCTCTACGTGGCGATTTCCGGTATCCGAGGCTCGGCGTATGTCGCGGTATTGAAGGACGTGATGATGGTCGTTGCCATCGTGACCGTGGGCGTGGCGGTGGGACTGGAGGCTGGCGTGCGGCCGGTCTTCGAAGCAGCCAGCACGAAGTTCAGCACCACGATGAGTACCCAGGACCTGTGCTTCACCATGAGCACGATTTTCCTGCAGTCGCTGGGGTTCTATGTGCTGCCGTTCAACGTGCAGAACGTCTTTACCGCCAAGGGCCCAGACACGCTGCGGCGCAGCCTGATCGGCATGCCGCTGTACATGTTCATGTTCCCCTTCCTGGTCCTGGCTTCCTATTACGCCATCAGCGCCAACCTGAAGCTGGCCTCGCCCAATGAGGCCTTCTTCGCCGCCGCGACCAGTCTGTTGCCGGAATGGTCGCTGGGCATCATCGCCGCCGCAGCTACGCTATCGGCACTGGTGGTGCTGGCCGGGGTCTGCCTGTGCATCAGCACCATGTTCACCCGCAATCTGGTGCCCACGTTGCCGGAGGCCAAACAGAAAGGCTGCGCGCGCACGGTGATCGTCGTCTACCTGCTGCTGTCCATGTTTCTGTCGCTGACGACGTCCAACCTGATGGTCACGCTGTTGAACACCGCCTACAACGGCATCACGCAGTTCTTTCCTGGTGTCATCATCGCGCTGTTCGGGTGGCGCGTGCGCAAGGGCGCCGTGCTGACAGGGATACTGGTCGGCCAGGGGCTGGCGCTCGCACTCTACTTCACGCAGCCCCCGCTGCTGGGATTCAGCGCGGGCCTGGTCGCCTTGCTGGCCAACGTGGTGGTGGTGTTGGCGGGAGGACGGGTGTTCCAGCAACGGCTGGATCCCGTCCTTACCCGCTGAACGCCGGCCGGCCCGGCCGCGCCGACTACCCGCGCTCACCCGCGCGCGGGCCGTTGGGGCCCAGGCGCAGGTTGGCGGGCAGGTGCTTCCAGGGCAGGGCGTCGACCGCCATGGGCATGGAGCCGGGGGCCGTGGCCACGATGATCTCCTGGGCGATGGGCGCGAAGTCGGCGCGGAAATGGACCGCGCTCTTCACCACCAGGATGTCCTGCTCGGTGGGCTCGATGCCGACGTAGCGGAACATGGCCTGGTCGGCCATCTGCGCCTTGTTCGTCGCCACCACCACGCGCACGTCCTGGATGCGCAGGCAAGCCGACGGGCCCAGGTCGAACTTGATGCCGCCATAGAACGGGCCGGTGGCGTCGAACTTGCCGTCCGAGACGGTTTCGATCAGGAATTCTTCTTCCAGCGGGCTGTCGTCGGGCAGGCCGGCATGGCCACCCAGCGCAAGCCGGATACGCTTGCCCGCGCCGGCTTCGCATACCTGCTTTGCCGTGGCCGGGTCGACGATCAGGCCGATCGCCGCGCGCTGCGCCTTGTTGCGCAACAGCGCGCGCAGCATGCCCGTGGTGTCGGAGTTGCTGCCCGCGCCCGGGTTGTCCTGGGCATCGGCGATCACGATGGGCTTGCCAGCCCCTTGCGCGGCCTGCATCGCATACTGCACGGCCTCATCCGGCTCGTACAGCTTGCCGGCGAACAGCGACTCCGAATCGTTCACGGCGGCGGCCAGCTGGTTCACCGCGGCATCGGCCGCTTCCTGCGTGGGCGCATAGGCCCAGACCCGTTGGCCGCATTCGGGGAAGTCGGCGGCGGGGAAGCCTTCCACGTACGACACATGCGTCGCCACGGATTCCAGTTCGGCCACCTGCCGGTAGAGGCCGCGCGCGGGCTCGATGTCGGTGCACTGCCAGCAGATCGGCGTCAGGAAATCGAAGGTGCGATCGGCCTGGAAGAAGCGCTTGCCGTGCGCCAGCCGCTGGCGCAGGAAGGCATAGGAACGGCGCCCCGTCTCGGCCATGTCCACGTGGGGATAGGTGCGATACGCGATCAGTCCGTCGGCCATGTCCAGCATCTGGCGGGTGACGTTGCCATGCAGGTCCAGCGAGACCACGACGGGGATGTCCGGCCCGACACAGGCACGCACGCGGCGCAGCAGTTCGCCTTCGCCGTCGTCGAAGCTTTCCACCACCATGGCGCCGTGCAAATCCAGGTACACCGCGTCCACGGGCATGGCGCTGCTGATGCCGGCGACGATCAAGCCGGCGATACGTTCGAAGGCGCCGTCGGTGACGTGTGCCGACGGGCTGGCGGCCGCCCAGGTGGTGGGCACCAGGGTGTCGCCGGCGTCCATCGCCGCCTGCGCGAAGCCGGCCGCCGGCAGGTTGGCGCCGGCGATCGCGGGCCACAGGGCGTCGCCCGAGGACAGGGTGGGGCGGCCACCGCCGACCACGAAGTCCACGTAGCCGGCCTTGTCGGGCGCAAAGGTGTTCGTCTCGTGCTGGAAACCACCGTACGCGATGCGCGTCATGTCACTTTCTCCGCTGAGGTATGTTGAATATTGCGTTGAACAGGCGCGACGAAGCGTCGCGATGAAAGTCGCGTCTGCTCATCGCACCAGAAAGGCGCCAGGGCCGGGTCATCGCTAAGCGGCCTGGGCAACCGGTTGGAAATGTTGGAAATCCCAATGCCTGCCGGGCGCGGCGGCGATCAGGGCCTGCGTATAGCCATTCGTCGGCCGGGCCAGCACGTCACGCGCCGCGCCGGCTTCGACGATGCGGCCGTGCTGCATCACCACCAGCGTGTCGCAGATCTGCGCGGCCACGCGCAGATCATGGGTGATGAACAGCACGCCGACACCGACCTTGCGGCGCACGGACTCCAGCAGTTCGAGCACCTGCGCCTGCACGGACACGTCCAGGGCCGATACCGCTTCGTCGGCAATCAGCACGTCCGGTTCCATCACCAGCGCACGCGCGATGCAGATACGTTGGCGCTGGCCCCCGGAAAACTGGTGCGGATAGCGCTGCAGCGCGTCGGGCTGCAAACCGACCAGGTTCAAGGCTTCAGCGGCCTTGGCCATGGCCGCTGCTTGCGGCATGCCGTAGTTCAGCAAGCCTTCGATGATGGAATCGCCGACACGCCGCCGCGGATTGAGGCTGCGATAGGGATCCTGGAACACGATCTGGATGCGCTTGCGCAGGGCCGCCAGTTCGTTACCGGCCAGGCCCGCCAGGTCCTGGCCATGCAGCCGGATCGTGCCGCTGGATGGCGCGATCAGTTGGGCCACGCAGCGGGCCACGGTCGACTTGCCGGAACCGGACTCGCCCACCACGCCGAGGATCTCGCCATGCCGCAGGCTGAAGGAAATGTCCTGCGCTGCTTGCACGCCGTCCTGGCCTTTACCCGATCGCTTGAGCAGGCGGGCAAGCCCGGACGAAAGCCCGTGGCCGCCGTAATGCTTGCCCAGCCCGCGCACGGACAGGATGGTCTTGTCGGCGACGGCGTCGCGCGCCTGCGGAATCAGGCTGGGCACCGAAGACACCAGCATGCGCGTGTAGGCCTCGCGCGGCTCCGCCAGAATCTGGTCGCGGCTGCCGGTTTCCACCACGCGGCCAGCGTTCATCACCACGATGCGGTCGGCGATCTCGGCCACCACGCCGAAGTCATGGGTGATGAAGACCACGGCCGTGCCGTGCTTCATCTGCAACTCGCGTATCAGGGTCAGGATCTGTTTCTGCGTGGTCACGTCCAGGGCCGTGGTCGGCTCGTCGGCGACCAGCACCTTGGGGCCGAGGATCAAGGCCATGGCGATCACGATGCGCTGGCGTTGTCCGCCCGACAGCTGATGCGGGTAGGACCGGTAGATACGTTCGATGTCCGGCAGATGCACCGACGCCATCATGGCCAGCACGCGCTCGCGCCGCTGGCGCCGGTCCAGCGACGTATGCAGCCGCAGCACCTCGTCGATCTGGCGGCCGACCGGCTGCACCGGGTTCAGCGCCGTCATGGGTTCCTGGAAGATCATCGACAGCGTGGACGCACGCAAGGCTCGCATCCGCGCCGGACTGGCTTGCAGCACGTCCTCGCCGTCGACTTCGATGCTGCCGGCGGCAGGATAAAGCGCGGCACGGTCGATCAGGCCCATGGCCGTCATCGACGTCACGGATTTGCCCGAGCCGGATTCGCCGACGACGCAGACGGTCTCGCCGGCACGGACGTCGAAGCTGACGTCCTGCACCACCGCGCGTCCGGGTTCGCCGCGGGCGCCGCGCAGCCGCACGGTCAGGCCCGATACTTTCAGCATGGGAGTGCTGCTGTCAGGGGATTTCATGGTGGACTCCTCAGGCATGGTTCGGTCTTCGCTCACATGCGCCGCGCCATGCGCGGGTCGAGGGCGTCGCGCATGGCGTCGCCCAGGATGTTGACGCTCAGCACGGTCAGCGAGAGCAGTACGCCGGGATACAGCACCAGGCCGGGAATCAGCTGGAAGTAGGACCTGCCATCGGCCATGATGTTGCCCCATGACGCCACCTCCGGCGGAACGCCGGCGCCGAGGAAACTCAGGATCGATTCGGTGATCATCGCGGAAGCGAATACATACGTGCCCTGCACGACCAGCGGCGCCAGGGTGTTGGGCACCAGGTGGCGCCACATCAGCTTGACCGGACGGGTGCCCAGCGACAGGGCCGCTTCGACATAAGGCTCGTTGCGCACGCTAAGGATGACGCCGCGCACCAGGCGCACGACGCGCGGAATCTCCGGAATGGTGATGGCCGCGAGCACCGTGACCAGGCTGGCGCCGGACAGCGCGATCAGGGCGATCGCCAGCAGCACGCCGGGAATGGCCATCATGCCGTCCATGATGCGCATGACGATGGCATCGATCCAGCGGAAATAGCCGGCCAGCACGCCGATGACCAGGCCCAGGGCCACGCTGGCCAGGGCCGCGCCCAGGCCGACCACCAGCGAAACGCGGCCGCCATAGAGCACGCGGGAATAGACGTCGCGGCCGTAAGCGTCGGTGCCCAGCCAATGGGCGGCCGAGATGCCCTTGAGGCGCTGGCTGGGATCCAGCTGCAGGGGATCCACGGTGTGCAGCCACGGTGCCAGCACGGACAGCAGCACGACGACCAGAAGGATCAAGGCTGCCGCCGTCGTGGGACGGCCGTTGAACAGGCGGCGCAGCAGGGTAGGGGCGGCCGAAGCCGCGGCCGGCACGGTGTCCGGCTCGGAAGATGTCGCTGAGATCGTCATGGCGTCCTCAATAGCGGATGCGGGGATCGAGCACCGTGTACAGGATGTCGATCGCCAGGTTGATCAGGACGTAGATCAGCGCGAACAGCAGGATCAAGGCCTGGATGACCGGATAGTCGCGGCTTAGCACCGCGTCCACCACCAGCCGGCCCACGCCGGGGAAGTTGAAGACCGATTCCGTCACCACCACCCCGCCCAACAGCATGGCGATACCGATGCCGATCACGGTGACGATGGGCACGGCGGCGTTGCGCAAGGCATGGCCCAGCAGCACGCCCACTTCCCGCAGGCCCTTGGACCGCGCCGTGCGGATGAAGTCCTCGCCCATCACTTCAATAAGGCTGGTGCGGGTGATGCGGGCGATCAGGGCGATGTAGACGGTGCTGAGCGCCAGGGTCGGCAATACCAGGCTGCGGACGAAAGGCCCGACGCCGTCGGACAGGGGCTTGTAGCCCTGGATCGGCAGCCAGTGCAGATTGACCGCGAAGACCAGGATCAACACATAGCCGATGACGAAGACCGGCACCGAGAAACCCAGCACCGAGCCCGCCATGACCGAACGGTCCAGCAGCTTGCCTTGCCGCCACGCCGCCACGATGCCCAGGGGCAGCGCCAGCAATACCGACACCAGGATGGTCGACAGCGTCAGCGCGATGGACGGGCCGGCGCGATCGGCGACCATGGAGGTCACCGACGCGCCCGACAGCAGGGACACGCCCAGGTCGCCGCGCAGCAACTGGCCCAGCCAAAGGAACAGTTGCAGGTACATCGGCTGATCCAGTCCCATGGTATGGCGGATCTGCTCCAACTGTTCCGGCGTCGCCGAGTCGCCCGCGATGATCGCGGCCGGGTCACCCGGGGTCAGCCGCAGCATCGCGAACACGATGATCGCGACCATGGCCAACACCGGGATGGTTGCCAACAGCCGCCGCACGATGAATGAAATCATGGCGGTTCCCCTGACGTCAGTTGGCGGACTTGGTAATGCCCCAGAACACCGAGATCGGTCCGCTCACCGGCTTGGACAGCGTGCTGCGGTAGCCGGTCGGCACGGTGAACTGGCCCATGGGCAGCAGCACGCCTTCGTCGATCACCATCTGCTGAATCTCCGTGGCCAGCTTGCGCTGTTCATCGGCGGTGCCGGCGAGCGCGAACTGCATACGCAGTTTCTCGATGGCCGGCACGTCCGGCCAGCCGAACCAGGCGCCCTTGCCGTTGGCCGCTACGCCGAAGGCGCGCAGGGGATCGATGACGTCGGCCATCACGTTGTTGGTGGAGAAGATGTTCCAGCCCCCCTTGTCCAGCGGCGCCATCGACGCGCGGCGCGTGACCAGGGTCTGCCAGTCCATGGCTTCCAGCTTGACGTTGAAGCCGGCCTTGCGCAGCGCCTGGGCGATGATGATGGGCTGGGCCTTGACCGTGCCCAGGTCGGTGGGCTGCAGGATGGTCACCGGCTGGGTCTTGGGATCGTAGTGGGCTTCCTTGAGCAGGGCCTTGGCTTTCTCGATATTGCCCTTGACCGTGACGTCGGCGCCGGCATCGCTTTCATAGGGCATGCCGCAGCCGAAGATCGCGGGGCAGGTGCGGTAATACTTGGGGTTCCCCACCAGGGCCTGCAGCACTTCCTTCTGGTCCACCGCATACATGGCGGCCTGACGCACCAGCTTGTTGTCGAAGGGCGGGTTGAGGAAGTTCATGCGCATGACGGTCTGGTTGCCGGTGGGGTCCAGCACGTCCAGTTTCACGTCCGGCTGGTTCTCGACCAGGGGCAGCATGTCGTACGGCACCTGCTCCATGTAGTCGATCTCACCGCTGGCCAGCGCGTTCACCGCGGTCATGGGGTCGGGCATCGTTACCCACTTGACCCGGTCCACGTTGACGACCTTGCCGCCGGCGGTGCCGCTGGGCGGTTCGGAACGGGGCACGTAGTCCTTGTTCTTCTCGAACACGATCTGCACGCCAGGCTTGAATTCCGCGGTGACCATCTTGAAGGGACCCGAGCCGATGTATTCCTTGATGGCTTCCGTGGGCGGCGTCTTGGCGATGCGCTCGGGCATCATCAGCGGCGGCACGCCGCTGGTCTTGGCCAGCGCGCGGATCGCCAGGTCGGTCGGCGCGGAGAAACTCATGGAGAAATGATTCGCGTCGATGGGCTGCATGCCGGTCATCAGCTGGGTCATGATCTGGCCCATCTTGTCCTGGGCGGCCCAGCGCTTGATCGACGCCACGCAGTCCGCCGCCGTCACGGGCGTGCCGTCATGCCATTTCAGGCCGGGACGCAGGGTGAAGGTGTAGGTTTTGCCATCGGCGGACACATCCCATTTTTCCAGCATCTGCGGATGGATCTTGCCCTGCACGTCGGTGCCCAGCAGGGTATCGAAGATCATGTAGCCGAAGTTGCGCGTGATGTAGGCGGTGGTGATGATGGGGTCCAGCACCCGGATGTCCGACTGCATCACCGCGGTAATCGTGGTCGCCGGCGTGGCGGCCTTGGCCGCGGGGACGGCGGTGGCCAGGGTGCCGGCGAACGCCAGTGCTGCACAGACGCGCAACATGGAAAAGCTGCTACGGGAAATCGTGCTGCCCATGGTCATACTCCCTTGTTTATCGTTGAAATAGGCCGCCTTGCCGAATCGAGTCGGCAAGCGCGGTGGGCGGCCCGGTGAGGCGCCGCCTTGCTGCTCAGGCGCGAGCCCGATCTTCGGCGCGACCGCGCGCCAGGAAACCTTCGAATTCTTGCGCGGGGACGAAGCGCCCGCCGGTGCTCCACACGATGTGGGTGCTGCGTGCAAGGTAATCGTCCGGCGCGTGAGTGCGCAGGTAAGCCGCGCCCGCGGGGTCCGACAACAGCATGCGGGGGCCGCTGAGCGCCGACGCGGCGGACGGTTCGACCTGCAGGCCCAGGGTGTCGTGCAGGGCCGCCAGGTCGGCGAACAAGGTTGCGTCTGCCGTGGTGGCGACGCCGGCGATCAGGTGGCGCATCTGGGCATAGGCCAGCTCGGACGCCACCGGCACGGCCAGGCCATCGGCTTCGGTGACGTTGTCCATGCCGGCGTCGTAGACGCTGATGCCAGGACGGTCCGGATGGCGCATGCGCGTAAGGAAACAGGCCGCGGCCGTCGGTTCCAGGAACCAGCAGTGCACGGCGTCGCCGAACACCTGCTTCAGGCCGAAGGCGATGCCCGCCGGCGCGCCGCCGACGCCACAGGGCAGATAGACGAACAAGGGATGGCGGGCATCGACGGTAATGCCGAGCGCCCGCAACTGATCGCGCAGCCGCAGCGCCGCCACGCTATATCCCAGGAACAGGGTGAGGGAACGCTCATCGTCGACGAAATGCGCGCGCGGGTCGGTGGCGGCGTCCTCGCGGCCCGTATGCACGGCCGCGGCGTAATCGCCGGCATGCTCGATCACCTGCACGCCGTGGCCGCGCAGCTTGTCTTTCTTCCACTGCTTGGCTTCGGCCGACATATGCACCGTGGCGCGATAGCCCAGGGCCGCGGCCATGATGCCTATGCTCATGCCGAGGTTGCCGGTGGAACCGACCGATACCGTGTGCTGTTCGAAGACGCGGCGGGCCGTCGCTTCGGCCAGCACGGCGTAGTCGTCGTCGGGCGTGAGCAACCCGTGCTGCAAGGCCAGGGCTTCGGTATGGGCCAGCACCTCGTAGATGCCGCCACGCGCCTTGATCGAGCCCGCCACCGGCAGGTCGTGGTCGGCCTTTATCAGCAGCCGGCCCCAGGCGTCTTGCGCCGAAGACAGACCCAGCAGCTTGTCCGCGTCTGCCTGGGCCACCGGCAGCAAGGCCGATTCGATGATGCCGTCAGCCGCGCGCAGCTCGGGAAACAGGCGGACCAGCAGGGGAGCGAAGCGCGCCAGGCGGGCTTCGGCGTCCTCGACATCGGCGAGGCGGATATCCGTCCTGGTCAGCGTATCCGCTGCCGGACGTAGATCGGGGTTTACCCATAGCTCCGCCATGGGCGCCGTGCGGCTGCCGTTGCCTTGCATGTTTTTCCCTTGAAGATTTTTATTTCCCCGCGTTGAGGGCGGGGTAAGTATTGGCGATCATCATCCCCGCATACGGCGGCCGCGCACAAATCATTTATATTGACAGGACCATTAGTCTGGCTAATAGGAAAAAATGCTTTCGACCTCCTTGCTCACGTGGTTGCGCGCCTTCGACGCCGCCGCGCGGCACAACAGCTTCACGCTTGCGGCGGAAGAACTTCACGTCACGCAGGGGGCCATCAGCCAGCAGGTCAAGCACTTGGAAGATTGGCTGGGTACGCCGCTGTTCCAGCGTGGGCGGCGGCAGCTGGTGCTGTTGCCGCCCGGCTTGCGGCTTAAGCTGGCGGTAATGGAGTCCTTCCAGATCCTGGAGCAGACGGTGACGGCGATGCGGCCGCCCGCGCGTCGGCCTGTGCTGCGCCTGAACTGTTCGCCGTCGTTCGCGATGCAGTGGATCACGCCGCGCATCGGCGAAGTGCTGGCGGCCAATCCGGACTTGTCCTTGCGCGTGTTCGGCGAGTTCCATGCGCTGAATCGCAGCCGCATGACGCAGGAGCATATCGAGGCGGCGGTGCGCTTCGACATGGGCGGCTATGAGGATGTGCGCGCGTTGTCGTTTCTCGATGAGTGGCTGCTGCCCGTCGCGTCGCCGGAGTTCCTGGCGGACCATCCGGAGATACGCGCGCCGCGGGACATTCCGGTGGGGCTCATGCTGCATGACGAGTTGCCGTGGGACAGCGCGCGGGACCATGAGGAATGGAATCGCTGGCTCAGCCTGGCCGGCGTGCCGCTGCCCAAGGTGCACACGGGGCAGCACTTCAATTTGTCCCTGCTGGCCGTGAACGCCGCGATCAGCGGGCAGGGCATCGCCATCGGCCGCATGGCCATCGTGATGGACGCCTTGCTGTCGGGCCGCCTGCTTCCGGTCCTGCCCCTGGCCGTGTCAGCGGGCGCGTCCTATCACTACGTGTGCCTGGACGACGACAACCCTGGCGTGGTGGCGGTGGAACATTGGCTGAAGCAGGAAAGCCAACGCTTTCGCCGCCAACGCCAGGACTGGTTCCGCCGCAACAAGGTAGTCCAACGCAAAACGCAGCCGCCCGCTGCACGCGCCGCCGCGTAGAAGAAGCACCCGCCGCGCGGGGAGGGACCTGCAATGCCACGCCGCCGCGTAGCGCAGAGGTCACCGCCTGAAATGCAAAAGGGACCTGTGCGCAGCACAGGTCCCTCTTTTGCACAGTGCCGCCGCGCAGCGGCAGCGGCGGCATCGTTGCTTAGTAGTCGAACGACACCGACAACTTCGCCGTCCGCGGATCTCCCTGCGTCAGGTATCCACCCCAAGCCGAAGACCAGTAGGCCTTGTTGAAGACGTTATCCACGCCCACCCGCCAGACCACATTGTGGCTATCGACCTTCATGGCGTAGCGCACACCCAGATCCAAAGTCGTATACGGCTTCAGCTTCTGCGTATTGGCGGCATCCAGATACTGCGTACCCGCGTGGTTGACGCGACCTTGCAGGGTCAGGTTGTTGACCCAAGGCAGGTCCCATTCGCCGCCAAGAATGGCGGTGTACTTGGGCACGCCAGGCGCCTTGTTGCCTTCCGTATCGTCACCCGTCTTGGTCAGCTTGGGATCGATGAAGGTGACACCGCTCAACAAACGCACGCCACGTACAGGTTCCCCGTAGACGTTCAGTTCGACGCCACGATTGCGCTGGCGTCCGGCCGGCGAGAAGTCGCCGTTGTCACGCAGCAGGCCCACTTCCTTCTCGATCTGGAAGACGGCCAGCGACGCGCCGTAATTGCCCATGTCCAGCTTGACGCCGCCTTCGTTCTGCTTCGACTTGCCGGGCGGCAGAATCTGGCCCGGGGTGTTGGAGTCGGTCGGCGCGGTGTCGCCCTGTTGCAGGCCTTCGATGTGGTTGGCGTACAGCGACACGTGCTCGACGGGCTTGAACACCAGGCCGAACACCGGCGAGTTGGCCGAGCGGTCGTAGCTGCTCGAGGTCGAGCCGTCGTAGTTGTAGTTGGTGGTGGTCAGGTCCTGATGGCGGATGCCCGCCGTGAACAGCACACGATCATCCAGGAACGACATGGTGTCGGACACCGACGTGCCGCTCATGCGGCTGCGCGCCGTCACGCCGGGGTCGCTCATGCTGCCGCCCGTGTAGGGGAAAGTGTTCGGCGCGGCGACTTCAGGCGTGTCGTAAAGATTGGTCGCGAAGCCCGAGCTCAGGATGTAGGCGGAGCGCTTCTTCAGGTAGTTGCTGGAAAACGCCACGGTAAGCGCGTGGCTGACCGGACCCGTATCGAACTTGCCGCGCACGCCGGTCATCAGGCCGAAGGTGTCGGAGCGGTAGGGAACGTCCATGCGGCTCGACGTGCTGTCGCCATTTCCGTTGACGTTGAAGGTGGAGTAGGAACCGGACTCATTGGCATGGTTCATGCCGAAGCCGCCGAACGCCGTCCATTTGTCGTTGATGTCGTATTCCACCTTGGCCATGCCGAAGGTGTTTTCGGTTTCCGAATACGTCCAGGGCTGGGCGTAGTTGTGGCGCGCGGACGGCACATCCGGCACGTCGAAGCCGCTCTTCACGCGGACCATCGGACGGCCCTCGCTGGTGCGTTGTTTCTGGTAGCCGAAGTCCAGCGACGCGCGCAGGCGGTCGCCGCGATAGTCCAGCCCCACGGAACCGAAGGTCATGCGATTGCCCTGATCGCCGATGCCGACGTCCCCTTCACGCTGCAAAGCGTTGACGCGGATGCCGAACTGGTTGCTCGCGCCGAAGCGGCGGGACACGTCGGCCGACACGCCCACTTGCGAGGAGCTGCTGTAGTCCAGGCCGACGCGGGTCAGCGGATCGTCGCCCGCGCGTTTCGGTTCGATGTTGACCATGCCGCCGATACCCGAGCCGCCGGGCGGCACGCCGTTCAGGAAGGCGCTGGGGCCCTTGAACAGTTCGACACGCTCGACGCCTTGGGTGGAGATGATCTGGCGCGGCATCACGCCGTACAGGCCGCCATAGGAGATGTCATCGCCGTTCAGCGCGAAGCCGCGCACCACGAAGAGCTGGGCGTCGTTGCCGTAGCCCTTGGTGACCTGCACGGACGAGTCGTTGCGCAGCACGTCGCCCAGCGACTTGGCCTGCTGGTCTTCGATCAGCTTCGACGTGAAGCTGGTGATGGCGAACGGCACATTGGCCGCGTCCTGCTCGCCGAGCACGCCCAGGCGGCCGCCCTTGGCGACCTGGCCGCCGGCGTAGGTGGGAGGCAGCACGTCGCCCTGTGTCTGCGTGGCGGTGACGCTCACCGGCGCCATGGTGGTGGTCGTGGTGCTGCCGGTGGTGGCCGTCTGTGCCCATGCCGTGCCCAGGAAGGGCGCGGCGCCCAACGCGGCGTAGGCCAGGGCGGCGCGTACGGCCAGCGAGGTGGGGCGCAGGGTCAACTGGCGCGAACTTTCGGCGCGCAAGGTGACGCCTGCCGGGGAGACGGCGGGAGAGGTCATCAGGATTTTCCTTGGAGGGGGAGCGTCGCGGCCCGATGCTGCTGCAAAAGCGGGGCGCGATGCTTGTGACTAGATGCGGACAAAAATACAATCAAACAAGAATAGTTCGCATTATTAGTACAGCAGCGGAATTTTGCAAACGGCGTGTTGCGCCGATCCGACGTCCAGACGACTGGGACGGGGGGTGAATAGGGGAGAAATCAAGGAGCCTGCTGGCGGAGGGATATGGCAGAGCAGAAGGAAGCGGTTCCCGCTGAGTCGCGGTGATGTACCAAAGGAGTTTTTTGATGATGGGGGTTCCCCCCATCGCCTCCCTTTTGGGCTAAGCGCCCCATTCGCGAATAAAACGCCCATCCGGGGCGGGGCACCAGCGCGGCCATAGGGGCGATAGCCCAAGAGGGGGGCCGATGGGGGAACCCCCAATCATCTAAAAAAGCGCTTGGCGAGCAGCCGCCAATAAAAAAACCCGGCCGGGGCCGGGTTTTTTAACCTGCTACATCAATCAGGCTTCAACAACGTCAGCCACATCCTTGTAATCCGGGATCTGGTCGAAGTTCAGGTACTGATAGATCTTGTCGCCGTTCTCGTTGATCACGCCGATGTCAGCCATGTACTCCTCACGGGTCGGGATACGGCCCAGCTTCGAGCAGATGGCAGCCAATTCCGCCGAACCAAGATACACATTCGTGTTCTTGCCAAGACGGTTGGGGAAGTTGCGGGTGCTGGTCGACATGACCGTCGCGCCTTCGCGCACCTGGGCCTGGTTGCCCATGCACAGCGAGCAGCCGGGCATTTCGGTCCGCGCGCCAGCGCCGCCGAAGACGCCGTAGTGGCCTTCCTCGGTCAACTGCTGCGCATCCATCTTGGTCGGCGGGGCCACCCACAGCTTGACCGGAATATCGCGCTTGCCTTCGAGCAGCTTGGACGCCGCGCGGAAGTGGCCGATATTGGTCATGCAGCTGCCGATGAACACTTCGTCGATCTTGGCGCCGGCGACGTCGGACAGCGTCTTCACGTCATCCGGGTCGTTGGGGCAGGCGACGATGGGCTCGTGGATGTCAGCCAGGTCGATTTCGATGACGGCGGCGTACTCGGCGTCGGCATCCGGCTCCAGCAATTGCGGGTTGGCCAGCCAGGCTTCCATGGCATGGATGCGGCGGCGGATCGAGCGCTCGTCCTGGTAGCCGTTGGCGATGAGCCACTTCAACATCACGATGTTGCTGTTGATGTATTCGATGATGGGCTCTTTGTTCAGGCGCACCGTGCAACCGGCGGCCGAACGTTCAGCCGAAGCGTCCGAGAGCTCGAAAGCCTGTTCGCACTTCAGATCCGGCAGACCTTCGATTTCCAGGATGCGGCCGGAGAAGATGTTCTTCTTGTTCTGCTTTTCAACCGTCAGCAGACCAGCCTTGATGGCGTACAGGGGAATGGCGCTGACCAGATCGCGCAGGGTGACGCCGGGTTGCATCTTGCCCTTGAAGCGCACCAGCACCGATTCCGGCATGTCCAGCGGCATCACGCCGGTGGCGGCCGCGAACGCGACCAGGCCCGAACCGGCCGGGAACGAAATGCCGATGGGGAAGCGGGTGTGCGAATCGCCGCCGGTGCCGACGGTGTCGGGCAACAGCATGCGGTTCAGCCACGAGTGGATCACGCCGTCGCCCGGCTTCAGCGAAATGCCGCCGCGGTTGCTCATGAAGGCCGGCAGCGTGTGGTGCGTCTTGACGTCCACGGGCTTGGGATAGGCGGCGGTGTGGCAGAAGGACTGCATCACCAGGTCGGCCGAGAAGCCCAGGCAAGCCAGATCCTTCAGCTCGTCGCGGGTCATGGTGCCGGTGGTGTCCTGGCTGCCGACCGACGTCATCTTCGGTTCGCAGTAGGCGCCCGGGCGCACGCCCTGGCCTTCCGGCAGACCGCAGGCACGGCCGACCATCTTCTGCGCCAGGGTGAAACCCTTGGTGCTGGCGGCCGGATCGTGGTTCAGGCGGAACAGGGTCGACGGCGCCAGGCCCAGGGCCTCGCGCGCCTTGGCGGTCAGGCCGCGGCCGATGATCAGCGGAATGCGGCCACCGGCGCGCACTTCGTCGAACAGCACGTCGGACTTGACCTGGAATTCGGCGATGACCTTGCCATCCTTCAGGGCCTTGCCTTCATAGGGACGCAGCTCCAGCTCGTCGCCCATGTTCATGTTCGACACGTCCAGCTCGATCGGCAGGGCGCCGGCGTCTTCCATGGTGTTGTAGAAGATCGGGGCAATCTTGTTGCCCAGGCAGACACCGCCGAAGCGCTTGTTCGGGACGAAGGGGATGTCTTCGCCGGTGAACCACAGCACCGAGTTGGTGGCGGACTTGCGCGAGGAGCCGGTGCCGACCACGTCGCCGACGTAGGCGATCAGGTTGCCGCGTTGCTTCAGTTCGTTCAGGAACTTGAGCGGGCCGACCTTGCCCGGCTCATCGGGCTCGATGCCGGGGCGGGCGTTCTTCAGCATGGCCAGCGCGTGCAGCGGGATGTCCGGACGGCTCCAGGCATCGGGGGCAGGCGACAGGTCGTCGGTATTGGTTTCGCCGGTGACCTTGAACACGGTCAGCTTCAGGCTTTGCGGCACTTCCGGACGGCTGGTGAACCATTCGGCATCGGCCCAGCTTTGCAGCACGGACTTGGCGTTGGCATTACCCTTGTCGGCCTTTTCCTTGACGTCGTGGAATTGGTCGAACATCAACAGGGTGGTCTTCAGGCCGTTGGCGGCGGTGGCGCCCACTTCGGCATCGTCCAGCAGTTCGATCAGCGCGCCGATGTTGTAGCCGCCCAGCATGGTGCCGAGCAGTTCAGTCGCCTTGGCGCGGCTGATCAAAGGACACGATTCCTTGCCCAGCGCGACGGCGGCCAGATAGGAAGCCTTGACCTTGGCGGCATCGTCGACGCCGGCGGGCACGCGGTGGGTGATGAGATCGAGCAGGTAGGCTTCCTCGCCGGCCGGCGGCGCCTTCAGCAGTTCGATCAGGTCGGCAGTCTGCTGCGCCGACAGAGGCAGCGGGGGAATTCCCAGGGCCGCGCGTTCGGCGACGTGTTGGCGGTAAGTTTCTAGCATGAAGGTGCCTGCTTAACGGTTGGTGAGGGAAGAGTCTCGGCGGCGATTGTAGTAGTCCGCCCGCCGCGGATCAAGTGGTCTTATATCTTATATAAGACTTGGTTTGTTACGGGGCCGTTCATCCCCCCGGCGCGGGGCCGTATACGCTGCGTAAAAACGTCGGCGGACGTACACCGTTACAATCGCGTCTCTGTTTTTGGCGTCACAGGGGCGGCCGTGCGTGCGCTTAGTTTTTCCTTGCTGCTGGCGGTATTGATCGCCTTGACCGGTTGCGCGACCTCACCACCTCGCAATCCTGAAGATATCTGCTCCATCTTTCGCGAAAAAGACGATTGGTACGACGCCGCGGTCGCCACGCAGAAAAAGTGGGGCGTGCCGGTGCAGGTGCCGTTCGCGATCCTCTATCAGGAATCCGCCTTCCGCCAGGACGCCAAGCCGCCGCGCGACTACCTGCTGTGGATCATTCCCTGGGGACGGGTCAGTTCGGCCTACGGCTACGCGCAGGCCAAGGACGACACCTGGGACGATTATGTACGGGAGAACAGCCGCTGGTTCGCCCACCGGGACGATTTCAGCGACGCCCTGGACTTCATGGGCTGGTATATGACCAAGACCCAGCGTCTGAACGGCGTGCCCAAATCGGGCGCTTATGGCCAGTACCTGGCCTATCACGAAGGGTGGGGCGGCTACCGCGCCGGCACCTATCGCAAGAAGGCCTGGTTGATGACCGTGTCGCGCAAGGTGCAGGCGCGGGCCGAACGCTATCGCGTGCAATACGCGGGCTGCAAGAAGGACCTGGAAGGTGGCTTCTGGAGCTTCTTCTAGGCGTCGTCGTGGGCCGGCGGCGGCGCCACCGCCACGGTGGTCGGCGTCTGCGGCGCCAGGGGCGCCAGCACCGGCATCGATGTCGCCACCGGCGCGCTGACCAATAGCGTGGGCGGTTTGCCCAGCGTGATGCCGTTGTCGGCCAGGCGCTGCAGGATGTCGAACAGCAAGGTGCTGCGGGTACCGTAAGCCTGGCGCGGCGATCCCACATACGCGGTGGCGTTGAATTGCAGGTTGCTGGCGTCGATCGCGTCCAGGAATACGTTGGGCGCCGGCGCCTCCAATACATCCGGATGATCCGCGAAGGCCGCCATGATGGTCTCCTTGACCGTCGCGGCATTCGCGCTCAGGGGCATGGGCAGCTTGATCTGCACCAGGCCCAGGGGATTGGCATGGGTGACGTTGCGCACGGTCTTGGTGATGAACTCCGAGTTCGGCACGATCACCGTGGAACGGTCGCTCATCTGGATTTCAGTGGCGCGCACATTGATCCGGCGAATATCGCCTTCGACGCCGCCCAGTGATACCCAATCGCCCACCTTCACCGGCCGCTCTGCCAGCAGGATCAAGCCGGACACGAAGTTCTGCACCACCGCTTGCAGGCCGAAACCGATACCCACCGACAGGGCGCTGGCCACCCATGCCACGCGTTCCAGTCCTATCCCCAGCGCCGACAGGGAAAGCGCCACGGCGATGACGATGCCCACATAGCCGAACAGGGTCGTGGTGGACGTCTGCATGCCGGTGTCCAACGTCGTCGTCGGCAGGAAGCGCGCCGTCAGCCAACGCTTGAGCATGCGCACGGCGATCAATCCGCCGGCCAGCACCAGCAGGCCTTGCATCAATGCCGCGGGCCGCAGCTGCACTTCGCCGATGGCCAGGCCGTTGCGCCATTGGTCCACCCGCTGCAGCAATTCCATCGGGCCTTCGCCGAACTGGCTCAGCACCAGCGTGATGGCGATGACGGCGATGAACAGGCGCACGATGCCTGACAACAGCACGGCCGCCTGATCGCGCAGGCGCGGCTCGTGCTTGCTTTTGTCGTCGTCCTTGCCGCCATGGTCGCGCTTGGATCCCAGCACCGCCATGAAGAAGTCGTCGGCCAGCACGGACAGGAGGTACGTGGCGGACACCACCACGATGCTCCAGATCAACTGCTTCACCAGGAAGCTGCCGAAGGCCACGTAGCCGACCAGCAAGGCCAGCAGCGCGCTGACCAGCACCAGCCATGTGGCGCTGACAATGATCACGTACAGCAGGCTGCGCGGCGGCGCGCGGCCCGTTTCAGGATCGCGCAGGGCAACCCGCCGCGTGCGCTCCAGCCTGACCAGGCCCACCGCCACGATGAAGCCCAGTACCAGCGCGACCAAGCAGTTCACCAGGATGGTAGTGCTCAGGCTGGCGCTGATGACACCAGGCAGGCGTTCCATTACCCAGACGATGGACAGCAGCGGTCCCATGGTCAAAGGGAACCAGCGCATGCGCGTGGCCAGTTCGTCGGGAATGCTAAGCAGGCGCCAGGACGGCCGCGACGGTTCCAGCAGCGCGATGCCCAGGCCCGTCACGAAACCGCCGAAGCAAACGATGGCGGCGGTACCGGCCAGCAGGGAGCGGGTGTCGTCGGCGAGGTCGCCGCTCCAGTCGAGGGCGATGAAGGCGAGTTCGGCGATCAGTCCCGGCGTGATGGTCGCCAGCAGCACGATGGTCAGGGCATGGACGGAACGCCGCAGCCGGCCGGCGGGGACGCGCGACGCGGTCAGGCGGATCAGCGCGCGGCTGATCAGGGCCCACAGGCCTACGACGATGGCCAGCGCGACGGCCAGCGCGACCCACGCCCATGCAGGCGGACCGGCCAGCGCCGTTTTCAGTTCGTCGGCCAGTTCGCCCGCGCGCTCCTGGTCGCGAGGGCGGTCGCCGCGGAATTCGGACCAGAAATACGCGCCCAGGATGGACGACCGGCGCTCACCCAGGCGCGCCTGGAACTGCGCGCGGCGCAGATTGGCGACCTGCTCGGCGGTCTGCGTGCCCTCGACGGACAGCAGCCGCGCCAGCTTGACCTGCGAATCCAGGGCCGTGCGGGATTTCTCCAGTTCGGCCCGCTGCGTCGCGACGTCGTGGGCTTCCTTGGTGCCGTCCGGCACCGGGCCCAGCTCCGTGAGACGCGCCTGCATGGCGGCCAACCCGGGCGCAAGCCGATCGGCGATGGCATCGGCCTTGCCCTGGATGTCCAGGGCGGCGGCGCGCCGGCGCACCAGCTCCGCGTCGTCGGTCTCTTCGGCCAGGCCTTTGCGTAGCGCGTCCATCTGCTTGCGCGCGGCGTCCAGGGCTTTTTCGGGCGACAGCTTTTCGTTGTCGCCCGACGCGGCCGGCGCGCTTTGCGCATGCACGGACGCCGTCAGGCCAGGCAGAACGACACCGAGGAACAGTGCCAGACTCAGGCAGAACCACAGCGCCAGGCGCGGACGGCGGCGGGCGGCCCGCGGCGCGCCCAAAATCGACGGGGTTGACGCAGAGCGGGACGAAACGATCGAGGAGTTCATTCTTGCAGGGGATATTCGTGACGGTCGGAGCATAGCAAGCCGATTTCGTCCGTGTGCAACAAACTAATGCTGGCAGCGCGGCCGGTCCAGGGCGGGCGTATCGTGGGCGGGCGCCGGCCCGGCTTGGGTCGCGGCCCCAGGGGCCGCTAGTCTTGGCCGTGGGGTAGGTACACCGGTTGCGCCCCGTTGGACTTTCCTCATTCCGTTTACAGGAGGTAGTGATGGCAAATAAGACGGTGTATGACCTTTGGTATTGGGGAGCCATACCGGGGCGGGGCGAATTCGTCCGCCTGGCCCTTGAAGCCGCGGGGCTGAAGTACCGGGATCGCGCGCGCGAGAAGGACGGCGAGGACGCGATGTTGCGTGACATGCGCGCCCATCCACAATGCCCGCCGTTCGCGCCGCCCTATCTGGTGGCCGGCGAGCTGGTCATCTCGCAGACCGCCAATATCCTGCTGTACCTGGGCGAGAAACACGGCCTGGCGCCGGACGACGTGGGAGGCCGGCTGTGGGTCAACCAACTGCAACTGACCATCGCCGACGTGGTGACCGAAGCGCACGACAGCCACCATCCGGTGGCGTCCGGCCTCTATTACGAAGACCAGCAGGAAGAGGCGCAACGTCGGGCGGACGACTTCCGCAATCAGCGCATGCCGAAATTCCTGGGGTATTTCGACGGCATATTGGCCGAGCGGGGCGACTGGCTGGCGGGCGGCCTGCGCTGGAGCTACGCCGATCTTTCCCTGTTCCATCTGATCGATGGCCTGTTCTACGCCTTTCCCAAGCGCATGGGCACGCTGGCGCGCGAGTATCCGCACGCGATTGGGTTACATGAGCGCGTGGCCGGCCTGCCTGAATTGCAGGACTATCTGAAGAGCGACCGGCGTCTGCCTTACGGCGATGGCATCTTTCGCCACTACCGGGAACTGGACAAGGCTTGAGCGCGTGCAGGGCTCGTCCAAGGCGCGCGACTCAAGCGCCGCCGTGGTCCTTGCGTGGCTGCTCGCGGGACGCGCGGCGAGTGCCGGGCGCGGCGTATTGCAGCGCTCGCCGCGACGCTTCCAGTTCTTCGCGTATCCATTCGACCAAGATGATCAGCGGTGGCCAATCCTGCAAGGCCGACGGATAGACCAGTTGATAGGCATTGGCGGGGTCGTAAAGGATTTCCACGGGAGACAGGCGCACGAGCCGCCCGTCGCGCAAGGCGTCCGCCGCCAACAGTTCCCGCACCACCGCCAGGCCCAGGCCCTGCTCGACCGCCGACAGCAGCAGTCCCGCGTCGTTGAAAACCGCGACCGTGCTGACTTTGCGCGGCGCGCCGGCGGCATCGAACCATTGCTCCCATAAGCTGACCTCGCCCAACAGGGGTTCCCGGGCATAGTCAGCGGGCGTCGCGCCGGCCAGTCGCCGCGCCGCCGTGGCCGAGCCCACCAGGATCATGGGCATGGGGTGATCGAACAGTTTCTCCGAGTTCAACCCTGGCCAGGGCCCGCGTCCCTGCCGCAAGGCCGCGTGAAAGCCTTCCCGCCGCACGTCGACCAACTGCTGCGAGCTTTCGATTTCCAGCGCGATATCGGGATGCTGTTCACGCCACCGTCCCATGCGCGGCAACAACCAGCGTTGGGCGAAAGAGGGCAGCACGGACAGGCGCAAGCGCTGCCCGGTCGAGCCGGCCGCCGTCGCGGCCGCCTGCATGCCTGCATCCAGCTGCGCCAGGGCCTCCTTCACATAGGGCAACAACGCCGCGCCCGCCGCGTTGAGACTCAGCCGTCGGCCATGTCTGTCGAATACGGGGTGACCCAGTTGTGTTTCCAGCACGCGCAATTGCTGGCTGACGGCGCTGTGAGTCAGATGCAGGGCTTCCGCCGCCGCGCGCAGGTTCTGCAGTTCGGCGACGACACGGAACGTGGGCAAGGTGTTCAGGGGCAGGCGAGGCATCTGGTAAGAATAGCTTTCCAGAGTGGCTAGAACAAGTTGATTCCCAGGCGGCTGCTGGTTGCTTAATCTGACCAGTAGCGGGCCTGGCCAATCGTGCCGGGTCTTTTTGGAGGCCCATGGCTTCCGCGCCGCGCTCAGGGCGGCGATATTCTGGGGAAGCCGATGAAGAGTTTGATAAGCCGCGTACTGGGCTGGCTGGCGTGGTGGCGCCGGCCGGATGCGGTGTCCGTCGCGCAGCTGGATGCCCATACGATGCGGGACATCGGTGTGCCCCCGGAGGTGCGCGGCGGGGTCGAAGCGGAGAAGCATCTATCCCAGGTGCGCGATCGGGGGCCAGCGATGTGGTGAGCGGCGGACCCGTTGCCGGGAGAGCCTTGGGGGCGAGCAGCCCCGCAAGCCCTCTGGGCGGTGTCCGCCTATTCGGACGGAGCCAGTTCGCAGGGCTTGTCTTCGGGCGGACGGATGTCGAAGACATTCAGCGTCATCGAGATCATCGTGTAGTAGCCGGCGATGCCGACCAGGTCGATGACTCCCGCTTCACCGAGGACATGGACCACCCGGTCATATAGGTCCTGAGGAATGGCGCGGTCCGTATGGAGCACATTGAGGAACTCGTGTATCAGCGCTTCGTCCGGATTGCCGTAGGGGATGGGCTGGCCGTCACGCAGGGCTTCTATCATTTCCACCGTAATACCGGCCTTGAGGGCGGGCGGCTTGTGCGCCCACCATTCGAAGTCCGAGCGCCAGTGGTGGGCCAGGATCAGGATGGCCCATTCCGACAGCCGGGCGGGCAGGCTGGTTTCGAAACGGCAGTAGCGGCCCAGTGCCTGGGCGGGCTCCGCCAGCGCGGGGCGGTGCAGCCATACAGCGAGCGGGCCGCGTACCTGGCCGCGGGGCCCGGAAGTGATCACGTCGTGGATGCGTTTTTGTTCAGGCGTCATCTGAGCGACCTCCAGTATGGGTACACGGGGCAAGCGGGTCGAACTCATAAACTCTCCAAAGCATCCTGGGCTGGCTGGCGGCGCCTGGCCGGCCCGAACTACAAACTACGCAACTACGTATCCGCCGCCATTGTGGCGGGTGAGCCCCTACACACATCTGAAACCGCTGCATTGCGTCATGAAGCCGCAACAGGGGGAATGCCTGCCTATATAGGCATACAGGTATCGGCGAGGATCATCTCTCTATAGGGGAGAGGCATCTTTCTATAAGGAAGAGGCATCTCTATAGGGGAGAGGTATCTCTATAGGGGAGAGGTATCTCTATAGGGGAGAGGTATCTCTATAGGGGAGAGGCATCTCTATAGGGGAGAGGCATCTCTATAGGGGAGAGGCATCTCTATAGGGGAGAGGCATCTCTATAGGGGGGAAAAAGGCCTCTCTCCGTCTGGAGAGAGGCCTTCCACAGCGTGGTTTCAGGGCCGCCGCCGCGGGGCCGACAGAAAAAAATGCAGGTTTTTTTAAAAATATTGCCCTTGGGGCTACACAAGCAAAAATCCTGTGCTATAGTCTCGCTCCTTCGCTGCTCCAACACAAACAACGCGACGACGAAACGACAGGAATCTCCTGAAATTTCAACGAGTTAGATGTGTTATAGTGACGAACTTGAAGTGAGATAATGAAGCAGTTTTAAGGTTCAGCGCATAGCGCCCCTCGAAACGGTTTCAGCGAAACCCGGTAACGGGTTGAGCGAGCAGACTTCAAATGCAAGGCGGTGACTTCAAAGAAGCACGCAGCGTTTGAAAGAAGTAAAAAAAGTTCAGAAATGAATTTGACAACTTCGAAAAACTGCTTCATAATCTCGTTTCTCTGCTGCTGAAACAGCAACGCGGCGAAAGCAGCGAAGCGAATCAGATAAACGGCAGGCAAGCAGTTGGCAGTACCGCTCTTTAACAACGAAACAACCGATAAGTGTGGGCGCTTGATGCGGATTGCGCTGTCCATCGAGAAATCGATGGCGCCAACGAAATCAAACGCTCACATAGAAGTAAGAAATTAGGGCAAAGCAATTTGTCTTAACTCTCACTTCCTTTGAGCAAATTGCGAAAGATGTCCTTTGATCTGGTTTACTGGGTCTTAGGGCATACAAACAGAGATTGAACTGAAGAGTTTGATCCTGGCTCAGATTGAACGCTAGCGGGATGCCTTACACATGCAAGTCGAACGGCAGCACGGACTTCGGTCTGGTGGCGAGTGGCGAACGGGTGAGTAATGTATCGGAACGTGCCTAGTAGCGGGGGATAACTACGCGAAAGCGTAGCTAATACCGCATACGCCCTACGGGGGAAAGCGGGGGATCGTAAGACCTCGCACTATTAGAGCGGCCGATATCGGATTAGCTAGTTGGTGAGGTAAAGGCTCACCAAGGCGACGATCCGTAGCTGGTTTGAGAGGACGACCAGCCACACTGGGACTGAGACACGGCCCAGACTCCTACGGGAGGCAGCAGTGGGGAATTTTGGACAATGGGGGAAACCCTGATCCAGCCATCCCGCGTGTGCGATGAAGGCCTTCGGGTTGTAAAGCACTTTTGGCAGGAAAGAAACGGCGCCGGATAATACCTGGCGCAACTGACGGTACCTGCAGAATAAGCACCGGCTAACTACGTGCCAGCAGCCGCGGTAATACGTAGGGTGCAAGCGTTAATCGGAATTACTGGGCGTAAAGCGTGCGCAGGCGGTTCGGAAAGAAAGATGTGAAATCCCAGAGCTTAACTTTGGAACTGCATTTTTAACTACCGAGCTAGAGTGTGTCAGAGGGGGGTAGAATTCCACGTGTAGCAGTGAAATGCGTAGATATGTGGAGGAATACCGATGGCGAAGGCAGCCCCCTGGGATAACACTGACGCTCATGCACGAAAGCGTGGGGAGCAAACAGGATTAGATACCCTGGTAGTCCACGCCCTAAACGATGTCAACTAGCTGTTGGGGCCTTCGGGCCTTGGTAGCGCAGCTAACGCGTGAAGTTGACCGCCTGGGGAGTACGGTCGCAAGATTAAAACTCAAAGGAATTGACGGGGACCCGCACAAGCGGTGGATGATGTGGATTAATTCGATGCAACGCGAAAAACCTTACCTACCCTTGACATGTCTGGAAGATCGAAGAGATTTGATTGTGCTCGCAAGAGAACCGGAACACAGGTGCTGCATGGCTGTCGTCAGCTCGTGTCGTGAGATGTTGGGTTAAGTCCCGCAACGAGCGCAACCCTTGTCATTAGTTGCTACGAAAGGGCACTCTAATGAGACTGCCGGTGACAAACCGGAGGAAGGTGGGGATGACGTCAAGTCCTCATGGCCCTTATGGGTAGGGCTTCACACGTCATACAATGGTCGGGACAGAGGGTCGCCAACCCGCGAGGGGGAGCCAATCCCAGAAACCCGATCGTAGTCCGGATCGCAGTCTGCAACTCGACTGCGTGAAGTCGGAATCGCTAGTAATCGCGGATCAGCATGTCGCGGTGAATACGTTCCCGGGTCTTGTACACACCGCCCGTCACACCATGGGAGTGGGTTTTACCAGAAGTAGTTAGCCTAACCGCAAGGAGGGCGATTACCACGGTAGGATTCATGACTGGGGTGAAGTCGTAACAAGGTAGCCGTATCGGAAGGTGCGGCTGGATCACCTCCTTTCAGAGCGAAGCGTGATTGGTGTTAAGCGTCCACACTTATCGGTTGTTAATATGGCTGGATCGGTGGCAGGGCAGTAGAGAGCGAATCTCTTGTCTGTCATCCACAGCGGATCCGATGAAAAATTGGGTCTGTAGCTCAGTCGGTTAGAGCACCGTCTTGATAAGGCGGGGGTCGTTGGTTCGAATCCAACCAGACCCACCACGGTTTATGCGGCAACGTAGTGATACGGTGAAGCATGAATGGGGGTGTAGCTCAGCTGGGAGAGCGCCTGCTTTGCAAGCAGGATGTCATCGGTTCGATCCCGTTCACCTCCACCACTACTTTCTGTGTTCAACAGATGGGCAGTGGGGTTTGAATACCGGGTCCGCAAGGTCAAGAGTCTAACGTTTAGTGCTGCATCGCTTGGGCGATGAAGTCTTAAACGTTGGGTTTTTAATCCAATAGCTGTATATCGTTCTTTAACAATCTGGAAGAAGCAAAACGACAATGTGTTTGTCGAGTAATTCGTTAAATCGAATGAAAGGTGAATACGGGTTGTGATTGCAATCATAAAGTTCTAAAGCAATTTGGAACGGCACAAATGCGATGTCATGTCAGACATACAGTGAATTGTGAAGGTTAGTTGTTGGTGCTATAGCCATTAGCGTTATAGGATCAAGTGACTAAGTGCATATGGTGGATGCCTTGGCGATCACAGGCGATGAAGGACGTTGTAGCCTGCGAAAAGCTGCGGGGAGCTGGCAAACAAGCTTTGATCCGCAGATATCCGAATGGGGAAACCCACCGTCGCAAGACGGTATCCATGAGTGAATACATAGCTCATGGAGGCGAACCGGGTGAACTGAAACATCTCAGTAGCTCGAGGAAAAGAAATCAACCGAGATTCCGAAAGTAGTGGCGAGCGAAATCGGAACAGCCTTTACGTTTTAGCGCATGGGATAGTCGAACGGAATGGAAAGTCCGGCCGTAGCAGGTGATAGCCCTGTAGACGAAATCTCGTGTGTGGAACTAAGCGTAAGAAAAGTAGGGCGGGACACGTGAAATCCTGTTTGAAGATGGGGGGACCATCCTCCAAGGCTAAATACTCGTGATCGACCGATAGTGAACCAGTACCGTGAGGGAAAGGCGAAAAGAACCCCGGAAGGGGAGTGAAATAGATCCTGAAACCGTATGCATACAAACAGTAGGAGCCTCCTTGTGGGGTGACTGCGTACCTTTTGTATAATGGGTCAGCGACTTACATTCAGTGGCAAGCTTAACCGATTAGGGAAGGCGTAGCGAAAGCGAGTCCGAATAGGGCGATTCAGTCGCTGGGTGTAGACCCGAAACCAGATGATCTATCCATGGCCAGGTTGAAGGCACGGTAACACGTGCTGGAGGACCGAACCCACTAATGTTGAAAAATTAGGGGATGAGCTGTGGATAGGGGTGAAAGGCTAAACAAATCTGGAAATAGCTGGTTCTCTCCGAAAACTATTTAGGTAGTGCCTCAAGTATGACTGCGGGGGGTAGAGCACTGTTATAGCTAGGGGGTCATGGCGACTTACCAAACTATGGCAAACTCCGAATACCCGCAAGTCCAGCTTGGGAGACAGAGCACCGGGTGCTAACGTCCGGACTCAAGAGGGAAACAACCCAGACCGCCAGCTAAGGTCCCCAATTATCGCTAAGTGGGAAACGAAGTGGGAAGGCATAGACAGTCAGGAGGTTGGCTTAGAAGCAGCCACCCTTTAAAGAAAGCGTAATAGCTCACTGATCGAGTCGTCCTGCGCGGAAGATGTAACGGGGCTAAGCGATAAACCGAAGCTGCGGGTGTGCATTTCGATGCACGCGGTAGGAGAGCGTTCTGTAAGCCTGTGAAGGTGGCTTGTAAAGGCTGCTGGAGGTATCAGAAGTGCGAATGCTGACATGAGTAGCGATAAAGGGGGTGAAAAGCCCCCTCGCCGTAAGTCCAAGGTTTCCTGCGCAACGTTCATCGGCGCAGGGTGAGTCGGCCCCTAAGGCGAGGCAGAGATGCGTAGCTGATGGGAAACTGGTTAATATTCCAGTACCGTCGTACAGTGCGATGGGGGGACGGATCGCGGAAGATCATCAGGGTGTTGGAAGTCCCTGTTGCTGCATTAGAGAGGGCGCTTAGGCAAATCCGGGCGCATGACTCAAGGGTGTGGCACGAGCGAACATGTTTCGCGAAGTGATTGGAAGTGGTTCCAAGAAAAGCCTCTAAGCTTCAGCTGTACGAGACCGTACCGCAAACCGACACAGGTGGACGGGATGAATATTCCAAGGCGCTTGAGAGAACTCGGGAGAAGGAACTCGGCAAATTGATACCGTAACTTCGGGAGAAGGTATGCCCCGGTAGTGTGAAGCGCCTGCGCGCTGAGCATGATGGGGTCGCAGAGAATCGGTGGCTGCGACTGTTTATTAAAAACACAGCACTCTGCAAAGACGAAAGTCGACGTATAGGGTGTGACGCCTGCCCGGTGCCGGAAGGTTAAGTGATGGGGTGCAAGCTCTTGATCGAAGCCCCGGTAAACGGCGGCCGTAACTATAACGGTCCTAAGGTAGCGAAATTCCTTGTCGGGTAAGTTCCGACCTGCACGAATGGCGTAACGATGGCCACACTGTCTCCTCCCGAGACTCAGCGAAGTTGAAGTGTTTGTGATGATGCAATCTACCCGCGGCTAGACGGAAAGACCCCATGAACCTTTACTGTAGCTTTGCATTGGACTTTGAACCGGCCTGTGTAGGATAGGTGGGAGGCGCTGAAACCGAGTCGCTAGATTCGGTGGAGCCAACCTTGAAATACCACCCTGGTCTGTTTGAGGTTCTAACCTTGGTCCGTTATCCGGATTGGGGACAGTGCATGGTGGGCAGTTTGACTGGGGCGGTCTCCTCCCAAAGCGTAACGGAGGAGTTCGAAGGTACGCTAGGTACGGTCGGAAATCGTGCTGATAGTGCAATGGCATAAGCGTGCTTGACTGTGAGACTGACAAGTCGAACAGGTGCGAAAGCAGGACATAGTGATCCGGTGGTTCTGAATGGAAGGGCCATCGCTCAACGGATAAAAGGTACTCTGGGGATAACAGGCTGATACCGCCCAAGAGTTCATATCGACGGCGGTGTTTGGCACCTCGATGTCGGCTCATCTCATCCTGGGGCTGTAGCCGGTCCCAAGGGTATGGCTGTTCGCCATTTAAAGAGGTACGTGAGCTGGGTTTAAAACGTCGTGAGACAGTTTGGTCCCTATCTGCCGTGGGCGTTGGATACTTGATGGAGCCTGCTCCTAGTACGAGAGGACCGGAGTGGACGTACCTCTGGTGTACCGGTTGTCATGCCAATGGCATTGCCGGGTAGCTATGTACGGAAGAGATAACCGCTGAAGGCATCTAAGCGGGAAACTCGTCTAAAGATAAGGTATCCCGGGGCCTCGAGCCCCCTGAAGGGTCGTTCAAGACCAGGACGTTGATAGGTCGGGTGTGGAAGCGCAGTAATGCGTTAAGCTAACCGATACTAATTGCCCGTGAGGCTTGATCCTATAACCCTGATGGTTGGTCTGTGTGTAAGAGTGAGGTGACCTCTGCACAGGCGCTAACAACAACCCCCAACGATTGAAATGTAGTTTGATGTGGCATCGCGTGCGACGCGATCGCAATCCAGACTCACCCGAACACATAAGCGTTTGCTTCTTCCCAGATTGGTGTGCCTTGACTCGTTCAAGACACACAACCCTTTACGCCTGACGACCATAGCGAGTTGGTCCCACTCCTTCCCATCCCGAACAGGACAGTGAAACGACTTTGCGCCGATGATAGTGGACGGACGTCTGTGAAAGTAGGTCATCGTCAGGCACTTATTGCTCAAAACCCCAGCTGGTAACCCAGCTGGGGTTTTGTTTGTGCGAAAGAAAAGCCCACCAGGCAATGCCGGTGGGCTTTTTTATTGCCTGATTAATATCTCCAACCCATCGGGGACACCGCGGAGCCGGGTCCCCCGGTCCCCCGGTCCGCCGGTGTCGCCCCCTGGGGGGCCGCGCGTAGCGCGGTACGGGGGGACCCTAAACAGCGACACCGGCGGACCGGCAAAGCCGGCTCCGCGGTGTCCGCGATCGGGCCCGGGTTCTTACGAAAAAGCCCACCAGGTAGACCTGGTGGGCTTTTTTATTGCGTCTAACGAGTTAGATACCGTCGTGCTTTCTTAACGTCAGCGCGTAAGTAAACCGATTCGCCGGAAACACACTCACCGTTATCTCAAACGGCGCCTGCCCCTCGCTGGCATACCACCGCGTCACTTCCAGTGCATGCGTATCCGCTTCCACGCCAAGCGCGGTGGCCATGCGTGCCGGCACGCCAATCGCACGGATCTCCTGGCGTACCTCATCCACCGTGCAGCCGAATTTCTCTTCGACCATCTCGCAGATCAACCCCGTGCTTTTATGCAGCTGCGTGCCCAGCTCCGCACCGATATCGGGATCGAGAAATACATCCGTCCAGCACAAGGGCTCATCAGGCTTCTGCATATCCACCCGCAGCATGGCAACACGCATCCACTTGCGCAGGACATCGCTCTTCAACTGCGCCGCCAGCGCCGCATCGCAGACAACATGATCTATCCCCTGCACATGCCGCTCGGTGACCACCGCGAACTGCATCAGGTCTTCCAGATCTGACAGCGAGCGCTCGTAAGCCTTGCGTGGCTGCGCGGCCTCCACACGGATGCCGGCACGCTTGCGGCGGGAAATCAGCCCCAGGTTCTGCACCACCAGCAGCGCGGACCGCACCGTGGCGCGGCTGACGCCGTGCTGCTGCGACAGGTCCACCTCACTGGGCAAGGCCGCGCCAACCGCGATCTGGCCGGTCCTGATCTGCTCGATCAGATCCTGCGCAAGCTCCATATAACGCGCCGCCACTCGTCCTCCCGGTATTTGGCTGTCCGTGACGCGGACTCTACACGCTGCGGCCATTAGCAACAAATCCAAGGGTAAACCCTGGTTTTCTTGAGGCACTCACAGATATAAAGTACGTACATATTAAATAAGTACGAACTTATACTGGAGACTAGGGCATGGCAATTCCCGCCGCCGCGGCAACCCCCGGCAATCCCAAACCTTTCTACGCGCGCCTGGGCTTCCAGATCACGGCCGGCATCGTGCTGGGCATCGTCCTGGGCTTTGCCGACCCCCAGCTGGGGCAGTCGATGAAGGTGTTGGGCGATATCTTTCTGCGGCTGATCAAGACCGTCGTGGCGCCCCTGGTCTTTTTGAACCTGGTCCTGGGTATCCTGGCCGCCGGCGACCTGAAGAAAGTCGGCAAGATCGGCTTCAAGGCTCTGATCTATTTTGAAGTGGTGTCGACCATCGTCCTGGCCATTTCCATGGTGCTGGCCAATTATTCCGGCGTCGGTGTGGGCCTGAACCTGCAGCCCGATGCCGCCGTCCATGCCGCCGCCACCGCGTCGTATGGCAAGGCCGCGGCACCGATAGGCTTTGACGCCTTCCTGCTGTCCATGATCCCGGACAGCTTCGTCGGCGCGCTCACCGGCCACAGCCTGCTGCAGGTGGTGGTGCTGTCCATCGCCTTCGGCGCCGCCGTGTTGATGCTGACGGCGAAAACGCGCACCGTCGTCGAAGGCGCTTTCACCACCATGTCGGACTGCTTCTTCAAGCTGACCGATCTGGTCATGCGCTTCGCGCCCATCGGCGCGTTCGGCGCCATTGCCTACGCCATCGGCGCCAGCGGCATGCAGGCCCTGGTGTCGCTCGGCTACCTGCTGCTGGTGATGTACGCCATCCTGGCATTTGTCGTCATCGTCGTGTTCGGCGTGATCCTGCGCTGCTTCGGCATGAACATCTTCCACTTCCTGCGCTATTTCAAGGCGGAGATCGGCATCCTGTTCGCCACGGGTTCATCCGAAAGCGCCTTCCCCCGCTTGATGGAGAAGCTGCAGGCCTTGGGCTGCTCCAAGCAGACCGTCAGCCTGGTGCTGCCTACGGGTTATGCCTTCAACCTGGACGGCACGTCAGTCTATCTGCCCCTGTGCGTGATGTTCCTGGCCAATGCCTACGGCGTGCCCCTGACCTGGGAGCATCAGCTGGGCCTGTTGCTGATCATGCTGGTGACGTCCAAGGGCGCCGCCACCGTATCCGGCGGCACCTTCATCGTGTTCGCCGCCACGGTCACCGCCTCCGGCATCCTGCCCATCGAAGGGCTGCCCTTGCTGTTCGGCATCAATCGCTTCACGTCGCAAGCCGTCTGCATCTGCAACGCCATGGGCAATAGCGTGGCCACGGTGGTCGTGGCGAAGCTCAACGGCGACTTCGACGAAGGCGTGGCCAAGGCTGAATATCACCGGGCGCTGGGGCGCCCCATCAATGCGTCGCTTTGATCCGTCATCCGCCACGCAAGCAATACAAGGACACCTGCATCATGAAAATCACTGCGATCCGCGAGATCTCGGTCCCCATGGAGGGCAATGTCGCCAATGCCCTCGTCAACTTCTCGGAGCATGACATCTCCCTGGTCGCGCTGGTCAGCGACGTGATCCGCGACGGCAAGCCCGTCATCGGCTATGCCTTCGATTCGATCGGCCGCTACGCACAAGGCGGCATCCTGCGTGACCGCATGATTCCCCGCCTGCTCAAGGCCGAACCGCACAGCCTGCTGGATGACAACGGCCGGCGGCTGGACCCGGCCAAGGTCTTGCAGACTGCCATGCGCAATGAGAAGCCCGGCGGCCATGGCGATCGCGCCGCCGCCGCGGGGGCTTTGGAACTCGCGGCCTGGGACTTGAATGCCAAGCTGGATGACGAGCCCGCGCATGTGGCGATCTCGCGCCACTACGGGCGGCAAGGCAAGACCGCGGGGGTGGACGTCTACGCGGCGGGCGGTTACTACTATCCGGACAGCGCGGGCGATGGAACCGAGCGCCTGCGCGAAGAGTTGCTGGGCTACCAGGCGCAGGGCTACCAGGCCTACAAGATGAAGATAGGCGGCGCGCCGCTGGCGACGGACCTCCGGCGCATCGAGGCTGCCTTGTCCGTGGCGGGTACCGGCAGCCGGCTGTCGGTGGACGTCAACGGCCGCTACGATCTGCCCGCCGCGCTGGCGTGCGCGCGCGCCATCGAGCCTTATCAATTGCGCTGGTTCGAAGAGGTAGGCGATCCGCTCGACTACGACCTGAACCGTCAGCTGACCGAAGCCTATCCCTTGCCAGTGGCAACGGGAGAAAACCTGTTCTCCCTGCCGGACGTCAACAACTTGCTGCTGTTCGGCGGCATGCGGGCGGGCAAGGACATCTTCCAGATGGACGCGGGCCTGTGCTACGGCTTGACCGAGTACGCACGCATGCTGGCCTTGCTGGAAGCGCGTGGTTACGACCGTGCCCAGGCTTATCCGCATGGCGGACATCTGATCAATCTGCATATCGCCGTTGGACTGGAACTGGGCGGGTGCGAGGCGTATCCGGGCGTGTTCCAGCCCTTCGGCGGCTATCCCAAAGGCTGCGGCCTGGGCGGTGGACTGGTTCGTCCCACTGACGCCGCCGGCTACGGGCTGGAGGAAAAAGAAAACCTGCGGCCCTGGCTGGACAAGCTGGCGAACGTGCGCTGAAGCCGGTGGACGAATGACGCCGCGATTGAAGCCACCATCAAAGCCGCGATCGACGCCGGATCAAGACAACAAGCCTGAAGCATAAGGACCACTCATGACTATTGCCAATTTCCAGGGCGCCACCACGGTGCTCGACTCCGTGCTGTTTCGCGATGCTTTCGGCACGCCAGCCATGCGCGAGATCTTCAACGACCGTGCGCTCATCGAGCGCTATATCGAGGTGGAAGTCGCGCTGGCCCGCGCCCAGGCCCGCGTCGGCGTGATTCCCGCCGACGCTGCCGAGGTCATCGCGCAGCGGTCGCGCTTTGCCGACCTGGACCTCGATCATCTGCGCCACGAGACCGACATCGTCGGTTATCCCATCCTGCCGCTGGTGCATCAGTTGGTGAAGCTGTGCGGCGACGAAGCGGGCCGCTATGTGCATTGGGGCGCGACGACGCAGGACATCATGGACACAGCGGTGATCCTGCAGGTACGTGCCGCGCTGGATATCGTCAACGACGATATCGAAGCGTTGCGCCGTATCCTGGCCGCGCTTGCCACCAAATACCGCGACACGCCCATGGCGGGGCGCACGCATCTGCAGCAGGCCTTGCCCATCACCTTCGGCTACAAGGCCGCGATCTGGCTGGCGATGTTCGACCGTCACGCCGAACGCCTGGCCCAGCTTCGTCCGCGCGTATTGGTGGGGCAGTTCGCGGGCGCCGCGGGCACCTTGGCCTCTCTGGGCGACCAGGGCCTGGCCGTGCAGCAGGCGCTGATGGAGGAGCTGGGTCTGGGTGTGCCGGCGACGACATGGCATGTGGCCCGCGACGGGCTGGCCGAGGCGGTGAATTTCCTGGCGCTGGTCACGGGGTCGCTGGGCAAGATCGCGCTGGACGTCATGTTGATGGCGGCCACGGAATTCGCTGAAGTCTATGAGCCTTTCGTCACGGGGCGGGGCGCCAGTAGCACCATGCCGCAGAAGCGCAATCCCATTTCCAGCGAGTTGATGCTGGCCGCGTCCAAGGCCGTGCGTCAGCATGCCGGATTGATGCTGGACGCCATGGTGCAGGATTTCGAACGGGCGACGGGGCCATGGCATGCGGAGTGGATCGCGGTGCCGGAAAGTTTCGTGCTGTCGGCGGGGGCGCTGCACCAGGCCAGGTTCATGTTGAGCGGACTGATCGTCGATGAAGCGCGCATGAGTGCAAACCTGGGCATTTCGCGTGGCCTGATCGTGGCTGAAGCCGTGATGATGGGCCTGGCGCCGCACATGGGTCGCCAGCAGGCGCATGACGTCGTGTATGCCGCCTGCCGGCAGGTCAACGAACATGGCGGCAGTCTGGCTGAAGTGCTGGCGAACATGCCCGAGGTCACGCGCCACCTGGACCGGGCTGCTATCGACCGCCTGACCGCGCCGGAGAATTATCTGGGCATGGCGCCCGCGATGGTGGACCGGGCTGTCGGCAAGCGCGGGTAATTCCGCGCACCCAGCGTGACGTTCCTGATAAAGGCCTGTGCATTGCACAGGTCTTTATGATCCGGGGCACAGCGGAGCCGGCTTTGCCGGTCCGCCAGTGCGGCCCCTTGAGGGGGGCGCGCGTAGCGCGCTGGGGTGGATGTTTCCTTCCGGTCCGCCAGTGCCGCCCCTTGAGGGGGGCGCTCCGCGCGGTAGGGGGAGACTACTTGCAACCCTCTTGGCAGCGGCCGTTGGCGTCGAACGCCATGGTTTTGCCAGATAACGGCACATAAGACGGCGCATGGACCTGCTTGATGAACGCTTCGGTCTTGCTGCCCGCCCGTACCTTGCCATTGACCGTGCCCACTTCATTGGCGTGCGAAGGAATCACGGAAACCGGCTTGACCAGGTCATTCATCACATAGGCCGCTTCCTTGGGCCCGGTGGTGAAACCATCGCCCATATTCATCACCGCCAGCCTGGCGTGATAAAGCCCGCGCACCACGCGGTCCTGGTCCGCGGTGACGCCCGTGTCGCCCGATAAATAAGCAACCAGCCCGTTGCTGAACGTCACTACGAAGCCCGTCGCCAGACCCACGTCGCCATAGATGCCGACGGCCTTCATTTCCTTGCCTAGCTCGCCACCGATGAAGTCCGGATCGACCCCGTTGCTATGCATGGCGGTGACCGTGGCGATACGCACGCCGCCCAGGGTCACGCTGCCGCCGAAACGCGCCAGCACGGAATTCGCGGGGTCGCCGCCGTTGGCCTTGAGCTTGGCGGCAAAGAACGGCGGCATGTCGCTGCCGCTGACGATCTTCGATTTCTTCGCCAGCGCGATTTCAACAGCCAGCGTGTTTGGCACCGAAGACACCGACACATCCGGGTTGGCGCAGGTGCCGGAATTGGGCGCCTTGTTGTGCGCGTTCCCAACATGGTCGCCGTGCATGTGGCTGATCAGGATGATGTCGATCTTGCCCAGGCGGGGATCGTCGGCACCCGCCACCGTGCGGCCCGGATCGTAGAGGATGCGCGTGCCGTTCGGGTCTTCGAAGACCAAAGCGCGGTCCTGCGGGCAGAATTCCCCATCGATGCCGCCAAGGGGCGTAACGCGGACGTTCTTCGTTTCCGCGGCAAGCGCCGCGGAAGAGGCAAGGGTCAGTGCGGCGAACAGCGCGGTAGTGACAAGTCGCATGGGAAGCTCCGGCAAAAAGTTGGGCACTGCGGGAGGGTAAATGCGGCGAGTATAAAAGCCGAACCGTAAATTGTCGAAACGTATACGATTGGCCCAATTGGCTCGCTTCACTTGTCGTGCAAGGTACCGTCCACGTAGAACCAGCGACCTTCTTCAAGCACGAAGCGGCTGGTTTCGTGCAGCCGTTCCCCCTTGCCTTGCCAGCGGCTGCGGGCGACGAATTCGACCGTGGCGTGAGTGTCGTCCTGCCGTGCATGCCCTTTGATGCTGAGGCCCAGCCATTTCAACCCGGCCGGGTTGGGCTCGATGCTGTCGGGCCGCGTGCCGGGATGCCAGGTGTCGCGCAGATAGTCGGTCAGGTCCAGGACGAAGGCGCTATAGCGTGAGCGCATCAGCGCCTGGGCATCGGGTGCCTGCAAGTGCAAGGCGCCGGCATGCCAACGGCCGCAGCAGCTGGAATAGGGGCGGCCGCTGTCGCAGGGGCAGGGGGAAGTATTCAAGGACATCGGGATCTCGGGAACAGGCATCGGGCTACCGTCGGACGATAACCCATACGCGCTGCTCAAGCGCCCGCCGGCACCCTTGCTGAGACCACCAGCCACCGGCCGAATATCGATTGCTTGGACCCGGCCTGTTGCCAATAGCGCTGCTCTTCATCGCAACGGGCGCGCTGCCGCTTGTGGCGGATGTGCATCATGCCGGGCAAGGCCAGCGCATATTCGACCATGCGCTTCGGCTTGGGCTCTTCGACGTCATGCAAAGTGATGTCCGTATAGCCGTAATGGCTCAACATCAGATGCAGCTGCGTGAACGACCAGGGAATGAAAGGAATATAGTCGCCACGTGTTTTGCCCACGGCAGGCGCGAAACCGGAATGGAAGCCACGCAGCAGATACTGGAACCTGGAACGCATGTACCAGGTGTTGGGCGTGGTGATGATCAGCGTGCCGCCGGGCCGGAGCTGCTTGTGGAAACTTTCCAGGGCCACGCCAGGATTGCACAACAGGTGCAGCGCCTCGCCGCATACCACCGCGTCATACGAGGGCCCGATACGCGGCAAGGGGTGATCCAGGTCATGCTCGCGCACGTCGCGGTAGCCGCTTTCCTGCGAGGGAAACTCCCACATGCCGACGCCGTCGATCTGGGGCGCCTGGCTCGTGCCGGTCGACAAGGCTTGTCCCAGCCAACCAAAGCCACAAGGGGCATCAAGAACCTGAAGACATTCGCGCTGGCGAATGATATCCACAACAACGGGGTGATAAGGCAGAGCGGGCATGGGCGTGCGCAAGAACAGGACACGACCATGCTAGCAGCTAGTAAGGTAATCGTCAGTTTCAAGAAGAAGGAGCCAGGTTTCCAGCTGTAGTTATCCGCGAGAAAGATAACGCCACGACAGGGCTGAAAATCTAGATATTCTGGCTGCGCTAGAATGCATAAATGCTTGATATTGCGATATAAGCACTACGAAACTGCATGGGTCAAAGGGCCGTGCAGGATACGCAGGCAAGGACGAACTTCATGGATTGGGACAACACCCGCATCTTCCTGTCGGTCTATCGGACCGGGACGTTGCGCGCCGCCGCGGCCCTGCTGCAGATCGACCAGGCCACGGTAGGGCGTCGCCTGGCCGCCTTGGAAAAATCGCTGGATGCGCGCCTGTTCCTGCGCACCTCGAACGGCTACGTGCCCACGCGCGCGGGTGAACTGGCCTTGCAGGCCGCGGAGGCCATGGAACGCGCCGCCGACCAGCTGGTGCGCCAGACCCAGGGGACCGATGAGCGCGTGTCGGGCACCGTGCGCGTGGCGACGTCGGACACCATCGGCAGCCATCTGATGATCGCCGCCGTCCAGAAGGTCCAGGCCGAACATCCCGACCTGCGGGTTGTGCTGACGACATCGATGCAGCTGACCAACCTGGCCCGGCGCGATGCCGACATCGCCGTGCGCAATGTGCGGCCGGACAACCCGGATCTGATTTCGCGGCGCCTGGCGCGGCGCGAAATGGGCCTTTATGCGGGCAAGACGTATCTGAAAGCCCACGGCGAGCCGCGCCGCGGCACGGCATTCGAAGGGCATGCTGTCGTGATCTACCAGCGCGCGTTGATGATGACGCGGCCGGACACTTTGGCCGGCGAGCCGTATGCGAACGCGCGCGTGGCCATGGAAGTGAATTCCGGGCTGGTGCTGCGCGAGGCCGTGCGTGCGGGCCTGGGGCTGGCTGAACTACCGGTGTATCTGGCGGACGGCGATCCGGCCTTGAAGCGGGTGTGGCCGGATCGCGCGGAGCACTACGACATCTGGATGGTGCTGCATGGCGACCTGCATCGGTCGGGCCGTGTGCGCGCGGTGGCCGATGCCATCGTCGATGTCTTCGCCACCAACACGACGGCGCCGCCGTTGTGCGATCGCCGCCGTTGAACGGAAGCGTTGCAGCCGGCAACCAGGCTGCATCCGCTCCCGGGACGGGCTTTACTTATCCAGCTTCACGTCGAAGCCACGCTTGACGCCGGGCCGCGCCATCAGGGCCTCGTACCAGCGCTTCACATTTGGAAAGTCGGCCAGGTCGACCTTGTGCTTCTCGTGGCGCCAGGCCCAGCCCACGATGGCGAAGTCCGCCACTGAAAGCGGACCCGCCACGAACTCCACCTGGGCCAGGCGGCGATCCAGCACGCCGTACAGGCGGCGCGTTTCAGCCACATAGCGCTGCGCGCCATAACGGCGGTCGGCCTCGTTGTCCAGACCGAGAAAATGATGCGCCTGGCCGGGCATCGGGCCGAAGCCGCCCATCTGCCACATCAGCCATTCCAGGACCGGAATGCGATCGACCAGCTTGGCCGGCAGGAACTTGCCGGTCTTTTCGCCGAGGTACAGCAGGATGGCGCCGGACTCGAACACGCTGACCGGCTTACCTTCAGGACCCTCGGGGTCGACGATGGCGGGAATGCGGTTGTTGGGGCTGATGCGCAGGAACGCCGGCTGGTGCTGTTCGCCGTTGCGGATGTCGACGGGATGCACCGAGTAGGGCAGGCCCATCTCTTCCAGCGCGACGCTGATCTTGCGGCCGTTAGGCGTATTCCAGGTATGAAGCTCAATGGTCATGGCGGGGGCTTTGCCTCGTTGCTGTCGAAAGCCGATTATGTCAGCGCCGGGGCGACATAGCGCTGAAAGGCGGGGCGCTGCCTCACGCCTTCATACCACTTCTGCAGATGCGGCAGGGCAGGGCGTTGTATCCCGTCCAGTTCCAGATAGCGACGGCAATAGGCGCCCAGCACGATATCGGCGAGGGAGAAGGCATTGCCTTCCACGTAGGCGCGTCCGGCCAGGTGCGTGTCCAGCATGCCCCACAGCGCGCCGCAGGCGTCGGCGCCTTTCTGGATGGCGGCCATGTCGCGTTCGGCGGGCGGCGTGCGTACGATGCCCCAGAACACATTGCGTTCCGCGGGTTGCAGGGTGGAGAGGGTCCAGTCGAGCCAGCGGTCGATGCTGGCGCGCAGGCGGGGCTGGGCCGGGTAGAGATCGTGGGACTTGTCCTGCGCCTGACCGGCGCCGTATTGCAGGGCCAGATAACGCATGATCGAATTCGATTCCCACAGGACGAAATCGCCGTCCTCCAAGGTCGGTACGCGACCGTTGGGATTCATGGCCAGGTATTCGGGTTCGTTATTGCGGCCGTGGTGCAGGCCCGCGTCGATGCGCTCGTAAGGCAGGCCCAGCTCGTCACAGCACCAGAGGACCTTTTGTACGTTGACCGAGTTGGCCCGGCCCCAGATCTTGATCACATGCGTCTCCTCGCGAAAGACGCAAGCTTGAACGCAAAGATGCGACAACGCAACGGGGGCGGCGGCCGCGGCCTGGCCGCCACAGGCGTCAGTACGGGCTTCAGCGGCGCAGCAGCATCAGCGTCCACAGGGAGATCATGGCGATCAGGCCGATCCAGCAGCCGGCCCACAGGCCCATCAATGGCCACTTGAGGCGCAGCGGCACTTTCTTGGGATCCACGTGCGCGAGGACCCGGTTGGCGTAGCCGAACAGGCCGAACTTCAGGGTGGGGAAGAACAGGCGCAGGAAGTAGTCCTGCAGGATGCCGGCTTGCAGCGAGCGGGGCAGGCGCTTGAACGGCTGCTTGGCCAGCAAGGGGTGGCGCATGGTGTCGTTCAGCTCGTTGAGCTTGAACAGGTAGATGAAGCCTAGCGAGACGACGGCGATGAAGAAGCAGGCGACGAAGACGTTGAAGGCAACGATCATCGCGTAATTGAGTGCGGGCATGAGCAGGGAGTGGGTGGGACGGCTTTCAGGAAGCGGAAAGGGTAACCTGTTCTCTTACAAAACTCCATTTTGTGGCGCCTGTGGGGGAAGGGGCGTGCCGGTTGGCACGCCCCGTTTTGTCGGGGCCTGCGGCGGAGCCGCGGCCCCGGCCAGGCCTGGCCAAGGCCGAGCATTGTCAAATCACATAAAGATCCACGTATTCGTGCACCGGCATGGCCTCCAGCCTGGCCTGGTCGAGTGACACATCCAGAATGCGCGCCTGCTGCCGGGCAGGGAACTGGCGGGCCAGATTGGTCCGGAATTTCGCCTCCAGCAGGGGAATGCCGTCGGCGCGGCGCCGTTTGTGGCCGATAGGATATTCGCAGACGACCTCGTCCAGCGCGCCGCCGTCCTTGAACACCACGGTCAAGGCGTTGGCGATGGAGCGCTTGTCCGGATCGTGATAATCCTTGGTGAACAGGGGATCCTCGACGCAGACGATACGATCCCGCAGCGCATCGATACGCGGATCGGCGGCCACGTCGTCTTCATAATCGCCGGCGGTCAGGCGTCCGAACAGGATGGGCACCGCCACCATGTACTGGATGCAGTGATCGCGGTCGGCCGGATTGGCCAGCGGGCCCTTCTTGTCGATGATGCGGATGCACGCTTCATGCGTGCGGATCGTGATTCCGGCGATATCGTCGGCCGTCTTGCCATGCTGCCGCAACAGGTCGTGCAGCTGCATCGCGCATTCCACCGCCGTCTGCGAATGAAACTCCGCCGGGAAGGAAATCTTGAACAGCACGTTTTCCATGACGTAGCTGCCGTAGGGGCGCTGGAACTCGAAAGGCTTGCCCTTGAAGAGCACGTCGTAGAAGCCCCAGGTCTTGGCGGTCAGCACGGAGGGGTAGCCCATCTCGCCGGTGCGCGCCATGAGCGCCAGCCGGACCGCGCGGCTGGTCGCGTCGCCTGCCGCCCAGCTTTTACGGCTGCCGGTGTTCGGGGTGTGCCGATAGGTGCGCAGGCTTTGCCCGTCGACCCAGGCCAGCGACACCGCGTTGATGACTTCCTCGCGGGACAGTCCCAGCATCTGGGCGACCACGGCGGTCGATGCCACTTTCACAAGCACCACATGGTCCAGGCCGACCTTGTTGAACGAATTTTCGAGCGCGATGCAGCCCTGGATTTCATGCGCCTTGATCATGCCGGTCAACACCTCGCGCATGGTCAGCGGCGCCTTGCCGGCGGCCACGGCATTGCGCGACAGCCAGTCGGCGGTGGCCAGGATGCCGCCCAGGTTGTCGGAAGGATGGCCCCATTCCGCGGCCAGCCAGGTGTCATTGAAATCCAGCCAGCGGATCATGGCGCCGATGTTGAAGGCGGCCTGGACCGGATCGAGCTGGAACTGGGTGCCGGGCACCTTGGCGCCGTTGGGCACGATGGTGCCGGGGACGATGGGCCCCAGCAGCTTGCGGCAGGCCGGATACTCCAGTGCTTCCAGGCCGCAGCCCAGGGTATCGATCAGGCAGTTGCGGGCGGTTTCATAAGCCAGGGGGCTGGCGATCTCGTAGTCCAGGACATAGTCGACGATGTCGACGAGAACCTGGTCGGGATCGGGGCGGACGTTGGAGACGTGCGTGGACATGGTGACAGGACCTCCCCATGCAGGGTTGCGCGATCTGCCTGGGCGGGACCGCCCGGGCAGATAAAAAAAGCCGGCGGGAGCCGGCTTTGTCTACATCACTTGCGCTTGTCGAGCGGGACGAACTTCTGATCTTCCGGACCCGTGTAGTTGGCGGTCGGACGGATGATCTTGTTGTCGATCCGCTGTTCGATGATGTGCGCGGACCAGCCGGCCGTGCGCGCGATGACGAACAGCGGGGTGAACATGGCGGTGGGCACGCCCATCATGTTGTAGCTGACGGCCGAGAACCAGTCCAGGTTGGGGAACATCTTCTTGATGTCCGCCATGACCGTTTCCAGGCGTTCGGCGATGTCGTACAGCTTGGTGGTGCCGGCCTGCTTGGACAGCTTGCGCGCCACTTCCTTGATGACCTTGTTGCGCGGGTCGGAGACCGTGTACACGGGGTGGCCGAAACCGATCACCACTTCCTTGTTTTCGACGCGGCGGCGGATGTCCGCTTCGGCATCATCGGGCGTGTCGTAGCGGCTTTGCACTTCGAAGGCCACTTCGTTGGCGCCGCCGTGCTTGGGACCGCGCAGCGCGCCGATGCCGCCGGTGATGGCGGAGTAGATGTCCGACCCGGTGCCGGCGACGACGCGGCAGGTGAAGGTCGACGCGTTGAACTCATGTTCCGCGTACAGGTTGAGCGACACGTGCATCGCCTTGACCCATTCATCGGACGGCGTGGCGCCGTGCAGCAGGTGCAGGAAGTGCCCGCCGATGCTGTCGTCGTCGGTTTCGACGTCGATGGAACGGCCATTGTGGCTGTAGTGGTACCAGTAGAGCAGGGCCGAGCCCAGGCTGGCCATGAGGCGGTCGGCGATATCGCGCGCGCCCGGGGTGTTGTGATCGTCTTTCTCCGGCAGCACGCAACCCAGCACGGACACGGCGGTACGCATCACGTCCATCGGGTGGCTGGATGCCGGCAGGGCTTCCAGCGCCACTTGCAGCTGCACCGGCAGGCCGCGCAGGGCACGCAGTTTCTGCTTGTAGGCTTTCAGCTCGGCTTTGTTGGGCAGCTTGCCGTGGACCAGCAGGTGGGCGATTTCCTCGAACTCGCTGGTGCCGGCGATGTCCAGGATGTCGTAGCCACGGTAGTGCAGGTCATTGCCGCTGCGTCCCACCGTGCAGAGCGCCGTATTGCCGGCGACCACGCCGGACAGCGCAACCGATTTCTTCGGCTTGAAACCCGGCTTTTCCTGCTCTTTGGTTTCCTTGATGCTGGAGGTACTCATCTTGTCTACTCCTGTAGTGGGAATCGGGACGCTTTTTTACGCCGGCCGCGGCCCGGCGTAAAAAAAAGCCCTGGCGTTAAAAAAATGGGCCCTTTTGATCGGGCCCATTTTTCATGTCGCTGGATTACTTCAGCAGGTCTTTCACGCCATCGCGCTCTTCGAGCAGCTCTTTCAGCGTGAAGTCCATGCGCTCACGCGAGAACGCGTCGATTTCCAGATCCTTGATGACGGTGTATTCGCCATTGGCCGTGGTGACCGGCACGCCGTAGATGATGCCTTCGGGGATGCCGTAGGAACCATCCGAGGGCACGCCCATGGTGACCCACTTGCCGTTGGTGCCCAGCACCCAGTCACGCACGTGATCGATGGCGGCGTTGGCGGCCGAGGCAGCCGACGACAGGCCACGCGCTTCGATGATGGCGGCGCCGCGCTTGCCCACGGTGGGGATGAACGTGTCCTTGTTCCAGGCGTCGTCGTTGATGATCTTGTTCAGGGCCTGGCCGCCGACGGTGGCGAAACGGGTGTCCGGATACATCGTGGGCGAGTGGTTGCCCCACACGACCAGCTTCTCGATGTCCGCGACCGGCTTGCCGGACTTGGCCGACAGTTGCGACAGGGCGCGGTTGTGATCCAGGCGCAGCATGGCGGTGAAGTTCTTGGCCGGCAGGTCCGGCGCCGACTTCATGGCGATGTAGGCGTTGGTGTTGGCCGGGTTGCCGACCACCAGGACCTTGACGGTGCGCTTGGCCACATCGTTCAGGGCCTTGCCCTGCGCCGTGAAGATCTGGGCGTTGACCGTCAGCAGGTCCTTGCGCTCCATGCCGGGGCCGCGCGGGCGGGCGCCCACGAGCAGGGCCACGTCGATATCCTTGAAGGCGGTGCGCGGATCGCTATGGGCGGTCACTTCCTGCAGCAGCGGGAAGGCGCAATCGTCCAACTCCATGATGACGCCCTTGAGGGCTTTCTGTGCCTTTTCGTCGGGGATTTCCAGCAATTGCAGGATGACGGGCTGGTCTTTGCCGAGCATCTCGCCGGAGGCGATGCGGAACAGCAGAGCGTAGCCGATTTGACCGGCGGCGCCGGTGACGGCGACGCGCAAAGCGGGCTTGGACATGAAAATTCTCCGTAAGGGTCGTCGAGAAAAAATCTCGCCGATTAGTGTAATCGTTGAGTCCGCGGAAAACGGATCCCTGCTGACTTTGGAAAAGTCTTTTGCGCCTGCGGAACGAATGCCTATTGCAGTGCGATGACACTACGGTGGAAGCCCCGCGAAGCAGGGCGTATCCTAAGACGAACGTGACGTTTACGTCAATTTGACTTATATCTTATATAAGACATAAGACGTTGGACACGCGTCATGCCGTTGTGCAACAATAGCGCCGCCCGGCGACAGCCCCGTTTCAGGTTCCTGCCTGAGCCGTCGCGGCCGCTGGCAAACTGAAGATAATCAATGGCAGATCCCCGGCTAGAAGCCCCCGCTTTAGGTAAGAATGCCGCTGGCCGTCCGGCCGGCGCGAGCGCCGCTTTCAGCCCGCTGTATCGCCAGATCAAGGACCTGCTGGTGCAGAGCCTGGATCGCGGCGAATGGAAGCCGGGTGAACTCATCCCCAGCGAAATCGATCTTGCCGCCCGTTTCCAGGTCAGCCAGGGCACGGTGCGCAAGGCCGTCGATGAACTGGCCGCCGAGCACGTGCTGCTGCGCCGCCAGGGCAAGGGTACTTTTGTCGCCACGCACCACGAAGCGCGCGTGCGCTATCGTTTCCTGCGCCTGGCCGCCGATGAAACCGCCGAAACCGAATCCGCCGAAAGCCGTATCGTGGACTGTCGCCGCTTGCGCGCGCCGGCCGATGTGGCGCGGGCACTCGAATTGCGCGCCGGCGAAACCGTGTTCGGCCTGCGCCGCCTGCTGACCTTCGGCGGCGTGCCCACGGTGCTGGACGATATCTATCTACCTGGAGCGGCGTTCCGCGGTCTGACCGTGGAGGCCCTGAGCGCCAACAAGGCGCCCCTCTATGGTTTTTTTGAATCCGAGTTTGGCGTCAGCATGATCCGCGCCGATGAAAAATTACGCGCCGTCGCCGCCACGGACGAAGCCGCCACTGCCCTCAGCGTGGCGGTCGGTTCGCCCCTGCTGCAGGTGGAGCGCATTTCGTATACGTACGGCGATCGGCCGATGGAAGTCCGGCGAGGTCTGTACCTGACCGATCGTTATCACTACCGCAACAGTTTGAATTGATGGAGTTTTTCAGTCGATTTGATAGCAACCCGTTACATGGGCGAAAATAGATAAGTTTTACCCCCAAGGGTTGGATCAATAGACCCGCCCCAGGGTCTGGGCATTCCCGCCATCACGATTTTTAGTTTCGAGACAACCGAGGTCGTCATGTCCGACACAGCTGCCAAGCCGCGTCCGCAGTTTCGCAATATCAGCATTGGTCAAATCGCCAAGTACCGCCTGCCATTGGCCGGCCGTCTGTCGATTCTTCATCGCGTCAGCGGCGCGTTGTTGTTCCTCTGTATTCCCTTGGTCATTTTGCCGTTGCTTGGCGCCAGTCTGGCGTCGCCTGAAAGCTTCGCCAGCGTGGCCTCGGTCGTGGGGCATCCGATCGTCAAATTGATACTGCTGGTTCTGATCTGGGGCTACCTGCACCACTTCTGCGCCGGTATCCGTTACCTGGCGCTGGACCTGCACCTTGGCATCGACAAGGATTCGGCCCGCAAGTCGGCCGGTATCGTGTTCGTGGTCAGCCTGGCGCTGACCGTGGTTTTCGGTCTCAAACTGTTCGGAGCCTGGTAATAATGGCCGCTACCAAGAATTACGGGCCCAAGCGCCTCGTCGTCGGCGCCCACTATGGCGTGATGGATTTCCTGGCCCAGCGCATCACCGCGATCATCATGGCGGTGTACACGCTGGTGTTGTTCATCGGCGTGCTGATCATGCCCGGCTTCAACTATGAAAGCTGGAAGGCGCTCTTCACGTTCCACGTCTATGCACTGCCCGTGGGCCAGTTGCTGGTCACGCTGGCTTTCCTGTCGCTGGCCTATCACGCCTGGATCGGCGTGCGCGACATCTGGATGGACTATGTGCGCCCCGTGGGTGTGCGCCTGCTGCTGCAGGTTCTGACCATCCTGTGGCTGGTCGGCTCGGTCGTGTATTTCGTGCAAATTATCTGGAGGCTCTAAGCCGTGGTCGCTGTCAAGAAATCCTTGCCGCGCCGCCAATTCGATGTGGTGGTGGTCGGCGCCGGCGGTGCCGGCATGCGGTGCTCCCTGCAACTGTCCCAAGCGGGACTGTCCGTGGCGGTTCTGTCCAAAGTTTTCCCCACCCGTTCGCACACCGTGGCGGCGCAGGGCGGCGTCAGCGCTTCGCTGGGCAATATGAGCGAAGACAACTGGTACTGGCACATGTACGACACCGTCAAGGGGTCGGATTGGCTGGGTGACCAGGACGCCATCGAATTCATGTGCCGTGAAGCGCCGAGCGCCGTCTACGAGATGGAACACTTCGGCATGCCGTTCGACCGCAACGCGGACGGCACCATCTATCAGCGTCCCTTCGGCGGCCACACCGCCAACTTCGGCGAGAAGCCGGTGCAGCGTGCCTGTGCCGCCGCCGACCGTACGGGCCACGCTCTGCTGCACACGCTGTATCAGCGCAACGTCGCCACGCGGACCCAGTTCTTCGTGGAATGGATGGCGCTGGACCTGGTGCGCGCGGAAAACGGCGACGTGGTCGGCGTGACCGCGCTGGAAATGGAAACCGGCGAAATCTATCTGCTGGAAGCCAAGACCACGGTGCTGGCCACCGGCGGCGCCGGCCGTATCTGGGCCGCGTCCACCAATGCCTTCATCAACACCGGTGACGGCCTGGGCATGGCGGCTCGTGCCGGCATCGCGCTGCAGGACATGGAGTTCTGGCAGTTCCACCCGACCGGCGTGGCCGGCGCGGGTGTGCTGATCACCGAAGGCGTGCGTGGCGAAGGCGGCATCCTGTTGAACAAGGATGGCGAGCGCTTCATGGAGCGCTATGCGCCCACGCTGAAGGATCTGGCGCCGCGTGACTTCGTGTCGCGTTCGATGGACCAGGAAATCAAGGAAGGCCGCGGTTGCGGTCCGGACGGCAGCTACGTGGTGCTGAAGCTGGATCACCTGGGCGCCGACGTCATCAACAAGCGTCTGCCCTCGATCCGCGAAATCGCCATCAAGTTCGGCAACGTCGATCCGATCAAGGAACCGATCCCGGTCGTGCCCACCATCCACTATCAGATGGGCGGCATCCCGGCGAACTACCATGGCCAGGTGGTCGACTGGAAGGACGGCGAGTCCAAGGTCGTCAACGGCCTGTACGCCATCGGCGAATGCGCCGCGGTGTCGGTGCACGGCGCCAACCGCCTGGGCACCAACTCGCTGCTGGACCTGATCGTGTTCGGTCGCGCCACCGGCAACCACATCGTCAACTCGCACCCCGAGCGTCAACGCGCGCACCAGACGGTGTCGCAGTCGTCCATCGATTTTTCGCTGGACCGCGTCAACGCCCTGGAAAACCGTACCGGCGGCGAGAAGACCCAATACGTGGCCAACGCGATTCGCGCGTCGATGCAGCGTCATTGCGGCGTGTTCCGCACGCTGGACCTGTTGAACGAAGGCGTGGGGCAGATCGAAGAGCTGGCCCTGCAGGCCAACAACATCTCGTTCAACGACAAGTCCAAGGTGTTCAACACGGCTCGTATCGAGGCGCTGGAACTGGCCAACATGACCGAAGTGGCGCGCGCCACCATCAAGTCGGCCGCCAACCGCACCGAGAGCCGTGGCGCCCACGCCCTGGACGACCACCCGACCCGCGACGACGAGAACTGGCTGAAGCACACCCTCTGGTACACGGAAGGCAGCCGTCTGGACTACAAACCGGTTCAGATGAAGCCCCTGACCGTCGAGTCCTTCCCGCCCAAGGCGCGTACTTTCTAAGCAGGATGCCCGCATGAGCACCAAGCGTATCGTTAAATTCGAGATCTACCGCTACGATCCTGACAAGGACGAGCGTCCGTATATGCAGAAGCTGGACGTCGAACTCCAGCCCACCGACAAGATGCTTCTTGATGCGCTGGTGCGTATCAAGAACGATGTCGACGACAGCCTGGCCCTGCGCCGCTCGTGCCGTGAAGGCGTGTGCGGTTCGGACGCCATGAACATCAACGGGAAGAACGGGCTTGCCTGTACAACCAACCTGCTCGAGCTCAAGGAACCTATCGTTCTGAAGCCGCTGCCAGGCTTGCCGGTGATTCGCGATCTGATCGTGGACATGACGCACTTCTTCAACCAGTATCACTCGATCAAGCCGTATCTGATCAACGATACGCCGCCCCCCGAGCGCGAGCGTCTGCAGTCGCCGGAAGCGCGCGAGGAACTGGACGGTCTGTATGAGTGCATCCTGTGTGCGTGCTGCTCGACGTCCTGCCCGTCGTTCTGGTGGAACCCGGACAAGTTCGTCGGCCCCGCTGGCCTGCTGCAAGCCTACCGCTTCATCGCCGATAGCCGCGATGAAGCCACGGGCTCGCGTCTGGACAACCTGGAGGATCCGTATCGACTGTTCCGTTGCCACACCATCATGAACTGCGTCGACGTTTGCCCGAAGGGTCTGAACCCGACGAAGGCAATCGGCAAGATCAAGGAACTGATGGTTCGGCGAGCAGTCTAGTCATAGAAAGGTGTGAATATGAGCGAGCTGACCGATCTTGATCGCACCCGCCTGCGCTGGCGGGCGCGGCGCGGTCTGCTCGAGAACGACCTGATTATTACCAAGTACCTGGACGCGTACGAGTCGTCCTTGTCGAATGAGGACGTTGCTGGCTTGACGCAATTGTTCGAACTCGGCGACAACGACTTGCTCGATCTGTTGCTGGCGAGAAAAGAGCCGGAAGGCGATCTGGATACGCCGAAGCTACGCGAAATCATCCACAAGATGCGCGAGCTATAACTTAGAGAGGAATGTGATGAAACTGTCAGACAAAAAAGCCACCCTATCTTTTTCGGACGGCTCCGCTCCCGTCGATTTTCCGATTTACCAGGGTACGGTAGGTCCGGACGTCATCGACATTCGCAAGTTGTACGGTCAGACCGGCATGTTCACGTATGACCCGGGCTTCATGTCCACGGCAGCGTGCTCCTCGGCCATCACCTATATCGATGGCGACAAGGGCGAGTTGCTGTATCGCGGCTACCCCATCGAGCAGCTGGCGGTGAACTGCGACTTCCTCGATATCTGCTACCTGATCCTGAATGGTGAATTGCCCGACGTCGCTCAAAAGGCGGACTTCGACTCGCAAGTCACCAATCACACGATGGTCAACGAGCAGCTGCACTTCTTCCTGCGTGGCTTCCGCCGTGACGCGCACCCGATGGCTGTGTTGACCGGTCTGGTCGGCGCACTGTCGGCGTTCTATCACGACTCGCTGGACATCACCAATCCGCAGCACCGTCACATCTCCGCGATCCGTCTGATCGCCAAGATGCCGACCCTGGTGGCGATGGCGTACAAGTACTCGCAAGGCCAGCCCTTCATCTATCCGCAGAACGACCTGTCGTACACCGGCAACTTCCTGCGCATGATGTTCGCGACGCCGTGCGCGGACTACAAGGTGAATGACGTGGTCGAGCGCGCGCTGGACCGCATCTTCATCCTGCATGCCGATCACGAGCAGAATGCTTCGACTTCGACCGTGCGTCTGTGCGGTTCGTCGGGCACCAACCCGTTCGCGGCCATCGCTGCTGGCGTGGCTTGCCTGTGGGGTCCCGCTCACGGTGGCGCCAACGAAGCTTGCCTGCAGATGCTGGAACAGCTGCAAGCCGAAGGCGGCGTGGCCAAGGTTGGCGAGTTCATGGAGAAGGTCAAGGACAAGAACTCGGGCGTGCGCCTGATGGGCTTTGGCCACCGCGTGTACAAGAACTACGACCCGCGCGCCAAGCTGATGCAGCAGACGTGCAAGGAAGTGCTGGCGGCCCTGGGCCTGGAAAACGATCCGCTGTTCAAGCTCTCCATGGAGCTGGAGCGTATCGCCCTGGAAGATCCGTACTTCGTGGATCGCAAGCTGTACCCGAACGTCGACTTCTACTCGGGCATCGTGCAACGCGCCATCGGCATCCCCACCGCGCTGTTCACCGCCAACTTCGCGCTGGCTCGCACCGTGGGCTGGATCGCCCAGTGGAACGAAATGCTGTCGGATCCCGATTACAAGATCGGCCGTCCGCGTCAGCTGTTCACCGGTTCGGTGTCGCGCGACGTTCCGACCCGCGCCAAGAAGTAATCGCGCTGTCCGCGCCGGGTTACTCCGGCGTTAGCGATGAAAAAAGCCTGTGCTTAACGCACAGGCTTTTTTTTGCCTTCGCGCCACGTAAGGGCGTGTCGGATCAGTCCTATTTTTGCGGTGACATGGAACGACCGGACGGAGAGTTTTCCGTAAGCAAGGGGCGACGTTGTGGCGCTTGCGACAAAGCGCTTCCGGGAACTGAAGGAGTCGAGACCATGAGCAAGCAAACATATGGCAGCGTATGGGATGCCATAGAGGACACGCCGGCACAAGCTGAGAATATGAAGCTCCGGTCGGAGCTGATGAGTGCGCTGAAGACGTATGTCTCTCGCTCGGAGATGAGTCAGGCACAGGCCGCCCAAGTGTTCGGCGTGACGCAACCGCGCGTGTCCGACCTGATGCGCGGCAAGATCGACCTGTTTGGCCTGGACGCGCTCGTGAACATGGCCTCGGCAGCGGGGCTGCATGTAGAAATGCGCATCCGGGAAACCGCGTGACCGCGGCCTGCCCGGCAAGGCCGCCGGCGGCGGCCTTATAGCCAGGACGTCAGCAGCAGGACGGACGCGGGCAGGGAGATGCCGGCAATGACGGTCTGGACAGCGATGATGCCGGCCATCAGGGGAGCGTCGCCGCCCAGCTGGCGGGCCATGATGTAGGACGACGAGGCGGTGGGCAGGGCCTGGAAGATGATGGCGGCAGTGGCCGCAGGCCCGCTCAGGTTGAAGACGTGGCACGCGAGCACGGTGACCAGGGGCATCAGAGCGAACTTGAACAGCGACGCGAACAGGGTCGGGCGCATCCACGTACGGGCCGCAGCGAAATCCAATGCCGCACCGACACATAGCAGGCCCAGCGGCAAGGACGCCTGCCCCAAGGACTTGAGCACCTGTTCCAGGACGCCAGGCAAGGGCAGGTCAGTGACCTTCAGCATGATGCCGATGACGCTTGCCACCACCAGCGGATTCAGCGCCAGCTGCTTCAGCACGTTCTTCAAGGACAACTGGCCGATGTTGCCGTAGCGGGCGAACACCAGCACGCACAGGACGTTGACCGTGGGAATGATGGCGGCATTGGCCACGGCCGCCAGTGCAACGCCCTGGGCGCCCAGCAAGCCCGCCGCGGCAGAGATGCCTACGTAGTTGTTGAAACGGATGCCACCCTGGAAGATCGACGTGAACGCCGGGTCGCCGACGCCGGCCGTCCGGCGCGTCGCCAGCACCACCAGCGCCACGATGGTGGTCGAACACACCAAGGTCGCCACCATGGCCTTGATAGGCAGGCCGTCGAGCTTGGCGGTTGCCAGGCCATGCACGAACAAGGCAGGCAGCAGGATGTAGTAGCTGAGCTTCTCGGCCTGGGCCCAGAAGGGGTCGGACAGCACCTTGCGACGGCGTAGCTCCCAACCCAGCGCGATCAATAATGCGATGGGGGCAACCGAGGCGAGCAACGCGGCAATCATCCAGTCTCCAGTATGCGTTTATCAGGCTACGCAATGAATAGAGCCAGAACGATAACGCCAGCGACTAATAACGTAAAACGATAAATAATCCGCGTTAGCTTGAGAAAATCTTATTGGTCCGCTCCGCGCAGTCCTGAATCTCGTGTGCCACGGCTTGGGCGAAGGGGAGGGACGGACGGCCTTCGCGTTCGAGGATGACGACCTTGCGGTGGCGTTGGGGGCTGCCGAAAGGCAGGCAGGTCAGGCCCTGCGCGGTGGCCTGCTGGCTGGTGAAGAGCGGTACGATGCCGGCGCCGAGGCCGCGGGACACCATCTGGACGATGGCTTCCAGGTCATCGAGTTCCATGCCGATGTCGAACTTCAGTTTTTGTTTGCGCAGTTCGCGCGTGATCGTGCGCCCGGCCCAGGAATGCTGGTCGAAGCGGATCAGCGGATACTCCTGCAGGATGCGGCGCGCATCTTTATTCGCGGCTTCGCGCGGCGCCACCACCCAGTAGTCTTCCCGATAGAGCGGCGTGCTGAACAAGCCCGGTGGATGCGGCTTCACCGGTTCAGTGGTGATCGCCACGTCCAGTTCGTCGTTGGTCAAACGCACCGCCAATTCCGCCGACAGGCCGGACGAAACGAGAATGCGCAGCTTGGGATGTTTGGCCTGCAACTGCGCCAGCGCGGCCGGCAGGATGTCGGCGAAGATCGACCGTATCGCGCCCAGCCGCAAACGGCCCGACAGTTTTTCGCTCTCCACCAGCTCCGTGTGCAAACCGTCGTACAAGGCCAGAATCTCGTGAGCCCGCTCCAGCACGATCTTGCCCGCATCGGTCAGTGTAGGCACCCGATGCGACCGATCGAACAGCATCGCATTGAACTCGCGTTCCAGCTGACGCACCTGCAGACTGACCGCCGACTGCGTCAGATACACCGCTTCCGCGGCTCGCACGAAAGAGCCATGCTGCGCAATGGCGACCAGGGTTCTTAAGGCACGTAGGGACACAGGTTTAACGCCCCACGCCGCGCGCCATCATCGCGGCGCATAGGGGCAAGAGGATGAACAAGTAGGCTTCGATCATCACCCAGCGGCGGATGCGGGCGATTTCCTGGTTGGTGGGCACGAAACCCGGCAGATGACGCGCCTGGCGCCGCCACTTGATGAAGGCGATGGTGGGCCGCGCGGAGCACAGGGCGATGACGACGAACAGGGTCATCTTGGCGTGGAACCAGGGATTGGGCGTGTAGAACTGCACGCCCTTGGCGCCCAGAAACAACCGCAACAAGCCCGTCACCAGCACCAGCACCGCACAGGCCGCATAGAAGATGTCGTAGTTCGCCAGGCGCCGCACGGTGGTGGCCTGCATGTCGGGGCGCAGCAGCACGGCCTGGGCAGTCATGGGAACGAGCAAGCCAAAAATGGCCATGTAATGCAGCCAGGCAAGCAGGGCGTCGGTCACCATGGTGTCTCCTTCAGAAACTGCAATGCTGCAGTGAATCGAAAAGCCGTTGCGCCAAAGGTTGGGCGCCCAGGGAACTCAGGTAAAGATTGAAACTGACGTCGGGCAGCCGCGGCAGCGCCGCATCGTCGCCCAGCACGCGTAAATCGTTGCCCAGCATTTCAACGGAACGGGCCGTCACGCCCAGCCCGGCACGCACGGCGGCCCGCACGCCCACGACGGTAGGTGAAGTGTAGGTGATCCGCCACGACACGCCGGCACGCTCCAGATGCTCGATGGCCAGACGCCGGAACAGGCTCGATTCAGCAGCAACGATCAAGGGCAGTGGCCGGGCCGGGTCATGGCGATAGTTGGCGGCGCACATCCAGACGATGGGCGACGTGCGCAGCGTCAGCGCCCGCAGCTCGGGCGCCTCGCACGCCGCCACCGTCATGTCGATGTCGCCCTGGCGCAGCGCCTGCACCAGATGCGGGCTGCGTCCCATATGGATCGCGATCTTCAGCTCGGGATAAAGCGTGGAGCAGTGCGCCAGCAGATTGGGCAGGATGGTGTCGGCGATATCGTGCGGCGCCCCCAGGCGCACTTCGCCCGTGACGCTGCGGCCATCGATGGCCATGCACGCCTCGTCATTGAGCGCCAACAGGCGGCGCGCGTAGTCGAGCAACTGGCGGCCTTCCGTCGTCAGGCGTTTGGCACGCCCGCTACGCTCGAACAGCCGCTTGCCGGATTGCGTTTCCAGCCGTTGCATCTGCTGGGTCACGGCCGACTGGCTGCGCGTCACGCTCTGCGCCGCAGCGGCAAAGGACTCCCGTTCGACCACGGCGACGAAGGTCCGCAGCAGCTCCATGTCCAGATTACGCATGTCACTTCAGTTTTTCTGATGTATTTCAATGGAAAAGTGGCTTTTTTGCCTGTCTCTGGCTGTTTATAGTCCTTGAATCATAAAAAACCAAGGAGACAACGATGACACAGAGATATTTGCGGGCCTTCACCCTGGCGGCCGCGTTCGCCGGCGTCCTGGCGCTGCACGGACCCGCGGCCGCCGCCGGCTACCCGGACCGGCCCATCCGCATGATCGCGCCGTTCGCGCCGGGCGGCGGCTCCGACGTCGTGGCCCGCCTGGTGGCGCAGAAGCTGACCCCCATCCTGGGACAATCCGTGGTGGTGGAGAACCGCCCCGGCGCGTCGGGCATCATCGGCGCCGACCACGTGGCCAAGGCCACGCCGGACGGCTACACCATCCTGATGACCAACAGCGCGTTGACCAGCAATCCCTGGCTGTACAAGACCCTGCCGTACAACACGGAAAAGGACTTCGTGCCGGTGATCGAACTGGCCAGTTCCCCGACCTTGCTGGCGGCCTATCCCAAGGTGCCGTTCAACACGGTGACCGAACTGGTGGCCTACGCCAAGCAGCATCCCAAGCACGTGACGGTGGGCACACCCGGCGCGGGCCAGATGTCGCATCTGGCCGCGGAAATGCTGGAGCAGGCCAGCGGTGCTGAGTTGATGATGGTCCATTACAAGGGCACGGCGAATTCGCTGGCGGATCTGATCAGCGGCAACATCATGATGTCCTTCGGGACGGTGCCGGGCTTCGTCAACCAGATCAAGGCGGGCAAGCTCAAGCCGATCGCCGTCGCCAGTGCGCACCGGGTAGCGGCGCTGCCCGACGTGCCGACCGTGGCGGAGACCTATCCCGGCTTCGAGATGACGGTCTGGTTCGGCGTGTTCACGCCAGCCGGAACCCCCACCGCCGTGGTGCAGAAACTGAATGCCGCGATGGAGGAGGCGCTGAAGGACCCCACGGTGCGCAGCCGCTTCGCGGACGAAGGCCTGGAGCCCGTGGCGGGTTCGCCGGCGCAATTCGACGCGCTGTTCCGCAAGGACCTGGCGGGCTGGGGCAAGTTCATCAAGGAACGCGGCATCCGCATCGCGGACTGATCCCGGCAAGAAGCGCCAGGCAACAAGCACCAGGCAACGAGCAGCACGCGACAAGCACCAAGCAACAGGAAGGATCTGATCATGCAGAAATCTGGCAATACTCCCGCCGCAACGCCTGCCGGTCCGGCGCTGGACCCCGACGCCTTGCGCGCCTTCGCGGCCGCGGTGTACCGCAGTGCCGACGTCCCGGAACAGGATGCCCAGCTGGCCGCCGACACCCTGGTCCAGGCCGACCTCTGGGGCCACCAATCGCACGGCATGCTGCGGCTGGGCTGGTACTACGCGCGGCTGCGCTCCGGCGCGATGAAGGCGCGCACCGAGTGCCGCATCGCGGTCGACGGCGGCGCGGTAGCCGTGCTGGACGGCGCCGACGGCATCGGCCAGGTGGTCGCGCGGCGCGCCACCGACGAGGCCGTGCAGCGGGCCCGCAAGCATGGCGTGGCGGTGGTGTCGGTGCGCAACTCCAATCACTTCGGCACGTGCATGTACTACACGCGCATCGGCGCGCAGGCCGGTTGCGTGATGATGCTCATGAGCAATGCCGGGCCGAACATGGCGCCCTGGGGCGGCCTGAAGAAGAAGATAGGCACCAACCCCTGGTCGCTGGCGGCGCCGGCGGGCGCTCGTCCGCCCATCGTCATGGACATGGCCAACTCCGGCGTGGCGCGCGGCAAGATCTATCTGGCCAACAATCGTCATGAGTCGATTCCCAGCCATTGGGCCATCGACAAGCATGGCAATCCCACCACCGACCCGGCCGCCGCGTTGGAAGGCTTCATCCTGCCGATGGCGGGGCACAAGGGCTATGTGATGGGGGTGATGATAGACGTGCTGTCGGGCGTGCTGTCCGGCAGCGAATTCCTCGACGGTGTGCATGGGCCCTACGATCCGGTCAATCGCAGCGGCGCGGGGCACTTCATGCTGGCGGTGAACGTGGCGGCGCTGATGCCGATCGAGGAATTCAACGCGCGCATGGACGCCTATATCGCATCGCTCAAGGACGTCCCCGTGGCGCCCGGCCACGAGCAGGTCTGGTACCCCGGTGAAATGGAGGCCCAGGCCGACCAGCGCAACCGCGCCGCCGGCCTGTACCTTGCCCAGGAAACCCTGGCCGACCTGGCCCGCGTTGGCGCCGAGGCGGGCGTGCCCTGGAAGGATTACTTCGCCGCGGACCGCAAGGTGTAATCGGCCATGATGGCCCAGTCGCGCTCCGCGCCGCCAGCCTCGACGGCCTTGCTCATCTGCGCGTGCACCGCGTCCAGCATGGGCAGCGGCGCGGCCAGGGGCGCGGCCGCCTCGCGGGCCAGGCGCAGGTCCTTCAGCCCCAGCTGGGCCTTGAAGCCCGGCTGGTACGTGCCTTCGCTGATGATCTTCGAGTAGACCCGATACGAGCGGCCGGCGAACAGCGTACCCAGGATCAACTCGAAGAAGTCATCGCGCGGCACGCCGTTGGCGTCGGTCAGCGACGCGGCTTCGGCCATGGCTTCGATCGCCATGGCGATCATCATGTTGCAGGCGACCTTGGCCGCATGCGCGCCCGCGGGCTGTTCGCCAAGCGGCCAGATTTTCTTGCCGATGGCTTCCAGGACGGGCCGCACGCGCTCCATGGCGGCCGGCGCGCCCGCCGCCAGGATGTTCAGCTCGCCCTTGGCGGCCACGTCGGGACGCCCCAGCACCGGCGCGGCCACGTAGGCGACACCAGCCTTCTGGTGATGCTCCTGCAAGGCCTGCGAAAAGGCGACGGAGATGGTGGAGCTGACGATATGCACTACACCCGGCCGCGCGGCGGCGAGCACGCCGGCATCGAGCAGGGCGGTGCTGATCGCGGCATCGTCCGCCAACATGGTCAGCACGGCATCCGCCTGGAAGGCGTCGGCCGGGGTGGCCACCATCGTGACGCCGGCGACCTCGCCGCCCGAGCGGTTCCAGCATTTGACGTCGTGGCCGGCGGCCACCAGGTTGGCGGCCATCGCGCGACCCATGGCGCCCAGGCCTATCAATCCGATTTCCATGTCTTGCTCCTTGCCAGATGAATGCAGATAACGAAGGGTAAGGGCAGAAGGGCGCGCCGTCGACCCCGGCCCGCGCAATGAAAAAAGCCCCGCCGCGAAAATGCGGCGGGGCCTTTCAAGGCACTGAGCTTGCGATCAACGCGGACGTTGAGTCGCCTCCTGCTGCGCATCCACGACGGCCAGGGCCGTCATGTTGACGATACGCCGCACCGTGGCGCTGTTCGTCAGGATGTGCACCGGACGCGCGGCGCCCAGCAGGATGGGGCCCATCGCGATACCGTTGCTGCCAGTCATCTTCAGCATGTTGTACGTGATGTTGCCAGTGTCCAGATTGGGCATGACCAACAGGTTGGCCGGGCCCTTCAGCTTGCTGTCCGGATAGGAAGCGGCGCGGATCTTGTCCGACAGCGCCGCGTCGGCATGCATCTCGCCATCCACTTCCAGATCGGGCGCGCGCTGTTCGACCAGCTCGCGTGCCTTGGCCATCTTGTTCGACGATTCCGTCGGACGGCTGCCGAAGTTCGAATGCGACAGCAGGGCGATCTTGGGCACCACGCCGAAACGCAGCATCTCGTCAGCCGCCTGCACGGTGATGTCGGCCACCTGTTCGGCGTCCGGATTCTCGTTGACGTGCGTGTCGGTGATGAACAGGGTCTGGTCGGGCAGCATCAGCACGTTCAGCGCGGCATACGTGGAAGCACCTTCCTTGCGGCCGATGACTTCATCGATGTACTTCAGCTGATTGTCGTAGCGGCTGCTCACGCCGCACAGCAGCGCGTCGCCGTCGCCGCGGCGCAGCAGCATGGCGCCGATCAGGGTGTTGTGCTTGCGCACCATGCCCTTGGCGATCGTGGGCGTGACGCCCTGGCGGCCGCGCATCTGGAAGTAGGCATTCCACGTTTCGGTGAAGCGCTCGTCATCTTCCGGATCGACGATCTGGATGTCCTTGCCCACGGCCAGGCGCAAGCCGAACTTCTGGATGCGCATCTCGATAACCGACGGACGGCCGATCAGGATGGGCTGGGCCAGCTTCTCGTCGACCACGGTCTGCACGGCGCGCAGGACGCGTTCGTCTTCGCCGTCGGCGTAGATGACGCGCTTGGGCGCTTTCTTGGCCTGCTGGAACAGCGGGCGCATCAGCTGGCCCGAGTGGTACACGAAGCCCATCAGCTTCTGGCGATAGGCCTCGATGTCCTGGATCGGACGGGCGGCCACGCCCGAGTCGGCGGCGGCTTGCGCCACGGCCGGCGCGATCTGCACGATCAGGCGCGGATCGAAGGGCTTGGGAATGATGTATTCCGGGCCGAAGGTCAGGTCCTGGCCGGGATAGGCGCGGGCCACTTCATCGTTCTGCTCGGCTTCGGCCAGCTCGGCGATCGCCTTCACGCAGGCCAGCTTCATTTCCTCGGTGATGCGGCTGGCGCCGGCATCCATGGCGCCGCGGAAGATGAAGGGGAAGCACAGCACGTTGTTGACCTGGTTCGGGTAGTCCGAACGGCCGGTGGCGATGATGCAGTCGGGGCGGGCGGCCTTGGCGACTTCCGGGCGGATTTCCGGGTCGGGGTTGGCCAGGGCCAGGATCAGGGGCTGGGTGCCCATGGTCTTGACCATGTCGCCGGTCAGCACGCCGGCGGTCGAGCAACCCAGGAACACGTCGGCGTCCTTGACGATGTCGGCCAGGGTGCGCGCGTCGGTTTCCTGCGCATAACGCAGCTTGTTGGGTTCCATATTGGCTTCACGGCCGACCCAGATCACGCCACGCGAGTCGGTCACGTAGATGTTCTGCTTGCGCACGCCCAGGTGGACCAGCAGGTCCAGGCAGGCGATGGCGGCGGCGCCGGCGCCCGAGCACACCAGCTTGACGTCCTCGATGCGCTTGTTGACCACTTTCAGGCCGTTCAGGATGGCGGCCGACGAGATGATGGCGGTGCCGTGCTGGTCGTCATGGAAGACCGGGATCTTCATGCGCTCGCGCAGCTTCTTCTCGATGTAGAAGCACTCGGGCGCCTTGATATCTTCCAGGTTGACGCCGCCCAGCGTGGGCTCCAGCGCCGCGATGATGTCGACCAGCTTGTCCGGATCGGTTTCGGCCAGTTCGATGTCGAACACGTCGATGCCGGCGAATTTCTTGAACAGGCAGCCCTTGCCTTCCATCACCGGCTTGGCGGCCAGCGGACCGATATTGCCCAGGCCCAGCACGGCCGTGCCGTTGGTGATCACGCCCACCAGGTTGCCCCGCGAGGTGTACTTGGAAGCGGCATCGTCGCCTTCGGCATGAATGGCCATGCAGGCGGCGGCCACGCCGGGCGAGTAGGCCAGGGACAGATCGTCCTGCGTGGCCAGGGTCTTGGTCGGCGTGACCGAAATCTTGCCGGGCGTCGGATATTGGTGATAGTCCAACGCCAATTTGGTCAGGTTGTCATCCATTGCTTACTGCCTTTAACGATGCGAAATTGGGGCGGCGAGGCCGTCAGTCGGGACGCAATCGAGAATGAATCGGGATTGCGAAAGACGGCAAGAATAGCGCTTATTGCTGTCACTGGTCACATCGGTGGTATGCCGAAACAGTTTCCTTTTCATGTTGCGATGCCGCAAATTTGCGCCGAGACAGTGCCTGGGTTTGTTTCTGCAACGCAACATCAAGTCCCGTCACGGAAATTTAAAGATCTGAATCCGAAATAGCCCCGAGTTTTGATTCTGGCAAAGCGCTATACTCCGCCGAATAGGCTATTGAGGCTTGTACGCGCCTTCTGCCCCGCTATCCGCTAACCGGTGAAGCCGTGTCGCGGAAGGTTTTCCTGCATCGCACGGGTGAAGCACCCGGTAAGGTGAAGCAACACATGTCGACTGAGAACGAATCCAGACTCAATTCATACCTGTTTGGGAGCAACGCTCCCTACGTCGAGGAGCTCTACGAAGCCTACCTCGACAATCCGGCGGCGGTAAGCGATAACTGGCGTAGCTATTTCGACCAGTTGCAGCATCAGCCCGCGACGGATGGACAGGAAACCACGCGCGATCGCGCCCACGCCCCCATCATCGAATCCTTTGCCCAGCGCGCCAAGGCCAATGCCTTCGTCCACCGCGGCCAGGAACCCGATTTGTCGATGGCGTCCAAGCAAGTGTCGGTACAGTCGCTGATCGGCGCCTACCGCACCTTGGGCTCGCGTTACGCCGACCTCGATCCGCTCAAGCGCCAGGAACGCCCGGCCATCCCCGAGCTCGATCCGGCCTTCTACGGTTTGACGGAAGCCGACCTGGACCAGGTCTACTCCGCCACCAACACCTACTTCACGACCGCCAGCACGATGACGCTGCGCGACATCCTGAAGGCTTTGCGCGATACGTACTGCCGTACGATCGGCGCGGAGTTCTCGCATGTTTCCGATCCGGTCCAGAAACGCTGGATCCAGGAACGCCTGGAGTCGACGCTGAGCGCGCCGGCCGTGACGCCGGAACATAAGCGGCATATCCTGCAGCAGTTGACCGAATCCGAAGGTCTGGAGCGCTTCTTGCACACGAAATACGTGGGTCAGAAGCGCTTTTCGCTGGAGGGCGGTGAAAGCTTCATCGCCTGCATGGACGAAGTGGTCAACCACGCCGGCGAAAACGGCGTGCAGGAAATCGTGGTCGGCATGGCCCACCGCGGCCGCCTGAACATGCTGGTCAACATCATGGGCAAGATGCCTGGCGACCTCTTCGCGGAGTTCGAAGGCAAGCACGCCGAAGGCCTGTCCGATGGCGACGTGAAGTACCACAACGGCTTCTCCAGCGACCTGTCCACCCGTGGCGGTCCGGTCCACCTGTCGCTCGCGTTCAACCCGTCCCACCTGGAAATCGTCAACCCCGTGGTGGAAGGCAGCGTGCGCGCTCGCCAGGAACGCCGTGGCGATCATGAAGGCAAGCAGGTCCTGCCGGTGCTGGTGCACGGCGACGCCGCTTTCGCCGGCCAGGGCGTGGTCATGGAAACGCTGAACCTGGCGCAGACCCGCGGCTACGGCACGGGCGGCACCTTGCACCTGGTCATCAACAACCAGATCGGCTTCACCACGTCCGACCCGCGCGACTCGCGTTCGACGCTGTATTGCACCGACGTGGTCAAGATGATCGAAGCGCCGGTGTTCCACGTCAACGGCGACGATCCCGAGGCCGTGGTGTTCGTCACCCGCCTGGCGCTGGATTACCGCGCGCAGTTCAAGCACGACGTCGTGGTCGACATCGTTTGTTTCCGCAAGCTGGGCCACAACGAGCAGGACACCCCCTCGCTGACCCAGCCGCTGATGTACAAGCGCATCGGCCATCACCCCGGCACCCGCAAGGTCTACGCCGAAAAACTGCTGGCGCAAGGCGTGCTGGCCGAGGGCGACGCCGAACAGCTGGTGAAGGACTACCGTCAGCTGATGGAAGACGGCCACCGCACCATCGAGCCGGTGCTGACCGACTACAAGAGCAAGTACGCCATCGACTGGTCGCCGTTCCTGGGCGCCAAGTGGACCGACCAGGCCGACACCGCGGTGCCGCTGGCCGAACTCAAGCGTATCGGTGAGCGCATCACCGCCGTTCCGGAAGGCTTCACGCCGCACCCGCTGGTCGCCAAGCTGCTGAACGATCGCCGCAACATGGCGCAGGGCACCCTGAACCTGGACTGGGGCATGGGCGAGCATCTGGCCTTCGCCACCTTGGTCGCGTCCGGCTATGCCATCCGCATCACCGGCCAGGATTCGGGCCGCGGCACGTTCACCCACCGCCATGCGGTGCTGCACGACCAGAACCGTGAGCGTTGGGACGACGGTACGTACATTCCGCTGCAGAACGTGTCGGAAGGCCAGGCGCCTTTCGTCGTGATCGACTCGGTGCTGTCCGAAGAAGCCGTGCTGGGCTTCGAATACGGTTACTCCAGCGCCGAACCCAACACGCTGACCATCTGGGAAGGTCAGTTCGGCGACTTCGTCAACGGCGCCCAGGTCGTCATCGACCAGTTCATCAGCGCCGGTGAAGCCAAGTGGGGCCGCCAGTCGGGCCTGACCCTGATGCTGCCGCACGGCTACGAAGGCCAGGGTCCGGAACACTCGTCGGCACGTATCGAACGCTTCCTGCAGCTGTGCGCCGACAACAACATGCAAGTGGTGCAACCCACCACCGCCGCGCAGATCTTCCATCTGCTGCGTCGCCAGATGATCCGCCCCTTCCGCAAGCCGCTGGTCATCCTGACGCCGAAGTCGCTGCTGCGTAACAAGGATGCCGGTTCGCCGCTGACCGAACTTGCCGGTTCCAGCTTCAAGCCGGTGATCGGCGAGCTGGACGACACGATCAAGGCCAACTCGGTCAAGCGCGTGCTGGCTTGCTCGGGCAAGGTGTACTACGACCTGGTCAACGGCCGCAAGGAACGCGAGCTGGACAACGTCGCGATCGTCCGTGTCGAGCAGCTCTATCCGTTCGCTCACAAGGCTTTCGAAACCGAACTGCGCAAGTACCCCAAGGCCACGGAAGTGATCTGGGTGCAGGACGAACCGCAGAACCAGGGCCCGTGGTTCTACGTGCAGCATCATCTGTACGAAAACATGAGTGAAGGGCAAAAGCTGGCGTACGCCGGCCGCCCCGCCTCGGCCTCGCCGGCGGTGGGCTACATGGCCAAGCACCAGGAACAGCAGAAGGCGCTGGTTGAACAGGCGCTGGCCCCGAAGTACAAGGGTTTCATGCTGACCAAGTAAGCGCTGGATAAGCGTATGGGGCGCCCGCGGCGGGCGCCCCGCGTCACGAACTTTCACTATACGGATTCATAAAAATGGCTATTACTGAAGTTGTCGTCCCCCAGTTGTCCGAATCGGTCTCCGAAGCCTCGCTGCTGACCTGGAAGAAGCAGCCCGGCGCTGCCGTGGAAGCGGATGAGATCCTGATCGAAGTGGAAACCGACAAGGTCGTGCTGGAAGTGCCGGCACCCGCCAGCGGCGTGCTGGCCGAGATCGTCGAAGCCGACGGCGCCACCGTGACCTCGGGCCAGCTGATCGCCCGCATCGACACCGCCGCCAAAGCTGCCGCCGCCCCGGCTACCGCGCCCGCCGCCGAAGCCCCCAAGGCTGCCGCTGCTGCCGCCGCCGCGCCCGCCGCTGCCCCGGCTGCTTCGTCGTCGGCTGTGGCTTCGCCCGCCGCCGCCAAGATCCTGGCTGAAAAGGGTGTGCAGGCCGCCGACGTGGCCGGTTCCGGCCGTGACGGCCGCATCACCAAGGGTGATGCCCTGGAAGCCAAGGCCGGTGGCGCTGCCGCCAAGCCCGCTGCCGCCGCTCCCGCCCCGACGCTGTCGCTGGACGGCCGTCCGGAACAGCGCGTGCCGATGAGCCGCCTGCGTGCCCGCATCGCCGAGCGCCTGCTGCAGTCGCAATCGGAAAACGCCATCCTGACGACGTTCAACGAAGTCAACATGAAGGCGGTCATCGACCTGCGCAACGCATACAAAGAGAAGTTCGAGAAGGAACACGGCGTCAAGCTGGGCTTCATGTCCTTCTTCGTCAAGGCCGCTGTTGCCGCCCTGAAGAAGTACCCGGTGCTGAACGCCTCGGTCGACGGCAAGGACGTGATCTACCACGGCTACTTCGACATCGGTATCGCCGTGGGCAGCCCGCGCGGCCTGGTCGTGCCGATCCTGCGCAACGCTGACCAACTGTCGATCGCCGACATCGAGAAGGCCATCGCCGACTTCGGTCGCCGCGCCGCCGACGGCAAGCTGGGCATCGAAGAAATGACCGGCGGTACGTTCTCCATCTCCAACGGCGGTGTGTTCGGTTCGATGCTGTCGACCCCGATCATCAACCCGCCGCAAGCCGCCATCCTGGGCATCCACGCCACCAAGGAACGTCCGGTGGTGGAGAACGGCCAGATCGTGATCCGTCCGATCAACTACCTGGCCATGTCGTACGACCACCGCATCATCGACGGCCGCGAAGCCGTGCTGGGCCTGGTCGCCATGAAGGAAGCGCTGGAAGATCCGCAACGCCTGTTGCTGGAAATCTAAGCCTGGCGCGGCCGGCCCCCTGCCTGGATCGTCCCGGCAGGGGGCCGGCTTGATCGACGCCTTCTTTCACCCGGGCGGGGCGTGTGCTTATTCCGCCGTCCGCCTCCTCAAGCGAGAACACCATGTCCAAACAATTCGACGTCATCGTCATCGGCGCGGGCCCTGGCGGCTACATCGCCGCCATCCGCGCGGCCCAGCTGGGTAAGTCGGTGGCGTGCATCGACGCCTGGTCGAACGAGAAGGGCGGCCCCGCCCCCGGCGGCACGTGCACCAACGTGGGTTGCATCCCCTCCAAGGCGCTGCTGCAATCGTCCGAGCATTTCGAACAGCTGAACCACCACTTTGCCGAACACGGCATCGAAACCAAGGGCGCCACCGTCAACGTCGGCACCATGATTGGCCGCAAGAACAGCGTGGTCAAGCAGAACAACGACGGCATCCTGTACCTGTTCAAGAAGAACAAGATTTCGTTCTTCCACGGCAAGGGCGAGTTCGCCGGCAAGGCTGAAGGCGGCTATGCCATCAAGGTGACCGGCCCGACGTCGGAAGACCTGGTCGGCACGCACATCATCGTGGCCACCGGTTCGGCGCCGCGCGCGCTGCCGGGCCTGCCCTTCGACGAGAAGACCGTGCTGTCGAACGACGGCGCGCTGGCCATCGGCGCCACGCCGAAGAAGCTGGGCGTCATCGGCGCCGGCGTGATCGGCCTGGAAATGGGCAGCGTGTGGCGCCGCCTGGGCGCCGAAGTGACCGTCCTGGAAGCCTTGCCTGAATTCCTGATGGCCGCTGACCAGCAGGTCGCCAAGGAAGCGCTGAAGGTCTTCAACAAGCAAGGCCTGAACATCCAGACCGGTGTGAAGATCACCGAGACCAAGGCTGGCGCCAAGGGCGTGAACCTGACCTACACCGACGCCAAGGGCGCCGAGCAGAAGCTGGCCGTGGACAAGCTGATCGTCTCGATCGGCCGTGTGCCCTTCACCGACGGCCTGAAGGCCGACGCGGTGGGCCTGAAGCTGGACGAGCGCGGCTTCGTGGCCGTCGACGACGAGTGCAAGACCAACCTGCCCAACGTCTGGGCCATCGGTGACGTGGTGCGCGGCCCCATGCTGGCGCACAAGGCCGAGGAAGAAGGCGTGGCGGTGGCCGAGCGTATCGCCGGCCAGCATGGCCACGTCAACTTCGCCACCGTGCCGTGGGTCATCTACACCTCGCCGGAAATCGCCTGGGTCGGCAAGACCGAGCAGCAGCTCAAGGCCGAAGGCCGCGAGTACAAGGCCGGCAGCTTCCCCTTCCTGGCCAACGGCCGTGCGCGCGCCCTGGGCGACACCACCGGCTTCGCCAAGGTGATCGCCGATGCCAAGACCGACGAGGTCCTGGGCGTGCACATCATCGGCCCGATGGCCTCGGAGCTGATCTCGGAAGCCGTGACCATCATGGAATTCAAGGGCGCCGCCGAAGACATCGCGCGCATCTGCCATGCGCACCCGACGTTGTCCGAAGCCGTCAAGGAAGCCGCGCTGGCGGTCGACAAGCGCACGCTGAACTTCTGATGAAGCGGGCTGCGGCCCGGACGTAGTAAACCGGGGGGCGGGTTGTCATGGCTCGCCCCCTTCTCTTTTGTGAAGATGGGTTGCTTTCGGCCCGTGGATTCCATGAACGTACGCGAGTACTACCAGAACGCGCTGTCTGAACGCGGTTATCAGCCCGACGCGGCCCAGCAACAGGCCGTCGACCGGCTGCAGAAGTATTACGACGACTGGGTGTCCTTCAAGGCCATGCGGTCCAGCGCGCTGAAGAAACTGCTGAATCGTCCCAATGTGCCGCGCGGCGTATACCTGTGGGGCGGGGTGGGGCGCGGCAAGAGCTTCCTGATGGACGCGTTCTACGCCACCGTGCCGGTGGTGCGCAAGACGCGCGTGCATTTCCATGAATTCATGCGCAGCGTGCATCGGGAGATGCAGGAAGTGAAGGGCATGGCCGATCCGCTGGATGAAGTGGCGCGCCGCATCTCCAAGCGCTACCGGCTGATCTGCTTCGACGAGTTCCACGTGTCGGACGTGGCCGATGCCATGATCCTGCACCGCCTGCTGCTCAAGCTGTTCGAGTACGGCGTGTCCTTCGTGATGACGTCGAACTACGAGCCGAAGACGCTGTATCCCGACGCCTTGTACCGCGAGCGCATCCTGCCGGCCATCGAGCTGATCGAAACCCGCATGGACATCCTGAATGTCGATGCGGGCGTCGACTACCGGCGTCGCACGCTGGAACAGGTCAAGTCTTACCACTGCCCCCTGGACCAGGCGGCCGAGGACGCGCTGGAGGCGGCTTTCAACGGCCTGGCCGACCGGCCGCGCGAAGATCCGGTCCTGCACATCGAGCATCGGGAGCTGCGCTGCCATGCCCTGGCCGGCAGCGTGGTGTGGTTCGATTTCGCGACACTCTGCGGCGGTCCGCGTTCGCAGAACGACTACCTGGAACTGGCCAGCCGCTTCCAGGCCGTGATCCTGTCGGGCGTGCCCAAGCTGGAGCCGCGGCATGCGTCGGAAGCGCGCCGCTTCACCTGGCTGATCGACGTGTTCTACGACCACCGCGTCAAGCTGATCATGTCGGCGGCGGTGGAGCCCGAGGAAATCTATACCCAGGGCACGCTGGCCAACGAATTCCACCGTACCGTGTCGCGCATCCTGGAGATGCAGTCCAAGGAGTACCTGGAGTCCAGCCGGCGCGATACGGTGGCGCTGTAGCCCCGCGGGAGCAGGGGGGCGGGAACGGTTTGCTTTGACGGGTACGTAAGAGCGGGCGCGTAAAAGCGGGCACGTTAAACTACGTGCTTTCCCGTTTCCCTCGCGAACCGCCGCCATGAACACCCGCGTCCTCACCGGCATCACCACCACCGGCACTCCCCACCTTGGCAATTACGCCGGCGCCCTGCGCCCCGCGATCGAGGCCAGCTTCTCGCCTGGGGTCGACGCGTTCTACTTCCTGGCGGACTACCACGCGCTGATCAAGGCCGACGATCCGGTGCGCGTGTCCCGCTCGCGCCTGGAAATCGCCGCCACCTGGCTGGCCGCCGGGCTGGATCCGGAACGCGTGACGTTCTACCGCCAATCCGACGTTCCCGAGATCCCCGAACTCAGCTGGATCCTGACCTGCGTCACGCCCAAGGGCCTGATGAATCGCGCCCATGCCTACAAGGCGTCGGTGGACCAGAATGCCGAGAAGGGTGTCGAGCCGGATGACGGCGTGACCATGGGCCTGTTCTCCTACCCGGTGCTGATGGCCGCGGACATCCTGATGTTCAACGCCAACAAGGTGCCGGTGGGCCGCGACCAGATCCAGCATCTGGAAATGGCGCGCGACATCGCCCAGCGTTTCAACCACACGTACAAGGGCGATTATTTCGTGCTGCCCGAAGTGGTGATCGCCGAGGAAGTGGCCACCTTGCCGGGCCTGGATGGCCGCAAGATGTCCAAGAGCTACAACAACACCATTCCGCTGTTCGAGGGCGGCGCCGCGGCCCTGCGCGCGGCGGTGATGCGCATCGTCACCGATTCGCGCCAGCCGGGCGAAGCCAAGGACCCGGACGACAGCCATCTGTTCACGTTGTTCCGCGCCTTCGCCACGCATGAGGAGTCGGCCGAATTCCGTGCCGCGCTGCTGGCGGGCATGGGTTGGGGCGAAGCCAAGCAGGCCCTGTGCGATCGCCTGGAGCGCGAGCTGGCGGAAAAGCGCGAGCGCTACGATGCCTTGATGGCGCGTCCCGATGACATCGAGGACATCCTGCAGGCGGGCGCCGTGAAGGCGCGCAAGCTGGCCATGCCGCTGATGGAGCGCGTGCGCGAAGCCATCGGGCTGCGCACCCTGCGTGGCAGCGCCACCGCCAAGGGCGCGGGCAAGAAGGCCGCCGCCAAGAGCGCGCGCTTCGTCAGCTTCCGCGACGAGGATGGCCGTTTCCGCTTCCGCCTGATGTCGGCCGAGGGCGAGCAGCTTCTGCTGTCGGTCGCTTATGCCGATCCCAAGGAAGCGGGCGCGGTGATGAAGCGCCTGCAAGGCGAGGGCGCCAAAGTGCTGGCCAATTACGATTCCGCCACGGAAGCCGTCAAGCGGACTGGCTATGTGGTCGAGCTGGACGGCGCGGTGATCGCCCATAGTCCCGACGGGCTGGACGCGGCCGCCGCCGATGCCGCCGCGCAAGCCACGCGCGCGGCCCTGGCCGGGCTGCAGGCCTCGTGATGGGCGGATTACACGACCTGGTCGGTCTGCGGGAACTGGCTGAGGAAATCGGCGTGCCGCTGTCTCCCGTGCTGGCCGACTGCATCGAGCGCGGCTTGACGGTATATCCGGACGATTACCGCGACAACTACGATGCCATTCTGCAAAGCCGGCCGCCGGCCATGGCCAGCACCTACGATTTCGAATGGACGGGGCTGGACGAGGCCCGCACCTTGTGCGAAGAGTGGCTGGTGCCGTCCAGCCAGCATGGCAACGCTTTTCTGCCTTTCGGCATGTCCGGCGCGGGCGACGTGTATGCCCTGATCCGCCTGGCCGATGGCCGGACCGGCTGCGGCATCGTGCTGCACGATCAGGACGACAGCGAAATGCGCTACGGCAGCTTCGAGGACTTCGTCTGCGCGCAGCTGCTGGACACGCTGCACGACCTCAGCCACCTGACTGACGATTTCGCCATGGACGCCGCCGCGCAATGCGTGCGGGCCGACATCATGCGCCTGGCGCCGGCGCTGCCGCCCCAGTCCGGCATGCTGTTGATGGGCGCCGCCTCCCGCGAGCCGTTCTCCGCCTCCATCCAGCGCGGCCCCAAGGCCAAACCGGAGCTGGTCGCGGCCCTGATCACGACGCAGGAGCATACGGACCTGATGGCACGCTTTCTGCTGTCGGAGCCGGTGACTTTCAACACCACGCCTCCCTGGGAAATCTGATCATTACGTCTTCGGTATTGCCGCCCGCCGCGCGCAGGCGGGTCTTCGCCGGTCTGTTGCTGGCGATGCTGCTCGGAGCGCTGGACCAGAGCATCGTGTCCACCGCCTTGCCGGTCATCACCACCGAACTGGGCGGCCTGAATCACCTGGCCTGGGTCGTGACGTCCTTCATGCTGACGTCGACCGTCAGCGCGCCGCTGTACGGCAAGCTCTCGGACATGTATGGGCGCAAGCCCCTGTTCGCCGTGAGCATCGTCCTGTTTCTTGGGGCGTCGGTGCTGTGCGGCACCGCGGATTCCATGCTGGGTCTCATCCTGGCGCGGGCCTTGCAAGGGCTGGGCGCCGGCGGGCTCATGACCCTGGCGCAGACCATCATCGCGGGCATCGTGCCGAACCGGGACCGGGCCCGCTATCAAGGCCTGTTCACCGCGACGTTCGCGGTCAGCAGCGTGGCGGGACCGATACTGGGCGGCGTCATCACCACCCACCTGTCCTGGCGCTGGATCTTTCTGATCAATCCCCCGCTGGGTATCGCGGCCTTGCTGCTGGTGCTTTCGTCCTTGCCCGGCGGCCTGCAGCGTGGCCACCATGCCATCGACTATATGGGCGCGGCGCTGGTGACTTTGGGTACCTCGGCCTTGTTGCTGCTGTTCAATTCCGCCGGGATTCCGCTGGCGAGCAGTGACTTCGCCCGTGCGGTCCTGATCGTGGTGGCGGTCGGGGCTTTCGCCATGCTGTACTTCACCGAGCGGCGCGCGCGCGAACCGCTCATCGATTTGAAGTTGTTCCGCAACGCGTCGTATTCGATCTGCGTGGCGGCGTCGGGCCTGATGTCCTTCGCCATGATGGGCTCGCTGATCTTCATGCCGCTGTATTACCAGCTGGTGCTGCAGCAGACGCCGACGCAATCCGGCGCCATGGTCTTGCCGCAGGTGGTGACCATGGTCATCAGCTCGGTGGCGGGCGGGCGTTTCGGCACGACACCGGCGCGCATCCACGCGATGCTGCCCGTCGGGGTAGGGCTGGAGTGTCTTGGGCTGGTGCTGTTGGCCGTGTTCGCGCACTTCGATCTGGGCGTCCCCGCCTTTCTGTTCGCGGTTGGCGTGCTGGGTTGCGGGATGGGCATGGGGATGTCGATCGCCACCGTGATCGTGCAGAACTCGGTCAGCGAATCGGTGCGCGGCGCGGCGACGGCGACGATGTCCTTCGTCCGCTCGCTGGGTGGTTCCCTGGGCACCGCGGTCTCCGGCGCCGTGATGGCTTATGTGTTGAGCCGCCAGTTCGCCACCGTGGGCGCCGGCATCGACGCCGGCACGTTCCTGGAACGCGGGCTGAGCGCCGTGTCAGCCCTGGCGCCGGAGCAACAGCTTACCGTGGTCGACATGTACCGCCAGTCCATAGGCGCCAGCCTGGTCGCCGGCGGCATTTTCATGTTCGGCGGCTTCCTGCTGGCGCTGAAGCTGTTCCTGATGCACAAGGCCGGGGCGAAAGACGCTGCCCAGACATGATGTGGCGGTCTGGATAGGGTGCCGGTCGGCTGGTTTCCCAGGAGTGATGTGCATGTTGATATGCACGAAAAAGGGGACCTCAATCGAGGTCCCCTTCGTACGCATGCCGTCGACTGCGTCTTAGCGCTTCAGCTTCGCGAACGCATCCGCCATCGCGCTGTTCATCCCGCCGGCACTGCCGCTGCCGCCACGGCTGTCCTGGCCGCCGCGTCCACCACGGTTGCCTTGGCCGCCACCGCCGCCCGGACGTCCGGCACCAGCCCCACGGCCGCCGCCTTCGGCGCCCGCGGCACGGCGCGCGGGTTGCGCGGTGTCGTTCAGGCGCATGGTCAGCGCCACGCGCTTACGCGGCACGTCGACTTCCAGCACCTTGACCTGCACGGTCTGTCCAACCCGCACCACATCCCGCGGATCCTTGACGAACTTCTCCGACAGGGCGGAAATGTGGACCAGACCGTCCTGGTGCACGCCGATGTCCACGAAGGCGCCGAAGTTGGCGACGTTGGTTACCACGCCTTCCAGAATCATGCCTTCGTGCAGGTCATTCAGCGTTTCCACGCCTTCCTTGAAGGTCGCCGTCTTGAACTCGGGACGCGGATCGCGGCCCGGCTTTTCCAGTTCGGTGAAGATGTCGCGCACGGTCGGCAAGCCGAAACGCTCGTCGGTGAAGTCCGACGGCGACACGCCCTTGAGCGCTTCGCGCTGGCCCATGATCTGGCGCACTTCAGCCTTGATGCGGTCCAGGATGCGCTCGACCACGGGATAGGCTTCCGGGTGCACCGACGACGCGTCCAGCGGATTCTCGCCACCCTGGATGCGCAGGAAGCCCGCGGCCTGTTCGAAGGCCTTGTCGCCGAAGCGGGGCACCTTGCGCAGCGCGTCGCGCGACGGGAACGCACCGTTCTCGTCGCGCCAGGCAACGATGTTCTTGGCGAGCAGGGAGTTCAGGCCCGATACGCGCGTCAGCAGTGGCGCCGAGGCCGTATTGACGTCCACACCCACTGCGTTCACGCAATCCTCGATGACCGCATCCAGCGAACGGGCCAGCTCGCGCTGGTTGACGTCGTGCTGGTACTGGCCCACGCCGATGGCCTTGGGCTCGATCTTGACCAGTTCCGCCAGCGGATCCTGCAGGCGGCGGGCGATGGAGACCGCGCCACGGATGGTGACGTCCAGGTCGGGAAATTCCAGCGCGGCCAGTTCCGACGCCGAATACACGGAAGCGCCGGCTTCGGACACGACCACGCGGGTCAGCTTCAGGTCGGGGTAGGCCGTGGACAAGTCCGCCACCAGCTTTTCGGTTTCGCGCGAGGCGGTACCGTTGCCGATCGCCACCAGTTCGATCTTGTGCTTGGCGGCCAGGGCAGCCAGCACCTTGATCGAACCTTCGCGGTCGCGGCGCGGTTCGAAAGGATAGATCGTCGCGTGGTCCACCACCTTGCCGGTGGGGTCGATGACGGCGACCTTGCAGCCCGTGCGGATGCCGGGGTCGACGCCCAGCACGGTCTTGGGGCCGGCCGGCGCGGCCAGCAGCAGGTCTTTCAGGTTGGCCGAGAACACGCGGATGGCCTCAGCTTCGGCCTCTTCGCGCAGGCGGCCCATCAGCTCGCTTTCGAAAGTCGTCAGCAGCTTGACGCGCCAGGTCCAGCGGCACACTTCGCCCAGCCAGCGGTTGCGCGGCGACGCGTCCAGGCCGAACAGGTTGTTGCCCAGCTTCAAATGGCTGGCGACGCGCGTCACGCAGGGATGCGGCGTCTGCGCTTCGAGTTCGGCCTCCAGGCCCAGGCGCAGCTCCAGCACGCCTTGCTGGCGGCCGCGCAGCAGCGCCAGGATGCGGTGCGAGGGCAGGGTGCGCAGCGGCTCGTTGAAATCGAACCAGTCGCGGAAATTCGCGCCTTCCGCTTCCTTGCCGTCGGCCATCTTGGAATACACCAGGCCGGTGCTCCACAGATGCGTACGCATGTCGGCCAGCAGGTTGGCGTCCTCGGCATAACGCTCGGCCAGGATGTCGCGCGCGCCGTCCAGCGCCGCCTTGGCGTCGTTGATGGAGGCTTCGGCGTTCAGGTACTGGGCGGCCAGCACGGCCGGGTCGCAGTCCATATCCGCCAGAATGGCTTCGGCCAGCGGCTCCAGACCCGCCTCGCGAGCGATCTGGGCGCGCGTGCGGCGCTTCGGCTTATAGGGCGCGTAAAGGTCTTCCAGGCGTTGCTTGGTGTCGGCAGCGCGGATTTCGGTCTCAAGCTCGGGGGTGAGCTTGCCTTGCTGGCCTACCGACTCAAGGATGGCGACGCGGCGCTCTTCCAGTTCGCGCAGGTAACCCAGGCGGACTTCCAGATTACGCAGGACGGTATCGTCCAGGCCACCCGTGGCTTCCTTGCGGTAGCGCGAAATGAATGGCACGGTCGCGCCATCGTCGAGCAATTCGACGGCGGCGGCGATCTGCGTGGCGCGCGCGCCGAGTTCTTCAGCCAGCTGAGCAATGATGCGGGCCTGGTCGACGCCGGCTTGGCCGGCGCTCGTGGTAGCGGAAGTTTCGGACATCTCGATACAACGACAAAATGGAAAAAGAAAACCGTCCCGGGCGGGCTTGCCGCCCGGGACGCCCCGTGGGCAAGAGGCGGATTGTGCCACACGCCCAGGCGAGGCTGCCGGGCACGGCGGGGGATTTCGTCCCTTTTTACCGCGAGATACACGCTGGAACGTTATCATTGCGGTTGGCGACTATGTCTGCACGTTGCCCTTTCTTCTCTTACTTTTCTCCCTATGCTGGACCTGGAAATCACCGATTTTTTCGCCGAGGACGGCCCGCTGGCGCGCGCCCTGCCGGGCTATCGCATGCGCGAGTCGCAGGTGGACCTGGCACAAGCCATCGAACGCGCCATCGCGGAGCGCGGCACGCTCGTGGCCGAGGCGGGGACCGGCATCGGGAAAACGTGGGCGTATCTGGTGCCTGCCTTCCTGGGCGGCGGCAAGGTGCTGGTGTCCACCGGTACCCGTACTCTGCAGGACCAGCTGTTCTCCCGCGACCTGCCGCGGGTGCGGGCCGCGCTGGCCGTGCCCATCACTGCCGCGCTGCTGAAAGGGCGGGGCAACTATCTCTGTCACTATCATCTTGACCGCCTGTCGGGCGACGAGCGCGCGCTGAAGTCGCGCGCCGAAGTCGGCCAGCTGCGCCACATCCAGAAATTCGCGACGATCACCAAGACGGGCGACCGCGCCGACCTGGCGCAGGTGCCGGAAGATGCCGACATCTGGTCGCGCGTGACCTCCACCCGGGAAAACTGCCTGGGCCAGGAATGCCCGCGCATCCGTGACTGTTTCGTGGTGAAGGCCCGCCGCCAGGCCCAGGAGGCCGACGTGGTGGTGGTGAACCATGCGCTGTTCATGGCCGATCTGGTGCTGCGCCAGGAGGGTGTGGCGGACCTGCTGCCGGAAGCCGACACCGTCATCTTCGACGAAGCGCACCAGCTGCCTGACACCGCCACCCGCTTCCTGGGCAGCAGTGTGTCCACCCACCAGTTCCTCGACTTTGGCCGAGCCGCGGAAGCCGCAGGCCTGGCCTATGCGCGCGAAGTCACCAACTGGAGCGACGCCGGCCGTCTGGTGGAGCACGCCGCGCGCGAGCTGCGCCTGTCCTGTGCGGCCTTGGAGCGCATGCCGGGGCGCAAGGCCACGTTCGAGGCCATGCCCAACGCGGACGAATTCGATGCCGCGCTGGAAGCCTTGTCCAACACCATCAAGACGGTGACCAAGGCCTTGACCGAGGTGGCCGAGAAACATCCTGACCTGATGGCCGCGGCCCGCCTGGGCGCGGATCTGCTGGTGCGCCTGAAGCGTTGGTCGACCCCTGGCCGGCCTGGCAGCACCGGCGCCGACGATGGCCCTGATGATGCCGAGATACTGGCGGCCTGGGCCGCGTCCCAGGATTCCGTGACATCGCTGGACGGTGTATTGGAGCTGTCCCGGGGCGCCGAGGAAGCGCTGGCCGCCGAGCTGCTGGAAGGGGCCGCCCGCCGGTCGGCCAATGCGGCCGACCGCGCTGACGCCGCCCATGCCGCCACGGCCGCGGCCCTTGCCGCGGGCCAGCCGGCCCCCAGCATCGGCAAGGTGCAATGGACGGGACCAGCCGTGCGCTGGGTGGAGCATGGCCTGCATCATGTCCGCCTGCATTCGGCGCCGCTGTCCGTGGCGCAGGCGTTTTCGCGCTTCCGCAAGCCGGGGCAGGCCTGGGTCCTGACCTCGGCCACGCTGTCGGTGCACGGCGATTTCGGCCATTTCACCCGTCAGCTGGGCCTGAGCCATGCCCAGACCGGCCATTGGGAATCGCCCTTCGATTACGGCAACCAGGGCTTGCTGTTCGTGCCCAAGGGCCTGCCTGAGCCGCAGGCGCCGAACTATGCCGAGCGCTTCGTCGAGACGCTGATGCCCTTGCTGCACGCCAGCCCGGGCGGGGCCCTGGTGCTCTGCACGACGCTGCGCGCGGTGGAGCGTTTCGCCAGCCTGTTGGAAGAGGAGTTCGATCGTGCAGGGGTGGAGTGGCCGTTGCTGCGTCAGGGCGAGACCACCCGGCGAGAACTGCTGGATCGCTTTCGCACGCTGACGCATCCCGTGCTGGTGGGCAGCGCCAGCTTCTGGGAAGGTATCGATCTGCCCGGCGACATCCTGACCCTGGTCGCCATCGACAAGCTGCCTTTCGCGCCGCCCGACGATCCCGTGATCGAGGCGCGCTTGCGCGAATGCCGTGAACGGGGCGGTAATCCCTTCGCCGAATACCAGTTGCCGGAAGCCGCGATCTCGCTGAAGCAGGGGGCGGGGCGCCTGATCCGCACCATCTCGGATTGGGGCGTGCTGATGGTGGGCGACGGGCGCCTGGTCGAGAAAAGCTACGGCAAGCGCCTGTGGCGCGGCCTGCCGCCATTCGCCCGCACGCGGGAGCTGAACGAAGCGCTGGGCTTCCTGCAACGCAAGAGCGACGAGGCGATCGAGGCCAAGGGTGGGACCACGGCGGCATCGACCGACGCCGAGTAGCCGGCAGGCAAAATAAGGGCCGCGATTTACATCGCGGCCCTTATTTATCCTAAATATTTCCTAGATCGACATTCCCAGCGCTGGAGCCATTCCAGCGTGGACACCGCGGAGCCGGGTCCCCCGGTCCGCTGGTGTCGCCCCTTGAGGGGGGCGCGCGAAGCGCGCTGGGGTGGGCCTTTCCTTCCGGTCCGCCGGTGTCGCCCCCTGGGGGGGCCGCGCTCCGCGCGGTAGGGGGGGCTAGAACCAGCCCCACGGGTCCCACCAGACTTTTTCGGTGGTGAAACCCTGCTTGGGGAACTTGCTGTCCGGGAAGTTCTTGTCCAGCACGCGCTGCGCGTCGTTCTTGAGTTCCGGCATCTTCAGCTTGTCGTACGCCAGGGTCATCACATACAGCGCTTCTTCGGTGGCGGGGGCGCCTTCGAAGTCGGTGATGACGGTCTGCGCGCGGTTGGCGGCGGCCACATAGGCGCCACGTTCGTAGTAGTAGCGCGCCACGTGAACTTCGTTCATCGCGATGGCGTTGACCAGCCAGGCCATGCGCTGCTTGGCGTCGGGCGCGTACTTGCTGTCCGGGAAGCGGTTGACCAGTTCGGTGAAGGAGTCATACGACGCGCGCAGCCCCTTGGGGTCGCGTTCGCTGGGATCCTGGCCGGTGACGCTGGTCATGAAGGCGCTGGCCGGCGTGAAGTTGATCAGGCCCTTCAGGTACAGCACGTAATCCGTGCCCGGGTGATTGGGGTAGAGCTGCTGGAAACGGTCGAGGGCCGCGAGCGCCTGCTCGTTTTCACCGTCCTTCCAGTTGATGTAGGCGACATCGATAAGGGCTTGTTGGGCATAGATGCCGAAGGGGTAACGGCTTTCAACAGCCGTCATACGTTCACGCGCATCCTTCCAGTTGCCTGCCGACATTTCCTGCTTGCCGTCGGCATACAGTTGCTCGGCGCTCCAGCCGGCGGTCTTGTCGAACTTCGAGTTGGTCGTGCCGCACGCGGCGAGGACCAAGGTGAAGAACAGGAGGAAGAATGAACGCGCGACCGACCCGAATCGGGAGGCGTGGACAGGATGGGCGGGAACGCGGGGAATCACGACGATTGTTTCCTTGGTGTTAGCATGGCTGCGGTCGATTATATGATTTGTCTCCATGTCCGATATAGCCGCGAGCGCGGATTTCCCGCCCGACGACGAACCGCAGACCCTGCGCCTCCCTTTAAACGCCCCTTCTGACCGCCTGGATAAAGTGTTGGCGAGTCTTTTGACGGACCATTCACGGAGCCGCCTGCAGGCCTGGATCGAGGGTGGCCACGTCCTGGTCAACGGCGCGCCAGCCAAGGTGCGCCAGACCGTGGGACCGGGCGACGTCCTGACCATTTGGGAGCAACCAGCCCCGGAAAGCCTGGCTTATACCCCCGAACCGGTCGATTTCGGCGTGGTCGAGGACAGCCCGGACTGGATCGTGGTGAACAAGCCGGCCGGGCTGGTCACTCACCCCGGCGCCGGCAATTGGACCGGGACCTTGCTCAACGGTCTGCTCTACCGCTACCCCGAACTCGCCACGGTGGCGCGGGCGGGCATCGTCCATCGGCTGGACAAAGATACCTCGGGCCTGATGGTGGTGGCGCGTACTGAGCGGGCCCAGACCCATCTGGTGCGCCAGCTGCAGGCCCGCAGCATGGGACGGGAATACCTGGCGCTGGCGCATGGCCAATTGGAGGCCGGCGGCGCCGTGGACCGGGAAATCGGCCGCGACCCGCGGGTGCCCGTCCGCATGACCGTCGAGCGGCCGGTGGCGCCGAAACAGGCCATTACACATTACGAGCCGCGGGCCTGGGGCCTGGCTGAAGAGGCGCCGGTGACCCTGGTGGCCTGTCGCCTGGAAACCGGCCGCACGCATCAGATCCGGGTGCATCTGGCCAGCCTGGGACATCCGCTGCTGGGCGACGTGCTCTACGGCGGCCGCAACGTGGCCGGCGCCACGCGCCAGATGCTGCATGCCCGTGCCCTGCATTTCGACGACCCCGGCGGTGGCGGTGAGCTGGCTTTCGAGGCCGCGCCGCCCGCCGACATGCAAGCCGTCCTGGATGGCGTGGATTGGAAATGACGCAAAACTTCACTTTTGAATCGTCGGCGCTGCCCGTCGTCAGCGGCCCGGCCTGGCCCGGCGTCCGCTACTTCTGCACCACCCGTGGCGGCGGGATCGGCCGCGCGCCGCACGACACGCTGAACCTGGGCCTGCGCGCGGGCGATGACCCCGATGTGGTGGTGGAGAACCGCCGCCGCTTGCGCGCCATGCTGCCCGCGGAGCCGCTGTGGCTGCGCCAGGTCAATGGTAGCGAGGTCCTGGACGCCGACAGCCGCAGCGACGGCGGTGGCATCCCCACGGACGCCGAGCCGGCCCTCGACAGCGCCGTCACCGGCCAGATCGGGCGGGTGCTGGCGGTGATGGGGGCCGATTGCCTGCCGGTCCTGCTCGTCGACCAGAATGCCACCGTACTGGGCGCCGCCCATGCGGGCTGGCGCGGCCTGTCGGGCGGCGTGCTGGAAAACGTGCTGGCGGCCTTGCGGCGCAAGAATCCAGCGGCCACCCAATGGCGAGCCTGGGTCGGCCCCGGCATCGGTCCTGATGCGTTCGAAGTCGGCGAAGACGTGCTGCGCGCGTTCACTTCCGATGATGAAGAGGCGGCCGCGTTGTTCCGCCCCTATCCCGATCGGCCCGGCAAATGGCTGGCCGATCTGGCTGGCCTGGCGGCCCTGCGTCTGCGCCGCGCCGGCGTGCAGGACGTCCACGTGAGTGGCCTCTGCACCTACACCGACCGCGAGCGTTTTTTTTCCTATCGACGCGATGGTGTCACGGGCCGCATGGCCATGGTGGCATGGCTGGAGCAGCCCTGACGCGGCGCTGCGGCGCAATACCCCTGCGAATACCCGCATTGACAGGTCCTGCGACCGCAATGCACCATCCCCGCAAAAGCCACTCATAACAAGGTGTTGAGGTGACAGCCCATCCATCCGCAGCATGGCCCGTTCCGGTCAGCGTGGCGCCAGACGTCATGGCCCAGATCCAGGCGGACTTCGCGCGCGACTGGCAGCGCGTGATGGACGATGCCCGCCAAGGCCGCCTGACGCCGCCCGCCGATCGCCGTTTCGCCGGCGACGCCTGGGGCAATAGCGCCCAGCATCTGCTGCTGGCGCACACCTATCTGTTGTCCGCCAAAGCCATGCAACGCATGGTCGACGCCGCCGATGTCAGTGACGCGATGCGAGCGCGGTTGCGCTTCTCCGTGATGCAATGGGTGGATGCCATCGCGCCGTCCAATTTCCTGGCGCTCAATCCGGAGGCCCAGCAGTCCATCGTGGCGTCAGCCGGCAAGGCGCTGGACGTGGGAATGTCCAATCTGATCAGCGACTTGCGCAAAGGCCGCATCTCGCAGACCGACGAAAGCCAGTTCGAGATCGGCGTCAACGTGGCCACCACGCCGGGCCAGGTCGTCTACGAGAACAAGCTGTTCCAGCTGATCCAGTACGCCCCCAGCACACCGACGGTGCATGCACGGCCGCTGGTCATCGTGCCGCCCAACATCAACAAGTTCTATATCCTGGACCTGCAGCCGGCCAATTCCTTCGTCCGTCATGCGGTGGACGCGGGCATGACCGTGTTCATGGTGTCGTGGCGCAATCCGGTGGCAGGCGACGACGATGGCGCGGAACTCGCCACCTGGTCGGATTATCTGGACGAGGCCGTCCTGCGGGCCCTGGCGGTGGCCAGCGAGATCAGCGGGCAGAAGCAGGTCAACGCCCTGGGCTTCTGCGTGGGCGGTACGCTGCTGGCGTCAGCCCTGGCCTTGGCCGAGGCGCGCGGCGAGCAGCCCGTGGCGGCCTTGACGCTGCTGACGGCCTTGCTCGATTTCCGCGATACGGGCGTGCTCGATGTCTTCGTCGACGAGGCGCATGCCCTGTTGCGCGATCGGCAGCTGGGTGGCGGCGGCCTGATGTCCGGCCGCGAATTGGCCACTACGTTCAGCTTCCTGCGCCCGAATGAGCTGGTGTGGAACTACGTCGTGGGCAATTACCTGAAAGGCCAGACGCCGCCGGCCTTCGATCTGCTGTTCTGGAATGCCGACGGCACCAATCTTCCGGGACCGTTCTTCGCCTGGTACTTCCGCAATACGTATCTTGAAAATAATTTGAAGGTTCCCGGCCGCTGCACGGCCGCGGGCCTGCCGCTGGATCTCACCCGCCTGGCAATGCCCACCTACATCTACGGCTCGCGGGAGGATCACATCGTGCCCTGGCCGTCGGCGTACGCATCGACCCAGCTGCTGCGTGGCGATCGGCGCTTCGTGTTGGGGGCCTCGGGTCACATCGCGGGCGTCATCAATCCGCCCGCCAAGCAAAGGCGCAGCTATTGGGCCGCCGATGCCAACGCGGGCAAGGACGACTTCCTGCCCGGCGATCCAATGGCGTGGCTGGAGCACGCCACCGAGCACGCCGGCAGCTGGTGGCCCGACTGGCTGACCTGGCTGGCGCCGCATGCGGGCCGCCGGGTCAAGGCAAGCGGCCAGCAAGGCAGCACGACCCACCCGCCGTTGGAGCCGGCGCCGGGCCGATATGTCAAAGTACGAGCCATGTAGAGTACGGGTCATGCGACATCGGCCCTGATTTGAAACCGTAGCTGCATCTCCGGAGCGCATTTGCCGGATTGAAATACCCCCGCGACAGAAACAGGAGAATTCAATGAGCGAGAAATTGGCATATGTGACGGGCGGCATGGGCGGCATCGGTACCGCGATCTGCCAGCGCCTGGCCAAGGACGGGTTTCGCGTGGTTGCGGGTTGCGGTCCCAGCCGCAATTACCAGCAGTGGCTGGACGAGCAGGCGGCCCAGGGCTATACCTTTTACGCGTCCGTTGGCAACGTGTCGGACTGGGATTCCACCCAGGCCGCTTTCGATAAAGTACGGGCGGACCTTGGTCACGTCGACGTGCTGGTGAACAACGCCGGCATCACGCGCGATGGCCTGTTCCGCAAGATGTCCCTGGACGATTGGCGCACGGTCATCGACACCAATCTGAACAGCCTGTTCAACGTCACCAAGCAGGTGCTGGACCCTATGGTCGACCGCCAGTTTGGCCGTATCATCAACATCAGTTCGGTCAATGGTCAGAAAGGGCAGTTCGGACAGACCAACTACTCGACCGCCAAGGCCGGCATCCACGGTTTCACCATGGCGCTGGCGCAGGAAGTGGCCAGCAAGGGCGTGACCGTCAACACCATTTCGCCGGGTTATATCGGCACGGACATGGTGCGGGCCATCCGCCCGGACATGCTGGAAAAAATCGTCGCCACGATACCCGTGCGGCGCCTGGGCACGCCGGAGGAAATCGCCTCCATCGTGTCGTGGCTGGCGTCGGATCAATCGGGCTTCGCCACCGGCGCGGACTTCTCGCTGAACGGCGGCCTGCATATGCATTGAGCCCCGCCTGCCATGGACGCGCGCGCGACGCCTGGCCAGTCGTCGCGCGCGTGATGGGACACCTTAAGGTGACAACTTCTTTTTCTCATAAGTACAACGCGAGCGACCCAAGCTGGGGACAACCATGACGCAAACGCAAGCAGCCGGGCCCACCCGTCTGATCAAGAAATATCCGAATCGCCGTTTATACGACACGCAGACCAGTACCTACATCACTCTGGCCGATGTGAAACAGCTGGTGCTGGCTTCCGAAAACTTCCAGGTCATCGACGCCAAGAGCGGCGACGAACTGACGCGCAGCATCCTGCTGCAGATCATCCTGGAAGAAGAGGGCGGCGGCGTGCCCATGTTCTCGTCCAACATGCTGTCGCAGATCATCCGTTTCTACGGCAATGCGATGCAGGGCATCATGGGGTCTTACCTGGAGAAGAACATCCAGGCCTTCATGGAAATCCAGGAACGCATGGCCGAACAGTCCAAGGGCCTGTACGGCAGCCAGTTCGGCCCCGAGGCATGGACGCAGTTCATGAACGGCCAGACCCCCATGATGCAGAACATGATGAACAGCTACATCGAGCAGAGCAAAAACCTGTTCGTGCAGATGCAGGACAAGATGCAGGACCAGACCCGTTCGATGTTCTCGAATTTTCCTTTCCCGGGAACGACGCCGAACAATCGCAAGTAAGTCCTACCGGGCCGGCCTGGTGCCGGCGGTGTTGACGGCCGGCCTCGCCCGGCCGTTATGTTGTCCGGGGTCTTGATGTTTTCTTAACAGGGGTTTTGTTAGGGTCGTGCCGCGGAGGGATGTATTACCATCCCGTGACCCGTCATATAACCCTGCTCCCGACCCCGACTTATGCGGCCCTAATTAAGGCTATGGTAAGCTCCCGTGCGTTAGGCTTATGCGAACAGTTCTTGTTTGCATTATTCTTGTGGTTTCGAGAACGATGTTTATGGGAACGGTATGCGAAGCCGACGGTCTATCGATGGTCGATTGCATAACCAGAAAGGAAGAGTGTCATGATGAAGAAGGCCTTGGCTCTGGCCGCCGGTATTGTATTTTCGAGCGCGGCGCTGGCCGCTGAGTATCCGATCGGAAAGCCGGCAGAAAAGGGCGGCATGGAAATTGGCGCGGTCTATCTGCAGCCGATCGAAATGGACCCCCCGGGCGTGATGCGCGCCGCCAAGGATTCCGACATCCACCTGGAAGCCGACATTCACGCCTTGGCCAACAACCCTACCGGTTTTCCGGAAGGCGAGTGGATGCCCTATCTGGTGGTGAAGTTCGAACTGCAGAAGCAGGGTAGCCAGAACGTGATCAAGGGCACCCTGATGCCCATGGTGGCGAATGACGGCCCGCACTACGGCGACAACGTCAAGCTGGACGGTCCGGGCAAATACCACCTGAAGTACTATATCGCGCCCCCGACGGCCGACAGCATGAGCCATTTCGGCCGCCATATCGACAAGGAAACCGGCGTGGGTCCGTTCTTCCAGCCGTTCGAACTGGAATATGACTTCGTCTACGCCGGTACCGGCAAGAAGGGCGGCTACTGATGAAGAATCGCCGATCGCTCCTGGCGTCGGCGGTCCTGTTGCTGGCCTCGGCCAGCGCGGGCACGCCGGCGCTGGCTGATGAATTACCCACGTTCCAATTGACCTTCAAGGCCGATGGAACGTTCGAACCGCAACGGCTGGAAGTGCCGGCGGGACGTTTCAAGATCGAACTGAGCAACGAGAGCAAAGAGCCGGTCGAGTTCGAGAGTATTCCCCTGCGCAAGGAGAAAGTGCTGGGGCCCGGCGTCAAGTCTTTTGTCGTCATCACGATTTCGCGACCCGGCGAATATCCTTTCTTCGATGATTTCCATCAGGACGTAAAGGGTACGTTGGTCGTCAAACCCAAGGAATGAAGCGGTCCGCCTCGCGCGGATCGGCAGTGTCATGGAACAGGTCTCTTTTATCGTCTGGCGCGAAAGCGTCGAAGCCCTGCTGGTGGTAGGCATTCTGTACACCTGGCTGCGTGCCTCGCCCGAAGGGCGCCGCGGCCTGCCTTATCTGTGGGGCGGGGTGGCCGCGGGCCTGGCCCTGGCGGGCGCCCTGGCGCTGGTGCTGCTGGGCGTGTCGTCCTGGCTGTCGGACGAAGGGCAGGAGTGGTTCCAGGCAGGCATGGCCCTGGTGGCCTGCGCGCTGGTGGTGCAGATGGTGCTCTGGATGAAGAAGCACGGCCGCACGCTCAAGCGTGAGCTGGAGACCGGCGCGCGCGATTCGGTGCGCAACGATAACTGGTGGGGCTTGCTGATCCTGGTCATGATCGCCGTGGCGCGGGAAGGCAGCGAGACCGTGGTGTTCCTGTACGGCACGGTGTCGGCCGGCGAAGCGACCGGCAGCATGATCTCGCTGGCCTTGGCCGGACTGGGCGGCTTCGTCGCGGCGCTCCTGACGTTCTGGCTGCTGCAGCTGGGCGGAAAACTGATCACCTGGCGGCGCTTCTTCGCCCTGACGGAGTTTCTGCTGCTGCTGTTGGCGGGTTCCCTGTTGATCGGTGGCCTGGACCGCCTGATCTCCCTGGACGTCGTGCCGACCATCATCGATCCGGTCTGGGATACCAGCTGGCTGCTTAGCGACAGCGGCGGCCTGGGCAAGATCTTGGCGGACTTCGGCGGTTATCGCGCCATGCCCGCCCTGATTTCGGTCCTGGTGTTCGCGGTGTACTGGATCGGTGTGTGGCTGACCCTGCGCATGGTCGACGCCAAGGCGGCGCGGGCTCAGGCCCAGAAGACGCAGGCCGCCAAGCAGGCTGGCTGAGCGGCAAGGCGGCGCTGACTACAAGTGGTCGGCGCCGAACTGTTAAAGTCCTGGACTTGAGGTCCGAAGCCGGCGGTTTCGGATCTGACCCTGGGACAAGCAACACGATGCATGCCGGACGCGGCACGCAAGGCAGGTAAGTACGATGGCTGTTGTGGCAGCGGGGCGCTTGGGGCGGGCTAGCTCGCGAGTCGCCGATTTCCTGCGCGACCATGCTTCTATGCTGCGCAAGCTGCAGTGGGGCATCGTCGCGCTTTATGCGTTTCTGTTGATCGTGCCCGCGGCCATGCCGCTGCCCGACAATACCGCGTCCGTCTTCAACAATCTGACCATCGTCGCGCAGTTTGCCTTCTGGGGCATCTGGTGGCCCTTCGTGCTGGTGTCCATGCCAGTGATGGGACGCGCCTGGTGCGGGCTCTTCTGTCCGGAGGGCATGCTTACCGAGTGGGCCAGCGAACGCGGTCAGGGGCATGCCATTCCCCGCTGGATGCGCTGGGGCGGCTGGCCCTTCGTGGCTTTCGCCTTGACGACGGTGTACGGCCAGATGGTCAGCGTGTATCAGTATCCGCTGGCGGTGCTGGTGGTGCTGGGCGGTTCCACCGTGGCGGCCATGATCGTGGGCTGGCGCTACGGCCGCAGCAAGCGGGTCTGGTGTAAATACCTGTGCCCGGTCAACGGCGTGTTCAATCTGCTGGCCAAACTGGCGCCCTGGCATTTCAAGGTCGACGAGCAGGCCTGGCGCCATCCCGTCATCCGCATCGAACCCATCAACTGTGCGCCGCTGGTGCCTTTGCGCCAGATGAAGACCGCGGGCGATTGCCATATGTGCGGCCGTTGCAGCGGTTATCGCGGCGCCCTGACCCTGGGCCCCCGTTCGCCCGAGCACGAAGTGGTCGAGACTTCCGATGGCGACGCCTGGCAGACCGCCTTGATGGCCTTCGGCATGATGGGCATCGCCATGGGCGCGTTCCTGTGGACGTCCAGCCCCTGGTTCGTCACCATGAAGCAATGGTTGGCCACATGGCTGATCGAGCGCGATATCACCTGGCCGCTGCTGGACAACGCGCCCTGGTACCTCCTGACCCACTACCCCGAAGTCAACGACAGCTTCTCCTGGCTGGACGGCGGCTGTCTGCTGTTGTTCGTGGCCGGCACCACCGCCGTCATCGGCGGCGCGCTTTACCTGGCCCTGTGGCTGGCCGACCGCATCCTGCCGGCGCTGGCGCCGCGCACCTGGATCGGCGGTCCTGGCTTGCACAAGCTGGCGCAGCCTTTGATCCCCTCCGCCGGCATCGGCGTGTTCCTGGGGCTGACGGCCACCACCATCACCTTGCTCAAGCACGAGGGCATGGCCGCGCATTGGGCCAATCCCGTGCGCTTCACGCTGCTGGTCCTGGCCATCGCGTGGACCCTGCGCCTGGCGTGGCGCGTGATGGCGCAACGCCAGGGCGCCGGCGTGGGCCGCCGCCTGGCCGCGTGGCTGGTGTTCGCCGCTGGCCTGGCGCCGTTCTGCTACGCCTGGGTGCTGTTGTTCCTGATCTGGTGATTCAGGGCGCCGTCGCGGCAGGAGCGCTCGCGGGCGCGGCTTCCCGCGTCAGGAAGTGCGCGTCCCAGACATCACGGCAAAAGTCCGGCACGTGCCCGTCGTCTTCGCCTATGCAGCCCGTCCAGATGGACGCGTGATCGGCGCAATCGAAGTAACTGCCGCTGGATGGGATGCGCCTGCTGAGGATGATGTTCCCTTCCGGTGTTTCCTGAATATCGTCCAGCATGCTGACGTACATCCCCTGATTGAAGATGCATGCGCCGTGCTTTTCGAGCAGGGCACGCAATGCCGTCACGTCGTGGGAGCTCAGGCGGTGTTGTCCATGGACGGTGATGACCCGGCGGCCTGATCGTTTTTCCAGCGTCTCGACAAGGTTGAACAGCCGTGCGGCCATGCGGCTTTTCAAACCGGAAATCTGCTCGGTCACCGCCTGCCTGTCCTTGCCTTCGGCGAGCAGCATCTCCACGCATGCGTTGGGGCTGCTGTTCACCCACGGTTGCGAAAACATCCACTTGCCGTCCCTTAGTGGGTAGACAGGGAGCCTGTCGCAGATCGACTGGACGGGTTTGTCTCCAACCTGATACCACGCGGTCATCGTCCGCGGACTGATCACGTAGCCGGCGTGCCTGGCCCTGACGTAAGCCGGGTTGCCATCGTATGCATGGATGACGTCTTCACGGAACGCTGCAGCAGCGATTTCATGCTCGGGAATGCGCAGCCGGCGGCCGTCTCTACCAAGAGGTTCGCCGCCTGCCTGTAGATGGCCGGCGTTGAAGGAGGGGAAACGCAGTGCGATGTCGTTCGTCACGGTGACGAAGTTGTCGAAGGTGCCGCGCGCCAGGCGCGTGGGATAGGCTTCGCGCGCCTCTTCCGAGAAGGAAAATAGTCGAATGATCTCTTCTTTATAGGGCGTTTCGTCCTCGACGATCTGCTTGATGGCCGGATCGATGGCGAATGCGATGAGGCGGGGGACGGCCGACGCTGGAGCTCTTTGCGTGTCCGATGCGCGCGTGATGGCCGTAGCGCTCGCCTGGAAACTGAGATCGGCGACGTTGCCTGAAGGGGTAGGGTCGTCTGGCACGGCTGCCTGCGAGAGGGGCGCAGCCTGGGCGTGTGGGGGAATGTTCATTTGTCAGGGCCTGTCGAAATCGAATTCCGAGATCGAATCCCGGGAGCGTCGAATCCCGGGCGCGAAACTCGTTGGTGCCAGGCCGAGTTTTTTTGTTCCTTGTGCAGATATTGCCTGTGGGCAGATGAAAAAAATCGCCGCGATCTTTACCGGATCACGGCGATTTTTTGCGGCGCGCGGGACTGGCCGCGCGCGGTCGCTGGCTGATGGTCGCTGGCTTACTTATGCGACTTGGAAGGATCAACCTTCAGGTTGTTCTTCACTTGCGTCACGCCCTTGACGGTGCGAGTGACACGGGTGGCCTCGTCGCTTTGGGCGGCGGTGGCAACCGAACCGGTCAGCGTGACCACGCCGTTCTCGGTCTTCACGGCGATGTCCAGCACGCTGAGCGCGGAGTTGCCGACGATCTCGGCCTTCACCTTGGTGGTGACAGCCGCATCCGACGTGTATTCGCCGACGGATTGTTTGGGCTTGCCGTCATCGGCGGCATAGGCGACCGAGGTGACAACAGCGCCAAAGCCCAGCGCGGCGGCGGCAATCAGTTTACGGGTATGCATCATAGGGGTACCTCCTGGTTTGCTACGCGAATTTTTGAAAGACGGGCGCGGGCGTAAACCAACTCGCCCGTCAGGTCCGGGCCGCTATCGCGATCGGCCCGGATTGAGCGGTGCAGAGGTCACTTCCTGCGGAAGGCGCCGCTGAGGATGGACAGCAGGGCCAGCACGAGGAACACGAAGAACAGGATCTTCGCGATGCCGGCCGCGCCCGCGGCGATGCCACCAAAGCCGAGCACGGCCGCGATGATGGCGATGATGAAGAAGACGACGGCGTAGTGAAGCATGGGGAACCTCCTGGGGTGATGGGCGCCGGCACCGGGGGATGGCCGGACTTGTGCTCTGGGGTAGAGCAAACAGCGTTCCCGGGGAGGGTTGGGATTAAAGATTTGTTACCGCTGTCGCGAAAATGAAATAGGCGCCCCGGGGGGCGCCTATTGCGTGTGCGAGGGGGAGGGGGGAAAAAGCACAGTGGCGCCCCGAGGGCGCCACTGTAGTTGCGGGGAGAGGGCGGAGGCGCCCGTGTGAAAGCGGGGCGCTGCGGCACATGCCGAGGGCCGCTAGCGCCGGTGCCCCCGCCGCCTACGCCTTGGCGTTGCTCTCCGTGATGCGTTGCTCGATGTGGGCCAGGGCCTCTTCCACCTGGTCGACCAGGATCAGGCACAGGTCGCCGGCTTGCAGGCGGCCGAGTGCAGTGTCGATGGCGATGAACTCGCCGTCGATCTCGTCCGAATACGACGTCCGGGTGGCATTGCGCAAGCCTTCGCGCAGCAGGGCAATGACCTCACCGTCGGCGCGGCCCCGTTGGCATTGGTCCTGATACAGCAGCACCTCGTCGAAGGCTTCGCCCAGCAGCTCTGTCTGCCGACGGATATCCTCGTCGCGCCGGTCACCCGCGCCGCTGATCAAGGCCACGCGGCGCTTGGCCGGCATGGCGTCGACGGCCTGGATCAAGGCGATCATCGCGTCCGGGTTGTGGCCGTAGTCGGCGATCACGGTGGCGCCGCGATAGTCGAACACGTTGAAGCGTCCCGGCGCCGACGCCGCGTCATTGACGAAGGAACCCAGGCCGCGCTCGATCTGCGTCCAGTCCACGCCCAGCGCCCACGCCGCGGCGATAGACGCCATGGCGTTCTCCACCTGGAAGGGAATGCTGCCCTTGCGCGTCAGGGGAATGCTGGACAGGGCGATGGCGTATTCGTCCGCACCCTGCGCGGCGACGATGTTGTCGCCGTCGCGATAAACCACCCGCAAGCCCTGCGCGCGATGCGTGATCATGCGCGGATGATTCTTGTCCGTCGCAAAATAGGTCACGCTGCCTGGGCAGGCCAGGGCCATCTCCGCCACGATGGGATCGGCCGCGTTCAATACCGCCGTGCCCTTGCTGTTCACGTATTGGACGATGACGCGCTTCACCACCGCCAGGTCTTCCACCGTGCTGATGTAGCCCAGGCCCAGGTGATCGCCCATGCCGATATTCGTGACGATGGCCACATCGCAGCGATCGAAGGCCAGGCCCTCGCGCAGGATGCCACCGCGCGCCGTTTCCAGCACGGCCGCGTCGACTTCGGGATGCAGCAGCACGCTGCGCGCGCTGCGCGGCCCGCTGCAATCGCCGGTATCGATGCGGCGGTCGCCGATGTAGACGCCGTCCGAGTTGGTCATGCCCACGGTGCTGCCGTCCTGGCCCAGGATGTGCGCCGTCAGGCGCACCGTGGTGGTCTTGCCGTTGGTGCCGGCGACGGCGACCACGGGAATGCGGCCGTCCTCGCCATCCTTGTACATATTGGAGATGATGGCTTCGCCCACCGCGCGGCCTTTGCCGAACGACGGGTTCAAGTGCATGCGCAGACCGGGCGCGGCATTGATTTCCACGATGCCGCCGTGCTGGTCTTCCAGCGCCTGATGCACGGATTCGGCCACGACGTCGACGCCGCAGAGGTCCAGGCCGATCATGCGCGCGGCCGTGACGACCCGCGCCGCCAGTTCCGGATGGACTTCGTCGGTGACGTCGGTGGCCGACCCGCCGGTGCTCAGGTTGGCGTTATTGCGCAGGACCACGCGCGCGCCCACGGGCGGCACCGAGTCCGGCGTGTAGCCTTGCTTGGCCAGCACACCCTTGGCGATCTCGTCGATGCGGATCTTGGTCAAGGTGGTGGCATGGCCGTCGCCGCGCAGCGGATCGGTATTGACCTCGGCCACCAGTTCGCTGACGGTGCGGGTGCCGTCGCCGGACACTTGCGGCGGATCGCGGCGCGCCGCGGCCACCAGGGCGTTGCCCACCACCAGCATGCGGAAGTCGTGGCCGGGGATGTAGCGTTCGACGATGACGTCGTCGCTGATGGCCTCGGCGGCGGCGTACGCTGCTTCGATCTGCTCGCGCGTCTCGATGTTGACCGCGACGCCGCGGCCCTGGCTGCCGTCGCGCGGCTTGACCACCACGGGTCCCTGCAGCGCCTGCGCGGCGGCCCAGGCGTCCTCGACGTTGTCGACCGTGCGGCCCAGCGGCACCGGAACGCCGGCGGCATCCAGCAGCATCTTGGTCAGGTCCTTGTCCTGCGCGATCGATTCGGAGATCGCGCTGGTCAGGTCGGTTTCGGCGGCCTGGATGCGGCGCTGGCGCGAGCCCCAGCCGAACTGCACCATGCTGCCCTGGGTCAGGCGGCGGAAGGGGATGCCGCGCGCCACGGCCGCGTTGACGATGGCGCCGGTGCTGGGCCCCAGGCGCAGGTCTTCATCCATCTCCCGCAGGCGGGCCAGCGCGCCGGGCAGGTCGAAGGGTTGGTCGGCCATGGCCGCCAGGCACAGCTGTTCAGCCAGTTCCAGGGCCAGGCGGCCGACGGATTCCTCGCTGTATTCGAAAACGACCTGATAGACACCGGGCTCGACCGTCGCCTGCGTGCGGCAGAACGTGACGGGGCAGCCGGCGTGCGCCTGCAGGGACAGCGCGGTGAGCGCCAGGGTGTGCGCCAGCGAGACCTCTTCCAGATGGCCTTCCGGGCGCAGCAGTCCGAGCTGCGGGAAACGCATGCGCAGTTGACCTTCAAACTGCGGCAGGCGGTCGATCGAGCATTCGTCATCGGTGCAGGTGACGATGGCCTCGATGCCGGTGTTGCGGCTCCACAGATTGGGGCCGCGCAGGGCGCGTATGCGTGAGACTTCCATGCGGATGATTCCTGTCGTCAGCTTTGCTGGATCCAGCGGCGGACCAGGTTGATAGTAGGTTCGGAGGCGCCTTCGTCGGTTTGCAGCAGCACGAAGTCACCGGGACGCAGCCGGGCCAGCACGTCGGTGGCGGCATGAGCATGGTCGGGTTCGTCGATGATTTCGGTCACGCGTCGTCCCTGGGCCTGTTCCAGGCCGGCACGCAGCAGCGCGCGCGCCTGGCCGGCGGGCCGCTTGCTGGGGACGGTGGTGTCGTCGTACAGCACCACGCGATCGAACACCGCGCCCAAGGCCAAACCCTGGGCCACCAGGTCTTCGTCGCGGCGGTCCAGGCCGGCGCCGTAGACGACTGTGCGATGCTCGGCGGGGAAATGCTGGATGGCATCGGCCAGCGCGTGCAGCGCCGACACGTTGTGGGCGCCGTCGACCACCACCGTGGCGCCGTCGCGCTCGTAAGGCGTGAACTGCCAGGGCGCATCGGCCTGGTCGACGTCGAAGGTTTCGATGCCGACGCGGATCAGGTCGGCGGACACGCCCAGCGCCCATGCGGCGCCGACGGCGGCCAGCACGTTTTCCAGTTGGAAGTTGACGCGGCCACCCTGGGTCAGCGGCAGGGCCACGGCGCTGGACAGCACTTCTTCCTGCGAGCCGGTGGCCATGACGACCTGGCCGTCGCGCACATAGACCGCGCGCTTGCCCAGCGCCACATGCGAGGCGATGACGGGATTGCTGGGGTCCAGTCCGAAGTACATGACTTCGCCGTCGCACAGTTGCGCCATGTCGACCACGCGCGGATCACGCGCATTGAGCACCGCGGTGCCGCTGGGCAGCACCACATCCACTTGCGTGCGCAGCACGTTGAACATGCGGTCCGCGTCGGCGATGTCGAAGTCGCCCAGATGGTCGGAGGCGTCGATATTGGTGACCACGCCCACCTGGCAGCGATCGTAGGCCAGGCCCTGGCCCAGCACGACGGCGCTGCTGTTTTCGATGACGGCGGCGTCGACGGAGCGGTTCATCAGCACGCGGCGACCGGCGGCCCAGTTGGCGCAATCGCCTTTCTGCACCTGGCGGCGGTCGAAATACAGCCCTTCGCTGCAGGCCACGCCCACATGCTTGCCGGACAGGGACAGCAGGCGGCCGATCAGGCGCGACACCACGGTCTTGCCGTTGGTGCCGGTCACGCCGACCACGGGAATGCGGCCGTCTTCGCCCTCGGGGAAAAGATGGTCGACGATGGCGCGTCCGACCGGACGCGGCTGGCCGTCGGCCGGCTTCAAGTGCATCAGCAGGCCGGGGCCCGCGTTGACTTCGACGATGGCGCCGCGTTGTTCTTCCAGCGGACGCGAAATGTCTTCGGCCACCAAATCCACGCCCGCCACGTCCAGGCCGACGATGCGCGCGGCCAGCACCACCGCGCGCGCCACGTCGGGATGGACCGCGTCGGTGCAGTCGAAGGCGACGTTGCCGTTGCGCTGGATCAGCACGCGGCGGCCGGCGGCCGGCACGGCTTCCGGCGTCAGGTCCTGGCGCGCCACTTCCAGGCGTGCCGCCGAGTCCAGGCGGACGGGGTTCAAGGGGCAGTCTTCACCACGGCCCCGGCGGGGGTCGGAATTGATCTGGCTGTCGATCAGCTGGTCGATGGTGGAGACACCGTCGCCGACCACCCAGGCGGGTTCGCCGCGGGCGGCCGCCACCATGCGGTCGCCGACCACCAGCAGGCGGTGTTCGTTGCCCACCACGAAGCGTTCGACCATCACGCCGCTGCCTTCTTCATCCGCCACCGAGTAGGCCGATGCGACCTCCTCGTAGGTGGTCAGGTTGGTGAAGACGCCGCGGCCATGGTTGCCGTCGTAGGGCTTGATGACCACGGGCAGGCCGATGTCCTGCGCGGCTTCCCAGGCTTCGGCGGCGGACTTGACCAGGCGGCCTTCCGGCACCGGCACGCCGCACTCGGACAGCAGCGACTTGGTCAGGTCCTTGTCGCGCGAGATGCCTTCGGCGATGGCGCTGGTCTTGTCGGTTTCGGCGGTCCAGATGCGGCGCTGGCGGGCGCCGTAGCCGAACTGCACCAGGTTGCCTTCGAACAGGCGGGTGTAGGGGATGTCGCGGTCGTCCGCGGCATCGACGATGCAGGCGGTGCTGGGGCCCAGGCAGTGGCGGTCGACCAGGCGGCGCAGGCGCGCCACCGTGGCGTCGACGTCAAAGGGGCGATCTTCGATGGCCGCCATGACCAGGTCGCGGCCTTCGGCCAGTGCCGCGCGCGTCACCTGTTCCTGCCAGGCGCGCACGATCACCTTGTAGACGCCCCGTTCGGAAGTCTCGCGCGCCTTGCCGAAGCCACCCGGCAGGCCTGCAAGATTCTGCAGTTCCAGCGTGACGTGCTCCAGAATGTGGCCGGGCCAGGTCCCTTCGCGCAGGCGCTGCAGGAAGCCGCCGCGCACGCCGGGGCTGCACCGATGCTCGATCAGTGACGGCAGCCAGGTGGACAGGCGTTCGTAGAAGCCGGGGATGAGATTGGACGGAAAATCTTCCAGTTCGCCAATATCGACCCAGGCTTCCAGCACCGGCCGGTAGGTCCAAATGTTCGGGCCGCGCAAAGCCACGACATCGAGAAATTCAATGTCTTTCTTTTTCATGTTTTAATTTGAGGAGATATCCGATGGCGGACGGAAGGGCATCCAGGCATTTGCGGCCGAGCCGCGATAGGACCGAGGCGCGTTTTTAGCGCTTTTTGTTTGTCTGCGCGATTCTGGCAGATGTTGCCGATTATAGAAAAGAAGGCCCTGTTTGTCGGGCGTTGCCCATCGGTCATGGTGCCTGCTCTGTTGTAAGGAAGGAACACGTTTTCAGCCCCCCGGCCGAAACCGCGAACTTGCCTTGTTGGTCCGATCGCGGCTTTGAACGTTTTCGATGAAGAATCACTCGTCTGTTTCCACATACGATGGTCAGTTATTTGCCAGCAATTTGCCTGCCGACGTCCAGATCCAGTTGGGTCCGGACGAGACCGTGCTGGCATTGTTGGAACTAGACCTCGATACCGAGCTTAAGTTCCGGCCAGGCCTGCTCCTGGTGACGGATCGCGCCGTCGTGGCGCACGATCCCTTGAGCGCCGAATGGCGGCGTTGGCCGCTGGCCGACACCCGGGTGCTGACCCTGTCCGACCACGCCGGCGCCGGCGCGCTGGAGCTTTACGATAACAGCGCAAGGCTGGCGGTGTGGCGTTATACGCTGGGCCGCAACCCCGCCGCGCTGCGCTTGCTGGACGCCTACACGCGCCGCCATGCCCAATTGAGCGCCCAGGCCAGGGCCGGCTTAGAGGGCTGTGACGCGATTGCTGACCAGGCAGATACCGACGTGGCAGCCGATGCCGACATACGGGTTTGTCCTAGCTGCCAGACGCCGATCCCGGCGGGCCAGGAAGAGTGCCCATCCTGTGGCGCGGACGCGGTGCCGCCATCTTCGACCTGGGCGCTGCTGCGCCTGTGGCGCTTTGCTCATCCTTACCGCTTACCCCTGATCACCGGCTTCGTGCTGACCGTGCTGGCGACCGCCGCCACGCTGGTCGCGCCGTATCTGACCATGCCGTTGATGGATGACGTGCTCATCCCTTTCCAGAGCGGGGCGCCGATCGACTACGACCGCGTCCGCTGGCTGCTGATAGGCCTGCTGGGTTCGGCCTTGCTGGCCTGGGTGCTGGGCTGGGCGCGCACCTACATCCTGGCCTGGGTCAGCGAACGGATCGGGGCCGACATGCGTACGGCCACCTACGCGCACTTGCAGAACCTGTCGCTGGAGTACTTCGGCGGCAAGCGCACGGGCGACCTGATTGCGCGCATCGGCAGCGAAACGGACCGCATCTGCGTCTTTCTGTCGCTGCATTTGCTGGATTTCGCCACCGACGTCCTGATGATCGTGATGACCGCGGCCATCCTGATTTCCATCAATCACTGGCTGGCCCTGGTGACCCTGGTCCCGCTGCCCTTCATCGCCTGGATGATCCACGTGGTGCGCGATCATCTGCGCCATGGCTTCGAGAAGGTCGACCGGGTCTGGTCGGAGATCACCAATGTACTGGCCGACACCATTCCCGGCATCCGCGTGGTCAAGGCCTTTGCCCAGGAAAAGCGTGAAGTGCAGCGTTTCCGCGATGCCAATAACCGCAACCTGGAAGTCAACGACAGGGTCAACACGGTCTGGGCGCTGTTCTCCCCGACGGTCACCCTGTTGACGGAAATCGGCCTGCTGGTGGTGTGGATCTACGGGATCTGGCAGGTGTCGAACCACCAGATCACGGTCGGGGTGCTGGCGGCCTTTCTGGCTTATATCGGCCGGTTCTATACGCGCCTCGACTCCATGAGCCGTATCGTGTCCGTGACCCAGAAGGCGGCCGCGGGCGCCAAGCGCATCTTCGACATCCTGGACCATGTGTCCAGCGTGCCCGAGCCGGCCAGGCCGGTGCCGGTGCCGCACGTGGAAGGCCGCATCGAGTTGAAGGGCGTGGGCTTCCGCTATGGCAACCGGTCGGTGATCCGGGGGCTGGACCTGACGATCGCGCCGGGCAAGATGGTAGGCCTGGTCGGCCACAGCGGCTCGGGCAAGAGCACGCTGATCAACCTTATCTGCCGCTTCTACGACGTATCGGAAGGCGCCATTCTGGTGGACGGCGTGGACATCCGCGCCATGTCGATAGCGCAGTACCGCGGCAATATCGGGCTGGTGCTGCAGGAACCTTTCCTGTTCTTCGGCACCATCGCCGAGAACATTGCCTACGGCAAGCCGGACGCCACGCGCGAAGACATCATCGCCGCCGCGCGTGCCGCGCATGCGCACGAGTTCATCCTGCGCCTGCCGCATGGCTACGATTCGCTGGTGGGTGAGCGGGGCCAGGCCTTGTCGGGCGGCGAGCGGCAGCGCATTTCCATCGCGCGCGCCTTGCTGATCGATCCGCGCATCCTGATTCTTGACGAGGCGACGTCTTCGGTCGACACCGCCACCGAGAAGGAAATCCAGATCGCCCTGGACAACCTGGTCCGGGGGCGCACCACCATCGCCATCGCGCACCGCCTGAGCACCTTGCGCAAGGCGGATCAATTGGTGGTGCTGGATCGCGGCCAGATCGTCGAACAGGGCGGCCATGACGAATTGATGGCGCGCGAGGGCGCCTACTATCGCCTGTACCAGGCGCAGGCGCGCGCGGCGGAAGCCGAGTCGCAGACCGACGACGACGATGACGACCTGGTGCTGTCGTGAAGGTAAGGAATTTCTGGCTATGAGTTCGACCCCATTCAGCTTGCATCGCAACGCGCAAGGACGCCTGGTGCATACGGGCGCGGACGGCGTCGTGCGTGAAGGGGTGTTGCCGGTGCGCGCCTTTCCCATCAGCGACCCGGATCGGGGTTTGTCGCTGGTCGACGCGGAAGGCCATGAAGTGGTCTGGATCGAACGTCTTGAGGACCTGCCGATCGATCTCGCGGCCTTGCTGCGCGAAGAACTGGCCAGCCGGGAATTCATGCCGGAGATCCAGCGTATCGTGGCGGTGCAGGGCTATGCGACCCCCAGCAGCTGGGATGTGATCACGGATCGCGGCGCCACCACCTTCGTGCTGCGCGGCGAGGAAGACATCCGCCGCCTGGGCGCGCAGACCCTGCTGATCGCCGACAGCCACGGCATCCATTATCTGGTGCGTGACCTGTCCGCGCTGGACAAGCCGAGCCGCAAGCTGCTGGATCGATTCTTGTGATGCCGGCGGGCGCGGCATGACCCGCGCCCAGCCAGTGAGTCTCCATCAAGCCGGCCTGACCGGCTTGTTTTATTTTTAGAACTTGCCGCGCAGCGTCAGCATCACATTGCGCGGTTCGCCGTAGCTGTTGTAGTAGCTGGCGTAGCCGGTGGTGCGCAGATAGGTGCGGTCGAACAGGTTGTTGGCGAGCACGCTGGCTTCCCAGTGTTCGTTGATGCGGTAAGCCACGCGCGCGCTGAAGGTGGCATAGCCGCGTTGGCGCACCGTGTCGTTGTCGATGTCGCTTTGCACGTACATGCCGCCGCCCACGGTCCAGCCACGCAGGGCCGCATTGAATTCGTCGGCGAAGTGGTACTGGGTCCAGAGCTTGAACATATGTTCCGGAGCCTGGAAGCGCTTGCCGACATTGGCCGAATTGGAATCGGTCAGGTACTTGTTGCTGTTGTAGGTGTAGCCGGTGATGATGTCCCACTGCGGCGTGGGCCTGCCGGTCACTTCGAATTCCACACCCTGGCTCTGCACCTGTCCGGCCGCGCGATAGCACGTGCCGGTGCTGGTGCCGCCGCAGCCGACGTTGTTCGGATCGATCATCGCGCGATTCTTGTCGCGGATGCGGAACACCGCCACGGTGGCGTCCAGCGCGCCGTCCATCCATGACGTCTTGGCGCCTACTTCCGTCTGCCAGCCCACGCGCGGATCCAGGGCATTGCCTTGGGCGTCCTGCTGCGTCTGCGGAATGAAGATGTCGGCATAGCTGGCGTAGAGCGTGACTTGTTCGTTGACGTCCCAGACCAGGCCGCCGTAGGGCGTGAACTTCTTGCTGGCTGACGCGGCGCCGGCCTTCCATGCCGTGGTGTTTTCGCCGACGGTGCGGGTTTTGGTCGAGTAGTCGGTCCAGCGGGCGCCCAGGACCAGGGTCAGGGGATCCGCCAGCTTGATGCGCGCGTTGGTATAGACGCCGGTCTGTTGCGTGTAGGTCTCGGTCCGGTTCGGAATGTCTTCCAGGTTGGACGACGCGATAATCGAATCGAAATCGTGATTGTTCAGGACGTCCCAGTTTTTGATGCTGGTGTACTGCGAACCCGTCTTCGCATCCGAGATGGCCGTGCTGTAGCCGACCGTCAGCGTGTGCTCGCGGCCGAACAGGCGTACCGGCCCGGACACATTGGCATCCACGCTGTTCCAGCGCGAATTGTTGTTCAGGTAGCCAAGCGAGTAACTGCCCAGGCCCGTCCCCGCGTCGACCGCGCTGGCGCCGTAGCCGGCGTAGCCGCGCTGGCTGTAGCTGGCGTAGCTGTAGGCGGCACGTCCCGACCAGCCGTTGTCGAAGCGGTGCTTCAGGTCGACCATCAGGCGGTCGTCGATCTGCGTGGTGAGGCGGTCGGGCGCCAGGTAGGAGCTGCGTGAAACCACCTTGCCGTTGGTGTAGGTCGGCAGGCCATAGCTGTTGTAGTACTTGTATTCGGAGTGGGCGTAGCTGACCCCGAGGGTGGTGTCCGGCGTGAAGTCATATTCCAGGGCCCCGAACAGCACGCGCTTGTTCTCGTCGCCCAGGTCATGCCAGCCATCCGTGCTTTGCTGCATCAGGATGCCGCGTCCGCGCAGCTTGCCGTTTTCCAGCAGCGGCCCGGTGACGTCCAGTTCGCCGCGCTTGGTGTTCCAGGAACCTGCCGTGGCCGCGCCCCGGACGCTGAATTCGGGCTGCGGCCGTTTCAGGACGTAGTTGACGGTGCCGCCCGGATTGCCGGTACCGCTAAGCAGGCCGGACGGGCCGCGCAGCATTTCGATGCGGTCATACAGCACGGTGTCGATGGCGCTGGACGCGCTTTGCTGCGGCACGCCGTCGATTTCCTTGTTGGCCGTGTAGCCGCGCGCATAGACGGATTCGCCGCGGTCGAAGTCCGACACGCGCGCGCCGGTCATGTGGTTGAGCGCGCTTTCGATGGTGGTGAGGTTCTGGTCTTCGATCTGTTGCCGCGTCAGCACCGACACCGACTGCGGGATTTCCTTCAAGGACCCCGCGCCTTTGAACAGCGACGCGCCGCTGGCCGCGTAGGTGCCTGAGCCTTCGGTGGTGGCGTCGTTGGCGCCCACGACCCGGACGGTTTCCATCTGTGCCGCGCCCGAAGAGGGCGGCTTGGCCAGGGTCACGGTATTGCCTTCACGCACGTACTCGATGCCGCTGCCTTGCAGCAGCTGGCTCAGGGCTTGTTCAGGCGTCAGGGTGCCGGCGATGGCCGGTGCCCGCAGGCCTCGCACCAGATCCTGCGCAAAGAGGATCTGCAGGGAGGTCTGCCGGCCTAATTGCAGCAGGGCGTCGCCCAGCGCCTGGGCGGGCAGGTTGAAATGAACCAGGGTGTTCTGTGCGCTGGCTTGCGCGGGCAGGACGCCCAGGGCCAGGGCCAGCGAGACCGACAACGATCCCATCAGCAAGGACGTCCGGGGGGCGCCGGCCTTGCGTCGAGCTTGAATTTCCACGAGTGCTGTTTTCCAGATTGATTGCGATGTCGGGCGCCGCGGCAAGGGCCCGGGCTTCTCCGAGACCTATCGCGCATGCGTGCGACGGGTCTCCCTCAATTGGAATGACGGATAAAGGGGAAGCGCGCCTCAATGAAAACGAGAACTATTTTGTAACTGGGTTGAGGGCGGGGTGGCGGTTGCGGCTCACCGTGCCGCGACGATGCGTAGCGCGCCACCGGGCAGGCGCAGCACGCGCACCGGGGCGATGGCGGGCAGGGCTTCGAGCACGGCCTGGGGCGCGTCAAGGTTGAACACGCCGGCGACGCGGAAGTCGGCCAGCGGCCCGGCGTCGAACTGCGCGGGCAACGCCAGGTAGCGATTGACCTCGGCCACCACCTGGATCAAGGGGGCATCCTGGAACACGATCTTGCCTTCGCGCCAGGCGGTGATGTTGTCCGTCGTGACGTGGGTCACGTCGCTTATCCGGCGCTCGACGACGCGTACCGCCTGGTCGGCCACCAGGTCCTGCTGGCGCTTGTGCCACCAGGGGCCCGTCGCGACGTTGACCGACCCGGACTTGACGCTGACATCCACGCTGCCGCCGGGGTCGCGGCGGACGTCGAAGCGCGTGCCGGTCACCGTGACCAGCGTTTCTCCGGCGCGCACCGTGAACGGCCGCGCGGCGTCGCGCCGGACGCTGAAGAAAGCCTCGCCGGCAAGCAGTTCTACTTCGCGGCGGTCCGCGTAAAGCGCCACGCGCAGATGCGTATTGCCGTTCAGATCCACCACCGAGTCGTCCGGCAAGGCCAGTTGTCGGCGCTCGCCCAATACGGTGTCGAAGGTGGCTTCATATTGGGCGGGACCGTCGCGCAGCAGGGGCAGGACGGTTACGCCGGCGGCGGCCGCGACGACCATCCCCGCCGCACCGTAGGCGAAGCGGCGGCGTGGCCGGGAGGGCAAGGCGGCCGGCTTGTCGCGGGCCAGCAAAGCGCGCAGCCCCTGTTCCGGCAGGTGCTGTGACGCGCGCCATACGTATTCCATGCCGCGGTAGGCCCGATCGTGGGCGGGGTCGGCGCGCCGCCAGGCGGCACAGGCATCGACCTCCGCGTGGGTCGCCTCGCCGGAGTGCATGCGCGTCAGCCACCAGGCGGCGCGTTCGCGAATGTCGTCGGCTGCCGTCATGGCGTGTAGCTCCGCAACTTGTCGTGCAGGTGCAGCAGCGCGCGGCTCATATGTTTTTCCACCATGCTGCGCGAAATGCCCATGTCCGCGGCGATTTCCGTATGGCTCCAGCCTTCCAGGCGGTGCTGGATGTAGACCTTGCGGCAGCTGGGCGGCAGTTCTTCCAGGCCCGCCATCAAGGCATCCAGGACCTGCTTGGCGTAGAGGGCGCCCTGGCCATCCTGCACGGCAGGCTGGTCGCTCTCGTCCAGTTCATCCAGGGGGCGGACATCGAGCACGCCGCGGCGGCGGTGGCGGTCCACCAGGCCATTGGCCGTGCTGCGGGACAGGTAGGCCCGTGGATCCCGAATGCTGCTCAAGCCGCTTTCCAGCATGCCGACCACCGCGTCCTGCATGGCGTCCTCGCCGTCCTGGGGATTCTTGCGGCGCCATGCGCCCATCAGCTCGCGGTAGTGGGCGAGCCAACCCTTGGCGGATTTGGGCGGGGAGGACATGCAATAGAGGCGGGCAGGGCGGGGTACGACGACCAAGCTCGCAATAATAACAATAATTCTTATTCTTATCGAAGCCTGCGTGATTTTTCCGTCTTGCCGTCGCCCTTATGTCTAGGCCCTCACGCCTCCGCGCCGCTGGTCGCGCCCTGCTTATTCCTGTGCCATCACCCGATTGCGTCCGTGGCGTTTCGCTTCATACAGCCCACGGTCGGCGGCGTCGATGAGCTGGGTGAACGAATCCAGCCGTTCCGGCAGCAAGGTGGCCATGCCGACGCTGACGGTCAACCATTCCGACGTCGCGGAGTCGCGATGGGGAATGCGCAGGGCCTCGATGGAGCGGCGTATCTTTTCGGCGATCAGCCGCACGCCGCCGCCGGGCGTGCCCGGCAGCACGACGGCGAATTCCTCGCCGCCGAAGCGCGCGGGCAGGTCGGTGGAGCGGTCGCAGCAGCCGGCGATGGTCGTGGCCACTTTCTTCAGCACCTCGTCGCCGGCCATATGGCCATAGGCGTCGTTGTAGCTTTTGAAGTGATCGACGTCGATCATCAGCAGGCTCAGATCCAGCCTTTCGCGCAGCGCGCGCTTCCACTCGGCGCCCAGGTAGCCGTCGAAGTAGCGGCGGTTGGCCAAGCCGGTAAGTCCGTCGGAGTTGGTCAGGCGCCGCAATTCCAGGTTGGTTTCCAGCAACTGCTGCTGGCTTTGCCGCAGCGCCTGATAGGCCTCGTCGCGCTGCAGCATGGCCAGATAGCTGCGTGAGTGGTAGCGGATGCGCGCCACCAGTTCGATGGTGTCGGGCAGCTTGACCAGGTAATCGTTGGCGCCGGCGCTGAAGGCGGCGCTCTTGACCGCGGCGTCTTCCTTTGTCGACAGCACGATGATGGGGATGTCGCGGGTGGCCGGGTTGGCGCGATAGGCCCGCACCAGGGTTAGCCCATCGACGCCGGGCAGGACCAGGTCTTGCAGGATGACCGTCGGCCGGGTCTGCGTGGCGACATTGAGCGCCTCGTGCGGATCCGAGCAAAAATGAAAATCGATGTTCGGCTCGTCCGCCAGGGCGCGCCGGATCGCTTCGCCGACCATGATCTGGTCGTCCACAAGCAGCACCATCGCGTTCTGCGGGCGCTGGCCCAATCCGCCGGTGTAGTCCATGACGGGTTCCATAGGTCTTTCCTTTGTCTTATGTTCTCTTTGCGCTGGCTTGTGTCCCGAGCGCCGTCATCAACCGGGGGGCAATGCGGTCCAGCGGCAGGATCTCCATCGCGGCGTTCAACTCCGCTGCGGCCTTGGGCATGCCGTACACGGCGCTGCTGGCGCGGTCCTGCGCGATGGTCAGCATGCCGTGCTCCCGCATGGCCCGCAAGCCCTGCGCGCCGTCGCGGCCCATGCCGGTCAGCAGCACGCCGATGGCCGGGGTCCGAGCGCGCCTGGCCACGCTGTCGAAGAACACGTCGATGGACGGTCGGTACAGGCCTTCGGCCGGTTCCCGCGTATATCGCAAAGTGCCGTCATTATGCAGGACCAGATGGTCATCCGTACCGGCCAACAGCACGGTGCCCGGCTGCGGCCGTTCGCCGTTGAGCGCCAGGCGAACGGGCAGCGCGATCTGCTCGTCCAGCCAGGTAGCCATGCCGGCGGCGAAACTGGCGTCGACGTGCTGCACCAGCACGATGGCGGCCGGGAAATCGGCCGGCAGACCGCCCAGCAATGTCGCCAGGGAGGGCGGGCCGCCGGCGCTGGCGCCGATGCCGATCAGATGGACGGCGGCGCCGACGGGCAAGGGGCGGTTGGTGGCCGCCGGGTGGGCCGGGCTGCCGCGGTCGTAGGCGCCGATCAGCCAGCCGACGTTGCGGATCTTGCGCAGCAGGGGAGCAGCGGCGGCCCGCGGGTTGGGGGCCGCCAGGCGGGGTGTATCGATGACGTCGAGGGCGCCATGGCCCATGGCGTCGAACACGCGCGAGGTATTGCGGTCCATGTCGCCGGTGACGACGATGATGGCGCAAGGGGTCTGCGCCATGATCAGGCGGGTCGCTTCCACGCCGTCCATCACCGGCATCAGCAGGTCCATCAGGATGACGTCCGGGCGTTGCGCCGCACAGGCGTCCAGGGCCCGTGCGCCATTGCTGGCCACCCATATCACCTGCAATTCGGGGTCGAACGCGAGCGCCCGTTGCAGGGCCTCTACCGCCAGCGGCATATCGTTGACGATGCCTATTTTCATCGAGCGCGTCCGATCAAGTCTTCTACCGCCTGCAGCAAGGCGTCGTCGTGAAAGCTGCTTTTGCCCAGGTAGTAATCCGCGCCGGCATCCAGGCCGCGTTGCCGGTCTTCAGGCCGGTCTTTATAGGACACTACCATGACATGCAGGGACTGCAAGCGGGTATCGTGGCGGATGCGCGTCACCAATTCGATGCCATCCATACGCGGCATGTCCACATCGGTGATCACCAGGTCGTACGTGCCGGCGCGCAGCATGTTCCAGCCGTCCATGCCGTCGACCGCCACGGCGACCTCGTAGCCGCGGTTTTGCAGCAGCTTGCGCTCCAGCTCGCGCACGGTCAGCGAATCGTCGACCACCAGGACGCGCTTGCGCCGCTGGGCGTCGCTTTGCGGGCTGTCACCGACGCGCAGCAGGTCGCCGCTGGCGACGCGTTTTTCGATGGACCGGAGCAAGTCCTCGACGTCGACGATGAGCACGGGCGTGCCGTCATCCATCAGGGCGCCGGCCATGATGTCCTGCAGCTTGCCCAGGCGCGGATCGAGCGGTTGCACCACCAGCGTGCGTTCGGCCACATAGCGGTCGACGGCGACGCCGAAGGTCTGGGTCGCGTCGCCCACCAGGATGACCGGCACGTCGCCCGCCGGCGGCGCGCCCAAGGGATACTGCAGCAGCAGGCGGCCGGCCACCAGGCCGATCTGCCTGCCTTCGTGGGCGAAGTGCTGGCGGCCTTCCAGTTGGGCGATGGCGGCGCGGGGGATGGTCAGGGCGCGCTGGACGTAGGCGAGCGGGAAGGCATAGCGTTCGTCGCCTATGTCGACAATCAGGCAGCGCGCCACCGACAGGGACAGCGGCATTTCCAGGGTGAAGCGAGTGCCTTCGCCGCCGCGCTGATGGACCCGGACCGTGCCGCGCAACTGCCGCATCATGTCCTGCACCACGTCCAGGCCGACGCCGCGGCCGGACACTTCCGTGACGGCATCGCGGGTCGTGAAGCCGGGCAGGAACAGGAAACTCAGCAACTCGGTTTCGCTGAGGGCTGCCGCGGTTTCGGCGCTGGCCAGACGGCGTTCCACCACCTCTTCGCGCAGCTGCTCCAGGTCGATGCCGGCGCCGTCGTCGGTGACCTCGATCAGCAGCATGCCGGCGCTGTGGCGGGCTTCCAGGGTGATGCTGCCCATGGCCGGCTTGCCGGCCGCCAGGCGTTGCGCGGGCGCTTCGATGCCGTGGTCGACGGCGTTGCGCAGCAGGTGGTTGAGCGGCGCTTCCAGACGTTCCAGAACGTCGCGGTCGACCTGCGTGGTGTCGCCCTGGACGACCAGGCGCACTTGCTTGCCCAGGTCGCGGGCAAGGTCGCGCAGCATGCGCGGCAGGCCGCCGATGGTGTCGCCGAAGGGGCGCATGCGGCAAGCCAGCGAGGCGTCGTAGAGCCTTTGCGCCAGGTCGCCGATGCGCCAGCCGAACTGGTCGGCCTGGGCCATGCGGTCACCCAGCGTCTGCTGGCAGGCGTCGGCCATCTGGCGGGCCTGCATGAGCGCGGCGCGCAGGGAGTCGGCGTCGCCGGCGCCGTGTTCGGCATCGGCCAGGGTGCGCGACAGTTGCGCCTGCATGCGTTTTAGTTGCAGCAGGGAGGCGGCAAAGGGGCCCAGGCGATGCGATTCGACCAGGGTTTCGCTGCTCAGGCCCAGCAGGCGGTCCAGCGTTTCCGCGTTGACGCGCAAAGCGCGCTCGGTGTCGGCCTGGGGGCGGGCTGGCGGGGGCGGCGCGGCAGGCGCGGGTGGCTTGGCTGGGGCTGGGGCGGGGCCGGCCGGCATCGCGGGGGCGGCAGACGTGGCATATGCGGGCAGCGCGGCCGGTGTGGCGTCGGCGAGCGGGGGCGCGGACGCGGACGCCGGGAACGTCGCCGGTTGCATGCGCACGGCGGGGCCCGCGCCGAGGTGACTCGTCAAGGCGGCCACGTAGATATCGGCCTGCACGATGGCGTCCGCCGCGCCCATGCCCGGCAGTTTCAACAGCAGATCGGCGCCGCGCAGCAGCAGGTCGATGTCGGCGCCGCTCAAGCTGCGGCGGCCTTCCTGGGCCTCGACCAGCAGGTCTTCCATCACGTGGGCGACGCGCACGCCGCCTTCCAGTCCGACGATGCGCGCCGCGCCTTTCATCGAATGGGCCGCGCGCATGCAGGCTTCCAGCTGGTCGGCGGCGGTGGCGTTGCTTTCCAGCGCCAGCAGGCCGGCATTGAGTACGTCCACCTGCGTGCGCGCTTCCAGCAGGAACAGGTCCAGCAGGGATGCGTCGCGGATATCGTCACCGGGCTTCATGCGAGGCTCCGGTGGATGGCGTGCAGCAGGCGTTCGGCGTCCAGCACGCCTATGGTCCGGTCGCCTTTGCGCGCGATGGCGCTGCTGTAGCGGTCGGCGCCCAACGTGGATGGCACGGGGCCCAGGGCATCGGGGGTGTAGGCGTGGATAGCTTCGACTTCATCCACCGGCGCCACCACGGCGCGCGGCGCGCTGTTCAAAATGAGCAGGCGCGGCAGCGCCTTGGACGTGGCGGCCGGGTCGGCTTGAGTCGCCGACGTCAGCCCCAGCAAGGTGGGCAAGGAGATGCAGACCAGCAGCCGGCCGCGGATATTGCAGACGCCGGTCACGGCGCCGCTGCGTCGGGGCAGCGTGTGGATGGCCCGCATGGTGGCGACTTCGGCCAAGGCAGCGGTAGGCAGGGCCAGCCACTCCGTCCCGATCCGGAAGACCAGGGCGGATAGCGGCGGTGCGCTGCCGGCGCCGGATCGGGCGGGCGCCTGGATAGGCTGGGCGTGTATGTCGTCCGTGGCTTCGGTGTCATCGCAGGCCGGGGCGTGGCGGTCCAGCAGGCGCTTGGCCGCGGCGGCGTAGACGGGGCAGTTGCGGCAATGGATGAATTCGCGCAGCCGCGGGCAGGACAGGTCGCCCCGGATGCCGATACGGTTCCAGCAGTCGTCGATGGGCGCGGTGTCGCGTTCAAGCATCGCGGCCTCCCGCGCGCGCGGCACGTTGGCGCAGCTGGCGCGCCGCCGGCGCGTCGCCGCGCGCTTCCACCAGCGAGGCCAGGTGCAGCAAGGCTTCGTGGTGATCGGGGTCCAGATAAAGCGCCTTGCGATAGGCGCTTTCGGCGGACGCGTGCGCGCCCGTGGCGTCGTGCAGCACGCCGATCAGGTAATACGCCGGCGCCGATGCGCCATGTTGTTCCAGATGTCGCGCGCCCGCGTCCAATGCCGCGGCGATGCGGCCGCTATCAGCCAGCGCCTGCACGGCTGCCAGCGTGTCCTTGGCGGCGGCGGCGGGCGGCGTGCCGCCGCTTTTCGCGGCGGCGCCTTGCGCGCTGGTTCCTTGTGCAGTGGCGCCCGCGGGCGTCGGGTGGATTGGCCCGCGCTGGGGCGTGGCGCGGCTCGCGCTCGCGGCGTCCGGCCTGGGCGCCATCCCGGCCGTCGTCCCGGCCGCGCCGGGGCTGATCGGCGGGGCGGTCGATTCATGGCGCTGCGTATCCACGCGGGGCAAGGTCGGGCGTCCTGCCCGGCCGCTCGCCCGCGGCACGGCCTGCCGCGCGGCCGCGGCGCCGGGCTTCGGCGGTGGTACCTGACGGTGGAAGGCGAACGCCCCGGGGGCGTCGATCTGCCGCAGGCCCATGTGTGTCAGCAGGCTGGCCTCGGCCGGACCGACGAACAGATAACCGTCCGCGCGCGCCAGCCCCATCAGCACATTGACGGCGGCACGCTGGGTGGCCTCGTCGAAGTAGATCAGCAAATTGCGGCAAAACACGAAATCGAAGCCCGCGGGGGGCAGGTCCAGCAAGGGATCCAGCAGATTGCCCGTCTGGAACGACACTTCGGCGCGCACGCGCGGCAAGACGGCATAACCGGCGGCCGTCTCCTCGAAATGGCGCGCGCGGTAACCCAGCGCTTCGCCACGGAAGGAGTTGCGGCCGTAGATGCCCTGGCGCGCATGCTGGACCAGCCGCGCGCTGATATCCATGCCCACCACCGAAAACCGGCTGGCATCCACGCCGGCATCCAGCAGCGCCATGGCCAGCGTGTAGGCTTCCTCGCCGCTGGAACAGGGCAGGCTGAGCAAACGCAAAGCGCCGCCGTTGGCAATGCGTTGACGCGCCAGCAGCGCCAGCGCGTCCATCGACGCCGCATGGCGGAAAAAAGACGTCTCGGGCACCACCACTGTTTCGATCAGATGCTGCTGTTCATCGCGCGAACCGGCCAGCAGGCGCCAGTACGCCATCGCATCGCCCTGGCTGCACGTTTGCGCGCGTAAACGCACGGCGCGATCTATGGTCGCCTGGCCGATCGCCTCGGCATCCACGCCGATACGCTGCTTGAGCAGGTCATTGAACGCAGCCCGCAGCGCGGCATCCGGCTGCGGTGTGGCCGGCGCCGATTCCCACGACGGCCGCGCGGGGCTCATGCCTCGATCTCCCCGGCAGCGCCGAACAGTCGTTCACGGACGGCATCGGGCACCAGCTCGTCGACGCGCAGCCATTGCAGCAGCACGCCTTCGCTTTCCAGCACCGGGCCCAGGTAAGGCGCATCGCGATGATCCAGGCCGGACGGCAGGAAGGCCGCGGGATCGTAATGCGCGGTCTCGGTGGCCTGCTCCAGGATCAGGCCCAGCGCGGCCCGGCCTGATGTAGTCGGGCCTGGCGCGGGCCGGCCCTGTGGCGCCCGGTCACCGGGGCGGCCCGCGGGCGCCGCGGGGCTGTCGACCACCACGACCCGGGTGCTGGTCAGGCGCGCGGCGGCGCGGCCGGTCGCCAGGGCGGTCATGTCGATCACCGGCAGCGTGCTGCCGTGGTACATCCCCAGGCCGGCCACCCAGGCCGGCATGCCCGGTATCTGCTTGTAGCGCCGCAGCGGCAGCACTTGCAGGATTTCATGCGTGTCCAGCACGTAGCCGTCGGCGCCGATGGTGAAGCGCAGGAACAGGCGCCGCTGCGGCGCGGCGCGGGCGCCGGCAGCGGCCGTGCCGGCGAGGCCGGTGCTTGAAGGGAAGCTCATCACAGCTTGAAGCGCGTGACGCCGCCTCGCAGGTCGCCCGCCACCGTGTTCAGGTCGTCGATCGCCAGGCTGGACTGGCGCAGCGATTCGACGGTCTGCTGGGTGGCATCGGCCAACTGCGTCAGGGCCTGGTTGATCTGCTCCGCGCCGGTTGCCTGGGCTTGCATGCCCTCGTTGACGACCTGGACGCGCGGCGCCAGGGTCTGGACGTGCTGAATGATCTGCGACAGCTGCTCGCCGACCTGCTGCATGTCGTTCATGCCGCGCCGCACTTCTTCGGAAAACTTGTCCATGCCCATCACGCCGGCGGCCACGGACGACTGGATTTCGCGCACGATCTGCTCGATGTCGTAGGTGGCGACCGCGGTCTGGTCGGCCAGACGCCGGATCTCGGTGGCAACCACCACGAAGCCGCGGCCGTATTCGCCGGCTTTCTCGGCTTCGATGGCGGCGTTCAAGGACAGCAGATTGGTCTGGTCGGCCACCTTGTTGATGGTCGTGACCACCTGGTTGATGTTCCCGGCCTTTTCGTTGAGCACGCCCAGCTTGCCGTTGACCGTGCCGGCCGCGTCGACCACGCTGCGCATGGTGTGCTCCATGCGTGACAGGTCATGGTGGCCGCCATCCGCCAGGGCCGCCGTCTGATCGGCGGCGGCGGACACTTCGCTCATGGTGCGCACCAGGTCGCGCGCGGTCGCGGCGATCTCGCGCGACGTGGCGCCGATCTCCGTGGTGGTGGAAGCGACTTCCGATGCCGTGGCCTGTTGCTGGCGCGACGTGGCGGCAATTTCCGTCACCGACGTGGCGACCTGGATGGCGGAGCGCTGGGCCTTGCCGACCAGTTCGGTCAGCTCGTCGGCCATGCGGTTGAAGCCGGTCTCGATGGCGCCGAATTCGTCCTTGCGGGCGAGCCGCAGGCGGGCGCTCAGGTCGCCGTTGCCGAAGCGGTCCAGGCTGTCGACGATCTTGAGCATGGGACCGTTGATGGCGCGGGTCAGCACGACGGCGAACGTGGCGGCGGCAAGCAGGGCCAGCAGTAATCCAGCCAGGAGTATCCATTGCGCATGGCGCAGGGTCTTGAGGATATGCTCGACCGAACGGTCCGCGCGGGTACTGTTTTCCTCGACCATCTGCTCCAGCTGCGTGCGGCCGCTGTTGTATATCGTCGTCACGCCTTCGGCCAACTGGGCCCGGGCGCGGGGGATATCGGCGTCCTGCAGGCTGGTGATCACTCCGGCGCGCGCCTGGCGATAGGCGTTGACGGTCTTGAGCAGCGTCTCGTAGACCTCGCGGTCGTCCAGGATGAATACGGACTGCGAATACTTATGCAACTGCTCGTTCATGCCGGCGTCGGCCTGGTCGAGGGCGTCGCGCAAGGCGGGCGCCGGCGTCTGGCGTGCAACGCCCTGACGGAGGACCTCGTAGCCCTTCTGCCAGGCCGCGAGCAGGCGGGCACTGGATTGAAGGCCGGGCAGGGAGTCGTCGTTGATGGCCTGGGCCTCAGTGTCGATGGCCAGCAGCCGGTTGTAGTCCACCGAGGCCATCAGCAGCATGATGACAAGGATGGCGGCGAAGCTGGCCAACAGGCGCTGTCGCAGGGTCATATTTTTCATGTTCGTCGGTATCCCCATCGCTTTAAGCGTCCACCCAGGCAAATTGTGGCGAGTGGCCGTGGTCGGCGTGTTTCCTGGTCCGTTGCGCGCGGGAAATTTCAAAAGACGAGCAAGGATTCGACACAATACGCCGAACGGTTACATCAGTTCAAGCTTCACTCGAACTTTAGGCGTAGTCGATAGATCGTTGCCAAAAACCGACACGTTGGCGAGGCTAGGTAACGGCTGCTCGACCTGCGCCGCGCAGGACGTGCCGGAGGGGCGGCGGTGCTCAGCTGGCGTCGCGGCGGAAGGGGGTATGCCCATCCAGTTCATCGCGATAGGCCGTAATGGCTTCGCCCTCGCGCTGAAGGAAGTCGGCGATGGCGTCGGCGAAGCGGCGGTCGCTGATCCAGTGGGCCGAGCAGGTCGGGGTGGGCAGCAGGCCGCGGGCGATCTTGTGCTCGCCCTGGGCGCCGCCTTCGAAACGGCGCAGCCCGTTGGCCAGGCAGTATTCGATGCCCTGCAGGTAACAGGTCTCGAAATGCAGGCCGGGTATGAAGGCGAGGGCGCCCCAATGGCGGCCGTACAGGGCTTCGCCGTCGGTCATGTTCAGCGCCGCGGCCACGGGTTCGCCGTCGCGGCACGCCAGGATCAGCACCAGCGCGGCGGGCAACTGGTCGCGCAGGCGCTGGAAGAAGTCCAGGGTCAGATAGGGCGACGACCAGTGGTTGCGGTAGGTCTCGACGTAGCAATCGTGAAAGAAAGACAGTGCCTGGTCGTCGATGGCGGTGCCGCTGAGCCAGCGGAAGGTGATGCCCGCCGCGGCGACCTTCTTGCGGTCCTGGCGGATCTTCTTGCGCTTGTCGTGGCTGAGGGCGGCCAGGAAAGCGTCGAAATTGTCATAACCCGCGTCTTCCCAGTGGAACTGCACGCCTTGGCGGATCAGGTAGCCGGCTTCTTCCAGGGCCTGCTGATCTTCAGGCTGGGGAAAGAGGACGTGCAGGGAGGACAGTTTCAGGCTGTGGGTCAGCTCGACGGCGCCGCGCGCCAGCAGCACGCGGTCGGCGTGGGTGAGCGCCAGCAGGCGGGGCCCGCTGACGGGGGTGAAGGGCACGGCGGCCAGCAGCTTGGGGTAGTACTCCAGGCCGTGGTTTTCGAAGGCCTGGGCCCAGGACTGGTCGAACACGAACTCGCCGCGCGAGTGGGTTTTCACGTACAAGGGCATGGCGCCGGCCAGCTCGCCGGCCCGGCGCAGGATCAGGTAGTAGGGCACCCAGCCGGTGGCGGGCGCCGCGCAGCCGGTGTCGTGCAATGCGGACAGGAAAGCATGCGACAGGAAAGGCTGGGCGCCGGCCAGGGCGTCCCATTGCTCCGGGTCGATCTTGTCCAGCGTCCGGATGACGGACAGACGCGGTTCGTCGGGATCGGCGGTGGGAATGGGCGCTTGCTGGGGATCGGTCATGGGTGCGGCGGGGCGTTTCTACAGGCGGGGGGCTGCTTGATTATAAGAACGTGGCCTGAACGTGCGTTCAGGAGGGGCGATTTGTTAACCTCCCGCGATGGAAGAGAAACAAACATTCGCGCCCAAGGAACTCCGGCAGGGCGCGCTGTCCGCCCTGGCGGTCGAAGACTGGACCCACAAGGTAGCCGCGGTCCAACTGCTGGACGACAGTCTGCCCGTCGACCCGGCGATCGTCCTGACCGATCCAGGTCATCTACCCGGCCGGCCAGCCAAGCCGGCCCTGGTCGCCCCCAGCGAGCTGACAACCCGCCCCGCCGGCACCCCGCAGGGCCGCGCCGCGCTGCTGCACGCCCTGGCGCATATTGAATTCAACGCCATCAATCTGGCCCTGGACATCGTCTGGCGCTTCCCGGGGCTGCCCGCTGATTTCTATCGGGACTGGGTGAGCGTGGCTCGTGAGGAAGCCAGCCATTTCGTCCTGCTGAACGAGCACCTGGCAACGCTGGGCCATGGTTACGGCGATTTCTCCGCCCATAACGGTTTGTGGGACATGGCAGAACGGACCCGCGACGACGTGGCGGCTCGCCTGGCGCTGGTGCCGCGGATCATGGAGGCGCGGGGCCTGGATGCCTCGCCCATGATCCGGGACAAGCTGGCGCGCGTGGGCGACCCGCGCGGCGCGGTCATCCTGGACATCATCCTGCGCGATGAGATCGGCCATGTGGCCATCGGCAATCGCTGGTACCACTGGCTTTGCGCGGACGGTAGCCACGATCCGGTCGCTTGGCAGGCCGAGATGGCGCAGCGCTACGCCGCGCCGCGTCAGCGCGGCCCTTTCAACATCGATGCACGCCGCGCCGCCGGCTTCGACGAAAGCGAACTGGCCGCCTTGTCGGCGGCCAGCTCCTGACGGGAGCTGCGTCGGCCGCTACTTCTTTGCGTCCCCCGCCAGGAAATCAATGATTTCCGGCACCGCGGCCTGGGCGATGCCGGCGTCGCTGGCGGCGGCATAGGTGGCGCGGATGGCTTCGGCGGCGGCATGGGGCGCGCCGGTTTCTTCCGCCATGGCCGTGTAATAGCCCATGTCCTTCAACGCATTGGCGATGGAGAAGCGGAAAGCGTTGGTGTCGCCCTGTTCGATATAGGGCCGCAGGCGTCCCAGCACGACGCCATCGCCGCCACCCTTGGCAAGGATGTCCATCAGGACCCCACGGTCCACCTGGGCCCGATCGGCGCAGGCGGCCGCTTCGGCCAGCACGGCCGAGAAGCCCAGCGACACGTAGTTATGCAGCAGTTTCAACCGATGGCCCGAGCCGACCGGGCCCGCGTGCGTGATGTTCTCCGCGTAGCTGCGCAGCAGGGGAAGGCATTCTTCGAACAAGGCGGGGTCGCCGCCGACGATGAGGTTCAGGCGGCCTTCCGCGGCTTCCTTGGGGGTGCGGGTCATGGGGGCGTCAAGGAAGCGACCCCCTGCCTGCGTGACGGCCTGGGCCACCTTCAAGGTGGACGACGGAATGGCCGTGGAGCAATCGATGACGATGGTTTGAGGGCGTAGACCCGCCAGGACGCCTTTGTCCTGAAGGAGGACTTGCTCGACCTGGGGCGTGCCGGTGACGCAGAGCACGACGATGTCGGCCTGCCGGGCGACGTCGGCTGGCGTGTCGGCCTTGCGGGCCCCGGCGGCGAGCAGGTCGTCGACTGGCTGGTTGCCGGGGTGATCCAGGAGCACCAGGGGGTAGCCGGCCTTCAGGATATTGCTGGCGATGCCGTGGCCCATCTGGCCTACGCCGATGATGCCGACGTTGGGCTTGTCTTTGTTAGTCTCCATGCCTGTCTCTTCCATGGTTGTTTGCGACAAGCCTGACATCTTACGCCTGGGGGTTTCCGGCGCAGCCGTGCGTGGTGCTTACGAAGAGAGTTTCATATTTTTGGGGGGACCCCCCAAGGCCCCCCGTCGGCGTTAGAGGCAGTGGCCGCAGCGGGGGCTGCTGAGAGAAATGATTTGGGGGAGGCCCCCACACCCCATCAACCCCCAATGGACCCTGTCCAAGTTCGAAACGCCGGCGGCAGCGAGTGCGGACGGATTATCCGGCGGCCAGGTCGCGGATCTCTTTCAGCAGCGCGTCGGGGACGTTGACGCCGGTGGCGCGGGCGCCGTCGGCCAAGGTTTCGCGGCGTTGGCCAGGCAGGCGCACGTTGGTGTCTTCCAGCATGGCGGACACCAAAGTCTCAACCCGCTCCAGATACGCCGCCTGACCCGCCAAGGCACCCGGATCGATGACCAGGAAAGCCTGCCCGATGCGCGCGCGATTGCCTTCCTCGGTAAAGAAGGAATCCGCCTCGAAGCCAAAATGCGCACCCGTCAGCGCACACGCCAGCAGCTCCACCACAAGCGCCAGCATGGCGCCCTTGGCTCCGCCCATGGGCAGCATGCTGCCGGCCAGCCCGGCACGGGGATCGGTGGTCGGCTGACCATCGGCATCGAGCGCCCAACCCAGCGGAATATCGCGGCCCTCCCGCGCGGCCACCATCAGCTTGCCCCGCGCCACTTCGGAAAGAGACAGGTCGATGACCAGCGGCGCCGCATCGCGCCGGGGAAACGCCGCCGCGATCGGATTGGTGCCGAACAGCGGCCGCTTGCCGCCATGCGCCGGCATCGCGGCCGGAGAATTGCCCAACGCCAGGCCGACCATGCCTCGGCGGGCGACGGCATCCAGGTGATACGCGGCCACGCCGAAGTGATGGCTGTTGCAGACCCCGGCGTAGGACACGCCGAATTCGCCCGCGCGACGGATGGCTTCCTCGATGGCGAGCTTACACGCCGGAAAGGCCAGGCCGTCATAGGCGTCGATCAGCACCGCGCCGCCGCGCTCGTGCGCGATGCCCGCAACAGCAGCGCCGTCGGCGCGACCATTGCGCAAGTGCGTGGCATAGAAGGGCACACGCGTAGCCCCGTGCGAAGCGATGCCGCGCGCCTCCGCGTAGACCAGCGCCGCGGCGGTGTCGCGCGCCATGGCAGGGTTGGCGCCGGCGCCTTCCAGCGCGGCGCGGCAAAGGTTTTCCAGGGTGTCCAGATCCAACGTGGCCATCGCGGCAACTCCGTAAGTTTCAATGATTCAATGTCAGCTTGCTGACGACACGGCGTGACGGCGCCCCCGTCATGGGGGCGCCACCAGCGCAATCCGTTCAGCGTTCAAGCGCAGGGCCGTGGCCCCCGCCTCACATGCCGCATCGTACGCCAACGTTTCGCCTACCGCCCGCGCAGGACCTGCGCGACGCGCTGCGCCGTCATGTCCGACACGCGCGTGTTGGCTTCCTCGGTCAGTCCCGCGATATGCGGCGTCAGGATCAGGTTGGGTACGTCCGTCAGCGGGCCGCCGGCGGGCATCGGCTCTTTGTCGAAAACATCGATGGCGGCGCCGCCCAGTTTGCCGCTACGCAGCGCATCCGCCAGCGCCGCTTCGTCGATGATGCCGCCCCGCGCGGTGTTGATCAGGATGGCGCCGTCCTTCATCGTCGCCAGACGCCCCGCGTCGAGCAAGCCACGGGTCTGTTCGGTGAGCGGGATGTGCAGGGTGACGGCATCGGCCTGGCGCAGCAGGTCAGCCAGCTCGGCGCGGTCCGCCAGACCTTCGCGCCACACGGGATCGTCCGCTGCCAGGACGGGGTCGGTGGCGATGACGCGCATGTCCAGCCCGCGCGCCAGCCGCGCGACCAGCCTGCCGATACCGCCGTAGCCGACAATGCCCAGTACACGCTGGTTGGCCTCGCGGCCATTGGACAGCGCCGTGCGCGGCCACGCACCCGCCGCGACCTGACCGGTCGCGCCATAGGCGCCGCGCAGCAGCAACAGAACGGTTGCCATGACGTACTCGGCGACCGACCGCGCATTCGCGCCGGTGGCGGGCAGCACCGCGATGCCGCGCTGCTCGCAGGCGGGCACATCGATGTTGTCCAGGCCGACGCCCAGGCGCCCCACCGCGCGCAGCTTGGTCGCGGCGGCCAGCACGGCCGCGTCGACCCGCGTGCGGTTACGCACGATAAGCGCGTCGGCGTTGGCCAGCGCGCGCAACAGATCGTCGCGGCGGTCGACCAGGTCGGGTTCGTAACGGACGTCGAAGTCGCGCTTCAAGGCGTCGACCGCCGGGGCATCCATGAATTCGGAGATGACGATGTGCATGGTGGCTTACCCGACCTGGATGTTGGCGTCATGGATGATCTTGGCCCAGCGCTCCACTTCGCCCTTCAAGTAGGGGCCGAATTCGGCCGCCTCCATGGGCTGGGCGCCGAAGCCCAGGGATACCAGGCTCTTGGTCATTTCCGGCTGCCTGATCTGCTTGACGATGGCTTTGCTGATGCGGTTCACCACCGCTTGCGGCGTGCCCGCCGGCGCCATCACGCCTGTGAAATTCGACACGACCAGGCCAGGCAGGCCGGCTTCCGCCACGGTGGGCACATCGGGCAGGTCGGGGCTGCGCTGCTTGCTGCTGACGGCCAGGGCGCGCAGGCTGCCGGCCTTCACGTAGGCCAGCGATTCCGGATAGTTGGAGAAGATCAGGTCCACCTGGCCGCCCAGCAGGTCGGTCAGGGAAGGCGCGCCGCCCTTGTAGGGCACATGCAGCAGCTTGGTTCCGGTCAGGCTCTGGTACAGCGCCAGGGTCAGATGCGGCGGCGTGCCATTGCCGCTGGAACCTGCGGTCAGTGAGCGCGTCTTGGCGGCTTGCAGCAGATCGTCCATGGTCTTGATGGAGCTCTTGGGATTGACCACCACCATCATCGACGACGAGGCCATGCACGCGACCGGCATCAGGTCCTTCAACAGTTCATAGCCGGCCTTGCCTTGGAACAGCGTGGCATTGGCGGCGTGCGATAGCGTCATCGCCAGCCAGGTGTAGCCATCGGGATGCGCGCGCGCCACATAGGCCGCGCCGATATTGGCGCTGCCGCCGGGCTTGTTCTCGACCACCACATTCCAGTTTTCCGCCATGCCCAGCGCCTTGGCGGCCTGTCTGGCCGCCACGTCCGTCAGCCCGCCGGGCGGGAAGGGCACCACGTAGTTGATCGGCTTGTCCGGCCATTTGCCGTTGTCCGCGTCGGCGGCGAACGCCGGCAGCCATGGCGTCAGGCTTGCGAGCGCGCCGGCGCCCAGCACGCCGAGTGTCGAGCGGCGGCGCGCCGAGGCGGGCGCGTCGTCGCATGCGGTCGAGGAACAGCTGGTGGCAACGTCGGGGGTCTTGGTGGAAGTGGAAGTGCGGACATCGTTCTTCTTCTGCATGGTCGGTCTCCTCCGGTGGGCCCGCCGTTGGACGGGCGAACAGGCGCCCGGCCGTCTTCGGGCCGGTGCGCCTGATGAGCCTGCATGGAAGCCGCCGGCACTATGCCGGTAGCGGATGATGCTTAAGCACTCTCGTAAAGCCGTGTGAGCACGAACTCACGATGCCCCAATGCCTCGGCGGCGGTCCAGCGGCCATTGGCGGTAGCCAGCATGCATTCGAGCAATTTATCGCCCGCCTGGTCGAGATCGATCTCGCGCTGCAACAAGCCGGACGTGTCGACGTCGACGTGTTCGGACATGGTGCGCACCGTGCGAGGGTTGGCGCAGATCTTGATCACCGGCAGGATGGGATTGCCGATGACGTTGCCCTGGCCCGTCGGGAAGAAATGCACCGCGTAGCCGGATGCGGCGCACAGCGTGACCATTTCGGCGGCGGCCGAGGAAGAGTCCATGAACCACAGGCCGGACCCGGTGGGGATTTCCGCCTTGTCCAGCACGCCGTCGACTCGGCATTTCTTGCCTATCTTCTGGATATTCCCCAGCGCCTTTTCTTCGATCGTGGTCAGGCCGCCGGCGATATTGCCCTTGGTGGGCTGGGACTCGGACAGGTCGCTGGTTTTCCAGCGGTCGATCATGTCCTGGTAGCGATTGAACATGGTCATGAACTGGTCGCGCACTTTGTCATTGGCGCAGCGGGCGGCGACGATGTGCTCGCCACCGGTCAGTTCGGAGGTCTCGCCGAACACCAGCGTGGTGCCCAGGGTGTAGAGCTTGTCGAAGGCATTGCCGACGGTGGGGTTGGCGCCACAGCCCGATGTCGTATCGGACTCGCCGCATTTGGTCGACACCCACAGGTCCTCGATCGGGCATTCGGTGCGATACAGCGCAGTGGCGTAATGCACGAACTCCTTGGCCTGTTTGGATGCACGCATGATCGTGTCGTGGTCGCCGTGCAGTTCGATGCTGAAGCCGGCGACGGGTTTGCCGGTGCTGGCGATGCCGTCGACCACGCGTTTGGTCCAGCCTTCTTCGATGCCGATGACGATCACGGCGGCGACGTTGGGATTGCAGCCGGTGCCGATCAGCGTGCGGAAGTGCAGTTCCAGGTCTTCGCCGAACTGCAGTCGGCCATAGGGATGGGGCAGGGCCAGGGTGCCCTTGATGTTGTTCGCCACGGCTTCGGCGGCGGCGTTGGAGATATCGTCGACCGGCAGCACGATGACGTGATTGCGCACGCCGACGCGGCCGTTGTCGCGGCGGTAGCCGCGGAAAGTGGTGGAGGCGGAAACGACAGCCATTTGGAATCCTCTCGGCAGGGAATGGGGTGGGGACGAGTTACCAGCGCTTGGTCTTGATGTTGTGGACGTGGGCGTGCTGGCCGACCTGGATGGGGGCGACCACTTTGCCGATGTCGACGCCGTACTTGAAGATGGTGTCGCCGGTGTTCATGTCCTTCAGGGCCACCTTGTGGCCGATGGGGATGTCCTGCTTGGCCGTCACATGGATGATCTTGTCTTCATCCATGATCCAGGCATTGAGTTCGGTGCCGGCGGTGATGCCTTCCACCACCGCGACGGCGACCGTGTCCTTGGCGTCGTGCAGTACTGCGTGAATCATGTCTTCCTCCTGGGTGCGGCGGCTTTCGCGGCGGGGCGCCGGGGGCCGTTTCATCGATGTGCGGGGTCATCTTATGGGCAAATATCATCTGGGTCAATCAAATCATATGTATGAATTGAGTGGGCGTGAGAGAGCGGACTTCGGCCACGGCCGGAGAAAGAATAGAGGGGGCTCCGCCCCCTCAACCCCCGTCGTTACGTGGGTTGAGGTTCGCGGTCGCGGGGGAGTGTTGAGGGGGCTGCGCCCCTCAACCCCACCTTCACATGGGGCGTGGTTCGCGGGCGCGGGGAGCGGTGAGGGGGGCTGCGCCCCTCAACCCCTTCGCCGCGCGGGGCGGGGGCGTATTGAGGGGCGCAGCCCCTCAATTTCCTATTTCCGTGCGCGGCGCGCGCGGACGGCTTGGGCGAGTTGGGTCAGCACGGGGGCGGTTTGCGACCAGCTGATGCACGCGTCGGTGATCGACACACCGCGCTTGAGCGGCACACCAGTGACGAGATCCTGGCGTCCTTCTTCCAGATGGCTCTCGATCATCACGCCGCAAATGCGCTGTTCGCCAGCAATCAGCTGCGCCGCGATATCGGCACCCACATCGATCTGCCGCGCGTGCGATTTGTTCGAATTCGCGTGCGAGCAGTCGATCATCACCTGCTCCCGCTGGCCCGCCTTGCGCAGGCTCTGGCACGCTTCTTCCACACCCGCCGCATCGTAGTTGGGGCCCTTCTTGCCGCCCCGCAAAATGACGTGCGTGTCATCGTTGCCGCGCGTTTCGAAAATGGCCGCCATGCCCATCTTGGTCATGCCCATGAAGGCATGCTTGGCCCGCGCCGCCACAATGGCGTCGGACGCCACCTGCACGCTGCCGTCCGTGCCGTTCTTGAACCCCAAGGGGCAGCTCAGCCCCGAAGACAGCTGGCGATGGCTCTGGCTTTCAGTCGTGCGGGCACCGATGGCGCCCCAGGAAATCAGATCGGCGATGAACTGCGGGCTGAGCAGATCCAGGAACTCGGTGCCCACGGGCAGGCCCAGTTTGCCGATATCCAGCAACAGCTCACGCGCCCGGCGCAGGCCTTCGTTGATGCGATAGCTGCCATCCAGGCGCGGGTCGTTGATATAGCCCTTCCAGCCCACGGTGGTGCGGGGCTTCTCGAAATACACGCGCATGACGATCAGCAGGTCTTCGCGCAGATCGTCCGCCGCCGTCTTCAGCAGGCGCGCATATTCCATCGCCTGGTCGTGATCGTGAATGGAACAGGGACCGACCACCACCACCAGGCGATCGTCACGGCCGTGCAGGACGTCGGCGATCTCGGCGCGGCTGCGCTCGACCAGGTTTTCCAGGGCCGGCGTGATCGGCACTTCGTCCAGCAGCAAGGCGGGCGAGATAAGCGGGCGCACGGCACCGATGCGGACGTCGTCGATACGCGTGGTGTCGTGGGTGGAATCCGCGTTACCGACTTCGCGGTCGCGGCTGGGATCATCGATGCGGGTCAAGATTGTCTCCGAGGGGAAGCGGAGATTATCGCATTTGGCGATATCCGGATGGAGGAGGGGGCGAATGCCAATCTCAGCGCCCCTGGCGTAGAGTGAGCTTGCTCAGCGGTGACCCCCGGTCAGTGAGCCCCGGCGGAAGACGTGGTTTGTCACGGTTTATTGCCTTGTGAGTCGTTGGATGTCTTCCTAGGATGGAAAACGTAACTTACCACCTGACGGAGAACCTCATGATCAAACGGCTTTTTGCGGAGTTTTTCGGGACCTTCTGGCTGGTGCTGGGAGGGTGCGGGTCGGCGGTGTTGGCCGCCACGTTTCCACAATACGGAATCGGGTTTGCCGGCGTGGCGCTGGCTTTTGGCCTGACTGTGGTGACCATGGCGTACGCCGTGGGCCATATTTCGGGTGGCCATTTCAATCCGGCGGTGACCCTGGGCCTGTTCGCCAGCGGTCGGGTCAAGGCGGCCGACGTGCTGCCCTATATGGCCTCACAGGTGGCCGGGGGCATCATCGCGGGCGGCGTGCTGTTCCTGATCGCCAGCGGCAAGACCGGCTTCGATGCCAGCGCCGGCTTCGCCAGCAATGGCTATGGTGTGCATTCCCCGGGTCAGTACAGCATGGTTGCCGCGCTGATCACGGAAGTGGTGATGACGGCCATGTTCCTCATCATCATCAACGGCGCCACTGACGAGCGCGCGCCCAAGGGTTTCGCGCCGCTGGCCATCGGGCTGGCCTTGACCCTGATCCACCTGATCAGCATTCCGGTGACCAACACGTCCGTCAATCCCGCGCGCAGTACCGGCGTGGCGATCTTCCAGGGCACCTGGGCCCTGCAGCAACTGTGGCTGTTCTGGCTGGCGCCCCTGGTCGGCGGCGTTCTGGGCGGCGTGCTCTATCGGTTGCTGTTGGCGTCCCCAACCGCCACGCGCGCCGCGGTGACGCCGCCCGCGCCGCCCGGCGCGCCTGCATGATTCAGTGGATGACGGGAGGCTGCGCAAGCGAACGGATCAGAGCGTCGCGTTCGCTGCGCAGGGACGCCAACTCCGCCTCCAGCGTGTGCAAGGCATGGACGGCTTCTTCGGCGTCGCATTGCTGCTCGTGCAGCCAGTCCAGGTGATGCTGCTGGCGTTCCAGACGGTATTGGCTCTCGGCGATGAGCCTGTCGGTGTTGCGCAGGGCGCGGTAGGGCGCATGAGGGTCGGACATGGGGGAACTCCTGGTAGCGCATTTTTCTGGGGGAGAGAGCGAATTGATTATCGGGCACACGACGGGTTTTTGACGTAGAAAAAGCCTATGCACCGCACCTGATGCCGGCCAAATGGCTGAGGGGAAAGGTGCCACCTACATCCAAAGGTGGTCCGGCATTTTGGTTTTTGTTCTCCGTTAATATGCCGGGGCCATTTGCCTACTGCGTTGTGCCATGTTCCCTACTTGCTTCTTCATCGCGTGCAAGCCCTGCGCCCGTCCCTTGCCCGGAGCTGAGTCATGAGCGTCGTGCTGGCCTGCGATCTGGGCGGCACGAGTTTCCGTGCCGCGCTCTATGACGCGCAGGGGCAGGTCTGGGCCGAACATGCCTTGCCCAGTCCCGGTGACGGCGCGGGTGCCGCGAGCGGCCATGCGGAAGTCGATGCGGACGAGTGGTGGACCATCCTTATCGGTTTGGCTGATGCGCTGGCGCGGCAAGACCCCGCGCGCTTCGCCGAGATTCGCGGCATCGCGATATGCGGAGTCACGCGCACGCAGATACTGCTGGATGACGCGGGCCGGCCATTGCGCGCGGCGCTGACGTGGCGCGATACGCGCGCGGCTGCCGACATCGATGCCTTGCGGGCCCGGCTTCCGCAAGATCATCCTGAACTGGCCCAGGTCAACGCCTTCCATCCCCTGGCCCGGCTGGACTGGCTGCGCCGCCACGAACCGGCCATCCTCGCGCGCGCCCGTTGCGTGCTGGAACCCAAGGATTACCTTAACTTTCGCCTGACCGGCGTGCGCGCCAGCGATCCCGTATCGATGGCGCGGCTGCATGCGGCCGCTGGAGAAGGCGGTGCCTTTGCCGATCTGTCCGCCTTGGCGCCCGCGGCGATGACCTTGCCGGCGCCGAGTTTGCTGGAGGCGGCCGGTCTGGATGCGGGCTTGCTGCCGCCCTTGCTGGCGCCGACCGATGCGGTGGGGGCAGTGGTGGCTGGCTTGCCGGGCGCCTTGGCGCAACTGGCCGGCGTGCCGGTGTTCTGCTGCGCCAATGACACGTGGGCGGCGGTCGCCGGCCTGGGCGCGCTGCGCGCCGGCCATGCGTACAACATTTCCGGGACCACGGAGGTCTTCGGCGTCATCGCCCAGGTGCCTGAACATGCGGTTGCGCCACGCGCGGCCGGCCTGATGACGGTCGATTGGGGCGATGGCCTGCACCAGATCGGCGGCCCGGGGCAGAACGGGGCCGATACGATGGCTTGGCTGTTAAGCGTGTTGGAGGGGGCAGGCTTCGGCCAAGACCAAAGCCTTGGCCAAGGTGACGGCCGCTCACCGGCCGGGCTGCCGGATCGGACGCCTGCCGTACCCTCGGCCACGGCCGGGCTTGGCGTGGCCGCGCGTATCGAGGCGCTGCTCGCCGCGCCGCGCGACCCGCAGCCGCTGCTGTTCCTGCCTTATCTGCAAGGCGAACGCGTGCCTTATTGGGATGCCGACCTGCGTGGCGCCTTCGTCGGCCTGAACCGCCGGCATGGCGCGGGCGATCTGGCCTGGGCCGTGCTGGAGGGTGTGGGCTTTCTCAATCGCCTGGTGCTCGAACGGGGCGAAGCGGCCTTGGGGGCACCGGTCACCGAGATCCGCTTCGGCGGCGGCGCCGCGGCCAATGCCGCCTGGTGCCAGGTCAAGGCGGACATCTGCGGCCGGCCCGTCAGCGTCGGCGCGGCAAAAGAGCCAGGCGCGCTGGGCGCGGCGGTGGTGGCCTGGACCGGCCTCGGCCATTTTTCCTCCCTGGCCGCCGCCCAGCAAAGCGTCGTCCGCGAAGGCCGCCGCTACGAACCGGACCCAGAGCGCCAGCGGCATTACGACGCGCTATATCAACAGTACCGCGCCGCCGAAGCCGCCTTGGCGCCCATCTCCAGGTCACTCGCCGGCATGACAACGTAGGGGCGAACCGGACGCCGGCCATCCCGCCGATGCCTCCTGGCAACGGGGAAATGGCCGGGATCATCCCGGCCGACGTGCGGCGGCGCGGGCGGCAGCGCCGCTCCGCCAGGCGCCCGGCGCCGACACCCCGGAACAACAGGGCTTCACTTGTGCCCCGTTTTCCACGAAAATCCCCGTCTTTTCCCGCTTTCCGGCCGGGCCGACCCGCTCACGCCAGCCACTCGACGTCCTGCCCGAATCCGATGCGTGATTTTCTTGAAACCTACGGCACTGCTGTCGCCGGCCTGGTCCTGGTGCTTTTCTTCATGGTCGCCGCGCCCAATTTCGCGGCCGCCGGCAATCTGCTCAATGTCCTGAAGGAGACCAGCTTCCTGGCCATCCTGGCGCTGGGCTTCACCTTGGCCCTGATCAACGCCGAACTGGACCTGTCCGTCGCCGACGTCGCCAGCCTGTCGGCCGTGGTCGCCGGCGCGCTGATCCAGGGCGGCCATCCCGTCGTCATGGGCGTGGCCGGTGGCCTGCTGGTCGGCCTGGCCTGCGGCCTGGGCAACGGCATGGCCGTCACGGTGCTGCGCGTGCCGTCCCTGATCGCCACCCTGGGCATGGCCGCCATTGCCCGCGGCCTGGCCTTCGCCTTGACCGACGGCGTGTCCTTCGTGGGCCGCTGGCCGACCGGCTATACCGGCCTGGGCCGCGGCGCATGGCTGGGCGTGCCGGCGCCGGTCTGGTGGCTGATCGGTGTGACACTGGCCGCGCTGTTCCTGGTGAAGTGGACCCGTACCGGCGCCCGCATGACCGCCACCGGCGAGGCCGGTGAGTCGGCCCGCCTGGCCGGCATCAATATCCGCGCCATGAAATGCCTGGGCCTGGCCCTGGCCGGCCTGCTGGCCGGCGCCACCGCGGTGCTGCTGACGGCCAGCCTGTCTTCGGCCGCGCCCAATATGGCCGGCGATTACTTCCTTTACGCCATCGCGTCCGTGCTGCTGGGCATGACCATGTTCGAACCCGGCCGCGCCAATGTGCCGGGCACCCTGGTGGGCGCGCTGACCCTCAAGGTCCTGGGCAACGGCCTGGTGCTGATGGGCGCGCCGTACTATGTGCAGGACATCGTGCTGGGTGCGATCATCATCGCGTCGGTGGCTGTGTCGGCCACCGTGCTGAAGAAAGCCGCATTCAAATTCTGATCGCATTCTGACTATTCAATCCAGGAACACCGGGGGCCATCCATCATGCGCAAGCTGATTTCCACACTCGTACTTCCCGTTGCCGCGACCGCGCTGATGCTGGGCGCGTCCGCCGCGCATGCCTTCGAACTGGGCATCGTGGCCTTCCAGATGTCTTCGGAAACGCACGCGCGCGTGGCCAACGCGGCCGCCGCCGAGGCCAAGGCCAAGGGCTGGAACGTCACGCTGCTGAATTCGGAAGGCTCGCTGCCCAAGCACGCGGAGCAACTGGACACCCTGGTCAACCGCAAGGTGGACGCCATCGTCGTCGCCATGGGCAAGCCGGTGGAAGCCGACGCCCAGCTGCAGGCGGCCAAGGAGCACGGCATCCCCGTGATCGGCGTGATGTCCGGCGCCAGCCCGCACATGCTGTTCGACGTGGAAAGCAATGAATACACCGTGGGCGCCGACGCCGCGCTGTATCTGCTGGGCCAGCTGGGTTATCGCGGCAACATCATCACCGCGCGCTTCGAGAACAACTCGGGCACCCGCATCCGCGGCAAGGTCCTCGACGTGGTGATATCGGAGAACACCGCCGTCAAGGAACTGGCCAAGTTCTCCATGGCGCGCACGCAAAGCTGGCGCGATGACGTGCGCAACGGCATGCGTGCGCTGCTGATGCAGAACCAGGGCAAATTCCAGGGCATCTGGGCGTCCTTCGACGGCCAGGCCTATGTGATCGACGATCTGCTGCAGCAGTCCGGCATGAAGAAGGGCGACATCACCCTGGTGTCCATCGACGGCGGCCCGGAAACCTATCGCCGCATCGCCGATCCGCAAAGCCTGATCACCGCTACCGTCATGATTCCTTTCGAGGACATGGGCAAGCGCGCGGTGGACGCGCTGGACAGCATCGTGGTGAAGAAACAGTCCAAGGACAGCATCACCACGGGTCCGTATCTTTTCGCCAACGCGGTGCTGGTCGACAAGAACAACGTCCAGAATTACCTGAAGCCCTGAATCCCAGCGTCCTGAATTCCGCAGCCCGCAAGAATATGTCCGTCGTCCTGTCGCTCAAGCAAATCAGCAAGTCCTACGGTGCCGTGCAGGCGCTGCACGGTGTCGATCTGGACGTGCATGCCGGTGAGGTATTGGCCATCTGCGGCGACAACGGCGCGGGCAAATCCACGCTGATCCGCATCGTTTCCGGCGCGCAGCCGCCCAGTGGCGGCAGCATCGCCCTGAAGGGGCAGCCGGTCCGTTTCCGCTCGCCCCATGACGCCCTGCGGCAGGGCATCGCCACGATCTACCAGGATCTGGCGCTGGCGCCGCGGCTGTCCATCGTGGAAAACATCTTCATGGGCGCCGAGCATGTGCGGCGCCTGTTGCCCGGCATCCGGGTGCTGGACAAGCCGCGCATGCGGCGCGAGGCCCTGGGTTATCTGCAACGGTTGTCGGTACCCATCGAGGACATGCGGCGTCCGGTCGAGCGCATGTCGGGCGGGCAACGCCAGGCCGTGGCGATCGCCCGCGCGCTGCATTGGAACGCGGACATCGTCATCATGGACGAGCCCACCGCCGCGCTGGGAGTGAAGGAAACCGCGCTGGTGCTGGGCCTGATCCGGCGCCTGCGCGAAGAGGGGCGTACCGTCATACTCATCAGCCACAATATGTCCGACGTCGCGGCCCTGGCGGATCGGGTGGCGATCATGAAGGCCGGCACCAAGGTCATCGACCGTCCCGTGGCGGGCTTGAACGCCGATGCCCTGGCGCATATGGTGATGACCGGTCAGGACGCGACTTAGGACGCGGCCTGGGGCGCGGCAAGCTAAGTCCGTGCTGAACCTGTCCGTAAGATGCAAGGCAAGTTTCCTTCAACCTTCGAACACCGTTATGTTTTCTTACTCCGACGCGCTACTGCTGGCTTTCGGCATCCTGGTCGTCCTGATCATGCCCGGTCCTACCAATACGCTGCTTGCCGCCGCCGGCCTGCGCCAGGGCGTGCGCCGCGCGGCCCGGCTGACCGCGGCGGAGCTGGCCGGCTACACGGTGGCGATCACGGTGTGGGGCGTATTCCTGGTGCAGGCATCCCACCAGTTTTCCTGGCTGCCCGCCGTCACGCGTGTGGTCTGCGGTGTCTACGTGGCCTGGCTGGCCGTGAATATGTGGCGCAGCGCGGTGGCGCTGCCCTCGGCGGATCGCCGCGAGATCGGCATGAAGACCCTGTTCGTCGCCACCATGCTCAATCCCAAGGCGGCGCTGTTCGCCGGCACCATTTTTCCGGCGGTGGCCTTTGCGTCGCTACCGGCTTACGCGGCGGCGATGGGCATATTCGCTGTTCTGCTGCTACCCGTCGGCCTGCTATGGATCGCCTTCGGCGCCCAGCTGGGCAGCGGACGTATCACGTGGCTCAACCCGGCGCATGTGCAGCGCGGCGCCTCCGTCGTGCTGGGCGCGTTCTCCGCGACTCTGGCGTGGGCGGCGTTCCACTGACATAGCGACGCTGAAGAAACAGGGCCCCGCAGCCAGATGGATGCGGGGCCCTTTTCATGCCGCAAAGTGCAACGTGCAGCGCGCTACGCGCTTCAGACCGTCGCGATAGGGGTCACCGGCGACCCGATCGCATGCGGCAGCCGCAGCGGCGGGGCCGTCAGCATGAAATGATGGCGGCCGTTGGCATGCAGCCATTCGCCCAGCTCTTTCAGGTACCACAGCTCGGCCAGCGGCAAGCCCAGCTTGAACAGGCAGTGATGATGCAGGGGCAGCATGGCGCGCGGGCCTTGCCGTTCGCGGGCGGGGTAGGCTTCCACCGCATAGTTGTCCGCGCACAAGGCCGCGATGCCGCTGTCGCTGATCCACTGCAGCAGCTCGGCGTCCGTGCCGTCCAGCGCGGCCCCGTAATGATGCAGGACGTCGGCATCCGGCTGGCCCGCCATTTCCACCACGGCTTCGGCGAAGCCGGTGCGCAGCACCAGCATGTCGCCGCGCTCGACCTCGATGCCATCCGCGGCCAGCACCTGCAGCAATTCCTTGGCGCCGATCAGGGTGCGGCCAGTGCCGAAGTGGCGCTGCAGATCGACCAGCACTCCGCGGCCCTGCATGCCCTTGATGGCCATGTTCTCGACACCCAGCTTCAACGCGGCCGACGGTCCATCGCCATCGCAGCCGCAACCGGCGTGCGTGGCATCCTTCGGGCCGACCACGTCGACACCGGCGCGATAGCCGTTGTAGTAGCACAGCTCGGCCTTGCCATCGCCGTCGGCGTCGAACAGCGCGCCGACGTGCGCCAGCGAATCCCACTGCGTCGAGTACTGCATGGACAGCAGCACCTGGTCGTCACTGAGCACGTCGACCGCGTCGGGATTCAGATTGCGCAGGGGGAAATTCACATAAGGCGTGTCCTGCATGCGCGTGGGACTGAGCTGGGGCGGATGGCGGCGCGGGTTCAGCACATTGCCGCCCGGCAGATCCAGCGGCAGCGACAGGCAGAAGGTCTTGCCCGCGCGGATCTCGCGCGCGCCCTTCAGCACCTGTTCCTCGCCGATCAGATTGACCCGGCCCAATTGATCGTCAGGGCCGAAGTCGCCCCAGTTCGATCCGGGCGGACGTTGTTGCCAGCGTGCCATGGTTTACCCCTTCAGGAAATCGACCAGCAGACGGGCGTATTCCCGCGGCTGCTCCCAGTTGGAAATATGCGCGGCGTCCAGTTCCTCGTAGCGCGCGCCGGGGATGGCGGCGGCCAGTTCGCGGCCTTGCTGCGGCGTGGTCGACACGTCGTGCGTGCCGCTGATCACCAGCGTGGGCGCGGCGATGCGGCCCACCTGCTCGCGCAGGTCGCCATCGCGCAGGGCGGCGCAATTGCCGGCGTAACCCGCGTCGGAATGGCGGCGCATCATGTCCACCAGCACCTGGGCCAGGCCCGGGTTGGCTTCGCGCCACTGCGCGGTGACCCAGCGCTCGATCAAGGCCGGCGCCATCGCATGCAGCGTGTCGCGCTTGACGGCATCGATGCGCTGGTTCCAGCCGTCCACGCCGCCGATGCGGGCCGCGGTATTGCTCAACACCAGGCGGTCGATGCGGGCCGGATAGTCCAGCGCGAATTGCAGGCCGGTGGGGCCGCCCATCGACAGGCCGCAGAAATGCGCGCGGGCGATCTTCAGGTGATCCAGCAGTTCGGCGACATCTCCCGCCAGTTGCTTGAACGTGTAGTCGCCGGCCGGGGCCGAGGACAGGCCATGGCCGCGCGTGTCATAGCGCAGCACGCGGAAATGGCGCGCCAGCTCGGGAATCTGCGGGGCCCACATGTCGGCGCTGGAGCCAAGCGAATTGGACAGCACCAGCACGGGGGCATCCGCGGGACCGTCCAGGACGTAGTACAGGCGTGCTTGGCTCAGATCGGCATAGGACATGGGGGCTCCGGTTGAATGGGGTTCAGAGGTGGCACTTGCCGTCGACATAGGCCTTGCGCCAGCGCGTGATGGACACGCGCTCGAACAGGTCGGCCTTGGAAAAGGGATCGGCGGTAATGAAACGTTCCGCTTCCTCGCGCGTGTCCAGCGCGACCACATAAAGGCCGCCGCCGATATCGCTGCCGTCGTCATGCAGCTTGGCGCCGCAGGCCAGCAGCAGGGTGCTGTTGTCCTTGAGGAACTCCAGGTGCGCAGGCCGGTGCTGCTGGCGCACGTGCTGATGGTTCGGCTTGTCGAAGGTCTCGATGATGTAGGGCATGGCGGCTCCGGCTGGAAAGGAAGGAAACGGCAGGCGCGTCAGATCGCCGAAGGATGGCGGGCCAGCGCGGTCACGTTGACATCCATGTACGGAAACAGCGGCAGCGACGACAGCAACGTGTGCAGCTCGTCATTGTCGGCCACATCGAAAATGCTGACATTGGCGTAGCGGCCGGCCACGCGCCACAGGTGGACCCATTTGCCTTCGCGCTGCAGGCGTTGGGCCAGGGCCTTCTCGTCCGCCTTCAGCTTGTCGGCGAGTTCAACGGGCATGTCGGGGGGCAGGTTGACCTGCATTTGGGCCATGAACAACATGAATGTGCTCCTAGAAAAGAATCGCGCCCCTGGACGTGAGGGGCGCTAGGGGTATCAGACGGGCGCCACGCCGAGCGTGGTGCCGCCGCAAACATACAGGATCTGCCCGGTCACGAAACCGTTCTCCGGCGCCAGGAAGAACATGGTGGCGCGCGCCACGTCTTCCGGGGTGCCCAGGCGCTTGACCACGATGCTGTTGATGATGCGCTGGGTTTGCGGCGCGCCTTCCGGGTTGCTCTTGGTGAACAGGTCGGTGGCGATGGGGCCCGGGCCGATGGCGTTGACGGTGATGCCGTCGCCACCCAGCTCCATGGCCAGGGTGCGCGTCATGCCGATCAGGCCGGCCTTGGTGGCCGAGTACACCACGCGTTCGGGCTTGCCCAGCGCGGCGCGCGAGGCCATGTTGACGATGCGGCCGAAGCCGGCCGCGCGCATGGACGGCAGCACGGCCTGGGTCAGGATCAGGGCCGTGCGCAGGTGCAGGTTGACGACGTAGTCGAGGTCGGCCATCGACGCGGTGTCGGCCGTGCCGGGGCGCGTGGCGCCTGCGTTGTTGACCAGGCCGACGATGTCATAGGCTTCGGTGACCTGGCGCGCCACGGCTTCCGTCTGGGCCTGGTCGGTCAGGTCGGCCTGGAAGGACACCAGGCCGGCGGGCGGGTTGGCGGGCAGGCGGTAGTCGACGTTGACCACGCCGTGGCCCGCGTCGAGCAGGGCGCGGGCGATGGCGGCGCCGATGCCGGCGCTTGCGCCGGTGACCAGATAGGCTTGTGTTTTCATGGCCTGTTTTCTTCCGTTGCTTGGATTGCTTTCTGCGGAATCCGGCGGAGCGCGGCGCCGGATCGATAACTTGGCGGGTTAATGCGTCATCAAGCCCCAGGCCAGCACTGCGATGATATGCAGCACGCCGACCCACAACATCATGATGACGGTATAACCCATGATGTCGCGCAGCTTCAGTTTGGACAATGCCAGCGCCGGCAGGATCCAGAACGGTTGTACCAGGTCGTTCCAGGCATTCCCCAGCATGACCGACATGGACGTCTGGTCGATGGCGCTGCCGATGGTCTTCGCCGCTTCGATCATGAAGGGGCCCTGGATGACCCAGTGGCCGCCGCCCGAAGGCGCGAAGAAGTTGATCACGAAGGAGCTGATCAGGCCCCAGAAGGGCAGGGTGCCGGGGGTGGCGACGTCGACGAAGATCTGCGAGATCGTGTTGACCAGGCCGGATCCCGCCATGATGGCCATGATGCCGGCATAGAAGGGGTATTGAAGAATGATGCCGGCGATGGTCTTGATGCCTTCATTCAGCTTGGTGACGTAGGCCAGCGGCGTACCCAGCAGGATGATGCCCAGGAACAGGATGATGAAGTTGATCAGGTTCAGGTCCAGCGAGCCGCCGTCGATGAAGGTGAACGCCACGTAGGCGATACCCATCAGGCCGATCAGCATGCTCAGGATGCGGCTGTTGTTCAGGCGCGAGGCCAGCGTGTTCTGGTCTTCGTCGTCGCTCGCGGTCTTGGCCGGCGCGGCGTCGAGCGCCGGGTCGATGGGGGTGACCTCGTTGGCGTTCTTCGGATGCAGCAGGGCGTTGAGCAGAGGCAAGGTGATGATGATGGCCAGGCTCAGCAGCAGCATCGGCGTCGAGAAGATGGTCTGCGACAGCGGGATCACGCCCATCTGCTTGGACAGCGGATGGCCCGGGGTGGCGATCAGCACGGGGATGCTGGCCGACAGGCCCAGTCCGTACATGGTGAAGCCGCTGTAGGCCGATGCGATGATCAGGGGATAGTGGACACCCTTGACCTTGGTGGCCAGCTTCTTGGCGACCACGCCGCCGATGACCAGGCCGAAGCCCCAATTCAGGTAGCTGCCGATGCCGCCCACCAGCGTGGCGACGATGATGGCGGTGCGCGGTTGGTGGACGTGGACGACGATGCGATCCAGCAGGCGGTCGGTCAGCGGCGCGGTGGCCAGCACGTAGCCCATCGCCAGGATCACGGCCATCTGGGTCGTGAACGCCAGCAGGCTCCAGAAGCCCTTGCCCCATTCACGGGTGATGGCGCCCAGGCTCTGGCCTTCGATACCCCAGGCCAGCAGCAGCGTCAGCAGGGTCAGCCCGATGGCGAATACAAACGGATCGGGCAGATACTTGCGCATCAGCTCGGTGAAGAAACTGGCGAGTCGACTCATTTTGCCTCCAAACGGCTCGGATTGTTTTATTGATGATGGGTTGAAGCTTGGGTGCGGAAATCAGACGGGCGGCCGTTGGCCCAGCCAGGCCGCGAGTTCGGCCAGCGCCGCGCTCTTGTCGCGCAGCACGCGGTCACGGCGTTCGGGATCCCAGCTATAAAAGCCCTGGCCGCTCTTGGCGCCCAGGTGGCCGTCGCGCACTTTCTCGCGCAGCAGTTCCGAAGGCGTCGTGCGGTTTTCCAGGTCCGGGTAGAGGTATTCGGCGATCGCGCAGTGCACGTCGATGCCGTTCATGTCGCGCTGTTCCAGCGGACCGGTGAGGGCCAGGCGGATGCCCAGGCTCCACTTGACCACTTCATCGATGTCCTCGGCGCTGGCCACGCCGTTCTCCAGCAGGGAGATGGCCTCGCGGGCCAGGGCGTGCTGGATGCGGTTGGCGATGAAGCCCGGGATGTCGCGGCGCACGAGGACGGGGCGTTTGCCCACGTCGCGCAGGGCGGCCATGACACGGGTCACGGTCTCGTCCGACGTGTCGTCGTTGCGGATGACCTCCACCAGCGGGATGACGTCGGCGGGGGTGAAGAAATGCATGCCCACGAAGCGGTCGCGCCGGGTGACGGCGTCGGCCAGCGTGTTGATGGACAGGCCGGAGGTATTCGTGGCGAACAGGGTGTGGGGCGGGCAGAGGCTGTCGAGGCGCGTGAAGATGTCGAGCTTGAGCTCCAGCTTTTCTGGCACGGCCTCGATGACCAGTTCCGCGCTACAGGCGGCTTCCAGGCCGGCTTCATAGCGGATGCGCCGCATCGTCGAGGGCACGGCGCCGGCGCTGGCGGACAGCACCTGAAGCTGGCGGTCGATGTTGTGGGCCGCCCGTTCAAGGGCGCCGTCGACCGGATCGATAAGGACCACGTCCAGGCCGCGCGCGGCAAACAGCGCGGCGATGCCGCTGCCCATGGCGCCCGCGCCGATGACGGCCAGGTGTTGCAGAGGAGAAGTCATGCGGATCTCTCGCAGTGGCCCGGGCCTGGGGGCAGGCAGGGCTGCGGCGTCCGATCTGGGGGCGTCTCTTCCGTGCGTGCCTTTCCGTGCCGCGGCGGCCAGAAAAATCATTATGTTCTATATGCGAACATGTGTGCGTATATAGAATTTCTGCCGCGAATGGTAGAACGGCTTTCAGCTTGCAGACAAACGCGGTTGCATGTTGTGTCCATAGAGTGGACGCGTTGGGGTGGTGAACTGTTTTCCATGTTCATGGGGCGAACGGGGGTTTGGCGGTGCCATGAACATCTGCCCGGGACCCGGCCGCTGCTCATGCAGGCCGCCACTTGGGCAGGCCGCAGGTTGGCCAGGCCGCAACTGGCGTGGCCGCCGCTCACTCCGGGTCCGGCCGCCGCGGCGGCGCGGGGGCGGCCGCGAGGGTGGCCAGCGGTGCTTGGCAGCCGGAAGCGGGATCGACCAGCTTGACGCTGCGGCCCAGATCGATGGTGCGGACGTAGCCCTTGAATGCGATGAGCTGTTTCTCGGCGAGCTGCCGCCCTGCGGCATCCGTGGCGCTCGCCGCGGGAGCCCACGACGCCGGTGCCCACGACACCGGCGCCGCGAGCACGATGCCGGTAACGACGCCGTGGGCGTCCGTCAGCGTCATCCGTCGCAGCGCGGGCTGGCCGTACCCGTCCGTTGCGAAAGCCACGAGGCCCTCCACCCGGACATAGTCCGCATCGCCCTGCGCCATCGTGGCCGCGCTCATGGTGGCCATGCAGGCGGTTGCAGGCGCGCCGGTCATCGCGACAATGGGCCGATTGTCGAAGTCTTTCCGCGCGCCCTTGAGCGGCGCCATGCCGAACACGGACAAGCCGCGCCGCACTGGCGCGTCGGCCAGTTGCACGGCTTCCTCCGCGCGTGGATACATTGCGCGGATCTGGTCGGCGTCCTCGATGCCCAGTTCCAGGGCGAGTCCGGCCACGGCCACCTCGAAGCGCCAGGGATCCTGGTTGCGCAAGGCTTTCAGCTGCTGGGGCAGCATCAGCAGCAGCAGGACCAGGAGGCCCGCCGGCAGCGCGCGGGGCCGGCGTGCCGCCAGGGCGGTCAGTGTCGGCGCCAGCAACACCGCGAAGGCCGCCCAGACGCACAAGGCGGGGGTCTGGTAGCGGCTGGCCAGGGCGTGATCCACGCCATACGCCAAGCGCCCGCCCGCCGTGCCGGCCGCGCTGCCGCCGAGGTACAGGATGAAGGCCAGCAGCGCCAAGGGCAGCGTCGACGCTTGGGGCGCGCGCAAGGCGCGCAGCGCGATGACGGCTGACGTGGCGATCAAGGCCAGCCCCGCGGCGCCCGCGAACCACAGGCCGAAGGTCCCTTTGCCGGAGAAGAAGTAGAAGGGGCCGCCGATATAGAGCAGCACATAGGCCGCGTATCCCAGCGGGTCGCGGGCCAGCACGTGCGTGATCGGCTCGCTGCCGGACACGTAGCCGCGGAAGTAAAGCCAGGTCCCGGCGGCGGTGGCCACGAGCAGCAGTGCGCGGCGCCGCCATGAGCAGGGTGTGCAGAGGGTATAGAGCAGCATCAGCGGCAGTGCCAGCACCCCGTTGGCCATGGCGCCCAGCGACAGGATGCCGCAGGCAAGGGCGATGGCGAACCAGCGCGGCGGGCCGCCGCTGGCTTTGTACAGCGCCAGGAAGGCGCACAGCGGCAGCAGCTGCACCAGGAAGAACTGGCTCTGGAAGGCCCACGTGAGGTTCTGGTTCTGGATCCAGGACCACATCCAGGCGATCAGGAAGAGTCCCACATAGGCCGCGCGGCCCTGTCCCGCGATGTGCCAGAGCCGCTGGAACATCAATGCCAGCAGGCCCAGCAGCAGGTAGTTCAGCGCGATGAGCGAGATTGTCGTGCCCTGGAACCACGCCAGGTCTGCCCAGAAGAAGAGCCGCGAGAGCACGATGCGATGCTCGTTGTGCTGCGCCCACCAGGCGCTCCAGTCGCCGTCGGAGACGCGCACAAAGAAATGCAGATAGCCGCCCAGGGTGTCCCAATAGGGCATGGCGGAAAAATTACGCACCGCACCGATGACGGCGATGATCGCGAAGGCCGATGCGAAAAGGCCGAACAGCTGTTCTTTTGATGCACGCATGGAGATCCGGAGGCTGACGGCAAGAGGCAACTCGCCCGCGGTTTTGCTGCGTCAACCAGGGGTGTCGAGCCGGATCGTATGAGTAGATGTCCCCTGAAAAACGTTCCATCGGCCTGCTAAGCGCAAGTCGCACCGTCATTCAAAAACTCCGGCTGGAAATCAAAATGCCAGCCGTGGTTTTTGATGACGCGTCAAGATTCATTCCCTGGCGTTATGAACGCATCAGCCCATGGAAATTGTGCGGGGCTGCGGGGCGGCCAATACTGCTGGCACAGCCGCCAGGGGCCGCGATGCAAGCAAGGCCCTGCATGCCGATACCGGCACGAGAGCGGCGCACGTTCGACACCAAAGGAGATTTGCATGCGTGCACGCTTTTGCGCGGCCATGGCCGCGTTCGCCCTGACGTTTGCCGTTCAGGCCCAGGCCCAGAATCCTGTCCCGGCAGGCAGCTACCCGAGCGCGCCGGTCAAGGTGGTGGTTCCCTTCGCGGCGGGTTCTTCCACCGACATGGTGGGCCGCGAGGTGGCGCGCATCCTGACCGACGACCTGCATCAGTCCTTCATCGTCGAGAACCGGCCCGGCGCGCAGGCGACCATCGGGTCGGCGCAGGTGGCGCGCGCCGCGCCGGACGGCTATACCTTGCTGCTGGGCAGCAATACGTCGATCGCCGCCGCGCCCTTCCTGATCAAGGACGTGCCCTATAAGCCTTTGAAGGACTTCGTCCCGGTCGCGCGGGTCGGCTCGGTGCCGTTCGTGCTGATCGTGCGCCCGGATCTGCCGGTGAAGACGGCGGCGGAGCTGATCGCGTATACGCGTCAGCATCCGGGCAAGCTGACCTGGGGCTATGCTAATTCGGCCAATCAGGCGGCGGCCGCCGCCATGACCAAGGCGGCCGGGTTGGAGACGACGGCCGTGCCGTATACCAGCGTGCCGCAACTGGTGGTCGACATGCTGGGCGGTCGCCTGGACTTCGCCATCATCGATGTGACGAACGCGGCGCCGCAGATCAAGTCCGGCAAGCTACGCGCACTGGCGGTCACGCCGGCGCGGGAGATCAGCGCCTTGCCTGGCGTGCCGCCGCTGGGGGCGACCTTGCCCGGTTTCGAGCTGGTGGGGTGGTATGGCCTCTATGCGCCGGCCGGCACCCCTCCGGCCGTCGTTGACCGGCTGTCCGTGGCCTTGCTCAAGGGCTTGGGGGATAGCGCGGTGCGCCAGCATTTCCAGCAGGCCGGGCTGGATACCTATCCGGCCAGCGCTGCCGACCTGGCGACTTTCGGCCAGGCCGAGACCGTCAAATGGCAGCGGTTGGCGCAGGACGCGGGGATCACGCCGCAGTGACCGAACGTCATGCGTGGGTCAGAGGTCTCATCTTTAGCGGACCTCGGCCAAGGTAGCCGGCGCGGCACCCACGGTCCTGGAGGAGGGGCGCCCCACGCCCCACCTCCTTTGCTCCAGTTGGCAAGAAATCCCTCGCTGCCCGCACGGCGCCGGTTAAAAGGGTATAATCCGTGGTCCAACTGGGGCCGATCCGGATTCGACGTGGGTCGCGAAACAGCCAGGGCATGCCGAGCACCAGTAAGCTCGTAAATCCACTGGAACACTTACAAACGCCAACGAAGACGTTTTCGCTCAACAGCCCGCCCTGCGTGCTGCCTAAATGAGCTGCGGCACTGATCTGTCTTTGGGTCAGTTGGAGGAAGGCAACTTCCTAGGAGGGGTAACCCTTCGAACCATAGCCGTATCATTCACAAAGAATCGGCGTACACCGGGGTCTGACGGGGTGCGTTTAAATTACATGACTCGCTTTGGTCCGGCCTGTCGATTGGCTAAGACTCGAAGTTAAATCCAAATAGGTCGACTACGCATGTAGATCTGTCTGCGGAGGGCTTACGGACGCGGGTTCAATTCCCGCCGGCTCCACCAGATTTGAAAAGCCGCCCGGCATCACGCCGGTGTGGAGTTAAGCATAAGTTGGCGTTAATGCCTTCTTATGCTTAATTTCACGAATTGCCAAATTTTGGTTTGTCGAAAAAATATGGCAATAACGGAAAGTTTGGCCGCAAAAAAGGCGCTCCGAAATGGAGCGCCTTTTTTTTATTGCGAGTAGCTGGGTGGGCTATGCCCTTGATTCTCGGGAGTGGCGTATTGGAGTGCCCAAAGAACTGGAGACGGAGAAACTGCCCAAGACTGCCGATAATGTCGAACGGCAGCTTGCGAACTACATTGACTTTACACCTGTCTTGGGGGATAGAGGAAAGGTTCGAACCAAGCTCACCGAACGAATGTCCGACGTTTTCACCTCAGAAGCGCCTGAGGATAAGGACATCTTCGCAAAGCTATCACCGGCAGCTATTGCAGAGAAAGCAAGGCAGACTGCATTGGTTTTCCCCGACACTGATAGGCGGGAACTACTTAAGTCACTTAAAGCTCGTTTGAAAGGATGCTTGCTGGAGGGTGGTTTTGCGGTCCCAGAGTCAGAAGAGGAACTAACTCAGCAGTTAGAACTCATCCTCGTCCGAAATGAAGGCCTCGTGCGCAATGCCTTCAAGCGATTGCGCGCGGACCAGGTCGTCGTGACAAAGGCATACTTGCCCGAAGGAATTGACAGCACAGCAGCGCTTTCTCCTGCAAAGAAGGCGGCCTACGGCATCTTTCCGGACAATCTGAGCAAAGACGAAGTCGCGTTCGCAGAGTTGTTAGACACCTCTCCGGAGGTTGAGTGGTGGCACCGCAACCTGCCGGGGACTACGTCTCCAGATAACATCGGCTTGTACAGCTGGTCTGGCGGCATCGGCTTCTATCCGGACTTCGTGGTAAAGCTCAAGGACCGCAAAGAAGGCGACGGAATTGCCCTCATAGAAGTGAAGGGCCCTCACTTGTTGCAACACGACAAGGAAAAGGCTGCCGCTCGACACCCTTCTTACGGCCGAGTTTTCATGGTCAGCCGCAAAGACGGTAAGAGTGACTTCCGTCTGTGGAGACTGGCGGACGACAAATCGAACGTAGATGATGGCAAGTTCGAGTTTGTGAGGCTCCATCAATCCTAGCGCAGTAATGCGCGACATCAGCGCCCCCCCCCAATCCGTCACCTATGGAAGCTTAATAAGCGGCCCAAAAATTAGAGGAAACCTGGGCCGCAGTGGGCTAGCTGTTGGTTTGCACAGAAAACTGACCCTGCATTTGCATCGAAAACTGACGCAGCTCTAATTTGATTGCGTCTGGGTTGCCACAGGTTTGGTTGCTTTACGCTCCTTTTTGGATTGTGTGCTGCTGTTTTTGAATCGGGACCGAGCAGGATAGAGTTCACGAGGTAGGTCAGAATTAGATGCAAATCAAACATCAAAGTGGGTCAACTCTGCCTGCAAATCAACAGTCTATGTTGAAATTTTGACGCTTCGGTCAAGGGAGGCTAATGTTGGTCGCCCGTGAGAAGGTCCTGTGTGATAACCGAACCCTCGGGGAATATGCCGCTTGCGACGATGTGAGTTGCGGTCGCCGCAGGGTCTGCGACAAAGAATACCAATGCCAGACCACGCTTGGCGCGAGTGCAGCACACATAGAGCAGCCGCAGAGTCCGGCTCCACGTGTTGTCCTCACCGTTCGCAAAGGCAGCTCGGTCAGCAGCACTGGCCTGTGCGTCGCCCAGCACCTTCTCGTAGTCATAGAGCCGGTAGTCGTTCTCCTCTTCATCCATCACCACAAGCACTCGGTCGAACTGCGCCCCCTTGACGCCGTGCTGTGTCGCGAAAGGAGACCCTTCCGAGAGGTATTGGCCGTAGGACGTCAGTTGCGGAGCCGGGCAGTCCAGGAGCTTTAGGACGGGCAGGTCCGAAGGCAACCCTCCGTCCGCCTCGTTTCCTTCGGCTTCGGCCGGGGCACCTTTGAGACCAAGTACGCGTTCAAGACGCTCATCCAGGGCAAGCAGCCCAGTGGCGCGCAAGTGCATCGCCACGTCCCGAATCGAGCAGCTTTCGTCGTTCATCATTCGGACCAACTCCAGTTTGGCCTCCCGAAGCTCGCGAAGCAGATGTGCGCCATTCTTCCCAGCAAGGTTGCTTGCTGCCAGGCGAGGGCAGCGCGCGCGGAGAATGTTCATTGCCTCAAACTCATTTCCGTTCTGCATGGCAGCGACCAGAGGAAGCACAAAGCCCAGGAATGGCTGGACCGGCCAGCCCGTTCCATCCAGAAGTCCCTGCTTGATGCTGTCGGGCGCTCTTTCCGACAACGCTGCAAAGATGCCGTCCCAGCCGAGGCGCTTTGCCGCAATTCGGTGGACGATGACCAGTATCTTGACCGCGAGCTCCGGCTGTACCCAGCCGTCGTCGGCATCGGCCGCTGCACACCATGCCCGCACTTTGGCCAAGGCCTCGTTGCGGTTCATCGTCTTGGGCAGGATGAAGATGCGAGCAGAGCCCTCCACTGGTCGCTCGGTCCCGTCAAGTTCTTCGTGCAGCCCTCGCTCCTGCTTCAGACCATCGCCCTGTGCCCTGATGGCATTTGCGACGTGCAAGATGCTCTGGGCAGACCGAAAGTTCTCTGGCTTTGTGATGCTTTTCCACCCGTCTTCGAGCCCAATCGAGCCTGAACCTCTGAGATAAATCTTCTGCATTGGGTCGCCGAAGAATCCGATACAGAACCGACCCCGCATTTGTGCCTCCACCATCCTGAAGGACTCGACGACCTCTTCGAACGTGTCCTGACTCTCATCGATGAAGACGAAGGGGTAGTTCAGCGCCACAAGCCGCCTGAACAGGGGGCGAGTCTTTAGAAGATGGTCCGCAAGCTGAATGATGTCCTCATGGCCCAGTATGCCCTTCGGGTAGTCGCTACCCATGCCATATCGGAACGACGTGACCTTTTCTATCTCCTCCAAATGCCTTGCGAGGCGTTCCTGGTCACGCTTATTGTTGTCGCGCGTGTTCTGACGAACCCTTTGACCGAAGTTCCGCGCCTTCTCGACCAGTTCATCAATTCGGCGTTGGAGGTCCATACGCAGCCAAACTTTGATGTCAGCTTGGAAGCTGCTCGCGATGGTCCAGTAGAAACTGTGGATGGTCGAGACGTGCACAAGCGCGTCCGCGTTGACATCCTCTCGGATTTCGTTAGCAGCAACTTCCGTGTACGTGATGCAGGCGACTTTCTGCTTTTTCATCAGCATCGTTGCGCCATGCTCTGCAATGACGCGGTCCATCGCTTTGATAAGCGATGTCGTCTTCCCGGAACCTGCTCCAGCCGTAACTACGAAAGGCGTCGCTGGGACCGATTTGATACACGCATGGATTTCCTTATCTGCATCCGTGTCGGGACTGTTCGTGCGTCTGCTCATTGCGCGGCTCCGGCCTCTACAAGGAAAGCACCGTCGTTCACCGGCTCGATGGCGGCAGCGCCAGCCGCGATAGCGACCTCCGCCTCTTGCTCGTGTGCGACTCGCTTCTCTAGCCAGACCAGTCCTTCTGAGATGTAGGTTGGCACCCTCCACTGGTTGAGCGGTCCGCTTGCCAGAACCTCCAATGCGAATCGAGTCTTGTCGAAGCTTCGGCTGACCACACGCTTGTGTAGCCCCAGAGCAAGCTCCTCAGGCGTGGTGGCTGCTTTGCGCAACTTGAGCCCAATCGGCCGATTGGCCGCGGCTTGGCACCAAGCCGCATTCTCAAGGCCGAACGCTTCTTCCAGGGTTCGACCGCAACGCTCCACCGTATTACCCTCGACCGTAACCGGTATTGGTGTCTGGTAGGCAACGCGGACATGAGCGTCGGTCGCGCTGGCAAGTGCAAGAACTTTCTGCTCGGGGGGGGCTTTCCAAAGCTCATCTACGGAATGCTTCTTAGGGAGCCAGCTGATGAGCGTCTGGTTCGCCGTCACCGCGTGCGGAACGTGCGCATGACATGTACTTCCGCGCTTCTTGGACGTTGCCTTCTCACCGCCATCGCCCTCACCGTCCTCTTCGACCTCGAAGGGCCGGAGCTCATCTTCATCCTCATCGACGCCCACGTCAGCAGCTGCGTCCTCCTTGACCTCTACGCTGTCCAGGTCGGTGACGACCAGCGTGGTGAGTCCGACGAACTCGATGAGCTCCTGGAAACGATGTGCGAACGCCCCACCGACCTCCAGAATGGTGAGCGCAGATGAGCGTAGCCGCGGCGCGGCCGTCTCAATCATGGCGGGCATCAGCAGCCGCTCGACATTTCCCTCCACCAGCACGGCGGCATCCGAAAAGAACAGGTCACAGTGCGTGAGTTTGAGGTATCGCTGCAGGAACTCGCGTGCCTCCTTTTCGGTGTCGCCGGCCTTGAAGCGAGAGAGATTGCGGACGTCGGTGTGGTGTTCCAACTCGGCACTGACACGGCGGAAGTAACGGATTGGCGAGAACCCTCTTTCATAGAGGATGTGGGGAGAGTGCGTCGTCACCACCAACTGCGTGTGGAAGAAGGAGTCTTGGTCCTCCTTGTCCTCCTCGAGCAGCTTGAGCACGTTGCGGATGAAAACCTGCTGAATCTGCGCGTGCAGATGTGCCTCAGGCTCCTCGATGAACACGAGATGCAACGGGGCTCGCTCTGCTTCATCACGGTTCCACCGTTCGTGCAGGTCGAGAAGCTCGACGACCATGTACACGAGATTCTTGAAACCAAGTCCGTTGTAGCTATCGGGCAGATGTGCCGGGACGTTCCCTGGAACAACATAGTGGACTTTGGCATCTTGTCCGAGGACAGTGCTCGGTTCCAAAGCGGCTCGAATAACGATGTCAGGGTTGTTGACGCCGGGGTAGCCGAGCTTCTTGAGCCGGTCAAGGGTGTCTTTGAAGACCTCCTGCAAATGGAAGTTCAATCCCTTCTCGGAGGCATCCAGAGCCTGCAGAGCTTGGTGGTCGTCGCCACGCTTCTCGAGGTGGCGCTGGTAGAAGCGGCTGAGCTTGCGGGATAGGTTCTCCGAACGGGAGCTGGTTCCTTCGTCCGGGTCGTCCAAGTGGCGCTGAGCGCGCAAAAAGTCGACCTTCAGCAAGGACTTGATGACCGCTGCACCTCCCCTGTCCTTGTCTCCGGCTATGGACAACGGAGAGTAGTCAACGTTTTTCTCCCGATACCCCTCGAACTCACGCTCGTCTAAGACGTAGTAGCGAAAGGTGTATTCCGTTGCCAATGCCTTAGTCAGGTACTTGGTCAAGCTTTCTGGCCATGGCTTGTAATCACTAAAGTCCGTCCCAACCGCGCCGGCGGCACCCTCTGCCTTCGCCGCTTTTTCAGCCAACGCCTTGGCCGCCTCGTTGCCCTTCCCGCGCAGGTCTCTAAAACGATGAAAAAGTTCGTCTTGGTTCTTTGGCTCAAAGGCCACACGAACACCGACGCATTTCCCATCCCAGTCGGTACTAGGAAGCAGCGGCATAGCTGCAACCAAGTCCTGTTCACCCACGCGGAACCACATGTCGAGCGAAATACTTGGAAGCGATTTCTGTTCCCCTCCCTCATCTGGAATAGGCTCCCCAGCCTCATCAATGCCAGGCCAAAGCGCGGCGCTGAAATCAAAGAGTTCAAATCGCTTCGCATCCCCCCGCAATAGGGAAAACAATCCCTGAACTGCGGAAGTCTTTCCACTGTTGTTCGCGCCAACAAAAATGGAAATCTTGTCGTCTAGCTCGATTACGACATCGCGCAACCTGCGGTAGTTCTGCAGCCGATAGGCTTGGAGCCTCATGGACATTCCCTCTGGTAATTCGCTGTTCAACGCCCAAGGCTAGAAAGCGAGCCGCAACTATTTTTTGAAATTTCAGGCCGGCGACCGCCTATCAAAGACCAATGCGGAGCGAATCAAGCCATCTCTTTATAGAGTGCCAACCGTTACAAGAGCTTACCGCGCAGAAATGGGATTAGCCAACACGTTGAAGTATTTCTGCGGCGCAGACTGTTCTCCCAGTTATAGACCCACGCCAAAAGTTGGCTTCGGCCGCCCCGGCGGAGGGGCGCCCCCGGGCATTTGCACGTTTTGCGATGAAGTTGTTCCCATAAACTGGCATTTCGTGAAGAAGTCAGAAATATCCAAGAAAACAGAAAATATCTCCTTTTATTTTCATGCACTTACGTCACGCGCCAGCTTATGACTTAGATTTCCGCGAACTGCCAAGAAATGTTTTCATGGTCTCGAACATAGAGGCCAGCCCTACCAGGAAACGACGACAACTTATGGTTCATTCGGCGCCAACTTTTCCCTAACGCCACAGCCGGGCGGCTTTTTCTTTGGTGCTCTGGCACGGCTATTTGCACTCACCGCCATGAACCGCGCCACTTTTTTGCCTAAAAGCGGCGCGGTTTTCCTAACTGCGCCATTAAAAGCGCAAACTGCGCCACCACCTAACCATGTCATCCGTCGATCGAGAAAACTTTTCTTCCCGGGCCGCTCCTGATGTGCTCGCGGCACTCCGGGAAATCTCCGTTAAGCAAGGTCGCCAGTTCCAGGCGGCTCTTGAGGATGCAATGCGCGAGTACATCGACAGGCAGCAGAAAGGACGTCCAAGGCGGCATGCCATGGCCGCGTTCGCATCCAGCCTGGACGAGTTCGGCATCCTCTACCGCGAATTGGCCAAGTAAGTGACCGTGTACGGCTATTTGACCGTGGCTGCATGGGTTGCAACTGCCGATAAGGGTTGAGGCGGCAGAGTAAAATCCTGTCGCCTATGTGCTACTCCGACTTCGACTCTCGTCTTGCCGCCCTTGGTGCCCGGCCCGTCCATCGTGGCCGGGTGGTGCGCGTCTGGTTGAATGGGCAGGCGCTGGACGCCGGTCCTTGATGTAGGGATATGTAGCCTTCTCTTAAGGATTCATCGGGCGACCCTGCTGGGCAGTGGTTCGATGTGGAAGCCAACTCCTAAAACAGATCCGAGCATAAAAATTTCGAAAAAAATGATGCTCATGTTGATGTATTCAACCTCGCGCTATGCGCGGCAGCTCGGATCTAATTGAAAGCACCTCAGATTTTTCGGGCTCACTATGAAGCTCCACGTTCTCAGCGACGTTCATCTTGAATTTGGTAGATGGCCCAGGGCGGACGACGTGAATGCCGTTGATGCCGATGTCACCGTGCTGGCGGGTGACATCGGAGCAGGCCTGCTAGGTATCGATTGGGCATTGACCTTCAGGCGACCCGTTATCTACGTCTGTGGCAATCACGAGTTTTATGGGAAGCGGCCTATGCCTAAGTTGTGGCGTAAGGCCCGCCAGAAGGTCAGTGGTACGCACGTTCATCTTTTGGAAAATGAGGCCGCCGTCATGGATGGTGTTCGTTTTCTCGGCGCGACGCTTTGGACTGACTTCTGTCTCTTCGGCGTGCCCCGGCAACAATTAGCGATGCAAAGCGCGCAGACGGGGATGAATGATTACGCTCAGATCATCGCAACGGACAGGCCTATTCGTCGATTGAACGAAACGACAGGCGCGAGTCGCTATGCCGGCGACCCGCTGACAGCATGTGCAACGCTGAGCATGCACCAGCAAAGCCGCGCCTTCCTTGAATGTGAACTCAACGCGGGCCATACAGGTAAGTTAGTAGTCGTCACCCATCACGCCCCGAGCGTGAAGAGCCTCCGTTACGGTGAACCTCGGGGATTGTTGGACGCGGCGTACGCGAGCCACCTTGACGATCTCGTTGATCGTGCCGCTTTGTGGATTCATGGCCACACGCATTTGCCCGTGGACTACCGGATCGGTAACGGCCGTGTGGTTTCCAATCCGCGAGGCTATGTCAGGTACGAAACGATTGCACGGTTCAACCCAGGCTTTGTGGTCGAGGTATAGGGAGAGCCGGCGGCACGGTAAAATCCCGTCCCTCATGCGCTACTCCGACTTCGACTCCCGTCTTGCCGCCCTTGGTGCCCGGCCCGTCCATCGTGGCCGGGTGGTGCGTGTCTGGCTGAACGGGCAGGCGCTGGATACCGGGACGAAACGGCGCCAAGCGCAGGACTTTTTGCCGCTGACCCTGCGGGACGCCGTGCCGGCCCTGACGGCGGAGCTCGACGGGCTGGCGCGTATCCGGTCGGAGCATGCTGGCCACGACGGTTCGCGGCTGCTGGTGGAACTGGCCGACGGGCAGATGGTGGAAAGCGTGCTGCTGCCACGCGACGGCGTCTGTGTGTCCACCCAGATCGGCTGCGCGGTCGGCTGCCGCTTCTGTATGACCGGCAAGACCGGCCTGATCCGGCAAGTCACCAGCATGGAGATCCTGGCCCAGGTCGTGCTGGCGCGGCGCCAGCGCGCGGTCAAGAAAGTGGTCTTCATGGGCATGGGCGAACCGGCGCACAACCTCGACAACGTGCTCGAAGCCATCGACCTGCTCGGCACCGAAGGCAATATCGGCCACAAGAACCTGGTGTTCTCGACCGTGGGCGACCCCCGCGTGTTCGACGCGCTACCGCGACAACGGGTCAAGCCCGCACTGGCGCTGTCGCTGCACACGACCAAGGCCGAACTGCGCCAACACCTGCTGCCACGCGCACCCAGGATCGCGCCGGAAACCCTGATCGAACTCGGCGAAAAATACGCCCGCGACACGGGCTACCCGATCCAATACCAATGGACCCTGCTCAAAGGCATCAACGACGGCGACGACGAACTCGATGCCCTCGTGCGCCTGCTCAAGGGCAAATGGGGCGTGCTGAACGTCATTCCCTTCAACAGCCTTGAAGGCGACGACTACCAACGCCCCGACACCGAACGCATCCGCGCGATCGCCCAGTACTTGCACCGCCGCGGCGTACTGACCAAGGTCAGGAACAGCGCCGGCCAGGACGTGGACGCCGGCTGTGGACAACTGCGCGCCCGCGCGGTCGGCGCGGAGCAAGTGGTCCAGTTGCGCCGCACGCGCAGTGCAAGGCCGGACGCTGCCCAGGCCATGGCGATAAGCCCCGGCGGCCCGCAGGCCTGATATTCAAATCCGCAAGCCCGCCCGCAAGGACTTGTACGGTAGGCGTTCCAGCCTGCTGCACACCAGCCCCGGGCTGGCGACCACCAGCACCTCCCGGGCAATCTCCTGGAAATCGGCGCGAAAATGCACCGAACTTTTCAAAACCAGTATCCCGCATTGCGCCGGATCGATGCCCACATGATGAAAGATGGCGCGATCGGCCGCCTGCATCTTGGCGCTGCAGACGATGACGCACACGCCATCGCAACGCAGCAGGGCGGTCGGCCCCAGATCGATGGGCGATCCGCCCCACATCGGCCCCGTGCCCGTGAAGCGCCCATCGGACACCTGCTCGACGATGTACGTGGCCGTGCAAGGCACACCCGGCAGCCCGTCGCCAGTCGGACTGCGCCCGCCCACCGCCAGGAAAAGCGCGGCGCCGACGCCGGCACGATGCGCCGCGGCAGCGGCGTCGGGATCGCACACCATGGCCACGACAGCATCCGTGGCGCGATGGGCGATCAGCGCCCGTAACAGGCCGGTCGTGTCCGAACTGCCGCCACCGCCAGGATTGTCCTGCGTGTCGGCCAGCACGATCGGACCCGCATCGCGGTCGGCATTACGCACGGCATAGGCGGCCGCCTCGTTGGTGTCCAGTATCGTCTGCCTGAAGGCCGGTTCCGCCGCCTCCAGGCACGCGGCCAAGGCGTCCAGGGCCGCGCCGGCCTGGGCCACGTCGTCACCATAAGCAATGACCGCCTGCCCGCAGTCGGCGATGTCCGCCAGGGGAAAGCCTCCCGTCCACGTCAGCGCGGCCAGGCCCATGTCGGCTTCGATGCGCGTCAAGGCCGCCATCACGCCCGCGGCGGGCTCCACCAGGGTGCACTGCGCGGTCAAGGGAATCAGGAAGTCGAGCTGGCGCCAGGCAACCACGTGACGCCGCCCCCGGGCGAGCCGCGCATGCAGCAGGCGCGCCGCGCGCGCGCCAGTGTCCGCCATGTCGACATGCGGATACGTGCGATAGCCGACCAAGGCGTCCGTCAGCGCGACCATGTCCGCGGACACATTGGCGTGGTAGTCCAGGCTGGCGACGATGGGCAGGTCGGCCCCAGCATAAGCGCGCAGTCGGTGCAGCAATTCGCCTTCGCCGTCGTCGTGCGTGGTCGTGGCCATGGCCCCATGCAGGTCCAGATACAGGGCGTCAGCGGGGCCCGCCGCGGCCAGCGCCGCCACCAAACGATCGCAAAGCGCGTCGAAGGCGGCATCATCGACCCGTCCGGACGGCGTGGCGGCCGCCCAGATGAGCGGAACCACCTCATGGCCCAGTTCGGTCAACGCCGCAATCGCACCGCTGATCGGCAGATTCATCCGCGCCGTGACCCTTGCCACTTCCTTTCCGGTCAGCAGCCCGGGCCAGCCACCGCCTTGCAGGAAGTCCTCCAGCAAGGCGGGCTGCGGAGAGAAAGTGTTGGTCTCGTGCTGAAGCCCGCCGACCGCGATGCGCGCCATGGCACTACACCTCGAACAGTTTGCGCGGCGACTTCGTCAAGCACTCCACACCCGTCTCGGTGACCAGGACGGTTTCGCTGAACGCGACGCCGGCGGCCGACACGTACATGTGGAAGACCATGCCCGGCTCCAGCTCCCACTGCGAATTGGGCAGGAAGATGCGGCTGAAGTCGCTGGTATGCGGCGTCGACAAGGGGAAGTGCCCGATGGTGTAGCCCGTGATGTTGCGGTAATCCGGCCGCAGTCCCGCGGCCAGGATGCCGTCGCGCACGATGGCGTCGATGTCGCTGGCCTTGCGGCCGGGCGCCATGGCGGCAAACTGGCGGTCCTGGATCTCGACCAGCTGGCGCGCCAACGCCGCACGTTCACCGGCGGGGCCGATGACGACGGGACGCATGATGCGGGCGCTGTAGCCGTTGACCAGGGGCAGCAATTCCAGATGCAGGACATCGCCGGCCTTCATGGGCGTGCCGTGCAGATTGCCGTGCAGGAAGCTGTCGCCGATGCCCGCGGTGATGATGCCGGCGCGGCTGGTGTCGGCGCCGTTGGACATGAACACTTCATGGACCACCGCGGCGGCGTCGCGTTCGCTACGCCCCACGCCCGTCGTCGCGAGGACCGCGTCGATGGCCAGGTCGCCGATACGGCTGGCTTCACGCAGGTAGGCGATTTCGGCGGCGGACTTGCACATGCGCAGCCGTTCCAGCACGCCGCTGAAGTCGACGAAAGCCACCTGCGGCAGGCGCGCGGCCAGCTGCTTGTAGCGGCGCAGCGGCATGCAGTAGGAATCTTCGTCCAGACCCACGCGAACGCGCGACCAGCCACGCGCTTCAACGGTGGCGCCGAGCACGTCGATCGGGTCTTCCCAGTCGGAAAACGCCACGGCGTCGGTCACCCAGGAGCTTTCCAGGAAAGGACCCAGGTCCACCGCGCGCAGCATCATCACCGGGTCGCCTTCCAGCGGCAGCAGGCAGCAGCGGTACATGTTCTCCGAAATGCTGAAGCCCGTGATGTAGGCGAGGAATTCGGTCTGGTCGATCAGCAGCACGTCGATCTGGCGCGCGCGCATCTGTTCGCGCACGCGCGCCACGCGCTCGTCATATTCATGTTGGGTGAACAACAGATGTTTGGTTTGGTTCATGGATGTCCAGGGATGAAATCAGGTTCTTGCGCCGCGCCGCGCGACCAGGTTCGCGGCCAGCAGGGCGAGTATGGATACGACGACCAGCAGGGCGCTGATCGCGGCGATGGTGGGATCGAGCTGGAACAGCACGGCATTCCAGATGCGTACGGGCAGCGTCTGCGCGGTGCTGCCGGCCATGAACATGGCGATCAGCAGCTCGTCGAAGGAGCTGAGGAACGCAAAGATGCAGGCCGACGCGATGCCCGGCGCGATCAAGGGCAGGGTGATGCGGCGGAACGCGGTGTAGCGGCTGGCGCCCAGGCTCAAGGCGGCATTCTCCAATCGGCCATCCACCCCCTGCAGATTGGCGGACAGGATGATGATGGCGATGGGCAGGGCGATCACGGCATGGCCGATGATGATGGCCGGCATGCTGCCAAACACCGCGCCCTTGTCCGCGAAAAAGAAGAACATGGCGATGGCCGAGATGATGTTGGGCACGATCATCGGCAGCAGGATCAAGGCATAGACCGCCTGTTTGAAGCGGAAACGCCCTCGTACCAGGGCCAGCGCCGCCAGCACGCTGAGCAGCACCGCCAGGATGGTCGAGCCGACGGCGATCTGCAGGCTGAACCAGATCGATCCGCGCCAGTCCGCATTGGTCAGCACCGCTTCGAACCACCGCAAGGACACGCCGCGCGGCGGGAACGTCAGGTAGTCGGTGGGGCTGAGCGCCAGGGGAAAGATGATGAGGATGGGCAGGGCCAGGAACACGAGCACCGCGATGGCGGCGACCCGTGTCGTCAGGCCGACGGAATGGCCGTTCATAGCTTGGCCTCGAAAAGACGGTTAAGACCGACCACGCGTTCGTAGATCAGGAAAAGCACCAAGGTGCAGGCCAGCAGCACGGCCGCCAGCGCGGACGCGAAACCCCAGTCGAAATACGTCTCCACCTGGCTCTCGATGATCATGGAGATCATGCTGTCTTCCTGGCTGCCCATCAGCGCGGGGGTGATGAAAAAGCCGATGGACAGGATGAAGACCAGCAGGCTGCCCGCCGCCACGCCCGGCATGGACAGGGGCGCGAAGATGCGCCAGAAGGCCCGGGTGCGCGACGCGCCAAGACTGGACGCGGCCCGCAGCAGGCCGGTGTCGATGCCGCGCATCACGCTGTACAGCGCCAGCACCATATAAGGCAGCAGGATGTACGTCATGCCCACCAGTACGCCGAAGCGGCTGTACATCATGGCCAGCGGCTTATCGATGAGGCCGGTGGCGCGCAGCAGCTGGTTGACGATGCCCTCGGTGCCCAGCAGCACCATCCACGCGTAGGTGCGCACCAGCACGCTGGTGAAATACGGCACGATGACCAGGATCATCAGCAGGCCGGCGGCCTGCGGACGGATCTGCGACAGGAAATAGGCCAGCGGATACCCCAGCAGCAAGGTGCAGACCGTGACCGAGAAGGCAATCTCGAAGGTGATCCACAGGACCTGCAGATAGGTCGGTTCCTCGATCAGCCTGGCGTAGTGCTTCCAGGTGAAACCCGGATCGAACAGGCTGCGGGCCAGCATCTCTCCCAAGGGATACAGGAAGAAGACGGCCAGTATCAGCAGAGCGGGCGCGAGCAGCAGCCAGGGTGCCGCGCGGGGCGAGCGCAGGAAGGCCGGCATCAATGCGCCTCCTGCCCGGCCGCGGGGTCGGCGGGCACCAGCCACACGCTGCCGGGTTCCCACTGCACGTCCACTTGCGTGCCGATGGCGGGCACGCTGTCGTGGCCGTCGCTGGTCGACTGGCTGCGCAGGATCGTGCCGTCAGCCAGGCGCAGGCCCAGCTTGACGGTGTGACCGATGTACAGCGTGTCTACCACCGTGGCACGCAAGGTGGCGCCGGCGGCACTGGCCGCGCTGGCGGTTCCCACGCGGATCCGTTCGGGACGCAGCACGCCCACGACCTTGGTGCCGGCGCCGCCGGACACATTGCCGCGCGCGCGCAGCAGCTCGCCGCTGGCCAGGCGAACCACGGTGTCCAGGCCGTCCTGTTGCTCGATGGTCCCGGGCAGGCAGTTGGACTGGCCGACGAAGCCCGCCACCCACGCGCTGGCGGGCTGCTCATAGATGACGCGGGCCGGCGCGATCTGCGCGATGCGGCCATCCTGCATCACCGCCACGCGATCCGACAGCGTCAGTGCTTCTTCCTGGTCGTGCGTCACGAAAACGATGGTCGCGCCCAGGGACGTATGCAGCCGTTTGATCTCCACCTGCATGTGTTCGCGCAGGTTCTTGTCCAGCGCGCCCAGCGGTTCGTCCATCAACAAGGCCTGCGGTTCGAACACGATGGCGCGGGCCAGGGCGATGCGTTGCTGCTGCCCGCCGGACAGCTCGCGCGGGTAGCGCCCGCCCTTGTCGCCGAGCTGCACCAGGTCGAGCGCGCGCTTGACCTCGGCATCGATGCGGGCGCGCGGCATGCGCCGCATCTCCAGCGGAAAGGCCAGGTTCTGCGCCACCGTCAGATGCGGGAACAGCGCGTAGTTCTGAAACACCACACCCAGGTCGCGTTTCGCGGGCGGCAGGGCCGTGACGTCCTTGCCGCCGATGGTGATGCGGCCCGCACTGGGCGAGGTGAACCCCGCCAGCATCATCAGGGTGGTGGTCTTGCCTGAACCACTGGCGCCCAGCAGGGTGACGAATTCGCCGGGCTGGACCGTCAGGTCCAGGTCCCGCACCGCCGCCGAAGCGCCGTAGAACTTGCTGATGCCTTGCAGGCACAGCTCGGCGCCACGGCGGGTCTTGCCGTCTTGCTCCATCGACATCAAGACCTCCGCAGCACCCAGGCTTGCCAACGCTGGCCTACCGTTGCCAGATTGTCAGCCCACCATTGGGGATCCTGCTCGAACGAGGCCTTGAAGTGTTCCGGCGAGCTGGGCAGCTTGGGCAGGTCTTCGGCGCGCACGTGTTCGAAAGCCTTGGTGTTGGTGGGACCGTAGGCGATGTAGCGGGTCAGGTCGCCCTGCACCTTGGGTTGCAACGCGAAGTCGATGAACTTCTGCGCGTTGGCCATGTTCGGCGAATTCTTGACGATGCCCCAGTACTGCACTTGCTGCTTGGCCTGGTTCCACTCGATGGCCAGCGGTGCGCCCTTGTCGATCAGCGCCTGGGCGCGACCGTTCCAGATGGCGCCCAGTACCGCTTCCTTGCGCTCCAGCAATTGCGCGGATACCGCGCCGGTGTCCCACCACTTGGAAACGCTGCCCTTGATGCGGTCCAGGGACTTGAACGCGCGGTCCAGATCGATGGGATAGAGCTTGTCCTTGGTCACGCCGTCCGCGAGCAGGGCGAATTCGAGTTCCGCGGCGCCGGCCTTCTGGTCGGCCAGGGTGCGGGCGCCCGGAAAGCGCGTGATGTCCCAGAAATCCGCCCACGAGCGCGGCTGCGTGCCCGGCTTGAAGACTTCGGTGTTGTACGTTAGCACCGTGGCGAAGTAGAGATTGCCCACCATATTGGCGTGCTTCACCGTCGGCTGGATGTCGGCCGGGTTGGTGTACTTCATCGACGCGTAGTGGATGGGGACCAGGGCGCCGATCTTGTCCAGGGCGATCTGGGCCACGTCGAGCAGGTCCACCACGTCGACCTGCACGCGGCCGGCTTCGACCATCGCGCGGATCTGCGCGGCCGTGGCGGGCTGCACGACCACCTTGATGCCGGTCGCTTCGGTGAACGGCTTGTAGAGCGCCGCGTCCATGGCGTCCTGATAGGCGCCGCCCAGACCGCGCACGACCACCTGGCCGTTGTCGGCCGCCCGTGCGAAGGGCATGCCCAGGGTGGTGCCGCCGAGCGCGAAGCCGGCCAGCGCCGACCGCTTGAGGAAATCCCGCCGAGCCGTGCGTACCGCAGGGCGTTGCGTGTGAGCCTTGATTGTCATGAGTTCTCCCTTGAACTGTTGTGGGTCGGTGGACCGATCAGGATTTGTCGGACGTGCGTTTGCGGCGGCCTTGCATGCCGGCCAGAAGATGTTGTTCGAGCGACGGTTCGCTGTCGTTGTTGCCGCTGCTGCGCCAGTGGCCCAGCTGTTTCCAGGCGGCATCGGAATGGCGCAGGTGATCGGTGACGCGTTCCGCGTCGCGCGCCATGATCATGGCGGTGATCCAGTTCGCCAGCGTCATCGTGCCCGTCTGCGTCCACCAGGCGAAGGCGTTCATGCCACGCGCGGCGTAGAGGGTGTGCGCCGCCAGGCGGGCGAGGGGCGAAGTGGGCCGGTCGGTGATGGCGACGACCTGAGCGCCGTTGTCGCGGGCAAGCTGCAGGATGTCGACGGTATAGGGCAGGTAGCGGACATAGCCGATGCCGATGAAGACATCGCCTTCGCCGACCGTGCGAAAACGGTCGGCCAGGTCGCCATGTTCGACGTTGAAGACCTGCACCTTGTCCATCACCTGGTTCAGATGCATAGCCAGATACGCGGCCAGGGGATACGAGGTGCCATGGCCCGTCACCCAGACGCGGCGCGCGCCGATCAAGAGGTCCGCAATGGCCAGGGCGGTGTCGGTGCTGTTGAGGCGCGCGGTCTCCGCGATCAAGGCGGCATCGGTATCGAAGATGTCGTTCTTCAGCGCCTCGGCGGAGGAGGGCGGCGCCTTGCGCATACCCAATGCCCCTGCGCGTTCCAGCAGGCTGCCGCGCAGTGCCTCGCGCAATTGCGGGTAGCCGGCATAACCGACGGCACGCGCGAAACGCACCACCGCGGCGTCGCTCTGGCCGACGGCTTCGGCCAAAGCCCGGGCGGTCATGAAGGCGACCTGCTCGCGATGGTCCAACAGATAGCGCGCCAGATTCTGTTGAGCTGGCGTCAGTTGGTCGAGGCAGGACGTGATCTGTTGGGTCAGGGACATGGGTGCGTCGGGGGCGGCCTTGGGGGTGGCGACTGGCGCAAATGTTGATGTTGCGACAATCATTTGAATAAATGTAGCAACTGCGACAATGGCGCGCAACAGCAAATCTCGATATCCCGGGTAAACCCCCAGTGCGTTCTTCCGGAAGCATCTTGATACGACTTTCCAGGGGTTTTGCCTGCGCGATATAGCGGGCAAGAAGCAATGTCCGTGTTGGCAATTTTCGGCAACTCCGTGGCGTTGTCGGCAACGCGCTTTCTACGGTGCGTAAATGGCATGTTTGCATGGTGGCAAGGCCATCCCTACGATCGCCGCCGTTATTTCGCCGGAGACGTCGCCCCATGCAACCCTCTCAGTCCGACCTGGCGGCGCGCAGCCTGCGCGCCGTGTGGCATCCCTGCACGCAGATGAAGCACCATGAACGCACACCTTTGCTACCCGTCGCCAGGGCGCGCGGGGCGTGGCTGTACGGCCCTGACGGGGGGCGTTATCTGGATGGAATCAGCTCTTGGTGGGTCAATCTGTTCGGCCATTCGCATCCGGCCATCAATGCCGCCGTGGCGGATCAGATGGCCACCTTGGAGCACGTCATGCTGGCGGGCTGCACGCACGAACCGGCGGTCGCGCTGGCCGAGCGCCTGTCGGCCTTGACCGGCCGCACGCTGGGCCACGCTTTCTTCGCTTCTGACGGCGCGTCGGCGGTCGAGATCGCGCTGAAGATGAGTTTTCATTTCTGGCGCAACCAGGGTGAAGCCGCGAAGCAGGAGTTTGTCTGCATCGACAACGGCTATCACGGCGAAACGCTGGGGGCGCTGGGTGTCACCGACGTGGCCTTGTTTCGCGATGCCTACGGGCCTTTGCTGAGGCATGCGCATCGGGTTGCCACGCCGGACGCGCGGCAGGCGGCGCCGGGCGAGTCTGCCGCCGATGTCGCCACGCGCGCACTGGCGGATGTCAGCAAGCTGTTCGAGGATCGCGCCGGCCACCTCGCGGCGATCATCGTCGAGCCGCTGGTGCAGTGCGCCGCCGGCATGGCCATGCATGATCCTGAGTATTTGCGTGGCTTGCGGAAATTGTGCGATGAGCACGGCGTGCATTTGATCGCCGATGAGATCGCCGTGGGCTTCGGGCGCACCGGCACTTTCTTCGCGCACGAGCAGGCGGGCATACGGCCGGATTTTCTTTGCCTGTCCAAAGGCATCAGTGGCGGCTACCTGCCTTTGTCGGTGGTGTTGTCGACGGACCGGATCCACGCGGCATTCTATGCGGACGACCTGGCGCGCGGGTTTCTGCATTCCCATTCCTATACCGGCAACCCGCTGGCTTGCCGGGCGGCCTTGGCCACCCTCGACCTGTTCGACAGCACGGACGCGCTGGTGACCAACCGCAAGCGCTTCGATAGTTTGGAAAAGGCCTTGAGCCCGCTGGCTGCTCATCCCCATGTGGCGCATCTGCGTCGCCGCGGCGGCATCCTCGCGTTTGATGTGCGGGAGGAGGGGAGCCTGGTCGAAGGGACCTCTGCTGAAGGGCGCTGCGCTGAGCGAAGGCCCACTGATGCCAGTTTCGCGCGGCGCTACGCGGCGAATGCGTTGGCGGCGGGGGCGCTGCTGCGGCCCATAGGGCAAACGGTCTATCTGATGCCGCCTTATGTCCTCGATGAGGAAGAAATCACCCTGCTGGCGGACGCGACGTTGACGGCGCTGGCGCAGACCTTGGAGTCCCGCACGTGAGCAGTCCAGAACATAGTCGTCACCAAAGTCCTCACCAGAGCTCTCATCAGATCTCGCAGCAGAGTTCTTACCAGAGCCCTGACCAGAGCTCTCACCAGAGTTCTCGCCATGGTCCTCAGCGTGGTCTTCATCCCATTGAAGTCCTTCAGGCAGGCCTGGAGGATCTGCAGGCCCGCGACTTGATTCGCCGCCGGCGCACGGCGGACACGCCTTGCGCGCCGCGCATCCGCCTGGATGGGCGGGATGTATTGGCCTTCGCCAGCAATGATTATCTGGGCCTGGCCAGTCATCCAGCGTTGATCGACGCGCTTGCGGAAGGCGCGCGGCGCTACGGGGTGGGCAGCGGCGGCTCCCATTTGCTGGGCGGTCATTCGCGCGCGCATGCCTTGTTGGAAGACGTGCTGGCGGAGTACTGCGGCGGCTTCGCGCGGCAGGCTCGCGCGTTGACGTTTTCCACCGGTTATATGGCGAACCTGGCGGTGCTGACGGCCTTGGCCGGGCGCGGCGCGACGATCTATTCGGATGCCTTGAATCATGCGTCCTTGATCGACGGCGCCCGGCTGTCACGCGCCGAGGTGCGCGTTTATCCGCACGGCGACGTGGCCGCGTTGGGGGCGCGGTTGGCGGCGGATGACGCTGGTGACAGCGCTGCCGCGCGCGGCGGTAGCGGCGTGGGCAGCGGCAATGGCTGCCGCGATAGCAGTAGCAGTAGCAGCGGCAGCGGGCAGGGCCGCGGTAGCGGCAATGGCAATGCCAAGGTCGGCGGCGTCAAGATCATTGTCACCGATGCGGTGTTCAGCATGGATGGCGATACCGCGCCGCTGGCGGAATTGCTCGCGCTGGCGGAGCGGCACCAGGCCTGGCTGGTGGTCGACGATGCCCACGGCTTCGGTGTGAATGGGGCGAACGGTGCGGGCACCATCGCGGCGTCGGGGCTGCGGTCGCCGCTGCTGGTCTATATGGGCACGCTTGGCAAGGCGGCCGGCACGGCAGGGGCTTTTGTGGTGGCGGAAGACACGGTCATCGAATGGCTGATCCAGCGGGCACGCTCGTACATCTTCACCACGGCCGCCGCGCCCGCGCTGGCGCATGCGACGATCAAGAGCGTCGAGCTGATGCGGGGTGATGAAGGCGTCGCTCGGCGCGCTCGTTTGCAGGGTCACATCGACACCATTCGATCGCAGCTGTCGGGCGTACCGGGTGCGTGGCCAAGGACTGAGCCTGCCTCGTCAACGAGTCTGCCGGGTGCTCTATCCAAGACGACGCCTGTCTCGTCAACAAGCCTGCCGCCGCTGCCTCCATCGTTCTCCGCGATCCAGCCCATACTGGTCGGCGAGAACCATGCCGCGTTGGCCCTGGCGGAGCATTTGCTGGCGCATGGCTACTGGGTGCCCGCCGTGCGGCCGCCCACCGTGCCGGTGGGAACAGCGCGCCTGCGCCTGTCCTTGTCCGCGAGCCACGAGCGCGCGGAAATCGAACGCTTATGCGAACTGCTGCTTCAAGCGTGATGCGGGCGACGCATGCACGCGCCCACGTGCGCGGCCTCCCGCCGCGCGCAGGTGGCCGCGCGAGCCGCTGTCCGAGCCATCACGTCCGTTAGTTGCAAAGGCTCATCTGATCCTATGACTTTATCCCCACGTTCCTATTTCATCGCCGGCACGGACACCGAGATCGGTAAGACGCTGGCCAGTTGCGGCCTGCTGTGTGGATACGCCGCGCTGGGCCATTCCACCGCCGCCATGAAACCCATCGCCGCCGGCGCGGAGCAGGGCGCGGATGGCGTCTGGCGTAACGAGGACGCGGAAGCGTTGGCTGCCTGCGTCACGGTATCCGTGCCGCGCGCCCTGTCCACGCCTTTCCTTCTGCACGAACCCGCCGCGCCGCATCTGGTCGCGCGGCAGGCCGGCGTCGCGTTGGACGTTCCGCACATCCTGCGGTGCCACCGCGATATCAGCGCGCGTGCCGACATCACCATCGTTGAAGGTGTGGGTGGCTGGCGGGTTCCTTTGGACGATGACCAGGACACCGGCGACCTGGCCCGGGCGTTGGATTTGCCGGTGATCCTGGTGGTCGGCATGCGCTTGGGGTGTCTTAGCCATGCGTTGCTGACGGCTGAGTCGATCGCCCGCGATGGGTTGCGGCTGGCCGGCTGGATCGCCAATACCGTGGATCCCGGGATGCGCTTCCTCGAGGAAAATGTTGCGACGTTGCGCGATCGGTTCGACCGCCAGTACGCGGCGCCGTTGTTGGGGATCATCCCCAGGCTGGCCGAGCCCACGGGGCCCGTGGCTGCGCAATATTTGGACTTGGGGCGCTTGCCTTAAATCCGCGATTGAATTGCGAGGGGAGACTTTTATTAGTTTTTTGGGGGGGGCTCCCCCAATCCCCCCTGCACCCGCACCCGCACCCCGTCCTTGCCGCCAAACAAATACGCGCTCGGGCTTGCCCGGGCGCGTGGATCCCCATGTTGTTGTCAGCAAACATTCAGCATCAACTGACATATTCCTGACAATCTCGATCAAATTTCGATAAACGTCATTGAATTGCCGTTCTTTGTATTTTTGGACTTATATCCAAACTCATACAATCGCCACCGTAGAGCACAGGCGCAACAGAACGCCAGCCTACACGTGGAGAAGGGTGGAGAGACTAAGCCCCCCAAACATTCAGGCCTCTTCCCCACAGCATCAAGCAGATGAGCAAAATCGCCCCATCCCGCGCCGCGCAGGCGCCGGCCAGCTATGCCCGCCGTGACCTTCTGGTCGCCGCGTTGACGTCGGTCGCCACTTTGGCTGCGCCGACCTGGTCGACCGCAGCCTGGGCGCAGGTGCCGGCCGCCGATGCCAGCAAACGCTTCCTCGACCTGTCCAGTTTCCTGACAGGCAAGAACGACCTTGATCCCGTCATCGCCCGCCGCACCCTGCAGGCCCTGATCGCCAGCTCGAAAGACTTCGAGCAACGCTACGCCGCGCTGGCAACCGCCTGTGCGGCGGCGCGCCAGGCCGGCACCCTGCCGGACATGGCCGCGTTCGACACGTCGCCCGTCAGCCAGGACGCCGCGCTGCGCGCCACCGCCGTGGAAATCGTGAGCGCCTGGTACCTGGGGCGTGTGGGCAATGGCCCCAGCACCCAGTTGATCGCCTATCGCGAAGCCCTGATGTACCGGCCGACCGCCGGCATCACCACGGTCCCCAGCTACCAGCTGGGCGGCTACGGCTACTGGGTGCCGAAGCCGGTCGTTCCCTCCGCTGCCTGATTCCTTTCCTGCTCGCGCGCATGAGCCAAGGGCCGCGCCGCGGGTGGGATTACATCGAGAGTTTTCATGTCTACAGAATTTGACGCCGACGTCATCGTCGTCGGCTCCGGCGTGTGCGGCAGCCTGGCCGCGCACCGCCTTGGCAAAGCCGGCAAGCACGTGATCCTGCTGGAAGCCGGCCCCCGCGTGCCGCGCTGGAAGATCGTCGAGAAGTTCCGCAATACGCCCGTCAAGGGCAATCCCAACGGCCCCTATCCGGACACCAGCTACGCACCGAAGTCGGACAGCAAGGGCTATCTGGAAGAGACCGGCAGCACCAAGAACAACCCCAGCTATCTGCGCCTGGTGGGCGGCACGACCTGGCACTGGGCGGGCGCCTGTTATCGCTTCCTGCCGAACGACTTCAAGATGCAGACGCTGTATGGCGTCAGCCGCGACTGGCCGATCAGCTACGAGGACCTGGAACCGTACTACGGCCAGGCCGAAGTGGAACTGGGCGTGTCGGGCCCGGACGATGCGGACCAGAGCGCCACCGGCCGCGCCGGCACGTATCCGCCGCGCTCGACCCCCTATCCGATGAAAGCCCAGCCGCTGCCGTATATGCAGGAGCGCGCCGACGCGGTCCTGTCGGCCGCGGGCTATCGCGTGATCAACGAGCCCACCGCGCGCAACTCGCGTCCTTACGACGACCGGCCGACCTGCCAGGGCAATAACTCCTGCACGCCGGTCTGTCCGATCGGCGCGCTGTACAACGGCTCGGTGCACGCCTACAAGTCCGAAGCCGTGGGCGTGAAGCTGATGACCGACGCCGTGGTCTATCAGGTGGAAGCGGACGGCGCCGGCAAGATCGTGGCCGTGCGCTACAAGTCGCCGGATGGCAGCGAGCACCGCCTGACGGCGCGCGCCTTCGTGCTGGCCGCTTACTCGATCGAAACGCCGCGCCTGCTGCTGATGTCGAACATCGCGAACAGCTCCGACATGGTCGGCCGCAACCTGTCCTGCCAGCCGGAATGCCACCAGAATTTCATGACCAGCGAGGCCTTGTGGCCCGGCCGTGGCCCCGTGCATCCGCAGACCTTCTTCACCGCGCGTGACGGCGAGTTCCGCCGCGAACGCGCCGGCACCAAGCACGTCGTGGTGAACAACTCGCCCAATGACAAGATCGCCGGCAACCTGCTGAAGAAGGGCATCATCGGCCCGCGCCTGGACGAGATGATCCGTGACCAGGCGTCGCGCATCATGGAACTGAGCACCCAGCACGAGTATCCGGGCGAACCGTCCAACCGGGTCACCCTGAGCACGACCCGCAAGGATGCGCTGGGCCTGCCCACGCCGGTGGTCCATTTCAACCGGGACAACGCGTACTTCCTGGCCGGCTTCGAAGACACCAAGCGTGTCTACAAGCGCGTGGCCGAGCTGTTCGGCGCCACCGAGTACTCGCCGTTGACGTGGGTGCACCCGCACACGCAAGGCACCACCATCATGGGCGCCGATCCGAAGACGTCGGTGGTCGATCCCTTCGGCCGTGCCCACGACCATCCCAATCTGTACATCGTCGGTCCCAATGTCTTGACGACCACGGGCACGGTCAATCCGACCCTGACCGCGGCCGCACTGGCCTTGCGCACCGCTGATGCCGTGCTGCATTCGATCTGAGGAAACGCCATGACTACGCTTTATCCATCGCCGCGCCGCGCCGTCGGCGCGATGCTCGCGCTGGTGCTGGCTGGCGCGGCCTCGGCCGCTATTGCCGCCTCCGCCGCGCCCACTGCCGCGCCGGCCACCACGCCGGACGAAGCCACGCTGGTCCAGCGCGGCGCCTACCTGGCCATCGCCGCGGATTGCGTTGCCTGCCATACGGCGGGTAGCGGCAAGCCCTACGCTGGCGGCAATCCCATCGCATCGCCGGTCGGCACCATCTGGTCGACCAACATCACGCCGTCCAAGACCTCCGGCATCGGCAACTACACCGAGGAACAGTTCGCCCGTGCCCTGCGCGCCGGCGTGCGCGCCGATGGCGCCAACCTGTACCCGGCCATGCCGTACACGTCGTACACCAAGATCAGCGATGACGACGTGCACGCGCTGTACACCTTCTTCATGAAGGGCGTGGCGCCGGTGGACGCGGCCGTCCCCCAGACCAAGCTGCCTTTCCCCTTCGACATCCGGGCGTCGATGATGGGTTGGAACCTGCTGTTCAACAGCGACAAGCGTTTCGAAGCAACGGCCGGCAAGAGCGAGCAGTGGCTGCGCGGCGCCTACCTGACCGAAGCCCTGGCGCACTGCGCCACCTGCCATACCCCGCGCAACGCGCTGATGGCGGAAGACGACAGCCGCGCCCTCGGCGGCGCGACGCTGGGCAAATGGTACGCCCCCAACATCAGCAGCGATCCCGTGCACGGCATCGGCGGCTGGAGCCAGGAAGACCTGGTTGCCTACCTGAAGACCGGACGCGCGCCGGGCCATGCGCTGGCCGCGGGTCCGATGGCCGAAGCCATCGACCACAGCTTCAGCAAGATGACGGATGCGGACCTGAACGCCATCGCCGTGTACATCAAGTCGGCGGCACCGGTGGCCACGGGCGCGGCGGGCAAGCCGGCTTATGCGTATGGCGCACCGGCCACGGACGAAGCCACGATCCGTGGCGCGTCCATGGGTCAGACGACGGGCGCGACCCTGTATAGCGGCAATTGCGCCTCCTGCCACCAGGCCAAAGGAACCGGTGCGGAGCTGGGCGGCACGCCGTCGCTGCTGCATGTGTCGGCCGTGGGCCGCGACGATCCCAGCAATCTGGTCATGGTCATCCTGGACGGGATCTATCGCTCCAGCGGCAAGACGCCCCGCCTGATGCCTGCCTTCGCGCATGAGTTGAGCGACCAGGACGTGGCCATGGTCGCGACCTATGTGCGGCAGACCTTCGGCAACCCGGAAGCTGCCGCGGTGACCGCGGAGCAGGTCAAGGCCCTGCGCGCGCCGTCTCAACCTGGCCCCATCGTCACCTATGCCCGTGTCGGCATGGCTGCGGCGGTGGTCGTGCTGCTGTTGTTGCTGGGCTGGCTGCTGGCCCGGCGCCGTCGCAAAGCCGTGGTCTGAGCCGATGCTGCCCCTCAGGTCGCTCAAACCGCTCAAGCCGCTCAGGCTGGCGCGCAGGTTCTGCTGTTGAAAGCATGAAACGCCGCTACCCGTTCCTGGGTGGCGGCATTCGCCATTTCTGGAAGATGCCATCATGAAAAGAATCAATCTCTCCATCAAGGCCCGTATCGCACTCGTCATCAGTTTCCTGGCCCTGCTCCTGATCGTGGGCGGCGCCATGGGCATGTGGGGGTTCAATTACGGCAACGATACGCAGCAGACGATGTACAAGCGCGAACTCGCCGCGTCCATCGCGGTGTCGCAGGCCGACATCTATAACGCGCGCGGTTTCCTGGCGATCTATCGCCTGGGCCTGAGCCCGGAAAACCCGGGCGCGGATGAACAGGCCAAGCGTGCCCTGGGCCTGTTCAAGCAGTCGGACAATGCCTGGGCGGATTACCTGAAGCTGGTCGCCGCCGATGATCCCCAGGAAGAGCGGCTGGCGCGCGACCTCACCACCAAGCGCGCGGCCTTCGCCAGCAAGGGCTATCAAGCCATCGTGAACGCGCACACCGCCCACGACCTGGCTGGCGTCGCCACCGCCTGGGGCAATATGCGTGACCTCTTCAACGGCACCAGCGAAGCTTCGGCCGCCTTGCAGAAGTACCAGGCCCAGCGGGCGGAGTCGCTGTACAAGACCTCGGTCGACGTCTTCCGCACCTTCGTGATCGTCACGTGCGCCAGCCTGTTCCTGGTGCTGGTAATCTCCCTGCTGGTCTGGCGTTCCTTGCGCCAGGCCATCGTCGCCCCCATCGAGCAGGCGCTGCGGACCTTCCGCGCCATGGCCGGCGGCGACCTGACCACCCGCATCGTGATCAATTCGCGTGACGAGATGGGCCAGATGCTGCAGGGCCTGCAGACCCTGCAGCAAAGCCTGGCGGACCTGATTCGCCAGGTGCGCCAGGGTGTCGACCAGATGGATTCGGGCGCGCGTGAGATCGCGGCGGGCAATGCCGACCTCAGCAGCCGCACCGAGGAGCAGGCTGCTTCCCTGGAAGAAACCGCCGCCAGCATGGAACAGCTGGCGTCGACGGTGAAGCAGAACGCGGACAACGCGAAGCAGGCCAACCAGTTGTCCACCAGCAGCATGGACGTCGCGGGTCGCGGCGGCGTGGCGGTGGAAGAAGTGGTGGGCACCATGCGCGAGATATCCGTGCGCTCCGCCAAGATCGCCGATATCGTCAGCGTCATCGACGGCATCGCCTTCCAGACCAATATCCTGGCCTTGAACGCCGCGGTGGAAGCCGCGCGTGCGGGCGAGCAGGGCAAGGGTTTCGCGGTGGTGGCGGGCGAGGTTCGCTCGCTGGCGCAGCGTAGTGCCCAGGCCGCCAAGGAGATCAAGCAATTGATCGAGGATTCGGTCAGCAAGGTCAGCATGGGATCGGAACAGGTCGAGCGGGCCGGCGCCACCATGCAGGAAATCGTGGTGGCCGTGCGTCGCGTCACCGACATCATGGGCGAGATTGCCGCGGCCTCGTCGGAGCAGGCCGATGGCATCGAGCAGGTGAATCGCGCCGTCACGCAGATGGACGAAACCACGCAGCAGAACGCGGCGCTGGTCGAAGAGGCCGCTGCCGCGACGGCGTCGCTGGAAGATCAGGCCAAGGGCCTGCAGGCGGCCGTGAGCAAATTCCGGCTGTCGTCGTCCGACGTCATCGAGGCTGACGTCAACCAGCTGGGCGGCGTGACGTCGGCACGGCTGGGCGCCGAGCCCGTCCTGCGCCAGGCGCCGGCGATCTAGAATAGCTATTTGCGCAGGTCGCCCCGATCGCGGACACAGCGGAGCTGGCTTTGCCAGTCCGCCAGTGTCGCCCCCTGGGGGGCCGCGCTCCGCGCGGTAGGGGGGACATACCATGCAGCCTGAAGACTTAAAACTCCTCGTTACCTGGACCATGCCGTTCGGCAAGTACAAGGGCCGCCTGCTGGCGGACCTGCCTGGCCACTATCTGACCTGGTTCGCGCGCGAGGGCTTTCCGGCGGGACAACTGGGCCAGCTGCTCGCGCTGATGCACGAGCTGGACCACAACGGCCTCAAGCCGCTACTGGACCCGCTGCGTTCGAAGGGGCCGCGCCGGCCGGGCCCTTGATCACATCCAGCACCTGCTGGTGCAGCGCGTAGGCAGGCTCGGTCAGCGGCACGAAGATATCGAAATGCGTGCGCCCTGGTTCCAGGATCAGCGTCGTGTTCAAGCCCCGGTGCTGCAAGGCATCGTGGAAATGCGTGCTTTGCGCAAGAAAGCCGGGCGTTTCACCGCCCCCCGCCACCACCAGATAGCGGCTGGCATGCAGCCATCGCCCTTCGGGCAGGCTCTGCTCCTCGGCGACGTCGGACGTCAGCTGGATCTCGCCCTTCAACGAGGTCGCCAGCAACGGGGCCAACTGATAGACCCCACTCAAGCCGATCACGCGCAAGTGCCGTCCCAGTATGGGCAGTTCCTGCGGATAGGCGCTGGTCATCGCGGCCAGATGCGCGCCGGCCGAATGGCCGGACAGGGTCACGCGTTCCGGATCGAAGCCCAAAGCGCGCTGATTCCGCAGCAGGAACGTGACGGCCGCGCGGATCTGCGCCGAGATCGTCGTCACCGTCACGTTGGGCGCCAGCTCATAGCCCACGAACGCGCTTGAAACACCGGCGGTGCGCAAGTTCTCGGCGATGAAGCTGAACACCCGTTTGTCGCCGCCGCGCCAGAACCCGCCGTGCATGAACACCAGCAGCGGCGCGTCCTTTGCTTCCTGCGCCGGAAACCAATCCAGGGTGCAGCGCTCGGGCTTGGCGTAGCGCAGGCTTTGCCAGGGCACGTCCGCGCGCAGGGCTTCGCTGCGGCGGGCATAGCCCGCGTAGATTTCAGTGCGCTCCGGATGGCGGCGCTGCACGTTGTAGTCGGACTCGTTACGCAGGTCCCGCGCCGCGTCCGAACCGGCGGGGTACGCGAAACTCTCGGCCATCATGTTCATGGCAGTCGCCGCCCTTAATCGAGTTTGATGTTGGCTTGCTGGACGATGTCTTGCGCCTTCTTGATTTCCGCGGTGAGGAAGGCCTTGAAGTCGGCCGGCGTGCTGGCTACCGGCTCCAATCCCAGATCCTTCAGGCGCAGCTGTATATCGGGTTCCGCCAGGACGGCCTTCATCTCTTTCTGCAGCCGGTCGATGATGGCGGGCGGCGTGCCGGCCGGCGCGAACAAGCCATTCCAGTCATAGCTCTGGAAGCCGGGGAAGCCCGATTCCGCGATGGTGGGCAGGTCGGGCAAGGATGCCGAGCGCGTGGCGCCGGTGGTGGCCAGCGGGCGCAGGCGCCCCTGCTTGATGTGCTCGGACGCCGTGGGGATGAATGCGAAGAAGGACTGCACGTGACCCGCCAGCAAGTCGGCCATGGCCGCGCCGCCGCCCTTGTAGGGCACATGGGTCATGGGGGCATCCGCGGCGCGCGTGAAGATCTCCATGGCCAGATGCTGCGACGAGCCCAGTCCGGAAGACGCGTAGGTCATCGCGCCTTTCTGCTTCTTGGCGTACTCGATGAATTCCTTGACGTTGTTGACCGGGACGGTCGGGTTCACCACCAGCACGTTGGCGGCGCGGGCGGTCTGCGTGATCGGCGCCAGGTCGACCAGCGGCTTGAAGGACATGTCCTTGTGCAGCGCCGGGTTGACCGTGAACGTGGTGATGTCCACCAGCAGGGTGTAGCCGTCAGGCGCCGAGCGCGCGACGTAGGCGTCGGCGATCATGCCCGAACCGCCGGGCTTGTTCTCGATCACCACGCTTTGGCCCAGGCGTTCCGCCAGCTTGGGCGCCAGCAGACGCATGGTGACGTCCGCGCCGCCGCCAGGCGACGTGCTGAGGATGATGTGGATGGGGCGGTCGGGGTAGGACGCGGCTTGAGCTTGCGCGAGCGCGCCGCAGGCCAGCGACAGGGAAACGACCAGTCGCGCGAGGATATTCATATCAGCTCCGGAAAAACATCGAACGCTTGCCAGGTTGGGGAAGTGGTACGGCGGCAAAGATGTAGAGCGGCAGAGATGTATAGCGGTAGCGAGGTGCAGCGGTCGTGCTGAAGCGGTGGTGCAGTACTGCGGTCGTGATGTAAGGCGTACGGCGGTCGCGCCGATGACTCAGGTCAGGCCATCTTTCCCGACCACGTCATCGGCATGCAGGCCGCCCACGCGGGCATTGATGCGCCCCCGGTTGGCCACCGCGAAGATCAGGGCGATTTCATCCGGTAGCGGCGCCTGGGCGAGGCTCAGGGTCAGGGTGTCGTAATGGGAGCGCACATACAGCGCGTCCTTGTGCGCCAGGGGAACGTCGATGGCGGTGCCCGCCGGACCCACCTTGGTCACGGAAGGTATCCAGGCCTTGGCGCCGCCGATGGCATCGCGCAGGGGATTGGCGAAGGTGGTGGTGAGCAGAGCATTGGCGTGCTCCTGTTCACCGTTGACGCCGACCAGGCCGGCCTTGCCGTAGCTGCGCACCTCATCGAGGAGGAAGACGGTGGCCAGCTGCCGCGCCATTTCGCTGCCCAGCGCCGCGCTGGCCACGATGCCCGCGGAAAGGTCCGCCTGGCCGACCTTGAACGGATTCCTGACGACGGCGACGACCGCGACCTTGCGCAGCGGGGCGCCCTCCTGGCCGGGCGGCACCGGCTGGGTTTCGTTGATCAGAATCCACTTCGTGATGTCGATTTGCATGCCTGTTGACCCTGCAACGGTGTAACGCGAACTTACGTCTATTGTTACCTCTATTGTGGGATTGTTCAACAATGTGGCAAATTGCCGTTAACCCGGATAAGCTACGCCGCTTGAATTTCCATCTCGTTACCTCGCGACCCCGTAGGACTCATGGATTTGAAGATCAGTCCCCTGAGCGTTCAGGAAGAAACCGTCCGCAAACTCCGCGAAGCGATCATGATCGGCTACTTCGCCCCTGGCGAACGCCTGGTGGAGTCCAGCCTGTGCGAACGGCTTGGCGTCAGCCGTAATTCCCTGCGGGAGGCGATGCGCGTGCTGGCGGCCGAGCGGATGGTGGTGCTGACCCCCAATCGCGGACCGTCGGTGGTCACGATCGAATGGGCGGACGCCGAGCAGCTCTACGAAACGCGCATCTTGCTGGAAAGCGAGTTGGCGGCGCTCGCCGCCCGCCATGCCACGCCGGAAAACCTCGCGGCCATGCAGCGGGCTCTCGATGCGTTCGCGCAGGCGGTGGAAAGCGAAGACCGGCTGGCGCGTATCGTCAGCACCACGGATTTCTACGAGGCGCTGATCGTCGCCAGCCGCCATCGGGTCATGGGTGATCTGATCAAGGGCCTGGTCGCGCGCATCAACGTGCTGAGGGCCAAGAGCATGGACAACCCCGGGCGGTCATCGCACAGCCTGACCGAGATGACCGCCATGCACGACGCCATCGCGCGCCATGACGAACCCGCGGCCCGCCTGGCCGCCACCCGCCACATCGAAGCCTCACGCGAATCGGCGCGAGTCATGTTCGAGCGGGCGCGCGCGCAGCAGGGCTGATCACCTAGGCGGCCACCGGCCGCTTGTGAAAGCTTCGCAGTGTCTCCAGGAAGGCGCTTAGCGCGCTCGACACGTAGGCGTCCCGGCGGCGCACGAACTGCGTGTCCACCCTGGCCTTCGGCGCGGGCAGGTCATGCAGGCTGACGCGTCCCAGCCTGGCTGCCTCCGCCACGACGACCCGCGGCAGCATCGTCACGCCCACGCCGGCCGACACGCAGCTGACGATGGTGTCCAGCGAACCGAATTCCAGGGGCTGCGTGGCCACGATGCCTTTTTCGCCAAGATACGCTTCCAGCCTTTGCCGATACGAGCAGCCGGCATGGAACACGATGGTGCGCAAGTCGGCCAGGCCCGGCAGATCCTTCAAGGACGCCAGGTCGGGGTGGGCGACCAGCACCAGTTCCTCCACGAAAATGGTGGTCGCCTCCAGGTCGGGATGCTTGACCGGCCCCGCGACGAACACGCCGTCATAGCGGTAGTCGATCACGTCCTGCACCAGTTGCGCGGTGGTGCCGGTACTCATCACCAGCCTTACGTCGGGGTAGGCGCGCGCATAGGCGGTCAAGGCGGGCGACAGGCGCAGCGCGGTGGTGGTCTCCAGTCCGCCCAGGGTCAGCGTGCCGCAAGGCTGGCCATCGTCGCGCGCCGCGGCGCCGGCTTCCGCCAGCAGCTTGGAAACGCGTCCCGCGTAGGGCAACACCCTTTGGCCGGCCGGTGTCAGCGCCACGCCGCGGGCGTGGCGCTGGAACAGGGGCAAGCCCAGTTCCTCTTCCAGCGCGCGGATTCGCGCCGTGACATTGGACTGGACCGTGTGCAACTCGGCCGCGGCCTTGTTCATGCTGCCGTGCCGCGCGACGGCTTCGAAGGTCTTCAGGTCAGCCAGATCCATGGATTGCTCACATACAGGGTGTCGATGATGCCGGGGCAGGGCGACCGCCGTCGCTGAAAGCGCGCGGGCTTGCCGTTGGCCTGCCTACCTTAGCGCGTTCGGGCGTGTTTTGACATATCGAAAATGCAGATAGGCACAATCAAATATATTCGCTTCTTCAGATAAATGATGGGGCGTAACCTGCCCCTATCTGAATTCGTGAAGGATGTTGACCATGGAACGGTTGACGATAGCGAGGCCCCGGGAAACGTTCGGGGTGACCTGGGGCATCGTGGCGGCCTTCAGTGCCAGCCTGGTAGGGATAGGGCTGGCGCGTTTCGCGTATACGCCCTTGCTGCCGGCCATCATCGACGCGCATTGGTTCGAGCGCTCTGTCGCCGCCTATCTGGGCGCGGCCAACCTGGCCGGTTATCTTGCTGGCGCGCTGGCGGGCCGGGCGATCGCATCGCGTACGTCGACCGCCGCCACCCTGCGCGTGATGATGGCGCTGGCGACGCTGGCCTTCTTCGCCTGTGCCTATCCGCTGTCTTTTTCCTGGTTCTTCGCCTGGCGGTTTCTGTCCGGCCTGGCAGGCGGCGCGTTGATGGTGCTGGCCGCGCCCGCGGTCTTGCCTCACGTCGCGCCGGCCAAGCGTGGTTTGGCTGGCGGAATTATTTTCACGGGTGTCGGCGTGGGCGTCGTGCTGTCGGGCACCCTGGTGCCGTTGCTGCTGCGCCAGGGGCTGAGTGCGACGTGGATCGGCCTGGGGCTGTTATCCCTTTTCCTGACGGCGATCGCCTGGAAAGGATGGCCGGGGGAGGGCGCCGCGCCTGCCGCGGCCGCCGCCCAGGCCGCGCCGGGGCACCATCGCGCGGCGCATCTGCCCGTCCGTCAACTGCGTGCCCTGTATGCGGAATACGCCTTGAATGCCGCGGGCTGGGTGCCCCACATGATTTTCCTGGTCGACTATGTCGCGCACGGTTTGGGTAAGGGCTTGCAGGCGGGCGCTGAATATTGGGTCTTGTTCGGCATCGGCGCCGCCGTGGGGCCGGTGCTGGCCGGCTTGCTGGCCGACCGCGTCGGCTTCGGCTGGGCCTTGCGCCTGGCCTTTGTGCTGGAAGCGGGCGCCGTGCTGGTGCCGGCCCTTGGTCTGGGCGAAGGCTGGCTGGTGGCCTCCAGCATGGTGGTCGGCGCCTTTGTCACCGGCACCGTGCCGCTGGCGCTTGGCCGCATCCACGAACTGCTTGCGCATCATCCGTCCAGGCAAGGTCCGGCGTGGCGCACCGCCACGGTCGGCTTCGCCCTGTTCCAGGCCGTCGCCGCCTATGGCTTGTCCTTCCTGTTTTCCAACAACGGGCATGACTATGCGCAGTTGTTCGTGATCGGCACCTGCGCCCTAATGCTGGCCTTCGTGATCGATCTGGTCGTGACGGCGACGAGTCGCGGAGAGAAAAACTGAGGGGCGTAGCCCCTCAGTCATTGCTTCCCTTGCCGGAAGGCAGAGTCCTCAGTTCGCGCTGGGCAGCAGACCTTCGATCGCTGCCCACAACTCCGCCGGCGTATCCGCGCGGGCGTCCGCTTCCCACAGGGTGACGTCTTCATCGCCGCCCAGATAACCATAGGCCGCGGCGACGGCGGGCATGCCGGCGGCGTGCGCGGCCTGGACGTCGCGCAGGTCGTCACCGACATAGACGCAGCGGTCCGGCGTGTAGCCGGCTTCCTTGGCGGCGTGCAGCAGGGGATCGGGGTAAGGCTTGGCGCGGCCGACGGTGTCACCGCACACCAGCACCGCCATCGATTCCGCCAAACCCAGATGGACGACGACCGGCTCGGCCAGGTAGGTCACCTTGTTGGTGACGATGCCCCAGGCCATGCCGCGGCCTTCGATGTCGCGCAGCAGGTCCTCGATCCCCGGGAACAATCGGCTGTGCACCGTCGAGTTGGCTTCGTAGTCCGCCAGGAATTGTTTGCGGGTCTCTTCGAATTCCGGGTGTTCCGGCAGCATGTCCAAGGCCACGCGCAGCATGCCGCGCGCGCCTTGCGAGGCCACCGGCCGCAGGATCTCGAAGGGCATGGGCGCCAGGCCGCGCCGCGTGCGCTGCTTGTTGGCCGCCGCGGCCAGGTCGGGCGCCGTGTCGGCCAAAGTGCCGTCGAAGTCGAACAGGATCAGGGCTTTCATTTGCGGGTGGCCATCAGGTAGTTCACCGACGCGTCATTGGACAGCCCATAGACCTTGGTGAAGGGGTTGTATTGCATCCCGGCCATGCGCACGGCCGTCAGGTTGGCCTGCCGCACGGCCGCCGCCAGTTCGCTGGGCTTGATGAAGTTCTCGTAGCTGTGGGTGCCGCGCGGCAGCAGGCGCAGCACGTGCTCGGCGCCGACGATGGCGTACAGGAAAGATTTGGGATTGCGGTTCAGCGTGGAAAAGAACACCCAGCCGCCCGGTTTCACCAGTTCGGAGCAGGCCCGCACGATGGAAGCGGGGTCCGGCACGTGTTCCAGCATTTCCATGCACGTCACGACGTCGTAGCGTTCCGGTTGTTCACGCGCCAGGTCTTCCACCGGCACCGCGCGGTATTCCACCTTCACGCCGGATTCCAGGCCGTGCAGCCGGGCCACCTTGAGCGATTTCTCCGCCAGGTCGATGCCCGTGACGGTGGCGCCGGTGGCCGCCATGCTTTCGGCCAGAATGCCGCCGCCGCAACCTACGTCCAGCACCTGCTTGCCGGCCAGGCTGCCGGCGATTTCCTGGATCCAGCCCAGCCGCAGCGGATTGATGGCGTGCAGCGGCGCGAATTCGCTGCCCGGGTCCCACCACCGCGCCGCCAGGGCACTGAACTTGGCCAATTCGGCCTGGTCGACATTCACGCGGGATTCAGTAGAGGTGCTCATCGCTATCCGGGGGAAGAATTCAGCCGGTAATTATATAGAGCGTGAGTAGTGCGAGCCCGGCCTGGTCTGGCCTGGCCTCGCCGAGGCGACGGCGGCTATTCCCCCTGGCGCGCTTTGCCGAGCTTGCGTTCGATCAGCTGGCGGATAGCCGCCTGCATCGGTTCGGCCAGGCCACCCGTGGTGACGCAGATGCCCTGCATGCTGTCACCTAGCAACAGGAGCCGGCCCTCTTTCTCTTTCCAGTGCGTCAGGCTGGTCCAGTTGAAGCTGATGGTATGGGGTGCGGTCTGGCTCTCGATCGCGTTGTCCGTCATGACCACATGCGCGGGATAGGGCAGGCGCGGATCCGACTTGTCCACGTCAGGGCGCCGCGCCATCGCTTTGCGCAAATGGCTGCGCAAGCGTGGCCGCAACAGCAGTCGCTGCATTACGACCACCGCGATCCCTATGCCCACGGCGGCCAGCGGGTAACCTGGATGCTCCAGCAGCACGAAGCGGAAGACGTCGGCCAGGGCCGGTTTGTCCGGATCCCGGTCAGCCACGTTGAACGCAAATAACACGACGGCCAGGAAGAGGGCGGCGCCAAGGATGAGCAGCAGATCGCGGCGCAGCCGTCCCGCCCGTAGCGGCGCCATCTGGTAGATCTCCATATGAAGCGCAACGGCGTCGTCGAGAACGACCACGGCATCGAATTCTATGGGCGCGGCGTCCAGCCGGCGGGTGTCATCCTGGGCGATCTGCATGCGTTCCACCTGGTTTTATCCGCGAGAATAAAAAAAGGCCTGCGCATAAGCACAGGCCTTTGATTCGTAGCGACCAGCGCTACGTCGATATTCGCAATTACTTGCGGGTACCGACGATCTCGATTTCCACACGGCGGTTCTGAGCACGACCTTCTTTGGTCTTGTTCGTCGCCACGGGCTGGCTCTTGCCCTTGCCTTCCGTGTAGATACGGTTGGGATCGATGCCCTTGCTGACCAGGTAGGACTTGACCGCAGCGGCACGGCGCTCGGACAGCTTCTGGTTGTAAGGCACGGTACCGATCGAGTCGGTATGGCCAACAGCAATGATGGTTTCCAGATCGATGCTGCGAGCTTGCGTGGCGACTTGATCCAGCAGCTGGCGGCCTTCGGGCTTCAGAGTAGCCTTGTCGAAGTCGAAGAAGGTGTCGGCGTTGAAGACAACCTTGCTGGCCATCGGGGTGGGGGCAGCCGGCTTGGCAGCTTGAGCGACCGGCACGCCATCACAACCGGGGACGCCGGTAGCGGGGGTCCAGAACGCATCGCGCCAGCACAGTTCGTTAGTGCCGTTCTTCCAGACGTTGCCAAACGGATTGCGCCAGTTGTCCACGGTCTGGGCCGAGGCCGCACCGGAGGCCGTGACGGCAGCAAAGGCAAGCGCCAGAGCGAATTTGGAGGGTTTATTCATGTTTCTCCTCGTTGAGCTTGAAGCTGGATAAGTGACTCGCAGCGAACCCCCGCCGCATTATCAGGAAAACGGGGCCAGTATAAGCAACGCCAAAAACGACTTCAAGGGAATCGCGACTGGGTTTCCTGCGTGCTGGAAACAATCTTAAGGCATTTGTCGTGCCCTGGCAGGCGCATTCACGTCCGAGACGACCATTTCACCGCCCACGGATAGCGCGTTGTTGGTTTTAGGCAACAGGCGGAAGGTCGAAAGGGCAGGGCAAGGGAGGCTGCGTATTTTGTTACAGGTGGCCGGGCGGTGCAAGCCGGGCCGGGGCTTCAAGTGCGTGAAAAGGACAAATGTGCGGGAATGATAGAATTTCCTGTTCGCCACCCTCCGGGGTGAGCCCGCCTTTTCCGCTTCCGTCCCTACGTATATAAATATGGATTCCTTCGCCAAGGAAACACTTCCAGTATCACTGGAAGAAGAAATGCGCCGCAGCTACCTCGATTACGCAATGAGCGTGATTGTGGGGCGGGCACTGCCAGACGTACGCGACGGTCTGAAACCCGTGCATCGCCGGGTGCTGTTCGCAATGCACGAATTGAACAACGATTGGAACCGGGCTTATAAGAAGTCCGCCCGTATCGTTGGCGACGTCATCGGTAAATATCACCCCCACGGAGACCAGGCGGTCTACGACTCCATCGTCCGCATGGCGCAGGATTTCTCCCTGCGCTACATGTTGGTGGATGGGCAGGGCAACTTCGGCTCCATCGACGGCGATAACGCCGCCGCCATGCGATATACCGAAATCCGCCTCGCCAAGATCGCCCATGAGTTATTGGCCGATATCGACCAGGAAACCGTCGATTTCGGGCCTAACTATGACGGCAGCGAAAAAGAACCGCTGCTGTTGCCGTCCCGCCTGCCCAACCTGCTGGTCAACGGCAGTTCGGGTATCGCGGTGGGCATGGCCACCAATATTCCGCCGCACAATCTGTCGGAAGTCGTCGACGGCTGCCTGTATTGCCTGCGTAATCCTGAGTGCACCGTGGATGAGCTGATCGAGCTGATCCCGGCCCCGGATTTCCCCACGGGCGGCATCATCTACGGCATGGCGGGCGTGCGCGAAGGCTATCGCACCGGCCGCGGCCGGGTGGTGATGCGCGCCAAGACGCACTTCGAGGACATGGAAAAGGGCAATCGCCAGGCCATCGTGATCGATGCCATTCCCTTCCAGGTCAACAAGAAGTCGTTGCAGGAACGCATCGCCGAGCTGGTCAACGACAAGAAGATCGAGGGTATCTCCGATATCCGCGACGAGTCGGACAAGGACGGCATGCGCCTGGTCATCGAACTCAAGCGGGGTGAAGTGCCTGAGGTCGTGCTCAACAATCTGTACAAGAACACCCAGCTGCAGGACACCTTCGGGATGAACCTGGTGGCGCTGGTCGATGGCCAGCCCCGCCTGCTCAACCTCAAGCAGATGGTGGAGTACTTCCTGCAGCACCGGCGTGAAGTCGTCACGCGCCGCACGGTGTTCCAGCTGCGCAAGGCTCGCGAACGCGGCCACGTGCTGGAAGGCCTGGCCGTCGCGCTGGCCAACATCGACGATTTCATCGAAATCATCAAGGCGGCGCCGACGCCGCCGGTGGCGCGCCAGGAATTGATGGCGCGCTCCTGGGATTCGTCGCTGGTGCGTGAAATGCTGGAGCGGGCCGACGGCGACACGCCGGGCGGCATCGCGGCTTACCGTCCGGAGGCCCTGTCGCCTTCCTACGGCATGCAATCCGACGGCCTGTATCGTTTGAGCGACACTCAGGCCCAGGAAATCCTGAACATGCGCCTGCAACGCCTGACCGGGCTGGAGCAGGACAAGATCGTTGGCGAGTACAAGGAAGTGATGGCCAACATCGCTGACCTGCTCGACATTCTGGCCAAGCCGGAACGTATCACCACGATCATCAGCGATGAACTGCAGGCCATCAAGGCTGAATTCGGCACCGGCGCCAAGGATGAGCGTCGTTCGGAAATCGAACTCAACGCCACCGAACTGGACACCGAAGACCTGATCACCCCCACCGACATGGTGGTGACCCTGTCGCATGGCGGCTACATCAAGAGCCAGCCGCTGTCCGAATACCGCTCGCAGAAACGCGGCGGGCGTGGCAAGCAAGCCACGGCCATGAAGGAAGACGACTGGATCGACCAGTTGTTCATCGCCAACACCCACAACTATCTGCTGTGCTTCTCCAACCGCGGCCGCGTGTACTGGCTCAAGGTCTGGGAAGTGCCGCAGGGCACGCGCGGTTCGCGCGGCAAGCCCATCGTCAACATGTTCCCGCTGGCCGACGGCGAGAAGGTCAACGTGGTGCTGCCGGTCAAGGAGTTCAGCGATGATCACTACGTGTTCATGGCAACTTCGCGCGGTACGGTGAAGAAGACGCCGTTGTCGGATTTCTCCAATCCGCGCAAGGCCGGCATCATCGCCGTCGACCTGGACGAAGGCGACTACCTGATCGGCGCCGACCTGACCGACGGCAAGCACGACGTCATGATGTTCTCGGACTCGGGCAAGGCCGTGCGCTTCGACGAAAACGACGTGCGTCCGATGGGCCGCAACGCCCGCGGCGTGCGCGGCATGATGCTGGAAGACGGCCAGGCCGTGATCGCCATGCTGGTTGCCGGCAGCGAAGCGCAAAGCGTGCTTACCGCGACCGAAAACGGCTACGGCAAGCGCACGCCCATCGCCGAGTACACCCGCCATGGCCGCGGCACCAAGGGCATGATCGCCATCCAGACCAGCTCGCGTAACGGCAAGGTGGTGGGGGCCGTCCTGGTCGAAACCACCGACGAGATCATGCTGATCACCACGGGCGGCGTGCTGGTGCGCACCCGCGTGTCAGAAATCCGTGAAATGGGCCGCGCCACTCAGGGCGTAACCTTGATCAGCGTCGATGACGGCAGCCATCTGTCCGGCGTGCGCCGCGTGGTGGAAAGCGACGCGGACGTCGATGCCGAAGCGGAAGCCGACGTCGACGGCGCCGCCAAGCCTGAAGGCGCCGCTGACGCGGGAAATGGTGACAGTGCGGCGCCCGGCGACGTGTCGGACACCGATCCTTCGGAACCTACGGAAGAATGATGAGTCGTCCCTGGAATTTTTCGGCGGGACCTTCGGCTTTGCCGGAGGCGGTGTTGCGGCAGGCGGCCGAGGAAATGCTCGACTGGCACGGCAGCGGCATGTCGGTCATGGAAATGAGCCATCGCGGCAAGCAGTTCGTGCAGATCTGCGACGAAGCGGAAGCCGACCTGCGCGAGTTGCTGGGGGCGCCGTCCGATTACGCCATCATGTTCATGCAGGGTGGGGCGTCGGGTGAAAACGCCATCATTCCGATGAACCTGATCAACCGCCGCGGCACCAGCAAGGCTGACTTCGTGGTCACCGGCCAGTGGTCGGTGAAATCGCACAAGGAAGCGCAGCGCTACGGTGACGTGGCCATCGCCGCCAGCAGCGGCAGCGAAACCACCCTGGATGGCCAGACCTTCAAGCCCTGGTCGTGGGTGCCCGCGGTGGACACGTGGAAAGTGCGCAAGGATGCCGCGTACCTGCATTTCTGCAGCAACGAAACCATAGGCGGGGTCGAGTTCAACGACTGGCCCACGCCGGAAAGCCTGGGCGCGCCCGACGTGCCCCTGGTGGTCGACGCGTCCTCGCATTTCCTGTCGCGTCCCATGGACGTGACGCGCGCCGGCCTGGTGTTCGCCGGGGCGCAGAAGAACGCGGGACCGGCCGGCGTTACCATCATGATGGTGCGCCGCGACCTGATCGGTCACGCCTTGGCCATCTGCCCGTCGGCGTTCGACTACGTCAACGTCGCCGCCGAGCATTCGCGCTACAACACGCCGCCCACCTATGCGATCTACATCGCCGGCCTGGTCTTCAAGTGGATCAAGGAGCAGGGCGGAGTAGCGGCGCTGGAGCAGGCCAATATCGCCAAGGCCGACCTGCTCTACAACTACCTGGACGGCACGTCGTTCTACCGCAATCCCATCCATGCCCCCGTGCGTTCGCGCATGAACGTGCCTTTCATCCTGCACGACGAATCGCTCAACGACGCCTTCCTCAAGGGCGCCGAGGCGGCCGGCCTGCTGGCGCTGAAGGGCCACAAGAGCGTGGGTGGCATGCGTGCCTCCATCTATAACGCCGTGCCGCTGCAAGCGGTGCAGGACCTGGTCGTCTACTTGCGGGATTTCGAACAACGCCATGGATGAAGCCCTCGCCGCCAAATTGAAGCCCCTGCGTGAACGCATCGATTCGATCGACGCGCAGATCCTGGAGCTGCTGACGCAGCGGGCGCGTACGGCGCAGGAAGTCGGCGACGTCAAGCACGCCTTCCATGCGGATGGTCCGGTGCTGCGGCCCGACCGCGAGGCCGAAGTCATCCGCCGCCTGCAGGGGTTGAATCAGGGCCCCTTGCCCGGCGCGGCCGTCTCCGCTTTGTGGACCGAAATCATTTCGGCCTGCCGTGGCCTGGAGAAGGGCCTGACCGTGGCTTTTCTCGGCCCCGAGGGTTCCTATTCGGAACAGGCCGCGATGGAGCAGTTCGGCCACGCGGTCAACAAGCTGGCCTGCCCGTCCTTCGATGAAGTGTTTCGCGCGGTCGAGGCGGGGCAGGCGGACGTTGGCGTGGTGCCGGTGGAAAACTCCACCGAAGGCGCGGTCAACCGTACCCTGGACCTGCTGCTGAACACGCCCCTGAAAGTGATGGGTGAGCGTTCGCTGGTGATCCGGCATTGCCTGATGGCCCAGGGCGCCTCGATGGAAGGCGTGCGTACCATCATGGCGCACCCGCAGTCGCTGGCGCAGTGCCAGGGCTGGCTCAATCGCAATCACCCGCAGCTGTCGCGCGCCGCGGCGTCCAGCAATGCCGAGGCCGCGCGCGTCGCTTCGCAGGATCCCACCGTGGCCGCCATTGCCGGCGAATCGGCGGCCGCTACCTGGGGTTTGCAAGTGGTCAGCGCCGGGATCCAGGACGATGCCCAGAACCGCACGCGCTTCCTGGTGCTGGGTCACATCGACACCTTGCCCACCGGCAAGGACAAGAGCAGCCTGATCCTGGCGGTGCCCAATCGCGCCGGCGCCGTGTACGACATGCTCGCACCGCTGGCCGCGAACAAGGTGTCGATGACGCGCTTCGAATCGCGTCCGGCCCGCACCGGCCAGTGGGAATACTATTTCTACGTCGATGTCCTGGGCCATGCAGGCGAAGCCCATGTGGCCAAGGCCTTCGCGGACCTGCAGGCGCAGGCGGCGTTCTTCAAACTGCTCGGGTCCTACCCGGCGCAGTGAGCGCGGCGGGCGGCGCCGCCCGCCCGTGTACCGCCCTAGTACGTTCGTACCCCCGTCTTTCGTATCACTCTCCGCAGCAGCTAGTCATGACGACCGATAACAAAACCTACGACGCTCCCGCGCATGTCACCGCCATCGCTCCCTATCAGGCTGGCAAGCCCATCGAGGAGCTGGCACGCGAATTCGGGCTGGACCCGGCGCGCATCGTCAAGCTGGCGTCCAACGAAAACCCGCTGGGCATTCCCGATTCGGCACGCCAGGCCATGCTCAACGTGGTCGGCGGCCTGGGCCGTTATCCCGATCCCAACGGCTTCGACCTGAAGTCCGCGCTGGCCAAGCGTTATCAGCTGCCGCTGGACTGGATCACCCTGGGCAACGGTTCTAACGACATTCTGGAACTGGTGGCCCTGGCCTTGCTGGACGCGGGCACGTCCGCGGTCTACGCGCAGCATTCCTTCGCGGTCTATCGCCTGGCAACGCAAGCGCGTGGCGCCCGCCACATCGTCGTGCCCGCCCGCGACTACGGCCATGACCTGGACGCCATGCTGGCGGCCATCGAACCGGATACGCGCGTCGTCTTCATCGCCAACCCCAACAATCCCACCGGCACGTTCCAGCCGGCGGATCGCATCCAGGCCTTCCTGGAGCAGGTTCACACCCTGCATGGCAATCGCGTGGTGGTGGTGCTGGACGAGGCCTATAACGAATACCTGGAGCCGGAGCTGCGCTTCGACAGCACCGAGTGGGTCAAGCGTTTCCCCAATCTGGTGGTGTCGCGCACCTTCTCCAAGGCCTACGGCCTGGCCGGCCTGCGCGTGGGCTTTGCCGCCGCGCAGCCGGGGCTGACCGACATCCTGAACCGCGTGCGCCAGCCGTTCAACGTCAACTCGCTGGCGCAGGCCGCCGCCATCGCGGCGCTGGCCGATACGGACTTCCAGCAACGTTCCTATCAGGTCAACAAGGAAGGCAAGGCGCAGCTGTACCAGGCCTTCGACGAGCTGGGTCTGAAGTACGTGCCCAGCTTCGGCAACTTCGTGCTGGTGCACGTGGGTGACGCGCCCCGCATCAACCTGGAACTGCTAAAGCGCGGCGTCATCGTGCGTCCGGTGGCCGGCGACGGCTTGCCGGAATTCCTGCGCGTGAGCATCGGCTTGCCGGCAGAGAACGAAACGTTCATCGCGGCGCTCAAGCAGATTCTGCAATCATGAGCCAAGCCGCCCGGCCGCCCGCTGGCGATTCCTTCAACAACGTTGCCGGGGGCGCGCCCGGGGTGGTCCGGGTGGTCGATCCCTCGGGCGACGTGCGCCCGCCGATTCCCGTCCTGGCAGTGGTCGGGGTCGGCCTGATCGGCGGTTCCTACGCAGCGGCCCTGCGCCGCGCCGGCCATGTCGGCCGTGTGCTGGGCGTGGGCCGCAACACGCAATCGCTGACGAGGGCCTACGAACTTGGCCTGATCGACGACACCGCCACGGCCGCCGAGGCCGCCGCGCAAGCCGACCTGATCATGCTGGCGGCGCCGGTGGGCGCCATGGCCAAGGTGCTGGCGGAGATGCGTCCGCATCTGAAGCCTGGCGTGGTCATCACCGATGCCGGCAGCACCAAGGCGGAAGTGGTCGATGCCGCGCGCGCCGCGCTGGGCGATCGCATTGCCTGCTTCGTACCGGGCCATCCCATCGCCGGCGGCGAGCGGGTGGGGCCTGACGCCGCGGACGGCGAGCTGTATGCCGGCCGCAACGTCATCCTGACGCCCCTGGCGGAAAACGCGCCCGCGGACATCGCGCTGGTGCGTGCCTCCTGGGAAGCCTGCGGCGCCCGCGTGCGCGACATGGATGTGCTGGCGCACGACCGCGTGCTGGGTTCCGTCAGCCATATGCCGCATTTCCTGGCGTCGGTCTACGTGGCGCAGGTCGCCCGCAGTGAAGACGCCGCCGAACGCCTGGCCCTGGCCGGTTCGGGCTTCCGTGACTTCACGCGCATCGCCGCGGGGTCGACGGAAATGTGGCGCGACATTTTTCTATCCAACCGCGATGCGATGCTGACCGAGCTGTCCGCTTTGCGTGCCGTGCTGGACAGCGCCGAGCAGGCCCTGGAACGCAGCGACGGCGCCGCGCTGGAGTCCTTGCTGGACGAAGCGGCGGTGTGCCGGCGCGGTTGGCGATTGGGGAATACGAAATGAGCAGTTTGTCTTATCTGGATTTGCCGCGCGCCGTGCATGCGCGCGGCGTGGTGGCCATGCCGGGCTCCAAGAGCATCTCGAACCGCGTGCTGCTGCTGGCCGCGCTGGCGCAGGGCTCGACCGAGATCACGGGCCTGCTGGACTCCGACGATACGCGGGTCATGCTGGCGGCTTTGCGTGCCCTGGGTGTCGGGTTGGAAGAGCAGGGCGAGGGTCGTGTGACGGTACAGGGCGCCGGCCGCTTTCCGGTAGCCTCGGCTGACCTGTTCCTGGGCAATGCGGGTACCGCCATGCGTCCCCTGACCGCGGCGCTGGCCCTGATGGGCGGCGATTACCGTGTGTCCGGTGTCCCGCGCATGCACGAGCGTCCCATCGGCGACCTGGCGCAAGCCTTGCGCGAACTGGGCGCCACCATCGAATACACCGGGCAGGACGGCTATCCGCCCCTGCGCATCGGCGCGGCCCAGCTGCGCGCCGGCCAGGCCGCGCGCATGCCGGGCAATGTGTCGAGCCAGTTCCTCACGGCCTTGCTGCTGGCTTCGCCCATCCTGACGGCCACTACCGGCCAGCCCCTGGTCATCGACATCGTCGGCGACCTGATCTCCAAGCCCTATATCGAAATCACGCTCAATCTGATGGCGCGCTACGGCGTGCGGGTGGCGCGCGACGGCTGGAGCCGCTTCACCGTGCCGGCCGATGCCCGTTACGTCAGCCCCGGCCGCATCGCGGTGGAAGGCGACGCGTCGTCGGCCTCGTATTTCCTGGCGCTGGGCGCCATCGGCGGCGGTCCGGTGCGCGTCACCGGCGTGGGCCGCGACAGCATCCAGGGCGACATCGCCTTCGCCGACACGCTGGAAGCCATGGGCGTGCGCATCACCGCGGGGCCGGACTGGATCGAATCCAGCGGCGTCGAGGCCGCGCGCGGCGGCAAGCTGCGCGCTTTCGACACGGATTTCAACCTGATCCCCGATGCCGCCATGACGGCCGCCGCCTTGGCGCTGTTCGCCGACGGCACCTGCCGCCTGCGCAATATCGGCAGCTGGCGCGTCAAGGAAACCGATCGCATCCACGCCATGCAGACCGAGCTGGAGAAGGTCGGCGCCACGGTGGAATCCGGGCCGGACTGGCTGCGGGTGACGCCGCCCGCCGCCGACGCCTGGCGTGACGCGCACATCGGTACGTGGGATGATCACCGGATGGCCATGAGCATGTCCCTCGCGGCATTCGGGCCAGCTGCCGTGCGCATCCTGGATCCGGGTTGCGTCAGCAAGACCTTCCCGACGTATTTCGATGTCTACGCGGCCCTGGTCGGCGGCGCGGCGCAAACCGGGGGCGATCATGAACAGTGAACTGGCACCTGTCATCACCATTGACGGCCCGACCGCGTCGGGCAAGGGCACTGTCGCCCACGGCGTCGCGCGCCGGCTGGGCTTTGCCGTGCTGGACAGTGGGGCGCTCTACCGCCTGACGGCACTGGCCAGCCTGCGGCGCGGTATCGCCGCCACGGATGAGCAGGCCGTGGCCGCCGTGGCCGAGGCCCTGGACGTGCGCTTCGACGGCGGCCACATCTATCTGGAAGGCCATGAGGCCGGCCACGACATTCGCCAGGAGGCGGTCGGCAACTTCGCGTCCCAGGTGGCGGCCTTCGGGTCCGTGCGCCAGGCCTTGCTGGAGCGCCAGCGCGCTTTTCGCCACGCGCCGGGCCTGGTCGCCGACGGCCGCGACATGGGCACCGTCGTCTTCCCCGATGCCGGCTTGAAGGTCTTCCTGGTGGCGGACGTCGAGGCGCGCGCGGAAAGGCGGCGTAAGCAGTTGATGGAAAAGGGTATTTCTGCTAAATTGCAAGACCTGCTGCGCGATATGCGAGAGCGTGACGCGCGCGATACGCAGCGAGCCGTGGCCCCGTTGGCCCCGGCGGCCGATGCCCATACCCTGGATTCTTCCAGGATGACCGCACAGGAAACCGTGCAGTTCATTCTGGATCTCTGGCGGGCCAAGGCCAAGGGCTGACCCCAGGCTAGTCTGGTTTCGCTGTGGCTGTTTGCTGTGCCAATCAAGTATTTGCAGTACCTGAGCCGTCAGTGGCGCTTAACCGGCAAGACCGGCGCGTCAACGACGGAATTGTTTAACTCCGCTGTCGCGGATCTTGCGTGACGGCGTGTTCTCAACCTGGCTCAATCCCGAGCCTATGGACCTAACCTTAATGTCTTCTCTTCCCAACACCTCCGGCGGCGAAAGCTTTGCCGACCTGTTCGCTCAAAGCCTCCAGAACCAGGACATGAAGTCCGGCGAGGTCATCAGCGCTGAAGTCGTTCGCATCGACCACAATTTCGTCGTCGTCAACGCCGGCCTGAAGTCCGAAGCGCTGATCCCCCTGGAAGAGTTCTTGAACGATCAGGGCGAGCTCGAAGTCCAACCGGGCGACTACGTCTCGGTGGCGATCGACTCGCTCGAAAACGGCTACGGCGACACCATCCTGTCGCGTGACCGTGCCAAGCGTCTGTCGGCCTGGCTGCAACTGGAACAGGCCCTGGAAAACGGCGAACTGGTTACCGGCACCATCACCGGCAAGGTGAAGGGCGGCCTGACGGTCATGACCAACGGCATCCGCGCGTTCCTGCCGGGCTCGCTGGTCGACCTGCGTCCCGTCAAGGACACCACGCCGTACGAAGGCAAGACCCTGGAATTCAAGGTCATCAAGCTCGACCGCAAGCGCAACAACGTTGTGCTGTCGCGTCGCCAGGTGCTGGAAGCCAGCATGGGCGAAGAGCGTCAAAAGCTGCTCGAAACCCTGCACGAAGGTGCTGTGGTCAAGGGCGTGGTCAAGAACATCACCGACTACGGCGCGTTCGTTGACCTGGGCGGCATCGATGGCCTGCTGCACATCACCGACATGGCCTGGCGCCGTGTGCGTCACCCCTCCGAAGTCCTGCAAGTGGGGCAGGAAGTCGAAGCCAAGGTCCTCAAGTTCGACCAGGAAAAGAGCCGCGTCTCGCTGGGCGTCAAGCAGCTGGGCGAAGATCCGTGGGTGGGCCTGGCCCGTCGTTACCCGCAAGGCACCCGCCTGTTCGGCAAGGTCACGAACCTGACCGACTACGGCGCGTTCGTCGAAGTCGAAGCCGGCATCGAAGGCCTGGTGCACGTTTCGGAAATGGACTGGACCAACAAGAACGTCGATCCGCGCAAGGTTGTCACCTTGGGCGAAGAAGTCGAAGTCATGGTCCTGGAAATCGACGAAGACCGTCGCCGTATCTCCCTGGGCATGAAGCAGTGCCGCCAGAATCCGTGGGAAGAGTTCGCCACGAACTTCAAGCGCGGTGACAAGGTTTCGGGCGCGATCAAGTCGATCACCGACTTCGGCGTGTTCGTCGGCCTGCCCGGCGGCATCGATGGCCTGGTTCACCTGTCCGACCTGTCGTGGACGGAAACCGGCGAAGAAGCCGTGCGCAACTTCAAGAAGGGCGACGAGATCGAAGCCGTGGTTCTGGGCATCGATACCGACAAGGAACGCATCTCGCTGGGCATCAAGCAGCTGGAAGGCGATCCCTTCAACAACTTCGTTGCGACCTACGACAAGGGCGCCGTGGTTCCTGGTACCGTCAAGTCGGTTGAAGCCAAGGGTGCTGTCGTGACCCTGTCGGTGGACGTCGAAGGCTACCTGCGCGCTTCGGAAATCTCGTCGGGCCGTGTGGAAGACGCGACCACCGCGCTGAACGCTGGTGACAACATCGACGCCATGATCATCAACATCGACCGCAAGACGCGTTCGATCCAGTTGTCGATCAAGGCCCGTGACAACGCCGAAACCGCCGATACCCTGCAGCGCATGTCGGATGCCAGCGCTTCGTCGGGCACCACCAACCTGGGTGCTCTGCTGAAGGCCAAGCTGGACCAACAGCGCAACGACGGTTAATGCGACGTGACCAAGTCGGAGCTGATCACCGCCTTGGCGGCCCGATATCCGCAGTTGGCCGCGCGTGACATTGTTTACGCTGTCAAAACCATGCTGGATGCGATGGCCCAGGCTTTAGCCTCGGGTCAGCGCATCGAAATCCGCGGTTTTGGTAGTTTTTCCTTGTCGCAGCGGTCGCCGCGTGTGGGCCGTAATCCGAAGTCCGGCGAACAAGTGCTGGTGCCTGGTAAACAGGTGCCGCATTTCAAGGCGGGCAAGGAATTGCGTGAACGCGTCGATCTGGACGCCGACTCATCGGCATCGGATGGCAAGTCTTCCTCGGAAGGCTCATCCGACACCTTGCCGTCGGCCCTGGATATGCACGCCATGCATTAAACAGGTGGCGTAGCTCAAAGGCTGATCCGCCCCCGTCTTGTCGTCTCATAGCAAAAGGCCCCGGAAACGGGGCCTTTTGTTTTTTGCGGGTGGCGATCCGTCGGTCGGCGCTCCGGGACCATCATCCATCCGGCGCAGCAGTGCTCCTTTCGCCCCTGATTACAACCTTGATGGCGCTTCGCTTACAATCACGGGTTCCGCTGTTTGCTGGAGCATGCGCCATGCGCTACCTGGTCTGGGCCCTGAGATTGATCGTGTTTGTCGTGGTGTTGATGTTCGCACTGAAGAACACCAATCCGGTTGCCATCCATTTCTACAACGACTACGTCATCCAAGACGTGCCGCTGATCGTGGTCATGTTGATCACCTTCGTCTTCGGCGCCATCTTCGGCCTGTTGCTGACCGTGCCGGCGTCGATGCGCCGCCGCCGTGAGGCGCAACGCCTGCGCCGCGAGCTGGATCGCATCCAGACCGCCGTCAACGGCCAGCAGGTGCCGGTACAGGTCGCGCCGGAAACCATCGCGCCGATGTCGCCGCTTTAATGGTGGCAAGCACGGCCGTCCGGCCATCCCCGCATCGCGCTCGCGCGCGTGTCATCCCTTTTTGTTGCGAGAGCGCGCATCGTGGATTTTGAACCCTGGTGGCTGATATTCGTCCCCGTCCTGTTTGCCCTCGGCTGGCTGGCGGCGCGGTTCGATATTCGCCAGATGTTGTCGGAAACCCGGGTCCTGCCGGATTCTTACTTCCGCGGCTTGAATTTCCTGCTCAATGAAGAGCCCGATCGCGCGATCGACGCCTTCATCGAAGTGGCCAAGCTCGACCCCGAAACCACCGAGCTGCACTTCGCCCTGGGCAGCCTGTTCCGGCGCCGCGGCGAGATGGAACGGGCCATCCGGGTGCATCAAAGCCTGCTGAACCGGGCCGATCTGCCCACGGCGGAGCGCGAGCACGCCCAGAACGAGCTGGCGCAGGACTTCCTCAAGGCCGGCATGCTGGATCGCGCCGAAGCCGGCTTCAAGTCGCTGGCCGACAGCCGCTACGCCCTGGATGCCTTGCGGTCCCTGATTCGCATCTACGAGTCGGAACACGACTGGCCGCGCGCCATCGAAGCGGTCAAGACCCTGCGGGGCCTGGTGGACGAGCCGGTGCCGCAGCTGGTGCATTACCACTGCGAACAGGCGCAGCACGCGCTGTCGCAGAAGCCGCCCAATGTCGATGCCGCGCAGGTGGCGCTGGACGCCGCCGATCATGCCGCGGAAGTCTCGGCCAAGGGCCATGCGGGCAGCCGCGGGGCGTCGCATGTGCGTGTCGCCATGCTGCGGGCGGCCCTGGCGCGCCTGGAAGGCAATATCAAGCTGGAGCGCATGCACCTGGAATCGGTGCTGACCGATGAGCCCGAGTTCGCCGGCCTGGTCGCCGACGCCCTGTTCGACAGCTATCGCAAATCCGGTGAATCGGCCCAGGTGCTCGACCTGCTGCAGAAGCAGTACGCCAAATATCCTTCCCTGGATCTCTTCAATATCGTGTTCCGCGAATTGCGGGCACAGCACGGATCGGAGCCCGCCTGGGCCTTCGCGCGGGGCGCGCTGCGCCTGCATCCGTCGCTGCTGGGCCTGGATCGCCTGCTGGAAGCCGAATTGGCCGCGCCGGTGGTGGAAGGCGAGGGCAGCCCGGTGTTGGGCGCCGACCTTACCCTGCTGCGCAGCGTGATCCATAAACATACCCAGCGTCTGGACCGCTATGCCTGCCGCAATTGCGGATTCCAGGCGCGTCGCTACTATTGGCAATGTCCCGGCTGCAACGCCTGGGAGACTTATTCGCCGCGCCGGCTGGAAGAACTGGAATGAGCACTTTTCCCTTGGACGACATCGCACGCTGCCGCATCCTGGTGGTCGGCGACGTCATGCTGGATCGTTACTGGTTCGGCGAAGTCGAGCGCATTTCCCCGGAAGCCCCGGTACCGGTGGTGCGCGTGGCGCGCCGCGAAGACCGCCTGGGCGGCGCCGCCAACGTGGCGCGCAATATCGTGGCCCTGGGCGCGCAGGCAACCCTGATCGGCATCGTCGGCAGCGACGAGGCCGGTGGCTGCATACACCGCCTGGCCACCGAAGCGGGCATCCAGGCGGCGCTGGTCGCCGATGCCCACCAGCCGACCACGCTGAAGATGCGCGTGCTGGGCCGCCAGCAACAGCTGCTGCGTGTCGACTTCGAGGAACAGCCTGGCCATGCCGCCCTGGACAGCATCGATGCCGAAGTGGCCAGCCATCTGGCCGGCCATGACGTGGTGGTGCTGTCGGACTACGCCAAGGGTACGCTGGCAAGGGTGGAAGGCCTGATCGCGGCCGCGCGCGCCGCCGGCGTGCCGGTGCTGGTCGATCCCAAGGGCGACAACTACACGCCGTATCGGGGTGCCACGCTGGTCACGCCCAACCGTTCGGAAATGCAGCAGGCCGTGGGCCGCTGGCAGACGGAACAGGACCTGGACGATCGCGCCCAGAAGCTGCGCGGCGAATTGCAGCTGGAAGCCTTGCTGGTGACGCGCTCCGAGCAGGGCATGACGCTGTTCACCGACGCGGGCCGCGAACATGTGGACGCGCAGGCGCATGAAGTGTTCGACGTCTCGGGCGCGGGCGATACCGTGCTGGCGACGTTGGCGGTCACCCGCGCGGTGGGCATGGGCTGGCCCGATGCCATGCGCTGGGCCAACCGCGCGGGCGGTATCGTGGTCGGCAAGCTGGGTACGTCCACCGTCACCGCACAGGAATTGGGAGAATTATCATGATCGTAGTAACTGGCGCGGCCGGCTTCATCGGCAGCAATCTGGTGCGCGGGCTGAACCGCCGCGGCATCCGCGACATCATCGCGGTGGATGATCTGACCGAGGGCGACAAGTTCGTCAATCTGGTCGACTGCCAGATCTCCGATTATCTGCACAAGGACGAGTTCCGCCGCCGCGTGCTGGCCGGCGACCTGCCCGAACTGCGCGCCGTGCTGCATCAGGGCGCCTGCTCCGACACCACCGAGCGCAACGGGCACTACATGATGGACAACAACTACCGGGTCACCCGCGAGTTGTTCGAGTACTGCCAGGTCCAGTGCGTGCCTTTCCTGTACGCCTCGTCGGCGGCCACCTACGGTTCGCCCACGGCCTACATCGAAGACCCCGCCAACGAAGCGCCCCTGAACGTCTACGGCTACTCCAAGCTGCTGTTCGACCAGGTGCTGCGCACGCGCATGCATGCGTTGACCGCGCAGGTGGTGGGCCTGCGGTATTTCAATGTCTACGGCCCGCACGAGCAGCACAAGGGCCGCATGGCCTCGGTGGCTTTCCATAATATGAACCAGTTCCTGGCGGAAGGGCATGTGCGCCTGTTCGAAGGCTGGGATGGTTATGAGAATGGCGGGCAGAGCCGGGATTTCATTTCGGTTGACGATGTGGTCGCGGTGAACCTGCACTTCCTCGACAACCCGAAGGTGTCCGGCATCTTCAATTGCGGTACCGGGCGCGCGCAGCCGTTCAACGATGTCGCCGCCGCGGTGGTGAATACCTTGCTGGCCGAACAGGGGCATGCGCCGCAGCCGCTGGAAGCCTTGGTGGCGCAGGGGCTGATCCGCTATATCCCCTTCCCGGAGGATCTGAAGGGCCGCTACCAGAGCTTCACGCAGGCCGATACGGCGCGCCTGCGCGGCGCCGGCTTCACGCAGCCCATGCGGGACGTGCAGACGGGTGTGGCGGAGTACGTGCGCTACTGGCGCGAACGGGGCCAGGGCAAGGCCGCTTAGTCGGCCGGGTGGTTGGCCGCGTAGTCTTACGCATGGATGTTTTGCTGACCTGCGGGCTTGCGCCACGCCGGGGCGGCGCAAGATGGATCGGCGGTGGGCATCGGGGCCTGCCGCGTTTTTCATCCACCCTTGCGGGCGGCGCCTTCAGGGGCGCGCCCCTGGAGACATCCATGAATCCTTTCGTACACAATCCTGTGGCTTCGGCCTATCCATTGGCGGGCGCTGCTTCGCGCACGGGTCGCGCCGTGCACACGGCAGCGCCAGCGGCCGCGGCCAGCATCGCGCTGGCCGCCGCTGCGCGGCAACCGTCGGCGGACATGGGCCGGCGGGCGCGGCGCGCTGTTCGTGCCGGTCGGCGTGACTTGCGGCATTGGGGGCGACGGCTCGGCATGCTGGCCTTGGCGGCCGGCATGTCCCTCGCGGCGGCATCAGCGGCGGCGCTGGACGTCAACAGTGCCACTGCCGAACAGTTGCAGACGCTGCGCGGCGTGGGGCCCAAGACGGCCGCCATCATCATCAAGGAACGCCAACGCGGGGGCAATTTCCAGTCGCTGGAAGACCTGTCCGACCGTGTGCGCGGCATCGGCGCGAAGAAGGCCCGGGCCTTGCAGGAGGCCGGCTTGAGCATAGGCGGCGGTGCTGCCGATGCCACGGCGGGCAAGGCCGATGCGCCCGCAGGTCCGCAAGCCGGGCCCAAGGGTGAGCCCGCCAAGCCAGGTACCGGCCCCGGCCGTCCAGGGTCCCGCCGGGGCGGCGGCCGTTCCTGAAACCCTCGGGTCTGGAGATTTTCTGCATACGCAGAGAGTAGGAGGGATGGGGGATACCCCCATCCCTCCCTTCTTGGCCTATCGGCCCATGGCGCTGACGGTTTCGAAGTCCGGCCCGGCGCCCGACGGCGGGTTGCAAGGCCCGTTGGTGTAGGGTAGCCGCGGTGGCGATAGAAGGTCCAGGATGCGCCAGCGGCGGTTTATCCCTGGCGGCGGCGCGGCCATGGGTCGCGGTGGGTGGACGGGGGCGGTATATTCCTGGCATGAACACCGCTACCTACCCCACTATCGAGCAGACCGTCGGCAATACGCCCCTGGTCCGTCTGCAACGCATTCCGGGCGCCGACAGCGACGCACGCGGTAATGTCATCCTGGCCAAGCTGGAAGGCAATAACCCGGCTGGTTCCGTCAAGGACCGGCCGGCGCTGTCCATGATCAGCCGCGCCGAAGCGCGCGGCGAAATCCGGCCCGGCGATACGTTGATCGAAGCCACCAGCGGCAATACCGGCATCGCCCTGGCCATGGTGGCCGCCATGCGCGGCTACCGCATGATCCTCATCATGCCGGACAACCTGTCGGTGGAACGCCGCGCGGCGATGGCGGCCTATGGCGCGCAACTCATCCTGACGCCGGCCGACAAGGGGGGCATGGAATACGCGCGCGACCTGGCGCTGGCCATGCAGAGCGAAGGCAAGGGCAAGGTGCTGGACCAGTTCGCCAACCCGGACAATCCGCTCGCGCACGTCGAAGGCACGGGGCCGGAGTTGTGGACGCAGACCGGTGGCCGCATCACCCATTTCGTCAGCGCCATGGGGACCACCGGGACCATCATGGGTGTGTCGACCTATCTGAAGTCGCGCAATCCCGCCATCCAGGTCGTGGGCGCGCAGCCTGCCGAGGGTTCGCAGATTCCGGGCATCCGCAAGTGGCCGGAAGCCTACCTGCCGGCCATCTTCGAGCGTGACCGCGTCGACGCTTACGAATCCATCGTGCAAGCTGATGCCGAGAACATGGCCCGCCGCCTGGCCGCGGAAGAGGGCATCTTCGGCGGCATCTCGTCGGCCGGCGCCTTGGTCGCCGCCCTGCGGGTGTCGGAGCGCGTGGAGAACGCCACCATCGTGTTCATCGTCTGTGACCGCGGCGACCGCTACCTGTCCACGGGCGTGTTCAACGGCTGACCCCCGCCGCGGGGAAAAGGTAAAGCCCCGGAGGGGCTTTACCCAGGCGGCTTCCAGGCAAGGCTTCCAATCAGCCCTTGCTCAAGAAGTCCTTGTTCCAAAGGACAAAAGGGAAAGCCCCTTGGGGCTTTCCCTTTTTTATACCTGCCGCAGCGAAGCGCGCCGCCGCTTACCTTCCTGCCACCAGGTTCATCCGCTGCCGCACGGCTTCCGCCAGATCCGCCACCGACGTGGCGTAGAAATAGCTGCGGTTGTACTGGGTCAAGGCGAAGAAATTGACCGTCGCCGTCCGATACTCCGCGGTGCCCGCGGATTCCTCGGGCAAGTCGATCACCCCCAGCGGCCCTTGCTGCCAGCTGCCGCCATAGCCCGCCTGCGCCGTTCCCGGCCGCGCCGCCGCGCCGGCCGCCTGCAATTGCGGCCAATCGCGCAGGGGCTTCAGGCCGCCGTCGACCAGGGCGGCGGGATTGGCCGGCAGGGCCACGGGCGCGAACACCGGCTGGCCGCGCTGCCAGCCATGCTCCTTCAGGAAGTTGCCGACCGACAGGATGGCGTCGTTGGGACTGTTGGCCAGGTCGATATGGCCGGTACCGTCGCCGTCGATCGCATAGCGCATGACGCTGCCCGGCATGAATTGCGGCATGCCGATGGCGCCGGCGTAAGACCCCCGCGTCTGCAGGTCCAGCTTGCCCTGCATCACCAGCGTCAAAAAGTCGCTCAGCTGATCGCGGAACATCTGCGCGCGGTCAGGCTTGGAGGGATCGGGGTAGTCGAAGGCCAGGGTCGACAGCGAGTCGAGCACGCGGAAACTGCCCATATTGCGGCCGTAGCGCGTTTCCACGCCGATGATGGCGACGATGACCGACGCCGGCACGCCGAAACGCTGGGCCGCACGGTCCAGTGAGTCCTGGTTTTCCTGCCAGAACGTCGCGCCCCAGCCTATGGTCTTGGGTTCGACCACGCGCGACCGGTAGGTGATCCAGCTGCGCGAGATCTTCTTGCCGGGCGCCGGCGCGATCAGGCGCGCCACGGTTTCGCTGTAACGGGCGCCGGACAGGGCGCTGACCAGCGCGTCGACGGGCAGGGTGCGGTCCGCCGCCAATTGGCGGGCGTAAGCCTGCACCTCGGGCCGCAGTTGGCCGGAGGCGCCCAGCACGGCCGATGGTTCGTCACCCGGATCGCTGTTCATGCTGGCCAGGGCGCCCTGGGCGGGCGGTGGGCCGATGCGTATGCGGGCCACCTCGCCGTCGGCGGCGGCCGGGGGTTGAGCCCCCGCCGCAAGGGCCGGACCGGCTTGCGGCGGGGTACTGGCGCAACCCGCCAAGGCGGACGTCGCCAAAGCGATTTGCAGGAATCGTCGACTGGTGAACATAATCTTCCCTATGGAGACCCTGTATCTTACTCACCCCTCATGCCGCTTGCATGAAATGGGGGATTGGCACCCGGAGAGCCCGCAGCGGCTCGGCGCCATCAACGACCAGCTGCTGGCCAGCGGGATCATGTCCTATCTGGAGCAGGTGGAAGCCACGCCGGCGTCCACCGAGGCCATCCTGCGCGCGCATACCGCCGGGCACCTGGAAAGGCTGCGCCGCCATGCGCCGGCGTCGGGGTATTACACAGTGGATCCGGACACCCTGATGAACCCGCACACGCTGGATGCCGCGCTGCATGCCGCGGGCGCCGGCATCCAGGCCGTCGACGCGGTGCTGGCGGGCCGGGCGCAGACGGCGTTCTGCGCCGTGCGGCCGCCGGGTCACCATGCCTGCCGCGACCGGGCCATGGGGTTCTGCTTTCTCAACAACATCGCCATCGCGGCCTTGCATGCGCTGGAGCATCACGGCCTGAGCCGGGTGGCCATCATCGACTTCGACGTGCATCACGGCAACGGCACCGAAGACATCCTGGCCGGCGACGATCGGGTGCTGATGTGCAGCTTCTTCCAGCATCCGCTGTTTCCGAACTGCGGCACCGACCATCCTGCCGCGAACATGTTGAACGAACCGGTGCCCGCCTATACCGATGGCACGGTGGTGCGGCAACTGGTGAGCGACCACTGGCTGCCGCGCCTGGATGCCTTCCGGCCCGAGCTGATCCTGGTGTCGGCGGGCTTCGACGCCCATCGCGAGGACGAGCTGGGCCAGATGGGGCTGGTGGAGGCGGATTACGCCTGGATCACGGAGCGGCTGGTGGAAGTGGCGGAGCGCCATGCGGGCAACCGTATCGTCAGCCTGCTGGAGGGCGGCTATGACCTGTCCGCGCTGGGGCGCAGCGTGGTCGCGCATATCCGCGCGCTGGGCGGGTTATGACACCGAAAAACGTATGCGCGGCCCGTCGCGCGGACGTGTCCCCTGTTAACACCCCCTTCAAAAATCGCGAAGTTCTTCCTAGTCCGCAGTGTGGTCAAGTGCCCGCCTGGCGGCCGCGATGGGCGTCAACAGGCTGTAGAATCGGATAGGTTTGCGGATCCTCGCGGTCTGCCGCTATCAAATATTTGTTACGCCAATATAAGGCAATCACCCCTCTGGAGGCTGCTGGATGAAGGTCCTGGTACCTGTAAAACGCGTCGTCGACTACAACGTCAAAGTGCGCGTCAAATCGGATCAAACCGGTGTGGACATCGCCAACGTGAAGATGTCGATGAACCCGTTCGACGAAATCGCGGTGGAAGAAGCCACGCGCCTGAAGGAGAAGGGCACGGCCACGGAAGTGATCGCCGTGTCCGCTGGCGTGCAGCAAAGCCAGGAAACCTTGCGCACCGCCATGGCCATCGGCGCCGATCGCGGCATCCTCATCCAGACCGACGCTGAATTGCAGCCGCTGGCCGTGGCCAAGCTGCTCAAGGCCGTGGTCGACAAGGAACAGCCGCAGCTGGTGATCCTGGGCAAGCAGGCCATCGATGACGATGCCAACCAGACCGGCCAGATGCTGGCCGCGCTGCTGGACTGGCCCCAGGCCACCTACGCCAGCAAGGTCGAAGTCGAAGGCGACAAGGTCAAGGTCACGCGCGAAGTCGACGGCGGCCTGGAAACGCTGACCCTGAAGCTGCCGGCCATCGTCACCACCGACCTGCGCCTGAACGAGCCGCGTTACGTCACGCTGCCCAACATCATGAAGGCCAAGAAGAAGCAGCTGGATACCGTCACGCCGCAAGACCTGGGTGTCGATCCCGCGCCGCGCCTGAAGACCCTCAAGGTCTCGGAGCCGCCCGCGCGCAAGGCCGGTATCAAGGTGCCCGACGTGGCCACGCTGGTGGACAAACTGAAGAACGAAGCGAAGGTGGTCTGAAGATGACGACTCTGGTTATTGCCGAACACGACAACGCCCAGCTGAAGGGCGCCACCCTGAACACCATCGCCGCCGCCGCCAAGATCGGTGGCGACGTGCACGTGCTGGTGGCCGGCAGCAATGCCAAGGCCGTGGCCGACCAGGCCGCGCAAGCCGCCGGCGTGGCCAAGGTGCTGCTGGCCGATGCGCCGCAGCTGGCCGACGGCCTGGCCGAAAACCTGGCGGCCCAGGTGCTGGCCATCGCCAAGGACTACAGCCACATCCTGTTCCCGGCTACCGCGTCGGGCAAGAACGTGGCCCCGCGCGTGGCCGCCAAGCTGGACGTGGCGCAGATCTCCGATATCACCGCGGTGGAATCGGCCGACACCTTCCAGCGTCCCATCTACGCGGGCAACGCCATTGCCACGGTGCAGTCGGGCGATGCGGTGAAGGTCATCACGGTGCGCACCACGGGCTTTGACGGCGTGGCCGCGCAAGGTGGTTCTGCGGCGGTGGAAAACCTGACGGCCGTGGCCGACAGCGGCCTGTCGTCTTTCGTGGGCCGTGAAGTCGCCAAGAGCGATCGTCCGGAACTGGCCGGCGCGCGCGTGGTGGTGTCGGGTGGCCGTGGCATGGGCAGCGCTGAAAACTTCCACATCCTGGAGCCGCTGGCCGACAAGCTGGGCGCCGCCCTGGGCGCTTCGCGCGCCGCTGTGGATGCCGGCTATGCACCGAATGACTGGCAGGTTGGCCAGACCGGCAAGATCGTCGCGCCGCAGCTGTACGTGGCCATCGGGATTTCGGGCGCCATCCAGCATTTGGCGGGCATGAAGGACTCCAAGGTCATCGTCGCCATCAACAAGGACGCCGAGGCGCCGATCTTCGGCGTGGCGGATTACGGCCTGGTCGGCGATCTGTTCGAACTGGTTCCGCAACTGGCCGGCGCGCTCTAAATCCGCGCATTGCTGGTGTGAAAAAAACGCCTCGACCTTGCGGTCGAGGCGTTGTTATTTGTGGCGTAGACTGGCGCCTGGGCAATTCACATCAGAGCGCTCCGGCGATATCCTTGCCGAAGGCGCCAGGCCGCTCAGTGGCAATCAGGCAGCAGCCATCTCGGAGACGACATGACGTACACCGTACCGCTCGCGGACATCCGCTTCGTACTCAAGGCCCTGGCCGGCCTGGACCAGATCCTGGCACAACCCGGCTTCGAGGACCTGACCCCCGACCTGGTCGATGCCATCCTGGACGAGAACGCGCGCTTCGTCGAAGGCGTGGTGGCGCCCCTGAATCAGCCTGGCGACGTGCAGCCGCCCGTGTGGCACAACGGCACGGTGACGACGTCGCCCGCCCATGTTCAGGCCTTCCGTGCCTACGCGGACGGTGGCTGGCAAGGCTTGCAGCACGAAGCCCAATGGGGCGGCCAGGGCCTGCCCAAGGTGGTGGCTGCCTGCGCGAATGAAAACATCAACGCCGCCAGCCTGGCGTTTTCGCTATGCCCCTTGCTGACCGATGGCGTGATCGAGGCCTTGCTCACCGTCGGTGACGAGCAGCTGCGCCAGACCTACGTGCCCAAGCTGGTGGCGGGCACCTGGACCGGCACGATGAACCTGACCGAACCGCAGGCCGGTTCGGACCTGGCGCAAGTGCGCACAAGGGCCGTGCGGCAGGACGACGGCAGCTATCGCCTGAGCGGGCAAAAGATTTTCATCACCTACGGTGAACACGACCTGGCGGAGAACATCATCCACCTGGTGCTGGCGCGCACGCCTGACGCCCCGGCCGGGGTCAAGGGCATCTCCCTGTTTGTCGTGCCGAAATTCCTGGTGAACGACGACGGCAGCCTGGGCGCGCGTAACGACGTCTGGTGCGCGTCGCTGGAACACAAGCTGGGCATCCACGCCAGCCCGACGGCCGTGCTCCTGTACGGTTCAGGCAAGGGCGACGTGGGAGAGGGCGCGGTCGGCTATCTGGTCGGCGAGGAAAACCGCGGCCTGGAATACATGTTCATCATGATGAACGCCGCGCGCTACGCCGTGGGCCAGCAGGGCATCGCCGTGTCCGAACGCGCCTATCAGCAGGCGCTGGGCTACGCGCGCGAGCGGGTGCAGGGGCGCGCCATCGAAGGGTCGGCCGGCCCCGTGACCATCGCGCATCATCCGGACGTACAGCGCATGTTGCTGACCATGCGGGCCTTGACCGAGGCGACCCGCGCCGTGTCCTATGTGGCGGCGTCGGCGCGCGACCTGGCCAAACATCATCCCGATGCCGAAACGCGCGCGCGCAACCAGGCCTTCTACGAATTCCTGGTGCCGGTGATCAAGGGCTTCTCTACCGAATGCGCGGTGGAGGTCGCGTCGCTGGGGGTGCAGGTGCACGGCGGCATGGGCTACATCGAAGAGACGGGTGCCGCCCAACATTACCGCGACGCCCGCATCCTGCCGATATACGAAGGCACCACCGCCATCCAGGCTAATGACCTGATCGGGCGCAAGCTGCTGCGGGACGGCGGCGCCACCGCGCAAGCCATGCTGCAAGCCATGGGGCAGACCGCCGCCGAACTGGATGCGGAAGCGGCCGACGCGCAGGCGGGCAAGCAGGAGGCGGACGCCGCCGCCATCGGCCTGCTGCGCGACAACCTGCGGCGCGCCATGCATGCCCAGGGCGAAGCGCTGGCTTTCATGCAGGCGCAGGCGGGCAGCAATCTGCGGGCGATCTTCGCCGGCAGCGTGCCGTTCCTGATGCTCACTGGCGTGCTGCACGGCGGCTGGCAGATGGCCCGGGCCGTCCTGGCCTGCCGCAAGATGGCAAGAGAAGGGCAGGGCGCGGACGCAGCAGGGGCGGACCCCGCGAGGGCGGACCCCGCAAGGGCGGACCCCGCTTTTCTGCAGGCCAAGCAGGCGACGGCATTTTTCTATGGCGCGCACATCCTGCCGCGCGCCGGCGCCCTTGGGGCTGCCGTGCGGGCCGGTGAAATTGTCGACATCTGGGCCGCGCGCGCCAATATTACATAAAGTTATTTAAGCCCTCAGCTTTTCTTGTTTTACTCATCTGTGGAAATCATGAAGAATGCGGTCATTGCCGGCTGCCGGGGGGCACGCCAGACCCGTCCGTGTTCAATCCCGCACTCAACCCTTTGAATCGAAGAGGATCACTATGACTCAATTGCGCCTGGGCGATACCGCGCCCGATTTTGAACAGAAGTCGTCCGTCGGAACGATCCGTTTCCACGAATACCTGGGTAATAGCTGGGGTGTGCTGTTCTCGCACCCGGCCGATTTCACGCCGGTCTGCACCACCGAGCTGGGCTTCACCGCCAAGCTGGCCGATGAATTCGCCAAGCGCAACGTCAAGGTGCTGGCGCTGTCGGTCGATCCCGTCGATTCCCACGCCAAGTGGATCGACGACATCAACGAAACGCAGAACACGACGGTCAATTTCCCCATCCTGGCCGACGACGACCGCAAGGTTGCCGAGCTGTACGACATGATCCACCCGAATGCCAGCGTCACGGCCACCGTGCGCTCGGTGTTCATCATCGATCCCAACAAGAAGGTGCGCCTGACGCTGACCTATCCGGCCAGCACCGGCCGTAACTTCAACGAAATCCTGCGCGTCATCGACTCGCTGCAACTCACCGACAGCCACAGCGTGGCCACCCCGGTGAACTGGCAGGACGGCGACGACGTGATCATCGTTCCGTCCCTTAAGGACGAGGAAGTGATCAAGCAGAAATTCCCCAAGGGCTACAAGGCCGTGCGCCCGTATCTGCGCATCACCCCGCAGCCGAACAAGTAAGCCGCGTCCTCGATACTCAGCAACGCCGGCATCCGAAAGGATGCCGGCGTTTTTTTATGCGCGTTGGTATTTCCTAAAGCAATAAAGAACAAAGATCTTATTCGTTGGGAATGGGGATGCCGCCAAGCACAATGCCGTACGCCTAATGCCTCGTAAGCATGAAAACCAAATATCGACACAACTGCGGGAAATGATGAAAACCAGCTCGAACAAGCGCACGTTTCTTAAGCAATCCCTGGCTCTGGGCGCCGCCGCGGCCGGCAGCAGCCTGGGTGTGCTCGGCAGCCTGGCCACGGCCCGCGCCGCCGACGCCCCCAAGCCCGTCGAACTCTTGAACGTTTCCTATGACCCGACCCGCGAGCTGTACGCCCAGTACAACCCGGTGTTCGCCAAGTACTGGAAAGCCAAGACCGGCCAGGATGTGATCATCAAGAATTCCCACGGTGGGTCGGGCGCGCAGGCGCGCACGGTGATCGACGGCGCGCCCGCCGACGTGGTGACCCTGGGCCTGGCCCCCGATGTCGAAGCGCTGGTCACCCATGGCGGCTGGGTCAAGGAAGGCTGGCAGCAACGTCTGCCGCACAATTCCTCGCCCTACACGTCGACCATCATCCTGCTGGTGCGCAAGGGCAATCCCAAGAACATCAAGGACTGGGACGATCTGATCAAGCCGGGTGTGTCCGTTATCACGCCCAATCCCAAGACGTCGGCGGGCGCACGCTGGAATTATCTGGCCGCCTGGGAATACGGCAAGCGCAAATTCGGCGGCGAGGCCGGCGCCAAGGATTTCGTCGCCAAGCTGTTCAAGAACGTGCCGGTGCTGGATTCGGGCGCGCGCGGTTCGACCATCACCTTCGCGCAACGTGGCGTGGGCGACGTGCTGATCTCCTGGGAAAACGACGCCTTCCTGGCCTTCAATGAATTCGGTCCGGGCCAGTTCGAAATCGTCGCGCCCAGCGTCAGCATCCTGTGCGAACCGACCGTGGCCGTGGTGGACAAGAACGTCGACCGCAAGGGCACGCGCACGGTGGCCGAGGCCTATCTCAATTACCTGTACTCGGATGCGGCGCAGGACGTCATCGGCCGCAATTTCTATCGCCCCACCGGCGAGCAGGCCAAGGCCAAGTACGCCAAGCAATTCGCCAAGATCGACCTGGTCACCATCGACAAGGACTTCGGCGGCTGGCCCACGACCAACAAGACCCACTTCGCCGACGGCGGCGTATTCGACCAGATCTATGTCAAGCAGTAAGACAGGAACATTGCGCTCGACCGCCGCTGGCGGTTCGAGCGGAGGGATGCCATGACCCAAGCTCCTGCCGCACAAACGCTGGAGGCCGCCGTGCTCGCGCACGGCGGCCTGCCGGCCGTTGCTCCGCCCCCGCCCAGCCGGCGTGGCCGGCGTGTGCTGCCCGGCTTCAACCTGACCTTGGGCATTACGCTGTTCTACCTCGGACTATTGGTGCTGGTGCCTTTGTCGGCGCTGTTCATCAAGTCCTTCGCCTTGACGTGGCCGCAGTTCGTCACCGCCGTGACGTCGCCGCGCGTGCTGGCCGCTTACCGCGTCACCTTCGGTTCGTCCTTGATCGCGGCCTTGATCAACCTGGTGTTCGGGCTGCTGGTGGCCTGGGTGCTGGTGCGCTACCGCTTTCCCGGCAAGCGCATCCTGGATGCCCTGGTGGACCTGCCTTTCGCCTTGCCGACGGCCGTTGCCGGCATCTCCCTGGCGGCGCTGCTGGGTCCCAACGGGTGGATCGGCCAGTATCTGACTCCCCTTGGCATCAAGCTGGCCTACACGCCCGCCGGCATCGTGGTGGCATTGACCTTCATCAGCCTGCCTTTCGTCGTGCGGACCGTGCAACCGGTGCTGGAGGACGCGGAAAAGGAACTGGAAGAGGCCGCCGCCAGCCTGGGCGCCACTCCCTTCCAGATTTTCCGCAAGGTCATCATGCCGTCGATCGCGCCCGCGCTGTTGACGGGTTTCGCCATGGCCTTCGCGCGTGCCGTGGGGGAGTACGGTTCGGTCGTGTTCATCGCGGGCAATATGCCCATGGTGTCGGAGATCACGCCGCTGCTGATCCTGGTCAAGCTCGAACAGTTCGACTATGCCGGCGCCGCCGCCGTGGCGTCCGTCTTGCTGGTGACGTCTTTCCTGCTGCTGCTGGCGATCAACGGGTTGCAGTTCTGGCAGCGTCGGCTGCGCGGAGGTAAACCATGAGCGCGGCCATTCAAGCGGTCCGGCGCCATCCGGGCAAGCGTGACGAGTCACGCTGGGTGCGCGTGGTGTTGATCGCCGTGGCAGTGATCTTCCTGCTGACCTTCCTGGTGCTGCCCTTGTGCGTGGTCTTCGCCGAGGCCTTCCGCAAGGGCGCGGGCGCGTTCTTCAATGCGCTGTCCGATGACGACGCGTGGTCGGCCATCCGCCTGACCCTGCTGACCGCCGCCATCGCCGTGCCCTTGAATGTGGTGTTCGGTGTCGCCGCGGCCTGGGCCATCGCCCGTTTCGAGTTCCGCGGCAAGTCGGTGCTGATCACCATGATAGACGTGCCGTTTTCGGTGTCGCCTGTGGTGGCGGGCCTGGCCTATATGCTGGTGCTTGGCGCGCAGGGATGGATAGGCCCATGGTTGATGGACCATGACCTGAAAATCATCTTCGCGGTGCCGGGCATCGTGTTGGTGACCACCTTCGTGACCCTGCCGCTGGTGGCGCGTGAACTGATCCCGCTAATGCAGGCCCAGGGTAGCGAACAGGAGGAAGCGGCCGTGGTGTTGGGCGCCAGTGGCTGGCAGACGTTCTGGCACGTCACCCTGCCCAATATCCGCTGGGGCCTGATCTATGGCGTGATCCTGTGCAATGCCCGGGCCATGGGTGAATTCGGCGCGGTTTCGGTGGTGTCGGGGCATATTCGCGGGCTGACCAATACAATCCCCCTGCAAGTCGAAATTCTCTACAACGAATTCCAGATCCAGGCGGGTTTCGCCGTGGCATCGCTGCTGGCCTTGCTTGCGCTGCTGACCCTGTGCGTGAAGTCCTTCCTGGAGTGGCGCCATGAGCGGCACACAAGGAAATTGGCGCACGCCTTGGCACAGACACCGGTGGCCCCGGCGCCCGCCGCGACCGTGGCGGCACGCGTGGCGGCCTAGATTCGCCGCGAGGCACGGCGGAAAAGAACAGACAGGAAAGACATGGATATCGAAATCAAGGCAGTCAACAAGCGCTTCGGCAATTTCCAGGCGCTGCGCGACATCAATCTGCATATCGATTCGGGTGAGTTGGTGGCGCTGCTGGGACCGTCCGGTTGCGGCAAGACGTCCCTGCTGCGCATCATCGCCGGCCTGGAAACGCCCGACAGCGGCAGCGTGTATTTCTCCGGCGAGGACAGCACGGACGTGCACGTGCGCGACCGCCAGGTCGGTTTCGTCTTCCAGCACTACGCGTTGTTCCGCCACATGACGGTGTTCGAGAACGTCGCCTTCGGCCTGCGCATCCGGCCGCGCGCCCAGCGCCCGTCGGAAGCCGCCATCGAGGAGAAAGTCCACGCGCTGCTGAACCTGGTGCAGCTGGACTGGCTGGGCGACCGCTATCCCGCGCAGCTGTCCGGCGGCCAGCGCCAGCGTATCGCGCTGGCGCGCGCGTTGGCGGTGGAGCCGCGCGTCCTGTTGCTGGACGAGCCCTTCGGCGCGCTCGACGCCAAGGTGCGCAAGGAACTGCGCCGCTGGCTGCGCCGCCTGCATGACGAGCTGCATGTGGCCAGCGTGTTCGTGACCCACGACCAGGAAGAAGCCCTGGAAGTGGCCGATCGCGTGGTGGTGATGAATGCCGGCCGCATCGAACAGGTGGGCACGCCGCGCGAGGTCTGGGAAAAACCCGCCACGCCTTTCGTCTATGGCTTCCTGGGCGACGTCAATCAGATCGCGGGCCACGCGGCCGGCGGCATCTGGCGCACCAGCGGCGTGTCGTTGCCGGCGCCGACGTTCGAGGGCCTGGATGAGCAGCGCGCCGTGGCTTACGTGCGGCCGCATGAACTGGAGGTCCTGCGCTATGCGCCCGCCACCGACGGCATCGCCGTGCGGCTCAACCACGCCTATCTGGCCGGCCCCAGCGCCTTCCTCGAATTGTCGCGTGAAGACGGCGGCCTGCTGGAAGCCCAGGTGCCCGAAGAAGATTTCCGTGCGCTGGGTCTGGCCGAAGGCGAGCAGCTGCTGGCGCGTCCGCGCCGCGGCCGTATCTTCGCCGAGCAGACCGACGCGCGGCGCGCCTAGGAGGAGGGCACCATGAGCGCAGTATCGACCCCTCTTTCCGCTGAGCTGGAGCAGAAATGGCAGGCGCTGGGCCGGCGCCTGGCCGACATCGCGCGGCGCCATCCCGACGCCGCGCTGGCGTCATCGCTGGCGGCCGAAGACATGCTGCTCACGCACGCCATCCTGGACGGCGGCGTCGCGCTGGGCATCTTCACCCTGGACACCGGCCGCCTGCATGCCGAAACCCTGGCCCTGCTGGATCAGATCGAAACGCGTTACGGCCGCGGGCCGCAGATCTACCGTCCGGACACGGCGGCGGTGCAGGCGCATGTCGACGCGCATGGGGCGTTCGCCTTTTATGAGAGTGTCGACCTGCGCAAGGCCTGTTGCGAAATCCGCAAGGTGGAACCGCTGCGCCGCGCGCTGGCGGGGCGCAGCGCCTGGATCACCGGCCAGCGCCGCGCGCAATCCACGACGCGCGCCGAGCTGCCCGAGGAAGAGCAGGACACTACCTTCAATCTGTACAAATTCAATCCGCTGGCCGACTGGAGCGAGGACGAAGTGTGGGCCGCGATCCACGCTTTCGGCGTTCCCTACAACCCTCTGCACGACCAGGGCTATCCGTCGATCGGCTGCGAGCCCTGTACGCGGGCCATCCGCCCCGGCGAAGACGTACGCGCCGGCCGCTGGTGGTGGGAGTCGTCCGACTCCAAGGAATGTGGCCTGCACGCCGGCAACCGGATTGCGATCCAGCCCGTGGCCTCGCGGTCGTAGCCCCCGCACCCAGGCCCCCCATAGGTTCCCCTAGATTTCCATAGAGCCCTTATGTCCACCGTACAACACACCCGCAGCCATCTGGATTGGCTGGAATCCGAAGCCATTTTCATCCTGCGCGAAGTCGCCGCCGAGTGCGAGCGGCCGGTCCTGCTGTTTTCGGGGGGCAAGGATTCCTGCGTCCTGTTGCGCCTGGCCGAGAAGGCGTTCCGTCCGGGCCGCTTTCCCTTCCCCTTGTTGCACGTCGACACGGGCCACAACTTTGACGAAGTGATCGCGTTTCGCGACCTGCGCGCCGCCGAGCTGGGCGAAAAGCTGATCGTGCGCAGCGTCGAGGATTCGATCGCCCGCGGGTCGGTGGTGTTGCGGCGCGAAACCGATTCCCGCAATGCCGCGCAGGCCGTGACCCTGCTGGAATCGATCGCCGAGTTCGGCTTCGACGCCTGCATCGGCGGCGCCCGCCGGGATGAAGAGAAGGCCCGCGCGAAAGAGCGCATCTTCTCCTTCCGCGACGAGTTCGGTCTGTGGGATCCGAAGAACCAGCGGCCGGAGGTCTGGGACCTCTACAACACCCGGGTGCATCGCGGCGAGAACATGCGCGTGTTCCCCATCTCCAACTGGACCGAGCTGGATGTCTGGCAGTACATCGAACGCGAGCAGCTGGCGCTGCCGTCCATTTATTACGCCCACCAACGCGACGTGGTGCGGCGCAGCGGTCTGCTGGTGCCGGTGACGCGCCTGACGCCGCCCAAGGATGGCGAACAGATCGAGAACCTGTCGGTACGGTTCCGCACGGTGGGCGACATTTCCTGCACCTGCCCCGTGGCGTCCGACTCGACCGACAACGCCGCCATCATCGCGGAGACCGCCATCAGCGACATCACCGAGCGCGGCGCCACGCGCATGGACGACCAGACCTCCGAGGCGTCCATGGAACGGCGCAAGCGTGAAGGGTATTTCTAAGCATCGACCGATCGGAATCGAATCAATATGAACGCCATCAATGAATCCTTCCTGCCGTCCACCGACGGCGGCGTGATACGCCTGATCACCGCCGGCTCGGTCGACGACGGCAAGTCCACGCTGATCGGTCGCCTGCTGTATGACAGCAAAGGCGTGTTCGCCGACCAGCTCGACGCCATCGCGCGCGCCAAGCACAAGCGCGTCAGCGGCGACGGCATCGATTTTTCCCTGCTTACCGATGGGCTGGAAGCCGAGCGCGAGCAGGGCATCACCATCGATGTCGCCTACCGCTACTTCGCGACTCCCAGCCGCAAGTTCATCATTGCCGACGCACCCGGGCATGAGCAGTACACCCGCAACATGGTTACCGGCGCGTCCACGGCCGACGTCGCCGTGATCCTGATCGACGCCACCCGCGCCGCCGATGGCCAGCTCCTGCCGCAGACCAAGCGCCACAGCGTGCTGGCGCATCTGCTGGGCATTCGTCACATCGTGGTGGCGGTCAACAAGATGGACCTGGTCGACTGGGACCAGGATGTGTTCGCGCGCATCGATGCGGCCTATGGCGAGCTGGCGCGCCGCGTCGGCATCGAGCGCTACCAGGCCTTGCCGATATCCGCGCTGCGCGGCGACAACGTGGTGAACCGCAGCGACGCCGCGCCCTGGTACAAAGGGCAGCCGCTGCTGCCCTTGCTGGAGGCGCTGGACACGCGCGATGCATCCGCCGATGCGGCGCTGCGTTTCCCCGTGCAGTGGGTGGCGCGCCATGACGGCGACACCGCCACCGACTTCCGTGCTTACGCGGGTCGTCTGGCCAGCGGCATCCTGCGCGTGGGCGATGAAGTGGTGGTGCAACCGTCCGGTGCCAGCGCGCGCGTGCGGCGCATTCTTGCGCACACCGAAACGCGTGAGCAGGCGTACGCGGGCGACTCCATCATGGTGGAGCTGGATCGCGACGTGGATGTCTCGCGCGGCGATGTGCTCGTGCATGGCGATGCGCCCGCGCGTGTCGCGCGCGAGTTCGAAGCGGAGCTGTGCTGGTTCGATACGCAAGCCTTGAATCCCGCGCGCAAGTACTTGCTCAAACACGGCACGCGCTTGACCGCGGCACGCATCAAGGAAGTCCGCACGCGTCGCGACATTCACGAACTTGATGAGATCGAAGCGCAAGGCACGAGTCTTTCGATGAACGATATCGGTCGTGTGTTGATCGCCACGCGCGAAGCATTGGCCGTCGATGCGTACGCACAAAATCCGGCCACCGGCGCCTTCATCCTGATCGATGAAGCGACGCATCAAACGGCGGCCGCCGGCATGTTGCGGTGATCGGCGGCGGGGCGGTTTGTCAAGCCCCGCAAGACCGTTCCTGAAGTGTTCACTCTCGTCAAGAGCCGCACTTAATAAGGGTTTTGCTCCAAAGCCACAGCAGAAAAAATATAGCTGCTCACGCTGGCCGGTCTTGGAGTAAAGTGAACCGTCGTCGCAAAACGACGTTCGGTGGGTTGCATAAAGTACTGGATGCTTGTACAGTACTTTTTATGGAACGCACCGATCATTTTGCTTCCGCCGGTTCTGGGTCCCCGGCTGCCGCCCCCGCCGCCTTGCGCGGTCGGGGTGCGGTTACTAATGTCGGACATCGCTTCCAGCAAGACGAGCGCAACGCCGCCGTCGACCACGACCCCGCACAAACTGTCCCCGTTTATTTTCAGCCGCCTCGCGGATTGGCCACCACGGTGGCGGTCGAGCAGGCGCGCCGCATTCTTTCCCGCAACGATTCCCCGGACATCGGCTTCGACCAGGCCATCAACCCTTACCGGGGTTGCGAGCACGGCTGCGTCTACTGTTACGCCCGGCCCACGCACGCCTATCTGGGTTATTCGCCCGGCCTGGACTTCGAAACCCGCCTGGTCGCCAAGGCCAACGCCGTGGAAGCCCTGCGGGCGGAATTGGCGCGACCCAGCTACCGGGTGTCGCCCATCAACCTGGGCTCGGCCACGGATATCTACCAACCCATCGAGCGAGACTGGAAGCTGACGCGCGGCCTGCTCGAATTGCTGCTGGAAACGCAGCATCCGCTGACCCTGGTCACCAAGAACGCCTTGGTCGAGCGCGACCTGGACCTGCTGAAGGAATTGGCGCAACGCAATCTGGTTGCCGTCTACATCAGCATCACGTCGCTCGACAACGACCTGTCCCGCACCCTGGAACCGCGCGCCTCGGCGCCGCAGCGCCGGCTTGAAGCCGTGCGCATGCTGGCCGACGCGGGTGTGCCGGTGGGTGTCCTGGTCGCCCCGGTCATCCCCTTCATCAACGACGTCTACCTGGAACGCATCCTGGCCGCGGCCGCCGACGCCGGCGCCTATTACGGCAACTACACCGTGGTGCGCCTGCCCTGGGAAGTGAAGGACGTGTTCGAGCAGTGGCTGCAAACCCATTTTCCCGACCGCGCGCAACGCGTGCTGCACCGCATCGAAGACATGCGCGGCGGCAAGCGTAACGACCCCCGCTTCGGTACGCGCATGCGCGGCACCGGCGGCTGGGCCGACCTGCTGCGCCAACGTTTTGAATTGGCCGTGCGCAAGCATGGCCTGAACCGCCAGCGCCTGCAGCTGGACACCCAACGATTCGTCGCGCCGTCCCCGGTGGACGGCGCAGCGGGACGGCAAACCCGGGCGCCGTCCCCGCAATTGAGCTTGTTCGACCAGCCCGGCCCCGCCGTCTCATCCGCCGCGCTGACGCCTAAGCGCTAGCCAGGAGCCCATCATGACCCTCGCCGCCCAGCAATTTTCCACCCCGTTCTCCCACGATTTCTCCGGTAGCATCGCCGGGACTTTCGGTAGCATCGCCGGTACGGCACCCACCTCGGTGCCCGGCCGCCAGCGCCCGCGCGGCCGAACCGTCAGGTCTGACGCCGGTCGCGGCGTTCGCAAGTTCACCGGGAAGTTCACCGGAAGGGTCACCGGCAAGTGGCCGTTCCGCCCCGCCGAGCCGCAGGATCAGACCGACCCGGCCATCCCCGTCGGGCATGTGAGCAGCGTCGCCAGAGGCCAAGTCGCAGGGCAGGTCACCGTCCGCGAAATGGTGACGGATGTGCTGCTCGTCGGCATGTGGGGCGCCATGATCCCCGGCCTGATGTGGCTGGGTTCCGCGCTGGGATTCTAGGGCGCGCGAGCAACATCAGGTTTACGTAACTGACTGATTTCATGTAGAATTGCCTGTTTGCCAAAACTCATCCTCTGCGTGCGGCCAAAATGACGCGTAACCGCTCAGGCAATTACGTGCTCAAACCATAATCGTGGCGAATCTACTGGCAGAACATCCCGCGGTTTCCGTTTCGGCGGATTCCATCGAGATGGCCCCGAATCCCGCACAGACATGATGAATCTGGAGTTCAAATGAACCTCATCCAAATCCTGGAACAGGAAGAAATCAAGCGCCTGCTCGGCGACAACAAGACCTTGCCCGAATTCGCTCCTGGCGACACCGTGGTGGTCAGCGTCAACGTCGTTGAAGGTAACCGCAAGCGTGTTCAGGCCTTCGAAGGCGTGGTCATCGCCAAGCGTAACCGTGGTCTGAATTCGGCCTTCATCGTGCGCAAGATCTCGTCGGGTGAAGCCGTCGAGCGTACGTTCCAGCTGTACTCGCCGCAAATCGCTTCGATCGAAGTGAAGCGTCGTGGTGACGTGCGTCGTGCCAAGCTGTACTACCTGCGCAACCGCTCGGGCAAGTCGGCGCGTATCAAGGAAAAGCTGGTCAGCCGTCAGGCTGCCGCTCAGTCGGCCAAGGCCGCATCCTGATCGCGATGTCCGTATTCGGCATGCGACGCTGGCCTTTTGGCTGGTCCGCGTGCCAGGACACGGAGATGAAAGGGCGGCGGGCAATTTGCCGCGCTTTCGCGACTGTATGGGACAGGCTCCCATGGGAAGGCACCCTGTCGGGTGCCTTTTCTTTTTTGGCTGCTTTTTCCGCAAAGGTTTATGTCTGATCCTGCTTCTCCTCCGCCATCGCGTCGCCCCAGCCGTCCTCCGTTGCGACCTGCCTTCGATCCGGCGGAGCAGCCCTGGGTGGTGGCGGCCGACGGTTTGCCGCCGCTACCGGCGGATCATCTGACGGAGCAGGCCCTGCGTGAGCGGCTGGCGGGAGCCGGGTCCTGGTCGGTGCAACTGCCCCTGAATGACGACACGCGCTACCCCGGACGCGAAGGTCCGCCCCGCCTGGCGGCTGTCCTGGTGCCGCTGGTGACGCGGGCGGATGGGGTGTATGTGATGTTGACGCAACGCGCCGCGCATCTGTACGACCACGCGGGCCAGATCAGTTTCCCCGGCGGCCGTATCGAAGACAGCGATGCCAGCCCGGTGGCGGCGGCATTGCGCGAAGCCCAGGAAGAGACAGGCCTGACGGCGGATTTTGTCGAAGTGCTTGGGACCATGCCGTCCTACATGACGGCCACCGGCTTTTCCGTCGCGCCCGTGGTCGCGCTGGTGCGGCCGGGCTTCACCCTGGCGCCCGACGCCTTCGAAGTGGCGGAAGTGTTCGAAGTGCCATTGAGCTTCATCGTCGACCCCGCCAACCACAGGCTGCATCGCGCGGAACTGGCCGACGGCCGGGTGCGGCAGTACTACTCCATGCCCTGGCAGCAGTACTTCATCTGGGGGGCGACGGCCGCCATGCTGCGCAATCTGTATTACCTGCTGGGCGGCGGCCGCGACGTGTCTACCAGCGATTAGCCTGCGCGGCGTTTTCCGCGACGATGCGCTCGTACAGGGCGTGCCGGGCCGGCTCTATCTTCCCTTCATCCATGGCGGCCAGCACGCCGCAACCGGGCTCATGCAGATGGGCGCAGTTGTAGAAGCGGCAGTTCGCGATATACGGCGTGAATTCCGGGAAGCCTCGCACGATGTCCTCGCCCGACAGGTGGCCCAGGCCAAAGGCCTGGAAGCCCGGCGAGTCGATCAGGTCACCCCCGCTTGGCAGGTGATAGAGCCGCGTGCTGGTGGTGGTGTGTTTGCCCATGTCCAGCGCCGTGGAGTGTTCCCGCGTCGGCGCGTCGGCGCCGGGTACCAGCGCATTCAGCAGGGTCGATTTCCCCATGCCGCTTTGTCCCAGCAACAAGTTGACGTGGCCGCTCATATGCGGCGCCAGGACGGCGCGCGCATGGTCCTGGTCCTGCGCGCTGACCTCCAGCACGGGCACGCCCAGGCGGGCCAGCGGCGCCAGGCGGGCGCGCGCTTCGGCCACGCCTTCCTGCAGGTCCACCTTGTTCAAGATCAGATAGGGCTCGATGCCCGCGCTCCAGGCGCCGGTCAGCGCGCGGCCGGCCAGGTCGTCCGAGAAGGTCGGCTGCACCGCCACCACGATGAAGAGCCGGTCCACATTCGCGGCGAACTGCTTGCTGCGCATCTCATCGGAGCGATAGAGCAGGTTCTTGCGCGGCAGAATGGCGTCGATGGCGCCGTCTTCCCTGCCTTCCAGCGCGACCATGACCTGATCGCCGACAGCCGCGCCCGCCTTCTTGCCGCGCGGAAAGCACAGGCGCTGGCTGCCGTCGGCGAATTCGACGAGGAAATGCCGGCCATGGCCGCCCAGCACCCGACCCTGGACCAGGCCGGGACGATCGGCGGGGGCGACGCTACCCTGAGGACGCGGCCTCATTGGTGCACCGCCATCACCGGGGCGACGGGCGCCCGATTCAGGTGACGGATGCGGATGGCCGCCGGCGGATGGCTGTCGTAGAAGGCCGAATGAACCGGATCGGGGGTCAGGGTGGCGGCATTGTCGTCGTACAGTTTGACCAGGGCGGACACTAGCTGATTCGCCGAACTTTGCGTGGCGGCATAGTGGTCGGCCTGGAACTCGTCGCGGCGCGAATACCAGCTGCCCAGGGGCGTAAGCAGGAAGGTGAAGACGGGCACCACCATGAACAGCAGCAGCAGGGCCATGGCGTCGTTGCGGCCGTTCAGATGGGGCACGACCCCCAGCTGCGCGTAAAACCAGGGCTGGCCCGCCAGCCAGCCGAGCAGGGCGAAGAAGCCCAGGGCCAGCACGAAGCTCATGACGATGCGTTTGACGATGTGGCGGTGGGCAAAGTGGCCCAGCTCATGCGCCAGCACGGCCTCGATCTCGGCGCCGTCCAGCCGGGCCAGCAAGGTGTCGAAGAACACGATGCGGCGCGATTTGCCGAAACCGGTGAAGTAGGCGTTGCCGTGGCCGGAACGGCGCGAACCGTCCATCACGAACAGGCCGTTGATGGCGAAGCCGCAGCGCTGCGCCAGCTGCTGAATACGGCTGCTGAGGTCGGCGTTTTCCAAAGGCGTGAATTTGTTGAACATCGGCGCGATGACCGTGGGCGCCAGCAGCAGGGTGAGCAGGCTGAAACCCACCCAGAGGGCCCAGGCCCACACCCACCAATAGGCGCCGGCCTGGGCCATCAGCCACAGGACGGCGGCGGCCAGCGGCAGGCCGATGATGAAGGTCAGCAGCAGCCCCTTGAGCGCGTCGCGCACGAACAGGCCCGGTGTCATGCGATTGAAACCGAAGCGGCTTTCCAGGCGGAACTGGCGCCACAGGGTAAAAGGCAGCTCCAGCAGGCCGAACAGCAGTCCCACCGCCGCGATCAACAGAAGTTGGCGCAGGAAGTCGTTGCTGGTCAGGCCGCCGACCAGGTTGTCGATGGCCTGCAGGCCGCCCAGCAGGGTCAGGGCAATGAGCACCGCGGCGTCGAAGAACCTTTCCATGATGCCCAGCCGGACGCGGGCCACCGTGTAATCGGCGGCGCGCTGGTGGCTGGTCAGGCCGATGCGGGCGGCGAATTCCGGCGGCACGGTGTCGCGATGGCGCAGCACATGCCGGATTTGCCGGCTGGCCAGCCAGACCCGGACTATGATGCCTGCCAACAGCAGGGCGACGAACAAGAGTGTAAGCATGGGAACGATGAGCAGCCGGTGTGAGAAAATTGCTTTTTTATAAGGCAAATTATATGGCTCTGAACGAGAACCGCCTGGTTTGGCTCGACATGGAAATGACTGGCCTGGATCCGGACAAAGAACGCATCATCGAAGTGGCGGTGGTCGTAACCGAACCTGACCTCACCGTGGTAGCCGAAGGACCGGTAATCGTGGTGCACCAATCCGACGCCCAGCTCGACGCCATGGACAACTGGAACAAGTCCACCCACGGCAAGAGCGGCCTGATCGACAAGGTCAAGGCGTCGACCATCAATGAGTCCCAGGCCGAGGATATCCTGCTGGAATTCCTGGCCCAGCACGTGGCGCCCGGCAAGTCGCCCTTGTGCGGCAACACCATCAGCCAGGACCGCCGCTTCATGTTCGCCTACATGCCGCGCCTGGAGCAGTTCTTCCATTACCGCAACCTGGACGTCAGCACCCTGAAGGAGCTGGCGCGCCGGTGGCGTCCTGAAGTCTATCGCGGTTTCGACAAGAAGAGCCGCCACGAGGCCCTGGCCGATATTTACGAATCGATCGCCGAGCTGTCGTACTACCGGGAACACTTCCTCAAGGTTTGAGGAACACTCAGCAGCGGGGTGGCCACGCCGGGAAGGGACACGCGATGCGATTCAGTCTGCGCCAGATGGAAGTGTTCCGGGCCGTGATGCTGACCGGTTCGATCAAGGGCGCGTCCAAGTTGCTGTTCACGTCCCAGCCCGCGCTCAGCCGCATCGTCGCGCACACGGAAAACACCCTGGGCCTGGCGCTGTTCCGGCGCCTCAAGGGCAAGCTGGTGCCGACCGTGGAAGCCGAGGCGCTGTACCGTGAAGTCAACCATTGCTATGAGCACGTGCTGCGCATCGACGAGTTCGCGCGCGGCCTGGTCAGCGGTCAGTCCGGCACCCTGAACCTGGCTTGCAGCCCGGCGCTGAGCCGGGGTGTCGTGGCCGCCACCATCACGGCATTCGTGCGCGAGTACCCCAATATCCAGGTGAATTTCGTCCAGACCCTGCTCAACGGCATGGCGCAGGAGGTCCTGAGCAAGAAGGTCGACCTGGGGATTTCGGTGCTGCCCCTGGAACATCCGAACCTGCGCGTCGAAACCTTCCTGGAGGGGCGCATGGTGTGCGTGGTGCCGCGCGGCCATGCCCTGGCGCGCAAGCGCCGGGTCAGCCTGGCCGACCTGGGCGGCCACCCGCTGATTGCCCATCACCCCAATATTCCTTTCGGGCAATTGGTGGCGTCGGCTTTCGACAAGGCGGGTGTGGTGATGCGGGTGTCCGTCCACATTCATCAGACGGATATGGCGTGCAGCCTGGTGCGCGCGGGCGCCGGCGTGGCCGTGGTCGACGAGTTCACCATGGCCGGCATGGCCTGGCCCGACGTCCAGGTCCTGCCGCTGGCGGAAGATATCCTGCTGTATCCCAGCGTGGTGCGGTCGGTCTTCGATACCGGCAGCAGCCACGCCGACAAGTTTATCGAACTGCTGCGCAAGGCTTGAGCGGGCCGCCTGCTCTCAGGCGGCCGCCCGTGGCGTTACGCCCAAGCCGATCAGAACTCTTCCAGGAAGCGCATGCGGAAGCGGCGCCCCTTGATGTTGCTGTTGGAGATGCGCGAGAACGCCTGCTTGGCGATCTGGCGATCCAGCGCCACATAGGCGTTGAACTCGGTGATGTTGATCTTGCCCACCTGTTCGAAGGTCAGGCCGCCATCGCCGGTCAAGGCGCCCAGCAGGTCGCCGGGCCGCAGCTTGTCCTTCTTGCCGCCCTGGATGCACAGGGTCACCATGGGCGCGCGCAAGGGCCGGTCGGCCTTGGGCCGCAGCGCCTTCAGGTCGGCCCATTGCAGCGGCGCGCCCTGGTATTGCTCGATCAGGTTGGCGAAGCGCGTTTCTTCGGGGGAGCACAGGCTCAGCGCCAGGCCTTTCTGGTCGCCGCGGCCGCTGCGGCCGATGCGGTGCACGTGGACCTCGGTGTCCTTGGTCACGTCCACATTGATCACGGCGCCCAGGTTCTGGATGTCCAGGCCGCGCGCGGCGACGTCGGTGGCCACCAGCACGGCGCAGCTTTGATTGGAGAACTGGATCAGGATTTCATCGCGGTCGCGCTGTTCCAGATCGCCGTTGAGCGCCTGGGCGCTGATGCCCTTGGCTTGCAGATGCTCGACCAGGTCATGGCTGCGGACCTTGGTATTGCAGAACGCCAGCGTGGAGACCGGGCGGTAGTGGGCCAGCAGCGTGGCCACGGCTTCCAGCCGTCCGGCTTCGGTGACTTCGTAGAAGTACTGTTCGATGCGGCTGGCGTTGTGCTGCGCCTCCACCTTCACTTCGGCCGGATTGCGCAGGAAGCGGGCGCTGAGCTTGCGGATGTTGTCGGGATAGGTCGCCGAGAACAGCAGGGTCTGGCGCTTGGCCGGACATCGCGCCGCGATGGCGGCGATGTCGTCATAGAAGCCCATGTCCACCATGCGGTCGGCCTCGTCCAGTACCAGGGTGTTCAGGCTGGACAGGTCCAGGCTGGCGCGCTCCAGATGGTCCTGGATACGGCCCGGCGTACCGACCACCAGATGCGCGCCGCGGCCGAGCGACTCGGCCTGGGGGCGGGCCGCGGCCCCGCCGACCAGCGTCAGGATCTTGACGTTGGGAATCAGGCGGGCCAGCCGGCGCAGCTCCTGCGCCACCTGATCGGCCAGCTCACGGGTGGGACAGACCACCAGTCCTTGCGGCACCAGGCGGTTGACGTCCAGGTTCTGCAGCACGCCCAGGCCGAACGCCGCGGTCTTGCCGCTGCCGGTCTTGGCTTGTGCGATAAGGTCGCGGCCTTCCAGGATCAGCGGCAGGCTGTGGGCCTGGATCGGCGTCATCTGCTCGAAGCCCAGGCTTTGCAGGTTGTCCAGCAAGGCGGGCAGCAGGGGCAGGGAAGAAAAGGGCTGGGAAGGCGAGGGCGTCTGGGTCACGGTAGGGCGGCTGGCGAGAGCCGCTGAATATTGCATTAAAAATGCGGGATTACCCGACAGTGTATGCCTTTGGGGACGCGCGTAGCGGCAGGTGCTCCGACGGGCGCACCGGCGTGCCCCCTCATCTCCCGACAGCCATCGATTAGCTTCAGGTTATACCCCATCGCCGATTCAGCACTCGCCACCGCGGGCGCCGCTGCCTAGGATGCAGGTAGAGGGATCCCCATCGGCATCCCCGAGCATCGTTGGAGCGAGACTGAAATGAAACTGGGCTTGATCGGGGTCGGCAATATCGGCCGTCATTTCGCGCAGCGCCTGCTGGACGCGGGCCATGAACTGCTGGTCCATGACCGGTCGGCCGCGGCGCAGGCGCGTGCGGTGCAGGCGGGCGCGCGCGGCATGGACAGTGTGCGGGCGCTGGCCGCCGAGACGCCGGTGGTGCTGCTGTGCCTGCCCATGCCGGCCATCGTGGCCGACGTCGTGCGCGAGCTGGCGGACGTCAAGGGCCTGCGCATCCTGGTCGACATGTCGACCACCGGGCCTTCCGTGACCAAGGAAATCGAGGCCATTCTGTCGGCACAGGGCGTGACGACCATAGGCGCCCCCGTCAGCGGCGGCACGGTGGCGGCGGAGAAGGGCACCCTGGCCGTCATGGCGGCGGGCCCGCGCGCGGCTTTCGAGGAAGTGGAAGCCGTGCTGCGCGTGATCGGCAAGAACCTGTTCTACCTGGGTGAGGACGCCAGCCTGGGTCAGACCACCAAGATCATCAACAACACGCTTTACGCCACCAGCATGATCGCCAGCTGCGAAGCGCTGGTCTACGGTGTCAAGGCGGGCCTGGACCCGCGTACGCTGCTGGACGTGCTCAATGTTTCCAGCGGCCGGTCCTTCGCCACGCTGGAGCGCATCCCGCAATGCGTGCTGGATCGCAGCTTCCCGGTGCGCTTCACCACCGAGCTGCTGCACAAGGACGTCAAGATGTGCCTGGACGAGGCCGAAAAGCTGGGCGTGCCCATGCGGGTGAATCCCGCCGCGCGCCAGTTCCTGGCCTTCGCCCTGTCGCAAGGCGACGGGCCGCGCGACAACGTCGAAGTCATCCGCCACATCGAACGCTGGGCCGGCGCTGAATTCGGATCCGCGCCGCAGGATTGAGGCAGGTCCCGCCAGTCGGCAGGCTGGCAGGCCGGACGCGGACGGGACGCCGCGCCGGCCGCCCCATCAAAATAAAAAAAGGAGACATCGATGTTGCGACAAATCGCGGCGGCGCTGCTTTGCGTGGTGCCCATGCTGGCCGTTGCGGCCTATCCGGACAAGCCGGTGCGCCTGGTCGTGCCTTTCCCGCCCGGCAGCATCACCGACGTGGTGGCGCGCAGCCTGGCGCAGGGCCTGAACCAGGAATTGAAGCAGTCCATCATCGTGGAGAACCGGGCGGGTGCCAATGGGCTGGTGGGCACGGGCTCGGCGGCCCGTTCCGAACCCGATGGGTACACCTTGTTCATGGTCGGTGTGAGCACGGGCGCCAGCAATGTCAGCGCGTTCCGCTCCTTGCCCTATGACCCCCGCAAGGACTTCGCGCCGATCGGCCTGGTGGCGGAAGCGCCGTTCATGCTGGTGACCCGCGCCGACCTGCCGGTGAAGGACGTGCAGGGCCTGGTGAAGTACGCCAAGGCCCACCCGGGCAAGCTGACTTATGGCTACGGCTCGGGCAGCGCGCAGCTGTGCGCCGCGCAGGTGGTGGCCATGGGCGACTTCCAGGCCACGCCGGTGGCCTATCGTGGCGTGCCGCAGGCCATGACGGACCTGATGGGCGGCACCATCGATTTCACCATCGCCGACATGGTCAATGGCCTGCAGCAGTCGCGCGCGGGCCGCGTGACCGCGCTGGGTGTCACCAGCAAGGCCCGCTCGCCGCTGGCGCCGGAGTTGCCGTCGCTGTCCGAGGCGGGACTGACCGGCTACGACCTCACCGTGTGGTTCGGTATGGCCGCGCCGGCGGGCACGCCCGACGCGATCGTGCAGCGGCTCAATGCGGCCTTGAAGCATGCGCTGGCCGCGCCTGCCTTGCGCGAGCAGTTCACGTCGAATGGACTGACCGTGCGCTATTCGTCGGCGCCCGAGTTCAAAGGTGTCATCGATAGCGAAATAGACAAGTGGGGCAAGATTTTCGCGGACGCGAAATTGACGCCGCAATGATCGTGCGCCCCTGCACTTACCTCTGAAGCTTTGCTTCCCTTTTCAATCTACTGGAGACCGACACGATGCCCGTGGAAATCCGCAAGAAGCTGTTGACCGTTGAATCGATCTATCACGAAGGCGGCCCGCCGCGCAGCGAGCCGATCAAGATGGCCTGCATCGCCGTGGTGCTGAAGAATCCCTACGCGGGCCGCTACGTAGAGGACCTGTCGGGGCTGGTGGAGGACGCCAAGGTGCTGGCCAAGGCCATCGTGCCCGAACTGCTGGCTGCGGTGGGCGGGCCGGACAAGGTGCAGGCTTACGGCAAGGGAGCGATCGTCGGCCTGGATGGCGAACTGGAACATGGCGCCATCTGGCACGAGGCCGGCGGCTGGTCGATGAGGGCGGAACTGCCCCAGGCCAAGTCGATCGTGCCGGCGGCCAAGGTGGTGGCCGCGGCCGGGACGCGTCTGCAGATTCCCTTGCATCACATCGAAGCGGCCTACGTGCGCAGCCATTTCACCACCATGGATGTGGGCGCCATCGATAGTCCCCGGGCCAATGAGTTGCTTTACGCACTGGTCGTGTCGACCGGCACGCGCGTTCATGAACGGCTGGGTGGGCTGCGCGCCGACAAGATCAGCGTGGGTGACGGGCAGCGTTGATGCGGCAAGCCTGCGCCGGGACGGCATCGTCGCGGCGCGGGATCATCGATTTTTATCCCTGATAGAGCGAACGTCGATAGTTCGCCGGAGGAGACAGCATGACAACCCGATACGTGGCGGCTTGCGCGGCCTTGTTCTGTTCATTGACGCTGCTTGGGGCCGCGCAGGCGGCCGCGGCCGACAGCGGCGGTGGCTGGCCGGCGCGGCCGGTGACGCTGGTGGTGCCTTTGGCGCCTGGAGGCAGTACCGATTCGACCGCGCGCCTGCTGGCGCAGCGCCTGCCGCATTATCTGGGCCAGCCGGTGGTGGTGGAAAACCGCGCCGGCGCGGGCGGGAATGTGGGCGCGGATCATGTGGCCAAGTCGGCCGCCGATGGTTATACGTTTTTGTTCTCGACCACCACGTTGATCGCCAACGTGACGCTGTACGCGAACATGCCCTTGAACGTGCAGAAGGATTTGCAGCCGGTGTCGCGGGTGTCCTTGATTCCCAATGTGCTGATGGTCAATACCAAGCTGCCCGTGACGTCGTTGAAGTCTTTCATCGAGTATGCGCGGGACAGCAAGACGCCGGTGTATTACGGGTCGGCGGGCAATGGCACGTCGCAGCATCTGTCCGGTTCCCTGTTCAACGAGATGGCGCATCTGAGCATGCATCACGTGCCTTACAAGGGTGGAGCGCCGGCCAATATGGATCTGTTGTCGGGGCAGATCCAGGCGGTGTTCTCGCCGCTTGTGGAAGTGCTGCCCTTCATCGACAGCGGCAAGCTGCGGCCGCTGGCGGTGACGACGGCGCAGCGTTCCCCGCGGCTGCCGGACGTGCCGGCGGTGGCGGAGAGCCTGCCGGGGTATGAGATCGTGCTGTGGAACGGTGTATGGGCGCCGGCCGGGACGCCGGGTCCCGTCGTCGACAAGATGAACAAGGCCATCAACGCCGTGCTCGCCGAAGCGGCGGTCAAGAAAACCCTGGCCGACCAGGGTTCGACCCCCGCCGGCGACAGCCCCGCCGCGTTCAGCAAGCTGGTCGATGCCGAGATCATCAAATGGGGTAACCTGGTCCGCGCCTCCGGAGCGAAGGTGGAGTAATTGACTTGTGGCCTGCGGCCTATCGTCTATTGCCTTTGGCCTGCGGTCCGCTGCCTATGGCCTGCGGCCTCCGCCCCGCGGCGCGGCGCGGCGCGCCGCGCTACACCGGCGCGGCGCACCGGCACAGCGGCGCCCCGGCGGCAATAGCCGCCCGGGGTAGCATCCCAACTCCAGGCGGCCGCCAGGCCGCCTGGATAATCCCCCCGCTACGGGGCAATAGAAGGAATCGAGACAAGCATGAAACCCGTATTACTCGTGCTGGTGTTCCTGTCGGAAGAACACCGCGCCCTGGTCGCCGAACGCTTCGACATGATCTACGCCCCCAACGCCCAACTGGGCGCCGACCGTAGCAACGGCGACGCGCAGATCACCGCCCGGGGACATGAGATCGAGGTCGTCCTCACCAACGGCACCAACGGCCTGCTCGCCAGCGAAATCAACCGCCTGCCCAAGCTGCGCCTGATTTCCACCGTGGGCGTGGGCTACGAAAATGTCGCCGTGGCACGTGCCCGCGAACTGGGCATCCCCGTGTCCAACGCCGCCGGCACCAACGACGACGCCGTCGCCGATCACGCCATGATGCTGCTGCTGGCGGCCGTGCGCCGCCTGCCTTTCCTGAACGCCGGCGTGCGCAACGGCCTGTGGCGCGACGACATCCCGCGTCCGCCGCAGGCCTCGTTCCGAAGACTGGGCATCCTGGGAATGGGCGCCATCGGCAAGAAGGTCGCCCGGCGCGCGCTCGGCTTCAATATGGAAATCGGTTATCACAACCGCAGCCGCCGTGACGACGTCGACTTCACGTATTTCGAAGACCTGACCAGCCTGGCCACGTGGGCCGATTTCCTGGTGGTGGCCGCGCCGGGCGGCGCGGCGACGTACCACATCATCAATCGCGCGATCCTCGACGCGCTGGGACCGCAGGGTGTGCTGGTCAACATCGCGCGCGGCACGCTGGTGGATACGGAAGCCGTGGCCGACGCCTTACGCGAAGGCCGCCTGCATGCCGCCGCCCTGGACGTCTACGAGAACGAACCGACCCCGCCCGCGGCGCTGCTCGAATTCGATAACGCTGTGCTGACCCCGCATATCGCGGGCATCTCGCCGCAGGCGATCGACGCGTCCGTGCGCAAGTTCCTGGAAAACGCCGAGTGCTTTTTCGCCGGCAAACCGCTTGTCACGCCGGTGTACTGAGCCGGCGTAGCAGGCCAGCCTGGCGCGCGATGACAACAAGGCCATGGCATCACGCCGTGGCGCTTTCCGCGTCCGCGCCGCGCAGATTGCGGCGCACGATGTGCCAATACCAGGCATGCAGCAGCGCGGCCGACAAACCCAGCCCGACCATGGCCATCAGCCACATGGTGCCGGCGCCGCGCGGCGAGCCGGGGATCAGCACATCGCGCAGCCAGTCCAGGCCGCCCGCGCCGGGGCCGAAACCCAGCCACCAGCCGCCGATCAGGCCTACCAGTCCAAGCGCCACCACCTGCAGCAGCAGCGGCACCACCGCCACCTTGTAGGCGCGCAGCAGATAGCTGTTGATGCACTGCATGGCATCGAACAGGTGAAACAGGGGGATGACATACAGCAGGCTGGCCGCCACGGCGGCCACTTGCGCATTGTCGGTGTAGGCCGCGATGATCAGCGGCTGTCCCGTCCACAGCACCAGCGCGGTCAGCAACGCGCCGATCACGCCCAACACCAGGCCCGCCAGCCCGGTGCGATGCGCCAGATGGGGCTGGCGCGCGCCGATGGCCTGCGCTGTCAGCGCGGCGGTGGCTACGCCCAGAGCCATCGGCATCATGTAGCAGAGGGCCGCCAGGTTGGACATGATCTGATGCCCGCCGCTGACCAGCGTGCCTTCGCGCGCGACCAGCAGGGCCATGAAGGTGAACGCGCAGACTTCGACCAGGTAGGAGCCGCCCATGGGCAGGCCCAGGCGCAGCAGTTCCTTCAGCGGCGCCCAGCGCGGGCGTCCCAGGCACAGATGGAAACGGGCGTAATAGCGATCGGCGTGCAGCACCCACAGGCCCGCCCCCAGGCTGATCCAGGACACGATGGCGCTGGCCAGGCCGGCGCCGGTGGCGCCCATGGGCGGCAGACCCAGCTTGCCGTAGATCAGCACCCAGTTGAGCAGGGCTTTCAACGCCACGCCGGCCAGGTTGATGGCCATCACCAGCTTGGGCCGCGACACCGCGGTGCCCAGGGCGTAAATGGTGCGGAAGATCAATGCCGCGGGCAAGGCCAGCACCAGGGCCTGCAGATAGGAAGCGATGCGCTCGCGCACGGGCGGCGCGACGTCGCCTGACAGCGACAGCCACATGTCCGGGAACAGCATCAACGCGGCGCCCACCACGGACAAGCCCAGGGCCAGCCAGATGCCCTGGCCCCACGTGCTGCCGACCTCACGCAGGCGGCCGGCGCCGTAATGCTGGGCCAGGATGGGAATCAAGGCGTGCACCACGCCCATCAAGCCGACGAACACGGTGATGTAGACGGACGCGGAAAGCGACATCGCGGCCAGGTCGTCCGGGCTGGAGTGCCCCGTCATGGCAGTGTCGAGCACACCGAAAGCGATGCCCGCCCACTGGCTGATCAAGACCGGCCAGGCCTGGCGCGCGATGGCGCGCAGCGCCGCCCCGAAAGAGGCGGTGGGCGCTACGGATGTGGTCATCGGGGGCCGGGCAGGGGAGGGACGCGCAGCAGGCGGAAGACTTCCGTGCGGTCCGCAAGGCGGCCGCCCGTCCAAAGCACTTCGGCGCCATCGCTGTAGGCGGCGGTGCCGTCCTTCAGGCTGTTGCGGGTGGTCTGCTGCAGCACCACCGTGCACCGGCTGTCATAGGGGAAATTGAGGTTGTCGAAGACCAGGAAGGACGCGCGTTGGCCATTGCCCAGGCCCAGGCCGCGCACGCATTCGCCGGGACGAACGTTCTGCGCGATGACGCCAGCCAGCTCATGCGACGCCACCCGATAGCTGCGCGCGTAGTCCACCGGCGGTTGCCACAGCAGCACCAGCAGGATCCAGGTCGACGCCAGCCCGGCCGCGGACATCACGGTGCCGCGCCATAAGGCGGTGGGCCGTACCCGCAAGCGCCAGACGAGCATGGCGACCCAACCGGCCGTCACGAGCAGGCCAAGCAGGGTGGCCGGCCAGGAGATTTCCGGCACGTAGCCCGTGGTCTGGCGGGCGATGTTGTGGGCGATCTTGGACGGGATGCCGAAGTTCAACGCCACCCATCCCAGCCACACCGTGGCGGCGGTCAGCGAGAAACACATCACCGCGAACCAGTCCAGCGTATTGACGACGGCGCGGCGCAGGGTCGGCAGCGAGAAAGCCGCCAGTACCGCGCAGGGCACCGCCAACATCACGAACTCGGACTCGCTGGGTTCATCGATGGCGATCAGCAGGAGGATCGCGCAGATCATCTGGCAGAACGGCAGCCACACGTGGGGCGAGAAGCACCAGGCGCGCCAGCGCCACAACGCCAGCAAGGCCAGCGGCCAGGTCGGCCACAGGTACCACGGCAGGTCGCGCAGGGTGCGCAACATGTCGGCCGCGTCGGGCCAGTCGAAATTATTCAGGTTCCACAACTTCCAGTTGCGGATCCAGTAGTCGCTGGCGTGCGTGGCGGGTATCCACCACGCCACGATCAGCAGGGTGGTCACGATGACCACCAGGGGCAACCAGCGCCGCTGCGCCCAGAGCGCGCTGCGCGGGTAAAAGGAGATCAGCGCGGCCAGCATGACCGGCGCGCCGCCGACCCAGCCGCGCGTGAGGAAGCAGGCGGCCAGCGACACGGACAGCGTCAGGGCGCCCGTCACCGGGCGATCCAGCATGCGCGCCAGGGAGTAGAACACCGCGGCCTGGCCGGCGATGATGGCGGGGATTTCAGAGGTCTCGTGGACCCGCTGCAAAATGCCGACCGTGGCCAGGAACAGCAGCAGGGCCGCGTCGGCCAGCATGCGGCCATAGTCGCGCACCGTCGGTTCGCCGCCGAAGGGCAGCGCCAGCGGCTGCGCTTCAGCCCGGCGGCCCAGCAAATAGGTGCCGTACCACACGCTGCAGGTCGTGATGGCGAACCACAGCAGATTGGGCAGGCGGCCGGCGGAGATGTCGCCGATCCAGGGGCCGAACAGGCGTACCGCGCCCGCGCCCACCCAGGTGATCAGCGGGCCTTCCTCGGCATGCGCCAGGTGGCCGACCTGCGGCAGCAGCCATGCGCCGTCGCGTACCGCCGTCAACATGGTGGCCAGGCCGACGACGTCGTCCGTTTTCCACGGGTCCCGCATGAACAGGCCCGCGACGATGTAAGCCAGCGCCAGGACGATGAGTACCAGGCGCGGCAGCTTGACGGTGGCGGTGGCGGTCAGCCGTGCCGGGGTGGTTCGTGATATCGGTGACACGTACGTAATTTACCGGATAGTCGCGTGGTCTGGCCCCACGAAAGGAACACCGTTGCGGGTCTGGCGGAAAAAAAAAGCAGCCCGCAGGCTGCTTTTTTCGCGCGTGCGCTTTGCCGTTATCAGGCAGCAGCGGGCTTGGAGGCGCCGGTGGCACGGGCGAAACGGGCACGGAATTTTTCCACGCGGCCGGTTTCGACGATGCGGGTTTGCGCGCCGGTGTAGAACGGATGCGAATCCGACGTCACGTCGCACTTGTACAGCGGATACGTCTTTTCTTCGCCCTTGTCGTTCTTGACCGTGATGGTTTCACGGGTGTTGATCGTCGAGCTGATGATGTATTGCTTTTGGGTCTGGACGTCCAGGAACACCACTTCGCGGTAGTCGGGGTGAGTATTCTCTTTCATTTCTTCCTCAGGGGTTGGGCGGGTCGCCAGCCGGCGCTGCTGCCTTGCGCTTGCCTGCCGTTGTCTGCTTCCCATCCGGACGCTTCTCAGCGGAGTCGCGTCTGACCTTGTTCAGGTCTGACAGGCGGGATGGCGGAGACGGCAAGGGCCACGTATCCAAAAAGTAACTCACGATTCTATCCCGAATCGATCCCCCAAAGCAAGGCCTATCCCAGCTTGCCGTGTTCCGCGAGAGACAGTACCGTCCCGCCGGCCACGATCAGGTGGTCCACCAGGCGGACTTCCACCAGGGCCAGCGCGCGCCTGATGTGGCGGGTCAGGCGCAGGTCCGCCTCGGAGGGCTCGGCCCGGCCGGAGGGGTGATTATGGGTCAGGATCAGCGCCGCCGCGTGATGGCGCAGGGCGTCCCGCACGATTTCGCGGGGATAGACCGCGGCCTTGGTCAGGGTGCCGCGCGCCACTTCCCCGGTGGCGATCAGGCGCAGGCCATTATCCAGATACAGGGCCAGGCAGTGCTCTATTCTGCGGTCCCCCAACAGGGCCACGCAATATTGCTTGACCAGGTCCGGCTGGTCCAGGGCGCGCCCGTGCGCAAGTTCTTCGTGGATGGCGCGGCGGGCCAATTCCAGGACACTGAGCAGTTGGCAGGTCTTGGCGCTGCCCACGCCAGGGGTGGCGCGCAGGGTGGCGGGCGCCGCCGCCAGCAGGCCGCGCAGGCCGCCGTGATGCTGGATGATCTGTTGCGCGAGCGCCAGCACGGGGCGGCCCGGCAGGCCAGTGCAGAGCACCACCGCCAGCAGCTCGGCGTCGCTGAGCGCGGCGGGGCCCAGGCGCAACAGGCGCTCGCGCGGCCGGTCCGGGGGAGGCTCCAGGTTCGTGGTCATGATCTTGGCGGTAGCTTGGCTGTAGAGAGTAGGGAGGATCCGGGCGGGGCGCCGGGGGCAATCTGGAGTCTGAAAAAGCGCCTGCAAAAAAAGCATTCCAATAAAGCTTTAAAATCACGGTTTTGCTTTTCGCCATTACGGTGACAGACCTTGAGCGCCGCAGCTGACTCCACGCAAGTTTTTGTCCGTCCGGATTCCTACCTGACCCTGCACTACCGCATCGTGCTGGCGTCCGGCCCGGCCGCGGGCTCCACCTTCGCCGATACCTTCACGGGTCGGCCCGCCACCCTGCAGATGGGCATGGGCCAATGGGCGCCGGGTATGGAAGCTGCCCTGGTGGGCCAGGCTGAAGGCAATGTCTTCAGCATCACGCTGGCCCCGGCCGATGCCTATGGCGATCGCAACCCGGATCTGATCCAGCGGGTGACGCGCGCCATGCTGGACGAGCATGCCGGCGCCGACGCCACCTTCGAGCCTGGCGACCTGGTCGAGTTCAAGGCGCCCAACGGCGGCCGCTACTCCGGCGTGCTCAAGAGCCTGGACGACACGGGGGCCGTCTTCGATTTCAATCACCCGCTGGCCGGCACGGCCTTGCGCCTGGACGTCGACATCCTGGGGGTGTTGTGATGCCCGCCACCCTCACCATGGTCACCGCGCTGGACGCCGAGGTCCTGCTGGCGCAGCCGCGCGGTTTCTGCGCGGGTGTCGATCGCGCCATCGACATCGTCGAGCGTGCCCTGGAATTGCACGGCGCGCCCATCTATGTGCGCCACGAGATCGTCCACAACCGTTATGTGGTGGAAGACCTGCGCAACAAGGGTGCGATCTTCATCGACGAACTGGAAGATGCGCCGGCGGGCGCCATCGTGGTGTTTTCCGCGCACGGCGTCTCCAAGGCCGTGCGGGCTGAAGCCGACGAACGCGGCCTGCGCATCTTCGACGCCACGTGTCCGCTGGTGACCAAGGTGCACGTGGAAGTCGCGCGCATGCGCAGCGCGGGCCGTGAAGTGGTGATGATCGGCCACAAGGGCCATCCGGAAGTCGAAGGAACCCTGGGCCAGGCCGCCGGCGGCATGTACCTGGTGGAGACGGTCGAGGATGTGGCCGCGCTGGCGGTCGAGAACCCCGATAATCTGGCCTACGTAACGCAGACCACGCTGTCGGTCGATGACGCCGCCGTGGTCGCCAGCGCCTTGAAGGCGCGCTTTCCGACCATCGTCGAACCGCGCAAGAGCGATATCTGCTACGCCACGCAGAATCGCCAGGACGCCGTCAAGGTGATGGCGCCGGAATGCGATCTGGTGCTGGTGGTGGGCAGTCCCAACAGCTCCAATTCGAATCGCTTGAGGGAAGTCGCTGAACGCATAGGCGTGGCCGCGTATCTGGTGGACGGTGCCGACTCCATCGAGGCCGCCTGGCTGGAAGGGCGCCAGCGTATCGGCATCACGGCCGGCGCGTCGGCGCCGGAAGTGCTGGTGCAGCAGGTCATCAACCGTGTCAAGGAACTGGGCGCGGTGTCCGTGCGCACCATGCCGGGGCTGGAAGAGAACATCGCCTTCCCGCTGCCCAAGGAGTTGTCGCGCAAGCTGGCGACGGACACTGACAAGGCGTAGTATCGGGCGGGCAATCTTGGGCATATATGCTTATGCCCCAACCGATCGAGGATGCCCGCATGCCGTTGTTCCAAGTTTCCATTCCCGTCTTCCTGCGCGGCCTGAACGTGCTGGCCGAACTCTTGCGCAAGGGCGAAGCCCATGCGCAAGCGCAAAACGTGCCCGCCGACCAGCTGCTGCAGGCCAGGCTCGCGCCGGACATGTTCAACCTGGTGCGCCAGGTGCAGTCGGCCAGCGATGCGGCCAAGGCCGGCGCCGCGCGTCTGGCCGGCATGGCCGTGCCGTCCATGGCCGACACCGAGACCACGTTCGCCGAGCTGCAGGAACGCATCGCCAAGACGGTGCGCTTTCTTGAAACCGTGTCCGAAGACGACGTCAACGCCGACATGGAGCGTGCGATCGAATTCAAGGTGGGTCCCTATGCCGTGCGGTTCACGCCCGTGCCTTACCTGACCACTTTCGTGCTGCCGAACTTCTACTTCCACGTCACCACGGCGTACGACATCCTGCGCAATCAGGGCGTGCCCCTGGGCAAGCTGGACTATCTGGGCGATATGTCTTTCGCCATGCAGGCTTGAGCGATATCCGCGACGCCTGCTCCGGCAGGTAGCGCTGGCGGCCGGCGTCATGCCGGCCGCGGCGCCGTTCCCGGACCCGCACCTATACGTCGCTCCATCTGCGCAGCAGGTTGTGATAACACCCAGTCAGCTGGACCAGCGCGTCCGGGTTGGCCTGGTCCCAGGTCAGCAGCTGGATGGCCACGTCCATGTCCAGCAGCAGATTGCGCTGGCTGTCTTCGCGCACCAGGCTCTCGACCCAGAAAAACGACGCAATGCGTTCCCCGCGGGTGACGGGTTCCACCTTGTGCACGCTCGATCCCGGATACAGCACCAGATGGCCCGCCGGCAGCTTGACGCGGTGTTCGCCGTAGGTGTCGCGCACCACCAGTTCGCCACCGTCATAGCTGTCGGGATCGGACAGGAACAAAGTGGCGGAAAGATCGGTGCGCACCCGCTCCCGCACGTTCTTGATGCCGCGCACCGCATTGTCGACGTGGAAGCCGAACGACTCGCCCTGCCCATAGCGGTTGAACAGGGGCGGATAAAAGCGGCGCGGTAAGGCCGCCGACATGAAGACCGGATCCTGGGCCACGCGGCGCACGATTTCATCACCGATCTGGCGGCCGAGCGGATCGTCGCCGTCAAGCTGGCGATTCTCCTTGACCTCGCGCGACTGCGTGCCGGCCGTTTCCTTGCCATCGACCCAGTTGGCGGCAAGCAGGCGCTCGCGCACCTTGCGGGCCTCCTCGGTGCTGAAAATGGCGGGGATCTTGAGCATCATGATCAGAACTTCGCATCCACGGTGAACAGGACGGTGCGGCCGGCGCCCGGCACGCCGTAGATCTGATAACCGTCCAGCGACGATCCGATCTGGCTGTAGTAATACCGGTTGAACAGGTTGTTGACGTTCACGCCCACCGAAAAATGCTTGTCGATCTTGTAGCGGGCCGCGATCGAGTGGACCCAGTAGGCCGGCGCTTTCTCGTCGTCTTCCACATAGATCGGGTGCTTGCCCGCCGGGCCATCCACCGTGCTGCTGTTGTTGTTCTGTCCGCCCACGTACTTGTTGTCGGTGTAGCGCCGCTTGCCCACGTATTGCACGCCGTAGCTGAAGGACAGCTTGTCCGTGGCCGCATAGGACGCCCACAGATTGAAGGTGGCGTCGGGAACGTTCTTCGCCTCCTGTCCTTCGTTCGCGCCCTTGGTGATGCGGCTCTTCATCACGCTGACGCCGGCGAAGGCGGACAGGCGGCTGGTCAGGTTGCCGGATAAACCGATTTCGGCGCCGTGTACTTCCTTCGCCGGCAGGGATCGGACCACCGACGTGCCGTCGCCATAGTCCCATGAGTCGCTCAGTTCCGTGCGGAACACCGCGCCGGTCAGGGACAGCGAGCGGTCTTCCAGCAGGTCCCACTTCGAGCCCAGCTCATAGGTCCTGGATACGGCCGGCTTGTAGCGCGTGCTGCTGGTGGCGCCATAGATGTTGTTGTTGGTCGATGCGCCGATCGCCGAGGGCTGCGCGGCCTGGCTGTAGGACACATAGATGCTGCCGTAATCGACTGGCTTGTAGGTCAGGCCCACTTTGCCGCTCCACGCGCCGTCGCGGGTGGTGCTGGTGGCGCCGCCACTGACCTGGTCGACCGAGAAATGGTCGTAGCGCAGGGCGCCGGACACCAGCCAGTTCGGGGATAACGTGACGGTATCGCCCACGTACAGGCCGACGTCGACGACTTCGGCGTGATTACCGTCGCCGCCTTCCAGGGTCGACACACTGCCCATGTTCACGCCGCCGCCACTGCGCAGGTCGAAGAGCGGATTGGTGGCGGGCGCGTCGACCCAGCGAGCCAGATCGCCGTAGCGCTCGCGATAGACCTCCACGCCCGTGACCAGGTCGTGGCGCAGACCCGCGGTGTCGAAGTTGAGCTTGAGATTGGTCTGGTTGGCCAGGATGGTGTAGCGCTTGGACGTGCCGTAGTTGCTGCCGCGCAGGCGGGCCTGGGTCGAGCCGCTGGTGTCGTAGCCGTAGTCGCCATAGGACGCGATGCCGGAAGCGCTGGTGACCAGCGGGCCCACGCCGACATAGCCCAGCGACGTGCCGGCCGCCGAGTTGAAGCGGGCGGGCGATAGCACCGTCAAGCGGTCCGTCTGCTCCCAGCGGCTGATGTTGGTGAGGCTGGCCTGACTGCTGAAGTCGTGTTCGACGCGGACGGTGGCGCGATCCGTCTTGGTGCGGTCCTTATAGAGCCCGGGGTCCCCGTACCAGGCATTGCGCGCCACGCCGGGCATGCGTTCGCCGTTGGTGCCGCGCTGGATGGGCACGCCGCCATCGGGGATGTTGTCGTCGTATTGATGCAGGAAGTCGATGGTGACGCGCGTGGGCGTTCCCAGCCCCAGGGCCAGCGAGCCGGCCGCGCCCCAGCGGTCGTAGTCGGTCACCCGGCGCGCGGCCACGTCATTCGAGTGGCGCATCAGGTTCAGCCGGAACGCGGAGGTGTCGGACAACTGCTGGTTCAGGTCGGTCGTGTAGCGTCGATAGTTATCGGTGCCCAGGGTGGTCGACGCCTTGTAGAAGGAGCCCAGACGAGCCTGCTTGCTGACCAGGTTGACGCTGCCGCCCACGGCCGCTACGCCGGACTCGATGCTGCCAGTACCCTTGAAAACTTCGGCCGTTTCCAGGTCGAACAGGTCGTTGCGGCTGGCCATGCCGGCATCGCGCACGCCATCGACCGTGATGGATTGTTCGGCAGAGAAGCCGCGGATGGTGAACATATCGCCCCAGCCCAGGTTGCCTTCTCCGGAGGTAAAGGTGATGCCGGGCACGTTGCGCAAGACGTCCTGCAGGCTTTGGGCCTGTTGTTCCTCGAGCACCGCCTTGGGCACCACGGTGATGGATTGTGGCGTGTCCAGCAAGGGCTGAGTGAACTTGCCCGATTGCACGGTTTCGGCCTGGTAAGGCGAGGGGTTGAGCACGCCGTCGCCCTGGGTCTGGATGGGGGCCAGCGTGGTGACGCTGGCGGCGGGCGCCGCTGGCGGATTTGCTTCTTGGGCGAAGGCGTTGCTGGCGCAGGCCAGGCCGATGGCGGCACTTAGTACGCTGACCGGTGCGAAGATCGGCGCGAAGGTCGGCTTGGCGCCGGCGTTCATTCCAGGCACAGAGGTGGACCCCTCAGGGCAACCCTGGGGGTTGCCCGGTCCCCCAAGGGGACGCTGTTTAACTTGGGGCGGCCCGGCGTTAAAAAAACGCCGCGGACGGCGAGGGTGGGGTACGGCAGGCATGCGACAACGCTCCAGAATCTACTTGAAGATAGAAATGATTTCCATTCGTGAAGATTCTATGGAGGCAGAGGTCAACGTCTCGTTAAGACGGCGATCATTGTGTTGCGCCAAGGACAAACGGCGCCTGGAAAAACCAGGCGCCGCAGTCTTGGCAAATCTGGCGGGGGCACCCCGGAGCCGGCTTTGCCGGTCCGGCAGTGCCGCCCCCTTGAGGGGGCCGCGCGCAGCGCGGTAGGGGGTGGGCTTTCCTTAGGTCACGGGGGCCGGGTTGAAGAGGGCAAGGGCATTGTGCAGCCCCAACGCTTCGGCCCGTGACTTCTTGCGGCCGCTGGCGACGTCCAGCATGTAGTTGAACAACTCCCAGCCCACATCGGCGATGGTGGCCTGGCCGGTGGCGATGCTGCCGGCGTTGACATCCATCAGGTCGAACCAGCGGCGCGCCAGATCGTCGCGCGTCGCCACCTTGATCACCGGCACCTCGGCCAGGCCATAGGGCGTGCCGCGGCCGGTGGTGAAGATGTGCAGGTTCATGCCGGCCGCCAGTTGCAGCGTGCCGCAGATGAAGTCGCTGGCCGGCGTGGCGGTGAAAATCAGGCCTTTGGTCTTGAGTTTTTCTCCGGGCGCGAGCACCCCGGCAATCGCCGAATGTCCCGACTTGGCGATGGAGCCCATGGCCTTCTCGACGATATTGGACAGGCCGCCTTTCTTGTTGCCGGGCGAGGTGTTGGCGCTGCGGTCGGCCATGCCGCGTTGCAGATAGCGGTCGTACCAGTCCATTTCGCGGATCAGCGCTTCGGCCACTTCCGGCGTGGCCGCGCGTGCGGTGAGCTGGGCAATGCCATCACGTACTTCCGTGTTTTCCGAAAACATCACCGTGCCGCCGGCGCGTACCAGCAGGTCGCTGGCGAAGCCCACCGCGGGGTTGGCGGTGACGCCGGAGAACGCATCGCTGCCGCCGCACTGCACGCCGACCACCAGGTCGGAGACCGGACAGGTGACGCGGCGCCGCTTGTTCAGTTCTTCCAGATGGCGTTCGGCGGTCTGCATGATGTGCGTGACCATGGATTCGAAGCCGACGTGGGCTTCGTCCTGTAGGGTCACCGTGTCGACGCGATTGCCGCGGTCGAGCAGGGGGATGGTGCCCGGGGGCAGCAGACGGTCCGGTTGCAGCTTCTCGCAACCCAGGCTGACCATCATGGCGGCGCCGCCGAAGTTGGGGTTCTGGCTGATGTTGCGCAGGGTGCGGATGGGAATGATGGCGTCGGGCGCGTCGATGGCCACGCCACAGCCGTAGGTGTGTTCGATGCCCACTACGTCATCGACGTGGGGATAGCGCGGCAGCAGCTCGTTGCGGATGCGCTTGACCGCGTGCTCGACCACGCCCGACACGCATTGGACGGTGGTGGTGATCGCCAGGATGTTGCGCGTGCCCACCGACCCATCGGCGTTGCGATAGCCCTCGAAGGTATAGCCTTCCAGCGGCGGGGCGGGCGGCGGTACGCGGGTGGCGATGGGCAGGTCGTCCAGGCCCGGCGCGGCCGGCATGGTGGTCACGCGTTCGTTGACCCAGCTGCCGCGCGGCAGTTCCTGCGCGGCATAGCCGATGGTCACGTGGTAGCGAACGATGGCATCGCCGGGGGCCAGGTCGCGCAGCGCGACTTTGTGTCCTTGCGGCACATGCTCGCGCAGGACCAGGCCGTCGGGAAATTCCGTGCCGGCGGGCAGGCCGCCGTCATTGACGACGATGGCCACGTTGTCGTCGTCGTGGATGCGGATGTACAGCGGGGCGGGCTTGGCTTGCATGGGGACCTTGGTCTCCTCGGGCGGTTCGCGATATGTTTGTCATCGTACAACTTGGGGGCGGTCGCTTGCGCGATATCACCTTGAGTTGGCGCTGACAAATATAAACTGATTACGCGGCGCTTGCTTGTAAAAAGTGTGCGTCAAGGGCAAGTCTTTAGTGGTACGACAACGTACAAGTTGTCCGGCTTAGAGGAAGGTTTTTTATGGAAGAATCGCCCCCGACGGGGGCGATCCGCGCGACCGGGCGCTATTTGTTCTCGTTGCCTAAATATTCGTAGATCTCGGTGTTCACGTGCGAGACGCGCCATTCCACCGGCATGCCGTGATACGAATAGGCGACCCGTCGGATCTGCAGCAAGGGCTCGCCTTCAGGCACGTTCAACCACTGCGCATGGGCCGGCGTCGCCAGCCCCGTGCGCAGGCGCTCGTCGGTGCCGATGACGTTCACGCCGAAGGCATCCTGGTACAGGCTGTACAGCGTGCTGGGTCGATCGCGCAATTGCTGTTCGGTCATGCCGGGGAAGAGGGCTTCGGGCAGGCTGATCTCGTCCACCATGACGACATCGCCGTTGAGCGACAGCACGTTGTTGAACTCGAACACGTGGGCGCCGCTGGCCAGGCCCAGTTTTTCGCGCACGGGGGCCGACGCGCGCACGCGACGAAAGCGCATCAGCTGCGTGGTCGGATAAGCTTTCTTGCCATCCTGGCGTACGATGCGGAAGAACTTGAAAAAATGCGGGTTGCGCGTATGCGTGGCGACATAAGTGCCGCGGCCTTGATGACGCACCAGGATATTTTCCGCCGCCAGTTCATCGATGGCTTTGCGCAGTGTGCCTATCGATACGCCGAAGCGTTCCGCCAGGATTTTTTCCGGTGGAATGGCATCTCCCTGCTTCCATTCACCGTGGGCCAGTGCGGCCAACAAGGCATGCTTGATCTGTTCATACAGGGGGCTGCCCAAAGGCATGGCGGGAGAGGACAGACTATTCATAAACACCATTCCAGGACTAAGCGTGGAGTGTACCGCAAGGGTATGAATATTTATATATATGATATGAATGAATTGTCATAAGCCGCTATCCGGCATTACATAAGCGAATCGCATGTGGCTGCCTTGGATGGCGTGACTGCAGACGCGCTGAGGGGCCACCGATATCAAGCAAGTTTTTTTGGCGAAGGACTATGCGCGCTGATTTCTTGTGCTATAGTTGCGGGCTCTTATCAAGCGGACCACGACAGCGATGTCAGGACGGCGCCGCAAGATACGGGCAGGGTTTTAAACACTGATGCCAAGGTTTCAGCCGGCATAGCTCAGTTGGTAGAGCAGCGCATTCGTAATGCGAAGGTCGTAGGTTCGACTCCTATTGCCGGCACCAGAAAGTGAAAAGGGCAGCCCGAAGGGCTGCCCTTTTTGCGTCTGCGATCTGCGTTTGCAATAGCCGTTTGCGATCCCGTATCTTGATCCCCACTCCGCAGCGCGGCGTGGGTGCCGGAGCGCCTATCAGGCGCGACGTTCAGCGCGAGGCGCTGGCAACATGATGTCGATACCGGTGGACAGGGCGTAGCCTTGGCCGCGGACGGCGTGCAGAGGCAGGTCGACGCCATCGGCGGCGGCCTTCTTGCGCAGGCGGCTGATCATGACCGACAGGGCAGCGGTGTTGTAGTGATCCGATTCCAACGTGTCGTTGATGGTCTGGACCAGTTCGTCGCGCTTCATCTGTCGTGCCGGATGGCGGGCCAAGGCCAGCAGCAGGGCCCTTTCCGCATTACCTAACTGCAGTTTGCGATTATCGGGCGTTACCAGAATCCAGCCTTCTTCCGAAAGCCGCCATCCTGCTTCGACTCTTGGTTCCAATTGCAGTCGAAGGTGCTCAAGCGCGCTATTGATCATGCGCAGGCCCGCGTCGAGCTGAATTACCGTGGAGCGTAAATCAGGGGTCATACTCGTGCTCAAAATAGACTCAATAAAATTGGCGGGATCACCGCCAAGCTTTGACGCGCAAGTATGTATGTTATCTCTTAAATACAATACACCCCGTTAATTGCCTGCAACTTGTAGGGAAGTTAGGCACAAAACGTCACGGACCGGTGTTTTGATGAAATAGTGCTGCACACATGCAAGCTAAGTGCTCGAATGTTGCTCTGCAGTAAGAGAGGATAGGCTTGCGCGGAGAAATCGTCGCGCAAAGCAAAAACCGCCTTGCGGCGGTTTCTGGTGTCGGTACTTCTCTTCACAGCTTTTGTTGTTGGCTCCCCGAGCTGGGCTCGAACCAGCGACCTGCGGATTAACAGTCCGTCGCTCTACCGACTGAGCTATCGGGGACCGGCGGTGAAGAAGAGAGAATATAGCACGTATTTTTTTGAGTGCGCAAGTCCACCTGCGATTTTTTTCGATAAGAGGGCGTTTTTTTTCATCGCGACGATGTTTTGATCAGATATTGCGCAGTTTTCTTCGTGTTTGTGCAATGTTTGGGCAAACTGGGCCTATCGCTCTTGTCCTGATCGTCTCTATTCCGCCTGTTGAAAATCGAGTCTGTCGTTTCCGATCTGGTCCATCTAAGCTTTCCCTGGTCGCTGCATTTGCAAGCGCAAAAGAAAAAAGCTGTCGGGCCTGGAGCCTGGCAAGACAAAGGAGACGAGACCATGACATCAGGATGGGTGCGCAAGGCGTTGGCCTGCGCGGGCTTGGCATTGTCGGCGGGCACCGCCACTTACCCGGCCCAGGCTGCGTTCCCCGATAAACCGATACGCCTGGTCGTGCCCTTCGCCCCCGGCGGCGGGACGGACGCATTGGCTCGCGCCCTTGGCGCCGGCATGGGCAAGGTATTGAACGAGTCGGTCATCGTCGACAACAAACCGGGCGCGGGCACCATGCTGGGCACGGATTACGTGGCCAAGAGCGCGCCGGACGGCTACACCATCGACATGGCTTCGTTCGCGCATGCGGTGAATCCCAGCCTGCAACCTTCATTGCCCTATGACTATCAAACCGCGTTCGCGCCGGTGGCCCTGATCGGAACGGGTCCCAACGTGATGGTGGTGCCCGCCGATAGTCCTTTGCATAGCGTCCAGGATGTGGTCGCCGCGGCCAAGGCCAAGGGCAAGGGGCTGACCTATGCATCCCAGGGGATAGGAACGTCGGCCCATCTGGCGGGCGAATTGTTCGCCAACCTTGCCAAGGTGCCGATGACTCACGTGCCGTATCGGGGCGCGGGGCCGGCGCTCACGGATGTGCTCGGTGGCCGCATCGATGTGATGTTCGCGACCGCCAGCGCGGTGGCGTCCTTCGTGCAGAGCGGCAAACTGCGCGCCTTGGCGGTGACCAGCCCGCAGCCGTCGCCCGCATGGCCGGGTGTGCCCACTGTCGCCGCGACCTTGCCGGGTTATGCGGTGGAAAGCTGGTACGGCCTGTACGTGCCGGCCAAGACGCCCCCGGATGTCATCGAGCGACTCAACGCCGCCGCGCGCGCGGCCACGCAGTCGGAGGAACTGCGCAAGCGCATGGAATATGAAGGCCTGACCGTGCGCACCGGCGCGCCCGCCGAGCTGGATACCTATGTGCGTGGCGAGGAGGCCCGCTGGCGCAAGGTGGTCAAGGAAAACAACATCAAGCCTGAGTGAGGGCAGCGCCATATCCCTCCGATATCGCCCCTGACTGAAAAAATATTGGACGCACGGGCGCCAGGGCAGGGATAGTGGGGCTTGCCGCCACTCTCCCACGCTCAACCCATGATCGAGTTTCTGTCGCCGGTCAGCATTCCTCCACAAGACCAGGCGCTGCGCCAGGAAGTGCGCGCGTTTCTGCATGATGCGCTGGCGGGCCGCGCGCCGGACCTGCTGGCGCGGTCGTGGATGGGCTACGACGCCGACTTCAGCCGCGCGCTGGCGCGGAAGGGGTGGCTGGGGCTGACCTTGCCGCGTGCTTACGGCGGCGCCGAGCGGGGGCATTTCGCCCGCTTCGTGTTGTCGGAAGAACTGCTGGCCGCGGGCGCGCCGGTGGCGGCGCACTGGATTGCCGATCGCCAGAGTGCCCCGCTGATCCTGCGCTACGGCACGGACGCGCAGCGCCAGTTCTACCTGCCGCGGATCTGCAGGGCGGAAGCGTTTTTCTGCATCGGCATGAGCGAGCCCGATGCCGGTTCGGACCTGGCAAGCATACGCACGCGGGCCCGCCGCGAGGGGGCGGGCTGGGTGCTGGATGGCGCCAAGATATGGACCACCAACGCGCAACATGCGCACTACATGATCGCGCTGGTGCGCACCCACGGCACTGTCGAAGACCGCCATGCGGGGCTGTCGCAGGTGATCGTGGATCTGCATGCGCCTGGCGTGACCGTGCGGCCTATCGTCGACGTGGCTGGCGACGCGCACTTTTGCGAGGTTTTTTTCGACCAGGTGCGTTTGGGTGAGGACGCCTTGATCGGCACCGAGGGCGAAGGATGGGCGCAAGTCAACGCGGAGCTGGCCTTCGAACGGAGCGGGCCGGAGCGTTTGTATTCGAGCATGGTGCTGGTGCAATGCTGGCTGGATCTTTGCCGGGGGCAGGGGAGCCAGGATAGTGCGACCGCGGTGCTGACCGGCGGCATCCTGGCGCAGATGGCGACCCTGCGATCGATGTCGCTGTCGATCGCGGGCAAGCTCGCGCGTGGCGAGAGCCCGGCCGTCGAAGCGGCGCTGGTCAAGGACCTGGGCACGGAGCTGGAACAGCGCATTCCGGCGCTGATCGGCGATGCGCTTGGCGCGCTGGCGGAACCGCCTGCCGATGATGCGTTGTGGCGGACGCTCAGTTATCTGGAACAGATGAGTCCCACGTTTTCCTTGCGCGGGGGCACGCGTGAGATCTTGCGCGGCATCATCGCGCGCGGCCTGGACCTGCGTTAAGGAGACCCCGATGAACCACGCCAGTTTCTATGACGAAGACGATATGCTGGGGGCTGCCTCCGACAGGCTGTTTGCGGATACGTGCGCGCCTGGCCTCGCTAAAGCGGCGCGGCGGCCGGCGGGCGCTGATGGGGCTGCGGCCGCGGGGCGGGCGACGGCGGCCTGGGACGCTTTCGTTGCCAGTGGCACCGCTGATGCATTGATGCCTGAAGATGCGGGTGGCGCCGGGCTGGGACTTGGGGATCTGGCGTCCACGTTCTTCGCGGCGGGCTATCACGCGGTGCCTTTTCCTGTTGCGGATACGGTGCTGGCGCGGGCGTGGATCCACGCTGCGGGTGTGACGCCGCCAACTGGAGCGATCGCGCTCGCACCCTATGGATGGCGCTGCGGTGACAACCGCGTGATCGGCACACGCGTGCCATGGCTGCGTGCCGCCGATCATGTGCTGGCCGTGGTGGATGGGAAATCCGTTCTGCTACCCGTGTCGCAAGCCGCTGTTTCGGATTCCTCGCCGCACGCTGCGGTAGCCGCCAGCGCGACATGGGCGTCGGACGCTGCTACCCCCATGCTCGGCAGCGATATATGTCCTCTGGACACCCTGGCCGCCTGCGCTTATGCCGGCATCGCGACCGGCGCGTTGATTCGTGTCCTGCATCTGACGCTTGCCTATGCCAATGACCGGCGCCAGTTCGGCAAGCCGATCGGGCGCTTCCAGGCCATCCAGCAGCAGCTGGCCGTCATGGCGGAACAGGTCTGGGCCGCGCGCGGGGCGGCGGGACTGGTGCTGAACGGGCCCCACGCATATCCCCGTCCGGAAGCGGCGGCATTGGCATGGGGACGCGTGTGCGAAGCCATCGTGCCGGTGTGCGATATCGCGCACGCCGTGCATGGCGCCATCGGCATCACCGCCGAACACGACCTGGGTCTTTACACCGGCAGCCTGCGCGAATGGCGGTTGGCGATAGGCAGCGAATCGGCCTGGTACGCCCGCGTCGGCACGGGCGTCCTGGCCAGCGAGCATTCGGCGCTGGACTGCGTCCGTCAGCTATGCGGTGAAACGGTGGGCTGACACGATGCGCGCCGCGCCTCTTCAAGCCGCAACGGCCGTCGGCACGCAAGGCTCCAGGCAATCCCTCAACTTCAGCACGGCCGCATTGGCGCCTTCGCGATGCGTGACCAGGGACAAGGCCAGGGCTGAATGCGCGCGCGCATCGGTCAAGGGCACGAAGACGACATGCGGCGTCGAATAGACCCGCGCGACCCCCGGCACCAAAGCGACCCCCATGCCGCTGGCCACCAGGCTCACCACGGTCTGCACCTGGATCGCCTCCTGGCCGATGCGGGGCGTGAATCCCGCGCTGCGGCATAGCTCCTGCGTCACGCCATACAGGCCCGGGACCATCTTGGGCGAGTACACGACGAAGGCTTCGCCCCGCGCCGCGCACAAGGGCGCCGATTCAAGCAGCGCCAGCGGATGTCCCCTGGGCACCGCCAGTATCAGGTCATCGCGTTCCAGGGCCCAACTGGCCAGCAGGGGATCGTCCGCGGCAGGCCCGCGTACCAGCGCCGCGTCGATTTCGCCGCTCCGCAACATCGCCAGCAAGCCCACCGTGCTGTCCTCGCGCAGCTCCAGGCCAACGTCCGGGCAAGCGCCCCGGAAAGCAGGCAGCAGCCGCGGCAGCAGGGTGTAGGTGGCTGACCCCACGAAGCCGAGCCGCAAGGTGCCCCATTCCCCCAGCCCGACCCGGCGCGCCGCCTGGCGGGCCTGATCGGCGTGGTACAGCGCCCGGCGCGCGTCCGTCACCAACGCTTCTCCGGCGGCCGTGAGCGTGACGCCGCGCGTCCCCCGTTCGAGCAATTGCACGCCGACCAGATGCTCCAGTTTCTGGATCGACACCGACAGGGCCGGCTGGGCGATGTGCAGTACCTCGGCGGCGCGGCGATAGCTGCCCAGCTCGGCGATGGTGACCAACTGACGTAACTGACGCAAATCCATGACCATTATCAAATCCCGTATCGCTCAATACGAAACACTTATTAGACTGCGCACAGACGCCACCTTAGCATTTGCCGCAACAACGTTCAGGCCCTATGCCGGCCGGAGGAGACAAGGATGGGAATGTCAGCTCGCATCGTTCTTGCAATGACCACGTTGGCGCTGGCCTGCGCGGGTCCGGTAATGGCCGAACCCACGGGGGACGTCGTCCGCATCGGTGTTTCCAATGACCGCAGCGGCATCTATACCGATGTGGGCGGCCCGGGTTCGGAGTACGCCACCCGCCTGGCGGTCAAGGACTTCGGCGGCACGGTACTGGGCAAGCGGATCGAAGTCATCGGCGCCGATACCCAGAACAAGGCGGACGTGGCGTCTTCGGTGGTAAGGCGTTGGTTCGATACTCAGAACGTGGTGGCCGTGGTAGACGGCGGTGCGAGTTCGACTGGGCTGGCGGCCGCCTATGTCGCCAAGGAGAAGAACGGCACGGCCCTGATCAGCGGTGGCTTTGCCGGCGACTTCAGCGGCAAGCAGTGCTCCCAGGTCATCACGCAGTGGGCGCCGGATACCTACGCGCTGGCCAACGCGGTGGTGCGCGGCGCGGTCGAACAGGGAGGAAAAAGCTGGTACTTCATCACCAGCGACTATGTGTTCGGCAAATCCCTGGAAGCCAACGCCAGCCGCTTCGTCGAGCGCGCCGGCGGCAAGGTGCTGGGCAGCGCGCGCCATCCGCTGGGGGCCACTGACTTCGCGTCCTTCATCCTGCAGGCCCAGGCTTCGCAGGCGCAGGTCATCGGGCTGGCCAGCGCGGGCGGTGATCTGGTCAACCTGATCAAGCAGGCCCAGGAATTCGGGGTGACCCAATCGAAGCAGCGCATGCTCACCTTCCTGACGTTCATCACCGATGTCGCGGCCATGGGCTTGCCGGTCGCGCAAGGACTGGTGTTCCCCGATGCGTTCTACTGGGATGCCGATGACGACACGCGGGCCTGGACCAGGCGCTGGCAGAAGGAAGCCGGTTGGGACAAAGTGCCCTCCATCGTGCATGCGCTGAGCTACGTCGCGACGACGCACTATCTGCAGGCCGTGCAGGCGGCCGGTACTTTCGATGGCGTGGCGGTCAACCGCAAGATGCGCGAGCTGCCGATTACCACCAGGTTGATCAAGAATGCCCGAGTCCGTCCGGAGGATGGCCGGGTGATCATGGACCTGTACCTGGTGGAGGTGAAGAAGCCGAGCGAGTCCCGTCATCCCGGTGATTTCTATCGTATTCTGTCCACCGTGCCGGGCGATCAGGTGTTCGTGTCGCTGGCGGATAGCGAGTGTCCCCTTGTGCGTCACTGAGCCCTCGGGCTTCTACAACAAGAACGGAGAGACAGGCCATGAAATGCTATTGCGTAGTCGACTTCCACCAACCTTTGCAGCGGCTGGAGCAGCCCTTGCCCGATGTGCAGGGCGCTGAAGTGCTGCTGAAGGTGCGCGCCGCCGGGGTGTGCCATAGCGACATCCATTTGTGGGAGGGCGGATACGACTTGGGCCAGGGCAAGCGGCTGTCCTTGAAGGACCGCGGCGTCAAACTGCCGCTGACCTTGGGGCATGAAACGGTCGGCGCGGTGGAGAAGGCGGGGCCGCAGGCCAAGGACGTCCACCCCGGACGCAACTACCTGGTCTATCCGTGGATAGGTTGCGGCGCCTGCCCGGCCTGCGCCGCGGGCCGCGAGAACCATTGCACGGCGCCGCAATCCCTGGGGGTCTATCGTCCCGGCGGCTACGCCGAATATCTGCGCGTGCCCGATGCGCGCTACCTGATCGACATCGGCGACCTGGATCCCGCCACCGTCGCCCCTTACGCCTGCTCGGGCCTGACCACCTATTCAGCCTTGCGCCAGATCGGCCCGGAAATCTATCGCGACCATCCCATCGTCATCTTCGGCGCGGGCGGGCTGGGCCTGATGGCCATCGAGATCCTGCATGCCCTGGGCGGCAAGGGCGCCATCGTGGTGGACCTCGATCCCGCCAAGCGCAAGGCAGCGCTGGACGCGGGCGCGCTTGCGGCCATCGACGGCGCTGCCGCGGATGCGGCCCAGCAGATCGTCAAAGCCAATGGTGGAAAGCCTTTGCAGGCGGCCGTCGACCTGGTCGGGGCCCCGGCGACCACCGGCGCGGCGTTCGACACGCTGATCAAGGGCGGCAAGCTGGTCATCGTGGGGCTGTTTGGCGGCGCCTCGTCCTGGTCGCTGGCGCTGATTCCAATGAAGGCGGTGTCCATCATCGGCAGCTACGTGGGCAATCTGCAGGAGTTGCGCGAACTGATGGCCCTGGTGCGCGAAGGCAAGGTCAAGCCCATACCCGTGAAGACCTATCCCCTGGATGAAGCCGACGCGGTGCTGGCGTCCCTGGTGGCGGGCAAGGTGGTGGGACGGGCCGTCCTGACGCCTTGACGGCGGCGGACGGCACGCCCATACACGTGCAATATCGCGCCATACCGAAGGCCTATTAGACGCGCGTGGCGGCCATCTTTAGGATGGCCTGTCATGAGCTCCGCACACACTCCGCAGCAGGCCGCGCTAGGCGGCATACGCATACTCGACCTGACCACCGTGGTCTTCGGCCCCTATGCTTCGCAGGTGCTGTCCGATTACGGTGCTGACGTCATCAAGATAGAGGCGCCGGGCGGCGACTCCACGCGCAACACGGGGCCGGCGCGCGAAGCGGGCATGGCCGCCATCTTCCTGGGTATCAACCGCAACAAGCGCAGTGTCGTGCTGGACCTGAAGCAGGACGCCGCGCGTGCCGCCTTGCTGACCCTGGTCGATGGTGCCGACGTGTTGATGCACAGCATGCGGCCATCGAAGATGGCCAGGCTGGGCCTCGACCCCGCGACGCTGTGCGCGCGCAATCCGCGTCTGGTGTATGCGGGACTCTACGGCTTCGGCAGTGGCGGCGCCTACGACGGCCAGCCCGCCTACGATGACATCATCCAGGGTTTGTCCGGCGTGGCGGACCTGATGCGGCGCCAGACCGGAACGCCGCAATACCTGCCCACGGTCGCGGCGGACAAGACGTGTGGGCTGGTGGCGGCGCATGCCATCCTGGCCGCGCTGTTCCAGCGCGAGCGCACGGGCCGCGGGCAGGCTTTGGAAGTTCCCATGTATGAGTCCATGACCTCCTTCCTGATGGTGGAGCATCTGTACGGCGGGCATCTGTCCGAGGCGCCGGATGCCATGGGCTATCCCCGCGTGCTGACGCGCTGGCGCCGGCCCTATGCGACCGCCGACGGGCACATCTGCATGATGCCTTACACGGATGGCCACTGGCAGCGCTTCTTCACCCACAGCGGCCATGCGGACCTGGCGGCGGATCCGCGCTTTCTGGGCATCGCGGCGCGCACGCGCCACATCGAAGATTTGTATGCCCTGACCGGCGAGATCGTGGCGCGGCACACGACGGCGCATTGGCTGGCGTTGTGCGGCGAGCTGGAGATCCCGGCCGCGCCGGTCAATCGCCTGGAGGACCTGCCGCGGGATCCGCATCTGCGCAGCGTGGGCCTGTTCGTCGATGTCGACGATGGCCAGGGACACAACTACCGCTACACCCGCAGTCCGGTGCGCCTGGCCGACAACCACGTGGCGCCGGCGATGGCGCCGCGCCTGGGCGAGCACACCCGGGAAGTGCTGCGCGAGGCGGGCTTGAGCGAAGCCGATATCGCCGGGCTGGGCGGTTTCGCCTGACTGCGCCGTACCCCGCCAGTGCAGCGTCCGCTCGTGCTCGCCGCGAACGCAAGAAACATCATCACCCACCATGAGGAGAATGACACCATGACATCCAATCCGCCCCTGCTCGGGCAGGGCTACTACTGGCAGGACCTGCGCGAGGGCCAGCTTTTCCACACCTTCCGCCGTACCGTCACCGAGACCGACATCGTCAATTTCATCAGCGTCACGGGCATGCTGGAGGCCATCTTCATCGACACCACGTTCGAGCACGGGGCGATGAAGGGCCGCCCCGCGCCGGGCGCCCTGACGTATGGCCTGATCGAAGGCATGCTGATGCAGACCATGGTCCAGGGTACCGGCCTGGCCTTGCTTGAAGTGCACAAAAAGATCCTGGCGCCTGTCGTGGCCGGGGACACCATCTGGGCCGAAGTCGCGGTCACCGGCGTCAAGCCGACGTCCAAGAACAATCGAGCCGTGGTGACGTCCGCGATCACGGTGCGCAATCAGGACGGCACGGCCGTCATGGAGTACACGGCGGTACGCCTGCTGGCCGGCCGACCGGCGTAACGCGCGCGGCCCGGGGGCACACCCCAAAAAATACATAAAAAGCACGAGGAGACAATCATGGCATTACGAGCTGCATGGGCCGCCGTCGTGGCGGTCTGCATAGGCCTGGGCGCGCTGGCGCCCGTGCCCGCGACGGCCGCGGACTGGCCGCAACGGCCGGTGACCCTGGTGGTGCCTTTCCCGCCGGGCGGCCCGACCGACCTGGTGGCGCGCGTGCTGGCGCGCCAGCTGACCGAGCAACTGGGGCAGACCATCGTGGTGGAGAACCGGGGCGGCGCCAACGGCAATATCGGCATGCAGCATGTGGCGCAGGCCGCGGCGGACGGCTACACCTTGCTGTACAACACCTCGTCCATCGCGCTCAGTCCCAATCTGTACACCAAGCTGGGATTCGATCCTCAGCGCGACTTCCAGGCCGTGGCGTCGACGGCCGTGATTCCGCTGGTGCTGTTGGTGCATCCTTCCGTGCCCGCCAAGGATATCCAGTCTTTCGTGGCCTACGCCCGCGCGCAGGGCGGCAAGCTGTCCTATGGATCGGCCAGCACCGGCAACGTGACGCACCTGGGCGCGCTGATGCTGCTGCATGCCGTCGGCGCGCAAGCCATGCATGTGCCGTATCGCGGCAGCGCGCCGGCGATGACGGACCTGGTCGGCGGGCAGGTGCAGTTCATGGCCAACACGCTGAACGACTCCCTGGCCTTCATTCGGGACGGCAGGTTGAGGGCATTGGCCGTCACGGGCATCAAGCGCAGCCCCCTGTTGCCTGACGTGCCCACGGTCGCCGAGACGGTGGTGCCGGGCTTCGAGGTGGGCGCCTGGCAGGGCGTCGTGGTGCCCAAGGGCACGCCGCCCGCCATCGTCACGCGGCTCAACCAGGAGATCCTCAAGGCCCTGCAGGCCGATGAAGTGCGCAAGCAGCTGACGGCGCAGGGCGCACAGGCCTTGGGCAGTACGCCGGAAGCCTATCAACGCTACATCGCCGACGAGACGCGGCGCTGGGGCGAGGTCATCCGGGAAGCCGGCGTGAAGCTGGACTGAGCCGCTGCTCAACGCCGGCGCACGTTTGGCCTGTCAGCCGAGCCGCATCGACAGTTCGACATCGTCGTTGCAAGGCACCGACAGATAGCCGCTGTCCGGCGCACGCACGCGCTTGACGTAGGCGGGGCACATGTCCGCGTTGTCGGCGACGACCAGGGCGCCTGGGCGCAGCCGGGGTTCGAGCAGGCGCAGGACGTCGTCGTAGATGGCCTTGGCGCCGTCCAGCAAGACCAGGTCTATGCTGTCGGGCAGATCGGTGGCCAGCGTTTCCAATGCGTCGCCGGCACGGATCTCCACCAGGTCGGCCACGCCGCCGGCGTTCATGTGGATGCGCGCCTTGGCGACCTTGCCGGGTTCGAATTCACTGCCGATCAGGCGGCCGCCGCCATTGTCACGCAGGGCCGCGGCCAGGTGCAGCGTGGAAATGCCGAAGGACGTGCCGTATTCGACGATGTTCCTGGCCTTGATGCTGCGTGCCAGCATGTAGAGCAGGGCGCCGGTCTCGCGTGAGACCGGCAGCCACAGATCCTTCAGCCGGCCATACAAATCGAGGTACTCGGTTCTGCTTTGCATCAGCCGGTCGCGCTCGTCGCGCGGAATGGCGGCGGCCGCGGGGCTGGTCGCCGCGTCGGCCTGTTCGAACAGTCGCGCCAGCAGCGGCGCGAGCGGGGCGGTGGTAAGGGTGGTGTGAGGGGGGGTGGTCATTGCGAGCTTTCCAGTGTGAGCAGGAGGGCGCGTGGAAGCGCGATTCGTAAATGCGATCTATTCTTCGCATTTTTAAAGAATACGGCGCCAGGCCAGTGTTTTCCATTCGCGTTCCAGCTCGCGTTTTCTCGTAAAGCCCCTTGGTGTGCTGACTGGCTTTCGCACCGGGAGAAAGCACGAGGACGGTTGCAGGCGGCCATGCGTTACGTGCCCTTTCTGCGCTTGTCCCTCGCGTTCTTCGTCGCGATTCGCCTATAGGACTTGGCGCCGCGCCGCAGGTTTTGCGGTATGGTGCAGACCGAAAAGCACGAGCTGTCCCATCCCTGTTTCGATCCCATGGAGGCCCGCATGGCCAGGTTTGCCGCCAATCTGAGCATGATGTACACGGAACACGAATTCCTCGACCGCTTCCAGGTGGCGGCCGCCGACGGGTTCACGGCCGTCGAATTCATGTTCCCGTACCAATGGCCGGCGCGGGAGATCGCGGACCGCCTGCATGCGGCGGGTCTGCGCCAGGTCCTGTTCAACGCGCCGCCCGGCGATTACGCCGCGGGCGAGCGCGGCACCGCCAGCCTGGCCGACCGCCGCGACATATTTCGCGACGGCATCATGCGCGCGTTGGAATACGCCGAGGTGTTGGATTGTCCGCGCCTGCATGTGATGGCCGGCGTCGTGCCGACGCCTGGTGACGTGCATCGCATGCGCGCGGTGTATCTGGAAAACCTCGCCTGGGCGGCGGGCCAGGCCGCGTCCGCCGGGCGGGATCTGTTGATCGAACCGATCAACCCGCGCGACATGCCTGGCTATTTCCTCAATCATCAGGCTCAGGCGCATGCCATCGTGCAGGAAGTTGGCGCCGCGAATCTGAAAGTACAGATGGATCTGTATCACTGCCAGATCGTCGAAGGGGATCTGGAGACACGTCTGCGCACGTATCTGCCGACGGGCCGCGTGGGCCATATACAGATCGCCGGTGTGCCGCGGCGGCAGGAACCTGATACTGGAGAAGTGAACTATCCGTATCTGTTCACTGTATTGGATGAACTGGCCTACGACGGATGGATAGGTTGCGAATACCGCCCTCGCGGTGCAACATCTGCCGGGTTGGGGTGGCTGCGCGCCTGGCAGGCGGGGACAGAGGATGCCGGAAGTCGCGAAGCCGCCGGGTAGTGGGCGGGTAATCCAGGCGTGGTTCCAGGCGGCCTTTTTGCAAGCGTCGGTTGCAAGCGTCGATTGCAGAGCGCAGCGCCGGCATGGCGGGCCAGGGCGGTGTTACGCAATATTGGTAACACCCGGAAAGAGCCTGCGATTCACTCATCACGCACTTCGGCGAGCATGTGCCTCATAAACGTCCCGGAGGAGGAACGTGCTGTGATCAGATGGCATCATGTCGCGCGCGGCGTCATACGTGGCCGCACATTCGCGATCGAAATTGCGTCGGTGGAAGGCGGGTTCGTCGCTCGTTCACTGGTGGACGGCGTGCCGCCCATGAGTGATCGGTCGGTTTCCCATTCAGAGCAGGCAGCGGTGGGCAGGGCGATGAGCCTGGCCTATGCCTACGCGCACGGCCAGGCCTCGCGCGGGGGCGCCGGGCGAGAAGGCGCGGAAGCCGAGGGGCAGCGCAGGGCTGCCTGAAGTGTTTCAAGCGTGTCTTGAGCGGCCGCCCCGGTCCTTGGCTCGGGCGTGCCGCGCAGTGGTCCGATATAGTCCTGGCTTGCAGACCAGCGGACCGATTCAATGACTGACAAGCGCATAGGCGTCACCGTGCTCACGGGCTTCCTGGGCAGCGGCAAGACAACCCTGCTCAATCGCCTTGTACGAACGCCGCGGTACGCGGACGCGGCAGTGGTGATCAACGAGTACGGCAGCGTGGGGATCGACCATCACCTGGTGCGCGGCAGCGCCGATACCGTGACGGTGCTCGAAGGCGGGTGCATCTGCTGCCTGGTGCGCGGGGCGCTCACCGACACGCTGCGGGATCTGTTCATGCAGGCCCTGCGCCGGACCATCAAGCCTTTCCGGCACTTGATCATCGAGACCAGCGGGCTGGCCAGTCCGGCTCCTATCCTGTTCACGCTGCGCCATGATCATTTCCTGGCGGAACGCTATGCGTACGAGGGAACGGTGGCGGTGGCGGACGCCAGGCAGCTGGCCGCAGAGGCGTCCCCCAGCGCGCCTATGCCCGCGGAGATGGCGCAGCAACTGGCCCTGGCGGATCGGGTTGTCATCGGCAAGACCGACCTGGCGTCGCCGAGGGAAATCGAGGCAGCGCGTGCGCGCGTCGGTGCCATCAACCCGTCGGCCCAAGTGTTGGTGCTGGGGCCGGAAACCGAATTGCCCGCAGGGTTGTTGCTGGAAGGGGGATATAGAAAAAGTCCCGCGCGCGCCGACGGCCAGGCCTTGGCCGTCGAAGGCGGCTGGCTCAGCCGCTTCGCGCCGGTGACCGGCAGCCACGGGAGCGCGGGCGCGACGGCGCACGACGTGGCGGTGTGGACGCACGTGTTTGACGCGCCCCCGGCACGGCCCGCGTTTCTGCTGCGCATGGCGGCCTTGCAGGAATCCTTGGGCGAATCCCTGCTGCGGGTGAAAGGGCTGCTTGCCTTTGCCGACGGTACGGGACCCTGGGTGGTTCATGGCGTCCATCGGGAGCTGTACCCCCTGGTTGAGTTGGACGCGTGGCCCGACGCGGATCAGCGGTCCCGCCTGGTCTTCATCGTGCGCGGCATGCCGGAAGAAAAGCTTGCCGCGCTGCTGCGGGAGAGCCTGTCGCGATAGCCTTGGCAAGAGGGCAAAACGGGGGAGGGCAATGGTGTCCCGATTTTTTCCCGTTCAGAATAATGCCGCGTATAATCGACCGAATACCTGCAGCGCGGTCTGGGTTATGGCAAAGCCGCCTGGCTTGCTTCCCACAAAAGTAGCGCCGTCGTCCTGCCGGTCCAGATTCGTATTTCTGATCGAAACTTGGCGCGACGCCGGGACGGCCCCTCGGGCATCCGATAACGGACGCCATGCCGCACGGCCGGCGATTTCGCCCCAACGGTCCTTTTTCACTGTCCTGCTTTCGCGTCCAGCCTTGTTGGTCGAGGTCTTTTTGCAAGCTTCCCTTATGTCAGCACTGCCGTCGATGTCGACGCTGAATGCCGCGGCTATCGCGATGGCCGGCCGTCGTCCCTGTTCGACGTGTGTCGCTGGTAATGGCGGCGTTGCTGCGCGCGCTGCGGCTGTGGCTGCTGATCAGGCTTTTTTTGTTATTCGTTTTGCCAAAACAAAAAGGGCTTGGCGAAATCGCCAAGCCCTTCTGTATGTTTGGTTGCGGGGGCAGGATTTGAACCTACGACCTTCGGGTTATGAGCCCGACGAGCTGCCAGACTGCTCCACCCCGCGTCTGAGAAATGAATAGTAGCCCTATTTCTGAACCTTGGCAAGTCCTTTGTCTGTTTTTAATAAAAATTGAACATATCGATGAATGAAAGTGAGGCAACCATAGTCATCGAAGCCGCGTTGCTCTGCGCAACGCAGCCGATGCCGCGCGGTGAAATCCGCAAACTCTTCAACGATGACGATGACATCGATGATGCAAAACTGAGCAGCTTGCTGGAAGCGGTGCAGCAGCTCTGGGCCGACCGCGGTCTGGAGCTGGTGTCGCTGGCCAGCGGGTGGCGTTTTCAGAGCCGGCCGCATATGCAGCGTTATCTGCAGCGCCTGGATCCCGAGAAACCGCCCAAGTATTCACGCGCGGTGATGGAGACGCTGGCGATCGTGGCCTGGCGCCAGCCCGTCACGCGCGGCGACATCGAGGACATCCGTGGCGTGACCGTGTCGTCGCAGATCGTCAAGACGCTGGAAGATCGCGGCTGGATCGAAGTGATCGGCCATCGCGATGCGCCCGGGCGTCCCGCCTTGTTCGGGACGACGCGGCAGTTCCTTGACGATCTGGGATTGCGTGCCCTGGACGAGCTGCCCCCGCTGGAGGCCCAAGGCGCCGCCGCCGCCTTGGCGGGGCTGGACCTTGGTGGTATCGAGATCGAGGAAATCACGCCCGCCGGCGGCGAAGTCGTCGTCGACGAAGCCGCCGCCGCGGCACTTTCCGCCGAGGTGGATGCCGAACAGGCGGATGGCGCCGGGCCGGCCGACGTCGTGGAGCAGGCGGACGGGGCCGAACCGGCTGATAGCGTCGAGCAGGCGGATGCCGCCGAGCAGGTCGGCAGTATCGAACAGGCGGATGCTGCCGACCAGGTAGATATAGAGCAGTCCGACGCCGAGGATCAGGCGAGTGTGGTTTCCGCGTCCGGGCAAACCCTCGGAGAGGAGGGAATTGTGGATATTCCGGAAGGCGATGATGCACGGGCGGGAGCATCTGGCGTAGAATCCCACTTATCGCCAGCCGCTGACGATGCCGCGCACGCTGTGCGCCAGGCGACGGAGCGGACCGGCGCGGCCCCCGAGGATCAGGTTTCCGAGGAAAATTCCGGACCTGCCGGGAACGCGGCCGACGCCGATTTGTCCATCGATCTAGATAACGAGCAGGTGTCCGCTTTGGCGGCGCCAGTCGCCGGCCGGCCAGATATGCCGCCGCCTGGGCACGACACGATAGATCAGCCCGGCGACGGGGCGCGGGTCCCTCAACCCGCACGTACACCAGAGATAACGCCTCCCAGCACCGCGCCGGAAATCGAGCCGCGAGGCGGGGAGCCTGAAATTCCGTCACCCACGCCGGACGCCGCGCCTGAGCGCTCGCCCGAGCAGTCCGACGATGAGGATGCGCCCTCCGCCTCCCGCAAAGATAGAAATCCGGAGTAGTTCTAGTGACCATCAATAAGAAAACGCAGGACGAAGTCGTTCCCGTGAATGAGCACGCGAATGCGGCCGACGCCGCCGCGCCCGTGCGCAAGCCCCGCGCGCGCCGCGTGACGGCCGCCGCCGATGCCGCCCCCGCGGTGGCCGCGGAAGCGCCCGCTGCCGCGGCGCCCGCCGCGACGCCGCGCCGCGCCGCCAAGAGTGCCGCGGCCGCCGCCGCCGATGTTGCCGAAACCGTGGACGCGCCGCGTCCTCGTGCGCCCCGCAAGTCGACCCGTGCCAAGGGCGCGGAAGAAGCGACGAGCGCGGCGTCTGTTGATTCGAATCAGGCCGCCGCGCCGGCCGTCGCTGCCCCGGCGGAAGCCGCGCCGGCCAAGAAGCCGCGCGCACCGCGCGCAACGAAATTGGCTGCTGCCATCGGTGAAGCGGCTGGCGCCGCGGCCCCGGCCGAAGCGCCTGTCGTCCGGCAGGTCGAAGCTCAGGATACGACGCCGGCCGCTGATGCGCCCGCGCGCGCCCCCAAGCGTGCCACGCCCTCCCGCAAGCAGGCCGTGACCGCAGTGATCGCGGACGCCGGCGAAGCCCAGGCGCCCGCCGCGCCGGCCCCGGCCGTGTCCGGCATCGCTCCCGCGTCCGCCGCCGCCGAAACGTCGACGCCGTCCGCGGCGCAGGTCGGCGAAGAACCGGCGCCCCGCGCGCGTTCGCGCCGTCGTACCGATGTGGTCGAGACGGCCGCCGCCGATAGCGAACGAGCCGCCACGGCGCGCCCGCAACGCCAGGGCAAACCGCCGCGTAACCGTCCCGCACGCGGGGCGGGTGCCGAAGCCGGCAATGAGCGCGCGTCCACCTACGGGCAGGGCGAAGGCGCATCGAACGCGTCGCGAGGCCAAAGTGGCGACCTGTTCGCCGCGAACACGGAGTCCGCTCCCGCGTTCGAACCGAATGCCGCCTATGGCGATGCGTCGGGACAGCCCCAGGGCCAGGCTTCGGAAGGCGAGGGCGGTGCCCGCTCGCGTGGCCGCAAGCTGCGCACGCCGTTCCGTCGCCGTCGCGGCGATGCAGATAACGTGGGCCCCCACGGTGCCCAAGGCGCGTCGGACGCTGCGGACGGCTACGCCGCCGGCGCGGACCAGCGCGGCAACGATCGTGGGCAGGACCGCGGCCAGGACCGTGGCAACGAACGTGAGGCCGAGCAGGCCCTGACGTATCTGGAAAAAACCGCCCGTATGGAGCAGCGGCTGAACAAATACCTGAACAGCGAGGTCGTGATGCCCAAGCTGCACAAGGTATTGGCCGATGCCGGCATCGGTTCGCGGCGCGAAATGGAAGAGCTGATCGTGGCGGGCCGCGTGTCCGTCAACGGCGAGCCGGCCCATATCGGTCAACGCGTTGCCGCCAATGACCAGGTGCGTGTGAATGGCCGCGTGATCACGCGCCTGAACACGCGCAAGCCGCCCCGCGTGATCCTGTATCACAAGCCGGCCGGTGAAATCGTCAGCCATGACGATCCGGGTGGCCGCGCCAGCGTCTTCGCCCGTCTGCCCAAGCTGCGCACCGGCAAGTGGTTGTCGGTCGGCCGCCTGGATCTGAATACGGAAGGCCTGCTGATCTTCACCACGTCGGGTGAGATGGCCAATCGCATCATGCATCCGCGTTACGGCACGGAACGCGAATACGCGGTGCGCGTGCTTGGCACGATGGACGATGCGCAACGTACCTCGCTGGTCGAAGGTATCGAGCTCGAAGACGGCCAGGCCGCCTTCGGTTCGCTGGACTTCATTGGCGGCGACGGTAGCAACCGCTGGTACAGCGTGACGCTGCAGGAAGGCCGCAATCGCGAAGTCCGCCGCATGTTCGAAGCCATCGGCGTGACGGTGAGCCGTCTGATCCGCACGCGCTTCGGCGACATCGTGCTGCCCACGACCCTGCGGCGCGGCCGCTGGGAAGAGCTGGATCCCAACCTGTGTACGGCGCTGATGGTGCAGCTGGGTCTGTTGCGCGACGACGACGACGGCGATGGCCGGCGCCGTTCCAAGCAGCCTGAATCGCACGAGGGCGCGCTGCCCCCGGGCTTCGGCACCTTGGAAAACAACGGTATGAACGGCGCGCGCGTCGGCCGGCGCGGCAAGCTGCAGGGCGGCGGTGCCGGTCGTAGCGGGCAGACCGCTTCGTCGCCTTCCGATCCTTTCGGTACCGGCCTGCTGATTACCGGCGGTTATGCCAACGGGCATCCGCTGGGGCAGGACGGCAATCGCGGCCGGGGCGCCGGTAATGGCGGCGGCAACGGCAATGCTGGCGGTAACGGCAAGGGTGGCCGTCGCGGCGGCAAGCGCGGTCCCGGCCAGGGTGGTCAGGGGCAGGGCGGGCTGCAAGGCCAGGGCGGCCAAGGTCAGGGCCAACGGCGTGCTCAAGGCCGTGGTCAGGGCCGCGGCGAGGGCTACGGCGAAGGCCAGGGGCAGGGTGAAAGCCAAGGTCAGGGTCAAGGCCAGGGCCAGGGACGCGGCCGCTCCGGACAGAAGTCCCGTGGCCCGCACGGCGCCAAGAATCCGAACGCCCGCAAGGGTGACGGCCAGCGGGGTGACGGCCAGCGCCAGTACGCGCAGGGCGAGGGTCCGCGTGCGTCCGGCCAGCCGGGCGCCGAAGGGCAGCCCAAGGGCCCGCGTGGCCCGCGTCCCCCCAAGGGCAATCGCAGCGGCAAGCCGGCTGGCCAGCAAGGCAAGTCGCGCGGCAACCGTAACGCCGGCGGTGCTGGTGGCGCCGGTGGAGCGGGCGGCGGTGGTGGTGGCGCGCGTGGCGACGATTGGCAGCCGCGCGGCGCGTCGGCGCACGAATCGCGCATCGGTATTGCCGAACTGCGCGGCCGTGGCAACCGCTGAAACGGGCCTCCTGTTTCGTAACTCCGCGACGTAGCAAGCAATTTCTCGAAAATCTGATAAAATTCCGGGTTTCGCAGGCTCGTCGTTGGTGTCTGCCTGTTGTTCGCCGCTGTTCATGCCTCTCACGCGCGGTTCGTGATGGTGTCTACGGCAGCAGGGCACAGGCGGATTTTGGCGCTTCCGCGTCGTTGGGGGCACTGGCATCGGCCAGGTTCTTCAGCAGCGCGGCCACCCCGGTCGTCAACCGGCGGCGAGTGAACAAATAAAGGCGGGGTGGCGGTGTTTTTTATGCCGTTTTCCCGCACATCACGATGGGCTGGGCATACAGCCCATTTTTTTCGAGCATATGGCTGATTTATTCGCAATGACCCAAGAGGCGCTGGCCGGCATGGACGTCGAACTTGTCGACGTGGAACGTGCCGCCCTGGGCCTGCTGCGCGTAACCATCGATCGTCCCGATGGGGTGCGTATCGAGGATTGCGAACAGGTGTCGCGTCAGCTGTCGCGCGTGTTCGAGGTCGAGAATATCGATTACAAGCGACTGGAAGTGGGTTCGCCTGGCATCGATCGCCCTTTGCGCAGCGAGTCTGACCTGCGTCGCTTCGCCGGCGAACGCGTGGAAGTCAAGCTGCGCCAGGCGGTCGAGGGCCGCAAGGTCTTTACCGGCATCCTGGTCGCCGACGAGGCGGAGCAGGAACAGGAAAAAGCCACTTTCGGTGTGGAATTTGAGGCAAAGAAGGACGATGTGCAGGTGGTGCGTTTCACGTTCGATGATGTCGAACGCGCCAAGCTGGACCCCGTTCTGGATTTCAAGGGCAAAAAGCGATGAGTCGCGAAATTCTTCTGTTGGTCGACGCCTTGGCGCGCGAAAAGAACGTAACGCGCGAGGTTGTGTTCGGAGCGCTCGAAAGTGCGCTGGCTTCGGCCATGAAAAAGCGGTTCAAGGACGATGCGGACATTCGTGTTTCGATCGACCGTGAAACCGGCAGTCACGAAGGTTTTCGTCGTTGGTTGGTCGTGCCGGATGAAGCCGGCCTGCAGGAACCCGACAAGCAGGAAATGCTGTCGGACGCCCGCGAAATCGTGCCCAATATCGAAGTCGACGAATACATCGAAGAGCCGCTCGAACCCATCGAGTTCGGCCGTATCGGCGCACAGGCGGCCAAGCAGGCCATCTTGCAGAAGATACGCGACGCCGAGCGCGAACAGGTTCTGAATGACTTCCTCGACCGCGGCGAGACCATCGTGTCCGGCACGGTCAAGCGTATGGACAAGGGCGATGCCATCATCGAAACCGGCAAGATTGAAGCTCGTCTGCCGCGCTCGGAGATGATCCCCAAGGAAAACATCCGCGTGGCCGATCGCGTGCGCGCTTTCGTGCTGAAGGTCGATCACGCCGCGCGCGGCCAACAGGTCATCCTGTCGCGTACGGCGCCGGACTTCATCCGCCAGCTCTTCGAAAACGAAGTGCCCGAGATCGAGCAAGGCCTGCTGGAAATCAAGGCGGCCGCCCGCGATGCCGGCGTGCGCGCCAAGATCGCCGTGGTGGCCTACGACAAGCGTATCGATCCTATCGGTACCTGCGTCGGCATGCGCGGTTCGCGCGTCACCGCCGTGCGTAACGAGCTGGGCGGCGAGCAGGTCGATATCGTGCTGTGGTCGGAAGAGCCGGCCCAGTTCGTCATCGGCGCGCTGGCCCCGGCCAACGTCGAGTCGATCCTGGTCGACGAAGACAAGCACGCCATGGACGTGGTGGTGGATGAAGAGAACCTGCCCAAGGCGATCGGCGCCAAAGGCCAGAACGTGCGTCTGGCCTCGGAGCTGACCGGCTGGCAGATCAACATCATGACGCCGGAAGAAAGCCAGAACCGCCAGGAATCCGAGCGTTCCACGCTGCGCGCCACCTTCATGAGCAAGCTGGACGTGGACGAGGAAGTGGCCGACATCCTGATCGATGAAGGTTTCGCGGGTCTCGAAGAAATCGCTTACGTGCCCATGCAGGAACTGCTGGAAATCGAAGCCTTCGACGAAGACACGATCAACGAGCTGCGCACTCGTGCACGCAACGCGCTGTTGACCGAAGCCATTGCCCAGGAAGAAGCCCTGGAAACGGCGCAGGATCTGCTGACGCTGGACGGCATGACGCCGGAACTGGCCGCCAAGCTGGCCGAACGCAAGGTTCACACGCGTGATGACCTGGCGGAACTGGCTACGGACGAGCTGGCGGAAATCGCCGGCCTGGACGAGCAGGCCTCCAGCGATCTGATCATGCGCGCCCGCGCGCATTGGTTTGACGAGAAGGAAGGGGGGTAGGCTGCTCTGCGGCCCGCCTGGTAATCGTTTTATTGGATTGCGCTAGTTATATTGTTAGATCGCCGTACACAGGAAGAACGCCTAATGTCGAGCAACACCGTCGCCCAGTTCGCTACCGAGCTGAAAATGCCTGCCAATGTGCTACTGGATCAGTTGCGCTCGGCTGGCGTTGAACTCAAATCGGTAGACGACTCCGTCACCGATAGCGACAAGGCGAAACTGCTCGACTCGCTGCGGCGCGCCCATGGTGGCGCGGCAGAGGGTAAGAAGATCACCTTGACCCGTCGCCAGACCTCGGAAATCCGCCAGGCTGACGCGACCGGACGCTCGCGCACCATCCAGGTGGAAGTGCGCAAGAAGCGCGTGTTCGTCAAGCGTGATCCGGCCGAGCTGGCCGCCGAAGCCGCCGCCGAGCAGGAAGACGCTTTGGCCGTAACGGACGACGGGCAGCTTGCCGACGCACCCGTGACGGACAGCGCCGCGCCGGCCGTCGAGTCCTCGGCGCCCGCCGCCACGGCGGCTCCTGTTGCCGCGGCGACCGAAGCGGCCGACGCCGCGCCGGCATCGGCCACGGAGGCTCCGGCCGCGAGCGCGCCCGCCGCGCCGTCGGCTGCCGCCGCCGCGCCGGCTGAAGCGACCGAAGCCGCTGCCAGCACGCCCGCCGCTGCTGCCGCCGCCACTGCCGCTGAATCGGCGGCGCCTGTGACGCCCGCTGCAGAGAAGGCTCAGCCCGCGGCACAAGCCGCGGACACCGCCGCCGCTGCCGCGCAGCCGTCCTCGACGCAATCCACCGCGCCCGCCGCGGCGGAAGAATCGAAGCCGGCTGCTGAAGCGAAGCCCGCCGCCGCTACCCAAGATACCGTTGCCGAAAAACCGGCCGCGACCGAACAACAAGCAGAACCTGTTTCTCGACAGCCGGAACCCGAACACGAGGCATCCGCGGCACCCGCCGCCGGCCCCGCCGCCGAACCGGTCGCCGCCGTTGCCCCGCAAGAGCCCGTGAAGATTTCCGAACCTGATGTGGTTGCGCAGTCCGCTGCCGCAGCCCCCTCCAAGCCGGCCGCCGAAGGCGCCGCAAAACCCGCTGCGCCGGTTGCCCGGCCCACGGCCCCGGTGACGCCCGTCGGGGCCCGTCCCAATGTGCAGCCGCAAGGCTCGCGCGGCCCGCGTGCCGGCGATGCCCGCCGTGGTCCGCCGCCCGTCGCCGCATCGGCGTCGGCGAACCTGACCACCGCGCAGCGTGACGATGCCCGTCAACGTGCCGAAGCCGAAGCCGCTGCCCTGCGCGAGATGCTGAATCGTCCGCGCAAGGTGCTGCGCGCGCCGGAACCGGAAGCGCCTGCCAACCCCGCCAACCTGTCGGGCACGCTGCACAAGCCTGCCGGCAAGCCCGCGGGCGCCAAGAAGGACGCCAAGCCGGCCGCCGGTGCACCTGGCGCGAAGAAGACCATCAAGACCACCGAGGTTTCCTCCTCCTGGTCCGATGACAATCGCGGCAAGAAGCCCGCCGAGAAGCCCGCTACCCCCGCAAGCCGTGATGGCTGGCGTGCCGGTGGCAAGGGTGGCGGCAAGGGCGGTGGCCGTCGCGGCCAGAACGATCGTCGCGGTGGTGGTCACCAGCAGGAAGCCGCGTCGCAGGAATTCATTTCCCGCGAAGTGCACGTGCCGGAAACCATCTCCGTGGCCGACCTGGCGCACAAGATGTCCGTCAAGGCCGCCGAAGTCATCAAGCAATTGATGAAGCTGGGCCAGATGGTCACCATCAACCAGGTGCTGGACCAGGAAACGGCCATGATCGTGGTCGAGGAACTGGGCCACAAGGCGATCGCCGCCAAGCTGGACGATCCGGAAGCCTTCCTGGAAGACACCTCCACCCCGGGTGAAGAAGCGGAATTGTTGCCGCGTGCCCCGGTGGTTACCGTCATGGGCCACGTCGACCACGGCAAGACCTCGCTGCTGGACTACATCCGCCGCGCCAAAGTGGCCGCGGGCGAAGCCGGTGGCATTACGCAGCACATCGGCGCCTATCACGTCGAAACCGAACGCGGCATGGTGACCTTCCTGGACACCCCGGGCCACGAGGCCTTCACGGCCATGCGTGCCCGTGGCGCCAAGGCCACCGACATCGTCATCCTGGTGGTGGCGGCCGACGACGGCGTGATGCCGCAAACGCGTGAAGCCATTCACCACGCCAAGGCAGCCGGCGTGCCGCTGGTGGTCGCGGTGAACAAGATCGACAAGCCGGGTGCCAATCCCGAGCGCGTCAAGCAGGAACTGGTGGCCGAACAGGTCGTGCCGGAAGAGTACGGCGGCGACGTGCCGTTCGTGTCTGTGTCGGCCAAGACCGGCGCGGGCATCGATGACCTGCTCGAACAAGTACTGCTGCAAGCGGAAATCCTGGAACTGAAGGCGCCCGCCGAAGCCCTGGCCAAAGGCCTGGTCATCGAAGCGCGTCTGGACAAGGGCCGTGGCCCGGTCGCGACGATCCTGGTGCAGAGCGGTACGCTCAAGCGCGGCGACGTCGTGCTGGCTGGCGCCAGCTTCGGCCGCGTGCGCGCCATGCTGGACGAAAACGGCAAGCCGGTGCAGACCGCGGGTCCTTCCATCCCGGTGGAAATCCAGGGTCTGACCGAAGTGCCGGCCGCCGGCGACGAACTGATGGTGCTGGGCGACGAGCGCAAGGCGCGCGAAATCGCGCTGTTCCGCCAAGGCAAGTTCCGCGACGTCAAGCTGGCTCGCCAGCAGGCCGCCAAGCTGGATTCGCTGTTCGACAACCTGGGCGAAGGCACGCAAACCCTGGCGCTCATCGTCAAGACCGATGTGCAGGGTTCGCAGGAAGCACTGGTTTCCGCGCTTACCAAGCTGTCGACCGAGGAAGTGCGTGTGCAAGTGGTGCACGCCGCCGTGGGTGGCATCTCCGAAAGCGACGTCAACCTGGCCATCGCCTCGAATGCCGTGGTCATCGGCTTCAACGTGCGCGCTGAACTGAGCGCCAAGAAGCTGGCCGACAACAACGGCATCGACCTGCGCTACTACAACATCATCTACGACGCCGTGGATGAGGTTAAGGCGGCCATGTCGGGCATGCTGGCTCCGGAAAAGCGCGAAGAAGTCATCGGCCTGGTCGAGATCCGCGAGGTCTACTCGATTTCCCGTATCGGCAACATCGCCGGTTGTATGGTTCTGGACGGTATCGTTCGCCGCGACTCGCAAGTGCGCCTGCTGCGCAACAACGTGGTCAGCTGGAGCGGTCATCTGGAATCGCTGCGCCGCTTCAAGGACGACGTCAAGGAAGTCAAATCGGGCTTCGATTGCGGTCTGACCCTGAAGGGCAACAACGACATCCAGATCGGCGACCAGCTGGAAGTCTTCGAGATCAGGGAGATCGCGCGTACGCTGTAAGGCGTCCGTGACGTACCGGTGATCATGAGCCGTCATAAGTCTAAAGCCATCCCCGGCCGCAATCTGCGGTTGGCCGACCAGATCCAGAAGGACCTGGCCGTGTTGATCCAACGTGAAATCGACGTCGCGCGCGGCGGTCTGATTACGCTGTCGGGGGTGGAACTGTCGCAGGATTATGCCCATGCCAAGGTGTACTTCACCGTCATGGGCGCGGAGCCGGAAGCGGCCACCACCCTGCTAAATGAAAAGGCGGGCTGGCTGCATTCGCAGCTATACCGCATGTTGCACATCCATACCGTGCCGACCCTGCGCTTCTTCCATGACGAGCAGATCGCGCGCGGTATTGAGATGTCGCAACTGATCGATCGTGCCAACCGTCCCGATTCCTATCGCGACAAGCCCGACGAGCCTGAAGACCAGTCCTGAGCGGCTGCCGTCACTGCTTTTCCTGGAATACGACGATGGCCAAACGACGCGGGCAGGTGCTCGACGGAGTAGTGCTGCTGGACAAACCTGAAGGACTGTCCAGCAACCACGCATTGCAGCGCGCGCGCCGCACCCTGGATGCCGCCAAGGCGGGGCATACGGGAACGTTGGATCCCTTCGCCACCGGCTTGCTGGTGTGCTGTATGGGCAAGGCGACCAAAATCGCCGGAGCGATGTTGAATGCTGACAAAAGCTACGTCGCCACGGTACGTTTTGGCGAGGAAACCGATTCCGGCGACCTGACCGGCCACGTCGTGGCGAAGGCGCCGGCGGAGTTCGCCGGCGTGGACGAAGCCGCGTTGCGCGAAGTGCTGTCACGTTTTATCGGCACCATCGAGCAGATTCCGCCGATGTACTCGGCGCTGAAGCGCGATGGCAAGCCGCTGTATGAGTATGCCCGCGCCGGCATCGAACTGGAGCGGGAACCGCGCCAGGTGACGATACACGGCATCGAACTGCTTGCCTGCGATGGCATGACCGCGCAGATCGATGTGGCTTGCAGCAAGGGGACGTATATCCGCACGCTGGCCCAGGATATCGGGCGCGCGTTGGGATGTTACGGCCACTTGTCCGCACTGCGCCGCACCCAGGTGGGGCCGTTTTCGCTGTCGCACGCGGTGGCGCTGGATGTTTTGCAAGCAATGCCTGATCCCAAGCAGGTTTTGCTGCCCATGAACGAATTGCCGGCGGGCCTGGTGCCCGTCAAACACTAAAGGATCAGTTATGAGTCGCGCTTTGCGCAACGTCGCCATCATCGCCCACGTCGACCACGGCAAGACCACGCTGGTTGACCAGCTGCTGCGCCAATCGGGCACCTTCCGCGAAAACCAGGCTGTGGCCGAACGGGTCATGGACTCGAACGACCTGGAAAAGGAACGCGGTATTACCATTCTCGCGAAGAACTGCGCGGTGGAATACGAAGGTACGCACATCAACATCGTCGACACCCCGGGGCACGCTGACTTCGGCGGCGAAGTGGAACGCGTGCTGTCCATGGTCGACGGCGTGCTGCTGCTGGTCGACGCGGTCGAAGGCCCGATGCCGCAGACCATCTTCGTGACGCGCAAGGCGCTGGCGCTGGGCCTGAAGCCCATCGTCGTCGTCAACAAGATCGATCGTCCGGGCGCTCGCCCCGACTTCGTCATCAACGCCACGTTCGAGCTGTTCGACAAGCTGGGCGCGACCGAAGAGCAGCTGGACTTCCCGGTGATCTACGCGTCGGGCCTGTCCGGCTATGCCGGCCTGACCCCCGAAGTGCGCGACGGCGACATGCGTCCGCTGTTCGAATCGATTCTGAAGTTCGTGCCGCAACGCGATGACGATCCCAACGGCGCGCTGCAACTGCAGATCATCTCGCTGGATTACAACAGCTACGTCGGCAAGATCGGCGTGGGTCGCGTGAACCGTGGCCGTATCCGCACCGGCATGGACGTGCAGTATCGCTTCGGTCCCGAAGGTGAGACCGGCAAGGGCCGCATCAACCAGGTGCTGAAGTTCAAGGGCCTGGAGCGCGAAGTGGTCAGCGAAGCCGAAGCCGGCGACATCGTGCTGATCAACGGTATCGAAGGCCTGGGTATCGGCTGCACGGTGCTGGACAGCGCGTCGCCCGCGACGGAAGCGCTGCCGATGCTGCGCATCGACGAGCCGACCCTGACCATGAACTTCATGGTCAACACGTCGCCGCTGGCCGGCCGCGAAGGCAAGTTCGTGACCAGCCGCCAGCTGCGTGATCGCCTGGATCGCGAACTGAAGTCCAACGTTGCTCTGCGCGTGCGTGACACCGGTGACGATACCGTGTTCGAAGTGTCGGGCCGTGGCGAATTGCACCTGACCATTCTGCTGGAAACGATGCGCCGTGAAGGCTACGAGCTGGCCGTTTCGCGCCCGCGCGTGGTGTTCAAGGAAATCGACGGCGTGCGTCATGAGCCCTATGAGCTGTTGACGGTGGACGTGGAAGATCCGCACCAGGGCGGCGTGATGGAAGAGCTGGGCCGCCGCAAGGGCGACCTGCTGGACATGCAGCCGGACGGCCGTGGCCGTACGCGCCTGGAATACCGCATTCCGGCCCGTGGCCTGATCGGTTTCCAGAACGAATTCCTGACCATGACGCGTGGTACGGGCTTGATGAGCCACATCTTCGACGAATACGGTCCGCTGCGTGAAGGCAGCATCGGCGAGCGTCGCAATGGCGTGCTGATCAGCCAGGACAACGGCGATGCCGTGGCTTACGCGCTGTGGAAGCTGCAGGATCGCGGCCGCATGTTCGTGAACCCGGGCGAGCCGCTGTACGAAGGCATGATCATCGGTATTCACAGCCGCGATAATGACCTGGTCGTCAACCCGATCAAGGGCAAGCAGCTGACCAACGTCCGTGCGTCGGGTACCGACGAAGCGGTGCGCCTGGTGCCGCCGATCCAGATGTCGCTGGAATACGCGGTGGAATTCATCGACGATGACGAGCTGGTGGAAGTGACGCCGAAGTCGATCCGTCTGCGTAAGCGTTATTTGACCGAAAACGAACGCAAGCGCATGTCGCGCGCGTAATAGGGCCCCCCCCTACCGCGCGGAGCGCGGCCCCCCCAGGGGGCAGCACTGGCGGACCGGCAAAGCCGGCTCCGCTGTGCCTGCGATCAAAAAGAAAGGCCTGTGCATTGCACAGGCCTTTTCTTCTTTGCCGTGTGGCGCGAGCCGTTTTTAGAGTCCTGGCGGTCCGGCAACGCCGGTTCTGCAGTACCCCTGATCAAAAAGGCCTGTGCTTTGCACAGGCCTTTTTTATTTACAGTGCCGCCACTGCGGAATCACCGCACCGGCGGTGGCTCACCCGTAGGCTTGAACACGAACACCGCCACGCGATCCCGCAGGTACACCCGGTAGGCCGCCCGCACAATGGCCGGCTTCTGCTCCCGCAGGCTCGCGACCGTGGCCGGGTCGATCTCCCGGATCCGGGGCACGTTGCCGAACAGCCGCAGCTGTTCAGCCGCCCACCCCCAACCCTGCGTCAGATGGACAGGCAGCAGCTCAGCCAAAATGGGATGCCTGCGCAGGTTGTGGCGGACGACAGGGGGATGGCCGGCCTGGCCAAGCAGGGCGATGTTGTCCAGCGGGGTCTGCTCGCGTAGCGCGGCGATGTCGTCCACCATATTGCCCGACAGGTTGTCCTCATAGGCCTTCTGCTGCTCCAGCGAATTGCCGTACACGGAAGCGATCAGCACCATGACGGCGGCCGGCAGGATAAGGACACCAATCGCATGACGATGGTCTGCCTTCAGCAGCGGCGTGGCGGCGGTGAGGATCACGGCCGACGTCGTCATCAAGGCGCCGAAACCGATCATCACGCGGGGCGCGAACACGGGGTCGGCCAGCAGCAGCATCGGTCCCCATGGGGCGAGCAGCAAGGCCAGCGGCAGGACCGGCACCGCCAGACACAGGACGATACGCAAGCCTGTCGACGCGCCGGACCACTGCCGGACGGCATAACGCATCGCGGCCAGCAGGCTGAGGGGAACCGCCACGCCGGCCAGGATCAACAACACCCAGCCGTTCAAGGTGGTCAGGGTCATGACGGCGTAGTGCCAGAAGTGGTTCAGGTTGGCGGCAAAGGCGCTGGGGTCGATATTGCTGTGTTCACCGGCATAGCCGCCGCGCACGGTGTGCTTCAACACCACCACGTACAGGACGCAGGCCAGCAAGGTGGCGCCGATCTGGCTGCCCAGTTGGCGCAGCAGCGCGGCGGGGTTCGTGTCACGCAGCTGGCCGATCACGACCTGGGCGATCACGAGCAGCACATACACGTTGGCGGCGGGCTGGTAGAGGCACAGGGCCATCAGCAGGAACAGCATCTTGCGTGGCAACTGCAGCCGGCCACGGACCGGATCGAGCGCCGCGATGGCCGCCAGCACCAGGGCCGACGTCATGGTCAGCACGTCGAATTTATAGGACAGGTTTTCCAGGTAATAGGGGCTGCCGGCCAGCGGCAGCGCGCACAGGGCGGGCAGCCAGCTGCCTGCCAGCTTGAGCCGGCGGGCCAGCAGCGCCGCCAGGCCGGCGAGCATCAGCAGGGCGCCGATTTGCGGCACAGGCGTGATGTCGGTCAGCGGCGTGCCCGCGTTGACGACCTCCATCAGCACATTGGCCAATGGCCGGCCGTCGGATCCCCAGCCCAGATAGCCGGCGCTGGCGCGACCCATGTCGTCGATGTAGAGACGGTCCGCGTGGAGGATGGGCCAGAGGATCAGGCCGAACAGGATGAGCGCCGCGGAGAAGGGGCGGCGGGGGAAGGAACGTTGCATAAGACGGGCAGAGCGTGGACGGGCGCGCGACGGCGGTCAGGGGCCGCGGGCAGTATATCCAGCGCTTCACGAATCGTGCAGACAACGTGCAGGGCACGACAACACTGTGGCGGCGCCGCCATGCACCGTCAGCTCTCCCACCAATTTGACGCAAATTCCACGACCCCGTCGGCCGGTGTCGTTTCAGGTTGACCGCGCTCAATTCGTCGCACCGCCTGATGAACGCTTGCTTAAGCGTTGACACCCACACATGCGGCTGGCGCCCCCCGATCTCACCCGATCATGGCGGCATGGCTAATAACGCCACCCCTCTTGATTTAAATTCGTCAATAAACGAAAATGGCCACCTATTCCCTTGAGCACTACCTGACTGCTGATGAGAGAAAAGCGCCCGTCATCGATTGGCTTCAACGCATCCGCGATGTGAAAGCCAAGGTGGCTGTCATCCGCCGTCTCGGTCGCCTGGAACTCGGCAATTTTGGTGACCACAAGTTTTGTCGCGATGGTGTTTGGGAACTTCGCGTGGACGTTGGTCCGGGATATCGCGTCTATTACGCCAAGACGGGGCTTTACGTCGTTTTGCTGCTATGTGGTGGCGACAAAGGCACGCAGCAGGCCGATATCCAGCGAGCGGTCGATTATTGGCAGGATTGGAAGAGGAGGTTGCTATGAGAAGCAAACATCATGATGACGCGATGGCCGAACTGTACCGGCAGGACCCGGTGTTGGCGTTGGAGACGATCAACAGCATTCTCGAAGATGGAGATCAGAGTGAGCTGTTGATCGTTCTGCGCCAGCTTGCCCAGGCGTTCGGCGGTGTGCAGGCTGTCGCCGCACAAGCGCAACTGAATCCGACGCAGCTCTATCGCACACTGTCGCCGCAGGGTAATCCTGCCTTGAGCAGTTTGACCGCCATCCTCAAGGCAATGGGCCTGCGGCTGGCCGTTCAGCGTCTGCCTTGAACGCTTGCTTCTGCGAACAGCCGAGCAGCGTCAGCCGAATGGTCCCGGCGGTTGACTCGGTGCCGCGTGGTCGTCGTCATTGCGCAGGGGGTTCAGGGACGAGCGATTGAAGTGCCAGTGGTGGTCGCGGTAGTCCTTGCAGGCCACGAGGGTGTAGAAGGGGCTCCTGCCCATCTCCGCGCGGCCGCCGCCGGCGGTGCGTAGCGTCAGCTCGCCGCCGCAGGTGGGGCAGGCGCCACCGAGCTCGGTGATGAACACGTCGCCCGACTCGTTGGCTTCCAGGCCGGTGACGCCCCACAGACGCACGTAGCGGCCGCGGCGCAGGTCATTGAAAGGTTTGTAGAGCAGGCTGGTCAGGGCCAGCAGCAGGAACCAGATGAACCCGTGGCCGGATCCCGAGGACATCACGAAGCCGAGCGCCATCAGCGCGCCAAAGGCGCAGCTTGGCCAGATCAGCCAATTGAGCTTGACGTGCCGTTCACGAACGATGAGCGGCCTGATGTCCACGCGGCCTAGCGCAGGCCGCAATCGTTCGCGCGTGTCGCTGTCGTCGCGACCAAACCGGCGCGTGAGCGACTCGCCGCATTTCCGGCAATAGCTATCTTCACGATCGACCCCCGTCCCACAGTTCATGCAAAGCACGCCATCGACTCCAGTGCTGACTACAGCTTGAATACCCGGGGACTCTAGCACAGCGGCGGAAGGCGAAATATTGGACCAATTGGGTCTTCTGCTTTGATCCAAATTTTTTCGCGGAAGGTCCCGGTTTTCTTGCTGGTTTCCGTCCCATTCGGATATTCTTGCAAGCGCTGTAGCATAAAAAACAATACCAATTGGTCTGGGCTATGGAGACAAACATGGCATTGCGTACGCTGGTCAAACACGCGGCGGTGGCCGCATTGTGCCTGGGCGCCACGGCGGCAACGGCGGCGGAGTACCCGGAGCATCCGATCACCATGATCGTGCCCTTTCCGCCAGGCGGCGTGGCGGACGTGGTGGCCCGGCCGCTGGCCCAGGCCTTGAGCGAAAAGCTCGGTCAGACAGTGATCATCGAAAACCGCGGCGGGGCCGGCGGCGCACTGGGCATCGGCCAGGTGGCGCGGGCCAGGCCGGACGGCTACACGCTATTGATGAGCCTGTCGTCGATCTCCATCCTGCCTGAAGCCGACAAGGTGCTGGAGCGCAAGCCCGCCTATCAACTCGATCAGTTCGTGCCGATCGCACGCATCACCGCGGACCCGACGGTGCTGGTGGTGCGTGCCGACAAGCCCTGGAACAGCGTGCAGGACTTCGTCGACGCGGCGAAGAAGCAGCCCAATAAACTCAGCTACGGCAGCTCCGGCATCTACGGCACCATGCACGTGCCGATGGCCATGCTGCAGAACGCGGCGGGTATCAGCATGCTGCATGTGCCGTTCACGGGCGCGGGGCCGGCCGTGCAGGCCTTGCTGGGCGGCCAGGTGGATGCCGTCGCCACGGGGCCGTCGTCGGTCGCGCAACTGGTGCAGTCCGGCCGGGTCAAGGCGCTGGCGCATTGGGGCGACACGCCGCTGGAAAGCATGCCACAGGTGCCCACCTTGAAGTCCCTGGGCTATGACGTGACGTTCGTGCAGTGGTCCGGCGTGTTCGCGCTGGCGGGGACGCCAGAGCCGGTGCTGGAGCGCCTGCGCCAGGCCACGCGGGACGTCGCCAACGACGACAAGGTCAAGACGCTGATCGCGGGGACGGGCAGCCCGGTGCAGTACCTGGATGCCAAGGACTTCGACACCTACTGGCGCAAGGACTCGGCGTCGCTGGCGCTGGCGGTGCGCAAGATCGGCAAGGTGGAATAGGCGTTACGCCGTCAGCAAGCCGCGCTGTTCGATGAAGGCGACGATGTCGGGCAGGCCCTTGCCGGCTTTCATGTCGCTCATGACGTAGGGACGCTCGCCCCGCATCTTGCGGGTGTCTTCTTCCATGACGGGCAGGGACGCGCCGACGAGCGGGGCCAGGTCGGTCTTGTTGATCACCAGCAGGTCGGACTTGGTGATGCCCGGGCCGCCCTTGCGCGGAATCTTTTCTCCGCCCGCCACGTCGATGACGTACAGCGTCAGGTCCGACAGCTCGGGGCTGAAGGTGGCGGCCAGGTTGTCGCCGCCCGATTCGATGAAGACGATGTCGGCGTCGGGAAAGCGGGTCAACATGCGGTCGACGGCTTCCAGATTGATGGACGCGTCTTCGCGGATGGCGGTGTGCGGGCAGCCGCCGGTTTCCACGCCCATGATGCGTTCGGCGGGCAGGGCGCCGGCCACGGTGAGCAGGCGCTGGTCTTCCTTGGTGTAGATGTCGTTGGTGATGACCACCAGGTCGTACTTGTCGCGCATGGCTTTGCACAACATCTCGGTGAGCGTGGTCTTGCCGGAACCGACCGGACCGCCGATGCCGACGCGCAGGGGTGGGTTCTTTTTGGTGCGGGTAGTCATGCGAGGGTCCTGATGGAAATGGCGGCAGGCGCGCCGTGATGATGAAGAGGGCTCATGACCGGAACAGCCGTGAATACTGCGACTCATGGCGCGCGGACAGGATGCCCAGCATGGGGGCGAAGGTGGAAGCGTCTTCGACGCGGGTCGCCGCGGCGCGCGTGGCGGCCGTGGCGATGTCCTGGCGCAGGCCGAACAGGATGCGTTGGCCGGCGACCTGGCCCAGCGGCACGGCCTTGAGCGCGGCCGCGACCTGGTTTTCAGTCCAGGCGAAGAGCCAGGCGAGCAGGCCATCGTGCAGGGCGATGCCCGCGCCCTGCATGGCGCAGGCATAAGCGGTGGGCAGGCTGACCGGACGCATGGCGCGCAGGATGGCGCGGGCGGTGTCCGGGCCCCAGGTGAGGTCATCCAGCAGGCGTGCCAGCGACCAGCCCATCTGCTCGGTTTCCTGACGGAATTCGAAGGACTCGCGCATGGCCAGCAGCTCATCGTTGCAGTCGGCCAGGGCGACGGTGTCCAGCGCGGCCCAGTTGCGGTACTGCTGGGCCAGCAGCACGGTTTCGCCGCGCGCGGTGACGTCCAGGCCGGCGGCGATCCAGGCACGCGCGCTGGCGGCGTCATGGATGATGCCGGCGTCGATGGCCGCTTCCAGTCCCTGCGAATAACTGAAGGCGCCGATCGGCAGGGCCGGCGACGCCAGGTGCAGCAGGGCGATCAGCTCAGTGCCGGTGCTTTTTGCCGGCGCCGTGGTCATGGTCGTGTCCATGGTCATCGTGTCCGTGCGAATGTTTGTGATCGTGGCTGTGATCGTGGCTGCAATTGGCGTGGTCATGATCGTGGTCATGGCCATGTGCGTGCTTGTGATCGTGCTTGTGATCGTGGCTGTGATCATGGCCGCAATTGGCATGATCGTGGTCATGACCGTGGGCGTGATCGTGCGCATGGCCATGGCCGTGATCATGCTTGTGGTCATGCTTATGACCATGGTCATGGTCATGGTCATGATCATGCCCATGCCCATGCCCATGCCGGTCCTGATACACCTGCTGCGCCAGTGCGTAATCTTCGGCGAAGGTTTCGTCGTGACCGTGCTTGTGGCCGCCGCCGTAGGCGCCGGCTTCAGGCTGGAAGGGCGCTTCGATCTGCACCACCTTCAGGCCCAGGCGCAGCAGCAGATCCCGCAGCACCGGATCGAATTCCAGTTGCAGGTAATCCGCGCCCACTTCCACCGGCGTGTGCCGATTGCCCAGGTGATAGGCCGCCCGCAGCAGGATATGCGGATCGACACAGGTGGCGCGCAGCACCGGCTGCGCCGCCGCGACGACGCGCACGAATGAGCCATCTTCCGCGACCAGGGCGTCGCCATCGCGCAATACCGTGCCGCGCGGCAGGAACAGCGCCACTTCCTCGCCGTCGTCCAGGGTGGCGGCCAGGCGGCTGCGGCTGCGTTGGTCATAGGGCAGCGTCAACGTGGGCGCGCGGCGCAGCAACGGCTTGGCGATGGCCTGGCCAGGTCCGACAATTTTCTCGATGCGTTTCATAATGCCTTGTACATGCGGTAGCGCGCGCCGGGCGGCGAGCCTGGCCCGCCTAGAACAGGAAATAGCGTTGCGCCATCGGCAAGACCTCAGCCGGTTCGCAAATCAATTCCTGCCCATCGGCCAGCACGCGGTAGGTTTCCGGGTCGACCTCGATATGCGGCTGCCAATCGTTGTGGATCATGTGCGACTTGCGCACGCCGCGCACGCCTTGCACCGGGACCACCCGCTTGGACAAGCCATAACGCGCGGCCACGCCCGACTGGTACGCGGACTGCGACACGAAGGTCAGGGATCCACGCGCCAGCGCGCCGGCGCGCGCGCCGAACATCTCCCGGTAGTGTACCGGCTGGGGGGTGGGGATGGAGGCATTGGGATCGCCCATCAGGGCGGTGGTGATGATGCCGCCCTTGAGCACCATATCGGGCTTCACGCCGAAGAACGCCGGGTCCCACAACACCAGGTCGGCCCACTTGCCGGGCTCCACCGAGCCGACCTCGTGGGCGATGCCGTGGGTCAGCGCGGGATTGATCGTGTACTTGGCGATATAGCGCTTGGCGCGCGCATTGTCCGCGCGGCCGTCACCGGTCAGCGCGCCGCGTTGCACCTTCATCTTGTGGGCCGTCTGCCAGGTGCGCATGATCACTTCGCCGATGCGTCCCATGGCCTGCGAGTCGCTGGAGATCATGGAGATCGCGCCCAGGTCCTGCAGGATGTCCTCGGCGGCGATGGTCTCGCGGCGGATGCGCGATTCGGCGAACGCCACGTCTTCGGCGATGGCGGCGTCCAGGTGGTGGCACACCATCAGCATGTCCAGATGCTCGTCCACCGTGTTGACGGTGTATGGGCGCGTCGGATTGGTGGATGACGGCAGTACGTTGGGCAGGCCGGCCACCTTGAGGATGTCGGGCGCGTGGCCGCCGCCGGCGCCTTCGGTGTGATAGGTGTGGATCGAGCGATCCTTGAACGCCGCGATCGTGGTCTCGACGAAGCCGCTCTCGTTCAAGGTGTCGGTATGGATGGCGACCTGCGTGTCGGTGCGCTCGGCCACGTCCAGGCAGCAGTCGATCGCCGCCGGCGTGGTGCCCCAGTCCTCGTGCAGCTTCAGGCCGATGGCGCCGGCGTCTATCTGTTCCATCAGCGGTCCGGGCTGGCTGGCGTTGCCCTTGCCCAGCAGGCCGATATTGATGGGCCAGCCGTCGACGGCGGCCAGCATGCGCTCCATATGCCAGGCGCCAGGCGTGCAGGTGGTGGCCGCGGTGCCGGTGGCGGGGCCGGTGCCGCCGCCCAGCAGGGTGGTCAGGCCGGCGGCCAGGGCTTCGTCGATCAGTTGCGGGCAGATCAGATGGACGTGCGAGTCTATGCCGCCCGCCGTGACGATCTTGCCTTCGCCCGCGATGATTTCCGTGCCGGCGCCAATGACGATGGTCACACCAGGCTGGATGTCGGGATTGCCGGCCTTGCCGATGGCCATGACGCGGCCGTTCTTCAACCCGATGTCGGCCTTGACGATGCCCCAATGGTCGAGGATCACGGCATTGGTGATGACGGTGTCGGCGACGTCCGCGCCCAGGCGCTGGGACTGGCCCATGCCGTCGCGGATGACCTTGCCGCCGCCGAATTTCACTTCTTCGCCATAGGTCGTGTAGTCGCGCTCGATTTCGATCAGCAGATCGGTATCGGCCAGGCGCAGGCGGTCGCCGGTAGTGGGGCCGAACATTTCCGCGTAGGCGCGGCGGCCGATTTTCAGGCTCATGCGGATGCTCCAGGGGCGCGGGTCGCGCGCACGGGTTCTTGAGGAAGGCGCGGCGACGTCATCACAGCTTGCCCATGATGCGGCCGGAAAAGCCATAGACCTCGCGCTGGCCGGCCAGCGCGACTAGTTCAACGGTTCGGCTTTGTCCCGGCTCGAAGCGCACGGCGGTGCCGGCGGTGATGTTCAGGCGGAAGCCCCGCGCCAGCGCGCGATCGAAGCGCAGGGCGTCGTTGACCTCGAAGAAATGAAAGTGCGAGCCGATCTGCACGGGGCGGTCGCCGGTGTTTTCCACCGTCAGCATCAGGGTGTCGCGGCCAACGTTGAGTTCGATCTCGCCGTCGTCGACCAGCAGTTCTCCGGGAATCATGTCGGATCCTTTGTATGGTTCATTCAGGCAGCGAGCAGAACCACGCCATAAGCCGCCACACCCAGGCCGGCCAGGCGCGGCAGCCACGCGCTGCCACGGCGCAGGACCAGGCCGCCGGCGATGCCCACGCAGTGCAGGGTCACGGTCGCCGCCATGAAGCCGGCGATATAGGGCAGGGCGATGGCCGTCTCGGGCAGTTCATAGCCGTGGGCGTGGCCATGGAACAGCGCGAAGACCCCGGCCACCACGGCGCCGGCCACTTCCGGCAGGCGCGCGCGCGTGGCCGTAAGGAGGCCCAGCACCAGCAGGGATACGGCAATCATGGGCTCCACGGCCGGCAGCGGTACGCGCGCCAGGCCCAGCAGCGCGCCGAGCAGCAGCACGGACGCGAACGACAGCGGCGCCAGCCAGGCGCGCCGGCTGGTGAGGGCGCTCCAGACACCCAGGACGATCATGGCGCAAAGATGGTCGGCGCCGGTGAGCGGATGCAGGAAGCCTTCGGTGGCGCTGGCGGCCCAGCCGGCGGCTTCAGCGATATGTTCATGGCCAGGATGGGCCTGCGCGGCGCCGGCCGCGAACAGCGCCAGCAGTGCGGCGGCGCGCGCCACGCGGGGGGCGCTGACGGAAGAAGAACGGTGCGAAGAAAGCATGAGGGGCCTCGTTGCAGGGATCATGGTTGTGGCTGATGTTGTGTTGCTGATGGCGCGCAGGGCGAGCTCGTCCGCACGTTGCAACCGTCTCAGGGAATCGGGTGATGCACGGTGACCAGCTTGGTGCCGTCAGGGAAGGTGGCCTCGATCTGCACGTCGGGAATCATTTCGGGCACGCCTTCCATGACGTCGTCGCGGCTGAGCAAGGTGCTGCCGTAGTCCATCAGTTCGGCGACGCTGCGGCCATCGCGGGCGCCTTCCATCAGCGCGGCGCTGATGTAGGCGACCGCCTCGGGGTAGTTCAGCTTCAGGCCGCGCGCCTTGCGCCGTTCGGCCAGCAAGGCAGCGGTGAAGATCAGCAGTTTGTCTTTCTCGCGGGGCGTGAGCTTCATGGGAGTCCAGGGAGTAGCGTGATGGGTTCAGGTGGCCCACAGGCGCAGGGGCCTGCCGGGCACGCCGTGCACCAGGGGCCGCAGGCGCAGCCACAGGTCGTTGAACAAAAGACGTATCGGTTCGATGTTCGAGGCCACCGCCCGGACGAGCAGCAGGCCTGGCACCGGACTGGTGATGCCGGCGTGTATGCGGGGAACGCCGGCGGATCGCGCGGGCGGCTCCCCCGAAGCTGGCGGCGCTTCAGCGTGCGACCCTTGCGGCGTTCCGGCCGGCCATCCGGAAGGCAGGCTGCTCGCCCAGGCCTCGGCCAGCGCGCTGTCGCAGGCGGGCGCGATGGCCCACAAGGTGCCGTAAGCGGGCAAGCCGGCCAGTCCTTGCGGGGCCGCGCGCAAAGCGGCATCCGCCTGCAGAACCTGTCGTTCCGTCCACAGCAGCCGGCCGGCCGGGTCGCGCAAGCGCGTCAGCGTGCGCAGCGAGCCCGCGCGCCAGGTCTCGCCGGAAGCCTGCCGGCCCAGCAGGGCGGCGTCCCACCCCAGGGCGGTCGCGCCCGGTGCCAGGCGCAACTCCAGGCTCTGGCGTGCCTCGCTGTGATCGAAATAGATATTTTCCAGGGGCAGCCAATCCAGCCGCGCCCCTGGCCCCATCGTGATGCGGACGTCCTGATGGGCAGGATGATGGGGCGTGGTCTTGTACCACTTGGTGGCGCCGGGGGTGGTCAGGACCAGGTGCGCGTCCGCTTCCAGCGCCAGATCCAGTGCCAGGCGGTCACCCCCGGCCAAGCCGCCCGGCGGATGCAGCAGGGTCAGGTGGCAGATGGCCGGATCCGGTTCCGGATAGAGCGGCTTCTGCACGTTCAGCGGGCCGCTGTGGCTGCGACCGGCCAGCACCGTGCGGGCGCCGCGCCGCGCCAGGCTCAATGCCAGGGACGCGCGCCAGCCACCGGTATGCGGCGCGCCTGGCATCGGAAGAAAGCCGTTCATGCGGTTGGGCAGGGAGGGCGGCGAGCCGCCGGTTGGAAATCAGGGACGCGCCATCAGGGCGCACCCTCCAACCGAATGCAAAATGTGTGCCATATCGGGCCATGCACCAGCCCGGGGCCCGGACTATCCATGCTCCCGCCCCGCCCGAAATGGGGCGTAATGCGCCCCAATGCAGAGCATGCCCGCCCAGGATGAACCAACCTGGTGCAGGATAGGGCCGGTCGCGCCTTCAGGCCGGCAGCGAAGGCTCGTACCGCTCCTGCGACAGCAGTTGCGTGTGGAAGTCCACGATGTGCTGTACCGCCTTGGCGGGATCGTCCTCGATGATGAACAGGTCCAGGTCGCGCCGGCCTATCATCCCGTTGCCGAATACCGTCTTCGCCAGCCACTTCACGCCGTCCCGCCAGAAGTCGCTGCCCATCAATATGATGGGGGCGGGCGGCACCTTGCCGGTCTGCACCAGCGTCAAGGCCTCGAACAGCTCATCCAGCGTGCCGAAGCCGCCCGGCAGGGCAACATAGGCGAAACTGTGCATGAAGAAGGTCGCCTTACGCGAAAAGAAGTACTCGAAGTCCAGGCTGATGGTCTGGAACTCGTTGTTGCTGGCTTCATGCGGCAACTTGATGTTCAAGCCGACGCTGGTACCCTTGGCTTCGAAGGCGCCCTTGTTGGCGGCTTCCATGATGCCCGGGCCGCCGCCCGCGATCACCGCAAACCCTGCCTGCGCCAGCGCGTCGGCGACCGCGCGCGCGGTCTCGTAATGGGGCGAATCACGGCTGATGCGGGCACTGCCGAATACACTCACGGCCGGGCCGATATGGCCCAGCTTCTCTGCTGCGTTATGCAACTCTGACATAATCACCGGTATTTGCGTACCGGCAGGAGTCTCCTTGCCATCTGCCACTTTCAACATGAATAAAACCCTGTTATTGGTTGACGGTTCCAGCTATTTATACCGTGCCTATCATGCCATGCCTGACTTGCGGAATTCGCAGGGCGAGCCCACTGGGGCTATCTATGGCGTGATCAATATGCTGCGCAAGCTGGTTCAAGATCATAAGGCAGAGTACGCCGCCTGCATTTTCGACGCGAAAGGCAAGACCTTTCGTGACGATATCTATCCAGAATACAAGTCGCACCGGCCTCCCATGCCCGAGGACCTGGCAGCACAGATCGAGCCTATCCATAAAGCGGTGCGCGCGCTGGGCTGGCCCGTGTATGCGGTGGCCGGGGTGGAGGCCGATGACGTCATCGGCACCCTGGCCCGCATCGCCACCGAGCATGGCCTGAACACCGTGGTGTCGACCGGCGACAAGGATCTGGCGCAGCTGGTCGACGACCATGTGACCCTGGTCAACACCATGAGCGGCGAAGTGCTGGACCCCGCCGGCGTGGTGAAGAAGTTCGGCGTGGCGCCGGATCGCATCGTCGACTATCTGATGCTGATCGGCGACTCGGTCGACAACGTTCCGGGTGTCGACAAGGTGGGACCGAAGACCGCCGTCAAATGGCTGACCGAACACGGCAGCGTCGACAAGTTGATCGAGGTGGCTGACAGCATCAAGGGCGTGGCGGGCAACAATCTGCGCACGGCCCTGCCCAGCTTCCCGATGACGCGCGAGCTGCTGTCGGTCAAGCGCGATTGCGACCTGGGCGAAGAAATCGTTTCGCCCGAGCATCTGCTGCCGCGCGAGCAGGACAAGGAAGTGCTGCTGGAACTGTACGAACGCTACGGCTTCCGCACCTGGCTGCGGGAGATCAGCGGGGAATCCGAGCGCGTGCCCACGGGTGATGCCCGCGTCATCGAGGAAGCGCCCGCGCCCCCCGCCGAAACCGATTATCAAACCATCACCGACTGGGCCGCCTTCGAGCGCTGGCTGGCCTTGATCGAGGCCGCGCCCCTGGTGGCGCTGGATACGGAAACCACGTCGCTGGACGAAATGCAGGCCCGTCTGGTCGGCATCTCCTTGAGCGTGACGCCGGGCACCGCCTGCTATATCCCCGTGGCGCATCGCGGCCCCGAGGCCGGCGACCAACTGCCCAAGGACGAAGTGCTGGCACGCCTGCGCCCGTGGCTGGAAAATGCCGCCGCGGCCAAGCTGCTGCACAACGCCAAATACGACGCGCATGTCTTCACCAACGAAGGGATCCAGCTCGCTGGCATCCAGGAAGACACGATGTTGCAGGCCTATGTGCTGGAGTCGCACCGCGGCGTCAGCCTGGCCGACCTGGCCCAGCGCTGGCTGGGCCGCAAGGGCCAGACCTACGAAGAACTGTGCGGCAAAGGCGTCAATCAGATCTGCTTCGATGAAGTGGCGGTGGAGAAGGCCTCCTTCTACGCGGCCGAGGATGCCGATTTCACGATACAGATGCACAACCTGCTGCGGCCGCGCGTCAGCGCCGAGCGCGGCCTGGATTTCATCTACAAGCTGGAAATGCAGGTGGCCGAGGTGCTGCTGCGTATCGAGCGCAATGGCGTGCGCGTCGATGCCGAAGAGCTGGCGCGCCAGAGCCACGCCCTGGGCACGGAAATGCTGGCCCTGGAAGCGCGCGCCTATGAGTTGGCGGGCCAGCCCTTCAACTTGAATTCGCCCAAGCAACTGGGCGAGATCCTGTTCGGCCGCATGCAACTGCCGGTGGTGCGCAAGACCGCCAGCGGCGTGCCGTCCACTGATGAAGAAGTGCTGACCAAGCTGGCGCAGGACTATCCGCTGCCGCAGGTGTTGCTGCAGTACCGTGGCGTGGCCAAGCTGAAATCCACCTACACCGACAAGCTGCCGCGCATGATCAACCCGGCCACGGGTCGCGTCCACACGCATTATGCGCAGGCCGCGGTGATCACCGGCCGGCTGGCCTCGTCCGATCCCAATCTGCAGAACATCCCCGTGCGCACGGCCGAAGGCCGGCGGGTGCGGGAAGCGTTCGTGCCGGAAAGCGGCGTGCTGATGTCGGCCGACTATTCGCAGATCGAACTGCGCATCATGGCGCACGTGTCGGACGACGCCAACCTGCAGCGCGCGTTTGCCGCGGGCGAGGACATCCACCGCGCCACCGCGGCCGAGGTGTTCGGCGTGGCCTTGGAAAACGTGGCCACTGAACAGCGGCGGGCCGCCAAGGCCATCAACTTCGGCTTGATCTACGGCATGGGGGTGTTCGGCCTGGCGTCGAACCTGGGCATCACGCGGGACGCGGCGCAGGCGTATATCGACCGCTATTTCGCGCGCTACCCCGGGGTGGCGCAGTACATGGAATCGACGCGTCTGCTGGCGCGCCAGCAGGGCTATGTGGAAACGGTGTTCGGCCGGCGCCTGTGGCTGCCGGAAATCAATGGCGGCTCGGGACCGCGCCGTCAGGCGGCGGAGCGGGCAGCCATCAACGCGCCCATGCAGGGCACGGCCGCGGACCTGATCAAGATGGCGATGGTGGCGGTGCAACGCTGGATCGAAACCGACAAGCTGGGCAGCCGCATCATCATGCAGGTACACGATGAACTGGTCCTGGAAGTGCCCGATGAAGAGCAGGCGCTGGTACGCGAACGCCTGCCGGCCCTGATGTGCGGTGTCGCCGAACTGCACGTGCCCCTGGTCGCCGAGGTCGGCGTGGGCAAGAACTGGGAACAGGCGCACTGATGCCGGCTTGCTGACATTGTTACGTTCCCGGAAACGCCCCGTCTGCAACGGGGCGTTTCCATTTGGGCACAGAAGCAGTGCCCACGGGCTTTAGTTGCTGGTCAGTGATGCCCAGGCATAATCGTTGTTTCCCCAGCGTCACGATAAGGAATTCACCATGACTTCTGCTCCCGCCGCCGGTGCCGTGCAACCCACGGTCATCCATACCAGCCCGCAGGGCCTGACCCATGGCCTGATCGACCTGCCCGTCAAGGACGGCACGGTCCAGGCGTATTACGCCGTGCCCGAAGGCAAGTCCAAGCTGCCCATCGTGCTGGTGGTGCAGGAAATCTTCGGCCTGCATGAATATATCCAGGACGTCTGCCGTCGCGTCGCCAAGGAAGGTTACTTCGCCATCGGCGTGAATCTGTACGAGCGCCAGGGCGATGCTTCGACGTACACGGACATCCCCAAGCTGGTCGCCGAACTCGTGGCCAAGGTGCCGGACGACCAGGTCATGTCCGACCTGGACGCCAGCGTGGCCTGGGCCGCGCAGAACGGCGGCGATCCCAAGCGCGTGGGCGTGACGGGTTTCTGCTGGGGCGGCCGCATCACCTGGATGTATGCCGCGCACAATCCCGACGTGAAAGCCGGCGTGGCCTGGTACGGCAAGGTCACCACGGGTCACGGCCCGCTGATCAAGCAGTTCGTGGTGGATATCGCCGACAAGGTCCACGGCCCCGTGTTGGGGCTGTACGGCGCCAAGGATGAAAGCATTCCGGTGGACACCATCGAGCAGGTCAAGGCCAAGCTGGCGCAGGGCAATGCCGCCGCGCAGGCGTCCAAGTTCGTGGTGTATCCCGATGTCGGCCATGCCTTCCACGCCGATTACCGGCCCAGCTATCACGAAGCGGAAGCCAAGGATGGCTGGAAGCGTCTGGTGGACTGGTTCGGTGAATACCTGAAGTAAGCGGCCAAGCTTAAGATGTAGATGGCCCGAGGGCCGGCGCGGCCATGATTGCCGCGCCGGCCCTCGGGCCTTTTGCATGACGGGTATTGCCGCTCAGGCGACGCAGGTCTCGCCGCCGGGCGCCCTAGTTGCCATTCGCGGTGACGTTTTCCCGCAGCCGGCTGGGCAGCAATTCGCCTTCCTTGGCCAGCACCGGATACGCGGCCGCGCCCACCAGATGCGAGTTGATGTTCTTCACGTCGCGCAGGATGTCCAGGTAAAGCTGGCCAACTTCGGCGGCATCGACGTGGCCGGCCTTGATCTTGTTCAGGTGGGTTTCCGATGCGTGGATTTCCAGGGTGCGCAGCCGCTCCTTCTCGCCGGCCAGCGCGCGGGCCTGGCGCAGGTCCGCATTGACGAACAGGGCGGCCGTGCGGCGCTCGGTGGCCAGCAGCTGGCCCAGCACCTCGTCCAGTTCCTCGCGCTGCTCCGGCGCCAGCGTCCACCCTTGCTTGCGCAGCTTGCTCGCGTGCGACAGCAGGCCGTGATACGCGGCATCGGCCGCATGGCCCACATTGCTGGCGAAGGCCAGGATTTCTTCCATGCGCTGCGTGTCTTCGCTGGTCATGTTTTCCCGATCCAGCGTGGCCAGGTACATGGTGATAGCCGTTTCCAGCTTGTCCAGGCCGCCGTCCAACTGCCGTGCCTGCATCAGGCGGTGCCGGTTGTCGCGCTTGAAACCGGCGCGTGCCAACAGCAGCAGCGTTTGCAGCATGTCGGCCATGCGCAGGGCTTCGCGCGATGCGTTGCCCAGCGCCACCGCCGGGACGTCGTGCGCGGCCTCGTCAAGGTAGTGCGGACGGGACGGATCGTCGGGGTCGGCACGCTTGGGCAGCCAGCGCGTCAACAGCGCGGCATAAGGCGCCAGGAAGGGCAGGAACGCGATGGCGATGACGGCGTTGAAAAGCGTGTGGAAATTGGCGACGGCGCGGGCGGGATCCTGCGACAGGCCTTCCATCCAGGGCTCGATCCAGGGCATCGCCAGCAGTCCCAGCACCACGCCGGCCAGCCGCGTCAGCAGATTGCCCAGCGGCAGGCGGCGCGCCGCGGGATCGTCGCCGGTGACTCCTTCGATGATGGGGTTGATCGCCGTGCCCAGGTTGGCGCCCAGCACCATGGCAAAGGCGGCCGGCCCCGAAACCAGATGGTGGCTGGCCATGGACATCAGCAATACCACCACGGCCACGCTGGAATGCGCGGCCCAGGTCAAGGCCGCGGCCAGCAGCATGGCCGCCACCGGTTGCGTGGCCAGCGCATCGAGGATGGTGCGCAGCAGCGGGGCGGTCTGGAAGGGCGCGAACAGTTCGACCAGGGCGTGCAGCGACATCAGCAACAGGCCCAGGCCGATGAACACCCGGCCAAGGTCGCGCGTGCGGCCCGGCGGATAGCGGCGGAACATCCAGACGCCGGCCAGTATGAGGATGGGCGCCAGCGCGGTGAGGTCGAAGGACAGCAGCTGCACGATCAGCGTGGTGCCGACATTGGCCCCCAGCATGGCGGCCAGGGCGGGGACCAGGGCCACCATGCCGCCGGCCGCGAAGCCGGTGATCATCAATCCGGTGGCCGTGCTGCTTTGCAAGGCGGCGGTGATGGCCAGGCCGGCGCAGAACGCGCGCAGCCGGGTGCCCAAAGCCTTGCCGAGGAAGGCGCCCAGCGCCGCGCCGAACGCACGCTGGACGCCCGTCTGGACCATGTGTACGCCCCACAGCAGCAGGGCGACATAGCCAGCGAAGTCGAGTAGCGTGATGATTCCGGACATAGGCAAACAGTATTCAAAAGTGGGGGTGCGTCCCCATCATCGCATGAGATGCGCTCTGGGTCGAATTCAAAATGAAAACGTTCTCATAAATCTTTATGGCTGCCATAAACGGCGTTTTTGACGGGCGGGAGAGGGGCCGCTATATGATGGCAGCACACACGACATGGCAAGGGGTTGTCTTGGCTGTTTCCGTTTTCGATTTGTTCAAGATCGGCATAGGGCCGTCCAGTTCGCATACCGTGGGGCCCATGCGGGCTGCCCTGTTGTTCGCCACGGGGCTCAAGCGCGACGGCCTGCTGCCGGCCGTGGCCAACGTACGCGCCGAGCTGTACGGTTCGCTGGGCGCGACGGGCAAGGGCCACGGCACCGACAAGGGCGTCCTGCTGGGATTGATGGGCCTGGCACCGGATACGGTGGACCCCGCGGCCATCGCGGGCCTGATCCAGCAGGTGCGAACCACGCGCAGCCTGGTCCTGCTGGGCGAACACGCCGTGCCCTTCGTCGAGAAGGAGCACCTGCTGTTCTATCGGCGCGAGGCCATGGCCGAGCATCCCAACGGCATGAAATTCCATGCGTTCGACGCGCAGGGCGCGAGCCTGCGCGAGGGGCGTTATCTGTCGGTGGGCGGCGGCTTCGTGGTGACGGCGGGCGCCTCGAACAGCCAGGTCATGGCCGCGCACGATCAACTGCCTTTTCCGTTCCGCACCGGCCGTGAGCTGGTGCGCATGGCCGAGGACGCGGGTTTGTCCATCGCCGGCCTGATGCTGCGCAACGAACAGGCCTGGCGCACCGAGGAGGAAGTACGGGCGGGGCTCGACGATATCTGGCGCGTGATGCAGGAGTGCGTGGCGCGCGGCTGTGGCATCGACCATCCGGAAGCGGATGGCGAATTGCCCGGCCCCTTGCGGGTGCGCCGGCGCGCGCCTGAACTCTATCGCCACCTGACGCAACGCGCGGAACGCGCCTTGTCCGATCCGCTGACCGTGATGGACTGGGTCAATCTGTACGCCATGGCCGTCAACGAAGAAAACGCCGCGGGCGGCCGCGTGGTCACGGCGCCGACCAACGGCGCGGCCGGGATCATCCCCGCCGTGCTGCATTACTACGATCGCTTCGTGCCGGGCGCCAGCCGCGCGGGCATCCACGAGTTCCTGCTCACGGCCGCGGCCATCGGCCTGCTGTACAAGTACAACGCCTCGATTTCAGGGGCCGAAGTGGGCTGCCAGGGGGAAGTGGGCGTGGCCTGTTCGATGGCGGCCGGTGCGCTGGCCGCCGTGACGGGCGGCAAGGTGTCGCAGGTGGAGAATGCCGCCGAGATCGGCATGGAGCACAATCTTGGGCTGACCTGTGATCCGGTCGGCGGCCTGGTGCAGATCCCCTGTATCGAGCGCAATGCGATGGCGTCGGTGAAGGCCGTCAACGCCGCCCGCATGGCGCTGCGTGGCGACGGCCATCACTATGTGTCGCTCGATTCGGTCATCAAGACCATGCGCGAGACCGGCGCCGACATGAAGACCAAGTACAAGGAAACGGCGCGCGGCGGCCTGGCGGTGAATATCGTGGAGTGCTGACGGCTGCGGGTCAGCGCACCATCTGGTTGATTTCCATGATGGGCATCATCACCGCCAGCACGATCATCAGCACGAAGCCGCCCATCACCAGGATCATGGCCGGCTCCAGCAGCGCGGTCATGGCCATGGCGCGGCGTTCCAGTTCGCGCGCCAGGGTGGACGAGGCGCGGTCCAGCATGCCGGGCAAGGTGCCGGTCTTTTCACCGCTGGCGGTCAGGTGCACGAGCAGGGAAGGGAACACGCGCTGCACCTGCAGCGACGACGCCAGCGACGCGCCTTCGCGCACGCGGGCGGTGGCATCGTCGACCGCGCCGCGCAGCCTGTCATTGCCCAGGGTCTGGCGCGCCGCATCCAGCGCGCGCAGCAGGGGCACGCCGCTGCCGGTAAGAATCGCCAGCGTCGACGCGAAGCGCGCCACGTTCACACCCATGACGAAGCGGCCCGCCAGGGGCAGGCGCAGCACGCGGGCGTGCCACGCCAGCCGGGCGGCTGGCAGCCGCAGTGTGCGGCGCCACATGAATACCAGCGCGGCGATCACCAGCCCGGTCAACCACCCCCATTGCCGCACGTAGTCGCTCAGCGCCAGCATCGCGCGGGTCAAAAAGGGCAGTTGTTGATGGGTCTGTGTGAAGGCCGAAACGACCTGGGGCACGACATAGCCCAGCAGAAAAATAACGATGACCACCGACACGCAGCCGACCACGCAAGGATAAATAAAGGCCGTCAGTATTTTGCTGCGCAAGGCATTGCGGTCTTCGATATACACGGCCAGCTTGTCCATCACCGTGGCCAGTTCGCCGGATTCTTCGCCCGCGGTGACCAGGGCCCGATAAATCTCGGGAAAATCGCGCGGCCGCGCCGCCAGGGCTTCGGCGAAACGGTGGCCGGCGCGGACGTCGGCGCGCACGCCGGACAACACTTCCGCCACGTGTTTGCGTTCGGCCTGGTCCTGGGCCGCGCTGAGGGCGGCATCCAGGGGCAGGCCGGCGGCCAGCAGGCTGGACAACTGCCGGGTCAGCCAGGCCAGGTCGTTGTCATTCAATTTGGGACCGAACAGGCCGCGCGCCGATTGCGCGCTGCCACTGCCGCCAGCGGCGGGCTCGGCCGTCAACGGTAACAAGCCGCGGGCACGTAATTGATTGCGAGCGCCCCGCGCGGTATCCGCGTCAATCAAACCGCGCACGGTCTTACCCAATGCGTCGGTGGCGGTATAGCGATAGGAAGGCATTTATGAAGAATTCTTAATAAAGCAGTGCCCGCGGCACCGTCATCGTGCCCTCAGCGCGTCGCTATGAGCAATTAATATTGGCCGGCAATTATGACCGTTAATAGAGCGTTGTTTATGACAGTAATATTGCATTGCGATCAGTATAATCGCCGCGCTTCTGGCCATAATGACGATGGATCCATGCTACGCGTTTTGCAACGGCTGACAGCCGCAACCCTGTCACTCACCCTCACGTTGGGTGTTCCCCTTACGGCGTTTGCGCAGCAACCGGCGCGTAGTACCGACGACAAGGTTTCCCTTAATTTCGTGGATGTCGACATTCCGGCGGTCTTGCGCGCCTTGTCGTTATTCACCAAGCGTAATTATCTTTATGACCCTCGTGTGAAGGGCAAGATGACGCTGGTATCCGATCAGCCCGTCGATCGCCAGACCGCCATGAATATGCTGGCGGGTTCTCTGCGTCTGCAAGGCTACGCCATCGTCGAAGTCGGCGGTGTGACACGGGTGGTGCCGGAGGCCGACGCCAAACTGCAGGGCAGCGCGATGTCGGTCGAGGACTTCGACCGCCGCGGCGCCGGGGGTGGCCGTAACGTTTCCGCGCCGGCGGCTGGCGCGCCGCGCGCGCCGGGTGGCGAGGTCGTAACGCGGGTGTTCCCCTTGAAGTACGAGAACGCCGCCAACCTGGTGCCGGTGTTGCGGCCCATGGTGCCGCCCAACAATCCCGTCAATGCCTACCCCGGCAACAATACCGTGGTGGTGACCGACTACGCCGACAACATGGAGCGTATCGCCCGGGTCATCGCCAGCATCGACGTGCCGACCTCGATCGATACGGCGGTGGTGCCGGTGCGTTATGCCATCGCGTCCGACGTGGCGGCGCTGGCGTCGCAACTGCTGGATGCCCAGCAGCAGAGCGCCGACGCTACCCAGCGCATCGCCGTGATCGCCGATCCGCGCACCAACAACGTGGTGATCCGCTCGGGCAGCCCGGCGCGCACCGCGCTGGCGCGTGACCTGGTCATGAAGCTCGATACCCAGCAGTCCGGCGCCGGTAATCTGCACGTGGTCTATCTGCGCAATGCCCAGGCCGTGCGCCTGGCGGCCGTGCTGGGCGGTCTGCTGACCGGCCAGGGCGCCAACGCGCCAGGGGCCAATGGCGCCGGCGGCCAGGGCCAGCGCAGTGGCGGCGGCGGCGCGGCCGTGCAGCAAGGCGGCAGCCAGACCAGCCAGGGCGGCAGCGGCAACACGTATACGCCCACGGGCATGGGGAGCGGCAGCACCAGCGGCACGTCCTCGTCCAGCAGCGGCATCGGATCCGGCCAGCAGCAGGCCATCGCCCGGGTCGACGGCAGCAACAATATGCAGCCGGTTTCCTACTCCGGCAACGGCGCGACGGTGCAGGCCGACCCCGCCACCAACACCCTGATCATTTCCGCCAACGAGCCTCAGTACCGCAGCCTGCGGGAAGTGATCGACATGCTGGACCAGCGTCGTGCACAGGTGCTGGTGGAAAGCATGATCGTCGAAGTCAACGAAACCCAGGCGGCGCAGCTGGGCGTGCAATGGTTCGGCGCCACCAACGGTGGCCTCAACACCAACGGCACGTCCGTGATCGGCGGCTCCAACCTTGGCGGTTCCGGGCTCAACCTGACCAGCGCGGCGACCACCATCGACGCCTTGCCCGGCGGCTTGAGCGTGGGCCTGCTGCGCGGCACCACCACCATTCCCGGTGTCGGCCAGATTCTCAACCTGAACCTGCTGGCCAATGCGCTGAAGACCAACGGCGGCGCCAACATCCTGTCCACGCCCAACCTGATGACCCTGGACAACGAAGCAGCCAGCATCATGGTGGGCAAGACCGTGCCCTTCGTGACGGGCCAGTACGTGACGTCCGGCAGCGGCTCCAGCACCAATCCTTTCCAGACCATCGAACGGGAAGATGTGGGCCTGAAGCTGAACATCCGGCCGCAGATTTCCGAGGGCGGTTCGGTCAAGCTGGACATCTACCAGGAAGTCAGCTCCATCGATGCCACCAGCTCCACGAGCACGAGCGGCATCGTCACCAACAAGCGGGCCATCGACACCAGCGTGCTGATCGACGACGGCCAGATCATCGTGCTGGGCGGGCTGCTGCAGGACAGCGTATCGACCAGCAATTCCGGCGTCCCCGGCCTGAGCTCCATCCCCATCATCGGCGCCTTGTTCCGCGACGACTCGCGCAGCCGCGAGAAGACCAACCTGATGGTGTTCCTGCGGCCGCACGTGGTGCGCAGCAGCCAGGACGCCATGGGCGTCACGCTGGATCGCTACAACTACATGCGGCGCGCGCAGAGCGTGGTGCAGCCGGGCGATCACTGGGCCTTGCCGGACATGAACGCGCCCATCCTGCCGCCGGCCAATGTGCCCGGCGCGCCCAATGGCGCTTACGACCTGCGTCCGGCCGCCGCCGCCGAGACCTTGAAGCAGGCGCCCCCGCAGTCCACGCAATCCTTCGCCGTGCGCCAGTTGCCCGAGACGCCGCGTCCGCCGGATGAAGTGATTCGCGCCAATCTGCCGATCGGCGTGACCATCGCCAGCGATCCCTCGGCCTTGTACGGCGACACGCAGTCGACCAAGACCACCCTGCAGTTCGCCACGGCCAACGGCCAGGACCAGGCCGAGAACATCGCCGCGCGCGTGCGCATGAGCGGCCTGGACGCCTATAACCAGCCCGGCCCCGGCGGCCAGGGCTACGTCGTGCGCTCGCAGGTGCCGCGCGATGCGCGCAGCGTCGACACGGCCTTGTCGCTGTTGAAACAACTAGGCTACAAGCCGGAGCTGGTGACGCAGCCATGAGCGCATTGCCGTCACTGCCTTATGCCTGGGCGCGCGCGCAGCGCGCCGTGGTCTCCATGCAGGGCGGGCGGCCGCGCCTGACCACCAGCGCGCGCACGCCGTCCTGGGCCCTGGCCGAGATACGGCGCCGCTATGGCGATCTGGGTGTCGAGGTGGTGGACGACGCGGTGCTGGAAACCCTGCTGACGGCCACCTATAGCGATACGGGTGACGCCGCCACGGTGATGGGCGTGGCCGAAAACGAGATCGATCTCGACCGGCTCATGCAGGACATCCCTGAGGTGGCCGATCTGCTGGAGGCGCAGGACGACGCGCCGGTGATCCGCATGATCAATGCGTTGTTCACCCAGGCCGCGCGCGACAACGCCAGCGATATCCATATCGAGCCCTACGAAACCCACTCGGTGGTGCGCTACCGCGTCGACGGCACCTTGCGTGACGTGGTGTCGCCGCGCAAGGCGCTGCATGCCGCGCTGATCTCGCGCATCAAGATCATGGCGCATCTGGATATCGCCGAGAAGCGCCTGCCGCAGGACGGCCGTATCGCCTTGCGCGTGGGCGGGCGTCCCATCGACGTGCGGGTATCGACCCTGCCCACGGGCCACGGCGAACGCGCCGTGCTGCGTCTGCTGGACAAGGAAGCAGGGCGCCTGGAGCTGGAGAAGCTGGGCATGGCGGCCGGCTTGCTGGGCAAGCTGGACAAGCTGATCCGGCAACCCCACGGCATCGTGCTGGTGACCGGCCCGACCGGCAGCGGCAAGACCACCACGCTGTATGCGGCGTTGGGGCGGCTGGACGCGAGCACCAGCAACATCCTGACGGTCGAGGATCCGATCGAATACGACTTGCCCGGGGTCAGCCAGACCCAGGTCAACAGCAAGATCGACATGAGCTTCGCCATGGCCCTGCGCGCCATCCTGCGCCAGGATCCGGACGTCATCATGATCGGTGAAATCCGCGATCTGGAAACGGCGCAGATCGCCGTACAGGCGTCCCTGACGGGCCACCTGGTGCTGGCCACCCTGCACACCAACGACGCGGTGTCGGCCGTGACTCGCTTGACCGACATGGGCGTCGAGCCTTTCCTGCTGGCGTCGTCGCTGCTGGGCGTGCTGGCGCAACGGCTGGTGCGCCGGCTGTGCCAGCATTGCCGCGCGCCGCATGAAGAAGAGGGCCGCCTGGTGTACCGGCCGGTGGGTTGCCCGCATTGCAATCACACGGGCTACAGCGGCCGCACGGGCATCCACGAATTGTTCGTGGTGGACGAAGAAGTGCGGCGCCTGGTGCATGAAGGGCGCGACGAGCAGTCGCTGCGCCTGGCGGCCGTGGCCGCCGGCATGGAGTCCATGCGCCAGGACGGCGAGCGCTGGGTGCGCGACGGCGTGACGGCGCCCGAGGAAATCGTGCGGGTGACGCGGGATCATTGATCCCGTGGTGCCTGCGGGAAGGCGCCGCGGCGGCCGGCCTGCTACGGACCCGTACCGAACACGCTGCGCGCGCCATCACGACGGCCGATGGCCGACAGCAGCGTTTCCAGATTCTGCCGCACATTGTCCGGCACGCCTGCCTCCGCTTCCGCGGCGCCGTTCAGCGCCAGGCGGCGGCCGTTCCAGTTCCCCGTGGCCTGCACCTTGAGCGGACCGTTCAAGGTCGTCAGCGTCACCACCACGTCATTGCCCTTGCCCTGTCCTTTGCCGGCCGTGGCCTGCAGACGGTAACTACCCAGGGGGTTGACCGTGGACAGCGCCGAGGATGCGTCGCGCCATTGCACTTGCAGCAACTCGGGCCCGCGCGCCACGCCGGCGTCATAGTCGGGCCAGCGCAGTTCCAGATTGCCGCCGGGCGCCAGCGTGTTCACCGGCGAGCCGAAGGCGGCAAGGATGTCGGCGGGTAACCGCAGGCTGCCGGCCGACATCGACACCGACGGCGTGAACAGGCCATGCCAGCCCGGCGCCAGGCGCACGGTGCCGCTCAGCCAGGGGTGGCGCAGCATCACGCCGTGCCAGGTCCATTGCCAATCCAGCGGCTGCGGCAGCGTGCGTCTTGCGCCCGCGGGCCCCACGGCCAGCAGCGCGCTGCCGTTCCAGATGGTGCCGCTGGCGTCGACGATGGCGTACAGGCCGTCGTCATCGACGAAGCGCATCAGCCAGCGGGCGGGCAGGACGCTCAGGGCGGCAAGCAGGCCCACCAGGATGCCGGCCACCAGCAGCCCGAGGATACGGGATGCGCCCGCGGCGCGACGCGCCTGCCAGCGTTCCAGCAATGCCATCGACGCCATCAGTTGCTCACGGGCGCGGCCAGGCGCACGGTGCCGTTGACCTTGCCGGGGATGGGACGGCCGTACTCGGTGCTGGCGCGGGTCAGCGCGACCTCGGCGACGCGCAGGCGCAGTTCGGCCGGCACCTTGTCGCTCCACTGCATCAGCGTCGCGGAGGGCGCCAGCTTGAATTCGACGCGCCAGGCCGCGGCCTGGCCGGCCTTGCTGCCGCTGTTGGCGAGTTCCTGCGTCGTCTGGAAACTGTCAGGCGCGAAACCGGCGCGGCGCAGGCTGTCGTCGATGTCCGTCTGCGCCAGCGGCGCGTTGGTGCTGCGGCCGCTGTGTTGGCGCAGGCGCTGGGCCTCGTTGGTCAGGCTGGCCACCGCGGCGGCTTGTGCGCGCAGCGCGGGCAGTTCGGTGCGTGAGCGCGTGATGGTGGTCAGCGCCGGATCGATGGCGAAGGTGAATATCAGGAACAGGGCCAGCACCGCGCCGCCGCCGTTCACCAGGCGCCGTTCGCGTGGGGTCAGCGCGGCATGCCACACGGCGACCGGGCGCAGGGTGTCGCGCAGCTTCAGGCGCCACGCGGCCAAGGTGGGCGCCAGGCCCGCTACGGAACGCGTCATGGCTGGCTCCTGGTGATGCGCCAGGTCAGCGGCGCGTCCTGTTTTTCGATGCGCAGGCCCAGCGCGGCAGCGGCTTGCGCCATGGCGGGCGCCTGGCCCAGCTGGTCGGGGTCCTTGCTGTCGGCGCCATCCAGCTTCAAGGTGATGGCGTTATCGGCATAGCGCATTTCAGCGGTATGGCTGGCGGCGAAGGGCAGGGCTTTGGCGGAGGCCAGCGCCAGGGGCACGAAGTCGCCGTTGCTGCTGCTGCCTTGGCCGGCCAACAGGGCATTGCGGCCTTGTTCGGCCTGGCGCAGCGCGTCGACCACCACCGGGATGCCGGGGAATGCCGTGCGGACCTGCGCTTCCATGCCGGCGCGCAGGGCAGTGGCTTCGCCGCGCAGGCGCGCCGCATGAATGTTCAGTCCCACCACCCAGACGGCCACGGCCGCGGCGGCCCACCAGAGCGGCGCGCGCCAGGGCGAGGACTGGCGCGGACTCAAGGCCGGCAAGGCCAGCGACCAGCGCGGAGCGTCGGTTTGCCAACGCGCATCGGCGGGCAGGGCCAGGGCGAGTTCGGGATGGCTGTCGTCGCGCGGCAGCACCAGTTGCGCGGGCAGCAGCGCGTCGATGCGCAGGCCTGCCTGGACCAGCAGGCTCCAGGCGCGGGCCAGCGCCGCGCGCGAGGTCCAGGCCACGGTGACGGTGCCATCGGCGGCGCGGGGGCCGTGGCCGATGGCCAGTTCTTCCAGGTCGCTGAGCACCAGCGGTTCGACGGCGCCATGGATCGCGGCGGTAAGCACGCGCGCGGGCACCGCGGGCACCTGCACCGTGGTGACGATGGCGTCGTTGGGCACCAGCACCGCTTCGACGCGGGCGCCGGCGAAGCCGGTGGCCAGGGCCGCTGGCGTCAGCTCACCGCTGCGCGCGCAGCGGCCCTGGCGATCGAACCAGGCGTAGGCCAGCGGCATCGTCGCGGACAGCTCGGCGAGCTCGGGCAGCGCGATGCGTAAGGTGTTCTTCAATGGATTTCTCGTTTCCAGACAATTTCGGTGGATTGGTCGGCGGCGCTCTGGATCAGCGCCCGCATGACCAGGTGGACACGTTCGTAAGCCACGGTGCCGGTGGCGGAGAACCAGGCGCTGGTCGCGCCTATGCCCTCGGGTGTGTTTTGCACGCCGACGCCGCCCAGGCGATTGGTGAAGTCGGCGGCGTCATTGAACCAGGCGCCCCGTTCGCGTTCGCCGACCACGATGCGGGCCTGCGCCATGGTCATGTCGGGGACCAGGGCGGCGATGACCTCGGGTGGCGCGGTGTTGACGTTGACGGTGGTGGCGGCGGGCAGATAGGTGAGCGTCCGCTGCAGATCGCGGCGCAGCGCGGGGTCCAGATTGAGATTGGCCAGCAGGTCCTCGATGCCGCGGGGGGCGGGCGCGCGCGGTGGCGCGCCCTGGCGGATGATGGCGCCGTTCGGGTCGGTCACGGGTTTGCTGGGTTGCGTCAGCGCGACGCGTTGCGCCAGTGTTTGCGCCAGGCCGTCCGGGACTTGCAGGGCGGTCAGCAGGCGCGCGAGCACCACGACCTGGTCAGGCATGATCAGGCCGCCACGGGCCACGTTGTAGACATTGAACTTGCCTTGTTCGTCCTCGATGCTTCCGGAGAAGATGGCGACGCGGCCGTCGCCCGGGCGTTCCAGGCGCGTGTCCTGCACGGGCACCGTCCACAGCTGGCCGGCGTGGATGGTGGGTTCGCGGCGCAGGCTTTCGCGCACCACCAGGCGGGCCCAGTCCAGGCCGCTGACCAGCAGCCAGCGCGCTTGCGCGCGGGCCTGCTCGTTTTCCATCTGGCGGATGGCGGAGGTCTGGCGCATGAACAGGCCGGATGTCAGGGCCGCGACGACGGCGACGACGATCAGGGCGCTGACCACGGCCATGCCGCGCTGGGCGCGTCTGGCCCGCGCGCCGCTGGAAGCTTCCGGTCGCATGCGGCCCGGGCAGGTCTGCTTGATGCGCGGCCTCATCGCAGCACCACCACGCGCGTGTAGCGTTCCCGCATGCCGTTGCGCATGCGCTCCAGCGCGACCTCGATGCCGGTGGCCGCGCGGCCGTCGGTGGGGCCGGCGACGATCCAGCCTTTGCCGGGGACCCAGAAGCGGACGGACAGCTGCACCACGTTGGCCATCACTTCGGCGCCCGCCTGCGCGGGGGGCAGCGGATACTGCGCGCCTGGCTGGCCGGTGTAGCGCCACAAGGCGCCATTGTTGAGGCGCCAGATCACCTGTTGCCAGCTGCCGTCGTCGGCGGGGGCCGAGCGCACGATGCCCAATTGCAAGGGTTTGCCGGGTTGCTGGTCGACTTCGACGCCGCTGGCCAGTTGCCCTTGCTGGGCGACGTTTTCGCCGTTATGGCCGTCATTGGACAAGGTCAGGTCGCGTTCGAGCTGACCCAGCGTGCGGATGATCACCGCGTTGTCCGCCGCGTCCTTCTCCAGCCACGCGCGCGTGTCGGCGACACGGCTCAGGCCGCGATACGCCAGCAAGGTGACCAGCGCCATCAGCGTGATGGCGATCAGCACCTCGATCAGGGTAAAGCCCCGCTGAGCCGCGCTGCGCGCCTTACTGCGCGCGCCTGTGCCAAGCGGGGGCACAGCGGAGCCGGCTTTGCCGGTCCGCCAGTGCCGCCCCCTTGAGGGGGAGGCGCGCAGCGCCTGGGGGAGGGTCTTCCCTTCGGTCCGCCAGTGCCGCCCCCCTGGGGGGGCCGCGCTACGCGCGGTAGGGGGGGGGCTTTGTATCACCGGACGTTCGTTAGCAAGCCTGACAGTTCGGCTAACGTCAGGTTGGGTTGGCCGCGCAGATACACCCGTACCGACACTTGCCGGAACGCGCGATTCAGCGAATAGGTGAAGGTGCTCTCGCACAGCATGTCCAGCCTTCCTTCAGGGCAGGGGGCGTCCTGCTTGCCGGGACCCGGCAGCACCTCGGCCAGCCGCAATTCCGCCATGCGGTTTTCGGCGGCGACCAGCGCCAGGGTCTTGTCATGCAGCGCGCGATTGTTCTGCGCCATCACGCCCGTGGCGCGCAAGGCGGCGGCCAGGGCGACGGCGATGATGGCCAGCGCTACCAGCACTTCGATCAGTGTGAAGCCCCGCTCGCGGCGCCGCTGTCGATCATCTTGCGGCAAGCGGGCGCGAGGGCCGCGCATGTCATTGCACCGCATAGGCACCGCCCGCGTCGCGCGTGATGGTCACCGTACGTCCGCCGGCGGCGAGGGTGAGCTGGGCGGGATCGGACATCCATTCTGTATCGAAGCGGAGCCAGCCCTTGGGGCCGGAAGGCGTCACGGACACGGTGCCGGCCGACCAGGCTTGCGGCTTCAACTCGGCGTCGTTGCGGAAGTCGTCCGGCGGCGGAATGGCTTCGTCGTCGGCGCTGCCGGTGCTGCCCACTCGGCGGCCGGGGCGTTCGAAGTGATAGCCGCCGGCGTCGGCGCGCCAGGTGATGATGCGGCCGTCGCTGCGGGCCTCGCTTTGGGCGATGGCGAAGGAAAGGACCAGGCGTTCGGCGTCCTGGTGCAGATGCCGGTCCGGCGCGGCGACCGCGGAGATGCCGACCATGCCCGCCGCGATGCCGATGATGACCAGCACGACCAGCAGTTCGATCAGGGTGAAGCCGTCTTGCCGCGTGGATGCGGGGTGCCGACGCTGGATGGGGCGAGTCACTGGACGTGCGCGGCCACTGAGCGTGGCGACCTTGCCGGCGCGGGTCTTAGAGATCCCAGGACCCGATGTCGGCATCGTTCTGCTCGCCGCCGGCCTTGCCGTCGGCGCCGAAGGAAAACACATCGACTTCGCCCTTCACGCCGGGGCTCAGGTATTGATAGGGATGGCCCCAGGGGTCGTTGGGCAGGCGGTCCAGGTAAGGGCGCCAGTTGGAGATGTTTTCCGGGCGCGTGACCAGGGCTTGCAGACCTTGCTGGGTGCTCGGATAGCGGCCGTTATCCAGGCGATAGAGCTTGAGGGCCTGCATCAGTCCGCCGATGTCCTGGCGGGCGGCCACTTGGCGGGCCTGGTCGGGGCGGTCGAGCACACGGGGCACGATCAAGGCCGCGAGGATCCCCATGATGACCACGACAACCATGATTTCGATCAGGGTAAAACCTTGCTGCCGCGCAATGGCGGCACTGCCTCGCTGACGCACAACCTACTCCGTTAAGGGCCAAGCCCGTAATTATACCGATCAATATGTCAGTAATATTATCGAGCTGGGTTAGGTTTGCTTAATGTGCGCCTTATATCCGGATGATTATTTTCGCGGGGCCCCGCGGGTTTTTTGAGGAGGGCTCCGCCCCCTTAACCCCCGTGACGTTTATCGGCGCGCAGCGTGTCCTCGGCCGATTGCCGCCACCGCCACGGCCGGGGGAGCATGGAGATGACTCCGCATTATTGGCGAGGGGGCTGAGGGGGCGGAGCCCCCTCAAATAAACTCGCCCTATTTGGCGGGCCAACGTCGCGTTCACGCGGCGATTATTTGCCGGCGGTGATGATGCCAGCCGCGGCGGGGGGCAGGGGCGGGGCGCTGATGGTGGTGGTCGTGCCGCCTTGATCCAGCACGATCTCGTTGCGCTCGACGCGCACCAGCCGCAGGCCGGGGGTGATGTCCTGGCCGGCGCGCCACGCTTGCGGCGGGCCGCCGTCGACGCTCAGGATGACGGCGCCGTCGTCGCCACTGGCGATCAAACCGGCAATGGTCACCTGGGTCTTCAAGGTGCCATCCTTGCCGAACAGCAAGGCCGCCGGCGACGTATCCGTTGCCCGCACCGCCGCGGGCCGCAAGGCCGGCGGCAAGGCGCCCGGCGCCGGCGCGAACAGAATCGCCCCCCATACACCCAAGCCCCCCGCCAAGGCCAGAATGGCAAGGACACGGGCGAGCTGCGGCGGAGAAGGGCGACGAAGTGCGAACATGGTTGAGCCGGCGTGTTCACCGGCAGGCGCGTAAAAGACGGCCGAGTATAGCCTCAGCACATGTCACGCAGCCTGCGGCGAGCGTCATTTTCGCCAGGCTACGCCCGCGCGCTGCGGGCAATCACCGCTTGGATCAAGCCGCGCCGCGTTGCAGCGCCGCGATGCGCTGCTGAATGGGCGGGTGCGACGCGAAGATCGCGCTGATGGCCTGGCGGCCACTGATCCCCGAGGCTTCGAAAGACTTCGGCAATTCGCCGGCCTCCAGGCCACCCAGACGCGCCAGGGCGCGAATCATCGGATCGCGCGAACCCAGCAGATGCGCCGAGCCGGCATCGGCACGGAACTCGCGCTGGCGCGAGAACCACGCGACGATGACCGACGCCGCGATACCGAACAGGATTTCACAGACGATCACCGTGATCATGTACCCCGGCCCCAGGCCGCGCTCATTGCGGAACACGGTGCGGTCGATGAAATAACCCACCACCCGCGCCAGGAAAATCACGAAGGTGTTCACCACGCCCTGGATCAAGGTCAGGGTCACCATGTCGCCATTGGCGATGTGCGCGACCTCGTGCCCCAGCACCGCGGCCACTTCTTCTTCCGTCATGCTTTCCAGCAGGCCGGTGCTGACGGCGACCAGGGAGTCGTTCTTGAATGCGCCCGTCGCGAAAGCATTGGGCGCGCCGTCATAAATGGCGACCTCGGGCCGGCCGATACCGGCACGGTCCGCCAATTGATGCACCGTGTCCAGCAACCAGGCTTCACGCTGGGTGCGCGGCCCGTTGGGGTCGATTATCTGGGCGCCGGTGCTCCACTTGGCCATGGGCTTGCTCAGGAACAGCGAGATGATGGACCCGGTGAAACCGACGATCACCGAGAAAATCAGCAACGCGCCAAGGTTCAGGCCGTTCGCCGTCAGGAAGCGGTCGACTCCGAAAATACGTAGCGTGGCCGACAACACCAGCATGACGGCCAGGTTGGTCAGCACAAAAAGAAAGATGCGTTTCATGATTGTTATGGATCCTCTGCGAGCGGATGTAGCTTTGACGTGGACTGCCGCCTTGGGTTCCCCAGCGGCACGGCGCCGATACCGGGCGGCTCCCCGTCGGAACAGCGAGTATATTATCGGTTCCGTTCAGGTTCCTCTCATGAGGACCCGATCCTCCCGAAATAAGCTGGCCGCGCCGGTCGCGCCATGCACGTCGGGAGACCCCATGCCATAACCCCTCTTTTCGGAATCGCGCAGGTCTCATGCAGGCTCTTTGGATGTTGTTGGCGTCGCTCATGTTCGCCATCATGGGTTCTTGCGTGAAGCTCGCCACCGAATACGAGGCGTCACTGGCGCAGGTGGTGCTGTTTCGGGGGATGCCGTCGGTAGTGCTGATCCTGGTATGGGCGCGCGCCGGCCGCCATTCCATCATCCCTTCCAAATGGCGGCCCCATCTGTGGCGCAACCTGGCCGGCGTGTCTTCCATGTGGCTGGGCTTCTACGCCCTGTCACACCTGCCGCTGGCCACGGCCACCAGCCTGACCTACACCTCGCCGCTGTTCATCGCCGGCTACATGCTGGGCTGGGGCGGCTCGCAGCGCGATCCGATCCGGGTCACCTCCGTGGCCCTGGGCTTCATGGGCGTGATCGCCATCTTGCGGCCCAATATCGGTGACGACCAGTGGGTGGCCGCGCTGATGGGCCTGGGCGCCGGCGGCTGCGCCGCCATCTCGATGATGCAGATCCGCGAACTGGGCCGCATCGGCGAGCCCGAGTGGCGCACCGTGCTTTTCTTCTCGCTGGCGGTCAGCCTGAGCAGCCTGGTCGGCCTGCTGGTCCACGGTTGGGGCGACACCACCCTGCAGGGCTACGCGGCCCTGTTCGGCATCGGTCTGGCGGGCCTGTGCGGCCAGCTGGCCATGACGCGCGCCTTCGGCATGGGCTCGGCCTTGTTGACGGCCGCCCTGCAGTATTCCACCATCATCTTCGCCGCCTGCCTGGGCATGGTGTTCTGGCACGATCATCTCGATGCCATCGCCTGGTCCGGCATGGCGCTGATTATCGCGGCCGGCTTGCTGTCGGTCTGGCGCACCTTGCGGGAAACGCGCCGCCCCATTACCAAGACTGCCCAGGAGAAAGCCTGATGACCATGACCTTGATTTCCGTATCCGAATTGGCTGCCCGCCTGGGCGATGCCGATCTGCGGCTGTTCGACCTGCGCCACGACTTGATGGACCATGCGGCCGGCCGACGCCAGTACGAGCAATCGCACATCGCGGGTGCCCGTTATCTGGACAACGAAACCGAACTGGCCGCGCCGCGCACCGGCAAGAATGGCCGTCACCCCTTGCCGGATCGCGCGACGCTGGCCGCGCTGCTGTCCAGCCATGGCGTCACCCCCAATAGCCTGGTCGTCGCCTACGACGCCAGCGGCGGCCAGTTTGCCTCCCATCTGTGGTGGATGCTGCGTTGGCTGGGCCACGATCGCGTGGCCGTGCTGGACGGCGGCTGGCAGGCTTGGTCCGCCGCCGGCCTGGCGGTGGAAAGCGGCAGCGGCCCGAAAGCCGCGCCCGCCGGCGCGGACAGCAGCCTGACGCCGCGCGCGGCCCTGACCGAGCCGGTCGACGCCAACGCCGTGCTGGCCAATATCGCGCAGCCGGGCTTTACCGTCGTGGACGCAAGGGCGGCGGCGCGCTATCGGGGTGAGATGGAGCCGATCGACCCCGTCGCCGGCCACATTCCGGGCGCCTTGAATCGGCCCAATACCGACAACCTGGCCGCTGACGGCAAGTTCAAGTCGCCGCAGGAACTGCGCAAGGAGTTCGAAGCGGTGCTGGGCAAGCGCGCGCCCGACACGATCGTTCACCAGTGCGGTTCCGGCATCACCGCGTCGCACAATCTGCTGGCCATGGAAGTGGCGGGCTTGAGCGGCTCGCGCCTGTACCCCGGCTCGTGGAGCGAGTGGGTCAGCGATCCTTCGCGCCCGCAGGCCAAGGGCTGAAGCGGGGGCTGCGGTCCGCGCCGAGGTCCGAGCCGAGGTCTGATCTCAGACCCGCCGCCGCCGCCCGCTCCGCGCGTGGAGGCGTACCCAGCCGGGCCGGCCGCTTGGCCAGATGGCGTTCCGCCACGCCGGCGGCGATTTCCATGAAATAGGCCAGGGGCGGCGGCGCCGCGTCGTCCAGCAGGCAGGCCTGGTCGTCCCAACGGCGCAGGCGTATGGCCTCGGGGGCATAAGGAATGGCGGAGAATTCGCTGGCCTGGGCGGCATCGAACACGCCGCCGGCCTGGTCCAGCGCCCGTCGCGCCGCGCTGTTGCGCGGGCCCAGATAGTCCGGTTCCAGAAAACATAGATACCGATGCGCCTCGACATGCAGGCGTATGGGTTCAAGCACGTCCGCACCGAACAGGCCCCGCAGGAAGGGCAGCACAAAGTACTGGTGCTTGTAATCGGCGTTCTCGATGCGCACGATGTCGGGATGCAGAAGGATGAGGTGGCCCAGATCGTGCAGCAGGGCGGCGGTCACCAGGGACGGCGCGGCGTTCTCCGCCAGCGCCAGCGCGGCGGTCTGGCGCGCATGTTCGGCCTGCGTCACGGCGGTATTGCCGTAGGGCAGGTGACCGGTAAGGTAAAAGAGATTCTCGATCTGATCCAGCGTCAGTCCCATGGCCATGCTCCTCGCGGTCGCGCGGCTAGTCGCGCGCTGTAGTGCTGGTATCTAGTTGACCAGTACGACTTGATTTTTTGATGACGAGGCGAAGAAGAATCCCGGACGTTGAGTAACGGGGTGTGTGTAGCGGAGGGTATGAGGCAGGGAGGGGCCGCGGGCGCGGATATGAAAACGGACGTGCCCCTTTGGTGGAGGTTGCACCAGCTGCGCGCGCGTCCGTAGTCATTCGAAGCAGGCAATCCGCCCGCGGAGGGGTGGCGTGCCGTTCAGCACTACCGCATCAGGGATGCGGCTCAGTCTCGGCCATGATGGTTCTGTACCATTCATGGAAATGTTGCATGCCATCTTCCATCGGCGACTGGTAAGGTCCCGCCTCGGAGACGCCGCGCAACATCAAGGCCTTGCGGCCCGCGTCCATGCGTTCGGCGATCTCGTCGTCCTCGACCGCCGTTTCCATATACGCCGCGCGTTGCGCGTCGACGAACTCGCGTTCGAAGGCGGCTATTTCCTCGGGGTAGTAGAACTCGACCACGTTCACCGTGTCCTGCGGACCCCGCGGATGCAGGGTCGACAGCACCAGCACATTGGGATACAGCTCGATCATGTGCGTGGGGAAGTAGGTGGCCCAGATCGCGCCGAACTCCGGCACGTCGCCCGCCCGATACTGCATCAGGTTGTCGTGCCACTGGCGGTAAACGTCCGACCCCGGCTGCGCCAGCGCGTTATTCACGCCCACGCGTTGCACGCTGTGCCAGTTGCCGAATTCCCATTCCAGGTCGTCGCACGTGACGAAGTGGCCCAGGCCCGGGTGGAAGGGCGCGACGTGGTAGTCCTCGAGGTAGACCTCGATGAAGGTCTTCCAGTTGTAGTTGCACTGGTGGACTTCGACGTGGTCCAGCACATAGTCGCCAAAATCGAACTCGGGCCGGTTGAACAGCGTGGCGAGATCCTTGGACGGATCGCGCGGGCCTTCGAACAGCAAGCCGTGGCAATCGCGCAGGCGATAGCGCGGCAAGTCCATGCACGGCGTGGCGGCGAATTGCGGCGCGCCGAGCAGCTGGCCCTGCTTGTCGTAGGTCCAGCGATGCAGCGGGCAGACGATGTTGCCCCCGGTGGCGCGTAGATTGCCCGCCGTGTTGACGTTGCCGGACACATTGCCGGTCGCGCCACCCAGCATCAAAGCCTGACGGTGGCGGCAGACATTCGAGATGAGCTCGATGCCTTCTTTATTGCGTACCAATACCCGCCCGCCATTTTCCTGGACGAGCGTGCGCCAGTCTCCTACCTCGGGGACCATCTTCTGGTTGCCGACGTACAGCGAAGACTGTTTAAAGATGATTTCTTGCTCGCGCTGAAAGCGTGCTTCGTCAAAATAGGCGCTGACGGGGAGCTGCGTGCGAGCCGGCACAAATTGCGCCATCCGACCGACGTCGGTCATGATTCCCTCCGCTCGGATAAAAAAGCCAGGACGGCACGGATCCGTTCTGGCGCGAAGAAAAATCGGGCTGGCCGATCAAAGGTGTCGATTGTACCCCAGGGGATGGCGGGGGCCAAACCAGACTTTCCTCCGTGTGCAGGGAGTCTGGATCGCCGTGTGGGGTGGCACTATGCGCGGCGCGCAGAATGCATTGTGGGAAAAGTCTTGGTCTGCTTCGGCCCCGCTGTTTTATGACAAGACTTATGGCTTGGCTTACTGCAAAACGACGTTGGCCTGCTTCACCAGGGTCTGGACCACGGGCAGTTCGGATTTGATCTGCGAGGTCAGTGCCTGGGGCGTGCCGTCGCTGGGCTGGATGCCCATTTCCAGCATCTTTTTACGCAGGGTTTCGTCCTTGAGCGCGTCGGCCAGGGCGGCTTGCAGCTTGCCCAGGACTTCCGGCGGGGTGCCCTTGGGCGCGACGAAGCTGAACCAGGCACTCATGTCGAACTTGGTGTAGCCCTGTTCGGCGATGGTCGCCAGTTTGGGTTCACTGTCCAGGCGTTGCTTGCTGGTGATGCCGAAGACCTGCACCTTGCCGGAGTTGGCCTGCGGCATGCCGGTGGCGACCATGTCGAAGAACAGGTCCACGTCGCCGCCGATCAGCGCCGGCAGGGCCTGGTTGGCGCCCTTGAAGGGGACGTGCAGGATATCGATGCCGGTCTGCGACTTGAACAGTTCGCCCGCCAGGTGGGACGACGTGCCGGGGCCGAAGGACGCGAAGGTCAGCTTGCCGGGATTTTTCTTGGCGTAGGCGACCAGTTCGGCGGTGTTGTGGAAGGGTTCCTTGGGGCCGGCCAGCAGGACCAGCGGGCCGATGCCCACCATGCCGATGGGCGCGTAGCCGTCCGGGTCGTAGGGCAGGTCCTTGTAAAGGAAGCGGTTGGTGACCAGGGTGGAGTTGGTCGCCATCAGGATGGTGTAGCCGTCCGGGGCTTCGCGTTGCACGTAGGAGGCGCCGATGGCGGTACCGGCGCCGGCGCGGTTCTCCACGATCATCGAGGCTTTCAGGTCCTTGCCCATGCGCTCCGCCAGCAGGCGGGTCAGCACGTCGGTGGCGCCGCCGGCCGGGAAGGGCGACACGACCTTGATGGGCCGGTCGGGATATTGGGCGCTGGCCGCGCCGCAGGCGCCGACGAGCGCGAGGGTGGCGAAGAGCTTGAGCCAAAGTCGCATTTGGAAAATCCCCTGTTTTGAAAATAAGCGGTTGAGTAAAGCCACCGCGTATGGCTAAATTCCGTATGTCGGAATTAAATTTTGTATTGCGGAATTCAATATAAAAAGGGATGGCGCTGAATGCAATCCGGAAAACCCCAGGTAGGTGATGCGTCCGCTGCCAGCGGGGAGGGGGGCGCGGCCGCGCCCGTGCGGGATCGGGCGGGGCGGCGGCGGCGGGCGCCGGTGGCGGAAGGGGCCGAGCGGTCGGCCGATTTCATTACGGCCTTGGCGCGGGGCCTGCAGGTGTTGCGGTGTTTCCAGGCGGGTAGCGGGGCCCTGGGCAATCTGGAGCTGGCGCGGCTGACCGGCCTGCCCAAGGCGACGCTCAGCCGCATTACTTACACCCTGACCGAGCTGGGCTACCTGCGTTACGACCGCGACAGTGGGCGTTATGCCCCCGGGCATGGCGTGCTGGCGCTTGGGCTGGGCCTGCTGTCCGGCCTGGAGGTGCGCCAGCTGGCCAAGCCGGCCATGCAGTCCCTGGCGCAGCAGACGGGCGGCGCCCTGGCGCTGGGCACGTGCGACGGTGACGCCATGGCGTATGTGGAGGCCATCCATGGCTCTTCCGCCTTGTATCTGCGTTTGCCGGTGGGTTGCCGCGTGAGCATGGACAGCGCCATGGGCCGGGCGTATCTGGCCTTGCTGCCGGCGGCCGCGCGGCGCGATCTGATGTTGCGGCTGGGGGCTTTGGCGCCTTTGCCTGAAGTCATCGATCGTTGTGTGGCGGATCTGGCTTCTACGGGGTGTTGTTTCGCCATGGGGGAATGGCAGTCCGGCATCAATGCCGCGGCGGCGCCGTTCGAGTCCGCCACGGGCGAGGGCATCTTCGTCATCAGTTGCGGCGGCCCCGCCACCTTGCTCCCCGAGTCCGTCCTGCGCAACGAGGTCGCCCCGATCCTCCACCGCACCGCCCAGTCCCTTTCCCGCCCAGCTTAAGAACTCGCCCTACCTAATCGGGGAAACCGCGGAGCCGGGTTTCCCGGTCCGCTGGTTTCGCCCCCTTGAGGGGGCCCGCGCGAGCGGGTAGGGGGAGGGACCTCCTCCCGGTCCGCCGGTTTCGCCCCCTTGAGGGGGCCCGCGCAAGCGGGTAGGGGGAGGGCCCCACCTCAGCTACAATCGCGGGATTCATTTCCTAAGCACTTCCGGAGATCCGCTTGGCGACCAGGCAAGTTCCCCCCGTCACCCCCGCGGCCGACCCGGCCGATGCCGCCGCGCTGCCGCAGGATTTCGAAGGCGCATTGGCGCAGCTGGAAGACCTGGTCGCTTCGATGGAAGACGGTTCCCTGCCGCTGGAAGCCTCCCTGGCCGCCTATAAGCGCGGCGTGGCGTTGACCCGGATCTGCCAGGAACGCCTGGCCCAGGCCGAGCAGCAGGTCAAAGTGCTGGAAGGCGACCTGTTGCGGCCGCTCGACCCCGGTGCGTTGGACGACGATACGAACGGATGAAGCAGAATCACCTTGCCTTCGCGGACTGGCTGACGACCCGCGCGCAACACATCGAGCTCAAGCTCGACGAGCTGCTGCCGCCGGCCGACGCCGTGCCGGAACGCCTGCACGAAGCCATGCGCTACGCCGTCCTGGGCGGCGGCAAACGCGTGCGCGCGGCGCTGGTCTACGCGGCCGGCCTGGCCTGCCCCATCAGCGGCCATCCCATGGCGGTGGAAACGGCGCTGGATCGCGCCGCGGCCGCCGTCGAGCTGATCCACGCCTATTCCCTGGTGCACGACGACCTGCCCTGCATGGATGACGACACGCTGCGGCGTGGTCAGCCCACCGTGCACGTGCGCTACGACGAAGCCACCGCGATGCTGGCCGGCGACGCCTTGCAGCCCCTGGCCTTCCAGTTCCTGGCGGACATGCCGATCGCGCCCGCGCTGATCGTGCAGGCCACCCAGGCACTGGCCCGCGCCGCCGGCAGCCGTGGCATGGCCGGTGGCCAGGCCATCGACCTGGGCGCCGTGGGCCGCACCCTGACCCGCGACGAGCTGCAGCAGATGCATGGCATGAAAACCGGCGCGATGCTGGCCGTCAGCGTGGCGCTGGGCGGCATCGTGGCGGGCGCCAGTTCGGTGGCGCGGCGCGCCCTGGACGATTACGCCCAAGCCATCGGTCTGGCCTTCCAGGTGGTCGACGACATTCTCGACGTCACCGCCGACACGGCCAAACTGGGCAAGACCGCGGGGAAGGACGCGGCCGAGAACAAACCGACGTATGTATCCTTGCTGGGCCTGGAAGCGGCGCGCCTGTTCGCGCTGTCCTTGCGCGACACTGCTCTGCAGGCCTTGGCGCCGCTGGGCGAGGGCCGCGCGCGCCTGGTTGAATTGGCCGATTTCATCGTATTGAGAGACCGTTGACATCGACCCGGTCCGGCCCCGCCGGATTGGCCGATGTGCATCCGATTGCCCGCGGGGCTATCCTTTAGAGCATGACCACAGAAATTCTGGACACCATCGCCAGTCCGGCCGACCTCAAACGTCTGGACCGCCGCGAGCTGAAAAAACTGGCCGACCAACTGCGCGGCTTCGTGCTGGAGTCCGTCTCGAAGACGGGCGGCCATCTGTCGTCCAACCTGGGCACGGTCGAGCTGACGCTGGCCCTGCATCACGTGTTCGACACGCCGCACGATCGCATCGTGTGGGACGTCGGCCATCAATCCTATCCGCACAAGATCCTGACCGGCCGGCGCGGCCAGATGGACAAGCTGCGGCAGGAGGGCGGCATCTCCGGCTTCCCCCGCCGCGTCGAATCCGAATACGACGCCTTCGGGACGGCGCACTCGTCGACCTCGATCTCGGCGGCGCTGGGCATGGCCGTGGCCTCGCGTAACGCGGGCATCGCGCGCCAGCACATCGCCGTGATCGGCGACGGCGCCATGTCGGCGGGCATGGCCTTCGAGGCCATGAACAATGCCGGCGTCACGTCCAACATCAACCTGCTGGTGATCCTGAACGACAACGACATGTCGATCTCGCCGCCGGTGGGTGCCTTGAACCGCTATTTCGCGCGGCTCATGTCGGGCCGTTTCTACGCCACCGCCAAGAATGTCGGCCGCGCCGTGCTGCAGCACGTGCCGCCGGTGCTGGAGCTGGCGCGCCGCATCGAAGAACACGCCAAGGGCATGGTCACGCCCGCCACGATGTTCGAGGAGTTCGGCTTCAACTACGTCGGCCCCATCGACGGCCACGACCTCGACGCGCTGGTGCCCACCCTGCAGAACCTGCGTGAGCTCAAGGGCCTGCAGTTCCTGCACGTGGTCACGCGCAAGGGGCAGGGCTACAAGCTGGCCGAGGCCGACCCGGTGCTGTATCACGGTCCGGGCAAGTTCGACCCCGCCGTCGGCATCGTGCCCGCCAAAGCGCCTTCCAAGGTCACGTTCACCCAGGTCTTCGGCCAGTGGATCTGCGACATGGCCGCCGCCGACGCGCGCCTGGCCGGCATCACGCCCGCCATGCGCGAAGGCAGCGGCCTGGTCGAATTCGAGCGGCGTTTCCCCACCCGTTATTTCGACGTGGGCATCGCCGAGCAGCATGCCGTGACGTTCGCGGCCGGCATGGCCTGTGAACAGCAGAAGCCGGTGGTGGCCATCTATTCGACGTTCCTGCAGCGCGGCTACGACCAGTTGATCCACGACGTGGCCCTGCAGAACCTGGACGTCACGTTCGCGCTTGACCGGGCTGGCCTGGTGGGCGCCGACGGCGCCACGCACGCGGGCAACTACGACATCGCTTTCCTGCGCTGCATTCCCAATATGGTGGTGGCCACGCCTTCGGACGAAGCCGAAGCGCGCCTGTTGCTGACCACCTGCTACCGCCATCCCGGCCCGGCGTCGGTGCGCTATCCGCGCGGCGGCGGCAGTGGCGCGGCGGTGGGCACCGACCTGCAGGACGTTCCGGTGGGCAAGGGCGTCGTCCGCCGCCAGGGCGGTGGCCGTATCGCTTTCCTGGTGTTCGGCACCTTGCTGCCCGCGGTGCTGCGCGCCGCGGAAACGCTGGATGCCACGGTGGCCGACATGCGTTTCGTCAAGCCGATCGATCGCGAGCTGGTGCTGGACCTGGCCGCGCGCCACGATGGCCTGGTGGCCGTCGAGGACGCCGCGATCATGGGCGGCGCCGGCAGTGCGGTAGCGGAAGTCCTGAATGAAGCCGGCGTCCTGTGCCCGCTGCTGCAACTGGGCTTGCCCGACCGCTTCATCGACCACGGCGACCAGCAGGCGCTGATGGCCGGCCTGGGCCTGGATGCCAAGGGTATCGAGGCCTCGGTGCGGGGCCGCTACGCCGCGCTGCTGGCGGCCGAGGCGCCGCGCAGCCAGGCGCTGGTGGGTTGATCCGCCAGCCGGCTGTGGTTGTGTCGCAACGGGATGGCGTGGCCGTCCCGGTGTGACCTCCTCCGAATTACTATCACCGGCCTATCGGTAATAGGGTTTTCGCGGGGTTTGCGCGATTTTTACGCAATAATGCAAGTCCTTTGGATTTTTGGGGCGGGCTTCATGCGCCCGTTCCGCGCAGGTTAACCACTATGAATTCCCCCATCGATCCCGCTCTGGTCATGCCGGACGTGCAGAGTTCGGCCGACACGCGTCACATTCCCATCCAGCGCGTGGGCATCCGCGGCGTGCGCCACCCCATGCTGGTTCAGGCCGGCGATGGCAGCGCCATGGCGACCGTGGCGAACTGGACCCTGACGGTGGCGCTGCCGGCCGAAGAGAAGGGCACCCATATGTCGCGTTTCGTGGCGCTGCTGGAAAAGTACCGCAGCACCCCGATGACGCCGGCCCTGTTCCGCGCCATGGCGCGCGAGATGCTGCCCCTGCTGCATGCGGAAAAGGGTGACATCACCGCCGCGTTCCCGTACTTCATCAACAAGTCGGCGCCGGTGTCCGGCGTGCAGAGCCTGCTGGACTACGAAGTGCAGTGGATCGCCCGGGCCGACGGCACCGACGTGGAATTCGAATTGGTCGTGCAGGTGCCCGTCACCAGCCTGTGCCCGTGTTCCAAGGCGATTTCGGAGTACGGCGCCCACAATCAGCGTTCGCATGTGACGGTCACCGCCATTCTGGGCGACGAAGTCGGCATGGAAGACGTGATTCGCGCGGTCGAGGAAGAAGGTTCCTGCGAGCTGTGGGGCCTGCTCAAGCGGCCGGACGAGAAGTACGTCACCGAGCGCGCCTACGACAATCCCAAGTTCGTCGAGGATCTGGTGCGCGACGTGGCCGCCCGCATGGCCGCGCGCCAGGGCATCAAGCGCTATCGCGTCGAGGCCGAGAACTTCGAGTCCATCCACAATCACTCGGCCTACGCCGTCGTGGAAGGCTGAGGGCGGCAGGGCGCATATTGAGCGCGCCTAGTCCCGGGGTGTCTCGCGTGGACAACGCGAAGACACCCGCAATCCCCTTGATTTCACAGCCGATTTGCACTATCTGCCGGTTCCGGCAATAATGTAAGGCTTTCCTGCTCGACTCCTGATTGTTGGGGGCGGGCTGCCACTGGTCTGTTTCGGCGGGCCAGACATCCACTAGGAGTTTTACCCATGCGTCACTACGAAGTAGTGTTCATCGTCCACCCCGACCAAAGCGAGCAAGTGCCCGCCATGGTCGAGCGGTATCAGGCGCTGGTCACCGGCCAAGGCGGCTCGGTGTTGCGCCTCGAAGACTGGGGTCGCCGTCAACTGGCTTACCCCATCCAGAAGCTGGTCAAGGCCCACTACGTGTGCCTGAACATCGAATGCGGCCAGGCCACCCTGGACGAGCTCGAACATTCCTTCCGCTACAACGACGCCGTGCTGCGCCATCTGGTCATCAAGACCAAGAAGGGCCAGTCGGGCGCCTCGATCATGATGAAGTCGGTCGAGCGTGAAGAGGCCCGCAAGGCCTCGGCGGAAGCGGCTGCGGCTCAATCCGAATAAACGGTTAGACGGATCGCGGCGGATACGCCATGAATCAGGTCGTACTCAGCGCGCAAGTCCTCGAAAGAGAAGCCCTGCGCTACACCCCGGCAGGCTTGCCTGCGCTGGAGATGTTGCTGAGTCACCAGTCCGAAGTGATCGAGGCTGGACTTCCCCGACGCGTCGAAATGACGATCGCGGCGGTGGCGCTGGGAGACCTGGCGCTGTTGCTGGCGGATGTCGGCTTGGGAGCACAGCTGCAGGTCCAGGGCTTCCTGGCTCCGGTACGCAAGGACGCGGTCAAGCTGAAGCTGCACATGCAGCAGGCGACGCGGCTTTCGGGCAGCGATCCGGTCACCGTTTAGGTTTGGATTAACAGGCGGCCTGGGATGAACCAGGTCACACGTAAAGAATTCGGGTCCACGGACCCCGCAAATTAAGAGGCACATCATGGCTTTCTTTGGCAAGAAGAAGGAAAAGCGCAAGTTTCCCCAGCAGAACCCGCTGTTCAAGCGTCGCAAGTTCTGCCGCTTCACCGCTGCTGGCGTTGAAGAGATCGATTACAAGGATCTGGACACGCTGCGTGATTTCATTCAGGAAAACGGCAAGATCATTCCCGCTCGCCTGACTGGTACCAAGGCGCACTACCAGCGCCAGCTCGACACGGCCATCAAGCGCGCGCGCTTCCTGGCTCTGTTGCCCTACACCGACAACCACAACTGATCCGGGGCCAGCCATGCAAGTTATCCTGCTCGAAAAAGTCGTCAACCTGGGCTCCCTGGGTGAAGTGGTCCGCGTGCGTGACGGTTACGCCCGCAATTTCCTGATCCCCCAGAAGAAGGCTACCCGTGCCACCAAGGCCGCGCTGGAAGCGTTCGAAGCGCGTCGCGCCGAACTGGAAAAGGTCCAAGCCGAGCGCCTGGCCGCTCAGCAAGCCGTGGGCGAACGCCTGAACGGCTTCGTGCAAAAGATCTCCCAGAAGGCTGGTGTCGATGGCCGTCTGTTCGGCTCGGTCACCAATGCCGACATCGCTGAAGCCCTGCGCAAGTCGGGTTTCGAAACCGTTGAAAAGTCGCAAGTGCGTCTGCCCAACGGTGCCCTGAAGGCTGTTGGCGAGTACCCGGTGCAAGTTGCACTGCACGCCGACGTCGTCAGCGACATCTCGGTCGTGATCGAAGGCGAAATGGCCTAAGGCGCATGGAAGCGGTAGCTCAGGCGGCCGCTTCCCGATACGCTGTTGTGGCCGGTCCGCGAGGGCGGCCCCCGCCGCGTCATCGAGTTTTGCGTTTATCAGAGCCGGCCGTGCGCCGGCTCTGATTGTTTGTATGACGTGTTTGTAGTCTCTCTCCATATTCTTCATCCCTCGTCGAAGGCCCTTTTTTGACCACCACGCCCGTCCACCAGTCGCCGCCGCCCGATTTGCAGGCATGGCTGGAAGCTGCCGCCACGCGGCCGCAGCCTCAGGTGCTGGAAACCGAGCTGGATGGCATCCATTTCGTGGTCAAACGCCGGCCGGCTTCCCTGGGCGGCAGTATCAGCTATGTGCTGCGCTATCTGCGCGCCTTCTTCCTTGGGCTGGGCTGCAGGGTATTCCTGGGCGAGTTTCCGAATCCCCGCGTGCTTTTGCAGAACGGCCTGGATTTCGAGGCGCGCCGCCTGCGGCTGCTGCTCGACGATGGCTGCCGGGTGCCCGCGATCTGGCACCAGGAGCCGGGCCTGCTGGTGCTGGAGCACGTAGGCCAGGACCTGTCTTCCGTGATCCGGCATGGCAGCGCCGAGACGCGCAGCCGCTGGGCGCGCGTGGCCGGCCGTGATCTGGCTGAATTCCATCGGCGCGGCCACTGCCATGGTGGGGCCCAGATCCGTAACCTGACGATACGCAACGACGAACTGTGGCGCATCGACTTCGAAGAGAATATCGGCGAGGCTTTGTCGCTGCCCTTGGCGCAGGCCTACGATCTGTTCCAATTGGTCGCGTCGCTGGTGTCTTTGCGTAAACTGCCTACGGACATCATGCCGGGCCTGGCGCGCGACATGGTGGAAGGCTATTTCGAAGTCAACCCGGATGCGCAGGTGCGTGCGCGGCTGGCCCGCCTGGGGCGTTTGCTCGGTGGCGCGGCGCGCATGTTGCGGCCCTTGCTGGGCCGCGTGTCGTCGCGCGACATCCAGGGTTTCTTTCGGGTCGCCGACGTATTGGGCGGCTTGACGCAAGCCTGAGCGCCACGCGGCTTGCGTGTTTTGCCTGCCGTAGTATTTGTGACCCCATGTCTGCCACCCCGTGTCTTTCACGTCGTGTCCGCCACCTTGAACCGCGAACCTGAGTGCATCCATGAACTCACCCACCGCCGCCAATAGCAACGACTCCCTCGAATACCTGCGCGTACCGCCGCATTCCATCGAGGCGGAGCAATCGGTGTTGGGCGGTCTGCTGCTGGACAACGCCGCCTGGGACCGCGTGGCCGACATCCTGGTGGAAGAAGACTTCTACCGGCATGACCACCGCCTGATCTGGCAGGCCATGGCCAAGCTGATCGGCCTGTCGCGCCCGGCTGACGTGGTCACCGTGCACGAAGCGCTGGTCACCAACGGCAAGTCCGAGGACGCCGGCGGCATCTCCTATTTGAACTCGCTGGCGCACAACACGCCGTCGGCGGCCAACATTCGCCGTTACGCGGAAATCGTGCGCGAGCGGGCTACCTTGCGCAAGCTGGTCACCATCGCCGACGAAATCTCGTCGGCGGCCTTGAATCCGCAAGGCAAGGAAGCGCGTCAGATTCTGGACGAGGCCGAATCCAAGGTCTTCAAGATTTCCCAGGAAGGGCAGCGCGGCGCCGGCGGTTGGCACGAGATTCAGCCGCTGCTGACGCAGGTGGTGGAGCGTATCGACGAGCTGTACCACCGCGATACCGAATCCGACGTGACCGGCGTGCCCACGGGCTTTACCGACCTGGACAAGATGACTTCGGGCCTGCAGGGCGGTGACCTGATCATCGTTGCCGGCCGCCCGTCCATGGGCAAGACCACGTTCTCCATGAACATCGGCGAACAGATCGCCATCGAGCAGGGCCTGCCCGTGGCGGTGTTCTCCATGGAAATGGGCGCGGTGCAGCTGGCCATGCGGATGCTGGGTTCCGTCGGCCTGCTGGACCAGCACCGCATGCGGACCGGCAAGCTGACCGCCGAAGACTGGCCGCGCGTCACGCACGCCGTGCAGCTGATGCAGGACGCCCAGGTCTATATCGACGAGACTCCCGCCTTGACGGCCATGGAAGTGCGCGCGCGTTCGCGTCGTCTGGCGCGTCAATGCGGCCAGCTGGGCCTGATCATCATCGACTATATGCAGCTGATGGCGGGTAGCGGCAGCAGCGAAAACCGCGCGACGGAAATTTCAGAAATCAGCCGGTCGCTCAAGGGTCTGGCGAAAGAGCTGAATTGCCCGCTGATCGCGCTGTCGCAGTTGAACCGCAGTCTGGAACAACGGCCGAATAAGCGGCCGGTGATGTCCGACCTGCGGGAATCGGGCGCTATCGAGCAGGATGCCGACTTGATCCTGTTCATCTATCGCGACGAGGTCTACAACCCCGATTCGCCGGACAAGGGCACGGCCGAGATCATCATCGGCAAGCAGCGTAACGGGCCGATCGGTTCGGTGCGCCTGACGTTCCAGGGCGCCAGCACGCGCTTCCTGAACTTCTCGGGGCAGCAATCGTATTAAGCACGGCCTGGCTGTCCGGGCCTTGGTGTCATCGATCGCCTTGCCATCCTTGAGATGACGCCGGGGTCGCCGCGAGATCAACCGTTTCCTGGTTCCGATGGATATTCGAAAACTGGCTTGCGTGATTCCCTGGGCTATCTTTGCGGCGGCGTGGCTGCCTGGTGTCCATGCGGCGCCGGCGCTGGAGCAGGCTCGTTCGCCGAGCCAGGCGCAAGTTCAGGCGCCAGCGACGGAGTTGACCCGTGAGCAGGTCGCGCAGACCCTTACTGCCGCCGTTACCCAGATCGCCGCGCAGTATGTCGACCCTGTCGACACTCGTGCGCTGAGCGTGCGTGGCTTGCGTGGCCTCGCGGCGCTGAGCACGCCCGCTTTCCCTGATGGTGCACCGGGTTTGACGCGGGCCATCCAGGCCGAGGAAGCGGCCGCCGACATTCCCGCCCAGACAGAAATACTGACCGAAGCCGTCATGCGCTTCCCGCTGGCCGGCGGTCGCGCCGCCGCGCTGGATGCGCTGCTGCGCGCGATGATGGCAGGCCTGGGGCCTTACAGCCGGCTGGCCGTGCCGGCGGAACTCGTGCCGCCGCCCGCGTCGGTGGGTCTGGAACTCAGCATGACCCAGGGCCAGCTTACCGTCGTCCGTCCCTTGCCTGGCGGCCCCGGCGAGCGCGCGGGCATCAAGCCCGGTGATGTGATCGAGAGTATCGATGGCCGCGCCAGCAAGGACCTGCCCTTGCCCGAAGCCGTCAGCGCCTTGCGTGGCGAAGTGGGTACCAGTCCCACGTTGTTCATCAAGCGGGCTGGTGTAGCCACGCCGCTGATCGTGCGCCCGGTGCGCGGGCCGGTGCAGCCTCCGCCTTCCCTGGTCTGGGATCTGAATGGCGCCACGGCGGTGATCCGCATCGGTGCGTTCGACCGGTCGACGGCGGAGAGTTTGCGCGCCGCGCTGAAAGGCGCGGCGATGCGTGCCGATGCGCCGCTCGCTGGCGTGGTGCTGGATTTACGCGGCAATGCCGGTGGCCTGCTCGATGTGGCGGAGGATGTGGGCGGCATGCTGTTGAAGCGCGGTGTGCGCATAGCGACTTTGCGTGGCCGCAACGAAGCCAACGCCCGCAAGCTGATTGCGCGGCAGCCGAACATCACGGCGGGTCTGCCCATGGTGGTGCTGGTGGATGGACAGACCGGCGCGGGCGCCGAGATCGTCACCGCCGCCTTGCAGGACCACGGCCGCGCGCTGGTCATTGGACGTCCCACGGCGGGCGCCGGCACCATACAGACGGTGCTGCCGCTCCCCGAGGGCCGGGGCGCGCTGATCGTCACCAGCGCGCGCGTGTACCGCGCGAATGGCGCCCGCCTTGAAGGCACCGGCGTCACGCCCGACCTGCTGCTCGACCCCGCCACGCGCCAGCTGACCGTGCGCCCCGACATCGCCCCCGACTTCAACACCGCGGTGCAAAAACAGGTAGCCGAAGCGGTAACCACCGCGCCACCCGGCACCGATCCCACCCTATCCGCTGCCCTGGCCGCCATCACCGCCGCGGCCCCGCGGTAGCGACCGCCAAGTAGCTCATCCATCGGCTGCTGCGGGTAAGCGATTGCTCGACAGGCTTGCGTGTCGTCTCTATACTGGTTTTAAAAATAGACATCATGTCTAAAACTAAAAACCAGGAGACACGCCTCATGAAGCACGCCATTGCCGTGGCGGCAGCGTTCTGTGCCGCCGTTTTCTCGAACCCGTCCGCCCAGGCTGCCGGGGATCCCGCCAAATTGCCCGATCTGACCAAGATCGTCGTGCCATTCTCCCCAGGCGCCAGCAACGACGTGTTCGGACGCGCGCTGGCGGCCAAGCTGGCCAAGAAGCTGGGCGGGAATTTCATCGTGGAGAACCGGCCCGGGGCCGGGGGCGCCATCGGCGCATCGGAAGTCGCCCGCGCCGCGCCCGACGGCAGCACGCTACTGTTCAGCTCGGTGTCCTTCGTCACCAACGCCGCTACCGAACAGAAGCTGCCCTATGACGCCGTCAAATCCTTCCAGCCAGTGGCCGTGGCCGCGCGCGGCGCCATGCTGCTGGTGGTGGGCAATGAAACGCCCTATACCAGCGCGGCCCAGTTGATCGCCGACGCCAAGAAACAGAGCGGCAAGCTCACCTATGGTTCAGCCGGCGTGGGCTCGATCGGCCAGATGAGCGCGGAGCTGCTCAACGCCGAGGCCGGCAGCAATATGGTCCATGTGCCATATAAGGGCATCACCAATGCGGTGACGGACATGATAGGCGGGCGCCTGCACGCCATGATCACGACGCCCGCATCGGTCAGCGGCCCGCTCGATGCCAAGAAGATCCGCCCGCTGGCGGTGACGTCGCTGCAGCGCTCGCCGTTCTATCCAGACCTGCCCACGGTGGCCGAAACCGTGCCCGGCTACTCGGTGGACGTATGGTGGGGCGTCTATGCGCCGGCCGGCACGCCCAAGCCGCTGGTGGACAAGCTCAATGCGGCCATACGCGAGGTCAGCGCCGAACCCGAGATGCGCGCGCTGTTCGCGCGCGAGGCCACCGAACCGTCGGACATGGACACCGCGCAGACCACCGCCTACGTCAACGGCGAGCTGCTCAAGTGGCGCAAGCTGGCAGCCGACCGGCACATCGTCGCCAGCCAATGAGCAGCAGCCAATGAGCAGCAGCCCGGCCCGACCGTCAGCCCCTTAACGCGGCAGCTTCAACCCTTCCAGGCGGACATGCGGCGCTTCGTACATGGCCGTATCGCCGCCCAGGTCGCGGGTCAGCTGCGCGGCGGCCTGCATGACCAGCGGCAGGTTCTGCTCGAACACCGACTCAGTAAAACGGAACAAGGGCATGCCCAGCGATATCGCGCAGACCAGCCGCTGACGGCTGGAAAACACCGGGCAGGCGATGGCCGCGCTTTCCGATTCGCGCTCGGCCAGCGACACGGCATAACCCGCCTTGCGCACGCGATCGTAGGCCGCGCCCTTGGCCGGGCCCACCTTGGTGTCGAAGGCCAGCAGCACTTTGCCGGCCGCGCCCTTGTAAAGATCGACCCGGTCGCCTTCGCGCACATGCATCAACACACCGCGCGGCTGCGACATCCGGTGCAGGCAGATGCGGTCCTCGCCTTCGCGGATGTAGATGGCGGCGGTTTCCTTGGTCTGGCGGACCAGGCCGCGCAGCACCGGCGCGGCGTGGTCCCACAGGCGGAAGGACTCTTGATACAGCATGCCCAGGTAGAAGGGCATGGGTCCCAGCATATAGCGGCCATCTTCCAGCCGCTTGATGAAACCGCTGTGCTCCAGCGACTCGCAGATGCGCAGGATGGTGCTGTGGTACAGCCCGGTGGCGTTCATCAGGTCGGTCAGGGTCATCCCTTCGACCCCTTGTTCGAAGGCCATCAGGATCGACAGGGCGCGATTGACGGACGCGACGCCACCAGGCTCGTCGTCCTTGTCGGGACGGCTTGCCGTCTTGCGGGGTTTGGCCGTCGTTGCCGTTTTCGCCATGCCTTGCTCCTGATTCCGGTGCGGGAGCGACATTGTAGGGGGCCGCGCGCCAACACGCCGGCCAACGGTTTTTGCCAAAATAGACATCATGTCTATTTTATTGCTATCCTGGAATGAAGGAGACAACAACGATGCAGCATTCAGCCAGCCAAAGCGCCGCGCATCGCGCGACGCGCCTGCCGCGCAAGGCCTTCGACCCGGAAGCACGCGGGCCGCTGCGCGGCTTGCGCGTGGTGGATCTGTCGCGCCTGGTCGCGGGCAATATGCTTACCCTGCAGCTGGCCGACTTCGGCGCCGACGTCATCAAGGTCGAGCCGAAGAAAGGCGACACCTTGCGCGCCTTCCAGACCGAAGGCGTGGAGACCTTCTGGAAGATCTACGCGCGCAACAAGCGCAGCGTGTGCCTGGATTTCCACGCTGACGGCGCCATCAATGTCTTGCGCGCCTTGCTGGCCAACGCCGACGTGCTGGTGGAAAGTTTCCGTCCCGGCGTGCTGGAAGAGATGGGCCTGGGCCCGGACGTCCTGCATGCCGCGCACCCCAAACTGGTGATCGTGCGCCTGTCCGGCTGGGGCCAGACGGGACCTTACCGGCGCAAGCCGGGCTTCGGTACCCTGGTCGAAGGCTATTCCGGCTTCGCGGCGATGAACGGCTACGAGGACCGCGCGCCCGTGCTGCCGCCGATGTTCCTGGGGGACATGGCGGCCGGACTCTACGGCGCCAGTTCCGTGATGACCGCGCTGTGGGAGACCCGCGTCAACGATGGCGCGGGGCAGGTCATCGATGTATCGCTGTTCGAGCCCATCGTGTCCTTGCTGGGGCCGCAGGCAGCCAACTGGCAGATGACGGGCCAGGTCAAGGCCCGCACCGGCAGCCGGTCCAGCACCACCGCCCCGCGCAATGCATACCGCTGCGCCGACGGGCAGTGGCTGTGCATCTCCACGTCCACACCCAGCATGGCCGCGCGCTTGTTCGAGACCATGGGCTGCGGCGAAATGAATCAAGACCCGCGTTACAGCACCAACGCAGCGCGGCTCAAGCATATCGACGAGGTCGATGGCCTGGTGGCGGATTTCATTGCACGCCGCAGCCTGGCCGACAACCTCGCGCTGTTTGCCGCGGCCGACGTAACGGCCGGGCCCATCTACGACGCTTCGCGGCTGAATGTCGACGATTACGTGGTCGAGCGCGAGGCGTTGGTTGAACTGCAGGACGCCGACCTGGGCTATATGCCCATGCACAACGTGGTGCCGCGCCTGAGCGCCACCCCCGGCGCTTTCCGCCGGCCGGCCCCTCGGCGCGGCGAGCACAACGAGGAGGTGCTCGCGCCTCTGCTTGGCGCCCAGGCCTGTGCCGCGTTATTGCGCACGGGTGTCCTGATCGCCGCCGATGATTTTTCAGCGCGTTCCGACAATGTCCTGGCCCAGGCGGCGCAGCGCGTATCCACCGAGGAGACCCCATCATGACCCTGATAGGCCGGCACATCGACAGCCCGGGCGCCTGGAAAGGCCCCGACATCGACTGGGAGCGCGAAGGACTGCACGTCCTGTCCGACGCTGAATTGCGCGAGATCGACCTGGCGCTGAAGCACCTGCTGGCGCAGGGCGACGTCGATTTTCCCGACATCACGCCGGAGCGTTTCCCGCTGGATCGCGTCGGCGCGCTGCTGCGCGACCTGCCGCGGCGCCTGCGGGAAGGGCGCGGCTTCCTGATGTTGCGGGGCCTGCCGCGCGCCCAGTACTCCGACGACGACATGACCCGCATCTATTTCGGCCTGGGTTCCTACATCGGCACCCCCATGACGCAGTCCTACCTGGGCGACATCCTGGGGCACGTGATGGACGTCAGCGACTACGAGCCGAAGTCGCGCGGCTACCGCAAGGGCGGCGGCCAGCTGATGCACACGGATTCGTGCGACATCATCGGACTGATGTGCCTGCGTTCGGCCATCGCGGGCGGCGAAAGCCGGATATCGAGCGCCCTGGCGGTGCATAACGTGATGGCGGAACGCTATCCGGAACAGCTGGCGCTGTTGACCGAAGGGCTGTATCTGAAGCGCACCGACGAGGATGGCCGGCGCGCGACCCGCACGTTCAGCGCCGACCGGGTGCCTTTCTTCCATGAGACGCAGGGCGAAGTCACCTGCTATCTGCCGACGGGCTATGCCCGCCTGGCCGAAAAAAGCGGCCAATGTCCCTTCACGCCCGAGGAGGGCGAGGCTCTGTATCGCGTGCGCAAGGTGGCCGCGTCGCCGGAGCTTTATCTGGATATGGGATTCAAGGAAGGGGACATCCAGTTTCTGAATAACCGGATGATGGTGCACGGACGCACCGACTACCAGGACGCCAAGGAGCTGGCGGACAGGCGCCATCTGCTGCGTCTGTGGCTGGAAGTGGGCGCCTGGCCGGCGATGCCCAGCCGGCAGGTCTTCCACACCGCCGAGGACCGGCGGCTGTGGTCACAATACCGGCAGCCGCTAGGTGAGCTGCCGTCCATTCATTACCGCAAGCTGCTGGAAGGCGCTCACGGCGAAATGGTGGATTGAGAGGCTAAGGAGGAGCGAGGCGCATGCACATGCACCTCGTGGACCTCGCGGACCTCAATGGTGGTCTTCGTTCTCGGTCGGATCCACCGGGCGGTTGGCCCAGCGGCTGGCCAGGAAGGCGCAGACCATCAACTGCACCTGGTGGAACAGCATCAGGGGCAGCACCACGGCGCCGACGGCATGGCCGGCGAACAGCACCTGGGCCATCGGCACGCCGCTGGCCAGGCTCTTCTTCGAGCCGCAGAACAGCAGGGTGATGCGATCCGGCAGGTTGAAGCCGAACAGGCGGCCGAGCAGGGTAGTGACCAGCAGGGCCACCGCCAGGATGGCGGCGCAGGCCACGATCAGGCCCAGCAGGGCGTTCAGCGGCGTGTTGTGCCACAGCCCTTCATTGACCGCTTCGGAAAACGCCGTGTAGACCACCAGCAGAATCGAGCCCTGGTCGACGAACTTCAGCATGGCCTTGCGCTTGTGCACCCAGGCGCCGATCCAGCGGCGCATGATCTGGCCGATGATGAAGGGCAGCAACAGCTGCAGCATGATCTTGAGCACGGCATCGAAAGACACCGGCGCGCTGCCCGCGTTGGCGATCACCAGGCCCACCAGCAGGGGCGTGATGAAGATCCCGATCAGGCTGGACGCCGACGCGCTGCACACCGCGGCGGGCACGTTGCCGCGCGCCATCGACGTAAAGGCGATGGCGGACTGCACCGTGGCCGGCAGGCAGCACAGGAACAGGATGCCCAGATACAGCTCCGGCGTGACCAGGGGCATCAGCACCGGTTTCATCAGCAGGCCGATGATGGGGAACAGGATGAACGTGGTGGAGAAGATCACCGCGTGCAGGCTCCAGTGCGTGAAACCCTTGATGATGGCCTCGCGCGACAGCCGGGCGCCGTGCAGGAAGAACAGCAGGCCCACCGCGATGTTCGTCAGCGTGCTGAAGAACGCAATGCCCTGGCCGTGCGCGGGCACCAGGCTGGCGATGATGACGGTGGTGACGAGGAAGAGGGTGAAGCGGTCTGGCAGAAGACTAACGAGGCGTTTCATTGGAGGCGGGTGGCGGCCGGCGTTTCCAGGCGTGCTGCAATGCCCGGAGTGCATCTCGACGCGAATCAAAGGATGGAAGAATCAGATGCCCGGCATTGTACTTGGATGCAGGCATGTGGGCGCGGCGGGCCGCGGCGGCCCGAATCAGGGCCGGGCGGAGCGCCGCGGCCCGGCGCCGGTTCAGCCCGGCAACAGGGCAGGGCCCAGCAGTTCAGGCATGGGCGGCAGGTGGATGCCGCTGGCCCGGTACTCGTCGACGAAGAGGCTGAGTTCCGCCGCGGTCATGCCGAGCTTGGCCAGCGACTTGAGCAGGCGCCGGACGTCCGGTCCCGCGGCCTGCTTGGCGGTCAGGCGGTAGCGGCTCAGTTCCCAGTCGACGATGGCCACGGCGGGCTGCGCGCCTTCCAGGTTGACGAAGACTTCCTTGGGGTACAGGTGGCCGTGCTTGCGGCGCGCGCGATGCAGGGAGATCAAGGCGCCGGCAACCGTGCGGAGGGCGTCCGCACGCTGCGTACAGGTCCACAGCTTTTCGCGGTAGGCGGTGTCCAGGCTGACGTACCCTTGCAGGTCGCGCGTCACCAGAATCGATTCCCAGCCCGTCTCGCCCCGCTGCATGTCGAAGTAGACCAGGGGCGCGGTGGGTACGCCTATGCTCTGGCAGAACTGCATGCTCTGCCATTCACGCAGCAGCGTCGGCCGTCCGGCCGGATAGCGGACACTGCGGAAGAGGTGATTACGCTGGCGCTTGACGTAATAGCAGTCGCCCGACTGCGGCAACACCACGCGCTGGACGCCACTGAAGCCGCCGCGGCGGCTGTTCGGCTCCTCTACCCACTCGCCCTGTACCGACCACCAAAAACTCGACTCTTGCGGACGCATTGTCCGTACCCTTTGCTCAAGTGGAACGTTTCGCCGTCATCGGCTTACATTTTTCTGAAGTCACGCCGGCGTCCGGCGCCTTGGCCAATAAGGCGACTTACCACATGAATGTTGCCGTTTGACACGCTTGTGGTCAATAAATGGAGCCACATTCGGCGCGCTATTTGATGAACCGTCATGCAGATGTAGTTATTTAGCCATGGTCGGGAGGATCGCGACCCGTGGAAATCAAAGAATGGCGCAACAATCGCTTGATAGCCTGCTTTCCTGAGTCAGATGCCGACCAGGGGAAGAAGCATGAAGGATGGCGCCAGGGCAGCACCCAGTTTCACGATCCACCCCCCGAGCACCGACACGTCCTTGCCCGGTCCAGCTGGCGCCGGCGACTGGGCGTACGGCTGCGCCCGGGACCTGCTGTCCTGCCCGGTGGACGAGGCCATTTCCCGACAGCTGGCCGTGATGGGCGAGGCCGCGGGGGTCGATCGGGCCTGGCTGCTCGAATACAGCGCCGACATGCTGCGCTTTCGCAATACCCACGAATGGTGCCGCGGCCAGACCTCTCCTTATCTGGCGGAATTGCAGGAGGCGCCGGTCACCCTGATCGCCTGGCTGCACAAGTACATGATGCAAGGGCAGGCCGTGGCGGTGGCCGATGTCACCGAGCTGCCGCGCACGGCGCGCGCCATCCAGGTGGAATTCCTGCGTCAGGGAAACAAGAGCGTGCTCAGCGTGCCGGTGCTGCGCGACGGCAAGCCGCGCGGGATCATCGGTTTCGATACCACCGAACGGCACCGCGCCTGGGCCGCGGATGAAATCGACGCGCTGTTTCGTTGCGCGGGCCTGATCGCCCTGGCCAGATACGACGCTCCCGGGCGGGACCGCCCCCAACATCAGCCGTCGCCGGCCCGCCACGCCGTGGACACCCGTTCACCGGCCCTCATCTATCTGAGCATGCGGGGCGTGGTGCGAGGCGTCCAGCCGGAATCCATCGTGGGCGTCCGGTCGGCGGGCAACTACAGCGAGATCTGGCTGGATAGCGGGGCCATGGTGCTCGACTCGCGCGCGCTGGGCCTGTGGTCGACCCTGCTGCCCGAGAGAATCTTCTTCCGCATCCATCGCAGCGCCATCATCAATGCCTTGCATGTGCTGGACGTCGACCGCCGCAGCGTCGACCGGTGGCAGATCCGCATGCGCTCGGCCGACCGCAGCTGGTCGGTGTCGCGCTCCTATCGGCAGCATCTGCGCGAGCGCATGGGCATCTGACGTTGTTGCGGCCGCCGCCCGTGATCGGCGGCGCCGGATGCGATTCATCAGACCGGCATGTCGTTTCGTCCTTGTCCAGTAGCCATATGCATGGTTTTTTTTGGATGATTCCCGCTGGCTTGAATTTCCCGCCCTGCGTACTTGAGAGAGAATCGGCATGTTGTCTTCCCGCCTGCGATTGAACCTTCCCAAACTGGCATTGGCCGCCGCCTGCGTGTCTTGCGCGCTGAGCGTGAGCCAGGCGCGCGCCACCGACCTGGCGCTCAACGACGCCGTGTCCATGGCCGGCATGCAGCTGTTCCTGAATTCGGGAGCCCCCGCCATCATCATCGGGGTGGTGCGCGGCAACGACACCGTTATCCAGGCGTATGGAGAAACCGCGCCGGGCAACGGTATCGAACCGAACGACAAGTCGATCTTCCGTATCGCGTCGGTATCCAAGGTGTTCGCCGGCGACGTCCTGGCGTCGCTGGCCGCCAAGGGCAAGGTCAACCTGACCGATCCGCTTTCCCGATACGCGCCGGACAAGGGCCACGTCGAGGCCAACGGCCGGCCGATCACCTTGCTGGATCTGGCCACGCACGGCGCAGGGCTGCCGCGTGAGTTGCCGGACCCGGATGCCAAGCCTTCGGAGAATCCGTTCGGCGCCTTCAACCGCGCCTACTACTGGAAGTGGATAGGCAGCAACAAGCCGGCCGCAGTGCCCGGCACCACCACGCTGTATTCCAATCTGGGCTACGGCTTGCTGGGTGACGCGCTGGGCAAGGCGGGTGGGGCGGACTACTCCACGGTGCTGGCCAATGAAGTGTTGAAGCCGGCCGGACTGACCGATACGACCAACGTGCTCAGCGACGATCAGAAGAAGCGCCTGATGGTCGGCCTGGACCCCATGAACAAGCCCGATCCCAATGCCCCGGCGCCGGACATCATGTACGCCAGCGCGGGGGTCTACACCACCGCCACCGACATGGTGCGCTGGATGAAGTGGCATCTGGACGGCGCGAAACAACAGAAGCCGGAAGCCCTGTTGGCGCATCAGATGTGGCTGCCCTATGACGGCTTGAAATCCGTGGTCGGCACCGAGGTGACCGACGCCGACGGCATGGGCCTGGGCTGGGTGGTCAGCCTGCCGCGCAACGGCACGCCCTTGCTGCTGGGGAAAAGCGGCGGCCTGGGCGGTTTCATGACCTATGTGGTGTTGTCGCCCAATCGCGACCTGGGGATCTTCGTGGTGGCAAGCCGGGTCAACTTCGGCATGTTCAACGGCATTCATTCCCAGGTGCGCGAGCTGGCGGCTGAACTGGCGCGGTGAGCAGGGCTGTGCGCAGGGTTGCGGCAGTAGCGGGCCGCCTGGCGCGGCGGGGCGGGGCGCTGAAAGTGGTGGTGGCGCTGGTAGTGGTGAATGCGGCCCAGCCGGTGCTGGCGCAGGAAGCGCCCGACATGTTCAAGACCGAGATCTTCCTTACCCCCTACAGCGAACTGGGTGAGGGACAGGCCGGCTTCCCGCGCTTCAACGGCAAGATCCTGGGCCTGACCGGCTACACCAATTATTTCGGCATCCGCGACGACAACGGCCAGATCCCGCGATCGCACTGGAGCAGCACGCAGCCGCAGGTGGAAGGCGCATTCGTCCTGCAGATGACGGAACGCTTTTCGATACGGACCAAGGCCACCTTCAACTCGTCCACCAACGAGACCAGGGACAATGCCTTTTCCGATCTGGGCACCGACCTGAACAATCTGTTCGCCGCCTACACGGCCAATCATTACGCCCTGTATGCCGGCAAGGTGGATGTCGGCTATGGCGACGCCTGGCACGTCATCGACGGGCTGTACAGCGGCTTCACCGACGGGTCGGAATTTCGCGGCGCGGTGGGGCTGGGCAGCCGCTACACCTTCGATACCGATGGAGCGGGCTCGCATTCCTTCGCCGCGGTGCTGTTCAAGCGCGACGACTCCAGCCTGAGCAAGCGCCTGAGCCTGGATGACGGTTTCATCAAGTCCGAGCAGCCGCCCACCTACAGCGACCAGATGAAGTCCTTCGTCGTGTCGTACGACTTCCGTGACTTGCCGGGTCTGCAAGGGATTTCGGGCGGGCTGGATGCGGGCCGCCTGCACGCGCAGGAAGGGCTTGGCTCCAGCGCCAACATGGTGTCGGCCCGGCTGCGCTATGACACGCCGCTGCGCGACCAGTGGAATCTTGGCTGGTTCAACGAGGCCACCCATGCCACGGCCTTCCAGGGACGGCCGGTGGCCAACAACAACGCCGTCACGTCGCTGACCTTGTCGCGCGGCCAGTGGCAACTGGTCGCGACCGCGGCCGCGCGCAAGTTGTCCGGCAGCGCCGACACCTTGGCCCGCTATGGCCTGCGCGACCAATGGGACTGGGCCATGTCGGGCGCCGTCACCTACGTCACGCCCATAGGTTTTATTTTCCAGGCGGGATTGACCCGTCAACGCGACCAATCCCTGGTCATCAACCAAGGCGTGTTTCGCATCGCCTATCAAGCCGAATTCTGAGGTGATCATGACCAGCAAATCTTCTCTTGTCGTGGCGGCCGTCCTGCTGACCCTGGGTGGTGTGACGACGGCGTGGGCGCAGGCCGTGCCGATAACGCAGGGCGCCAGTCCGCCCCAGGATGCCGTGGCCTTGCCCAAGGGCAGCCGCGAGCAGGCGGTCAAGGCCCTGCCTCGGATCATCGACAGCGTGATGAAGCGCAGCCATGTCCCCGGCATGGCGGTGGCCGTCGTCATCGACGGCAAGACCGTCTTCGCCCAAGGCTACGGCACGCGCGAACTCGGCAAGGATGGCGCGGTGGATGCGAAGACGGTGTTCCAGATCGCGTCGGTGTCCAAGTCGATCTCGGCTACCGTGGCCGCCATCGAAGTAGGCAAGGGGGCCGTGTCCTGGGATGCACCCGTGGCGCGCTACCTGCCGGATTTCAAACTGATCGATGCCTATGTGTCGGCGCATGGCACGGTGGGCGACTTTTTTTCGCATCGCAGCGGCCTGCCGGGGACTGCTGGTGATGACCTGGAAGATCTGGGATTCAAGCGCGCGGACGTCATCGCTCGCCTGCGCCTGCTGCCGCTCGACAGCTTCCGCAATTCCTACCACTACGCCAACTTCAGCACCACCATCGGCGCGGAAGCCGTGGCAGCCGCGGTGAAGCAACCGTGGGAGCGCCTGGCGGACGAGCAGCTGTTCCAGCCGCTGGGGATGAAGACCACCAGCTATCTGTATCGCGATTACACGGCGCGCGCCAACCGCGCGTCCTTGCATGTCTATCACCAGGGCGTGTTCAAGCCGCTGGGCCAGCGCGACGCCGATGAACAGGCGCCCGCGGGCGGGGTGTCGTCCAACGTGACCGATCTGGCGCAATGGCTCAAATTGCTGCTGGCCGATGGCCGATTCGAGGGCAGGCAGTTGGTAGAACCAGCCGCCTTGCTGCCGGCCTTGTCCGCGCAGTCCTTCAGCGCGCGGCCGCACGCCATCGACGCACGCCCCGGCTTCTATGGCTATGGTTTCAACGTCAATACCGAAGTGGGTGGACGTCCGTCCATGGGGCACTCGGGGGCGTTCCTGTTGGGCGCGGGCACGGCATTCAGGATAGTGCCGTCGGCCGGTGTCGGCATCGTGGTGCTGACCAACGGCGCGCCCGTGGGCGCGGCCGAGGCCGTGGTTGCAGAATTCCTCGACACGGCCTTGTACGGCAAGCCCAGCCGCGACTGGTATGCCGCTTACAACGGTGTCATGCAGGGCTTCTTCGCGCCGCAGGCGGATCTGTCCGGCCAGGCCGTGCCCGCCAAGCCGGCGCCCGCGCAGCCGTTGCAGCAGTACACCGGCCATTTCGACAACCCGTATTTCGGCCCCGCCGACATACGAGAAGCCAACGGGGGCCTGACGTTGACGCTGGGTCCCAAGGGCATGGCGTTTCCGCTGAAGCATTGGGACGGCGATACCTTCGCGTTTACGCCCGCGGGCGAGGCGGAGCTGGTGGATTCGCTGGCTTCCATCACCTTCACGCGGGCGCAGGGACCCGCGGGCGGTTTCGTCATCAAGGTCTACGATGACAGCGGCCTGGGACGGTGGACGAAGAAATAGTGTCTGGCTCCAGGCGGCAGCGTCGAGCCTGGCGCTGCTCGCCGACCTGCAACGCCAAGAATCAGAACCGGTAAGCCGCCCGCAGGGTCAAGGCCTGGTCCCGATAATTGCCGCTGGCCCGCAAGGCGACCTCCGTCTTCAGTTCCCACTTGCTGGCCGTCACGTACTCCAGGCCGGCCGCCAGGTTGCCGTAGGTCCTGGGCATGCCGGAGCGCAGCGAGAACGGCGCGGCATTGGCGTTGCTGAGCTGCATGGTGGTGACCACGTCACCGCCGCTCAGGAAGCTGGCGCCCGCGGCCACGTAGCTGCGCAGGGTGGCGCCGCCTTTCAGATCCTTGCGGCCGCCCAGTTCCAGCATCGGCGACACCATGTAGGAGGTGCTGCTGTTGCTGGCAACCGTCAGATCGAACAGATCGCTGCCGGATTCCTGGTAGCGCTTCTGGCGGACGTGATTGACGTCCAGGTCCACGTAGGGCCGCAGATACCATGCAGGCTGGCTGAACTCATAGGCGGCGCGCAGGCGGCCCGCGACGAAAGTCGAATCAGGCTTGCTTCTGGCCGTGCCGTCCAGTGTGTCGCGCGACATGCGGCTGTTGTCCACGCCGGCATGGACGGCCATCGAGATCTGCCAGGGCGCGTTGTTGTATTTCAAGGCGAGGCCGCCCGCATAGGTGTCGCTATAGGCGCGCACGCCCGACGCGGTGGTCTTGCCATAGGCATAGTTCACGGTCCCGCCCAGGAACCAGTTGTGGGCAATCTCGTGCTGGCCGCCGACGGTGAGCGCGGTCTGCCGGATGCGATAGGCCTCGTCGGAGGACGTGCCGTCGCGTGTGGTCCAGTTGGTGTCCACACGGGTCCACGTGCAATTGCCCTCGCGCAGGATTGTGTTCTCGCCGACGAAGGTCGGGCAGCTCATCATGCGGTTCATGGACGTATAGGACGAATGGACCTGATTGGCGGCGCGCGCGAACTGGCCGTCATGGGCGATCCGATTCAAGGCGTCCTTGTATTGCTGCGTGTTTTGCACGTTGGTGAGTTTGTCGAACAGCGGGCCGTCGCTGACCTTGCCCTGGTCCCACAAACCCTGCAGCGAATCGGCGATGTTCATTCTGTCGGCCGACAAGCCCAGTGACGGCGCCACGAAATTGGCGCTGACCGATACCAATGGGTCGCGCCAGCCGCCACCCCCATTGTTCTTCAGCTGATAGTCGAACAGCGGGCTGCTGCTGGCCACCGTGGGGATCTTGTCCTGCGCTTCGTCGAAATGGCCGATGCCCAGCCAGATGTCCTTGACCGGGTTATGCAGCACCGGGGTCAAGCTGCCGCTGAACGTGGCGGGACCGGACACCGAAATGAAATCGCTGTTGTGATGCGTGTAGTCGAGGTCGGGACTGTAGGTGCCCGTGTTGTTGAACGATCCCTGGATACGCGTCGCCATGAAATTCCCAGGACCGCCCGGGTTCAGCACGCCCGCGTTGTTCAGATTGCCTCGCAGGCGGCTGCCGCTATACAGCTGGCCGCCCGCGTCATTGTTGAAGCTGCTGCCAGCGGGCAGCAGCACGTCGCCGGCCACGGTGCCGGTATTGTTGATGGTCGCCTGGTAGGCGGTCTCGACGGCCGTCTTGCCTTCGATGGTGCCGGCGTTGTCGATGGTGGTGGCCGCCAGTGGCGCGATGGTAAGGATGGCCGTGCCGGAATCGCCGTTCGCGCTGAGCAATGCGTTCTGATCCAGCGTGATGGTGATGTCCTGGCCGCCGCCGTTGGTCCCGTTGCTGACGGCGACCAGGGCAGGGGTGTTGGCGGCGGTGCTGATCACGCGCGCGTTCGGTTCCAGATGGACGTTGATGGCGCCGCCCTTCGCGGCCTTGTCGGCGGGCAGATCGTATTGATAGAGCGTGCCGTCCTTGAAGACCGCGCCGCCGCCCGCGCTGATGGCCAGTATGGCCGGCGCATTGGCGCCCGTGGTCTGGATGAGCCCGCCGTTGGCCACGGTGATGGCCAGGTCGCCGCCGTTGCCGATGCGGCCAGCCAGATTGGCGGATTGGATCAGGCCGGTCGAGTAGCTGGCGGCGGCCTGGTCGCCGGTTAGGCCGCCACCGCCGCCCACGCTTTGCGCGAGCAGGCCGATCGCGCCATTGCCCGTGGTGGTTACCGTTCCGGCAATCGACAGATTGACCGCGCCGCCATTGCCAATGTCGCCATCCGAGCCTGTGCCGGTCGCCGCTGCCAGCGTGCTCAGCCCGGGCTGCGTGGCCAGGCCGGCAATGCCGCCGCCGCCCCCTATGCTTTGCGCGACGATGCCGTGCGAGTCGATGCCGGTGGTGTGGATGGCGCCGCTCGCGCCCTGGTTTACGGTCACATTGCCGCCCGCGCCCGTCTGGCGCCCGCCGGAACCGAACGTGATGGCGCTCGCGGCCGTGGCGGAAGCGCCGTCACGGTTCACGCTGACGTAGCCACCGCCACCGCCCACGCTTTGGGCGAGGATGCCGAAAGACAGCGCGCCCGCGGTGTCGATCACGCCACCGTTCAGGACAGTGACCTGGCCGCCGTTGCTGGCGTTCAGGCCCAGTGCCAGACCGCCCGGATCTCCCGTGCCGCCCAGCGTCACGCTAGCCGTGACGTCGCTGCCCAGGAATTGGGTGTAATCGACGGCCGCCAGGCCACCGCCGCCCCCAACGCTCTGGGCCAGGATGCCTGGGGCTTGATCACCCTGGGTGCTGATTCTGCTTGTGCTGGCGCCGGCGTCGACCGTGACCGCGCCGCCCATGCCGCTGGCGCCGTCGGTGCCTCCCACGTGCAGATTGACCGCCGAGTTCAGCGCGGACACGCCCTTGGACCCCAGCAGGTTGATGATGCGCGTGATCTTGTCCAGAATCGCCGGGGCGTCGTTACCGGCGGCCGCGTTCAGCACGTCCTGCAGGCTTTGGCTGCTGCTCACGGCACGCCCGCCGCCCGCGCCGACGCTTTGCGCCACGATGCCCGCCGACCCCGTACCTTGCGTGGCGATCACGCCCGTGTTGATGACGGTGCTGGGCGCGGCCGTCGTGCCGCCGCCGTCGCCCCCTGAACCGCCGCTGCCGCCGACCTGCTGGGTGGCGCCGAATTGCGGCAGGCCCACGGAGAAGACGTTCTGTCCCGCTGACGTGGCGGCCTGGATCAGCGCGTCCAGGCTGCCAAGCAAAGATGACACGCTGCTGGAATCTATCGTGCCGGCATTGCCGCCGCCTCCGCCTATGCTTTGCGCCAGGATGCCCGGCGCGTGGTCGCCCGCCGTGGTGATGCGGCCGTCGTTGCGCACGGTGAAGGCGCTGGCCTGGTTGCCCGAGCCGCCGCTGCCGCCCAAGGTGACACCCATCGTCAGGTTCACCGTCTTGTTGGTGGTGAACTCAGGCCCGCTTTCAAGCCAGGTGGCGGCCTTTTCCAGCAGGCCGGACAGGCTGGCCGGCGATCCCAGGATGTCGCTGAATGAAGCCGCATCATGGGATTGCACGATACCGCCGTTGCCGCCACCGCCCCCTATGCTCTGGGCGACGATGCCCGTTGATCCCGTGCCCTGGGTCGCGATCACGCCCGTGGCCGAATTGGTGATCTGCACCGTGCCGCCGGTACCGCCGGCCCCGCCCTCGGCGCCTTGGCGCAGGCTGAACTGCACATCGAAATCGGACGCGCCGATAGTGGGCGATTTCAAAGGTGCGATGGCCGCGCCGCCATTGCCGCCGCCCCCGCCTATGCTTTGCGCCACGACACCGCTGCTTTGCGCGCCGGCCGTGGTGATGCTGCCGTCATTGCTGATCTGGATTTCCCCGCCGTTGCCGGCGGTGGCGCCCTTGCCGCCATGCGTGACCACCACCGCAACGGTGCCCGTCGGCAGGTCGCCCGTTGGCGGCGCGATGGTGATGCTGCGCGAGTCGGCCATGCCGCCATTGCCACCGCCGCCCCCTATGCTTTGCGCCAGCACGCCATTGCTTTGCGCGCCCAGGGTGGCGATGGTGGCGCGCCGGGCTTGAGACAGAACCACCAGGCCGCCCGAGCCGCCACTGCCGCCTTGTCCACCGGTCGCCACCGTGACATTCAGGCCCACGCCCACTCCGACTGCCGTGGCCGAACCGGCGTTGCCGCCACCGCCGCCTATGCTTTGCAGCAGAACGCCGGTCGAGCTCGCGCCTGCCGTGGTGATCTTGCCGCCGTTGCCCAGTTGCACCTCGGCGCCATCGCCGGCCGCGCCGCCTTTGCCGCCGACGGCGATCGCGGTGATCACGCCCGTGGCGGTGGCGTCGCCGCCGAAGCCGCCGCCGCCTCCTACGCTTTGCAGGGACGCGCCGGGGCTGTGATCGCCCGTGGTCGTGATGGTGCCGAAATTGACGACGGCGATATTGCCGCCATTGCCGGCCGCGCCGCCATGGCCGCCGCCGACGGCGATGATGCCGTTGGCCGAGCCGGCCAGCCCGCCGCCGCCACCGGCGCTGGTGGCCAGCACCGCGGCGGCATCGTTGCCCTGGGTGCTGATCGTGCCGAGGTTGCTGATCGAGATCGCCTGGCCGGCCTGGCCGCCCGTCCCGCCGTCACCGCCGCGGCCGAAGCCGCCGGATTCGCCGCCGGCGCCGCCTTCACCGCCCAGCACGCTGGCCACGATGCCTTTGGCGCCCACTGTGTTGGCGCTTCCGCTGCGGATGGTGCCGCTGTTGCTGATGGTGATGGCGCCTGCCGCGCCGCCGGCGCCGCCGTCGTGGGCGTATGACCAGCTGCCGCCGCCGCCATTGCCGCCGTTGCCGCCCTGGCTCAGCGCGTAGATGGCGATGGCGCGATTGCCGGACGTCGTGATGGCGCCGGCATTGGTCACCGTCACCGTGCCGGCGTTGCCGCCGCGGCCGGCGACGATTTCGACAGGGTTGTTCTGCGCGGCATTGCCACCCAGCGAGCGGGCGAGGATGCCGTACACCCCATCCCCCACACTGCTGACGCTGGACTGCGCGGAAGACCAGAACGTCACCGCGCCGGCGTTGCCGCCGTTGCCTGCATTGCTGTGACCGCCGAAATCGCCGGTGTGTATGCCCATGCCGCCGCTGCCGGCCGCCGAGATCAGTCCTACCGCCGCGGACACATCATCCGGGCCGGGACCGCGCACGCTGATCGAACTTGCGCCTTGCAGGATGACTGTCGCGTCCCCCGCATTGCCGCCATGGCCGGCATCGTTGCGGCCGCCGAAACCGCTTTTGACGGCGCTGGCCGAGCCGGCGCCGCCCCAGGACTGCGCCGCGATGCCGAAGCCCACGGCGCTGACGGTGACATCCGTCACGGTCACGCGCGCCAGATGGCCGTCGCCGCCTATGCCGTAACCGCCATAGGGTCCCGCGGCATTGCCCCACAGTCCGCCGTTGCCTCCGGCCGAATAGAGATCGATGCCGCGCGCATTGGAAACGATGGTGCTGTTCGACAACCCGTAGTCGATATTGCGGCCGTAGCCGCCATTGCCGCCCCAGTGGTTGTCATCCGATGGCGCGCCGCTGCCATTGCCGCCGGCGCCGCCACTGACGTTGATCAGGATGCCGGCCTGGCCTGCCGTGTTGGCGGTGATGTGCAGATCCTGATCCTGCTGAATGAAGTCGCGCTTGCCGGGTTTGCCGTCATGGCCGTTGTCGGGGTCTGTCCCGCTGGAGCAGCAGGTGCCTTGATCGCCGATGAAGAGATAGCTCAAGGGCAGGCCGGACTGCGCGTGTGCGGGCAGGCCGAACAGATACAGGGAGCAGGCGCCCGCATGCAGCAGCAGTGTTAGACGCGTGGGACGAAAACCGTTGCAGTGGGGACGGCGGGCTGGCTTGGGCATCTGGCCGAAGGGCGAAAAAAACGATGCGCCAGATTAGGAACATTGCCCCAGGCCGAACAAGAAGCGAATGACGAAGCGACATGCCGGTTGGATGAGTGGCGGTTGCCGCGCCTCATCCGCCGCCGTTTGTGGCGGCGTCGACACGTCTCTACGTTGTTATTGCGGCGTCATCGCCAGTGCCACGTCGAAGGCGGTGACCAGGGAACGATGGTCGGCCACGCCGCGCCAGGCGATGTCGAAGGCGGTGCCGTGGTCGACGCTGGTGCGCACGAAAGGCAGGCCCACGGTGACGTTGACGCCTTCGTCCACGCCCAGGTATTTGACGGGTATCAGGCCCTGGTCGTGATACTGCGCCACGACGATGTCGAAGTCGCCGCGGCGGGCCCGCATGAACACCGTATCGCCAGGCCAGGGGCCGCTGGCGTCTATGCCTTCGGCGCGCGCGGCGGCGATGGCGGGCGCGATGATGTCCAGGTCTTCCCGGCCGAACTTGCCGTTTTCGCCGGCATGGGGATTCAAGCCGGCGACGGCGACGCGGGGTTGCGCGATGCCCATCTGGCGGCACGCGTTGTCAGCCAGCCGCATGGCGCGCAGCTCGGCGGCCACCGTGATGCCGGCGAAGACGTCGGCCAGGGCGACGTGGATGGTCACCAGCAGGACGCGCAGCTCGTGATTGGCCAGCATCATCGCGAAGTCCTGCGTGCCGGAGCGTTCCGCCAGGATTTCCGTGTGGCCGGGGTAGTCGGCGCCGCCGGCGTTCATCGATTCCTTGTTCAAGGGGGCGGTGACGATGGCGCGGATACGGCCGGCCTTGGCGTCGTCGATGGCCGCGCACACGTAGTCGTAGGCCGCGCGCCCGGCGGCCGCGCTGACTTCACCGGCCGGCAGGTCGGCGGGCAGGGCGGGGGAACAGGCGATGACGGGGATCGTGGGGACGGTATGGCCAGCGGCGGCAGGCGCCGCGGCGGCGGACGCGGACGCGGATGCCGTCGCCATCGCGGCGGCTGCCGCTTTGGCCAGTGCATCAGGCCCGGCGTACTCATCGACGCGCACATTCACCCCGAGCAATTCCACCGCGCGCCGCAAGGTGCCCGCATCGCCGTACACAACGGCCGGCGCCTTCAGGCCCTCGGCATAAGCCTTGACGACGATTTCAGGGCCGATGCCGGCGGCATCGCCCATGGTGATGCCCAGCGGCAGGGAAGAAATAGTGGCGGAGGTCACGATGGCGCGGCGGATCGACAAGACGGAGCCAACAAGGATAGCGCGTTTGCCGCGGTTGGGCCGGCCCGCCGGGGTAATGTGCGGCGCTCGTCCGTGATCTAATCCGGCAGTCTCCGGTTGAGCACAACCGTATCCCCACGAGAACTGCCATGCGAAAGCGAATGATTGGACGGTAGTTGGCGGCCTGCGCCCTGGCAATGCCATGGATGGCGCAGGTGGCCCAGGCCCAGGTCGAGCCCGGCCACGCGGTGCAACCGTCGGGATGGGTGCTCGAACGCGACGCCGCGGCTCCCTTGTATCGGGCGCGCATGGCGGGACAGACCCACTATCTGAAGAACTCTCCTGGTAACGCCACCCTGGCCTTCGGCTGCCGGCCCGACACGCCGGGCGTGTTCCTGGAACTGGCCTTCGATCCTGCCCGCCTGGGTTTCAAGACCGATGATTACGAGGGGCCGGACGCGACGCTGTCCGGCCCCATCACCTTTGCCGGCGGCAACGGCCCGGCCCTTGCTTTTCCTGTGGCGGGCTGGTTCGGCGACGGCGGTCCGTTCGACACCGGCATTCCCTTCATCTTCGGCGTCAATCGCGGCGCCGCCGTGGACGCGCAGATTCGCCGCTGGCTTGCGCCCTCTATACGAGGACAGGCTTTGCAGGTCACAATCCCGGCCGCGGACAAGGGCGAGCCCTTGATCGTGCAATTCCGTTGGCCGGACGACGATGCGATCTTCCGCCGGGTGGTCTCGATGTGCGTGAAGCCCGAGGCCCGTCCAGGTAGATAAAACTGCAATGCGGGCAGGCTACAGTGGCGTGCCGATATGGATCTAGGAGAGATTGGGAATGTCTGACGTAAGCCCGCTTTTGCCTGACGACGCGGTGTACAGGACCCTGCTGGAGTCGACCAAGGCGATTCCCTGGAAGATCGATTGGGCCACCATGAAATTCGCCTACATCGGCCCGCAGATCGAGGCCCTGCTGGGCTGGAGCGCCGACAGCTGGGTCAGCGTGGAAGACTGGGCCATGCGCATGCATCCCGAGGATCGCGAGTACGTGGTGAATTTCTGCGTCAGCCAATCCCAGGCCGGCGTCGACCACGAGGCCGACTACCGGGCGTTGACCAAGGACAACGGCTATGTGTGGATACGCGACGTCGTGCACGTGGTGCGCAACGACCAGGGCGAGGCGGAAGCGCTGATCGGCTTCATGTTCGACATCACCGAACGCAAGAAGACCGAGGAAAAGCTGCTGAGTCTGCAGAAGGAACTGGAAGTCCTGTCCTTCAAGGATGGCCTGACGAATATCGCCAATCGGCGCCGCTTCGACAGCAGTTTCGAACTGGAATGGGAGCGGGCCGCCACCGAAGGCAAGCCGCTGTCCATCCTCTTGCTCGACGTCGATTTCTTCAAGCAATACAACGATCTGTATGGCCACACCCAGGGCGACGAGTGTCTGGTGGATATCGCGCAGACCCTGAGCCTGGCACTGGATGGCTCACGCGATCTGGTCGCGCGCTACGGCGGCGAGGAGTTCGTCGTGCTGCTGCCCGACGCCGACGCCGAGGTCGCCCTGAAAGTCGCCGAGCGCTGCCAGCGCCTGCTGCAGAAGAAGGCCATCGTCCACGCCCTGTCGCCCCATGGCAGGCGCGTCACCATGAGCATAGGCGCCGGCACCTTGGTGCCGGGCCCGCAATCGGAGCGCGCCGCCTTCATCAAGGCCGTGGACCAGCAGCTCTATGCGGCCAAGCACAACGGCCGTAACCGCATCGAGCACGTGCAGGTATAAGCCTGGGTCAGACCGTCACGCCCATGCCCAGCAGATGGCGCAGCGCTTCCAGAGATGCCTGCTCCGACTGCTCGTACAGGGCGATTTCGTCGAGGACCTGGGCGCCCAGGTCGCGTTCGAACGCCTGTTTGGCGGCGTTCGCGGCGTAGCTTTTCTGCTCGGTGCCGCCCAGGTTGGACTGGAAGATGCCGGCCGCGCTGACGGGCAGGAAGTCCTCGTAGATGATGGGGCTGGCGACCACCGCGCCGGCCGCGATCAAGGCGTCCAGATCCCATCCCGCCGTTTCCAGAACAGGCTTGGCCTTCTTGATGTCTTCCAGCGAATACCGGAAGAAGGCCAGGCCCTGCTGGCGGATCTGCTCCAGGTCGTCCGGGAACGCGCGGAAGGCGTCGGCCAGCCTGTCTTCGTAGTTCGCGCCGGCATTGCCGGCGCCGCCCGTGTCCCGCACCTGTCCGAGCAGCTCATCGTAAAGCGTCCGGCCCTTGCTGGTCAGCGCCATGCCGCGCTGCTCGATCTCGCCGAAGCGCGCCGTATGCGTGCCGGCGCCAGCCTGCTCGTCGCCGACGAAAGCGATGCGCTCCTGCAAGGCCTTGAAGCTGGTCTGGCGCAACAGGATGGGATGCTCGCGCCGCGGCGGACCTTCGATCACATCCTTGGCGGCGATACCGCGCTTCGGCATCTCGGCCTGCGCCGCGTCGATGTCCAGGGTGCGCGGCGTCAGATGGTTGATGTGCGGTCCCTTGAAGCAGACCACGTCGGCGATCAGGCGATGGGCATCATGAAGCTTGTGATACGTGGCCGCGCTGACGGTGGCGTCGCCATGCCAGCGGAAGGTCTCGCGCACCTCGTTGACGAATTCGCCGGCCTGGGCGTCGGTCAGACCGCCACGGGCTTCGAACTCCGCGGTCAGGGCCAGGGCGCGCGGCGTGAAAATCGCCCGCTTCGCCAGGATGGCGGCCGCTTCCTCGCGCAGCTGAGTGTCGTCGATCAGTTCCAGTCGCAGCAGCGACGTGAAGACGCGGAAGGGATTGCGCGACAAAGCGGCATCGTCCACCGGACGGAACGCCGTCGAATGCACGGGCACGCCGGCGACGGACAGGTCGTAGTAGCCGACGGCTTTCATCCCCATCACGGCGAAGATGCGGCGCATATCCGCCAGTTCCTGCGCGCTGCCCAGGCGAATCGCCCCGTGGCGCTCGACGCTCAGCCGGTCCAGTTCACCATCCCGTTCCAGGCGCTGGCGCAAGGCCGGCGTCGCTTGCAGACAGGCGGCGTTGATGTCCTCGACCAGGTCGATGAGGGTGCCGTACTTGGGCACTTCCTCGCGGTACATCTCGGACATGGCGCGCGAAAAGCGCGAACGGATCTCGTCGGAATCGACAAAGGCAGCGGTAGTGGACATGGATAGCCCCTATGAACGTGAAATCAGGATGGAAGGGCAGACCGGCATTCTGAAACCTAATGACTTCTGCCTCCGCAGGCCTGAATGGTGCAGGGCAGCGCAGGAACGGGTCAATCGATGTTCCTTTATCATGTCATTACCGTTTGGAATGATCTAGAGTCTCCCGCCATGCCTTTTCAGCGCCGCTTCCTGCCCCCCATCCCCGTCCTGATGGCCTTCGAGGCCGCCGCGCGCCTGCAGAGCTTCACCGCGGCGGCGGCGGAGTTGTGCATCACGCAGGGCGCCGTCAGCCGGCAGATCCGCCTGCTGGAGGAGCAACTGGGGGCGCCGGTGTTCGTCCGGGAGCGCCAGACGGTGCGGTTGACCAAGACCGGCGCGTCCTACGCCAGGGAAATCGGCGATGCCCTGCGCCGCATCTCGAACGCGACTTTGAATTTTCGGGCGAATCCCGATGGCGGCACGTTGAACCTGGCCATCCTGCCGACGTTCGGTACGCGTTGGCTGGCGCCGCGCCTGCCCGATTTTGTCGCCGCCCATCCCGGCATCACGATCAATCTGACGACCCGGCTGGCGCCTTTCGACTTCAATATGGATACGGTGGACGCGGCCATCCATCATGGCGTGGAGGCATGGTCGGGAGCCGAGCTGGACTTCCTGATGCACGAGACCGTCGTGCCGGCGTGCAGCCGCGAGTTCCTGGCGGCCAACGCGATCGCGCGGCCGGCGGATCTGTTGCGCGTGCTGCTGCTGCATCTGGCGACGCGGCCGGAGGAGTGGCGCCGTTGGTTCGAGCATCACGGCCTGCGCCCGGGGGACGTGCCCGGCATGTTCATGGACCAGTTCGCCGTGGCGGCGCAGGCCGCCATCTCGGGTCTTGGCGTGGCGCTGTTGCCGCGGTTCCTGATCGAAGGCGAACTGGAACGGGGCGACCTGGTCCTGGCCTGCGACGCGCCGATGGAAAGCAAGGAAAGCTACTGGCTGGCATGGCCGTCGACCCGTGCCGACTATCCGCCGCTACAAGCTTTCCGCGCCTGGCTCAAGGCCCAGGCCAAAGATTAGGGCCCCTCGCAAGAAACCTTTCCTATCGGGGAAACCGCGGAGCCGGGTCTCCCGGTCCGCCGGTTTCGCCCCCTGGGGGGCCGCGCTCCGCGCGGTAGGGGGGGGATTTAAAAAGCGTAGCCGACGCTCATGCCGGCGCTCCACGTCCGCCCAGGCGCGGGCTCGAAATACCGGCTGTTGCCGTCATTGACGATGACCGAGCCGGCGTAGCGGCGGTCGAAGACGTTGTCCACGCGGGCATAGGTATTGATCTCCCACGGGCCGTTGCGCCACAGATAACCGGTCGACAGCGCCGCGACGAAGTAGCTGGGCGCGGCGTCGCTGTTGCCGTCATTGACGTAGACCTTGGACAGGTAGCGGCCTTCGATGCCGGCGCGCCAGCCCTGGTCCGGCGCCCATCCCAAAGACGTGAACAGCATCTGGCTGGCAATGCCCGGGATGCGGTTGCCCGCGCTGATGTCGCTGCCCGCGATGGTCTGGCGGTAGCGCGCATCTATCCACGTATAGGCCACGGCCGCTTTCCAGTTCGACACCAGGGTGCCGCGCCAACCCGCTTCAAAGCCGTTGCGTTCGGTGCGCCCCGCGTTGCGGTAGCTGGTCCGGCCATTGCTGGTGCCCGCCGACACGATTTCATCCTGCGTGTCGATATGGAAAGCCGCCACCGTCAGCAGGCCGGTGCCGATCTGCCGCTTCACGCCCACTTCGTAGTTGTTGCTGGTGGCCGGGCGCAGCGCCAGGTTCAGGCCCGCATCGCCATCAGGACGGTAGGACAGCTCGCTGGTGGTCGGCGTCTCGAAGCCGCGTCCATAGGACCCATACACGCTGGTATCGGCGTCCAGGGCATAGCGCAGCGCGCCGACCGGCAGCACCTGATGGTCGCGCGTGCTGCCGCTGTCGTCACCGTTACTCGCGGTGATGTAATGGTCCCTGGAATCGAAGTCCACCGTGCTGTAGCGCAGGCCGCCCTCCAGGGTCCAGCGCGGCGAGAAATTCCACGCGGCCTGGACGTAGGGATCGATGTTGTAGACCGTGTTGGTCTCGTCGCGCCGCAAGGCGCCTTGCACGCCCAGCTCGGTCGGCGCCGACGCCGGACCAAGGAAGTTCTGGTAGCCCTTGCGCCGCTCGCGCAGGGTGTCGTAGGCGATGCCGGTGATCAGGGTCAGCGGCTGTCCCGCCAGTGTGCGCTTGGCGGTGTAGCGCAGGTCGACGCCACCGTAGTCGCGGTCCAGCCCGATCACGCCGCCGGAGTGCAGCGGGTTGGTCTGCGCCGACGGCGGAATGGACTGGTATTGCGTGGTGCTGCGCTCGCCGTAATAGACCATGGCGCGCAAGGTGTCGTCGTCACCGACGCGCCGTTCGTAGATCAGGCCGCCCTGGGTCTGCGACACCGTCTTGCGGGTGTCGTACTGCTCGGCCAGGGTGGCGCTGCGCGGATCGCTTTCGAACTGCGCGCGGGTCAGCCCCAGGGGATCCTGGGCCTTCAGCTCCACGCGGTTGGCGATCACGGTCAAACGGCTGCGGTCGTCCAGCTGGATGCCCAGCTTGGCGTTTTCGATGTTCTTGCGCGCGCTGCTGTGGTCGCGATAGCCGTCCGTGGTGAAGCGGGTGGTGTCCACCAGATAATCGACATTGCCGTCGGCCGTGGCGCCGCTGGCTTTCAGGCCATAGCGCCAGGTGTGGTTGCTGCCGCCGGCCAGGCTGGCCTGAACCGTGGGCGGCTGCTTGCCGCTGGCCGTTTCGACCAGGATCACGCCGCCCGAGGCATTGCCATACAGCGCGGAGTAGGGACCCCGCAGCACTTCGACATGATCGGCCGAGCCGATGTCGATATTCGACGTCTGGCCCTGGCCGTCGGGCATGGTGGCGGGAATGCCGTCGACATACAGGCGCACGCCGCGCAGGCCGAAGGTCGACCGCGCGCCGAAACCGCGGATGGAGATCTGCAGGTCCTGCGCGTAATTCTGCCGATTCTGGATCTGCAGGCCCGGCACGCTGCCCAGGTTCTCGGACAGGTTTATTTGCAGATTGTCGGAGCGCAACTGCGCGCCATCGATGATGTCCACGGCGGCCGGGGTGTCCAGCAGCGACGTGTCATAGCGGGTACTGGTGACGACGACCGGCGCCATGGTGGCGACGTCGGCGGTTTGCGCGTAGACGGCCGGCGCGGCCGGCAGCGCCACGCAGGGCAGCCCGCGCACCAGCGCGAGGGTCAGGCGCCGGCCCGGGAAAAATGCTTTCTTGTACATGAGTGATACTTCCAAACCTGCCTACGTCGAAACGCCCGCTTCCCTCGCGGGAAGACGGGCGCCCATTAAATACAGGTCCGGACTAAGGCCGGCGCGGGCGCCGGCCTGGATTGAGAAAAACCAGACAACTTACAACACGTCCCCGGCGTAATCGGCCAGACGCGAACGTTCGCCGCGCTGCAAGGTGACGTGGCCCGAATGCGGCCAGCCCTTGAAGCGGTCGACCACGTAGGTCAGGCCGGAACTGCCTTCCGTCAGATACGGCGTATCGATCTGGGCGATGTTGCCCAGGCAGATCACCTTGGTGCCGGGGCCCGCGCGGGTCACCAGCGTCTTCATCTGCTTGGGCGTCAGGTTCTGCGCTTCGTCGATGATCAGATACTTGTTCAGGAAGGTACGGCCGCGCATGAAGTTCAGGGACTTCACCTTGATGCGCGAGCGGATCAGGTCCATGGTGGCGGCGCGGCCCCAGTCGTTGTTGCCTTCGCCGTCGCCCATGTTGAGCACGTCCAGGTTGTCTTCCAGGGCGCCCATCCACGGCAGCATCTTTTCCTCTTCCGTGCCCGGCAGGAAACCGATGTCCTCGCCCACCGGCACGGTGACGCGGGTCATGATGATTTCCGTGTAGCGCTTGGTCTCCAGCACCTGCGTCAAGCCGGCGGCCAGCGCCAGCAGGGTCTTGCCGGTACCGGCCTGGCCCAGCAGGGAGATGAAGTCGATATCCGGATTCATCAGCAGGTTGAGCGCGAAGTTCTGCTCGCGATTGCGCGCGGTGATGCCCCAGACGTTGTTCTTGCCGTGGGTATAGTCGCGCAGCGTCGCCAGCACCGCCGTCTTGCCGTTGACTTCGCGCACCTGCGCGTAGAGCGGCATCTGGCCTTCGAAGTAGACGAACTGGTTGACGACGAACTGGGCGCACAAGGGGCCGTGCACGCGGTAGAACGTGGTGCCGCCTTGCTGCCAGGACTCGACGTCCTTGCCGTGCTTGTTCCAGAAGTCTTCCGGCAGCGGCATGACGCCGGTGTAGAGCAGGTCGGAATCTTCCAGGACGTGGTCGTTGAAGTAGTCTTCCGCGGCCATGCCCAGGGCGCGCGCCTTCAGGCGCATATTGATGTCCTTGGACACCAGCGCCACTTCACGCTCGGTATATTTTTCCTGCAGGGCGCGCACCACACCCAGGATCTGGTTGTCGGCCTTGCCCATGGGCAGGTCCGACGGCAGGGTGCTGTGGATGGCGGTGGTCTGGAACAGCAGGCGCCCGCTGGCGTCCTTGTTGCCCAGCGCGCTCAGCGCCACGCCAGCGTCCAGCTGATCGGTAGCGGTCGCCACCAGCTGGTCCAGCGAACGGCTCACCTGGCGGGCGTTGCGCGCCACTTCCGACATGCCCTTCTTCTGGTGGTCCAGCTCTTCCAGCGTCATCATCGGCAGGAAGATGTCGTGCTCTTCAAAACGGAAGATCGACGTCGGATCGTGCAGCAGGACGTTGGTGTCCAGCACGAACAGCTTGCGCGGCGCGTTGGCGGCGCGGTTGCGGCCCTTGCGTTCGGACCGGGTGGCCGGCGTCGTGGCAATCGACTGCACGACGGCAGGCGACGAGGCCGGGGCGGTGGCCGTCTTGAGCAAGGCGGGCGCCGGGGCAGCCGCGGCCGGGGCAGCGCTGGCGGGAGCGGGCGCGCCGGTGGTCTTGCGGGCGGCGGTCTTGCGGCCGGCGGGTTGCTTGGCCGGCGCGCCGGCAACGCGCGCGTCGTTGCGGGCGGGCGCGATGCCGGCCAGCTCGGGCTGGAGCGCGGCGGGCGCTTCAGCCGCGGGTTTCGCTACGGATGCTGCTGGATGGGCGGTTTCGCCCGTGGGGAAGGTCAGGATAGCGGCGGGGCGGGTGGGCAACTTCGGAAGCGGCATAAGCGTCACTCTCCTGTGGGGTGCCGGCGCGCTTTCAGGCGCGTCGGCGACAAATCAACCAATACTCTTGGCGGCTTGCAGGACTTCTTTCGCATGACCCGGCACTTTCACGCCGCGCCATTCCTGCACCAGTACACCGTAGGCATCAATAAGAAAGGTACTGCGTTCAATACCGCGCACCTGTTTGCCATACATGTTTTTCTGCTTGATGACATCAAACAGGCCGCACACGGTTTCCTCGGCATCGGTGATGAGCGGGAAGGGCAACTCATACTTGCTGCAGAAATTCTCATGCGACTTGAGCGAGTCGCGCGAAATGCCCAGCACGATACAGCTGGATGCCAGGAAGTCGGCATGCATGTCGCGGAAGTCCTGGCTTTCGGTGGTGCAGCCCGGCGTATTGTCCTTGGGATAGAAATACAGGACCACGGCACGTCCGCGGCACTGCTCAAGGCTGATCGGGCCGATCGTGCTGTCGGCGGTGAAAAGCGGCGCGGGTTTGCCGATGATGGGCTTCATCAGGAGGTTGCTCCTAGGGGAATCAGGGCGACGACCACGCGCCGGCCTTCTGACATCAGGATGTTGTAAGTTCGGGCGGCCGCCTGGGTGTCCATCACCTCGACCCCGACGCCCACTGTCAGCAGCGGGCGCAGCACTGCCGGCGCGAGGAAGCGCTGGCGCGTGCCCGTGCCGATGAGCAGGACCTCGGGCGCGCCCGGTGGCAAGGGCGCGGGCGTGTTTTCGCCGGCATCCAGAAATGCCATGGGGTCGCTGACCGGTTCCGGCAATCCGGCGGCCTGGCGCAAGAGTTGGGGGGTGATCTGTTCTGGCGCCTCGACCGGCCAGTGGGCGACCGGACCTTCGGGACCAAAGGCGACCGCGTGGGAAAAGCGTACCTGGTTGACTTCGATATAGTCATCGCCATAGGCAGTGACTGTATTCAAGGCGGCCGACGCAGGATCAGTATGCAGCTTCAATAATGGCTCCGGCTTGTTGGGTGGATGATAGCGCATCACGATGCCGGCATGTTGCGCGGTTTATACAAGGGAAAGCACGGGGGAAGGGTCCCATTTCGCCCAATTTGCCCAGGGAGCCCGCTTAGGCTAGATTATCGGGTTCCGCCTAATTGCCCCTGTTCCGCCCAAGGATTTTCGTCATGAGGAAGTTCTCGCGCATCGAGCGCTTGCCGCCCTACGTCTTCAATATCACGGGCGAGCTCAAAATGGCGGCACGGCGTCGTGGCGAGGACATCATCGACATGTCGATGGGCAACCCGGACGGCGCCACGCCCGGCCACATCGTCGACAAGCTGGTCGAGGCCGCCACGCGGCCCGATACGCATGGCTATTCGGTGTCCAAGGGCATTCCGCGCTTGCGCAAGGCGATTTCCACCTGGTATCAGCGCCGCTACGGGGTGGATATCGATCCTGATTCCGAGGCCATCGTCACCATCGGCTCCAAGGAAGGCCTGGCGCACCTGATGCTGGCCACCCTGGACCAGGGCGATACCGTGCTGGTGCCCAATCCCAGCTATCCCATCCATATCTATGGCGCGGTCATCGCGGGGGCCAATATCCGCTCGGTGCGCATGACCCCGGGCGTGGATTTCTTCGAGGAACTGGAGCGCGCCGTGCGCGAATCCATACCCAAGCCCAAGATGATGGTCCTGGGTTTCCCCAGCAATCCCACCGCGCAGTGCGTGGAGCTGTCCTTTTTCGAGCGCGTGATCGCCCTGGCCAAGGAACACGACATCCTGGTGGTGCACGACCTTGCCTACGCCGACATCTGTTTCGACGGCTACAAGGCACCGTCTATCATGCAGGTACCGGGCGCGCGCGATGTGGCGGTGGAATTCTTCACCATGAGCAAGAGCTACAACATGGCGGGCTGGCGTATCGGCTACATGGTGGGCAACCGCGAACTGGTGCATGCGCTGGCGCGGATCAAGAGTTATCACGACTACGGCACGTTCACGCCCATCCAGGTGGCTTCGATCGCCGCCCTGGAAGGACCGCAAGACTGCGTCGACGAAGTGGTCGAGCAATATCGCAGCCGCCGCGATGTGCTGGCTAAAGGCCTGCACGAAGCCGGCTGGGACGTGGAGATCCCAAAAGCCTCCATGTATATCTGGGCCCGGATACCCGAGCCCTACCGGGCCATGGGCTCGCTGGAATTTTCCAAGCGGGTGCTGGCTGACGCCAAGGTGGCGGTTTCACCTGGCATAGGTTTCGGCGAATATGGCGACGAGTACGTCCGCTTCGCCCTGATCGAAAACGAGCAACGCACGCGACAGGCCGTGCGCGGCATTAAAGAAATGTTCCGCAAGGACGGATTGCTGAAATGAATCCCATGAAGGTAGGCCTGCTGGGCCTTGGCGTGGTTGGTGGCGGTACCTGGACGGTGCTCTCGCGCAACGCTGAAGAAATCGCCCGCCGCGCGGGCCGGCGCATCGAAGTCACCCATATCGCCGTGCGCGACAAGATCAAGGCGTCCAGCCGCGTCGGCGGTGGCGCGACCATTACGACCAATCCCCAGGACGTCGTGCGCGACCCCAGCATCGACATCGTGGTCGAGCTGATCGGCGGCGATACGCTGGCGCGCGAACTGGTCCTGGAAGCCATCGCGCAGGGCAAGCACGTGGTCACCGCCAACAAGGCGCTGCTGGCCAAGCATGGCAATGAAATCTTCGCCGCCGCTTCCGAGCGCGGCGTGATGGTGGCCTTCGAGGCCGCGGTGGCCGGTGGCATTCCCATCATCAAGGCGATCCGCGAAGGCCTGACCGCCAACCGCATCCAGTGGCTGGCCGGCATCATCAACGGCACCACCAACTTCATCCTGTCGGAAATGCGCAGCCGCGGGCTGCCCTTCGCCGACGTGCTGGCGGAAGCCCAGCGCCTGGGCTATGCCGAAGCCGATCCCACCTTCGACGTCGAAGGCGTGGACGCCGCGCACAAGCTGACCCTGCTGGCGTCGCTCGCCTTCGGCGTGCCGGTGCAGTTCGACAAGGCCTATATCGAAGGCATCTCGAATCTGGCGCAGGAAGACATCGCCCATGCCGAGCGCCTGGGCTATCGCATCAAGCTGTTGGGCATCACCCGCCGCCGTCCCGAAGGCATCGAGCTGCGCGTGCATCCGGCGCTGGTGCCCAGCACCCGCCTGCTGGCCAACGTGGAAGGCCCGATGAACGCCGTGCTGGTGCGCGGCGACGCCGTCGGGCCCACCTTGTATTACGGCCAGGGCGCGGGCGAAGAGCCCACCGCGTCGGCCGTGGTGGCCGACCTGGTCGACGTGACGCGCCTGCACACCGCCGACCCCGGCAACCGCGTGCCGCACCTGGCTTTCCAGCCGGACGCCATGTCGGACCTGCCCATCCTGCCGATCGAGAAGGTATCGACGTCCTATTACCTGCGCCTGCGCGTGGACGACCAGCCCGGCGTGCTGGCCGACATCGCTCGCGTATTGGCCGAGCATTCGATTTCCATCGGGTCGATGATCCAGCAGCCTTCCAACATCGGCGGCGCCGACATCATTTTCCTGACGCATGAAGCGGTGGAAGGCGACGTCAACCAGGCCATCGCCCGCATCGAGGCCCTGGCTTTCGTGCGCTCGAAGGTGACGCGCATCCGCATGGAGTCCCTGGCATGAATTACGTATCCACCCGCGGCGGCATGGCGCCGCTGCCGTTCTCCGACATCCTGCTGGAAGGCCTGGCGCCGGACGGCGGCCTGGCCGTGCCGCAGACCTTGCCCAAGCTGACGGCCGCGCAACTGGACGCCTGGCGTCCGCTGGCCTATGCCGATCTGGCCTTCGAAGTGCTGTCGCTGTTCATCACCGACATCCCCGCCGAAGACCTGCGCCGCCTGACGCGCGCGGCCTACACGCCGACGATATTCGGCAGCGAGGACATCGTGCCGCTGCGTCCGCTGGACGACAAGCTGAGCCTGCTGGGACTGTCGGAAGGCCCGACCCTGGCGTTCAAGGACATGGCCATGCAGTTCCTGGGCCAGGCCTTCGAATACGTGCTGACCAAGCGCGGCGCCACGCTCAACATTCTGGGCGCGACGTCGGGCGATACGGGCTCGGCGGCGGAATACGCCTTGCGCGGCAAGAAGGGCGTGTCGGTGTTCATGCTGTCGCCGCATGGCCGCATGAGTGCGTTCCAGCGCGCGCAGATGTATTCGCTGCAGGACGCCAACATCCACAACATCGCCGTGCGCGGCGTGTTCGACGACTGCCAGGACATCGTCAAGGCGCTGGCCGGCGACCTGGAGTTCAAGGCCGCCTGCCACCTGGGCGCGGTCAACTCGATCAACTGGGGGCGTATCGCCTCGCAGATCGTGTACTACGTGCACGGCTGGTTGCGCGCCACCACCAAGGCCGACCAGCAGGTGTCGTTCGCGGTGCCGTCGGGCAACTTCGGCAACATCCTGGCGGGCCATATCGCGCGTCGCATGGGCCTGCCCATCCGCCGCCTGGTGCTGGCCACCAACGAGAACAACGTGCTGGAAGAGTTCTTCCGCACCGGCATCTATCGGCCGCGTTCGGCGCAGCAGACCCATGCCACGTCCAGCCCGTCCATGGATATTTCGCGGGCGTCCAACTTCGAACGTTTCATCTTCGATCTGGTTGGGGCTGACGGCGCGCGGGTCAAGGCGCTGTGGAGCCAGCTGGCCAAGGAAGGTTCCTTCGACCTGTCGGGCCAGCTGGGCGAGTTCGACAAGGACTACGGTTTCGTGGCGGGCGCCAGCTCGCACGCGGACCGCCTGGCGACCATCCGCGCCACCTACGATGCCTGCGGCGTGCTGATCGATCCGCACACCGCCGACGGCGTCAAGGTGGCCCGCGCCTTCGTCGAGCCGGGGATCCCCATGCTGGTGCTGGAAACCGCCTTGCCGGCCAAGTTCTCCGACACCATCCAGGAGGCCCTGGGCCGTCCGGCGCCGCCGCCGGCCGCGCTGGCGGGCCTGGAATCGCTGCCGCAGCGTTTCGATGTGATGGACAACGACATCGAAGCCGTGCGCCGTTATGTGCGGGAGCACGCGGCGCTGTAAGCGCCGCGGGCCTGCGTGGCCCTGCCGTCCTTGCTGAAAGCGGGCCGCACATGTGCGGCCCGTTTTTTTCGGTGCGGACCGCTCAGGCGGTATCGACGTCGTCCAGGCCCAGCTGCGCTTTCATGGCATCGCGGATCTTGAATTTCTGGATCTTGCCCGTCACCGTCATGGGGAACTCGTCAACGAACTGGATGTACCTGGGCACCTTGTAGTGCGCGATCTGGCCTTGGCAGAAGTCGCGGATCTCGGTGTCGGTCGCCGTCTGGCCCGGTTTGACGATGATCCAGGCGCACAGTTCCTCGCCGTATTTCTTGTCGGGCACGCCAACGACCTGCACGTCTTGTATCTTCGGATGGCGATAGAGGAACTCCTCGATCTCGCGCGGATAGATGTTTTCGCCGCCACGGATCACCAGATCCTTGATACGGCCGACGATCTTCACGTAGCCCTCGGCGTCCATGGTGGCCAGATCGCCCGTATGCATCCATTGTTCAGTGTCGATGACTTCACGCGTCTTGGGCGCGTCTTCCCAATAACCGTGCATCACCGAGTAGCCGCGGGTGCACAACTCGCCTGACTGGCCGGCCGCGACGATGGCGCCCGTCGCGGGATCGATGATCTTCACTTCCAGGTGCGGCTGCACCGTGCCCACGGTGGACACGCGCTTGTCCAGCGGCGTCACGACGCTGCTCTGGCAGCTGACCGGGCTGGTTTCGGTCATGCCGTAGGCAATGGTGATATCGCGCAGGTGCATCTGTTCGACCACCCGCTTCATTACCTCGGTGGGGCAGGGCGAGCCGGCCATGATGCCGGTGCGCAAGGTCGAAAGATCGAAGTCCTTGAAGCGCGGGTGATCGAGTTCGGCAATGAACATCGTGGGGACACCATGCAGGCCGGTGCATTTTTCGGCCTGCACCGTTTCCAGCACGGTGAGCGGATCGAAGCCATCGTTCGGATAAATGATGGCCGAGCCGTGCGTGAGGCAGGCCAGGTTGCCGAGCACCATGCCGAAGCAGTGATAGAGCGGCACGGGAATGCAGAGCCGGTCGGCCGGCGAGAGCTTCATGCACTCGCCGACGAAGAAGCCGTTGTTGAGGATGTTTCGATGGGTGAGGGTGGCGCCCTTGGGGAAGCCCGTGGTGCCGCTGGTGAACTGGATATTGATGGGGTCGGTCGCCTTAAGACCCTTTTGTACCTGCGCCACGCGCGGGTCCGCGGGGTCGCCGCTGGCGAGCAGGCGGCTGAAGCGCTGCACGTTGGGGGCTTCCATGTCCGGGGCGGCCGGGCTGTCGATCCAGAAGGTGTGTTGCAGTCGCGGCAGGCGTTCGGGGCCCAGTTCACGCAGCATGGCCAGGTAGTCGCTGGACTTGAACTTCGGCATGGTCAGCAGCGCCTTGCAGCCGGCCTTGTTCAGTGCATATTCCAGCTCGGACGTGCGGTAGGCCGGGTTGATGTTGACCAGTATCAGTCCCGCCTTGGCGGTGGCTATCTGTATCAGCACCCAGGCGACGTTGTTGTGGGACCAGATGCCGACGCGGTCACCGGGGACCAGGCCCAGGTTCAGCAATGCGCTGGCCAGCCGGTTCGATTCGGTCTGCAGCTCGCGGTAGGTGAAACGTTGGCCTTCGTGGCGGCTGACGAGGGCATCGCGGTCGGGTTGCTTGTCGACCATGGTGTCGAAAAAGTCGCCGATGGTTTGTTCGATGAGGGGGACGTCGGTGGCGCCTTTGGCGTAGCTCATGAATGTTGTCTCCTGATGCAGGCTGGTTCTCTGGGTCGATGCTTGATGCGACCAGCTTGATTTCAATTCCCGCCGGCGCGAAGTTTGGTGCGTGGGGGCGGGGTGAATCAGCTCATTTATACAAGCTTCTTCCCTTTGTGGGATGCAGAAGGGCCTTCGGCTTTTTTACGTCGACGCTTTGTGAACGCTCAGCCGGCGCTGGGTGCGCAGCTGTTTGCGTGGGAGGGGCATGCGTTGACGGCGGGCCGCCGCTGGCGATAATGGGCGTTCCGTGCGGGTTCAAGGAATGCCATGCTGCCAGTGCTTACGCCCCTCAGTTTTCTTGCCGTCGGCCTTGGGGCCGCTGTCGGGGCGTGGCTGCGTTGGCTGCTCGCGCTGGGCTTGAATCGCCATGAGTCCTTTCCGTGGGGGACGGTGGCGGCGAATCTTGGCGGCGGCTATGTGATCGGCGTGATGGTGGCGCTGGTCGCGTCGCATCCCGATTGGCCGGCCTGGGTGCGTCTGGCGTGCATCACGGGCTTCCTGGGTGGCCTGACCACGTTCTCGACGTTCTCGGCGGAAACCGTCGCGATGCTGGAGCGGGGTGAATACGGCGGCGCCGTTGTGTACGCGGGTGTCAGCCTGGCGGGTTCATTGGCGCTGACCGCGGCGGGATTGTTTACCGTACGTGCATTGAGTTGAAGATATTTTTTTGGGGGGGAACCCCCCAATGCCCCCCTGTGAGCACCTTGCCATTGCGCCGACTGACGCCTTTGGGGCCGCCCCAAGAGTCTCCCGCGTGCGTCTCGCGATAGCGGAAGCGGGGGCGTTGGGGGGAACCCCCAAAAAAATTATCCTCTGTGTGCTTTTCGCGAGAGCGTCAACGCCCCGCGATCAGCGCGGCGGCGCTTTGGCCGCTGCGGACGGCGCCCTCCAGGACGGCCGGGTAGCCGGTGTCGGTCCAGTCGCCGGCCAGGCATAGCGTGGGCCACGGGGTCGCGTTGCCGGGCCGCGCCAAGCCAGGCGTGGCGAGAAATGTCGCCCGTTTGTCGACCAGCAGTTCCGCATGCGCCACGGCAGGCAAGGGCGGCAGACCCCCGCGAACAGCCTGCTCGCGCACCTGTTCGAGAAGCGGCGCCACCACCGCGTCACGGTCCTCTTGCGTCAGCCGATCGGCCAGCCGAGCCGCGGCACTCACCACGATCGACAGCTCTCCCCGCGATCGATCGCCCGCCAGCGCGGCACGGTCGAACAGCCATTGCCCATCGTGCCCCCGCGCCGCATCTTCGCGCAGCATCATCATCGCCATCGGCAGATGCCACGCGTCCCCCAACCGCAGGTTCAAGGTCGCGATAGGGGAATACTTGAAGCCGGACAAGCGCGCCGCCAGCTCGGCGCCGGCCAGCGGCCGTGCCTGCCCCGCGGCAGCGCCATCGCCAAGTGCCTTGCCCAGCATACGCGCGGCATTGGCCGGCGGAACGGCCAGGATGGCGGCGTCGTAAAGCTCACCGTCTATCCGTACGCCATCCGCGGATGGCTCGACGACCCGCACCGTGACGCCATAACGCGTGTCACTTAGCGCCGCCGCCGCATCCGGCCACAGCGCGGAAAGATCGGCGCGCGGCAGCAGCAGGTCGGAAGCGGCCCGCTTCCCGGCCAGACTGTCACGCAGCACATGCGCGAAAAGTTGCGCGTCGGCCTGCGCGATGGGCGTATTCAAGGCGGCCAGGCACAGCGGCTCCCACAGCCAGCGCACGGCATTGTCCGGCTGTCCATGCCGAACCAGAAGATCCGCCACGCTGTCCGTCGCGGCCACGTGCCACCGCGCGCCCTGCAACGCGCGCATCAAGCGCAATGCCGCCTTGCGCCCGGCCATATCCAATCCGCGCGCCGTCAATAGCGCGACGGCCGCGTGCACAGGCGCCGGCAAACGCGGCGCCCGCAAGCGAAAGGCTCCATCCAGGCTGGCCAGGGACAAAGGCAGCCGTGCCAGCAAAGTATCCGGGTCGCGTCCCAGCCTGCGCATCAAGGCCAGCGTGTCGCCGTAAGCGCCCAGAAGAATGTGCTGCCCGTTATCGAGCGGAAGGTCGAAGTCCGCGTGGGTAACGCGCCGCGCCCGTCCGCCGGGCGTACGCCCCGCCTCCAGCACGGTGACCGCGCAGCCCCCATCATGCAAAGCCACCGCCGCCGCCAAACCGGCCCAGCCGGCCCCAACCACAGCCACCCAGCGCTTCGTCGTGCCACGGGCAGCGCGCGCTTGCGTCGCGCCGCTCTCGGTCAGCACCTGCGCCGCGCCACGGGCAGCCGGCACCTGCATCGCGCCGCCCTCGGCCAGCACCGCCGGGATTCCAGTCGCCGACGCAGGCGCGCCGCGCGCGGCCGGCGCGTTCATCGCGCCAGGCGCCGCATCAGCCCGCGGCCGCCGCCTACCCACGTCTTCCACGCCAGCCACAGCTTGCGCAAAGGCGTCAGGGAAATCCGTTGATGCAGCACCTGCCAGTTATCGCGCTCGATCTCATCCAGCAGCGCATGGTAGATGGCCGCCATCATCAGCCCCGGCCGCTGGGCGCGCCGATCGCCTTCCGGCAGCGCCCGCATGGCCTCGCGGTACAGCTCACGCGCCCGTTGCGCCTGGAACGCCATCAGCGCCGTGAAGCCTTCCGAATATTTCCCGTTGAGGATGTCCGCGGCCTTCACGTTGAAACGCTGCAATTCATCGATGGGCAGGTAGATGCGCCCACGCCGCGCGTCGTCGCCGACATCGCGGATGATGTTGGTCATCTGGAAAGCCAGCCCCAGCTTCTCCGCGTAGACCAGGGTGGCGGGGTCTTCATAGCCGAAGATGGACGCCGACAGCTCACCCACCACGCCGGCCGCGTGCCAACAGTACTTACGCAGGCCGGGCCAGTCCAGATAACGCGTCTGGTCCAGGTCCATCTCCATGCCGTCGACCACCGCCAGCAAGCGCTCGCGGGTGATGCCGTAGGCCTGCAGATGCGGCTCCAGCGCGCGCGTCACCGGGTGATCCGGGGCGCCGCCGAACATGCGGTCCACCTCGGCCCGCCACCAGGCCAGCTTGATGCGCGCCACGGAGGGATCGCTGACTTCGTCCACCACGTCGTCCACTTCGCGGCAGAAGGCGTACATGGCGACGATGGCGCGCCGCCGCTCCGGCGGCAGGAACAGAAAAGCGTAGTAGAAACTGGACCCGCTTTTGGCGGCCTTGTCCTGGCAATATTCGTCGGGAGTCATGTCGGTAGGGCAGGAGCGGGGCCGGCGCGAGAAACGCCGGCGGTCAGTAATCGGTAATCAGTCGGAAACGAAGCGGTCTGGAACGAAGCTGCCTGGATCAGCGTATCAGCGCGCGCCACAGCATGATGGTCCAATCCCGTCCGCCCAGTTCCGGGCGGTTCATGAACACATCGTAGCGGGCCTGCTCGATACGTTCCAGGATGCGCAGTCCGCCTTGCACGACCAGGCGCAGCTCCAGGCCGATACGGCCGGGCAGACGCCGGGTCAGCGGCGCTCCGGAGTGTAACAGCGCGCGCGTCCGCGCCACCTGTTCGCCCAGCAGCGCCTGCCATTGCGGCGTCAGGCGGCAGGCGGCCAGGTCCTCCTCGCTGACACCGTGGCGCAGCAGGGCGTCTTGCGGCAGATACACCCGGTCCTTGTGCCAGTCGACGCGCACGTCCTGCCAGAAATTGACCAGTTGCAGGCCCGTGCAGATGGCGTCGGCATGGCGCAAGGCTTCAGCGTCGGCCACGCCATACAGATGCAGCATCAGGCGCCCCACCGGGTTGGCCGAACGGGCGCAGTAGTCGAGCAGGGTGGCTTCGTCGGCATAGCGCTTGACCGAGATGTCCTGTTCGAAGGCCGACAACAGGTCCAGAAAGGGCGTGATGGGCAGCTGATGGCGCGCGATGGTGGCGGCCAGCGGCACGAAGATGGGCGCCAGGCGTTCGGCCACGGGTCGATAACCCGAGCCGAAAGACGATCCCAAGGCCGTCCCGGGGGCCGCGCCCTGGTCCGGTTTGCGGCCCGCCGTACTGGCGATGCGATGCAATTCCGTGCGATAGGCCGCCAGCTCGCCCAGGCGTTGCGGCGGCGTGGCATCCCCTTCATCGGCGACGTCGTCGGCGCTGCGCGCGTAGCGATAGATGTTGGTGACCGGCTCGCGCAGATGGCGCGGCAGCAGGATGGAGGCCACTGGAAAGTTTTCGTAATGGTCGACAGACATGGATCGTGCGCAAAATCGCCGCTATGGAATCGTCGCTATTTTAGTGAGGTCGTCATGAGGCATCGGGTAGACTAACGCCGATCGCAAAAAAGGCCGATCCGTCCTCCCCCGCCCGCCATGCCACGCCCAATTACCGCCACGATTTCCGTCGATGCCCTCACGCACAATCTCGAGGTCGTCCGCAAACACGTTCATCAAGCCGCGGCAAGCGCCGCGAAGACCCAAGGCCGGCCCCTGGCGCCGCCGTCGATCTGGGCGGTCATCAAGGCCAACGCCTACGGCCACGGCATCGAGCAGGCCGTGCGCGGTTTCTGGCAGGCGCAGGGCCTGGCCCTGCTGGACCTGAACGAAGCCGTGCGCTGCCGCGAAGCCGGCTGGGGCGGGCCCATCATGCTGCTGGAAGGCTTTTTCGAGCCGGCCGACCTGGAAGTGCTGGATCGCTATCACCTGACCACGGCCGTGCATCATCCGGACCAACTGGCCATCCTGGCCGGCAACCGCGGTTCGCGCCGGCTGGATATCTTCATGAAGCTCAATACCGGCATGAACCGGCTGGGTTTCGCGCCTGACGCTTATCGCGCGGCCTATCAACAGGCGCTGCGCCTGCGCGACGACGGCGTGTTGAATTCCGTCGGCAAGATGACCCACTTCGCCAACGCCGACGGCCCGCAAGGCGTGGCGGACCAGATGGAAGTGTTCGACCGCATCACCGACGGGCTGCCCGGCCCGGTCAGCGTATCGAACTCCGCCGCCACATTGCGCTATCCGGACATCTCGCTGGCGCGCGACGACCATGCCGCCTGGGTACGGCCGGGTTGCTGCCTGTATGGCATTTCGCCTTTCCACGATGCCAACGCCGCCAGTTTCGGCCTGCGTCCGGCCATGACCCTGGCGTCGCGCCTTATCTCCGTCCAAGAGGTCAAGGCCGGTGCCGCCGTCGGCTATGGCAGCGCGTTCATCGCCGATGCGCCGATGCGCGTCGGGGTCGTGGCCTGCGGCTATGCCGATGGGTATCCGCGCCATGCGGGCACGGGCACGCCGGTCACGGTCGCCGGGGTGCGTACGCGCTTGCTGGGACGGGTTTCCATGGACATGCTGGCGGTCGACCTGACACCCATCCCGGCGGCGGGTGTCGGCGCGCCGGTGGTGCTGTGGGGGGAGGGCGGTCCCACGGTGGATGAAGTGGCGCAGGCCGCTGAAACCATAGGTTACGAATTGGTGTGTGCCCTGGCGCCGCGCGTGCCGGTGCAGGGGCGGGATATCTGACGGGGACGGGTCTGGGGGAAAAACAAGACACCGACGCCCTGGTTGGTGTCTACTTGGGGCTTTTCCCCCCCACTGCAGATTCGAGGTTGTTCCCATGAAAGACAAATGCGTGCTGGTAACCGGCGCTACCAAAGGGATAGGCTGGGCGCTTACGCGCCGTCTGGCCGACATGGGCTGCCATGTAGTGGGAATCGCCCGGCATACCAATGATGTCGATTTTCCGGGGTATCTCTACGCCTGTGATCTGGCCGATGCCGGCAAGACGGAAGATGTGCTGCGCGAGATCCGCGAAAAATTTCCTGTCGACGCCATCGTCAACAATGTAGGCCTGGTGTTGCCGCAGCCCTTGGGCTCGGTGGAATTGGCGTCGCTGTATAACGTGCTGGATTTGAATGTGCGCGTGGCCGTGCAGGTGGTGCAGACCTTTGTCGAGTCGATGAAGACGCGCCGTTCGGGCCGCATCGTGAACGTCGTCAGCCGCGCCATTCATGGCAGCCAGGACCGCACCAGCTATTCGGCCGCCAAGGCCGCGCTGGTGGGTTGCACCCGTACGTGGGCGCTGGAGCTGGCTGAATACGGCGTCACGGTGAATGCTGTTGCGCCTGGTCCCATCGAAACGGAGTTGTTCCGCGCCAGCCGTCCTGTCGGCAGCGAGGGCGAGAAGCGGGTGTTGTCCGGGATTCCGATGAAGCGTATCGGCACCCCCGCCGAAGCCGCCGCCGCCATCGCATTCCTGCTGTCCGACGATGCCGGCTTCATCACCGGCCAGGTGCTGGGCGTCGACGGCGGCGGCAGCCTCGCCGGCCGCAGCTAGATATATGAGGGGGGAACCCCTCATGCTCCCGCATGTGCATCGGCGCCCGCCCTGGCGGCGGCCATGCCCCGCAGGGCCTGGATCGCTGCCGCGGGGAGTATGAGGGGGGACCCCTCATAGTTTTAATGAAAGTCTTGGCCGGCTGAGCGCTTTGCCAAAGCACGCTCCGGCCGCACGGCTACTCCCCATTCGCTAAACTCGCGCAATGGCCAAATCCCGAACCGTCTACGTCTGTGCCGAATGCGGCGGCACCAGTCTCAAGTGGCAGGGCAAATGCCCCCACTGCAACGCCTGGAACACGCTGGAAGAAACCGTCGAAAGCGCCGCCCCCGCGGCGGCTGCGCAGCATCGCTATGCGCCTTTGGCGGCCTCCAGCCCCGTCCGCAGCCTGGCCGAGATCGAAGCCCGCGAAGTCCCGCGCCAACCGACCGGCCTGGACGAGTTCGACCGCGTCCTGGGCGGTGGCCTGGTGGCCGGCGCCGTGGTGCTGATCGGCGGCGATCCCGGCATCGGCAAGTCGACCTTGCTGCTGCAGGCGCTGGCGTCCATGTCGGCCACGGCCAAGGTGCTGTACGTCACCGGTGAAGAATCGGCGGAGCAGGTGGCCCTGCGCGCGCGCCGTCTGGGCCTGCCGACCGGCGAGGTCAATCTGCTGGCCGAAATCCGCCTGGAAGCCATCCAGGCCGCCGTCGCTGACCAACGGCCGGTGGTGGCGGTCATCGATTCCATCCAGACCCTCTATAGCAGCGAGCTGACCGCCGCGCCCGGTTCCGTGTCCCAGGTGCGCGAGTGCGCGGCCCAGCTGACCCGCCTGGCCAAGCAGACCGGCATCGCCATCGTGATGATCGGCCACGTCACCAAGGACGGCGCTTTGGCCGGCCCGCGCGTGCTGGAGCACATCGTCGACACCGTGCTGTATTTCGAGGGCGACACGCATTCTTCCTACCGCCTGGTGCGGGCCTTCAAGAACCGTTTCGGCGCGGTCAATGAACTGGGCGTGTTCGCGATGACGGATCGCGGCCTGCGGGGAGTCGCCAACCCGTCCGCCTTGTTCCTGTCCCAGCATGACCGCCAGGTGGCGGGCTCCTGCGTGATGGCAACGCAGGAAGGTACGCGGCCGCTGCTGGTGGAGATCCAGGCGCTGGTGGACGCCGCGCATACGCCGAATCCCAAGCGGCTGACCGTGGGCTTGGAGGGCAACCGTCTGGCCATGTTGCTGGCGGTGCTGCACCGTCATGCCGGCGTGGTGACGTCGGATCAGGACGTGTTCGTCAACGCGGTGGGGGGCGTGCGGATTACCGAGCCGGCGGCTGACTTGCCGGTATTGCTGTCGATCATGTCGTCCTTGCGCGATCGTCCTTTGCCGCGGGGGCTGGTGACGTTTGGGGAAGTGGGCCTGGCGGGTGAAATCCGGCCCGCGCCGCGGGGCCAGGAGCGTCTGCGCGAAGCCGCGAAGCTGGGTTTCAACGTGGCCTTGATTCCGAAAGCCAATGCGCCGCGGCAGCCGATCGAGGGTTTGGAAGTATGGGCGTGCGATCGTCTGGAAGACGCGTTGGAGAAATTGAAGGAAGCCTGACCCCGGGCGCGCGCCTTTTTCTTCGGAAGAGTTTGTTTAGCAGAGGGGGCTCCGCCCCCTCATGCCCCCGCAGGGTTTGCCGTTGTGCGAAGCCCGAGCCGCGCGTGGGGGAAGTGGCGCGGCCCCTTCGTGGCGTCTGCTGTTTGCGGGCGTGCGATGGCACACGCCACGCGTTGCGGTTCCTCAGTTGCCACGATCTCTCTTCAAGAACGCAGCTCAAACCGGGGCGGAGGGGGCGGAGCCCCCTCATATTCTTTCCACGTTAGTGGATTAACCCAGGCCCGGGCCAAGGCATTAACAAAGCGATTATCCGTTTCTGCCGAAAATCCATTCCCGTCATTTAAGTTGAATGACAGCTTCAAACTCCGGAAACCCCTATTTTTCAGGGTTTTCCCTCGAAAATTCCCGTGTTCGCATTGCGTTGCATCACGTATGAATTTTTTTTGAGATCGCATGCAACCTTCCCGAAACTCCCTGCTCCAAAGCAGTACGGGGAACACGGCAAAATCGCCGCGCCCGTGGAATCAAGGCCCGGTGGCCTTATTAATTCTGGAGTTATTCATGACCACTCGCTCCCGCATTGCTGCTTTTCTGTCCGTCTCGGCGCTGACCCTGGGTCTGGCCGCGGCGCCGGCGGCTTTCGCTGCCGATGCTTCGACGACCGCCAAGCCCAAGTCCACGCAAACTCACAAGCACAAGGCCAAGAAGTCCGGTGCCAAGTCGTCCTCCAAGACGACCGCGACCACCCCGGCCAAGTAATTCACGCGGGCGCAGGTACAAGCGAAGCTTCCGCGAGGAAGCTTCGCTTTTTTGTCGCTTGGCCGCCTGAATTCAAAAAGCCATCTCCCGTACTAAAAATCCTCTGGAATAGAAGCCCGGCCCATCGGGGACACCGCGGAGCCGGGTCCCCCGGTCCGCCGGTGTCGCCCCCTGGGGGGCCGCGCTCCGCGCGGTACGGGGGGATTTTTTACTGTAGAGCGCCAGACTTTAGTCAGCTTTAGGTACGATACGCCCATGCCTGAAACCGCCGCCGCCCGTCTCCCAGCCTCGTCACCGCCCGCCAGGCGTGGCCTCATGCACACCCTGCGCCAAGGTGTGCGCGCCTTGCTGCGCGATACCCGCGCCGGCGAACTGCGCCTGCTGGTCATCGCCCTGGTCGTCGCCGTGGCTGCCGTCACCAGCGTGGGCTTCCTGGCCGACCGGGTCGGCCGCGCCCTCGAACGCGATGCCGCGCAGATGCTGGGCGCCGACGTGGTGCTCGACGCCGACGCGCCTTTGCCGCCCATATTCGAACAACGCGCCTTGCAGGAAGGCCTGCGGCTGGTCCACACCTGGCAGTTCCCCTCCATGGCCGGCGCGGGCGACAACGCGCAACTGGTCTCCCTGAAAGCCGTCGAACCGGGCTACCCCCTGCGCGGCAACCTGCGCACGGCCACCGCGCCCTTCGGCGCCGACACGCCCACCCGCGATGTCCCGGAGCGCGGCACCGTCTGGGTCGACCCGCAACTCCTGGGCATGCTCAATGTCGCCGTGGGCGGCACGCTCACCCTGGGCGACTCCGAATTCCGCATCGCCCGCGTGGTGACCTACGAACCCGATCGCAGCCTGCAGTTCGTCAACGTGTCGCCGCGCGTCATGATGCGCGCCGACGACCTGGCGGCCACGCACCTGATCGCCCCCGGCAGCCGCGTCGGCTACGCCTTGCTGGCCGCCGGCGACCCGCCCGCGGTCGCCGCCTATTCGACCTGGTTGAACGAGAATCTGCAGCGTGGCCAGAAAGTCGCCACGGTGGAGTCCGGCCGTCCCGACGTGCGCCGCGTGCTGGATCGCGCCCAGCGCTTCCTGTCGCTGGTGGCCTTGCTGGCCGTGCTGATCTCCGCGGTGGCGGTGGCCCTGGCGGCCAACCGTTTCATGCAGCGCCATCGCGACGGCGTGGCGGTGATGCGCTGCCTGGGCGCCCCGCAATCCGCCATCACGCGCATGCTGACGGTGGAGTTCATCCTGGTCGGCGTGCTGGCGTCGCTGATTGGCGGCGTTGTCGGCTACGCCGTGCATCAAGGCCTGGTCACCGTGCTGGCCCGTTTCATCGACACGGCGCTGCCGGCGCCGTCCGTGCTGCCCGCGGCGCAGGGGCTGGCCACCGGCTTGTGGCTGTTGCTGGGCTTCGCCCTGCCATCGCTGGCGCAACTGCGCCATGTCCCGCCGGCGCGGGTCCTGCGTCGCGACGACCCCGGCCTGCAAGCCGGCAGCGTGCTTGGCTACGCCATCGGCGCGGCCGGTTTCGCCCTGTTGATCTGGTGGTTCGCCGGCAACGCGCGGCTGGGCGGCATCATCGCCGGCGGCTTCCTCGGCGCCTTTGTCGTGTTCGCCCTGCTGGCCGGGCTCTGCGTGGCCTTGCTGGCGCGTGTGCGCGGCGCGGCCGCGGGCATGCCCGCGCTGCGTTTCGCCCTGGCCGGCGTGGTGCGCCGGCGGGCCGCCACCATCACCCAGGTCTGCGCGCTGGCCATCGGCCTGATGGCCTTGCTGTTGCTGGCCATGACGCGTACCGACCTGATCGCCGGCTGGCAGCGCACCTTGCCGGCCGATGCGCCCAACCGTTTCCTGATCAACATCCAGCCCGACCAGCGCGCGCCCGTGGCCGCGCGCCTGACCCAGGGCGGCGTCGCCCAGGCCGATCTCTATCCCATGATCCGCGGCCGGCTGGTCGGCATCAATGGCCGCGCGGTGTCGGCCGCCGACTATGAAGAAGGCCGCGCCAAACGCCTGGTGGACCGGGAGTTCAACCTGTCGTACGCCGACCGGATGCCGTCCTATAACCGCCTGGCGGAAGGCCGCTGGATGGCGCCCGACTCGCGCGAGGTGTCCATGGAATCGGGCATCGCCACCACGCTGGGCGTGAAGATGGGCGACAAGCTGACCTTCGACATCGCCGGCCAGACCGTGGACGCCGACGTCACCAGCCTGCGCACGGTCGACTGGGACACCATGCGCGTGAACTTCTTCGCCATGCTGTCGCCGGCGGCGCTCGCCGATGCGCCGCAAAGCTGGATCACGTCCTTCCACCTGCCCGACAATCGACCGCAGCTGCTGCCCCAGCTGGTGCGCGACTTCCCCAATCTGACAGTGTTCGACGTCGGCGCCATCCTGAAGCAGTTGCAGACCGTGCTGGACCAGGTGGTGCAGGCGGTGCAACTGCTGTTCGTGTTCACTTTGGCGGCCGGCGTGCTGGTGCTGGCGGCGGCGCTCACCGCCACCCGCGACGAGCGCGTGCGCGAGGCCGCGGTACTGCGCGCGCTGGGCGCCACGCGCCGCCAGCTGGCGCGCGCGCAACGCCTGGAGCTGCTGGCCGTGGGCGGCCTGGCCGGCCTGCTGGGCGCGGCCGGCGCCGCCGTGGTGGCCTGGGCGCTGTCCCGCTATGTATTCGATTTCACTATCACGCTCAGCCTGTGGCCCTGGCTGGCCGGCATCGCCGCCGGCATGCTGGGGGCCTGGGGTGGGGGTGCACTGGCCTTGCGCGGCGTCTTGCGGACGCCGCCGCTGGTCACTTTGCGAGAAGCACTATGACGACAACGACGCGTGTCGAGCCGATATTCGAGCCGATTGATCACACGCGCAGTATTTTTGAGCAACTTGGCGGCGAGCCCGGCGTGCGGGCGCTGGTCGACCGCTTCTACGACCTGATGGACGTGGACACCGACCTGGCCGACCTGCGCGCGGCGCATGGCCCCAGCCTGGACAACGCGCGCGACCGCCTGTTCTGGTTCCTGTGCGGCTTTTTCGGCGGCCCCGATCATTACATCGAGCGCTTCGGCCATCCGCGCCTGCGCGCGCGCCACCTGCCTTTTTCCATCGGTACCCGGGAGCGCGATCAATGGGTGGTCTGCATGGGCCGCGCCATGGCCGACCAGGGCCTGGAACAGGCCTTGATGGACCGCTTGCTGCATTCCTTCTACGGCACCGCCGACTGGATGCGTAATCGTGAGGGTTGAAACCGCCTGGCTGACGTGGGATGCGGCGCAGGCCGCTGCCGCCAACGGCAGCGAGCGCCGCATGATCCCCGGCGCGGCCGGCGCCATGCTTTACGACGCCGCCCGCATCGGCCGGCCGGGGCCGGAACTCTTCGATGCCGCGGCCTACGGTGCCCAGGCCGAACCGGTGGCGGCCGGCGGCCGCCAGGCAGCGTGGTTCGTGCAGGGTGAGTTCGGCGAAGGCGTGTTGCGCCACTACCGCCGGGGCGGCCTGGTCGCGAAGATCAGCGATCGCGGTTACTTCTGGCTGGGCGCGGACCGCACGCGCAGCTTCATGGAATTCCGCCTGCTGGAGTCGCTGGCCGCCCAGGGGCTGCCCGTGCCCGCGCCGGTGGCCGCCGCCTACTGGCGCCAGGGGCTGACCTACCGGGCCGCCATCATCGTCCAGCGCCTGCCCGATGTGCGGCCCCTGGCCTTGCTGCTGGACCAGGCGGTCTGGGATGCCGCGGCCGATGCGGTGGCGCGCCTGCACCTGGCCGGGGTCTGGCATGCCGACCTGAACGCCTTCAACATCCTGGTCGACACGGCGGGCAAGGCCTGGGTCATCGATTTCGACCGCGGCCAGCAGGGCGGGGTCTCGACGCCGGCGCGTATCGGCAATATGCGTCGCTTGCGCCGCTCGCTGGAAAAAGTCGGTGGCGCGGCGGGACTGGCGTTTTTCGACAAGCTCGAAGCGTCCTACCGGCGCTACATGGCCAGCCGGCCGGACTGACCCGCCGCTTCAGCGCGACCCCCCGTGCGCCGCCCCTGACACGGGTGGTAAAAACCCATTATCATTTTGCCTTTGGCGCGCCAGGGGAATCGGGCAGCGGCAGCTCTATAAACTTTCTAGGCAAGGGGCCCTGGATGAGAATCAACGCGGGTATCCGCTACGCAGTGGGGGCGGTACTGGCGACCGCGGCCGTGGCCACGGCCCATGCCCAAGACAAGGTCGTCAACGTCTATAACTGGGCCGAATACACCGCGCCCGACACCATACCCGGCTTCGAGAAAGCGACCGGCATCAAGGTGCGCTACGACGTCTACGACAACAACGACACGCTGCAGGCCAAGCTGCTTACCGGCAAGTCCGGCTACGACGTGGTGGTGCCGTCGACGCATTACGCCGCGCGCCAGTTGCAGGGCGGGTTGTTCCAGAAGCTGGACAAGTCCAAGATTCCCAACTGGCAGTACCTCGATCCCGACCTGATGGCGCTGGTCGCCACCGTCGATCCGGGCAACCAGTACCTGGTGCCGTGGGGCTATGGCACCAACGGCCTGGGCTACAACGTCACCAAGGTCCAGCAACTGCTGGGCAAGGATGCGCCGCTGGACAGCTGGGACATGCTGTTCAAGCCCGAGAACGCCGCCAAGCTGAAAGAGTGCGGCATCTCGATGCTGGACGAAGCCGCGCAGGTTTTCCCGGCGGTCCTGCATTACCTGGGCAAGGATCCCAACAGCAGCAATCCGGACGATTACAAGGAAGCGCTGGAACTTCTCAAGAAAATTCGTCCCTATATCCGTCAGTTCAGCTCGTCAGGCTATATCGACGAACTGGCCGTGGGCGACCTGTGCATGGTCTATGGCTTCTCCGGCGACGTGATGATCGCGCGCAAGCGCGCCAAGGACGCCAAGCAGCCTTACGACGTCAACTACTACATCCCCAAGGGCGGCGCGCCGGCCTGGTTCGACACGATGGCCATCCCCAAGGACGCCCAGCACGTGGACGAAGCGCTGGCCTTCATCAATTACATCGAGACCCCGCAGGTTCACGCGGCCATCACCAACACCATGTTCTATCCGAATGCCAATAAAGAGGCGCGCAAGTACGTGGTGAAGGACGTCGCCGACAACCCCATGATCTATCCGCCCGCGGATGTCGCCAAGACGCTGTACGTGATCAAGCCGCAACCGGTGAACATCCTGCGTCTGCAGACCCGCATGTGGGCCGAACTGAAGTCCGGAAGATAAGCAATCATGAGTGATAGCCGTTATCCGGCGCAGCACACGGCGGATCCGGACGAGTTCGTCCGGGTGGCCGATCTGGTAAAGATCTTCGGCGATACCGTCGCCGTCCGTTCGGTCAGCCTCAGCGTCAAGCGCAACGAGATATTCGCGCTGCTGGGCAGCTCGGGCTGCGGCAAATCGACGCTGCTGCGCATGCTCGCCGGCTTCGAGGAAGCGACATCGGGCCAGATCCTGCTCGATGGCGAGGACATCACCGCGGTGCCGCCGTACCGGCGCCCCGTCAACATGATGTTCCAGTCCTACGCGCTGTTCCCGCACATGACGGTGGAGGCCAACGTCGCCTTCGGCCTGAAGCAGGAAGGCGTAGACCGCGCCGAGATCCACGACCGCGTGTTCGAGGCGCTCAACCTGGTGCAGATGGCCGGCTACTCCCGCCGCAAGCCCAACCAGCTGTCCGGCGGCCAGCAGCAGCGCGTGGCGCTGGCGCGCAGCCTGGTCAAGCGGCCCAAGCTGCTGTTGCTGGACGAGCCCATGTCGGCGCTGGACAAGCAGATACGGCAGAAAACCCAGATCGAACTGGTGCGCATCTTGGAGCAGGTCGGCGTGACCTGCATCATGGTGACGCACGACCAGGAAGAGGCCATGACCATGGCGCACCGCCTGGCGGTGATGACCGAAGGCCAGATCATCCAGTGCGGCACGCCGCAGGACGTCTACGAGTTCCCGAACTCGCGCTTCGTCGCCGGCTTCATCGGCACCACCAACCTGTTCACCGGCACCATCGTGGTCGATGAGCCGGATCACGTCGCCATCGAAAGCGAGGAGCTGGCGCGCCCGCTGTATGTCAGCCACGGCGTCAGCGAGCCCCTGGGCATGCAGGTGCACGTCTCGATCCGGCCGGAGCGCGTCATCGTCACCCGTGAACGGCCCCAGGCCGAACACAACTGGGCGCACGGCATGGTCACCCACATGGCGTGGATGGGCAGCTATGCGCTGTACCAGATCCGTCTGGATTCGGGCGTGCAGATCGAAGCCACCGTGCCGCGCCGCGTGCTGGCGCTGAGCGACGCGCCGGCGGTGGGCGAAGAGGTCTACGCCAGCTGGGGGGCCGACAGCGCGACGGTGCTGCCCTCATGATGCGCCGGTTCCTGCCATCGGGACGCGCGCTGGCGGTGGTGCCTCCCTATCTGTGGCTGGTGCTGTTCCTGCTGGTGCCGTTCCTGCTGGTCCTGAAGATCAGCTTCGCCGACCTGCAGTTCGGCATCCCGCCCTATACGTCGCTGGTGGAGTACAAGGACCAGGCCCTGCAGTTCAGCCTGCACCTGCGTGGCTACGCGCTGCTGTTCACGGACAGCCTGTATTTCGCCACCTACCTGAGTTCGGTGAAGATCGCCGCCATCAGCACGCTGGTGTGCGTGTTGATCGGCTATCCGATGGCGTATTACATCGCCCGTTCGGCGCCGGCCACCCGCAATCTGCTGCTGCTGGGCGTGATCCTGCCGTTCTGGACCTCGCTGCTGCTGCGTGTCTATGCGTGGGTAGGCATCCTGCGCAACGACGGCCTGCTCAATAAGTTCCTGATTTCCCTGGGCATCATTTCACAGCCCCTGGAAATCTATCGCACGGACCTGGCCGTCTATATCGGCATGGTCTATTCCTATCTGCCTTTCTTCATCCTGCCGCTGTACGCCAACCTGGTGAAGATGGACCTGCGCCTGCTGGAAGCCGCCTATGACCTGGGCGCCAAGCCCTGGCAGGCCTTCTGGCGCATCACGGTGCCGCTGTCGCGGCCGGGTGTGATCGCCGGCGCCATGCTGGTCTTCATCCCCGCGGTCGGCGAGTACGTGATCCCGGAAATGCTGGGCGGCGCCAATACGCTGATGATGGGCCGCGTGATGTGGAGCGAGTTCTTCAATAACGCCGACTGGCCGATGGCCGCGTCCGTGACCTGCGTGATGGTGCTGTTGCTGCTGGTGCCGCTGGCGCTGTTCCAATACAACCAGGTCAAGCAGGCCGGGGAGGGCAAGCGATGATGCTGCGTCCGAATCCCGTTTTGCGGGCCGTGGCGCTGGGACTGGGTTTCCTGTTCCTGTACGTGCCCATCCTCAGCCTGGTGGTGTTTTCCTTCAACGATTCGCCCATCGTCACCGCCTGGTCGGGCTTCTCGTTCAAGTGGTATGCGTCACTGTTCCGCGACGACGCGCTGCTGAGCGCGGCCTGGCTGTCCTTCCGGGTGGCAGCCTTGTCGGCCACGGCGGCCACCATCATCGGCACGTGGGCGGGCTATGTGCTGGCGCGCATGGGCCGTTTCCGCGGCTTCTCGCTTTATCTGGGCATGCTCAGCGCGCCTCTGGTGATACCGGAAGTCGTCGTCGGCATTTCGCTGCTGTTGATGTTCGTCGAAGTGCGCAGCCTGATCGGCTGGCCCGACAACGGCATCTTCACCATCTGGGTGGGCCACACGACGTTCGCCATGGCCTTCGTCGCCGTCATCATCCAGTCGCGCGTGCGCGACCTGGACCGCTCGCTGGAAGAGGCCGCGCTGGACCTGGGCGCCACGCCGCTCAAGGTGTTCTTCGTCATCACGCTGCCGCTGATCGCGCCGGCCCTGGCGTCGGCCTGGCTGCTGTCCTTCACGCTGTCGCTGGACGACGTGATCCTGTCTTCCTTCCTGTCCGGCCCGGGTTATACGACCCTGCCGCTGGAAGTCTTTTCGCGGGTGCGGCTGGGCCTCAAGCCCGAGGTCAACGCGCTGGCGGCCCTGTTCATCCTGGCCGTCGGCATCTGCGTCATCGTCGCCAACCGCCTGCAACGCCTCAAGGAGCTTTCTTCATGACCCAAGTCGTTCTCTATGGCCTCAAGCAATGCAGCACGTGCGTGAAGGCCCGCACGTGGCTGGACGCGCATGGCGTGAGCAACGAGTTCATCGACTACCGCGACCATCCGGTCAAGCCGGCCTTGCTGAAAGAGTGGGCCGGCCAACTGGGCGGCTGGGAAAAGCTGGTCAACCGGACGTCCATGACCTGGCGTGCCTTGCCCGAGGAGCGCCGCGGCGCGACCACCGACGCGGAATGGCTGGCCTTGATCAAGGAATTCCCGGCGCTGGTGCGCCGCCCGGTCAGCGTCACGCCCGACGGCGTGGCCGCGGTCGGTTTCTCGGAAAAGCGCTACGGCGAACGTTTCGCCTGAGGCCCGCGCGATGGCGGGCGGCGCGGCCTACGACTACCGTTCCGATGCGGTCATCGGCCGGCCGCTGCCCGACGCCTTCTTCAATCGCGATGCCCGCCAGCTTGCCCGCGAACTGCTGGGCATGGTGCTGCGCCGCCGTCACGAAGGCCTGTGGCTGGCGGCGCGCATCATCGAGACCGAGGTCTATTACCTGGACGAGAAGGGCAGCCACGCTTCCCTGGGCTATACGCACAAGCGCCGCGCCCTGTTCATGGACGGCGGCACCATCTATATGTATTACGCCCGGGGCGGCGATTCCTTGAACTTCAGCGCCGCCGGCCCCGGCAATGCCGTGCTGATCAAGTCGGCCCATCCCTGGCTGGATGACGTGTCGGGGGAGGATGCCCTGGCAAGGATGCAGGCCCTGAGTCCGGACGCGCGCGGCGCGGCCCGGTCGCCGCAACGGCTGTGCGCCGGCCAGACCCTGCTATGCCGGGCGCTGGACCTGAAAGTGCCGCAATGGGACGGGCAGGGCTTCGACCCCGCCACGTTTTTCGTCGACGACGTGGGCGCGCGACCCGCGCAGCTATTGCGCACGACGCGGCTGGGCATACCGCCGGGACGCGACGAGCACCTGCCTTACCGTTATGTGGATCCCGCCTATGCGCCTTTCTGTACGCGCAATCCGCTGCGGCGGGGGCAGGTGGCGGGCCGGGATTACGCCTGGGTCACGCGGGCCGGCAAGCCTTGCAGGGGTCAGGTCTAGCGACCCGACCCCGTCCGGCCTGTGTCTCGGCGCTTCGCGCTCTTTCCCTACTCGGAGACCTGATTCGTTTGTTGCCCCTCAGGTCAACCCTGCGGGTTGCCCGGTCCCCCAAGGGGACGCTTTTGACTTGGGGCGGCCCGGCGTCAAATGGCCCGGTTCGCACGCGCGGCGCGTGCGGCGCGCGCTTTCAGGCGCACGATCATGGCGTCCACCTTGCGCTGGATGCGACGGCGGTTCAAGGACTTGCTGAGGGCATATATCGGCACCGCCTGCTTGGAGCCGAAACCGTCGATCAGATACAGCCCGCTCTTGCCCTGGGCGTTTTCGCCCATGACGATGTTGCGTGCCGAAATGTCGTTGAGGATGATGTGATGGTCGGCCAGCGAATCGAAGAAGAACGCCAGCTCGCGCGCCAGTTCGGGCGCCAGGTGGCCTTCGCGCTTGACCATTTCCTCGACCGTGGGGGCCAGGCCGCCTTCGCCGTCGGAAATCTTTTCCACCAGCAAGCCCAGGCCTTGCGAGGTTTCGGCCAGGCCGACCACGCGCGCCATCGGAATCTGCCAGCGGCCGGCCGCGGCGTTGTAGGCCGCCGCGTATTCGGACAATTCGTGGATGTAGGCGCTATAGGCGCCTTCCCGCTGGAACAGCGTCTTGATCAGGCGGCGCCACGGGTGCTTGTCCATCGTCTCCGCGAAATTCTGGCGGTTCACCACCTTGACGAGCAGATTGGGCTCGTACGGGTGCTGATAGACGCTGCGCTCCGTCCCGGCCGCGATGGGCACGAGCTCGTCCAGTTCCAGGGCGCCGAAAGGCAATCCATGGCCGGGGACGAGGGCGGGAAGAGGAGCGGGCTGGGCGGCGGTTCGACGCCGCTGCAGTGGAACTATGCTCATAAAAGACGCAGTGTGGGCTTCACAACAATGTGTTTCCACAATGTGTTGCCACCTGTTTATGACGAAAATTCGACGTTGCCCGTAGTTTGAACGCGATATTGCTCAGGGCAAAGAAAAATCTCAAAATTCTGTGGCGTTATACCCACATAATGCGCGTCATATAAACGCATTTAACGCCAAATTTCATGTAATTGACTCGATTGTTCCATTTTCGGAGGCCTTTTGCCTAAGATTTCTTTAGATGTAATGTTGTGGGTCTGCCTTGCCGCTTCTGTATTGGCCGCGCTGCTGGCGGGCCTGGCCTGGCGGCGCCGTCCCGCCGCCGATGGGCGCCTGGACCAGGTGCTCGACGGGCTGGAAAAAATCGAAAGAACGTTACGGGCCGACCTGGCCGAAAACCAGCGCGGTTTGCGTGACGAACTGGGCGCGGCCGACCGCGCCTTGCGCCAGGAACTGACGCACGCGCATGAAACCCTGCGGGGGGCGCTGGGCCGCGATGCCCAGGCGGCCCGGGGGGAAACCGCCGAGTCGCTGGACCGCTTTGCCGGGCAGTTGCGCCAGGAGCTGCGCAATCTGGTCGAACTCAACGACCGCCGGCTGCTGGAAGTGCGTCAGACCGTCGAGCAGCGCCTGGTGGCCTTGCAGACCGAAAACGCCGCCAAGCTGGAAGAGATGCGCCGCACGGTCGACGAAAAACTGCACGCCACCCTGGAACAGCGCCTGGGAGAATCCTTCAAGCTGGTTTCCGAACGCCTGGAGGCGGTCCACAAGGGCCTGGGCGAGATGCAGACCCTGGCCGCCGGTGTCGGCGACCTGAAGCGGGTGCTGACCAACGTCAAATCGCGCGGCACCTGGGGCGAGGTGCAGTTGGCGCGCCTGCTGGAGGACACCATGACGGCCGAGCAGTATGGCCGCAACGTCAAGCCGATACCCGGCAGCGACGCCATCGTCGAGTTCGCCATCCGGCTGCCGGGACGGGGCGAGGAGGGCCAGCCGGTCTGGCTGCCGATCGACGCCAAGTTTCCCAAGGAAGAATATGAGCGCCTGAACGCGGCGGAAGAGGCGGCCGATACCGAAGCGGCGCGGGTGGCGGGCGCGGCGCTGGTGCGCGCCGTGGAGGTGCAGGCCCGCTTGATCGCGGAAAAGTACATCGCGCCGCCCCACACCACCGATTTCGCCATCATGTTCCTGCCCACGGAAGGCTTGTATGCCGAGGTGCTGCGCCGGCCGGGCCTGCTGGATCGTCTGCACGATCTGCGCGTGAACGTGGCCGGCCCCAGCAACCTGGCGGCTTTGCTGAACAGCCTGCAGATGGGCTTCCGTACCCTGGCCATCGAACGGCGCTCGTCCGAGGTGTGGCAGGTGCTGCGCGCGGTCAAGACCGAGTTCGGCCGCTTCGGCGATTCCCTGGCGGCGGTCAAGCGCACCCTGGAGACGGCCGGCAACAAGATAGGCCAGACCGAAGTGCGGACCCGGGCCATGCTGCGCAGCTTGAAAAGCGTGGAGACCTTGCCGGACGACCAGGCGGCGCGCCTGCTGGGCGCCGCGGATGCCGGCCCGGACGAGGAGGAGGGCAGCCAGCCGGCCGGCGGCTGATCTGCTAAATTTCGAGGTTCCGGTCCGCGCCCGTTGCGGACATTCCGCCGTTTTTCATTCCGTTTTTTGAGTTCTCCCGCCATGCTTTCCCAGCAAGAATTGAAACAGCAAGCCGCCGACGCGGCCTTGGAAATCGTCGAACAGGTCGCCGGCCCCGATGTCATCATCGGCGTGGGCACCGGCTCCACGGCCGACCTCTTCATCGACGGCCTGGCGCGTTTCAAGGGCCGCGTGCGCGGCGCGGTCGCCAGTTCCGAACGCAGCGCCAAGCGCCTGCAGTCGCATGGCCTGGCGGTGTTCGACCTGAACGACGTCGACCATATGCCCATCTATGTCGACGGCGCCGACGAGATCGATGCCCGCCTGCACATGATCAAGGGCGGTGGCGGCGCGCAGACGCGCGAAAAAATCGTGGCCTCGGTGGCGGATCGCTTCATCTGCATCGCCGACGAATCGAAGCTGGTCGATCAGCTGGGCGCGTTTCCCCTGCCGGTCGAAGTGATTCCGATGGCGGCCGCGGCCGTGGCGCGCACGCTGGCCAAGCTGGGCGGCCGTCCTGCCTTGCGGGCGGGTTTCACGACCGACAACGGCAACGTCATCCTGGACGTCGCCGGCCTGACGATCGCCGACGCGCCCGCGCTGGAGCTGGAGGTCAACAATTACCCCGGCGTCGTGACCTGCGGCCTGTTCTCGCGTCCCGGCGCGGACCTGGCGCTGCTGGCCACGCAAAACGGCATTCGCCGCCTGAGCCGGTCCTGATCCGGCCTGCCGAGACGGATCGGTTCATAATCCTGTCATAAACAAGTCATAACCTTCCGGGCGACGCTGATACACGACAGCCAAGCCCGGCTGCGCGCGAGGCGCACGACATCAAGCCGTTAAAACCGCTGGGAGCCGGGATGACCGAGCACACAAACAAACAATTCGACGCCGATCTGGAAGCCGTCCGTTCGCAATTCCTCGCGATGGGTGGGGTTGTCGAGGTCATGATCCAGGAGTCCATCGAAGCCCTGACCAGCGGCGATACGCTACTGGTCGAGAAGGTGCGCGAGCGGGAAAAGGAAGTCAACCGCTACGAAGTCGACATCGACCAGCGCATCAGCCAGATCCTGGCGCGCCACCAGCCCACCGCGATCGACCTGCGCACGCTGATGGCGGTGTCCAAGATGCTGACCGACATGGAGCGCTGCGGCGACGAAGCGGATAAGATCGCCAGCGTGGCCCGCCGCATCAACGACGATGAAGTGCGCTACACGCCCAATGTGGACCTGCGCCATATGGCGGACGCCGTGCGCGAAATGCTGCGCCAGTCGCTCGACGCGTTCGCCCGTCTGGATCCCGTGCAGGCGGCCGCCGTCGTGCGTAGCGACAAGAGCGTGGACAAGGAATGGAAGGCGGCCTTGCGCCAGCTGATCTCGTTCATGATCGAGGATCCCCGCACCATCTCGCCGTCCATCGACGTGATCTTCGTGGCGCGCGCGCTGGAACGCATCGGCGACCACGCCAAGAACATGTGCGAACGTGTCATCTACATGGTGCGCGGCGCCGACGTGCGTCACACCGGCACCAAGAACACCGAGCGCCTGGCGCGCGGTGAAGACGAGGAACTGGACGCGAACGACGCCCAGGCTTGATCCTACCAGTCTGCAAGTCTGCATGTCCGCGCCTGGCGCGGACAGAAAGGCCCCTCAGGTCAACCCTGACGGGTTGCCCGGTCCCCCGAGGGGACGCTTTTTGACTTGGGGCGGCCCGGCGTCAAAAAAGGCCCCTCAGGCCAACCCTGACGGGTTGCCCGGTCCCCTGAGGGGACGCTTTTTGACTTGGGGCGGCCCGGCATCAAAAAAGGCCCCTCAGGCCAACCCTGACGGGTTGCCCGGTCCCCCGAGGGGACGCTTTTTGACTTGGGGCGGCCCGGCATCAAAAAACGCCCCTCAGGTCAACCCTGACGGGTTGCCCGGTCCCCCGAGGGGACGCTTTTTGACTTGGGGCGGCCCGGCATCAAAAAAACACCCCGGCGTGGTATCACGCCGGGGTGTTTTGCTTTGACGCGTCTTGCCGCGCGCCCCGGCCGTGGGCCGGGGCAGGCCGCGCTCAGGCCGAGGGCGGGACGAAGCCCTGGGCTTCGACGGTGCCGTCTTCGAACAGGAAGCGCTCCATCTGCTGCTGCAGATACTTGCGCGCGCGGGCATCGGCCAGGTTCAGGCGGTTTTCGTTGACCAGGCGCGTCTGGATGCCTTTCCACTCTTCCCACGCTTCCTTGGAGATGCTTTGCCAGATGCGGGTGCCGAGTTCACCGGGATAGGGCGGGAAGTCCAAGCCTTCGGCTTCACGCTTGAGTTTGATGCAATTTACGGTACGGGCCATGTCTGGATTGCCAAAAAAGTGAATGGGCGGATTTTACCCGAGCCCGCATTGCAGGGCTGAAAAACCCTGCATTCGGCTGCCCTGCGTCCAGCCGGGTTGTCCGGCCGGGCCGCGGGGGTAGGGCGGTCTACAGGCGCTTGATGAACACCATGCTGTTGCGCGAACGGTTGTAGTTCTGCTGCTTCTCGCGCGGCAGGTCGGTGACGCCGCCGGTGACGAAGCCGCGCTTGAGGAACCAGTGCGAGGTGCGCGTGGTCAGCACGAACAGGCGCTTGGCGCCCATGGCCCGTGCGCGCGCCTCCATATGGCGCAGCAGGATTTCGCCTTCGCCCGAGCCTTGCCATTCCGGGTGGACGATCAGGCAGGCCATTTCGGCCATCTGCTCGCCCAGGAAGGGGTGCAGCGCGGCGCAGGCGTAGATGACGCCGTCGTGCTCCAGCACGGTGAAGTTTTCGACGTCGCGCTCGACGACGCTGCGGCCGCGCGGCACCAGGGTGCCGTCGGCTTCCAGCGGTTCGATCAGGCTCAGGATGGCGCCGACGTCGTCGATGGTAGCCGGGCGCAGGTCGTCCAGCGTGTCTTCCACGACCATGGTGCCGACCCCATCGTGGGTGAAGATTTCCAGCAGCACGCCACCGTCCAGCGAGAAGGGCACGATATGGGCCCGCGCCACGCCGCGTTTCACCGCCAGCGAGCTGTACTGCAGGAAGGTGGAGGTGTCTTCGTCCAGTTCGCCCGTGGTCAGCAGGGCGTCCGCGTCCACGCGCGCCAGTTCCGTGTCGACGCTGCCGTCGTCGTTGCGCACGCCGTCGGTCACCGACAGGAAAATCAGCTTTTCGGCGCGCAGGGCCACGGCCACGCTGGTCGCCAGGTCTTCCATGGCCAGGTTGAAAGCGTCACCGGTGGGCGAGAATCCCAGGGGCGACAGCAGCACCACCGAGCCCAGTTCCATGGCCTTGCGCATGGCGTCGACGTCGATCTTGCGCACCTGGCCGGTGTGCTTGTAATCGACACCGTCGATGACGCCGGACGGGCGGGCGGTGACGAAGTTGCCGGAGATCACGCGCACGTGTGCGTGCGACATCGGGGTGTTCGGCAGGCCCTGGCTGAAGGCCGCTTCGATGTCCAGGCGGATTTCGCCGGCGGCTTCCTTGGCGCATTCCAGCGACGCCGCGTCGGTGGGCGACAGGCCGCGGTCGAACTGATGGGTATAGCCCTTCAGGCGCAGCTGCTCGTTGACCTGCGGTCGCGAGCCATGCACCAGCACCAGGCGGATGCCCAGCGCCGACAGCAGCGACAGGTCCTGCACCAAAGTATTGAGCGTGCCCGCCTGCACCAGTTCTCCACCGAAGGCGACCACGAAGGTCTTGCCGCGGAAGGCGTGGACATAGGGGGCGACTTCACGGAACCAGCGAACGAACTGGGCGGGCGCGAAGCCCGGGGCTTCCAGCGCGGAGACGGTGTCTTGATCCTGATCGGACATGATGCGGCGGACGTTCCTGGGATAGCAAAAATAAGCTGAAAATTATAAAGGAGAGGCCCCCCGCCCCGCGCAAGAACCCCGCCCCCATCGGGGAACCCGCGGAGCCGGGTCCCCCGGTCCGCTGGGTTCGCCCCCTGGGGGGCCGCGCTCCGCGCGGTACGGGGGGGCGTCTTTATAGCGTGCCGGGGTAGGCGCCGCCGTCGAGGACCAGGTTTTGGCCGGTGATGAAGCCGGAGCGGGCGCTGCACAGGAACGCGCAGGCGTCGCCGAATTCGGCGGGGTCGCCGAAGCGCTTGGCCGGGTTGCGCTGGCGGCGGGCTTCCAGCAATTGCTCGGTGGTCTGCGTGGCGTTGGCCGCGGCCTTGATGGTGTTGAGCAGACGATCGGTTTCGAAGGGACCGGGCAGCAGGTTGTTGATGGTGACGTTGTGCGCCACCACCTGGCGCGCCAGGCCGGCGACGAAGCCGGTCAGGCCGCTGCGGGCGCCATTGGACAGGCCCAGGGTGTCGATCGGATTCTTCACCGCGGCCGAGGTGATGTTGACGATGCGGCCGAAGCGACGTTCGATCATGCCGTCGACGGTGGCGCGGATCAGTTCGATGGGGGCCAGCATGTTGGCATCGAGGGCGGCGATCCAGTCGTCGCGGCTCCAGTCGCGGAAGTCGCCCGGCTTGGGGCCGCCGGCGTTGTTGACCAGAATGTCGGGCCGCGGGCAGGCGGCGAGCAGGCGGGCACGTCCTTCAGCGGTGGCGACGTCGGCCACCACGGTGGTGACCTTGGCGCCGGTTTCCGCGCGGATGGCCTCCGCGGCCTGTTCCAGCGCTTCCACCCCACGAGCGGTCATGACCACGTCCACGCCTTCCCGCGCCAGCGACAGCGCGCACGCGCGGCCCAGTCCCTTGCTGGAGGCACACACCAGGGCGGTTTTTCCTTGCAGACCCAGATCCATTCGAATTCGCTCCTTTAGATAGTCAGGCGGACGCGCCCGCGCGATAAGCGGGCGCTGGCCCTTGTGAGTGCTCATGCTACCAAGAGCGCCCGCCGCGGGCGCGGTTACACATCGCTGCCGGCAGGCTTACCCTTAGAAAAATCTTGTATCCGGCAATGGAAAAGGTGGAAAATGATATTAATATTTTGAAATAATTGCCGAGGGTGACACACCGGCATCCTATGCTGCGGCGCCTGGCACTCCCGGCTGTCCGGGCAAGCTCGATCAAATATTGGGGACGTTCACACTGTGGAGCAACGCTACTGGTTGACCCTGGACCCGCAGACGCATGAATTGCGCGCGGGATTCCGCGCGGGCGTCGACGCCGAACCACCCAGCGCCGACATGCTGGATACCGTGGTGGCCACCCGCGGCTGGACCACGGACGCCCTGGACACCGCGGCCGTGGCCCGCTTCATCGACCGCTGCTGCGACGCCGCCGCGCGCTACGCCGGCGGCATGGCGGCGGCAACGGACGGCGCCGACGAAGGCGCCGCTCTGGTCACGGAACTGGCCGCCATCGAATCCGCCGCCGCGCACCTGGGCGCCGTCGTCGAACTGGCCAGCGCGCCAGTGCTGGGCGATGCCGGCCTGCCCGCCGCCCCGGACCTGCCCGACGGCGATCCGGACGTGGTCGAACAGGTCATCGGCGAAGTCCACGACGGCAGCTTCGAATTGTCCTTCGAAGCCGACAACATGCAGGTCCTGCTGAACATGGTCCCGCCGCGCGGCGGCCGTCCGGTCGCGCTGGCCGACGTGCGCGCCATCCTGTCCGACCAGAAGGTCGTATTCGGCGTCAAGGAAGACCTGCTGCTGCAGGCCGTCGAGGCCGGCTTCTGTGAAGACCTGGTGGTGGCCGAAGGCATCCCGGCCGGCGCGGGCGAACCGACCCGTTTCCAATCGCTGCTGGATGACCACGCCCCGCACGCCAAGGTCGATGACCGCGCGCTGGTGGACTACCGCACCCTGGGCAATCTGGTTCTGATCAAGCCCGGCATGCGCCTGATGCGCCGCATCCCCGCCAAACGGGGCAAGGACGGCATCAACGTCCTGGGCCAGGCTGCCCCGGCGGTGCAACCGGAAGACATCCCCTACGACCCCGAACTGACGGGCGTGGTGCGCGACCCGGCCGATCCCGAAGTGCTCGTGGCCGCCATCGCGGGCGCGCCGTCCCTGCTGGCCAACGGCCATGGCATGTCGGTCAATCCGGTGGTCCAGGTCGAAGCGGTCGACCTGTCCTCGGGCAACATCGATTTCGACGGCACCCTGCAGGTCAACGGCGACATCACCACGGGCATGCAGGTCAAGGTGACGGGCGACGTCGTCGTCAGCGGCACCGTCGAAGCCGCCCAGATCGACGCGGGCGGCAATGTGGTGGTCAAGGGCGGCATCCTGGGCGCGGCCGAAGGCGGCGTGGGCGCCGGCGGCGAACCCGTCATGCGCAGCGCGCACGTCGTCGCCAAGGGCTCGGTGCAGGCGCGCTTCATCGGCAATGCCACGGTCAGCGCGGGCAAGGACGTGGTGGTGGAAAGCGAGATCCGCCAGAGCGACGTGGCCGCGGGTGACAGCGTCACCGTCGGCGGCAAGGGCGCCAGCCAAGGCAGCATCAACGGCGGCCAGGTACGCGCGCTGCGCTCGGTACGGGCCGTGACCCTGGGCACCATGGCGGGCGTCAATACCTTCGTCCAGGTGGGCGTGAATCCGCATGCCGAGATGCAGAAACTGGCCCTGGAGCGGACGCGCCAGCGCCTGACCGAGGAAAAGGACAAGCTGGAGCAACTGCTGGTCTTCCTGCGCAAATATCCCGAGAAGGGCGCCAACGGCATCGGCGCGCGGGCCTTGCAGACCCATGCCAAGCTGTCGCGCGACCTGGCGGCGCTGGCCGTCAAGGAAACGGAGCTGGCCGCGGAAAAAGACGCCACCGAAGGGGCCACCATCGAGGTCGGCAAGCGCATCTATGGCGGCGTCGAACTGCAGATCGGTAACAAGCGCGAGGAAATCATCGAGGACATGGGCGGCGGCAAGGCCACGTTGAGCGAAGGGAAGTTCACCATCCGGTGATGGATGGGCGGCCAACGAGAGCGGGCCGCCCCTCTATAATCCGGGCAATGACCGTCAAGCCTTCGCCTTCCACCGCGCGCCCCGCGCCCACGCCTCGTCCGCCGCGCGAAATCCCGCCCATCAGTTACCCGGAAGATCTGCCGGTCAGTGCCCGGCGCGATGAGATCGCGCGCGCCATCACCAGCCATCAGGTCGTCATCGTCAGCGGCGAAACGGGCTCGGGCAAGACCACGCAGTTGCCGAAGATCTGCCTGGACGCCGGCCGCGGCCGCAAGCGAATGATCGGTCACACGCAGCCGCGCCGCCTGGCCGCCACCTCCGTGGCCAAGCGCATCGCGGAAGAGCTGAACACGCCGATGGGCGAGTTGGTCGGTTACCAGGTGCGTTTCAACGACCGCACGGGCCCGAACGCCGCCATCAAGCTGATGACCGACGGCATCCTGCTGGCGGAATCGCAACGCGATCCGCTGCTGCGCCGCTACGACACCATCATCATCGACGAGGCGCACGAGCGCAGCCTGAACATCGATTTCCTGCTCGGCTACCTGAAGCAGCTGTTGCCGCGCCGGCCCGACCTGAAGGTCATCATCACGTCGGCCACCATCGACGCCGACCGTTTCTCGCAGCATTTCGCCGCGGCCGACGGCAAGCCGGCGCCGGTCATCGAGGTCTCCGGCCGGCTCTACCCGGTGGAGATCCGCTACCGCCCGGTGCGCCAGGACGAGACCGAAGACGACATCGAGGAGCCCCAAGGCAATAACGCCAGGCGTCCGCGCGCGGGCAACCGCGACCGCTCCGGCGACGAAGAGCGCGACCTGATCGACGCCATCGTCGACAGTGTCGACGAGTGCGCCCGCCATGGCGCGGGCGACGTCCTGGTCTTCCTGCCCGGCGAACGCGAGATCCGCGAGGCGGCCGAAGCCCTGCGCAAACATCATCCTGCCGGCACGGAAGTGCTGCCCTTGTTCGCCCGCCTGTCGCAGGCCGAGCAGGAGCAGATCTTCCGCCCGCGCGGCAATGCGCGCCGCATCGTGCTGGCCACCAACGTGGCTGAAACGTCCCTGACCGTGCCCGGCATCCGCTTCGTCATCGACAGCGGCCTGGCGCGGGTCAAGCGCTATTCGTGGCGCAACAAGGTGGAGCAGCTGCGCATCGAGCCGGTCAGCCGGGCCTCGGCCAATCAGCGCGCGGGCCGTTGCGGCCGCGTCGGCCCCGGGGTCTGCATCCGCTTGTACGCCGAGGACGATTTCAACGGGCGGCCGCCTTTCACCGATCCCGAGGTGCTGCGGTCTTCGCTGGCGTCGGTGATCCTGCGCATGAAGTCGCTGCGCCTGAACGACATCGAGAGCTTCCCGTTCGTCGAGGCGCCGCCTGGGCGCGCCATCGCGGATGGCTACCACCTGCTGCAGGAGCTCGGCGCCATCGAGGTCGCGCGGGAAGAGGATGAAGAGGGCGATCGCGACGAAACTGCCGCCGACCCCGAGCGCGGCCCGCGCTTCGTCCTCACCCGCACCGGCGAGGAACTGGCCCGCCTGCCCGTCGACCCCCGCGTCGGCCGCATGATCCTGGCGGCGCGCGAACAGCAGTGCCTGGCCGAGATGCTGATCATCGCGTCCGCGCTGTCCGTGCAGGATCCGCGCGACCGGCCGATGCACGAGAAGGAAGCCGCCGAACAGGCCCACGCCAAGTTCGCCGACGAGAAATCGGAATTCGTGTCCTACCTGAAGCTCTGGCGCTGGTATCACGAGCAGGTCGAGCACAAGGCCTCGCAGCGCAAGCTGGCGGGCCAGATGCGGCAGAACTTCCTGTCGCCCTTGCGCCTGCGCGAATGGCACGACGTCCACAGCCAGCTGTCCAGCGTGATCGGGGAGCAGGGCTGGCGCATCAACACCGCCGAAGCCACATTCGAGCAATTGCACCTGGCGCTGCTGTCGGGCCTGCTGGGCAATATCGGTTTCAAGAGCGACGAAGCGGGTGCCGCCGGCGTGGGCCACTACCTGGGCGCGCGCGATATCCGCTTCTTCATCCATCCCGGTTCGCGCCTGGTCAAGAAGGCCGGCCGCTGGATCGTGGCCGGCGAGCTGGTGGAAACCACGCGCCTGTACGCGCGCTGCGTGGCGCGCATCGAACCCGTGTGGGTGGAAAAAGTGGGCGCCCACCTGCTGCGCCGCAACTGGGGCGATCCGCGCTGGGAGAAGAAAGCCGGCCAGGTGGTGGCCAATGAACGCGCCACGCTCTATGGCCTGACCATCTATTCCGGCCGCCGCGTGCAGTACGGCCGCATCAACCCCCAGCACGCGCGTGAACTGTTCATCCGCCAGGCCCTGGTGCCGGGCGACATCGACACGCGGCTGCCTTTCGTGGCGCACAATCGCCGCCTGATCGCCGAGATCGAGAAGCTGGAACACCGCGCTCGCCGTCCGGACATCCTGGTCGACGATGAGCTGATCTACGCGTTCTACGACCGCCTGATTCCAGCCGGGATGAGCCAGACCGCGACCCTGGAAAAATGGGTCGGCGGCCTGGACAAGGCCGGCGCCGCGGCCTTGCAGCTGACGCGCGACGAACTGATGCGGCACGAAGCCGCCGGCGTCACCACCGAAGTCTTTCCCAAGAAGATGGACAGCCAGGGCGTGTCCATGCCGCTGGATTACCACTTCGAGCCCGGCTCGGCGCGCGACGGCGTGACCCTGTCGGTGCCGCTGTTCGCCTTGAACAAGGTGGATGCCCAGCGTTGCGAATGGCTGGTGCCGGGCATGCTCAAGGAAAAGGTCCAGCTGCTGCTGAAGTCCTTGCCCCAGAAGATCCGCCGCCACTGCGTGCCCTTGCCCGATTACGCGGCTGGGTTCTACGACCGCTGGTTCGATCGCCTGGGCGAGCCGCAGCAGGGCCTGGTGGACGCGCTGACGGCCGATATGTGGGAGCAGATCAAGGTGCGCCCGCTGGTGTCGGACTTCAAGTTGGAGACCTTGCCCGCCCACCTGTTCATGAATTTCCGCGTGGTCGACGAACATGGCCGCATGCTGGCCGCCGGCCGCAACCTGGCCCAGTTGAAGGCCGAGCACGGCCGCCAGGCCCAGGCCGATTTCCAGCAGATGGCGTCGCGCGACACCCAGGTGGCGCAAGCCCTGGCCCAGGACGGCCTGACCGCCTGGACCTTCGGCGCGCTGCCGGAAATCATGGAGATCCGGCGTAAGGGCCTGTCCGTGATCGGCTACCCGGCCCTGGTCGACCGGGGCACGCATTGCGACCTGGACGTCTACGACGACCCCGACGAGGCACGCCGCCATCATCGTGCCGGCTTGCTGCGCCTGTTCCGCCTGGGGCTGCGCGAGCAGGTCAAGTTCCTGGAAAAGAACCTGACCGACCTGACCCGCATCAGCATGCTGTTCATGCCGCTGGGCACGCTGGAGGAATTGCGCGACCAGATCATCGACGCGGCGCTGGCGCAGGCCTGCCTGGGCGATCCCTGGCCCACCAATGCCGCGGAGTTCGACAGCCGCCGCAATGAGGGCAAGGGCAGGGTGGGGCTGCTGGCGCAGGAAGTGGCGCGCCTGGCGGCGGCCATCCTGACCGAATGGGCGGCCGTCCAACGCAAGATGCCGCAAGCCAAGGCGCATGCCTCGGCCTATGCCGATCTGCAGCAGCAGGTCGGGGCGCTGGTCCATCGCTGGTTCCTGCGCGATACGCCTTATGCCCAGCTGGCGCACTTCCCGCGTTATCTGAAGGCGGCGGTGGCACGCATCGACAAGCTGCGCGCCGATCCCGCGCGCGACCAGCGCCTGATGACGGAGATGGCGCCCCTGCTGACCCAATACCAGCGCGCCCGCAGCGCGCTGAAGGGCGCGCCCGACGCGCGCCTGGACGAGTTTCGCTGGCTGTTGGAGGAACTGCGCGTGGCCTTGTTCGCGCAGGAACTGCGCACGCCCATGCCGGTGTCGGTCAAGCGCCTGATGAAGACCTGGGAAAGCATGCAGCGCTGATCCAGGGCCCCCGGCCCGAGCCAAACCGCCCAGCCGGGCGGCCCCGCTGGGTTGGAACCAGATCCGCCGCGTCTGTTCCTGAGCAACATCTTTCTATTTTGTGAAAGATTTGCGGAGGGGCATACGATGGGCGGAATTCAATCCAGTTTTTCATGCATGGCGTGGTCATGCACACGTACGGACCTTGCGGATGCGGACACTGCGGATCCGCCTTACGGCGCCGTCGCCACGGGAGCATCCTCGCCGCCCGGACGGGCGCGCAGTCGCCCAGGCAGCATGAATTCGGCGGGCAGCACGACACCGAGCATCAGCAATACGGAAGCTTCATCCGATACCAGGGCCTCCCGGCGCGGCACGCAGGTCTGCGGCGACCAAGGGGCCGGCATCGCAGCCACCGACCAGTCGGCCATCGCGGTGCCGGTGGAAGACTGCCGCATCGGCGAGAGCACGTACTCCATCGCCTATCTGCGCAAACTGGGGGCTTGGGCGGTGGCGGGCGACATCGGTTCCAGGGCCTCGCGCGTTAAGTGCGCCGCCTGGGTCCTGTGCATGCAGCCAGGCGACGTCCTGATACAACGTGACGATGGCAAGCTGGAATTTCTCGCGAAACGTCTCTGGGGCGGACCCACCGACTACCTGGTGATTCCCGCAGCCCGGCCAATCGGAGAAACCTTCTGGCCACCGCTGGGTTGGTACTACGATGCCAAAAAGGCGCTGGACCAAGCGCATCCGGGTTGTGGGGCAACGGCCGAGAATGGCGCCCCCCCTGATGACACTCCCTACGGCACGCCTGACGGCTCCGACGAGCACGTCTCAGCCCGGCCGCCTTTGCCGCCTGAGCAGGAATGGGCGGAGTACGACATGCTCCAAGCCGCGCTGCACTACTACGCTGCGGGCGACCTCGCCAGCAGGGGCATCAGCGACATCGCCCGCGAGCAGATGTACCGCAGGGCCTATCTCATAAGATCGATGCATCCGACCGGGCTGCGACTCGTCGCCCATGCTTCCGTCTGTTTGCCGGCGCTGATAACCGCCCACACGGCGCCGAACCCGCCGCCCAAGCCACCGTTCCCGGAGGGCAGGGCCAATCCTGCATTCCTTCTGGATGAGAATGGCTTCGAAGAAGTAAGCCTGGGTGCGCAGCCAGGCACGGGGCCGGGTTCCAGCCGGGACGACGCCTCAGGCAGCGAGGTCGACTGGTAAGTCCGACCCGTGCTGCACGGTCCGTTCGATCGTTCCCGGCTACAGCCAGACGAATGCGCCGATCACCAGGACCACCAGCCCCCACTTCACGCCCTTGTAGACCGTCCGGTTCCACGCCTTGAACTGCTTGCGCTTCAGGTCGATCTTGTGGTGGAAGTGGGTCAGCTGGTTGATCGCGCCGGTCTTGTCGCCGCTGTCGTTGGGCGAGCTGGCGGCTGACATGACCACCCGGCCGAACCAGTGGTTGAAGGCTTCCGCCCAGCGCCATTTCAAGGGCCGCTCCACGTCGCAGAACAGGATCACGCGATTGGCGCCCGACCGGTTGTGGGCTTCATGGATGTAGGTCTCGTCGAACACGACACCTTCGCCGTCGCGCCAGCTGTAAGGCTGGCCGTCCACTTCGATGTAGCAGCGGTCGTCGTTGGGCGTGGCCAGGCCAAGGTGGTAGCGCAGCGACCCCGAGAACGGATCGCGGTGCTTGTTCAGCTTGCCGCCGTCGGGCAGCTCCGCGAACATCGCCGCCTTGATGGTCGGAATGGTCTTCAGGATGGCCACGGTGCGCGGGCACAATTCCTCGGCCGAGGGATGGCGGGCGTCGTACCACTTCAGGTAGAAGCGCTTCCACCCATACTTGAAGAAGGAATTGAAGCCGATGTCGTCGTTGTTCTCGGCGGCCTTGATGCGGCGCAGGTCCTGCATCTGCAAGGCCTCGTCACGAATGATTTCCCAGTTGTCCTGCAGCTTTTGCAGCTCCGGGAACTCCCGCGTGGAGACGTAGGGGGAAGTCGGCACCCGCGAGGTCAGCACCATGAAGGCGTTGACCGGCGCCAGCAGGACCGAGTGGTCCAGGAACACGCGCGACCACGACAACCGCACCTTGCCTCTAAAGTGACCATAGAGGATGGCGGCCAGCCAGAGGCCGGGAATCAGCCATTTCATAGCGTAAAACACCGTTCAATCCGAGATAACCGCCTATTCTTGCACACGCGGGTGCAAACCGCGCGCGAAAAAGGCGCCCTGGGTACAATCGCGGTCATGTCCGAAGCCCCCGTAGCCCCGTCCCCTTTTGTTCATTTGCGTGTCCACTCCGAGTTCTCGGTGGTGGACGGTCTCGTCCGTATTCCGGATCTGATCAAGCGTGTCGCCAAGCTGGGTCAGCCAGCCGTGGCGCTGACCGACCTGTCGAACCTGTTCGGCCTGATCAAGTTCTATAAAAAGGCGCGCGACGCCGGGGTCAAGCCGATTGCCGGCTGCGACCTGTGGGTGACCAATGACGAAGACCGGGAGAAGCCGTTCCGCGTGCTGGTGCTGGTGCGCGACCGGCAGGGCTACCTGAATCTGTGCGAGCTGCTGTCGCGCGCCTTCCTGACCAACCAGCACAAGGGCCGCGCCGAAGTGCGGCGCGAGTGGGTGCTGGAAAGCGAAGGCCTGATCGTGCTGTCCGGCGGCCGCGCCGGCGACGTCGGCCAGGCCCTGGAGGCCGGCAACGCGGTTACCGCCCTGGCCCTGGCGCGGGTGTGGGCGCAAGCCTTCCCGGGCGCCTATTACATCGAGCTGCACCGCGCCGGTTTCGATGGCGACGAAGCCTATACCCAGGCCGCCATGCGCCTGGCCGCCGAGGCCAAGCTGCCGGTGGTGGCTACCCACCCCGTCCAGTTCCTCGATCGCGAGGAATTCCAGGCGCATGAAGCGCGCGTCTGCATCGCCGAAGGGGAAATCCTCGCCAACCCGCGCCGCGTGCGCCGGTTCACCGAAGAACAGTACCTGGTGGACAGCACGGAGATGGCGCGCCGCTTCGCCGACGTGCCTTCCGCCCTGGCCAATACGGTCGAAATCGCTAAACGCTGCAACCTGACGCTGGTGCTGGGCAAGCCGCGCCTGCCGAACTTCCCCACGCCCGAAGGCGTGGGCCTGGACGACTATCTGGTCCAGCTGTCGGAAGAGGGCCTGGAAAAACGGCTGGAGTTCCTCTATCCGGATGTGGCCGAACGGGACGCCAAGCGCGAGCAGTACTACGAACGCCTGCGCTGGGAATGCAAGACCATCATCCAGATGGGCTTCCCGGGCTACTTCCTGATCGTGCAGGACTTCATCAACTGGGGCAAAAGCAATGGCGTGCCGGTCGGTCCCGGGCGGGGCTCGGGCGCCGGTTCCCTGGTGGCCTACGCGCTGGGCATTACCGACCTCGATCCCATCCGCTATGACTTGCTGTTCGAACGCTTCCTGAATCCGGAGCGGGTGTCCATGCCCGACTTCGACATCGACTTCTGCCAGGACAACCGCGAACGCGTCATCGACTACGTGAAGGAAAAGTACGGCCGCGGCGCCGTCAGCCAGATCGCCACCTTCGGTACCCTGGGCGCCAAGGCCGTGGTGCGTGATGCCGGCCGCGTGCTGGACATGCCGTATCTGTTCTGCGACGGACTGTCCAAGCTGATTCCCTTCAACCCGGCCGACCCCTGGTCGCTGGAACGCACCCTCAAGGACGAGCCGGCGTTCAAGGAACGCTACGAGCAGGAAGAGGAAGTGCGTGGCCTGGTCGACCTGGCCCAGCCGCTCGAAGGCCTGACCCGCAACATCGGCATGCATGCCGGCGGCGTGTTGATCGCGCCCGGCAAGCTGACCGATTTCTGCCCGCTGTATTGCCAGCCCGGCCAGGAAAACAGCGCGGTGTCGCAGTTCGACAAGGACGACGTCGAAGCCGCCGGCCTGGTGAAGTTCGACTTCCTGGGGCTGCGCAACCTGACCATCCTGGACTGGGCCGTGCGCTATGTGCGCCAGTTCAACGAGACCAAGCGCGACTTCGACATCATGGCGCTGCCGCTGGACGACCAGGCGGCTTACAAGGTGCTGACCGACGCCAACACCACGGCCGTGTTCCAGCTGGAATCGCGCGGCATGAAGGAGTTGCTGAAGAAACTGCGCCCCAGCAACTTCGAAGACATCATCGCCATGCTGGCGCTCTACCGGCCGGGTCCGCTGGAATCCGGCATGGTGGACGACTTCGTCAACCGCAAGCACGGCCGCGCGCCGGTGGACTACTTCCACGACGACCTGGAAGCGACCCTCAAGAGCACCTACGGGGTCATCGTCTACCAAGAGCAGGTGATGCTGATCTCGCAGATCATCGGCGGCTACTCGCTGGGCGGCGCCGACTTGCTGCGCCGCGCGATGGGTAAAAAGAAGGCCGAGGAAATGGCCAAGCACCGCGAGCTGTTCCAGAAGGGCGCGGTGGAGAAGGGCCACGATCCGGACCTGGCGGTCAAGCTGTTCGACCTGATGGAAAAGTTCGCGGGCTACGGCTTCAACAAGTCGCACTCGGCCGCGTACGCGCTGATTTCCTATCAAACCGCCTGGCTCAAGGCCTATCACCCCACCGAGTTCCTGGCAGCCACCATGTCGTCCGATATGGACGACACGGACAAGGTGCAGATTTTCTGCCGCGACGCCATCGACAACGGCGTGGTGGTGCTGCCGCCGGACGTCAACGCGTCGGGCTACCGGTTCCAGCCGGTCGAGGACGAATACTTCGCCAAGGGCCAGCCGCCGCGCACCATGCGCTATGGCCTGGGCGCGGTCAAGGGTACCGGCCAGGGCGCGGTCGAGGAAATCATCCGTGCCCGCGAAAGCGACGGCCCGTTCAAGGACCTGTTCGATTTCTGCCGCCGCGTCGACAAGCACTCGGTCAACCGCCGCACCGTCGAAGCCCTGATCCGCGCCGGCGCCTTCGATGCCATCGAGCCCAACCGCGCCGCCATGCTGGCGTCCGTGCCGACGGCGATGGAGGCGGCGGAGCAGGCCGCCCGCAGCGCCAACCAGGTGTCCCTGTTCGGTGACGACAGCAGCGCCGTGGTGGCCAGCGAACTGTCCAAGGTCGCGCCCTGGAATCTGCATACCAAGCTGTCCGAAGAAAAGCAGGCCCTGGGTTATTTCTTCAGCGGCCACCTGTTCGACGCCTGGCGCGACGAAGTGCGCCGTATCGTGCCCATGCAGCTGGCGCGTCTGGAACCGCAACGCGACCTGCAATGGATGTGCGGCGTGCTGGCCGGCGTGCGCGTGATGATGACCCGGCGCGGCAAGATGGTGTTCGCGGTGATCGACGACGGCACGGCCCAGGTGGAAATCTCGGTATTCAACGAGCTGTACGAGAAGCATCGCAACCGCCTGCGCGAGGACCAGCTGATCATCGTGCAGGGCAAGGTCAGCAACGACGAGTATTCGGGCGGCATGCGCATCGTGGCCGACTCGCTGTTCGACCTGCAGCTGGCGCGCGAGGCGCGTGCCCGCGTGCTGCGCGTGCGCTTGAACGGCAACGCCAACGCCGATCAGCTGCGCAAGCTGCTCAATCCTTACCGCGCCGAGCCCGAAAACGGCATTCCCGGCATTCCGGTCGAAGTCGAGTACCACAAGGACAATTTCCGCTGCACGGTGCGCCTGAGCGAAGAGTGGCGGGTGCGCATGGCGGATACGCTGCTGGAGCAGTTGGGTGAATGGGCGCGTCCGGACGGCGTGGAGATTTCTTACTGATGCAACCCTTGCGCATTATTCATTCCGAGGCGGCCACCGCCTTCGGTGGCCAGGAACATCGCATCTTCAAGGAGATGGTCGCCATGCGCGAGCGCGGCCATCACATGGAAGCGGTGGTGCAGTCGCGCGCGCAGCTGGTGGAACGCCTGGGCGACGCCGGGTTCACCGTACACAAGGTGGACATGGCCGGGGTAGGCAACTACTTCAAGGGCATCGCCGCCATCAAGCGCATCCTGCGCGCGGGCAATTATGACGTGCTGAACACGCACAGCCGGCGCGATACGGTGATCGCCGCGCCTGCCGCCCGGCTGGCGGGCACGCCGCCGCTGATCGTGCGCACCCGCCATCTGGCCAGCAAGGTCGGTTCGATGTGGTCCTATACCTGGTTGCCGCATCGCGTCACCACGGTCAGCGACCACGTGCGCGAATACCTGATCACCCGGGGCGTGCCGCGCGAGCGCATCGCCACGCTGTATTCGCCCATCGTGCCGCCGCCGCCCATCGAAAAGTCGACCTTGCGCGAGGAACTGAAGCTGTCCGACAGCGACATCGTGGTCGGTTGCGTGGCGGTGATGCGTCCCGCCAAAGGCCACCGCGCGCTGATCGACGCCATGCTGCCCCTGATGCGCACGCGGCCCAATCTGCACCTGGTCTTCGTCGGCAGCGGTTCGCCCACCTTCGAACGGGTCCAGGCCTATATCGCCGAACTGGGCCTGCAATCGCACATCCACCTGATGGGCACGCGCCGCGACGTGCCCAATCTGCTGGCCGGCTTCGACCTGTTCGCCCTGGCCACGGAACAGGAGGCGTCCGGCACGGTCTACGTCGAAGCGCAGGCCAGCGGCCTGCCGGTGGTCGGCACCGACGTCGGCGGCGTGTCGGAAATGTTCAAGGACGGGGTGTCGGGTTTCCTGGTCCAACTGCACGATCAGCCCGCGCTGACCAGCGCGCTGCAACGCCTGATCGACGACCCCGAATTGCGCAGGACCATGGGCGAGGCAGGCCGGCACATGATCCGCGACGAGGGCATCTTCTCGCCGCAGCGCCTGGCCGAGCGTACCGAGGCCGTCTACCGCAAGTGGCTGGCGGAGCGCGCCGCATGAAAGACGTGATCAAGGACCCGCTGACCGTGGCCCCCATCAAGGCCGCGCACAACGTTCCGGTGTTGATGTATCACCACATCACGCCGGCCGGCGGCATGATCAACACCACGCCGGCCAACTTCGAAAGCCAGATCGCCTGGCTGGCGCGCAACGGCTATACGTCCTTGACGGCGGAACGCTTCGCCGGCCATCTGGCGGGACGCCCGGTGCCGGACAAGTCGGTGCTGATCACCTTCGACGACGGCTACCTGGATAACTGGGTCTACGCGCATCCGGTGCTGCAGCGTTACGGCATGCATGCCATCCTGTTCGTGATCACCGGCTGGATAGGCGAGGGGCCGGTGCGCCCCTACGAAGGCCAGGACGGTGTGCCGGCCGCCAGCCTGCCGGCCGCGCCGGACCACGATGCCAGCAAGAAGCTGGTCGAAGCCGGCCGCCATGACGAAGTCATGCTGCGCTGGAGCGAAATCGACGCCATGCGCGCGGCCGGGACGTTCGAGTTCCACAGCCATACGCATACCCATACCCGTTGGGACCAGGTCTGTGGTCCGGATGTCGATTCCAAGCGCGCGCACGTCGCCAAGGAACTGGCCGATTCGCGCGCCACCCTGGAAGCCCGCCTGGGCCAGGTCAGCGACCATCTGTGCTGGCCGCAAGGGTATTTCGACGACGACTACATGCAGGAAGGCCGGACGGCGGGCTTCGGCCATTTCTACACCACCGATCCCTTCGGGCAGAACGTCGCCAATGCGGCGCCCGGCGCCGGCGGCCCCGAGCACATCTATCGCTTCGCCGTGCGCAACCAGCCTGGCGCCTGGCTGGCCAAGCGTCTGTGGTGGGCCGCCCATCCTTTCTGGGGGCCGAAGTACAACGCCTGGAAATCCTGGAAGAAATCCTTCAAGAAGCGCCTGCGGGGCCGCCGCTCATGAAGTTGTCGGTCATCATCATTACCAAGAACGAAGCGGCGCATATCGTGGCCTGCCTGGACTCGGTCAGTTTTGCCGACGAGTTCATCGTCGTCGACTCCGGCAGCACCGACAATACGGTGGAGCTGGCGCGAGACATGGGCGCGACGGTGGAGCAGACCGCGGACTGGCCCGGCTTCGGCCCCCAGAAGAATCGCGCGCTGGCCCTGGCGCAGGGCGAGTGGGTGCTGTCCATCGACGCCGACGAACGCGTCACGCCCGAACTGGCGGCCGAGATCCAGCGGGTCATCCAGACGGACGCCAAGGATGCCTACGAGATTCCGCGCCTGTCGGAATTTTGCGGACGTTTCATCCGGCACAGCGGCTGGTGGCCGGACCCCGTGCTGCGGCTGTTTCGCCGCGGAACGGGGCGTTTCACCGACGCCGCCGTCCATGAAAAAGTGGTGCCCGTGCAGACCTGGCGGGCCGGGCGCCTGGACGCGCATTTCATCCACTATTCCTATCCTGATCTGGACGCCTTGATCGCCAAGAGCAATCGCTATTCATCGGACGCCGCCGCGATGATGTACGCGCGCGGCAAGCGGGCGTCGATCTTCAGCGCGCTGGGCCATGGGCTCTGGACCTTCATCCGTATCTACCTGATCCGGCGGGGTTTCCTCGACGGGCGCCAGGGCGTGGTGCTGGCGGTCACGGCGGCGGCGGGCAGTTTCGCGCGCTATGCCAAGCTGATGTTCCTGGGTGACCAAGACAAACGCCCATGAAGATCCTTTACACGAATTTCCATCCGCGCAATGGCGGCGGACACGTCACCTACATCCTCAATCTGGTGCGTGGCCTGGCGCCGGCGCACGACATCACCGTGGCGACCCCAGGCACCAGCCGGCTGTATCGCTACGCGGGCGCCATTCCGGGCGTCAAGGTGGTGGACGCGCGCTTCAGCACGCGCGCCTCGGGTTTCTTCGCGGAACGCGCGGCCCTGCGCAAGCTCATGGCGACCGAGCGCTACGACGTCGTGCATGTGAACGGCTCGTCCGATCATCGGCACATCATGCTGGCGACCCTGGGCATGCGGCGTCCCCGCATCGTCTTCACCAAGCACAACGACCTGCCGCTGAACACGCTGGGACATCGCCTGCGCGCGCGCTTCGCCACCGACCGCGTGATCGCCGTCAGCGATTACGTGGCCGGGCTGCTGCGCGAGTCGCCGTACCGCGCCTTGCCCATCACGACGATACGGCATGGCATCGATACCGATTATTTTTCGCCCCCGTCGGTGTCCTTGCACGAGTCCTTGCGCGAGCGGTATTTCGGCCCGGCCTGGCGCGGCAAGATCCTGCTGGGCAGCGCGGGCGGCACCGATTACGACAAGGGCTGGCTGGACCTGATGGCGGCCCTGGCCGCCCTGGCGCCGGAACAGCGCGAACGCTTCCGCGTGCTGGTGGCGGGCGATCCGCCCAATGACGTCAAGATGGCGCGCGTGCGCGAGCTGGGTGTGCAGGACCTGGTCGTCTTCCCCGGCCTGCTCGATGACGTGCGGCCGGCGCTGGCCGCGTGCGATGTCGGTTTCGTGCTGTCTTACCGCGAGGCCTTGTCCTTCGCCTGCCGCGAAGTGATGGCGCTGGGCTTGCCGGCCTTGGTGACCTCGGCGGGCGGCCTGCCCGAAAACGTCATCGACGGTGTCGATGGCTGGATCGTGCCGGTGCGCGCGCCCGAAGCCATCGCCAAGGTGCTGCGCGGCATCCTGGACGCTCCGGGCTGCGTGGCCTCCATGGGCGCCGCGGCGCGCGAACGCAGCGCGCGCGAGTTCAGCCTGGCGCCTTTTGTCGCCAGCACGATGGACGTTTATCACGCGGCGCTGAACACGCCCTGATCGCCATGGCCATTCCTATCCTCATGTACCACCAGATCGGCGAACCGCCGCCCGCGGGATCGCCGTATCGCGGCCTTACCGTGCATCCGGCGCGCTTTCGCCGCCAGATGACCTGGTTGCGCCGTTTCGGCTATCGCGGCTTGTCGATGCGCGACCTGATGCCGTATGTGCGCGGCGAGCGCCAGGGCAAGGTCATCGGCATCACCTTCGACGACGGCTATCGCAACGTGCACAGGCACGCGCTGCCCATCCTGCGCGAACTGGGCCACACGGCGACCAACTACTTCGTCGCGCGCCAGTTCGACGGCGCCAATGTGTGGGACGCGGAGAAGGGCGTGCCGTCGTCGCCCTTGATGTCGTTGGCGGAGATGCGCGAGTGGGCCGCGGCCGGCATGGAAGTGGGATCGCACACGCTGGATCACGTGCACCTGCCGCAACTCACGCCGGACGAAGCCCTGCGCCAGATCACCGCTTCGCGCATCGAACTCGAAGCGGCCCTGGGTGCGCCGGTCACCGCCTTCTGCTATCCCTACGGCGAGTACACGCAAGACCATTGCCGCATGGCACGGGACGCCGGCTACGACAACGCCACCGTGACGCGGCGCGGCCTGGTGCATGCCGGCGACGATCCCTATGAACTGAAACGGGTATTGGTCGCCGGCGGCACCAGCCTGTTCAGCTTCCTGCGCAAGACCCTGACGTCCTACGAAGACAAGCGCCGGCGCCGTTGAAGGGCGCCGGCGCTTGCGGTCGCTGTGGACGTTGGGGCTACTGCGGCCATTGCGGCCATTGCGGCCACTGCGGCCACTGCGGCCAACGCGGTCGCATGGGCGCTATCAGAAACGCCAGGTGAAGTTGGCTTTCACGCTGTTGTCCTTGGCCCGATCACCGAAGGTGCCGGCGTAGCCCACGTTGACCGAGCCGTTGCGGCTGAAGTCCCAGGTCGTGCCCACGCCCACCAGCACGGCGTCGCGATTGCGCGGCAGGCCCTGGGTGTTGAACGCCACCGAGTCCTGCAGTCGCAACCTGGTGGCCGGCGTCAGGTTCCCGTAGGCATGCTGCCAGGCGACCTGGCCATGCACCGATACCTTGCCGTTGCCGCCCAGGTCCCAGGTGTTCTGTGCGCGCACGCCCAGCGTGCTGCTCAGATTGCCTTGGCTGGACGACTTGCCGCTGAGATTGGCCGGGCCGGCGCCGGACTCCTTGAAGGCGGCGGAGCGCGCGTGGTCGTAGGCCAGGCCGACATAGGGTTCGACCGTGGCGTCGCCGAAGGAATACGGCAGGCCGGCCTCACCGAAGATCTGCGCCGTGCCGGCCTTGTATTTGGCCTTGGCGTTGCCGAAGTCGGTATTGCGGCGGGTCTTGACGTCGTTGGTGCCCAGCGAGGCGCCGTAGCGCAGATTGACCGCGCCGGCCTGGGTCGAACCATAGCCTGACAGCGAGAAGCTGGTGATGTCGGCTTTTTGGCCGGCCCCCAGCCCTTGCGTGTTGGCGGTGGTGGTGCCGAAGGACAGCGCGCCGCCCAGGCGGGTGTCGGGTGTCACGGCGGTATCGGCGCCGAAGATCAGGCCGTTGCTGCCGCGGCGCAGGGCCGACGCGTTACCGTCGCTGGACAGATTGCCGCGGCTGTTCAGGTATTCGCCCCAGACTCTGACGTTGCTGCTCTGGTTCCGGCCCTGCATGCCGGGTGCGTCGCCGCGGGCCTGGTTCAACAGCGTTGCGCGGGTCTGCGACTGCTGCTCGGCGAGCATGCCGGTCGTGCCGGGATGGATATCCCCGGCCAGACGCGTAAGGCCGCGACGGGCGCTGTCGGCGTCATTGGTGTTGAACAGGCGTTCGAAAACCGGATTGCCCACGCTCAGCGAGTCAGCCGCCTTGCCGACAGCGCGCTGGTTGGCGTTCTTGGCCACGGCACCGAAGCCGCCCTTGTTGCGGTCGACGCTGACCACCAGGTTCTGGCCCTGGACGGACGTGTTGATGGCCGAGAACAGAATCGCGGCATCGCCCTGGGCCTGGTCGAAATTGCCGCTCACGCCCTGCTTGGCATCGATCAAGGCGAACTGCTTGCCCAGCAGGGACGAGTTGACGCCCTCCACCTGCAACGTGCCGCCCTGCAAGTCGGCCTTGCCCGCCACCAACAGTTGATTAATCGCGCCATCGCTGACCAGCGTGGACCGGATCACCCCTTGGGGCAGCTGCGTGAAGTTGCCCGCCACCTTCAAGGCCTTGCCGGCGGGGCCGCCCGGGATGACCACACCTTCGGAGACTGTAGTGCCCACCGTGCCCGAGCCGGTCAGGGTACCGGCGGGCAGCACCGTGGTGTTGGAGCGCAGCGTCGACCCGGTGACGTTGAGGGTACCGCCCGCGACCGTCGTGGCCCCGCTGAAGGTATTGATGCCGCTCAGTTCCAGCGTGCCGGCGCCGCGCTTGGTCAGGCCGCCATCGCCCCGGATGCCGTTGGAGAAATTGCCGTTGTAGCCCTTGGTGTCGACGTCGAAGACCTTGTCGAAGCCTTCGGCGCCGAACTCGCCGGGGCCGCGGGATGCGCGTTCGACGTCCAGCAGGCCGCGCCCGTAGATGCGGCGGTCGCTCAGGTGTCCGGTGGTGTTGGTGGTGGTGAGGATCACCTCCTGGGTCTGCGCGGCGGTCAGGAAGGGGAACTCGCTGCGGACGATGGCGGCCGCGCCGGATACATGAGGCGCCGCGCCTGACGTGCCCGCGGCGCCTTTCACCGTTCGTTTGCCGCCATGAAGAATCTTGCGGTAGCCGAGCGGCCTGGATGCGTCCTGCGGCTCCGCCTCGGTCTCCCCACCCGGGGCGGCGATGCACCATTGCCACGTATCGCCGCAGCGGTTGCTGTAGCTGGTGATCAGGTTATCGCGATCAGTCGCGACCACGGCGATGATATTGCGTCTGAGATGGGAATAGTCGGTGTTGGCCAGGCGCGGGTCGTTCGGATGCAGGAAGGGAATATCGGCCTCGCTTCTGAAGTCTTCCGGATTCTTGTCCGGGGCGTCGTCGATGACCCGATATGCACCGCTGCCGTGGTTGGCAGGCGAAATGAGGGGGACTAGTGCATTGCCGGATGGATTGCGTGAGGCACGGGGCTGGTCGTCATATTCGTTGCCCGCGGCGAACACCAGCAGGACGTCCTTCGATGCGGCATATTCGAGCGCGGCGGCATCGCCGTATTCGATTTGGCCGCTTGCAGCATTGAAGTCGACATAGTTGCCGGATTGCCTGAAGTAGCTTTCGTTGGGAATGGGCTTTCCGGTCGCGGGGTCCTGCACCTTCTTTGTGGAAAAGGCATGCGGACCATAGCTGCCGTTGATGACCCTGGCGCCGGCGTCGGTCAGATAGCGGATCGCGTGGCTGCTCGGCTCGTCGTCGCCGTTCGTGCTGTCAACCGCCACGCCGATGGCACGCCCCAGCAGGATGCTTGCTGCGGGCGCGACACCGCGGATATCGCCGTTGCGGCCATTGCCTGCCGCGATCCCCGTCACCATGCTGCCGTGGAAACTGCTGCGCTCGGACGAGAGAAATGCACCCGCATCGCCGATCCCGAAATTGGCCGAACGGGGATCGATACGGCCGGCAAAAGCCGGATCGTCGGGATATACGCCTCCATCGACGATACCGATCAGGGAGCCGGCGCCGGTCTTGCCCAGGCGAAATGCTTCGTTTGCACGGACGCGGTCCAGGTTCCAGTCGTCATCGGCGAAGGCGAGGGGACTGAAGGCCTGCGCAAGGACCAAAACGGACAGCTTGGGTATGAGGTTGGAGGTATTGCGCCCCGAAATGGCGGCAGTTTGCGGGCGAGTGGCGATGTGCTGCGTCATGTCGGTTCTCACTTGGATCAATCGAATCGCGTGTGCAAGGTGCATCAACGCGCTGTGATCGCATTAAGCTATTAACCGAGGGCTATCTATAGGAGAAAATTCTCAATAGGACGAAGCCGCGTATTCCACGAGCGCGCGGAAAACGCAAGATTTTTCTGACCGGCAGGACGGCGTCTCTTTGGTCTGTCGTCTTAGGAGGACGCCGGCGCGGTAGCCGCTTCCAGGTCGCTCAGCCAGGCGATGGCGTGAACCCGATCCGGGCCACACATATCGGCCGCGGCCTGCAGCCCGCCGCAGAAGGCAGGCCGTTCCGGCTTGCCGAAGACCGCGCAGCGCATGTCATCGAGTAATTGCGCGCAGCGTTGCCCCGCGGGCTTGCCCTGGGGCATGCCGGGCAAAGGACTGGTGATGGACGGCGCGATGCAGCAGGCGCCGCAGCCGGGACGACAGGACAACGCCATCAGACCCAACCCCGCAGCCAGTACACGAACAAGCCGGAGTATTCCTTGATGATGGACCGGCTGGCCTCGAAGGTACGCGCATCGGGCAGCCAGGTCTCCAGCGGCGGCTGCGTGGTGGGAACGACGATCTGCGGCAGGGACGGCGCCGCGACGGCGGTGACGCCTTGCTTGCGGAAGGCCGCCATGGCCCGTGGCATGTGCAGGGCCGAGGTCACCAGCAGCACGGTGCCCAGGTGATGGTCGCGCAGCTCGTCCTCGGTCAAGGTGGCGTTCTCGTACGTGGTGCGGCTGAAATTTTCGAGTATCAATGCGTGCTCGGGAATGCCGGCCTGGCGCAGTGCATGGGCCATGCCCTGGGCCTCGCTGACGTCGCCGGACAGGGCGCCGCCGGACAGCACGATCTTGGGCGCGCGGCCGGCCAGGTATAGCTGGGTGGCGGTCTGCAGGCGGGTGACCGCCGTGTCGCGGTCGTAGGGCAGGAACCAGTTCGGACGGCTGTTGGCGGTGTTGCCGCCCAGCACCACGATGGCGTCCGCCTGGGGCAGCTCGGCCGGCTGCATATAGGGATACTGCCGCTCCAGCGCGCCGCCCAGCCACAGGGACGTGATCGGCAGCGACCACGCCAGCGCCCAGGCCAGGCCCAGGATGGCCAGGACGGCGCCCGCGGCGCGCAGACGAAACAATGCCAATACCAGACCCAGGGCGACCAGGGTCAGGCAGAGGTTCAGGGGAATGACCAGATTTGCCAGCAGACTTGCGATTTCCATACCGGCACGATTGTTCCGAGGCGCGGCTTCCGTGTCAATCAGTGATACGCGCAAGGTCACCGCTTGATTCCAGGCAGGCTTTGACAGCCGGTTCGACGTCGCTCACCGCTGGCCAGTGCTGGTCCGAACCCAGACAGATGGCGGCGCGCGACCAGGGGCCGGTGCGCTCGCGGTTGGTGACGCCGAATAGGGTGATCTGACGTGCGCCGGCGGCAGCCGCCACATGCGATACGCCCGAATCATTGCACACGACCAGGGCGGCCCGGGTGGTCAGCGCGGCAAACGCGCCCAGGCCCAAGGCCGGCAGCAGGCGCGCGGTCGGGGCATTGCGGCGGGCTTCATCGACCTCGGCCGGGGGCGGGCACATGGCCACCTCCACGCCTTGCGCCTGCAAGCTTTGCGTCAGGGCGTCGAAATGCGGCCAGACTTTGTTGCGGCCGCGATGCAGGCCGGTGGCGGTGGGCGCGATCAGGACGAAAGGGCGGCCAGCGTCGTCGGTGCCGTTGGCCAGGCCGGCGGCGGCCAGCACCGTGTCGGCCGCGGCGGCCTGGTCGGCGGTGGGAGTCAGCCCCAGCTCCGGACCGGGCTGTTCCTCGCCTGCCGGCAGATTCCAACTGGTCAACGCTGTGCGCGTCAGGTGGTACCAGGACTCCACCGCATGCAGCGGCGCCTTCGGTTTGTCTATCGGCCAGCGCAACAGCAGGCTGCGCCCGTCGTCCCGGTAACCGGCCGTGGGGATGCCCGCCAGGCGCATCACTGCCGCGCTGGACAGGGAATCGGGCAGGCTCAGCCCGCGGCAGTCGCGCCCGCGCGCGCCGCTGTCGCGCATCTGTTGCCGCAGCGCGGCGCGATCCGCGCGGAAGGCGCCCCGCATCGGCACGAAGTCGTGCGCCGGCGCCACGCCGGCCAACAGGTCGCGGGCCCAGGGCCGGGCGCAGATCGTCAGAGGCAGGCCGGTGGCCTGCAGCGCGTACAGGGAAGGCAGGCTCATGCACACGTCCCCCACCCAGTTAGGCAGTCTGACGTAAAGGCGGAGATTCGAAGGCATAGCGGAAGTGAGCGGAATAATGGAGCTTTTGTCAAGGATGGTAATGCAGGCCAGGCACACGCCGTGGGATCTCGCGAGCCAACGGTACAATCCCGGGTCAGGATTGTATAAAAGCGAGAGATTTCTTGAATTCTGCCGCACGTAACGCGCAGGCGGGTCACCAGGCGGTCAAGTCCGTCATCTGGTCCCGCATCTATTCCCGTGTCGGGTCCCATTGGAAAGCACTGATACTGGCCGTGTTGCTGATGGCCGGCGCCGCCGGCACGCAGCCGACGCTGGCCGTCATCATGAAGCCTTTGCTGGATGACGGGTTCTCCGGGGCCAAGCCCTATTATGTCTGGGCGATTCCCCTGTCCGTGGTCGGTTTGATCGTGCTGCGCGGCGCCTGCAACTTCTTCAGCGATTATCTGCTGGCGTGGGTCGCCAACAACGTTTTGCGCGGCATGCGGCAGGAAATGTTCGACCGCCTGCTGGGTCTGCCCGACGCCGAGTTCAAGCGGGGCGATACCGGCCGGCTGTTGAACCGCTTCACCATCGATGCGGGCAACGTCACCGGCTACGCCACCGACGTCATCACCGTGCTGGTGCGCGAGTCGCTGGTGGTGGTGGCGCTGATCTGCGTCCTGCTGTACATGTCCTGGGTGCTGACCCTGATCATCCTGGTCACGCTGCCGATGTCCGTGCTGATCGCCCGGGTTTTCATTCGCCGCCTGCGCAAGATCAACCGCGACACGGTCAATATGAACGCCGAACTGACACGCGTGGTCGGTGAAGGCATCGACGGCCAGCGCGTGATCAAGCTGTTCGACGGTTACGAATTCGAACGCGGCCGCTTCGCTTACGTCAATTCCCGCCTGCGCCGTTTCGCCATGCGCAGCGCCGTCGCCGACGCCGCGATGACGCCCTTGACCCAGGTCTGCATCTCCATTTCGGTGGGCGCCATCATCGCCGTGGCGCTGGGGCAGGCCAACACCGGCACCCTGACGGCCGGCAGTTTCGCCGCCTTCATGGCGTCCCTGGCCCAGCTGTTCGACCCCGTCAAGCGCCTGACCAACCTGGCCGGCAAGATGCAGCGCATGCTGGTTTCCGCGGAAAGCGTGTTCACCCTGATCGATCAGGTGCCCGAGCTGGATAGCGGCACGCAGTCGCTGCCGGCGCCGGTGCGCGGCAAGATCGAGTTCCGCGACGTGGGCCATCGCTTCCCGGATGCGTCGCAGGACACGGTGAAGGGTATCTCCTTCAGCGTGCAACCTGGCGAGACAGTGGCCCTGGTGGGTCGTTCCGGTAGCGGCAAGACCACGCTGGTCAACATGCTGCCCCGTTTCGTGCTGCCCACCGAGGGCAGCATCCTGGTCGACGACGTGGAGATCAATGACCTGACCCTGGCCAGCTTGCGTTCGCATCTGTCGCTGGTCAGCCAGGACGTGGTGCTGTTCGACGATACCATCGCGGTCAACGTCGGCTATGGCTCGCTGGAGCAGGCCACCGACGAACAGGTGATGGCCGCGCTGGAGGCCGCCAATCTGCGCGATTTCGTCGCTCAGTTGCCGAATGGCCTGCAGACTCCCGTCGGCGAGAATGCCGCGCGCTTGTCAGGGGGCCAACGCCAGCGCCTGGCGATCGCGCGCGCCTTGATCAAGAATGCGCCCATCCTGATCCTGGACGAGGCCACGTCGGCCCTGGACAATGAATCCGAGCGCCAGGTCCAGTCCTCGCTGGAGCGCCTGATGAAGGGCCGCACCACCCTGGTCATCGCGCACCGCCTGTCCACCGTCCAGAATGCCGACCGCATCATCGTGCTGGACGCGGGCAAGGTGATGGAGCAGGGCCGCCACGAAGAGCTGCTGGCCCAGAACGGACTGTATGCGTCCCTGTACCGTATGCAGTTCCGCGATATGGATCATTCGGGTTAAGGCGCCTTCAGGTCATGCGCGTTGGAGAAAGCCGGCTCTGGTAAGCCGGCTTTCTTTTGTCCCTGTCCGGGCGCCTTTTCAAAATGGATCTGTCTTTCCGCACTCATCGGTCTCATCCTTTGTGTGGAGAATGAGCCTCCAGCGATCGGCTGCCTGGCTCGACAATTAGAAGACGCCGACGGTTATCCAGGGGCGGTCGCTGCAAGCTGTCATTCCCTAACTTGCAGGGCCCCACCCAAGGATGAAGATCATGGCTGACCCCAGGATTTACCGCACCCCTATCGATCTGCCGAAAGCGGCATTGCTGCAAATCAACGAAGCGACAGGGCGCATGTATGTCGTACAGAACGAAGACAGGCCGCGGGTGCTGGCGTTCAACATCGGCGCGGACGGCAGGCTGGAAAACAAGCAGATCAAGTTTCTGCCCGGAACCAGGACGTCGGCGATCGCGGTCGATGAGTACGATTGGTCCTACTTCTTCTATCAGGAAGGCGATCAATGGAAGGCCACGCACTACGACGTGACCTTCGCCGCACGCACGACGATAGACCTGCCGGTGACCAACGGCTTGATCAACACGGCGCGGTTCGATGTGAAGCATCGGCGGGTGTACGCGGCGTGGACCGATCTGAACATCTTCAATTCGACGTCGCAGGTGGTGGTCATCGACGACAAGCAGCACCAGTACCTCTCCACGATCGATATCTCGGAGCAAATGTCGGGATTGGTCGCCTCTACGACGCTGGACGATGTGCGTAACGTTCTTTGGTTGAGCGAGCCGGTTTCGAGCATCGTCTTTCCGATCGATACCGCCCAGGTGTCCGCCAAGGGGGCGATTCCGCTCCTGACTGACCCCCAGGAGCCGGAAGGTATTGCCATACAAACGAGCACGGGTTCCATGTTCGTGGTTGCCGTGGTGTCAGGTAGTGAGTTCGAGCCGACCTCGAGTCTGAACATTTACGACACCACCAGGCCGGGTTACCCGCTCATCGTGGCTCCGCTCTATATCAGCGGCATCTTTCGTGTCCTGCTGATGTCGGAGAAGATTCTGTATCTCGTAGGGCGGGGCGGCGTGCTTCCCATTGAGTTGAAGTCCCTGCAGGGACAAGAGGAAATCAAAATCAAGAGCAGTGCTTACGATGGTTCCGGGGAGCAGAGACCGGACCACCCCGTGGCCGTTATCGACAACGTGAGAAATCGCATCCACCTGCTGAATAGCGACGGCGAAAAGGGCGAAATCATCACGTTGGATTTCTCATAAGACGCCAGCATCGGTGCGTGCGGCCGCCCCGGCGGCTTGCAACGCTACGTCAGATGAGTACCAGGTCGTACTGCTCCTGGTTGTAAGTCGCCTCGACTTCCAGGGACACCTTCTTGCCCACGAAGTCGCCCAGCATCGCCAGGTAGGGGCTTTCCTCTTCAAGGAACAGGTCCACGACCTCCTGCGACGCGAGGATGCGGAATTCCTTGGGATTGAACTGCCGCGCCTCGCGCAGGATCTCGCGCAGGATTTCATAGCAGACCGTGCGCGCCGTACGGACGTGGCCGCGCGACTGGCAGGTGGGGCAGGGCTCGCACAGCTGGTGAGCCAGCGAATCGCGCGTGCGCTTGCGCGTCATTTCCACCAGGCCCAACTGGGTAAAGCCATTGATCGTCATGCGCGTGCGATCGCGCGACAAGGCCTTGCGCAGTTCGGCCAGCACGGTGTCGCGATGCTCGGGATCTTCCATGTCGATGAAGTCCAGGATCACGATGCCGCCCAGATTGCGCAGGCGCAGCTGACGCGCGATGGCCTGCGCCGCTTCCAGATTGGTCTTGAATATGGTGTCGTCGAAATTGCGCCCGCCGACGAAACCGCCCGTATTGACGTCGACCGTGGTCAGCGCTTCGGTCTGGTCGATGATCAGGTAGCCGCCGGACTTCAGGTCCACGCGGCGTGACAGGGCCCGGGCAATTTCATCATCGACATTGGCGATGTCGAACAAAGGGCGCTCGCCGCTGTAGTGGGAAATACGCTCGGCGACGGAGGGGGTGTACAACTTCGCCCATTCGATCAGGCTGGCACTGGTCGTGCGCGAATCGACGCGGATGGTGCCGGTACGCGGGCCCACCATGTCGCGCAATACGCGTTGCGACAGCGTCAGGTCCTGGTGCAGCGCCGTCGGCGGCGGCTGGGTGCGCGCCTGGGCCTGCACGCTGGACCACAGCTTGCGCAAGTATTCGAGGTCGGCATGCAGTTCGTCGTCGGTGGCGCCTTCGGCCTGGGTGCGCACGATGAAACCGCCTTTCTCGTCGGCCGGCACCAAGGCATGCAGGCGTTCACGCAATTGCACGCGCTCGGTCTCGGATTCGATCTTCTGCGAAATGCCGATATGCGGGTCGTGCGGCAGGTAAACCAGCATGCGGCCGGCAATACTGATCTGGGTCGACAGTCGCGCCCCTTTCGTGCCGAGTGGATCCTTGACCACCTGCACCATCAGCGTCTGCCCCTCGAACAGCAGCTTCTCTATAGGAGTGAGTGTCACACCCTGGCTGCGCTCCGCGCGGTTCTCACGCAGGTCCGCTATATGAATGAAGGCAGCCCGCTCCAGGCCTATGTCGACGAAAGCGCTTTGCATGCCGGGGAGCACGCGAACCACGCGGCCCAGATAGACGTTGCCCACCTGGCCACGCTGGATGCTGCGCTCGACGTGCAGTTCCTGTACCGCGCCTTGCTCGATGATGGCGACGCGGGTTTCAAAGGGCGTGACGTTGATCAGTATGTCTTCACTAGGCAGCACGGTGCTTGAGGGCATGTCGTTGGTTCTTCTATATATATGTATATGGTGTTCTGTGCGGCGGCAGCTGCCCGCGGACCCGCAGGGGACGACTGGCCGTTAATGTTTGCAGTCTATCGACAAAGTGGGTTGCCGTGGCGCAGAAGCTAAGGCAGAAGCCAAGACCCATGTTTTTTAAGTTTTTTAATGACTGACTTGCGCACGCCAAAAAAACCGTGCTATAGTCTCTTTCTTCGCTGCTCAAACGCAAACGCGACAACGAACCGGAAGCCCCAGGGCTGCGATTCGTAGCCAAGCAGAGTAGCGAAGGTGAAGTGAGATGATGAAGCAGTTTTAAGGTTCAGCGCATGGCGTCCCTCGAAACGGTTTCAGCGAGATCCGGCAACGGGTCGAGCAAGCAGACTTCAAATGCAAGGCGGTGACTTCAAAGAAGCACGCAGCGTTTGAAAGAAGTAAAAAAAGTTCAGAAATGAATTTGACAACTTCGAAAAACTGCTTCATAATCTCGTTTCTCTGCTGCTGAAACAGCAACGCGGCGAAAGCAGCGAAGCGAATCAGGTAAAACGGCAGGCAAGCAGTTGGCAGTACCGCTCTTTAACAACGAAACAACCGATAAGTGTGGGCGCTTGATGCGGATTGCGCTGTCCATCGAGAAATCGATGGCGCCAACGAAATCAAACGCTCACATAGAAGTAAGAAATTAGGGCAAAGCAATTTGTCTTAACTCTCACTTCCTTTGAGCAAATTGCGAAAGATGTCCTTCGATCTGGTTTACTGGGTCTTAGGGCATACAAACAGAGATTGAACTGAAGAGTTTGATCCTGGCTCAGATTGAACGCTAGCGGGATGCCTTACACATGCAAGTCGAACGGCAGCACGGACTTCGGTCTGGTGGCGAGTGGCGAACGGGTGAGTAATGTATCGGAACGTGCCTAGTAGCGGGGGATAACTACGCGAAAGCGTAGCTAATACCGCATACGCCCTACGGGGGAAAGCGGGGGATCGTAAGACCTCGCACTATTAGAGCGGCCGATATCGGATTAGCTAGTTGGTGAGGTAAAGGCTCACCAAGGCGACGATCCGTAGCTGGTTTGAGAGGACGACCAGCCACACTGGGACTGAGACACGGCCCAGACTCCTACGGGAGGCAGCAGTGGGGAATTTTGGACAATGGGGGAAACCCTGATCCAGCCATCCCGCGTGTGCGATGAAGGCCTTCGGGTTGTAAAGCACTTTTGGCAGGAAAGAAACGGCGCCGGATAATACCTGGCGCAACTGACGGTACCTGCAGAATAAGCACCGGCTAACTACGTGCCAGCAGCCGCGGTAATACGTAGGGTGCAAGCGTTAATCGGAATTACTGGGCGTAAAGCGTGCGCAGGCGGTTCGGAAAGAAAGATGTGAAATCCCAGAGCTTAACTTTGGAACTGCATTTTTAACTACCGAGCTAGAGTGTGTCAGAGGGGGGTAGAATTCCACGTGTAGCAGTGAAATGCGTAGATATGTGGAGGAATACCGATGGCGAAGGCAGCCCCCTGGGATAACACTGACGCTCATGCACGAAAGCGTGGGGAGCAAACAGGATTAGATACCCTGGTAGTCCACGCCCTAAACGATGTCAACTAGCTGTTGGGGCCTTCGGGCCTTGGTAGCGCAGCTAACGCGTGAAGTTGACCGCCTGGGGAGTACGGTCGCAAGATTAAAACTCAAAGGAATTGACGGGGACCCGCACAAGCGGTGGATGATGTGGATTAATTCGATGCAACGCGAAAAACCTTACCTACCCTTGACATGTCTGGAAGATCGAAGAGATTTGATTGTGCTCGCAAGAGAACCGGAACACAGGTGCTGCATGGCTGTCGTCAGCTCGTGTCGTGAGATGTTGGGTTAAGTCCCGCAACGAGCGCAACCCTTGTCATTAGTTGCTACGAAAGGGCACTCTAATGAGACTGCCGGTGACAAACCGGAGGAAGGTGGGGATGACGTCAAGTCCTCATGGCCCTTATGGGTAGGGCTTCACACGTCATACAATGGTCGGGACAGAGGGTCGCCAACCCGCGAGGGGGAGCCAATCCCAGAAACCCGATCGTAGTCCGGATCGCAGTCTGCAACTCGACTGCGTGAAGTCGGAATCGCTAGTAATCGCGGATCAGCATGTCGCGGTGAATACGTTCCCGGGTCTTGTACACACCGCCCGTCACACCATGGGAGTGGGTTTTACCAGAAGTAGTTAGCCTAACCGCAAGGAGGGCGATTACCACGGTAGGATTCATGACTGGGGTGAAGTCGTAACAAGGTAGCCGTATCGGAAGGTGCGGCTGGATCACCTCCTTTCAGAGCGAAGCGTGATTGGTGTTAAGCGTCCACACTTATCGGTTGTTAATATGGCTGGATCGGTGGCAGGGCAGTAGAGAGCGAATCTCTTGTCTGTCATCCACAGCGGATCCGATGAAAAATTGGGTCTGTAGCTCAGTCGGTTAGAGCACCGTCTTGATAAGGCGGGGGTCGTTGGTTCGAATCCAACCAGACCCACCACGGTTTATGCGGCAACGTAGTGATACGGTGAAGCATGAATGGGGGTGTAGCTCAGCTGGGAGAGCGCCTGCTTTGCAAGCAGGATGTCATCGGTTCGATCCCGTTCACCTCCACCACTACTTTCTGTGTTCAACAGATGGGCAGTGGGGTTTGAATACCGGGTCCGCAAGGTCAAGAGTCTAACGTTTAGTGCTGCATCGCTTGGGCGATGAAGTCTTAAACGTTGGGTTTTTAATCCAATAGCTGTATATCGTTCTTTAACAATCTGGAAGAAGCAAAACGACAATGTGTTTGTCGAGTAATTCGTTAAATCGAATGAAAGGTGAATACGGGTTGTGATTGCAATCATAAAGTTCTAAAGCAATTTGGAACGGCACAAATGCGATGTCATGTCAGACATACAGTGAATTGTGAAGGTTAGTTGTTGGTGCTATAGCCATTAGCGTTATAGGATCAAGTGACTAAGTGCATATGGTGGATGCCTTGGCGATCACAGGCGATGAAGGACGTTGTAGCCTGCGAAAAGCTGCGGGGAGCTGGCAAACAAGCTTTGATCCGCAGATATCCGAATGGGGAAACCCACCGTCGCAAGACGGTATCCATGAGTGAATACATAGCTCATGGAGGCGAACCGGGTGAACTGAAACATCTCAGTAGCTCGAGGAAAAGAAATCAACCGAGATTCCGAAAGTAGTGGCGAGCGAAATCGGAACAGCCTTTACGTTTTAGCGCATGGGATAGTCGAACGGAATGGAAAGTCCGGCCGTAGCAGGTGATAGCCCTGTAGACGAAATCTCGTGTGTGGAACTAAGCGTAAGAAAAGTAGGGCGGGACACGTGAAATCCTGTTTGAAGATGGGGGGACCATCCTCCAAGGCTAAATACTCGTGATCGACCGATAGTGAACCAGTACCGTGAGGGAAAGGCGAAAAGAACCCCGGAAGGGGAGTGAAATAGATCCTGAAACCGTATGCATACAAACAGTAGGAGCCTCCTTGTGGGGTGACTGCGTACCTTTTGTATAATGGGTCAGCGACTTACATTCAGTGGCAAGCTTAACCGATTAGGGAAGGCGTAGCGAAAGCGAGTCCGAATAGGGCGATTCAGTCGCTGGGTGTAGACCCGAAACCAGATGATCTATCCATGGCCAGGTTGAAGGCACGGTAACACGTGCTGGAGGACCGAACCCACTAATGTTGAAAAATTAGGGGATGAGCTGTGGATAGGGGTGAAAGGCTAAACAAATCTGGAAATAGCTGGTTCTCTCCGAAAACTATTTAGGTAGTGCCTCAAGTATGACTGCGGGGGGTAGAGCACTGTTATAGCTAGGGGGTCATGGCGACTTACCAAACTATGGCAAACTCCGAATACCCGCAAGTCCAGCTTGGGAGACAGAGCACCGGGTGCTAACGTCCGGACTCAAGAGGGAAACAACCCAGACCGCCAGCTAAGGTCCCCAATTATCGCTAAGTGGGAAACGAAGTGGGAAGGCATAGACAGTCAGGAGGTTGGCTTAGAAGCAGCCACCCTTTAAAGAAAGCGTAATAGCTCACTGATCGAGTCGTCCTGCGCGGAAGATGTAACGGGGCTAAGCGATAAACCGAAGCTGCGGGTGTGCATTTCGATGCACGCGGTAGGAGAGCGTTCTGTAAGCCTGTGAAGGTGGCTTGTAAAGGCTGCTGGAGGTATCAGAAGTGCGAATGCTGACATGAGTAGCGATAAAGGGGGTGAAAAGCCCCCTCGCCGTAAGTCCAAGGTTTCCTGCGCAACGTTCATCGGCGCAGGGTGAGTCGGCCCCTAAGGCGAGGCAGAGATGCGTAGCTGATGGGAAACTGGTTAATATTCCAGTACCGTCGTACAGTGCGATGGGGGGACGGATCGCGGAAGATCATCAGGGTGTTGGAAGTCCCTGTTGCTGCATTAGAGAGGGCGCTTAGGCAAATCCGGGCGCATGACTCAAGGGTGTGGCACGAGCGAACATGTTTCGCGAAGTGATTGGAAGTGGTTCCAAGAAAAGCCTCTAAGCTTCAGCTGTACGAGACCGTACCGCAAACCGACACAGGTGGACGGGATGAATATTCCAAGGCGCTTGAGAGAACTCGGGAGAAGGAACTCGGCAAATTGATACCGTAACTTCGGGAGAAGGTATGCCCCGGTAGTGTGAAGCGCCTGCGCGCTGAGCATGATGGGGTCGCAGAGAATCGGTGGCTGCGACTGTTTATTAAAAACACAGCACTCTGCAAAGACGAAAGTCGACGTATAGGGTGTGACGCCTGCCCGGTGCCGGAAGGTTAAGTGATGGGGTGCAAGCTCTTGATCGAAGCCCCGGTAAACGGCGGCCGTAACTATAACGGTCCTAAGGTAGCGAAATTCCTTGTCGGGTAAGTTCCGACCTGCACGAATGGCGTAACGATGGCCACACTGTCTCCTCCCGAGACTCAGCGAAGTTGAAGTGTTTGTGATGATGCAATCTACCCGCGGCTAGACGGAAAGACCCCATGAACCTTTACTGTAGCTTTGCATTGGACTTTGAACCGGCCTGTGTAGGATAGGTGGGAGGCGCTGAAACCGAGTCGCTAGATTCGGTGGAGCCAACCTTGAAATACCACCCTGGTCTGTTTGAGGTTCTAACCTTGGTCCGTTATCCGGATTGGGGACAGTGCATGGTGGGCAGTTTGACTGGGGCGGTCTCCTCCCAAAGCGTAACGGAGGAGTTCGAAGGTACGCTAGGTACGGTCGGAAATCGTGCTGATAGTGCAATGGCATAAGCGTGCTTGACTGTGAGACTGACAAGTCGAACAGGTGCGAAAGCAGGACATAGTGATCCGGTGGTTCTGAATGGAAGGGCCATCGCTCAACGGATAAAAGGTACTCTGGGGATAACAGGCTGATACCGCCCAAGAGTTCATATCGACGGCGGTGTTTGGCACCTCGATGTCGGCTCATCTCATCCTGGGGCTGTAGCCGGTCCCAAGGGTATGGCTGTTCGCCATTTAAAGAGGTACGTGAGCTGGGTTTAAAACGTCGTGAGACAGTTTGGTCCCTATCTGCCGTGGGCGTTGGATACTTGATGGAGCCTGCTCCTAGTACGAGAGGACCGGAGTGGACGTACCTCTGGTGTACCGGTTGTCATGCCAATGGCATTGCCGGGTAGCTATGTACGGAAGAGATAACCGCTGAAGGCATCTAAGCGGGAAACTCGTCTAAAGATAAGGTATCCCGGGGCCTCGAGCCCCCTGAAGGGTCGTTCAAGACCAGGACGTTGATAGGTCGGGTGTGGAAGCGCAGTAATGCGTTAAGCTAACCGATACTAATTGCCCGTGAGGCTTGATCCTATAACCCTGATGGTTGGTCTGTGTGTAAGAGTGAGGTGACCTCTGCACAGGCGCTAACAACAACCCCCAACGATTGAAATGTAGTTTGATGTGGCATCGCGTGCGACGCGATCGCAATCCAGACTCACCCGAACACATAAGCGTTTGCTTCTTCCCAGATTGGTGTGCCTTGACTCGTTCAAGACACACAACCCTTTACGCCTGACGACCATAGCGAGTTGGTCCCACTCCTTCCCATCCCGAACAGGACAGTGAAACGACTTTGCGCCGATGATAGTGGACGGACGTCTGTGAAAGTAGGTCATCGTCAGGCACTTATTGCTCAAAACCCCGCTGGTAATCCAGCGGGGTTTTTGTTTTGTGCGAAAGAAAAAGATTCCATGAAGAAGCCCACCAGGTAAACCTGGTGGGCTTTTTTATTGCCTGATTAATATCCCCGGCCCATCGGGGACACCGCGGAGCCGGCTTTGCCGGTCCGCCGGTGTCGCCCCCTGGGGGGCCACGCGTAGCGTGGTACGGGGGAGCCGCTACCCTGGTGGGTTTTTTTTCGTCTACGACCTAGGTATTACGCGTAGTACGGACACACCTTTGCGCAAAAGTACTACCATGTTGACCAGGAGCACCCATAAGTGAGTAGGGTAGTAAATCAGAAATGTCCTGCTGTCGCCCTAACCCTGGAGACAGCCGGATCACCGATATCACGGATTATTAAATGATTGACGCAGACAACATCGAAGTCCCGAGCAAGCCGAGCAAGTGGTACAGCATCCTGTACGTGCAGGTGATCATCGCCATCATCATCGGCATCCTGCTAGGCCATTTCAAACCCGACCTGGGCGAGGCCATGCGCCCCCTGGGTGACGGCTTCATCAAGCTGGTCAAGCTGATCATCGCACCGGTGATCTTCCTTACCGTCGTCACCGGCATCGCCGGCATGAGCGACCTCAAGCGCGTGGGCCGCGTCGCCGGTAAAGCCTTCATCTACTTCCTGACGTTCTCCACACTGGCGCTGATCGTCGGCATCCTGGTGAGCCACGTGGCGCAACCGGGTGTGGGCATGCACATCGACCCCGCCACCCTGGACGGCAAGAAGGTGGCCGACTACGTGACGAAGGCGCACGATTCGACCATCACCGGCTTCCTGATGAACATCATCCCCAGTTCGCTGGCCGGTCCGTTCGTCACGGGCGACATCCTGCAGGTCCTGTTCGTGTCGGTGCTGTTCGGCGTGGCCCTGGCCCTGGTGGGCGAGCGTGGCCGTCCCATCTACAACCTGCTGACGTCCCTGAGCATCCCCGTGTTCAAGATGGTCGCCATCCTGATGCGCGCGGCGCCCGTCGGTGCCTTCGGCGCGATGGCGTTCACCATCGGTGCCTATGGCATCAAGTCGGTGATCAACCTGGCCGCCCTGGTCGGCACGTTCTACGCCACCTCCATCCTGTTCGTGGTGGTCGTGCTGGGTGCTGTGGCCCGCTACAACGGCTTCTCCATCCTGAAGCTGGTGCGCTACATCCGTGAAGAGCTGCTGCTGGTGCTGGGTACCAGCTCCTCCGAAGCCGCCTTGCCTTCGCTGATGCAGAAGATGGAACGCGCCGGCGCCGCCAAGTCGGTGGTTGGCCTGGTGGTGCCCACGGGTTATTCCTTCAACCTGGACGGCACCAACATCTACATGACGATGGCCGCGATGTTCATCGCCCAGGCCTGCGACATTCATCTGACCTGGGGCCAGCAGATCCTGCTGCTCCTGGTCGCGATGGTGAGCTCGAAGGGCGCCGCCGGCGTGACCGGTTCCGGCTTCATCACCCTGGCTGCCACCCTGACCGTGATTCCGGACCTGCCGGTGGCCGGCATGGCGCTGATCCTGGGTGTGGACCGCTTCATGTCCGAGTGCCGCGCGCTGACCAACCTGGTCGGCAACGCCTGCGCCACCGTCGTCGTGGCTCGCTGGGAAGGTCAGCTGGACAAGAACGCCCTGGACGCCGCGCTGGACGGCAACCCGCTACCCGCGCCGACGACCACGCCGGCAACGAGCGGATCGCACTGATCGCATGACGGCCACCGCGTGACGGCCACGGCTTAGTCACCGGTACCCGCTACTCGTAGAAGGGCCACGTCGCTGACGTGGCCCTTTTGCAATCCGTCGCCAAACCGGTGCGCGAGCCGACACCGCATTTGGGCGCGACAGCGTTATTTCGCACGTAGCGGCTCTCTCACTGAGATCGGATTACCCTGCCATATCCAGGACCACGCGGCCTTCTATCTGCCCCGCGTGCATCCTCTGGAAAATCTGATTGATATTTTCCAACTTATCGGTGGACACGGTGGCCTTGACCTTGCCTTCGCTGGCGAAAGCCAGGGACTCCTGCAGGTCAAGACGTGTGCCAACAATGGAGCCCCGTACCGTCGTGCCATCCAGCACCATGTCGAAGATCGACAGGGAGAATTCCCCCGGCGGCAGTCCATTGAGCGCCACCGTGCCGCCGCGCCGCACCATCCCCAGGGCCTGCTTGAACGCGATGGGCGAGACCGCCGTCACCAGCGCGCCGTGAGCACCGCCGATCTGTTTCTTGATGTAGGCGGCCGGATCGCCTTCCCGCGCGTTCACCGTCACCGTGGCGCCCAAGGCCCGCGCCAACGCCAGCTTGTCGTCGTCGATATCCACCGCCGCGACATTCAGTCCCATGGCGCGGGCGTACTGCACCGCCATATGCCCAAGCCCGCCCACGCCGGAGATCACCACCCAATCGCCGGGCCGGGTGTCGGTCATCTTCAGGCCCTTGTAGACCGTGACACCGGCGCAGAGTATCGGCGCCACGTCGACGAAGCCGACGTTATCCGGCAGCAGGCCGACATAATTGGCATCCGCCAGCGCGTATTCGGCGAAGCCGCCGTTGACCGAATAGCCGGTGTTCTGCTGCGTTTCGCATAGCGTCTCCCAGCCGCCCAGGCAGTGCGGGCAGTGGCCGCAAGCCGAATACAGCCATGGGATGCCCACGCGGTCGCCTTCCTTGACGTGGGTCACGCCCGCGCCGGCGGCCACCACATAGCCGACGCCTTCATGGCCCGGCACGAAGGGGGGATTCGGTTTGACCGGCCAGTCGCCTTCCGCGGCATGCAGGTCGGTATGGCACACGCCGCAGGCCTCGATCTTGACCAGCAACTGGCCCGCGCCCGGCCTGGGCACGGCGATTTCGCGGATTTCCAGCGGCTGGCCGAAGGCGGTGACCACCGCGGCTTTCATGGTTGAATTCATGGTGCAACTCCCTGCGTTCAGAATGGCGCGTCGATATCAACGACGTCGACCAGCTTGTGATTGACGAATTCGCGTATGCCCAGGCCCAGCAGTTCGCGGCCGTAGCCGGAATTACGGATGCCGCCGAAGGGCAGGTCGGCTTTCACCATGGTGGGGTGATTGACGAAGACCATGCCGGTGGAAATCTGCTCGGCCACTTGCGCGCCGCGTTTGACGTCGGTGGTGAAGACCGAACCGCCCAGTCCGAACGGCGAATCGTTGGCGATGCGGATGGCGTCCGCTTCGTCCTTGGCGCGGAACAGCATCGACACGGGGCCGAAGAATTCCCAGTAGCGCGCAGGATTGTCGTCCGTCACGTTGGTCAGGATGGTGGGTTGCACGAAAGCGCCCTTGGTCGGCACCGGCGGGCCAACCTCGGTGGCGACGGCGCCGTTGGCCACCGCCATGGCGATGCGTGTCTTCAATTCATCGGCGGCCGCTTGCGACGATAACGGCGCCAGCGTGGTCGCGGCATCGAAAGGATCGCCGCAGCGCAGCTTGGCGACGCCGCCGGTGTAGCGCTTCAGGAACGTGTCGTACACCTCGTCGACGATGATCATGCGCTTGGACGACACGCACACCTGGCCGCCATTCCAGTGCCGGCCGAACACGGCCCAGTTCACGGTCTTCTCCATATCGGCATCGGCCAGCACGACGAAGGCATCGGCCCCACCCAGTTCCATGGTGGATTTCTTCAGGGCCTTGCCCGCCTGCGCGGCGACCACGGAACCCGCGGCTTCCGATCCGGTCAAGGCGACGCCGCACACGCGCGGGTCGTTGATGATCATGTCGATCTGCGAGCGCGTGGCGTACAGATTCTGGAAAGCGCCCTTGGGCAGTCCGGCCTGCAGCATCAGTTTCTCGAACGCGGCGGCGCATTGGGGCACGTTGGACGCGTGCTTCAGCAGCATGGTGTTGCCGGCCGACAGTTGCGGCGCGATGATGCGGGCGATCTGGTAGTAAGGAAAATTCCAGGGCTCGATGCATAGCAGCACGCCCAGCGGTTCGTGCTTGAGGACTGCCACTCCCTCCGCCACGGTGGCGACCGGGAGCTTTTCCGGCTTGAGCAGGTCGCGGGCGTTGCGGGCGTAGTAATCGAAGATATCGGCGGCCAGCGCCACTTCGGCCTTGGCTTCGCCGATCAGCTTGCCCATCTCCAGGGTGAGGAACTCCGCATAGCGCTCGCTGTCCGCGCGCAGCAGCTCGGCTGCCTTGTGCATGATCGCCGCGCGCTCGTCGAAGCTCGTCAGCTTCCACGAGAGAAACGCATTGTGGGCGTTGTCGATGGCCGCGCTGATGTCGCTGTCGCGGGCTTCCGGAAAGGAGGCGAGCTTCTCGCCGGTGTACGGATTGATAGTCGCGTAAGTCATAGCGTTTACTCCGTTGCCGCCGCTGGCGTCGGGATGGCGCAGCGGTCGGATTTCGAAAAAGGTTCTCCGGGCGTTTAGCCGGCTTCCTTCAGGGTCTGGACCATGGCCGTCAGCACCGCCAGGGCGTCGCCGTAGACCATCGCGCAGTTGTCTCCGCAGAACAGCAGGTTCTCGACACCCGCGTAGCCCTTGCCCTGGCCGCGCTTGATCACATAGGCCTGGTGCGCCAGGTCCACGTTCAGAATGGGCATGCCGTAGATGGGGGAGGATTTGTCCGTGCGCGCGGCGGGATTCACCACGTCGTTGGCCCCGATCACAAGCGCGACGTCGGTGCTGGCGAAGGACTCGTTGACGTCCTCCATGTCGTAGATCATGTCGTAGGGGACGCCGGCTTCGGCCAGCAGCACATTCATATGCCCGGGCATGCGGCCGGCCACGGGGTGGATGGCGAATTTCACGTCCACGCCGGCGGTTTCCAGCGCCTTGACGAATTCGTAGAGCTTGGCCTGGGCCTGGGCGACGGCCAGCCCGTAACCCGGCACCACGATCACGCTCGACGCGTAGCGCATGGTGAGGGCGGCGTCGCTGGCATCGGCCGACTTCATCTGGCTTGCCGTCAGGCCCGGCTGCGCGCTGGCCGCGCTGCCCCCCGCGCCTGTGTCGCCGAAGTTGCTGAAAAGGACATTGGTCAGCGAACGGTTCATGGCTTTGGCCATGAGCAGGGTCAGCAGGGTGCCCGCGGATCCCACCACCATGCCGGCGATCATCAGGGCGGGATTGGCCAGCGCATAGCCTTCCAGCGCGACCGCCAGGCCGGTGAAGGCGTTGTAAAGGGAGATCACCACCGGCATGTCCGCGCCGCCTATGGGCAAGGTCATCAAGATGCCGAACGCCAACGCGCACAGGAAGAAGCCGGGCAAGGCCAAGGGGCTCGTGTCCGTGGTGGTCAACGACCAGACGCCCAGTGCCAGCGCGGCCAGGAAGACCAGACCGTTGACGATGCGCTGGCCACTGAAGCGCCAGGGATTAGGGATCTTGCCGTCGAGCTTGGCCCAGGCGATCAGCGAACCGGACAGGGAGATGGAGCCTATCAGCGCGCCCAGCAATGTCATGGCCAAGGGCAGCGCGCTTTCCGCCACGGCTGCGTGCTGCTGCCCCAGCAGTTCAACCGCGCCCACGGCCGCGGCGGCGCCGCCGCCCATGCCGTTATAGAGCGCCACCATCTGCGGCATGGCGGTCACCGCCACTTTGCTGCCGCTGCGCCATGCGACAGCGGTGCCCAGGGCAAGCGCGGCCAGCGCCAATGCCAGGTTGGTCCAGACTTGGGCGGGCGCGACCGTCGAGGGGCCGGCCAGATAGACGAAGCTGGCGAGCACGGCTACCAGCATGCCGATGCCCGCCAGCTTGATGCCGCGCACCGCGGTCTGGGGCGAGGACATGCGCTTCAGGCCCAGGATGAACAACAGGGCGGCGGAGAAGCCGCCGGCATCGACGATCAGCGACAGCACGTCTTACTCCTTGGGCGCCGGCGGGGCGCTGGGCTTGAACATGGCCAGCATGCGGTCGGTGACCACATACCCGCCCGCCGCATTGGCGGCGCCCAGCGCGACACCGACGAAGCCGATGGCTTGCATGAGCGGCGTGTCCGCCTGGAACAGGGCGTGCAGGGCGCCGACCACCACGATGCCGTGGATGAAGTTGGAACCGGACATCAGCGGCGTGTGCAGAATGGATGGCACGCGCCGGATGACTTCGTAGCCGGTGAAGGCCGCCAGCATGAATAAATAGACGGCGACCAGCCAGCCCATCGCAAGTTCATTGCTCATTGCGCGACCTCATGTTGTTGGCTCGCCTGCAGCACTGCGTTGGCCGCGGCATTGCGGATTTGCCCGGCGTGGCTCAGCAAGGTGCCCGCGATCACGTCGTCTTCGGTATCCAGCGCCAGCGCGCCGTCCTTGACGATCAGGTCCAGCAGCGCGAGCAGGTTCTTGCCGTAGAGTTCGCTGGCATGCTGGGCCAGCGTGGAGACGACGTTGAGCGGCGCGACGATGGTGACGTTGCCCACGCGCACGGTCTGTCCGCACACCGTGTCTTCGCAATTGCCGCCGCTTTCGGCGGCGAGATCGACGATGACGCTGCCGGGTTTCATGGCCGCGATCTGGGCGCTGGATATCAGTTTCGGCGCCGCGCGGCCGGGGACGTTCGCGGTGGTGATGATCATGTCGGCCTGCTGGATGTGTGTTGTCAGCACCTCCGCGGCGTGGGCCTGTTCCTCGGCGGTCAGGTCACGCGCGTAGCCGCCCTGGCCGCGTGCGTCGACGCCGGTGTCGATAAAGCGGGCGCCGACTGACTGGGCCTGCTCGCGCGTTTCAGGGCGGACGTCATAGCCTTCGGTGACGGCGCCCAGGCGATGGGCGGTAGCCAGCGCTTGCAGTCCGGCGACGCCCAGGCCCATGACCAGCACGCGCGCGGCGCGTAGCGAGCCGACAGCGGTGGTCATCATGGGCAGGATGCGAGGCAGCGCCAATGCGCCGAGGAGCGGGGCCAGGTAGCCGGCCAGCGTGGCCTGGCTGGACAATACGTCCATGGACTGGGCGCGGCTGATGCGCGGCACGTTTTCCATGGCGAGCGCGGTGATGTTCCGCTGGCAGAGCGCCTTTAACAGCGGTGCGTTCTGGCCGGCGTAGAGCAGGCCGATCAGCAGCGCGCCGGGCTTCATGGAAGCGATTTCTTCCATGGCGGGCGGGCGCACGCAGAGCACGATGTCTGCTTGCGTCAACAGCGTGGCGCGATCGTATTCGATGTGCGCACCGGTGTAGGCCGCATCAGGAAAATCCGCACCCAGCCCGGCCCCGGCTTGCAGCCACAGTTCGACACCCAGCTTGTTCAGTTTGGGTATCAGCGCAGGCACCAGCGCCACCCGCCGCTCACCTGGCTGAAGCTGCTTGAGAACCGCGATCCTGAGGGTCATTGAGTAGGCCTCCCTGTCCAACAGCAGAGTAGGCCCGCGCGCCCGGAGGCGCTTTGACTCAAATCAAAAATGGCGGAGGGGGTGCCACATCAGATGGAATTGATGCTGTGCGCCGTCGTAATAAACGATGCGACCCTTCAGAACATCCATGCCCACCGCACCCAGGTTCACCATGACCTTGCCGCCGTCCGTGTGCCTGGGAATGACGGGCAAGGATTCGAAGGTCAGCCCATTGATCTTCAAGTCGACCAGCCGCATCTGTCCGCCGTCCGGAAGTTCGGCCTTGAATATGTCCATGGTCTTCGGGCTATTCCCTCCCATGGGCTTCGCTGCCACCAGCGCCGCCTGGATGGTGGTGCGAGCCGCGCCGGAATCCACGAGCAGCGGAATGATGCTCTGATCGAGTTCCGCCGAAATCCCGACGATGTACCAGGCGTTCTGGATGGCTACGCCTCGATGGACATCCAGGCCGTTGGCGTTGCTGCTGTCGAAGGAGGGGCTCGTAAAGAAGCAGTTCGCTTCGAAGTCCAGGATGGTGACGTTCTTTCCCGCGAGCAGTTGCGGGCTGAGGATGCCGGCGTAGCCGTCTTTGGCGAGCGCCGAATCGGTCATGAAGTCGAAGTCCTGTCGTAAGGCATGGCCGTGGTGATCGGCCACGGTTGCCTGCACCCGGCGCACCTCGCCCATGCCGGCGATGGCCAGCTGATGCTCGACGGCCGAGCCGGGCTTCTCGTCGAGCAAGGACGCGTCCCACAGGCTATGCCTGTTGGAGCCCGTGTCCAGCACCATCCTGGCGGGCTTGCCGTTGATAAGGACCCGCACGGCGGGATTGGCCTTGGTCTGCATATCCTCGTACTGGATCGCACTCTGGAATTGCACCGGAACCGCGGTCAGGTCCCTGACGCACTCTTGCTCAGCTGCGTTCGCATGAAGAGGCAGGCCCACTGCCGCCAAAATAAGGGCGCGTTTGATCTTGATGGTGGTCATGGTGACAAGGCCGGATCGACGCACGGTTCGTGCTGATGGCAGTCCGTGGCGGATTCGGGCTAAGCGTTCCGGGTGGGGGAGGCAATCTTTCTCATCGAAGTTGTTAAGAACCGGGAACGAATGGGGATGCCGCGTAACTGATCGCTGTCACTTTTTACGTGTGCGGGGATCAGGAATGCCAGTAACGCCTTTGTCGAGCAGCAATATGGTGTGGGGCCTTGCCCCCGACAGCCACGCGCCGCATCCCATCCTGTGCACCGACAAGGTCCTGACCCCGTGGCTGCCGGGTTCATTGCCCACGATCCAGTACGAGCGCATGCATACGGTCTTGAAGCGCGTATCGGACGATCCGAACGGACGTACCCTGCTGCACGCCTACGCGACCTGGGCCACGCTGCGCGACAAGCGGCCCGACATCATCTGGCGCGAAGGCCAACGCCATGCCAACGCAACGACCACGCCAGCAGGCGCCGGCGGCGGCATCGGCTGGCAGGTGGACCTGGACTTCCTGGCGCAGGCGACACTCGCGCAGGCGCTGAAGGAATTGGCGGATCGCTACAAGGACATCACCCAGGTGCAATTCCAGGATCCCTACGCCTGCCTGGGCATGAACCATACGCTGCACACCATCGACCCCCAGCAGGAGCGCTCATGGAATGACTGGCTGACAGCCGGTCCCGACGGCGAACCAAGGCAGGCACGCCAGCGCGCCATCGAGCGCATGCGCGCGTGCCTGATCGAGATGCGCTGCTACGGCGGCCTGGATCATGCGCGTTTCCTGGATCTGCTGCTGACCCTGAGCAAGGCCCGCGAACGCACGCCGTGCATGCACATGTGCCTGGACCTCGCTTATCTTGAGCTGGACAGCATCCCGCCCATCCCCCCGCAGGTGGACGCCGTGAACCTGTCGGGCAACGTCCTCGACAACTGGAACAATCTACCGGGGTGGCTGCGCAGCCTGGACCTGCGCGGCCACCGCGGCTCGTGGCCGCGGGACGTCGCCTTGCCCGCGGAACTGGTCGAGCTGGATCTGTCGGGCAGCGATCTGACCACCGCGCCGCCCGCCTTCCTGGACAGGCTGCGCCCGCTGCGCCACCTGTCCATGCTGTCGCTCAGGGATACCAATATCCGAGTGCTGCCCGGGATGACGAATACGGTCAGGTCACTGGACATCCGCGACAACCACTTCCGCGCGATTCCCGCCAACCTGCCGTCCGGCCTGGAGTTTCTGCACGCGAGCGGCAATCCGTTGCAGGCCCTGCCGGCGGATATGCACGGCCTGCCGGCGGACTTGCGCTGCATGTATCTGCAGTCGGCCTCGACCCAGGGGCTGGAGGTGCCCGAGGGCTTGCGGCGCAATACGCGTTTGTATATTGACCTCGTGCCCACGACTGGCGCGGGCATCACGCCATTGGAAACCACCTTGCGCGACCTGCTGGGCGTCTTCCTGAACTGCGCCGATGGCTGCTTCCCAGCGGACGCGCGGCGCTACCAAGAGGCCGCCGCCCGCTGGGATACGCTATGCCGCGAACTGGTCGACGACCCGGACCGCGGGGTCGAGGTCTTCGCTTTCCGCGCCTTCCTCAAAGGCCTGGCACAGGCTCCCGCCTACCTCAAACATGAAAAATTCCGCCAGGGCGTACAAGCGTGGATCATCGATCTGGCGAATCGCAGAGGCCTGCTGGATACGACTCTGGGCGCCTGCCTGGAAGCCACCGAAAGCTGCGGCGACCGCGTCGTGTTTGCCTTCAATCGCCTGATGATCCATCGCTTGAACTGCGATATCGAGGACGGCTTGCTGGATGGCGACATCGCCCGCGTGATCGATATCGCCAGGCAGGTCTACAGCATGGGTGTATTGGACGATGTCGCGGCGCGTTTGCTGTACGAGATCCGCCGCGATTCGATCGAAGCCGTCGTCCATCGGGCAGGGCGCCCAGGCTCTCTGAATGCCGACATCATTGGCGCGCCCGAGGTGCTCAACGAGATCCGCGAGCTGGAGCACCGCATCGACACGCGCACCCATCACGATTTCGTGCTGGACGAACTGGAGCTGCGGCTGGCGCTGCTGTGCCTGGTGAGCGACCCGGATGCCTTGGACTTATGGGCGCTGGCGCCGGAGCGCGCGTCGGTCGTGTCCAGCCAGATCGATGGACAGCGGGTGCGGCCGCTGGCCGTGGCCGAGGTGCGGCGGCGGGGCGCGTTGGAATTTCCGGCTTTTCTGGCGGCCGATTACGCGCCCTGGTCCAGCCTGCTGAAACGGCGCGCCGCGGATGAATACGCGCGGGCCGAGGCGGACTTGCACGAGTCAGTGGCGGCGACCACCTTCGACGCCGAGGTCGATGCCGCCGCGCAAGCGGTGACCCAGGGCCTGGACGACAGCAACGTGCGTGACGATGCCCGCAAGGACGCGGGGGTGATGGTCACGCGGCGGCTGCGGTTGCAGGCTTTGCTGCCGGTGACCTTGCGCTTTTTGAATGAGGTGGCGGTGAACGGCGGGCCGATCGAGCTGCCGTTCGGTTGCAGGCTGAGTGCTGAGCCCGCTAGTGAGCCTGATACGACGCCCGACGGGCTGGCCCCCGCGCAGGCGGGCTGGCAGCGGGCCTGAGCCGTCAGGGCCGATGCGAGGAGCATAGCCAGGCGCACGCCCAAGGCCAGAATCAGGGCAGCAACACGCCCGCGCGGCCCAGCAGCTGGGCCGTCTCGAACACCGGCAGGCCCATCACGCCGGTGTAGCTGCCGGCGATGTGTTCGACGAAGATGCCGGCCAGCCCCTGGATGCCATACGCGCCGGCCTTGCCAAAGGGTTCACCGCTGTCGCAATAGCGTTCGATGTCCTGCAGGCTCAGCGTCCGCAGGCGCACCTCGGTGACGGACACCGCTTCGTGCAATTGGCCCGCGGCGGCCACCACCACGGCGGTATGCACCTGATGCGCGCAGCCGGACAGGCGTTGCAGGATGGCGATGGCATCGGCGCGGTCGGCGGGCTTGCCCAGCACGTCGCCAGCCAGGATCACGGTGGTGTCCGCGGCCAGCAGCGGCAGGGCAGGCAGTGCCTGCTCGCGCAGGTAGCGCACGCCGCGCTCCGCCTTGTCGCGGGCGGTGCGGCGGACATAGACCTCGGCCGGCTCGCCGGGATGGCGCGGCTCATCCTCGCCCGGCGGCGCGGGCACGGCCAGAACGGCATGCGCAACGCCGATCTGGGTCAAGAGCTCACGCCGGCGCGGGCTGGCCGAGGCCAGGTAGATACGGGGCGCGGCCTGCGCGGAGTCAGAAGAGGTGGTCACGAATATATGTTCCCAAAGCCGAGGGGGTGAATCCGGGGCGTAAGCCGGAGACTTGAACCCGATGCATAGCTCCGGGATGCAGACCCGGACATCAAGCCCGATGATAAGGATGGTTCGTCAGGATGGCCCAGGCCCGGTATAACTGCTCGCCCAGCACCACCCGCACCATGGGATGGGGCAGGGTCAGCGACGACAGGCGGATCATCGACGCGCAGGACGCCTTCAGCGCCGCGTCCAGGCCATCTGGGCCACCGACCAGGAACGCCACGTCGCGGCCCCCGGCGCGCCATTGCTCCAGGGTTTGCGACAGCGCCATGGTGGTCAGGTCACGGCCCCGTTCGTCCAAAGCGATACGCAGGGCCTGCGGGGGCACGGCGGCCTCGATGCGGCGGGCTTCCGCCGCCATCATCTGGGCAGGGGTCTTGCCGGTGGTACGCGGCTCCGGCTTGATTTCACGCAATTCCAGCGCGCAATCGGGCGGCATCCGCCGCGCGTAGTCATCCCAGGCCGTTTCGACCCAGGCTGGCATGCGGTTGCCGACAGCGGCAACGATCAGCTTCATGATGCGCCCGTGTCAGGCTTCGTCGCCGTCGTCGTAGGTGGCGCCGCTCAAGCTGCCCGACATCGACCCCGAAGTCGATTGCGGCAGCAATTTGACGCGCACGGGCTTGCCGCCCCAGATCTCTTCCAGGTTGTAGTACTGGCGGATGGCCGGTTGCATCAGATGCACGACGATGTCGCCCAGGTCGACCACCACCCATTCACCGGTATCTTCGCCTTCGATGGTCGGTTTCAGGTGGAGGAATTCCCGCGCATTTTCGCTGACGCTGGCCGCGAGGGCGCGCGTCTGCCGGTTCGAGGTTCCGCTGGCGATGATGACGCGGTCGAACAGGCTGGTCAGGTGGGTGGTATTGAAGACTTTGATGTCTTGCGCCTTGACGTCTTCGAGGGCGTCAATGACGGCGCGTTGCAGTTTTTGTATGTCCATAGTCGAGAATATAACCTCCGACGGTCGGGTTGCCGTTAGTGTGCAGCCGGATGCACAGGGGCGGCAAACCTAGTCGTGGTAGAGATGGTGGGTCCGGATGTACTCGATTACCGGCTGGGGGAGCTGATCATCGACCGGCATATCCTGTGCCAGTCTGCGGCGGATTTCCGACGCTGACACAGGCATGTCTGAAAAAGGTAATTGTTGCAATTGATGGCCCAGGCGGGCCAGGGCGGCCGCCAGGTCTGGCGGCGGGGTCAGGGAACTGCCCGGGCGGGTCGCCACGGCCAGGCCGACGCGGGAGACGATTTCCTCCCAGGCGTGCCAGGTGCAGAAATTGGCCAATTGGTCCGCGCCCAGCAGCCAGACGTAGTCGGCGTCCGGCGGCAGGGCGCGCAGGGTTTCCACCGTATAGGTGGGCCCGTCACGCTCGACTTCCATGTCGTTCAAGGCCAGGCCCGGCGTGGCGGCGATGGCCAGACGGATCATGTCGCAACGCTGTTCGGGGCTGGCTTGCAGAGGCGAACGTTGCCAGGGCTGGCCGGCGGGCAGCAATTGCACCTGGTCCAGGCCCAGGCCGTCCAGCGCGCTGCGCGCCAGGGCCAGGTGCGCCAGATGCACGGGATCGAAGCTGCCGCCGAGCAGGCCGATTTTTTTCAAAACCACTCCCGCGGCTTCAAATACGCCGCCAGCACGGCTTCCGGCGTGTCTGCTTCCGGATGCCAGTCGTAGCGCCACTGGGCCAGGGGCGGCATCGACAGCAGGATGGATTCGGTACGGCCGCCCGATTGCAGCCCGAACAAGGTGCCGCGATCGTAGACCAGGTTGAATTCCACGTAGCGGCCACGCCGGTAGGCCTGGAAATCGCGCTCGCGCTCGCCATAGGCCTGGTCGCGGCGCAGGGCTACGATAGGCATGTAGGCGGGCAGGAAAGCGTCGCCGACGCTGCGCACCAGGGCAAAGGCGGCATGGAAACCGCCCTCATCCAGGTCGTCGAAGAAAATGCCGCCGACACCGCGCGTTTCGTCGCGGTGCTTCAGATAGAAATACTCGTCGCACCACTTTTTGTAGCGGGCGTAATAGTCCGCCCCGTGCGGCGCCAGCGCATCGCGGCAGGTCCGGTGGAAATGGCGCGCGTCTTCCTCGTAGGGATAGTAGGGCGTCAGATCCATGCCGCCGCCGAACCAGAAGACGTCGGATTCACCGCTGTGACGCGCGGGCGCCACGAACAGGCGGACGTTCATGTGTACGGTGGGGATATAGGGATTGCGCGGGTGCAACACCAGCGAAACCCCCATGGCCTGCCAGGGCCGTCCCGCCAGCTCGGGCCGGCGCGCGCTGGCCGACGGGGGCAGGGTGGCGCCATGCACGTGGCTGAACAGCACGCCCGCGCGCTCCAGCAACTGGCCGCCTTCCAGCAGGCGCGAGCGGCCGCCGCCCCCTTCGGGACGTTCCCAGGGATCGTTGCGGAAGGCGGCGCCATCGGCCTGCTCCAGGGCCGCGACGATGCGGTCCTGCAGGCCGGTGAAGTAGTCGCGCGCCGCCGCGATGGGCAATTCCTCCGGCAAAGAGGACGCGACGGCGGTGTTGAGGGTGCCCGTGTTCATGCCATTACCCGTGCCGAGCCGCGGCTCAAGCGCCCGCCTTGGGCTTGGCCGGGGCACGGTTGAGGGCGCGCCAGCCGATGTCGCCGCGGTACTGGCGGCCGTCGAAGACCACGCGGTCCACGGTCTCATAAACGCGTTCGCGCGCCATGCGCACCGAATCGCCCAGCGCCGTGACGCACAACACGCGGCCGCCGGAGGTCTGGATGCTGTCGCCGTCGCGCTTGGTGGCGGCGTGGAAGACCATGCAGTCGGCGGCATCTTCGGGCAGGCCCGAAATGGTGTCGCCCGTACGCGGCGTGCCCGGGTAGTTGTGCGCGGCCAGGACCACGCCCAGCGCGGTGCGGCGGTCCCAGACGATGTCGGCCTGGTCCAGGGTGCCGGCGACGGCGTGCTCGAACACGTCCAGCATGTCGCTCTTGACGCGCATCATGATGGGCTGGGTTTCCGGATCGCCCATGCGGCAATTGAATTCCAGCACCTTGATGGGACGGTTGGGATCGTCGCCCGGGGAGATCATCAAGCCGGCGTAGAGGAAGCCGGTGAAGGGGATGCCGTCGCGCTGCATGCCCTGCACCGTCGGCAGGATGACTTCGCGCATGATGCGGTGATGCAGTTCGGGGGTCACCACGGGCGCCGGGGAGTACGCCCCCATGCCGCCGGTATTCGGACCTTCGTCGCCGTCGCGCAGGCGCTTGTGGTCCTGGCTGGTGGCCAGCGCCAGGACGTTGCGGCCGTCGACCATGACGATGAAGCTGGCTTCTTCGCCGACGAGGCATTCCTCGATCACCACGCGGGCGCCGGCGGCACCCAGGGAACCGTCGCCCAGCATGGCGTCAACGGCGCCGTGGGCTTCTTCCAGCGAGGTGGCGACCACGACCCCTTTGCCGGCGGCCAGGCCGTCGGCCTTGATGACGATGGGCGCGCCCTTGGCGTCGATGTACGCGTGGGCGGCCACCGGATCGGTGAAGGTTTCGTATTCAGCCGTGGGGATGTTGTGCCGCACCATGAAGGCCTTGGCGTAATCCTTGGAGCTTTCCAGCTGGGCGGCGGCCTTGGTGGGGCCGAAGATTTTCAGGCCGCGCGCGCGGAAGACGTCGACGACGCCGGCCGCCAGCGGGGCTTCGGGGCCGACCACGGTCAGCGCCACGCCTTCGCGCTGGACGAAGTCGGCCAGCTCGTCGGCGTTGGTCAGGGCGACGTTTTCAAGGCTGCCGCCGTGCGTGCCGCCGTTGCCGGGGGCCACGTAGACCTTGTGGACGCGCGGCGATTGCGCGAGGCGCCAGGCGAGGGCATGTTCGCGGCCGCCCGAGCCGATTACCAGGAGTTTCATGATTGGAGGGTTCTGCGTCTGGAAGGATCTGGGTGCGGATCCGGCGCCGTCTGGCGCCGGACAGGGGGAATGGCGTTATTGCGCCTCGTCGAGCACGGCCGTCGTATAGACGTCCTGTACATCGTCCAGCGCTTCCAGCGCATCGAGCAATTTCTGCATCTTGGCGGCGTCGTCGCCAGCCAGGTCGGTTTCGTTCAAGGCCTTCATGATGATGCCGTCGACTTCGGCCTTCAGGCCCGCGGCGTCAAATGCCTGGCGCACGGCGGCGTAGTCGGCCGGGGCGGTGATGACTTCGATCACGCCTTCTTCGTCGGTGACCACGTCTTCCGCGCCGGCTTCCAGCGCCGCTTCCATGACCTTGTCCTCGGGCGTGCCCGGGGCGAAGATGAACTGGCCGCAGTGCTTGAACATGAAGGCCACCGAGCCTTCCTGGCCCAGGTTGCCGCCGTTCTTGGCAAAGGCGTGGCGCACTTCCGCGACGGTGCGGGTGCGGTTGTCCGTCATGGTGTCGACAATGACGGCCGCGCCGCCGATACCGTAGCCTTCATAGCGGATTTCGTCGTAGTTGTCGCCGTCGGCGCCACCGGCCCCGCGCTGGATGGCGCGTTGGACGTTGTCCTTGGGCATATTGGCGTCGGTCGCCTTGTCCCAGGCCAGGCGCAGCCGGGGGTTGCTGTCCGGATCGGCGCCGCCAGCGCGCGCCGCGACGGTGATTTCACGAATGATCTTGGTCCACAGCTTGCCGCGTTTTGCGTCTTGACGACCCTTGCGGTGCTGGATATTGGCCCATTTACTGTGTCCGGCCATGGCTTTCCGAGTGTGATTTAAGCAAAGACGGCTATTTTACCGTGCCGCCGGCCCCACGCCCGCCCATAGTGTTGCTTTGGCGCCGCGCCGGCTCGCTCTACACTAGCGGCATCGTCCGCGCGGCGGCTTTTTTTGACGCAGGGCCGCCCCAAGTCAAAAAGCGTCCCCCTGGGGGACCGGGCAACCCGCAGGGTTGTCCCTAGGGGCTTTTTTCGCGCCGGGCCGCCATAAATGGGAGTGTTTGCCATGTCCGATCCTCTTGCTGCCGTCCCCCCGCTGGTCATCGCGCGGAACGGCGCCGCCGAGCTGGCGCTGCTGCCGGCCCTGGCCAACCGCCACGGCTGCATTACCGGGGCCACCGGCACCGGCAAGACCGTCACCTTGCAGGTCCTGGCCGAGCAGTTCTCCCGCATCGGCACGCCGGTGTTCATGGCCGACATCAAGGGCGACCTGACCGGCATCGCCCAGGCCGGCACGCCCGCGCCCAAGTTGATGGAAAGGCTGAAATCGCTGGGCGTGGCCGAGCCCGCCTGGGGCAGCAGCCCGGTGATGCTGTGGGATGTGTTCGGGGAGCAGGGCCAGCCGGTGCGGGCCACCATCTCCGATATGGGGCCACTGTTGCTGGCCCGCATGCTGGAGCTGAACGACACCCAGGAAGGAGTGCTGGCCTTGGTGTTCCGGGTGGCGGACGACGAAGGCCAGTTGCTGCTGGACCTGAAGGACCTGCGCGCCATGCTGCAGAACGTGGCCGACCGCAGCGCCGAACTGAAGACCCGCTACGGCAATGTGTCGGCGGCATCCGTGGGGGCGATCCAGCGCAGCCTGCTGGCCCTGGAATCGCAGGGCGCGGCGAAGTTCTTCGGCGAGCCCATGCTGGACGTGATGGATTTGATGCGCACCGATGCCCAGGGGCGCGGCGTGGTCAGCATCCTGGCCGCGGACAAGCTGATGCAGGCCCCGCGCCTGTACGCCGTCTTCCTGCTGTGGCTGCTGGCGGACCTGTACGAGAAGCTGCCGGAAATCGGCGATCCGGACAAACCCAAGCTGGTGTTCTTCTTCGACGAGGCGCATCTGCTGTTCACCGATGCGCCCAAGGCCTTGCTGGACAAGATCGAGCAGGTGGTGCGCCTGGTGCGTTCGAAGGGTGTCGGCGTGTACTTCGTGACGCAGAATCCCCTGGATATTCCGGATACCGTGCTGGGGCAGTTGGGTAATCGCGTGCAGCACGCCTTGCGGGCTTTCACGCCGCGCGACCAGAAGGCGGTGCGCACGGCCGCGCAGACCATGCGGCCGAATCCCGGGCTGGACCTGGAGGCAGCCATCACCGACCTGGGGGTGGGCGAGGCCCTGGTGTCCCTGCTGGATGAGAAGGGGCGGCCGGGCATGACCCAACGGGCGTGGATCCTGCCGCCGGGAAGCCGGATCGGGCCCTGCTCGGCTGAAGAACGGCAGGCCTTGCGGGCGGGGTCGCCGCTGGCGGGCAAATATGATCAGGCGATCGACCGGGTTTCGGCTTATGAGGTCTTGACGCAACGGGCCATGGGGAATGCGGGGGCGCCCGCGGGCCAGGCTCCGACGTCGGCTGGACAGGCGCCCCCTTCAGCCGCGCCGGCTGGCCAGGCTCCGGCGCCATCCGCCGGGCAGGCGCCCGCGGGGCCGGTCGGTACCGCGCCCGCTGGCGCGGCGCCTGGGCAGGCGGACGAAGGCGGCGGCTTCATGAAGGAAGTCAGCGACGTGCTGTTCGGATCCACCGGCCCGCGCGGCGGCAAACGGGACGGCGTGGTGCAGAGCATGGCGAAGACCGCCCTGCGCCAGGCCGCCCGCGAACTCGTGCGAGGTGTCCTGGGCTCGCTGACGGGCTCACGCCGGCGCTGACGCGCCGCCGCACATAGATGAAGACCGGCCCGGTTGAAACGGGGCCGGCATTTTCGTGGTCCGCGCGTTCCGGGGCAAGGATTCCTGCCACACAGGAAAAGGGCCGGCCCCAACTCAATGGGGCCGGCCCTTCTTCCAGGCCGCGCCGTCAGGCGCCGGCCGCTCAGCTCGCGACGAAGCGGGTGACGTCGTCCAAGGTCCGCTTGAAGCGGGTCACCATCTCACGCACTTCGTCGGGCGTGATGATCAGCGGCGGGCAGAACGCCACGGTGTCCTGGATGCCGCGGATGATCAGCCCATGCTCGTGGGCTTTTTCATACGCATGGGCGCCCGCCTTGCCCAGCGGATCGAAAGGCCGCCTGGTGGCCTTGTCCGCCACCAGCTCGACCCCGGCGATCAGCCCCACGCCCCGTACTTCGCCGATCAGCGGATGATCCGCCATGGCGCGCAGCTGTTCATGCAGCAGCGCGCCGCATTCGGCGGCGTTCTCGATCAAGCCGCGCTCGTCGATGATCTTCAGGTTTTCCAGCGCCACTGCCGTGGCCACGGGGTGGCCGCTGGCCGTATAACCGTGCCCCAGGGTGCCCACCTTGCCGCTGTTCTCGGCAATGACCTCATTGACCTTGGGCGACAGCAACACCGCGGCCAGCGGCTGATAGGACGACGTGATCTGCTTGGAGAACACCATGATGTCCGGCTCGATGCCGTATACATCGCTGCCGAAGCGCTGGCCCAGGCGGCCGAAACCCGTGATCACCTCGTCGGCGACGACCAGGATGTCGTACTTGCGGCACACGGCCTGGATCTTCTGCCAATAGGTGCGCGGCGGCGCGATCACGCCGCCCGCGCCCATCAGCGGCTCGCCGATGAAGGCGGCCACCGTTTCGGGGCCTTCCTGCAGGATCAGCGCTTCCAGCTCATTCGCCAGGCGGGTGGCGAAGTCCTCTTCCGATTCGCCGGGGTTGGCGTTGCGGTAGTGGTGCGGACAAGCGGTGTGCTTGATCTGCGGCAGCGGCAGGTCGAAATCGCGATGGTTGCCGACCAGGCCGGTCAGGCTGGCCGATGCCACCGTGACGCCGTGGTACGAACGCTGGCGGGCGATGAACTTCTTCTTCAGCGGGCGGCCAAGCGCGTTGTTGTAGTACCAGACGAACTTGATGACGGTGTCGTTGGCTTCCGAACCGGAATTGGTGAAGAAGGCCGTGGCCATGCGTCCTTCCGTGTAATCGACCAGCCTTTGCGCCAGTTCGATGGCGGGGGCGTGCGATTTGTGCGTGAACGTATGGTAGTAGGGCAGCTTGCCCATCTGCCGGGTGGCGGCGTCGACCAGGCGCTGCTCGCCGAAGCCCACGGCCACGCTCCACAAGCCGGCCATGCCTTCGATGTACTGCTTGCCTTGATCGTCGTACACATAGATGCCCTCGCCGCGGTCGATGACGCGGGGGCCGATGCTACGGTGCTTGATGACGTTGGTATAGGGGTGCAGATGACTGCGGACGTCGGTGCTGTGGGTGTCGTTGGATGACATGGTGGTTTCCTGCGGTTGGCGGTCGCGGCAATACGTGAAAATACGTGGACAGTGCGTCGAGCAAATGCGCGGCCAATAGACGGATCATATCTGGGAGCGCGGCCGCCGTCAGCGCGCCGGGGCCGGCGGCCGGCGGTTGAGAGCCAGGAACAGGCCGGCGCCGCAAATCAGCACGATGCCGGCGGCCGCGACCGCATCGGGAGGACGGTCGAACAAAAACGTGCTGTAGGCCACCGCCATGGGCAGTTGCAGATAGTTCAGCGGCGCCAGGGTGGACGCCGCCACACGCTGGAAGGCGGCGATCAACAGCACTTGCGCGATGCCGCTGCACGCGCCCAATGCCAGCAGGGCGGCCAGTTCACCGGCACCTGGCGTGGCCGCCAGGGGGAAAAACGGCGCCGGCAGCGCCGCGCCGATCCAGCAGATGGCGGTGGCATAGCCGAATTGCATATGGCCCGGCGTCTGCCCGGCCAGCCGGCGCGTGACCAGCTGGAACAGGGCATAGCAGATGGCGGCAGCCACCATCAGCACGGTGCCGATCCAGGGCAGGGCGCCTCCTGGCCGCACGATCAGCAGCATGCCGCCGAAGCCCACCGCCACCGCCAGCCATTGCAGCAGGCGGACGCGCTCGCCCACCAGCCAGGGCGACAGCGCCACCATGATCAGCGGCGCGGTGAAATAGATCGCGGTGGCCTCGGACAGCGGCATCCAGATCAAGGCGGTCATGTAACAGGTGCCGACCGTACACAGCAGCAGGCCCCGCGCGACCAGCAGGCCCGTGGGGCGCGGCCGCGGCGGGGGCGGGTCTGCCGCCGCACCGCGTGCCCGGGCCCGGCCGCGCCAGATACGCAGCAGCCAGAACAGGCCCACGATGGCCACCGCCGTGTAGCGCATCAGGTTGAGAAACGTGGGGGGATAGCGCGTGATCATGTACTTCGATCCCGCGTCGAAGGTGGCGAAGGCGATCAGCGCGCCCAGGAACAGCAGGCATCCCGTGCGCTGGGCGGATGCCGCCGCGGACGGCAACGCGCGGGCCTCGTTGCGCATAAGACCTCACCCGGCCCGTGGCGCCTGGCCATCCGGCGCCAGGCCTTGCAGGAAGGCATCCAGGGCCGGTCCGATGGCATCGACCATATACCCGCCTTCCTGCACCACCACCGTCGGCAGCCCCAGGCCGGCGATGCGCTCGCCCAGCTGGCGGTAGGCATCGATATCCACCTTCAGCACGCTGATGGGATCATCCTTGTAGCTATCGAAGCCCAGGGGCAGCACCAGTGCCTGCGGGCGGTATTCGCGCAGGGCGGTCAGGGCTTCGTCCAGGGTGGCCAGGAAGGCCGCGCTGTCGGCGCCGTGCGCCAGCGGATAGTTGAGGTTGTAGCCGTGGCCGCTGCCATGGCCGCGCTCGTGCGCGTAGCCGGTGTAGAAAGGGTAGTAATGCGTGGGGTCGGCGTGCAGCGACAGCGTGATGACGTCGGCGCGGCGGTAGAAGATGTTCTGCGTGCCGTCACCGTGGTGGGCATCGACGTCCAGGACGGCCACCTTGTCATAGCTCAGGCGCAGGCGCTGCGCCGCCACCGCGCTGCTGTTCAGATAGCAGAAGCCGCCCGCGCGGTCGGCGTGCGCGTGATGGCCGGAGGGGCGGCACAGCGCATAGGCGCTGCCCTGGGTGGCCCGCGCATGGTCGGCGGCGGCCACGGCGTTATGCGTCGAACGCAAGGCCGAGCGCCAGGTATGCGGGCCGATCGGGCAGGACAGGTCGCTCAGGTAATAGCCGGTCTGCGCCACGATGGACGGCGACGGGCAGGGGCCGCGCGCGTCGTCCTCGACCCGGCCGTTGTAATAGGGCGAGAGATTGGGCAGGACTTCGATGCCGGGCTCCACGCCGCCCGGCTGCTTCAATTCCTGCCAGCGGTCCCAGGCGCTTTCCAGATAGTCCAGGTACGCGTCGCTGTGGACCCCCGCCAAGGGCGCGCGGCCATAGTCCGGCGGCGCTTCGACGGGAATGCCGCGCGCTTGCAGCTGCGCCAGCAGGGCTTCGGCGCGCGCGGGCAGGTCGGTGGGCTTGCTGATGCGGCCCAGCCGCATGAATTGCTGCGGGTCGTGCAGGAACTGGTCGCGGGAGAAGAATGCTTTCATGGCGGGCCTTCTTCAGATGGCGGCTGGATGCGCGCAGCCTTCGCCGCCGGCGCTTTTCAGCTCGATTTCCACGAACACGAATTCCTCCGTCCCGGGATTGATCACGTTGTGCTCCACGCCGACGGGCCGGTAATAGGACTGGCCCGTGGTCAAGGGGCTGCGGACTTCGCCGCGCGGCGTTTCCAGCAGCAACTCGCCTGTGGTTTGCGGCACCACCACGTAATGCATGCCATGGCGGTGCCAGCCGGTTTCACCGCCCGGCGGGAAGCGCCATTCGGTAACCTTGACCAGTTCATTGTCGATCTGCACGGTGGGTACCGCGGCGGGGCGTTGCATCGTCTGTCTCCTGGTAATCAAATCGGGTGTTGCGGTATCGCGGGGGGCGTCCTTGCGGCCGGGGCCTGGCGTCATATCGCCGCGCCGCTGGTGTCCACGCGGGTGCTGTCCCAGGCGCGGCCCGGCACCGCGCCGATCAGGCGCTGGGTGTAGGCATGCTGGGGCGCATCGAAGATCTGCGCCGGGCTGCCGTACTCCACGACCTTGCCCTGATGCATCACCAGCACCGCGTTGCAGATCTGCGCCGCGACGCGCAGATCGTGGGTGATGAAGACCAGGCCGATGCGCAGCCGCTGTTGCAGGTCGCGCAGGAGCTCCAGCACCTGCGCCTGCACCGACACGTCCAGCGCCGACACCGATTCATCGGCCACCAGCACCTTGGGGTCCAGGGCCAGGGCGCGCGCGATGCCGATGCGCTGGCGCTGGCCGCCAGAGAATTGGTTGGGATAGCGGTCGAACGCCGACGCATCCAGCCGCACCAGCTCCAGCAGCTCGCGCGCGCGGGCATGGGCTTCCGCCCGCGACTTGCCCGCGGCGATGGGGCCGTCGCTGATGATGCGGCCGACGGTCTGGCGCGGATTGAGCGACGCGAAGGGATCCTGGAAAATCATCTGGATGTCCTTGCGCAGCGGCCGGAAGGCCGCTTCCGACAGCGGGGCGATGTCCTGGCCGTCGAACAGCATCTGGCCGCCATCGATGCCGACCAGCTTGAGCAGGCATTTGCCGATGGTCGATTTGCCCGAGCCGGATTCGCCGACGATGCCCAGGGTCTCGCCCCGGCGCACGCGGAAGCTGACGTCGTCGACGGCATGCACCACGCGCTTCCTGCCGAACCAGCCGTGGCCGGTGACGTAGGTCTTGCGCAGGTTCTTCACTTCCAGCACCACGTCTTCCTGCGCCGCGGCAACGTCTTGCGCCGCCGCGCGCCGGTGCGGCACCGCGGCGATAAGGCGACGGGTATAGGGGTGCACTGGCCGGTTCAGCACCTGTTCCGCCGGCCCTTGCTCGACCACCAGGCCTTTTTCCATGACCACCACGCGATGCGCGATTTCAGCGACCACGCCGAAGTCATGGGTCACGAACATGACACCCATGCCTTTCTCTTTCTGGATGCGGGCGATCAGGGCCAGGATCTGCGCCTGCGTCGTCACGTCCAGGGCCGTGGTCGGCTCGTCGGCGATCAGCAGCGCCGGCTCCAGGGCCAGCGCCATGGCGATCATGACACGCTGGCGCTGGCCGCCGGACAAACGGAAGGGATAGGTGTGGAACAGGGTGGCAGGATCGGGCAGACCGACGAATTCGAGCAGCTCCAGCACGCGCTGTTCGCGGGCGGGCCCGGGATAGGCCTCGTGCACGCGCATGACCTCGGCGATCTGCTCGCCCACCGTCATCAAGGGATTCAGGGCCGACAGCGGCTCCTGGAAAATCATTGCCATGTCCTTGCCACGCATGCCGCGCAGCGCGGTCTCGGGCAGGGCCAGCAGGTCCTGGCCACGGAACAGGATCTGGCCGCGCTCCGGGCGTAGATAGGACGGCAGCAGACCCATGATGGCATTGGCGCTCATGGACTTGCCCGAGCCCGATTCGCCGACGATGCACAGGATTTCGCCGGCCTGGATGTCGTAGCCGACGTCGCGTACCGCATAAGGCCGGTCGCCGCCGGCCGGCAGCGCGATGCAGAGATCGCGAACGGACAGCAGGGGCGCGGCGGTGTCGGATAGCTGGTTTGGATTCATGGTCGGCTTCCTATTCGCCACGCCGGCGCAGTTGCGGATTCAGCGCATCGTTCAGGCCTTCACCGATCAGGTTGATGGCCAGCACGGTCAGCAGGATGGCCAGCCCCGGCCACACGCTCATCCACCAGGCATCGCGGATCATGGTCCGCGCCGCGCCTATCATGAAGCCCCAACTCATCAGGTTGCGGTCTCCCAGGCCCAGGAAGGACAGCGACGATTCGGTCAGGATGGCCGTGGCCACCATGAAGGACGCCGACACGATGATGGGCGACATGGCATTGGGCAGGATCTGCGTGGCGACGATGCGCGCGGGTTTCTGGCCGATGACGATGGCCGCCTGCACGAATTCGCGCTGTTTCAGGGTCATGAACTCGGACCGCACCAGGCGCGCGGCGGGCGGCCAGGACACTACCGCGATCGCGCCCATGATCGAATAGATCGACGGCCCCAGCACGGCCACGATCACCACCGCCATCGCCAGCTGCGGAATGGTCTGGAAGAACTCCGTGAAACGCATCAGCACGTCGTCGATGCGGCCGCCGCAATAGCCGGCGGTGGCGCCCACCACCACGCCGAACAACAGGGCCACGCCGGTCGACAGCAGTCCTATCATCAAGGACACGCGGGCGCCCCAGACCAGGCCGGCCGTGATGTCGCGTCCCAGCATGTCGGTGCCGAAAGGATAGGCCGGGTCCGTGAAGGGTTTGACCAGCGGCGTCGCCACCATCATCCAGGGCGAGTCTTCGTAGATGAAGGGCGCCGCGATCGCGGCCACGATCACCACCAGCATGATGAGCAGGCCCAGCACCGCGCCGTAGTTGCGCGCATAACGCTTGAAAAAGGCCTTCATGCGCCTGCTCCTTGGCCACCGGCACTGATGCGCGGATCGACCAGCCGGTAGATGATGTCGGTGATCACGTTGAAGACGACCACCAATACCGAGGTCACCAGGAAGATTCCCAACAGCAGCTGGTAATCGCGTTGCAGCAGGGCGTCGAACATCAGGCGGCCGATGCCGGGCCAGGCGAACACGGTTTCGGTCAGCACGGCGCCGCCCGCCATCTGGCCCAGCTGGATGCCCGCGAAGGTGATCACGGGCAACAGGGCATTGCGCAGCACGTGGGCGCGGATGACACGGCCCGGCGCCACGCCCTTGGCACGGGCGGTCTTGACGAACTCCATGCCGATGACCTCCAGCATGGATGCGCGCGTCAGCCGCACGTACACGGCCATGAAGAAACAGCCCAGGGTGATCACGGGCAGCACCAGATGCTCGGCGATGTCGCCCGCCCGCGCCCAGCCGGTCAGGTTGGCGCCCACCGTTTCCATGCCGAAAGCCGGCAGCCAGCCCAGGAACACGGAGAACAGCAGTATCCCCATCAACGACAGCCAGAACAGCGGCGTCGCATAAAGCAGCAGGGCGCCGCTGGTGACCACGCTGTCGACCCAGCGCTTGCGATTGTCGTAGCGGGCCCGCGCCGCCACCACGCCGAACAGCACGCCCAGCACGATGGAAAAGATGAAGGCGCAGCTCATGAGCAGGAACGTGGCCGGCAGGCGTTCGAGGATCAGGTCGATCACCGGCACGCGATTGCGATAGGAAAAGCCCAGGTCCAGCGTGACCACGCCTTTCAGGTAGAGCCACAGCTGCGTCATCACCGGCTTGTCCAGGCCGAATTCAACGGTCAATTGCTGGACGTAGGTGGCGTCGCTGGCGCCGGCCTGGCCCGCCAGCACGGCGGCGGGATCGCCGGGCGCCAGGCGGATCAGGAAAAAATTGATGATCACCACGCCCAGCACGACCACCACGGCCTTGCCGACGCGGGATAAGAAGAATGACAGGAATTTCATGCAGGCATCCCCAAGCAAGCACCTTGAACTACTGCCCGCCGTGGCGGTGTGGCGACTGCCTGCCACACCGCCACGGCGTGGGCGCCTTACTTGTCCATATAGACGTCATCGAAGCTTTCGTTCAAGCCGATGGCCGTCTTCACCAGGTTGTGGATCTTGCCGCGATACAGGGTGGGGTACTCAAGATCGAGCAGATAGCCGTTGGCCACGTCGGTGACCAGGGTGCCCTGGATCTTCGAATACAGCTCCTGGCGCTTGGCCAAGTCCACTTCGGAAGCGGCCTGGTTCCACAGCTTGTCGAGGTCCGGGTTGTTATAGCCCTGCACGTTGGCGAACGGCGAGCCCTTCACGATGTTGGACCCGATGTACAGGCGCTGCACGCCCAGCGCGGGATCACCGTACTGGTAGGTGAAGCTCATGGTGACGTCGAAGTCCCAATTGCCGGTGCGGCTGGCCCAGCCGCCGGCGTCGGTGGATTCGGTATCGACCTTGAAGCCCAGTTGCTCAAGCGCCTGCTTGATGTATTCGCCCAGGCGGTCCCAGGTCGCGCCGTAGGGGAAGGCCAGCTGGCGCACCGTGTAGTCGCCCGGCTTGATGCCCGATTCCTTGATCAGGTCGCGCGCTTTCTTCATGTTGAAGTCGTAGGCCGGCGTGTTCTTGTCGTAGAACATCTCGGTGGCGACGAAGGGACCGGTCGACGGCTTGCCCAGGCCGAAGAAGATGTTGTCCACGATCAATTTGCGATTGAGCGCGGTCATCACGGCCTGGCGCACCTTGACGTTGTCGAAGGGTGGCTTGCGCATATTCATCAGCAGGTAGGCCTGCGGCGAGAATATTTCCCAGCCCGCCGTCGTGTACTGCACATTGGGCAGGGCGCGCATGCGCTTGACGTCGACGTTGTCGATGTCGCCGCCGCGCAGCACGTCGACCGAGCCCCGTTCAAAGGCCACGGCGCGCGACGCCGAGTCCGGAATGACGTTGAAGATCAGTTCATCCAGATAGGGCTTGCCGGCCTTCCAGTAATTGGGATTGCGCACCAGCTTGATGTATTCGCCGCGCTTCCATTCCTTGAACATGAACGGGCCCGTGCCGACCGGTTTCTGGTTGGCGGGATTGGTCATGTAGTCGGTGCCCGCGTAGATGTGTTTGGGCATCATGGGCGCGAAGCCGGGTTCGAACATCAGCAGGAAGGCCGGGAACGCCGACTTCAGCTTGACCACCACGGTCAGGTCGTCGGTCTTGGTGACGGACGCGACGAACTGGTTCAGCAGCACGCGGGCGCGGGCGTGCGTCTTCGGCAGCATGTCGGCCAGCGAGAACACCACGTCATCGGCCGTGAACGGCTGGCCGTCCTGCCATTTCACGCCTTCCTGCAGGTGGAAGGTGTAGGTCAGGCCGTCGGCGGACGCCTCGTAGGACTTGGCCAGGCTGGGCTGCGGCTTCAGGTCCGCCGAGTAGGTGAACAGGCTTTCGAAGATCTTGCCGGCCACGAACTGGGTCGGCGCCTGCTGGTTGATGGCCGTCACGATGACCGGCGGTTCGGGCTGCACGATCATGTTGAGCGTGCCGCCGCGGGTTTGCGCGTGGGCACCGAAAGGCAGCGTGGCCGCCACGGCCAGCGCGGCCAGAGCGAGTTTGAAGCGATGGTCGAGTTTCACAACAAGCCTCCATGGAAGGGAGTAATTGCTTCGCCTGGCGTACCTTGTGGGGACGCCAGAGGGGGGAAAGCGGGATCGGGCTCAGGCCCCCGGGATGCAGGGCGGCTGGCTCATGCGGGGGCGGGGCGCCGCATGCATTGAAGGCAGTAAATGTGTGAAGTCCGGCTGCAAGCGATTCCCCTTGAGGCGGGCTCTGTTCCAAGCCCGGGCATGACATTTTTATTTGGACTGTCCTGGCACTGCTGAGCGCAGCGTATCGAATATTTGGTACTCTCAGTAGAGCCAAATTTCATCGATTGAATGGTGCCACTTGCGCGACGTCAGTTTGTCCGAGGTCTTGCTGCAGCGTCTGGATAGAAGCGCGAAGGAAGCGCTATCGCGGCAGATATACACCGTTCTGCGCACGTTGATCCTCGACGGCGAGGTCGCCGCGGGCCTCAAAATGCCGGCTACCCGGGCCTTGGCGCATGACCTGGGGTTATCCCGGAATACCGTCATGCATGCGTATGAACAGTTGCTGGCGGAGGGCTATGTGGTGTCCGCGTCCGGCAGCGGCACCTTCGTGTCGGACACGGCGCCCCGCGAGCGCGGCACCGAGCGGCGCGTCTCGCACGCCGACGATCCCGCCTGGCACCAGGCCGCGCTGTCCACGCGCGGCGCGCAGCTGGTGCGCCTGGCATCGGCATCCGATCGCCAGCTGGGCGCTTTCGTGGCCGGCGTGCCGGACGTCTCCCTGTTTCCCCATGCAATCTGGAACAAGCTGCTAAGCCGGCGCTGGCGCGAGCCCGCGCCGGACCTGCTGACTTACGCGCACGGCGCCGGCTACATGCCCTTGCGCCGGGTGCTGACCGAACACCTGCGCCTGTCGCGCGCGGTCCGTTGCGAGCCGGAGCAGGTGGTGCTCACCACCGGCATCCATCAGTCGATCAGCCTGCTGGCCCGTCTGCTGGGCGATGCCGGCGACACGGCCTGGATGGAGAACCCCGGCTACTGGGGCGCGCGCTCCATGCTGCAGGCTTGCGGCATCGAGACCCTGCCGGTGGACGTCGACGACGAGGGCATGGCGCCGGCCGCGGCCCACCTGGCGCGGCCGCCGCGCTTCATTTTCGTCACGCCCTCGCACCAATATCCGCTGGGGCACATCATGAGCCTGTCACGCCGGCGCATGCTGCTCGATTACGCCCACGAGCACGGCGCCTGGGTGGTCGAGGATGACTACGACAGCGAGTTCCGCTTCGGCGGCAAACCCCTGGCGTCGCTGCAAAGCATGGACCAGCACGACCGTGTCCTGTACCTGGGTACCTTCTCCAAGACCCTCTACCCGGGCATCCGGCTGGGTTATATGGTCTTGCCGCGGGCCCTGGCCACGCCCTTCGGCATCGGCCTGTCGGAGCTGTACCGCGAGGGCCGGCTGATGGACCAGGCGGTGCTGGCGGATTTCATCGAGAAGGGCCATTACGCCACCCACCTGCGCCGCATGCGCCAGGTCTATGCGCGCCGCCAGGGCCTGCTGCGGGACGCCATCGCCAGCCAATTCGGCGCCGCCTGGCCGATTTCCACCCACGAGGCGGGCCTGCACCTGGTGATGCACCTGCCGGCCGGCACCGATGACCTGGGCATCACCATCGCCGCGCGCACCCTGGGGCTGACCGTGCGGCCGCTTTCGCGCTATTACGAGGGATCGTCCGTTGCGTCCGGACTGTTGCTTGGTTACGCCTGCGTACCCGATAATCTCATCGGTCCGGCCTTCCAGCGACTGGTGCAGGTGATCACTCCCGCCCTGGAGCACAGGCGGGCTACCCAGGCGCGCCGTGCGTGACGCTGGCCCTACCTGGGCGGCCCCAATCTGGCGGCCCCACCTGGGCGGCCCCACGGACTTTCAGCGTAGAGACTAAGGAGACAGCTCAGTGGCAAAGAAACACAAGATCGCGGTCATCGCCGGCGACGGCATCGGCAAGGAAGTCATGCCCGAAGGCCTGCGGGTGCTGGACGCGGCAGCCGCCCGTTTCGGCATCGATTTCCAGTACGACCATTTTGACTGGAGCTGCGACTACTACGACAAGCACGGCAAGATGATGCCGGACGACTGGCGCGAGCAGATCGGCGGCCACGAGGCCATCTTCTTCGGCGCCATCGGCTGGCCCGACAAGGTGCCGGACCATGAAGCGCTGTGGGGCTCGCTCTTCCGCTTCCGCCGTGATTTCGACCAGTACATCAACCTGCGCCCCGTGCGGCTGATGCCCGGCGTGGTATCGCCCCTGGCCAACCGCAAGCCCGGCGACATCGATTTCTTCATCGTGCGCGAGAACACCGAGGGCGAGTACTCCAACAGCGGCGGTACGCTGTTCGCCGGCACCGAGCGCGAAGTGGTCATCCAGGAAAGCGTCTTCACCCGCATCGGCGCCGAGCGCGTGCTCAAGTTCGCCTTCGAACTGGCGCGCAAGCGCGGCAAGCACCTGACCGCCGCCACCAAATCCAATGGCATCTCCATTTCCATGCCGTGGTGGGATGCCCGCGTGGCCGAGATGGCGCAGCATTATCCGGACGTCCGCTGGGACAAATTCCACATCGACATCCTGTGCGCGCACTTCGTCCAGCATCCGGATCGCTTCGATGTGGTCGTGGCATCGAACTTGTTCGGCGATATCCTGTCTGACCTGGGTCCCGCCTGCACCGGCACGATAGGCATCGCGCCGTCCGCCAACCTGAACCCGGAACGGAAATTTCCCTCCTTGTTCGAACCGGTGCACGGTTCGGCGCCGGATATCTATGGCAAGGGCATCGCCAATCCGATCGGGCAGATCTGGAGCGGTGCGCTCATGCTGGACTTCCTGGGCTACCCGGAAGCATCCCAGGCGGTGGTGAAGGCGGTGGAGACGGTGCTGGAGCACGGTCCGCGCACGCCGGACATGCAAGGGCAGGCCAAGACCACCGACGTGGGCAAGGCCGTCGCCGAGCAGCTGGCGCGGGGCTGAGGGCGCGGCTGAGGGCGGAGAGGCCCAAGCTTCAATAGGGGCCGGGGCAGGGCTTCCGGCCCCGGTATTTTTGATGTAACAGTCCAATGCCGATTGGCATGGGCGACCATAAATTTAAGAAAATCGCAAGGTATCCGAAGGGTTCAAGCGGTTTTGAATTCCAGGATTCATCAAACTTTCAATTTTGAATGCGGTTGTAAGGGTATAGTCTCCTGTGCAGTGCCGGACCCATGGGCGCGTGGCGCCCCGTGAACACTGGCGGAGCTGCATTCCTTGTCCGCACAATGATTACAGAGTTCAGGTTTGGCATTGTTACCTTCTACAAGTTTGGCTATCGACACCGCTGAGGGCATGCCCGGTGCCGCACCGCCGCGTACTTACGGCGACGGCGGCGGCGTGGTGCTTTACAACGGCAAGGTGGGCAATCAGCGGCTGGATCGTTTCTGGCGCAAGTTCTATTCGGCGATGCGCAGCCGCCGCATGCAGCACAATCGCCATCTGTGGCCGTACGTATCGATCAAGCGCGATGCGACGGGCGCCATTGCCGCTTTCAAGGCGTTCCGGCACTCGGTGCCCCTGACGCCGTTCAGCGAAGCCTTCCCCGAGAAAACCGAACTGCTGCACCTGATCCTCAGCGGTCCTTCCATCGCCGAGATCCAGTACGACCGCCTGCCCATCCAGTCGGCCATGGGTGTGAACGGGTCCATCGCCCTGGTGCGCAAGTTCGACATCCCGTTCAAGTATTACTGCGTCATCGACCAGAATTTCGTCCGGCGCCGCATCGACCTGATGCGCGACGTGGTGGCGCGCGACCTGACCCTGTTCGTCACGCCGGACGTCCTGCGCTATCTGATGCAGGGCATCGCGCCGACCACCTACAAATGCCGCATCTGCGTCATCGAAGTGGTGTCCGAGCGGGCCTATCAGCCGGCTTCCACGCCGCAGGACCTGCTGGCCCTGGCGCAGGCCTGCCCGGAAATGGCGGTGTTCGATGCCGAGCGCGCCTTGGGCTTCAGTTCGAATTTGGCCCGTGGGGTGTTCGACGCGGATACCGTGGCCTATACCGCCCTGCAGGTGATGGTGGCGGGGGGCGTGAAGAAGATGTACGTACACGGCCTGGACCTGGGCTTTTCCAGCGGCCGCCGCTTCTACGATGAGGGCGCGCGCCCGGAAACCAGCCGCCTGGTGCGCAATTTCGAGCGCATGATCGAACCGTCCTTCGCGCACGCCGCCCATCTGCTGCAGGAGCGGGGTGTCGAGCTGCACAACCTGTCGCTGGACAGCGCGCTGTCGGAGCGGGTCATTCCGAAGATGGACTGGCGAGAGTTGCTGCCGCCCGCGCAGGCGCAGCAGTAAAGCAATCGGGCCGCTGACGCGGCCCGATTTTTTTGTGCGGACGACCCACGCAATTCGGGCCGCGTCTGCGGCCCGAAGTTTTTCCATCTATGCGCCGGCGCGCGTTCAGTGCGCTCCCGCTGCCGCCTCGGCCGCGCCGCCGCCGCCCTTGCCCGCACGGGCAGGCCGCGCGAACCAGACCAGCACGATCAGCATCAGGAAGATCACCGCCGACGCGTAGAACACATCCAGCGCCGACAGCGTGAACGCCTGCGTGTTGACGATGCCATCCACCGCCGACAGCGATTGCTGCGGCGACATGCCGACGTTCGACAGGGAATTGACGGCCGAGTCGAAAGCCTGCGTGCCCGGTCTGGCGGTCTCGGTCAGATGCGCGTGATGCATGGTCGCGCGGTTTTCCCAGACTGTCGTGGCAATGGAGGTGCCGAAGCCACCCATCGTCAACCGGCAGAAGTTGGACAATCCCGAGGCCGCCGGGATGCGCCAGGGCTCGATGCCGGACAGCGTGATCGACGTCAGGGGGACGAAGAAGGCCGCCATCGCCGCGCCCTGGATGATGGTCGGAATCACCAGGCTGCGCATGTCGGTCTGCGGCGTGAAGCCGGACCGCAGGTAGCACACCAGGGCGAAGATGCAGAACGCGAACGTGACCAGATGGCGCGGGTCGCGCGTCGCCAGCAGGCGGCCGATCACCGGTGTCAGCAGGATGGCCAGGATGCCGACGGGCGCGGTGACGATGCCCGCATCCGTCGCCGTGTAGTTCATATTGCTTTGCAGCCACAGCGGCAGCAGCACAACATTTCCGAAGAACACCCCATAGGCGATCGCCAGGGTGATCGCGCCCACGGTGAAGTTGCGGATCTTGAACAGCCGCAGGTCGACCACCGGATGGGCGTCGGTCAATTCCCAGATCACGAAGAAGACGAAAGCGACGACTGCCACGCCTGCCAGGATGAGGATGGTCGAGCTTTGGAACCAATCCAGTTCCTTGCCCTTGTCCAGCATCACCTGCAGCGAGCCGACCCATACCACCAGCAAGGCCAGGCCGATCTTGTCGATGGGGCGCTTCTGCGTGACCGATTCGCGCTTGCCGTAGATGCGCCAGCTGATCCAGGCGGCCAGCAGGCCCACGGGCACGTTGATGTAGAAGATCCAGGGCCAGGTGTAGTTGTCGGAGATCCATCCTCCCAGCAACGGTCCGGCCACGGGCGCGACCAGCGTGGTCATCGCCCAGACCGCTAACGCCATGCCCGCTTTCTCCCTGGGGAAGCTGGCCAGCATCAATGCCTGCGAGAGGGGAATCATGGGGCCCGCGACCGCGCCTTGCAGCACGCGGAAGCCGATCAGGGCCTCCAGGGTGGGTGCGAAGCCGCACAGCCACGAGGCCAGCACGAACAGCAGGGTGGAGGCCACGAACAGGCGCACCTGGCCGAAGCGCTGCGTCAGCCAGCCGGTCAGCGGCACCGTGATGGCATTGGCTACCGCGAACGACGTGATCACCCAGGTGCCCTGGCTGGTGCTGACGCCAAGGTCGCCCGAGATCGTCGGAATCGACACGTTGGCGATCGAGGTGTCCAGCACGTTCATGAACACCGCGGTGGACAGCGCTACCGCACCGATGATGCGCGTGGCGCCCTGCAGCGGCGCGTAGGTGCCGGCGGGCTGCGCCGGGGCGGCCGGCGCCGAACCGGCGGGGGAGGTTTGCTCACTCATGGCGTGTGCTCGTCGTGCCGCTTATTGCGCCAGGTTGGCCTGGATGATCTTCTGGATGATGGCGTCGGCTTCCTTGTGGTCAGGCTCGAACGCGCGCGTCGACCAGACCGGCTCGGTGCGGGTGGCCTGGGTCACGGCCTGGCCTTCCTGCTTGCTGACGTCGACTTCCACGTCCATCGACAGGCCGATACGCAGGGGATGTTCCTGCAGCTGCTTGGGATCCAGCGCGATGCGCACGGGCACGCGTTGCACCACCTTGATCCAGTTGCCGGTCGCGTTCTGCGCGGGCAGCAGGGCGAAGGCGCTGCCGGTGCCCGCGTCCAGGCCGACCACCTTGCCGTGGTACTTGACGCTGCTGCCGTACAGGTCGGCGGTCAGTTCGACGTCCTGGCCCACGCGCATCGTGCGCAGCTGGCCTTCCTTGAAGTTGGCCTCGACCCAGACCTGGTCCAGCGGCACGATGTTCATCAAGGTGTTGCCGGGGGCCACGCGCTGGCCGACCTGCACGCCGCGACGCGCCACCATGCCGGTGACCGGCGCCGGCAGTACCGTGCGCGAGCCGGCCAGCCAGGCGTTGCGCACATTGGCGGCGGCTTCCAGCACGTCAGGATGCTGTTCCACCGTGGTGCCGTGCGTCAGGGCCTGGTTGGTGGCCAGCTTGGCCTTCGAGGCCGCCAGCGAGGCCTTGGCTTGCGCCAGGCCGGACTCGGCGCTCTTCAGCGTGGTCTGGGCATGCAGAATTTCCTCGCCGCTGACGCCGCCGGACTTGGCCAGGGCCTGGCGCCGCGACAGGTCGCTGCGGGCCCGTGCCAGATCGGCCTGGGCGCGTTCGATGTCGGCCAGACGCACGTCGACGTCGGCGGCCAGCGCATCGTTCTGCACATACAGCGTGCGCACCTGGCGCACCGTCTGGCCCAGCTTGGCCTCGGCTTGCGTCAAGGCGATGTCGGTATCGGCGGCATCCAGGCGCACGATGGGGGCGCCCGCCTGCACGGTCTCGGTGTCATCGGCTTCGATCGCCACGACGGTGCCGGGGACCTGCGGCGTGATCTGCACCAGGTTGCCGTGTACGTAGGCATCGTCGGTGCTCTCGAAATGCGAACCGACCACCCACCACCAGACGGCATAGGCGATGGCGATCAGAACGAAAACACCTGTGGCCAGCAACATCAGGCGTTTGCGGGCGGGATTGGGAGTCTGCGGGGCATTCATGACGTGGTGTCCGAGGGGTTCAATGGGTGTTGTTCTGTGAGGCCGCGGTGGCTTCGGTGGCCGCCGGGGCAGTGTCTGCCGTGGCGGTCTCCGCGTAGCCACCACCCAGCGCCTTGGCGAGGTCGGCATCGAGCTTGTAGGCGCGGAAACGCAGGTCCGTGTCGAGGCGCGCCTGCACCAGCACGCTGTCCTGCGCGATCAGCACGGTCAGGTAATTGCCCAGGCCGGCCTTGTAGCGGTTCACGGCAAGCTCATAGGCGGCATCGGTCGACGTGCGCGCCTGGCGCTGTTCCGTGGTCTCGCGTTCCAGGAAGCGCAGCGCGTCGAGCGCGTCGGCGGTCTGGTGGACGGCGTCCAGCACGGTCTGGTTGTAGTCGGCCGCCGCCAGGTCGGCGTCGGCGCGGCGTCCGGCCAGGTTGGCGTTGAGTTCGCCGTTATGGAACAAGGGCAGCGAAATCGCCGGGCCGATATTGGCCGCGCGGCTGCCGGCTTCGAGCAGGTTGCCGGTGCCGAGCGCCTGGAAGCCGATGAAGGCCGTCAGGTTGACGTTGGGGTAGAACTGCGCCTTGGCCACGTCGATTTCCTTGCGGGCCGCCTCGGCGCGCCAGCGCGCGGCCGTGACGTCGGGACGGTGTCCAAGCAGGTCCAGGGGCACGTTGGCGGGAATCACGCCCCCCGGTGCCGTCAGCTTGGCCGCGGCCAGGCGTTGGCCCCGTTCCGGACCCGCGCCCACCAGGGCGGCGACCTGATTGCGCAACTGCGCCAAGGTGGTTTCGACCTGGGTCAATTGCACCTTGCCGGCGGCCAGCGCGGCGTCGGCCTGCTTGACCTCCACTTGCGTGTCGAGGCCGGCGCCGAAGCGCTGCGTGGTGATGGACTGGACGTTTTCACGTTGCTTGAGGATGCTTTGCAGCACCTCGCGTTGCGCGAACGCGTCCTGCAGGTTCAGATAGGCCTCCACCACGGCGCCGCTCAGCATCACGCTGGCGGCCTGGCGGTCGGCCTCGGCGGCCTGCTGGCGCGACAGGGCCGCGTTGAAGTGCGCGCGGTTCTTGCCCCAGAAGTCCAGCTCATAGCTGAAATCCAGGCCCAGGCGGGTGTCGCTCTGCAGCGACCCGGCCAGCGGCGCCGGATAGATGTAGTTCTTGGAGATGTGCTCGCGCTGCAGGCTGTAGTCGGCATCGACGCGCGGCAGCAGGGGCGCGCGGGCAGTGCCCACGGCGGCGTTGGCCTGGGCCAGGCGCGCTTGCGCGGAGGTCATCGAGGGGCTGTTGGCCAGGGCTTCTTCCACCAGCGTGTCGAGCTGGCTGTCCCGGTAGCGCTGCCACCATTTATCCGTGGGCCAGTTGGCGGCCGTCGTGCTGAGGCCCAGCGCGGCCCCGTCGACCTGCTTCACCGGTTCAGTGCCTGGCTCCATCAGCGCGCAACCGCCGAGCGTCAGGACCAGCAAGGAGCTCAATAAGCGTTTCATAGGACGAAAGTTGAAAGGTGAGGCTTTAAGTAATTGTTCAGGATGTAATTGCCTAGACAGCAATTCAGGCGAAATTAAGCCCCTGCGGGCGCTGCCGTCACTTGGGCGGCGGTACCGGCGCCGACCCATTGGCCAGCATGCGGCGCATGAAGTGGGACATCATCTGCGCCTCGTTCTCCGTGAAGCCGCGCATGAAATGGTTGAGGGTGCGGGCGATGTTCACCGGGATCTGCCGGGTGATGGCGGCGCCTTCCTCGGTGACTTCGATCTTGACCACGCGGCGGTCCTGCTCGCTACGCTGGCGCCGCAGCAAACCCTTGGCTTCCAGGCGGTCCAGGGTGCGCGTCATGGCGCCGGTGTCGACGTCCGACATGCGGGCCAGTTCGGCGGCGGTGTCGGCCCGGCCCATGCTGACCATGGCGAGCGGCCGCCACTGGGTGGCGGTCAGGCCGAGCGGGGACATTTCCTGGTCCAGCGCCCGATTGAAGGCGTTGAACACCAGCTTCAGCAGATAGCCGGGGTTCTCTTCAAACATCTGCAGCCGGTCGCACCGGTAGGGGGGCGATTCGTCTGCTGTGTCAGGGATTTCTGTGTTCATGGAACGAAATTTAATTGCCTAGGCAGTTATTGTCAATGGGTGCCACTGGTGTCGTGAGGATTTTTAGGCAATTACTGTTGCCATCACGCAAACCCGGCCCGGCGCGCTGGCGGTGTGCCGTTCCTGGCGCAGAAAGTGAGTGCACAGGGGCCGCGCACGCACATAAAATTCCGCCCATGACTTCCAGCCCCGCGACACCGCCCAAGACCAGCGTCCAGCCCAAGTATTCGTACCGCGCAGCGGGCTTCGCCCTGGCCGCCATGGGAGCCATTCTCTTCTCCGGCAAGGCCATCGTCGTCAAGTTCACCTATGAGTACGGCGTCGATGCGGTCACCCTGATCGCCTTCCGCATGCTGTTCTCGCTGCCGTTCTTCGCCCTGATCGCGCTCGATCAGGCCCGCCGGGCGCGCCGCGGCCAGTTACCCGTGCTCACCACGGGGGAGCGCGCCCGCGTGATCGGCCTTGGCCTGCTCGGCTACTACCTGTCCAGCTTTCTCGACTTTCTTGGCCTGCGCTATATCAGCGTCGGGCTGGAGCGGCTGATCCTGTTCCTGTCGCCCACCCTGGTGCTGTTGATCACGGCCTTCTGGCTCAAGCGCTCCATCGCGCGGCGGCAATGGGTGGCGTTGGGGCTGTCCTATGCGGGCGTGGTGCTGGTGTTCGCGCACGATCTGTCGCAATCGGTGGGCGACGCCATCTGGCTGGGCGCGGGATTCGTCTTCGGGTCGGCGCTGACCTATGCGCTGTATCTGATCGGCTCGGGCGAGCTGGTCAAGCGCGTGGGATCGACGCGGCTGACCGCCTATGCCATGACCGTGTCCAGCATCGCCTGCCTGATTCAATTCTTCGTGCTGCATCCCGCGTCCACGCTGATTCAGCCCATGGGCTTCTACGGGCTGTCGCTGATCCACGCCACCGTCAACACCGTGCTGCCGGTCTTCATGATCATGGCCGCCGTGTCGCGCATCGGCGCGCCGCTGGCGGCGCAGTTGGGTATGCTTGGACCCGTTTCCGTGCTGTTCCTGGCGTATTGGTTCCTCGGTGAACCCGTGACGTCGTGGCAGCTGGCGGGCACCGCGCTGGTCCTGGCGGGCGTCTTCGCGCTCACGGGCGGCCGTCCGGCACGCGCGAAAACAGCACCCGAATCGCAGGGCGCGCAGACATGAACCGCTTTAATATCCATCCACCCTGTAGTGGTTGACGATAAACCCGACAAACCCAAACCTAAGCGCAGAAAAAAGGAGCGTTGCATGGCCAGCACTATCGCAAAGGCAATCCAGCTCGAAACCCATGGTGGTCCCGAGGTCCTGAAACTGGTCGATCTGGAAGTGCCGCCGCCCGGCCCCAAGGAAGTCACGATCCGCCAGCACGCCGCGGGCTTGAACTTCATCGACATCTATTACCGTACCGGCCTGTATCCGCATCCGCTGCCCCATGGTCTGGGCTCGGAAGGCGCCGGCGTGGTCGAAGCCGTGGGTAGCGAAGTGACCCACCTGAAGAAGGGCGATCGCGTGGCCTACGGCCAGAGCCCCCTGGGTGCGTATGCCACCGTGCGCAACGTGCCGGGCGTGAACGTGGTGAAGCTGCCCAAGGGCATCTCCTTCGACGACGCCGCCGCCATGATGCTGAAAGGCCTGACGGTGCAATACTTGTTCCGCCAAACCTACCGCCTGCAAGGTAATGAGACGATTCTTTTCCACGCGGCCGCCGGCGGCGTGGGCCTGATCGCTTGCCAATGGGCGCGCGCCCTCGGCGTCAAGCTGATCGGCACGGTGTCCAGCCCCGAGAAGGCGGAACTGGCCAAGGCGCACGGCGCGTGGGCCACCATCGACTACTCGCGCGAGAACGTGCCCGAGAAGCTGCTGGAGCTGACCGGCGGCAAGAAAGTGCCGGTGGTGTACGACGGCGTGGGCAAGGACACCTGGGAAGCGTCGCTGGACTGCATCGAGCCGCGCGGCCTGATGGTCAGCTTCGGCAACGCCTCGGGTCCGGTGGCCGGCGTCAACGTCGGCATTCTGAACCAGAAGGGTTGCCTGTATCTGACGCGCCCGTCGCTGGGCCTGCACATCAACACCCTGGACAAGCTGCAAGCCGCTTCCAGCGAGCTGTTCGACCTGGTCGCCAAGAAGAAGATCAAGCTGAACATCGGCCAGCGTCATCCCTTGGCCGAGGTCGGTGAGGCGCATACCCAGCTGGCGGCGCGCAAGACCACGGGCGCGACCATCCTGACGCTGGATTGAGGTCAGGGGCCGGGCGGTTTCATTACAGTCACTCGCATTTTCTTGACAGACCGTCACGTATAGAGGGCGGTGCCCTGGGCTAAGGTGAAGCGTGCCTTACAGGTGTGTCTTACATAAGGAGATGCGATATGACTCGAACCATTCTGGCCCTCGTCCTGGCTTCCACCGTGGGCGGCCTTGCGGCCTGCTCCCATCCGAACGTCGTGCAGACCAAGGACGGCCAGCAGATCGTCACGCCGGATACGCCCGAGTATGACAAGAAGTCCGGTACCTATCAGTACGAGGACAATGGCCGCAAGGTCCAGATCAACAAGGACGACGTTCACTCCGTTCAGGAAGTGAAATAGGCCCCCCCGTACCGCGCGGAGCGCGGCCCCCCAGGGGGCGACACCAACGGACCGGAAGGATGACTCACCCCCAGGCGCTGCGCGCCTCCCCCTCAAGGGGGCGACACCGGCGGACCGGGGGACCCGGCTCCGCGGTGTCCCTGATGGGTTAGATTTCTTCTGGCGGTTTCGCTTGCAAAAAAGCCCGCCCCTGCATTTGCAGGGGCGGGCTTTTTCATGGCCGCGGGTTTCAGCCCTTGGCGTGGTCTGCGTGGTAACGCGCCACGGTTTCGACTTCTTTCTTCGAACCCAGGATCACGCTGACACGTTGATGCAGCTGCGTCGGCTGGATGTCGAGTATCCGCTGGGTGCCGTCGATGGCGGCGCCGCCGGCCTGCTCGATCAGCAAGCTCATGGGATTGGCTTCATACATCAGGCGCAGTTTGCCCGGCTTGTTCGGCTCGCGCGAATCCCACGGGTACATGAAGATGCCGCCACGCGTCAGGATGCGATGGACATCGGCCACCATGGAAGCCACCCAGCGCATGTTGAAGTCCTTGCCGCGCGGGCCGGTCTTGCCGGCCAGGCAGTCGTCGATGTAGTGCTTCACGGGCGGCGCCCAGTGACGCATGTTCGACATATTGATGGCGAATTCCTTGGTTTCCTCGGGAATGCGCATGTCTTCATGGGTCAGCACCCACGAGCCCATTTCACGGTCCAGGGTGAAGCCGGCCACCCCGTTGCCCACGGTCAGCACCAGCATGCTCTGCGGCCCGTAGACGGCGTAGCCCGATGCCACCTGCCTGGTGCCCGGCTGCAGGAAGTCCTGCTCCGTCACGGCTTGCCCGGGCGAGTCGTGGTCGGCGCGCAGCACCGAGAAGATGGTGCCGATGGACACGTTGACGTCGATGTTCGACGAACCGTCCAGGGGATCGAACAGCAGCAGGTATTCGCCCTTGGGGTAGCGGTTGGGAATGGGATGGATGGTTTCCATCTCTTCCGATGCCATGCCGGCCAGGTGGCCGCCCCATTCATTGGCTTCGAGCAGGATCTCATTGGACATGACGTCCAGCTTCTTCTGCACTTCGCCTTGCACGTTTTCGGTGTCCAGGGCGCCCAGCACGCCGCCCAGCGCACCCTTGCTGACGGCGTGGCTGATGGCCTTGCAGGCGCGCGCCACCACTTCGATCAGCAGGCGGACTTCCGGGCCGACGGCCTCGTGTTCGCGCTGCTGTTCGACCAGGTATTGGGTCAGTGTCTTTCGTTTCAAATGATTCTCCCAGGATGAATAAAGTCAGGCAGCCAGTTCCAGCGCCTTGGACACGATTTCGTTGACGTTGCGCGACAGCCCCGCATGCGCGCGGACTTTTTCCAGCGCGCGGCGCATGGGTTCGCGCAGGGCGGGCGTATAGCGGGCCCAATTATCCAGGCCACGCGCCAGCCTTGCGGCGATTTCCGGATTAAGGGCGTCAAGCGCGAGCACCTGTTCGACCCAGAATTCGTAGCCGCTGCCGTCGGGCAGGTGCAGGCCCCGTGCATTGTTCAGGCAGAACTGGAACACCAGGGCCCGCGCGCGGTTCGGATTGCGCAAGGTGAATGCCGGATGCGCCATCAGTCCGCGCACCGTTTCCACCGACGTCGAGCGCGCGGTGGCCTGCAGCGCGAACCATTTGTCGATGACCAGGGGATCCTGCTGCCATTGTTCGTAAAACTCGCCCAGGGCGCGCGTGGCGTCGTCGGCGGCGCCATGGTTGACCAGGGCACCCAGGGCGCCCAGGCGGTCGGTCATGTTGTCGGCCTGCTCATACTGCTCGCGGGCCCAGTCCTGCGCGCGCGTGTCGCCCGCCGCCATCAGGTGCGACAACGCCATGTTCTTCAAGGCGCGCCGCCCCGCGGGGACGGGCGCGGGGCTGTATTCGCCGGGCGTCTGGTGATTCTCGAAGGCGGCGGCCCAGGCTTGCGCCAGTTGCCGGCCCAGTTCGGCACGCACGTAGTCGCGGGCCGTGGCCAGCGCCGGCGGGTCGATGTCGGTCATGCGCTCGGCCAGCGTTTTTTCCGAGGGCAGGGCCAATGCGCGGGCGCGGTAGGCCGCGTCCAGCTTGGGATCGGTCAGCAGGGTGCGCCAGGCGTCGACGAACGCCGGGTCCAGGCGCAGCGCCTGGCCCTGCTGGACGCAAGCCGCCAGCGCCAGGATCTGGCGGGTGGCCAGCTCCTGGCCGGCTTCCCAGCGGGCGAAAGGATCGGTGTCATGGGCCGACAACAAGGCCAGCTCGTCATCGCGCCACGGGTATTCGACGATGACCGGCGCCGAGAAGCCGCGCAGCAGCGAAGGCACGGGCTCGCTGGGAATATCGTCCAGCACCCATTGCTGGTTTTCGCTGGTCAGTTCCAGCAGCACGGTGTCGGCGGCGGGGGCGCCGGCTATCGTCAAGGGCAGGGGCTTGCCGCTGCGGTCCAGCAGGCCCAGCGCGAAGGGAATGTGTACCGGCGGCTTCGCGGTGCCCGCGGCGGCGGTCTTTTCGACACCCACGGGCGCGCAGCGCTGCGACAGCGTCACGGTGCAGCGATGCGTGGCGGCGTCGTAGGCCAGCGCCACGGTGACGCGCGGCGTGCCCGCCTGGCGATACCAGTTGCGGAAGACCTCCAGGTCACGGCCGGGATGCTGGCGCGTATAGACCGACTCCATCGCGGCCACGAAGTCGTCGCAGGTCACGGCCTGGCCGTCGTGGCGGCGGAAATATTCATCCATGCCCGCGCGGAAGCCTTCTTCGCCCAGCAACGTATGCTGCATGCGGATGACCTCGGCGCCTTTCTCGTACACCGTGGCCGTATAGAAGTTGCCGATCTCCTGGTAGCTTTCCGGCCGGATCGGGTGGGCCATGGGGCCCGCGTCCTCGGGAAACTGGGCGGCCCGCAAGGTGGCGACGTCGTCGATGCGCTTGACAGCGCGCGCGCTGGCGGCCGCCGCGGCATCCAGGCCCTGCGCCATCATGTCGGCGCTGAATTCCTGGTCGCGGAAAACCGTCAGGCCTTCCTTCAAGCTCAGCTGGAACCAGTCGCGGCAGGTGACGCGGTTGCCGGTCCAGTTGTGGAAATACTCGTGGCCGATGACCGATTCGATGCCTTCGTAGTTGGCATCGGTGGCCGTGTCGGGATTGGCCAGCACATAGGCCGCGTTGAAAATATTGAGGCCCTTGTTCTCCATCGCGCCCATGTTGAAGTCGCGCACGGCGACCACCATGAAACGGTCCAGGTCCAGCTCCAGGCCGAAGCGGGTCTCGTCCCAGCGCAGCGCCCGTTCCAGTGACTCCAGGGCCCACGCCGTGCGATCTTCCGAGCCGGGATCGCTGTAGACCTGCAGCAGCACTTCGCGGCCGCTGGCGGTCTTGGTGCGCATTTCACGGCAGCTCAGCTGGCCGGCCACCAGGGCGAACAGATAGCAGGGCTTGGGGAAGGGATCTTCCCATTCCACTTCCTGGCGCCCGTCCGGCAGGGTGCGGCTGGCGACCAGGTTGCCATTACTCAGCAGGTGCGGGTAGTCGGGCTGGGCACGCAAGGTCACGCGGTAGCGCGACATCACGTCCGGCCGGTCGGCGAACCACGTGATGCGCCGGAAACCTTCGGCTTCGCACTGGGTGAAGAAATTGCCGCCCGACACGTACAAGCCCATCAGGGTCGAGTTGGCCTGCGGCCGGCAACGGCTGACGATTTCCAGGACCGCTTCGTCGGGCAGGCCGGTCAGGGTCAGCGTCTGCGCGGTGACGGTATAGCGGCCGGGGTCCCAGGCCTGGCCGTCGACATGGACCGAAACCAGTTCCAGTTCGCTGCCGTCCAGGACCAGCGGCGCCTTGTCGCCAGCCGTGTGGCGACGCAGGGTCAGGCGCGACGTGACGGTGGTCACTTCGGGTTCCAGATCGAACGCCAGCGCCACCTCGGGAATCTCGAACGGATAGGGCTGGTAGTCCTTGCGATGGATGGTCACGGAAGTATCGGTGCGCATGGGCGATTTTTCCCCGGGAAGAAGTAATGACAAAGCTATTGTAGGACGCGGCCTGATGCTTGCTAGGCAAAACTTTATACGCCGGGCCCGGTCTCAAGTGAATGCGCAAGACGTATGATGCGTCGCGGCCTGTATCAGTATGGCCGTTCCCGAGGAGTCGCTCCATGAATCGCTATCTTTATTTGCCCCTTTCGCGTTGGCTCCAGGCCAGCTGCCTGGCTCTGTTCGCCTTGGTCCTGACGGGCTGCGCCACCACCGATACGGTGTCGGCGCGGGTCACGTCATTCCAGCACTGGCCCGACAATGCCACCGGTCAGACTTATCGATTTGTCGTGGCCAATCCTGGCCAGCAAAACAATCTGGAATATCTCTCATACCAGGACATGGTGCGTGCCGGCATAGGTTCGACGGGCCTGGTGGAAGCGACGCAAGGCAAGCCGGCGCGTTTCAATGTGGCGTTCACCTATGGCGTCGCGCAGACCCAGGTGACGGTGCGGCGTCCCTATGATCCCTACTTTTATGGCGGCTACCCGGGCTATTACGGTCGGCGCGGTTATTGGGGCGGATTCGGCGGCTACTGGGGACCGGACTGGGTGGATGTGCCCACGGTCGCCTATCGCAATACGCTGACGCTGACGATCAACGACACAAGCAATAACGGCGCCGAAGTGTACCGAGCCAGCGCTTACAGCGTGTCCGGCAGCGAGCGCCTGTTGCAGACCATGCCCTACCTGGTGCGAGCGATCTTCGACCAGTTCCCCGGCAATAACGGCACCGAGCGCAAGGTCGAATTCCCGATCTCGCACTGAAGAAACGATTGTTTTAATGAAGATACAATGTACCTGACGCTGTACTAAGTTAAGAAATAAGTCCGCCAGTTGTCTATTTATACGGATAAATGTTCGTTGTTGGACAACTCTCGACAATATTCTGAATGTTCCCCACTATGCAGCAGATAGTTCATTGCGTTATTAGTTTTATGGGGCGTTGGCGGAAAACGCGTGAGATATTGAGACATTAAGGCATAAAAAAACATCGCGCCGGATAACGGCGCGATGTTTTTCATTGTGGCCCATGGATGCTTCCCATCGAAATGGCTGCAACGGGGGCGGGGCAGGGTAGCTGCCCGATGTTTTTTACTGGATAAGAAAGCTGTCCCGCTTGGCGCCTTCCGCTTCAGCGGCGGTCAGCCAGCGCGGCGCCTTGCCACGGCCGCTCCAGGTTTCGCCGGTGTCGGGATGGCGATACTTGGGCGCCACGGCGCGTTTCGTACGGGGAGCGGCGGGCGCGGCGCCCTTGCGCACGGCGGTAGCGGGGGCGCGGGCGGGCTTGCCGAAAGCCGCGGCGATTTCTTCGGGAGTGATATTGTATTCACGCATCGAACGAATGATCGTTGCCACCACGGGCTTGCGCCGCTTGGTCTGCAGCAATTCGGCACGCTTGCGCAGTTTGCCGATTTCCTTTTCTATCTTGGCCTGCTGTGCCGCGTAGTTTTCTCTAACCATGGTGCTGTGATCCTTATTATGGAAATTCGGTTTTCCCGACAGGATGAAGTTATTGTATCCGCAATGGTACAAAATTTATACGGCTATTATCCTTAGAATTCTTGAATCCATATGTTTCAGCCCAATGAAAGTACAAGGAGAGTATCAACCATGTCCTTCAAAGTAGCCGCGATCCAAATGGTCAGTACGCCGGACGTGCAGGAAAACCTTGACGCGGCCGGTGCGCTGATTGCTCAGGCAGCTGCCGATGGCGCTGACCTGATCGCATTGCCTGAGTATTTCTGCCTTATGGGGCGCAAGGACACCGATAAGGTGGCCGCGCGTGAAACGGAGGGTAGTGGAAGCATTCAGACCTTCCTTGCCCAGCAAGCGCGCCAGCACGGTATTTACGTGGTGGGTGGTACCTTGCCATTGGAGAGTCCCGAGCCGCAGCGAGTCTATAACACCACGCTGGTATATGGGCCGGATGGTGCTCAAATTGCGCGCTATGACAAAATCCACCTGTTCAACTTCCAGCGTGGCACGGATTCGTTTGACGAGGCCACCAGCATTCGGCCCGGAACCACGCCACGGATTTTTGAAGCTCCTGTGGGAAAAATCGGTTTATCGGTTTGCTACGACCTCAGATTTCCTGAGCTTTACCGAGCTTTTGGAGACGTCAGCTTGATTTTGGTTCCAGCCGCCTTCACCTATACGACTGGCAAGGCGCACTGGGAATTGCTTTTACGCACGCGTGCAATTGAAAATCAATGCTATGTACTGGCGCCGGCTCAAGGGGGCACGCACCCGAATGGGCGCCGCACCTGGGGGCAAACCATGCTTATTGATCCGTGGGGCGATATCGTCGCGCAATTGGCCGAGGGCCCGGGCGTGGTGGCGGGTAACATAGACCCCAATCGCCTCCAAGAAGTGCGGACGGCCCTGCCGGCATTACGGCATCGCGTCATGTAATTGCGTACTGTGTACAGTACGTCATTACCGTCGGGTCCCGTCAGCATGAAGAAATTGTGAAAGTTCGACTTTAGAGTCTCGCCATGAAAATCACCGATCCTGCCATTCAGTCGCTCGCCACCGCTAAATCCCTGCTGCTCGATCCCTGGGGATTGAGCGAAGTGGATATGGCGCGCGCCCTCGGGGAAATATTCACCCACAAAGTGGATTACGCCGATCTTTATTTCCAGTACACGCGCAGTGAAGGCTGGAGCCTGGAAGAAGGCATCGTCAAGACTGGCAGTTTTTCCATCGGCCAGGGCGTGGGCGTGCGCGCCATCAGTGGCGAGAAAACCGCTTTCGCCTATTCGGATTCCCTGTCGCCCGAGGCCTTGCTGTCGTCGGCGCGTACGGTGCGCAGCATCGCGCGCCAGGGCGCCGGCAAGGCGCGCGTCACCGCGCCGGCGGATCCCGGTCCCGGCCTTGACCTGTATCCGGCCATCGATCCGCTGCTGACCCTGGCCGCGCCGGACAAAGTGGCGCTGCTGGAGCGAATCGAACGGATGGCGCGTGCTCGCGATCCCCACGTGGTCCAAGTCATGGCGGGCCTGGGCGCGGAATACGACGTGATCCTGGTGGCCGGCAGCGACGGCCGCCTGGCCGCCGACGTGCGCCCCCTGGTGCGCCTGTCGCTGACGGTCATCGCCGAGCGCAACGGCCGCCGTGAAATGGGGCATGCGGGCGGCGGTGGCCGTTCCGGACTGCAGTATTTCACCGACGACATCCTGCGCGGCTATGTGGAGCACGCGGTGCACGAGGCGCTGGTGAATCTGGACGCGCGTCCGGCGCCGGCGGGCGAAATGACCGTGGTGCTGGGTTCGGGCTGGCCCGGCATCTTGCTGCATGAAGCGGTGGGCCACGGCCTGGAAGGCGATTTCAACCGCAAGGGATCCAGCGTGTTTTCCGGCCGGATCGGCGAGCGGGTGGCTTCCAAGGGCGTGACGGTGATCGACGACGGCACCATTCCGGACCGCCGCGGCTCCTTGAATGTCGACGACGAAGGCAATCCCACCCAGCGCAACGTGCTGATCGAAGACGGCATCCTGCGTGGTTATATGCAGGACACGATGAATGCCCGCTTGATGAAGACGTCCGCCACCGGCAATGGCCGGCGCGAATCGTTCGCGCATCTGCCGATGCCGCGCATGACCAATACCTACATGCTGGCGGGTGAGACCCCGCCCGAGGAAATCATTTCCTCGGTCAAGCGCGGCCTGTATGCGGTCAATTTCGGCGGCGGCCAGGTGGATATCACCAGCGGTAAATTCGTTTTCTCGGCCTCCGAGGCCTACATGATCGAAAACGGCAAGGTCACCTATCCGGTCAAGGGCGCGACGTTGATCGGCAACGGACCGGACGCCATGACCAAGGTCAGCCTGATCGGCAACGACCTGCGCCTGGATTCCGGCGTCGGTACGTGCGGCAAGGAAGGCCAGAGCGTGCCGGTGGGCGTGGGCATGCCGACGGTGCGGATGGAAGGGTTGACCGTGGGGGGCACGGCATAAGCCGCGGCCTGGGAATCCGGTCCACTCGCTGTGCAAGGCCGCCCCGGATTTTCGGAGGCGGCTTTCTCATGGCAAAAATTTGTGTTATGGTTGCCGCCATGAATACCGCGATCCAGTCCGTCGGCGCAGGCCGATTTTATTTTTATTTTTTTGGCTTTCCGATGCCGCTGGCGGAGGAAGGATTGCGCGCATACTGAAGTCTGCACAGAATCCCCCCCAAAAAAGCCGCCAGCTAACTGGCGGCTTTTTTTATGTCCGCCAGCCTGGCCACCCCCACCCAGGAAGGAAATACCGTGTCTCACAATACCGACGATCTTCGAATCCGTGAAATCAAGGAACTGACCCCGCCCGCGCACGTGATGCGTGAATTCTCGTGTACCCAAACCGCGTCGGCGGTGGTGCACGATACGCGGCAGGGCCTGCACCGCATTCTGCATGGCATGGACGACCGGCTGGCCGTGGTTATCGGCCCTTGCTCCATTCATGACACCAAGGCGGCGCTGGAATACGCGGACCGGTTGAAAGTGGTGCGCGAGAAGCTCAAGGGGGATCTTGAGATCGTCATGCGCGTGTATTTCGAGAAGCCGCGCACCACGGTGGGGTGGAAAGGACTGATCAACGATCCGGATCTGGACGGCAGCTTCAACATCAACAAGGGCGTGCGTATCGCCCGCGAGTTGTTGCTGGAAATCAATAGCCGCGGCGTGCCCGCCGGCTGCGAATTCCTCGACATGATCACGCCGCAGTACATCGCCGATCTGGTTTCCTGGGGGGCGATCGGCGCGCGGACGACGGAAAGCCAGGTGCATCGCGAACTGGCGTCCGGCCTGTCCTGCCCGGTGGGATTCAAGAACGGTACCGATGGCAATATCAAGATCGCGGTGGATGCCATCAAGGCGGCCTCGCAGCCGCATCACTTCCTGTCGGTGACCAAGGGCGGCCATTCGGCCATCGTGTCGACCGCCGGCAACGAGGATTGCCATGTCATCCTGCGTGGCGGCAAGGCGCCCAACTACGACGCGGCCAGCGTCGAGGCGGCCTGCCAGGATCTGGCGAAGGCGGGCCTGGCGCAGCGCCTGATGATCGATACCAGCCACGCCAACAGCAGCAAGAAGCCGGAAAACCAGCCCATGGTGGCGGATGACATCGCGCGCCAGATGGAAGCGGGCGACTCGCGTATCGTCGGCCTGATGATCGAAAGCCACCTGCTGGCCGGGCGCCAGGACCTGGTGCCGGGGCAGCCGCTGACCTACGGGCAGAGCATTACCGATGGCTGCATCGACTGGGAGTCGTCGGTGCAGGTGCTGGAACGCCTCGCCGCCGCGGTCCGCGAGCGTCGCCGTAGTGGTTCTGCCTCAGGCAAATAGGGCCCCCCCGTACCGCGCTGCGCGCGGCCCCCCAGGGGGCGACACTGGCGGCCCGGAAGGTGGGCCCACCCCGAGGCGCTACGCGCCTCCCCCTCAAAGGGGGCGACACCGGCGGACCGGGGGACCCGGCTCCGCGGTGTCCCCGATGGTGTCGGAGTTCTTGCGAAATGTTGGGGCCCAGGTGCTTTCAAAGGGCCGCGCGGACGGTGCGTAAAATAGCGGTTTCGGCGCTCGGCGCCGGTACCGCTACTTTCCAGGACTGCCATGAACGCTCCCTTGCACGCCGACACTTTGCGTCGCCCGATTCCCGCTGCCTGTCTGGACGAGTTGCGCGCAATCTTCGGTGACCGATTGTCGGTGGCGCAGGCGGTGCGTGAGCACCATGGCCACGATGAATCGCCGTATCCGGACGTCCTTCCCGACGCCGTGGCGTTCGCCCTCAACACCGAGGAAGTCGCCGCCTTCGCCCGCATCTGCAATCAGCACAAAGTGCCGGTCGTGCCCTACGGCGCGGGATCTTCGCTGGAAGGCCATCTGCTGCCGGTGCAGGGCGGTATCTCGCTGGACCTCTCGCGCATGAACGCGGTGCTGACCCTCAACGCCGAGGACTTCACCGTCACCGTGCAGGCCGGCGTCACCCGCAAGCAACTCAACGAGGAAATCCGCGCCACCGGCCTGTTCTTTCCCGTCGACCCGGGCGCCGATGCCAGCCTGGGCGGCATGGCCGCCACGCGCGCGTCCGGCACGAATGCCGTGCGTTACGGCACCATGCGCGAAAACGTCCTGTCGCTGACCGTCGTCACCGCGGACGGCCGCGTGGTGCGCACCGCCAGCCGCGCGCCCAAATCGTCCGCCGGCTACGACCTGACGCGCATCTTCGTGGGCAGCGAAGGCACCCTGGGCATCATCACCGAAGTCACCGTCAAACTCTATCCGCAGCCGGAAGCGGTGTCGGCCGCCGTCTGCAATTTCCCCACCCTGGGCGACGCCGTCGACAGCGTGATCGAGATCATGCAGATGGGCATCCCCGTCGCGCGCGTGGAGTTCATGGATGAACACGCCGTGCGCTCGGTGAACCTGTACAGCAAGCTGGAACTGCGTGAAACCCCGCTGCTGGTGTTCGAATTTCACGGCAGCGCGGCGGGTGTGCAGGAACAGGCCCAGGCCGTGCAGGACATCGTGCGCGAACATGGCGCCATGGATTTCGATTGGGCGGAGCGCCCTGAAGACCGCAGCCGTCTGTGGGCTGCGCGCCACAATGCCTATTTCGCCGGCCTGCAATTGCGGCCCGGCTGCCGCGCCAGCACCACCGACGTCTGCGTGCCCATTTCTGCCCTGGCCGACTGCGTCCGCGCCACCGCTGAAGACCTGGCGGATGCGCCTTTCCCCTTCACCATCGTCGGCCATGTCGGCGACGGCAACTTCCACGTTCTGATGTTGCTGGATCCCGACAGCGCCGAAGAATGGCAGGCGTCCGAGCGCATCAATCACGCCCTGGTCCACCGCGCCATCGCCGCTGACGGCACCTGCACCGGCGAACACGGCGTGGGCTTGCACAAAATGCAGTTCCTTGAAGAGGAACACGGGGCCGATGCCCTGGCCTTGATGCGCAGCCTCAAGCATGCCTTCGATCCCAACAATATCCTCAATCCTGGCAAGATTTTCGCTTGGTGATGGCGGGGGGGGGGGGCGTGTATCGACAGAATGCCCGGGATTCACGCCAGGATGCACGCCCCGATAAGTAACCTTAGGCACTATATGGTTAAGCCGTTCGGGTAAATCCCGGCCTGTGCGAATCCACCCCGCGCGCTATTGTCAGCGGTATGGATAACAAGGCAGAGACAGACCTCACGGACGCCCAAAGCGTGCCGCCCGCCGCGCCGGATCTGGTCGCGGCCCTGCACGCGGTCTTGCCTCCCCACTGCATCCTTTACCGAGAAGAAGACACGCGTCCGTTCGAATGCGACGGCCTGTCGTTGTACCGTGCCTTGCCGGCCGTTGTCTGCCTGCCCGAAACGGAGGCCCAGGTGCAAGCGGTCCTGCGCATCTGCCGCAAACTCAACGCCCCGGTGGTCCCGCGCGGCGCCGGCACCGGTTTGTCCGGCGGCGCCATGCCGCATCCCCAGGGTGTGCTGCTGGGGCTGTCCAAGCTCAATCGCGTCAAGCACATCGACACCGATAACGCCATCGCCGTGGTCGAGCCCGGCGTGCGCAATCTGGCGATCTCCGAAGCCGCCGCCCCCTATGGCCTGTACTACGCGCCGGATCCCTCCAGCCAGATCGCCTGTTCGATAGGCGGCAACGTCGCCGAGAATTCGGGCGGCGTGCGCTGCATGAAGTACGGCCTGACCGTGCACAACATCCTGCGCGCGCGCGTGGTCACCATCGACGGCGACATCATCGAACTCGGTGGGGAAGCCCCCGATGCGCCCGGCCTGGATCTGCTGGCGGTCTTCATCGGTTCGGAAGGCATGCTGGGCGTGGTCACGGAGATCACCGTCAAGCTGCTGCCCAAGCCGGCCTGCGCCCAGGTGCTGCTGGCCAGCTTCAACAGCGTGGAAGCCGCCGGCAATGCGGTGACGAAGATCATCGGCGCGGGCATCATCCCGGCCGGCCTGGAGATGATGGACCGCCAGGCGATCCACATGGTGGAGCCTTTCGTGCAGGCCGGCTATGACATGGACGCGCAGGCCATCCTGCTATGCGAATCCGATGGCACGCGCGAGGAAGTCGAGCACGAAGTCGAACGCATGGAGGCCGTGTTGCAATCCGCCGGCGCCACGCGCCTGCAAGTCTCCACGTCCGAGCCCGAGCGCTTGCGTTTCTGGGCCGGCCGCAAGAACGCTTTTCCCGCGGCGGGCCGGGTGTCGCCCGACTATTACTGCATGGACGGCACCATCCCGCGGCGTCATCTGGCGCGCGTGTTGAACGCCATCGAGCAGATGGAAGACGAGTTCGGCCTGCGTTGCGCGAACGTCTTTCACGCGGGCGACGGTAATTTGCATCCCTTGATTCTTTTCGATTCAAACAAGCCGGAAGAGACCGAACGCGCCGATAAATTCGGCGTGGCGATACTCGAACTGTGCGTACAGGTAGGAGGCACCGTGACTGGAGAGCACGGCGTAGGTATGGAGAAAATAAATCAAATGTGCGTCCAGTTTTCGCGCGAGGAGCTCGACGCGTTCCTTGCCGTCAAGCGGGCGTTCGACCCGGGTTGTCTGCTGAATCCTCAGAAGGTGATACCCACGCTGGCGCGTTGCGCGGAGTACGGCAAGATGCACGTACACGCGGGCGAATTGCGTTTTCCCGATCTTTCGCGCTTTTGACGCCTGGGCCGTTCATGGAATTCGTCCTGTCGGAATTGTGCGACCAGGTCATGACCGCGCACGCCGGGCATAAACCTGTCTTCATCACCGGAGGCGGCAGCAAGGCCTTCTATGGCAATCGGCGGCCGCTGCGGCCGCAGGATGGCCATTGCCTGCTCGACGTCACGGCCTATCACGGCATCGTCAACTATCAGCCCGCTGAGCTGATGGTCACGGTGCGGGCGGGCACGCCGTTGAAAGACCTGGAAGCCGTGCTGGCCGCCGAAGGCCAGATGCTGGCCTTCGAGCCGCCCCATTACGGGCCCCACGCCACGGTAGGCGGTTGCGTGGCGACGGGCTTGTCGGGCCCGCGCCGCATGGCCGCCGGCGCGGTGCGTGACTTCGTGCTGGGCGCGCGCCTGCTCGATGCGCAGGGCCGCGTGCTGAGCTTCGGGGGCGAGGTGATGAAGAACGTCGCGGGCTATGACGTATCGCGGCTGCTGGCCGGATCGCAAGGTATCTTCGGCGTCATCCTGGATGTGTCGCTGAAGGTGGTGCCGCGGCCGATGGAGGAGCTGACCCTGTGCCTGGAAGCCGACGAGGCCGAGGCACTGACCTTGTTCGCGCGCTGGCGCGGCCTGCCCATGCCTGTGTCGGCGACGGCATATTGCGCGGGCCAGTTGTGGGTGCGCCTGTCGGGCGCGCCGCCGGCCATCGCGGCGGCGCGCGCGCGTATCGGCGGCGAGACCGTCGACACTGACATGGCTGCGCGGCATTGGTTGTCCTTGCGCGAGCACACGCATCCTTTCTTCGATCGCGCGCACAGCCTGTGGCGCGTGGCCGTGCCGCCGGCGGCGCCGCCTTTGGAATTGGGTCCCTCCTTGATCGAGTGGGGCGGGGGCCAGCGCTGGCTGTGCGACGGCACGCAGGACGTTGCCGCCGACATGCGCGCCGCCGCGCAGGCACGGCGTGGCCATGCCACGCTGTTCCGGCCGGCACGCCAGGAAGACATTCCCGCCGATGGCGTTTTCCATCCGCTGCAGGCTGGTGTGGCCCAGATCACGCGCCGCCTGAAGCAGGAGTTCGACCCCTTGGGCCTGTTCAATCCGGGCCGGCTGATATTGGAGCTATGACGCATCATGCAGACCCAAATCGCATCATGGGCGCGCGACACCGATCTCGGCAAGGAAGCGGACGCCATCCTGCGGCGTTGCGTGCACTGCGGGTTTTGCACGGCGACGTGCCCCACGTATCAGGTGCTGGGCGACGAACTGGACAGCCCGCGGGGCCGCATCTATCTGATCAAGCAGATGCTGGAAGGCAATGAGCCGGGACCGTCGACACAGACGCATCTGGATCGCTGCCTGACCTGCCGCAATTGCGAGACGACCTGTCCTTCCGGCGTGCAGTATGGGCATCTGCTGGATATCGGCCGTCATCTGGTCGAGCAACGCGTGCCACGTCCCTGGCGGCAGCGGCTGCGACGGGCCTTGCTGCGCAAAGGCCTGAATTCACCCTTGTTCGCGCCGGCCTTGCGCCTGGGGCAGGCCTTGCGCGGCATCCTGCCCGCCGCCTTGCGGCGCAAGGTTCCCGAGCGTCGCGCCGCCGGCGCCTTGCCCGATACGCGCGGCCATGCGCGCCAGGTGCTGTTGCTGGCGGGCTGCGTGCAACCGGCAATGATGCCCACCATCGACGCGGCGACGGTGCGCGTGCTGGATGCCATCGGCGTCGGCGCGCGTCTGGGCGTGGGCGGTTGCTGCGGGGCCGTCAACTTCCATCTGGACGACCAGGATGCTGCCTTGCGGCAGATGCGCGCCAACATCGATGCGTGGTGGCCGGCCGTGCGCGATGGGGCGGTCGAGGCCATCGTCATCAATGCGTCCGGCTGCGGCGCCATGGTCAAGGAATATGCGCATCACCTGCGCCACGATGCCCATTACGCGGAGCGCGCGGCCCGTATCGTGGACATGGTGCGCGACGTGTCGGAAATCGTGGCGCCGCACGCCGCGCAACTGCGTGGGCGGCTGGCGGGCGCGCCGTCCGGACAGCCAAGGCTGCCGGGACGGCATGAGCCGCATGCACCCGTGCGCGCGGCTTTCCATCCGCCTTGCACCTTGCAGCATTGGCAGGCTTTGCGGCCGCTGACGGAAACCCTGCTGGCCGACCTGGGCTATGAACTGCAGCCCTTCAACGAGCAACATTTGTGCTGTGGTTCGGCGGGCGCGTACTCGGTGCTGAATCCGGACATCTCGCTGTCCTTGCGTGACCGCAAGCTGGCGGCCATCGCGCCCGCGCGGCCGGACATCATCCTGTCGTCCAACGTCGGTTGCATCGGCCATCTGCAAAGCGGCACGGCGACGCCGGTGCGGCACTGGATCGAATCGCTGGACGAGCGCCTGGCGCGGGCGCCCGCCAGCTGAATCATTCCACCGCCTTGCCCATGTCCTCGATGACCTTCTTGGCATCGCCGAAGACCATCATCGTGCGGTCCATGTAGAACAGCTCGTTGTCCAGGCCGGCATAGCCGGCCGCCATGGACCGTTTGTTGACGATCACCGTACGAGCCTTGTAGACCTCCAGAATGGGCATGCCGGCGATCGGCGACTGCGGATCGTTCTTGGCGGCCGGGTTGACGACGTCGTTGGCGCCCAGCACCAGCACCACGTCGGTCTGGCCGAACTCGCCGTTGATGTCGTCCATCTCGAAGACCTGGTCGTAGGGCACTTCGGCCTCGGCCAGCAGCACGTTCATATGTCCCGGCATGCGGCCCGCCACCGGGTGGATGGCGTACTTCACCGACACGCCCTTGGCGGTCAGCTTGGCCGCGAGTTCCTTCAGCGCATGCTGGGCGCGCGCCACGGCCAGGCCGTAGCCCGGCACGATGATCACGGACTCCGCGTTTTCCATCAGGAACGCGGCGTCTTCCGCGCTGCCCGATTTCACGCTGCGTTGCTGCGCGGCGCCGGCCGCGTCGGCCGCGCCCGCGCCATTGCCGAAGCCGCCCAGCAAGACGTTGAAGAAGGAGCGGTTCATCGCCTTGCACATGATGTACGACAGGATCGCGCCCGACGAACCCACCAGCGACCCCGCGATGATCAGCATCGGATTGTCCAGCGAGAAGCCGATGCCGGCCGCCGCCCAGCCGGAATAGCTATTGAGCATGGACACCACCACCGGCATGTCGGCGCCCCCGATGGGGATGATGATCAGCACGCCCAGGACGAAGGCGATGGCCAGCATCACGACGAAAGGCGTCCACGACTGGCTGGTGACGAACCAGATGCCATAGGCCAGCATGGCCAGGGCCAGCAGCAGGTTAAGGGCATGCTGGCCGCGAAACACCACGGGCGCGCCCTGGAACAGGCGGAACTTGTACTTGCCGGATAGTTTGCCGAAGGCGATGACCGACCCGGAAAAGGTGATGGCGCCGATGAAGGACCCGATGAAGATCTCGATGCGGTTGCCGAAGGGCAATCCGGCGCCGGGCACGCCGATACCGAAAGCATGCGGCTCGGCCACCACGGCCACGGCGATGGCGACCGCGGCCAGGCCGATCATGCTGTGCATGAAGGCCACCAGCTCGGGCATCTTGGTCATTTCCACGCGCAGGGCCATGACGGTGCCCAGGCTGCCGCCGATCAGCAGGCCCAGCAGCACCCAGCCCAGGCCGGGTGTGGCCATGCCCGGGCGGGCCAGGCCGGCGATCAGGGCCGCCGTGGTCAGCACGGCGATGGCCATGCCGGCGATGCCGAAGGCGTTGCCGATACGCGAAGTGGTCGGATGGGAAAGACCTTTGAGGGCCTGGATGAAGCAGACCGAAGCGATCAGATAGAGCAGGGTGACCAGGTTCAGGGAGATCATGCGTGACCTCCCTTGCCCGGGTTCGCCGCCGCCGGGCGGTCTTTCTTCTTGAACATCTGCAGCATGCGCCGCGTGACCAGGAAGCCGCCGAACACGTTGACGGCGGCCAGGGCCACGGCCAATACGCCCATGGCACGGCCCAGGCCACCTTCGGTCAACGCCGCCGCCAGCATCGCGCCGACGATGATGATGGCCGAGATGGCGTTGGTCACGGCCATCAGCGGGGTATGCAGGGCGGGCGTGACGTTCCACACGACGTGGTAGCCCACGTAGACGGCCAACACGAAGATGATGAGATTGATCAGGGTAGGGCTGATGGTGTCCATTCACGCGCTCCGCAAAACATTGCCGCCTTCGCAGACCAGGCAGGCCGCGACGATTTCATCTTCACGCTGGATCGCCAGCGCGCCATCCTTGGCGGTGATGAGCTTGAGGAAATCGAGCAGATTGCGCGCATATAGCGCGGACGCGTCGGTGGCTACCAGGGCCGGCAGATTGGTCAGCCCGACCAGGGTGACGCCGTGTTTTTCCACCACCCGGTCTTTTTCGGTGAGCGGGCAGTTGCCGCCCCGTTCGACGGCCAGGTCGACCACCACCGAGCCCGGCTTCATCGCTTGCACGGTTTCCGCGCTGACCAGCGTGGGCGCGGGCCGGCCTGGAATCAAGGCGGTGGTCACGATGATGTCGGCCTGGCGGCAGCGTTCGGACACCAGGGCGGCCTGGCGCGCCATCCAGGCGGCCGGCATGGGCCGCGCATAGCCGCCGACACCCTGGGCGATCTCGCGTTCTTCGTCGGTTTCGAAAGGGACGTCGATGAACTTGGCGCCCAGCGACTCCACCTGTTCGCGCGCGGCGGGGCGGACGTCGGAGGCTTCCACCACGGCGCCCAGACGGCGCGCGGTGGCGATGGCCTGCAGGCCGGCAACGCCGGCGCCAAGAATGACCGCGCGGGCGGCCTTCAGCGTGCCGGCGGCGGTCATCATCATGGGAAAGAGGCGGCCGTAATGGTGGGCGGCCAGCAGCACGGCCTTATATCCAGCCAGATTGGCCTGCGAGGACAGCACGTCCAGGCTTTGCGCGCGGGTGATGCGGGGGGCGGCTTCCAGCGCGAAGCCGGTGACGCCCGTGGCGGCCAGGGCGGCCAGGCCGGCGGCATCGAAGGGGTCCAGCATGCCTGCCACGATCGCGCCCGGCTTCAGCAGGCCCAGTTCCGGGCCGGCCGGCGAGCGTACCTTGAGCACCAGCTCCGCGCCCATTGCCTGGGCCGTCGTTCCCAGGCTGGCGCCCGCCGCGGTGTAGGCCTCGTCGGGATAGCGGGCCGCCGTGCCGGCGCCCTGTTCGACGCATACGGCGTGTCCGGCGGACACGTATTTCTTCACCGTTTCCGGTGTTGCAGCGACGCGAGTCTCACCCGGCAGGGTCTCGCGTGGAACTCCGACTATCATGGATCCTCCAGAATGCGCCGGTGCCGCGGGCCTGTCGCCAAGCCCTCTGCCGTGCGACGCACAGCCCTTTTGCAAGGGCGGTTTGCGTTCTCAGGTGATGCCGTGTAGCTCTGTTGCCGGGTGACATGATGCCGTGTTTGGGGCACTTTGTGGGGGTTATCGGGGGCGGGCAGGGGCGGGGCGTTAAAATGGTCCCTTTCCCCAGTTGATTTTTTCCTCATGTCGCATTCCCCCTCCAAAGGCCGTGTCGTCGTCGGTATGTCCGGCGGCGTCGATTCGTCCGTGACCGCTTGGCTGTTGAAGCAGCAGGGTTATGAAGTGATCGGTCTGTTCATGAAAAACTGGGAAGACGACGATGATTCCGAGTACTGTTCCACCCGCCAGGATTGGCTGGACGCCGCCAGCGTCGCCGACCTGATCGGCGTGGATATCGAGGCGGTGAACTTCGCCGCGGAATACAAGGATCGCGTGTTCGCCGATTTCCTGCGGGAATATTCGGCCGGCCGCACCCCCAATCCCGACGTCCTGTGCAATGCCGAGATCAAATTCAAGGCTTTCCTGGACCACGCCATGAGCCTGGGCGCCGAGCAGATCGCCACCGGGCATTACGCGCGGGTGCGCCGCGTCGATGAAGCTGCCGGCCCGCGTTTCGAATTGCTCAAGGCACTGGACGCCAGCAAGGACCAGAGCTATTTCCTGCATCGCCTGAACCAGGCGCAGTTGGCGCGCACCCTGTTCCCGCTGGGTGAAATTCCCAAGACCGAAGTGCGGCGCATCGCCCATGAAATCGGTTTGCACAACGCCGCGAAAAAAGATTCCACCGGCATCTGCTTCATCGGCGAGCGGCCGTTCCGCGAGTTCCTGAACCGCTATCTGCCCACCGCGCCGGGCCCCATCCTGACGCCGGATGGCAAGCGCGTCGGCACGCATGAAGGCTTGTCCTTCTATACGCTGGGGCAGCGCAAGGGCCTGGGCGTGGGCGGCGTCAAGGGCGCGCAGCGGGACGACGGGACTTCCGACGCCTGGTATTCGGCGCGCAAGGACCTGGGCAACAACACGCTATATGTGGTGCAGGGACACGATCATCCCTGGCTGCTGTCGCAAACCCTGACGGCTCAGGATGCCAGCTGGGCTGCCGGTGTGCCGCCCACGGCGGGCCGATACGGCGCGAAGACGCGCTATCGCCAGACCGACGCGGCCTGCGCATTGCGCGAGGCGGCGGGGACCGGTTTTACCTTGGATTTCGAAGAGGCCCAATGGGCCGTGACGCCGGGGCAGTCAGCCGTGCTGTACGACGGCGACGTGTGCCTGGGCGGCGGCATCATCGCCTGAGGCCATCAGGCCGCGGGCGGTACCGTGTCGATGAAGGAGTTGCGCATCATCAGCTTGTCGAACAGGCGCGCCAGATTGGCGTGGCCATCGCGCCAGTTCAGATCGGGGAAGCGCAGGTCCAGGTAACCCAGGGCGCAGCCCACGGCGACGTCGGCCAGGCTGTAGTTGATACCCATGCAGTGCGCGTGTTCGCCCAGGCTCTTGTCCATGGCGTCCAGGCTGGCGTGGATCTTGGCGTATTGGCGGCTGATCCAGTCGATGCTCTGCTGAGCTTCCGGACGTTGCTTTTCCTTGACGATGGCGACGCAGGCGTCCAGCACGCCATCGGCGATGGCTTCCCAGCACTTCACGGCAGCGCGGTCGCGGCCCGATTGGGGAATCAGCCGGGCGACCGGCGACAGCGTGTCCAGGTATTCGACGATCACGCGCGAATCGAACAGGGCGCCACCGTCTTCCATGACCAGGCACGGCACTTTGCCCAGCGGATTGAATTGCTGGATCTTGGTGTCGGGCGACCAGACGTTCTCGACGTCCATCCGGTAATCGAGTTTTTTCTCCGCCATGACAACGCGCACTTTACGTACGTAAGGGCTGGTATGAGAACCGATAAGTTTCATGGTGTCACAGTCATAGTCGGAAAGCGGCCGCAGTATACCAGGATGCCGCGGTCATGATTCGGGGCTGGCGAGCCACGGATGATAAAATCGTCCAGTTTTTCAACGGTTTCTCACCTTTCAGCCCTATTCCATGCATATCGCTCCCACACTCAGCCAACTCAATGCTCTTTCGCCGCTCGACGGTCGTTACGCCTCGCGCGGCGACGCCTTGCGTGGCCTGTTGTCGGAGGCGGGCTTCATGGCCCATCGCGTCGAAGTCGAAGTGGCCTGGCTGGTGGCGCTGGCCGACGGCGGCCTGCCCGAGCTGCCCCGTTTCTCCGACGAGGCGCGCGCCCGTCTGAAGCAGCTGGTCGACGAGTTCAGCGAAGCGGACGCCGCGCGCATCAAGGAAATCGAGCGCGTCACCAACCATGACGTCAAAGCCGTCGAGTATTGGCTGAAAGAAAAGGTGGCGGATCACGTCGAACTCTCCAGCGCCGCGGAATTCATCCATTTCGCGTGCACCTCGGAAGATATCAACAACACCTCGCATGCGCTCATGTTGTCGCGCGCATGCAACAACGTCGTGCTGCCGACCCTGAAAAAGGTCGCCGCCAAGCTGACGTCCCTGGCGCATGCCAACGCCGATCAGCCCATGCTGTCGCGCACCCATGGCCAGCCGGCCAGCCCGACCACCCTGGGCAAGGAGTTCGCCAACGTCGCGGCCCGCCTGCAACGCGCCATCGACGCGGTGGCCGCCGTGCAACCGCTGGCCAAGCTCAACGGCGCGGTCGGTAACTTCAACGCGCATCTGTCGGCCTATCCGGAAATCGACTGGGAAGCTTTCAGCCAGCGTGTCCTCAATGGCCTGGGTCTGACCCAGAACCGCCACACCATCCAGATCGAGCCGCATGACTGGATGTCCGCGCTGTTTGACGCCGTGGCGCGCGCCAACGTCATCATCCTGGACCTGAACCGGGATATCTGGGGTTACGTCGCCCTGGGCTATTTCAAGCAGCGCCTGAAGGAGGGCGAGGTCGGATCCTCGACCATGCCGCACAAGGTCAACCCGATCGACTTCGAAAACTCGGAAGGCAACCTGGGCCTGGCCAATGCCACCCTGCGCCATCTGTCCGACAAGCTGCCCGTGTCGCGCTGGCAGCGCGACCTGACCGATTCGACGGTCCTGCGTAACCTGGGCGTGGCCCTGGGCTACTGCATGGTGGCATGGGACGCCTGCCTGCGTGGCCTGGACAAGCTGGAGGTCAATGCGGCCGCCATCGACGCGGACATCGACGCCGCCTGGGAAGTGCTGGCCGAGCCGGTTCAGACCGTCATGCGCCGTTATGGCCTGCCGCAGCCCTACGAGCAACTCAAGGCGCTGACGCGGGGTAAAGGCATCACCGAAAGCGCTCTGCGCGAATTCATCCAGGGCCTGGCCATGCCTGAAGAGCCCAAGGCGCGTCTGCTGGCCATGACGCCGCGTTCCTATATCGGTCTGGCCGCGGAGCTGGCGCGCGCCGTTTAAGCCTTACCGCCACGCAGTATCAAACGCCCCCGCAAGGGGGCGTTTTGCTTTCCGGCTCGATTAATTCCGGCGCGATGCCGGGGCCGTCCTCGTGGCTTCGTGGATGGGGTACGGGAAAAATTGGGTTACTCGTGCATACGCCTTTGTATCTATTTCCATAGGCAAATTTGCTTAATAGTTGAGCAAAGCCGCCGTTGCCGCCCCAGCTAAAGGAACTATTTTCATAGGGGAGAGGCAAATAATTGGCTGTGGGAAGACCCCTGGGCACGCCACTTGCTTAAGGAGGTCACACATAGCAAATGCGAAACGCAATGGAAGTTTTTGCAAAAAATTCGAATGGGTGGGGAGCCACCTTGCTGGTCGACCCAGCCGAGAACGGGAAATTCCACTGGCGCATCCAGGTGGAGGACCGCAGGCGCGCGCCGGCGTCCCTCCGCTACATCTATTCGCCGGACAGTTTCCCCTCGGTTGGAGAAAGTATCGACGACGGCAGGGCAGTGCTGGAATCCCTCACGCCCGACGATCTGAACTGAATCTCGCATTACCCGTTTTCTGCTTCTTTGCGCTGCGGACGGAGGCGTTTGTCGCTTCCGTTTATATCTACCTCAATACATGGAGAATAATATGAGTGCCATGATGTGCCTGCCTTGCCAGAGCATTGCCGTTGCGACTTCGGGCCTGCAGGCCCACCCCAGCCTGGTGCACGAGGGTTTCGTGCGCCCGACTGAGAAACATCGCGAAAACCACCGGGAAGACCGTTATCGCTGCTCCTGCTGCCACACCCAGTGGGTGCGCGAAACCGACCGTTGGGGTATGGACATGGGCTTCCGTCTGGCACCCGTGCAGACGGGCGCACGGCCGCGTTTCATCTATACCGAAACGCCCGCGCGCATGGCGGAAAAGCGGATTTACCAGGTGCCGGCAGGTTGAAGGGAGCTGACGCGGAGTGATTGGATTCTGCAAGAATGCCTGGGTTCAGCCCGCATCATTCAGTTAGCCGACATTTGCGCGACAGCTCAGGGGAAGAAAAAAAGCCACGCTAAGCGTGGCTTTTTTTCGTTTGCCGGAAAGACGGCGTTCAGCTCGTAAGGGTCAGATCACGTGGAAAAGCCACAAGAGAATAATGACGGGAATGGGAATGCCCAGTAGCCAAAGCAGTATGCCGCGCATGACGGTCTCCTTATGCAAGCCCGGTCGCCGTCGACCGGTTCATCTTCCCCTATGCAAGGCGCATGCCCGTGTCGTGAAAGGTCTGCCGGCGTTCGCCCAGGCTGCCTTAATGCAGCCCGGTGTCCTGGTCGTCGCGCAGGCCCAGCAGGGCGAGGGCGGCCAGGTACGCGGCTTCATTGGCGCACAGGAAGACGGCGATGTCATTGGGATTGATGTTGTCGAGGACGTCGAAAACCTGGCTTTCCGCGCTGTCCGCGTCGGTGACGGCGGTTGCGTGGATTTCGCCGCCGGCCTCGACTTCCTCGGGTGGCACGATCTGCGCGATGGCATTCAGGTCCGGCGCGCTGACGACTGCGTAAGCGCGGATCACTTCGCCATCCAACGTCGTGTGCAGGGCGACGCCGCTGGTGATGTTCTGGCGGCGGGTGCTTGTAATTTCCATGAGGTTCACCTGGGTAGATTGCATTACCCCGTATGCCGTATTGCTTAAAAAATAAGCAGCATTACCGGGGTGTGTAGTGAAATATTCGCCAAACGTGGCGTTATAAGCGCGCCTATGTGCAACGCGCGGTAAGTGTGACCGTTAGTTTTTCGAGCTACGTAACATCCAGTTTCAATTAAACCGATTTTCGATTAAAATGTTTTTGACTTAAACCAGCGACAGTCTCATAGTGTCGTCGAGGTTTTCAAGCGTGCGGTATTGGTACAGTTGTCGAGTTCTTCCCGGTCTCCCTATTGTCACGTCCCTTGCTTGAAAGGCGCTCTTATCCCGGGCTTTTAATTGCCCTTTTATGCAAGGATCGACGGTATGGAAGAAACCGGCATCGTTAAGTGGTTCAACTCTGAAAAGGGCTACGGCTTTATTACTCCGGATGCGGGTGGTAAGGATCTGTTCGCGCACTTCTCCGAGATTCAGGGTTCGGGTTTCCGCTCGCTGGAAGAGAACCAACGCGTCACCTACGTTGTCGCAAACGGTCCCAAGGGCCCGCAAGCTACCAAGATTCAGCCGCAGTAAGCTGCTGATGACCTGCTTCAGCCGCTTTTCAAGCAGCTGACGCAACCAAAGCCCCGCAATTGTCGGGGCTTTTTTCATGGCCGCTCGCTTCGTCCATGCACCCCCGCAGCCCGCGATCGCTGCTTTTTTACAACGTCGCGGCCCTGCGCGCCACGCCTTGTGCCGCTTGGCGCCCAGGTCGGCCGGGCGGCGGGCCCGCTCCAGGTGATAATGAGAAAAATTCCAAGAATCTGGAGCGTGGTTTGTGATGAGCACGACGGGCACCCTTGGGGCTGCCTTGAGCACGGGCATCTGGAGCCTGATCGCCGGCACCGTGCTGGCCTGGTTATGCGAGGTCGGTTTGCGCCGCCATGCGTGGCCGGCGGGCTTTCTCTGGGTGGCGCGCTGCGCCATCGTGACGGTCATCGTATTGTTCCCTCAAGGGTTGCGGCTCTGGTTTCCGGGCGCGTTCGTGAACCAATACCTGCCGCACACTTTGACCACGGTTGAATTGAGTCTGCTGGTGAAAATCGCCCTGTGCGGGTCTGCCGTGGGCGTCTTCGTGGCCGCGATTTACGACCCCGGAGTGAAATAGTAATGGCGCGGAGATAATGTCTCTAGTCGAATACAAATAATCCTTTTGGCGCAAATCCGTGCATGTCTATATGTAAATCCAGGCGGCTGAGATAATCAAAACACACGGATGAGGGCTCGGGTTTTCCCTTATGAAGTGTCATCCTGGATGACAAATTTCCTGCACAATCCCTCCACAATTGGGAGGAGGGTGGGATACGTATATTCGGCCGAGGCGGCAATCGATGCTTCATTCCGCGGCGCCAATGCAAAAAGGCCTCCGCGTTAGCGGAGGCCTTTCGAATTCTTTGGTGGCGCATCCCTGATTCGAACAGGGGACCTGCGGATTATGATTCCGTCGCTCTAACCGGCTGAGCTAATGCGCCTTCTTCCAGAACGGTTCGCTAGGTGTCGCCAGGAACTGCTTCCTTGCGATCCAGAGCGTGCTCCAGGAAAGAACGAGATTCTAGCACGGAAAAAAGCAATTTCAACAGCCCCCGGCCACTTTTCATCCGCGGGCGCCGAACAGGGCAAACCACTCCCGTTCGTCCGTCCAGTAACGCACGTTGTGGAAGCCGGCCCGTTCCAGCATGGCCTTGAAGGTCGACGGCCAGTACTTGTACGAGTTCTCGGTATGAATACGCGCGCCGCGCTCGAAGCTGCGCTGGCCACGGGGCCAGGTCACGGTGAGGTCGGCTTCGGCCTGCAGATGCATCTCGATGCGCGACTGCGCCTCGTTGTAGAAGGCGACATGGGACCACTGCGCGACGTCGAAGTCGGCGTCGATGATGCGATTGGCATGGCGCAGCATGTTCAGGTTGAAGGCGGCGGTGACACCCAGGGCGTCGTCATAGGCCGGCTCCAGCAGGGCGCGGGGCTTGACCAGATCCACGCCGATCAGCAGGCTGCCGCCCTTACACGCCTGGCGTATCCGGGTCAGCAATGCCGCCGCGTGATCGGGAGCCAGGTTGCCGATGCTGGATCCGGGATAGAAGAACAGCCGCTCCACCTCGCCCACGTCGGGTGGCAGATTCAAGGTTTCGAAGAAATCGGTGCCCACGGCAACCAGGTCCATGTCCGTGTAGCGGGCGCCGAGACGGTCGACCGCCTGGCGCAGGTAATCGACGGAAATGTCCACCGGCACATACTGGGCAGGCGTCAGATAGGGGAACAGCCGCTCGGCCTTGACGCAGTCGCCGGCCCCAAGATCGATCAGGGTACGCACGGGGCCCACATGCCGCGATATCGCCGGCGCGTGGCGATCGACGATTTCGCGTTCGCTGCGGGTCGGGTAATACTCCGGCAACTGCGTGATGGCGGTGAACAGATTGGAGCCCAGTTCGTCGTATAGATACTTGGGGCTGATGCTGGCGCGCTCCGCGCGCAGGCCGCGTTCTATCTCCGTCCGGACGGCATCATTGTCTTCAGAGTGCAACTGATGGAAGCGGGGAGAAGGGTGGATCTTGACGTGGGCGTTGTTGTAGGTGGAAGCGTAGGACGGGTTGTACATTGGCGGCCTCGGGAGATGGTTCCTGCAGCGGCGTGGCACTGAGTCGCCCGACTAAGCAAGCTACGTGCCTGTCGGAGGGCTGCGGGAAGGGCCGGGATGCCTGGTCCGCACCGCGCCAAAGTCGTCGACCCAGCGACAATACCCTGATACTGTCGCCAACGTGCTTGCTGAAATAGCGCTTTACCGCTGGTTGCCAATACCAAACAAAGCGCTAACACACGGCGCCCAGAATAAAGGTGTCAGACGGGCGTTCGGCCCGTCGCCGCATTTTTCGTTTTGGAAAATGTTGGGAATCCTTCAAGGAGCCGCCATGAGAACGAATTCACATTCCGCCGAGATCGCCGCCAACAAGGACAAAGTCGCCGCCAGCTTCCGCGAGCTTGTCGCCGGTACGGAGGATCTGCTGCGTTCCACCGCCTCCTACACGGGCGAGGAAGTCGAAGGCGCCCGTAAGCGCCTGCGCCGTCAGCTGGACGCTGCCAAGGGCGTGGCCGGCGAATGGGAACAGACTGCCGCCGACCGTTATCGCCGCGCATCGGCTGTGACCGACGAGTATGTCCATGAAAACGCCTGGAAGTCGATCGGCCTGGCTGCCCTGGTGGGGCTGCTGGTAGGCGCCTGCCTGACGTCTGGCGACCGCCGCTAGGCGGCCACGCGCCTGGGGCGGCGTGCCGCGCGCGTTGCGCGCCGCGTGAGCCCAGGGCGCGGCGGGGTATATCACCATGACGTCCATCATCGTTGCCGGTTTCGAAAGCGTCGAGGCCGCGGAAAGCGCCATGCATGCGTTGCTGGCCGAGGGATTTCGCGACGACGCCGTGCACATCTTCCATGTGGACGGCGACGCGAAATACCTGGCGGTCCTGCGCCGCGCCGCACGCCTGGCGGTTTTGCACACGGCTATTTTCGCCGCCGTGGGCGCGGCCCTGGGAGCAGCCTGTGTGATGTATGTCCCAGGGGTCGCCGGTGTGCTGGCGGCCGCGCTGGGCGCGGTGGTCGGCGCGGTGGCGTCGGCGCTGTTTTCGGTCCTGCATCGCAACTGGCTGGGCGGTCCGCGGCGGATGGCCCTGGTGGCGGTGCTGGCCGAAGAGGGCGAGGAAACACAGGGGGCGCAGTTGCTGTCGGATGCCGGTGGCATCAGTGTGCCGCGCCGGGGCGCCCGCTGGCAGGGCTGGTCCGACGCGGCGGGCGCCGTTGCGGGACACGGCGGTAGCGGGAAGAGCCGCGACTTTCGATTGGTCAAGGCCAAGGAGGGCTAGCATGACAGCCACACATAACGACGAACACAAGATGCCCGCATCGGGCAATACCAAGGGCAGCGCCGACACGCCGGAGCGCACGCGGGAACAGACGCAGCGGGAAGGTCCGCCGCGGGTGCAGCACGAGCTCGACCGCAAGGAGCAGTGGGACGACGCCGCGGAGCACGAAGGCTACCAGCGTGGCAAGCAGGGCGGCTACAAAGGGGACTACGACCAGGGCAAGTATGAAAACCGTGACTTCGGTTTCAAGCCCTCCGAGGACGAAGGCCTGCCGGACGCGAGCGGCAAAGCGCCCGCGCCGCGGGACCAGAAGAACCAGGACCAGAAGAAATAATTAATCAAGCACCACGGCTGACTCGCACACACGCGGGATCTCAGCGGCCGTCGGAAAGGAGTCCGTATGAGATGGCTGGCGCGCTGCTTGGGCGTGGCGGTCATGGTGGCGGGTACGTTGTGCGGTTGCGCCAGCGTACCCGACACCGACCATCTATCCAGTGCCGGAAGTCAGAAGGGCGTGGCCACCGATTCAGGGTGGCAGAACTACAGGCGTAGTCAGGACATCGTCAAGAAGCTGGATGGCGACTCGGCGCCGCCGGCGCAGGGCGATTTCCTCGCGCGGCATATGCAGGTGGAGGAAGCCATCAGCGGCGCGCCGCTGATGATAGGCAACCGGGTCACGTTGCTGTCGGACGGCCCGGCCACCTACGCGGCGATGTTGCGCGATATTCGCGCCGCGCGTCAGTTCGTCCACATGGAAAGCTATATCTTCGATGACGACGAGGCCGGCCGCATGTTCGCCGATGCCTTCATCGCCAAGCGCCAGGAAGGCGTGGCGGTGGCGCTGATGGTGGACGGCGTGGGCACCATGGGTACGCCAGACACCTTGTTCAAGCGCATGCGCGACGCCGGCGTGCAGGTCGTCGTCTTCAATCCGGTCGACCCCGTGCGCGCCAAGGCGGGCTGGGCGCCCAACAACCGGGATCATCGCAAGCTGCTGGTGGTGGACGGCCGGGTCGGTTTCCTGGGTGGCATCAATATCAGCAGCGTGTATTCGTCGTCGCCATCAAGCGGCAGCGCATCGTCTGCATTGTCGTTTTCGCGCGGCAGCAGGCAGGCATCGGAGAAACCCGCGGGTTCGCCGACCCCGGATGCCAAGACCGCACCCTGGCGCGATACGCATATTCGTATCGAAGGGCCGGCGGTCGGTGAAATCGAGCGCGTCATGCAGGAAGGGTGGGCTGAGCAGCACGGCCCGCCGTTGGACGCGCGCGAGTTTTATCCTCGATCGACCCCGCAGGGACCGACCGTGATGCGCATCGTCGCCAATCGGCCCGGCGACAAGGATGGCTACACGCTGTACCTGACGCTGATCTCGGCCATCAAAAGCGCCCAACGATCCATCCACATCACCATGGCGTACTTCGTGCCGGATCCCGCATTCGTGGAAGCCTTGACGGATGCCGCGCGGCGCGGCGTGGATGTGGGCATGGTGCTGCCAGGCTTCAGCGATTCCTCGCTGGTTTGGCATGCGGGCAGGTCCTACTACACACAGCTGCTGGATGCGGGCGCGCACATCCACGAGCGGCGCGATGCCTTGCTGCATGCCAAGACCGCGGTCATCGACGGTGTGTGGTCGACCGTGGGGTCCAGCAATATGGACTGGCGCAGCTTCGCGCTGAACTACGAGTTGAACGCGGTCATCCTGGGGCCGGAGTTCGGCGGTGAGATGGAGGCGCTGTTCGCGCGCGACGTAGCAGAGGCCACGCCCGTCACCAAGGAAGAGTGGAGCAAACGTGGCTTCGACGATCGCTTCATGGAAACTTTCTCACGCTTGTTTGAACGCTTCTTGTAGATATGACGCAAACAAAAACGGACCGGTATGCGCCGGTCCGTTTTTTTTGGACATGCGCGCTGCATTAGCGCAGCGCGCTGCCTGGAAAGTATTACTTGCCGTAGCGCGTCTTCGCGTCGGCCATGCAGGCATCCTTCGCGTTGCCCGACATGACATCGCATTTTTCCTTCGCGACCTTGTAGTCGTTGTCGCGCTTTTCCTTGGTCGCGTCATGACGCGATTCGGCTTGTTCCTTGGCCTGCTTGGCATCGGCCTTGGCGTTGTCGCGCGTGGCCTTGGCCTGAGTCTGGCAGACGTCCTTGTCATTCCCCTTCAGCGCGTCGCAACGCTTCTGATCGGAGTTGTATTGCGCGTCGATTTCTTTCGGCGTCATGATGCTTTGCGCGTGGGCGCCGAAGGTCAGGGCGGACAAGCCGAGCAGGGCGGTTGCAAGAGTGGGTTTGATGAAGTTCATTTGGCTTCTCCTTCTTCTGGATCGATCATCGCGGCGCCAGGCGATTCCGCCATGAGCCGGGGTCTGCGGGGTCCGGCTTATTGCCGGGCTCTACAGTCGATAGCAACCGGTATGCCCGTCAGTTCTATCGTCCGTTCAAGGGCTGTGGGTACGCGGTTTGCTATGAGGAGACCACTGATGTCCATTACTGACTTTCCGGTCATCAAGTCCTTTCAGGTCAACCAAGTAGGGAGAAACTCCATGAAAACGAGCCGTCTTGTTTCCGTCTTGCTCCTGGCCACTGCATGCGCCTCGGGCGCCGCGATGGCCCAGCCCACGACGCCGTCGACCACGCCTAACGACTCGACGGCCACGCCGCCCAACAACTCCAAGGTGCCGCCGGGAACGCCCGCTCCCGCACCGTATTCGGGCAAGCCGACTGCCACGCAGCCGGTCAATCGCGATACGTCCAACAGCGATCTGAAGAATGAAAATGACCGTCCGCGTCAGCCTTCGGATATGGGCAACTCCAACGTGACGCCGACCCAGGGTGGCGGCGCACCGTATCCCAATCGCGGCAACAAGTAAGCGCCGCAGGGGGTAAAAGCGCGGGCCGCATTACGCGGCCCGCGTTTTTTATTGCGCGAGTAAATGCTGGTCGTGAATGTGGATTGTGGATGTGCATGTGCATGTGCATGATCGGCCGATAAACAAAGAGGGCGCCGGTGTCATCCGGCGCCCTCTTTATCTTTGCTGTTGCTGTCCGTGTGTACTACATCAGCCCCGCATCAGCTCAATATGCCCGCCGCATTTCCGCGGGCGGATACTTCAGCTGACCGCGGTACTTGGATACCGTGCGACGCGCGACGACCACGCCTTGCTCGCCCAGTTTCTGCGCCAGGTCGACATCGGAGAAGGGCGAGTTGCCGTCTTCACCATCGATCATTTCCTTGATCAGCGCGCGCACTGCCGCGGCCGAGCAGCTGCCGCCCGTGTCCGTATACAGTTCACGCGAGAAGAAGTGCTTGAATTCGAAGATGCCGCGCGGGGTTGCCATGTACTTGTTGCTGGTGGCGCGCGAGACGGTCGATTCGTGGATTTCCAACTCATCGGCGATTTCGCGCAGCATCAACGGGCGCAAGGCGATTTCCCCGTATTCGAAGAAGGTCTGCTGGCGCAGCACGATGGCTTCGGCGACGCGTTGTATGGTGCTGTAGCGCTGTTCGACGTTGCGGATCAGCCAGCGCGCTTCCTGCAGCTCTTGCGCCATCGGCGAGCGGTCGCTGTAGCGCGCGCTGCGGAAGAGATCCGCATAAGCGCGATGCAAGCGCGCACGCGGCATGGACGAGCGATTGGGGGTGACGATCCAGCGCCCGTTGAACTTCTGCACCGTCACGTCCGGCACGATATAGCTGGAGTCGGGCTTGGCATAGCGCAGGCCGGGGCGGGGATCGAGGCTGCGGATCAGCGCGCACGCGCTGCGCAGGTCGTCGTCGCTGCACTGGCAGCTGCGGCCCAGGCCGGAGAAGTCGTGTTTGCCCAGACGTTCCAGTTCATTCGCGACGATGTGCAGCGCCAGCTCGCGATTCTCGGTTTCCTGCGGCAATGCCTTCAACTGCAGCGTCAGGCATTCGGCCAGGTTGCGGGCGGCAATGCCCGGCACGTCCAGCTGCTGAACCAGTTTCAGCGCGACTTCCCATTCCTCGTGTTCGGCCGGAGGATCGAAGGCGCCTTCACCCGCCAGTTCTTCCAGGTCGGTGCGCAGGTAGCCGTCTTCATCCAGGCCTTCGATGACGTACGCGGCCAGCATGCGGTCGCGATCGGCCAGGCGATAGCTGCATAGTTCATTGCTCAAATGGTCGCGCAGGTCGAGGACGCTGCGGGCCCATTGGCCGACGTCGGTTTCGCCGTCGCCGGTGCCGCGGGCGGCGGGATAGTCGCCGGAGTATTCGGCCTGGGGATCCGGCAGCTCAGGCAATTCGGTCACGGATTCCGCCGGCACTTCGGCCGACGCGTCCGCGCTTGCTTCGTATTCGGTGGTCGCCGGCATGCTGACCAAGGCATCCGCCGTCAGTGCCTGTTCGGCGTCCTGGGCCTGTGCCTCCGCCAGCGCGGGACCGTCATCTTCCACTTCTTCCAGGAAGGGGTTGGTGGCCAGCGCCTGCTGGATTTCATGCGTGAACTCAAGCGCGGACATTTGCAGCAGTTTCACGGACTGCTGCAAGCGGGGGGTCAGGCTGGTCTGCTGCCGTGCCCTCAACTCGTAAGTGGCTTGTGCCAATTGCTGTCTCCGAATAACTGGTTGGGGGAAGACTGTTCCGCCCATTCACAGATAAAGGAAGCAAAGTCCGTGCCAATTTTCAAAACAGCGCAAAAATTTATTGATGGATGCCCGCAAACCCGCGCCAGTGCTGGCTTTGAACGGCACGACGTATGCTGACAAATCTGGTTAACGGTGGTTCTGGGCATCCAACTTGCGCGTTTGGACTGGCGGAATTACCTGCGCCGTGTAAGAACTTCAGAAGTTTCTCAGGAGCCAGGACAGGAGCGCGCCATCATGATCGATCGGACCAAGTCGCAAGAAGCTCGGCCCCAGCGAGGACCCCGCGGAGCCGGGTCTCCCGGTCTGCTGGGGTCGGCCCCTGGGGGGCCGCGCGCAGCGCGGTACGGGGGGGCCGACCCTTCTTCGATGAACAGCCTTGGCGAGCCAGGCCGCCAGGCGGTGGCCGTGGGCGCGGCGGCGGAGAGCCGCATCGTGGGGTCGGGCAAGCGCTCGGCCAGCGGGCCGGGACCGGCCATCATGGCGGCGCGCACGTTGGAGGGCAATGATGTCCTGAACCTGTCCGGCGAGAAGCTCGGGGTGCTGCAGGACATCATGCTCGATGTGCCGACCGGCAGGATTGCCTATGCGGTATTGGAGCGTGGCGGAATGATGGGCATCGGCGAGAAGCTGTACGCCATACCCTGGGAAGCCATGACCCTGGATACGGATCGCAAGTGCTTCCTGCTCGATGTGGACCTGGAGCGGCTGCGCCAGGCGCGCGGTTTCGACAAGGACAACTGGCCCGTTTCGGCTGACGCCGACTGGGCCGCCATCAGCCCCCCTCGGTAGCCGCGCCGTAGTTTCCAAGCCGGTTATAGAGCGTCTTCAGGCTGATGCCCAGAGTGCGGGCGGTGCGCCGCTTGTCCCCCTGGTGATGCGCCAGGGTGGCAAGAATCAGGTCCTGCTGCGCCTTCATCAACGACGTACCGACGGCCATCTGCACGCTGCCGGTGGCGATCCCTGTCACCTTGGTGGGCTTGCGCGTCGAGGCCAGAGCCGGGATTTCGACTTCGGTGTCAGCCATGATGAACGCGCGGTGCACCGTATTCTTCAGTTCGCGGACGTTGCCCGGCCAGTCGTATGCCGTCAGCGTTTCCAGGCTGTTCTTGGCGAACACCTTCTTGCCGCCCTCGGCGGCATTGAAACCGTCCAGGAAGCGTTGAGCCAGATAGGGGACGTCCTCGATGCGTTCCCGCAGCGGCGGCACGCGCAAGGGCACGACGGCCAGGCGATACAGCAAATCTTCGCGGAACAGGCCCTGTTCGACCGCCGCGTAAGGATCCCGGTTGGTGGCGGCGACGATGCGCACGTCCACCTTGACGGGGTGCAGGCCGCCGACCCGGTGGAACACGCCCGTTTCCAGCACGCGCAGCAGCTGGACCTGCATATCCAGCGGCATTTCCGTGACCTCGTCCAGGAATAGCGTGCCGCCGGTAGCGTGCTCGAAATAGCCGATATTCTGGGCAACCGCACCCGTGAAACTGCCTTTTTCGTGCCCGAACAGCTCCGCCTCGATCAAGGAAGGCGGAATGGCGCCACAGTTGACGGGTACAAAGGGCTGGTTGGCGCGCTCGCTACCCGAATGGATCGCCCGTGCCACCAGTTCTTTTCCACAGCCGCTTTCGCCCACGACCAGTACACTGGCTTCCGTGGTCGCAACCTTTTCGATCTGTTGGGCCAGTTGCTGCATGGCCGGGCAGAGACCCATGGCGGCGGGTTCGGGAACGGCAGGGCGGTCAACGCGCGCTGCGTTCTTGCGCGTCGAGGAGGGGCTGGGCATTCGAGTCTTACCTTTCTTGGGTGCTTTACGCGCCAATTATCATGGCGCGGTCGTCTGGGTCATGGTACTCATCAAGAATACCCGTCATTGCAAGCACATGAAAGCGGATGAAAATATTAGCCATCTGTACAAATTGATTACGAATATTTGGAAGACCGCAAGATAAGCTTCCGTGCTCGCCCTCTCTATGGCACCGTTTTCTCGTTTGAGCGGGGTGACGGCGTGACCGGCTAAAATGCTGGATGTAATCTCGACGCGGCCGGGCGGAAGCCGGCCGCGCCAGAGAAAAAAGATCGTATTCCTGGGAAATTTTGCGCATGCCACATGTTTTGATCGTCGATGATGAGTCGCCCGTGCGGACCGCACTGGCGGAAATCGTCAAAGACGAGGGGTTCACCGTTGCGCAGGCCAGCGACTTGCGTGAAGCGAAGATACAGATTCTGCGGCAGTCACCGGACCTGGTGCTGTCGGATCTGCAGCTTCCGGACGGCAATGGCCTGGAGATTTTCCAGGCGCTCAGCTCGCCCAATGTGGACGTCGTGTTCATCACCGGGCACGCGAGCGTGGAAAGCGCGGTGGACGCCCTGCGTCTTGGCGCCATCGATTACCTGCTCAAGCCGGTCAATATTCAGCGCCTGAAAATGGTGCTGGGCCGTATGCCGCGCAACGCGGATCTGTCGCCTTGGGGCGGCCCCTTCGAGGAAGACGGCCGCTTCGGCAAGATGCTGGGCCGTTCCGAACCGATGAAGCTGCTCTACAAGCAGATCGCCAAGGTGGCGCCTACCGAGGCCACCGTTTTGTTGATGGGCGATAGCGGCACGGGAAAGGAACTGGCCGCGCAGGCCATCCATGAGCTCAGCGCGCGCCGGAAAGGGCCTTTCCTGCCGGTCAATTGCGGGGCGATTTCGCCCAACCTGATCGAAAGCGAAATGTTTGGCCACGAGCGCGGCAGCTTTACCGGCGCGGACCGGCAGCACAAGGGCTATTTCGAGCGGGCAGCCGGCGGTACGCTGTTCCTGGACGAAATCACCGAGATGCCGGTCGACCTGCAGGTCAAGCTGCTGCGGGTGCTGGAAACCGGGCTGTTCATGCGCGTGGGCACCAATAAGGAAATTGCCAGCGACGTGCGCGTCGTGGCGGCGACTAACCGTGATCCCGAGGAAGCGGTGGCGGAAGGCAAGCTGCGCGAGGATCTGTTCCATCGCCTGAACGTGTTCCCGCTGGAATTGCCGCCCTTGCGGGAGCGTGGCGACGACGTGCTGTTGATCGCGCAGCGTTACCTGGACATCCTCAACAAGGAACGGGGCGCGGACAAGAAGTTCACGACGGGCACGCAGGACGCCATGCGCCGGCACGCCTGGCCGGGCAATGTGCGCGAACTCAAGAACTACGTGCACCGGGCTTTCATTCTGGCCGATGACAACGAGATTCGCGCGAATGTCGTGCCCTTGCAGATCGCGCCCGAGAAGGCGACCCTGGGTACGCAGATCACCGTGCCGGTGGGCGTGCCCCTGGCCGATGCCGACCGCCAGCTGATTTTCGCCACGCTGGAGCAGTGCGGCGGGGTCAAGAAGCATGCCGCGGAAATTCTCGGTATCAGCTTGAAGACGCTTTATAACCGCCTGGAAGAGTATGCGGCGGCTGGGCATTTTCCCAAGGTGGCGGATGGCGCCGGCAAGGGCGAGGCCGCTTTGAGCGAGTCGAAGTAATCCAGGTAAGGCTTGCTGTTCTGGAGCCTGAAGGATCCGAAGGGGCGGCTGATTGCCGCCCCTTTTGCATGCCTGCGCGGCAGTGCATGCCCATGCGTTCGCGGCATCCCGCTTGCGGTGGCGTCGTTTCCAGCCGCCGTGCCCTGAAGTTTCCAGACGCGCGCGGCGGCGCTGCGAAATGGAGGTAGAGCATGGCTGAAACGTTGAAGGGTTTATCCGTTGCCTTTTTGGCGGTGGACGGTTTTGAACAGGCCGAGTTGCTGGAACCGCGCAAGGCGGTGCAGGCAGCCGGCGCGCGGGCGGTGGTGGTCTCCGCCAAGACCGGCAAGATCCAGGGTTTCGAACACACCGACAAGGGCGAGCAGGTGGCTGTCGACCTGACCTTCGCCGAGGCCGATCCCGCGCATTTCGCGGCGGTGGTGTTGCCGGGTGGTGTGGTGAACGCGGATGACATCCGCACGCATCCCAAGGCGCGGGAATTCGTGAAGCGTATGCAGGATGCCGGCAAGCCCGTCGCCGTGATCTGCCACGGTCCCTGGTTGCTGATATCCGCCGATCTGGTGCGCGGCCGCACGTTGACCAGCTGGCCGTCCTTGCAGGACGATCTGCGCAACGCGGGCGCGAAGTGGGAAGACAAGGAAGTGGTGGTCGACAAGAACTGGATCAGCAGCCGCAAGCCGGACGATATTCCGGCGTTCAACAAGGCCTTGCTGAAGCAGCTGGAGGAAGCCGCGAAGGCGGCCTGAGTCCGCTGACCGCCTGATCCGCATTGCTTCATGCTAAGTAAATGGGCGCGAGATTTATCTCGCGCCCATTGTTTTTGCTGCCGCCGGATGACGATGGCGGTTTCAGCTCATGGCCTTAACCGCCGTTGCGAGTCGGGTTGGGTTTGGTGTGCGCCAGGCCCGCGCCGCTGTCGCCGACCACCCGATCCATGCCGATATCACCGGCAAGATTGTCGCCCTGGTCGTTTTCGACGTCAGCGCGTTCGCCCGTGCCCACGGAGTCGGTGTCGGTATCCGGGGCGTTGGGGCCCAGGTCGCTGCCCGAGTCGGAGGAGTCGCCCGGGCCCAGGGCCCGGTTGCCATGTCCCGGAGGAATGCCGGCATCGGCGTCCGCGATGTCGGCGGTATCCAGCGGGTCTACGACACCGGCGCCATCGCTGTCGTAGAACTCTTCATCGTTGTCCTGGGCGTCGTTGTCGGTGTCCGGATCAGCACGATAGGTGGTTTTATTGGTAGCCATATAAGCCTCGCTGCAGCGTGAAGCCGCGGTCATTGAGGGGCCGGCGCGGCGGCCGGGGATGGCCGGGTACCAGCAAGGCTTATGCCCCCGGGCGGCGGGGCGTCAGGCGGGTACGCTTTCGGCGGGCTGCGATTCGCGCGCGATGCTGGCGGTGATGTCGCGCGCGGGCTGGAAGGAATCCGCGCGCGCCATGGCCCAGTTGACCTCGAACACCTGATGGCGGAACTTGCCTTCCAGCAGCTCGCCCGGCGCCAGCTCCGGAAACAGCGAAGACAGCAGGCGCACTTCGGACGGTGAGATGCGCCGCGCGATATGGTGCGGCCGCAGTTCGCCGGGATGGGTCAGGCCGGCGGCCCCGATCAATTCAGCCAGCGCATGCAGGGTGTTGTCGTGGAAGTTGGTCACGCGGCGCGCCTTGTCCGGCACCACCAGCGCGCGCTGGCGCAGCGGATCCTGGGTGGTCACCCCGGTCGGGCATTTGTCGGTGTGGCAGGCCTGCGCCTGGATACAGCCGACCGCGAACATGAAGCCGCGCGCGGCATTGCACCAGTCGGCGCCCATGGCCATGGCGCGCGCCATGTCGAAGGCGGTGATGATCTTGCCGGACGCGCCGATGCGGATGCGCTCGCGCAGGTTCACGCCCACCAAGGTGTTGTGCACCAGGCGCAGCGCTTCGCGCAAGGGCGTGCCGACGTGGTCGACGAATTCCACGGGGGCAGCGCCGGTGCCGCCTTCGGCGCCATCGACCACGATGAAGTCCGGGGTGATGCCGGTTTCCAGCATGGCCTTGACGATGGCGAACCACTCCCACGGGTGGCCCACGCACATCTTGAAGCCGACCGGTTTGCCTTCCGACAGTTCGCGCAATTGGGCGATGAAGTGCATCAGGCCCAGCGGGGAGTCGAAAGCGCTGTGGCCGGCGGGTGAATTGCAGTCCTGGCCGATGGCCACGCCGCGCGCCGCGGCGATCTCGGCCGTGACCTTGGCGCCGGGCAGGATGCCGCCGTGGCCGGGCTTGGCGCCTTGCGACAGCTTGATTTCTATCATCTTCACCTGCGGCGTACAGGCGTTGCGCACGAAGGCTTCGGGCGAGAAATGGCCTTGTTCGTCGCGGCAGCCGAAGTAGCCGGAGCCGATATTCCAGATCAGGGCGCCGCCGGGTTTGCGGTGGTAACTGCTGATGCCGCCTTCGCCGGTGTCGTGCGCAAAGTTGCCCATGCGGGCGCCTTCGTTCAAGGCCAGCACGGCATTGGCGGACAGGGCGCCGAAGCTCATCGCGGAGACGTTGAAGGCCGACAGCGAATAGGGCTGCTTGCAGTCGGGGCCGCCGATGGTGATGCGGAAGTCGCTGTCGGCGACGTGGGCAGGAGCCAGCGAATGGTTGATCCATTCGTAGCGGTCGTCGTAGACGTCTTTCTGCGTGCCGAAGGGGCGCTTGTCGACTTCCTTCTTGGCGCGCTGGTAGACGATGGAGCGTTGGGCGCGGGAGAAGGGCGCGGCCTGGGTGTCGTCTTCCAGGAAGTACTGGCGGATTTCCGGGCGGATGGCTTCGAACAGGAAGCGCAGATTGCCCAGGATGGGGTAGTTGCGGCGAATCGCGTGGCGGGTCTGGATCAGGTCATAGATGCCCAGGCACAGCAGGGCCAGCAGCGGGATCGCGGCGCATAGCCACCAGGCCGAGTCCATGGCTGTCAGTACCACGGTAGCGAGCGTTCCCAGAGCGACCAGGGCCAGTGTCGTGAAGCGTATTGCCATCCAATGCATGTGCGGATCTCCGGATCGCGCGCCTATGGGGCGCGGCCATTATTTGCCGGCAACCATACCAGAAAGCCATGTCCGTAAATATGGGGAGATCGGCGGGCTGTTTTCCGCTGGAGACGAATCAAATTAGACCCCTCAGGTCAACCCTGCGGGTTGCCCGGTCCCCCAGGGGGACGCTTTTTGACTTGGGGCGGCCCGGCGTCAAAAAAGCCTGGCAATCCCCCTGAGGGAATTACCAGGCTTTTCGGGGCGGCCGGAGAAGGCCCGCATCTTCGGAGCGCGACAAGCGCTCCGAAGATCAACACACGGCGGGCGCGGCGGTTTTTTCCACGTTGAGGCCGAACAGCGGCCGCAGGTGCACCCCCAGGGCGCTGCCCGCGAAGGCGGCCGGCAGCCACAGCCAGGCGTGCAGGCTGCCAGAGAGGATGCCGCTGAAGTAGGCGCCGATGTTGCACCCATAGGCCAGGCGCGCGCCGAAACCCAGCAGCAGGCCGCCGACGATGGCGCCCAGCAGCGAGCGCAGCGGCAGCTTCCACACCGGAGCAAATTTACCCGCCACTGACGCGGCGGCCAGGGCGCCCAGCATCAGGCCGATGTCCATGACGGTGGTGACATCCATGCCCACCGGTGCGGCCAGGGCTTTCTGCTGCTTGGCCCAGTAGGTCCAGGTGCCGACGTCGACACCGGCTGCCGCCAGCGCCTTGGCGCCCCACAGCGCGAAGGCCGAGGTGATGCCCCACGGGCGACCGGCCAGGGCCAGGGTGGCGAAGTTCAGCACGACCAGGGCGATGCCGCCCCAGATCAGGGGCCAGGGGCCGCGCAGCAGGCTGCCGGGGCGCGCCGTGCGGCTGGCGAAGGAGATGACGGCGCCGTGGCGGCGGCGCTCCAGCACCGTGGCGATCCAGGCGATCAGCGCGAACACGACCAGGTTGGCCACGATGGCGGGCAGGGGACCCCAGGCGAGCACCATGGACGTCGGCTTGATGGCGGGCAGGGCCGACCACCACGGGAAGACGTAGGTGGCGATGACCGAGCCGATCACGAAGAACAGCAGCGTCACGACCATGCGGGTATTGCCGCCGCCGACGGCGAACAGCGTGCCGGACGCGCAGCCGCCGCCCAGTTGCATACCGATGCCGAACAGGAAGGCGCCCAGCAGCACCGACACGCCGGCCGGTGAGACCAGGCCGGCGACAGGCTGGCCGAACAGCGTGCCTTGCGACAGGACGGGGAAGAACAGGATGACGCCGACGCCCAGCATCAGCATCTGCGCGCGCAGGCCCGCGGCACGGCGGTCGGAGACGAACACGCGCCAGGCCTGGGTGAAGCCGAAAGACGCGTGATACAGCGTGACGCCAAGCAGGGCGCCGACGATCCACAGCGCGGCCTGACGCCAGCCGGCCAGGTCATTGAAATAGAACACGCCGGCCAGCAGAAGCAGCAGGGAGATCCACAGCGGCGCGCGGTTGGCGCGCACGGGCGACGCGGGCGGGGCGAAATTGAGGGAGGAAACGTTGGCGGACATGAGGGATATGGCGGGGAGCGATGACGCGGCCTGGGCGCGCGACGGGATCTCCGCGGATTTGGCGGAAAAGGAGGAATGTACGCCGAGAGTTTAATGTTTAAAAGAAATGATTGTGTCTTTTTATATATCTATAAGTTATATAAAAGAAAGGCGTGCGCTCCGCCGCAACGGAAGGGGTAGGAGGGACGCAGGGGCCCCCCTCCCGCCCCGGTGCTATGGACGCCTGGCGTAGCTCGGGGGGGGGCCTTGGGGGGCTTCAGCCCCCCAAATCAACAAAAAGTGGTGGTTGAGACAGATCAACCCCGGGGAGGCGAACCCCGGCTAGGACAACCGCCACGCCAGCGCGGCGAGCGTCGCCGCCAGGACGGGAATCGTCAGCACGATGCCGATGCGGAAGTAATAGCCCCAGCCGATGGCCAGGCCCTTGCGCGCCAGGACGTGCAGCCACAACAGCGTGGCCAGGCTGCCGATGGGCGTGATCTTCGGGCCGAGATCGCTGCCGATGACGTTGGCATAGATCATGGCATCCTTCACCGGACCCGTGACATGCGCGTCGGCGATCGACAAGGCCCCCACCAGCACGGCCGGCAGGTTGTTCATCACGGACGACAGCAAGGCCGCCGCGCCGCCCGCGCCAAACGCGGCGCCCCATACGCCACCCTGGGCCGACCACGCCAGAAAACGCGCCAGGTATTCGGTCAGGCCGGCATTGCGCAAGCCATAGACCACCAGATACATGCCCAGCGAAAACACGACGATGTTCCAGGGCGCATGCTTCATGATGCGGCGCGTGCCGACGATATGCGAACGGCCGGCCACCAGCAGCAGGCCCAGCGCGCCCGTGGCGGCAATCGCGGAAACGGGCACGCCGATGGGCTCCAGCAGGAAGAAGCCCGCCAACAGCAGGGTCAGCACGATCCAGCCCGCCTTGAACGTCAGGGGATCGCGAATGGCGCTGGCCGGTTCGGGCAGGTTGCCGTCGTCGTAGGTCTTGGGAATGTCGCGCCGGAACACCAGCAGCAACATGCCCAGCGACGCGCCCACCGCCACGAAATTGACCGGCACCATGACCGACGCATAACGCTCGAAACCGATGCCGAAATAATCCGCCGAGACGATGTTCACCAGGTTGGAGACGATCAGCGGCAGGCTGCCCGTGTCGGCAATGAAGCCGGCCGCCATCACGAAGGCCAGCATGGCGGCGCGCGACAGCCCCAGCGCCAGCAGCATTTCCATGACGATGGGCGTGAGGATCAGGGCGGCGCCGTCGTTGGCGAACAGCGCCGTGACCGCCGCCCCCAGCAGCACGATGAGCGTGAACAGGCGCAGGCCGCGGCCCCGCCCCCAACGCGCCACATGCAGCGCGCACCATTTGAAGAAGCCCGCTTCATCCAGGATCAGGCTGGTGATGATGATGGCGATGAACGTGGCGGTGGCATTCCACACGATGTGCCAGACGGCAAGCACGTCGTTCCAGTGGACCACGCCCAGCAGCAAGGCGACGGCGGCGCCGGCGCTGGCGCTCCAGCCCACGCCCAGGCCGCGCGGCTGGATGATGACGAACGCCAGGGTGACGACGAAGATGGCTAAAGCAAGCATGGAGGGCGGCGATGGGAAGAAGAGATCAGGGCTGCAACATGCCCTGGTGCTGGATGAAGGCGATCAGGGCGGAAATCGTCGCGACTGAAATCACCGTGGATACGAGGATGGCGCGCGACGCGGCCTGGGCATCGCGCTGGTACATCTGCGCCAGCATGAACGGCCCCGTGCCGATCGGCAGGGCGCTCATCAGAATGGCGGTCCAGGCCCACACGGGTGGCATGTCGAAGACCGCCAGCACCAGCAGGGCCGTCACCAGGGGCTGCACCAGCAGCTTGGCGAAGACGATGCGCGCGACGGTGGCCGGCGCGCCGCCTGCCCCCGCCTGCGCCAGGAACAGGCCGATGGCCACCAGCGCGCAGGGGCTGGCGGCATCGCCCAGCAGCACGATGAAGCGGTCCAGCGCCACGGGCAGCTGCAGGCCGGACCAGGCCCAGGCCAGACCCAGCAAGGGCGAGATCAGCAGCGGGTTGCGCAACAGCGCGCGCAAGGTCTTGAGCACGGTGCGCAGCGGATGCTGGCCCTGGTGCTGGTCGAATTCGATCAAGGTGATGGTGACGCCGAACAGCACGCAGGCCGTCATCAGCACCGCGATGATGGCAGGCGCCAGGCTCTGGGGGCCGAGCACCACCAGGCACAGCGGAATGCCCATGAAGCCGGAGTTGGCGTAGGCATTGGCCAGCGCCTCGATGGCGACGTCGCTGCGGCGCGTGCCGCGCGGCCGCTTCACGCAAAAGGCGATGAGGAAGGGCACGATGATGCCCAGGGCCAGCGACAACACATAGCCGCCATGCGCCAGCTGATCCGGCCGTACTTGCGTCATGGCGTGGAACAGCAGGGCGGGCAGGGCCAGGTAGATGACGAAGCGATTGAGGACGTCGCCGCCTGCCGGTCCCAGCAGTTGCCGGCGCGCGGATAGCCAGCCTGCCAGGATCAGCGCGAAAACGGGCAGGGTGGCATTGAGGACGGCCAGCATGGCGTGTGGGAAAGGGCGGGTTGGACCAAAGCCGCCCATTCTACTTGGGCGCCCGCCGGGACGGGGCGGCGGCGAGTGTTTAAAGCAAGCGCGGCGCCGCGGGCTGGTTTCGTCCTCCCGCGCCTGTCAAAATGGCGCCTTGTATCGACCAGCAAGGATGTGACATGAAAGAAATTCCGCTACGCATCGAGATCGGCGACTGGGCCAGCCTGTCGCGCGATGCCGCTTCGGTGCGCCAGACGGTATTCGTGGAGGAGCAGGGCGTGCCGCCCGAATTGGAAATGGATGACATGGACGCGCAGTGCGTGCATGTGGTCGCCTATGGTCCCGACGATGAGCCGCTGGGCACGGGCCGCCTGCTGCCTGACGGCCATATCGGCCGGATGGCCGTGCATCAGCGCGCGCGTGGTGCCGGCGTGGGTGGCGCCATCCTGGGCGCCCTGATCGAGGTGGGTCGCGACGCCGGGCACGAAGAGCTGCTGCTCAACGCGCAGACGCATGCGACCGGCTTTTATCAAGCGCAGGGCTTCGTCGCGTTCGGCGAGACGTTCCTGGATGCGGGCCTGCCGCATGTGGCCATGCGGCTGCGGCTGATCGACGGCCCGGCGGCCTGAAGCTGGCCTGGTTTATCGGGCCTGTTTCAGCGGGCCTGCTTTATCGAGCCTGTTGCACCGGGCCTGCTCCAGCAAGCCCGTCAGCGCGTCACTGCGGCGCGCTAATCAACTCGTCGGCCATCGCCTGGGCCTGTTTCAACAGGGCGTCGTAGCCGCTCTGCGCGGGCAGTTTGCGTGCGTAGCATTGCTCGAACTCGCCTTCCTCGCTGATGCCCGGCTTGTAGGCATTCTTGCATTCGGCGATGTCCCGTGCCGTCGTCTTCTGCCACAGCAGATAGGCGCGGTCGCCCTGGATCACGGTGACGGCGATCTGGTCGGGCGGGCGGGGCGCCGCCTGATCCTGACTCTGTCTGAACAGGATGGCCTTGGCCACGGTGTCGGCCTTGGCGACCTTCACCGGCAGGTCCGCGTATTTATAAACAGAGGTGCCGTCGTTGAAGGCGCCGCTGTAGTAGGAATCGTTGGCGACCGCCGAGGGCAGGTCGGCGGGCATCTTGACCTCCGCTTCGAAGGTCGCCAGCCAGGCTTGCAGCAGCGGCTTGCGGGTGACGATCAGGTGCCGGTCGCCACTGGTGGACGTGTAGGCCAGACCATCCAGGCCGCCCCAGCCTTCTTCGCCTTTCTCCAGGGTTTCGAGCGAGATCTTGCCGTCGCCGGCAAAACCCTTCAACTGGACCGGTCCGATCAGCGTGCGCAAAGTCTCTTGCAGTTTCAGAAGGGCTTGCTGGTCCAGCTTGTCCGCGCGTTCCACCGGGCCCGCGGCGAGGGCCTTGCCGATGTCGCTAACGGCCTGCTGTTTTTCCTTGAGATAGTCCTCGGCAGACGCGGCCAGGACCAGGGAAGTGGAAGCGGCGAAAAGGAATGCGCTGGAAATCAGTGCTCGCAGGGTCATACGACGTGGTATCGACTCAGTGGTGATGGGGCGGTCGATATTAGCTGAGCAAGCTGTTTGAAAGGGACGGCGTTTAAATCCGTTTCAAAAAGGAGAGGCAGCACCAGGAAAGGCTGCACTGAAAACAAAAAACCCCGAGAACAATGTTCACGGGGTCAGTTGTAGAACTACTCGCAGTACTGCTTGCGGAAAACTATGGTGCCCAGGAGAGGACTCGAACCTCCACACCTTGCGGCACACGGACCTGAACCGTGCGCGTCTACCAATTCCGCCACCTGGGCACTATCACTATCTCGGCGCTTGCGCGTCGTTCAGCGAAGAATTGAATTATGCACACTTTTTTAAAGCTGTGCAAGTTTCGTAGGATTTTTTTGAGATGACTTGCCTGAGTGTCGTATCGGCGACGCAAACCCTCGACGCAATACGCAAACCGGCAAGTCAGACCCGCAAAAGCGAAACCCCCGTTTAGCGTTTCCGCTGAACGGGGGTTTCTGAATTCTGTGGTGCCCAGGAGAGGACTCGAACCTCCACACCTTGCGGCACACGGACCTGAACCGTGCGCGTCTACCAATTCCGCCACCTGGGCACTATACGCAGTATTTAGTTAGAATACTGCTTTGCAGCACATCCAGTGGGCAAGCCACAGAAGCTGCGCATTATAAACAGGATTTTTCGCTTTGGCAAAACGATCAAGCAACGACTCCAATAACAAGAACAGATCTGCTGTCGTGCCAGAGGCACCCCCCGATTTCGATCCGGACGTTCCCAGCCGCGAAGAGATACTGCGCGCGCTGCGTTCCGCGGGCGGCCCGTTGTCGCCGGCCGAACTGGCCGAGCGCATGGGCGTCAATCGTGATTCCACCCAGGTCGGTTTCGATCGACGCCTGAACGCGATGGAACGCGATGGCCAATTGCTGCCGAATCGCAAGGGCGTGCTGTTGCTGGCAACCAAACTGGATTTCGTCGCAGGGCGGGTCCAGGGCCATCGGGACGGCTTCGGCTTCCTGTTGCGCGACGACGGCGGTCCGGACATCTTCCTGTCGCCGCGCGAAATGCTCAAGGTGCTGCATGGCGACCGGGTCCTGGTCAAGCCGGGCGGCGAATACCGCGGCAAGCCGGAAGGCAATATCGTCGAGGTCATCGAGCGGCGCACCAACAAGCTGGTGGGCCGCTTTTTGCATGAGCACGGCCTTTCCATCGTGGTCCCCGAGGACCAGCGCATCAAGCACGACATCCTGATCCCGCCCAGCGACACCCACGGCGCGCAGCATGGCCAGGTCGTTTCGGTGCAGATCATGGAGCAGCCGACGCGCCACACGCAGCCGCTGGGCCGCGTCGACGAGGTGCTGGGTGAAATCGACGATCCGGGCATGGAAATCGAAATCGCCGTGCGCAAGTTCGACGTGCCGGTCGATTTCTCCGAACCCGCGCGCAAGCAGGCCGCGCGCCTGCCGGACGTGGTGCGCAAGAGCGATCTGAAAGACCGCGTCGATCTGCGCGACGTTCCGCTGATCACCATCGATGGCGAAGACGCCCGCGACTTCGACGATGCCGTCTACTGTGAGCCGGTGGAGCTGGGTACGGGGCAGCGCAAGCGCCCGGCCTGGCGCCTGCTGGTGGCCATCGCCGACGTCAGCCATTACGTGCAACCTAACGATGCCCTGGATGACGACGCCGTCGAGCGCGGCACCAGCGTGTATTTCCCGCGCCGGGTCATTCCCATGCTGCCGGAATCGCTGTCCAACGGCCTGTGCTCGCTGAATCCCAACGTGGATCGCCTGGTGCTGGTGTGCGACATGGTCATTCCCGCCAGCGGCGCCAAGGCCGGTACGGTCACGGCCTACCAGTTCTACAACGCCGTCATGCACTCGCATGCGCGCACGACTTACACCAATGTGTGGGCCGCCCTGCAGCAACCCACGGGACCGACGGCGCAAGCCATGCGGTCGGTGCTGCCGCAGGTCCAGCATCTGTATGAACTGTTCCAGCTGTTGCAGCAGGCGCGCCGCAAGCGCGGGGCCATCGATTTCGACACGGTCGAAACCAAGATCGTCTGCAACGAACTGGGGCGTATCGAGCAGATCGTCGGCGTGGTACGCAACGACGCCCACAAGCTGATCGAAGAGTGCATGCTGGCGGCCAACACCTGCGCGGCGGATTTCACGTCGCGCAGCAAGCACCCCGGCCTGTACCGGATTCACGAAGGTCCCACGCACGACCGCCTGCAGTCGCTGCGCGAATTCTTGCGCACCATGGGGCTGTCGCTGGGCGGGGGCGACTCGCCCACGGCCAAGGACTACGGCGAGTTCCTCGACACCGTGCGGGGCCGGCCCGACTATCCGCTGCTGCAGACCATGTGCCTGCGCTCGATGCAGCAGGCCATGTACAGCCCCGATAATGTTGGCCACTTCGGGCTGGCGTATCCGGCGTATACCCATTTCACGTCGCCGATCCGCCGCTATCCGGATCTGCTGACGCACCGGGTGATCAAGAGCCTGCTGGTGGGCAAACGCTACGTGCCGTCGCTGGAAGAGCCGCCGGTGGCCGTGGGCCGTTCGCACAAAGAGCAGGAACACGCCATCTGGGAAAAGCTGGGGCTGATCCTGTCGGCCACCGAGCGCCGTGCCGACGACGCCTCGCGCGACGTCGAAGCGTGGCTCAAGTGCTGGTTCGTCAAGGAACGCGTGGGCGAAGACTTCAGCGGCACCGTCACTGGCGTGGCCAGCTTCGGCATTTTCGTGACCCTGGATACGCTGCATGTGGAAGGGCTGGTGCATGTGTCGGAATTGGGCGGCGAGTACTTCCAGTTCAACGATGGCCTGCACGAACTGCGTGGCGAGCGCACCGGCATGCGTTATCGCCTGACCGACAAGGTGCAGGTGCAGGTGGCGCGGGTCGACCTGGAAGCGCGCCGTATCGAGTTCCGCCTGGTCAAGGGCACCAGCTTCGATTCCCTGCGCAAGGCCGCGGCGCGCGGACCGGAAGAGCCGCCGCGCCGTGTCAAGAAAGCAGCTGGCACCAAGCCGCCCGCCCTGAAAGGGCAGACGGCCAAGGTGCGGCGCGCGGAAGCCAAGAAGGCGGCCAAGCCGGCGCCTACCCGCAAGCGCCGTTGATGCGTGGACGTTGCGGTGCGGGCGCTCGAATGCCGGCATTGCAACCCAGCGTTGAGGTATGACGCTGAAATGATGAATAATGCGCACCCCGTCTTCAGGCGGGGCGCATTTTTTTTGAGAGGTTCAATATGGCGGCAACCCAGGTTCTCGCAGGGTTTCACGCAGTGGTGGCGCGTTTGCGCCATGCGCCCGATTCCATCAAGGATATTTACGTCGAGGCCAATCGGCGCGACAAACGCATGACCTCGCTGATCGAGCAGGCCGGCAATGCGGGTTGCAAGGTGCACCCTGTCGCGACTGACCGGCTGGAAGGGCTGGCGCGCGGCACGCGCCACCAGGGCGTGGTGGCCCTGGCCGACCAGCGTCAGCTGGCGGTCGATGTCGACGAAGTGCTGGACGTGATCGAAGGCCCGGCATTGCTGCTGATCCTCGACGGCGTCACCGATCCGCACAATCTGGGCGCCTGCCTGCGCACGGCCGACGCGGCCGGCGTGCATGCCGTGATCGCGCCGCGCGATCGCGCCGTCGGGCTGAATACGACGGTGCAACGCGTGGCTTGCGGCGCCGCCGATACCGTGCCCTACCTGATGGTCACCAATCTGGCGCGCACCATGCGCAGCCTGAAGGACCGCGGCGTCTGGCTGGTCGGCACGGATGACGAGGCCACCGACAGCATGCACGCCGTCGATGCCCGCCAGCCCATGGCCTGGGTCATGGGCGCCGAAGGCGAGGGCATGCGCCGCCTGACGCGTGAGACCTGCGATCAACTGGTGCAGATCCCCATGCTGGGTTCGGTCGAAAGCCTGAACGTCAGTGTGGCCAGCGCCGTGTGTCTTTACGAATCGGTGCGCCAACGCGGCACCAAGTAGGCGATCAACACCCCAACAGGTAGCAGCAGCATGCAGGAATTCTGGCTGGTCCGTCTGATGCGGCGCGTCGATGCGTTGCTGCTGCTCGCCATGGTGGCGGTGTCGGCGTGGGTTTACAGCCAGGGCGGCAAGCCTTGGAACTCGTTCAGCGATGCGGTGTTCTGCGGCCTGGCCGTGCTCACGGCCTGGGCGGGGTTGCGGGCCGGCGCGCAGCCGTGGCTGCGCCGGCTGGCCTTGGCCGCCAATCTTGCGGTGACGGTTTACACGGTGGTCGACGGCATCGCGCTGGTCCTGTCGCCGCAAGTGTCCGAACAGATCGTGTCGCGCGCGGGGCTGGCCTTCGTGTTCGTGATCGGCGTGCTGGGGCCGTTCAATGCCTGGGCGCTGCGGCGGGCGGGACTGCGCGTGACGGCTGCTTCGATTGCACCCGCTGCTGCCGATGCTGCCGCCGCACCCACTGCCGCCGTGCCGCGCCGGGGCAACTATTTCCTGCGTCACTGGCGCGGCCAGTTGTCGCTGTGGGTGACGTTCTGGATCAACGGTTTCGTCTTCGGCCTGCTGTTCCTGTGCCTGCATGCCTACGTGTCCCTTTCCATGAAGGGCACGGCCCCGCTGCAATGGCTGTCCCTGGAAAGCGTGGCGGCCTTGGCGCTCGGCTTGCTGGGCCTGCTGTGGTGGGGCGTGGGGATGTGGCGTTGCGCCGATCGCCGTCTGGCGGGCGGATGGGCCAGGAAGCGGGCGCTGATGGTGCAGATCATGCTGGTATGCCTGGCGTGGCTCACCCTTGAAATAGGCACCACGATGCCGTGGGGCCCGGTCAAGGACCTGGCGCTGCTGTCGATCGGCAAGGACGTGCTGGGCGGTGACCTGCAGGTCAAGCCCGCGCCGGACGGCAAGTCGGTGATCCTCGTCGGTTTCCTGCACCTGGGCGCGGCCGAGCGCGCGCGCCAGGCGCTCGACGCGGCGCCGCAGGCGAAGACCGTGGTGCTGAGTTCGCCGGGCGGCCGTCTGCAGGAAGGCGAGCTGCTGGCCAATCTGGTCAAGGCGCGCGGGCTGGACACTTACGTCGACGAGTACTGCGCCAGCGCATGCACCTACGCCTTCCTGGCGGGTCATGAACGCGCGGCCACGCCCAATGCCCGCATCGGCTTTCATCGCCCGTTCTCGCCGTTCGGCGGCAAGGCCATCGATCTTCTCGCCAGCGAGGACATGATGGATCGCTATCGCGAAGCCGGGCTGCCCGACTGGTTCATCAAGCGCATCGCGGATACGCCCAGCGAAACGGTCTGGTACCCCACGCAGCAGCAACTGGTGGACGCCAAGGTGGTGACGCGCATGTCGCTGGGCGGTGAGGCCAACCGCTACGGGCTGCTCAAGGACAAGGACAGCCTGCTGCGGATCGTACGGCGCGAGCCCATCTTCCAGGCTTATGATCGGCGTTTCCCTGGCACGATAGACCGGGCGGTGGCGCAGGGCTGGGCCGTGCAGCAGCGTGGCGGCAACGACGGGGAAATCATGACGGCGATGCGCGGCGTGGTGGCGGCGTCCTTGCCCGGCCTGCTGCAAGAGACCGATGTGCCCGGGCTGGAACGCTTCAGCCGGCTGGTGTTGAGCGAATTGAACGCGGCGCGTGCCGTCAGCCCGCAGGCTTGCGTGCAGGTGACGGAAGGTTCGCTGGACATCACCATGGCCTTGCCGCCCGCCATCGCCGAAGAAGAGGTGGCGGTGGTGACGCAGTTGCTGGACGCGCCGCCCACGCGCTCGCCGGCGCCCCGGGGCAAGACCGCCCGCGAAGCGATGCGGGCCGTTTCGGGTGCCATGCCGGCATCGTTGCGGGACGCGCTCACGGACGAGCAAGGGCACAAGAATCAACCCGGCCTGCTTTGCAATGCCTATATTTCCTTCTACGAAACCTTGCTGAAGCAGCCGCCTGTCACGCGCGACCTGGCCCTGCAAGCCATGTTCCGCGGCGAGAAGTAGGCGCCGCGCCGCGCGGATGCCCGCGCCCGGTCGCCAGGTCCGACACCAGCCGGGGAGGGCGGGGTCGGGGCGTCGGCGTTAGAATGCGTTGGGGCTGGTCGTCATCAAATCTGTTCGTCGCCCCGATTTGGCCTTATCGTCTCCGTCTTACCGCTTCCGTCTCGACTACGCGCACCATGAAAAAGAACGGCTTCACCACTTCCATCCTGCATTCCGATCGCCGCAGTCCCATCGAACATGGCGCCGTGCACAAGCCCATGCACCCGTCGTCGGAATATAGTTATGAAGATGCGCGCGAGCTGGCGGCCGTGTTCCAGGGCAAGGCCGGCTTTACCTACGCGCGCCAGGGCACGCCGACCAGCACCGCGCTCGAAGCCAAGATCACCGGCATGGAAGGCGGCGTGGCGTCGGTCAGCTTCGCCACGGGCATGGCGGCCTTGTCGGCCATCTTCGGCACCTTGCTGCGCAGCGGCGATCACCTGGTGTCCAGCCAGTTCGTCTTCGGCAATACCACCAGCCTGCTTGGCACCATGGCCGCCTTGGGCGTGGAAGTCAGCTTCGTCGACGCCACCGACGCCGAACAGGTGCGTGCCGCGCTGCGGCCCAATACCCGTATGGTGTTCGTCGAGACCATCGCCAACCCCGGCACCCAGGTGGCCGACCTGAGCGGCATCGGCGCGCTGTGCAAGCAGCACAATCTGGTTTATGTGATCGACAATACGCTGACGTCGCCGTGGATGTTCCGCGGTATCGATGTCGGTGCGTCCCTGGTGATGAACTCGCTGTCCAAGTACATCGGCGGCCACGGCCATGCGCTGGGCGGTTCGGTGACGGATACGGGTCTTTATGACTGGTCCGGCTACGCGGCCATCCATGACGCCTACAAGAAGGGCGCGCCTACCAGCTGGGGCCTGCTGCAGGTGAAGAAGAAGGGTCTGCGCGACATGGGCGGGACCTTGGCGGCCGAGCCGGCCCACCGGATCGCGGTGGGCGCCGAGACCCTGGCCCTGCGTATGCGCAAGCACTGTGACAACGCCCTGGCGCTGGCGCGCTTCCTGCAAGCGCACGAAGGGGTGTCGAAAGTGTATTACCCCGGCCTGGAAGAACATCCCCAGCACGAACGCGCCAAGAATCTGTTCGGCGGCCGCTATGGCGCCTTGATGGGCGTGGAGCTGGTCGACGGCATCGATTGTTTCGATTTTCTGAACCGCCTGGATGTCGTCATTTTGGCCACGCACCTGGGTGATACGCGCACCCTGGCGCTGCCGGCGGCTCATACGATCTATTACGAAATGGGTGCCGAGCGCCGTGCGCAGATGGGCATCGCCGACAGCTTCCTGCGGATCTCGGTGGGCATCGAAGACGAAGCCGACTTGCTGGGCGATTTCGATCAGGCCCTGCGTGCCTGCCTGAACGCCTGACCATCGCGGCGGCGGCGGCAGTTTGTAAACGGCGGGCGGGTCCCGCCGTTTACATTGGATGGTGATCGACGATGGATTGTCCTTGGGTAATCACTTGTGTGGATTAGGCACAAGGTCGGCGCGTCGTCAATGAATGGTCCTGGAAAGCTAGTAACGGCGCGGCTTCTGAGGGGAATCTCCCTTGACAGGCGCTGCGCACGGATGCCTAATACGCCTCTACGTCGCTGGCGCTCTCGCGCGGTTGAACAGGCGCCTGTAGCCTCGGTGGCGTGGCACTGAATGTAGTGGTTTGCAGTGCAAACTCGCTTGAGAAACCCGTTCGAATGTTTTGCCGGCCGCATTGCCAGGCGCAGGCCGGTGGACTTCTATTTACCTGTGAGGGGTAGAACTGAATGAATAAGACTGAGCTCATCGACCACATCGCCGGCAAGGCCGACATTTCGAAGGCCGCCGCTGGCCGTGCACTGGACGCGCTGATCGGCGCTGTGAAGGGCACGCTCAAAAAGGGTGGCACGGTCACGCTGGTGGGTTTCGGCACGTTTGCCGTCACCACGCGCGCTGCTCGCACCGGTCGCAATCCGCGCACCGGCGAAGCGATCAAGATCAAGAAGGGTAAAGTGCCGAAGTTCCGTCCGGGCAAGGCCCTGAAGGACGCCGTGAACTGAGTCCTCTGAAGGACGCCGTCTTTGAAGACGGCACAAATGGCGAGCCCTAAGTGCTCGCCATTTTCATTTGTGCGGTTTCATTCTTGCATTTTCAGTCTTGCGCTTTCATTCATGCGCTTTCATTGCCGCGCGGCCGTTCGGGGCTGCCGGCAGGGCAGTTTGCAGAGCCCGTCCCGGCCAGATATAATTCGCGTCTTCTTGCTCGATTCAGCGCTGGTTTTTCTTGCCGGCTTGAACTCGAAACCAAGGCGTGGCTACCCGCGCAATTGTGCTCCAGTGCATCGCACTGTTTTCCGCACAACACCGGGTGCTTAGCTCAGTTGGTAGAGCGGCGCCCTTACAAGGCGTAGGTCACAGGTTCGACCCCTGTAGCACCCACCACACCTCCCTCGAAGTATCGATCGTTTGGAAGTTTTCCAGGCGCTGCTCGCGCACGCAGCCATTTTCGCTGCGGTAGATCATGGGCGAGCAGCCGAATGCTCCACTATTTCGGAGCGGTGAGGGTCGTCGAGCATTCATCGAACGGGATCGATTTTGCATCGCGCTGGCGGTCGCCAATCGACGACGTGTAGGTCCAGCCTACGGCCTCCACGGCGTCGTTCTGGCCGAACATCACAATGAATCTTGCGGCGTTGTTCCATCCCGCCCCTTTGTCGGTGAAGCGCATGGTGATGGTGGGCGAAGGATCGCCTGGGACCGTGCGTTCCGCGAACGTATCGGGGTTTTTCAGAGCGATCGCGTCGAATGGCTGAGACAAGGTCTTGCCGTCCCACTTGAAACTGACCGTGTATGGCTTGTCAGCGCCCCTGCCTGCGCAGGTGATCTCGAACTTGGGTGTGTCCATCTCCATGAACTTGCTGTCGGCAGCCATGGTCAAGCTCGCAACAGTCGAGCAACCGACACTAACGACCGCGATCCACCAAGTGCGTAAACGCATCATCACTCCAAAGATAGTTGTTGTTCGGGGCTGAAAAGAAAATGCCCTGAAAGACACGCTTCAGGGCAATTTTCTGAAACCGGGCTCAGCAAGGTCGAGACATCCCGCCGTGACGACATCCTACCTCATCCCGTCCTGGGGGCCTTGGTGGCGTCCACCCCATCCTCTTCCTATCCGATATCCGAGTTCTTCAGCAGCGTGCGCCACGCCGGCAGACGGCCCTTTTCGTCCAGGTCTTCGTGCAGCGACTGGCCCCTGCGCGCCAATTTCTCCTGGACGTCGGCGATCGCGCTTGCCAGATCGCCGTTCATGCCGATCTCCGACAGCATGGCGGACGCCTCGCGCATTTCCTCCGAGCGGCGCTGGCCATGCTCGGCGACGCGGCCGATCAGATAGGCTTCGTAGCCCTGGTCCCAACCCACGCCAGGGAAGGTCGCGTGCAGCGACGTCAGCACGCGCTCGTCGACGCCGAAGTGACGCGCGGCAAGCATGGACTGCACGCACAAGGCTTCAGTGCCCTTGATCATGATGCTGCGGCACAGCTTGATGGCCGATGCCAGGCCGATGTCATCAGCGACGGGTTTGGTATTGAAGCCCAGCGCATTCAACCCCTCTGAAATCGCCCCGGCAGTGTGGCCGCCCAGCAGCATCGGCACGCGGATACCCTGCGGCGGCACCGGCGCCATGACGGCCGACTCGACATAGTCGGCGCCGACCTGCTGGATGCGCTCGCAGTTGGTCTGCTTGACCTTGGGCGACACGGAGTTCAAGTCGATGAAGGTCTGGCCCGGCTTCATCAGCGGCGCGGCCGCCGAGGCCACCGCTTCGGCCTGGCTGGCGGTCACCGCGGACAACACCCACTGCGCCCCCTCAAGGGCGGCGGCCAGCGTGTCGGCGACGCGCGCGCCGCTGCGCTGGGCACGGGCCAGGATTTGCGGCCGCGTGGCCGCCTGGTCCAGCTTGGTGTCGTAGGTGCTGACCGCGCAGCCTTGCTCGACCAGCGCCTGCGCCAGGATGGGACCGACTTCGCCGAAGCCGATGATCGCGATTGAACGCGAGGCGTTCGGGGCTTGCTGTTGCATGGAATTCTCCGTGTTGCGTTAGCGTGTTCGTGTCATTCCGGCTTGATGCCGGCGAGCTTGACCGCCTGTTTGGCGTTCTCGTATTCGGCTTGCAGGAATTGCTTGAAACCGGCGGAGCTGCGTTGCTGCTCCGACGCGGCCACCACGCCCAGCTCGCTGAGCTTGCCGGCGATGGCGCTGTTGGTCAGGCTGGCCGTCACGCCTTGCTGCAACGCCGCGAGCACGGGCGCCGGCGTCTTGGCCGGCGCCAGCACGCCCACATAGCTGGACGCCAGGAACTTGGGGACACCTGCCTCGATGACGGTGGGGATCTCGGGTGCCAAGGCCATGCGCTGCTCGGAAGCCACCGCGATCACGCGTACCTTGTTGGCGCGCAACAGCGGCAGCACGGTCGAGAACTCCGTCAACGTGGCGTCCAGGCTGCCGCCCAGCAGGTCCGGAATCAGCGCGCCGCCGCCGCGATAGGGCACATGGACCAACTGGGCGCCGGTCATGGCGTTCAGCCGTATCAGCGTCAGATGCGTGGCGCTGCCGACGCCGGAGGTGCCGGTATTGATGTGCCGCGTCTTGGACAGCGCCACCAGCTCCGTCAGGTTGCGCGCCGGAATCGACGGGTTGATGACGATGACGTGGGGGACGTAGCCGACCATGGCGACCGGCGCCAGGTCCTGCAGCGGATCGTAGGGCAGGTGGGCCTGGATAAAGGGATTGACCGTCAGGGGACCGTTGGAGCCGACCAGCAGGGTGTAGCCGTCCGCGGGCGAACGCACCACCATGTCCGCCCCGATGCTGCCGCCGGCACCCGGCTTGTTTTCCACGACGGCCGTCGCGTGCATCGCTTCGGTCATGCCGGCGCCGACGACGCGCGCGGTGGCATCGACGTTGCCGCCCGGAGCGAAGGGCACGATCATGCGCAGGGGGCGTTCGGGAAAGGCCCCGGCGTGGGCCCAGGCGGGCAACAGGGGCGCGGCCAGCGCGCCGGTCGCGCCAAGCATGAAGTCGCGGCGGGAGTGTTTCATTGTCTCGTCCTTTGTCGTTTTAATGGTGCTGCGATGGAAGCTCGCGGTAAACGCGCGGCAAGCACGGGCTACTTGCCGCGCGCCTTGAGCGCCGCATCCAGGCGCGGATAGACGCGCCTGGCATTGCCTTCGTAAATCTGCTGCCGGTCGGCATCGGTGAGTTGCGGTGCCGCATCGATATAGCGCCGCGTATCGTCGTAATGGAAGCCCGTGGTGGGGTCGATGCCGCGTACCGCGCCTATCATTTCGCTGGCGAACAGCACGTTGCGCACGGGAATCACCCGGGCCAGCAGATCGATGCCGGGCTGGTGATAGACGCAGGTGTCGAAGAAGATATTGTTCAGCAGCGACTCGTCCAGGGGCGGCTTCTTCATCTCCTGGGCCAGACCGCGGAAACGGCCCCAGTGATAGGGCACCGCGCCGCCACCATGCGGGATGACGAACTTCAAGTCCGGGAAGTCCTTGAACAGGTCCGACGTCAGGCACTGCATGAAGGCGGTGGTATCGGCGTTCAGGTAATGCGCCCCCGTCGTATGGAAGCAGGCGTTGCAGCTGGTGCTGACGTGGACCATGGCGGGGATGTCGTGCTCCACCATTTTCTCGTAGAGCGGATACCAGTAGCGGTCGCCCAGGGGCGGCGAGGTCCAATGGCCGCCGGAGGGATCGGGATTCAGGTTGATCGCGACGAAGCCGTATTCCTTGACGCAGCGCTCCAGTTCCGCGATCGACGTGGCGATCGGCGCGCCGGGTGACTGCGGCAACATCGCCGCGCCGATGAAGTGATCGGGGAATAGCGTGGCGACGCGATGGCACAGTTCATTGCAGATGGCCGCCCAGGCCTGGCTGGTCTGCAGATCGCCGATGTGATGCGCCATGAAACTGGCGCGGGGCGAGAAGATGGTCAGGTCGCTGCCGCGCGCCTGCATCAGGCGCAACTGGTTGGCGACGATCGATTCGCGTATTTCATCGTCGCTGATGTGCAGGTCCGCCGCGCGCGGCGCGGCGGCGGGGTCCTTCAGTCCGGCGATCTGCCGCTTGCGCCAGTCCTCCAGCGCCTGCGGCGCGGTGGTGTAGTGGCCGTGGATATCTATGATCAAGGTGTTCTCCAAAAGCCGGTAAGCAGGTGATCCGGTAAGCCGGTGCTCCGGTGATCCGGTGGGATCATGACCGCAACGGCAGTTGCACGTCGCCGCGCATGATCAGGCGGGCGGTGCGCAACAGGGCCGCGCTCAGCACCCGCTGGGTGTCGTCGGGATCCAGCTCCAGGCCCACGCTGAATTCTCCCGATGGGTGTTCCACCGAAACCTGGGGCTGCAGGCCCGGCGCCACGTGAGCCGTGCCAGCCGCGACCGAGTCCTGCATCACGCAGGCAGTGGCAACCGTCACCGCGGCCAGCACGCCGATGGCGTCATGGCAGACATGGGGGATGAAGCAGCGCGTGGCGATGGCGCCGCCCGCGCGGGGCGGGGCGATCAGGCACATCTTCGGATAAGGCTTCTCCGTGACGTCACCCAGGCCCATCAGCGCGGCGGCCTTGAGCCGGATCGCTTCAAGACGGCGCTTCAGATCCGTGTCGCCGTTCAGTTCGGCGACCGTCTCGTAGCCGGTACGGTCCAGATCGCCGGCGCGCATCAGCACCATGGGCATGCCGTTGTCGATACAGGTGACTTCCAGGCTGCCGCCATCGTCGAGGTCGATAAGATCGCGCGCCTGCCCCGTGGGAAGCAGGCCGCTGCACACCGACCCCGCCGTATCGAGGAAGTTGATGAAGACCGGCGCCGCGGTGCCGGGCACGCCGTCGATGCGGGCGTCGCCGTCATAGCGGACACCGCCGTTGGGGGTCTGCACGGTGATGTCGCACTGCATGCCCGTATTCAGAGCCAGCACGCGAAACGTGCTGCGGTCGCCCGTCGCGGCCAGCATGCCGGTTTCCAGGGCGAAGGGCACGGCGGCGGCGAGCATATTGCCGCAATTGGGCGTGGTGTCCACCTTGGCCTGGGCCACCGAAACCTGCGCGAACAGGAACTCCAGGTCGACGCCGGGTGTGGTGCCGGCGCTGACGATGCCCACTTTGCTGGTGAGCGGATGCGCCCCGCCCAGGCCATCGATCTGGCGCGCGTCGGGCGAGCCCATGGCCGCGAGCAGCACGGCGTCGCGCGCGGCGATGTCCGCGGGCAGGTCGGTTGCCTTGAAAAAAGGGCCGCGCGAGGTGCCGCCACGCATCAGCATACAGGGCACGGCCTGCTGCCTTTGGCTTTCTTGCAGCCGGTCTGGTCGAGTGCTCATTGTCTCCGCTCTCTTTATATGTATGAGTGCAGTATGGTTCCGCGGTAGCGGGCGCGGGTTGCCTTGTAGGGGGAGGGGCGTTCTAATATGTTTATGTCCTCCATCAGCCTGCATCATCTCTACGTATTCAACTGCGTGGCCGCCTCGGGCGGCATCCGCAGCGCGGCGGAGACGCTGTTCCGCGCCTCCTCGGCCGTGACGCGGGCCATCAACCGCTTCGAGGACAGCCTTGGCGTCAAGCTGTTCGAGCGCAAGGGCACGGGGATGTTGCTGACGGCGGCGGGCGAGGTGGTACGGGTGCGCGCCACCGTCATCGCGGCAGAGCTTGCCGCGGTGCACGATGAAGCCCGCACGTTGAAACGCGGTCGCGGCGCCGACCGCGACGATGCCGCCACCCGCGCCGGCGTGGTCGGTACGGTGGCGACGCTGTTTCACACACGCCGGCTGATGCACGCGGCCCTGCTGGCGGACGTGCACCATATGTCGACGGTCGCGCATGTTTGCGGACTGACGCAGCCGGCCATCAGCGCGTCCATTTCCAGCCTGGAGGAAGTGCTGGGCCAGCCGCTGTTCCAGCGCACGCCGCGCGGCATGGTGCCGACGCCGCTGGGCGAACGGTGGGTGGTGCATTTCAAGCGGGTGCTGGCCGAGCTGCGCAACATCCAGGCTGACGTGGCGGCGCTGGAAGGCGTGCTTGAAGGCATCGTCACCGTGGGCGCCTTGCCCTTGATCCGCACGCTGGTGTTGCCCGCGGCGATCGCCAGCGTGCTGGCGCGCCATCCCAAGTTGCGCATACGCACTTTGGAAAGTCCTTACGGCGACCTGTGCGCGCGCCTGCTCAGCGCCGACGTGGACTTCATCGTGGGCGCGCTGCGTCCCTTGCAGGATTCCGCCCTGACCACCGAGGTGCTGCTGCATGAGGACATCGTCCTTATCGCGCGGGCCGGGCATCCGCTGGCGCGCAAGCGGTCCATCGCTTTCACTGACCTGGAAGCCTATCCGTGGGTGTTGTCGCGGGCGTCCACGCCCTTGCGGGACCAGCTCGATGCGTACTTCATCAGCCAGGGCAGGGCCGCGCTGGTCCCTTCGGTGGAGACGGCCGACCTGGCGCTGTTGCGCGGCCTGCTCCTGCATTCGGACATGTTGACCGCCTTGTCGGTGCATCAACTGCATTATGAATTCGAGGCAGGCGGCCTGGCGGCCCTGAAGTTCCCTTTGGGTGGCATGCAGCGGCATATCGGCGTGACCCTGCGTACGGGCGCGCAACTGCAACCGGGGGCCCGCGCCCTGCTGGACGAGGTCAAGCGGCTTGCGGTAGGAGGCCCCCCCGTACCGCGCGGAGCGCGGCCCCCCAGGGGGCGACACTGGCGGACTGGCAAAGCCAGCTCCGCGGTGTCTGCGATGAATCGGAGTCTTTTAGTGCCAGGGTGATAGCGGCTACCGCCGCGCGCGGCCGCCGGCAAGGGCACCAGCGGCGGCAGGCTCATAAGCGGAATAGAGCGGCGCGGGTGCACAAGGCAACCCTGATCCGGCGGCGGTGGGCGATACTGACGGACATCAAAATAACGGAGACAGCCCAATGAAGCGCGTGCCGCCACCGCATCCCGATCCGAGCAAGCCCACCTTCGTCCTGCCGCGCAACGCCTGCGATGCGCATGTGCACGTGTACGGCCCCGCCGACAAATTTCCATTGGATCCGGCCCGCAGCTACGATCCCCCGGACGCGCCCATCGAAAAGCTCGAAGCGCTCTACCGCCTGCTGGGTATCGACCGGGCCGTTCTGGTCCAGGCCACCGTGCACGGCACTGACAACGGCGCCATGCTGGCCGCCATCGCTCGCGCGCCGGAGCGCTATCGCGGCGTGGCCCTGGTCGACGACGACGTCTCGCCGCAGACGCTGCGGGAACTGCATGCGCAGGGCGTGCGGGGCGTACGCTACAACTTCATGCCGCATCTGGGGCAGTCGGCGGATACGGACAAGGTGCGGGCCGTCGCGGAGCGTATCGCGCCCCTGGGTTGGCATGTGCAGTTGCACATCACCGCGGCGCATCTGGGCGCCATGCGGGGCTTTTTGGAAACGCTGCCGGTGCCCTTCGTGATCGACCACATGGGACGGCCCATGGTCGCCGACGGGCTGGAGCAGCCGGCCCTGGCCGAACTGCTGGATATCCTGCGCCACCCGAACGCGTGGTTGAAGATCAGCGGGCCTGAACGCATCTCCGCGGCCTTGTCGCAGCAGGATGTGCCTTATGCGGATGCGGTGCCCTTTGTGCGCCGCATGCTGGACGTCGCTGTGGACCGTATCGTCTGGGGCACCGACTGGCCGCATCCCAATGTGCGGGAAGTGCCCGATGACGGCAAGCTCGTCGACCTGCTGCCGCTGTACTCGGACGATGCCACGGTCCTCGAACGCATCCTGGTCGAGAATCCGCAGCGGCTGTATTGGTACGACTGAGTGTGGGATGGATGGGGACGGTCCCCATCGCCCCCTCGGCCGCAGTCATTCCCCCTCGGCAGCCAGCTTCCGCGCGCGGGCGAGGGCTTTCGCGATGGCGGCGATGACGCTCTCCCGCTCGGCCTCATCGTTCACTCGCAAGGCGTAGGAAGGATGCCAGGTCGCCACCAGCCAGGCCTCGCCCAGCTTGACGGACTGGTCCAGGTAATCCTGCATATGAATCGGACGCCTTACCATCGCGCGTAACGCGGTTGCGCCCAGGGTGACGATGACCGGCGGGCGCACGCTGTCCAGTTCCTGGTCCAGCCAGTAAAGACAGGCATCCACTTCGCGCTGGGCGGGTGTCTTGTGCATGCGCCGCTTGCCACGCGGGATCCATTTGAAATGCTTCACCGCGTTGGTGAGATACACGTCATCGCGCGCCAGGCCTGCCCGTTCCAGTGCTTCATTGAGGATGCGGCCAGCGGGCCCGACGAAGGCCTTGCCGGCGAGATCTTCCTGGTCGCCGGGCTGCTCGCCGATCAGCATGATGCGCGCGGACGACGGCCCGCTGCCGGGCACGCCATGCGTGGCATTGCGCCACAGGTCGCAACGGCGGCATTGATCCAGGGACGAGGGCGCATCGCGCTGGGGCTGGGCCCGTTGGGGATCGATGGTCACGGCTTTACCTCCCATGTCGCCGACGGCCTGCGCCTGGCCGACACGGCGCGCGCCATTGCGCGCGTCGGCGACCATGCCGGGAATCAGGTTGGCTTCGGGCAGGCCTTTCCAGAAGCGGACCGGCATGTGCTGATGCAGGGCGGACTCGTTCAAGCGGGCCGGGTTGAAGATGCTGCGGTAATAGGCCAGCCACAGCGGTTCGATGTCGTCGGCCGCCGCGCCGGCCTTGATGACGGCGCCGTCTTCGGCGGCGATGGGCGCATCGGAAAAATGCAGCACCGTGCCGTCCCAGTAGGCGGCGCCCGTGGGCGTGGCAATGCACCAGGTCGATCCGCCCATGCGCCGCGCGAAATGCTCGGCGGCCCATGGCAGGACATCGTGCTCCGGTTCATACCAGGACAGGTATTCCGGTTCGATCAGGGCCGGCGGTGGCGGGGACGAACCGTCCGCTGCGGGCGACGAAGCCGGCGCCGACGGTGGCGCCAGTGTCGGCGTGGTCGATGCGGCGGCTGTCGCGCGGCGGTGGAAACGGACGTAGGCGATCATGTCGTGTTTGCAGCGACGCACAGCCTTCGCCATGGCGTACAGGCGCGCGCCGTCCTCATCCGCCGCCGACGCCACACTTCGATCGTCATGTTGCCAGCGCCACAGGGCACGGTACAGGTGGTCCCAGCGCTGCGGCGACCGGTATAGCGCCGCGTCCTGCAGCAGCTCGGCGAAGGTTTTCGATACGCGGATCGTTACCGTACCCGTCGGCTGTGGCGAGGCCGCGTCGTCATCGGACCCTTGCGCGCCGCCCGGCGTCGTTGCGGCGCCACGGCCAGCGTCGGCCGGCTCCGGTGCGCGCATCGTGCCGTCCTCATCCGGCGCGGACACGTCCAGGGTCAGCTGACTGTCGCCGTGGCGGGTCGCTTCGTCCCTGCCGACCCAGCTGACGTCTTCAGGCGCCCAACCCGCGGTCAAGGCGCGCAGGGCCTGCGCCCGCCAGCTCGCGTAGCTGCCATCGATGACCAGCCGGTGCGCGTCGGTCAGCCCCGTCAGGCTCATAGCAGGGACAATTGCTCAGGCGGCGGCGCAAGGGCGCGCCGCAACTGCTCGGAAGGAGACTCCGCCACCGCGGGGCGATAGTCGCGCACGATGACGAAGGGTTTGACCTTGTCCATGGCGCAACGCAGACGGATCAGGTCCTGGTAACGCACGGCCCGCAAGCGGCGCAATTCCACGATGCGCTGGGCGTTGCGCATGCCGATGCCGGGCACGCGCGCGATGATCCGCTGCGGAGCCCGGTTCAGGTCGACGGGAAAGGTTTCCCGATGTGCCAACGCCCAGCCCAGCTTGGGGTCGATGTCCAGCGGCAGATCGCCATCTTCCTGGAACAGTTCTTCCGCCTGGAAGCCGTAGCCGCGCATGAGGAAGTCGGCCTGGTACAGCCGGTGTTCGCGCATCAAGGGCGGGGCCTTGGCGGGCAGGGCGGTCGGACTGTCGGGTATCGGGCTGAACGCGGAGTAATAGACGCGCTTCAGCTTGTACGCGCCATACAGGGTCTGCGCGGTCTGCAGGATGGTGCGGTCGTTGGCGTCGTCCGCCCCCACGATCATCTGGGTGCTTTGCCCGGCGGGCGAGCGTGACGCCGGCGCATCGACCGAGGGAACCGGCGCCGTACCCTGGCCGTTGCCGTATCTCGATGGCGCCGCTTTGGCCTTGCCCCGCCTGGCGTCATCGCGCGCCTCGCCTTCGGCTTCTTCCTGCGCCAGCCGGATCGAACCCATGGCGCGCTTGATGGTGTGGCTGCTTTTTTCGGGCGCCAGGCGCACCAGGCCTGTCTCCGTGGGCAGCTCGATGTTCACGCTAAGCCGGTCGGCATAGATACCGGCCTGAGCGATGAGCTTGGGGTCGGCGTCCGGGATGGTCTTCAGGTGGATGTAGCCGCGGAAGCAGTGTTCTTCGCGCAGCGAGCGCGCGACCTGCACCAGTTGCTCCATGGTGTAGTCCGCGCTGCGGATGATGCCGGAGCTGAGGAACAGGCCGTCGATGTAGTTGCGCCGATAGAAGTCCAGGGTCAGGTCGACCACTTCCTTGGGCGCGAAACGCGCGCGCGGGACGTTGCTGGACCGGCGGTTGATGCAGTACTGGCAGTCGTACAGGCAGAAGTTGGTCAGCAATATCTTCAGCAGGGACACGCAGCGGCCGTCCGGCGTGAAGCTATGGCAGATGCCCGCGCCGGTGCTGGCTCCCAAACCCGCGCGGCCGACGGAGTCGCGTTTCGGCGCGCCACTGCTGGCGCAGGAGGCGTCGTACTTGGCGGCGTCCGCGAGAACTTCGAGTTTGGTGAGTACGTCCATAGGCAGGATAGCTGTATATATGTACAGTATTATAAGCGTCCAGAGGGGTAGCGCAAGGGACGACCAGGGGACGATGCGCATCGCAAGGCCGATGCCCGGACTGTCGTGCTCATCAATGAAAAAGGGCGGTCGCGCTGATGCGTGACCGCCCTTTGCCTTGCAACACCGCCCGCGCGAACGCGCTGCCGATGTTCGAGAACCTCTAACTTAGAACACGTGCCGCATCACCCAGTACAGGCCGCCCGACAGCAGCATGGCGGCGGGCAGGGTGAGCACCCAGGCCAGCGCCAGATTGCGCAAGGTGCTCCACTGCAGGCCGGAGCGGTTGGCCGCCATGGTGCCGGCGATCCCGGACGACAGGACGTGCGTGGTGGATACGGGCAGGCCGTACACATCCGCGGCGCCGATGGTGGCCATGGCGACGAGTTCCGCCGACGCGCCCTGCGCATAGGTCAGATGGGTCTTGCCGATCTTTTCGCCCACGGTCACGACGATGCGCTTCCAGCCCACCATGGTGCCCAGGCCCAGGGCGATCGCCACGGCCACTTTCACCCACAGGGGAATGAACTTGGTCGAGTCGTCGAGCGAGCGCTTGAACGCGTCGACGTTGGACTGCGTTTCGCTGTCGAAAGCGACGCTCTTGTTTTTCTTGATGCGGCTGATGGTTTCCGACGCCAGGTACATGTCGTTGCGGACGTTGCCGACGGCATCGGCCGGCACGGCGGCCAGCGAACCGTATTGGCGCACCTGGCTGCCGATGGAGCCGGTCAGGGCGGCCAGGGACGGCACCACGCCGGCGTTCATTTCATTGGTGCGGATGTAGGTGGTCAAGGTCGCGCGCACGTCGGCCGGCGCCGCCGTGGGCGCCGTGCGGATCAGGGACGCTTGCGTGGCCTGCGCCACCGCGGCGAAGCGATTCATTTCCTCGACCGGCATGGCGCGGTTCAAGCCATAGGTCAGCGGCACCGTGCCCACCAGGATCAGCATGATCAGGCCCATGCCCTTCTGGCCGTCGTTGGAGCCGTGGGCGAAGGACACGCCGGTGCAGGTGAGGATCAGCAGACCGCGGATCCACAGGGGCGGGGGCGCGTTGCCCTTGGGCTCCTGGTAGAGCTCGCGGTTCTTGACGAACATGCGCAGCACCACCAGCAACAGGGCGGCACAGACGAAACCGACGATGGGCGAGACCAGCAGGGTGACGCCCACGCTCTTGGCCTGGGCCCAGTCCACCCCGGCGGTGCCGTCGCGGCCGTTCATCAAGGCGTTGGCCACGCCCACGCCGATGATGGAGCCGATCAAGGTGTGCGAGGACGATGCCGGCAGGCCCAGCCACCAGGTCGCCAGGTTCCACAGGATCGCGGCGATCAACAGCGCGAACACCATGGCGAAGCCGGCGCTGGAGCCGACCTGCAGGATCAGTTCCACCGGCAGCAGGGAAATGATGCCGAAAGCCACCGCGCCGCTGGACAGCAGCACGCCCAGGAAGTTGAACAGGCCCGACCACATCACGGCGAAGTTGGGGGCCAGGGAGTTGGTGTAGATCACCGTGGCGACCGCGTTGGCCGTGTCGTGGAAGCCGTTGACGAACTCGAAGCCCAAGGCGATCAGCAGGGCCACGCCCAGCAGCACGAAGGAGAACCAGGCAGTGAAATTGACATGGGACTGGTCCATGTCCTGGAACAGGCTGTGACCGGTATAGAACAGCCCGATGGCCAGCAGGCCGACGAAGACAATGGCGGTGGTGGGACCGGTCTTCTGGTCGAAGCGCGAGCGCGCTCCGCCCAGAGAGGGCGGCGTGGCCGCGGTCTCGGTTGCGGTATTCATGGGGGTCAGCCTCTCGGGTGGCTTTATCGTTGGGGGGTAACAACGATGCTATGACCGACGCGTGACAGTGACATGACCATGTTCGCGTCCGGACGGTATCCGAAAGAATGAGAATGCTATTTAGCGGCTGCCGCGGCGCCTGTTGTACGTCCGTTGGTACCAATCCAGCAGCACGGCCGCGCTGCTTTCCCAGTGCTCGCCGTACATCATGGCGTGCGGCTGGTTTTCCAGCCGTTGGTGTTCGAAACCGAAGAAGTCGGCAATGGCGCGGTCCTGGCCGGTGGGGTGGCGGGCGGGGTCGTCCGCGCCGGCTTCCAGGCACAGGCCGGCGCTGCGCATGGCGAAGGGATTGATGGCCACGCGCAGGGCGTAGCGGTCGTTGAGCACTTGCGGGCTTTCGGCGCACAGGCGCTGGCGGACATTGCCGATGTCGGTGTCGGCGGTACAGCCGAGCAGGCGGCCGCGGATGTCTTCGTCGTCGGGGGGCGCGCGCAGGATGTCTTCGGCAACGGTCGGCAAGGGGGCGGCGCCGGGCAGGTTGGCTGGCGGGGAGGGGGCCAGCAGCACGATGCCGGCGGGGGCGTTGGCCATCTCGGTGGCGGCGACCAGCACGGGCAGAGCGCCCATGCTGTGGCCGACCAGGATGACGGGGCCGTCCAGGCGTTCCGTCGCACGGCGCACCGACAGGGCCAGATCGCGGATGCCCATGTGGAGGAAGGTGGCGTCCTGCGGCAGGCCGCCGTGGCCCGGCAGGTCGAGGGCGGCGCAGGCGATGTCCTGTTTGGCGAAATAGCTGAGGTAGTTCGCGTAGCACCAGGCGCCGTGGTAGGCGCCGTGCACGAACAGCAGCAGCGGTTGGCCATAGGCGGGCGGCGCGCCCAGGTACAGGCGGCCGCTGCCGGCGGGGTAGGAGGGCAGGCGGTCGATCAGGCTGAAGTCGAAAAGGGGCATGGGCGCCGTTGGGGTTCCGCGTTACAAACCTTGCGATTCTCCTCTAGGGACGGCCCGAATGCCAGGCGGCCGAACTACCGGGGCCGGATCGGCCAAGTGGCCGATTGGCCCTTCGGCGAGGAACAGCGAGGGGCGCGTAGCCCCACACGATTCATCCAGCCTTCAACACCAATGAAGTAGATTTAAGAACAATCTGAATCGATTTGCGAATAATTCCTATTTAATATATATTCTTGGGCTTCATTCGCCCTGCGCCTAGCCGCGCGTGCGTTTCGCGCCCAGGTTGCGTATAGATTCGTTTCTCGGCTGATTCATGCCTAGCGTTAAAAGCGGTTGGTCAACATCCTCATCGATTTCCCCAGGCTTGCGTATAGGCGCCGGCGTGGTCGTGGCTCTCTTGCACGTGGCCGTGGCGGCCGCCTTGTTCGTCAATGATGAGACGAAGCTGGACCTGCCACAGGATGCGCCGATCATGGTGAGCGTCATCGAAGCCCCCGTGCCGGAAATGGCCAAGGCCGACCCCACCCCGGAGCAGCCCCAGCCGCCCGTGGAAGAACCGCCCCCGCCGCCGCCGCAGGAAGAACCGCCACCCCCCGACGTCAAGCCGGACCCCGTGCCCGACGTGAAGCCGGAACCCGAGCCCGAGCCCGAACCGGTCATCGAAAAGCCGCCCGAGCCCGCGCAAAAACCGAAGCCCAAACCGAAACCCAAGCCCCAGCCCAAGCCGCAGCCCAAGAAAGTGGAGCCGCCGCCCAAGCCCGTGGAAACCCCGCCGCCGCCCACGCCGCCTTCGGGAAATCCGCAGGGCGACAGCAAGCCGCAGGCGCCCACGCAAGGACCGCCGCCGGATCAGCCGGAACTGGTGTCCAACGTGGCCTACGACGGCCGCGGCCCGCGCCCGGTGTATCCGGAGTCCTCGCGCCGCATGCGCGAAGAGGGCCGGGTCATGGTGCTGGTGGTGATCAATACCGACGGCACGATAGAAAAGGCGACGGTGGTGCAGTCGTCCGGCTTCTCGCGCCTGGACCAGGCCGCGCTCGATGCCCTGCGCCGCGTCCATTTCAAACCGTATACACGTAACGGGGTGGCTTACACCGTGCAGGCCCGGATCCCGTTCGATTTCAACATGAGGAACTGACATGTCCACCGCTCTTGACCTTGCCGCCTTGCTGTTGGCGCAGGCGACCACCGCCGCGCCGGCGGCTCCGGGCGTCGCGCAACAGGGTGCCGGCGCCTTGCCGGCCGCCGCCAATACCGTCCAGCAGGCTGCCGCGGCGCTGCCCGCGCCGGCGCCTGTCGCCCCCGACATGGGCATCATGCACTTCATCGCCCAGGCCGACGGCGTCGGCAAGACGCTGTTCATCATCCTGCTGCTGATGTCGGTGATCTCCTGGTACCTGATCGTCGTGAAGTCCGTGAACAACGTGCTGGTGCGCAAGCGCTCGCGTGATTTCCTCAACAAGTTCTGGAACGCCAGCTCGCTGGACCAGGTGGAAAGCGAAATCGCCACCCACGGCGCACGCGATCCCTTCTCGCACCTGGCCAGCCACGCCATGCACGCGCGTGCCCACCACGCCAAGTACGGCGCCACCAAGCTGGAAGAAATCGGCTCGAACGGCGAATTCGTCACCCGCACGATGCGCAAGGTCATCGACGAAGAAACCGCCAAGCTGGAAAACGGCCTGACGGTGCTGGCTTCGGTGGGGTCCACCGCGCCTTTCGTAGGCCTGTTCGGCACGGTGTGGGGCGTGTATCACGCCCTGGTCGGCATCGGCCTGGCCGATGGCGTGACCATCAACCGCATCGCGGGTCCGGTGGGCGAATCGCTGATCATGACCGGCCTGGGTCTGGCAGTGGCCATCCCCGCCGTGCTGGCGTACAACATGTTCGTGCGTAACAACCGCGTGTTCCTGTCGCGCCTGGATGCCTACGCGCATGACCTGTTCGCCTTCCTGACCACCGGCCAGCAAGTTGCCCTGTCCGACGGCAAGGTGCGCGCGCTGCGCCGTTCGGCTGGCGCGTCGCAGGCGAACGCTCGCGGGAGTGAATAAATGGCCTTCGGTGGATTCGACAGCAAGGGCTCGGGTGGCCACGCCATGTCCGAGATCAACATGGTGCCGCTGATCGACGTGATGCTGGTGCTGCTGGTGATCTTCATCATCACGGCACCGCTGTTGGCGCACTCCATCCGTATCAATATGCCGCAGGTCAGCGCCGAGCAGGTCCAGGAAGATCCCAAGGTGATCGACCTGGCCATCGACGACAAGGGCCAGCTGTTCTGGAATGAGAAGCCGGTCTTCCTCGACGATCTGCAGACGCGTTTCGCCGCCGAGGCCCTCAACAAGCCGCAGCCCGAAGTGCGCATCCGCGCCGACCTGAACACGCGCTACGAAACCCTGGCCAAGGTGATGGCCTCGGCGCGCCGCTCGGGCCTGGGCCGCATCGGCTTCGTGACCACCCCGGCAGCCGGCCAGCCGGCGATCCCGCCGGCCGCCGCGCCCGCCAAGTAAGCGGCGCGACGCGGGCGGGTCGCGCCCCACCGGCAACCGTCGTTCCGCCATGCGGAACGGTCCTTGCCCGGGGCGTACCGCCGCTTCCGCCTGTCCCCAAAGCCCCGCGATTCTTCCGAGCGCGGGGCTTTGTTCTTTCCGGCGACATGGCCGCGGCGGCGGTTTGGGGGGAAACGGGCGGCCGGGCAGGCTCCCACGCAAACCGCAAAAATAATTGTTGCGAGTGGGAACCGGTCATGTCGTTGCAAGCTGGATCGCGCTAGAATCGCGCCATGCGAGTACTCGTAATCGAAGATGACACCACCCTGGGCCACGCGCTCCAGGAATTCCTGGCGGACCAGGGGTACGCGGTCGACTGGCTGACGGACGGCGACAAGGTGCTGGGCGCCTTGGCCGGCCAGCCCTACGACCTGCTCTTACTGGATCTCAACCTGCCCGGCATGAGCGGCCTCGATGTGCTGCGCCAGCTACGTCTGGACGGCAATCAGGTTCCTGTTCTCATCCTTACCGCGCGCGACGGCATCGAAGACCGTGTCGCGGGGCTGGATGCCGGCGCCGATGACTACGTCACCAAGCCTTTCGACCTGCCCGAGCTGGCGGCGCGCGCGCGTGCCTTCGCCCGCCGACGCAGTGGCCAGGCACAGCCGCTCATCGAAGTCGGCCCGCTGGTGTTCGATACCGTTGGCCGCGAAGTGCGCGTCAATGGCGAACGCCTGGCGCTGTCGGTGCGTGAGCTGTCCGTGCTGGAAATGCTGATGGCACGGGTCGGCCGCGTGGTCACCAAACGGCAGATCGTCAATTCGCTGTCCGCATGGGATGCGGATTTCAGCGAAAACGCGGTCGAAGTCTATGTGTACCGTCTGCGCAAGCGCCTGGAAGGCACGGGCGCCAGCATTCAAACGGTGCGCGGCTTCGGCTATCTGCTGGACGTGGAAGCGGCGGCTCCCACGGCCTGAGCGGCATACGCCCGCTTGGCCCGCGCCGACGTTTCTCCCTTCATGACCTTTTTCTGCGCCTGGCCGGGACCCTGTCCCGGCTGCGGCTGCCCCAGACCATGAGCGTGGATACACGGTCCGAATCAGTCGCCCCCCACGCTACGCGCAGCAATGGTCCGGAAACGCCGGCAGGCGCGGACGCTGCCGTTGCTGCCGCCCGCCTGGGCGTGCTCCCCGCCGGTTCCCTGGCCCGCCATCTGGTGGTGCGCCTGCTGCCCGCCATTCTGTTGCTGGTGGTGCTGGACCTGGCGGCCACCTGGGTCATTACTCACAAGATCGATCTCGCCATCTGGATGCTGGAAGATTTCTTCTGGCTGATGGTGGTCGGGCAGATCGTCCTGATGGCGGCTTCCGCCTGGGTGGTGGTGCACGGCGTGCGCTCCGGCCTGCGCTCGGTCAATCTGCTCTCCGAGGAAATCCGCCAACGCTCCATCGACGACATGCAACCGCTGGAAGTGGCGGGTGTGCCGGCCGAGATGGAGCCGCTGGTTCGGCACACCAATGACCTGCTGGCACGCCTGGATTCTTCCCTGGCGGCGCAACGGCGTTTCATCGGCCACGCGGCACACCAATTGCGCACGCCGCTGAGCGGCCTGCGGCTGGAATCCGAGTTGATGCTGTCGCGGCCCTTGCCGGATGACGTGCGGGCTCGCGCGGAGCGCATCAAGGCCGTCAGCGATCGCATGATCCGCCTGGGCCAGCAATTGCTGGTGCTGGCGCGGGCCGATCCCAATGCGCGGCCGCAGGACAGTTTCCAGCGGATCGACCTGTGCGACTGGGTGCGCGCCAGCGGGGCGGAATGGATACCGCGCACGCGGGCGGCGCAGGTCCAATTGGACCTGGTGGCGCCTGAAGAATCAGTCTGGATCGATGCTGATCCGCTGTTGCTGGACGAGTTGCTGGGCAATCTGATCGACAATGCCATGCGCTACGGCAATCCTGGCGGCTGCATCACCTTGAATGTGGGCAGCAATCCGCCGTCTTTGACGGTGATGGACGATGGGCCGGGCATACCGGTCGACGACCAGGATCGCGTGTTCGAGGCCTTCTACCGTTCGCCCTCGGCGACGGCGGGCGGTTCCGGACTTGGACTGGCCATCGTGCGCGAGATTGCCCACGCGCATGGCGCCTGGTGGAAACTCACCAGCCGGCCTGAATATCCGGGTACCCGCCTGTCGGTGGTGTTTCCCGGCCCGCGCAAAGGGGCGCAATTGACCCGACACGATAAACAGGTATGACATCCAGTAGCGCAACCGCAGGAAAAGGCCCGGTGGCACACGCGCCTTCCTCCAAGGCCGCCTTGGTCATGGGCGCCCTGGGCGTGGTGTACGGCGACATCGGCACCAGCCCTCTCTATACCTTGCGGGCTTGCCTGACCGGCTATGGTGATCTGCAGCCCGGCCATGTGCTGGGCGTGCTGTCCATCCTGTTCTGGATGCTGATGCTGGTGGTCTCGTTCAAGTACGTGACCCTGGTGCTGCGCGCGGACAACCGCGGTGAAGGCGGCACCCTGGCTTTGCTGGAACTGGCCATACGGGGCCGTACCGGCCGCTTCCGGACGTTCCTGATCATGCTGGCGATTTTCGGCGCCGCGCTGTTCTACGGCGACAGCATGATCACGCCGGCTATTTCCGTGATGTCGGCGCTGGAAGGGATCAGCGTGGTGTCGCACCGCTTCGAACATTGGGTGGTGCCGATCTCGATGGTGGTGCTGATCGCGCTGTTCGTCATCCAGTCGCGTGGCACGGGCACGATGGGCAAGCTGTTCGCGCCCATCATGGCCCTCTGGTTCGCCACCCTGGCGGTGGTGGGCGGCTGGCAGATCTGGTTGAACCCCGCCATCCTGGAAGCGCTGGATCCGATTTGGGCCTTGCGCTTCGTCATCGAATCTCCCGGAGCCAGCTTCGTGCTGCTGGGTTCCGTGGTGCTGGCGCTGACCGGCGCCGAAGCGCTGTATGCCGACATGGGCCACTTCGGCCGCAGCCCCATCCGCCGTGCCTGGTTCTGGATGGTGCTGCCGTCGCTGACCTTGTGCTATTTCGGCCAGGGCGCCTTGTTGCTGCGCGATCCGGGCGCGATCAAGAATCCCTTCTTCCTGATGGCGCCGGACTGGGGCGTCGCGCCCTTGGTGGCGCTGGCCACCGTGGCCACCGTGGTGGCGTCGCAGGCGGTGATTTCCGGCGCGTATTCGATGACGCGCCAGGCCGTGCAGCTGGGCTATTGGCCGCGCATGGAGATCCTGCATACGTCCGCGGTGGAGAAGGGCCAGATCTATCTGCCCCAGGTCAACGCGCTGCTGCTGGCGGCGGTGATCGTGCTGGTGCTTGTGTTCCGCAGTTCGGACAACCTGGCCGCCGCTTACGGTTTCGCGGTGACCGGCACGATGCTGACGACGTCGGTATTGCTGTTGTCCCTGACCTTGCGTCTGGCCCATGGGGCCAAGCGCATCATGTGGTCGGTGGTGCTGGGCTTCCTGCTGGTGTTCGACCTGCTGCTGTTCTCGGCCAACGCCTTGAAGGTGCATGAGGGCGGCTGGTTGCCGCTGCTGGTCGGTATCGTGGTGTTCACGCTGATGCTGACGTGGCGGCGCGGCCGTTATCTGCTGGGCAATCTGCAGCAGCGGGATCGGCAGCCGCTCAAGGAATTCATGGAGCAGCTGGAAGCCTACCCGCCGGCGCGCGTCCATGGCACCGCCATCTTCATGACCATGAGCCCCGGGTTCGTGCCGCCGGCCTTGCTGCACAACCTCAAGCACAACAAGGTGCTGCACGACCATGTGCTGTTTTTGACGATACGCAGCGCCGACGTGCCTTATGTGCTGACCGAAGAGCGTTTCGAGGTGGCCAAGCTGAGCGCGTCCAGCTGGCAGGCCGAGGTGACTTACGGCTTCAAGGAAGAGCCTGACGTGCCCGAGGTGCTGCGCGAGATCGCCGAGTCCTATCCCGAGCTGGATCTGGAGCCCATGCGCACGTCCTTCTATCTGTCGCGGCAGACGGTGGTGTCGTCCCATCGGCCGGCCATGCGGCGCTGGCGGCGGGCGCTGTTCGCGTTCATGGCGCGCAATTCGACCCGCAGTACGAAGTTCTTCAAGATCCCGCCCAATCGGGTGGTCGAGATGGGGATGCAGGTAGAGCTGTAGTAAATGAAAAACGCCCTGACGGGCGTTTTTCTTTGGGCGAAGAAAATGCCTGTGCGCGTGCACAGGCCGTTTCATCAGGGGCACAGCGGAGCCGGCTTTGCCGGTCCGCCAGTGCCGCCCCTGGAGGGGGGCGCGCGTCGCGCGCTGGGGTGGGCTTTCCCTTCCGGTCCGCCAGTGCCGCCCCCTGGGGGGACGCGCGCCAGCGCGTCGGGGGGGCCTACTTTTCTTTGATCTGCGGCAGGGCCGTGCCCGTGGACGACAGCAGGCCCGTCTGCACGTAGGTGATCAGCTTCTCGCGCGTGTCGACGATGTCGAGGTTGCGCATGGTCAGCTGGCCGATACGATCGGCGGGCGAGAACACGGATTCGCCCTTTTCCATCGTCAGGCGTTCCGGCTTGTAGGTCAGGTTGGCCGATTCCGTGTTGAGCAGCGAGTAGTCGTTGCCGCGACGCAGTTCGAGGGTCACCTCACCGGTGATGGCGCGCGCCACCCAACGCTGGGCGGTTTCACGCAGCATCAGGGCTTGCGGGTCGAACCAGCGGCCTTGATACAGCAGACGGCCCAGCTTGCGGCCGTTTTCGCGGTACTGCTCGATGGTGTCTTCGTTGTGGATGCCGGTGACCAGGCGCTCGTAGGCGATGAACAACAGCGCCAGCCCCGGGGCTTCGTAGATGCCGCGGCTCTTGGCTTCGATGATGCGGTTTTCGATCTGGTCGCTCATGCCCAGGCCATGACGGCCGCCGATGCGATTGGCTTCCAGCAGCAGCTCGACCAGGTCCGTGTACTCGACGCCGTTGAGGGCGACCGGACGGCCTTCCTCGAAGCGCACGCGCACTTCCTCGGCCTTGACCGCGACGTCGTCGCGCCAGAACGCCACGCCCATGATGGGCTGGACGATCTTGATGCCGGAGTTCAGGTGCTCCAGGTCCTTGGCTTCATGGGTGGCACCCAGCATGTTCGAGTCGGTCGAATAGGCCTTTTCGGCCGACATCTTGTACTCGAAACCGGCCTGGTTCATGTACGCCGACATTTCGGCACGGCCGCCCAGCTCGTCGATGAAGGTCTGGTCCAGCCAGGGCTTGTAGATCTTCAGGTCCGGATTGGTGAGCAGGCCGTAGCGGTAGAAACGCTCGATGTCATTGCCCTTGAAGGTGCTGCCGTCGCCCCAGATGTTGACGTTGTCTTCCTTCATGGCGGCCACCAGCATGGTGCCGGTGACGGCACGGCCCAGCGGGGTGGTGTTGAAGTAGGTGACGCCGGCCGTCGAGATGTGGAAGGCGCCGCTTTGCAGCGCGGCGATGCCTTCGGCGGCCAGTTGCTGGCGGCAGTCGATCAGGCGGGCTTTTTCGGCACCGTAGGCCAGGGCGCGGCGCGGGATGTCGTCGTAATCGGGTTCGTCGGGCTGACCCAGATTGGCGGTGTACGCATAAGGCACCGCGCCTTTTTCACGCATCCAATGGAGCGCGGCACTGGTGTCGAGACCGCCGGAAAACGCGATACCGACCTTTTGGCCGGCGGGGATGTGCTGAAGGATCGTTGCCATTGCGTGTCGCTAGGAAGGGACGAAACCGAGGATTTTATCGCGTTTGCGCGGCTTGGGCAGCGGCGGCGCGCACGACCCACCGGGTCGCCCGCTTTCCGGGGCTGGCTCCGTGGCTGGCGGGCTAGCCGGATTGCGTCGGCGCAGCGCGTCCCTGGAAAGCGGCAGCCAGGTCCAGGCCGCGCAGCAGAGCGGCCGTGGCGCCGGCCAGGCGGGTGGCCGGCCGGTGGCGGGCGCTGGCCAGGACCAGATCATTCAGGATGCGCGGCGCCACGATGTCGGCCACCACCAGATTGGGCTGTGGCTCCGGGCCGCGCACGGCCGAGCGGGGCAGGATGGCGCAGGCCGGGCCCTGGTTCGCCAGCTCCACCAGGGTGTGGACCGCATCGACCTCCGCCACCACGCGGAGATGGACGCCATGGGCGCGGCAGACGCTTTCCACCAGCGCGCGGATGGCATTGGGCGCCGAGGGCAGGATCAGCGGATAGTCGCGCAGCTGCGCCACGGTGACGCGGGCCGGCAGGTCGGGGCGGTGCGTGCGGGCGGCGGCCAGCACCAGTTCTTCGCGGAACAGCGATTCATAGGTCAGCTGCGGGGAGGGCGGCGGATCGTAGAGCATGGCCAGGTCGACCCGGCCGGCCAGCAGCCATTCGCGCACTTGCACGCTGAGCCCCTCGGCCACGGTGATCGAGGCGTTCGGAAAGGCTTCGTGGAAGGCCCGCACCAGGGGCGGCGTCAGCACCAGCGCGATGCGGGGCGGCAGGCCGATGGTCAGCTTGCCGCTGGGGGTGTCGCCCATGCTGCGCAAATCTTCCTTGGCCCGGGCGGCCAGCGCCAGCAGGGCGCGGGCGTGCTCCAGGAAGCGCAGGCCCGCCTCGGTGGGTTCGACGCCGCGGCCGTTGCGGTAGAGCAGATGCTGGCCCAGCTCCTGCTCCAGCAGGCCGACCTGGCGGCTGAGGGAAGGCTGGGAGATGGCCAACTGGCCGGCCGCGCGGGAAAAACTGCGGTTTTCCGCGACGCGGACGAAATATTCGATCTGGCGTAAGTCCATGGGTCTGGTTTGGCGTGGCAAGGGCGGCAGTGCCTGCCGCGACCTGTGACGCGCAATGAAGTGACCAGCAATGAGGTAACCGGTATTGAGGTGCTTCGTAATGATATCGAATTTTGCTATATCAGAAATCCAAGCTATAGCGTTGTTTCGATTCTGGCTTTGCATCAACATGGCGTACCACTGCTGGCGCCAGCGCCGGCGAATAATCACAACGACATCGAGACACGATCACCCATGCCGGATTGCCTGCCTCCGTTGGACGCGCCCACGCGGCCGCGCCACGCCTTGCCGCCGCTTACCTGCGACAGCCATTGCCACATCTTCGGTCCCGCTGACGTCTTTCCCTACGCGGCCCAGCGTTCCTACACGCCGCCCGACGCGCCCTTCGAGAAACTGCGCGCCTTGCATCGCCACCTGGGCGTGGCGCGCGCCGTCATCGTGCAGGCTGCCTGCCACGGCGCCGACCACTCGGCGCTGCTGGACGCGATCGCGCGCAGCGAGGGGTGCTATCGCGGCGTGGGCCTGCTGGGCGCCGATGCCACCGATGCGCAGATCGAAGCGCTGCACGCCGGCGGCATCCGCGCCGCGCGCTTCAATTTCGTCGCGCATCTGGGCAAACCGCCCACGCCGGAGGTGTTCGACCGCCTCGTCCGACAGGTGGCCGCCTTTGGCTGGCACGTCTGCCTGCATGTGGACGGGCCGGCGTTGACGGCGCTGCTGCCGACGCTGCGCGGCCTGCCGGTGCCCTTCGTGGTCGACCACATGGGACGCGTGCGGGCCGACGACGGGCTGGACCAGCCTGCTTTCCAGGGCTTGCTACGCCTGGCGGAGGTGGAGCAGGCGTGGGTCAAGGTGTCCGGCATCGATCGCATCAGCCTGGGCAAGCGTCCGTATGCGGAAAGCCTGCCCTTCGTCGCGGCGCTGGTCGATGCCATGCCGGACCGGGTCTTGTGGGGAACGGATTGGCCACATCCCAATGTGGCGGGCGACATGCCCGACGATGGCGAACTGGTCGACCAGTTCTTCAAGGCCGTGCCCGATGCCGCCGCGCGGCAGCGCATTCTGGTCGACAACCCGGCGCGTCTATACGGCTTCTAAGCCGGCAGCGCGGCCGGGACCAAACAAAAACTCAAAGGAGACTTCCATGTTCAAACGTATATTCGCCGCGGGCGTGCTGGCGCTGGCCGCCTGCGCCAGCGCTTCGGCCGACGGTCCGGTTCGGCTTATCGTGGCCTTTCCGCCGGGCGGTCCCGTGGACCTGGTGGCCCGCGTGATGGCGGAGCAGCTGACGCGCGAGCTGCATCAGTCGGTGATCGTCGAAAACAAGCCCGGCGCCAACGGCAATATCGGCGCGGCCTACGTCGCCAAGGGGCCGCGCGATGGCAGCGTGTTGTTCCTGACCAGCGTCGGCGCGGTATCCATCAGCCCGGCGCTGTATCAGAGCCTGCCTTATGACCCGGTGAAGGATTTCGCGCCGGTATCGCGGGTGGTCAATAACGCGACCGTGCTGGTGGTGAATCCGGCGAACCCGGCCACCGATGCCGCCGATTTCGTCGCGCGCTCCAAAGCCGCGGCGCAACCGGTGGCCATCGGGTCGTCTGGTGTCGGCAGCATTCCGCATCTGGCGCTGGAGATGTTCACCGATGCCAGCAAGGCCAAGGTGATGCACGTGCCCTACAAGGGCGCGGCGCCGGTGATCAACGATCTGCTGGGCAATCAGGTGGCGGGTTTCTTTGGCGATGTGCCGGGTTTGATCGCACACATCCAGGGCGGCAAGCTCAAGGCGCTGGGCGTGGCGGCGCCGCAACGCCTGGCGATCCTGCCGAACGTCAAGACGCTGGCGGAACAAGGTATCCCGGGTGTGGAGTCGAACAACTGGTATGGGTTGTTGGCGCCGGCCGGCACGCCGCCCGCCATCGTCGATAAACTCAATGCGGCGGTGCGTGCTGCCTTGGCGAATCCGGAAGCCAACAAGAAGCTGCAGGGCTTCGGCGCCGAGCCCGCGCCGTCCTCGCCGCAGGAGTTGGCGGCGCTGATCGCGAGCGATCGCACCAAGTGGACCGATCTGATTCAACGTAAAAATATCAAGGTGGATTGAGACATGGCTGAATCATCAGAAGGCGCGGGCAAGGCGGCGAACAAGCAGGCCGGACACGGTGGGCATAAGGGCTCGCATAAGGGCCCGCGCGTCGCGCCGGTGGTGCCGGGTACCCGGCCGGAGCTGGCCGAGATGGAAGCGCGCATCCAGGCCGAGCGCGGACGCATCTCGCCCTTGTATCAGGTGTTGTTGAACAGTCCGCCGGTGGCGCAGGGCTGGGAGGCGATGCTGACCGCCATTCGCAACCGCATCGGGCTGTCGCCGCGTTTGCGCGAGCTGGTCATCCTGCGTGTGGCGGTGCTCAATCGCGCGCCGTATGAATTCGACGCCCATGTGCCGCATGCCTTGAAGGCCGGCATGGATGAGGCCCTGGTCGACGCCTTGCGCACGGAGCGGGCCGCGGCGGATATCGCCGGCTTGTCCAGGCTGGAGCAGGATGTCGTGACCTTCACCGATGCCATGACCCGCGACATCGATGTCAGCGATGCGGCGTATGACGCGTTGGCGCCGGCCCTGGGTGATCAGGGCATGGTCGAACTGGCGGCCACCGTGGCCGCCTACAACATGGTGTCGCGCTTCCTGTCCGCGCTGCGGATCGGCCACTGAGGGGTAAGGGGATGACGGAAGTATTGTTGTTGCGCCTTGACGGGCAGCGCCTGGACGGCGCCGCGGTGCAGGCGCTGCGCGCGGAGATCGCGACGGTGGGTGGCGCGGCGGAGGGCTCTTCTGCTGGCGCGCTGGCTGGCGCGGGCGCCGCCGAGGTGCGCGTTTATACGGCGGTCGAGCATGCGGAGACCTATGTATATCTGTATCCCGACGAGCGCTTTGTACCTGGCAGCCTGGCGGCATTGAGCGCCATGGCCACGCGGCGCTATCCGGAAGCGGACGCGCGCGTGCTGCGTTTGACGACGGATCGCGCCGGCGCGTCGGCGGGTCTGGCCGCGCCTTGGCACTACGTTGTGGAAACCGATGTGCTGTCCGAGGCGGAGGACGATTTCAACGCCTGGTACGAAGAAGAACATCTGCCTGGCCTGGCCTCGGTGCCAGGTTCCGTGCGCGCGCGGCGCTATGTCTGCGACGCGGCGCCTCGGTATCACGCCTGCTACGATCTGCACACACGCGAAACCTTCGGCAGTCCGCCTTGGCTGGCGGTGCGGGCGAGTTCCTGGAGCGACCGGGTGCGGCCGTCGTTCCGCAATACCAAGCGGACGATGTTCACGGCGGTGGAGTAGGTAGCTGGGGTCCGCGCGCCGCGGGTATGCTGGTTGTACTTCAGGCCATGGTTCAACGGGAGGCAGCCATGCTCAAGCGCGTCACGACCCCGCAGTTGGAAATCGCTTATGACGAGCAGGGGGATCCGGCGGGATGGCCGGTCGTCCTGCTGCACGGCTTTCCGTATGACATCCATGCTTATGCCGAAGTCGCGCCGCTGCTGACGGCGCAAGGCGCGCGTGTGCTGACGCCTTATCTGCGCGGCTATGGCCCCACCCGCTTCCTGGCGCCGACGACCTTGCGTTCGGGCCAGCAGGCGGCGCTGGGGGCCGATCTGTTGGCGCTGCTGGATGCGCTGGAAATCGAGCAGGCCGTGCTGGCTGGGTATGACTGGGGCGGGCGTGCCGCCTGCGTGGTGGCCGCGCTGTATCCGGCGCGCGCGCGCGGGCTGGTTTCGGTGAATGGCTACAACATCCAGGACATAGCCAGTGCGGGCCGGCCGGCCGACCCGCGCAAGGAATACCGGATGTGGTACCAGTATTACCTTCATGGCGACCGCGGCGCGGCCGGGCTGGCCGAGCAGCGACGGGAATTCTGCCGTCTGCTGTGGTCCTTATGGTCGCCGACCTGGCGTTTCGATGACGATGTCTATGCGCGGACGGCCGCTGCGTTCGACAATCCCGATTTCGTCGACGTGGTCGTGCATTCTTATCGGCATCGATTCGGTCTGGTCGAAGGCGATCCGCTGTTCGACGAGATGGAGCGCCTGCTGTCCGCCAAGCCCGCCATCGGTGTGCCAACGATAACGCTGGAGGGCGACACCGACGGCGTGCAGCCGCCAGGCGGCCGGGCCGCAGGGTCAAGCCGTTTCACGGCACGCCATGAAAGTCGCATCGTCCCGAACGCCGGCCACAACCTGCCCCAGGAAGCCCCACTGGCCTTCGCCACCGCGGTACTGGACATCAAGGCCTGGACCGCTTGAAGCTTGCTCACTCACAGGTGGACGAAGCGAAGGGGCGCTAGCTGCGCCGCATCCAGTACTGAGGCCGCGTCGAGCGCGCTCGGCGGCGCCCCTGCTTGCTTGCTTGATCAGCGCGCCGAAGCACTTCGTCTGGCTGCGCGCCGATGGCCTCGGCATAAAGGAAGCTCTGCTTCTGGCGATCGAGGAACGCGTGACTTACCCCCAGGTCCTCCATGTATCCGCGCCAGCGCCGAGTAACGATCTCAGCCATCGAGAGCAGAATAGTGGCGGCCTCTCGCGGGCTGAGTCCAAACTGTGAAGCGCTTTCGAGCATACCGTCAACGCTAGCCTGACACTGACCGGATGTCGTCACGGCCATGGCCAGCACGGGTCCATCCGCGTTGGAATCTGTCAGCAGCGGCACGATGTCAAAAGCGGGTGCCAGCGTCCATTGACCCGCGACGTGAATGAAACCGTGATTGCGAGGATGATCGTCGACGTTGTTGACCAGGCTGTTGAAGGCCATCCGCCGCCAAAGCTCGGCAATTTGTTCCTTGGGAACGCCCAGCCGCCGGGCTCGGTCGGCCATGATGGGATACGACCTTTGGCGATCGCCCGGCGTGCTGCCGAGATCCAGCCTTAGCAGCGTGTGCGCGCTCAAATAGGCCAACCGCGCACCGGTCAAACCGACTCGGTCGAATCGACGAACAAGAAGTATCTCGCGCCCATTGGCCGCTCTTTGAAATTCAATATCCGCGGTACGGATATCGCACTCCCGCGCCAGTTTCATCGCGACGTACTCACGCGCGGGAACATGCGGAGCATCCCCACGATCCTGCAGCTTTGCGAGCCAGAGAGCGTCGGCAGATTTCACAGTCAGTTTGGGCCGTTCTCCGCCCATGCTTGTACCAAGTTCAAGAAGCTGATGAACGGCGTGAGACGCCGGCCGGGCCGGCTCTAAAAGTCCGAGAAGCTCAAGGAGCTGCTGGGCGGGAGGGGGTTGGAAACGTTGCTTCTGCCCGATATCGTCGCAGACCTCGATGGCGCCAACACCATCGCCGACCGAGTATTCCAGCAGTTCCATCGGTGTCAGTCCGCCACCGTCTTCTCTCCCATAACGGTGGTTCAACAGATCGCGGCCATACCCCTCCGGGCAGACATCGCGGAATGCACCGAAGAGCCCGCCGTTCAGCGTGTTCGTGAACTCGGCATCGGGGCGCGCGGGAAGGAGTGGAAGCGCGAGGGGATCGAGCGCGTAGGTTTGGGCTTGCTGGAGATAGGCAGTCTCATAGTGGAATCGTCCGAGTGGCCCCTTACGAGCGTCGAGGCTGAATGTTCCCGCATGCACGGGCGTGGTGCTCCCCTCCGGCCAAGCCCAGACCATCTTTTGCTGCAAGTCGCTCATTTCAGCCCCTTCTTCTGGCGAATCCGCTGCGGCACGGTGTCGACGCGGGAAGTCACGAGTGGATCACTGGCATCGACCGTGGCGACTTGATCCAGCTCCGATAGCGAATCCAGGGCCCATAGAACACGGGCCAACGTCCCTATGGCAACCCCGGGTGCGCCCTGTTCGAGCGCGACGATGGACGACACGCCCACGCCAGCTTGTCGCGCCACGTCGCTTTGCTTGAGCGCTCGCAGGCGCCGGCCGAACGATATGCGCTGTCCAAGCTCGAGCAGAGACTGGTCCACCTCTACGGGAAGGGGAAATTCGTTTGTCGCCATCGAAAGATAAAACACGTTTTTTCGATTTTTATAGCATTTAAAAATTGAAATATCAATTTTATTTGAAAGAGCAAGGTCGATTTCCCGTAGCCACTTACTAGCTGCATACTGGATGTGTGTGTTGACATTCTGTTACTCAATGATTAGATTGCGCAGCCTGCTCGCGCTTGTTGCGGGCGGCGCCCAAGACTCCTCGTTTAATGGCAAATAGGACAACGTCATGTTCGGTTTACAGCGATTGCTTCGTTTGGCGGGCGTGTTGGCCCTGACTCTTGGTCTTTCCGCGTGCATTTCGACGCGGGCGTATGTCGATAATTCCTTGGGCGATCCCAACTACGCGGCCTTGAAGAAGCCTGCGCAGCCGCAGCCGGTGCAACTGCTATTCGAGTTTCAGAGCAAGGGTGTCGCCAACGCGCATGCCACGGATTTCTTGAAGTCGAGCGTCTACGAGCAGGTTTCTCAGTCAGGGCTTTTCAGCCAAGTCTCCTATCTGCCGGTACCTTCCGGTAAAAAGCTGACCGTCTCCATCAACAATGTTCCCGCGACTGACGATGCTGTGTCTAAGGGTGTTGGCGTCGGGCTGACGTTCGGCCTGGTCGGTACCGGAATTACCGACCTTTATGTTTGCACGGCCAGCTACCTGTCCCCTGGTCGCGAGCCTGTGACGAAGGAAATCAAGCATTCCATTTATTCGACCGTAGGAAATAAGGCGGGACCGCCTGGACTCAAGCCTCTCAGCCTGGACCAGGCCGTGCGGACGGTCGTCGCCCAGATGCTAGGAAAGGCGCTTCAAGAGATCGACGACAGCTCGGACCTGGCGCAATGATGAAACCCAGCCGAGAGCTACGGCGCGCGCGCCGCGCCGCGGCTTGCGCGATCTTCTCGATGCTTCTTCTGTCGGGCTGCGTTACGCAACAAGTCCCGCCGTATCAGACCAGCCTTGCCAACCAGATCGCACTTAGCCGCCTGCCCCCTACGACGCGCGCGAATGTCGACGCCGTGGCAGGGGAATCCGCGGGCACGCATTCGTCCGTACGAGTTGTGAAGATCGCTGCGCCGGGCGAGCAGTCCTGGTCGGAATATCTGGTTGATGCCGTGCGTTCCGAGCTGACCACTGCGGGGAATTTCGATGCGACGGCGGATACCACCATCGCTCCCGCGCTGATTTCCGCTGATATTGGTGACGGCAAAGCAGACGCGAGCGCGCGTTTCATAGTTCAACGGGCGGGCGAGGTTGTGTATGACAAGCGCCTGGAAGCGCACACTTCATGGAGTGTGCAATTCATCGGCGTCTTGGCTGTTCAAGACGGCCTGATGCAAGCGTCGGCCATTTTTCAAACGTTGGTAGGGAAGTTATTCAACGACCCGGACTTTATAAAGACTCTTGCCGCGCGACCCGCGTAATCAGGGCCGGCCGTCGGCACCGGGCCACGGCGGGGCGATCATTGATTGGAGATGGCCGGGTATCCGCCCATGTCGCAGGGCTGCGCGCCAAAACGAGGAGTTGCGGGGCTATTCACTGCTGACGGAAATTGGCAGTGGTGCTGGCTATATTACGTGCCTCAACCAGCCCTACAAGGAGTCCTCCATGCTGACGCTTTTCCATTCCCCCCGCAGCCGTTCCACCCGTGTGCTCGCACTGCTTCATGAGTTGGGCGCGCTGGACGAGGTCAAGGTGCAGATCGTCACCATCGAGCGCCTGGATGGCTCCGGCGCTCGCGACCCGCGCAATCCGCATCCGGACGGCAAGGTGCCGCTGTTGGTGGAAGGCGACGAGCAGATCTGGGAGTCGGCGGCGATCATGCAGTACCTGGCCGACCGCTTTCCCGCCGCCGGTGTCAGCATCGCGCCGGATCATCCGCGGCGTGGCGCCTACCTCAGCTGGTTCGCCTGGTACGCAGGCGTGCTGGAGCCCCTGATTACGCTGGGTTTCGCCAACCTGCAACACCCCGCGCTGTCGCGCACCTTCCGCACGAAAGCCGAGGCGGAAGCGCGTCTGCGCAGCGCCCTGACGGGCCGCGACTTCCTGCTCGGCGACCAGTTCACGGCCGCCGACCTGCTGGTGAGCTCAGCCTATGCGTGGGCCGGCAAACCGGGCGATCCGGTGATCGACGCCTGGGTCGACCGCTGCGTGGCGCGCCCCAGCGCGGCCTTCGCGAACGAGTTCGACACGAAGGCGCTGGCCCCCGCTTGACAGCGTTAAGGCCGCCGGCCGGGCGGGCGGCCGCGGGCAGGCGGCGACCGGGTCGCGCCGCGCGGTACCGCTACCGGCGTGCGCGGCCGCCGCGCCCCTCAACCCGGCAGCTTGCTCAGATCCGGCGCGCCCAGGTTTAGCATCAGGCGATTGGCCCAGGCGAATACCGCGATCACATGGCTGAGATCGAGGATGCCCAGGTCATCGAAACCCGCCGCGCGCAAACCTTGGATATCTGCCGCGCCGACATCCGCCGGCGCCAGAGTCAGGCGCGTCGCGTAATCGATGATGGCGCGGTCACGGCCGGTGGCCTCGGGCGCCGCCGCATCGGTGAACAGGTCGACGATCACATCGCTGCGCTTGGCCAACTGCTCGAACCGCTCCGCATGCACGGACGCGCAGTACACGCAGCCATTGGCGCGCGACACGGCCGTCGCCGCGAGTTCGCGTTCCGCCCGGCTCAGGCCGCCAGGCGCATACATGATGGCGTTGAAGGCGATCTGGCGCTGGCGCAGGACTTCCGGCTGATGCACCAGCAGCAGGTAGTAGTCCGACGTCAGGGCCTTGGGATGGGCCTCCTTGAGCACGGCCAGCTGTTCCTCGGTGGCGTGCTCCAACGCCACCACATCAAGCCACGCGTGCCAGGTCAGGGCGCGATCCGTGTAGCCATTGATATGCAACGCGGGGCGGTCGGTGATGGGCGCGGACGGCCGCGCCGGCACCGAGGTACCCGCGGCAGCAGCGGCGTCCTGGTCGACCGAGGCACGGGCGCCGGCAGCGTCCAGCGCGTTCACGGTGGCGGCCACCCGCAACTGATAGGACAGAAAGGCGATCAACTGCGCCAAGGTCACGATGGCCGGTGTGTCCAGGCCGGCCGCGCGCAAGGTTTCCAAGGCCGGCTTGCCGGCATCCACCGGCTTGACGACCAGCGCCTGCGTGAAGGTCAGGATGGCACGCAGGCGTTTGCTCAAGGCGGGCCTGCCATTGGCCTGATCCCGCGCATCACGGTCGGCGTTCGCCAAGGTGTCGGCCAGCGCCGCATCCTGCTGACGCAGCGCATCCAGGTAGTACGAGGCCCAGGCAGGCGCCGGGGTCAGTTGGGCGGCCAAGGTGGCGACCGCCAGCCGCTCGGGCAAGGTCAGCCCGGACAAGGCCGGGTCGAACACCGCGGCGTAAGCGCCCTGGGTGGAATCGGCCACTTTGTCGCGGGTGCGGCGCAGGGTATGCAGGTCGGTGCCGGCGTTGACACCAGCCAGCAGGTCGATGAGGTCTTGAGTATCAGTAGGAACGGTAGTCATGACGGCGTCGGTAGAAGGTAGATGGGACAGTGTTGAAAGGACTCAGGCCCGGGTCTTTGCATGGGCTTGCACGGCCTTGTGCAGGAAGGCCCGCACGGCCGGCCACGAATCCGCGTCGGCGTGCGAGTTCACGGACGGCGATCCGCCGACGGTGCTGCTACGCCCGGACACCGGATGGCGGTAAACCAGCTGGGTCGTGGGTACATGGGGCAACAGGATGCTATGGCCGCCGCCTTCGTAGTCGCGCCGCTGCACGTCATGCGGATGTCCGGCCGCGGCCAGGCTGTCGCGCACCCACGACGTGAACAGGCTGGACGGCCAGGAGCCATCGTCGCCGGCGGATAGCAACATCACCGGCCCCTGGATGCGCTCGACCGGAATGCGCGCCCGCGCCACCGCGTCGGCATCCCGCAGCGCGGTCCGCATGGCCAGTTCATTGCGCCGGGGCTGCGGACCGTTGTCGTAAGGCTCCCAGCTGGCGCTGCGATTGTTCTCCCACAAATGCGGCAGCGGCTTGCCTTCGTACAGCCAGGCCGGCCCGTCCCGACCCACGGCGGGGTCGGCGGCGTTCTGGCCGCCATGCACCAGGGCGCTGGGCACATAGGCGATGACAGCGGAGACCTCGCGCGGGAACAGGGTGGCCAGCAAAAGCACCAACTCGCCGCCACGCGATTGCCCGCTCAAGGCGACGAAGCCACGCCACGGCTGCAATGTGCGGTGCACCCAGTCCAGCCCCCACTTGAAATACTCCAGGGGCGTATTGGAAATGTAGTCGGACAGTCCCGGCGCCTTGAAGTAAGCCAGCGCTAGCGCGGCATAACCGTGCGACGCATACAGCGCGGCACGTGGTTCGTTGATGCCGCCGCCGGAGCCGTTCAACACGATGACGGCCGGATGCGGGCCCGGTGTCGCGGGGGTGAACAGGGTGCCGACCAAGCCATCCTCGCGCACCTCCCGGCGCACGACACCCGGTGCCGCCAGCCGTTGCGTCAGCGTCGCGCGCACACGGGCGGCGCCGCCGCTGTCATGCTTGCCCTGGCCACGGGGCTTGGCGGAGGCATCGGCGTGTACCTCCGCCTCCAGCTCGGTGACCATCGGCCGCGTCACGTCATCGAGGAACACATCGCGCTGTCCTTCGACCTCGGGCACTTGCGACCACAGCAAGCCCATGGCATCGGCGCTTGTGTAGCTGCCCTGGAGGGGCGCCTGCCGGCCCAGGTCCACGACACCTTGATCGTCCGCGCGAAACTGCGCCTCGCTGGTCCAGGCCACGCCATGGCCGCGCGGGGTGCGCGCGCGCACGGTAACCCGCGCGCCCGGCGTGATGCCCCGCAAGACGATGCGGCGCGCCTCGTCGATCAAGGCATCCGCCGGGCTGACCTCCAGGGTCGGGGCGCCAGTCGCTGGGGGGGCCACGAATGAGCGCGCCATGATCAAGGCTGCACGCGAGTGACCATCTGCGCCGACGTGCGGTCGCTGACGTAGGGTTCCACTTTCAGGCCTTTACGCGTGGCCCAGATGTTCTGGTAGTGATAGAGCGGAATCACGCCCACGTCATCCGACAGGATGCGCGCCGCGTGGCGCAGGATCTCCGCGCGCTTGGCATCGTCGAATTCCTCGGACGACGCCACCAGGGCCTGGTCCAGGTCCGCATTGCTGTAATGGCCCCAGTTGGAATTGCCCAGGCCCTTGGCCGGATTCACGGTGGCGAAAACGTTGACCAGGGCATAGCCCAGTTCACCCGTGCCATTGCCCCAGGCCAGCACGCTGACGGCGTAGTCGTTCTTGTTGGCGCGGCCCGAGTAGATGGACCAGGGCACCGCCTCCACATTGGTCTTCACGCCAATGCGGGTCCAGAACTGCGCCACCGCCTGCAGGGTCTCCGGCGCCAGCGGATAGCGGTCGTTGGGGACGTGTACGGTGAGCTTGAAGCCTTCGGGGAAGCCGGCTTCGGCCAGCAGTTTCTTCGCGGCCGCGGGGTCGTAGGGAATGTCCTTGATGTCCGTGTTGTAGCCGATGGTCTTGGGCGGCATGTCCTGGTTGGACTCGGTCACCGTCCCCTGCATGATGCGATCCACGATGGCCTTGCGATTGATGGCCAGCGACAGGGCGCGGCGCACGCGTACGTCCGTCAAGGGATTCTGCGCCAGCGGCTTGCCGGCGTTGTCGGTGATGAACTCATTGGGACCCGGCCGGAAGCTGGGCTGGATCAACAGATTGCGCAGGCCGGGATAGGCGTAGATGGAAACGTTGGGCGACTGCTTGAGCTTGGCCAGGTCGGAAGGCGACACCTTGTCGATCACGTCCACGTCGCCGGCCAGCAAGGCCGCCGTGCGCGCGGCGCCGTTGTTGATGTAGCGGTAGTCGACCTTGGCCCACTCCGGCTTGGGACCCCAGTACAGGTCGTTGCGCACCAGTTCCGAGCGGTCGCCCGGTTGATAGGACACCAGCTTGTACGGACCCGTGCCGATGGCGGCCTTGGCGGAGTTGTAGTCTTCCGTGGCGGCGCTGGCGCCGGCATGGCGGCTGACCACGTAGATGGCGCCGATGTCCATCAACAGGCCCGGCGCGGGGATGTTGGTCTTGACGATCAGGGTGTGCGGATCCTTGGCAATGGCCTGTTCCACCGTGCGCAGGCGGCCCGAGTAAGAGGCCACCGAGCCGGGCACCTTGCGGGCGCGCTCGAAGGAGAACACCAGGTCATCCGCGGTAAACGGTTGGCCGTCCTGCCACTTGATGTTGGGGTTGAGCTTGAATTCCCAGGTCTTGTCGTCCAGGCGCTTCCAGCTTTGCGCCAGCATGGGGTAGTCGCCGCTGTCGCGCCGGTCGACGATGCTGTCATAGATCTGCAGCGCCAGCGACCGATCGCCGGCATGGTTGTTCAATTGCGGGTCGGCCGACGAGACGGGGTCGGCGAAGCCGATACGCAGGTTTTGCGCGGAGGCGGAGGCGCTGGCCGCCAGCAAGGCGGCCAGCAGCAGGGTGCGGGCATGGGGTTTCATCGGGAAGGTTCCTTCTTGCTTGCGGACAATGATTGGGTGACGTCAGGCAACGTCGTTCAGATGACAGGCGCTTTCATGGCGCACGGCGATGCCGCGCAGCCGCGGGACCTCGCTGCGACAGCGCGGCATCGCATGCGGACAGCGAGGGTGGAAATGGCAACCCGAAGGCGGCGCCAGCGGGCTGGGTATTTCGCCTTCGATGGCGCGGAACGGCGTGCGGCGCGCGTCCAGCCGGGGGATCTGGTCGAGCAGGGCGCGGGTGTAGGGGTGGTTGGGGCGGTCGAACAATTCGTCGGTCGGCGCGCTTTCGACGACGCGGCCCAGATACATGACCACCACGCGGTCGCTCACATGGCGCACCACGCCAAGGTCATGGCTGATGAACAGGTAGGCCAGGTTCAGTGACTCACGCAGGTCCAGGAACAGATTGAGTATCTGCGCCTGGATCGACACATCCAGTGCGGCAATCGCCTCGTCGCAGATCAGCAGGCTGGGATTGACCGCCAGGGCGCGGGCGATATTGATGCGCTGCCGCTGGCCGCCGCTGAACTGATGCGGATAGCGCCAGCGTACCGACGGATCCAGTCCCGCCCGCTGCAACTGTTGCGACACGTACTCGTCGTAATCGGCGGCCTGCACCAGACCATTGCGCAAAGCCCCTTCGCCGACGATCTGGTCGACGCGCAGGCGCGGGTTGAGGCTGGCGTAGGCATCCTGGAACACCATCTGGATGTCCAGGCGCGAGGCCTTGCGCGCCTCGGGCGCCAACGTGTCGCGCACGGCGCCGCCGACATGGACGCTGCCCGCGCTGGGCGCCAGCAGGTCCGCGGCGATGCGGCCCAGGGTGGATTTGCCGCAGCCGGACTCGCCCACCAGGCCCACGACTTCCGAACGTTGCACGGCCACGCTGACCCCGTCGACCGCGCGCGCCGGCCGGGGCGCGCGCGCCAGCCGCAGGGCTTGCAACGCGCGGGTGGCGCGGCCAGGGCGGGTCGCACCGAAGATCTTGCTGACGCCGGCCAACTCCAGCAGGGCGGGTGACGAGGTAGCGTTCATGACGTTGCGGCAATGGCAGCGTGGCGCGGGCCAGGCTGGAAAGTGAGCGGATGGAAACAGCCGACGCGGCGCGGCACGGTCGTCAGCGCGCCGTCACCTGCTGTCCGGGACAGGGCCGCGAAGGGCGGTTGCGCGGCACAGGCCGCGTCCGCGCGGCCGCAGCGGGGCGCGAACGCGCAGCCGGACGGCAGGCGGGCCAGGTCGGGCGCGATGCCGCCGATCTGGTTCAGCCGCTGGCCCCGCGGCGTATTGGCGGGCAGGCTGTCGAGCAGGCCGCGCGTATAGGGATGGGCGGGATGGTCGATGACGGTATCGACATCGCCATGTTCGACCAGGCGCCCGGCATACATGACGGCAATTTCGTCGGCCAGGCCGGCCACCACGGACAGGTCGTGGCTGATCCAGATCAGGGCGGTGCCTTGCTCGCGCACCAGCCGCTGCATCTGATTGAGGATCTGGGCCTGGATGGTGACATCCAGCGCCGTGGTGGGCTCGTCGGCAATGATCAGGTCGGGCTGGTGCAGCATGGCGATGGCGATGGCCACGCGTTGGCGCATGCCGCCCGACAGCTGATGCGGATAGGCGCGCAGCCGCTCTTCCGGACTGGGAATGCCGACCCGCGCCAGGGCGTCGCGCGACTGCTCGCGCGCCACGGCCCGGCTGCAACGGCGGTGCGCTTGCACCGCCTCCACCATCTGCGTTTCCACGCGCAGCACGGGGTTCAGCGTCATCATCGGATCCTGGAAGATCATGGCGATACGCCGCCCATGCAGGGACCGCAGGCGCGCGGGCGGCAGGCCGACCAGGTCCTGGCCATCGAACAGCACCTGTCCCGCGGCGATACGACCCGGCGCGTCGAGCAGGCCCATGATGGAGAAGCCGGTCACCGACTTGCCCGAGCCGGACTCGCCCACCAGGCCCAGCACGCGGCCGCGCTGCAAGGTGAAGGACAGGTCGGTGACCGCCGGAGCAGGCGCAGGGCCGTCCGGCACGTCGAACACCGTGTGCAGGCCGCGCACGTCGAGCAGGGGCGCGCTCATCGTTGCGCCCTCGGGTTGAGGATTTCGCGCAGTTGGTCGCCCACCAGATTGATGGCGACGATGGTCAGCAGCAAGGCCAGGCCGGGGAACAGGCTGATCCAGTATTCATTGGCCAGCATGTACTGGAAGCCATTGGCGATCAGCAGGCCCAGCGACGGCGACGTGATGGGCACGCCCAGACCCAGGAAAGACAAGGTGGCTTCGAGCGTGATGGCGCGCGCCACTTGCAGGGTGCCGACGACGATGACCGGCGGCAGGCAATTCGGCAACAGGTGCCGCAGCGCGATCCATAAAGGCGAAATGCCCTGGCCGCGTGCCGCATCGACGTACTCCTTGCGCGATTCGACCAGGGCCTGGCCGCGTACCGTGCGGGCGTAGTAGGCCCACTCCAGCACCACCAGGGTCAACACCACGTTGCCCACCCCTTTGCCCAGGTAGGCCAGGATCATCAACGCCATCAGGATGCTGGGGAAGGACAGCAGCAGGTCGACCAGGCGCATCAGCAAGGCGTCGATCGCGCCGCCGGCGTAGGCGGAAATCAAGCCCACCAAGGTGCCGATGACGCCGGCGATCAGCGCCGAGCCTACGCCCACCAGCAAGCTGATGCGCAAGCCGTAGAGGATGCCGGAATACAGATCGCGACCCTGGCCGTCGCTGCCAAGCCAGTAGGTATACGTGCCGGCGCCGTTGGCGCTGCCTGGCGGCAGGCGGGCGTCCAGCACGTCCAGCTGCAGCAGGTCATAAGGATTCTGCGGCGTGATCCACGGTGCGAGCAGGGCGGCGCCAAGGATCAGCAGCAACAGGACCAGCGCGGCCAGCGCCAGGCGCGAGCGGCGGTAATCGCGCCACAGGCGGCGCCACGGCGCGGTGCCGCGCTGCACGGGCAGGGAAGGAGAAGAAGCGCTCATGATGCACTGGGCCGGGCGCGGGGGTCGAGCAGGCGATAAAGCAGGTCGACCACCAGGTTGACGGTGACGAACAGCAGCACGATGACCATCAGGTAGGCCACGATGACGGGCCGGTCCAGGCTGTAGATGCTGTCGAGGATGAGCTTGCCGGCGCCGGGCCAGGCGAAGATGCTTTCGGTGACGGTGGCGTAGGCGATGGTCGAGCCCAGCTCCAGCCCCAGCACGGTGACGAGCGGGATCAGGGTATTGCGCAGAACATGCACGACGATCACGCGCATGGGCGCCAGGCCTTTGGCGCGGGCGAACTTGACGTAATCCTGCGGCAGGATCTCACGCACGCTGGCGCGGGTCAGCCGCATGACCAGCGACACCTTGAACAGCGCCAGGTTCAAGGCGGGCAGCAGCAGATGATGCAGGCCGTCCAGGGTCAGCCAGGACCATTGCACACCCAGCCAGGCGGCGGTGGCGCCGCGGCCGCTGGCCGGCATCCAGCCCAGATGCACAGCGAACAGCATGATCAGCATCAGGCCGACCCAGAACGTGGGCAGCGAGAAGCCGACGATGCTGCCGGCCATGAGCAGGCGCGCCAATGCTTGCTTCGGGCGCATGCCGGCATAGACGCCCAGCGGCACGCCGATGACGACGGCCATCAGCATGGCCGCGATGGCCAGTTCCAGGGTGGCGGGCAGGCGTTGCGCGATCAGCGTGACCGCGCCGATGTTGTAGACGAAGCTGCGGCCCAGGTCGCCCTGCAAGGCCGCGTGCAGGAAGGCCAGGTACTGGCGCCACAGGGGCAGGTCCAGGCCAAGGCGGTGGATGGCGTCCAGCCTTTCCTGTTGCGTCATGTCTTCCGACAGCAGGATGTCCACCGGATTGCCGATCAGGTGCAGGCCGGCAAAGACGATGATGGACATCAGCAGCAGGACCAGGGCGGCCTGGCCGACACGGCGCAGCAGCCAAGCTGTCATGGACGGGCTCCTGCCTGGTCGTCCGCGGCCGCGTCCGCTTCATGCTCGGGCCACGCCGACGGCTGCCACTCATCGCCCAGCAGTTCGGCATCCGCGAAAGCCAGCAGCCGTTCGTAGTGCTGCTCCGCGTCTTCCGCCAGCAGCAGGGCGGACAGGCCCTGCGCCAGGCGCTGGGCGCCGACGCTGATCTGCGGAATGTCGCCCGCGCCGGCGCCCTGCGACAAGGCGGCCGGATGGCAGAAGGCATGGATGCGTTCCAGGCCCGGGCACTGGCCCGGCGCGCGCGGCAGGAATTCGTAGTGGCGGCCCAGATAGGGAGAGGCGGCCAGCTCCTCGTCTTCCTGGCCGGCCGGCGGGGTGTAGCGGTCGGCCCAGCGCAGCACGGCGGACGCGAAGCGGGCGAACTCCGGACGCTGCTCCCAATCGACGCGGAAGCCGGTGCAGAAGATCACGTGGTCGGCGATCAGCGGGCCTTTGACTGTCTCCAGCTGCAATGCGCCGTCGGCGCGAACCTGGCCGCCCAGCACGTTGGCGCCGAAATGAAAGTACGCGTTCGGATGGCGCGACACGCGTTGGGTGCTGCCGCGCGGAGGCGGAATCTGCTGTTCGTTGATGTAGTGGCGCTGACGCCATTTGATGTCGTCCGGCAGCAGCCAGTAGCCGTGCAGCATGCCCGGGCTGCCGGAGCCTTTGCTCTTGTTGATGCGCGGCAGGGTGGGACGCCGGATCAACAGGTCGGCGCGGGCGGCACCGGCTTCCAGCGCAGTGGCGGCGCTGTCCATGGCCGACGCGCCGCCGCCGATGACCACCACGCGCTTGCCGCGCAAGGCCTGTGCGTCGAACAGGTCGGATGAATGCGACCAGCGCGCGCGCGGAAGCTGCGCGGCCCAGGCGGGCAGCCAGGGGCCGCCCAGGCCATCGTGGCCCGTGGCCAGCACCACGCGCCGCGCCCACACGACGTAGCCATGGCCGCTGCGTTCGTCGATCACGTCCAGCGCGACCAGGCCGTCCGCGTCGGGACGCACGTCCGTCACCCGCTGGTGATTGCGCACGTCCAGGTCCAGTACCTGGCGGTACCAGCGCAGATAGGCCATCCAGTCCAGGCGGCCGATCTTTTCGACGGCCTGCCAGGCCTCCAGGCCGTGTTGGGCTTCGTACCAGGCCCGATAGGTCAACGCGGGCAGGCCCAGCGCCGGACCCGCCAGTTCCTTGGGCGAGCGCAGCGTCTCCATGCGCGCCGTGGTGGCCCAGGGGCCTTCATAGCCCGGCGCGGCACGGTCCAGGATCAGCGCTTTCACGCCCAGGAACTTGAGCGACGCCTGCAACGCCAGGCCCGCCATGCCGCCGCCGATGATGACGACGTCCTGCACGGCCGCGCCGGCGTGCTGCCGCGGCGGCACCCAGGATTTGCCGGGCAGGGCCAGCCAGGACAGGTCTTGCGCCAGGCGCGCTTCCAGGGCGGCAAGGCCGGCCGGTACCGTTGCGGGACTCAGGGAGGGTTCGGTGTTGGACATAAGAAAGAATTCAAGGCTGGGGGGCGGTGTCGGCATACATCTGCCGCAACAGCTGATCGTGATGCGCGGCGTCGTGCAGGATGAAGCCGGGCAGGCGTTCGCGCGCGACCTCGGCCAGGGCTTCGTTGAGCGCCTGGAAAATCGGATCGACCGGCTGGAATTGCGGCGTGATCACGCCAAAGAAAAAAGGCACGTCGATGTCGACGGGGCGGGCGACCACACCCGGCAAGGGCGCGCCGAGCACGGTGGCCGGTTCCAGCAGCGCCACACCGAGGCCGGCGCGCACGGCCGCCTGGGCGTTCATCGAGGAATTGGTTTCGATCAGCGGGGCGCGGTCACCCAGCCCTGCTTCGGACCAGCCGCGGTCGAGCCGGTGGCGTAGCCGATAGCGATTGCTCATGGTGATGATGCGCCGGTCCGCCAGCCTTTTCAGCGGCACCACGTCCAGCCTGGCCAGGGGATCGTCGGCGGGCAGGGCCAGCACGCAGGGCGCCTGGCCTATCCAATGCACGTTCAAGCCCTTGTGTTCCAGGGGCAGGCTGCTGGCGCCCCACTGCGCCGTACCGCCCAGCACCGCATGGACGACCGCTTCGGACACCGCGCTGCGTAGGGAAATGCCGGCCTGGGAAAAGGCGGTCTGGCCCAGCGTGCCGCCCGCGTCGCCAAGGCGCGCGAGGGCGGCAGGCAATAGACCTACGGCCAGGGCATTGGTGGTGATCAGGCGCAGGGGGCGGGGCCGTCCCTGGGCAATTTCGGCGGCGCGTTCGCGCACGGCACGCAGCCCGTTGAGGCCGCGCTGGACCTCGTCCAGCAGCAGGAAGCCTTGCTCCGTCGGCGTGACGCGCGGGCCGCTGCGCACGAACAGGGCATAGCCGATCTCCGCTTCCAGTTCCTGGATGAGACGGCTGATGGCGGGTTGCGACCGCCCTAGCAGGCGCGCTGCCCCACTGACACTGCCCGCGGACATGGTGGCCGCGAACGCTTCCAATTGACGTAATTCCAAGATCGGCTTCGCAACGTGAAGAATGCGTAAGCCGAAATCATGGGCCGTCAGTATGCGCAAACCAAATACTTACTCGCGATGAGTAAATCACCGGTTCGCGCAGTGGCAGGATGGGGAGGGGGGCCGCGCCGGGGGACTTATGGTGTCACGCCCCGGCGCAGTGGATCACTGCGGCGCCGCGTTCGCCTTGGCGTTCAACTTGGTCTTGAACAGCCAGTCGCGGTAGTCGTCGAGGTCGCCATCGAAGGACTCGACCTTGCCGTCGGCCACGATGACGAATTCATCGGTGGTGGCGCGCAGCAGGTGGCGGTCATGCGACACCAGCACCAACGTGCCCTCGAACTGCGCCAGCGCCTCGGTCAGCGCCTCGCGGGTTTCCAGGTCCAGGTGGTTGGTGGGTTCGTCCAGCAGCAGCAGGTTGGGCCGCTGCCACACGATCAGCGCCAGCGCCAGGCGCGCTTTCTCGCCGCCGGAGAACGGCGCGATGCTGCTGGTCGCCATCGCACCCGCGAAGTTGAAGCCGCCCAGGAAGTTGCGCAGCTCCTGTTCGCGCACGCCGGGCGCGGCCTTGACCATGTGCCACAAGGGCGACTCGTCATGCCGCAGCATCTCGACCTGATGTTGGGCGAAATAACCGATCGACAGACCCTTGCCGAAAATCGCCTCGCCGCCCAGCGCCTGCAATTCACCGGCGATGGTCTTGATGAAAGTGGACTTGCCCGCGCCGTTCACGCCCAGCAGCCCGATACGCTGGCCGCCTTGCAGCGAAAAATTGATGCCGTTGATGATGATCTTGTCGGTGCCGCCGTCGTCCGCGGCCGGATAGCCGGCCTTGACCTTGTCCATGCGCAGCAGGGGATCGGGCGAACGCTGAGGTTCGCGGAACTCGAAAGAGAATTCCGCCGCCGCCCGCAGGGGCGCCAGTTCTTCCATCTTGGACAGCGCCTTGATGCGGCTCTGCGCCTGGCGTGCCTTCGATGCCTGCGCCTTGAAGCGGTCGATGAAGGACTGCAGGTGCGCGCGCTTGCGTACCTGCTTTTCCATGGCGCCTTGCGCCAGTTCCAGTTGCGCGGCACGCTGGCGTTCGAAGGCGGAGTAATTGCCCGCGTAGCGCTTCAATTTGCGCTCGTCCACGTGCACCACCACGTTGACCACTTCGTCGAGGAAATCGCGGTCATGCGAAATCACCAGCAAGGTGCCGGGATAGCGCTTCAACCAGTCTTCCAGCCACAGGATGGCGTCCAGGTCCAAGTGGTTGGTCGGCTCGTCCAGCAGCAGCAATTCGGACGGGCACATCAGCGCTTGCGCCAGATTCAGCCGCATCCGCCAGCCGCCGGAGAAGCTGGTCAGAGGCTGGTCCATCTGCGCCATCGTGAAGCCCAGGCCGGTGAGCAGCTGTTCCGCGCGCGACCGCACCGTGTAGGCGTCGGCATCCGCCAGCGCCCCGTACAGCTCACCGATCAACAGACCGTTTTCGGGCGTGTCGGGGGCGGCTTCCACCTCGGCCAGCCGGGCTTCCAGGCGGCGCAGCCCGACGTCGCCGTCGATCGCGTAGTCGATGGCCGAGCGCGCCAGCGCCGGCGTTTCCTGCGCCACGTAGGCCACGCGCCAGTTCGGCGGGTAGCTCAGATCGCCCTGGTCGGCATGCAGTTCGCCGCGCAACAAGGCAAACAGGCTCGACTTGCCCGCGCCGTTGGCGCCGATCAGGCCGATTTTGTCGCCGGGGTTGAGGATGAGGTCGACTTTGTCCAGCAAGGGCTTGACGCCTCTTGCCAGCGAGACTTGCTGAAAACGGATCATGCAGGGAAGGGCCGCGAGGGCATAGGAGTGATGCCGCAAACCGGCGGGCGCAAGGATAACCGATTCACGTGTCAGGGGCGTGCGCTCACCCAGGCCGTGCGCGCGTGCAACTTACCGCTACCTTGTATTGATATTTATTCTCATTTATTATTGCGCCTCCCCAGTCTCTGCGTCCTTTGCGCTTTCGTATCGTGTCCGCGCTCCTGGCCGCGCTTGTCGAGCAATACGATGTCCTGAAGAATCATCTGCGTCGCCGCTTCGGCGATCAGGAGATGATTGCCGACGTCATGCAGGACCTTTGCGTCAAGGTCCTGGAACGCCAGGATAAGGCCGCTCCCACCGCTACCCCCCTGAATCTGCTCAAGCACATGGGCAGGCATCTGGCCATCGATCATTACCGCGCCGATGTGGCCCGTGGCGCCGTGATGGTCGCGGTGGATGACGTGCCGGAGGCCGCCACCGAGCTGGCGGGGCCCGAATGCGCGGCAATGTCAGGACAGACGGCCGCGGCCCTCCTTGCCACGATCCAGGCGCTGCCGGAACGCTGCCGCGAGGCCTTCATCCTGGTACGGCTGCACGATATTCCGCAGGCGGAGGCCGCGCGCATCCTGGGCATCACGCGGGGCATGGTGGCGCGCCACGTGGCGCGGGCGCTGGAAGAGATCCAGCCGATACTGGATATACACTCTGGGCCTCATGAGACCTGATCACGATAAGTCTCCGTCGCCAGCGGCGGGCCTGGATGCGTTCGCGGACCAGCTGCGTCGCAGCCTGCCCACGCCCGCCCAGATTGCCGAGCGTTCCCGGCTACGCATCCGGCGGCAGCGGGCGCTCGCGGCGTGTGCCGGTGTCGCCGTGCTGGCCGCCGCGTGGCTGATAGACCCGTCCATCGATCGCATGACCCTGGCCACGGCCGCCAGCGCGCAGACGTGGGAATTGCCTGACGGAAGTTCAGTGACCTTGAATCGCGACTCCCGCGCCGTCGTGGACATGCATCTGCATTCACGCCGGGTCCACCTGCAAGCGGGCCAGGCCTACGTCGACGTGTCGCATTCGCTGTGGCGCAGCTTTGACGTGTTGACCCCGCGCGCCCGTATCGAAGACATCGGCACCGTGTTCGATGTGCGCGTGATGGAGCAGGGCACCAGGGTCACCGTGGTGCAGGGCGCCGTGCGCGTACACGGCGATCAGCGCACCCTGGACCTGCATACCGATCAAACCGTGCTGGTGGATGCCGCGGGCGATTCCGGGCCCACGCCGATCAAGGCCGCCTACGCGGCGGCATGGAGCCACGGCAAACTGATCTTCGACGGCACTCCCCTGGAAGCCGTCGCGGCGGAGTTGACCCGCTACGGGGCGCCCAGAATCGTCTTCGCCGACAAACCCAGCGCGGGCATTGCCTTGTCAGGGCAATTCGACATCGCCCAAGCCGCCACGCTGGTCGACCTGCTGCCGAAGATCGCCGCGGTACGCGTGTCCAGACGCGGCGATGGCGTCGTGGTGATCTCCAGCCAATGAGGCCATCGGCGCGCCGCCCGGTGCGCCACCCGCTGCGCCGACGCCCAAACGAAACAATATGTATCTCAGGGTGTACATGCCGGCGCCCTCGCACGGTTAACGAATAACCCCCTATCTACTCGCGGAGTATTCGTTGTCTCTCTTTCGTATTGCGCACGGGCCGCTTTGCGCCGGCCTGCTGGGTCTGTTTGTTTTCCTTTCTCCCGCGCAAGCCCAGACCAAGGTCGATCTGAACATTCCGGCAACGTCGCTCGCCGACGCCTTGCACGACCTTGCCGCGCAGACGAATACCCAGATCATCTTCCGCTCGGAGCTGACGGCCGGCCGCGTGGCGCCGCGTCTGCAAGGCAATTACGACGTCCAGGAAGCCTTGCGCATGCTGTTGGGCGGTTCAGGCCTGGTCCCGATCGCGTCGGGCGAGCGCACCTACACCCTGGACCGGGCGCCCGCGAGTGACTCGTCGACGCAACTGCCAGCCGTGCAAGTGGTCGGGGCAGGCGATCCCCTGGCCGAGCGGCTCAATCCGCAAACCACCGTGGGCTCGAAGCTCGCCGTCAGTCAGCGCGAGATTCCGCAGACCATCAGCGTGATCACCGCGGCGCAAATCGAATCGCAACAACTGAGCAATGTGCAGGAAGCGCTGCGCAATACACCCGGGGTGAGCACGCCCAATGTCGATACGTCGCGCTATCGCGTGTATTCCCGCGGCTTCCAGATCGACAACATCCAGATAGACGGCGTGTCCGCGCCCATCGTCGGCTACATGACCCCTTCGAACCTGGCGATGTACGACCGCGTCGAGGTATTGAAGGGGCCTGCCAGCCTGCTGGACGGGCCCGGTGCCGCCGGCGGCGCGATCAATCTGGTGCGCAAGCGGCCAGGGCAGAACTTCGCGGCCAGCGCCGCATTGACCGTTGGCACTTACGGCACCTATCGGCAGGAGCTGGATGTGGGCGGCCCGTTGAATGCGTCCGGCTCGGTGCGGGCGCGCGGGGTGGCCGCGCTGGATAATCATGACCTGGCCCAGGATGGCACCCATCGCAGTGACGGCCAGCTGTACGGCATCATCGAAGCCGACCTGGGCGCGGATACGACGGCGGCTTTCGGCGGCAGCTATCAACGCATGGCGTCGAAGTCCATGCAGTACGGCTATCCCACCTACAAGGATGGCGGCTTTCTGGACGTCGACCCGGACACCTACTATGGCCCGGACTGGAACCACGAACGTTATGAATTCACGACGCTCTTCGGTGAAGTCGAACATCGTCTGGGTGGCGGCTGGAAAACCAAGTTCTCGGCGAACTTTCTGCACACGGATCGCCGGTCTGAATTCGGCGGCCTGCGCGGCGCGGTGAGCCGCAACAACCCGCTGACGAATTACCAGACCAGCATGTCTGAAAACCAGTCCGACCAGGTGGTGCTGGACTGGTTCGGCGCCGGTCCGTTTCGTTTATTGGGCCGCACTCACACCGCCACGATAGGGGTGAATTATCTGCACGAACGCACGCCGCAGATCGGCGCGCCGGGCGTGCCGCGCCTGATCCCGGTGAACCTGGACAACCCGGGGTCGGTGCCCGACGCCAGTTTCACCAGCAGCCTGTCACGGCAGATCACGCGCAACGAGCAGATGGGTATCTATGCGAACACGCGCTTCAGCCTGGCGGACCCGCTGACCCTGGTGATCGGCGGCCGCGCCACCTGGTGGCAGAGCGAGGTCTGGGCCGATCCGGACATGAACGCCAGCAAGGTCAGCGACACCAGCGATCATATCGACGGCCACATCACGCCGATGGCGGGGCTGATCTATGACCTGAATGAAAACCACTCGATCTATACCAGCTACGCGCAGTCGTTCACCCCGCAGTCGCAACGCGATGCCTCCGGCAAGCTGCTCAAGCCTCTGGAAGGCGAGCAGTACGAGGTCGGGCTGAAGGGCGCCTATTTCGATGGCAAGCTGAATACCTCATTGGCGGTTTTCCAGCTGACCCAGAAGAACCGCGCGACGGCGGACACGCTGGACAATGTGATCACCACGTATTTCGCGCAGGGCAAGGCCCGCAGCCGGGGCATAGAGGCGCAGGCGTCCGGCGAGCTGGCCGACGGCTGGACGCTGTCCGGCGGCTATACCTACACCGCGACGCGCTATCTCGACGACAGCGCGGACACGGGCAAGAACGCCTTTTCCGCCTACACCCCCAAGCATCTCTTCAAGCTCTGGACGCAGTATCAGCTGCCGGGGCAATGGCGGGCCGTCTCCTTGAACGCGGGTCTGTACATGACCAGCGCCTACAGCTCCGATGACGGAGTGGCCGTGGTGCGCCAGCCCGGCTATACGACCCTGGACCTGGGCATGAGCTACGAGATCAGTCCTCACCTGACGGCATCGCTGTCGGTCACCAACGTTTTCAACCGCCAGTACTACCAAAGCATCAGCACCACGGCGGATCACAATTATCTGGGCAACCCCCGCATGGCGCTGCTGACTCTGCGCGCGCGGTATTGATGTTGTGGGGTAAGCCGACGATGAAGCCGATTTTCAACAAGACATTCGTGCGCGCGTGCGCCCTGAGCCTTCTGGTCCTGTGCGCGGGGAATGCGTCAGCGCAGGCCGCGGCAGCCATACACAACGGCGGCGCCGCCGTGGCCGACCTGATGTTCGGACGCGAGCCCTACATTCTGCTGGATCGGCCGCTCACGCCTGCGGAGCGGGTACCGTACCGCAAGCTGCACGGGCATTTGCCGCTGTCGGTGCCGCTGGCGCGCATCGTCCCGGGCCCCGCGTCCGTGTTGCATGGGGGGTATGCCCTTTACGTCGCCGCGGACAATCCCTTACGCGCGGTCAGCCGTGCGCAGTTTCAAGGGATCCTGTCGGAAGGACAGCCGGGGGGCACCGTCGGCGGCTGGGCGCAACTGGTCCTGGATCCCGCCTGGCGGGGTCGGCCCATCACCTTGTATGGGCCGCCACCGGGCGACGCGTATTTCCAGACGTGGCGGGCCGCCGCGCTGGGACGCCATCCGTCCAGGGCTGGGATGGTCGCGGTCGATGACACGCGGCAGCGGCTGGCGCGCCTGACGCAAGACCCCGGGGGCATGGTGCTGGCCCAAGCCGGTTTGCGGGCGGCCGGTGCGCGGGAAGTGCAGATCCGCGCTGATGCTTCCAGGGAAGATGCTCCAAGCGAAGATGCCAACGTCCTTTATGCCCATATCGGCGTGGCGGCCGACGGCCGTGCCGACCCCGCGGGGTCGGCGTACGTGAACAGCATCCTGGCACGCGCGACGGACCCGTCCGCGCTGGCGGATCTGGCGCGCATCCTTGCTGCGCCCAGGGAGCTGGTCCCGCTGTCGCCGGCAGGGCTAGTGGCCGCACGCAAGCTGCTGGATGCCACGCCCAGGATGGACAAAGGCACGTCGACGGTGGCGCCGGCCGGTCCGGCAGGCCCGGCTTATCTTCATGCCGACGGGGCGATATACATCGTCGGCAACGACGGCATGCAGGACATGCTGGAAGCGTTCAACGCCTTGTATCTGCGTGAGCATCCCGACGTGAAGTTCCGCATGCGCATGGAAGGGTCTTCGACCGGCGGTCCCGCGCTGACGGCCGGCGTGACGCCGTTCGCGCCCCAATCGCGCGCGCTCTGGCCCGCGGATCTGGAAGCCTTCCGCGGGCGCTATGGCTATGACCCGCTGGACATACGCGTCGGCTTTACCGGCCATGGTCCGCGCCAGACAGGCAAGACACCGCCCGCCGTGTATGTGCATCGCAGTAATCCCTTGGCCGGCCTGGAGATGGCGCAGTTGCGGCGGATATTCACCGCGGGGCAGGCTGGCGGCGATATCGACCAGTGGGGGCAGCTGGGATTACAAGGCGCCTGGGCGGGTCGCCGCATCCACGTCTACGGGCTTGCCGACGATGGCGGCTCAGCCACGTCCGCCAGGCTGATCCTGCTGGAAGGCGCTGCCTACACCCTGCGGTATGAAACCTTGCCCACCGTGGCGGATGTCGTTCGTGCTGTCGCCGCCGATCCCTACGGCATCGGCATGACGGGCTGGGTCGATGCCGCCGCCATCTCCGCTGACGTGCGGGTGCTGCCGCTGGCGCAGGCGGCCGACAGGCCTGCCGTGCTGCCCACCTACGAGCACGTCGCGGCCGGTGAGTATCCCTTCTCGTCCTACGTTCACTTCTATGTGAACCGTCGTCCCGGCACAGCGCTTTCGCCCTTCATCAAGTCCTATCTGGAGATGGTGCTGTCGCCCGCGGGGCAGGCCATCATCGCGGCGCAGAAGGACGAGGAGGGCGGCTACGTCCCTCTGCCGCCGGGCTTGCTGGCGGCGGAGCGGGAAAAACTCAACTGACCAGTTTTTCCCGCAAGGCATTGAGCCGATCCAGGCTGGTGCCGATGCGGGCGGAAGCCTGGGTGGCGACACCGACCAGCAGCGCTTCCAGCAGCCCCATGGTCGCCGTGTGCATGCTGAGCAGGCGAGCCTTGCCCCTGGGCACGGACAGCGCCAGGGTGACGCGGCGCTGCAGCTTGCCCTTCAGGCTGTCCGTGATGAGGATGCTGTTGAGCTGCAGGCGCGCCGCTTCCGCGAGCAACAGGTCGAGCTCCTTGTACAGACGGTCATAAGCCAGCATGACGACGACGTCGCCGGCGCGCAGCGCATGCAGGTCATCGGCGAACAGCAGTCCCGTATGCCCGACATTCAGCGTCTGGTAGCCGAAGCGGTTCAGCTGTATGCCGAAGTATTGGGCAATGGCGCCGGAAGGCCCCAGGCCGAACAGGACCACGCGGGAGGATACGGCCAGCAACTCCACCGCCTGCTTGAAGTCCGCCCCGCTGACGTGCTTGCCCAGGCTGGCCAGCGCATCCAGGTGGACTTCCACGGAGCGCTGGAAGGCCGCGTCAGGCTGCGCGCCCAACTCCTTCACGGTCTTGGATAGCCGGTCCGGCAGGGAGCGCGCGCCGCGCATCTCGGCGGCCAGGGTCTGCCGCAACTCGTCCAGGCCGCTGTAGCCCAGGGCCTGGGTGGTTCGGATGACGGTGGCATCGCTCGTGTTGGCCTGGGTGGCGATGGTCGCCGCCGAGCTGACCATGACCTCTTCACGGTTGGCCTGCATGAAGTCGGCCACCCGCTTCTCCGCGGGTGTCATGCGGCGGCTGTGCTCAGCTATCCGATCGTCGAGAGAATCGCTCATGGGGTAGGGGCTCTTGAATGCGGGCTCGTGAAACAGGACGTGGGGGGCGTCTGTAGTATCAGCTACGAATACTTCATCATAGGTAGCATATGCTACCGGCTCCTGTTTCAAAATTGAAGTCCTGGAGTTGAAGATGACGTTCATTTCGCTGAACGTGTCGGGCCCGGCCATCGTTTCCGCGTTCCTTGCATCGTCGGTCGAGATCGTCGAGGCGTTCACGATCATCCTCGTGGTCGGAACCTTGCGCGGCTGGCGAGCGGCCGCGGCAGGCACCGCGGCCGCGCTGGCGGTGCTTGGCGTCTTGGTGATCACCTTGGGTCCTTTGCTGGAAACCATACCCATCCACGCTCTGCAACTGGTCATCGGAATCCTGCTGCTGTTGTTCGGCATGGGCTGGCTGCGCAAGGCAATACTGCGCGCGGGCGGCGTGATTCCCCTGCACGACGAGGAAGCCATCTACGCGGCGCAATCCTCGGCGCTGCTTGCCGACGCGACGCGCGATAAACGCAAGCGCGATTGGGTGGCGGGGCTGACCGTCTTCAAGGCCGTGCTGCTGGAAGGGCTGGAAGTGGTCTTCATCGTGCTGGCGGTAGGCGCGGGGCGGGGTCTGCTGTGGCCCGCGGCGCTGGGCGCGCTGGCCGCGTGCGTGGTGGTGTTGCTGGTGGGGCTGGCGTTGCGCAAGCCCTTGTCCACGGTGCCCGAGAATGCCTTGAAGTTCGTGGTCGGCGTGATGTTGTCCGCGTTCGGCGTGTTCTGGACGGGCGAAGGGATAGGCGTCCACTGGCCTGGTCATGACCTTGCCATTCCCGTCCTGGCCCTGCTGTTCCTGCTTGCGGCCGGCGCCGCCGTCCGCTACGTCCGCGATATCACCGCAGCGAGGCCGGCATGAGCATACTGATCGAGGTATTCAAGGACATCGTCGGCATGTTCCTGGCCGACGTCTTCCTGACCGTGGAAACGCTGGTGCTCGTTGCCGTCGTGGCCGGCTTGATTTATGCCGGCCTGGACCCAAGCTGGGCGGGCCTGATCCTTACCGCGGGGTCGCTTGCCGTCGTGATTGGCGCGGTGCGGCGCGCAGCGTACGGTCAGCCTCGGACAGCTTCTCGGGAAAGCACGCCACCAGCCAGTCGATGAACACGCGCAAGCGATGCGTCACATAGCGATTGCGCGGGTAGACCACATGGAAAGGGTAGGACGGCGGGCGCCATTGCTTGAGGATTTCCAGCAAGGCGCCTTCCTTTAGCGCGTCCGCGACGGCGTAGGTGAAGGTCTGGATGATGCCGATGCCGGCCACCGCGGCGGCCGTGTGCGCATTGCTCTCGTTGATACCGATGCGATGCTCGACCTTGATCTCCGTCCTTGCGCCGTCGCGCTCGAAACGGAAAGGCATGGCCCGGCCATTTTGCGTCGAGACATAGCTGACCAGGCGATGGCCGTTCTTCAATTCATCCGGATAGGCCGGCACGCCGAACTGCTTCAGATAAGCCGGCGTGGCGCAGGTGACCATCGTGGCGTCGCCGATATGGCGCGCCACCAGGGATGAGTTATCCAGGGGGCCGCCGCGGACCACGCAGTCGACGTTGTCGCTGATCAGGTCCACCGCGCGGTCCGATACCCCCAGATCGATGCGGATATCCGGATAGCGCGCGAGAAAATCCGGCAGCAGCGGGATCAACACATCACGCGCGGTCGAGCCGCCTACGTCGATGCGCAGGTGCCCGCGCGGCTTGCCGCGCGCGATGTTGAAGGACGTGTCGATGTCCTCGATGTCGCGCAGGACGCGCGTGGCCTTGGCGTAGTAATCCTGACCTTCCGGCGTCACCGTGACCCGGCGGGTGGTCCGCTGCAACAGCCGTGTTCCCAGATGGGCTTCCAGGTCCTGCACCAGCTTGCTCATGGTGGCGTTGGGCATGTCCAGGGATTCGGCTGCCCGGGTGAAGCTGCCGGCTTCCACCACGCGGGTGTAGGCGCGCATGGCCAATAACTGATCCATTTTTTGGCCCCTGGGTTCGCGGTATCTGGCGCTGTGAGGGCAGCGGGTTATTTGGATTGTACATAGCCATGGATAGTTATTTAGTCTTTTCGCTATTTATCAATAAATAGCCGAGGCCTAAAGTGACACCCATGCACTGAACGACGGCAACGCAAGACACGCAGGACCCGCCGCGACAGACATGTGATCAAGCAAACCCTTACGCATTCAAAGCAACGGAGAAACACCATGAGCAAGCAACTGAACGGCAAGATCGCCCTCGTCACCGGCGGCAGCAGCGGCATCGGCCTGGCGGCCGCCCAGGAACTGGCCGCGCAAGGCGCGACCGTGTTCATCACCGGCCGGCGCCAGGCTGAACTGGACGCGGCGGTGGCCACCATCGGCGCCGGCGCCACGGGTATCCGTGCCGACGCGTCGGTGTTGTCCGAGCTGGACACGGTGTACGCCCGGATCGCCAAGTCGGCCGGCAAGCTGGATATTCTGTTCGCCAACGCGGGCGGCGGCGACATGATGCCCCTGGGCGCCATCACCGAGGAGCACTTCGACCGCATCTTCGGGACCAATGTGCGGGGCGTGCTGTTCACGGTGCAGAAGGCGCTGCCCTTGCTGGTCGATGGCGCTTCCATCATCCTGACGTCGTCGACCACGTCGATCCAGGGAACGGCCAATTTCAGCGTCTATAGCGCCAGCAAGGCAGCCGTTCGCAATTTCGCCCGGTCCTGGGCGCTGGATTTGAAGGATCGCCACATTCGCGTCAACGCCGTGAGCCCCGGCCCGGTCCGCACGCCTGGCCTGGGTGGCCTGGTGCCTGATGAAGCGCGCCAGGGGCTGTACGACTTCCTGGCATCGCAGGTGCCCCTGGGCCGCCTGGGCGAGCCCGAAGAAATCGGCAAGGCCGTGGCTTTTCTGGCGTCGGACGCCGCCAGCTTCGTCAACGGCACCGAGTTCTTCGTCGACGGCGGCATGGCACAGGTGTGATTGTTGAAGGGGGATACCCCCCCTTCGACCCTCGGCCCTTTCGGGGATTGAAGGGGATACCCCCCTTCAACCCGGTTCTTTTGGGGGATGGAAGGGGGGCTCCCCCTTCACCCCTGGTTTCTTTGGGGGGAAGGAAGGGGGTCTTCCCCTTCCTCTGATTCCCTCTGTCCCCAAACGACAACGCCCCGGCTAAGCGGGGCGTTTGTCTTGCACCAATACTTCCTGGATCAATCCAGGCGTCCGAGCAGCAGGAACTCCATCAACGCCTTCTGCACGTGCAGGCGATTCTCCGCCTCGTCCCACACAACGCTTTGCGGGCCGTCGATCACCTCACCGGTGACTTCCTCACCGCGATGCGCCGGCAGGCAATGCATGAAAATCGCATCGGCAGCGGCGGCCTGCATCATTTCGGTGTCGACGCACCAGTCGGCGAAATCCGCCCGGCGCTGTTCGTTCTCGGCCTCGTAGCCCATGCTGGTCCACACATCGGTGGTGACCAGATGCGCGCCGTTGCAGGCTTCCATCGGATCCTTGAACTGACGCAGCACCGATGCCGGCGGCGTGCCGATGCGGGCCGGTTCCAGCTCATAGCCGGACGGCGTCGACACATGCAGGGTGAAACCCAGCAGCTCGGCCGCCTGCAGCCAGGCATAGGCCATGTTGTTGGCGTCGCCCACCCAGGCCACCGTCTTGCCGGCGATGGGCCCGCGGTGCTCGATGTACGTGAAGATGTCCGCCAGGATCTGGCAGGGGTGATATTCGTTGGTCAGGCCGTTGATGACCGGCACGCGGGAATGCGACGCGAAGCGTTCGATGCGGGTCTGCTCGAACGTACGGATCATCACGATGTCGACCATGCGCGAGATCACGCGCGCGGTGTCCTCGATGGGCTCGGAACGGCCCAGTTGCGAATCGTTGGAGGTCAGGTTGATGACCGAGCCGCCCAACTGGTACATGCCGGCTTCGAAGGAGACGCGGGTGCGCGTGCTGGCTTTTTCGAACACCATCGCCAGAGTGCGATCGTGCAAGGTCATGTGCGGTTCGTAGCGCTTGAACTTGTCCTTGATCAGGCGAGCGCGATCGAAGACATAGTTGAGCTCGGAGGCCGAAAAGTCACGCACTTGAAGGAAATGCCGCAGAGGGCCGTTTTGGGTGCTGGCTGTCGTCATGATGTTTTGCAGGTCGTTGAGGCCGCGCCACCTTGGCGGGTGGGGTGCTCATTATGCCCTGTCCGCATGAAAAACCCCTAACACGGCATTTCTGCCGCGAAATGGGGGCTTTTTTCTGGAAATTGCCGTCTTCTTGCTGGAAGGGCGGGGCGCGAACTGCGGCCGCGGCGCAGTACCGTGCCTGGTTCGGCCCTTGCTGATTGCCGGCAGACCCGCGGGCGGAGGGTGCTGACACGAGCGCTTAAGGTCTCATCATATACAATCCGCAGCGCGGCTCGGATGATCGAGGGCGTCCCACCCGGGCGCTTCAAGCATTCGTCCCCGGTAGCAAATCAACGGTATCCCGCGTGCGACAACTTTTTATCCTCGGTGTCACTGAAGACGGTCATCGCTTCCGGCCCAGCGACTGGGCGGAGCGCCTGGCCGGCGTCATGGCGCAATTCCGGCCGCCCGGCATGGCGCCCAGCCACATCACGTACTCGCCTTATGTGTTGCCTGTCATCGTCGATGGCAACCGCAGCGTCGTCGTCGACGAACGCCTGCGCGAACTTGAGCCGCTGGCCTGGAAATTCGTGGTCGATTTCGCCCGCGACAACAATCTGCAGACGAAAGAGCACGACACCGATAACCCGGCGTCCGCGGCGCCTGTCTGACAGGGCCCGGCCGGGATCGGCCGGACCTGAGCGTTACGGCAGTCCGGCCTGAAAAGGCCGGACCTCGCTGCCTGTCAGCCCTCGACGGGCGTGATCACCTTGCCGGTCTTCAGGAAAGACTCCAGGTTTTCCACCATCAGGTCTTCCATCGCCTTGCGGGTTTCCACCGTGGCGCTGCCAATGTGCGGCAGCAGCACTGCCTTCTCATTGGCCTTGAGCGCGTCCGGCACCTTGGGCTCCTGCTCGAACACGTCCAGCGCGGCATTGCCCAGCTTGCCCGACTCCAGGGCTTCGACCAGGGCGGCTTCGTCGATGACGGGGCCGCGCGCGATGTTGATGATGGTGCCCGTCGGGCCCAGCGCTTCCAGCACTTCCTTGTTGATCAGGTGGAAGGTGGCCGGGCCGCCCACGGTGGCAACCACCAGGAAGTCCGCCCACTTGGCCAGCTCGACCAGCGACGCTTCGTACTTGTAGGGCACGCCCTCGCGCTCGCGGCGGCTGTGGTAGCGCACGTCCATGTCGAAACCCAGGCCGCGCTTGGCAATCGCTTCACCGATGCGGCCCAGGCCGACGATGCCCAGCTTTTTGCCGCTGACGCGGGTGCCCAGCGGAATGCCGCCATGCACCTGGCCCCATTGGTTGGCGCGCACGAAGCGGTCGCCATGGGCGATACGGCGGGCGCCGGCCAGCATCAGGCCCCATGCCAGGTCGGCCACGCAGTCGGTCAGCACGTCAGGCGTATTGCTCACCTGGATGCCGCGCGCGTGCGCGGCCTTGATGTCCAGGGTTTCATAGCCCACGCCCCAGCTGCAGATGGCCTTGAGGTCGGGCAGGGCGTCGATCAGCTCGGCCGAGCAGCCGTAGTTGGCGGAAGTCACCAGGGCGTTGATGCCCTTGCCGTGCTCGGCCAGGGCCGCCTTGCGATCCGGAAATTTCCAGAGTTCGACGATGTCGTATGCGCGCGCCAGACGGTCGTTGGCGGTGGGCGAGCCGGCATACGAGCCGACCTGAAGGATGCGAGGCTTGGCAGTCATGATGTCTGTATCAGTAGCTGAGTGAGTAAGAAGGGGAGGGAAATCAGAAGGGGGCGGCACCCCGGTGTTGGCAGCCCACGCGCCTTGCCTGCGGCAAGGCGCGTGGGGTTCGTGAATGCTACTCCATCTTGATGCCGCTCTTGGCGATCACTTCCTGCCAGCGCTTGACCTCACCCTGCTGGAAAGCGGTGAAGTCGGCGGGGCTGTTGGCGACCACTTCGAAACCCAGGCCGGCCAGCGTTTCCTGGACTCGCTGGTCGCGCAGGGTCTTGCGCAGGGCTTCGGAAAGCTGGTCAACGACGGGTTTGGGGGTGCCGGCCGGCACGGCGAAGCCTTGCCATGAGTAGACGACCATGTCCTGCAAGCCGGCCTGCGCCATGGTCGGCACGTCGGGCAGTTCAGGGATGCGCGCATCGCCCGTGGTGGCCAGGGCCTTGAGCTTGCCCGCCTTGATGTGGGTCAGCACCGCGCCCAGGTTCTGGAAGGACACGTTGACCTGGTTGCCCATCAGGTCGCTGATGGCGGCGGCGCCGCCCCGGTAGGGCACGTCCACCCCGGTGGTGCTGGTCTTCTGGCGGAACAGCACGGCCGACAGGTGATCGGACGAACCGGTGCCCGACGACGCATATGACACCGCGCCTGGATTGGCCTTGGCGTAGGCCACCAGCTCGTTGACGTTGTTGGCTGGGAATTTCGGAGCGGCAACCAGCACATTGGGGTTGCGCACGGCCTGGGTCAGATACGTGAAGTCCTTGCTGGGGTTGTACGACAAGTTCTGGTACAGCGCCTGATTGATGGCGAAGGTGCCGATCGAACCGACCATCATGGTGTAACCGTCAGCGGCTGCGCGGGCCAGCGCCTGGGCGCCGATGGCGCCGTTGGCCCCTGGCTTGTTTTCCACCAGGAAGGTCTGCTTGAGCTGTTGCGACAGGCCGGGCGTGACGGCCCGCGCGGTAATGTCCGAAGAGCCGCCTGGCACGAAAGGAACGATGACGGTGACGGCTTTGTCGGGGTAGGATGCGGCCTGGGCTGTGCCGGCGCTTGCCAGCAGCAGTCCCGCGGTGACTGCTGCAAGCTTGCGGATGATGGGTTTCATGTTGTCTCCTGGTTTTTTTATCGCGGGTCCCGCCTTGGCTGGGCGTATGATGCCCGCGAACGGAGCTTATGTGATCGGTTGTCCGATGTCTAGCTTGTTAAACAACCGTATCTCTCCTCGTTTAGATGTCAACCAAGTATACTGACGGCCCTTGGGGCGAGGCGCCTCTGCTTGAGGAGAGACCATTGTCCAGAACCCGTAGTGTTTCCGCCTCGCCGCCCGCTTCCGTGTCGTCCGCTAATGCCCCCGCTCAGGAAACGCGTCTGCCGGTCCTGGACCGCGGCCAGCGGGTGCGGCTGGGTGACCAGCTCTATGGGCAGATCTTCGACCAGATCGCCTCGGGCCGCTTGAATGTCGGCGACAAGCTGCCTTCCGAACATGAAATCTGCGAGCAGTTCGGTGTGTCGCGGCCCGTGGTCCGGGAGGCCTTGCTGCGCCTGCGCGCCGATGGCCTGGTCAGCGCCTACCAGGGCTTGGGCACCTTCGTCAGCCACCAGCCCGCGCCGCGTCTGAAGACCCTTGGGGATGTGCAGAACGTCGGCGCCTACCTGCGCGCGCAGGAGGTGCGCGTGGCCCTGGAGGGCGATGCCGCGCGCCTGGCCGCCTTGCGCCGCACGGATGAACAGTTGAAGAAGATCGCCGATGCCGCCGCGGCATTTGCCGAGGGCCTGGCGAATGGCTCGGCCGCGGGCCCCGGCAGGGTATCGGCCGAGGCCGACCTGGCTTTCCACGCCAGCATCGCCGAGGCCAGTGGCAATGATTTCTACCTGGCCGTGCTTGAAACCATCCACGAGTCCATCCAGGGCTTCATGCGCCTGTCCTTGAACCTGACCCGCACCGGCTCGCGCCAGCGCGCCGAGCGCGTGGTGGACGAGCATGCCGCCATCCTGGGCGCGATCCGCGAACAGGACGGCGAGCGCGCGCGCGTAGCGATGCAATTCCATCTGGGCCAGGCGCGGCACCGTTTGGTGGATAGGGAAAAAGATTAGGATGATGCCCACCCCGAGGCGCTGCGCGCCTCCCCTCAAGGGGCGCACAAGCGGACCGGCAAAGCCGGCTCCGCTGTGCCCCGATGGTCATGCATCGGTCGGCGTTCTTGAAGGTGAATAATTTTTAGTTCCAAAGGAGACTGGACGTGGCGAAGGAAGGAATAATGCGGGGAGGGGTCAAGGAGAGCGACATCTTCAAAGCCCCCTTGGACAAAGTGCGCGAACAGATCCTGCAGGTGCTGCAGGCCTGGGGCATGCCCGCCGACCTGGCGCGCACCACCGCCGAGCTGATGAGCGAAACCGACGCCTTGGGCGTCGACTCGCATGGCATCTCCATGCTGCCCAGCTACGAAGACAAAGTACGCGCCGGCACCCTGAACATCGCCGCGCGCGCGAGCGTGGTCCGTGACAGCCCCGCCAGCGCCTTGCTCGATGCCCAGGGCGGCCTGGGCTATCCCGCCGCCGCGCAGGCCATGAACCTGGCCGTGGACAAGGCCCTGGCGCAAGGCGTCGGCGCCGTGGCCGTGCGCAACTCCCATCACTTCGGCGCGGCCGGCGTGTACGCGCGCATCGCCGTGCGGCGGGGTGTCGTGGGCCTGGTGACCAGCAGCGCGAATGGCGTGATCATGGTGCCGACCGGCGCGGCGCGGCCGATGCTGGGCACCAACCCCTTGTCCTTCGCGGCGCCGGCCGGCAAGCATGAGCCCTTCGTGCTGGACATGGCCACCACCACCGTCGCGGCCAACAAGGTCAAGGTCTACGACTTTCATGGCAAGGACCTGCCGCCGGGCTGGGCCGTCGATGGCGCGGGGCAGCCGGTGACCGACTCGGCCGAGGCCATGGCCTATATCTTCGATCGTCCGGAGGGTGGGCTGACGCCGGTGGGCGGTACGCCCGCGATGAGCAGCCACAAGGGCTATGGGTTGGCGATGATGGCGCAGATCCTTGGATCGACGCTGACCGGCAGCGAATTTGCCTTGACCTATGCGCAGCGGCGCCAGGCGGGGCAGCCTGACAATATCGGCCATTTCTTCCTGGCCTTGAACCCGGCCGCCTTCCGTGCCGCCGGCGAGTTCGAAACCGATCTCGACCAGATGATCGACGCCGTACACGACATGCCGCGCGCCGATCCCGCCGTGCCCGTACTGGTGGCCGGCGAGCCGGAAGCCGCGCAGCGCGCCCGCCGCGAAGTGGAGGGCGTACCGATTCCGCCAGCCCTCGATCAACGGCTACGCGCCATCTGCGAGCGCGCCGGCGCCCCGTATCTTCTGCGCAACTGATTCAGAGGCAAATTCAACCAATGGTCCTCCCCGGACGTAAGAACGCGATCCAGCCGGGCGCCGCGGAGCCGGCTTTGCCGGTCCGCCAGCGCGCCCCCTGGGGGGAAGGCGCTTTGCGCCTTCGGGGGGGCCTTCTTTAGGAAGCCCGCATGACTTCACCTTTACCCAATCGTTTCCGCCAGCGCATCCTTGCGCGTGAGCGGGTCATCGGATTCTGGATGTGCATGTCCAGCCACATCACGGCCGAACTGGCCGGCCTGGCCGGTTATGACTGGCTGCTGCTGGACGGCGAGCACTCGCCCAATGAAATCCCGATGTTCCTGCAGCAGCTCCAGGCCGTGCAGGGCAGCGCTGCCGCGCCCGTCGGACGGCCGACGCAGAACGATCCAGTCGAAATCAAGCGATTCCTGGATATCGGCTTCTACAACTTCCTGATTCCCTTCATCGAATCCGCCGACGAGGCGCGCCTGGCCGTGGCCGCGACGCGTTATCCGCCCGAAGGCATACGCGGCGTGGCAGGCATGCATCGCAGCAACCTGTACGGCACGGTGCCGAACTACCTGAAGACGATCAACGACAACATCTGCGTGCTATTGCAGATCGAAAGCCAGAAGGGCGTTGACGCGATCGACGAGATCGCCGCGGTGCCTGGCGTGGATGGCATCTTCATCGGCCCGTCCGACCTGGCGGCCGCCTTGGGACATCTGGGCAATCCCAATCATCCTGACGTGCAGAAGACGATCCGGCATCTGTACGAGCGCGCGACCGCCCACGGCAAAGCCGTCGGTATCCTGGCGCCCATCGTGGAGGACGCCAAGCGCTATATCGACATGGGTATGCACTTCATCGCCGTCGGCACCGACCTGGGCGTGTTCAAGCAGGCTACGTTCGCCTTGCGCGAAACGTTCCGGTAAACGGAAGGGCGATAAAAGGAAGGGCTATAAGTCAAAGGGCTGATTCCGTAAGGACTCAGCCCTTGATTTGCCTTTCTTGCCTTGCTTGTTGCGCAACGCATGCCTTAATGCATCATCACGAACCTGGGTTCGGATGGATCGAAGGCATACGAATGCGCGTCATTCACCTGTGCGCTTGGACCAGTGGTCCTGCGCAAGGCTGCGTCCGGATCCGGGGATCCAGACAAAGAACAATCAGGCCAGGGCCTTGACGGCGGCAGCCAGGCGGCTCTTGTGGCGAGCGGCCTTGTTCTTGTGGATGATGTTCTTGTCAGCAACGCGATCGATCACGCTGGTCGACTTTTGCAGCACAGTAGCGGCGGCAGCCTTGTCGCCCGCTTCAATGGCTTGGCGCACGCGCTTGATGGCGGTACGCAGCATCGAGCGCAGGCTCGAGTTGTGCTTGTTGCGCTCGACGGATTGACGGGCACGCTTGCGGGCTTGGGCAGTGTTGGCCATATTGCTATTAAGTTAAGAATTCGGCAAAGCTCAACATTCTAACAAGAATCGAGGCGAATGCAAGCATTTGTCGAGGGTCAGACTGGACGGATACCCAGCAAAGCTGCCGGGCGGCGAGTGCGGGAACGGGCATGTTGCCGTCCTGCAACGGGTAGCACAACGTAAGGCAGTGCTTGAACAGAGCAGACGCCGTTGGCGGCGGTTTTTTAATGTCTTGGTGTACTCAGGGGCTTACTACAGGTGCTTACGCCTGCAGCACGTCGATGGAGACGAGCCACGGCAAGCGCTTGATTGTAATAGGAATCGTGCGCGCCAGGGTAGCCAGCGCCGCATCGGAGTCGTCCAGGGGAAACTGGCCGGTGACCAGCAGCCCGCCGGCGGCCATGGAAACGCGCAGCAGGCCGCTGCGATACGGCCGCAAGGCCGCCACGATGTCGGCCAGGGGGCGGTTGCGTACGGCGATCCAACCCGTTTCCCAGGCGGCGTCGGCCATGAGTTCCGCACGGGGCGTGTCGATCTGGAAATCATCGAAGCGGGCGCCGGTGCCCGAGCCGACCGTGGCGCGGGCCTGGCCTTGCGTGGAAATCTCGACTTCATGCTCGTGGACCACGACCAGCGACCGGCCCGCCTGCTGGCGCACCATGTAGCGGGTGCCGAGGGAGCGCACCGAGCCCTGTTCGGTATGAATCAAGAACGGCCGATTGGGATCGCGCGCCACGGACACCGTCACGGCCCCTTCCAGCAGGCGTACGTTGCGGGCGGGGCCGGCGAAGTCCAGCGCGATGCGGGTACGGGCGTCCAGCAGGATCTGGCTGCCGTCGGACAGCAGGTACTGGCGGCGCTCGCCGGTCGCCGTGGCGGCATCGGCCGTCAGGTTCTTCAGCGGATACAGTTCATTGGCCAGGCTGATGCCGACCAGGCCGGCCGCCAGCGCGCCACCGCCCACCAGCATGCGGCGCCGCATCGCGCCATGCGTCAGCGCGGGGGCGATCAGCGGGGTGTTGGCCGCCGGGCGCGGCGCGCCCATGGGTAGCCGGCCCGCGCTGGCCAGCGCCTGGCCTTGCGGCTGATTGGCATAGCCAGCGGGATAGAAGTCGCTCAGGCGGCCGAAGGACGAGCCCAGCGCCGACGTCAGCTGGCTCCAGGCCTTCTCGTGCAGGGGATCCGAATCCCGCCACGCCATGAAGTCCGCGTAATCGGCAGGCGAAGCGCGGCCGGAACGCAGCAGCAGCAGCCAGTTGACGACCTGGTCTGCTACGGGCGAAGAGGGTTCCGGTAATGCGTCCTGTCTCAATGGCGTTCCAGGGCGGGCTTCGGTGATATAAGGGGATATTGCATTGTAAATCGGATTGTAAATATTAAAGCGTTTTCTGATCTATGGGGCATTTTTCCCAATGAATTTAAAGAGAAAACGCGTTAGATCCTCCAAATGGATGAGGACCCCAATCCGAAATATACGGAAATTTATTGAAATATGGCTAATTTCGGGGACGGGCCTAGGGGTATTCCGGAGCCCGTCCGTCCCGGGCGCTAGTGGGTTTCGATGGCGCGGCGGGTGAAATCGCGCGGCCGCAGGCCGACCAGCAGCAGGACGGCGCCGTAGGTGGCGGCGCTGCCGGCCAGAACCACGGCCAGCCACAGGGCGCGTTGGCCGCTGTGAGCCTGCAGGGCGACCCAGTCCAGATGACGGTCGGCATAGATCAGCACCGCGGCCATGGCCAGCAGCGCCGGAATCACGCGCAGGATGAAGCCGCCCCAGCCGGGGCCCGGCCGGTAGACGCCCCGGCGCAGCAGCAGCGTAAGCAGCATCAGGGCGTTGATGCACGCGCCCAGGCCGATGGCCAGGGCCAGGCCGGCATGGGCCATCCGCGGCACCAGGACCAGGTTCAGGCATTGGGTCAGCACCAGGACTGCCACGGCCACCTTCACCGGGGTGCGGATGTCCTGCCTGGCGTAGAAGCCGGGCGCCAGGATCTTCACCGACAGCAGGCCGATCAGGCCCACGCCGTAGGCCATGACCGCGATGCGGGTCTGGGCCACGTCATGGGCGGAGAAAGCGCCGTAGTGGAAGAGGGTGGCGACCAGGCCGTCCGACAGCAGCGCCAGTCCGACCGAGCCGGGCAAACCCACCAGCAGGGTCAGCCGCAGGCCCCAGTCGAGCAGGTTGCTGTAGGCCTGCGTGTCGGCGCGGGCATTGGCGGCCGACAGGCTGGGCAGCAGCACCGTGCCCAGCGCCACGCCCAGCATGGCGGTGGGGAATTCCATCAGGCGGTCCGCATAGGACAGCCAGGTGACGCTGCCGGCGGGCAGCCACGTCGCGATATTGGTGTTGATCAGCAGCGAGATCTGCGCCACCGACACGCCCAGAGTGGCCGGCAGCATCTGCTTGAGGATGCGCTGCACCGTGGGGTCGGCCCAGGCTTCGCGCACCCGCCAGGAAAAGCGCGGCGCCATGCCCAGGCGGACCAGGGCGACCCACTGGATGGCCAGCTGCAGGACGCCACCAACCAGCACGCCGATCGCCAGCGCGTAGATGGGCGGGTCGTAGTGCGGCGCCAGCCAGATGCAGGCCACGATCATGGCCACATTGAGCAGCACCGGCGTGAACGCCGGCACGGCGAAGTGGCGCCAGGTATTGAGCACGCCTGAAGCGAAGGCCACCAGGGACATGCACAGGATGTACGGGAACATCACCCGCGTCATCCAGACGGCGCCATCGAAGCCGGAGGCGTCGGCGCCGCTGCGCAAGCCGCTGGCCATGGCCGTCACCACCCAGGGGGCGGCCACCATGCCGATCACCGTGACGGCCATCAGGACGACGGTGAGCAGCAGCGCGACCTTGTCCAGCAAGGGCCGGACGCCGTCGTCGCCGTGCTTGGTGCGCGCCGCGCCCAGGATGGGCACGAAGGCTTGCGCGAACGCGCCTTCGGCGAACAGCCGCCGCAACAGGTTGGGGATGCGGAACGCCACCCAGAACGCGTCGGTCAGTGGGGCGGCGCCAAAGGCGCGCGCCACCAGGATGTCGCGGACCAGGCCCGCGATACGCGACAACAAGGTAAAACTGCTGACCGTCGAGGCCGAGCGCAAAAGGCTCATGACTGAATTCTAGGTGGACAAGGGAAACATGGCTGCGCACCAACCCTGAGTAACAAGGCCCGGGTAATACCCGGGCCTTGATTATCCGGATCCGCGCTCTGCGGAACGTTTACTTCGGGGGCATGCGGATGGCGCCATCCAGACGGATGGTTTCGCCGTTCAACATGTCATTCGTGATGATGCTCTGCACCAGTTTGGCGTAGTCTTCCGGGCGGCCCAGGCGGGCCGGGAAGGGAATGCTGGCGGCCAGCGAGTCCTGAACTTCCTGCGGCATGCCGAAGATCATGGGCGTGCCGAAAATGCCGGGCGCGATGGTCATGCAGCGGATGCCGACCTTGGACAGGTCGCGCGCGATCGGCAGGGTCATGCCGACCACGCCGGCCTTGGACGCGGCGTAGGCAGCCTGGCCGATCTGGCCGTCGTAGGCGGCCACGGACGCGGTGTTGATCAGCACGCCGCGTTCGCCGGTGGCTTCGGGCGTGTTGCTGCCCATGGCTTCGGCGCACAGGCGCATCATGTTGAAGCCGCCGATAAGGTTGATCGAGATGACCTTCTGGAACAGGTCCAGCGCGTGCGGACCGTTCTTGCCGACGATGCGGGCCGCGGGGGCCACGCCGGCGCAATTGACCAGGCCGAACAGGGGGCCGATGGCGACCGCGGCGGCTACCGCCGCCTTGCCGTCGGCTTCCTGCGTGACGTCGCAATGGACGTAGTGCTGGCCCAGTTCCTGCGCCAGCTTGCCGCCCAGTTCGTCCTGCAGGTCGGCGATCACGACCTTGGCGCCGTTGTCGACCAGCATGCGCACCGTGCCGGCGCCCAGACCCGAAGCGCCGCCCGTGACGATGAATACCTTATTGGCGATTTCCATGGTTGCGCCTCAGCTTTGCAGGGCGCCGAAGACGCGCGACTTGATCTCGTCGACCGCGCCGACGCCGGATATCTTGCGGTAGCGCGGCGCTTGCTGCGCGTCGGCCTTGGCCCAGTTGGCGTAGTAGTCCACCAGCGGACGGGTCTGGTTGCGGTAGACCGTCAGGCGATTGCGCACGGTTTCCTCGCGGTCGTCGTCGCGCTGCACCAGGTCTTCACCGGTGACGTCGTCCTTGCCTTCGACCTTGGGCGGGTTGAAGCGCACGTGGTAGCTGCGGCCGCTGGCCGGGTGCACGCGACGGCCGCTCATGCGTTCGATGATGTCGTCTTCGGGGACTTCGATCTCGACCACGTAGTCCAGCTTGACGCCGGCGTCCTTGAGGGCGTCGGCTTGCGGGATGGTGCGGGGGAAGCCGTCGAACAGATAACCCTTGCCGCAGTCCGGCTGGGTCAGGCGGTCGCGCACCAGGCCGATGATGATTTCATCGGAAACCAGGCCGCCCGCATCCATGATCTTCTTGGCTTCCAGGCCCAAGGGCGTGCCGGCCTTCACCGCGGCGCGCAGCATGTCGCCGGTGGAGATTTGCGGAATGCCGAATTGCTGGGTGATGAAAGCGGCCTGAGTGCCTTTACCGGCGCCAGGGGGGCCGAGCAGGATGAGACGCATGAGAGCTCCTGGGATGGGTGTGTATTTTGTGGTTGGGCCGATTATGCCGCAATGCGCGCCGAACTGCCCCGCTGTCGCCGGGCTAGCCCGCTTGGGATAGGCCCTTATAACCGATTCGTATAGGCGCGCCGTACGCGCTCCAGGTCTTCCGGCGTATCCACGCCCGCGGCGGGCGCCTGGTTGACCTGGTGCACCACGATGGCATGGCCATGTTCGAGCGCGCGCAGTTGTTCAAGCGCTTCCCAGCGTTCCAGCGTGCCTTGCGGCAAGGTGGGGAAGCGGCGCAGGAAACCGGCGCGATAGGCGTAGATGCCGATGTGATGCCAGGCGGGCAGGCCGGGCGCCAGCAGGCGGTCGCCGCTGGCCAGGGCGTCGCGCGCCCAGGGGACCGGCGCGCGCGAAAAATACAGCGCGCGGCCATCAGCGGCGCAGACGGCCTTGACGACGTTGGGGTTGAACAGGGCAGCCGCGTCGGCAATGGGGCACGCCGCGGTGGCGATGGCGGCGTCGGGACGCGCGGCCAGGACACTGGCCACGGCGTCGATCAGTTCGGGTTCGATGAGCGGTTCGTCGCCCTGCACGTTCACCACGATGGCGTCGTCGGCCAATTGCAGCGTCTGCACGACCTCCGCCAGGCGATCGGTGCCGGTCGGATGGTTGGCGCGCGTCATCAAGGCTTCAACGCCGTGCGCGCGCGCGGCTTGCGCCACGCGTTCGTCATCCGTGGCCACCAGCACGCGCGTGGCGCCCGAGGCGGCCGCGCGTTCGGCGGTGCGCACCACCATGGGCTTGCCCGCGATGTCGGCCAGCGGCTTGTCGGGCAGGCGCGTGGAGGCCGCCCGGGCCGGGATGATGGCGATGAAGCTCATTGCGGCTGGTCGGCGGGGGTGCGTTCGCCATCGAGCGAGCGCGCCTCGGACTCCAGCATGACCGGGATGCCGTCACGCACGGGGAACGCCAGGCGGTCCGCGTTGCAGGTGAGTTCAGCCTGTTGGCGGTCGTATTGCAGGCGGCCCTTGCAGATGGGGCAGACGAGGATGTCGAGCAGTCTTGATTCCATGGGCGGAATTCTAGTGCAGATTGGCGGGCTGCGGCGGCTGCGGGGACGAATGCAGGACGCCAACCAGCCAATCGAAGAACTGGGGATCGGAAAAACGGGGCACGGCCGGCACCACCCACAAACGGTTGTCGCCCAGCCCCAGGCATTTGACCGCGTCCTTGGTGGTGACGAGGATCAGGTCGGCCGGCACGCGGCGAAAGGGCGAGTGGGTGTAGCTGTAGTGATCCGGCAGGGGCACGGTGGCGGCCAGCGGCATGCCGCTGGCGCGCAGCGACGCGAAGAACCGTTGCGGGTTGCCGATGCCCGCGGCCGCGGCGATGCGATCCTGCGCGAAGTCATCGCGCAATTCCCACAAGGTCCGGCGCTGGCCGTCGCGCAGGCGCCAGGCCTCGGTCAATTCCATCCACATGTCGACATGGCGCGGGCGCCGGGATGCCGCGGCAGTCGATGCCGGTGCGGTCGCGGACATGGGGGACGCCGCAACCGTTGCGCCCGTTGCAAGCGTCGCGGTCGCGGCCGGCGGCGTGACCGCCTCGGCCACGTTGTCGATGATCACGTCCACGTCGGCCAGCCGGCTGGGCGGTTCGCGCAGCGGGCCGGCCGGCAGCAGGCGGCCGTTGCCGACGCCACGGTCGTCCTGCACCACGATCTCCACGTCGCGCGCCAGGGCCAGGTGCTGCAGGCCATCGTCCGAAATGATGACGTCGACTTCCGGGTGCGCGCTGAGCAAGGTGCGGGCGGCGCGCGGGCGGTCGGGGTGCACCGAGATGGGCGCGCCGGTGGCGCGGGCGATCAGGGCCGGTTCATCGCCGAAGCGGTCCGCGGACAGGTCGCCCCGGCCCACGTGGGCATGCTGGCCCACCTTGACGCCGTAGCCGCGGCTGACCACGCCCGGCGTGTAGCCACGGTCGCGCAAGGCCTTGACCAGGGCCACCACCACCGGCGTCTTGCCGGTGCCGCCGACGTAGATGTTGCCCACCACGATCACGGGCACCGGCGCGCGGTAAGCCTGGCGCCAGCCGCGCCGGTACGCCGCGCGCTTGAACGTGACACCGACCCAGGCCAGGGCGGACAGGGGCAGGAGCAGATTGGACAGCCAGCCGCCGCGTTGCCATTGCTGCTGGATCAGGCGCGTAGACAAGGCACTCACCGAAAGGCACTCACTGAAAGACACTCACAGGGCGGTCACCGCGCGGTTTGCGTGGCGAAGTTGACCCGGGCGATACCGGCCTGGCGGGCGGCTTCCATCACATTGACCACCGTCTGGTGCGTGGCCAGGGCGTCGGCATTGATGACCAGCACGGGGTCCTGGCGGCCGGCCGCGACGGTGCGCAGCGCCGTGGCGATGTCCGTGGCGGTGCTGGCGTCCAGCAGCTTGCCGTCCAGGGCGTAGTGGCCGTCCTGGCTGATCGCCACTTCGATGGGCGTCGCCACCTGCTGCTCGGCGGCGGCCTGGGGCAGCGTCACCTTGAGCTGGCTGAAACGGGCGAAGGACGTGGTGGCGGCCAGGAAAATCAGGATGACCAGCAACACGTCGATGAGGGGGATCAGGTTGATCTCCAGCTCATCGCCATGGCGGGATCGCGATCCGCCGAAGTTCATGACAGGGCGTCCTGGAACATCGGGTCGCGGAGGCCGGCGTCTTCATCGCCGCCGCGCGGACGGCTGCCGCCCAGGATGCGGGCGGCGCGGCCGGCGGCCTGCTCCATCTGGTGCAGATACCCGTCGATGCGGCCGCGCAGGTAGCGGTGGAAGATCATGGCCGGGATGGCGATGAGGATGCCGAAGCCGGTGTTGTACAGGGCGACCGAGATGCCGTGGGCCAGTTGCGCGGGGTCGCCGCCCACCGGGGAGTAGGAGCCGAAGATGTCGATCATGCCGACCACCGTGCCGAACAGGCCTAGCAGCGGCGCGATCACGGCGATGGTGCCGAGGGCGGCCACGTAACGGTTCAGGTCATGGGCGACGGCGCGGCCGACGTCCTCCACCGCGCTGCGCAGCTCGTCGCGTGGCGCATTGCGGTAGCGCAGGACCTCGGCCAGGACGCGGCCCAGCGGAGAATTGCGTTCCAGCCGGTTGAGGGCTTCGGGGCTGTCCTGGCGATTGCGCACCATGTCCATCACCTGGGCGAGCAGGCCGGACGGGATGACCAGGCTGCGGCGCAGGGACAGCAGCCGCTCGAAAATGAGGGCCAGGCACAGGACCGAGGTGGCGAGCAAGAACCAGATGGGCCAGCCGGCGTCGCGGAGGATGGACAGCAAAAGGGAGCTCCAGGAAGGGCGCCGCGGGAGCGTCCCGAGGGCAGGAAATCGATGTAAGAAGGGCGAACTGTACCGGGCGGGATGCCGCCCTGGCAATAGCGGCTCTTGGCCGGTCGGCCGTCCGGACGAGGCCGGAATCTATCCACAGATTCTGTGGATAATTCTGTGCAGAAATCGGCCGGAACCCGCATTCATGCGGGCTGCGCGTCGGCATCGGCTTAGGGTAAAAAATTGGAGTTTTTCAAGTATTTCAATAAAATCAACAACTTGGGGCTGTTTCTTAAAGTAAAAGTAGATACTGGGTGAGGATTTCGGACCAGGGTATCATTCAGCCCGTGTTTCTTTGGCCTGTGGAAAGGTTTGGCCCGGAAAGCCTTATGACAATTGAATTTACGGTCAAAGACGACGTATTTACGCGGGATATCCTGACGGTTGCCCAACTGAACCAAGCGGTGGGGCGGATCCTGGATCGGAATGTCCCGGCCCTGTGGGTTCGCGGGGAGATTTCCAATTTCACGGCGGCGTCGTCGGGCCACTGGTACTTCACCCTGAAGGACAACCAGGCGGCGGTGCGCGGTGTCATGTTCCGCGGCCGGGCGTCGGCGGTCGGCTTCACGCCGCGCGCCGGCGACAAGGTCGAGGTGCGGGCCCGTGTCACGCTGTACGAACCGCGGGGCGATTACCAGCTGCAGATCGACGCCATGCGGCGGGCCGGGCTGGGCGACCTGTTCGAGGCCTTTCTGCGCCTGAAGCAGAAACTGGAAGCCGAAGGGCTGTTCGACGAGGCGCGCAAGCGCCCGCCGGTACTCCTGCCGCGCGCCATCGGCGTGGTGACGTCGCTGCACGCGGCCGCGCTGCGGGACGTGCTGACCGCCCTGGCGCGCCGCGCGCCGCAGGTGCCCGTGTTCATCTATCCGGCCCCGGTGCAGGGTGCCGATTCGGCGCCGCGCCTGGCGGCCGCCATCGCCGCCGCCAACCGGCGTGCCGAGGTCGACACGCTGTTGCTGGTGCGCGGCGGCGGCAGTATCGAAGACCTGTGGAGCTTCAACGACGAAGCGCTGGCGCGGCAGGTGGCGGACAGCGCCATCCCCATCATCTGCGGGGTCGGCCATGAGACCGACTTCACCATCGCCGACTTCGTGGCCGACGTGCGGGCGCCCACGCCGACGGCCGCGGCCGAGCTGGCCTGCCTGCCACGCCAGGAGCTGTACCAGCGCGTGCGCGTGATGGCGCGCGAGCTGCAGCGGGTGCAGCAGCGCCTGCTCGATCGGGCCGCGCAGCGGCTGGACCGCGCCGCCGGGCAACTGGAATCGCCGCAGCAGCGCCTGGCGCATCAGGCCGACCGCCTGGCAGCCTTGCGGCATCGCCTGATCAGCGCCTGGCCCGGCCCCCGCGCACGGCGGCAGGCGCGGCTGGACATGCTGCTGGCGCGCCTGCGCCACCGCGGGCCGGACGTGGCCCGTGCCGGCGAAGCCGTGGCCCGGCAGTCGCGGCAGTTGCTGCAGGCGCATCGGCGTTTGCTGGAGCAGCGGCGCAGCCGTTTGCAGTCCTTGGCGGCGCAGTTGCGCGCCTTCGATCCCGGTCAGGTGCTGGCGCGCGGCTACGCCTTGGCGCGCGACGGCGAGGGCAGGCTGGTGCGCGACGCGGCGAACCTGGCGGCCGGGCAACGCCTGTCGCTGGAGTTCGCGCGTGGCGGCGTGCAGGTCGACGTGGTCGATGACCAGGGCAAAGCGGGCGGCTCGGGCGACAAGGGCGGCAAGCCCCCCAAAGCCGCCAAAGCCAGCAAAGTCTCCCGGAGCGCCAGCCAGGACGACCAAAGCGCCCAAGGCGACCTGCTTGCTTGAAGCAGCGCCTGCGCCAGACGAGGACTGTTCAGCGCTCACTCCAGCGGCCGCGCCAGCGGAATATCCTAAGACCAAATTTTTATCCCGCGTCCCCGCAGGGATAAAACGGTGTCCCCCAAAACAGCCGATACAATGCTCGGCTGTGATCGTGCTCTCAACCAAGAAGGAACCGAAAATGGCGCACACGCTTCCCCCCTTGCCTTACCCCCTGGATGCCCTGGCTCCCCGTATTTCCAAGGAAACGCTGGAGTTCCACTATGGCAAGCACCATCAGACCTACGTCACCAACTTGAACAACCTGATCGGCGGCACCGAGTTCGAAAACGCCTCCCTGGAAGACATCGTCAAGAAGTCCTCCGGCGGCGTGTTCAACAACGCAGCCCAAGTCTGGAACCACACCTTCTACTGGAACTCCCTGTCCCCCAAGGGCGGCGGCGAACCCACCGGCAAGCTGGCTGACGCCATCAACGCCAAGTGGGGCAGCGTCGACGCTTTCAAGGAAGCGTTCAACAAGTCGGCCGCCGGTAACTTCGGTTCGGGCTGGACCTGGCTGGTCAAGAAGGCCGACGGTTCGCTGGACATCGTCAACACCAGCAACGCCGCCACCCCCCTGACCACCACCGACAAGCCCCTGCTGACCTGTGATGTCTGGGAACACGCGTACTACATCGACTACCGTAACGCGCGTCCCAAGTATCTGGAAAACTTCTGGGCACTGGTGAACTGGGAATTCGCCACCCAGAACCTGGGCTGATCCCGGTTTGTCGCGTCGACCATGACCCTCCCGCCGCCAGCCCGTTGACCCGGCGTCAACGCGGCCACGCGGCATAGCCATGTCGCGCAGCAGGGCCGGCTTCCGCAAGGGAGCCGGCCCTTCGTGTTTTGAAAGCCTGTCGCGCTGCGCCACGCTTCAGGCCGCCGTAACGCCGCCGGTGCTATCGTTGACGGTTTCCCGTCGCTCGTCCGCCTTCCGGACGCCTACCCGAATATGTCCTTCGCCTCCCTGCGCTGGTTGCGGCTGATGTCGCGCCGGCAACTGCGCCACGCGCGCCGGTTGTCCCGCAAGTCCGTCCAACTGGCCCTGGTGTTGGGAGGCGCCGCGCTGGTGGCGCTTGCCTCGCTGGCCTTCGCCAAGCTGGCGGACATGGCGCTGGAGTGGAACGCCCAGTGGGTCGAGCGGGCCGGCTGGGCCGCCTTCATCGTCATGCCTCTGGGCCTGGCCGCCATCCGCTGGCTGACCCTGCGCTATGCCGGTTATGCCGTCGGCAGCGGCATTCCCCAGGTGATCGGCGCCCTGACGCTGCAGCGGCAGCCACGCGCGCAGGGCGGTCTGGTGACCCTGGCGCATGCCCTCTGGAAAATCCCGCTGACCTTCGCCGGCATGCTGGTCGGCGCATCGATCGGCCGTGAAGGGCCGTCGGTACAGGTCGGCGCGGCCGTGATGCTGGCCTGGGGGCGGTTCTGGAAGAACCGCAACCTGCCGCTGCAGGGCTTCCACAACAACGAGCTGATCGCCGCCGGTGCGGCGGGCGGCCTGGCCGCGGCGTTCAATGCCCCCTTGGCCGGTGTCATTTTCGCGATCGAAGAACTGGGCCGCGGCACCGCCTTGCGCTGGCAGCGTCTGGTGCTGCTGGGCGTGCTGGCCTGCGGCTTCATGGTGGTCGCGGTGAGCGGCAACAATCCCTATTTCGGTATTTTCGGTGGCAGCGTCCTGCCCAATATGCTGGGCTGGGTGCTGCTGTGCGGCGTCATCAACGGCGCCCTGGGCGGCATCTTCGCGCGTCTGCTCGGCAAGGGCGTGACGGTGCTGGCGCCCTTGGCCTGGCGCGCCAAAATGCGCGCGCATCCCATCTGGACCGCGGCCATCATCGGCCTGCTGCTGGCGTCCATAGGCTATGCCACCCACGGTGTCATCTACGGTACCGGCTATGGCGCGGCGGCCGCGCTGCTGTCCGGCCAGTCCGCGGGGCACGAGGGTTTCGGCCTGCTGAAATGGGTGGCCACCTTGCTGTCCTACTGGGCCGGCATTCCCGGCGGCATCTTCACGCCGGCGCTGACCACGGGCGCCGGCATCGGCCAGGAAATCTGGTCCTGGACGGGCGGGGCGGTCGACCAGCGCGTGCTGGTCCTGATTTCCATGGCGGCCTTCCTGGCGGCCGCCACGCAGGCGCCGCTGACGGCCGCGGTGGTGGTGATGGAAATGACCGGCAGCCAGCCGATGTTGTTCTGGCTGATCGCCGTCGCGCTGGTGGCGTCGACGGTCTCGCGCCAATTCAGTCCGCATGCCTTCTACCATCTGGCTGCCGGCCGTTTCCGCCGGCAGATCCTGGTGGACACCGGACGGGCGCAGCAATCAGCCGGGGGTTGAGCCCGGCTCAAAACCGGACACCCGACGCCTCAAAACACAGCGCAATGTCCATCCAATGGACGTCCATTCAATGGACATTCGCGACGCTCGGCGCCTTGCCGCGCGCCCCGTTGCGCTACCATCGTCGCTCCTTTCTACTGAGAGCCTGCCATGACCGAGCAAGCCTTTATTTGCGATGCCATCCGTACGCCTTTCGGCCGTTACGGCGGTGCACTGTCCTCCGTGCGCGCCGATGACCTGGGCGCGGTGCCTATCAAGGCGTTGATGGCCCGCAACCCTGGAGTGAAGTGGGACGAGCTGGATGACATCATCTTCGGCTGCGCCAACCAGGCCGGCGAAGACAACCGCAACGTGGCGCGCATGTCGGCGCTGCTGTCCGGCCTGCCCGTCGGCGTGCCGGGTTCGACCATCAACCGCCTGTGCGGCTCCGGGCTGGACGCCCTGGGCACCGCCGCGCGCGCCATCCGCGCCGGCGAAACCACCCTGATGCTGGCGGGTGGCGTGGAAAGCATGAGCCGCGCGCCCTTCGTGATGGGCAAGGCGGAAACCGCGTTCTCGCGCAACGCCATGATCTACGACACCACCATCGGCTGGCGTTTCGTCAACAAGCTGATGAAGGCCCAGTATGGCGTCGACGCCATGCCGGAAACCGCTGAAAACGTCGCCGACGATTTCAAGATCAGCCGTGAAGACCAGGACATCTTCGCCCTGGCCAGCCAGGAAAAGGCCGTCAAGGCGCAGCAGTCCGGCTTCTTCGATACGGAATTGACCTCGGTGTCCGTGCCGCAGAAGAAGGGCGACGCGGTGGTGGTCGACAAGGACGAACATCCCCGTTCGACCAGCCTGGAAGCCTTGGCTCGCTTGAAGGGCGTGGTGCGTGAGGGCGGTTCGGTGACGGCCGGCAACGCTTCCGGCGTCAATGACGGCGCCGCCGCCTTGCTGCTGGCCAGCGAAAGTGCCCTGGCGCGCAACGGCCTGACGCCGCGTGCTCGCGTCGTCGGCATGGCTACCGCCGGCGTCCCGCCGCGCATCATGGGCATGGGGCCGGCGCCCGCCACGCGCAAAGTGCTGGCCCTGACCGGCCTGACCCTGGACCAGATCGACGTCATCGAATTGAACGAAGCCTTCGCCGCGCAAGGCCTGGCCGTGCTGCGCGACCTGGGCATCGCCGACAACGATCCGCGCGTCAACCCGAATGGCGGCGCCATTGCCCTGGGTCATCCCCTGGGCGCCAGCGGCGCCCGTCTGGCCACCACCGCCGTCAATCAGCTGGAACGCAGCGGCGGCCGGTATGCGCTGTGCACCATGTGCATCGGCGTGGGTCAGGGCATCGCCGTGATCCTGGAACGCGTCTAAGACGGGGGGCTGCTCGTCGCAGGTTGGACGGGCGCCCGCGGTCCAGACACAAAAACGCCCCCATATGCCTGGGGGCGTTTTACATTCACTGACAATTGCGCAGGAAATTGGTTAGCAGAAGCTACCGAAGTATTCTTGCGATGACCAAAATCCCCCGGGTGCAATCAGGGCAGGCCGTCGATTTTCTTGCCGGCGCTGATGCCGTGATCCGCGAACCAGCCCTTGGACATTTCCAGCGCATAGCGCACGGGCTTTTTCGAGCAGTGCGTGTCGTCGGTTTCCGGCGCCATCTCGGCGACGTTGACGATGGTGCCATCGTCGGCGATGAAGGCGATGGACAGGGGCAGGGGGGTGTTGTGCATCCAGAAGCACTGCATGTCCGGGTCGCCGAAGACGAACAGCATGCCGTCGTTGGCTTCCAGCGCCTTGCGGAACATCAGGCCGCGCCGGCGCGTTTCATCGGTGTTGGCGATTTCGGCATGGATCACGTGGATGCCGGCCGACAATTGCACGGTGCGCAGCGTCTCTTGCGCGGTGGTCGGCTCTTGAGCTTGGGCGGTGCCCGCGCCGACGGCGCAAGCGGCCACGGCAGTCAGAAGCAGGCCGCGCAGGACGCGCAGCGCGGGGCCGAACGGCGCGCCGCCCCCCAGCTTGGATTTGGATAGCGAGGAGGGCAGAGCAGCGCTGGTATGCATCATGACTACTTAAGTAAGAGATAGAACAGCGAGAGAAAGCAGCGGGAACGGCAAAAAGGCAGGGCGTCGAACGCCCCGCCTTCACAGTATGGTACTCGAAGACGCCGAGAAAACCCGGCCTGGTGGCTCAGGCAGAGGTTATATTCAGGGCTTGCTTACCCTTGGGGCCTTGGATGATCTCGAAGGATACTTTCTGGCCTTCTTTCAGGGTCTTGAAACCGTTCATCTGTATCGACGAAAAGTGCGCGAACAGATCTTCGCCACCATCGTCCGGCGTGATGAAGCCGAACCCTTTCGCGTCGTTGAACCATTTTACGGTTCCGGTTGATTTTGGATTGTCCCCTTGGACAGCGGATGCGGTCATATCAGACATGCGGACTGCCTCATGAATCGTATGTTGACAGAAGGGCTCCCCGGCCAGGCCGTCCCCCCCCTTTTATTCCCGACGCTAACAGTCGCCTGAAACGGCGAGAATTCCGCGAATAATGCGCTTAATTTCTTTCTTGCGTCAAGTATGGAAACTACGCATTTCTACATGTAAAAGTGGCCCAATGCATGCGCCACTTATTCAAGGTTTAAATAAAATACCGCCGCTATGAGCACAAGTACGGATACCCATCACGATCTGGTTGTAGAAAAGGAGGCCGCGAAGACCGCGCCGCCTCCGATGTACCAGGTTGTCCTGCTCAATGACGATTACACCCCCATGGAGTTCGTGGTGAAGGTGCTGCAGAAGTTTTTCGGCAAGAATCAAGAAGAAGCGACCCGGATCATGTTGCAAGTTCATCACGAAGGCCGAGGGGTATGCGGGGTATATCCCCGTGACGTCGCGGCGACGCGTATTGCCCAGGTTGGCCAATATGCGCGGGCCAAACAGCATCCATTGCAATGCGTCATGGAACCGGTTTGATCCGGTCTTCCTGCTAGACCCGGGCGTTTAATACGTCTGGCATAAATCCAAAATAAAGTACGTTTTTTTTAAATGTATTGATATTAATCAAGACATTTATTGTAGTTTCGCCTTCGCGGCGCGGGAGAGGGGTTTAGCGTGAGCAAAAACAAGGGCGTTTTGGGGGCGGTCGCGGCCGTCGTCATAGTCTTGCTTGTGGCCGTTGTCGTCTTCTTGAAACGGTCTCCAGAATCACCGGCCCCCGTGGCCCAACCGTCCAGCGCGCCCACCGCGGCGCCGGCAGCCTCAGGCACGGTGACGCCGGCCGCGCAGGCACCCACGCAAACGGCGGCCACGCCGGCGCTACCCTCCACCGCTACGGTGGGCTCCGCGGATCCCTTCGGCACCCTGGCTTGCAAGGCGCGCCAATATTCGGACACGCTGTCGCTGGCCGTGACGTTCACGCAGCCGGTCGACCGCAAGACCGAGCTCAGCCGCTTTATCGAAGTCATCGACACCGGTCCGTTGAAGGGCAGCGATGACTCGAAGGCGAAATCCAAGGACCAGCCTGCCACCGCCGCCGATACCGGCAAGACGGTGCAGGGTTCGTGGACGGTGGGCGACAACCCGCGCATGATCTACTTCCCCTTCGTCGTGCCGCAGCACCGCTACGTCATCCGCCTGCGCGCGGATCTTCCCGGCGCCGGCGACAAGGTGACCCTGGGTACGGCGGCGCACTGCGATGTCGAAACCGAGGCGATGCCGCCGTCCTTCTATTTCGCCAGCAAGGGCGTGGTGCTGCCGGCCGGCCAGAATGGCGGTTTGCCGGTGACCACGGTGAATATGCCCGAGGTGGATGTGCAGTTCCTGCGCGTCGCGCCCGAGCGCGTGCCTGAATTCTTCGACTCCGTGGTGAGCGGCCGTGGCGGCTCCAGCGATGATGACGAAGAGGGTGGCTACAACGACTACTACGGCAACCGTTCGCTCAAGGGCCTGGTGAGTTCCTGGGACCTGGAACGCTTGACCTCCTTGAGCACCAGCGTCTATCAGGGCCGTTTCCTGACCGACGACAAGCCCAACCGCAGCCATGTCACGTTCCTGCCGGTCGAGGGCATCAAGGAATTGCAGGAGCCAGGCATCTATATCGCGGTGATGAGCCAGCCCGGCCATTTTCGTGAGGAATACCAGACCTCCTATTTCTACGTCAGCGACATCGGCTTGCACGCGCGTCGCTACGCCAACCGCATCGAGGCCTACACGGTCTCGCTCAAGGAAGGCCAGGCCATCTCGGGCGACACCGTCGAGCTGATCGACGCCAGCGGCAAGACGCTGGCCAAGGCGGCCGCCGATGCCCAGGGCCATGTGCGCTTCGACGGCAGTTTCGACAAGGCGCGCGTCATCCGTGCCTCGCGCGGCAAGGAAATGACCGTGCTGGCGCTGGGCGACCCGGCGCTGGACCTGTCGGAGTTCGATATCGGCGGCCTGCCGTCGGTGGATAACAATCTGTTCGTGTATGCCGGCCGCGATCTTTATCGCCCGGGTGAAACCTTCAACGTGTCTGTGCTGCCGCGCAACGCCGACGGCCAGCCGCTGTCCGGCGCGCCGCTGACCGCGACCATCAAACGTCCTGATGGCCGCACGGTGCTGACCGCGCTGTGGAGCCCGGACAAGGACAAGGATCGTCCCAGCTATCTGCAACACGCCATCGATCTGCCCCTGGATGCGCAAACGGGCACCTGGATGCTGGAACTGCGGGTCGACCCCGCCTCGCGCCGGGCCGATGCCACGTGGCCGTTCAAGGTCGAGGAATTCCTGCCCGAGCGCATGAAGATGACGCTGCAGGCCGAAGACGGCCCGCTGGGCCCCGGCGACGGGCTGGACATCGACGTGCAGGGCGACTACCTGTATGGCGCGCCGGCTGCGGGCAACCGCCTGCTTTCCAGCTACACGATCAAGCGCGACCGCTATGCGCTGCCGCAGAAGTGGCCCGGCTTCATCTTCGGCGACGTCAACGACGACAGCATCAAGCGTTATGAAGAGCTGCCCGAGAGCCAGCTGGACGACAAGGGCAAGGGCAATATCAGCGTCGACACCTCCAACTACAAGGACGCGTCCTCGCCGCTGAAGGTGCGTGTGTCGGCCAGCCTGCTGGAGTCGGGCGGCCGCCCGGTGGTGCGTTCCATCGAGCGCAGCATGTGGCCGGCGGCCAAGCTGATCGCCGTGCGTCCGCTGTTCGACAGCAACGTCACGCGTGAAGGCGCGCCGGCGAATTTCGAAGTCATCCGCGTCGACGGCAAGGGCGAGGCAGCTCCGCTGCAGGCCGCCCAGGTGCGCCTCTACAAGGAAGAGCGCAAGTATTACTGGCGCTATGACGACCAGCGCGGCTGGAACAGCGGCTACACCGAGACCGAGGAACTGGTCGACTCGCGCGTGGTGGCCTTGAACGGACGCCTGCCGATGAGCCTGCCGGTCAACTACGGCCGCTATCGCCTGGAAATCAGCGATCCCGAAACGGATCAGGTCCTGAAATACCGCTTCTACGCGGGCTGGGGCGCCCAGGACGATGAGTCCGCCGGCAATCGCCCGGACCGTGTGCAGATGAAACTTGAAGGTGTGCCTGCCAAGGCGGGCGACAAGGTCAAGCTGACCCTGACGCCGCCGCACGACGGCCAGGCCCTGGTCACCGTGGAAGGCGACCGCATGCTGTGGTCGACCTGGGTGGCCGCCAAGGCCACCGGCACGGAAGTCGAGATCCCCATCGATCCGAGCTGGAAGCGCCACGACCTGTATGTGGGCGCGGTGGTGTTCCGCCCGGGCAGCGCGGGCGACCGCGTCACCCCGGCGCGCGCGGTGGGACTGGCCTATCTGCCTCTGCAGGCGGAAGGACGCAAGCTGGCGGTGCATCTGACAGCGCCCGCCAAGGTGCTGCCGGAGACCCGCACGACGGTCAAGATCAAGGTGGATGGCGCGGCCAACAAGAAGGCTACCGTCACGCTGTCGGCGGTGGACGTCGGCATCCTGAACATCGATCAGTACCAGACCCCGGATCCCTTCAACTTCTTCTTCGGCAAGCACCGTTACGCGCCCGATCTGCTGGACATGTACGGCAAGCTGATCGAGAAGATGGACGGCACCAAGGGCCGCCTGAAGTGGGGCGGTGACGCGGCCATGCGCGGCGACACCAAGACCCTGCCGAAGAAGGTCAAGCTGGTGGATCTGTTCTCCGGTCCCGTCACCTTGAACGCGCAGGGCGAAGCGGAGATCCCGCTCGATCTGCCGGACTTCAACGGCACCCTGCGCCTGATGGCCGTGGCCTTCACCAACGACGAGTACGGCAGCGCCGACGCTGAAATGACCGTGGCGGCGCCCATCGTGGCCGAGCTGAGCACGCCGCGCTTCATCACGCCCGGCGACGAAGCGGCCATCGCGCTGGACGTGACCAACCTCAGCGGCGCGCCGCAGAAGGTCACGGTCAAGCTGGAAGCCAACGATCCGCTGGCCATCACCGATGGCACGCGCACCGTCACCCTGAAGGACAAGCAACGCACCACCGTCCGCTTCACGGCCACCACGACCGGCTCCTATGGGCTGGGCCTGATGCGCCTGACCGTGGACGCGCAGGGCGGCGACAAGCCGGTGCACATCGTGCGTGAGTCGGTGCTGCAAGTGCAGCCGGCCCAGGCCGACGAACGCCAGGTGCGCCGTCTGCGCCTGATGCCGGGCGAAAGCGCGGCCACGCAGGCCGACTGGGTGGCGCGTTACTTCCCTGACTCGACCACCGTCAGTCTGACCATGTCGACCGAGCCGCCGTTCAACGTCGCGCGCCTGGTGCATGACCTGCTGTCCTATCCCTACGGCTGCACCGAGCAGACCGTCAGCGCCACCTTCCCGTGGCTGTTGATGGATGCCGAGATGGCCCAGCGCTACAAGGTCGACAAGTTCTCGGCCACCCTGCGCGAGGACAAGGTCAACGGCGCGCTGGCGCGCTTGTCCGGCATGCGTGCGTCCAATGGGTCGTACTCCTTGTGGGGTGGCGACACCAGCAGCCGCGATGTCTGGCTGACGGCCTATGCCACCAGCTTCATGCAGGATGCCCGCGAGCGCGGCTTCAGCGTGCCGGAAGCGACCATCGAGCGTTCGCGCACCTGGCTGTTGCAGCAAGTGCAGCAGACCGGCAGCACCTTCGGTACGTGGTCGGCCAATCTGAAGCGTGGCGTGGAATCGGGCCGGGTCGGCTCCAACGAGCTGAGCGTGCTGCGCGAAGACCATCGCCGCTTCGCCGGCCTGGCGGCCGCCGCGCTGGTTCTGGCTCGTGATGGCAAGGCACCGCTGGCCACCGTGCGCCAGCTCTACGACAACTATCAGGAACGTGCGCGTTCGCCGCTGCCGCTGGTGCAGCTGGCCGCCGCCTTCAAGCTGATGGGCGACGAGGGCCGCATGAAGGCTGCCCTGGATCAAGCCATGACGCGCCAATATGGCATGGCTTTCGTCTCGTCTGCTTCGGCGTCCGGCACGAACCTGTATATCGATGAGTGGATGGGTGATTACGGCACCCCGGTGCGCGATGTGGCCATGTCCTATGCGCTGATGGCGCAGTACGACCTGCGCCACGAGCGCCGTGAAACCCTGCTCACCGACCTGGCCTCGCGCCTGGGCAGCCGGTCCTACTTCTCCACGCAGGAGCAGATGGCCCTGTTGCTGGCGGCTCGCACCGCCGGAGGCAAGAAGGACGCGCCGTGGGAAGTGACCCTGGCCAACGGCACCGTCCGCAAGGTGGTGCAGGCCACGGGTGACCAGACCGTATCGCTGCGCGCCAACGACATGGGCGGCCTGCAACTCATCAACTCGGGCAGCCAGCCGGTGTTCGCCGAACTGGACATCCAGGGCAGCAGCATCACGCCGCCGACGCCGCGTACTGACGTCATCCGTGTGCAGCGCCGCTGGTATCGTCCGAACGGCACGGCCTGGGATGGCGGCAGCTTGCAGACCGGGGATATCCTGGTGGCCTGGATCCGCGCCGATGCCAGCCGTCGCATTCCGGACGGCCTGGTGATCGATCGCGTGCCGGCGGGTCTTGAGGTGGAGAATCTCAACCTCACGGCCAACCCGGACATGAACGACTGGACCATCGGCAACCGCCGCGTGGCCGACGCGCTGTCCAATCCCAATATCAAGCACACCGAATTCCGTGACGACCGGTATGTCGCCGCGGTGTCGCTGGGCAGCGGCGCGGTGGATATCTTCTACATGCTCCGGGTGGTCACACCTGGCAAGTACGCGGTCCCGTCGACGGTGGCTGAAGACATGTACCGTCCGGAATTGCGTGGCGTAGGCGAGCAATGGAGCAAGATCGAAGTACGCGACCGCAACGCGCCGAAGGGCAAGTAAGCCCGCAGGCTGCCGGCTTCCCGCAACCCGGGGACCGGAAGCCCGGCCGCCGGCCGGCCGGACGCCGCCGCCAGCGCCGCCTGTTTCAGGCGGCGCTGGCGTTGGTGGCCTTGCTGGCCGTGACGTTGCTGGTGCTGGACAGGCTGTTTCCCCTGCCGGCGCCTTATGCCGACGGCGCCACCGTGGTGGTGGCGGCCGACGGCACGCCCCTGCGCAACTATCCCAGCCGCGACGGCATCTGGCGTTATCCCATCACGGCTGACCAGGTGTCGCCGCTATACCTGCAATCCCTGCTGACCTATGAGGACCGCTGGTACCGCTGGCATCCGGGTGTCAATCCGGTGGCCATGGCGCGCGCGGCCTGGCAATGGGCGGCGCATGGCCGCATCGTGTCCGGCGGCTCCACCCTGACCATGCAGGTGGCGCGGCTGATCGACCCCAGGCTGAACGGCCAGCCTTCGCGTTCGATCGGGGCCAAGTTGCGCCAGGCCTGGCGCGCGATCCAGCTGGAGATGCACTACAGCAAGGACGAAATCCTTTCCATGTACCTGAGCCGCGCCCCCATGGGCGGCATCGTGCAGGGCGTGGAGATGGCGTCGCGCTTATGGCTGGGCAAGTCGGCGCGTAACCTCAGCGCGGCCGAGGCTGCCTTGCTGACGGCGCTGCCGCAGGCACCCACCCGCCTGCGCCCCGACCGCCACCCCGACACTGCCCGGGTGGCGCGCGACAAGGTGCTGGACCGCATGGTCGAGCTGGGCCGCTGGACCCGCGCCGAGGTCGATGACGCCAAGATCGAAACCGTGGTGGCGCCGCCGCTGCGCGCCCGCTGGGTGGCCCCTTTGGCGGCGCAACGCCTGTTGCGCGAGGCCCGGCCGCCGGGCGGGCGGCGCGACAAGCGCCCGCCGCTGCTTGCCAGCAATCTGGACGTCGAAATCCAGGACCGGGTCGAGCAGATGCTGCTGGACCGGGTCGACACCCTGCCGCCCAAGGTCTCCATGGCCGTGCTGGTGATGGACAACGATACCCTGGAGGTCAAGGCCTACGCCGGTTCGGCAGATTTTTCCGACGACAGCCGTTACGCCCACGTCGATATGGTCACGGCGATCCGCTCGCCGGGATCCACGCTCAAACCCTTTCTGTACGGTCTGGCGCTGGACGACGGCCTGATCCATTCCGAAAGCCTGCTGATGGACGTGCCGATGTCTTTCGGCGGTTACGCCCCGGGAAATTTCCAGGCGTCGTTTTCCGGTCCCGTCAGCGTGTCCCAGGCCCTGCAGCGGTCCTTGAATGTGCCCGCGGTAGACCTTTTGGACCGGGTCGGACCGGCCCATTTCGCATCGGTTATGCTAGGTGGCGGTGTCCGTCTGCGCATGCCTGCCGGGGCGGTTCCCAATCTGAGCTTGATTTTGGGCGGGGGTGGCACCACATTGGAAGAACTGGTGGGTGCCTACCGGGCCTTGGCGCGGGGCGGCTTGTCCGGGAAACCGCGTCTGCGCCCGGATCAGCCTCGCATCGAGTCCCGTATGATGAGTGCCGGTGCGGCATGGATCGTGCGGGACATCCTTGAAGGGGGAGGGCATCCCGACCGGCCTTTCTACCAGTCGCAGTCCGGTTCGCCGGGCAAGCGCCTGGCGTGGAAGACCGGCACCAGTTTTGGGTTCCGCGATGCCTGGGCGGTTGGCGTCACGGACAATTGGACGATAGGCGTCTGGGTTGGCCGGCCTGACGGAACACCCAATCCCGGGTATTTCGGGGCCAACGTGGCGGCGCCTTTGTTACAGGATATCGTGTCGGCCTTGCCGGACGGTCCGCCGCGGGAACGTCCGCGGCCGGAAACGGTCAAGGCTGTTGTGACGTGTTGGCCCTTGGGGCTGCGTCTGGGTAGCGTGCTCGGTGGCACGTGTCCGGAGCAGCGGCCGGCTTGGGCTTTGAATGACACTGTTCCGCCGACCTTTGTGGGTTATGCGGACGGTACGCAGGCTCCCCTGCGTTTGATGGGCCTGGCCAACGGGTCGGTGCTACGGCCAGTGCCGGGCAGCAACCGCGTGGCGGTGGACGTCGATGCGCAAGGGGTTGATGGCGATATATGGTGGATGCTCGATGGGCGCGTGCTTGGGCATGGCCCGGCGGGACGTCCGTTCACGGTGTCGCTGGCGAACGACGGTCGGTATACGCTCACGGTCATGGACAGCCGAGGGCGTTACGATCGGGTAGGTTTTGAAATCGCTGGCGTTACTGCTCGATAGGCATAGAATATGTCCTGTGTTTATGCCCGCTTCGATGCGTTATGGAGGAAGCGTGATTTCCCAAGAGCTTGAAGTCAGCCTGCATATGGCTTTTGTCGAGGCCCGTTCGGCTCGCCATGAATTTATTACTGTCGAACATCTGTTGCTGTCCTTACTGGATAATGCTTCAGCTGTCGAAGTCTTGCGCGCGTGCGCGGCGAATCTGGACGATCTGCGTCGTAACTTGCGCCAGTTCGTTTCCGAAAATACGCCCGTGATTCCGAGTGGCGCCGAAGTGGATACGCAGCCGACGCTGGGTTTCCAACGGGTGATCCAACGCGCGATCATGCACGTTTCGGCAGGCGGCACCGGCAAGAAGCCGGTGACCGGCGCGAACGTATTGGTGGCCATTTTTGGCGAAAAGGATTCGCACGCGGTTTATTACCTGCAACAGCAGGGCGTAACCCGCCTGGACGTCGTCAACTTCCTGTCGCATGGTATTACCAAGCAGCCGCAGGTCGAATCGGCCGCGACGCAGAAAGAACAGCAGCCGGCTCCCGAGGAGCAGGGCGAGTCGCGCCAGTCGCCGTTGGATCAATATGCCAATGACCTCAACGCGGCCGCGCTGGCTGGTCGTATCGATCCCCTGATCGGTCGCGAGACGGAAGTCGAGCGGGTGATCCAGGTGCTGTGCCGCCGGCGCAAGAACAACCCCTTGCTGGTGGGCGAAGCCGGTGTCGGCAAGACCGCCATCGCGGAAGGCCTTGCCTGGCGCATCACGCGCGGCGAAGTGCCGGAGATTCTGCAAGCGGCTCAAGTCTTTGCGCTGGACATGGGCGCCTTGCTGGCCGGTACCAAGTATCGCGGCGACTTCGAACAGCGGCTCAAGGGCGTGCTCAAGCAATTGCGCGCGAATCCCGACGCCATCCTGTTCATCGACGAAATCCATACGCTGATCGGCGCCGGTTCGGCGTCGGGCGGCACCCTGGACGCGTCCAACCTGCTCAAGCCGGCCTTGTCTTCGGGCCAGCTCAAGTGCATCGGCGCGACCACGTATACGGAATACCGTGGGGTCTTCGAAAAGGATCACGCGCTGTCGCGTCGTTTCCAGAAAATCGACGTCAGCGAACCCAGCGTGGAACAGACCGTGCAGATCCTGCGCGGTTTGAAGACGCGTTTCGAGGAACACCACAACGTCCGCTATTCGTCCGCCGCCTTGCTGGCCGCGGCCGAGTTGTCGGCACGCCACATCAATGACCGCCATCTGCCGGACAAGGCCATCGACGTGATCGATGAAGCCGGTGCCGCACAGCGCCTGCTGCCGCGTTCGCGTCAGAAGAAGGTCATCGGCAAGGTGGACATCGAAAACATCGTGTCCAAGATCGCCCGCATTCCGCCGCAGTCGGTTTCCAATGACGACCGCAGCAAGCTGGCAACCCTGGACCGCGACCTGAAGACGGTGGTGTTCGGCCAGGACAATGCCATCGAGGCGCTGTCGGCTGCCATCAAGATGGCGCGTTCGGGTCTGGGCAAACCGGAAAAACCCATCGGTGCCTTCCTGTTCTCCGGTCCCACGGGGGTCGGCAAGACGGAAGTCGCGCGCCAGCTGGCGTTCACCCTGGGCGTGGAGCTGCTGCGCTTCGACATGTCGGAGTACATGGAGCGTCACGCGGTGTCGCGCCTGATCGGCGCGCCGCCGGGATACGTCGGTTTCGACCAGGGTGGTCTGCTGACCGAGGCCATCAACAAGCAGCCGCATTGCGTGCTGCTGCTGGATGAAATCGAGAAGGCGCATCCGGATGTCTTCAACATCCTGCTCCAGGTCATGGACCACGGCACGTTGACGGACAACAACGGACGCAAGGCCGATTTCCGCAATGTCATCCTGATCATGACCACCAACGCCGGCGCGGAAACGCTCAACCGCCCGTCCATCGGTTTCGCCAATTCGCGTGTGGCCGGCGACGAGATGGCGGAAATCAAGCGTATGTTCACGCCTGAGTTCCGCAACCGTCTGGACGCCATCATCCCGTTCTCGGCGCTGACCCGCGAAATCATTCTGCGCGTGGTCGACAAGTTCCTCATGCAGCTGGAAGATCAGTTGCACGAGCGCCGGGTCGAGGCGGTCTTCACCGACGCCTTGCGCGCGCATCTGGCCAAGGAGGGTTTCGATCCTCTGATGGGCGCGCGTCCCATGCAGCGGCTGATTCAGGACACCATCCGCCGCGCGCTGGCCGACGAGCTGCTGTTCGGCAAGCTGGTCGACGGCGGCACGGTGACGGTGGACCTGGATGCCGACGGCAAGGTCGTTCTTTCGTACGGCGAGAAGCCGTCGTCGGACGCGCCGGACGCACGGGAAGTGGCGCTGGCTGATTGACGGTGAGCTCCATGGATGCGGGTGATCAGCCGATGACCCGCCTGCGTCCTCTGATCGCCTGCGAGCATTGCGCAAGCATCTTTCGCAGGCATGACCTCGCTCCCGGCGAGGTCGCCAATTGCGGCCGCTGCGGCACCACCTTGTGGCGCTACAGCGGCCTTACGCTTGGCTCCTGGCTGGCGCTGGCCATCACCACCGCCATCGTCTTCATGATCGCCAACGCCTATCCGGTGGCGAAGATGCAGGTGCAGGGCATGGAGCAGCAGGCGTCCTTGCTGGACGCCCTTACCGTCACCTGGGACCAGGGCCACTGGGTGGTCGCGCTGATGACCGGCGCGGCCGGTTTCGCCTTGCCCATGGTGCAGTTGCTGCTGCTGATGTGGGTGCTTTATCCCTTGTCGCGCGGGCGCCTGCCGCCCGCCTTCAGGCTGGCCATGCGCCTGCTGGGGCTGTTGCGGCCCTGGTGCATGGTGCCGGTGTTCATGCTGGGTGTGCTGGTGGCGGTGGTCAAGCTGTCGGGCATGGCGTCGGTGCAGCCGGGTTTCGGCCTGGCCGGCTTTGCCTTGCTGACCATTCTGTTGACCATACTGGGCCGGCTGTCGCCGCACGCGCTGTGGCGCTACGCGGAAGACACCGGCGTGGTGCGTGCGCATGTGCCCGAGGAACGGCAGGGCGAGATCCTGACGGGCTGCCACGTCTGCGGCCAGGTGCAGAGCGTGCCCCTGGATCATCCCGAGTCCGCGCATCACTGCCAGCGCTGCAACGCGGTGCTGCACCTGCGCAAGCCCGATCACCTGTCGCGTACGTGGGCCTTGCTGATCGCCGCGGCCGTCTTCTATATTCCCGCAAACGTGTTGCCGGTGATGTCCATCTCTTCCCTTCTGGGGGACAGTGCGCATACCATCCTGGGCGGCGTGATCGAGCTGTGGCAGATGGGGTCGTGGGACCTTGCTACCATCGTGTTCGTCGCCAGTGTCATGGTGCCCTTGACCAAACTCATTTCCCTGGCGGTGCTGGCCCTGTTCATTCAGTTCGGCAGCACCACGAATCTGCGGCAGCGGACCCGGCTCTATACGATGGTGGAATTCATCGGACAGTGGTCCATGCTGGACGTTTTCGTGGTGATCCTGTTGGCGGCATTGGCCAATTTCCATGGCCTGATGGAAATCAGCGCGGCGCCGGGGGCCGCGGCGTTTGGCTCGGTGGTGATACTGACGATGCTGGCGGCGATGAGCTTCGATCCACGTCGCGGCTGGGATATCGAGGCAGCGGGCACGCAAATTGCCGCTCGCGCGCCCGTATCAACGGTTGAGCATGCTCCACCGAGCGTGGACACGGACATGGACGGACGCGGGGTCCGTTGACGCGCACAGCGTGTCGGGGTGGGTCCTCCCACCTTTAGAAGAACATTAAGGAACATCCCAGCATGGCCGATTCAAATTCTCCCGACGAGACCAGTCGTATCAAGGTCCCGGAGGTCACGCGCAAGAAGCGGCGGATCTCCTGGATCTGGCTGGTGCCCGTGGTGGCGGCCGTGGCAGGCATTTCCCTGGTCGCGCGGACCTGGCTGGAAGCGGGGCCCAGCGTCACCATCACGTTCAAGACAGCGGAAGGGCTGGAGGTCGGCAAGACCCAGGTGCGCTACAAGGACGTCAACGTCGGCGTGGTCAAGGCCATCAAGCTGAACGAGGATCGCTCCAGGGTGATCGTCACCGCCGATATCGACAAGGACGCCGCCAGCCTGGCCCGCGAGGGCAGCAGTTTCTGGGTGGTGCGGCCGCGGCTGGGCTTGAGCGGTGTGTCGGGTCTCAGCACCCTGGTGTCGGGCGCCTACATCGGCGTCGACGCGCCTTCCAGTTCCAGCAAGGGTCCCGACGGCAAGCCGGTGACGACGGCCGAGAAAACCCAGTTCGTCGGCCTGGAAACGCCGCCGGAGGTGACGCATGACCGGCCCGGCAAGCGCTTCACCTTGAAAGCCGACAATCTTGGCTCGCTGGACGTCGGGTCGCCAGTCTACTACCGCCGCATCAGCGTGGGTCAGGTGATCGGTTATCAGCTGGACAGCTCCGGCAAGAGCGTCAACGTGCAGGTTTTCATCGACGCGCCGAACGACAAGTTCGTCACGACCACCACGCATTTCTGGAATGCCAGCGGCGTCGACTTCACCGTCAATGCCGACGGGCTCAAGGTGCGTACGCAGTCGCTGCTGTCGGTGGCGGTGGGCGGCATCGCCTTCGAGGACATGGACGACAGCAGCAGCGGCGCGGCGCCCGGCGCCAGCACGGCGCCGCAAGGCCTGCCGCCCTCGGCGCTGAGCGGCAAGGGCGAGCCCAAGGACGGGGCTGCCATGTCGCCGGAGCAGACGGCCAGCGCGGCGCTGCGCGCCGCTTCCGCGGCCGCGCAGGCGAAAAACGCCGCCGGCAAGGATGCCAGCGGCGGGCAGGGCAACAAGCAGGGCGTGCCGCAAGGGAGCGCGCAGGGCCGCGACGGCAAGGCAGGACAGGGCACGCAGGGCAGCCAAGGCAAGCAGAATCCCGCCGCCCGCGGTAGCCAGATCCAGCCGGAGGACAATGCCGGCAAGCCGTCCGCCAATGCCAACGCCCAGGGCGGCGCGGCGACGGGCGCGCCGAGTTCCGCGCAGGCCATCCAGCCGCCGGGATCCAGCGCCACGCCCGCCAAGCCCTCTCAGGCGGTGCAGGCGAACACCAAGGTCGCCAAGGCCGATTCCACCTTTACCCTCTATGGCAGCGAGGCGACAGCCAAGGCCACGCCCGACGGCGAACCTTTCCCCATCCGCATGGAGTACTACCAATCCATACGCGGGCTGAACGTGGGCGCGCCCGTCGATTTCAACGGCATCACGCTGGGGCAGGTAGAGTCCATCAACATGGAATTCGACACCGAGAAGAAGCGCTTCTATGCGGTGATCGATGCCAACCTCTATCCGCAGCGCCTGGGATCGGTGTACGAACGCGTGCGTGATTACTCCATCCGCCAGGATGGCGACAACCCCTCCCATCCGGGTGGCCGCCTGCTGGGGTCCATGGTCGAGCACGGCTTGCGCGCCCAATTGCGCACGTCCAACCTGCTCACGGGCCAGCTTTACGTGGCGCTGGACGTGTTCCCCAATCAGCCGAAGGTGGAATTCAGTTGGGACGGCACCGGCCGGGCCGACATTCCCACGACGCAGGGCAACCTGGATCAGCTGCAGCAGCAGATCACCAACATCGTCAACAAGATCGAGAAGATCCCCTTCGACAAGATCGGCAACGAGCTCAACACGACGCTGGCGAATGCTTCGCGCCTGATGAACAAGCTCAACAACCAGGTCGCGCCCGAAGCCCAGGCCATGATCAAGCAGGCCGGCAAGTCGCTCAACGACATCAGCAACATGCTGTCTTCGGACAATGGCGTGCTGGCGAATTCGGACCGGGCCATCCAGGAGCTCACCCGCGCGGCGCGTTCCCTGCGTGTGCTGTCCGACTTCCTGCAGGCCAATCCGGAAGCCTTGCTGCGCGGGCGTGGCGACGATCCCATACCCGGGCGCAGTCCGAATAGGAAATAAGAAATGAAACTTCGTCTGTCGGCCCTGGCGGCGGGCGTGGCCTTGCTGGCGGGTTGCGCCAGTTCGCCGCCCGTCCATTACTACACGCTCATGGGCGCGGAGCTGCCTGACAGCAGCAACGCTCCGGCGGCGACGCCGGCCTTCATGCTGGAAGTGCTGCCGGTCAACGTGCCGCCGCAAGCCGATCAACCCCAGTTGATGATGCGTGAACAGGGCGGTGGCCTGACGCCGCTGTACTCCGAACGCTGGTCGGCGCCGCTGGCCGACGAGGTGCGTGGCGCGCTGTCCGACACGCTGACTCGTACCCTGCAGGTGCCGGACGTGCAGGCCATCCGCGCGCCCGCCAGCGCGCCAGTGTGGCGCGTGGCCGTCGACGTGCAGCGCGTGGAGAGCATCACCGGGGTCGAGGCGGTCGTGGACGCCACCTGGCGGGTGCGGCCCGCCAATCTGAAGGGGCAGGCCTGGCAGTGCCGCAGCATCAGCCGCGTGCCTGTCAGCGGCACGGGCGCCGAAGCGGCGGTGCATGGCCTGCGCGATGCCACGCGCGATCTGGGATTGACGATAGCCAGTGCCATCCAGTCGCAAAGCCAGAGCAGCCCCCGGCCCGGTTCGGCGCAAGTCCAGCTGCTGGGGTGCAACCCGATTTCTGATTAAGGTCGCACCTGCTCATGTGTCCGGGTTAGCCTTAATGTCCTAAAGGTTTTCCGGCGCGTAGGATGTGGTTTCACTACAGACCGGACGGTACTAGCCGTCCAGCGCTAAGGGGAATCACGTCGTGGCAGCATCAGCAGCTTCGTCCCATCCGCCGCCCGCCCGCCGTGGCGTCGCGGCGCCGTCCTTCCCGTGGCTGCGTTGGCTGCATCGCGCCTTCGTCGCGCTGATCTACTTCTTCATGCTTTGCCCGCTGCTGTTCGTGGTGTGGCTCAGCTTCTTCAAGGACGCGATCCTTTATTTCCCGCCGTCGGGATACACGCTGTCCTGGTACGTCAAGGCCTGGGACAACTCGGCGTTCGCCAACGGCTTTCTGTTCAGCATGCAGGTCGCCCTGATCGCGGCCGTCTGCGGTGTCGCGCTGGGCGTGCTGGCGGCGCTGGGCATCATCCGCCATCGCTTCCGTGGGTCCCAGGCCGTCAACACCTTGCTGCTGTCGCCCCTGCTGGTGCCGGGCATCGTCGCCGGTGTCGCCATCTACCTGTTTTACCTGCGCGCCGAGAACACCCTGGACATGGATATCGTCGGCACCTACGGCGGCCTGGTGCTGGCGCACGTCTGCCTGACCATACCGTGGACCGTGCGCCTGGTCTCGGCCAGTATGAGCGGACTGGATCCTTCCATCGAAGAGGCCGCGCGCAACCTGGGCGCCAGCGGCCGCGTCGCGTTCTTCCGCGTCACCTTGCCCATGTTGCGGCCCGCCATCGTGGCGGCGGCGCTGTTCTCCTTCATCGTCTCCTTCGAGAATCTGGAGCTGTCCCTGTCGCTCGTGGGACCCGGCCGCACGACGCTGCCGATCGCCATCATGCAATACCTGGAGTTCAACCTGGATCCCACCATCGCCGCGGTGGCGTCGGTGCAGATCCTCATGCTCGGTATCGTCATGCTGGTCACCGACCGCTACGTCAAACTCAGTCAGGTGGTGTGAAAGATGGCCAATGTTGCCCTTGAAGGACTCCGTAAACAGTACGGCGGCGCGCTGGCCGTGGCCGATTTTTCCTTGAACATCGCCGACGGCGAGCTGGTGGCTTTTCTGGGCCCCAGCGGTTGCGGCAAGACCACCACCTTGCGCATGATCGCCGGTTTCATCACGCCCACGGCGGGCACGATACGCATCGGTGAACAGGACGTCACGGCCTTGCCGCCGCATCGGCGCGACACGGGCATGGTGTTCCAGCGCTATGCCTTGTTCCCCCACATGACGGTGGCCGAGAACGTTGCCTTCGGTCTGGAAATGCGCAAGGTGGCGGGGGCCGAGCGTCAGCGCCGCATCGCCGACGCGCTGGATATGGTGCGCATGGGTGAGCTGCGCGACCGCTATCCGCGCCAGTTGTCGGGCGGGCAGCAGCAGCGGGTGGCCATCGCACGGGCGCTGGTGATCCAGCCCAAGGTTTTCCTGCTCGATGAACCGCTGTCCAACCTGGACGCCAAGCTGCGTCTGGAAGTGCGCGACGAAATCCGTACCTTGCAGCAGCGCCTTGGTCTGACGACCATCTTCGTCACGCATGATCAGGAAGAAGCGCTGTCCATCGCCGACCGCATGGCCATCATGCATGACGGCCGCGTGCAGCAGGTCGGCACCCCCGAAGCGCTGTACGAGAAGCCGGAAAATCTATTCGTGGCCGACTTCCTGGGCAAGATGAATTTCTTCGACGGCCGCATGGACGGCCAGGGCGTCTTCGCCACGGCGCGTGGCTTGCGGCTGGCGGTGGGCGAGGCCGCGTCGGGCAGCACGCGCGTCGGCGTGCGGCCCGAGCGGGTCGCCTTGCGCGCGCAGGCGGACGGTCCCAATGCCCTGGCGGGCAAGGTGGACGCCGTGTCGTATCTGGGCGCGCATATCGATGTGCGCGTGCGGCTGGACAGCGGCGATGTGCTGGGCTGCCGGGCGCCCAATGCGGGGTCCGTGCATGCAGGATCGGTTCACGCGGGCGGCGCCGCGCCCGCGCTGGCGCAAGGCGCGCCGGTCTACGCCTGCTTCCATCCCGCCGACTGCGTGGCGTTCAGCGCTTGAGGCCGGACACCATGCAGACATCCACCCAATCCGACCCCCAGGCTTCCGCGGACGGCACCCCCGTCGCCACGCGTCCCTTCGTGGCGGCCGGCGCTCCGGCGGCGTCCGGCGGCGCGCGGGCGCGCGGCGCCAGCATGGCGTTCCCCGCCTCGCTGGTGGTGCTGGTCATCGTGCTGGTGCCCATCCTGATGCTGTTCCGCTACAGCTTCGAGCACTTCAGTCCGACGCAAACCTTGCAGGCCGGCTTCACCTTCGAGAACTACGCCAAGTTCTTCGGCGACGCTTATTACCGTGGCGTGTTCTTCACCACCCTGGGCGTGGCCGCGCTGTGTACCGTGCTGGCGCTGGCCCTGGGTTTCCCGGTGGCCTACTTCCTGGCCAAGACGCAGAGCCGCTACAAGAGCCTGCTGATCATCCTGCTGGTGTTCCCGCTGCTGGTGGGCAACGTGGTGCGCGCGGCCGGCTGGATGATCATCCTGGGCAATGCCGGGGCGGTCAACGCCGTGCTGGTGGGCCTGGGCCTGACGGCCGAGCCGATCAAGCTGCTCTACACGCCGCTGGCGGTGGTGATCGGCACCACGGCCGTGGTGCTGCCCTATTTCATCCTGACCCTGCAAAGCGTGCTGGAAGGCATCGATTTCTCGGTCGAGGAAGCGGCCCAGAACCTGGGCGCGAACTTCTTCACGACGCTGCGCCGCGTGGTCCTGCCCATCGCCGCGCCTGGCGTGGCGGCCGGCACGGTGCTGGTGTTCATCCTGTGCATGAACGCCTATGCGACGCCGGTATTGCTGGGCGGCAGCGGCATCACCATGATGGCGCCGGCGCTGTACGACCAGATCACGCGCGGGTCCAACTGGCCTTTCGGGTCGGCGCTGGCCCTGGTGCTGGTGTGCGCCACCTTGCTGATGGCCTTGCTGTCGAACTGGCTGATCCATCGCCGCTATGTGAAGACGATGACGTCATGACAGCGCGTGCACCGTATTGCCTTTTTGTTTTTATGTTCGCTCCAACCGCTCCAACCGTTCCAACCGATCGAACGGTTTGAACCATCGAATCATTACTCGTTGACCGCATCCGGAGACTACCGATGACCGCCGTCCTGTTCAAGAATGGAAATCTGCTGGACCCCAAAGTGGGTGAATTGCTGGAAGGCCATGATGTCCTGGTCGAGGACGGCCTGATCAAGGAAGTGTCCGACCGGCCGCTGCAGTCGGCGTCGGCGCAGGTGATCGACATCAAGGGCAAGACCGTCATGCCCGGCTTCATCGACCTGCACGGCCACGTGATGGCCACGCAGCTGAACCTCAGCTCGCAGGGCGTGCTGCCCGACGCGCTGGTGATGATGCGCTCGGTTCCCATCATGGCGGCCATGCTGCGGCGTGGCTTCACCACCTTGCGCGACGCGGGCGGCGCCGGCTGGGGCTTGAAGTGCGCGGTCAAGGAAGACACCGTGGTCGGCCCGCGCCTGTTCATCTCCGGCCGCGCCATCAGCCAGACCGGCGGCCACGGCGATCCCCGGCCCCGTTCGGACCATCTGCGCCCCATGAGCTTCTGCGGCTGCTGCTTCCGTGCCGGCGATATCGGCCGCGTGGCCGATGGGGTGGACGACGTGCGCAAGGCGGTGCGGCAGGAACTGCAGATGGGCGCGGACCAGATCAAGATCATGGCGTCGGGCGGCGTGGCTTCGCCCACCGATCCCATCGCATCCTGGGGCTATTCGGATGACGAAATCCGCGCCATGGTGCACGAGGCCCGCGCGCGCCAGACGTATGTGATGGCGCACTCCTACACCGCCGAGGCCATCGAACGCGCCGTCAACATGGGCGTGCGCACCATCGAGCACGGCAATCTGATCGACGAGCGCGTGGCCCGCCTGATGGCGGAGAAGGGCGCTTACGTGGTGCCCACCCTGGTCACCTACGAGGCGCTGGCCAACGAGGGCGCGCAGTACGGTCTGCCGGAGGACAGCGTGATCAAGATCGCCTCCGTGCGCACCGCCGGCCTGGAGTCGCTGTCGCTGTTCAAGCGCGCCGGCGTGAAGATGGGCTTCGGCACCGATCTGCTGGGCCCGTCGCAACGCCTGCAAAGCGATGAGTTCCGCATCCGCGCCGAGGTGCTGAGCAACCACGAAGTGATCCAGAGCGCCACCCTGGTGGGCGCCGAGGTCCTGAACATGCAGGACAAGCTGGGCCGGTTGATGGCCGGCGCCTATGCGGACGTGCTGGTGGTGGACGGCAATCCCTACATGGACATCACCTGCCTGCTGGGCCAGGGCGAACGCATTCCCCTGGTCATGAAGGGCGGCAAGATCTATCACAACCATCTTCACTAGGCGGACAGCAGGGCAATCTCGATCAACGAGTTCAACCGGGCCGGGCCTCACGCAGCATGGCTACTACTACTCTAGGCGTCAAGGTCGACGATGCGTTGCGCGATCGGCTGAAGAACGCGGCGGCAAAACTCAATTGCACGCCCCATTGGCTGCATAAGCAGGCCATTGTGTCGTACCTGGACCGCATCGAGCGCGGCCAGCTACCGGCGGAGATATCGCATTTCAACGGCGGTGCGCAGGCAGGCGTGGAGGACGCCGACCTGAGCCAGCAGGCTCAGGTGCCGCCGTTCTTCGAATTCGGCCAGGACGTGCAGCCGCAATCCGTGCTGCGTGCGGCCATCACGGCGGCCTATCGGCGGCCGGAAACCGAGTGCGTGGCGCTGTTGCTGGGCCAGGCGCGAGTACCCAATGCCGACAAGGCGCATGCCATGGCGGCCGGCCTGGTCAAGGCCTTGCGCGGCAAGCGCACGGGCGGCGGGGTCGAGGGCCTGATCCAGGAGTTCTCGCTGTCCAGCCAGGAAGGCGTGGCTCTGATGTGCCTGGCCGAAGCGCTCCTGCGCATACCGGATCGCGCCACCCGTGACGCCCTGATCCGCGACAAGATCGCGCACGGCGACTGGAAGTCGCATATGGGCAGTTCGCCGTCCCTGTTCATCAACGCCGCGACCTGGGGCTTGATGCTCACCGGCAAGCTGGTGGCGGTCAACAGCGAGCAGTCGCTGTCGCGCGCCATGACGCGCCTTATCGGCAAGGGCGGCGAGCCCTTGATCCGCAAGGGCGTGAACATCGCCATGCGCATGATGGGCGAACAGTTCGTGTCCGGCCAAAGCATCTCGGAAGCCCTGGCCAACAACCGCAAGATGGAGGCCAGGGGCTACGGCTATTCCTACGACATGCTGGGCGAAGCCGCGACCACGTCGGCCGACGCGGACCGCTACTTTACGTCGTACGAGCAGGCCATCCAGGCCATCGGCAAAGCCGCGGCCGGACGCGGCATCTATCAGGGGCCGGGTATCTCGATCAAGCTGTCGGCCCTTCATCCCCGCTATTCGCGCGCGCAACGCGAGCGGGTCATGACCGAGCTGCTGCCGCGCGTATTGCAGCTGACCCGGCTGGCGCGCAGCTACGACATCGGCCTTAACATCGACGCGGAAGAGGCCGATCGCCTGGAAATATCCCTGGATCTGCTGGAAGCCCTGTGCTTCGATCCGGAGCTGGAAGGCTGGAACGGCATCGGCTTCGTCATCCAGGCTTACCAGAAGCGCGCGCCCTTCGTCATCGATTACGTCATCGACCTGGCGCGCCGCAGCCGCCATCGCCTGATGATCCGTCTGGTCAAGGGAGCTTATTGGGACAGCGAGATCAAGCGCGCCCAGGTGGACGGCCTGGAAGGCTATCCGGTGTACACGCGCAAGGTCTATACCGACGTCTCCTACCTGGCCTGCGCGCGCAAGCTGCTGGGCGCGCCCGAGGCGGTGTTCCCGCAATTCGCTACGCACAATGCCTACACCTTGTCGGCCATTTATCAGATGGCCGGCCAGAACTTCTATCCCGGCCAGTATGAGTTCCAGTGCCTGCACGGCATGGGGGAATCGCTATACGACGAAGTGGTGGGGCCGGTGGGGCAGGGCAAGCTGAATCGCCCTTGCCGCATCTACGCGCCAGTGGGCACGCATGAAACGTTGCTGGCCTACCTGGTGCGCCGGCTGCTGGAAAACGGCGCCAACACGTCCTTCGTCAACCGGATCGGTGACGACAGCGTGTCGATAGACGAGCTGGTGGAAGACCCCGTCGAGACCGCCCAGCTCATCCAGCCGCTAGGCGCCCCGCACGAGAAAATCCCGCTGCCGCGCGAGTTGTACGGTCCCGCGGCCAAGGGCGCGCGGCTGAATTCGCAGGGCCTGGATCTGAGCAATGAGCACCGGCTGGCGTCGCTGTCCGCGGCGCTGCTGTCCAGCACCGCCACGCCCTGGCGTGCCGCGCCTACGGTGGGCGAGCAACTGGCCTGGGACGCCGAACGCGCGCGGCCCGTGCGCAATCCCGCCGATCTGCGTGACGTGGTGGGCGAGGTGATCGAAGCCAGCGATGGCGACGTCGAGGACGCTTTGCGCCATGCCGTGGCCGGCGCGCCGATCTGGCAGTCGACGCCGGTGCTGGAGCGCGCGCACTGCCTGCGCCGGGCCGCGCAGCTGCTCGAAGGGCAGATGCAGACCTTGCTGGGGCTGATCGTGCGTGAGGCGGGCAAGTCCCTGCCCAATGCCATCGCCGAAGTGCGCGAGGCCGTCGACTTCCTGCGCTATTACGCCGACCAGGCCGAGCGCGAGTTCGACAACCATACCCATCGCCCCCTGGGGCCGGTGCTGTGCATCAGCCCATGGAATTTCCCGCTGGCGATCTTTACGGGCCAGGTGGCGGCGGCATTGGCCGCCGGTAATACCGTATTGGCCAAGCCGGCCGAACAGACGCCTTTGATCGCGGCGCAGGCCGTGGCCATGCTGCGGGCCGCAGGCGTGCCGGCCGATGCGGTGCAATTGCTGCCGGGGCGCGGCGAGACCGTGGGCGCGGCGCTGGTAGCCAGTCCCGCCGTCAAGGGCGTGATGTTCACCGGTTCCACCGACGTGGCGCGGTCGATCGCGCGCAGCCTGGCCGAACGCCTTGACGACGCGGGGCATCCCATCCCCCTGATCGCCGAGACCGGCGGCCAGAATGCCATGATCGTCGACTCGTCGGCGCTGGCCGAGCAGGTGGTGTATGACGTGCTGACGTCGGCCTTCGATTCCGCCGGCCAGCGCTGTTCGGCGCTGCGGGTGCTGTGCCTGCAGGAAGACAGCGCGGAGCACGTGCTGCACATGCTGCGCGGCGCCATGGACGAGTTGCGCGTGGGCAATCCCGATCATCTGTCGACCGACGTGGGTCCGGTCATCGATGCCGAGGCGCGCGACACCATCCAGCGTCATATCGACGCGATGCGCGCGGCTGGCAGGACGATCACCCAGACCACGCCGTTGGCCGCCGCGCGCCATGGCACTTTCGTGCCGCCCACGCTGATCGAACTCGACAGCCTGCGCGAACTGAAGCGCGAAGTGTTCGGGCCGGTGTTGCACGTGCTGCGCTACAAGCGCGACCAGCTCGACAGCGTGCTGGACGACATCAACGGCAGTGGTTATGGCCTGACCTTCGGCGTGCACACGCGCATCGACGAAACCATCGCCCACGTCACCCGCCGTGTCCACGCGGGCAATATCTACGTCAACCGCAATATCGTCGGCGCCGTGGTGGGCGTGCAGCCCTTCGGCGGCGAGGGGCTCTCGGGAACGGGCCCCAAGGCGGGCGGGCCCTTGTACATGTATCGCTTGTTGTCCGTACGCCCGCCAGGCTTGCCGGTGGGTGAGGGCCACGGCGGGGCAGGGGCGACGCCTGCCGCTTTGCCCTTGTCGATCGCCTTGCCGGGACCGACCGGCGAATCCAATACTTACCGGCTGGAGCCGCGCGGCACGGTGCTGTGCGTGGCGGCGTCCGAAGCGGGCGCGCTGGCGCAGTGGTCCGCGGCGCGAGCGGCCGGCAACCGCGTCATGTATCTGGACAATGCCGTCGCGCGCGGCGCGCAGCAGGGTCTGGACGCCGGACAGCGGGACACTGTGACGCTGGTGGCGGACGCGGACCTGGAGCAGGCCGACTTCCAGGCAGCCTTGTTCGAAGGCGACGGCGATGCCTTGCTGGTATTCCAGCGGCGCGTCGCGGCGCGTGATGGCGCCATCGTGCCGGTGCAGGGGCTGACGACGGAGGCGCTGGGGCAGGGCGCGCGCTATGTGCCGGACCGGCTGGTGGCGGAACGCTCCATCAGCGTGAATACGGCCGCGGCGGGCGGCAATGCCAGCTTGATGACAATAGGATGAATGCGGGGTCGGCATGCTGTCCATGCCGATCCCAACGCCGCGCGGCCGTCCGCCCCGCGGCGTTGAAACAGTAACGGAGCACCGCGTGACAAGCGGTTGGACATGGGATGAAAATAAGGGTCCCATCAGGTATCTGGAGTTCGTGACATGGCCGCTTTGCGTGCACGTCGTTCTTTTCTGCGTATGTCGTCGCTGATGGCCGCCGGCCCGGCGGCGTCCGCGCTCTTGGGCCTGCCAGGGCTGGCGCGCGCGGCCGCGCAGTGCGGGGCCGGGGTATCGGTCGGCATCGCCGCGGGCACGCGGCAGGCCCTGCTGCAGGAAGTGCTCGATCCCTTGCTGGCGCAGGGCGGCCTGGTGCCCGCGTATCAGATCGCCAGCGCCTTGGCGCAGCGTACGCGCATCCGCGCCGAAACCGGCGCGCGCAAGCCCACCCTGGACCTCGTCGTCCTGCGCGACCGTGAATTGCGCGCGATCCAGATGGAGGGGGGGCTGGCCCCCATCGACGCTCAGGCGGTGCCGCGCGGCGCGCAGGTGCTGCCCGCGCTGCAATCCACGTCCGCCGTTCCCTATGCCTGGACGGGCCTGGTGCTGGTCTACGACAAGAGCAAGTTCAAGACGCCGCCGGACAGCCTGGCCGCGCTGGTCGAGCCGGCCACCGAGAATGCCGCCTCCAAGGATGCCGGGGTCAAAGATCCTTCGGTGAAGGAAGGCTCGGCCAATGGCGCTACCGGCAGTGGCGCGTCCACGTCCGCGCAGTCCAGGGACCACATCGGCCTGCTCGACGGCATGCCGGGCGCGCTGGCCATCGCCGGTTCGCTGGCGGGCGGCAAGGGCGCCACGGACCTCGAAGCGGGCCGCGCCTGGTTGACCGCGCTGCGTGCGCAGGGTGCCCGTGCCTATTACGACGACACCACGCTCGCGCGCGCCTTCCGCCATGGCCAGGTGCGGGCCGCGCTGGTCTGGCGTTCGACCGCGCTGAAATGGAAGAAGGAAGGCCTGGATCTGGCGTCCGTGGTGCCGCGCGAAGGACTGATCCCCGCGGTGTCGCAGGCCGCGCCCGTCGCCGCCGGTCCCAACCGGGCCTGCGCCGCCGCGTTTATGAATGCCTTGCTCGACCCCAAGGTGCAACAGGCGCTGGCCGCACGTCTTTACCTGACGCCCACCGTGACCGACGCTGCCTTGCCCCCTGAAAGCCAGGCCGTCGCGTTCGCTCCCGCGGAGCTGGAACGCGTGGTCAAGCGCGATATGGACCTGCTGGTGCGCAGCGAGGCCGATCTGAATACGTTCTGGAACGCGACGTTCCACGCTTAGTTTGTCTGTTGTGTGACTAACCCGGCCCACGCAGGTGTCCCGACACTGCCGCATGAGCCCATCGTGTCTGAGGAAGGACCATGTCTGCCGACCAGCCTTACGCCGCCGCCGAAGTCGGCGAGGAATTGCGCGAACTCAATGCCGCCAAGGGATGGCACCCCGCCGTCGCCGCCACCTCGCGGGACCGCGGGGAAGGGCCTTTCAAGCGTCTGGTATTGCGTGGCGCCACCGTCATCGACGGCACGGGCGCGCCGCCCTGGGGACCGGTGGACATCGTCGTCGAGCAGGACCGCATCGTGGCCCTGGTCAACGTGGGCACGCCGCTGAAAGAGATCAATCCGGCGCGGCGGCCGGGCCCGGGCGATCACGAGATCGATTGCCACGGCAAGTTCGTCACGCCGGGTTTCGTCGATGCGCATGCCCACATCGGCACGCCTTACCATTCCATGAGCGGCATCGTGCCGCCGGCCGATTACATCTACAAGCTGTGGCTGGCGCATGGCGTGACCACCATCCGCGAGATGGGATCGATCAACGGCCTGGGCTGGAACCTGCAGCAGAAGGAAGCCGCGGAGAAAAACGAGATCGCGGCGCCGCGCATCGTGACCCACGCCTACTTCCCGGCGGTGAACGACCGGGTCAAGACCATCCATACGCCGGATCAGGCGCGCGAGTGGGTGCGCAAGATCAAGGCGCGTGGCGCCGACGGCATCAAGTTCTTCGGCGCGCCGCCGGCCATCATGCAGGCGGCGCTGGACGAGGCGCGCATCGAAGGCCTGCGTACCGGCTGCCATCACGCGCAGATGGCGGTCACGCGGGTCAACTCCTTGAAGTCGGCGCAATGGGGGCTTACCAGTTCGGAGCATTACTACGGCCTGCCGGAAGCCCTGTTCGAAAACCGCGTGGTGCAGAACTTCCCCACCGACTACAACTATGGCGACGAGTATTTCCGCTTTGCCCTGGCTGGCCAGACCTTCATGCAGGCGGCCCAGCCGGGCAGCGCCAAATGGCGCGAGGTCATGGACGCGTTCCTGGAAGCGGGCCACACCTTCGTGCCGACCTTCAATATCTACGACGCCAATCGCGATCTGATGCGCGCGCGCCGCGCCGACTGGCATGACGACTACACGTGGAAGGCGGTCTGGAAATACTTCCAGCCGCAGCGTGGTGGTCACGGCGCCTATTGGTATCGCTGGAGCACCACCAACGAAATCGAGTGGAAGCAGAACTACCGGCTGTGGATGCAGTTCATCAACGAGTACAAGAACCTGGGCGGCCGCGTGTGCGCGGGCAGCGATTCGGGTTTCATCTTCCAGATCTACGGCTTCGGCTTCGTGCGCGAATTGGAACTGCTGCAGGAAGCCGGCTTCCATCCGCTGGAGGTCCTGCGCGCGGCGACGTCCTTGAGCGCGTCCTTGCTGGGCCTGGAAGACGATACCGGCGCGGTGGACGTGGGCAAGCGGGCGGACCTGCTGGTGCACGACCAGAATCCGCTGGAGGACTTCAAGCTGCTGTACGGCACCGGCGCGATGCGCCTGAACGACAGCAACGGCAAGGTGGAATGGCAGCGTTCGCTGCGCTACACCATCAAGGCCGGCATGGTGTACGACACCGACGAGCTGCTGGCCGACGTGCGCGACATGGTGCGCGGCAGCTGGGACGGCGATCCCGAGGGGCCGCCGCATGCACGCTGATACGCCCGTCGACCTGATCATCCTGTCCGGCTTTCTGGGCAGCGGCAAGACCACGCTTTTGCTGCAATACCTGAATGACGCGGGCACGGCCGATACGGGTGTCATCGTCAACGAGGTCGGTGAAATCGGTGTCGATGGCGTGATCGTGGCCGACGGCAGCGATGCTACGCCGATGACCTTGCTGGCCAATGGTTGCGTCTGCTGCGCCATGCGCAGCAGCCTGGTCGACACGGTGGTGGCTTTGCTCGACGCGAAACGGCCGGCCGGCCACGGCCCCTTGCGCCGCATCATTCTTGAGACCAGCGGCGTGTCGCGGCCCGGTCCCATCATTGCCGCGCTGGCCGAACCGGAATTGGCCAGCCGCGGGCTGCGGCTGGCGGTGGTCAGCACCTACGATTGCGTCACCGGCGCCTTGCGGGCGGAGCAGTTCGATGAAGCCAGCGCGCAGCTGGCGGCCGCGCAACGCATCGTGTTGACCAAGCGGGATCTGGCCAGCGAGCAGGACATCGCGCGCCATCGTGCGGTAATTGCCGGGCTCAATCCGCTGGCGGACGTCGTGGACGAGACCGAGCGCGGCCAGGCGGCGCGGCGCGCCTTCGAAGATACGACGCCGACCCGCGACGCCGGTGTGGCGCAGGCCATCGCCGCGCTGCGTGCGGCCGGGCGGGCAGGGGCGGACCAGGATAGGCCCCATCCCCGCATCCACGTGCTGACCGCCGCGCTGGCGGAAGGGGCCGCGTGGGAGGAACTGGCCTTGTGGCTGGACGATTTGTCGGCGTTCTGCGGCGAGCGCCTGCTGCGGGTCAAGGCCGTGCTGCGCGTGAGCGATTGCGAGGATCCCATCCTGATCCAGAGCGTCGGCACGACCTTCAGCGCGCCGCGCCGTCTGCGTGCCAGCGAGGTGCCGGACAAGCTGTTTGTGTTGATCACGCGGGACCTGGATGCGGATGCCATCAATGCGGCGGTTGACCATCCGGCGGTCAGGGTGCTGGCGCCTGCCAGGACCGAAGCATCCTTCAGGGTTACCTCCAATTTTGATGGAGTCGCACTCACTCCACAATGAGTCGCAACCGCGCAACCTGCAAGGTTGCACCTATCCGGCGCGGGCCCGCGGGGGCTGGCGCACTACAGTCCATGAGGGAGTCCAGGCATGCAATCTCGTCATCGCGATCGGCGCACATTCTTGAAATCGGCAGCGGGGCTGGCATTGGCTCCGGCGCTTCCCTTGGTGCCCGGTATGGCGCGCGCCGCCGGCGGCGATGTGGTGGTCGGCACCTGGGGTGGGGATTATCAGAATTTCCTGCAGCAGTTCATCGGGCCGACGGCCAAGCAGTTGGGGCTGGATGTGGTGTTCGACACCGGTAACGCGGTGCCGCGCATGACCAAGCTGAAAGCGGAGAAGAATTCGCGGCGTGGGTCGATGGATGTGGCCTTGCTGGGCGACCTGGATATGTATGACGTGGCGCGCAGCGAGTGCCTGCATGACGTCACGGCCAAGCAGGTGCCCAACCTTGCCAACGTGTACGAGCAGTTCAAGACGCCGTATTCCATTCCGCATATCTTCAGCGCCATGGTGCTGGTGTACAACAAGGAAAAGTTCAAGACCGCGCCGGACAGTTTCAATGTCGCGCTGGATCCTGCCTACAAGGGTCGCACCGGGTTCTCGGACATCCTGTTCAACTTCAACGGCATCTTTGTTGGTCTGGCGGCGGGTGGGGATACCAAGAGTTTCGAGCCGGGGAAGAAGTTCCTGTCCGAGTTGGTGAAGAACCAGCCGCGGGTGTATCCGTCCAATGAAGCCGTGGCGGCGGCTTTCAAGTCCGGTGAGATCTGGATGGCGTGCATGTGGAAGGCGCGCGCGCTGCAGTGGCGGGATGCGGGCTTGCCGCTGGAATTCGTGATTCCGAAAGAGGGCGCCATTCCGGTCACGTTCGAAGGTGGCCTGGCGCGCAATAGCCGCAATGCGGAAAGCGGCTGGAAGTATCTGAACGCCATGCTGGATCCTGCCGGCCAGCTGCAGTTCGCCAAGGCCATGGGGTATGCGCCCACGGTCCACAACGCGCAGCTCCCGCCCGATCTGCAGGCCCGCGTCGGTTTCACTGATGACGAGATCAAGCGGATCCACAAATATGACCTGAAGGCGCTGGTCGACAGCAAGAACGACTTTCTGGACTATTGGAACAAAGAGTTCAAGGCCAAGATTTAAAGGCGGCCCCGCCAGGGGCGAGCAGGAAAAGGGCCGGCCACCACCGGCCCTTTTCTTTTGGCGCTTGCCACGCCCCGGCTCGCTGCCCGCATCCGGCCTTGCGGCCAGCCCCAAGCCTGCGGCCCGCATCCGGCCTTGCGGCCGGCCCCGGCCTGCGGCCCGCACGCGGCCTGCGGCCCGCACGCGGCCTCGCGGCCCGCGCCCGGCCCGCGGCCGCGGCCGTCATCGACCCCGCCTCCTACAAGTGCCCGCCCCCTTTGGGGCGGGCACAAACACAACCCGGGCCGGCGCCAGCCGGCCCGGCCCCTCGCGCCGGTCTCGGCGGAGACAGTTGCCCTAGGCATTTAGCCAACCTATCAAAAACCTTTTTCTCCGCTGACAATATCCTGTCAAATTTCACCCGCATCATGCGTAGCTTTCAACCTGCCAAAAACGGAGAAGCCGCATGTCCCACAGCACCGACGAAGCCAAATCCCTCTGTACCCCGTCATCCCGTCGTATCAGCCCCAAACCGGGCCAGACCCTGGACGAGGTACTGGCCGCCGACCCGGCGCGCCGCACCTGGCTGAAGTCCGGTTTCGGCATGGCGGCCCTGTCGGTCTTCGGCGCGACCTCGCTGACCGCCTGTGGCGGCGATCACGATGATGACGATGACACGCCCGTCAGCAACGATCCCCCCGCGGAACAACCGCCCACCGAAACCCCGGAAGAACCCGCCCGCGAACCGGGCCTGGACCCCAACAAGGACTACTCCATCCGCTTCCAGTCCGTGGCGCGCACCACCGCCGACACCGTGACGGTGCCGACCGGCTACGAAGTGCAGGTCCTGTTCTCCACGGGCGACGCCGTGGAAGCCGGCTCCACCGCCTGGACCGAAGGCGTGTTCCCCGCCTGGGACGTCACCGATAAACGCGCCGGCGGCGACAACGACGGCATGCATTACTTCGCCTTGCCCAACGTCGATCCCCAGCAGGGCGGCCTGCTGGCCATCAACCACGAGCAGGTCGACCTGAAGGTCTACTTCCCCTCGGGCACCTTCACCGGCTCCTTCAACGAAGCCACCGCCACCCTGGACCAGAAGCGCCTGGCCCTGTCGTCCGTCGGCGTGTCCGTCATCGAAGTGGCGCAGACCAACGGCGCCTGGAGCGTCAAGAAAGACTCCACCTACAACCGCCGCTACACGGGCAACTCCGCCTACAGCGTCGGCGGTCCCGCCCGCAGCCGCCTGGGCGCCACCATCATCGGCACCTTGAACAACTGCTCCAGCGGCGCCACGCCCTGGGGCACGTACCTGACGTGCGAAGAGACCACCAGCAACTACTTCGACAGCAGCCAGCCCGACATCAACTACGGCTGGGTGGTCGAACTGGACCCGCGAGGCGAACTGCTGGCGCAAGGCACCAAGCGCACCGCCATGGGCCGCTTCGCGCATGAAAACGTCGCCTATCTGGTCGACGAGAACAACCGCGTGGCCTTCTACATGGGCGACGACACGACGCCGGGCTGCATCTACAAATTTATCCCCACCCGTGCCTACGATCCCGCCAACCGCGCGGCCAACGTCAACTTGCTGGACGAAGGCACCCTCTACGTCGCGCAATTCAACGCGGGCGGCGGCGGCGTGTGGATTCCCCTGGTGCAAGGCAATACGGGCCTGACGTCGGCCGACGGTTTCGCCACGCAAGCCGACGTGCTGATCGAATGCCAGGATGCCGCGGTATCGGTCGGCGGCACCGTGATGGACCGTCCCGAGTGGATCACCGTGGGTCCCAACAAGGACATCTTCGTCACCTTGACCAACAACAGCGGCCGCGGCACCAACGCCCCGGTCGATGCGGCCAATCCGCGCGCGGAGAACCACCACGGCCACATCATCCGCTGGAACGAGGCGGGCAATTCACCCCTGGCCACCACGTTCACGTGGAGCATCTTCCTGTTGGCCGGCGACCCGGCTCAGGCCGCCTCGCTGAACAAGCCCAACCTGGCCGGCAACATCAATGGCGACGCCTTCAGCAGCCCGGACGGCATCCGTCTGGACGCGGCGGGCCGGCTGTGGGTGGAGACGGACATGAACCTGGGTTCGACCGCGTCGACCACGGTGTTCGGCAACAACGGGATGTACTGCATCGATCCGACCACTGGCTTGTCCAAGCGCTTCCTGGTCGGCCCGGTCGGTTGCGAGATTACCGGCATTGCCTATACGCCGGACCTGACGACGTTCTTCGTCAACATCCAGCATCCGACGCAGGCCTGGCCGACGGCTGGCCGCACGCCGCGCTCGTCGACGATCGTGATCCGCCGTCCGGACACTCAGCCCGTGGGGGCGTAAGCGGAGGGGGCGACGGCGCTGACGGGCCGTCGCCATTTCAAACCGCCTGGAGGACCAGCAGGTAGCCGTCCAGTCCGACGATGCCCACCGTGGCCAGGATCGCCAGCGCCGCCCAAGTGCCGCGCAGTTTGTAGATCCCCATGACGTCGGTGCGCATGGCCAGCCAGACCAGCGGGACCAGGGCGAAGGGGAGGGCCAGGCTCAAGACGACCTGGCTGAGCACCAGCAGGTTGTCGGGATCCTGCCCGCCGGTCAAGACCAGCAAGGCGATGGCAATGCTGCCGGCCACCAGCCGGGTGAACAGGGCCCGCTTGCGGTCGGACCATTTGCTGGCGCGGAAGCCGTTGGCCAGCACGCGGCCGGCCAGCACGCCGGTGATGGTAGAGCTCTGGCCCGCGGCATACAGGGCCACGGCGAATACCACCGCGGCGCCTACGCCCAGGGTCTTGCCGATGACGGCATGCGCTTCGTCCAGGCTGGTCACCGGCATGGGGCCGCCCGACAGCGACGCGGCGGCCACGATGATGATGGCGGCATTGATCAGCGTGGCGATGCCCAGCGAAAAGATGGTGTCGTTGCGCGCGATGCGCATGGCCAGGGTGCGCGCCTCGCGCGGCAGCTCGCGGGCGCGGTGCGCCAGCGAGCCGGAATGCAGGTAAAGATTGTGCGGCATCAGGGTGGCGCCCAGGATGCCCAATGCAATCAGGAAGCCGGTGGGATCGCGCAAGGCCTTGACGGGGCTGACGGTGCCTTCGACCACGGCGGACCAGTCGGGTTTGACCTTGAACAGCAGGAAGATGAAGGACACCGACACGATGGCCAGCAGCACGGCGATGATGCGCTCGTGCGTGTCCGCGTTGCCGCGCGCCACGGCCAATACGGCGAAGGTGCCGGCCGCGGTTACGCCCACGCCGGCCAGCAGGGGCAGGTTGAACAGCAGGCGCAGTGCGATGGCGCCACCGATGAGTTCGGCCAGGGCGGTGGCCAGGATGGCGGCTTCGCCGGCAAGCCAGGCGAGGCGGGCCAGGGGGCGGGGCAGGTGACGGACGGTCAAGGTGGCCAGGTCTTCACCGGTAGCCAGGGCCAGACGCGACACCAGCACCTGGAAACCGAGGGCCAGGAATGCGGCGACGAAGACCACCATCATCAGGTGGTAGCCGAAGGTACTGCCGCCGGCGATGTCGGTGGCCCAGTTGCCCGGATCGATATAGCCGACGGCAACCAGCAGGCCGGAACCGACCAGGCGGCGCAGGCCGAGCGACACCTGCCTGTCGTGGGCGGCGATCGCTCTATTGCCAGTGATGGCCAGGATGAATTTGGTCACGGGTGCCGCCGGTTAAAGTCCCTGAGCCTTACGTCCTGGCTGCCACCGGGACACTGCCGCTTCGGGCGGTCACTCGGCAAAAAGTGCCGAATGGACCAATTTGAGAATGGTTCCCATTTTGAGTATTTCGGCAGATTCGGTCAACTAAATAGAAATTTAGTTAGCGATTAAATAAAACTATCGATCCCGCTCTGCACGTGTTACTCACCTATTTGCCCCACCGCAAGCCTGATGCCAACCCCGGGGCGCCGGGGTAGCCGGGTGGGCAAGCCCACCCGGCATTGCTCAAGAACCCGGGCCCGCCGGGGCACCGTGGAGCCGGCTTTGCCGGTCCGCCGGTGCCGCCCCCTTGAGGGGGGGCGCGTAGCGCTGGGGGAGGGACTTCCTTCCGGTCCGCCGGTGCCGCCCCCTTGAGGGGGGCGCGTAGCGCTGGGGGAGGGACTTCCTTCCGGTCCGCCGATGCCGCCCCAATGAGGGGGCGCGCGCAGCGCCTGGGCGAGGGACCTACCCCTCCAGCTTGGCGTCCATGGTGATGGTCGCTTTCAGCACCTTGGATACCGGGCAACCGGCCTTGGCCTTGTTGGCGGCCGCCTCGAAGGCCGCGGCATCGGCGCCGGGGATCTTGGCGACGACGGTCAGGTGCACGGCGGTGATGGCGAAACCGCCGTCAGCCTGGTCCAGGGTCACCACGGCTTCCGTCTTGATGCTGTCGGCCGTCAAGCCGGATTCGCCGAGGATATTCGACAGCGCCATCGAGAAGCAGCCAGCGTGGGCCGCGCCCAGCAGCTCTTCCGGATTGGTGCCCGGTGAATTTTCAAAACGGGTCTTGAACCCGTAGGGCGCGTCCTTCAGGGCGCCGCTTTCAGTGGAGATCTGGCCCTTGCCGGTTTTGAGGTCGCCCTGCCAGACTGCGGATGCCTTTTTCTTCATGCTGCTACTCCTGAGAAGATTGCGCGGCCCTCGTGGAACCGCGAAGGACACGGCTACGCTTTGCGAAACCGAGCTGACCATCATATACCCGGTACCGGGAATTCTCCGGTGGCATAGGAAGGTAGCCTTAGGGATAATCTGACTACCAGGAGGTAGTCAGATGTTGCTTATCAATACCGAACAGACTCGTTCGGCGCTGTCTTTCGACACACTCATCCCCGCGCTGCGCACGGCGTTCCAGCAGGGCGCGACGGTGCCCTTGCGGCACACGCATAACGTGGAGTCCGGCGGGCACCAGGGCACGGCCCTGATCATGCCGGCGTGGAACGAGCAGGGCTATCTTGGGGTCAAGATCATCAATATCTATCCGGGCAATGGCGCGCAGGGCCTGCCCGGACTGCATGCCACTTACACGCTGTACAACGCGCGCACCGGTATTCCGCTGGCCCACGTCGACGGGGATGTGGTCACCGTCTATCGCACGGCGGGCGCCGCCGCCCTGGGCGCGGACTATCTGGCGCGCCCCGATGCCCGCGTGCTGACCATCATCGGTTCGGGCCGTATCGCCGGGCTGGTGGCGCAGGCCATGCGCGCGGTGCGGCCGATCGAGCGGGTGCTCGTCTGGAACGTGCGGCCCGCGGGCGCGCAGGCGCTGGCGGCCAGCCTGCGGGAAGCGGGCATGGACGCGGTGGCGGTGGAGGACGCGCGCAGCGCTGTCGAGCAGGCGGACATCGTCAGCTGCGCCACCTTGTCCACCCAGCCTCTGGTGCAGGCGGAGTGGCTGCGGCCGGGTACCCATCTGGATCTCATCGGCAGCTTCAAGCCCGAGATGGTCGAGGCGCATCCGGATTGCTTCCGGGGGGCATCGGTCTTTGTAGATACGGATGAAGCGCCGGCCAAGTCCGGCGACCTGCTGAAGGCGTTCGAAGCCGGCACCTTGAGCCGCGAGGCGATCCGGGGCGATTTGCAGGCCCTGGCGCGCGGGACGGTGGCCGGGCGCCAGCGCGATGACGAGATCACGATTTTCAAGGCGGTGGGTAGTGCGCTGGAGGATTTGACCGCCGCGGCGCTGGTGTACGAGGCGCAAGCGCCGGGCGCCCGTTGAGGGGCCCCGCGGAGGTATCCCAAAGGGTGACTGGCGTGAAGCCCGCCGCCCCTTGGGGCAGAATTCTCGATATTCCCGCTACGGTCCGTTTTCGGAGACTTGCCATGCATGCTGGGATGCCGCCGCTAGGCCGCAGTCGGCCGGGGCGCCTCGCCGCGACCCTGGCTATGGTCCTTGCATGCTTCTCGGCCGCCCCATCCGCCTGGGCCGCGGACGCCAAGTCCGAGCCAGCAGCGCCAGCGGCAACGCCGGCACCCGCGGTGGTCGTCGGCGTCGACTTGTCCTTGACCGGCCATGCCGGCGTGCTTGGGATGCAGGGTCGCAACGCGGTCCGCTTGTGGCCGACGACCTTGGGCGGCCTGCCGGCCCGCTACGTGATCCTCGACGACGGTAGCGACCCGGACCGCGCGCGCGCCAATATGGCGGCTTTCACGGGTATGCCTACGGGCGCTGACTCTGGCACTGGCACGGCCGCGCCCGCGTATACACCCACACCCGCGCTCGCGAGTACGCCCGCGCCCGCGCCCGCGAGCGCGAGCACGCCGACGCGTTCCAGTACGAGCGCCGAAGGCGCCGGCGCCAACCCGGCTCGTGCCGACGCCGTGGTGGGCTTCGTCACGACGCCGCTGGCGCTGCAAGTCCTGCCGGAAGCGGCGCGGACGCGCACGCCGCTGGTGTTGCTGGCCGGCGCCGGCGGGCTGGTCGAGCCCATGGACGCGACCCGCGGCTGGGTCTTCAAGATGTCGCAGAACGAAGACCTGATGGCGCGCGCCCTGGTGGACGACATGGTGCGGCGGGGCTATCGCGACATTGCCTTCTTCGGTTTCGACGATACCTATGGCGAGGGGTGGCGCCAGGCTTTCATCCGGGCCGCGGACAACAAGGTGCGCATCGTGGCGGAGGAGCGCTATCCGCGCACGAGCCAGGCGCTGGTGAGCCAGGCGCAGCACATCATCGCCGCACGCCCCGCGGCGGTGCTGATCGCCGCGACCGGCGCCGATGCGGTGCTGCCGCAACGTACCTTGCGGGAGCGTGGCTTCAGTGGCCAGGTTTATCAAACCCATGGCATCGCCACGCCTGATTTCCTGCAAGAGGGCGATGCCGACGTCGAAGGTACATTGTTCGCGGCCGGCCCCGCCATGTTCGCGCGCAGCCTGGCCCCGCAGCACCCGGCGCGGCCCGCGGCTTTGGCTTTCGCGGATTTGTACGAAGGGCAGTACGGCAAGGGCACGGTGACGCAGTTCTCCGCCGATGCGTATGGGGCCTGGGTCCTGCTGGATCACGCCGTCGCCCAGGTCGCGCGGTCTGGCCTCCGGCCGGGCACGGAAGCCTTCCGTGATGCTCTGCGGGCTGCACTGGAGACTACCCGCCTCCTGGCCGTCCCCAACGGCATCCTGAACCTGTCGCCCACCGACCACCAGGGCCTGGGCGCCGAAGCCGCCCTGATCGGCAGCGTCCGCAACGGCAAGTACCAGTACTCGCCCGACTGACGTCGGGAGGGACGCCAGCCCCAATCCCGGCGCCTTCTGCGGCGTCCGAAGCAGCAGCGCGCACCCGCCTGACGGATGTCGGACGGGGCCGCCCCTCGGCGCCGCGGCCTTGTGTCGAGGCCTCGGCCCCGACGTCTTCTCCCAATGAGTCAGCCGCGCCAGCGCACAAACCAGCTCCGGCTTTATGCCGGGGCCCCGGCCCCGATGCCTTCTCCCATCGAGTCAGCCGCGCGCCAGCGCACAAATTAATTCCGGCCTTGTGTCGGGGCCCCCGGCCCCGACACCTTCTCCCCCGGGGCAGCGAACAAATTAATTAGCAATCAAGTAATTTGTGTTGAAATAGTTTTGTGCAATATCATTTCGCCAATATCTATTTCTTGCTCAGGGAGGGCAGGGTTTGCCTAAAACCCTAAGACTGGCGGCTATGGCCGCCATTTTCATTGCCATCGGAATGGCCTATGCGGCCGTCCGCGCCAGCGGTACAAGCACCGCCGCGACGGCAGCACCCCCAGACACCCTGGCCGCAGCCCGCGCCAAGGGCGAAATCCGCGTGGGTTACGCCAACGAGGCCCCGTTCGCCTACATGGACAGCCGCACCAACAAGGTCACCGGCGAGTCCGTCGAAATCGCCCGCGTGGTCATGCAACGCCTGGGCATCCGCCACGTCGACGCGGTGCTCACCGAGTTCGGCTCCCTGATCCCCGGCCTCAACGCGGGCCGTTTCGACATCATCGCCGCCGGCATGTACGTCACCCCGGACCGCTGCAAGCAGGTGGCCTTTTCCGATCCGACCTACGGCGTGGGCGCCGCCTTCCTGGTCCCCACGCACAACCCCCGCAATCTGCACAGCTACGAAGACCTGGCGCGCGACGGCGATGCCAAGCTGGGCATCGTCGTGGGCGCCATCGAAGGCGACTACGCCGCGGCCGTCGGCGTCCCCGCCGACCGCATGGTGGTGTTCCCCGATGCCGTCAGCGCGCTCACCGGCGTGCAGGTCGGCCGCGCCGACGCCTATGCCGCCACGGCGCTGACCCTCAATCACCTGCTGGGCAAGCTTCCCCCCGACGGCGGCCTGGAACGCGCCCAGCCCTTCAGCAACCCGGTGGTCGACGGCAAGCCGGTGCGCGGCTACGGCGCCTATGCCTTCCGCAAGGAAGACCAGCCCCTGGCCGACGCCTTCAACGCCGAACTCAAGCGTTTCATCGGCACGCCGGCCCATCGGCGCCTGGTCGCGCCCTTCGGCTTCACGGACAAGGAACTGCCCCAGGGCATGACCGCCGCCCGCCTGTGCGCGGGCGAGTAAGGGGAATCCAATCATGGAAGACTTCCAGGTACTGATGGTGCCGCTCTTGCGCGGCCTGGGCGTGACCTTGCAGATCACCGCCGCGGCCGCTTTGCTAGCAGTCCCCTTGGCGGTGCTGGCCGGGCTCGGCCGGCTGTCGGCGCATCCCTGGCTGCGCTGGCCCGCCACGGTCTACGTGCAGGTGTTCCGCGGCACCTCGGCGCTGGTGCAGCTGTTCTGGTTCTTCTTCGTGCTGCCGCTGTTCGGGCTGGAGCTGCCCGCCATGGCAGTAGGTATCGCCGTGCTGGCGGCCAACACGGGGGCTTACGGGGCGGAAGTCGTGCGGGGCGCCATCGCCGCGGTGCCGCCCGGCCAGCGCGAAGCGGCGCGGGCCTTGAACATGTCGCCCGCCCTGACGATGCGCCGCATCGTGCTGCCGCAAGCGTTGACCGCCATGCTGCCGCCCGCCACCAATCTGCTGATCGAGCTGCTCAAGAACACCGCGCTGGTCTCCCTGATCACCATCACCGACCTGACCTTCAGCGGCCAGCTGGTGCGCAGCGACACCTTGCGCACCACGCCGGTCTTCCTGGCGGTGCTGGTCCTGTACTTCATCGCGGCGCAAGCCATCGCGGCAGTGATGCGTGTCGTGGAAAAACGGGTCGCCGTCCGATGACCGCGCGCCCGACGAACCCGGCCCAAGGAAAGGTAAACCTCCAATGACCGCCACCGCTCCCGTCCGTTTCGACTGGCAATACGCCTGGGACCTGTTGCCCCAACTGGGCAGCGCCTTGCTGGTCACGCTCGCGGCCACCGTGCTGGGCATGGTGATCGCCATCGTGCTGGGCCTGGTGCTGGCGGTAGGCCGCCGTTCACCGGTGCGCGCGCTGTCCATGCCCGTCGGCCTGCTGATCGAGTTCGTGCGCAGCACGCCCTTGCTGGTGCAGATGTATTTCCTGTTCTACGCCTTGCCGCTGACCGGCGTCAGCCTGTCGCCGCTGGCCACCGGCGTATTGGCGCTGGGCCTGCATTACGCGTCGTATTGCGCGGAGGTCTATCGCGCCGGCCTGGAATCGGTGCCGCGCGGGCAGCCCGAGGCCGCGCTGGCGCTGAACATGTCGCCCTGGCGCGCGCTGACGCGCATCGTGCTGCCGCAGGCCTTGCCGCCCATCGTGCCGGCCCTGGGCAACTACCTGATCGCCATGCTCAAGGACACGCCCATGCTGTCGGCCATCACCGTGGTCGAGCTGTTGCAGCAAAGCAAGGTGATCGGCGCCGCCACTTTCCGCTACACCGAACCGCTGACCCTGATCGGCGTGATCTTCCTGGTGCTGAGCCTGCTGGCCGCGCGCGCCGTGGCCATGCTGGAGCGCCATTTCGCGCGGCGCGATCAACGTGGCGCGGCGCGCGCCCCCACCCCATCCACCTCTTCCGCAGGGACTCCGTCATGAGCGCCAGCATTCGTCTGACCGATATCCGTAAACGCCATGGCGACCTTGAGATCCTGCGCGGCATCGACCTTGATATTCCGGCCGGGCAGACCGTGGCCATCGTCGGTCCGTCGGGTTCGGGCAAGTCCACCTTGCTGCGGGTGCTGATGACGCTGGATCAGCCCACGCAAGGCAGCATCGAAATCGACGGCGTGCCGATGTGGACCGATGCGCAAGGGCGGCCGGCCAAGGCCGATTCCGCGCACCTGAGTGAGGTCCGCGGCAAGATCGGCATGGTGTTCCAGCAGTTCAATCTTTTTCCGCACCTGACCGCCTTGGGCAATGTCATCGAAGCGCCCATGACCGTGCAGGGCATGGCGCGGGCCGAAGCGGAGAAGTTGGGCCGGGAATACCTGGACAAGGTGGGCCTGGGCGATAAATGCGATGCCTATCCCGCGCAATTGTCCGGCGGGCAGAAGCAACGCGTCGGCATCGCCCGCGCGCTGGTCATGCGGCCGGAGATCATGCTGTTCGACGAAGTCACGTCGGCGCTGGATCCCGAGCTGGTCGGCGGCATCCTGCAGATCATGCGCGAACTGTCGGCGCAAAGGACGATGACTATGCTCATCGTCACCCACCAGATGAAATTCGCCGAGCAGTCGTCGGATCGCACCCTGTTCTTCGACGCCGGCCGCGTGGTGGAGGACGCCCCGTCGGCGCGCTTCTTCACCGATCCCCAGCATCCGCGCGCCAAACAGTTCCTGGAAGCGGTGATCGAAGCGGAGTGAGCCGCCCCCGCCGCCTGTGGGGATTTCAGGCCGCCGTGCCGCCCGCCAAGGTATAAACGACCGGTTCACTCTGATCTGGAGCTCGCATGAGCAATCATCTGTTCACGCCCGTCGCCCTGGGCAAACTGCCGCTGGTCAACCGTATCGCCATCGCCCCGATGTGCGAGTACTCGGCCGAAAACGGCAATGCCACCGATTGGCACATGATCCATCTGGGCCATCTGGCCCTGTCCGGCGCCGGCCTGCTCACGGTCGAAGCGACCGCGGTGGAACCGGGCGGACGCATCACGCCGGCCGATGTGGGCCTTTGGAACGACGAAAACGAACAGGCCCTGGGCCGCGTGGTGCAGGCCATCCGACGCTATGCACCCATCAAGCTGGGCCTGCAGCTGGCGCATGCCGGCCGCAAGGCGTCCAGCCAGGCGCCGTGGCAGGGCGGTCAGCAACTGCCCGTCGCCGAGGGCGGCTGGGTCTGTGACGCGCCGTCGGCCATTCCGCATGGCAAGGACGAAGTGCCCCCGCATGCCCTGGACAAGGCCGGCCTGGCGCGCATCGTCAAGGCCTTTGCCGACTCCGCCAAGCGGGCCGCGCGATTGGGCTTCGACACGGTGCAGGTGCACTCCGCCCATGGCTATCTGCTGCATCAGTTCCTGTCGCCGCTGTCGAACGTCCGCACGGACGAATATGGCGGTAGCCTGGAAAACCGCCTGCGCTTCCCCCTGGAAGTCTTCGATGCGGTGCGTGCGGCTTTCCCCGCCGACAAGGCGGTCGGCGTGCGGGTGTCGGCGTCGGACTGGGTTGAAGGCGGCTGGGACATCGAGCAGACCCTGGCCTATGCGCAGGCTCTGAAGCAGCGTGGCCTGGACTACATCGATGTGTCGTCCGGCGGATTGTCGCAAGCGCAGAAGATACCGTTGACGCCGGGCTACCAGGTGCCTTTCGCGGAACAGATCAAGCGCGAGACGGGTCTGCCGACGATGGCGGTGGGCCTGATCACCGAACCGCGCCACGCCGACGAGATCATCACCAGCGGCCAGGCCGATGTGGTGGCGCTGGCGCGCGGCATCCTGTACGACCCCCGCTGGCCCTGGCATGCCGCCGCGGAGCTGGGCCACAACGTGCAGGCTCCGCCGCAATACTGGCGCTCGCAGCCGCGCGAGCTGAAGGACCTGTTCACCGATGCGAGCTTCGGCGGGCGTTGAGCCAACCGGGCAGAGGTGGCGGCTGGAAGCGCTCGCCCGACGGGCCTACTTCAACGACGAGTAGGCCTGTTCCAGTTGCGCCAGCAACTGCTCGGCGAAATCCGGCCGCGCGGCGTCCAGACCAGTCATCAGGCGAGCGAGGACGACGTTGTCCTCCTCGCCGTTCCAGATCTTGATGTACGAGCCTTCCTTGTAGCCATGGTCCTGGCGGAACAGGTTCAATACGTTCTTCGATACGTATTGCTTGAAGGCCTCGTTCCAGGTCAACTGGCAGCGCGTCATCGTGGTGGCCAGCACCTTGAAGCTGGCGCGGCCGCAAGCGGCCAGGCCACCCAGCAGTTCCAGCAGCTCAGGGATGTCCAGGTCGGGCAGGGCGTAGGTCTTGCCGTCCAGCACCACCGCATCGGCGCCGGCCAGGTCGGCCATCAGCGCGCGCGCCGCGCCGTCGCCACCGTCGTGGGCGACGATGGCATGCGACAGATAAAAATGCAGGATGTCGATCAGCTCCATCTGCACCTGGGGCAGGTCCAGCGTCTGTTTCTTCCACCACTTCCAGCCATGGTGCTCCAGCGCCTCGGCCGATTCGACGAAAGCGGCGCGCAGGAAGCGTTGGCCGGCCCGCGTCCAGTCGGGATTGATGCGGCGATTGAGCTGGTCTTGCAGATTCAGCATGGTCGCCGCCTGGGCGGGCAACAAGTCGGTGGGCTGGGTCACGAGAACTCCGTTCAAAAGCAGACCGGCCACGCGGGGTGGCCGGCAAAAATCAGGGAAATGGCTAGGCGGGAATGTTAGCACCGGCGCTCTTGCCGGGGGCCGTCGCGCCGGCGCGTGCCGTGGTGGCGAGGCTTCGGGGCGAGGTGGCGGTCAGCGCCCCTGGCCGGGCTTGTTGCCGGAAACCGTGGTCAGCGGCGGCAGTTTGCCCACCGGCCGGTCGGCGTTGCGGCGGATGTTTCGACTCATGGCGAGCACCAGCAGCGCGAAGGCGAGCAGGAATACGCCAGGCAGCAATTCGCCGACGTCGACCTCGCCGCCCTGGACGGCCGCGAGGATCAGGCGCACGGCGTGCCAGCCGATCAGCATGGCCACCACGAATATCACCGTGCCCACCTTGCGCTGCGCCGACCGCGCGGCCAGCGACGGTTCCTGCGTGCCGCCCGCGGTGGCGCCAGTGCGCATGGCATTGGCCCGCCCGTCGTCCAGCGCGGGGTCGCGCGCCGGGCTGCCCGCGGGATAGCCCTGGCGAGCGGCTGCGCTTGCCGATTTGCCGCCCCGTGCTGGCTGGTTCTCGGCGCGTTGACGCTTGCCGTTGGAACCCATTGCCGCGCCGCCAGTGTCGCGTGATCCGACCTGCCCAGGGGCGGGCAGCCCGCGATTCACCAATCTTTCGACGTAACGGACGTAGTCGCCGTCCTTCGGTTCGCCATCCAGCGCCATCATCAAACCTCTCGGATCTTGGCCCGCCGCGCCGCGGCCGGCTGGCGGCGTGGCCGCATCAGATTGGCCAGCAGCCAAAGCCCGAGCATGACCGATATGCCGGTGCCGATCAACATGACGATTTGGCCGCCGCCGCCCGACAGGCCGTCTTCCATGCCGCGCGCGGCCAGGAAACCGGGCGCCAGCATCAGCGGCATCCAGATGACAGCGGACAGCACATTGGCCAGCTGGAAGCGGCTTTGCGGCATGCCCATGACCCCCGCGACCGTGGGAATGATGGCGCGCAGCGGACCCAGGAAGCGGCCCAGCACGACGGACGCGAAGCCATAGCGATAGAAGAACAGGCGCGCCCGCGCCACGGTCGGTCGCTGGCGGCTCAGCGGCCGGCGCCGCAGGATGCCCGGCCCCAGCCAGCGGCCTAAGCCATAAGAAATGGCATCGCCGACGATCGCGCCGGCGGTGCCCCAGGCGAGAATGGTCCAGCCATCCAGCGTGCCGCTGCCGACCAGGCCGCCGGTCACCAGCATCAGGGCGGTCGCCGGCACGAACAGGCCGACCACGACCAGCGATTCACCCAGGGTCAACAGGGCCGTGACCAAACCCGCCCATTCCTGGTGGGTTTCGATGAAGCGGCGGACATGTTCGATGGCGTCTGACATGCGCGAGTCCTTTAAGGCGAATGGTCCGTGGGATGTTGCGGTATCTTAACCGTGCGAGCATGTCACGTCCGCGTCACCCACAAGGTGTCGTCCGTGTGACTGCAAAACCGGAAAAATCAGCAAGGGAAGTAAATGGATTCATTGACGCACGTGGTAATGGGGGCCGCCTTGCAAGGCACGCTGATGGGGCGCTGGCAAGGACGCAAGGCGATGCTTTATGGCGCCGCACTGGCTACCTTGCCCGATCTGGACGTCTTTGCCTCCTATCCCGATCCCGTCTCATCCCTGACGCATCACCGGGGCTACAGCCACTCGGTATTCGTCCTGACCGCGCTGGCGCTGGTGATGGCATGGCTGATCCGCAAGCGCTGGCCGGCCGCGCCATATGGCCCAGGCCGTTTGCTGCTGACCATCTGGCTGGTCCTGATCACCCATCCTTTGCTGGATGCGTTGACCACGTACGGGACGCAGCTGTTCTGGCCTTTGCCGTATTCACCGGTCAGTATTTCCAGCATCTATATCGTCGACCCGGTATTTACCTTGCCCCTGCTGGCGGCCTTCATCGGCTGCCTGTGGAAAGGGGCGGAACACAGCCGCCTGCGCGCGGGCGCCCTGATATTTTGCGCGTTCTACCTGGCCTGCACCCTGGTTGCCAAGCAGGGGGCAGAGCGCCGGGTGCGCCGGGCCCTGGCGCAGCAAGGCACGCACGTGGAAGCCATCTTCTCGGCGCCCATGCCCTTGAACAGCCTGCTGTGGCGGGTGATCGCGCGGGTGCCGGGCGGGGACTATTACGAAGCCGTGACGGGCGTGCTCGACCGGGCGCCGCCCGAGCTGTTGCGTCAGCCGCTGCATACCGAGCTGGGGGCGGCGCTGGACGGCGATCCGCTGGTCGCGCGCTTCAACTGGTTCACCCGCGGCTGGCTGCGTTATGACGCGGTGGGCCGCGACCTGGTGGTGACGGACCTGCGCATGGGGATGCCGGGCTATTTCCTGTTCCGCTACGAGATGGGGCGGCAGGATGCGAGCGGCCGTTGGGTGTCGGTCACGCCCACGCGCTGGGCCAGCGAGCGGGGCGGCTGGCCGGAGCTCAAGCAGGTGTTGCGCCGGGTGGTTGATCAGCAGCCGCCGTTGCCCCTGGCAGCCTGGGCACAGCGCAACAACGCGGCGCAGTGACGGCTGCCGCGGCCAAGGCAGCCGCGGTGACGGCCAGGGCCAGGGCTAGGGCTGCTGGCGCGGCAGGCGGCTGGCGATTTCCTTGATCAGGCGGCGCGCCGCGGCGAGCTTGGTCGCGGCGGGCAGGGGATGTTCGCCCTGTTCGTCGAACAGCACCATGCGCGTATCTTCGGCGTCCATGACCTCATGGGCAAGATTGCCGATCAACAGCGGGATGTTCTTGCGCTTGCGCTTGGCCTGGGCGTATTCGGACAGATTTTCCGTTTCCGCGGCGAAGCCCACGCACCAGGGGCCGCCGTCCAGGCGCGCCACGTCGGCGAGGATGTCCGGGTTCGGTTCGAATTCCAGCACGGGGGCGCCGGCGCCGCCTTCGGTCTTCTTCATTTTTTGCGTGGCGGCATTCTTGACGTGCCAGTCGGCCACCGCGGCCACGGCGATGAAGATATCGGCCTGGCGGGCCTGGGCCATCACCACCTGGTGCATCTCCCGCGCGGTTTGCACCGGGTAGATGTCGACGCCGCGGGGCGCGGGCAGGGCGGTCGGCCCGCTGATCAGGGTGACGCGGGCGCCGACTTCGCGCGCCGCGCGCGCCAGGGCGTATCCCGTCTTGCCGGACGACCGGTTGCTGATCACCCGCACCGGATCGATCGGTTCGACCGTGGGACCAGCGGTGAGCAGCACGTGCTTGCCTGCCAGGGGCTTGGGCTGGAAGAAGGCGATGAGGTCGGCCAGGATCTCATGCGGTTCCAGCATGCGGCCGCTGCCGATTTCGCCGCAGGCCTGGTCACCCGAAGCGGGGCCAAGAATGGTGATGCCGTCTTCGACCAGTTGGGCGGCATTGCGCTGGGTGGCCGGGTTGGCCCACATTTCGCGGTTCATGGCCGGCACGACGATAAGCGGACAGGCGCGCGCCACGCACAGCGTCGACAGCAGGTCGTCCGCCATGCCATGCGCCAGCTTGGCCATGAAATCGGTGCTGGCCGGGGCGATGACGATGGCGTCCGCGCCGCGGCTCAGGTCGATGTGCGGCATGTTGTTGGGAATGCGGGCATCCCAGGCGCTGACATAGACATGGCGGCCGGACAGGGCCTGCATGGTCACCGGCGTGATGAACTGGGTGGCCGCGTCGGTCATGACGACGTCGACGGTGGCGCCTTGTTCGGTCATGCGGCGGACGAGTTCGGCGATCTTGTAGCAGGCGACGCCGCCTGTAAGGCCGAGGACGATGCGTTTATTGGCTAGATCTTGCATGGGGATGCGCCGCTGGCGGAATCGAGTTGGCCCGATTATCCGCCAAAACGGCGTTTGCCGTATCCGGCCCCCGGGGCAGCGGGGCTCAGGCTGCCTTGGGCTTGCGCATCCGCAGCAGTTCGTCGAGGACGAGCAGGATGGCGCCGCAGGTGATGCCGACGTCCGCCAGGTTGAAGGCGGGGTAGTACCAGTCCTTCCAGTAGAACAGCAGGAAGTCGACGACGTGCCCGTAGGCCACGCGGTCGATGACATTGCCCAGGGCGCCGCCCAGGATCATGGTCAGGGCCAGCGACAGGCGCGGCTGCCGGCCCGCCGTGCGGCGCAGGATCACGCCGATGACCACCGCCGCGACCAGGCCCAGCGCGGTAAAGAACCAGCGCTGCCAGCCCGGCTGGTTGGCCAGGAAGCTGAAGGCCGCGCCCTGGTTGTAGACCAGGGTCAGGTCGAAGATCGGCAGGACATTGATGCGCTGGGCATAGGTCAGGGCCTGGTCGAAGTACAACTTGGTGGCCTGGTCCACGACGATGATGGCCAGGGCCAGCATCAACCAGAAACCGAAGCCCCGGCCGCGGACCTGGGGCAGGTCCTGGGCCGGGACTGCGGCCGGACGACCGGCGGTGGACGATGGCGGCGTGACGTCAGGCATGTTCGCGCTTCTCGCCGGTACCGAACAGATTGGTCACGCAGCGGCCGCAGATCAGCGGATGCGCCGTGTCCGCGCCCACGTCGGCACGGTAATGCCAGCAGCGGTCGCACTTGGCATGCGTCGACGGAGTGATGCGGATGTCGATCTCACCCGTGCCTTCATGCACCGTGGCGCGCGAGACGATCAGCACGAAACGCAGGTCGTCGCCCAGGCTGCGCAGCAGCGCCAGGTCTTCCCCGGCGGCGCTGATGTCGACTTCGGCCTGCAGCGACGAGCCGATGTTGCCGGCCGCCCGCACTTCTTCCAGCTTGCGCAGGACGTCGGCGCGGATGGCGCGCAGGCGCGTCCACTTGGCCGGCAGCGTGTCGCCTTCAGCCAGCGGCGGCAGCAGGTGGAAGACTTCGGTGAAGATGGTGGTGCGGGCGGCGTCGGCCTGATGCTTCAGGGCCGAATCGACCAGCACTTTCCACGACTCTTCCGCGGTGAAGGACAGGATGGGCGCCATCAGCTTGATCAGCGTCTGGGTGATTTCCACCAGGGCGGTCTGGGCCGAGCGGCGGGCCCGGCTGGACGTGCCGGTGGTGTACAGGCGGTCCTTCAGGATGTCCAGATAGAAAGCGCCCAGGTCTTCGGAGCAGAACGTCTGCAGACGCGACACCGCCGGATGGAAGTCGTAGCTTTCGTAATTCGCCAGCACCTCGGCCTGCATCTGCGCGGTCATCGCCAGCGCGTAGCGGTCGATTTCGGTCAGTTCGGCATACGGCACGGCATCGGCGGTGGCATCGAAGTCCGCGACGTTGGCCAGCAGGAAGCGCAAGGTGTTGCGGATGCGGCGATAGCTTTCCACCACGCGCTTGAGGATTTCGTCGGAGATCGACAGCTCGCCCGAGTAGTCGGTGGACGCGACCCACAGGCGCAGCACTTCCGCGCCCAGCGAATCGGACACCTTTTGCGGCGCGATGACGTTGCCGACCGACTTGCTCATCTTGCGGCCCTGGCCGTCGACCACGAAACCGTGCGTCAACAGCGCCTTGTAGGGCGGCTGGCCGTACAGCATGCAGCCGGTCAGCAGCGACGAGTGGAACCAGCCGCGATGCTGGTCCGAACCTTCCAGGTACAGGTCCGCGGGCCAGGCCAGTTCTTCACTGTGCATGCCCTTGTAGGCGCCGTCCTTGCCGCCCAGCACGGTGGCGTGGGTGCTGCCGGAGTCGAACCAGACGTCCAGCGTGTCATGGCTCTTCTCGTACAGGTCGGCGTCGGCGCCGATCAGTTCGCGTGCATCCAGCGACTGCCAGGCTTCGATGCCGCCTTGCTCGACGCGTTGGGCGATCTGCTCAAGCAGTTCCAGCGTGCGCGGATGCAGGGTGCCGTTTTCCTTGTGTACGAAGAAAGCCATGGGCACGCCCCACTGGCGCTGGCGCGACAGCGTCCAGTCCGGCCGGTTGGCGATCATGGCATGCAGGCGGGCGCGGCCCCAGGCGGGGTAGAACGTCGTGGCGTCGATGCCGGCCAGCGCCGATTCGCGCAGGGTGGGGCTGCCGTCCTTCGGTTTCACGTCCATGCCCGCGAACCACTGGTTGGTGGCGCGGTAGATGATGGGCGTCTTGTGGCGCCAGCAGTGCATGTAGCTGTGCTTGTGCTTCTCGGCGTGCATCAGCGAGCCGGCTTCGCGCAGCGTCTCGGTGATCTTGGGATTGGCGTCCCAGATCGACAGGCCGCCGAACAGCGGCAGGCCGGGCGCATAGCGGCCGTCGCCCATCACGGGGCTGAGCATGTCGTCGTCGCGCATGCCGTGCGCCTTGCACGACACGAAGTCTTCGATACCGTAGGCCGGCGCCGAGTGCACCACGCCGGTACCGGAGTCGGCCGTGACGTAGTCGCCCAGATAGATGGGCGCCACGCGGTCGTAGCCGGCGTCGACATGGGCCAGCGGGTGCTTGAAGGTGATGCCGTCGAGCTTGGCGCCGGGCGCGGTGGCGATGACTTCGCCCTGCAGGTCCCATTGCTTCAGGCAGGCTTCGACACGGTCGCGCGCCACCAGCAGCAGCGGGCCATTGGCCGGCGCCGGGGTCACGCGCACCAGCGCGTATTCGATTTCCGGATGGACGTTCAGCGCCTGGTTGGACGGGATGGTCCAGGGCGTGGTGGTCCAGATGACGATGGCGCCATCGTCCACTTGCGGCAGGCCGAAGGCTTGCGCCAGGGCGGGCTTGTCGGCGAAGCGGAAGGCCACGTCGACGGCCGGGTCGACGCGGTCGGCGTATTCGACTTCGGCTTCGGCCAGGGCCGAGCCACAGTCGAAACACCAGTTGACCGGCTTCAGGCCACGGAACACGTAGCCCTTGTCCATGATGTGGCCGAGCACGCGGATCTCGTTGGCCTCATTGGCATGACGCATGGTCATGTAGGGACGATCCCAGTCGGCCAGGACGCCCAGGCGTTTGAAATCCTTCTTCTGGCGGTCGATCTGCTCCAGCGCGTAGGCACGCGCCTTCGATTGCATCTCGGCCACCGGCAGGTTCTTGCCGTATTTCTTTTCGATCTGGATTTCGATCGGCATGCCGTGACAGTCCCAGCCCGGCACGTAATGCGCGTCGTAGCCGGCCATGTTGCGGCTCTTGACGATGATGTCCTTCAGGATCTTGTTGACCGCGTGACCAATATGGATGTCACCGTTCGCATAGGGCGGGCCGTCGTGCAGCACGAAGCGCGGACGCCCCTTGCTGGCGGCACGGATGGCCTGGTAGACATGGTTTTCTTCCCATTCGGCAATCCAGGCAGGCTCGCGCTTGGCCAGGTCGCCCCGCATGGGGAAGGAGGTATCGGGCAGATTGAGGGTCTTTTTAGAGTCCATGAACGGCAAAATAGGCGCGGGTATTCCGCGCGTCGTCGGCGATGGCGGCGGTCAGAGTGGGAAGATCGGGGAACTTTTCTTCGTCCCGCAGCTTGTGCAGGAATTCAACCCGTACGAGTTTACCGTAAGCGTCAACCCGCTTATCCAGTATGTGTGCTTCAAGTAGCACGCGGCCGTGGTCTTCGACCGTCGGGCGCACGCCCAGGCTGGCGACGGCGGGCAGGGGGCCGTCGGCCAGGCCGTGCACGCGCACCACGTAGATGCCCGACCGGGCGGCACAGCGCTCGGCCACCCGCAGGTTGAGGGTGGGGTAGCCCAGGGTGCGGCCCAGCTTCTGGCCATGGATGACGTGGCCGCTCAGGTGATAGGCGTGGCCCAGCAGGTCGCCGGCGCGGGTCAGGTCGCCCACCGCCAGGGCGGTGCGCACCTCGGAACTGGAGACGCGGTGGCCGTGGGTGTCGGTGACGTCGGCCAGGATTTCCACCTCGAAGTCGTAGCGGGCGCCGGCGGCGACCAGCTGCTCGACGTCGCCCCGGCGCTTGCGGCCGTAGCGGAAGTCGGGTCCGACCAGCACCCGGCGCACGCCCAGGCCGCGCACGAGCAGGCGTTCGACGAAGGTTTCGGGTTCCATGTCGGCCAGGCGGGCGTTGAAACGCTCGACCACGACCTGCTCGACGCCGGCGCGCGCCAGGGCGTCCAGCTTGTCGCGCAGGCCGGAAATGCGGGTGGGGGCCAGTTCCGGGCGCTGGTTCAGCTTGGCGAAGTACTCGCGCGGGTGCGGCTCGAAGGTCATCACCGTGGGCGTCAGGCCATGTTCCAGGCTGACGTCGCGCAGGCGCGCCAGCATGGCTTGATGGCCCCGGTGGACCCCGTCGAAATTGCCGATGGTCAGGGCGCAAGGCCGGCGCGCGGCCGGCGGCGGCAGGGAGCGGAAAATATGCAGCGATGGTTTCACGACGCAGAGTTTACAATTTTGTACTGGGGCGCTCCTGACCCCTGACTGTTTTCAATGGAAGTTTTACTTTGGCGCATTCTGCTCCAACCTCCGGCCGGCGCCGGATCGTCATCCTTATTTCCGGCCGTGGCAGCAATATGAATGCGCTGGTGGAGGCCTGTGAACGCGACGGCTGGCCGGCCGATATTGTCGCGGTCATCTCCAACAAGCCCGACGCCGGGGGCCTGGCCTGGGCGCGCGAGCGGGGTTTGGCGACCGCGGCGGTCAATCATCGCGATTACGATGGCCGCGACGCCTTCGACGCGGCCCTGGCCGCCGAAATCGACCGTCACCTGCCGGATTACGTCATTTTGGCGGGTTTCATGCGGGTGCTGACGCCTGCTTTCGTCAATCATTACGCCGGGCGGCTGGTGAATATCCATCCGTCGCTGCTGCCGGCGTTTCCCGGCCTGCATACCCATGCGCAGGCGCTGGCGACGGGGGTGCGGGTGCACGGCTGCACCGTGCATTTCGTTACCCCGTTGCTGGACCATGGGCCCATCATTGCCCAGGGCTGGGTGCCCGTCATGGCCGACGACACGCCCGATCGCCTGGCGGAACGGGTCTTGCAGGTGGAACATGCGGTTTTCCCGGCGGCGGTACGCTGGCTGGCCGAAGGGCGGGTCAGCATGACGCCGGACCATCGGGTCGAGGTGCAAGGCGAGCCGGATCGGTTGTTCGGCCTGCCGGCGGGGCCGTCTTCGGGGGTGTAACGGCCTGCGGCCTGGCTGCCTCGTTTCGGCTGGAACAGGCGTCTTCGGTTGGCGCGGCTGTCCAATGGAACAGGCGTTAGTGGTTGGCGCGGCTGCCCGATGGAACAGGCTTTGTTGGTTGGCGCGGCTGCCCAATGGAGCAGGCGTTGCTGGTTGGCACGGCTGCCCACAGGAACAGGCGTCGTTGGTTGTTGCGGCTGCCGAAGCAAGTAGCAAATGAATTTAATTGGCGCGGGCATCGAAGCATGCCGGCGCAGCGTGGCACGACGGTTCCTGTGGGGTCGTCGTTGCAGTATTTTTTTGAATTGCGAGTCGCGTGAGGCGGCTCGTCATCTGGGAACACCATGAATAATCCGCGAAACTCCAATCGCCGCACTTCCGCCCCGCGTCCGGGCGCCGCCACCAGGGGCCCTGCTCGCGGCGATGCCCGCGAAGGCGGCGGCCGCGACTCGCGCGGTAGCCGTGAGGGCGGCGACAGCCGCGGCGGCTGGGAAAGCCGCGGTCCGCGCGACGGCGGCGCCGGCCGTGATGCCGGCGCTGGCCGCGACTCGCGCGGTAGCCGCGAAGGCGGCGACAGCCGTGGCGGCTGGGAAAGCCGCGGTCCGCGCGACGGCGGCGCCGGCCGCGATGCCGGCGCTGGCCGCGATTCGCGCGGTAGCCGCGAGGGCGGCGACAGCCGTGGCGGCTGGGAAAGCCGCGGTCCCCGCGACGGCGGTGGCGGCCGCGAGGCTGGCCGCGATGCCGGCGCTGGCCGCGACTCGCGCGGTAGCCGCGAAGGCGGCGACAACCGTGGCGGTTGGGAAAACCGTGGTCCCCGCGACGGCGGTGGCGGCCGCGATGCCGGCGCTGGCCGCGACTCGCGCGGTAGCCGCGAGGGCGGCGACAGCCGTGGCGGCTGGGAAAGCCGCGGTCCGCGCGACGGCGGCGCCGGCCGCGAGGCTGGCCGCGATGCCGGCGCTGGCCGCGACTCGCGCGGTAGCCGCGAGGGCGGCGACAGCCGTGGCGGCTGGGAAAACCGTGGTCCCCGCGACGGCGGTGGCGGCCGCGATGCCGGCGCTGGCCGCGACTCGCGCGGTAGCCGCGAGGGCGGCGACAGCCGTGGCGGCTGGGAAAGCCGTGGTCCGCGCGACGGCGGCGCCGGCCGTGATGCCGGCGCTGGCCGCGACTCGCGCGGTAGCCGCGAAGGCGGCGACAGCCGTGGCGGCTGGGAAAGCCGCGGTCCCCGCGACGGCGGCGACTCCCGTGATTCCCGCGGCCCGCGCGCCCAGCGCGACTCCCGTTACGGGGCTACTGACACCACCGCGCTCACCATGGCCGGTGTCCGCATCGAGCAAGTGAAAAGCGTGCTCGGCGAGATTCTGCAATGGCAATGGCCGGCCGACGCGACGCTGTCGCGCTGGCTGCGCGCCCACCGCGAGCTGGGCGCCAACGACCGCTCCGAAGTCGCCGAAGCCGTCTTCGACGTCCTGCGCAATCTGCGCCGCTATCGCCACTACGCCGAAAGCGGCGTCGGCCCCGCCTCGCGCCGCCTGGCCGTGCTGGGCCTGGCCGCAACGCAAGGCCGCGGCGAGCTGGAGTCCGGCCTGGCGCCGACCGAAGGCGAATGGCTGGACCACGTCGCCACCATCGACCCCGCCTCCTTGCCCCGCGCGGTGCGCGAAAGCCTGCCGGACTGGCTGGACGAGCGCCTGGGCGCCCTGGAAGATCCCGATGCCCTGATCGATGCCCTGAATCAACAGGCTCCCCTGGACATCCGCGTCAACCCGCTGAAAACCGACCGCGATGAAGTGCTGGGCGCCATGCAGGTCGGCCCCGAATCGCGTTACGCCCCGCAGGCGTCGCCCTATTCGCCCTGGGGCATCCGCCTGCAGGGCCGGCCGTCCATCAACCGTTGGCCGCTGTTCGAAGCCGGCGGCATCGAAGTCCAGGACGAGGGCAGCCAGCTGCTGGCCTTGCTGGTCGCTCCGCGCCGGGGCGAAATGGTCATCGACTTCTGCGCCGGCGCCGGCGGCAAGACCCTGCTGCTGGGCGCGCTGATGCGTTCGACCGGCCGGCTGTATGCCTTCGACGTGTCCGCGTCGCGCCTGACCAAGGCCAAACCGCGTTTCGCCCGCAGCGGCTTGTCCAACGTGGTTCCGGTCGTCATCGACAGCGAGAACGACGCTCGCGTCAAGCGCCTGGCCGGCAAGGCGCAACGGGTACTGGTCGACGCGCCTTGCAGCGGTATCGGCACCCTGCGTCGCAATCCGGATCTGAAGTGGCGCCAGCATCCCGATGCCCTGGCCGAGTTGTGCGCGCTGCAATCGCGCATCCTGTCGTCGGCCGCGCGTTGCGTGGCGCCGGGGGGCCGGCTGGTGTACGCCACGTGCAGCCTGCTGCCCGAGGAAAACGAAGCGCAGGCGGAAATCTTCCTGGCCGCGCATCCGGAATTCGAGCGTGTGGACGCGGCCGCCTTGCTGACGGCGCGTTGCGACGGCCTGATCCTGGCCGGCCCTTACGTCCAGCTGCGGCCTGACGTCCATGGCACCGACGGCTTCTTCGCCGCCGTGTTCGAACGCCGCAAGACCCCGGCGCGCGTCGCCGAGGAAGAGGCCGAAGCCGTCGTCAAGGCCGCCGCGGCATCCGCCACGGTCGACGCGGTCGCCGACTCGGCCACCGGCGCTGAAGTCGATGGCGGTGCCGACGCCGCCCCGGCGGAACTGGAAACCGACGCAAGCCCGGAAGAAGTCCCGGTCCCCGAAGCCGGCCAACCCCCCGCCGACAAGGCGTAAGCCGCTCAGGCGTCCCGCCGCCGGCTTCGCCGCGGCGCGCCGCGCGGGCTTGGCCGCGGGCAAAGGGCCAAGGGCAAAGGGCCAAGGGCAAAGGGCCAAGGGCAAAGGGCCAAGGGCAAAGGGCCAAGGGCAAAGGGCCAAGGGCAAAGGGCCAAGGGCAAAGGGCAAAGGGCAAAGGGCAAAGGGCAAAGGGCCAGGCAGCGAGTCCGCGGGGCTCAGGCCCTGACCCAGCCCGGCTTCCGGCCGGGGTCAATCCCGAGCCAGCAGCCGAGCAGCCAGGCGGCGCACACCCGCCTACCCCTAGGGGATTTCCCTAGACGACATCACCTCGACCACCCAAAAAGAGGGGCGCCAACGGCGCCCCTCTCCTATGATCAGTGTCACCTACGAAAAAATTTCGTACATAACCGGGAATTTATATCGTTTTGCGGATGAGCTCATCCCCCGTGTAATGCGGCCTATTCGTCCTCAGCCTCACGCACCGCGTTACACCCACATGACCCCCATCGGATTCCGCATACTCCCCCGCACGGCGCAAGCCGTGGACGCCGCCACCCTGGCCGGCTTCTCCGAAATCGGCTCGGCCCAGATCAGCGACTGCATGAACCGCCTGTACGGCATCGTGGGCCTGCACCCCATGCACGCCGGCGCGCGCCGCATCGTCGGCCTGGCCCTGACGGTCAAGACCCGTCCCGGCGATAACCTGATGATCCATCAGGCCATCTCCCTGGCCGAGAAGGGCGACGTGATCGTCGTCGACGGCGGTGGCGAGATCGCCAACGCCCTGGTCGGCGAACTGATGATGATGGACGCCCAGAACCGCGGCGTTGCCGGTTTCGTCATCGATGGCGCCGTCCGCGACGCCGACGTGTTCGCCGTCAACGATTTCGGCTGCTTCGCGCGCGCCGTCAACCACAAGGGCCCCTACAAGGATGGTCCCGGTGAGATCAACGTCCCGGTCAGCGTCGGCGGCCAGGTCGTCAACGCGGGCGATGTCATCGTCGGCGACGCCGATGGCGTGGTGGTGATCCCCGCCGAGCATGCTGCCGCCGTCCTGAAGCTGGCGCAAAAGAAGGAAGCCGACGAAGCCGTCTCCAAGGAGAAGCTGCGCGCCGGCACCTACACCAAGCCCTGGCTCGAAAAGACCCTGACCGAAAAGCGTGGAGGCACCCAATGAGCATCGTCGCCGACCGCATCAAGCGCATCAAGCTGTCGCCCAGCGTCGCCGCGCGCGCCATCATCGCCGAGCTGCGTGAGCAGGGCCGCCGCATCATCGACCTGACCATCGGCGAGCCCGACTTCGGCACGCCCCAGCACATCTGCCAGGCCGCCACCGCCGCCATGGCGCGCGGCGAGACCAAGTATCCGCCCGCCCAGGGCACCGTGGCCCTGCGCCGTGCCGCCAGCGCCGAACTGCGCGCCGCCACCGGCATCGACTACCCCGTGCCCCGGATCATCGTGGGCACCGGCGCCAAGCAGGTCATCTTCAACGGCCTGGCCGCCACCTTGAACGAAGGTGACGAGGTCCTGATCCCCGCGCCGTTCTGGGTTTCCTACCCGGACATGGTGCTGGTCAACGGCGGCACGCCCATCACCGTGCCGACCACGCCGGCCACCGATTACAAGCTCACGCCGCAGGCCCTGGAAAGCGCCATCACGCCGCGCACCAAGTGGCTGATGATGAACGCCCCGAGCAATCCCACGGGTTCCGTCTACACTGAAGCCGAATTGCGCGGCCTGACCGACGTGCTCAAGCGCCATCCGCACGTCTGGCTGATGACCGACGACATCTACGCCCGCCTGAACTTCACCGACACGCCCACCGTGCATCCCCTGCAGGTCGCGCCCGAACTGGCCGACCGCACCCTGGTGATCAACGGCGTGTCCAAGGCGTATGCCATGACGGGCTGGCGTATCGGCTACGGCGCCGGTCCGGATGAACTGATCAAGGCCATGGCCATCCTGCAGTCCCAGAGCACGTCCGGCGCATCTTCGGTCAGCCAGGCCGCGGCCGTCGAAGCCCTGTCGGGTCCGCAAGACTGCGTGACGGAATTCACGCGTGTCTTCCGCGAACGCCGCGACCTGGCCATTGCCGAACTGTCGGGCACCCCGGGCCTGGATATCGTCGTGCCGCAGGGCGCGTTCTACGTCTTCCCGGACTGCTCCGGCCTGTTGGGCCGCAAGACGCCCGACGGCGCCACGATCCACAGCGACACCGATCTCACGCACTACCTGTTGCGCGAAGCCGGCGTGGCGGTGATCGACGGTCACGCCTATGGCGCGCCCGGCACGTTCCGCCTGTCCTTCGCGGCTTCGCTGGATGACATCCGGCAGGGCTGCTCGGCCATCCGCGCGGCCTGCGCCCGTCTGGCCTGACGGCGCTTTTCCCAACGTTCACACAATCCACAAGGGGAGTTCTCCATGAAACGCAACATCCTGATGGCCGCCGGCCTGGGCCTGGCCATGCTGACCCTGGGCGTCACCGCGCAGGCCGACCAGCTTGACGACATCAAGGCCAAGGGCGAGCTGGTCTGCGGCACGCTGGGCACGTCGCAACCCTTCAGCTTCCAGGACGCCGCCACGCGCCAACTCGTGGGTTATGACGTTGACGTCTGCAAGCTGGTGGCCGACAAGCTGGGCGTGAAGATCAACTACAAGCTGTTGTCGGTGGCCGCCCGCGTTCCCGAACTGAACGAAGGCCGCGTCGACATCCTGGCCGCCAACCTGGGTTACTCCCCGGACCGCGCCGAGCAGATCGCCTTCAGCCATGCCTACTACGTCAGCCCGCAAAAGCTGCTGGTGCGCAAGGATTCGGACCTGGCGACCGTGGAAGCGGTCAACGGGCACCGCGTCGCCGCCACCAAGGGTTCCAGCTCGGAGCGCGAAATCAAGCGCATCCTCGACAAGTCGCAGGTGCTGGGCTTCGGCGACAGCTCGTCCGCCTACCTGGCCTTGCAGCAGAAGAAGGTCGACGCCCAGTTCGCGTCCGAACTGGTGCTGGTGCGCCTGCAGCTGCAGAGCCCGCCCACCGCGCCCGTGAGCATCATTCCCAAGTCGGTGTTCGATGAGTCCTGGGGCCTGGGCGTGCGCAAGTCCGAGCCGCGTTTCCTGGAAGCCGTGAACCAGGCGCTGGACGGCGCCGAAGCTTCCGGCGCGGCCGCTCAGCTGTTCGAAAAGTGGTTCGGCGCGCAGACGCAGTACAAGCTGCAGCGCAGCTTCAAGATCGCGCCCATCGCCGGTTGATCGCCACCGCCTTGCCCGGGCGGCCGGCCCTACGCCGCGCCGCCCGGTTTGCATGAGAGGCAGAGATTCGGGGCCGAGATTCCCGCAACGAGACGCCTGTTTATGAGCTTACTTGACGCTTCCCAATATCAAACGCTGCTGAGCGGCATGGTGACCACCGTGCAGCTCTTCCTGGTGGCGTGGGTCATGGCCTTCGCCGTGGCCATCCTGCTGACCGTCGTGCGCGCCACCGAGCTGGCGCCGTGCCGCTGGTTCGTCGACGCGTACGTGGAATATCACCGCAACGTCCCGTTGCTGGTGCAGGTCCTGTTCTGGTACTTCGGCATGCCGGAGCTGCTGCCCGACGGCTTCCGTGGCTGGCTGTACCAACACAACGCCGAAATGTCGCTGGCCGCCATTGCCCTGGCGCTGGGCTCTGCCGCCTATATCGCCGAAGACATCCGCAGCGGTTTGCGCGCCATCCCGTTTACCCAGTTCGAGGCCGCTCGGGCACTCGGCTCCAGCTACCTGCAGTGCATGCGTTACGTCATCGTGCCGCAGGCCGTGCGCATCTCCATTCCGCCTTTGGTCAGCCGGGCGCTGCTGCTGTTCAAGAACACCAGCGTGGCCATGGCGATCGGCGTCATGGAGCTTACGTACCAGGCGCGGGAGATCGAAAACGAAACCTACCGCACCTTCGCCACGTTCGCCGCGGCGACCATCATGTACCTGGCGGGGTCGCTGCTGATCATGTTCATCGGCTGGCGCGTCAATGCACGCTACAAACTGAATCGCGGAGGCCACGGTGCTTGACGTCCTGAAAGAATATTGGCTTCTGCTGCTGGTCGGCCAATATCCCCACGGCCCGCTAGGCGGCCTGGCCATGACCCTGATCCTGGCGTTCTGCGGCCTGATGCTGTCGCTGCCGCTGGCGCTCGGAATTGCCCTGGCGCGCGTCAGCCCTTACGCCTGGGTGCGCGGTGTCAGCAAGACCCTGGTGGTCGGCGTGCGCGGCATGCCCTTGCTGATGCTGATCTTCTGGGCCTATTTCGTCGTGCCCAAGATTACCGGCGAGGCGATCAGCGGTTTCTGGACCCTGATCGTCGCGCTGGTCGTCTATGAAAGCGCCTACCTGTCCGAAGTCATCCGCGCGGGCATCGAAGCGGTGCCCCACGGCCAGGTCGAAGCGTCGCGGTCGCTCGGCGTCGGCTACTGGACGACCATGCGCAAGGTGGTGCTGCCGCAAGCGCTGTTCAATGTGCTGCCCAGCATGACCAGCCAGTTCGTGTCGACGATCAAGGAAACCTCGCTGGGTTATGTCATCAGCGTCAACGAACTGACGTTCGCCGCCAACCAGGTCAACAACCTGGTGCTGACCAAGCCGCTGCAGGTATTCGGCATCCTGGCCATCGTCTATTTCCTGGTGTGTTTCAGCTTGAGCCGCGGGCTCGGATGGCTGGATCTGCGCATACGCCGCGCGCGCGCCATGGCCTGAAGGAAAAATCAAATGATCAAGCTTGAAAAAGTAAACAAGTGGTATGGCAATCACCACGTCCTGAAGGATGTCGACCTGTCCGTCGAGCGTGGCGAGGTATTGGTGGTGTGCGGCCCGTCCGGGTCGGGCAAGTCCACCATGATCCGCACCATCAATCGCCTGGAACCCATCGGCAAGGGCCGCATCCTGATCGACGGCGCGGACATTCATGCCAAGGGCGCGAATCTCAATGGCCTGCGCCAGAAGATCGGCTTCGTGTTCCAGCAGTTCAACCTGTTCCCGCACATGAGCGTGCTGGAAAACGTCATCTACGCGCCGGTCAATATCCGCAAGCAGTCGCGCAAGCAGGCCGTGGAGCGCGCGCATCAGCTGCTCGCGCGCGTCGGCCTGGAACACAAGATCGATGCGTATCCCGGTTCCCTGTCGGGCGGGCAGCAGCAGCGTGTCGCCATCGCCCGCGCGCTGGCGCTGGAACCGCCGGTCATGCTGTTCGACGAGCCGACCAGCGCGCTCGATCCGGAAATGGTGGGCGAAGTGCTGCAGGTCATGAAAGGCCTGGCCAAGGATGGCATGACCATGGTGTGCGTGACCCATGAAATGGGTTTCGCGCGCGACGTCAGCGATCGCGTGGTGTTCATGGACGCGGGCGAGATCATCGAGGCGGACACGCCCGAGAATTTCTTCAGCGCGCCGCGCCACCCGCGCGCCCAGCGTTTCCTGGCCGACGTGCTGCATCCGCGCGGTTGAATCAGCCAGTGGTAAGGTGAGGGGTTTTCATGCGCCACGCGTCCACTGCCGCGATGTACACCCTCAAGCAGCTAGAAGCTTTCTATTGGAGTTCAGAACTGGGCAGCTTCAGCGCGTCCTCGCGCAAGCTGCACACCACCCAATCGGCGGTCGCCAAGCGGGTCGGTGAACTGGAAGGCTTCGCCGGCGCGCCGCTGTTCGAGCGCCACGCCCGGCGCCTGGTGCTGACCCAGCAGGGGCGCCGGCTGTTCGACCTGGCCCGGCAGATGCTGGACCTGAACAGCCGCCTGGTGCAGCACATGGCGGATCCGGCCAGCTTCGAAGGGGTGATCCGGCTGGGCGTCACCGAATTGGTCGGCATGACATGGCTGGCGCGGCTCATCAAGCACATCAGCCTGCGCTATCCGCGCGTGCAGCTGATGCCCGACATCGACGGTGGCATCACGCTGTATGAACGCCTTGAGCGGGACCAGCTGGACCTGGCCATCATGCCGGGCCCGTTCTGGAGCCATCAATACGACTGCACCCATCTGGGCGCGGTCACCAACGTCTGGATGGCCAGTCCCACGCTGGACATCGATACTTCCGCGAGCCTGAGTCCGCGCGACCTGGCGCCGTACCCGGTGATTTCCCAGCCGACCAATTCGGCGCTGTCGCATCTGTATGACGCGTGGTTCGCCGAGCAGGGCTTGTCCGTCAAGCGCGTGCTGACCTGCAACAGTTTGGGGATGATGGCGCAGCTGACCATGCTGGGTCTGGGCATCAGCTATCTGCCCGGCGCGTATTTCGCGCCTTTGGTGGAGCGGGGCGCCTTGCGCCAGCTGAATGTGTTGCCGCCCCTGCCGACCATCAACTATTACGCGGTCTACAAGAAGAGCCTGGTCAACCCCGTGGTGACGCGCCTGATCGAAATCGCTCGCACCGAGTGTGCGTTCGAAGTGGCGGGCGATTTCCTGCCCCACGTGCCGCCGGCCGTGGAGCCCGTGCCGCGCGAGGACGACGCCGGCGCCCCGGCCCGTCCTAGCGTGCGCCCGGCGTGATTGCCACGGCGCCCTGGACCCGCTGGGTGCCCAGGTTCTGGGACTGGAAGCGCACTTCCCAGGAAAAATTGTCCTGTCCCAGCTGATTTCCGGCCTGATAATAGATTTGCGTGACAGGCACCTGGATATTGGCGCACTTCGGTGGGTTGTCCGCCTGGCCGATGCCGGTGCTGACCGTCAGCGCGCCCAGTTCCGGTCGGCTGAGTATCCTGACCGTCGGCGCCATCAGGGGCCGGCAGTTGGCGTCGACGATCTCGAAATACGACGCCAGCAGGGTGGCTTTGCTGGGCGGCACCGACCAGGCGCGCGGCTGCGGGCTCCTGGCCGTGCCGGCTGGCGGCGCCGCCACGGCGATTCCCGCTATTGAAATCAGGCCGGCGGCCGCAAGATAGGGTCGGAGCGCCCGCCATCCAGGCAGCAGCCGGCGCGCGGCTTGCGTGCCAAGTTGGGGCAAATCGGTCATCCGGCGGGTAGTGCAGAGCAGGGGCATGGCTGAAAATAGGGGAAATACAACATAGGCGTTGCGCTTGTGGTACAGAGCGGGCGCCGGTGGCGGTGGCGGTAGTGGCTGGCGTGGGGCTGAATCTCAGTCAAAATCGGCGAAATGATAACCTTCGTCATTGATTATGGTCAAAAAAGCGGCGAACTATTTTGAAATGCCCCTGTCATATCGCCACAAGGTGAGCTACACTCGCCGTACTCAATTTTGAGGCACACACACGGTCTATGGATCACATCCTTTCCTTCATCTCTGGCGGCCTGACCCAATCTTCCTGGTGGGAGATTCTCGCGTTCACGCTGGTGATGACGCATATCACTATCGTCTCCGTCACGGTCTTCCTGCATCGCAGCCAAGCCCACCGGGGGCTTGATCTGCATCCTGCTGTCATGCACTTCTTCCGCTTCTGGCTGTGGATGACGACGGGCATGGTCACCAAGGAATGGGTGGCCATTCACCGTAAGCACCACGCCAAGTGCGAGCGCGACGGCGATCCTCATTCGCCCATGCTGTTCGGCATCTGGAAAGTGTTGTTCCGTGGCGCCGAGCTGTACCGCGAAGAATCGAACAACAAGGAAACCATGGCCAAGTTCGGCCACGGCACGCCCGACGACTGGCTTGAGCGCAATGTCTACTCGCGCCACAGCCTGTACGGCATCCTGGCGATGCTGGCCATCGACGTCCTGCTGTTCGGCGCCATGGGCGTGACGGTGTGGGCCGTGCAAATGGCCTGGATTCCCTTCTGGGCGGCCGGTGTGGTCAACGGTATCGGCCACTTCTGGGGCTACCGCAACTACAACAGCCCGGACACCAGCACCAACGTGTTCCCCTGGGGCATCGTGATCGGCGGCGAAGAGCTGCACAACAATCACCACGCCCACGGCACGTCGGCCAAGTTCTCGTCGAAGTGGTACGAGTTCGATATCGGCTGGTTCTACATCAGCATCCTGCGTTTCTTCCGCCTGGCGAAGGTGAAGAAGGTCGCGCCGAAGCTGAAGCTGGAAGACGGCCAGAAGCCGATGATCGACCTGAGCACGCTGCAGGGTGTCATCACCCACCGCTACGAAGTCATGGCGCGTTATGCCGACATCGTGAAGAGCACGGCGCGCCAGGAAATGGCCAAGCTGAAGTCGACGCCGCAAAGCGAAGACGTCACCATGTTGCGCCGTGTGCGCAGCTGGCTGCACCGTAACGAAGACGTGCTGCAACCGGAACAGGTTGCCCAGGTCGACCAGGCCATCGCCCGTAGCGAAAAGCTGTCGACCCTGGTGCAGATGCGCCGCGAGCTGGGCCGTCTGTGGGAAAGCTCCAGCGCCAGCAGCGAGCAGTTGCTGGGTGATCTGCAGGCCTGGTGCCAGCGCGCCCAACAAAGTGGTATCGAAGGTCTTGAGCAGTTCGCGGTACGGCTGCGTCGTTATGCCGCATAATTCGAGGCATGATCGAGAAGCTAAATCCGCAACAACGTGAAGCCGTAACACTTGAACCGCAACACGCCCTGGTCTTGGCCGGGGCGGGTAGCGGCAAGACCCGGGTTCTGATTACCCGCATGGCCTGGCTGATTCAAAACGGCCAGGCCAGTCCATTTGGGCTGTTGGCGGTCACGTTCACCAACAAGGCGGCGCGCGAGATGCTCACGCGCCTCACCTCCACGCTGCCCATCAACACGCGTGGCCTGTGGGTAGGTACCTTCCACGGCCTCTGCAACCGCCTGCTGCGAGCGCATCATCGCGATGCCGGCTTGCCGCAAGCCTTCCAGATTCTCGACACCGCTGACCAGCTGGCCGCCATCAAGCGCCTGTTGAAAGCCAACGGTATCGACGACGAAAAATTCCCGCCCCGTGACGTGCAGCGCTTCATCAACGGCGCGAAGGAAGAGGGCGAACGGCCCAACGACGTCGAGGTCTGGGACGCACATCGCCGGCGCCTGGTCGAAATCTACCAACTCTACGAAGCCCAGTGCCAACGCGAAGGCGTGGTGGACTTCCCTGAACTGCTGTTGCGCGCCTACGAATTGCTGGCCCGCAATGCGCCCGTGCGCGAGCATTACCAGCGCCGCTTCCGCCACATCCTGGTCGACGAGTTCCAGGACACCAACAAGCTGCAGTACAAATGGCTGCGCCTGCTGGCGGGCGGTGGCGCCTTCATCTTCGCGGTGGGCGACGACGACCAGTCCATCTATGCCTTCCGCGGCGCCAACGTGGGCAATATGGCGGACTTCGAGCGCGACTACGCGCACGGTACCGTTATCCGGCTGGAGCAGAACTATCGTTCCTACGGCCACATCCTGGATGCCGCCAATGCCCTGATCGATCACAACAGCGGCCGCCTGGGCAAGAATCTCTGGACCGAGCAAGGGGAGGGCGAGCCCATCCGCGTGATCGAGCAGCCCTCGGACGGCATGGAGGCGCACTGGATCGTCGACGAGATCCGCGCCCTGGTCAACGACGGCCGCGCCCGGCGCGAGATCGCCGTGCTCTACCGCAGCAACGCGCAGTCGCGCGTGCTGGAGCACTCGCTGTTTTCGTCGGGCATCCCTTACAAGGTTTATGGCGGCCTGCGCTTTTTCGAGCGCCAGGAAATCAAGCACGCGCTGGCGTATCTGCGCCTGCTCGCCAATCCCGATGACGACACGTCCTGGATGCGCGTGGTGAATTTCCCGACGCGCGGCATCGGGGCGCGCACGCTGGAACAATTGGCCGACGCGGCGCGTTCGCAGGACACCAGCCTGTGCGCGGCAGTGGCGCGTGTGCCTGGCAAGGGCGGGGCCAACCTGGCACAGTTCGCCATGCTGATCCAGCGCATGGCCGAAGAAACCCGCCAGTTGCCCCTGCCGGAGCTGGTCGAACACGTGCTGCACGGTAGCGGCCTGCTCGATCACTACAAGGGCGAGCGCGAAGGCGCCGAGCGTATCGAGAACTTGAACGAACTGATCACCGCCGCGACGGTGTTCTCCGCCGAGGAAAACTTTGAAGGCCTTCCGGCCGGTCTGGTGCCGCAGAACGAGCCGCCCGTCACGGATGCGGCCACGGGCGAAGTCCTGCCTGGCGCGCCGGCCGATGGCGGGCTGACGCCGCTGGCTGCCTTCCTGTCGCATGCCGCGCTGGAAGCGGGTGACAATCAGGCCGAGGCCGGACAGGACGCGGTGCAGTTGATGACCGTGCACGCCGCCAAGGGTCTGGAGTTCGACGCGGTCTTCATCTCGGGTCTGGAAGAGGGCCTGTTCCCGCACGAGAACAGCCTGCTGGAGCAATCCGGGCAGGAAGAGGAGCGCCGTCTCATGTACGTGGCCATCACGCGCGCGCGCGAACGGCTGTATCTGAGCCTGGCGCAAAGCCGAATGCTGCATGGCCAGACGCGCTACGCCATGCGCTCGCGCTTCCTGACCGAAATCCCGGAACAGCATCTGAAATGGCTGACCCCCCGTACGGGCGGTGTCAGCCAGGGCTACGGCGGCAACCAGGGTGGCGGCTACGGTGAAGACCGCTGGAGCGGCGCGTCCCGCGACGCTTTCGGCCGCAAGCCGACCGGCATGGCCGCGCCGCGCACCCCGCGTTCGGTCACCACCGGCGTGACGGTGGGCGACCGCCAATTCCGTATCGGCATGGGCGTGCGCCATGCGCGTTTCGGCGACGGCACCATCGTCGGTTTGAGTGGCAGCGGCCAGGATGCGCAGGCGCAGATCCAGTTCCGCGACGTCGGCACCAAGACCCTGGCGCTGGGTATCGCCAAGCTGGATGTGGTCGCCAGCTGACGAACCGTCACCGCGCGTCTGCCTGACGCGCGAAATGGCAGTATCTGGCGTGTTTCGTTCGAACAGGCCGCAATAGTCGTCCCGGAAAATCAAGGGCATCTTCATACGAAGCCCGCGCGCCTCCAAGATCCCATCCCGGCGCGCGTTCCAGGACGACTGTCATGCCCAATGAATCCGACAAGCTGACCCATGCCACAGGTGCACCGGTCAGCGACAATGTAAACATCCTCACCGCCGGTCGACGCGGCCCCGCGCTGCTCGAGGATGTATGGTTAATCGAGAAGCTCGCACATTTCGACCGCGAGGTCATACCGGAGCGCCGGATGCATGCCAAAGGCTCCGGCGCATTCGGCACCTTCACCGTTACGCACGACATCACGAAGTACTCGAAAGCGAAGATATTTGCCGAAGTAGGGAAGACCACGAAGATGTTCGCGCGCTTTTCTACGGTTGCCGGCGAACGCGGGGCCGCCGATGCCGAGCGGGATATCCGTGGTTTCGCGCTGAAGTTCTATACCGACGAGGGCAACTGGGACATGGTGGGCAACAATACTCCCGTATTCTTCTTCCGCGACCCGTTGCGTTTTCCCGATCTGAATCATGCCATCAAGCGCGACCCGCGTACCGGCATGCGCAGCGCTGACAACAACTGGGATTTCTGGACGTTGCTGCCAGAGGCGCTGCATCAAGTCACCATCGTGATGAGCGAGCGGGGCCTGCCTAAAAATTTCCGCCAGATGCACGGCTTCGGCAGCCATACCTACAGCTTTATCAATGCCGCGAATGAGAGGGTGTGGGTAAAGTTCCACTTTCGCACCCAGCAGGGCATCGCGAACCTCGGCGATGACGAGGCCGAAGCGCTGATCGGCAAGGATCGCGAGTCGCATCAGCGGGATTTGTTCCAGAGCATTGAAGAAGGCAATTACCCGCGCTGGACGATGTTCGTGCAGGTGATGACCGACGCGCAGGCCAAGGCCCATCCCTTCAATCCCTTCGATCTGACCAAGGTGTGGTCGAAGAAAGACTATCCCTTGATCGAGGTCGGCTACTTCGAGCTGAACCAGAATCCCGAGAACGTTTTTGCTGAAGTCGAGCAGGCCTCCTTTTCTCCGGCGCATGTGGTGCCCGGCATCGGGTTTTCGCCGGACAAGATGTTGCAGGCCCGCCTGTTTTCCTATGGCGATGCCGCGCGCTACCGTCTGGGCGTCAATCACCATCTGATCCCGGTGAACGCGCCCAAGTGTCCCGTTCATAGCTATCACCGCGACGGCGCGATGCGCACGGATGGCAATCTCGGGCGCACGCCAACCTATTATCCGAACAGCGCGGGTGTCTGGGCAGATCAGCCTGAAACCAACGGTCCGCCACTGGATATCGACGGCCCTGCGGATCATTGGGACCATCGCGTCGATGACGACCATTATCAGCAACCGGGCGACTTGTTCCGGCTAATGAACCAGGCGCAACGGCAGAACCTGTTCGACAACACTGCGCGAGCAGTGGGCGGCGCTGCCCTATTCATCCAGGAACGCCACATCGCCAATTGCGCCAAGGCCGACCCTGCATACGGCGAAGGCGTACGCGAGGCCCTTACAAGGCTGGCGACGGTCAAAGCGTTGGAGCCGGATTCCACCACGGGCACCTCGGCCTCGGAAGCGTAGGCAACAAGCGGGACGCCGCGTGCATTTTCATGTACATCGAAGGTCAGCGGGCGGCGCCCACGGTTGACACTGAGGAATTTCAGGGCTAATGTTCCGTCATTAATCTATCTAGTGATAGATAGAATTTTGATTGAACTACTTTTTGACCTGAGGTCCCTCCATCATGCCCAACTCGCAATTTTCGTTCGCCGCCTCCCGGCGCCACGTCCTTCTTGGCGCCGCGGCAGCGGCCTCTTCGGCAGGCCTGCTGGCCGCCGTAACGGAGGCACAGGCCGGTCAACCTCCCGCGGCTCACCCTGGCAACGCCCGGACGGGTGGAGGCACTCTCATCACAAAAGATGGGACCCGGCTTTTCTACAAGGACTGGGGAACCGGTCCGACCGTGGTCTTTTCTCATGGCTATCCCTTGTCATCCGATGCCTGGAGCGCGCAAATGCTGTATCTCATGCAGCGCGGTTATCGCGTCGTGGCGCATGACCGTCGAGGATTCGGGCGTTCCAGCCAGCCAGGTACGGGATACGACTTCGATACGTTTGCCGACGATCTTGCTGAACTCATCGAAGCGCTGGATTTGAAGGACATCACGCTCGTCGGCCATTCGATGGGCGGCGGCGAGGTCGCACGCTACTTGAGCCGGCACGGTTCACACCGTGTCGCCCGGCTGGCATTGGTCGCGGCCGTCACGCCGTTTCTGCTGAAAACGGATTCGAACCCCGCCGGCGCGCCGCGAGCGTTCTTTGATTCATTCCGGACCGCGGTCGAGACCGACCGTTCCCAGTGGAACAAGGAGGTCAGCATGCCCTATTACAATTTCAACCGGCCGGGCGCAAAGGTGTCCGAAGGCGTCCGCGACGATTACTGGCGACAGGGACAGGCGACGGGCATCCTGGCTGCCTACGACGCCATTTCCGCATTTTCAGAAACGGATTTCCGCGCAGACCTGAAAAAAATCAGGGTCCCGACATTGATCATCCATGGCGACGACGATCAGATCGTGCCCCTGCAGATTTCAGGGCAGAGATCGGTCGAACTCATCAAGCATGCCAAGCTGGTCGTTTACAAGGGCGGCTCGCACGGTTTGCAATACACCCACAGGGACGCGTTGAATGCGGACTTGCTGGCCTTCGCAAAGGTGTGACGACCATGTTCAGACGGTTCATTGTCTTTTTCGCTGTTTTTGTCACTGCCATTGCCAGCGGGTCGGCAAGGGCCGAAACCAGCGACGTGTCCACGCGCTACATGGACGTCGACGGCATTCGCATTTTCTATCGCGAGGCAGGCGTAGTTACGGCGCCGACGATTCTGTTGTTGCATGGGTTTCCGTCCTCGTCGCATATGTTCCGCACGCTTATCCCCAAGCTTTCAGAACGCTTCCACGTCATCGCGCCTGATTATCCCGGAATGGGATTCAGCGATGCTCCCCCCGAGTCTCGTTTCCCGGCGACCTTCGATGGTGTAGCGAGCGTTATGGAGAGATTCGTCGAGCAGATGAAGATCCGTCATGCGGTGCTGTACGAGCAGGACTTCGGCGGTCCGGTCGGGATGCGTTTGGCGTTGCATCACCCGGAACGGGTCGATGGCTTGGCGATTCAGAACACGCCCATCAGTCTCGATGGCTGGAATCCCGAACGCCTTAACGCAATACTGGCAAACCAAAAGCTGCCGCCGGAACAGCGTCGCCGTGAAACCGAGAAGCGTGTCGCACCCGCTACTGTGGAGTTCCTTTATCATCAGGGCACCCGTCATCCAGAGGCACTCGACCCCGCTTCCTGGGCAGTCGACGAGTGGGTGATGAGGGATGCCGAGCGGGTCCGGGTGATGACGAGTCTGCAGCTCGACATTCCGTCGAATTTTTCCCAGTATCCGGTCTGGCAGGCGTATCTGGCCAAATATCAGCCCAAGACGCTTGTCGTATGGGGAGTGGGCGATCCGATCTTTACGCGAGCAGGCGCGGACGCGGTGAAGCGCTTCGTGCCTGCTGCCGATGTCCGTTACTACCCGACCGGACATTTCGCTTTGGAAGAAGACGCGGAGGATATTGCGGGGCAAATCGTTCGCACTTTCGCAACGAACACAAGGAATCCTGATGGGAATGATTGAATTCGCGCGGCCAGATGGTCAGCTGCTGCAGGGCTATCTCGCTGAACCGGCGCGCCCCTTGAATGCACCGGCGGTGATCGTGATCCAGGAATGGTGGGGCTTGAACAAACAGATCCGGGGCGTCGCCGACAGGCTCGCCCACGCTGGGTATCTAGCGCTGGTTCCCGATCTGTATAGAGGGAAGTCCACGGTCGAACAGGAGGAAGCCCATCACCTCATGGACGGCCTGGATTTCGCGGATGCTGCCAGCCAGGATGTCGGCGGCGCGATTAAATATCTGAAATCGCGCGTGACCAAGGTGGGTTGCATGGGATTCTGCATGGGCGGTGCCTTGACGGTGCTGGCAGCCGGTATGCATGCGAATCTGAACGCGGCGGTCACGTTCTACGGATTCCCGCCTCTTGAATACATTGACGGGTCCAAGCTCGCCGTGCCTCTGCAAGGCCATTGGGCCACTCAGGATCAACATTTCGACATTGCGAAGGTCGATGAGTTGGAGCAGCGTCTGCGCGATGCGGGCGCGAACATTGAGTTCTATCGCTATCTGGCGTCTCACGCGTTCGCCAATGAAGAAGCGATAGGATCTGGCCGCATGCTGACCAGCCAGTTCGATCCCGTATGGGCGCAGCAAGCTTGGGACAGGACGCTGACTTTCTTCGGTCGGAACCTTGCCGCTTAAGCCGTAGGCGGGCCAGGGCGATATGCATGGCGAGGTATGGTCGCTCGCATCCTGGCCGACGGTCTGCTACGACAGCAAACCGCTAACGATGTAAGCCTCGATGATGCGATCGAAGAGGCGAATGTCATGCTTGCCTCGCGCAACCAACTGCGCGCCCTCTATCGCAGCGAAGATGGCAATCGCTCGGGCCTCGGTGGCCTCTGTCGGCGTCTTTGGATGGCGCGCGAACAGAACCTTGGCCAGCCACTGGTGGTTCACGGTGGTGAATCGGTCGACCTCCTTGCGCACCTCGTCGGGGAGGTCCGCATATTCCGCCGCCATGATTCCGCACAGGCACATCTTGTTGTCGTCTTCGAGAGCGCCCCGAAACGCGGCGATATACGCACGCATCAATTGATCGTGCGGCAGTGACTTGGCCTGCAAATCGTCGAGAAATTCTTGCGCCTGAGTGGCGTAGCGTTCGGCAAGCGCCGTTGCCAGATCTCCCTTGGTGGGGAAGTGGTAGTGCACGCTGGAACTCTTGACGCCCACCGCAGCCGCAATATCGCGGAAGCTTAGCGCGTTATATCCATGTGTCTGCACCGCTGCCTTCGCGGCAGCCATGATTTCTTCGCGGGTATTTGCATTCATGGCGCGACTTTATCACGCATCTATCGGTAGATCAGCTTGACCGACCGGGACTTGTTGCTTTAAAGTGCCAACACAATCTATCTAGTGATAGATAGAAATCTTGAATTGCGCTGATCTGTGGCTGCCACCGTCGGCTGCCATCCTTAACCGTGAACTGAAGGCACAACCCATGAAGATTTACGACCGCCCCGGCTTTCCCAATCCTGCCCGCATACGCATCGTCGTCGCGGCCAAGGGCCTGGACGCCCAAGTCGAATATGTTTCCGTCGACCTGATCGGCGCAGAACACAAGCAGGCCGAATTTCTGGCCAAGAACCCGTCAGGCATCGTTCCTGTCCTCGAACTCGACGATGGCACGTTGATTTCGGAATCCACTGCCATTACGGAGTACCTGGATAACCTTGACGGCGATCCCATCCTCACAGGCCGTAGTCCCCGCGAGAAGGCGCTGGCTCACATGATGCAACGCCGCGCCGAAGCCTATGTCCTGGATCCGGTAGGCCTGTATTTCCACCACGCCACGCCCGGCCTGGGCGCCGCTCTGCAGGCCTTCAAAAGTCCCGGTTGGAGCGCGCGGAAAGAAATGGGCGAGCGCGAGGGCGAGAAGGCGCGCGCGGGCATGGCCTATTTCAACGACGTATTGAAGACGCAGCGCTATGTAGCCGGCGACACGTTCACGATGGGGGACATCACCTTGTTCGCCGGACTGATGTTCGCGGACGCGGCCGGACTTGGCGTCCCCGAGGAGCACGGAGCGCTGTTGGCCTGGCGTGCCCATGTGGCGCAGCTTCCCGCCGTTGCCAACCGCAGCGGGCAGGCCTTCGTCGTGGAAGATCTCAAACGGCTGGGTTTCTGACGGTGGGCTTCGGCTTGGGGCGCGCTTTGCGGCTGGGGGAGGCAGGCCATGTCGGCATGATCCGGGTAACGACGTCATCAAGCTCGGCGGCGCTGGCTCCAGCGGCAGCCTGCACGGCCAAGCCGCTGAAGATGGTTTGCACATACCGGGCTAGCGCACTTGAATCCTCATTGACCCCCAGATCGCCATCGACCTTCGCCTGATCGAAACGCGCCGTCAGCAGATGTTCGAGCCGCTTGCGTCTGCGCGCCAGAAGAGCGGGAATGTCCTGGCCATCGCCGCCGGTGGCCAAGCCGGCTTGTACCAGCAGGCATCCACGTGGCTCGTTCGAAGAAGTAAGCCATTGAACGGTGCCCCGCAGGAGCATTTCCACGACATCTCGTGCTGTTTTTCCGGTGAGAAAGTGCTCCTTGAAATCGGCGCGCCGTTGATCGTAACGATCTAGCACCGCGTCGAAAAGGCCCCGCTTGCTGCCAAAGGCCGAATAAATGCTCGGCGAGTTGATGCCCATTGCTTCCGTGAGGTCACTCATGGCCGTGCCGTTGTAGCCATGCAGCCAGAAGACCTCCATGGCTCGATCGAGCACCTGAGCTTCATCGAATGTTCGTGGTCTTGCCATGATTCTCTCTAAGTAATTTGATGATCATTACATAATTTTCTTGACCTGAGGTTGGATGGCTTCGTATTGTGTTGATCATTACAAAATGGAAGGACGAATGATGGATAGCGCCGTTCAAGGAAAAATTGTTGTGATTACCGGAGGGACCTCCGGTATTGGCCTGGCATCGGCAAAGGCGTTTGCCAACGCTGGCGCCTTCGTTTATGTCACCGGGCGCCGTCAGGCCGAGCTCGACCAGGCTGTCGCGGTTGCCGGATCCAACGTAAAAGGGCTGAGGGCGGACTCTTCAAATATTTCCGATCTGGCGCGTGTCTACGAGACAGTCCGCGCACAGAGCGGACGCCTCGACATTCTCTTGGCAAACGCCGGCGTCCTGGAAAAGGCGCCTTTGGGGGAGATTACCGAAGAGCACTTCGATCATGTTTTCGGCATCAACGTGAAGGGCCTGCTTTTTTCGGTACAGAAAGCCCTGCCACTGATGCCGGACGGTTCGTCCATCGTGATGATGTCGTCTACCGTTGCCAACAAGGGAATGGGGGGTAACAGCGTCTATTCAGCGAGCAAGGCGGCCATTCGTAATTTCGCACGAGGCTGGGCCGCGGACCTGGCGTCGAGACACATCCGCGTGAATGTGATCAGCCCCGGGCCGATCAAGACGCCTGGTCTGTTCACGGGGATTTCCGACCCTGAAGTGGTACGGGGTATCGAGCGCCGCTTCGGCGCGCAAATCCCGTCGGGTCGACTGGGAGAGCCAGAGGAAATCGCGAAGGTAGCGATATTCCTGGCGTCAGAAGCGGCGAGCTACATCAACGGCGCTGATATCCAGGTCGACGGCGGTTGGGCGCAAGTTTGAGCCACTGCAACCACGCGAAGACAAGAGGCTAAAAATATGGAAAGAGTTATGGTGACCGGCGTGACGGGTGTCCTGGGCAGAGCGACCCTACAGGGTGTGCTGCGGGCCACGCCAGCGGTCCAAATAGCGGGATTGGCGCGCGACCCAGCAAAAGTGGCCGACCTTGCACAGCTAGGTATCGACATCCGCCGTGGAGATTATTACGACTCAAAGAGCCTGCGCGCTGCATTCAGGGGCATCACGCGGCTTTTGTTCGTGTCTGCGACCGCATTCTCCGAACGAATGGACCAACATTGCAATGTCATCCAGGCTGCCAGGGAAGCCGGCGTTCGGCACGTCATTTATACGTCGATACAACGTAAGCCAGGCTCCCCACTGCGTATATCCCGAGTGACCGAGTCGGACATCCTCACGGAAGAAGCGCTGGCTACTTCCGGCATGGACTACACCATTCTGCGTAATAACGTTTATCTCGATTACCTTCCGTTTATGGTTGGAAGCGATGCGTTGACTCGCGGGGTACGAGTGCCGGGCGGAAAGGGCGCTGCCGCGCTGGTTTCCAGGGCAGACCTGTCCGAGGCCGCTGCCGCGGTACTCACCCAGCCCGGGCACGTGGGAAAGGTCTACACCTTGGGAGCCGGTTCCGCTTTCTCGCTGCCTGACGTCGCCAGCGCCCTGACGGCGCTAAGCGGGCATGACGTGGATTATGTCAACCTGAGCACCAGCGCATTCGTCCGGGAACGTGTGGCGGCCGGCATGCCCGAGGCCGCCGCAAATTTCTTGAGCGAGTGGATAGAAGCGATAGGCTCAGGCGAGTTCGAGGAAACCACGGGTGACATGGAGCGCTTGATTGGCCGCCCGCCGTCAGGCTATCTACAATTCCTGCGAGCCGCTTACCAGTTGCCCCACTCGGAGCGGGATTGAGGTCGACATGAAGACCATTCCTGACAAAAGTGACAGCGGAGCAATCCTGCTGGTCGCGTCCGGCATCTCGTCGCTCGTTACGTTGGACTCCAACGTCGTCGCGGTCGCGCTACCCACGATAGCCCGCTCGCTGTCGGCAGGCTTTGCCGACCTGCAGTGGGTCATTACCGCATACGTGCTTCCATTCGCGGCGCTGTTGCTCGCGGCGGGATCATTCGCGGATATGGTGGGGCGCAGAAGGGCAGTAATACTTGGCCAGTTGATTTTTGCCGCGGCCTCTCTTGGCTGTGGACTCGCCACGTCCGCCCTGATGTTGAATGTATCGAGAGCGTTCCAGGGCGTCGGCGCGAGCCTGTTGCTGACAGCCTCGCTGGCGGTAATCAACCACAGTTTTAAAGGACTCGCTCGGGCACGGGCATTCGGAGTCTGGGGAGCCAGCTTGGGGATCGCCATGACGAGCGGTCCCATCCTCGGCGGCGTCATCTCAAGCACCGTCGGATGGCAATGGGCATTTCTGATAAACCTGCCTATCTGTGCCCTCTTGATCGTCGGCACGCTAAAGGTAATTCCAGAGTCAAAGGACCCTCTGGCGAAACGGCTGGATGTTGCCGGTATCCTGCTTTTCAGCACGGGACTTTTTTCGTTGATTTGGGCTGTCATCGACGGGAATACGGCGGGATGGCTCTCGCCGCCCGTCATCGGCCGCGCGGCTGCCGGTGTGGTGTTGCTAGGCGCGTTCGTTGTAGCGGAGCGAATTCAGGCCAGGCCCATGGTCGACTTCCTGGCGATGAAGTCACGGGCTTTTGGCGGAAGCGCGAGTGCAACGGTCGGGTACGCAACCAGTGCGCAGGTAATGATTTTTTATCTGCCGCTCTACCTGCAAAACACGTGCGGGTTCACGCCGGCCGAGGCAGGGCTGGGCATGCTTCCGTTCGCAGTTCCGATGTTCGTGGTGCCCCGATTCACTGCAAAGTATTTGCATCGCACAACCCCGCGCAGGATGCTGACATGTGGCTTGGCAGTTAGCGCGACGGCGAATCTGGCAATTGCAGCGCTGGCGTCGGTCGGCGCTGGGTATATCGCCTTTTCCGGGGCGATGACGCTGGCGGGGGTCGGCGCCGGAGTCCTGAATGGCGAGACCGCGAAGTCGCTGCAGGGTAGCCTGCCGGCTCATCGTTCCGGGATGGCGTCGGGACTTAGCGGGACGGTGCGGTTCACGTCTTTATTATTTGGCGTGGCGGCGCTGGGAGCGGTTTTGGTCGCGACGACCACGAGGTATTTCTTGCAGCAGGGCGTTGCGCAGGCACTCGGCCCGGAAGTCGCCGTTCATGCCGCGAAGCGCTTTGCCGCCGGAGACATCGACGGAACAGCGCGGGAGTTTCCTCCTGCCTTGAGCGAAGCAGCCATCAGGGTCATGCATGATGCTTTTGACAAGGGCTTCGCACTAACGGCGTGCACGGCGGCCATCTTGGCGCTACTCAGTTTGTCCTGCACCTGGGTGTTTCTGCGTAAGGTAGAAAGCGATGAGCTGTCGGACTCGGTGCAACCCGTGTTGCATGGTGAATAGCTGGGCAGAGGTCTGCAGAGAAACGTGAATGAACTGGCGGATCGGGCAATCGCCGAGCTTACTCCACTCCGCGCTCGATCGCCTCGATCTCTTCCTGCAGCATCAGCCATTCCTCTTCCTGGGTTTCCAGCTGCTTGCTCAGTTCGCCGTGTTCGCTCAATACCTGCAGGCGTTCGGCGCGCCGCGCGTCGGAATAGAGGTCCGCGTCCGCCACCAGCGCATCGAGGGCGACCAGGCGTACCCGGGCCTTCTCCATGGCGGTTTCCACCTTGGCCAGCTTGGCCTGCAGCGGCTTGCGGGCGACGGCCAGCCTTTGCCTTTGCTCGGCCTCCAGGCGGCGTTGTTGCTTGCGGTCGACCGTGGGCTCGCCGCCGTCGTCGGCACGGGCCGTATCCTTGTCGGCCGCACGCTGTTCGGCGCGCTCTTCGGCGTTGCGCGCGGCCAGCCATTCCCGGTAATCCTCCAGGTCGCCGTCGAACTCGCGCACCGCGCCGTCCGCCACGATCCAGAAGCTGTCGACCGTGGTGCGCAGCAGGTGGCGATCGTGCGAAACCAGCAGCATGCTGCCGCCGAATTCCGCCAGGGCAGTGGCCAGGGCCTCGCGGGTTTCCACGTCCAGGTGGTTGCTGGGTTCGTCCAGCAGCAGCAGGTTGGGTTTCTGCCAGACGATCAGCGACAGCGCCAGGCGTGCCTTTTCGCCGCCCGACATGGGCTCGACCTTGCCGTTCACCGTGTCGCCGGAAAAGCCGAAGCCGCCCAGGTAGTTACGTAATTCCTGTTCGCGCACTTCAGGCGCGATGCGCGCCAGGTGCATCAGCGGCGTCGCCTCCAGGTCCAGCATGTCCAGCTGATGCTGATGGAAATAGCCGATGGCCAGGCCGCGCGAGGCGCGGCGCTCGCCGGCCTGGACGTCCAGTTCCTCGGCCAGGGTCTTGATCAGCGTGCTCTTGCCCGCGCCGTTGGCGCCCAGCACGCCGATACGGCTGCCGGCCCGCACCATCAGCGTGACGTTGCGCAGAATCGAAACCTGCTGGCCTTCGTCGTCGGTATAGCCGGCCGACAGCTTGTCGAGCACCAGCAGGGGATCCGGCATGTGGTCGGGCGAAGGAATGCGGATATCGATGCCGGATTCCGCGTGCAGGGGCGCCAGGGCCTCCATGCGCGACAGGGCCTTGACCCGGCTCTGCGCCTGCTTGGCCTTGGATGCCTTGGCCTTGAAGCGGTCGATGAAGCCTTGCAGGCGCGCGGCTTCGCGGGTCTGCCGTTCATAGGCGATGCTGGTCTGGCGCAGGCGCTCCGCGCGCTGGGTCAGGAAGTCCTGGTAGCCGCCGCGATAGCGCACCAGCTTGGCGTGATCGAAATGCAGGATGGACCGCGCCACGGCGTCGAGGAATTCCGTATCGTGCGAGATCAGCAGCACGGTCCCTTCATAGGACGCCAGCCACTTCTCCAGCCACAGCATGGCGTCGAGGTCCAAGTGGTTGGTCGGTTCGTCCAGCAGCAGCAATTCGGACGGCGCCATCAGCGCGCGGGCCAAGGCCAGGCGCATGCGCCAGCCGCCGGAGAAGCTGTTTACCGGCTGGGTCCATTCCGCGGGCTTGAACCCCAGGCCGGCCAGCAGCTGTTCGGCGCGCGAATTCGCGCTCCACGCGCCGGCTTCGATCAGGGCCGCTTCGGTTTCCGCGATTTCCGTGCCCTGGCTGTCGGTCAGGGCCGCGCGCCGCTGCTGCAACTCCCGCAAATGCACGTCGCCGTCGATGACGAAGTCCCGCGCGGCCCGTTCATCCGCCGCGATCTCTTGCTTGACGCTGGCGATGCGCCAGCCTTCGGGCAAGGTCAGGGTGCCGGCATCCTGATCCAGCGCGCCGGTGAGCAGGGCGAAGAGGGTGGATTTGCCGGCGCCGTTCTTGCCGACGATGCCGACCCGTTCCCCCGGATTGACCACGAATTCCGCGCTGTCGAGCAGCACCTTGGTGCCACGTCGCAGCGTCAAGCCTTGAGCACGAATCACGACGCCAGTTGCTCTCGGGTAAGCAGCAGCAACTGGTCGGACGCCTCGGACGAGTCCAGCCAGACCGGCGTCAGATCGGGGAAGGCGGCCTCGAAATGGCTGCGCTCATGGCCGATCTCCAGCACCAGGATGCCTTCGGGTTTGAGGAATTTGGGCGCGTCGCGCAGGATGCGGCGCACCAGGTCCATGCCGTCGTCGCCGCCGGCCAGGGCCAGATGCGGCTCGTGGCGGTATTCGGCGGGCAGGTCGGCCATGGAGCCCTCGTTCACGTAGGGCGGATTGCAGATGATCACGTCGTACAGGCGGCCGGTGTTCAGCTTGTCGAACAGGTCGCTCAGGTGCAGGCCCACGCGGTCGTGCAGGTTGTAGGCGCCCACATTGTGCATCGCCACTTCCAGCGCGCTGGACGAGATGTCCACGCCGTCCACGTGCGCGAAGGGGAAGGCCAGCGCCGACAACACCGCCAGGCAACCCGAGCCCGTGCACATGTCCAGCACGTTTTCCACGGTTTCGGGGTCGGGCAGCCAGGGCGACAGGCCCTCGTCCAGCAGCTCGGAGATCGGCGAGCGCGGCACGATGACGCGGTTGTCGACGTAGAAGCGATGGCCGCGCAGCCAGGCTTCATTGGTCAGGTAGGGGGCCGGCAGGCGTTCCTGCACGCGGCGCTCGATCACTTCCAGCACGCGTTGGCGTTCTTCAGCCAGTACGTGGGCGTCCAGGAAAGGATCCAGGGTGTCGGGCGGCAGGTGCAGCGAGTGCAGCACCAGGTAGACCGTCTCGTCCCAGGCGTTGTCGCTGCCGTGGCCGAAGGTTACCTGGCCGGCGTTCAGCCGCGATACTCCGTAGCGGATCAGGTCGCGTACGGTGGTCAGTTCCGGATGGTCGGAGATGGTCATGCGGCGGATTCGGTGGAAAGCAAAAGATTTTCAAGCGTGCGGCGATAGATGTTCTTCAACGGCGTCAGCGACGCCAGTTCTACGCGCTCGTTGACCTTGTGGATGGTGGCGTTGTTCGGCCCGAACTCGATCACCTGCGGACAGATCTTGGCGATGAAACGGCCGTCCGACGTGCCGCCGGTGGTCGACAGCTCCGTGGTCAGCCCGGTTTCGTCGGCAATGGCGCGCGTCAGCGCGGTGCTCAGGGTGCCGCGCGGCGTCAGGAAGGGCTCGCCGCCCAGGTTCCACTCAAGGTCGTATTCCAGGCCGTGGCGGTCCAGCACTTCGGTAAGACGTGCCTTCAGGCTGTCCGGCGTGCTGGCCGTCGAAAAGCGGAAGTTGAACAGCGCCACCGCTTCGCCCGGCACCACGTTGGTGGCGCCGGTGCCCGCGTTCAGGTTGGATACCTGGAACGTGGTGGGCGGGAAGTATTCATTGCCCTGGTCCCACTCGATGGCGACGATTTCGGCCAGTGCGGGTGCCAGTTGGTGCACCGGGTTACGCGCCAGGTGCGGATAGGCGACGTGACCCTGGATGCCCTTGACCGTCAAGCGGCCGGACAGGGAGCCACGGCGGCCGTTCTTGCAGACATCGCCCAGCTTGTCGACCGAGGTCGGTTCGCCGACGATGCAGTAGTCCAGAGTCTCGCCGCGTTCGCGCAGGCGCTCGCACACCACGACGGTGCCGTCGGTGGCGGGGCCTTCCTCGTCCGAGGTCAGCAGCAGGGCGATCGAGCCGGCGTGGTCGGGATGCGTCGCCACGAATTCCTCGGCCGCCACCACGAAGGCGGCGATCGAGGTCTTCATGTCGGCCGCGCCCCGGCCGTACAGATACCCGTCGCGCTCGACCGGCACGAAGGGATCGCTTTCCCATTTATCACGGGGCCCCGGCGGTACCACGTCGGTATGGCCGGCGAACACCAGCAGGGGGCCGGTGCTGCCGCGCCGGGCCCACAGATTGGTGACGTCGTTGCTGACGATGCTTTCGCAGAAAAAGCCGGCGGCTTCGAGCCGCTGTGTCAGCAGTTTCTGGCAGTCGACATCGTCGGGGGTGACCGACGGGCGGGCGATCAGGTCCTTGACCAGATCGAGTACCGGGGATGCGCTCATCAAGCCCTCAGCAGATCGTTGATGCTGGTCTTGGCGCGCGTCTGCGCGTCAACGCGCTTGACGATGATCGCGGCGTACAAGCTGTGCGAGCCGTCGGCCGACGGCAGCGTGCCGGGGACCACGACCGAACCCGAGGGCACGCGGCCGTAGATGATCTTGCCGGTGGTGCGGTCGAAGATTTTGGTGCTTTGCGACAGGAACACGCCCATCGACAGCACCGAGTTTTCTTCGACGACTACGCCTTCCACGACTTCGGAGCGCGCGCCGATGAAGCAGTTGTCTTCGATGATCGTGGGGTTGGCTTGCAGGGGCTCCAGCACGCCGCCGATGCCGACGCCGCCGGACAGGTGGACGTTCTTGCCGATCTGCGCGCACGAACCGACGGTGGCCCAGGTGTCGACCATGGTGCCTTCATCGACGTAAGCGCCGATGTTGACGTAGGAGGGCATCAGCACCACGTTGCGGGCGACGAAGCAGCCGCGGCGCGCCACGGCGGGCGGCACCACGCGGTAGCCGCCGTGCTGGAAGGCGGCGCTGCCGTATTCGGCGAACTTCAGCGGCACCTTGTCGTAGAACTGCATGGGCGCCTGGCCCATGATGGCGTTTTCCTGCAGGCGGAAGGACAGCAGCACGGCCTTCTTGATCCACTGGTGCACGACCCAATCGCCGGTGCTCTTGTCGGCCACGCGCAGGCGGCCGGTGTCCAGGCCGTCAATGGTGTGCTCGACGGCTTCACGGATTTCGGCGCTGGCGTCGGAAGGCGACAGGCTGGCCCGGGCTTCCCAGGCGGCTTCGATGGTGGTTTGGAGGTCGAGAGTCATAGTGTTCAGGGGGAGTAAAAGTCGGCGGGTCGGGGTTAAACGGTTTTCTTGACGAAATCGGCGATGCGGTTGGCAGCGTCCACGCACTGGTTCAGCGGCGCGACCAGGGCCAGGCGCACGCGCCCGGCGCCCGGGTTCACGCCGTGGGCCTCACGGCCCAGGAAGCTGCCCGGCAGGACGGTGACGCCGAACTGCGCGTACAGATCGCGGGCGAAGTCGGTGTCCGAACCGGGGGTGGGCAACCACAGGTAGAAGGACGCCGCCGGGCGCGTGAAGTTCAGCACGCGTTGCAGGATGGGCACCACCGCATCGAATTTTTCGCGATACAACCGGCGATTGTCCCGCACATGGGTCTCATCGGTCCAGGCCGCGATGCTGGCGGCGGCCACCACGGGGCTCATGGCGCTGCCGTGGTAGGTGCGGTAGAGCAGGTAGGGCGCGATCAGCGTGGCGTCGCCGGCGATGAAGCCGGAGCGCATGCCGGGCACGTTGGAGCGCTTGGACAGGCTGGAGAACGTCACCAGGCGCTTGAAGTCCGTGCGTTCCAGCTGGACGGCGGCTTGCAGCGCGCCCAGCGGGGGCGTCGTCTCGTTCAGGTAGATTTCGGAGTAGCACTCGTCCGAGCCGATGATGAAGCCGTAGCGGTCGCTCAGGTCGAACAGTTCGCGCCAGTCGTCCAGCGACATGACGTTGCCGGCGGGGTTGCCGGGCGAGCAGACCAGCACCATGCGGGTGCGGCGCCAGATGTCTTCCGGCACTTGCGACCAGTCGGGGGCGAAATTGCGGGTGGCGTCGGCGTTGACGTAATAGGGCGTCGCGCCGGCGAGCAGGGCCGCGCCTTCATAGATCTGGTAGAACGGGTTGGGGCAGATGACGATGTCGTCGGCGCCCGGGTCGATCACGGTCTGGGTGAAGGAGAACAGTGCTTCGCGCGAGCCCAGCACCGGCAGGATCTGCGTATCGGGGTCGGGTTGCGGGATGCCGTAGCGTTTGCCTATCCATTGCGCGATGACTTCGCGCAGGCGCGGTTCGCCCTTGGTGGGCGGGTAGGCGGCCAGCCCGCCGGGCAGCGCCTGGGCCATGGCCTGGGCCACGCGTTGCGGGGTGTCGTGCTTGGGTTCCCCGATGGACAGATTGATGGGCCCTAGACCGCTGGGCGGCGTGCCTGCGCCTGCCAACAACTGGCGCAGTTTTTCGAAGGGATAAGGCTGAAGAGCATTGAGACGCGGGTTCATGGGCGCAATTTTAACAAGCAAGCTACAATAGCAGGCTTGCCTAAATGCGAGGGTGGCGAAATTGGTAGACGCACCAGGTTTAGGTCCTGACGCCGTAACAGGTGTAGGGGTTCGAGTCCCCTCCCTCGCACCACCAAATTCCCAATGAAATCAAAGGCTTAATTTTCCGGCCGGGTTTTCTATTGGGAATTGGGTGATCTCTTCAGTCGTTTTCGGCGCGTTTTACGCTGCTGAATGACAACATCGTTAGCCAACTGTTCGGCCGACTGTTCGGCCGCAAGGGCCAGACTCGACCCATCATTCGGACGCGTCGGCAGCGGCCTGAGGTACGACAACTTCCTCGGCCTCGTCTATTCTCAGTGAACCATTTTTCTAATCGCTGGTCGGTAAGTGGGTATCCACCTGACAAGGAACTGAAAAATGTCGATTCAAGCCATCCTGCAGCAATTGCTTCAGTCCGGCCAAGGCCTGGCCAAGGATGTGGCTTCCTCGGCTGGACTGGGTCAGCAACAGCCACAGCAAAACGCTGGCCAGGGAAAATCCCTGCTGCCGGGTGGCTTCACAGGCGGCGCCCTGACGGGAGGGGCGCTGGGGCTGCTGCTCGGCAACAAGAAGTTCCGCAAGATGGGCGGCAAGGTGGCTGCCTATGGCGGCATGGCCGCACTCGGTGCAGTGGCCTACCGGGCTTATCAGGACTGGCAAAACCAGCCGCGCAATCAATCATCCCAGACGCCTCCCCGGCAAGCTGAGCCGCGGGTTCCGCAGCAGGCCCATGCCGCAGCCCATCAAGGCTTCGCTTCTGCCGGTGCCGCTTCGGTATCCCTGCCCGTCACCCCGCAGGCCTATGCCCAGTTGCCCGCACCCGAAATCGAAAACGAAAGCCGCAATGTACTGGCCGCGATGATCACCGCAGCCAAGGCGGATGGCCACATTGGCCCACAAGAGCAGCAATTGCTGGATGCGGAATTCAAGAAGCTGCAAGGCTCCGAAAAGGATCAACAATGGATCGCCGGGCAGTTGGCCGGCCCGGCGGATCCCGCCGCCATCGCCAAGCTGGCGACCACCGCTGAGCAGGGGGCGGAAATCTATCTCGCCAGCTTGCTGATCACCGATGCCGACAGTTTCATGGAGCGCGCCTACCTCGACGAACTGGCCCGCCAGCTCGGTCTGCCTGCTGATCTCAAGCAGCACCTGGAGAACACTGCCCAGACACATGTGGCGGCTTGATTGCGGCATTAGCCCTGTAGATGAGTGGTGGACACCATCCGGGACGATGGTTGCGCTCAAGATGGGTTCGTTGAGCGCTCACATACATTTTGCTATACAGAAAAGGAACTAAAAGGTTCTTTTTCTGTACAGCCCCGCCTCTTCTACGTAAAATCGTCCGCAACGAATCCTGCGAGGCGCGGGCACCATGCGAACCCACGATCTGATCAAAACACTTGATCACTGGGACCAGCGCGGCTTCTGGGCGTTTACGGCCACCACAATGAAGCTGCTCTTCCCGGAAAATGACCGGGCGCGCATCAAGGCACTGACGTCCCACCAGGACGCGGGCATCATTGACCGCATCGCGCGCGGGCTCTACGTCAATCCTCGCGCTAGCAGTTTGCCGCCTGACGTCCTGAGCGCCCTGATCCCGTGGTTGCGCCCATGGGATTTCAATTATCTGAGTCTGGAATCAGCGTTATCCGAAGCCGGGTTGATTTCCCAGATCCCGTCCCGGTTGACCGTGATGACCACCGGACGGCGTCAGACTTTCAAAACTCCCTACGGCACCATCGAATTTACGCACACTGCCCATACGCCGGACCAGTTGCGAGACCAGGTTGGCTGGGATTCTCAACGCGAACTCTGGGTTGCTACGCCGACGCGTGCCAGGCGCGATCTAACCAAGGCGCGGCGAAATCTCGGGTTGGTCGAATCTGGGACGTCTTTGGACGCCGAAGACGCATGAAGGAATGGTCTGCACTGGCGGCTACGAAGCTCGTGGCTTCAACGACGAGAGCGATGCGGAAAGGAGTGCCAAAATCTGCCGACAACCTGGTTCTCTCCAGGGAACCGATTGCATCGAGAAGGGCCCCAAAGTCGCTGTCGCCTGTGACTACACACATCTGGCGGACAGCTAATGCTTAAACAGGAGCCCTTCATGCGCACGAAAAACAACCTCCTGGCCTTGGCTGGCCGCTATGCAAACGAGCGCCGCGTGCCGGTCGCCACGGTGCTCAAGGAGATCTTGCACTACGAGATCCTCTTCGCCTTAAACCAGAGCGGTGCCGCGACCAGGCTCACGTTCCAAGGCGGGACGTCTTTGCGCCTGTGTCACCAGGGGACTCGCTACTCCGAGGACCTGGATTTTGTCGGTGGGACCGAATTCGATCCGGCCGAGATGACACCTTTTGCCGACCTGCTACAGCGTGAAATTGGCGAAGCGTATGGGCTGCAGGTTGATATTCTGGCTCCGAAAAGTGAAGAGGGTGCCGAGGATGCGGGGCACGGCATTGCTGTAGCGCGCTGGCGTGCCAGGGTTCACGTTCCGCAGGCGATCCCCAGCTTGGCCCAAAAACACGTGATCAACATCGAGGTGGCCGGCGTGCCGGCACATAGTCGTGACTTGCTGCCAGTGGCGGCGAATTACGATCACCTGCCGGCGCCACATCGCCAAATGTTGGTCGTTGTTGAACCTTTGCCAGAGATTCTGGCTGACAAGCTGGTGGCGTTAAGCGCACGTCCGTTCCTGAAAGCGCGGGACATCTGGGACCTTAAGTTCCTGACCGACAAGGGCGTAAAGCTGGACGACGATGTCATCAGTTTGGTGGTGGCCAAGGTCGCCGATTACAAACTGCACAAAGCGGCCATGAAGCAGAAGCTTGAAGAGCGATCGCACGTACTGGCGTCGCCAGAATCGGAGGCTGCGTTTCTCACGGAGATGCGCCGATTCGTTGACGCGACGGTTGCCGCGCAGTTGGAGATTCCCGGTATGGCGCGGCAGTATCTTGAGCGCGGTGCGGCACTTGCCCGCGAACTGTTGTCAATGCGGGCGATGGAGTAGGGGTTCGAGTCCCCTCCATGGCTACCTAGCGTTTAGGCGACGGAACAATTGCTGTTGTTGTTCGGGGGGAACGGTGGAGAGTTGAACCAGGTCCTTGATGAAGCTTCGTAGCGCGGGATTGGTGAGATCGTTGTGGTTTGCAATGATGTGCTTGTCCACGTTGACGACCAGGAAGGGATTGCGGCCGGCTGAATTGTTGGTGCGTTCGAGCACGACATCCCGGAAGGAAATTTGACTGCCAGGACGGTCCTCGCGCCATGCTTGCGCAGCAGAAAACGTGACGTTCAGCCTCGCGGCGTCCCCCAGCGACGTTGCCCGCAGGTTTTGCAGCGTAGGGTCTGGCGTGCGCTCGGCAGTGTCCGGTCGGGGGTATAGACGGTGCGTGCGGTACGGCTCAAAATGCCCCACGCTGGTGATGATGGCCTCGCTCTCGTTGATGGATTCCAGCTGACCTGTCGTCGCGTTCCATCGCCGCATCGGAATCGTGTTCTCGAAGACGGTTGAGAATCTGCGGCCCAGCGGGAACGCGACGCCGGTCGCGGTGTCGGCTTCAGAGGTGAGTACCGCGACGAGCGGCGGCTGGTCGCCCGCATAGTTGGCATGTTCCGCGGACATATCGCTCAAGGACGAGAAGAGCTGGGCTTCGAAGGCGGGATTGATCAACACCACCAGGCTCCCGAACCCCTGCACCTTGATGGCGGCCTCCTTCTCGGCGGTCTCAGCGGTCGGGGAGGGGGCGCCCTGCGCGGCCATCGCGCCGCCCGTGCGCACGAATCGCGACACCAGGATTTGAGCGAGGGCAGTGTGAACAATGAGGCCGCCGAAGCTATGACCGATGATGACCAGCTGCGTGGCGCTGTCCCGCTGCACGATATCGTCCCGGTCGCGCTTGACCTGTTCCAGTCTAGCGAGCACTTCCGTGACGTCACCATGACCGATGGCGGCGGCCGTGTTCTTTCGATCCCAGAAGGTCAGGTATTCGAGTCCAGGCGGAGTGAGAGACTGCCCGCGCCAGGAGATATAGACGCCGGCTACGCGTCTGGCAGGCATGTTATCGGCCTGAGCCCGTGCCTGTTCGTCCGCGACCAAGCCGTCCAATAGCGCCTGAAACTCGACCAGATTCTCGTCGCCTGGCGCGTTGCCGTGGTGCCACCCATGGACGAAGACCACCATGAGCGTATCCCGCTGCGCGGATTCCGTACGAATCCGGGTGACGACGTCGTTCATCTGACCACGACAATACAAATGCCCTTGATCGTCCAGCTCGACGAAGCCGAGCAGGTACTGATCCTGGCCGTTCGTCGCCGTAATGGTCTCAACCGGTTGAGCGGAAGCGGGCGCGCTCGCCGACGGTGGAATACAGCTCGCGTCATAACGCCGCGGCGCGTTCGCGGTACATGCGCAGAGTATCGGCACGAGGAAGACCAGCAGGGTGAAACGGATGCCGCGATCGCCGACCATTGCGTGTCCCCTTGATTCCCGCTCGCACCAGAGTTGCCGTTTGGGTGGGCGGGTGCCAAGGGCGTCATGCTAGACGTCCGCGGACGCTCCCCGAATACGGGCTTTCCCCATCGTCCGAAAGGTGTGATCCGAGACGGATGGCCACGCCGCAGGTGCAACGTCGGCAGCGATTTATCGCGTCAGGCTTTCGTGAATTTGATCGGCGAATCTCGCGAAATCGATGTCATTCTGTGTGACGCCGCCGGCATCATGCGTCGTTAAAGACATGCTCACCTTGTTATAGACATTGGACCAGTCTGGGTGATGACACATGCTTTCCGCCATCAATGCACACTGCGTCATAAATCCGAACGCCGTTCTGAAGTCCTTGAACACATAATCGCGCGATATCGCACCGGCATGTGTGCTGTCGACGTTCCACGCCGGGGATTGCTTTAGAAAAGCGCGGACGGTTTCCGCATCAAGCAGTGGTCGCATAGGTAGACTCCCTGAAGCCGGGGTATCGGTCGAAAAGGCGGTTGAAGGCCAGCGGTACGCCAACACATTAGATATCGGGTAGGAATGCTCTCGGACTTCATCGAGCTGATTGCCGCCGAGCAGCGTGATTTTTCCGTCATCTATCTCAAGGAAGAAGCCAACGTGGCCTTTCCAACTGTCGGGCGCATCGCGCCACAGAATGACAATGCATCCCCTAATTGGCTCATCGAGAGGAATGCCCCAGGTAAGCCATGAGCGAGCTAGCGCAGAGTGGGTCCCTTTGATGCCAGCCCGCGCCAGACTCCAATGTACAAACGAAGAGCACCAGGACACTTTGTCGTCGTATCCCTCTATGTTCGTTCCTGCGTGATATTCAGTGATTCTTGGGTTGGATGCTTCTTGCCCGTAGGCGCGGACTCCACGTTCGTCATAAGCGATCTTCATCCACGGTGGATCCTGCACAGTCAACTCCACATAGTACTAATAAGAAGGTATCTGCTTTATTTGCGCGATTGCGCGTGGGGTGTGCCCGCATATCTATATGCTCAGGATTAAGCTAGGCAGTTCGTGGAGCGCGCTGATCGCTCGGTCCGCTGGTGCCAATGTTAACGGCCAGGCATGAAATCCACGCAGCCAAACCGCGTGCAGGCCCGCGTTTTTCGCTCCCCAATAGTCATTCTCGGGATGATCCCCAACATAGAGACATTCACCGATTACCAGGCCGAGGTCGTGCGCCGCGCGGTGGAAGATGCTGGGGGAGGGCTTCCTCACCCCTGCGAACTCCGAGCTGATCACGGCGCGGATTGACGACGAAAATGGCAGCGCTTCTACGGTTTCTGTCCGGGTCCGATGCTCGCCATTGGAAATCACCGCGATGACGAAGCCCAGACTTTCCAGTTCACGAACCGCTGCCTCGGCGCCTGGCATGGGCACGGTGCTTTTCGGGAAATATTGCTTCCAGTGGGCGCCCAAGACTTCTGTGTTGGGCCTTGATTTCCAAGGTAATGCATGCGCCAGCGTCTTTTCAACCGATTCACGAATCGAGGCATAGGGAGAGTCTTTGGGTAGATAGCCACCATGATCTGCCTGCGCCAATAGTTCTGACGTCCTGGTCGCAGATATTGGGTGTAGCAAAGGTCCAAAGTGATCGATGAACACTCCGCTATAGCAGCGGATGCTGTGAAGCCGGTGCGTCAGCGTGTTGTCCAGGTCGAACAACACAGCCTTCGGCGGCAATGGGGCGGGTGGCATATTCGAAAACAGCTCCTGAAGTGGGTCAACGTCGCAAGGGCAGATCGTGACGGAGCGCGACAGGCCGCGTGTATCCATGCAAGCCCTCGCTGTTCATATTGGTGCCAAGGTCAGACCATACTCAGATAAAAGCTCGCACGACGCGATTCGGCTTCTCCTTTAAGACCCCGCACAGTGAGGGGATCGATGCTCCTCTCATCGGCCGCTGTTGTATGCTCGGCTGGGGCTTGGCTACATGGATGACTTCTTTATTTTCACGTGCGATTTTCCTCGATGGTGCCGTTTCAAGGTGTTCTCGTCGGAGAAATGAGGAAGAGAGACGAGTCATGGCGATGACATGCTGCCATGAACACAGCGCATGGTCGTGGGTGCGAATACTAGGGGTGTGTCAAATGAGAAAAATCAAGGTCATGGCCGACTATCAATGTCATCCCCTGTGGGAGAGGTCGCCCGGGATGTACAGCGACCTCGACCCCAATACCTTGCCCATATCACTGGAACTCAAGCAGCAGTTCGCGGAATGGGCACGGGAGTTCGATGAAACTCTGGACATGTCGGATCCCGCGAACTCCGGGTTCAGCAATGCGGAAGCAGCGGCGGATTTCAAAGCGAAAGGTGTTCAGCTTGCCGAGCAATTGCAAGAAGAACTCGGGGCGGATTTTTCAGTCTCCACCCATTAGCAAGTCGTACGCTGCGCGAGTTGCGCGCCAGCATCCCGACGTAGCTGTCATCTACGTGGAGATCGACGTGACGGACGTTGCTCTCATCGATTGTATGGCCTGAGGCCGACCTGGCCATCCCGAGGCCTGGATGCCTACATCGCTTGGTCTCGCGCCGAGGAGTTCTTCGATCCGGAGCAGGGCTTAGACGCCGAGAGAGCGGCCCTCGATGCGGAGCACGAGCAAGGCAAGCGGGATTTTTGGAATGGAGGGGCTGCCACGGAAATTCCCGTGCTGCTCGCCAGTATCCAAACCTCGCCCGTCGTTTCGAGTGCGGTCGGCCATTCGGAAAACCGACAAAAAGCGTGCCCTGTCAGGGCGAAGGCGAGGATGAAAGGCGCGGGTAGTCTTGGGGCCTTACGTTGCAGGAAAAATGAGGAACCAGATTGCGCGCCTGGTAACCAACAAGCCGATTTGTTCGAAGGAATCGAGCGCGCGGACGGGTTCAGCGGAACGTTTGGTGAGGGCTTTACGCGCGTATCTCAGCGCAAGGAGCCCCAGCGGTGTTTATCAATCTCTACACCCATCCACGATCTGTCAAATCGCAGAAAACGCTAAACGCGTTGACGCGTCATGGCATCTCATTCTTCACCGATTGGTCAGTCGACCTAGAGCCAAGTGTCGATGTAAGCACGCCAGACGACACCACCGTCTGGCGAGGGCACCGGCCTGACCTCATCGAACTGCTTCCCGATCTTGAAGGCGTCGCGCCGGTTCGTGCCGTGGCCCGCGCGGCCATGGACCCCAAGGTGCTTCTTGACGAGTGCGGCGATCAGCCGCTTTACCGAGGCGCGAGGAGCCGAAGGTCTGGATTTGCCCCGCCAACGTTTCGCAAAGCCACGGAAGGACCTGTGCGCCGTGTTGCCCTGGCTTCGACATCGTACGGCGCTCCTCAATGCGAGCAGTGGCTTGTGAAAATCAACCAAATAGGTTAATTTTCCATGGAAAAACGAACACCGCACTGCAAGCTCGCCGTGTTGAAGTCTCTGGTCTCGCAAGGGAAAGTCCGGGAGACGGAATCGGCCCGCCTTGGTGCCACCGCGCTGGGACTCAACCGCCGCGAAATGCGGGCGGCAGTGATGGCGCTGACGCCGGCGGACTTCTACAAAAGCATGACGAGCTATGCCGATCACCGCGTTTGGCAAGATGTCTACCGACCCATGACGACATTTGGTGCCGCATACGTAAAACTGACCATCATCGAGGATGTGTTGATCGTGTCTTTTAAGGAGTTGTAAGTATGAAATGTCCTACATGTGGTAAAGCGAATCTCGTCCACGTGACCATGGATAGGTCGTATACGTACAAAGGCCAAACGATCATCGTCCCTTCCGTCACGGGTGACCATTGTCCTGCGTGCGATGAGTTCTTGACGGGGGGCGATGATACCGAGCGCATGATGGACGAGATGCTCGCCTTCAACAAGAAGGTTAATGCGAGCCTCGTAGATCCGGGATTTATCGCAAAAGTGCGCAAGCAGTTAAATCTGGATCAGCAGGAAGCGGCGCGTATTTTTGGAGGTGGCGTCAATGCCTTTTCACGCTACGAGACCGGCAGCGTGCAACCGCCGGTGGCGCTGGTCAAGTTGTTCAAGCTACTTGAGCGCCACCCTGATCTCTTCGAAGAAGTTCTCGCAGCCTGACGGGCGGCCGTAATGCTTGTATAGGTTGTCCATGATTCGGCTATGTCAATCCGACCCAGCAGAGTATTTCGACGGGGAAGTGTCGATTGCGAGTTATCTCGTCGGGATTCTCAAAGGCAACTATCGAGAGCCGTTCATGGCCGCGTTTTCTGATTAGGGCCGTGCACGGAGAGTCGATAAGGTGCCGAAGGCCGCCGGCCTTCCACTCGCAGCAGTTAGTGCTGCGTTGGCAAGCTGCGGGGTCCTCCGCACGGGCGTCGTGGGCGTCCGCTAGGCGCCCATAGGTGACCAGCGACGTGTGCGGCTGAGCAGCCCGGCATTCGTATACAATATGTTACTTGCTGTGGATATGTAGTAGGTCGGTGGCTGCCCTTGCCTGACAAGGTGTGCCGTCACTGGACGGGCGTGTGCATCGTGCGACGCGCCATTACATCCAACATATTGAACGAGAATCTCGATGCTCCGTTACGTCATTGCGTTTGCACTAGTGGGGCTCGTGGGTGTCTAAAAAGCAAGCCAAAGGAATCAAACGTGTTCTGCCCGAATTGCTCTAACCAAAATCGTGCAACTGACGTGAGCTGCATGAAATGTGGAACAACGCTTATTCATGAAGCAAAGGGCCACTCCAAAGACTATCGCTGGGGTGCCCTCTACATAAATGTACGCATGTATGCCGGCATTGGAGCAGCATTGGGACTGGCGCTCGCTCTGCTGTCCATCTTCACCGTGCTGGAACCTTTCTATCTCGAAACTCAAGAGAAGAAGTTGGTTGTCGTTATAGGCATCGTGGTCGGCGCAGTCGCTGGTTGCGTCGTGGCGTGGAAAAAGCGGAAATACGGATAAGCGGAGGGAGTTCGAACACCGGCGCTGCCCGTTGATCAAAACAGGACCGATGTCCGCCTTTCATAACGGGAGAGCTATGGTGTCCCGGAGGCGCCACTGTCCAGCAGTCCCCGCTCCCGCAACACTTCCTCAGCAATCCGCGTACTCTCCACGCCCGCCGGAATGCCGCAGTAGATCGCCACTTGCAGCAACACCCCGCGAAGCTCTTCCACGTTGCATCCGTTGTTGATAGCGCCACCCAGATGCGTCTTCAGCTCATTGTTGCGGCCCAGGCAGGCGAGCAGGGCCACGACCAGCATGCTGCGGATCTTTGGGGGCAGGGCAGGATCGCCCCATACCTCACCGAAGCAATACTCATCGGTCAACCTGCGCAAGGGCTCGTTGAAACTATTCGTGCTGTCACGCCTGCGCTGATAGTAAGCGTCTCCTATCGTAGAGCGCAGGATTTCACGGCCGGTCTCGATTCTGGATGTCATGGTTTTTCCTAAAGATGGGAATCAACGCGCATTGCCGAATTGCGTCGCGCCCCAGTTTTCGTACAGCTGAATCACACGCGCGTAGTCGTCCGCGCCCATGCCCTGTCCAATCGCGAAAGACAACATCTGCCTGGCCATGTCGCTCACCCACATGGGCACCCCCAGCCGCGCCCCTTCTTCGATGCACAGCTTCACATCCTTGTGCAGCAACTCAGTGGTGAAGCGCATGGGGAAGTCACGGTGCAAGATGCATTGCGGGATCTTGACCTCGGTCGCGAAGTTGCGGCCGCTGGAGACATTGATGATGTCCAGCATGGTTTTCGGATCCAGGCCAGCCTTGCTTCCCAACACCAGGCCCTCGAAACTCGCCAGTGTCGCGGCGGCGCACAGGGTGTTGTTGATGGTCTTCATCATCTGGCCCTGGCCAGGCTCCGGGCCCAGATAAAAAATATTCTTCCCTATGATTTTCAGCAGCGGCTCCGCCTGCGCATAGGCATCCGCCTGGCCCGACGCCATGACGGTCAATGTGCCTTGCTCCGCGCCGGTCACTCCGCCGCTCACGGGCGCGTCCACCAGGCGGATATCACGCGCCAGCAGTGTGTCGGCAAGGCGCTTGGAAACCGAAGGCCCCGTGGTGGACGTGTCGATGATCACCCGCACCGCCGACCCCGAGATCAGCCCCTGGTCGCCCGCCAGGACCTGGTCGACGATGGCGGGTGTCGGCAGACTGACGATTACCGTGTCGGCAACGTCCGCAACGGCGCCAACCGAATCGACCCACTTCGCGCCCGCCGCTTCCAAAGGCTTGCGTTGAAGGTCCTTGATATCGAAGACCACCAGATCATGTCCCGCCTGCGCGATGCGCGTGGCCATGTGCCGGCCCATATTGCCCAGACCGACGAATCCGATTGTTCCCATTTCCTGCTCCTCCTGGTTATGATCCACGACATGGAAACCAAGCTTGTCTCCCTAGTCGCCCGCACACTGGACCTCTTCCAACTTTTCGCGGACGAGGCCAAACCTTTGTCGCTGTCGGAGATATCGCGCGGTCTCGATGCACCGACGTCGAGCACTCTGGCCCTGGTACGCACGCTCGCATCCAAGGGCTACCTCTACGAAACCCGCAAACGCAGCGGCTACTTTCCGACGAGAAAAATGCTGCTGCTATGTGATGCCATCGATAAGGTCGACCCGATCTTCGAGATCACGCATGGTGCCTTGGAAGACCTGCGCGACGCGACTGAAGAAACCACCACGATCGCAAGGCTGCAGGACGCGGAAGTCGTGTATCTCGATGTCGTCCAGTCCCGCCGTGCCATCGTGTACACGGTTGCCATAGGCGATACCCGGCGCATCCATGCCAACTCCCTGGGCAAGGCCATCTTCTTTGCCCTTGAACCGGACGAGCAGAAAGCCTTGCTCGCCAAAATGCAATTCCGTCGCTCGACAGCCAGGACCATTACCGACAAAAAAGCCTTCCTCAAGGAAATGGCCGAATGCGCCGAACGGGGGTGGGCGGCCAACGTGGACGAAAGCGTGGAGGGCCTGGCAGCCATCGCGATGCCGTTTCGCTTGCAGTCCGAGTGGTACGCCATCGCGGTAGTGGGTCCCAGCGAAAGAATGACGCGGCAGTGGTCCAGTCACGTCAGGCATCTGGCCGCCACACTGGAAAAACTCGATGCCGCGGCGCGCCTGCACGAAGGCCGATCGCTTCCTTGATCATTGGGGAGGGATGCCGGCTAGATCGATCATCTTGCCCCAGGTCACAATCTCGCCATCGATAAACTTCGCGAACGCTTCCGGTGTGCTTGAGCGGGCAGTCAAACCCTGGTTCTTGAACCGCTCCACCAGGTCCGGGCTGGCCAAGGCCTTGTTCAAGGCAACAGACAGGCGTTTTTGAATCGGCGCGGGCAGGCCGGCAGGCGCCACAAGGCCGAACCACACGATGATTTCATAATCCTTGGCGCCCATCTCGGACAGCGTAGGCAGGTCCGGGGCCAGAGGAAAACGTTCCTTGGTCGTGACGCCCAGGGCCTTCAGCTTGCCGCTGCGGACCATGGCCATGCCGCTGGCGAAATCGGTCAGGGTGGTCTGGACGATATTGCCGATGATGTCCGTCAATATCTGCGGCGAATTTTTATAGGGAATTTCCGCGAACTTCACGCCGCCGGCCCGTGCCAGCATTGAACCGCTAACCTGGGCACTGCCGGAGGCATAGCCGTAGGTGACGGATGCAGGCTCCTTGCGGGCGATGGCGTAGAGATCCTGGAGTGAATTGACTTTCGAGCGTCCATCCACCACCAGCAGGTAGGGGGATTCAGCCACCTTGCCGATGCTGGTGAAATCCTTGGCGGGATCGTAGGGCAGGCTGCGAAACAGAGATTTGTTGCTTGCGCCATTCGTCACGCCGACGGAAAGCAGGGTGTAGCCGTCGGCCGCCGCGCCCACCGCCATTTGCGTACCGACGATGCCGCTCGCGCCAGGCTTGTTCTCGATGACGATCGTCTGCTTGAGTTCCTTATTCAACTCGACAGCCAGATCCCGAAACACGATGTCCGTCAGGCTCCCCGCGGCAAAAGGCACCACGATACGGATGGGCCGGTCGGGATAAGCGCCATAGGCCAGCATGGGCGCCATTACCGCGCACGCCGCCATGCCTCGAACAAATCTCGCGATGAGTCTCGTCATTGCATCCTCCTTGGTGGCTTCGGTCTGTAGACCTGTATTTCCTGTGTGGGAAATTATTTTTCTGTACAGGAATATGATCCGTATGCGCGTCTCGTGTCAAGCAGACGTTATGACGCGCTGCGGTACCAGGAGATCAACAGGACGCGCACCGACCACGGAGGAAAAACTATTGGGCAGTGGCGCCCGCCGCCTTCACAAGCTCTGCCTGGCGTGGGATTTCCGTATCGAGATAGCGGGTCAATGCCTGCGGCTCGCCAGGCTTCAGCGTGATACCCATCTGCTCGATCTTCGCCTTTGACGCAGGGGCCGATAGGACATCGTTCAACACTTTGTTGAGCTTCTCGATGCGCGCGGCGGGCACGGACTTAGGCGCCACGAGGGCAAAGCAGGTGTCGCTCACCAACTGCGGCCATCCTTGTTCAGCCGCGGTTGGCACCTGCGGCAGCACCGGCGAACGCGTATCGGAGAACACCGCGAGGACCTTGATGTCACCGCTTTTGACGTAAGGCACAGTCATCGGCACGACGGGGTAGATCGCGTCCAGCCGGCCGGCCTCCAGGTCAGTCAACGCGGCTCCGGGCGCCTGGTAGGGAATGTGCGCGATGTGAATGAGCGCCTGGCGGTTCACCATCTCGCCCGCGATGTGCCACGAGCTGCCCGTTCCCGTCGTGCCATAGCTGAGCTTGTCTGACTGTCCTTTGGCGTACTCGATGAATTGCTTGAGGTTGTCGGCTTTGAAGTCGCGGCGCACGGCCAGGACATTCGGCGTACACCCCACCATGCCGATCGGCGCGAAATCGGCGCGCGGGTCGTAGCCGACGTCCTTGTACAAGGCGAGATTCGTGGCCAGTGGTCCGGTCCATGACAGGGCGATCGTGTTGCCGTCCGCCGTGGCACGGGCGACTTGCGCCATGCCCATATTGCCGCCCGCGCCGGGACGGTTCTGCACCACGACCGACTGATTCATTTTCGCGCCCATCTCGAACGCCAACAGGCGCGCCAGGGGGTCGGAAGAGCCGCCCGCACCCGCCGGCAAAACCAGGGTGATCGGGCGGTCGGGCCATTCGGCAGCCAGGCTTGGATGGCCGCCTGAAGCAAGGAGTACCAGCGCGCTCAATAGGATGGGTCGCTTCATGGGTCTTCTCCAAAACCTTTTTTCTAGCCAGCACTGACCGTAATACTGATCAAATCCGCGGGGACCAGGCAGGAACTAAGCCCGATGATCGAGCGAACACGCGAACCGTTGACGCTGGTCGCCCATTTGCCGGTGCCGGACACGCCATTCACGGCAAGCGGATCGATCTCGCGCCGCAGTTTCTCGGCTTCGCTTTTTGTGGCGGTTTTCAACGCGATCCGCAGGATGACTTCGTACGGTGCGCCGGAGGCTGCCGGGCTGGCCTCTCGATGCACACCGTTGATACCGATGTAGTCGAAGCGCAGTTCCTGAGCGCTTAGCCCTATCGTGTCGAATCGCTTGAGCAGGATCTGATGTGTCAACTCGGCGCGTTCCAGCGCGGCAGGCCCGGCGAAGATGACCATTTCCTCGGTCATGTATCCCTCACGTAAACCAACCAGCGCTTTCAACGTGGAAGGTCGTTTACCACCCGCTCCCGCCGCGATATGCACCGCGACTTCATCGGCCCCGCATTGCGTGAACGACACTTTGGCCAGGTTCGCGACGCAATCCGGCGCAAGGTAGTTCGCGGGGTCACCGACCTCGTAAAGCAATTGCTCCTTGCAGGTGGCGGTACTGAGCAGGCCGCCGCTATCGGGCAATTTGCTGAGGATGATGGCGTCTTCGTAGACTTCCGCGATGGGATTGCCCAGGTCTTCCAGGCCGGGGACATCCTTGTAGCCCGGATCGGCGAAATAGCCGCCGGAAATCTGGGCGCCGCACTCCATCAAATGGCCTATGACCATCCCGCGCGCCATTTTCTCCGGGTCGTCCAGCGACCACTTGAATTCGTGGGCGAGCGGGCCGAGATACAGGCAGGCATCCGCGACCCGCGTGGTGATGACCACATCGGCGCCGTCCGCGAGGGCGTTGACGATGCCCTCGCAACCCAGGTAGACCTCGGCCGACACGATGGCCTGACGCGAGGCGGCGACAGGCAATCCCGTCTCCGTAAAGTTCAGCCCCAGGTCGGCGATGCGATCGGTCAAGGCCCCCCCACTGACGGCAGCGACCTTGAGGCCCGTCACGCCGAGCTCCCTGGCCAGCTCCCGCACCCGGGCGGCGGCGCCTTCCGGGTCCAGCCAGCCTTGGTTGCTGATGATGCGTATCCCCTTGTCCTTGCAGTCCGCGAGGATGGGGCGCAGGCGCTCGACCAGATAGGGGTCGTAGGCAGCGGACGCCCCGGCGTCTTCGCGGGCGGCCTGCGCGGCGCTCATGGTGATCTCCGACATGGTCTCGAAGCACACATAGTCGAGCTGGCCTCGTTCCACCAACAGGCTGGCGGGCTCGAAACGATCCCGCGACCAGGCGGTGGCCGAGCCCAGGCGCACCCGCTTTCCGTCCGGTTTGGCTACTGGCGTTACCGGTATGACCTGGCTTCTTGCGGAGCGGCCGATGTAGTCGTCCGGTACCTCGATCTGCAGCGTCAGCATCAAGGAAGAGAGCGCTTTGCCCGACTCCTCAAAGGCGAGGGTCCTGGTGCGGCCGCCTTCCAGGACTTCGTGCATGACGAAGTTCAACGCGCCGATGGCCGGGACTTCGTAGCGTTCGATTCCGCCCTTGGTGATCGCCCCGTAAACCTGGCGCACTTTGTCGATATTGACCTGGGTGCGCAGAAGTTCGTAATCGGCTTCATCGTAGGCGATGACCGACACCATGCTGCTATTGCCTTTTTCGCCGGAACGGGAGTGCGCGATTTCTCGCAGGGGAATCGTCTTTGCCACGATTGTGCTTCCTATAAAAGTCGCTATTGAATGGCGGCGCCGGTTGCCTGGATCACTTCCGCCCATTTGGCTATATCTCTCTTGACGAAGCTGCCGAATTCCTCGGGTGAATTCCCGACCAGCGTGAAGCCTTGCTGGCCCAGCTGTTTTTGCAATGCGGGGTCGGCGGCCGCTTGTTTGACGGCCTCGTTGATCTTGTCGACCAGCGGTCTTGGGGTCTTGGCGGGTGCGAACAGGCCCATCCACGCGGTCGCATCGAAATCCTTGATGCCTTGCTCGGCGGATGTGGGCACGTCGGGAAGCAGCGGCGTGCGCTCGGGCGCCAGTACGGCGATGGCTTTGAGCTGGCCGCTCGTAATTTGCGCTGCGACAGCGGGAACCTGATAGAAGAGCAGGGGGACATGGCCCGCGATGGTATCGGCGATACCTTGGCCTACTTCCTTATAGGGAACATGCTTCAAGGGCGCGCCGGTGCGCAATTTCAGCAGCTCGCCGCCCATCTGGCCCGATGAGCCGATGCCGCCGGTGGCGTAGTCCAGACCCCCTTTCTGTTTTGCGAGCGCCACCACATCCGCGAGGTTCTTGACGGGCAGGTCCCGGTTCGCAACGATGACATTTGGAAAATAGGCAACCAGGGATATCGGCGTGAAGTCGCGCATGACGTCATACGGAAGGTTCTTCATCATCGACTGGTTGATCGAATGCGACGAGATCGTGCCCATGGCCAGCGTGTAGCCATCGGGCTCGGCGCGCGCCACCATGGCGCTGCCAAGCGCACCACCTGCGCCTGCCTTGTTCTCCACGATGATGGGCTGCCCCAGCTGCTGGGACATACGCTTCGCGAAAACCCGCGTCAGGATGTCAGTGCTGGAGCCCGCGCCGTACGGGACGATGATCGTGATGGGTTTGCCGGGATAGTCCCCCGCGGCAGTGGCCGCACAGACGGGGATGAGGGCTGCCGCCATTAAAAGGCCTGTCCACTTGCTTGCCCTGAGTAGACGTTGGACGCGCGATGCGTCCTTGCTCGCCGAGTTGAAGAGCGCCATGGTGCTTGTCTCCTGATTTGACCGCGCATCTGTAGTGCGCTGGGCTTCATCTTAAGAAGCGTCTATTCTTTCTACAAACGCTATATTCCGGACAACTGATCTGCAAGGAAGATCAATGGACGACAGTTGGATCGCCGCGTTGCGGCGCATCAACCTCAATCAGCTGGTGGTGTTTTCGGCGGTCGCCCAGCAGTCCAGCTATCGTGGCGCCGCGGCGCGCCTGCACTTGTCGCAATCCGCATTGAGCACCCAGGTTCAACAACTGGAGGCGGCGTTGGGCGTCACTTTGCTGTACCGCGATACAAGAACGGTACGCCTCAGCCAGGAGGGGGAGCGCCTGTTGGAGGCCTTCCAGATGTCGGGGCGGGAGCTCGCCCGGGTAGTGTCGAACTTGCGCGACGAGGGACGGCTCGCGCGCGGGGCGGTAAGTGTGGCCGTCTTGCCGTCCTTGGGCTCCACCTTTCTGACGACGGCGATCGTGGATTTTCAGAAACGCTATCCGGCGGTCAGCGTCCAGATGCTGGATGTAGATTCGCGCCGGGCGCACGAGCAGGTCGTCCAGGGCGCGGTCGATATCGCGGTCACCTCGCGCGGGGCGGATGACGTGGAGTTCGTGCCGTTATTCAAGGAGGATCTGCTGGCGATCATTCCGGCCGGCGATCGGTTTTTCTCAAAATTAAAAGCGGTGACGCCGGCACAGCTGGCGACTCGCCCCATGCTGCTTAACCCGCGTGGCGTGGATCTGAGGGAGCGCGTGGAAGAAATATTCAGACAGGCGGGTGTCGAACTGAAGGCGTTCCGGGAACTGACGAGTACGGGGCTGCTGGTCGCGCTGACCAGTCTGGAGGCCGGCATCTGCGTGCAGCCCAGAAGCGCCCTGTACGGGTTGGACCTGGGGGCTTGCCGCGTATTGCCTTTCAGCCCTGGGCAATTAAGGGAGATTGGAGCGATCTTGCCGCCTAAGCGAACGCCATCTCCTGCAACATCGGCGTTTCTGTCCGCGTTGAAGGCAGCGGCGGAAAATGCGTCAGCGGTTGTTCAACCCGCTCGTCCGCCGGCCTTCGTAAAGGCTGTGCGCCAACGTCGCCAATAAGCCCGACCCCGTCCTGCTGGTAATCCCGAACATCGACTTTCCCGTCGGCGCGACGACGGAATTTCTCGCTACTACCTTGGCCGGTGCCGTTCCTATACTGCGTCATCGACACTGGTGCCATCGCAACAACCATCAAGGCCGGCCAGGAAGCGCCGCCGATCAAGGGAGCCCGAGTTCATGGAAATGCAAGTCGAACGTTCACGCGATCTCGCCGAAGGCGAGGAAGTGGCCATTCTGGATACTTCGAAGCCAGGCAAGCCCCTGGTTCGCGCGACCCCCCTGACGGGGCCCATCGTCTGGGACCAGGACACGCTGGCCCCGGAAGACGGCAAGCTGCATATCGATGAGAACTGCCTGGCCGAAATCGACGCCTTCGTCGAGGATCTGCGGCGCAATCCGCTGCCTACGCTGTTGCTCACGCCGGCGGACTTTCCCATGCCGGCGTGCCGCGCGCTGATGGCAAGCGCCCGCGGCATCCTTCAACATGGAGTCGGCTTCGTCGTGCTGGACAAGGTGCCCGTGCAACGCTACTCGCAGGAAGAGTGCCGCGCCATTTACTGGATGCTGGGCCAGATGGTGGGCCGCCCCGTAGCTCAGAGTTTCGACGCCAAGATGATCTATGACGTGAAGGACCAGGGCCGCGCCTACAGCACGTCGGTGCGCGGCGACACGACCCGCAAGGACCAGAACTTCCACACGGACAACAACTACAACCTGTGCCCGCCGCATTACGTGGCGCTGTTCTGCCTGCATCCGGCGATGACAGGCGGGATCAACAGCATTGTCAGCTTTTACGCCGTCTATAACGAGATGCTGCGCCGGCATCCCATCGAACTGGTCGAACGGCTGTATCGACCCTACCTGGCAAATCGCCAGCGCGAGCATTTTCCGGGCGACCCTATGGTGCTGAATCGCCCGCTGTTCACCTACGACGGCGAATGGCTGGATTGCAAGCTGTCGCGCCACCAGACGCTTAGCGGCTACCACCTGGCGGGCGAGACATTGGATCCGCTTGGGCTGCAGGCGCTGGACGCGCTGGAATCCATCATGGCCGAGCCGCGCTGGAACCGGGAATTTTTCTTCGAGCGAGGGCAGATCCAGATCGTCGATAACCGCCGCTGCGGGCATCGGCGGACGGGCTTCGTCGACTACCCGGAGCCCGAGCGCAAGCGGCACCTGCTGCGGCTCTGGCTGCGTGATACGGGCCGGCGCTCATATCAGGGTTGACCGCAAGCGACGACGGCAAAGCGCTACAAATAAGTGCTCCCACAATCAGGGTTGCCGACATCACGTAGCCGAAGGGGAGGACAGGCGGGGAGACATGGACACCACATTCACCGATAACGAATCAAGGGGTTTGCCATGGCCATCTCTCGCATTGTCCGCGTCCTCGGGACGCGGCTGCTGATCGCAACGACCGTCGCCATCTCGCCGGGGCTGTTGACGCCCGCCTGTGCCGCCGGCTATCCCGACCGTCCGATCAAAATCATCGTACCGTTCACGCCCGGCGGCACGTCCGACGTTCTGGCTCGCAGCGTGGCCGAGCAGATGGCCCTGGACTTTGGTCAGGCGGTCATCGTCGAAAACCGCCCGGGGGCGGGTAGTGCGCTGGGCACGGGTGTGGCAGCCCGCAGCCCCGCCGATGGCTACACCTTGCTGATGGGCTCCAGCTCGGCGTTGGCGGTCAATCCCGCGCTGCAGGACGATCTTCCCTATGACGCGGCGCGCAGCTTCACGCCCATATCCCTCGTCGCAAGCATTCAGAACATTCTGCTGGTGACTCCGTCGCTGCCGGTGAAAAGCGTGCAGGATCTGGTTGCCTACGCGAAGACGCACAAATTGTTCTTCGCCAGCGCGGGCACGGGCTCATCGCCGCACATGTCGGCGGAACTGTTCCAGTCCATGGCGGGTATCGAGATGACCCACGTGCCGTTCAAGGGCGGTCCGCAGGCCTTGAGCGAGGTGGTGGCTGGCCGCGTCAACCTGGTGTTCGACAACATGCCTACCGCCGCCACGATGGTCAAGTCGGGCCAGCTACGCGGGTTGGCGGTGACAGGCGCGCGCCCGTCGCCCATGGTGCCGGACATTCCGACGGTAGCCTCGCAGGGGCTGCCAGGCTACGACGTGACGGTCTGGTATGGCCTGCTCGCGCCGACAGGCACGCCGCCGGAGATCATTTCCAGGTTGAGCGAGGAAACCGCGAAGATCCTGGCGCGTGCGAACATCAGGCAGAAGCTCGTCGATATCGGCACCGAGCCGCGGAGCATGACGCCCGAGGCCTTCGGCGCTTTCATCAACGGCGAACGCAGTAAATGGGCGCAGGTCATCAACAAGGCGGGTATCAAGACGGCTGCCCGCTAGTCCCACTACGGGGCCATCTGCGACAGCGGGGCGGCCGGGGCCGCCTCGTGCGAGAACTCGCTGATTTCCGCGGCCAGCAAGGCCACCGCCATGACTAGTGCACTGGTGTTGTTGCGTTGGCGCACCGCCACGAACTCCAACCGCGGGAAGGGCGGCCATGCGTCCAGCACCGTCAGCAGCCCGGCCAATACTTCGTTGCGGTGAGAGGAACGGTGCAGCAGCCCGATGCCCAGGCCGGCGACGATCAGCTTGGCCGCCATACCCATGTCGCTGCAGGAAATCAGGGGGTCGTATTCGACGTTCGCGGCGGCAAACCATTGAGCGATGGCGGGATGGTGGGGAGACGCCTGGGACAGCCCGACGATGGGATAGCGCACCAGGTCGCCTGGTGTCAGCCGGCGGTCGGCCGGCAGGTCCAGGTCCGGCGATGCCATCCACACGAATTCGTCATGGCCCAGTGACACGTAGTCCAGCGCGGGGTCGGTGATGGGCGCACCCACGAACGCGATATCGATTTCGCCTGACCGCACCTTCTGCAACAGCGGAGCGGTCAATCCCAGAGAGATGTCGAAGCGCACTCGCGCGTAACGGGCGCGCAGGGTGGTGATGAGCCGCGGCAGCCAGGTGTGGGCGATGCGGCCGGCCACGCCGATGCGCAACAGGCCCGTGATGGCGTCGGGTTCGCCGATATGGAAGCTGATGCGTTCTGACAGGCCGACGATCTGCCTGGCCCATGGCAGGATTTCCTGCCCCTTTGGGGTCAGTTGCAGCCCTGTGTGTGAACGGTCAAATAGTTCCACGCCCCAAGAGGTTTCCAGTTCCCGGATGCGCGTGGAGATGGTGGATGGGGTAGCGTGAAGGGCTTTTGCCGCGGCCGCGAAGCTGCCCGCTTCGGCGACCTTGCAGAATGACAGCAACTGTCGAATGTTCATGCCGCCAGTGTAGGGGGCGAGGATGGTCCGGCACTATTGGTAGAACTACGGCAGTGTATTAATTCTCACGTAAGGCGGGCCACCACTGCCCTGCGGCCGCGAGCAACGCATGATCGCGTTCGAAAGGCGCTACCAGTTGCACGCCCAGAGGCAGCCCACGCGCGTCCAGGCGCGTGGGCAGGTGAAGGCAGGGCCAGCCCAGCAGGGACCAGTTTTTGTTGAAAGCCGACGAGCCTGTGTTGGAGAGGCCGGCGGGCGCGAAACCAGGCGCGCTGGGCGTCAGGACGAAATCGGCTGCGCCAATGAGGCTGCTCCAATCGTGCCGCAAGCGTTCCTGGGCGCGGCGTGCGAGGATGTAATCGGTTCCTGGTATGGTCAGGCCCGTCTTGATCGCGTCGAGCACTTCCTGGCCCAGGGCAGACCCATGGCGATCCGCGACCGGCCGCAAGCTGCGGGCGATTTCGTAGTACATGACCAGCTCGTGCGTGCGCGCGAGTTCGCCCGCGTGCGCCCATGGGGCCGCGGTTTGCACGTTCACACCCAGCTCGCGCAAGCGATCGGCCGCATGCTCAAGGGTCTCCAGCGCCTGCGCTTCCAGCGGATGGTCAGCGGCATGCGGAAGCAGTACGACCGAGGAACGTCGTGAAGCGCCGGCTGCCTCCGTCCCTGCCGGGAGCAGCACGTCGGCCACCGCCGACGCAGTGCCGACGCTGTCGGCTGTCCATCCGATGACATCAAGAGATTCGCAGGTGAACGCCAGACCGGCGCGCGCGACCGCGCCGAAGCTGGGTTTGAAACCGACGACACCACAGTAAGCGGCCGGACGGATGATTGACCCCCCGGTCTGTGTGCCGAGGGCGAAGGGGACCATGCCAGCGGCAACCGCCGCCGCGGAGCCACTGGATGATCCGCCTGGGGTGTGATCCAGGCGCCGCGGGTTGCGCGTGGGGCCAGGGGCGCGGAAGGCATATTCCGCGGTAACCGTCTTGCCGATCGGAATGGCCCCTGCGTGACGCAGCAGATTCACGCAGGTGGCATCGGTGTCGGCCTCGCGAGGATCCGACGCCGCGGATCCGCAGCGGGTGGGCATGCCGGCCACATCGATCACATCCTTTACACCAAAGCACATCCCGGCCAGCGGCCCTTCGCGGACGGCTTCGGCAGCCGCCGTGTGGGACAGATGCGCCCAGGCATGCAATTCACGGTCGTTCTTGCTGACCTGGTCGACCAAATCTGCGACGTTCAAGTGTTGGGGAAGCGGAGGCATCAAAGCGCCCTTGAGGTTGATGGAGACTCTGGAATTTCTATCTCAACGAAAGCCAGACGAAAACGTATACCAAAATTGGTACAAACCGCCTTCGGGTATACCCTGAAGTGACTGTTTCCCTAAGAGTTTCCTGATAAAAATTCATCTGGTTGCGGGGCTGCGGCTTCTTTTTCGTCCGAATCCAGTCCGCGCAGGCGCGTGCGCAGCCACTGCTTGAACAATTCGGCCGTTGGACGGCGCGTACGCCTGTTCAAAACGAAATACGAGTTTTCGATCGGCACCGTATGCGCGAGCGGCAGGATCAGTTCGCCGTTGCGGAGTTCCTTCCAGCACAGGCAGGGTGTCGTCACGAGCAGCCCCATGCCCTTGACGGCCGCCTCGATCGCCAGCGCCGCGTGATTGAAGTGCGCGCCATGGCGTTGCTCGATGGTGCTGGCCCCCTGGCTGGCCAGCCATTGATCCCAGAACGGCGTGCCGCCGTACTTCAGCCCGCGGTCGTCATGCAGCCATGGATAGCGGTGCACATCGTCCGCGTGGCGCAGGCCCTGGCCGCCTGCGAGCAGGCCAGGACTGCAGACGAGTTGGACCGACAGCGGCATCAGCTGCTCCGCGTCCAGATCACCGAATCCGTCCTTGCCCAGGACGATGACGATGTCGCTTTCCTCGGCCCACGCGCGGAAGGTATCGGTCTCGTCTTGCGGGCGCGCGGCCTCCTGGACAGGCACGCGCATGCGCGTCGTGATGCGCAGGTCGATCTCCGGGTACTGCGCCAGGAATTCCTGGCTCAGTGGCATCAGCAGACGCATGGCGAAGGAGGGCGGTGCGCTGACCGAGAGCGTGCCAACGTCCTTGTATTCCTGTATGGCGATCACTGCCGCGCGCAGCGCGGCGAAGCCATCGCGGATATGCGGCAGACACGCCTGAGCCGCGGGCGTCAGCGCCAGGCCGCGGTGCACACGGACAAACAGCTCGACGCCCAGGCTGCGTTCCAGCTGCTGGATCTGATGGCTGATTGCCGTCGGTGTGACATGCAGTTCTTGCGCCGCCGCCTTGAAACTGAGCAGACGTGCCGCTGCTTCCAGGGCCCGCAGGGCGGTAAGTGGCAGTTGAGCATGCGACATGCAAATCGCTCCACAAGCTTACGGATGAAAAAAATTCAGTTTAGCGCGAGATTAAATCGGTTGACCCAATTTTGGTACACCTCTATCTTGCCAGCTTGAAGGGACGAGCGGCCTCGGCCTGCGTTCCAGCATCAACCGTGTGACCCGCTGCGTAGATGGCGGGCTGTCATGGGGACGAATAGCCTAATTCGGAGCGTTGCATGTTCAAGGCCTTGTTTTCCAAGCGGCGCCTGCGCCGCGATGTCCTGCTGGGGGCGTCCGCGATGACGCTGGCAGCGCTTGCTCCTGGCGTGAGCCTGGCCGCGGATGCCTATCCCAGCCATCCGATTACGCTCATCCTCGCGTATCCGCCGGGCGGAGGCGTCGACATGGTCGGCCGGTTGCTGGCCCGCGAACTGGAGCGCAACCTCGGGCAGAACGTCATCGTCGAGAACCGGCCTGGCGCCGGCAGCTTGATAGGCACGAGCACGTTGATCCGGTCCAAGCCGGACGGCTATACCATCATGCTCGCCGACCCGGCGCTGGTGATCAATGAGAGCCTGATGAAGCACGTCACCTACGACTCCCAAAAGGATCTGGTGCCGATTTCCACCGTGACCTCGTCGCCGCTGGTGCTGGCGGTGCCCACGACCTCGAAGATCAAAAGCGTTGCCGACCTCGTGGAAGCAGGCAAGGGCAAGGGCGCGGGGTTGAGCTTCGCGTCCGCCGGTCTGGGCAGTACTCCGCACATGGCGGGCGAGCTGCTCAAGTTGCGGTCCCAATCGAATTTCGTGCATGTGCCTTACAAAGGCAGCGGTCCCGCCATGACGGACCTGATCTCCGGCCAGGTGGATTTCGCTTTCGCGACCCAGTCGGCGTCGGCGCAATATATCGCGGGGGGGCGCCTGCGTGGCCTGGCAACGACAGGGGCCGAACGCAGCCCGCTGTTGCCGGAGCTGCCCACCATGGCCGATTCGCTGCCCGGTTTTCGCGTCCTGTTCTGGACCGCGTTGATCGCACCCGCCGGGACGCCGCCGGACATACAAAAGCGGCTCAACGATGCGGTCAAGGCGTCGCTGGCATCGCCCACGATGAAGTCCGGGCTGGAAAAGGCGGGCGAAGTGTCTTCATACATGAGCCTGGCCGACTGCAAGGCCTTCTTCACCTCCGAACGCGATATGTGGAGCAAGGTCGTGCGTGAAAGCAAGCTGGAGCTTGAATGAGATGACACCGCCATGCTGCTCCCGTGGCGGTTGCCTTTCCTGTTCCTTTTAGAACCATGCCCCTGACCATTCGCGTTAACGGCGCTCCCCATGCGGTCGATGCCGACCGGGATACGCCATTACTTTATGTGCTGCGCAACGACCTGGAATTGAACGGGCCGAAGTTTGGCTGCGGCCTGGGCGAGTGCGGCGCCTGTACGGTATTGATCGATGAGGTACCGGCGCGTGCGTGCGTGATTCCCGTGCGTGCCGTGGAGCATCGGGAGGTCACCACGCTGGAAGGCCTGGGAACACTGGAGCAGCCCGGTGTCATGCAACAGGCGTTCATCGACCGGCAAGCAGTGCAATGCGGATATTGCATCAACGGCATGATCATGACCGCGCACGCCCTGGTGATGCGCAATCCGGCCATCACCGCGGATGACGTGAAGCGGGCCCTGCAATTCAACCTGTGCCGCTGCGGGACACACCTGGAGATCGTCGAGGCCGTGCTGCTGGCCGCCCGCCGATGGCAGGAGCGCCTGGCGCTGGGACCGGGGGTGCCCGCCGCGGCCACGCAGGAAGTGACTCGCGCCAAGGTGGATGCCGAGGCATGAGTCAATGCATGAGTTCGGATCTGGCTGACATGACAAATTTCCTTGCTGCGGCGGTGCTGCGGCCTGCGCACGCGTCCTGGGATGGCAGGGTTTATCGAACCGGCATCCTGCAGCAAGTCGATGAACGAAGCGCCGCGGAACTGGGTGTCGCCTATCGGCTCGTCCGCCGTGCGTCGTCGTGCGCGGTAATCGCCTCGTCGCGCGAGCAGGCGTCCGAGGTCGCGGCCGCACTGGCCCTGGTATGGGATTTCGGCGCACCTGTCATCCCCGCCGCGCCGCTCGGGCATGAGACCGGACAGGGTGCGGTGACGCTGGAGCGAGAGTATCGTTGGCAGTCCGCGGGCCTGACGCCATACGAAGACGAGCCTGCCTGTGCCACCTGGGATGGCGCGCTGCTCGAAGTCCGCGGCCCATGCCTCCAGGCCCCAAGCCAGGCGGCGCTGCGCGCCGAGATTGCAAGCCTTTGCGGCGTGGCGCCGGATCAGATTCACATCACGCATGCGGACCTGCATGCGGACCAGGCGGCTTACGATGCGGCCGTCGATGCGGCCGTCGTAGCCCATGCCTTGCAAGCGTCCATCGCTGTATGGCCCGACCGCAGCGGTGGCACCGCACCCTTGTTGCGGGTGGAGCAGGGAGCGGCGAAAGACGGGGCAGGCAGGGTCGCGCAATGGCATACGCGCCTGTCGCAGCCAGGCGCGCCACGGCCGAGTGCGGCCTACCTTGACGCTTTTTCCACCGCGGACCATGCGGGTGCGCCGCAAGCCGGGTGCGACGCATTGTCGGGGCCGCAACTGCATATTGCTTATGCCGGCGAGGAGGTCCTGCACCCACCGGTGGCGCCGATCGCGCTGAATACAACCGTCGATGCGGGCGAAGTCCAGCGGGCCCGTCTGTTCGCGCAGGAGACCTATGCGGACGAGATGGCGGCGGACCAGGACCTGGATCCCGTCCAGTGGCGACTGACGCAGCTGCCGGACGATGCGGGTCGCGCCTTGATCGAGGGCGTTGCCGCAGCCGCCGGGTGGCGCGCGGGGCCACGTGGCCGGGTCGGCCGTCAGCTCACAGGTAAAGCGCTCAAAGGGCAGGGAATGGCATGCGCCCAGGTCGCCGATGCATCGCATGCACCTCCGACACGTGCCTGGGCGGCATGGGTCGTGGATGTATCCGTCGATCCCGCAACGGGGCAGGTCAGCCTGGATCGGCTGACGGTCGGCCATCATGTAGATGAGCTCGTCATCGTGGACGGCGACGATGCCATGTGGGGACAGCGTTTGACGCGCACGGCGCGGGATCTGCTTACCGACGGCTCGCGCCACGATGATTGGCGCAGCCCATCCGCGCGCGAGCAGGGGCGCGCGGAGACAGGCTCGGGCCTGCCCGCGGTCGGCGCCTCGTCGAGTGTCGAGCGGAAGCAATCGCTGCCTGTCTTGCCAGGTCGGCTATCCGACAGTGATGCACTGACCTTGCCCGCCGCTGCCGCAATCGCCAATGCCATATTCGATGCAACGGGTATCCGGCTGCGCGAGGCGCCGCTGACCCTGGGCGCATTGACGGCTGTCGCGCTACCCGGCACGCCGTCTTCAGCCGGCCTTCAACAGGACGAGGCCGGCACGCATCGGGGCTGGCGTAGAACGGCACGCAAGTGGCGCGGATCGTTGAGCATCGCGGGTGGCCTTGTGGCGCTGGCGGCGGCGGTGATCCCCTGGCGGCCAGCCATACCCCTGGCGCAACCGGATCTATCCGTCTATTCGTCCGCGGCGATCGAGCGGGGGCGACTGATCGCCGCCGCGAGCGACTGCGTGACCTGCCACACGGCGCCCGAGGGTCAGCGCAACGCTGGCGGCCGTGCCATGGATACGCCATTTGGCACCGTCTACACCACCAATATCACGCCCGATCGGGAAACCGGTTTGGGCGGCTGGTCCTTCGCCGCGTTTGACCGCGCCATGCGCGAAGGCGTCGGCAGGGATGGCCGCCATCTCTATCCTGCCTTTCCGTACACGTCGTTCGCCAAATTTTCGGACGGCGACATGCAGGCGCTCTATGCGTATCTGATGACCCAGCCTGCCGTGAAGGCCAAGCCTCCCGAGACCCGCCTGGCCTTTCCGTACGGCGTGCGGCCGTTGATGCGGTACTGGAACCTGCTTTTCCATGACGCCGAACCTTACCGCGCCGACCTGTCGCAATCCGCGCTCTGGAACCGCGGCGCCTATCTGGTGCAGGGACCTGGACATTGCATGGCATGCCATAGCCCTCGCAATGCCTTCGGCGCGGAGCAGAACGATGCGTCCAATTTCCTCGCTGGCGGCGAGGTTGACGGGTGGAATGCGCCAGCGCTGAACGGCACGGCTGCCACGGCCCTCCCGTGGACGCGGCAAGACCTGTTCGCTTACTTACGGACCGGATTCTCGCAACGCCACGGGGTAGCTGCCGGTCCCATGGCGCCGGTGGTGGAAAATCTGCGCGAACTGCCGGATCGCGATATCGAGGCCATGGCCGTCTATCTCGAAAGCATTACCCGGAAGGGCTCCCCGGCGGCGCAGGCGCAAGGAGGCCTCCCGCCGACAACGGAACATGCGTTGATCGATATCGCAGCGCCGGTGGAGGCGGCGAAGCCGTCGATAGCGGCCGAGGGCGCGTCGCTCCCGGCCCGCATTCTATCCCTCGCCGGGCAGAATGTGTATGAAGGGGCCTGCGCCGCCTGCCACGACACGGCGCGAGGAAGCCCCTTGTTCGGTGTGCGTCCGGTACTGTCGTTGAACACGAATATCACCGCGGCCGAACCCGACAACCTGATCAAAGTGGTGCTGGCGGGAATTGTTGAACCCGCGCATAGCGGCCTTGGCTATATGCCTGGATTCGCCGATACCTTGAGCGACGGGCAGGTGGCCGATTTGCTTGAGTATTTGCGCGGACAGTATGCGCCGCAGTCGCCGGCGTGGACCGGCCTGAACGAGGCCGTAGCGCGCAACCGGGCTGAGTTGACCCGGCACGCGGAGGCCATGAAATGAAGCCTGCGGCCGATACCGCTCCAGTTTCGCGTGAACGCCTGGATGCCAAGGGCGAGCCGCCCGCCCGTCACGCTGTCAACTTGATCGCCAAAGGGCGCGTCGATACCTATGTGGCGATCACGGCGGACGGCGACGTCATCGCCGCCAACGGGCACGTGGACCTGGGCACCGGCGTTCGCACGGCATTCACGCAGATCGTGGCCGACGAGCTGGATGTGCCCATGCATCGGGTACGTATCGTCATGGGGGATACGGATAAAACACCCGATCAGGGGCCGACGACGGCAAGCGCGTCGATTCAGAGTGCGGCCGTGCCGATGCGCCGCGCTGCCGCCCAGGCGCGTCGATTCCTGCTGCGGCGGGCTGCGGCGGTCATGGGTTGTGCCGTGGATTCACTTGTCGTGAAGGACGGTGTGGTGCACGGGCCCGCCGGCGGTCCCGGCCTGCCTTACCAGGAGCTGTTGCGCGGTGAACGCTTCGAACTCGACGTCAGCGCGGACGTGCCGCTGAAAGCGGCCAAGGACTACCGCTACGTCGGGAAGTCGATGGCGCGCGTGGACATTCCCGCGAAGGTGACCGGCGGCCTGGTGTTCGTGCATGATTTCCGCCTGCCGGGCATGTTGCACGCCCGTATCGTGCGCCCGCCTTATTACGGCCGTGATGTCGGCACCATGATAGGCCACAGCCTGTTGTCCGTGGACGAGCAATCCATCGCCGCGATCCCGGGTGTGATCAGGACGGTGGTCATCGGCGACTTCGTCGCGGTGGTTGCGCGTCGCGAGGAGCAGGCGATCAAGGCCGCGCGTGCCTTGAAAGTCCGGTGGCGGAAGCCGCCGCCGCTGGACGACCTGGCTGACATCGATGCCGCCCTGCGACGTTCGCCATCAACTCCGCGGGTTTTGAAAGAAACGGGCGACGCGGCGTCGGCACTGTCCGGCAATGAGCATGCGTTGCAGGCAAGTTATGTCTGGCCTTACCAGATGCATGGCTCCATCGGCCCATCCTGCGCGGTCGCCGACTTCCAGGACGGCAAGGTGACCGTGTGGAGCGGCTCCCAGAATCCGCATTTCCTGCATGTCGACATCATGGTGCTGCTTGATCTGCCACAGGAACATGTGCGCATCGTTCGCATGGAGGCTTCCGGTTGCTATGGGCGTAACTGCGCTGACGATGCGTCCGCGGAGGCGGCATTGCTCGCCAGGGAGATGGGCGCGCCCGTGCGTGTGCAATTGATGCGCGACGAAGAGCATGCGTGGGAACCCAAGGGAACCGCGCAAGTGATGGACGTGCGCGGCGCCGTCACCGGGCCCGGCACGCTGGCCTACACCTTCAGCAACCTGTATCCGTCCAATAATGCCCCGGTCATGGTGCTGATGCAGACCGGCAAGCTGCCGGCGGACCCCATCGTCGAGCACAAGGGGGACCGCACTGCCGTGCCGCAGTACCGCTGTGATGACATCGCCGTATCCGTGCAGGACATGGCGCCGATCGTGCGGGCGGCCTGGATGCGCGGCGTGTCGGCCTTGCCGAATGTGTTCGCTCACGAATCCTTCATCGACGAACTGGCGGCGCATCATCAAGAGGACCCTGTTTCCTTCCGTCTGCGTTTCATGGAGGATGCCAGAGCGCGTGCGCTCACGGAGGCGGTGGCAGCGCTGGCGCGGTGGCAGCCGGCGCCGAGACGGCCTGGCTCATCCAGCGACCCGGCGCGGCCCCACATTCGGCACGGCCGTGGCTTCGCGCAGCATCAGTACGTGCATGGGACGTTTCCCGGAATCGGGTCGGCCTATTGTGCATGGGTCTGCGATGTCGAAGTCGACATCCGTTCCGGCGCGGTCCGCGTCTGCAAGGTATGGGTGGGCTATGACTGCGGCCTGGTCATCAATCCCGAAGGGGTGCGGCACCAAATGCACGGCAACGTCATACAGTCCGTCAGCCGGGCATTGGGCGAAGAAGTTCACTTCGGTGACGAAGGCGTGGTGTCGCGCGAGTGGGGCGCTTATCCGATAATCAAATTCCAGGAAGTGCCGGACATCGTCACCTACATCGCGCCAGCGGAGGACCATGGTCCCCTCGGTGCGGGGGAGTCGGCATCCATACCCAGCGCGGCGGCCATCGCCAACGCGATCTTCGACGCCACTGGGGTGCGGCTCAGGCAGTTGCCTTTCCATCGGGAACGCATGAAGGCGGCCTTGGACCACCTTCATGCATCCGGCAGCGCCGCCGCGCTGCCCCGCGTCCCGGCTTGAACGCCGGCCAGGAACCAGACCGGACGAAGGCCTGAGTCAGGCGACGCGGCCCGCCCACAACTGCCAGGCGCGGGCCATCGCCATTGGCGGTACCCTGGCCGCCTTTTCGACTTCTCCCGCCGTGAGCCCTTCGACCGCGCCCAACGCCAAAGCGCGATACAGGAACTCGGCGTTCTTGCAGGCGGTCACCGCGCGGAACACCAGTTCCTGCAGGTCGGCGCCGACTACGGTGGCGCCATGGTGGCGCATCAGCACCATCTTCGCATCACCTAGCGAGCGCGCGAGCGAAGCGCCTTGTTCTGAATTGACGACCAGCAGGTTGGTATCGCCGAAGTCGTCGCGGCTGTCCCATAACGGGACGTGCGCGCCCATCATGGCGCCGTGTTGGTACACCGGCACCAGGGGCTTGCCGGCAACGCAAAAGGGCAGGACCGCCGGGCTGTGATGGTGGCAGATGGCCAGCACATCGGGCCGCGCGCGATAGATCTCCCCATGGATATAGCGCTCCGCATACAGCGCGGCGGTGGGCGGCGCGACGGGCTCCGAATCGAGGCCGTAAGAAATGATGTCTTGCGCCACCACCAGTTCAGGTGCTTTGGACGTGGACAGCAGGAATTGATTCGGCTGGTCGGGATCGCGTACGCTGACGTGCCCAAAGGCGTCGAGGACACCCTCGTTGGCAAGGATCAGATTGGCGGTTACCAATTGCTGGACGACAGTTCTAGGTTCGGTCACGATATTTCCTTGTGTAGCGCTGCCGTCCGGCGTACGGTCAAACCGCTTTGGTTTTTGCTTCCGGACGGCGGGGGGAGCGGGTCGTGGGAGCAGACGTATCGGCGCTTAAGAGCTCCCGCAGATAAGCTGCCGCCGTGGGGCCTTTCATGGCGGTACGCCAGGCGTCGGTGACGATCTTGTGATGCAGCTTCAGGGCTTCCGGCGCGGAAGTCGCCATGGCGACACCCACGCGGATATTGGGCTGCTCGCCCAAGCGGAAGGGGCTGATGGTCAAGGTGCTGCGGTCGGCCTGTCGGAATATCTGGAAGCCGTTCATCGGCAGGGTGTCGGTGACCAGGCCGATCTGCACGCCAAGATCATCGGCTTCGATCAGGGCGGCGAGATGTTCGATTTCCCCGCGGGCGAGTGTATGGCGCTCACGGCGGACGACGTCCGGCAGGTCGGGCTTCCCCATCAGTCCATTGTTGAGGAAGCGGGCGATCTGGTCGGCCGAGACGAGGTTCACGATATTCGGTCGGCGGCGGCGATAAGCCTCCTTGCGCTGGCGCAGGATGTCGAGCACGCTGGTGACATCGGCAAGAAGCCGCTGGCGCTGCGGCACGTCGCCGGGCACGCTTTCTTCCAGCAAGGTGTGCAGCGCTTTCTCGAAGCCGTCAGACGCCAGCAGGAAGGATACGGGTCCGGCCAGAACGATGATCTGATCGGCGGTCTCTTCCAGTTGGCGAGTGCGTTCGAAGTAGCTGACCGCCGACGGCATGTACTCGATACCGACGCCCAGCAGAGTAGGCAGGGATACTTCCAATAGATCGGACAGGCGTTCAAGCGTGTCGATCTTGGCGATCTCGCCTTTTTCCACCCGGTATAGCGCAGTGCGCGAAATGCCTATTTTCTGCGCGACCTCATCTGCGCTGAGCCCCGACGCCAGGCGAAAGGCCTTCACTCGTTGCCCGATTTCCTCGTAACGCATTCCGATTTTCTCCTCAGGTTCCGCGCGTCTCAAGCCGCGTTGTTCTTGTTCGGCGGCTAAAAATCAGAATAGTACAATGCGATCCAATTCTGGAACGCCGGGCCGGAATTTGTACGGAAGCAAAAAAACGAGGCATCGTCACACAGTGCGTTCGAACGCGGTTGAAGGTCACGCCTGGGGCGTCAGGATCACCCGCCCGCGCGCCTGGCGCGTCGCGACACGGATCAGCGCAGCCATCGCCTGCTCAAGGCCGACCTCTTCGACGGGAAGCGGTAGCAGCCGCCCCTCGCCATACAGACGGAAGATCTCCTCCATGCAACGTTGCATCAGATCCGGGCGGCGTTTGCGGTAGTCGCTGACCTGCAGTCCGCTCACTTCGATGTTCTTCAACATCAGGTAATTGACCTTCAACGTGGGTATGGCGCCCGCGGCAAAGCCGATGACGACCAGCCTGCCGCACCACGCCACCGCGCGGATCGCCGCCTCAAAGAATCTGTCGCCCAATGGGTCGAGCACGATGTCCGCGCCCTTTCCTTCGTTGGCTGCGTAGACCTGGTCACGCAACCGGTCGCGCAAGTCGGGGACGCTCAGGTCAATGCAGGCGTCAGCGCCAGCGCGTCGTGCGAGCTCGGCTTTCGCTGGGTCGGACACCCCCGCGAGAACCTTCAGGCCGTAGGCCCGCGCCAATTGGACGGCGGCCAGGCCCACGCCACCCGTGGCGCCCAGGACCAGCACGGTTTCACCCTGCTGCGACCGCCCCCGGTCCATCAGGGCGAACCAGGCCGTATCGTAGGCCAGCGCCATGGCCGCGGCTTGCGTGAATGACAAGGCATCGGGCAAGAAGAAGCAATCCCGGGCCTTGGCGACCGCCTTCTGGGCATAGCCACCATGCTCGGCCAAGGTCAGGACACGATCGCCCGGCCGAACGTTTTGCACACGGGCCCCGGTGGCCAGGACGATGCCGGCGGGTAGCTTGCCGGGTGAGAAGGGACGCTTGGGCAGGAACTGATAGGTGCCTGTCACGACCAGCGTGTCGACAAAGTTGACGGCCGTGGCGTGTACTGCTATTAGCACTTCGTCGTCGGCCGGTATGGGGTCCGCGGTGTCCTCGACGTGATGGCTCGCGATATCACCGAATTCGTGGATGACGACTGCTTTCATGACGGACTCCGGACAGGTTCTGGGGCCAAGGTGCTGAAGGATCCGCGTGCCACGGCATAGGGCGGCGTGTCGGCACCACTGATGACGACGTCCACTCGTGCGACGGCACGGCCTACGCGTAGCGTGCTTGCCTTGGCATATAAATCCTGGCCAGGAGCGGGCCGCAGGTAATCGATGCGCAAATCGATGGTGGGCGCCATGCGACCGATCTGAACGGCAACGGCGGCGTGGGCCGCGAGGTCCGCGAGTGCGGCGATGACGCCGCCGTGGATGGCGTCCGAACCGGCTGCGCGGCGAAAGGTGGCCTGGTAGGGCAGGCGTATCCGCACCTCGCCCCGGTCGGCGTCCGCGCTTATCGCTTCCGGCGCCAGCACGGCATGAAAGGGGGGATGTGCAAGCTCTCTGCGCAGAGCGTCCAACGCGTCGGAGGCCGGCGCGCCGGTGTTTAGGGTCACCGTCATGACGTTCGCCTAGGCCACGACGCCGTGGCGCACTGGGATGACTTCCAACTTGCCCGTACGCACGTCTTCGGCCAGATCGCGTTTGTAGATCTTGCCGCTGGCGGTGAGCGGAATCTCGGGCAAGGCGATGAAGTATTCAGGCATGTCGTAACGCGACAGTCCGGCACGGTCCAGGTGTGCCAACATGTCTTCGGGCGTACATTGGCTGCCGGCTTTGAACATCACCGCAAGGCATACTTTTTCTCCCAGGCGGTCATCGGGAACAGGCAACACCGCCGCTCGGGCGATTGCCGGATGCTGCATGGCAAGCCCTTCGATCTTGGCCGGGTAAATGTTGTGACCGCCGCGGATGATCAGGTCTTTCTTGCGGCCCGTGATGACGAGATATCCCGCGGCGTCCATGCGGCCCAGGTCGCCGGTCATGAACCAGCCGGCCTTGTTGAATGACTGCTCGGTCGCCAGCTGATTATCGAAGTAGCCCAGCATCAGGCTGGCTCCACGCCCGCCAATCTGCCCGATTTCGCCGGGCGCCAGTTCGATGTCCGGATCGTCCTTTGAGAAGATCCGTACCTCATAGCCTGAGCAAGCACGGCCGGAACTGCCAACGATCAGTGCGGGATCGTCGGTGGGCAGCGTGTAGTGATGAGAGCAGGCCTCTGTCATGCCGTAGCCGCTTTGCGGCGTGACGCCGTGTTCGAGCAGGCCCTGTACCACGCTGGTCGGGGCGGCCGCGCCGGAAACGCGGAAGCCCTGCAGCCTGCCGACGGTCTTCATGCCACGGCGGCGCAGTTCATTGAGCATGTCGATCGCATGTGTCGGCACGCCGAAGACAAAGGTCGCATCAGTCTCCAGCAAGCGGTCGAGCAGGCTCGCGCCTTTGGGAAGGTCGTGGACGACGAGTTCCGAGCCGGATGCGAACGCACTGATCATGGCGCCCAGCCCCAGGTTGTGGCTCAGGGGGCTCATCGTGTACAGCACCGAGTCCGTGCCGAAGTGCCAGTCGCGCGCGATGGTGCGAGCATTCGCCAGCAGCGTGTTGTCGCTGTGCATGACGCCTTTCGGTGTGCCGGTCGTTCCGGACGTGAACGCCAGGTAGACGATTCGGTTCGGGTCCGCCGACGGTGCGGCGTGGCTTGCGGGTGCCGCTGCCGGCGGGTGTACGAGGTTGTCCGTGCTTTCAGTGCCGACGGGCGCCAGCGCCACTGTCAATTTCAATGAATCGAGGTCGGCGAGCCGTGCAAAGATGTCGTGGCGATGCGCATCGGCGCCCCATTGCACCTCTCCGATGAAAGCGGAAGCGCGTACCCTTGTCATCAAGGTGTTGACGTCCTCCACGGTATGGTCCCGGTGCAGCGACGGGCAGCAGGTATAGCCATTGCGCGAGCACGCCAACCAGACGATCGCGGTCTCGACGCGGCTGCACGTCCAAAGCCCGACTCGCTCGCCGGCGGTGAGCCCCGCCGCCGCAAGCCGCGCGGCGAACGCATCCGCCGCGGCGATGAGTTCGCCGTAGGTCAGCCGTTGATGCCCGTCGCGGATGGCAGGCTCGTCGGGCTGCGTACGCGCGTACTGGAGCGCGGACGTATATATCGTTTCGTCACGCCAATGACCGCTGGCGTAGAAGGCCTTCATCTGCCCATCATCGAGCAGCGTCAGGACAGTGTTTTTTCTGATGGACAAGATTGGACTCCGAAAATCAGGATCGAACGATGGCGGCGGCTTAGTGGCGGCGGCGGGAAAACCAGCCGGCTATCGTCTGGCCCAGCGATGAGAAGAACAGGGAAAGGCCGCTGATGGGCTTGGCTTGCGGAAAAGGAGGCGGGGCGCCGTGGGAGCGGGCTTGACTGCCGGCTGGCCCTGATCCGCCGGCCAGCCGCAGCGCGGCTGCGTAACCGGCCGCGTGCCCCGCCTGGAAGCCTTCCGTATAGCCCGCCTTGTAGCCATTGACGTAGTCCTCGGTTGCCGCGGACGTGGCCGGGGCGGCGTGCTCCTCCAGGGGAGGGGGCGTACTCGTGTTCCTGTTTGTGTTTGTGTTCGTGCTCGCGGGAGCTGCCAGGGGGGCAGTCGCCTGCACCGTTTCGTCGCTGGAGGCAGCCGCCCGGCTCAGATAGTCCTCTCCCGTGGCCGCGGCGTGTGCCTTCAGTTGGCCGATACGGCTTTCCAGGTTACGGGCGAATTGGGAGATGATCTGATTGGCGACGTTCTGGATGAGCCCCGCCCCGCGACCGTATTGCGCGACCGCGCCGACCAATTGGAGGTCCGTGTCGATAATGACCTTGGACCCTTTAGCGCTGGGCTGCATGCGGAAGCCGATATTCGCGCTGGCCGTCCCCCGGCCCTTGTCATCGGCGCCGCTGGCTCGCAGCTGCGCCTTGTGGCCTGCGTTGTCGACCTGCGCGAACGTGGCGTCGCAGACGAAGGCCAGGCGCACTGGCCCCAGCTGCACGGATATCTTCCCCTGGAACGATCCATCTTCACGCTTCTCGACCAGTTCGGCGCCTGGCATGCAAGGCACCATGGATTCAACGTTCATGAGCCATGGCCATGCCTGTTCGGGTGGCAGGGACACTTCGAAGCTGTTAGAGAATTCCATCATCGTCCTGGCGATCGGAGAGGTTGTCGTCCGCGCGGAAGGCAGAAGACGGCATGGGATTGAGGCGGCCGTAGACGTCCAGCGGCGTGACCGGCAAACGCGTGATCGCACCGGGCTGGCGCAGGGCATCATCCACCGCGGCGGCGATGGCCGCACCGGCCGCGTTCGTGCCGCCTTCGCCGGCGCCTTTCATTCCCAGCGGGTTGAGCGGGCTGGGCGCGTCTTCCGTGATCAGCACGTCGACTTCGGGCATTTCGTGGGCGGTGATCATCAGGTAGTCAGCAAAGGTGGTCGACAGCGGCTGTCCATCCGCGCTGTACGTGAAGTGCTCGTACAGCGCGCCGCCGAGTCCTTGAGCCAGTCCGCCGACGATCTGGCCCTCCACCATCTTCGGGTTGACGGCACGTCCGACGTCATAGGCGACCAGGTACTTCTCGACCTTGATGCCGCCGGTCCCGGCGTCCAGCAGGACTTGCGCGATATGCACGCCGTACGGGTAGTTCATGTGCTCGCTGTAGAACCACCCCTCGGCGGACAGGCCGGGCTCATGGCCATTGCTCGTTTTCTGGCTGGGGTGGTAATAGCGGGCGGCTTCCGCCAGCGTCATGCGCCTGCTGTCGGCCGCGTCGGTGAATTGCACCGCGCCGTCGCGCAGCGTCAGCCTGCCTGCTTCCACGTCCCACGCCAGGGCTGCCGCCGCGATCGCCTTGGCACGCACCTTGCGCGCCGCGATCTGGGTGGCCGAGCCCGACATGACCGTCACGCGCGAGGCGTGCGCGCCATTGCCGAATTCAATCTGGTCGGTGCGGCCCTTGATGACGCGCACCCGCCGGTAATCCGCGCCCAGTTCGTGGGCGCAGATCTGCGCCAGAGCGGTCTCCATGCCCTGGCCGACCGAACCCGCGCCAGTGACGAGTTCAATGGTGCCGGTCTGGTCTATCGTCAGGCGGACCAGATCGGAGGGGCCCAGGCCGGATTTTTCGACGAACATCGCCAAACCGATGCCGACGTGTTCGCCCCTGCTACGGCGCCGTTGAGCGTCACGCTGGATCTGGTCCCAGCCGACGCGTGTGAGCGCTTTGTCGAGCAGGCCAGCGTAGTCCCCGGAATCCAGCACGACGTCCACGCCCAGGGCGTCCAGCGGGCGGGTGTAGGGCATCTCGGACTTGTCTATCAAATTGCGCCGGCGTGCCGTGATGGGATCGATGTTCGCCGCCTGGGCGACGGCATCCAGCAGCCGCTCACGCACGAAAGTCGTCTCGTAGCGGCCGGGCGCGCGGTAGGTCGCGGCCGGCGTCTTGTTGGTAAGCCGATAGTGGCCGATGGCCTTGTAGGCCGGTACGCGATAGGGGCCCAGCAGCAGTCCGGCGGACATGTCGGCCACACGCGGACCATGGGTTCTTACATAGCCTCCCTGGCTATGGAAGAACTCGTTGCTGATGCCCAGAATATGGCCCGACTCGTCGATCGCCGCCTTGATGTGGTGGTACTGCTCGCGCGAATGGTTGGTGGCCAGCAGGTTCTCGCGCCGGTCTTCCACCCATTTCACCGGCTTGCGCAAGCGCAAGGCGCCCAGGCACACCAGCACGTCCTCGGGATACATTTCGCCCCTGACACCGAAACCTCCCCCCACATGGCCCTCGTACAAATGCATGCTGGCGGGAGATCGGCCCAGCATCTTGGCCATCTCGTCGCGGTTCCAGTGGGACTTCTTCGCCGCGCCGAACATCTCCAGCACGTCGCGACCGGCGTCGTAACGCGCGACGGCCCCACGGCATTCGAGGGGTACACCGCTGTGGCGGCCGATGTCCAGTTGCAATTCGACCGTGCGCCACGCGCCGGCGAACGCTGCCTCGATATCTCCATAGCCCTTGCGGATAATGGTCGGCTCTGTGTCCAGGCCAGGGAGGAATTCTCCCGGGGTGTCACGGGCGTCCATCAGAGGCGTCAGCGTTTCGATTTCCGGTGCAACCAGGTCGGCCGCATCCTCCGCGACATAGGCATCCCGCGCGAACACGACTGCAATCGGATCTCCCACATACCTCACATGTGACTGCGCCAGTATGTGCTGGCAGTAGGGCTCCAGACCTTGCACCTTGGTCGCGCGGAAGGGGATGGGAGGAATGTCGGCCACATCCCGGCCGGTCCAGATCGCCACCACGCCAGGTAGTTTCAGCGCCTCCTGCACATCGACGTCCAGGAGCCGCCCATGCGCGACTTGCGACCGTACCACCCGCATATGTAGCTGGCGAGGAAAATTGATGTCGCCGGCGAAATTGCCTTCTCCCCGTACGAGTGGGGGATCCTCCAGCCGCGCTACGGAAAGTCCGATCACGGCATCCTGAGGGGCGGGATGCTCGGTCAGGCCCGCCGGGTCGGAAATCGTCCGCTGGAGTTCTTCGAGACCGCTCATGCCTGTCCCTTGCTCAATAACGCGCGGGCCTGCTTCACCGCCGCGAGTATGTTGACGTAACCTGTGCAGCGGCACAGATTCGATGAGAGGGCATCTTTTATCTCATCGTCCGACGCAGCCGGATTGTTCCTCAGCACCCCGAGCGCCAGCATGAGAAAACCCGGCGTGCAGAAACCACACTGCAGGGCATGCTGGTCCATGAATGCCTGCTGCAGCGGATGCGGTTCGCCGCCCTGCGCCAGCCCTTCGACTGTCTCGACGCAGCGGCCATCCGCTTGCGTGGCGAACATCAGGCAGGCTCGCACCGGCAGGCCGTCGACGAGCACCGTACAGGCGCCGCATACGCCATGTTCACAGCCGATATGCGTGCCGGTAAGACCGCAATCCTCGCGCAGCGCGTCTACCAGAGTGCGGCGCGGCTCCACGCGTACGGGAAAGACTTCGCCGTTGACTTCCAGTACGACGTCTATATCGTTCATCTTCATGCGTGATCCCCTCTGATGCCGGGCAGGGGCCGGGCACGACCAAGCGCCCGTTCAACGACAGTGCGCACCAGGCCCCGCCGGTAATTGCATTCCTGTGCGGTGGTATCCATTGGGGTCACCGCCGCCGCTGCGCAGGCCGCCGCATCATTGATTAGTGACGATGTCAGTTCCCGGCCTTCGCACATTGCCTCTGCCTCGCGCAGGCGGCGGGGCGTGCTTTCGACGCCGCCCACGCCGATACGCACGTCGCGGGCGCGGTTGCCATCTGCACGTAGTGTGACAAGCGCCATCGCCTGGGCAAAATCGCCGGCGCGGCGGCTGAACTCCTCGAAGCCCCAACGCGTGTCCGCTGACAAAAGCGGAATCCGTACGGACTCCAGCAGTTCGTCCGCCCGCAGTGCGGTGCTCATATACCCCTGAAAGTAATCCGAGGCAGCGATTTCCCGTGCGCCATCCGCGTGGCTGCGTGCGTGCATGATGGCTTCGAGCGCGACGGCCACCAGACACCACTCGGACGCTGGATCGGCGTTGGCGATGCTGCCGCAGAAAGTGCCCCGAGTCCTGATCGGGAGGTGGGCGATGTGCTGGACCACGTCACTCAGCAGGTCGCCTAGCGGCCCCGGGACGACTGGCTTATGGAAGGCGGCGTGGCGGACCCGCGCGTGTATCCGCAAGTGGCCAGCCTCCGCGGCCAGGATCCCCAAGGCTTCGATGCGATTGATGTCGATCAGGTAGGCCGGTTGCGCGAAGCGCAGTGCCATGGCGGGAACCAACGTCTGCCCTCCGGCGAGGATGCGGCCGTCCTGGCCGGCGACATCAGCGAGCATCAGCACCGCCTGATCGACGGAGGTGGGCTCGTACAAAACAAAGCGGCCGGGTTTCATGATGCGCTCCGAGGACTCCGAAAGGGAGAAGACTGCCTGACAACATGCGCGACGGGCGACTTTCAAGGAATGACTAGGGGTATTCCATTAGTCGTAAAATGTAGCGGTATTGGAATAATAACCAAAATTGGTACAATGCGGAAGCGTTTCGCGCAGTCCCTCCACATTCCGTTTGAGGCGGGGAGGGGATCTTCAATCTTGCACAGGATGGATCATGTTGCTTCCTCATCACGGCCGTTACGCCTATCGCCCCATAGGGGAGCGCCCACGCTACGAGTGGCCCGAGGGAAAGCGCCTGGCGTTCTTCATTGGCGTGAACATCGAGCATTTCGCCTTTGGCGCGGGATTGACGCATTCCCTGTCGGTACCGCTGCCCGCGCCTGACCAACGGGCGTTTGCCTGGACTGACTATGGCAACCGGATCGGGATCTGGCGCATTTTCGACATGCTGGACAAGCTTGGCCTGCCGGCGTCGCACAACATCAACACGACGCTCTTCGAATATGCGCCGCAGATCCTGGAACGCATTAAGGCGCGCGGCGACGAGGTGATCGCTCACGGCCGCACCAACGCCGAGCGGCATGGAGGCATGTGGGAGCGCGACGAGAAGCGTTTCATTGAAGAGGTGCGCGATGAGATCGCGCAGCATTGGGGACGGGCGCCTACGGGCTGGATGGCGCCGTGGATGTCCGTGAGCAAGGTGACGCCTGACTTGCTGCAGGAAGCAGGCTTCAAATATGTGATGGATTGGCCCGGCGACGACCAGCCGGTCTGGATGAAGACCCGCGCTGGCCGCATCATGTCCGTGCCTTATCCCTTCGAGTTGAACGACTCGCCGGCCATGTTGGTGCGGCATCAAAGTCCGGACGAATTCACGCGCGCGGTTATCGACCAGTTCGATGAAATGCTTGAGCAGAGTGAAACGGAACCGCTGGTGGCCAGCCTTGCGCTGCACGCCATGGTCGTGGGGCAGCCCTACCGGCTGCGGGCGTTACGGAAAGCGCTGGAATACATCGCCAATCATCCGCGGCGCCAGCATGTCTGGTTCACCAGGCCCGGTGATATCTATGACTACTGCGCGGGCTTGCCGGCCGGGATACTCCCCGATCCCGACTGATGCTTCAGGCAAGAGCCCGGCGGGCGATCACGTCTTTCGATGTTGTCTAGCGGTGCTTCCCCATGGATTCCATAGACGTCATGGTGTTACGGACTGCTCGCGACTGGTCCGCGAGCGGCCATTCGGTAGTGCTTGCGACCGTCGTGCGGACTTGGGGTTCCTCGCCTCGTCCGCCCGGCGCAATGATGGTGTTGCGGGACGACGGCCTTGCCGTGGGTAGCGTATCCGGTGGGTGCATCGAAGATGACTTGATTGCGCGGTACACGAAGTCCCTGGGTGGGCAAGGTATTCCCGCTGCAAGGCCTGAACTCGTTCGCTACGGGGTCAGCGCCGATGAAGCCCATCGCTTCGGCCTGCCCTGTGGAGGAACGCTGGAGCTATTGCTGGAATTTCGTCCGTCGCTTGCCGCGCTGGAGACGCTGGTGACACGCCTGGATCGAGGGGAACTGGTGTGCCGAACCTTGGCCTTGGCCAGCGGTGCTGTCACCCTGACGGCGGCGTCCGTGCCTGAGGCGCTGAAATTCGATTCGGAGTCGCTGATAAATACGTTTGGACCTGGCTATCGCATGCTTTTGATCGGGGCTGGCGCCCTGGCCGAATATTTGTCGACGATGGCCTTGTTCAATGGATTCCAGGTGACCGTGTGCGATCCGCGGTCCGAGTACATGGGCTCATGGTCGGTGTCTGGTGTGCAACGGGTCGCCGATATGCCCGATGACGCCGTCGTCGCGTTTCGGCCGGACCAGCGTAGTTGCATCATTGCGCTCAGTCACGATCCCAAGCTGGACGATCTCGCATTGCTCGAAGCCTTGCACAGCCCGGCTTTCTATGTCGGGGCGATCGGGTCGAGGCGCAACAACCAGGCAAGGCGCGCGCGCATGATTCAGTATTTTGACGAAACCGAGGCGACCTTGAAACGCTTGCGCGGGCCTATCGGAATCTATATCGGCAGCAGGACGCCCGCGGAGATCGCCGTCAGCGTGATGGCCGAAATTCTGGCGGTCAAGAACGGCATTGCGCATCCGGATACGCTGTCCGTGGAGGAAGCCAAGGACAGGATCGATCGGCATGAGGGTGGCGGCGCTGAGCGAAGGTCAGCACTGGGCAAGGCGTGAGCGTTCACAAAACGCTTTCCTCTCTTCCAGCGCTTCTTTGCATCGCCTGCGGCGATTGCCCGAATGCCCGTAGAAACGCTTGCCGCATGCGTTCCCGGTCACCAAATCCCGTCTCGCGCGCGATGACTTCGATAGGGTGTCGCGTAGTCTCCATCATCAGCCGCGCCGCTTCCACGCGCAGCCGCTCGACCGCCTTGGCCGGCGACTGTCCGGTCTCTTCGCGAAACAGGCGGCTGAACTGGCGGGGGCTCAATCGTGCCACGTCGGCCAGGGATTCAACCGACAGCTTGCTGCCAAGATGTGCTTTGGCGTGGGCCAGCGCCATCTGCACCCGGTCGGACTTCGCATCCAACTCCAACAGGGCTGAGAACTGCGATTGTCCTCCGCCGCGCCGATGGTAGACAACGAGCTTGCGCGCGACGGCGCGAGCGGTTTCCAGCCCCAGGTCTTGCTCGACGATCGCCAGCGCAAGATCGATTCCGGCGGTCATGCCGGCGGACGTCCACACGGATCCATCCACCACGAAAATCCGGTCTTCATCGAGCAATACGTTCGGGTATTGCTTTCTGAAATCTTGCGCATGCCGCCAATGGGTAGTGGCTCGCTTTCCATCGAGCAACCCTGCTGCCGCAAGGACGAAAGCGCCAGTGCAAATCGCTGCTATGCGCCGGCTTTCGGTCGATGCGTGACGGAGGTAGTCGAGCAGGCTGGCGGCGGGAAGTTGGCCGTCGTTATCACCTGCCACGATCAGTGTGTCGTAGGTCGAATCCCGCAGTCGGTCTGTGTTGACGGAAAACCCTTGGGACGTCATCACCGGGCCGCCTTCTTCAGAAACCAGGCGGAAGTGATACGCCTGTTCGCCGCGATACAGGTTCGCGTATTCGAAGACGCTGGCGACGGCGAGCCCAAGGGCCTGGAAGTTCGGGTAGACGGCGAGTCCGATGGCGTGCATGGCTGTTTCCCACGGTGGCATTCCGGGATTATGGCCGAAATCATTGCATCTATGTCATTTCGGATGCGGGCGAGGAAGATCAGAATTCCAGCCAATCCCCGGCGCCGTGCCGGGTGAACCTGACGAAAGAGAGACCACTCATGACTTCCTCAACCCATCCGCCCAAAGGAACCGCCCTGATCACCGGCGCATCCGCTGGAATCGGCGCCGTGTACGCCGACCGCCTGGCCAGGCGCGGCTACGACCTGATCCTGGTCGCCCGCAACGCCGACCGGCTAAAGACCCTGGCCGATCGGCTGACCGCCGAAACCGGCCGCTCAGTGACCCCCGCCGTCGCCGATCTCAACGACAAGGCCAGCCTGTCGAACGTCGAGCGCCTGCTGCGGGATGACGAGCGTATTACCCTGCTGGTGAACAACGCCGGCGTCGGCTCGGTGGCGTCGGTGCTCAACAGCGACGTCGACGCCATGGAGGCGATGATCGATCTGAACATTACCGCGCTGACCCGACTCACCTACGCCGTGGCGCCTGGGTTCGTCGCCAGGGGGGCGGGCACCATCATCAACATCAGCTCGGCGGTCGCTATTGCCGTCGAGGCGCTCAACGGTGTGTACAGCGCTTCGAAGTCCTATGTCCTGAGCTTCGGTCACGCGCTTCAACGCGACCTGGCCGAAAAAGGCGTGCGTATCCAGACCGTACTGCCGGCGGCGACTGCCACGGAGTTCTGGGATGTGGCGGGCTACGCCAAACAAAAGGAAGCCGCCAGCACGATGACCGCGGACGACCTGGTGGATGCCGCGCTGATCGGTCTGGACCAGGGCGAGCTGGTCACGATTCCGACGCTGCAGGACGGCGGCGATTGGACGCGCTGGGAAGCAGATCGTCGGGCGCTCGCCCCGAAGTTCGCCAACGCGAAACCCGCCCCGCGTTATGGCGTCTCGGCGAACAAAGCCTGAACGGGGCGCCGTTATAAACTGTGACTGTGATTTCAAAGTTTCTCAACCGGACGCTAACGCACAGCGCGGTCCAGGGCCGATGTCCATGGATGACACCGGGCAAGGGGGCGATGCGATGAGCGAGAGACGGCTGACGGTGGGCCATCATGCACGCGTTTGGCATCCCGACCAGCCTCCAGGTGGATTAATGCGCTTTTGAAACCATTATTAGGTCTTCAATGACCTGAACCGGGGCCTTGGCACGACAATTTTCCGTTATGGTTCAGGGTACCCCGGCACACCAGGTCCGCATTCGTCCAACGCGGGATAGCACGTGGCCGGGCAGAATCGTTCAACGTCGAATATTGAAGAGGCATTTAATGAATCAAGAACAACTTAGCAAGATCGCGGATGGCAAAGGATTCATTGCCGCGTTGGACCAAAGTGGCGGTAGCACCCCCAAGGCTCTGAAGCTCTACGGCGTGGAAGAATCGGAATACAGCGGCGAAGCCCAGATGTTCGACCTGGTCCACGCCATGCGCACCCGCATCGTCACCAGCCCGGCCTTCGACGGCCGCCGTGTACTGGGCGCCATCCTTTTCGAACAAACGATGGACCGCCAGTTCGACGGCCTGGATGCCGCCGACTATCTATGGCAACGCAAGCAGGTCGTGCCTTTCCTGAAGGTCGACAAGGGCCTGGCTGACGAAGCCGACGGCGTGCAGTTGATGAAGCCGATCCCGGGCCTGGACGCGCTGCTCAAGCGCGCGGTGGCCAAGAAGATCTTCGGCACGAAGATGCGGTCGGTGGTGAACGGCGCCAATCAAAAGGGCATCGATGCCGTGCTCGACCAGCAATTCGAGATCGGTCGCCAGATCTTCGCCGCGGGCTTGATTCCCATCCTTGAACCGGAAGTCTCCATCAAGGCGGCGGACAAGGAACAGGCCGAAGTGCTGCTAAAGCAAGGTTTCCTGAAGCGCCTGGACGCGCTGCCCAGCGACGTGCAAGTCATGCTCAAACTGACCTTGCCCAACGTCGACGGGTACTACAAGGAACTGGTCGATCATCCGCGCGTCGTGCGCGTCGTCGCGCTGTCGGGCGGCTACGACCGGGACGAAGCCAATGCTCGCCTGTCGCGCAATCCGGGTGTCATCGCAAGCTTCAGCCGCGCCCTGACGGAAGGCCTCAGCGCGAAGCAGTCCGACGAAGCGTTCAACAGCGCCCTGGATGGCGCCATTGAAGGCATCTACCGCGCTTCCATCGCCTGAAGCGCCTGCCTTGCCCAAGCGCGAGCCTGCCTTGGCTCGCGTGCTCCGCCCCGCGCGGTTTAGCCGATCGCGCCATCCGCCTCATCGAGCGCTTTGATGACTTCGTCCGCGAAGCCCCGGGTGGACACCACGGGCAGCGACGGGTCGGCCAGATCGCGCGTGCGGGCGCGCTGCAAGGCGATATCCACGGCGTGCTCCAGCAGGCGAGCATCTTCCGGGCGCTTGAACGTGCCTTCCAGGGCCAGCGCCAGGCTGAGGATGGCGCCGCAGGGATTGGCCACGCCCTTGCCGGCGATATCGGGCGCGCTGCCGTGGACGGGTTCGTAGAAGGCACGCCGGACCCCAGGCCGCAGCTCCGCGCCGAAGGACGCGGACGGCAGCATGCCCAGCGATCCCGTGATGGCCGAAGCCGCATCGGACAGGATGTCGCCGAAGAGGTTGTCGGTCAGGATGACGTCGAACTTCCTGGGGCGGGTGATCAACTCGGCGGCGCAGGCGTCCACATACAGGTGGTCCAAGGCGATGTCCGGGTAGCGGGCATGGCGCTTCTTCACTTCTTCGCGCCACAGCACGCTGCTTTCCATGACATTGCTCTTATCCACGGACGTCACGTGGCCGCGCCGCGTGGCGGCCAGCGCGAACGCGAAGTCGGCGATGCGCACGATTTCGTGCGTGGTGTAGACCTGCGTATTGACCCCCCGCCGTTCGCCGCTTTCAAGCTGCGTGATGCCACGGGGTTCGCCGAAGTAGATGCCGCCGATCAGTTCGCGTATGACCACCAGGTCCACGTCGGCGCTGACGTGGGGCTGCAGGGGCGACACCTTGGACAGGGTGTTCAGCGCCTTGACCGGCCTGACATTGGCGAACAGGCCCATGGCCTGGCGCATGCGCAGCAGGCCGAACTTGCGGCGGATATCCGCCGGAATGGGATTGGCTTCCAGGGTGCCACCGAAAGCGCCGAACAGGACGGCGTCGACCTTGAGCAGGTCGGCGAACACCTCTTCTTTGATGAAATGGCCGGTGGCGTGATAGGCCTCGGCGCCGAACTGTTCATGGCGCAGGTTCACATTGATGCCGCGTCTGGCGGCGAACCACTCCAATACCCGGACCGCTTCCGCGGTGACTTCCTTGCCGATGCCGTCGCCGGGCAACACGATGAGGTCGTAGGCGGACGCGTCAGTAACGGATTGAGCAGAGGCGGGGGAGGTCATGGCGGCAAGTGTCTCCAAAGTATCTGTCATTTGTTTGGGCCATTCTAGCGCCCGGCTGAGCAGGAATCCGTCAGGTTGCGCTGCATCAATCGTGCTATTTTCAAATACCAACGTCTAAGGCAACCTCAGAGTTCGACAGTGACCGCGCGCATCAGAAGGAAGAAAGGGAAGGGGAAGCAAAATTCGCGGCACGCGGACATAAGACGGTCATCTTCGGGTTACACCCGAGGCATCCGCCGTCAGTTTGGACAGCTGCACGACATCATCGTCGATTCAGATCCCGGCTTATTGAACCTGGCACTCGCCTGTAGGGGAGCCCTGTCGGTCGGGCTCACCGTCACGCTGCTGGTGTTTTTTGCCAAGGTCACTGGACACCCCATCATCGAGTTCGCATTCGGCGCTGTCTTCAGCATCGTCAGCGTATTCGTCATTCGCGACCTGACGCGCCGCGCACGCCTGACCACCTTCCTGACCCTGGTGCCCACCGGCGCCGTGGCCATGATCATCACGTCCTTCATCCATGCTGAGCCGCTGTTTGGAGAGGTATTGTTCCTGGCCCTGGTTTTCGTGACCACCCTGGTTGGAACCTGGCATCCGCGGGCGGTGGGCATGGGCCTGATCGCTGTCGTGCTGACCTATGTCGGCCTCTACCTGCACCTGCCGCCCGCCACCATCCCGTATCAGTTGGGCGGTCTGGCGACGGGCGCCGCCGTTGTCTTCGTCGTCTGTTTCTTTATTCTTCCCCTGCGTCCAGCGGTCATCCTGGGCCGGGCCATCCGGTCCGTCATGCGACGGGCAGGCGCCGTCCTGCGCGCCGCAGACCGCCGCTCCGCCGGTTCCCCCCGCCTGATGCGGGAAATGGGCAGGTTGAAGCGCGCCGCCTTGGCCGCGGAGGACCAGCTGGTCCTGCTGGATGAGGTGTCACGGCGCGATGTGCAGACGCATCTGTTCGATCTGGAGCAGGCCTTGCGCCGCCTGGTGGATCGGATGCCCGGGGAAGCCAACGCCCCAAACGACCGCCGGCGGCGCAGCCGCATCCAAGTGGCCGCGGCGCGCATGCATGTGGGACGCCTGAGCCGATCTGCGTCGAATGCCTCGTCCGATCCCTTCACGGAAGACCTGGCAGCGCTGTCGCGGGCCGCCGCGAAACTGCGTGCCGCGGTCGCCCGTGTCGTGCCGAAGGAGCCCGTGCCTGCTTCGATGCAGACCGGCCTGCTGGCCTGGCGGGCCGCCGCCCAAGCGGCCCTGGCATCCCTGATCGCGATGGTGGCGGGAACCGCCTTGTCTCCGCAGCGATGGTTCTGGGCCGTGATCGCGGTCTATGTCGTGTTTATCAATGCCCGCACGCGCGGCGACATCATCCATAAGGGCGCGCATCGCGTCGTCGGCACCATCGCCGGGCTTTTCGCGGGACTGGGCCTTGCCACCTTGTCGCAGGACAATATCGCCGTCGAATGTACGATCATGCTGATCGCTGTCTTCGGCATGTATTACCTTGCCGCGGTTTCTTATGGCGTGGCGATCTTTTGCGTGACCGTACTGCTGGGCCTGATCTATGGCTCCTTCGGCGACGCGCCTGAGCCGGTGCTGATGTTGCGCCTGGGCGAAACGCTGCTCGGTGTTGCGGCGGCCATCGTGACAGCCGTCTTTGTGTTGCCTGTTCCCACCAGACAGCAGGTCAAGGTGTCCCGGCTGGCGGTGTTGCGGACACTGCGTGAAGCCGTGGGAGCAAGCGTGGCGGCGCCCCGCGATGGGCAAGCCGTCGTGGCGGCCATCCGCCGGCTGGACCGGCAGGTGGTCGACTATCGACGCGCCTTGCTGCCGCTGACCACCGGCCGTCTTTTTCCGCGCCGCGCGACCGCGGAGCGTCCGATGAGCGCGCTGTTTGCCTGTGTGGATGCCGCCCACGCCCTGGCTGGCGCGCAAGTGTCGACCGACGGGACGGGCCACGCCGAGCTGGTCCACGATGCGGGGCGAGTGGATCAGCGGATTTCAGCGCTGCTGGGCGAATCCGCCGCTGTTCCTGCCGGCCTGCTCGTTGACGCCGGCAGCAGGTCGCCGGTGCGCGCGGCGCTCAGCCGTCTCGATACCTCGCTCGCGATGTTGGCGGAGCGGCTGGAAGCTAACGCGCTGCGGGGGCGGTGACGCACTCGTCCTAAGAAGCCTTACCTTTCACCGAGACATTCCACAGCCGTGGTTTCGATCCCGGCCAGCCTGCGTACCCATCGACGCGCGGGCCGACGGCATCGATCTGGCCGCGCGAAGACCACACCAGCATGGGCATTTGCGCCAGATACAGCTCGTGCAGGGCGTCGGCCAGTTTTTGACGCGTCGCGTCGTCGCCCGCCTCGAACAGTTGATGCAGCAGTTGGCGAGCGCCGGCGTCATCCCAGACGCGGTCGACCTGCTTGTTCTTGTCGCCGATGAAACGGTCGAAGACGAAGATGGGGTCCAGGTAGGCGGTCACATTCCAGACGAGCATCTGGTAGCGCCCTGAGTAATATCGGTCATAGAGCGCCGCAAACTCCATGACTTCGATTTGCACATTGATGCCCGCGGCCTGCCACAGGCCCTGGCACGCGACGGCCGTATTCGACATCAGCACGTTCTGCTTGCTGGTCAACAGAGTGATCGGCTGGCCCCGATAGCCGGCTTCCGCGAGCAGCTTGCGCGCACCGTCCAGATCCAGTTCCATCCCGCGCTTCTGGACTTCCCCGTATAGCTTGCTGGTTGGCGGAACCAGCGATGCGGTGGGCCGGGAGGTGCCTTCGGTCAGCGCTTGCACCAGTGCCTGGCGATCCAGCGATTTGCTCAGCGCCTGCCTGATGCGTGCGTCGCTCAGCAAAGGATCGCGGGTCTGGATGGGAATGGTCAGGACCGAGGCGGTCTGCACGGTGCTGGTCCGTACGCCGTTTGCGTTTTTGAGCGTGCCATAGAGATCTGGCGGCACATCGCTGTACAGGTCCAGCGCGCCTGAACGCACGCCAGCGGCCGCCGTGGAGGGATCGGGCACGACACGCAGGATCACGCGCTGTACAAGCGGTTTTTTGGCGCCCGCCAGGCCATCGGGCGCCTCGCTGCGGGATTGATAGCCTTCGAAGCGCTCCAGTTCGACCAGTTCCTTGGGGCGCCATTCCTTGAGCCGGTAAGGACCCGTGCCGATGGCCTGCTTCCAGGCGCCCGTGCTGTCCAGGCAATCGGGGTGAGCGATGCCGGTACTGTCCAGGTCGGCACGCGCCAGCGCGCTCAGGAAGGCCGCGCTGGGGGCCGCCAGTTCGAACTCGACGGTCATGTCATCGATGGCATGGACGGCCACGACCTTTATCCCGTTGCTGCCGTCGAACGTGGCGCGGCCGGCCCATGCTGTCTTGGGATCCAGATACCGTTCCCATGTCCACGCCACTTCCTTCGCCGTCAACGGTGCGCCATTGTGGAAACGCACCCCGCTACGCAATACAAACTTGTAGCGCTTGCCATCTTCCGAAGGGGTGATGGATTGCGCCAGCATCGGTGCCACCGACCCGTCGGCACGCCAGCACACCAGGCCTTCGTAGATTTGCTGGCGGACGGTGCCGCTGGCAATGTCAGGGCCGCTGCCCGGCATCAGTCCACGAATGTCGGAGGTCAGGACGACGGTCAGGCTGTCGTCGGTGGCCGCCAGCACGCGCATGCCTGGTGTCAGCAGCAGCGCCGCGGCCGTGGCCTTCAGTGCGGTTCTTCGGGTCATGGTCATGATCGCTCGCCTTGTCAGTCCCACGCGGCAACGGCGCGCGTGCGCCCTTGCCATTTGACGTCCCCGTCGGCCAGGCACTGCCGCGCCAGGTCCACCCCACGTGTGAACTGTGCGCCTGACGCGCGCATGGCATCGATCAGCTGCTGCAGCATTTCCAATCTGGCGGCACGGCCGCTGCCGATGTCGCCGCGGGGATGCAGGCTAAGGCAGGCATAGCCGTCTGCCTCGATCAAGCCCTGGAATTCGGCCAGCAGGGCCAGCGCGGCGCGCCCTTGCGTGAACCGCCTGCGGAAGTGGGTGATATCGCTCAATCCCTCGCTCCACGGCAGTTCCACCATGCCGGGCGCGTTGTCCGAGACGAGCGAGTAGGGCGCGTCGTCGTCGACATAGCTGCTGTCATAGAGGTAGCCGAGGTTTTGCAGGATGCCCATGGTCGCCGTCGAAACGATACCTTCGGGCGCGCGGAAGCCGACGACGCTCTGGCCGCAGAGGTCTTCCAGTTGCTGCTTGGCCTGCGTCAACAGTGCGGTTTCCTGGTCACCCAGTTTCAGCAGGTTCTCGAAGGCCATGCCGTGCGAAGCGATTTCGTGGCCGTCGGCCATGCAGATTCGCAGCAACTCCGGGCAGCGCCGGGCCTCGACGACAGGCCAGAAGAAGGTCGCCCGGATGCCGTTGCCCCGCAGGAAATCCAGCATGCGTTCCAGGCCTATGTGATACGTGTAGCGCCCGTGGGCAAAGCGGCCGTAGAGACTCTCGGGCGGCGTATCGACTTCTTCCGGACCGAGTCCGTGAACGTTGACCGTGATCAGCGCGTAGCGTGGTGTCGTCATGCCGGGTTCTCCTGCGAGCGGATCATGGTGCTCCAGTTGCCTTGGTGTTGCAGGCAGTGCTCCGCCAGGCGTTGCATGGTGACGAATCTGACGTCCGCGGCTTGCTTCAGATAGGTGAAGAAGCGGTCGACGGTGCGCGCGCGTGCCGGGGTGCCCGAACCGTTGCCGGCCTTGGGGTGTACGGTCAGCTGGACATAGCCTTCATGTTTGCGGATGGCTTCGAACTCCGCCACCCAGTTCTCGTAGATTTCGTCGGGCAGCGCCTGGCCCATGTTGTAGACCGGCGCGTCGTCGAGGGACACCGTGTTGTTCGGCAGGGTCACGAAAGTGGCGCGCTCGTCCGCGTTGCCGCCTAGCAGATAGGGTTCGTCCAGATCCTTCTCGCTGGCGTCGTAGATGTATCCGAGTCGCTGCAAGGTGGGGATGGTGCGCGCGCTTTTGCGGCCGGATGGGGAGCACCAGCCCACGGGCGATATCCCCAGCTTGTCCTGGATGATGCGGTGGGTTTTCTCCAGCAGCGTGGGTTCGTTGTCGCCAAGATCCCAGGCTTCGTGCTGATAGCCGTGAGCGGCGATCTCGTGGCCGGCGGCCAGGATGTCCCGATGCGGCGCCGGATAGTGCTCGACGTCGTAGCCGCAGGCGAAGAAGGACGCGGGAATGCCGTGGCGCGCGAGCATGTCCAGGTAGCGCGGGATGCCCCGTCGCATGGAGTAGCGGCCGCGGCTGTGAATCCCGGCCGGGGGCAGCCCCTGGCCGGCTTCAACGGCCGGGCCGTCGATGTGAATGGTCACGCTGACGATGGTTTTCGCGCCATCGGGCCAGCGGGTGGCTGGATCGGGGGCGCGTGGGGGATGTAGGCGGGGGGCGGCAGTCATGGGGACCTCATGGGGTCAAAAGTGTTCTTTGAATGATTAAAAGACATCGTTTGCCGCGGGGTAACTAGGGCTACTACCAACGAGCTTCATTTTGAATTTCTATGGTCTAGCGCTGTTCATCTCCATGAGGAGCCGTTTTGTCAGCGGATTATGTTTTTTAGAAATTTATAGAACACTTGGAATGCGCCATATAATTCGCGCCTGACTTGGATGGGGCGCAGCAACCGTGAAACAGGACAATGTCGCGATCAGTCCACTGCGGGCGGAGTTGACTCGCCAGATCGTCAATCTGGCCGTGGACGAGCGTTGGCAGGACGGCGCGCGTATCAGCGATTTCGCCCTGGCCCGGCGTTTGGGGGTGTCCCGTACGCCGGTGCGTGCCGCGTTGGCGGTGCTGGAATCGCTTGGCTATGTCGAAGCGCGCCATGGCCAGGGTTTCATCCTGACCAATAGCGCGGCGCTTGGAAGCAAGCTGCTGGATCTGCCGGAGTCGGAGGTGCTGTCGGCTTACGATGCGATCCGGCGCGATCGCGCGCTCAATCGGCTGCCCAGGGAAGTTTCCGAGGCCGAGCTTTATGAGCGATATGACTATCCGCGGGGGACTGTTCGCTCGGCGCTCATGCAGATGGCGTCGGAGGGATTGGTCAAGAAGCAGCGCGGGCATGGGTGGCTGTTCGCCGAGACCCTCGACACGCGGGAAAGCCTGGATCAGAGTCTGCAATTCCGCATGGTGCTGGAGCCTGGCGCCTTATTGCAGCAGAGCTACGCGGTCGACGACGAGGCGTGGCGCACGCAGTACGCCATACACGAGCGCATGCTGGGCGCGGCGCAGATCGACCGTAACGAATGGCTGGCCCGCAACCGAGATTTTCATGAGGCCGTGGCATCGTGGTCGGGCAACACGCACTTTCTGGCGTCGGTGCGCCAGCAGAATAATCTGCGCCTGTTCCGGGAGCAGGCGCTCGCCTACAAGATTCCGGTGGAGCATATTCACCGTCTTTGCCGCGAACACCTGGCCATCCTGGATGCCATCAGGGAGGGCAATCTGCGCTACGCGTCGGAATTGCTGCGCCATCATCTGGATGGCGCGCGCCGGCGTACGTTACGTCAGCACGATGATGCAAGTGCCGAGTAGGCGCGGCTGCTTTTCATTGTTGCTAGTCGGCGAGCTGCACCAGCTTTTGGGGCAGGGCGGACGCGAACATTTCACGTAAGGCGTCGGGGCGGTCGACAAGCACGCATTGCTTGCCTGTGCGCGTGCAGAAATCTTGCACGCGCCACCAGGCTTGATGGGTGACGCAGCCTGTCTGGCAGACCACCAGTTCGGCGTCGGCCAGGCCGGCTTCCAGCGACGAGGCGTCGCTGCCGTCTGAGTGGAGTACCCGGTTGCCCCGGGTATCCAACGCGTGTTCGGTCCACTCCGCCGCGCGATTCCGGGCCACCCATAAAATGACTTCTTCCCTTGCGGGGGGGACGCGTACGGCCTCCTTGACGGCATCTTCATGCTGTCGACCACGCTCGGGGGAGGATGCGGCGCGCAATAGATCGACGACACGCGCTTCAAGTTCGGCAACACGCCGCGTTAGCGCCACGCGCTTCGGCAGATCAGGCACCGCGACCCGCAACGCTTCCAGATCGTCGTGGGCCCACGCCAGCGCGGTTTCCTTGGCCACCACGCTCGCGCGCAACTGCATGACCTGCGCTTCGAGGCCGGCGATGATGTTTTGTGAGCGGTCGGGGATTTCGTCCGGGTGATTTTGGTGGAGGTGGTCTTCGGGCATGTCATCCCTTTGATCATCACAGCGTCATCGAGACGCCATGGCGGCTTGTTGGCGCTGGGCGACACCGACGGCTCTGCGTGCGTGGCGCCCCGGGCAACGTTTAGGGCATCAATCTTAACGAGAACCATTCCTATTGTCCATGGCCAGGCTGGCACTGATGGCCGTGGCACCGTGTCACAATCGGCCTCAGCCCCCTTGTTCCCGTGAGGCCCCGCATGCCGTTGGACCCCGAAGACCTGAAACTTATCTCGCAGCAGACGCTGCACCATTATGAAGAGCGCGCGGAAGAATTCCGTGTCGGCACGAGCGATCACGATGTCAGTCAGAACATCGCGGCGCTGCTGGACAATATCGAGGCCCAGTCGCCGTATCGCATCCTGGATTTCGGCTGTGGTCCGGGGCGGGACCTGTGCGTTTTCACAGCGCTGGGTCATCAAGCTGTCGGCCTGGACGGCGCGAGCCGGTTCGTGGAGATGGCGCGCGAGGCCTCGAACTGCGAGGTCTGGCATCAGGATTTCCTGGCGCTGGATCTTCCCGCCGCGTCTTTCGACGGCATCTATGCCAACGCGTCGTTGTTCCATGTTCCCAGCCAGGAACTTCCGCGCGTGCTTGCCGACCTGCGAGCTGCCTTGAAACCGGGCGGCGTCCTTTTCACGTCGAATCCTCGCGGCGCCAACGAGGAAGGCTGGAATCGCGGCCGTTATGGCGCGTATCACGACATCGACACATGGCGCGCCTATGTGGAACACGCCGGCTTCAAGGAAATCACCCACTACTACCGCCCCGCCGGCCTGCCCAGGGACCAACAACCCTGGCTGGCAAGCGTCTGGCGGGCGACACGGTCTTAACGTACTGCCTTGAGCAGCGGATAGGGATTCCGCGCCCCGCCGTTGCCGTATATGCCGTAGTGCAGATGAGTCGGGGTACCACGGGCGTTGCCTGTGTTGCCGACAAAGCCCAGCACGTCGCCAGGCTGGACCAGCTGGCCGCGGTGGATGTCGGCATAGCCTTCCAGGTGCGCGTAGTAATGCATTAGCCGGCCGGGGCCCATGACCCACACGACGTTGCCGCCGAGCTCGTTGGTGCCGATGCGGGTGACGATGCCTTCGGTGCTCGCCAAGACCGGCGTGCCACGCGGCGCGAAGATGTCGATGCCTTCGTGGCGACGGCCGCCGGACCGGGCTCCCCCCCAGGTGTCGGCGATGCGGCTGGCGGTGATGCCGCGCACCGGCATCGGCAGGGCGGCGGGTGGCTCCTGCCACGCCAGCCGCAGCATATGCCACGGCGCGCGAACGGCATCCGGCGCGAGCGGCCAGGCCCAACGCGCCGCCGCGACGACGAGCGCGAACAAGGCTATGCGGAGCATTGCGCGGCGCATGATATCTAGCGGAACCCCGTCCGATCCGCTTCGGTGATCTCACGCAGAACGCGGCAGGGCACGCCCGCGGCGAGAACGTTGGGCGGGATGTCCCGCGTGACGACGCTGCCGGCGCCAATGACGCTGTTGTCGCCGATGGTCACTCCCTGCATGACCTGCACGGCGCCGCCGATCCAGACGCGGTTGCCGATGTGGACAGGCTTGGCATAGCACCCGCCGGCCGCTCGTTCGTGGGGATCCAGCGCATGATTGGACGTGTAGATCCCGACCTTCGGCCCAAGCAGGACGTCGTCGCCAAACGTGATGCCGCCGCCGTCCAGCAGGACGCAGTCGAAGTTTGCATAGAAGCGATCGCCGATGACGACGTTGAAGCCGAATTCGCAGCGCAACGTCGGTTCGAAATGCACGCCTTTTCCTATGCGTTGGAATAGTTCATGCAGTATGGCTTCGCGTTCTGCGGGTGCCTGGCCGAAGCTGCGGTTGTAGCGGTCCGTCAGCAGAACCGCCTGCTGGCGCGCCTGCAATAGTTCAGGCGTCAGATCGTCATACATCGCGCCGGTGCGCATGAACAGGCGTTGCTCTTCCAGCGTCAAAGCGCTTCTCCATAAAGTCCTTAGCTGCGATCACTATAAACAAAGTCCACCAACAAACTGGATGCATTCTCTGCCAACCGGGCATCGGTCACTGGTTTTCAAAGACCGCAACGCTCATCGCATCCCGTTTCGGCGGCGTGCCGAACATGCGGGTGTATTCGCGGCTGAACTGGGACGGGCTTTCATAGCCCACCGCGACGGACGCGGATTCGGCGTTCATGCCGCTGGTAATCATCAGCCTGCGTGCGTCCAGAAGGCGCAAACGTTTCTGGTATTGCAGAGGGGTCAAGGACGTCAGCGTCTTGAAGTGGCGATGAAAAACCGTCTGGCTCATCTGCGCGATCGCCGCCAGCTCCGCCACCCGCAGGGTTTCCCGGAAACGATCGCGCAGTGCATGCACGGCGTCCAGCAACCGTTGCGACGGCCCTCGTCCCAAGGTCATCCGGGCAATCTCCGAGCCGTGCGGCCCGGACAACAGCCAATAACATATCTCCCGCATGATCACCGGATAAAGGGTAGGTATCGCTTCCGGCGTATCGAGCAGCCGCATCAGGCGCAAGGCGCAATCGGATAATGGCCCCTGGAAATCCGTGACGAATACGCCTAGCGCGGGTTCCTGGCGAGGAACAGGCGGAGAACGCATGTCATCCGCCACGCTACGCATGACCGCCAGATCGAGTTCAACCGCCAGGACCAGGCAAGGTTTTCCCGGGCTGGCTTCGACCACGCGGCCCACCGAGGGCGTCTCGACACCCACCACCAGCGCCTGCCCGGCCTTGTAGGCCAACTGCCTGTCGCCGAAGCTGGCCCATTTGGCGCCTTGGGCGACGATACACAGCGCGGGCTGCATCAATAGGTGCGCCGGCGGCTTGGGATGGTCGGTCCGCATGACCGCCATGGTCCTGATCGGCGTGATGTAGGGACTCAGCCCGGTCTGGCTGTCGGCAAAGCGCAGGATGGCTGCCGCCAATTCTTCCATGATGTACCGCGTCTCTTCGTTGGGACTGAAGCATCTTATTGTTCGCGGCAGGAATAGGCAAGAAATCGCCGCGATCTGGTATTCACGTCCATGGGGGCTGGGGAACAGAATGACTTCCCATGAGCGACCCTGCTCGAATTCACCGGGAGTCCATTTTCATGTCCACTTTCAAAGTAGCGATTGTCACCGGCGGCAGCCGGGGCATAGGCCGCGATGCGGTGCTGCGCCTTGCGCAGCGCGGCGTGCGATCCATCTTCACCTACCAGACGAACCGGGAAGAAGCAGACAAGGTTGTCGCCCTGGCCGCGCAAGCGGGCGCTCCGGCCATCGCACTGGCGCTGGACGTCGGCGACAGCGCCTCGTTCGACGGCTTCGTCGAGCAGGTGCGCAAGGCCCTGGCCACCTTGGGCGTGCAACGGTTCGACTATCTGGCCAATAATGCCGGCACGTCGTCCAGCGCCACGCTTGAATCCATCACGGAAGCCGAAATGGACGCGCTCTACAACGTCCACTTCAAGGGCGTATTGTTCCTGACGCAGAAACTGCTGCCCTTGATGAACGACGGCGGCCGCATCGTGAATATCTCGTCGGGCCTGGCGCGTTTCTCCATGCCTGGCCGGATCGGCTACGGTGCCATCAAGGCCGCGGTCGAGGCGCTGACGCGCTACATGGCCGTGGAACTCGCACCGCGTCGCATCGCCGTCAACGTTGTCGCGCCGGGCCCCATCGCCACGGATTTCAGCGGCGGCATCGTGCGCGACAACCCCCAGGTCAACAGCGCCATAGCCCAACATACAGCGCTGGGCCGCGCCGGTTTGCCGGAAGACGTGGGCCCGGTCATCGCTGGATTGTTATCCGACGAATTCGGCTGGGTGAACGCGCAACGCATCGAGGTGGCTGGCGGAATTCATATCTGAGCGCACGCGAACGCTGCCGAGATCTCACGACATGGTTTCTCGGTTTCTCGGCAGCGCGCTTAGCGCAGATACAGCGATTCCAGCGTGCGCATGTATTTATCGCCCTGCAGCCGGATGATCTCCGCTACCGTGGGCAGGTCCTTGTCCACCCGACGGATGCCGCCGTCCGTCCGGATCCGCGCAAAGACCTCGCGCATGGCCCCGACCGCTGCCCGGATGGCGTGATTCCCGTAAATCACGATGCCGACCTTGCCCAATGCCTTGATGTCGGCTTCGGTCAGCTCCGGATAGGCGGTCGGCACAAGAACCAAAGGCACCTTGCCCGGCCATGCATCGATGAAGGCCAATACCTCGTCCGGTGTGGTCTGCTTGGAGTGAATCAGGATGGCGTCGGCGCCGGCTTCTTCGTAGGCCAATCCGCGCTTGATGGCCTCGGCTTGTCCCAGCCCGGCAATCAGCGCCTCGGTGCGGGCGATCACCATGAAGTCCTTGTCCTTGCGGGCATCCCTGGCCGCGTTGATCTTGCCCTGGAATTCCTCGATGCGCACCAGCTCCTGCCGCCCGTCCGCGCGCAAGCTGGTGTCCTTGGGAAAGGTCTTGTCTTCCATCACCACCGCGGACGCGCCGGCGGCCTCGTACTGCGGCACGATGTAGCTGACGTTCACCGCATTCCCGAATCCCGTGTCGATATCGGCAATAAGCGGGATGGATACGACCGACGCGATGGCGCGCATCATCTCAAGATGCGTGCCGGACGACAGGATGTTGGCATCCGGCACGGCATAGCTTGCCGACAGTTCGAAACCGCTGCCCCAGATACCGCCGAAGCCTGCCTCTTCCGCGAGTTTCGCCGCCAGGGGATTGTGCGCCGACATGGCGGTGAAAAGCTCGCCCGACGCGAGGGCCTTCCGTAAAACCTGATTCTTGTTCATGAGTGCTCCACTGAGTGTTCAAGTAATGGCAATTCGGCGGCTTCAACGCAGCGCGGCGCAGGCCGCTGCAATGCGGGCCAGGGCGACGCGCAGCTCTTCGTCCGAAGCCGCATAAGAGATTCGAAAATGACCGGGCAATTCGAACGACGTACCCGGCACCACCGCCACGCCAGCGCTACGGAGGAGATACATCGCCAGATCCACGTCCGACGCGATCAACGTGCCCCCTTGATCGCGCCGGCCCAGCAAGCCCTGGCATCCAGGGAAAGCATAGAACGCGCCGGGCGGCGTGTCGCAGGTCAAGCCTTCAATATTACGCAGCGCCCCGACCACACCATCCCGGCGCCGGCGGAAGCTTTCGACAAAGTCTCCCAGAAAATCCATGGGTCCGTCCAATGCCGCGACGGACGCCGCTTGGCTAATCGAACTGGTGTGGGAGGTCGATTGCGACTGCACCAGATTCATTGCCTTGATCAACGCCAGGGGGCCGCCCGCGAACCCTACCCGCCATCCCGTCATGGCATAGGCTTTCGATACGCCATTGACCGTCAGGGTCCGCTCCGCCAACGCAGGCGCGACCGCCGCGGGGGTGGCAAAGGGCGCCTCGTCATAGCGGATCTTCTCGTAAATGTCGTCGGCCATCACCCAAACGTGCGGATGCCGCAGCAGGACATCCGCCAAGGCCAGCAGCTCGTCCCGCGTGTACACAGCCCCGCTGGGATTGGAAGGCGAGTTGAGCATCAACCATTTCGTGCGGGGCGTAATGGCCGCATCCAGCTGCCCGGGCGTGAGCTTGAATCCGGAGGCAGCGCCGCAACGTACGATGACCGGCTTGCCGCCCGCCAGCAGGACCATCTCGGGGTACGAAACCCACGCCGGCGTGGGGATCACCACCTCATCGCCTTCATTGATGGTTGCCTGCAAGGCGTTGTACAGCAGCTGCTTGGCGCCGCAGCCCACCTGGATCTGGTCGGGGTGATAGGACAGGCCGTTGTCACGTTCGAACTTCCGCGCCACCGCCTCGCGCAAGGCCAGCGTGCCGGCGACCTCCGTGTAACGCGACTCGTTGCGGTCGATCGCCGCTTTTGCGGCCTCCCGAATATGGGCGGGAGTGGGAAAGTCGGGCTCGCCCTGACTCAACGCGATGACGTCGCGGCCTTCTCGTTTTAGCTCGTTGGCGAGGCGGGTCATCTCCTTGGTCGCTGAAGGCTTGGCGCCGAGGACGCGGTGCGCAAGCAAGCTGCGGTCCGGCTCTGCATGGGTATTGGTGTTCATTCGATTCCTCCTACCTTGAGGCGTAGTTTCCATCTGGCAAGCGCCAGCGGCACAAAGATGGTCAGAAGCAGCAGCACGCTGTAGGCGCATGCGAGCGCCAGCCGGTCGCTGTCCACTTGCTGGAAAATCTCGATCGGCATGGTGCTCATGCCGCCGAAATACAGGACGATCGATGCGGACAGTTCGGATAAGGTCGTCACCCACATCAGCACGGCGGCCGCCGCCACGGCCGGCCATATCGTCGGAAGCACCACTTTGAAGAAGCTGCGGATGGGGCTGACGCCCAGGCTCATGGACGCCTCTTCCAACGAGTCCTTGAGGTTGTGCAGGGGGCCGATTGCCGCGCGCACACTGGTCGGCACCCGCCGCAGGAAATACGCCAGTGCCATGATGGTCCAACTTCCCGTCAGGACCAGCCAGCCGTTACCGAAGGTATTGATCAGCGCGATGCCCAGTACCGTGCCCGCAATGGTCAGAGGCAGCGTGACGAAGACATCGAGTGCATGGGTCAGGCCCGACCGACGCTTGACGATGAGATAAGCGGCAACGATGGCGAACAACGAGCCCGCACACGTCGCGACAGTCGCCAGGAACAGTGAGTGATATAGCGGATCCGGGCTGCGCAGCGCGGCGTGCGCGAAGTGTTCCAGGGTGAATCCGCCATAGTTGAGAACGGGTCCGATGGCGGGCGTAAAGGCGGTGACGACAACGACCACTGCCGGCGAGAGCGATAGCGCCATGACGACCAGCACACTCGTTGTTGCCATCCCGGCACGCCACCCTGTCAACGTCACGGCGACAGGAGGGCGGCCCGATTCCATCTGGTATTGCCGGCGCTCGACGAGCAGCTTCTGCACCAGCAGTGCCGCGACCCCCAGGCCGACCAGGATGGACGCCATGGTGGTCTGCATCTGTGCGCTGCCGCCCATTTCATTGACGAACTCGTGATATGCCTTGACCGCGAGCACCGGCGTGCGTGCGCCGATGATGGCGGGAACGCCGAAGCTGCCGATGACGTGGGTAAACACGATCATCGCGCCCGCGAATATGGAGGGCAGCAGCATGGGCAACGTGATGCCGCACACGACACGGCCGATCGGCCTGCCCAGGCTGAGCGCTGCTTCCTCCAGATTGCGGTCCATCGATCGCAAGCCGACGAAGATGGCGACGAACGCATATACATAATTGTTCAAGGTCATGACCAGGACCAGCCCCCACCAGGAATAGAGTGATGGCAGTTCGGCGCCCAGCGGCCGCAGCAACGTGTTGACCAGGCCTTGCTTGCCAAGCACCAGCACCCAGGACGCGGCGACCACGACATCAGGAATGACCAGCGTGACCAATGGAAGGAGGGCGACCAGCCCCGCCAACGGAAAGCGGCAGCGGGCAACCGCCACGGCCAGCCCGCCGCCCAGCAGCACCGAGCACAGGGTGACCGCGCCGCCCAGCACCAGGGTATTGACGAAAGATTGCCGATACGATCGTTCGGAAAAGAACCGGATATATCCGCTGAAGTCGATGGTAAGCCCCGGACTCGTCACGGACTTGCCCAGCATCGTCCCCAGCGGCCATAGCAGGAAGAATCCAAGCGATAGCAGGGAAAGGACGGCCAGGCCCAACCAGACTGGATCTCTACGCAGGGTGCCTAACACGGTCGTCCCTCCACGATATGCGCTGTCCGCGGTATCTTCAGGAGTACCGTTTCGCCGGTCGATCGCGGCGCTTGACGGTGCGGTTCCCAGGCATCCACCTTGATCGGCCCCAGGCTGGTCTGGACGGTGTAGCCGGTGGTGCTGCCCCGGTATTCGACATGTGACAGCGCGCCGGTCAGCTCGCCGTCCCGGGCGTCCCGGTTCGCTTCCATGGCGATCTCCGCGCCACGAACCGCGAGCAGGGCGCCTTGTGTGTAGGGCCGGTCACTGGTCGTGAGCAAGGTGCCTCCGGCGGTTTCCAGGCGGCGGACGCCGGCTTCGGCGGAAGGCAGTTCCCGCAGGATCGGGATCAGGTTGGCGCCGCCGACGAAGTCCGCCACGAACGCGGCCCGCGGATGACTGTAGATTTCCTGCGGCGTTCCGATCTGGACGATGCGGCCGCGATCCAGTACGGCGATGCGGTCCGACAAGGCCAAGGCTTCCTCCTGGTCGTGCGTGACGAATACCGTCGTGATGCCGGCCTCCCGCTGCAAAGCCCTGACCATCTCGCGCAGTTCGATGCGTAGCTTGACGTCCAGTGCCGACAGCGGTTCGTCCAGCAGCAGCAGTTCCGGTTTGATGACGAGTGCTCTGGCCATCGCGACCCGCTGGCGCTGCCCGCCCGACAGCGCCGATGGTGCGCGTTCGAGCAAGGCACCCAGGCCCACGCGCGTGAGCAAGGCAGCCGAGCGCTCGTCGGCCTCTTTCCTGGGGATGCGCCGGGCCAGCAGGCCATAGGACACGTTGGCAAGAATAGAGCGGTCGGGGAACAGGGCATAGTCCTGGAAAACGATGCCCACGCTACGGCGATGCACGGGGACGGTGGTCACGTCCCGGGCACCGAACAGCACTCGGCCCTTGTCCGGCCGGACAAAGCCCGCGAGCATGCGCAGCAAGGTTGTCTTGCCGCAGCCCGACGGCCCCAGCAAAGTAAAGAACTCGCCTGAGGGGATGGACAGATCGAGGCCCTGGAATAGCGCGTGGCCGCCATAGCTCTGGTCTATACGTTCAAATGAAACCTTCATCGTCGTGTTGCTCCTGTGCGGCCTGCTCAGTTGGACGAAACGAGCTGACGCCACTGGGTAAGGAAGTCCCCACGATCCGCTTCCATCCGGACGTCGTCGAGCGGGATCACCTTGATATCGGACAGGGCGGGCAGGCTGGACAGCTTCGTGACGTCGACGTCTGCTCGCAGGGGCCGGCGATAGGCGCGCTCGAAAATCGTCGCCTGGGTCGACTGCGACGCCAGGAAGTCATAAAGCCGTTGCGCTTCTGCCGGACGCTTGCCGCCCTTGATCAAGGCCATGCCCTCCGGCGACAGGAAAGTGCCTTCTTCCGGATAGACGACCTTGATCTCCTTGAGGCCGCCCGCGACGTACTGGTAGGCCGCGTACTCCATCGTTACCGCCGCGGCGAACTCGCCGTTGGCGACGCCTTGATAGGCGGCCGAGGTCGTTCCCACGATCACCGCGTTGCGTACGATCTGGGTGTAAGTGGCCTCGCCGAGCAATTTGCGCATGCCATACAGCGCTACATACGAGGCACTGCTGAACTGGGGGTCGGGAATAACGATCTTGCCTTTCCATTTGGCGTCGGCCAGATCCCGCCAGCGGGCGGGCGCAATGCCGCCCGGCGCCTGCCTGACATTGGCCATCAATACACTGACGTGGGTATTCGTGCCCAGCCAAAGGTCGTTGGGGCCACGGTATTGGGCGTCCACCGCTTGCGCCTGCGACGAGCGGTAGGGTTGGAACTGATCCTGGAAAGCGCCTATCGTCGACAGCCCGCCCGACCAGAAAATGTCTCCCAGGGGGTTGGCGCTTTCCGCCTTGATCCGCTGCATGAGCGCGCCGGTACCCGCGCGGACGACGGCTACCTTGATGTCGGGATTCTGCTTTTCGAACTGGTCGACGACCGTGCTTACCGTCTGGACGTCGTTGGACGAATAAAGAACGACCTGGGACGCGGCCGCCTTTGCGGTGCTTGCGTAAACAGACCCGAGTATGATTAATCCGCATACAGCGGCGCGCTTCGTCAGCATTGTGTTCCCCTTGTTGATTTAAGCGAAGCGTTTAATCTACGCGCCGCCTTGGCTTGCGACCAGGGGGCGGCGGTGCCGGTCATCACTCATATGCGTGAATAGGATGAGTTTTAATCATGAATAAGAAAGCGGGCCTGCCGTTGGTTGCGATCCGGGTATTCACGGCGATCGGCCGCTACGGCAGCTTCACGCGGGCAGCCGCCGCACTGGGGATTACGCAGAGCGCGGTTAGCCGGCATGTCGCGACGCTGGAGTCGCTGGCGGCGCAGCCGCTGTTTACGCGTAAGGGGCCGCAGGTAACGCTGACGCCGTACGGGTCGCAGTTCTACGAGGCGGTGCGTGACGCCATGTCGACGATAGAGCTGGCCACCATCCAGCTGGCGCAGGGGCGGCATACGCATGACAGGCTGACGGTAAGGACGTCGATGCCGAGTTTCGCCATGACGGTGGTCATCCCCGTGCTGGGGGATTTCATGGCGCACCATGGCGTGGAAGTGGATCTGATAACGTCGCTGTCGCCGCCCCAGCCACAGGAGGAATTCGACGTGCTGATCACGCGCGACCTTTCCTTGCCGGGCACCGAAAGTTGGGAGTTGATCAGGGAGGAGCTGGTCTGTGCGGGATCTCCCGCCATGGTGAAGAAGCATGCCAGCCGGCCGCTCGATGGCTGGCCACTGATCGCCTCGCGCTCCCGGCCCGACGCCATTCCTACGTGGGCCGTCGCCAAGGCGATTCCGGTCGACGCCTTGCACGTGTCAGCGGTCTACGATCACTTGTTCCTGGCGGTCGCCGCAGCGAGTGGCGGCACGGGATTGCTGGTCGCTCCGCGCATCGTTATCCAGGACCAACTCGATAACGGCATCCTCATGCTTGCCGACGACGAGATGGTAGGGTCGGGGGCCACGTACACCGCCTATGTCAGTCCGCGCAGCCGGCATATCGAGGTATCTCGGGCGTTCTGTCGGTGGCTCAAGCGCATGCTCAGGGAGCGGTCGCGGCCCGGGACCGCTGCGCAGTCTTGATTGCACGATCAGATGCACCCGCGGCACACGGCCGCTACGCCATTTCCCAGCAAAATCCATGAAGCGTGCGGCGTTGACACGCCTTCCGCGCAAACGCATGTGATCGAGCTGATCCGCTGATCAACTATGGCAGATCAACCCGTCCTTCAACGTCGCCACTTCGAAACTCACTTCACCGGCGCGCGCCTGGCGGGCTTCCTGCTGCGCGCCGCTGGCCAGCCACTGCCGCACCACCTTGTCCAGGTAGCGCGCCGACTCGCCATCGGGGCGGCTGAGGACGATCTGCGCGCCTTGCTCGGCGCGCACATCGACAGGAACCGGCTTGTAGAAACGCCAGTCCTCGCGGGCCAGCAGGCGTTTCAGGACTTCATTGTCCTCGGCCAGGATGTCGCAGTCGCCGCTCATGAAGGCATACGCAGCATGCACGCTGGACGCGTACACCAGCGGCTTGGCACCTTGCTCGCCCGCCAGGCTGGCGGCGTAGGGGCTGCCTTGTTGCAGGCACACGCTGTGGCCGGCCGCCTTGTCGGGTAAGGCCGCACGCAGCGCGATCAGTTCGGCGCGGCCAGTGATGTAGGCGGTCGACACGACCTGATCGGATGGCAATGAAGCGACGGCGTTCCCCAAGGGAATGCCATACCGGGTGCCACCAATGATGAGGTCGGCCACGGGCAGGGCAGGCGGCGCCAGCTTGCCGGATAGGCCGCCGGTCTGCTGACCGGGCGCGGGCAGGTTGACGATACGCAGCGGCACGCCAAGCGTGCCGGCCACATAACGCGCCAAGGCGGCGTCATAATCATCGGGCTCGGCCGGCGCGGGGACACCAGGCGGCGCCGGGCGCGGATAGGCGCGCACGGCCACCACCAACTCGCCACGTTGACTCGCTTGCTGAAGCAGCGGCCCGCGGGGCAGGGCTTTCCAATCAGGCGCGCCAGCCACGCCTTCGACCCAAAGCCGCGCGCGGTTCAAGGCGTCATCCCCCGCCGCGGACGACAGGGTCAGCACGCCCGCCGTCACGCCGGCCACGACCAGGCCGGCGATGCTTGCGCGCAGGCGTAAGGAAGACGACGCCATGGCTGGTCTGCTCCTATGACGCCAGGCTCTGGCGCCAACGCAGGCTCCAGCGCTCGATCAGCGACAACACGAAGTTCAGCAGCAATCCCAGCAAGGCCAGCAGCAGGATGCCCGCGTACATGGACGGAATCTGGAAGACTTCCTGCGAGTTCAGGGTCAGGAACCCCAGGCCGGAGTGCGCGCCTATCATCTCGGCCGCCACCAGCGCGGTGATGCAATAGGTGCCCGCCAGCCTGATGCCCGTGAAGATCGACGGCGCCGCGGCCGGCAATATCACCTTGCGGAACACGAAGGCATTGGACGCGCCCATCGAGCGAGCGGAATTGATCAACAAGGGATCCACCTGCGTGACGCCGCTGATCGTGTTCAGCAGCACCGGCCAGAACGAGGCCCAGAAGATAATGGCCACCTTCGACGATTCCCCGATGCCGAAGAACAGGATGAATACCGGGAACAAGGCCAGCGCCGACGTCTGCCGGAACAGCTGAAGGATGGGCCCCAGTACCCGGGCCAGCCGGGGCAGGCGTCCCATCAGCAGGCCCAGCAGGACGCCCAGCCCGATGGCAAGCAGCAGCCCCCAGAGGGAACGTTGCAAGCTGGCCCAGATGTGCTTGAACAGCTGGCCTTGCGCGAACAACTGCTCGATCGCCTGCAGCACCTGGGACGGCGGGCTCAGATAGGCTTCGCTCACCACGTGCAGGCGTGGCAAAAGCTCCCACAAGATCAGAAATCCGACGATACCCACCAGACCCAGCCCGTGGTCGCGCAGACGGCCGCGCGCGCCGTGGCGGCTCATGGCGTAGCCTCCGCGGTCTGCGCCGCGCTGCCGCGTTCGGCGGGATTGGCGGTGGCGCCCAATGGCCGTGGGGTGGCGGCGGGATTGAGAAACTGCACCTCGTCCTTGAGGATGTCCCAGGCACGCTGGCGCAGGCGGACGAAGGCCTCGGTATTGCGCAGTTCCGGATTGCGTGGACGAGGCAAAGGCACGTCGATGATTTCCTTGATGGTGCCAGGCCGCTTGGTCATCACCGCGATGCGGTCGGACAGGAAGATGGCCTCGTCCAGGCTATGCGTGATGAACACGATGGTCTTCTTGTGCTGCTCCCAGATGCGCAGCAATTCGTACTGCAGAATCTCGCGGGTCTGCGCGTCGAGGGCGGCGAAGGGTTCATCCATCAGCAGCACGTCGGGCTTGTAGGCGAGCGACCGTGCGATGGCCACGCGCTGCTTCATGCCGCCTGAAATCTCGTGCGGATAGCGGTTGCCGAAGCCGTCCAGGCCCACCAGCTGAAGGTATTCCTGCGCGATACGACGGCGCTCCCGCTTGGGCACCCCGCGTATCTCCAGGCCGAATTCGATATTCCCCAACACGGTCTGCCAGGGGAACAAGGCATAGCCCTGGAACACCACACCCTGGTTGGGATTGATGCCCTTGAGCTCCTGCCTGTTGATAGCGATGCTGCCCGCGCTGCGCTCGGTCAATCCCGCCAGGATGCTCAGGAAGGTCGACTTCCCGCAGCCTGACGGGCCCAGAATGGAAATGAATTCGCCCTCTCGTACGTCCAGGTCGAAGTCGTGCAGCACGCTGATGGTGCTGCGTTTGCCGTTCTCGTCACGCGCGGCGTACTCCTTGCCCAAACCCCGCGTGGAGATCTTCTCCGTCATGGGGTCAAACCGCCTTGGCGTTGGGGTTGAATTCGTTGGTGTAGATGTCCTTGGTCGTGACCTTGCCCTTTTGCAGCTTGCCTTCGCGCTCCAGCACATCGATGTAGTACTGGATGGGGGGCTCGGTGACGACCAGGTCTTCCACATAGGCATAGCGGTCCACGAACTCCAGCTTCAGGTTGGTGCGCTTGGAGATCAGCTTGCGGGCTTCCTCGGGATTCGCGTTGACCCAGTTGCCGGCCTTGGCGATGGCGGTAACCACGTCGCGCACGGCCTGGGGATGTTCCTTGATGAACTTGCCGTGGGCGCTGTATGGGGACATCCCGCCCAGGCCGCCGTCCAGGTCGTAGTCGCTCCACAGGCGGGTCAACTGAGGCGACTTGTCGGCGCGGCCCGAGAAGGGCGCGTGGATGATGGCCAGGTCGGTGTTGCCGGTGACCAGGGTCTGCTCGGCGTTGTCATCCGGGATGACCACGAAGTTGACCTTGTTGACGTCCACGCCGTTCTGCCGCATCCAGGTCTTGGTGACGAACTCCGCGCAGGCGCCGAAGCTGTTGAAGCCTATGGTCTTGCCTTCCAGATCTTTGGGCTTGCTGATGCCGCTATCCTTGCGCACGAAGTACTTCATATGCGGCGCTTCCTGCAGCGTCTTGCCGCCCGCGGCGACCACCTTGATGTCGCCGCCCGCCGCCACGGCGGAGATCACCAGCGGCACCATGCGGGAGCCGAAGTCGATTTCGCCGATGCTGGTCAGCGGAATGATCTGCGGCGAGGACACACGGCCGATGTACTCCGGCCGGGTCGTAGTGCCTTCGAAATAGCCCAGGTCCTCGGCAAGATAGATCAGGTCGAAGGACGGGTTCAGGGGATACTTGAAGGTCGTCTTGTCGCCGACCGCGCGCACGATGGCGGGCGCGGCCAGCAAGCTGGCGCCGGCGCCGAACATAGCCAGGGAGCCGATTTTCCCGAGGGCGTTACGGCGTGCTTTGAAGGTGGTCGTAGCGATAGCAGTCATGTTGGGTCCGGGCTTGGAGGATGGGGGGATAGCACCGTGTGAGCCGCAAAGTGTAGGGGTCGGGATCCGCGTGGCTTAATACTTTTTCTGGATAAAAAAATACCGTGGCGACGACGTCTTGCCCCGCTATTCCTCGCCTTTGAGCAGCGTATCGATGCGGGCCAGCGTGCCGGTTGCGCCGAAACGCCACGCCGCATCGAGCAGCGCGGCGGCCGCCGTCACTCCGATTACCGGTTCCGCCAAGGCGCGGAATTTTTCCGTCAGCCCCGCGTCGGATACCGGGTTGTCGGGATGCCCCAGGATGACGCTGGTACTCGCCTGTAAGACGTCGTCGTCGGCCAGTTCCACCTTCACATGAGCCGACGCGGGCGACTGGCCCGCGACGGGCACGATCTCGATGCGCGGCAGCAGCGCCTGGACGCGGGCATCCGCCAAGGTTGCGTCGACGAAGTCGGTCCATGCCAGGCGGTAGCCGCTCAAGGCCATCGCCACGCAGCAGGCCACGCTGAACTTGGCTTCCAGTCCTGTCGCGGGCGCGGTCTTGCCGGCCGTCACCAGGGCGCCGGGATGCACCTTCACCTGCACGCGCTTTACCTCGCGCCCCGCCAGCGCTTCGACCAGGGCCTGTGCGGTCTGGGCGGATGCGTGCGTCGCGCGGCAGCTCGCGAAGAGTTTGTAGCCATTGCGCAGCAGCTCGTAATGGTCAGCGAAATCCAGGGGCGGAACTTCCACCTGACGGTCCTGGATGAAGGCATCCAGCCAGCCTCCCTGCAGTTCGAACGCGTGGTTCGCCCCGATATAGCCTTCCGCCGCCAGGTCGGCCGCGAGGATCCCGTCCATCGCCGCCTTGCCGGCATGAAAGGGCTTGCCATGCGTGCCGAAGGACGCCACCAGCCCCCCGGCCGTAGTCGCCGCATTGCTGAGGGCGTGCAGCGAGCGTGCGGCGTCGAGGCCATACAAGCTGGCGGCCACGGCCGCGGCGCCCATGCGTCCGACCACCGACGTGGGATGAAAGCCCTTGCGTTGCAGACTGCGTCCGACACCCGGCACGAAGCCACCGCCCAGCCTGGCCATGATCTCCACGCCGGTGACGAAAGCCGCCAGGACGCGTTGCTCGTCCTGCTCGTGCTCCTGGCCGACGGCCAGGGCCGTCGACCAGCAGGGCGCCCCGGGGTGTCCCGCGCCAAGATAATGGACGTCGTCGTAGTCCATGGCATGCACCGCGGTGCCATTGACCAGGGCCGCCAAGGCGGGCGTGGTGGTGCCGCCAAGAACCACACGGGCCTTGCCGCGCGCCTGCCAGCGGCGCACGGTGCCTCGCAGCGGAACGACCACCGGATCGTGAGCGGCCACCAGGGCCAGGCCCAGGTAGTCGACCAGCGCGCGGCGGGCCTCGTGCAGGACCTCGTCCGGGTGGCGCTGCTGTTGGCTGTCCGCGATATAGCGGCCCAGCGCCTCGCCGCGTTCGTTGATAGGTGCTTGGGTCATGTCAGGCGTACTGATCCTGTTCTAGGCGTTGCAGCAAAGCCTGGGCGGCAGCTGGTGTCAGCGCACGTTCCGCGCAGTCCAGGAACTTGCGCTTCAATGCGTCGGCGGTGAGCGGCAGGTCATGGGTGGTGCCGACCGCTGCTTCCACATAGCGCTCGTGAACGCGACCGGCGAGAGTCTGGATGACGACGGTGGCGCCGCTCGGGTTGTGGTGCCCGTAGATGGACAGGCTCACCTTGGGCATCAAGGCGCGCGTCCTGGCATCGGTGAAGCGGCCCTGATCCTCGAAGTCCTCCATCGTGATGGCGCCCTCGACCAGCGCGCGTGCCACGGTGTAGCTGGTCGAGAACTTGCCGGCCAGCGGATCCACGGGCTGCGGCACGTTGATGTGCGGGAAGCGGATGGCGTGGACGCCGATCGCCACGCTGGCGATATCGTCCGGACGTAAGCCATGTTCCGCCCGCAGCGCCAATACGCCGTCGAGCAGCGGCGCCAGCGCGAAGCAGCAGGGGTAGCGCTTCTGCTTGACGCCTTTCTCGCGGTCCAGGATGCGCGGTTCGGCGGTCCAGTCTTCCGTGAGGAACTGGGGCGCAACCGTTTCGGGTCCGCCGTTGAACACGGCGAAATAGCCTTGCGGATGCTCGAATGCCTGCGCGCCGGCGGTATGGCCGTTCTTCGCCAGCAATGCGGCCAGCAGGGCATTGCGGTTGGCGTGGCCGACGATCAACGGCTTGGTCATGCTGCCGAAGTTGGACTTGATCCCGGCGGCGAAAGACGCCGCGATACCCAGGGCCGTGGCGAGTTGCGCCTCGTCCAGCTCCAGCAGCACACCAGCGGCCGCCACGGCGCCGAAGATGCCGATGGTGGTGGTCGGATGCCAGCCGTGCGTGTATTGGCGCCGTCCCACGGCGCTGCCCAGGCGGGCCACGGTCTCGAAGCCGGTGATGTAGGCCTGGAGCAGGGCCGGGCCCTCAATCCCGCGCTCGTCGGCGACGGCCAGCGCGGCCGGCAAAATGGCGACCGAGGGATGCCCGTGCAGATAGGAGTTGGAATCGTCGTAATCCAGCATGTGGGCGGCCTGCCCGTTGAGCAGCGCGGCATCCAGGCTGTTGAGCTTCAGATCGGTGCCCAGCACACGCGACTTGCCCAGCGCCGCGGTGGGCTCGATCACCGATCGCAGGATGGCGCTGCCCTCATGGCGGCTGCCTGCCAAGGTGACGCCTAGCGTGTCGATGATGGCGGACCGGGCGCGCGCGAAGGCGGCTTCGGGCAATTGACGGCGGGAGAAGGCCAGGATGTTGCGGGCGAAGGCCAGCGAAATGGGAAGAGTGCTCATGGTCGTCCGGGTTCAGGGGTAGCGTCGGTGGGCGTGGCGGTTCAACGGGTAAAGCCGCCAAGCAAATCGCGAAAGCGCTTGTCCTCGCTTTGCAGGTAGGCGCCGGTCTGGGCACTGTCCAGGCGATGGGGCACCAGCAGTTCGGCGTCCAGCATCGCTTTCCATTCAGGGGTGGCGGTAATGGCCGCGAAGGCCTTGTCCCAGTACGCGATCTGGGCCGCTGTCAGCCCGGGCGGCGCCAGCACGCCTCGCCAGGCGGGCACCACGATGTCATAGCCCAATTCGCGCCACGTCGGCACTTGCGCCAGGGCGCCGCCGGCCCGTTCGGCGCTGGCGACGGCGAGGTAGCGCAGGTCGCCTGATTCGACGAAAGGGTTCAGCGCGAAAGGGGTGGTGACGGCCACGTCCACGTGACCGCCTATGGTGGCCGTCACGCCTTCGGTGGATGCGTTGAAGCTGACGGCCTTGATCTTCTTCACGTCCAGGCCCAATTGCTTGGCCAGCAGCAGCACGCTGACGTGGTTGGTTGTGCCTATGCCGGACGAGATGGAGAAGGACACCGAAGCCGGATCCTGCTTCAGCCTGTTGACCAGATCGGCCGCGGTCTTTATCGACGATTTGCTGCTGACCGCGAAGACCATCAGTTCATCGAACAGGATGGAGATGGGCGTGAACTGCGAATACGAAATCGGACTGCGGCCCAGGATGTTGTTAGACAGCACGACGCCGCCGATGACCTGGAGCACATTGGCTTCCCTGGCGTGCTTGAGCGTGTAGGCCATGGCGACGGCGTGGCCGCCGCCGGGACGGTTGGACACCACGCTGCCGGCCGGCGCATAGCCGCCTTGCTTCAGGAAGCGCTCGATGTCGCGTGCGGTGCGATCCTGCGCGCCGCCGGGGCCGACGCCCACGACCACCTCCACGGGGCGGGTGGGCAACCAGGCACCGGCGGAGGCTTGGGCGCGGGACAGGGCCGGCAACGCCGCCCATCCCAGGCCGGCCGAGGCGGCCAGAAGGGTGCGGCGGCGTGACAGGGAGATCGGATCAGGATTCATCGGTGGAGGTCTGTGGTGATGGGGAGGAGGGCAGGGTCTGGGCGACGGGCGCGGACCGGCCCTGGAGCAGGGCGGCCAGGCGGGCCCGGTGCTTCCAGGCGTAAGGCAGGACGAACATCAGCGCGGCCAGGATCAGGAAGGTCACCGACAGGCCGCTGGATAGAAAGATGGCGGGGTCGCCGCTGGATAGCGTCATCGATTGCCGGAACGACTGCTCCAGGCTCTTGCCCAGCACCACGGCCAGCACCATGGGCGCCAGCGGCACATCCAGCTTGCGGAAGGCGTAGCCGACCAGGCCGAAGCCCAGGATCAGGCCAAGGTCCAGCGTGCTGCCATCGATCGAATAGACGCCTATGGTCGCGATGGCCAGGATCAAGGGCAGCAGGATGCCCGTAGGGATATAGAGCAGCCGCACGAAGATGAAGACCAGCGGCAGATTGAGCACGAACAGCATCACGTTGCCCAGATACATGCTGTCGATCAGACCCCAGACAACTTCCGGATTGCGCGTCATCATCAGCGGGCCGGGTTGCAGGCCGTACATGACGAAAGCGCCCAGCAGCACGGCCGTGGTGCCATTGCTGGGCAGGCCCAGGGTCAGCAGGGGAACCATCGAGCCGCCGGCCGCGGCGTTATTGGCGGCTTCGGGGCCCGCCACGCCTTCGATCATGCCGGTGCCGAACTTGTGCTTGTCCTTGTGGATGCCGCGTTCCAGACCGTAGGACAGGATGGTGGCGATGGTGGCGCCCGGGCCGGGAAGAATGCCCTTGACGAAGCCGATCAACGTGCCGCGCACGATTGGGAAGACCGAGCGCGACCATTCCTCTCGCGTCAACCACAGCCTGCCGCGGATGCGCATCACGGGCGCCATGCCGCGGCAATGTTCCTCGAAGGTGATGAAGACTTCGGAGATGGCGAACATGCCTACCGCCACCGCCAGGAAGCTGATGCCGTCCTGCAGTTCCGGCACGGCGCCGGTGAAGCGGGGCGAACCGCTTTGCAGGTCTATGCCTACCGTGGCGATCATCAAGCCGAGCACCATGGACAGCAGGCCCTTGGCCAGCGACGTGCCGGTCAGGCTGGACACCGCCGACATGGAGAACAACATCAGGCTGAAGTATTCGACCGGACCGAACTTCAGGCCGAAGCGCGCCAGCGGCACGGCCAGCACGCTCAGCGCCACCACGCTGAACGTGCCCGCGATGAAGGACCCGATGGCGGAGACGGCCAGTGCCGCGCCGGCGCGACCGTTCTTGGCCATCTGGTAGCCGTCCAGGGTGGTCATCACCGATGCCGATTCGCCCGGCGTGTTGATCAGGATGGAGGTCGTCGATCCGCCGTACATGGCCCCGTAGTACATGCCGGCGACCATGATGAGCGCGCTGGTGGGATCCATGCCGAAGGTCAGCGGCAGCAACAAGGCGATGCCCGCCGCGGGGCCCAGGCCGGGAAGCACGCCCACCACGGTGCCCAGGATGCTGCCGATCAGCACGAACAGCAGATTGCGCGGTTCGACGGCCGCGGCGAAGCCGTGCAGCATGTGCTCAAAATTATTCATGGGTTTGCCGCGATCAGAACGGAAGAAGGCCGGCGGGCAGGGGAACGCCAAACAGGCCGGCGAACAGCAGATAGCTGCCGCCGGCGAAAAGGATGGCGACGGCCGCGCCGACGTAACGGTTGCCACGATGGAAGCGCAGGATCAGGCCCAGCAGGAAGGCCGCGGTGGCCAGGGCATAGCCCAGGGTTTCGAAGAACAGGAAGTAGAGTCCGGTCCAGATCGATACGGTCAGCAGCACGCGAAAGTCCTGGCCGCGCACGTAGCGATAGAAGCGGACCCAGTCAGCGCGCAAGGCGGCACGGCCGCGCCCCTGCACGATCAGGGCGATGCCGATGACGATCAAGGCGACGGTAAGCACTTCCGGGAACAGGCGCGGCCCCAGCGGGTCGCCGAACTGAAGCACGGGAATTTGCGAGATGCCCCAGCCGTAGATCAGGGCGATGATGAGGGCGACGACACCCAGGGCAAGCTGCGTCATTGCGTGGCCTCGCCGCGGACTCTCGTCACCGCGATGACGAACGCGCAGCCGCGATGATGCGATCGCGGGTGGGTAAGGCGGGATCAGGTGAAGATGCGGTGTGCATGGTCGGTAGAAAGAACGTTCGTTCTACCAGAGAATACGTGGTGGCTCCGTGGGGACCAACGTTAAATAATTCATCTGCAAATAGCTGAAAACGGTGGCCTCAGCTGCCGTTCAGCTTGGCGGCCACCGCATGTCGCGCGTTCTACCTAGTGCAAGTTCAAGCGTCAGTGCCAGGCAGCAGAAGGCAGTCCGACGCGCGCCAGCAGACCTGATGGCGCTGGCCCAAGGCGGGCGGCGGCTGCGTTCCTGGAAGTTCGAACCGGACGGTCGGGCCACCCGCGCTAACGCCGCTGATGCTCCAGCTTCCGCCGCTGTAGACGACGTCCTGGACCTCGATATCCAGGCGATTCCCGGATGTGGAAACGTCGTTGGAAACCGTGTTTTCGCGGAACGCGAGTGTCGCCCGCTCGCCGACCTTGAATTCGCTTCCCGGGAGGGCCGACGCGTGCCACGTCGGGCCGGCACCACCGCTACGCACCACGCAAGCGCCAGCGGTCGATACCTCTTGCACCTCGACGTCCAGCAGGTTCGCGACACCGAGAAAACGCGCGATGTGCGCGTTCGCGGGCCGTTGATACAGGTCCTGCGGCGTGCCGTACTGGGCGACCCTGCCGTTATGCAGGATCGCGATGCGGTCGGATACCGCCATGGCCTCGTTCTGGTCATGCGTCACGATGATCGTGGTGATGCCCGATTCCCGCTGGACCCGCCGGATCTCTTTCTGCAGCTCCGCGCGCAGGTTCGCATCCAGGGCGGCCAGGGGCTCGTCCAGCAACAGCACTTTGGGTCCGATGGCGATGGCGCGCGCCAAAGCCACCCGTTGGCGCTGGCCGCCGGACAATTGCGCGGGCATGCGGCTTTCCATCCCCTCCAGTCGCACCAGCGCCAACGCCTGCTTCACGCGGGCAGCGATGTCGGCTTTTTGAAGGCGCCGATAGCGTAGGCCGAATGCGATGTTGCGGGCGACATCGAGATGCGGGAAGAGTGCGTAGCTCTGGAAGACCACCCCGACGTCGCGCTTGTGTACCGGCAGGGCGCGCACGTCCTGGTCGTCGAAGCGCACGCTGCCGGTGTCGCCCCGCAGGAAGCCGGCGATCAGGCGCAGGCAGGTGGTCTTGCCGCCGCCGCTGGCGCCGAGCAGGGACAGTATCTCGCCCGGCCGTGCTTCCAGGGTGATGTCATCGAGCACAAGCCGTTCGCCGTAGCGATGGCTGACGCCTTCCAGCCGGACGCGGACGGGGCTTGGGGGCTTCCCTGTCACCGCGCGACCTGGCGATTCCACAGCGCCACCGCCTTGTCGTAGTGCTTCATGAACAGGCGCCAGTCGGGTTGGATCAGCTTGTTGATGTCGGAAAGCTTGGGCGCGATTTGAGGATCCTTGGCGACGAGGGGGATGATCAGGTCGTTGGTCGGCGAGAAGAACAGTTCCGTGGCCTGCCCAAGCTGGGGCAGGGGAGCCAGCACCGTGTCGATATAAGCCGCCGCGGCGTCGGGATACTTCGTTCCCTTCACGATGTCGATGGTGTACGGGGCGGCGACGCCGCCTTCCTTGGGATCGACGAACTGCAGGTCGGGATAGCGCGTGCTCACGCCCCATGCGCGCCCGCTGGACATGGGCGCTGCCCAGATTTCACCGGACTGGAACAGGTTCTCCACTTGCACGGTGGAGTTGTAGTAGTCGTGCGCCTTGATCTTGGCGATGCGCGCGATACCTTTCTCCGGCGTCGCTTCGTTACCGCCTTCCAGCCGCGATGCCTGCAACAGCAGCGCCCGGCCGGCCAGGTGGGTCAGTTCCGGGACGGACACCTTGCCGGCCAGTTGCGGATTCCACAGGTCGTTCCAGGATGTGGGCGGCGCGATGCCGGCGGCCTTGAACTTGGCGGCGTTATAGGCGATGCCGATGGAAATGACGTGGAGTTCCGGGCCATAGCCATCCTTGTCCAGGGCCGGTCCGACGATGTGCTTCAAGTTGGGGATCTTGGCGGGATCCAGTTTCTGCAGCACACCGGTGTCGATCGCGCCTTCCTGCACGTCCTTGTCCAGGTACACCACGTCATACGGCACGTCGCGCCCCTTGGCTGCGATCAGCTTGGCCAGGTGATCGCTGGCGTTGGCGTCGATGAACTCCACCTTGATGCCCGTGCGTTGCGTGAACAGCGCGGCGGCGTATTTCTGGTGCAGTTGGGTGAAGGCGCCACCCGCGCTAGCGACGCGCAGGGTGGCCGGCTTCGGGGACGCCGGCGTCGATTGTGCGTGGCTTGCCGGCACGGCGACGGCCAGGCCGAGGGTCAGGATCAAGGAAGAGAGTATTTTCATCGGACTGCTCTATCAGTTCAGTTGCGGTGGGAAAAAGGTTCAGGCGCGCGTGACCGCGGCGATGCGCGACAGGCCGACATAGCGCTCGAAAAGCAAAGCCAGCCCCAGGGACAGGGCGATGATGACGGTGCTGATCGCCAAAAGGCCGCCGTCGAAATTGAACTCGACGGCGGAATAGATCTTCACGGGCAGGGTCTGTGACGAGCCGCTGCCCACGAACAACGCCACCACCACGTCATCCAGCGAGATGACGAAGGCGAAGAAAGCGCCGGCCGCGATGCCGGGCAGCAGCGCCGGAAGACTGGCGCGGAAAAAGGCTTGCAGGGGCGTGGCGCCCAGGCTGCGCGCGGCTTCTTCCAGGCTGGGATCCAGGTGCGCCTGGGCGGCAAGCACCGCGCGAACGACCAGCGGGGTAGTGAACGCCGACTGGGCCAGTGCGATGCCCGCCAGTGAGCCGCCAAGGCCTAGGCCTGCCCAATCCCACAATTTGGCGGAAAACTGCAGAGCGGCCACGGCGATCACCAGCGTGGGCACCATCAGCGGCGCCAGGAAGACGGCGCGCAAATGGTGGATACCGGGCAGGCGCAGCCGCTGCAGGCCGATGGCGGCGGGAACCCCGGCCAGGGTCGCGATGGCGGTGGTGATCGCCCCGACCGCGATGCTGTTACGCAGGGCATACACGTAGTCCAGGGGCAGGTTCTCGTACCAGCGCAGCGAGAATCCGGGCGGCGGAAATTGCAGCACGCCGGCGCTGCTGAACGAATTCAGGATGATCATGCCTACCGGCAGCAGCAGGAAGACAAGCACTGCCGTCAGGTAGAGCCGGTAGATCCATAGGGCGAGCTTAGTCATCGCTGCTCCGGTCGGTCCGGCTGTCGATCCGCCTTGCAGCCTTGATGATCGCCCACGTCAATACCAACAGCAGCAGGGCGGCGGTGGCGCCAGCCGGATAGTTCAGCAGCGCGCGAAACTGCTGGCCGATGTAGGTGGCCACGACCTGGACCTTGCCGCCGCCCGCCATGGCGGGGGTGACAAAGGAACCCAGGGCGGCCGTGAATACCAGCACCGAGCCGGCCGCCAGGCCGGGCCGGCTCATGGGCAGCACGACGCGCAGGACGGCAAGGAAGGGCGCGGCGCCCAGGCTGCGCGCCGCCTCCTCCAGTTCGGGCGGAATGCGTTCGATGACTGTCTTGAGCGACAGAATCATGAAGGGCAGGAGCGCATGGGCCAGGGCGATAAGGACGCCCGTGAAGTTGTGCAGCAGCGTCAGCGGTTGCGCGGTCACGCCCAGCGCATTCAATATTTCGTTGACCAGGCCGCGCTCCGCCAGGATGGGAAACCAGCCAAGGTTGCGTATGACGGCGCTGATCATCAGCGGGGCCACGCAGGCAAAGGTCACGGTGGCGCGCCAGGCCGACCGGGTGCGGGCCAGGAAGTACGCCAGCGGGTAACCCAGGACGACGCACAGGGCGACCACGCTGAGCGCCAGCAGAAGGGTTCTCAGGAATAGCCGCAGAAAATAATCATCGGCGTACAGATCCTGGTAGTTGGCCAGGTTCCAGGCGCCACCTATCCGTCCCATCCCTTGATACTCGTGCAGGCTGTTCATCCCGAGGATCGCCAATGGCACGATGAAGACCAACGTCAGCAACAGCAGGGCAGGCAGGACCAACAGGTAGCCGCGCGCCCGGTGGCGGGAATGCTCCATGCCGGTTACCGCTTGAACGTGGGGATGGGCAATCCCAGGTTTTCGCGCAAAGTGCTGCCCTCATAGCGCTCCCGGAACAGGCCGCGCCGGCGCAATTCCGGGATGACCAGTTCCGAGAAATCGGTCAGCCCGTCCGGCAGGGATGGCGGCATGACATTAAAGCCATCCGCCGCCTCCGTCTTGAACCAAGTCTCCAGGACGTCAGCGACCTGGGAAGCCGTCCCGCACACCGTCAGGTGCCCCCGGGCCCCGGCGATGGCCGTATAGAGCTGGCGGATGCTCAGGTTTTCCCGGCGTGCCAACGCCAGCACGACTTCCTGGCGCCCTTTGCCGCCGTTGGTGGTGGGAATGTCCGGCAAGGGACCGTCGATGGGATGCCCGGACAGATCGGTTCCCAGCATTTCACCGAGTATCGACAGCCCGACGGCGGGCTCGATCAGGCGTTGCAGTTGGTCGTTCTTTTCGCGGGCTTCTGCCTCGCTGCGGCCGACCACGGCATAGACGCCGGGCATGATCTTCAGGTGTTCCGGATCGCGGCCGAATGCGGGCATGCGGCCCTTGACGTCGGCATAGAACGCGCGCGCGCGTTCCAGGTCCGTCTCGGCCGTGAATACCACTTCCGCTGTCTCGGCGGCCAGGGCCCGGCCCGCCGGCGAGGAACCGGCCTGCACGACGATCGGATGCCCCTGCGGCGAACGCGCCGCGTTCAACGGCCCACGCACCTGGAAATGCTTGCCTTCGTGTTCCAGTGCGTGCAGTTTGGCGGGGTCGAAATACTGGCCGCTCTCCTTGTCATAGCTGAAGGCATCATCTTCCCAGCTGTTCCACAGTCCAAGTACGACCTTATGGAATTCCCGCGCGCGTTCATAGCGTTCGGCGTGCAGGGGATGCGCGTGGCCGCCAAAATTGCCGGCTTCGGCAGGGTTGGCGGACGTGACCAGGTTCCAGCCGGCGCGGCCGCCGCTGATCAGGTCCAGCGACGCGAACTTGCGCGCGACGTGAAAAGGCTCGTTATAGGTGGTGGTGGCCGTGGCGACCAACCCGATATTGCGCGTCACCACCGCAAGCGCTGACAACAGGGTCAGCGGCTCGAACAGCGCCGTATAACGGGCGATGCGGCTCATCGTGTCCAGGGATCCCGGCTTCACCATCAGGGTGTCGGCCAGGAAGATCATGTCGTAGCCGGCCCGCTCCGCGTCGACGGCCATGTCCAGATAATGCCGCAGGTTCACACCGGCATCGGCCTGGGCCGCGGGCGCGCGCCAGCCCGCGACATGGTGTCCGGTCGCATGCAGGAAGGCGCCCAGTTTGATATGTCCACGGTCCGACATGCTTGCGAGCCCAAACGAATGAAGAGGGTTCGCATCCTAACGCCGGACCGGCGCGCCTCATAAGCCGGATTTCTTATGTGTATAGACTGACAGGTTAGTTCACCCCTCCGGGGACATCCGCTAAGGTACGGCGCTTATTCCACCACTGAAGATGCAAAGACGAATATGGCGGCATTGAACGACGGGCTCTGGGCGTGGCAGCAACCAGGCAACAACAACAGATTGATCGAGCTGCAGCAGCGGCGTGGCGACGCCACGTTGGCCGGAGACGTCAAGCTGGAATTCTTCGGCTGCATGGCATTTCGGATCACGACGCCGGCCGGACTATCGATCTTCATCGACCCCTGGCGCAACGGACCGGCGGGCGGAGACGGCCAGTTCTTCCGCTTCGAGATGCCGTCCTTCGAGACCGATATCGGTATCTCCACGCACGCGCATTTCGATCACGACGCCCTGCATCTGCTGCAGGCGGGCATGTTGCTGGACCGGCCCGTGGGCCGCTACGAGTTCGCCGATGTGGTGATCGAAGGCTATGCCGACAAACATGTGTGCGACTACAGCGGCTGTCTCTACAACTTCACCGACTATCTGATCGACCGTGGCGTGAACCCGTTCCCGCCGAACAATACGCGCGGCTATGACAACACGCTGATCCTGATCAAGACGGGCGGCCTGCGCATTCTGCATTGGGGCGACAATCGGCCCGATCCCTCCGACGCCGTGTGGGATGCGATCGGCGAGGTGGATGTGGTCATTCTGCCGATCGACGATTCGCGCCATGTCCTTACCCTGGAGCAGGCGAACGAGACGATCACGCGGCTGAACGCCAAGGTCGCCATTCCCAGCCACTACTTCACGCGCGGCCTGTTCCGCGTCGTCAGCACGATGAAGACGGCGGATGAGTGGGTGGCGCAGCGGCCGTCGGTGACCCACCTGGATACGGCAACGGTGACGCTGAGTCCGGCGTCCATCGCGGACCATAAAGGGCACACGCTTTATTTCGGCCAGCACCTGGCTTTCCCCTTGCCCGAAGGGGCGATACGCACGCGCGAAGAGGTGGTGGTATGAGCAGCAGTCCTGGTCGCATTTTCCTCAAGCGCAGCGGCGTGGCGGCCGCGGCGGCCCTGGCGGGGCCCCTGGTGCTGCCGCGCTATGCTCATGCGGCCGAGTTCAGCCTCAAGTACGCCCACAACGCCGCGGTTTCCCATCCGCAGCATGTCTGGGCGATCAGGGCGGCGGACGCGATCAAGGAGCAGACCGCCGGTCAGGTGGAAATCAATGTGTTTCCCAATAACCAGCTGGGGTCGGACACCGATACGCTGTCGCAGCTGCGGGCCGGGGCCGTCGACTTCTTCACCATGTCCGGGCTGATTCTGTCGTCTCTGGTGCCCGTGGCGGCCATCAACGGCATCAGCTTCGCCTTCCGGGATTATGAGCAGGCATTCCAGGCCATGGACGGCGCCTTGGGAACGCACGTGCGCGAGGCCATCCGGGGCAAGGGCCTGGTGGTGTTCGACAAGATATGGAACGGCGGTGTGCGCGAGATCACCTCTGGCAAGAAGCCCATACACGGGCCCGACGATCTGAAGGGATTCAAGATACGCGTGCCGCCCAGCGCCTTATGGGTTTCCACGTTCGAAAGCCTGGGCGCGGTGCCGGCCAGCATCAACTGGAACGAAACCTACTCCGCGCTGCAGACCAACCTGGTGGATGGACAGGAGTCGCCCCTGGTATCCATCGATACGTCCAAGCTGTACGAGGTGCAGAAATACTGCTCGCTCAGCCACCATATGTGGGACGGCTTCTGGCTGCTGGGTAACCGGCGTGGTTTTGCCCGGCTGCCGGCGCGGGCGCAGGAAATCATCACCGCGGAGTTCAATCGGGCGGCCATCGGCGAGCGGCAGGACATCATTACGGCGAACGCGGCCTTGCAACAGCAACTGGCTGGACGCGGCCTGGAATTCATCGACGTCGACCAGGCGGCTTTCCGTGCGCGCCTGCAGCAGGCGGGTTTCTACGCCCGCTGGAAGGAAAAATTTGGCCAGCAGGCCTGGGGGCTGCTGGAAGCGTCCGTCGGCCAACTGGCCTAGCGAGCCGCGGCCGGCTCCAGCCAGGCGGAAACCAGGATGCGCGCGGTCTTGCGCGCAAGCGTTGCGCCTTCCTTGTTGCGCCGGACCATGATCGTGGACAGCGCGCCGTCGTAGAGCTGGGCCAATTGCAGGGGCAGGTCGGCGGCGCGGCGGCCACGCAGGCCAAGCGCGCTGGTGAACAAGGCGCGCAGCGCATCTTTGTGGCCTTTGACGATATCCTTGATGGGACCGGATTCCTCATGCTCGGCCAGCGCCAGCAGAAACGCGCAGCCGCGGCCGCTTTCCACTTCGACCTTGGTCTCCAGCCATTCGAAGATGGCCAGGACGCGGGGCAGCGGTTCCGCTTCGGCCGCCTGCATGGCGGCTGTCAAAGCGCCGATCACGGCTTCGTGGCGGCCTTCCAGATACGTCAGGATCAGCGCTTCCTTGGTGCGGAAATGCTTGTACAGCGTCGGCTTGGCGACGCCTGCTTCGGCGATGATCCGATCCACGCCCACGGCTCTGATGCCTTCCTGGTAGAACAACGTGCCCGCCGTTGCCAGGATGTGATCGCGCATGGATGGTGTAGGTGCCAAAGCTTGTGTCTCCGGGCGTGGATTGTAGGAATGGACTGGCCCCGAAGGCTTGGCAGTATAGCGAACTCGGCATAAATTGACGATCCGCATATGCCCATCCGCATGGGCCCGCATCCATCGCAACCAAGCATAGGAACCTCCATGACCCAGCCCGATACCATCAACACCTGGCGTGCCGATCCCCTTATCTGGGGGCATGGTCCGCGCGTGTTCGAGGTGTTCCTGGAACCCACCTGCCCGTTCTCCGTGAAGGCGTTCAACAAGCTGGACGCCCTGTTGGCGCAGGCAGGCGAGGATCTCGTCACGGTAAAGATCCGGCTGCAATCCCAGCCTTGGCATATGTATTCCGGGGTGGTGGTCCGCAGCGTTCTGGCGGCCTCCACGCTGCCGGACGGCAAGGCCAGCGCGAAAGCCGTGCTGGCGGCCGTGGCGGCGCATCGCGAGGAGTTCGAATTCGCGCGCCATGCCGGTGGCCCGAACATGGACGCGACGCCGAACGACATCCTTGCCCGCATCGAGCGCTACAGCGGACTGTCCCTGCGCGCGGCGTTTGCCATTCCGGATCTGGATCGGGAAATCAAATGGCACGCCAAGTACGCGCGCCAGAACGGCATCCACGTGTCGCCCACTTTCATGATCGACGGACTGGTCGACCCGAAACTGAGCAGCGGCGACGACGTGGCCGTCTGGGTCGAAAGACTGCGGCAGGCCGCCTGAGCAGGTTAAAGAGGCTTTCTGCTCCGCGCCTGCTTCGACTCGAGTGATCCGACTGTATCGCAAGGTGGTACACTTACTGTATCGCAATACGGTACAGTCCTCGGTTCATAATGTCTTCTTTTACCCGCCGCCACATCCCCGCCCACTCCGCCTGGTACGTGGTGATGCTGGGCTTCCTGTCCGCACTGCCGCCTTTGGGCATCGACATGGGGCTGCCCGCCTTGCCGGACCTTCAGGCGGATCTGGGGATTCCGCTTGGAGAGGCGACGCTTACCATGACCCTGTTCCTGGCCGGGTTCGCCTTCGGGCCGCTCATGTCGGGACCGCTGTCGGACCGCTATGGACGCAAGCCCGTCATGCTCACGGGTATTGCCATTTTCTCGATCGCGGGCCTGGGTTGCGCCTGGGCGCCCACGGCTACGTGTGTGCTGGGGATGCGAACCTTGCAGGGCATCGGCGCGGGCGCCGCGGCGGCGCTGCCGGCCGCCATCGTCCGGGACGCTTATAGCGGCCACATGGCGTTGAAGCGCCAGTCCTATGTCGCGCTGGTCAACGCCATCGGGCCGTTGGTAGCGCCCTTGATAGGCGTGACCGTGATGCGCTTCGGCGACTGGCGCACCATCTATGCCACCTTGGGCGTCGTCGGTGTGGTGTTGTTCCTGGTCATCTTTCTGGGCTACGCGGAGACCGCGCCAGGCAGGCGCGAACGGGCTCTGGCCGACACGGCCGTACAGCAGCCACATGTGCTCGCGGCCGCGTTCACGGCATATCGGCAGGTCCTGCGCGACAAGCACTATCTGCTGTCCACGGGCGTCCTGGCAATGACCTTCGGCGCGATGTTCTCCTACATTTCCAGTTCGTCCATTGTGTTCATGGGCGTCATGGGTGTCTCGGCTGGCATCTACGCCATGTTGTTCGCGTTGAGCGCCATCGGCGGCATCGCCGGAGCGGCATGCAATGCCCGGCTGGCGCCCCGATTCGGCGAGATGCGCATGCTCTACACGGCAGTCGGCGTCAGCCTTCTTGCGTCGCTCACGCTGGCCCTGCTTGCGGCGCTGCAATGGCAGACGGTGGCCGGCTGCGCGGCCCTGGTGGTCCTGAACAATTTCTGCGCGGGTGTCGCTATGCCCAATGCCACGCACCAGGCGCTCCAGCGACTTGGCAAGGTGGCGGGCAGCGCGGCCGCGCTCCAGCGTTCCCTGCAAATGGCCTTCGGCGCTCTGGCCAGCGCCTTGGTGGGGATCCTGAGTCCCAATCCCGTCATGGGCATGGCGGCATCCATGGTCATCTTTGCCGCGCTCTCGTGCCTGTTCCTGATCATTCGGCACCGCCTCGCTGAATAGACCCCGTCCTGAACAGGCCCCCTATGAATAGGCCCATCACCATGCTTCCCGATCCTGAGTCCACTTCCCGAACCCAAGGCATCCAGGTCATCGCGCGGGCCGCGGCCATTCTGCGCGTAGTATGCGCTGCCCCGGACGGGATGAGCCTGGGGCAGATCGCGGCCGCCACCGGCCTGGCGCGATCGACGGTGCAGCGCATCGTCGAAGCGCTGGAGCAGGAGTACCTGGTACAGGCCGGGCAGGGAGGCGTGCGGCCGGGCTGGGGCCTGCGCCGCCTGGGCGATCTGCCCGGGCCAGGCGTGGCCGCGGAGCTGCGCGCGCCGCTGTTCCAGCTATTCAAGACCACGCGGGAGACGGTCGACCTGTCCACCTTGGCGAGCACCGAAGTCCTGTTTTTGGACCGCTTTCTGTCCGATCAGCGCCTGCGGGCCGTGCCCGCTGTCGGCGTGCAGTATCCCGCTTATACGATGGCCATCGGCAAGGCCTTGCTGTCCTTGCGCACGAACAAGGAGATCGAGTCGCTGTACGGCAAGGGCGCTCTGGAAAGATTGACGCCTCGGTCACTGCGATCCGTCACGGCACTCATCGAGGATGTGGAGCGCATACGCGCTGGCGGCTTCGCGTATGACCTGGAAGAACACGCCATGGGCGCCTGCGCGGTAGGCCTGCCCATCCTCCACGCAGGCGAGCAGTTGTTCGGCGTATCAGTGGTCATGCCCACCGACCGTTTCGAATCCCACCGGGAACGGGTGGAAGCGGCCCTGCGCCGATGCGCGGACGAGTGCGCCCAGCGCCTGGCCAGCACCTCCGCCCGCTGACCGCGGTCGTGGTCGCGGTCATCGGCATACCCTTATGCTCCATCGATCTATGAATGGCGGCGCGGCGCCGATAGAATCGTCGGAATAGCACGCCGGGAATCGGCGCGGGCAGTGTGCTGTAACGCGGCCCGGCATTGCGTGCCGACGCGCCTGGCCTGGGTAGGACAATGACCGAATATCTGGATTATTGGCGCTGCTTCGCCGAAGACTACGCATCCGCAAGACATCTGTTCCTGGAAGCCGCGACCGCTGCCGGCGCCGAGCTGACCGCGTACGTGCATCCCGACAGAAAAGGGCCTGAAGGCGAGGCGCTGGCCGTGGATGTGGCGACCCTGGGCCCGCAAGACGCTCACAGGCAGTTGCTGATCCTGAGCGGCACCCATGGCCTGGAGGGCCGCGCCGGCTCCGCCATGCAAGTCGCCTGGCTGCTCGCCGGCGACGGCGGCCGCCTGCCCCCGGATGTCAGGGTGGTGTTGGTCCACGCCCTCAATCCCTACGGTTTCGCCTACGCGTCGCGGACCACGGAAAACAACGTGGATCTGAACCGCAACTTCGTCGATCATGCCGCGCCGTATCCGGACAACCCCGGCTACGCCGAACTGCACAAGGCCTTGCTGCCGCCGGTCTGGTCCGAGGCGGCGCTGGCCGCGACGGACGCCGCCACCGCACGCTATCGCCAGGAGCATGGCCCCGACGCGCTGTTCGATGTGACCGCGCGCGGCCAGTACACCCATCCCGACGGCGTCATGTATGGCGGGCGCGGCCGTGAGTGGTCGAATCTGACGCTGGAGCGCATCGTGCGGACCCATCTGGCCGGGGCGCGCCAGATTGGCCTGATCGACTGGCACACAGGTATCGGCGACTATGGCGAGCCTTTCTTCCTGTGTTTCAACCCGGACGGCAGCGACCTTCAGGCCGAGGCTGCCCGCTGGTGGGGCCAGGAACGCGTGGTCGGTCAGCGTCCCAACGGCCTGGCGCGGCCGGACTACCAGGGGCTGGTGTTCAATGGGGTCAGGCAGTTCCTGGACGGGCGTCCCATGGTGGGCGCGGTCATCGAATACGGGACGGCCGCCGGGCCCGCGCGCGCGGCCTCGCGGCTGGACCAATGGCTGCGCTTCGTGGCGCCGCAGCAGCCCGATCCCAGACGTGACACTATCCTGAAAGCCGACGTCATCGACGCCATGGTGCCAACGTCCAGCCTGTGGCGCCGCGCTGTCATCAAACATGGCCTGGAGATCACCCGGCAGGCGGTCGCCGGCATCGCCAGTTGGCAGACCGACGCTACGCGCGCGGCTGCGCTCATCGGGGAACGGTAATGGCCACTCGCCAATTAAAGCTGGGCGCTTTCATGCGCCCGGTCAGCATCCATACTGGCGCATGGCGCTATCCAGGCGCCACGCGCGATGCCAATTTCAATCTGCCGGCATTGAAGCGCTATGCCCAAGCCCTGGAGCAGGCGAAATTCGATGCCTTCTTCATGGCGGATCACCTGGCCGTGCTGAACATGCCGATCGACGCGCTCAAGCGCAGCCACACCGTCACGTCGTTCGAGCCTTTCACGCTGTTGTCCGCGCTCAGCCAGGTGACCGAGCACATCGGCCTGGTCGCCACCGCATCCACCACCTTCGACGAGCCCTTCCACGTGGCGCGCCGTTTCGCGTCGCTCGATCACCTGAGCGAGGGCCGGGCAGGGTGGAACGTGGTGACCACGTCCAACCCTGATGCCGCGCTGAATTTCGGCCGCGAAGAGCACGTCGACCACGCCCGGCGTTATGCCCGCGCGCGCGAGTTCTTCGACGTGGTCACCGGACTGTGGGACAGCTGGGCCGACGACGCCTTCGTTCGCGATGCCGAGCAGGGGATCTATTTCGATCCCGCGCGCCTGCATACGCTGGCGCACAAGGGCGAGCACTTCTCCGTGCGCGGGCCCCTGAACATCGCGCGGCCCGTGCAGGGCTGGCCGGTCATCGTGCAGGCCGGCGCTTCCGAGCCTGGACGGCAACTGGCGGCTGAGACCGCCGAAGCCGTCTTTACATCCGTGCCTGATCTGGCTGCAGGCCAAGCCTTCTATGCCGACGTAAAAGGGCGCATGGACCGCATCGGGCGCGACCGGGAGCATCTAAAAATATTGCCGGGCGCCCTGGTGGTGGTCGGCGAGACAATTGAGCAGGCGAAAGACATACGCAATCGCCTGGACAGTCTCGTCCATGACGCCAGCGCCATTGCGTCGCTATCGGTGGTGCTGGGCCACGACGCGTCCAAGTTCGACCTGGATGGCCCGCTACCCGACATCCCCGAGAGCAATGCCAGCAAGACCGGCCGGCAGCGCGCCGTCGACCTGGCGCGCGGCGAGAACCTGACCGTGCGGCAACTGGCGCGACGCCTGGGCGGCTACGGCGGCCTGGCCTTCGTCGGCACGCCGACGTCGATAGCCGACGAGATGCAGGCGTGGCTGGAGGGCGATGGGTCCGACGGCTTCAACGTGATGTTTCCCTGGCTGCCCGGCGGCCTCGATGCCTTCGTCCAAGGCGTCGTTCCCGAACTGCAAAGGCGCGGCATCTTTCGCCGGGAATACGAAGGTAAAACGCTGCGGGACAACCTGGGGCTGCCCCGGCCGGAGAATCGCTTCTTCCCACGGTGAAATCGGCCTTTGGAGGGCCCCGCGGGGGGGGGGCCTCTATGCTTTATGTTTCCTGGGAAAACGCCAGCAACGTGCCATAGGTCTCACCCAGACTGACAACCCGCTGGCCATCGACAGCGGCCTGGTGGCGAATACCGTTCTCGTCCAGCAACCGCGTCGCACGGCTCAGGTCGCGCACTTCGACGACAGACCCTGCGAACCAGCCCCCGTTCAGCGCGTCGGGGACAAGCACGCCAGGATAGTCATGCTGCAATTTCGACGGCGTGCTGAAACGTAAGCGCAGCGTGCCTCTGCGCACTTCCAGCCAGTCGGCCCCGTGCGATACCGAGATGGCGCCGAACAGCCGTTCGTAGGTTGGAAGCAAGGCCAAGGGATTGGGATGAGCGATCAGCAGGGCGCCCAGGCGCCGCGCCGTGTTGGGATGGTCCTGCCACTGGGGGCGGAAGACCAGCTCGCGCGTCTGATGGCCGCAGGTGAAGAACAGGGGCAGGGGGGCGGCATCCGCCGGAAATTCGGTATTGACCCAAGCCGCATTGCCGGCGACACCGTCGAAGCTCACGGGGCGGCCGCCGCTTTGCGGTTCGGGCGCATTGATTCCCAAGGCCGCCAGCTCCCGATGGACAGCTACGCTGTCCGTGGTTTGCAGCGCTGCGGCAACCGGGCCTTCGTAGTGGTCGGGGAAGGAAGCGAAGCGGGACCCGGCCTTGAGTTCAGGCGGGAAGTACAACAACTCAAGGTAATTGGCGTCCAGGATGATCGTGTGGTTGCGCGTTCCCTTGTGATGACGGCCTTCGGGCGATACGAAAAAACCCAGGCGGCCATATGCGGCGGCGGCGCCAGCCAGGTCATTGACGCGGATGATGTAGTGATCGATGCCGGTGACGGAAGGCAGAGACATGTGAGCTCCCAGTGGATAACGCAAAAAATATCAGGGCGTGACGATGACCTTGCCGAACACTTCGCGGTCTTCCAGCAGCCGGAAGGCTTCGGCGGTCTGGTCGAGTGGCAGGACGCGGTCGATCAGCACTTTCAAGCGGCCGTCGCGGACCAGGGTCAGCAGCTCCAGCAGGTCTTCCCGCGCCCAGCCGTTGGCGCCGAGGATCTGGCGTTCGAAGGTCCAGATATGCCGGATGTCTTCCTTGGGATCGAAGCCTGCCGTAGCCCCGCAGGTCAGCAGGCGGCCACGATGCTTCAAAGTTCGTATCGATGGCACCCACGTGTCGCCGCCGGTGTAGTTGATGACGACGTCCACGCCCGCCTGCGGCCGCTTGCGGCCGGGCCGGCCGTAGAGCTTGTTGACCGCGGCCTCGAAATCTTCCCGTGCGTAGTTGATGAAGTGATCCGCGCCCAACTCGATCAGTTTCTCGCCTTTGGCATCGGAGCTTCCGGCCGCGATGACTTCCGCGCCATAGATCTTGGCCAGTTGCAGCGCGCATACGCCCACGCCACCGGAGGCGCCCAGCAGAAGGACGCTTTCGCCGGCCTTCACCTGGCCGATGGTATGCACCATGCGCAAGGCGGTCCCGTAAGCGACAGGCAGGGCCGCCGCCTGCTCGAACGAGATTTCATCGGGCAAGGCGATCAGTTGATGCCAGCGTGCCGAGTAGTACTCGCCGAGGCCGCCGTAGGCATGGTCGGGGATGTGGCCGGGTTCCGCGCGCGTGGACGGATCGACCAGGACGCGGTCGCCTTTCTTCCAGCCGCTCACTTCGGGGCCGACCTCGACCACTTCACCGGCGATGTCCATGCCCATGATCACGGGGAAGTGGTAGGCGATGCCAGGCATTCCGCGCCGGGTGAACACGTCGTGATAGTTGATCGAGGTGGCCAGCACGCGCACCAGCACGTCGCCCGGGCCCACCTTTGGGGGCGGATAGTTTGTTTCCAGCAGCAGTTGTTCATTGCCCCCGTGGGCTCGAATGACGACAGCGCGCATGATGTTCCTTGCAGGTAAAGGTAAATGGATTCAGGACCGGCGTCCCGCCGGCCGTGTCGCCGCGCCGATGGCCTCGCCCACCAGGCTGAGCGCGAAGACGGTCAACAGGATGGCGACGCCGGGAAGCGCACTGATGTACCAGGACGTGCGCAGCATGTCGCGGCCCTCGCCGATCAGGCGGCCCCAGGTTGCGACGGCGGGATCGGAAAGCCCAAGGAAGGACAGTCCCGCCTCCAGCAGGATGGCGCCGGCTATGATGATCGTGGCCAGCGCGATGATGGGCGGCAGCGCATTGGGCAGGATCTCGGACAAGATGATCCTGGTGTCCGTCATCCCCAGCGACCGGCATGAGGCGATGAAGTCGCGGCTGCGCCAGGTCATGAACTCCGCCCGCGTCAGGCGCGCCACGGGCGGCCAGGTCACCGCCCCGATGGCCAGGATGGTGTGGCTGACCCCGGTGCCGAATATGGATACGATGGCCAGCACGAACATCAACGCGGGGATGGTCTGGAACAGTTCGGTCAGCAGCATCGCCGCCGCCCCGGCGGCGCCACCGAAATAGCCGGCGATGGCGCCGAGCAGCACGCCGATGACCGTGGCCGTCAGGCACGCGAGCAGGCCTATCGACAGCGTGGCGCGCGCGCCGTGGGCGATAAGCGCGGCGATATCCCGCCCCATCGAGTCTGTGCCCAAGGGATAGCGCCAGTCATGCAGCGGCCACTGCTGGGGCGGCGCGACGATGCGCAAGGGATCTCCCGGGTATAGCCAGGGCGCGGCCAGCGCCGCGACGATGAGCACGCCCAGGATGACGATGCCCGGCCTGGCGCCGCTGACCCGCAGGAAGCGCCGTATGGCGAGCGTAAATGGGCCGTCGCGACGTTCGGGGACAGGGAGGGCGCTCATGGTCTGGCCTTCACGAGAGTTTCATGCGCGGATCCAGCCGCGTGTAGATCAGGTCGGTGAGCAGGTTGGCCAGCACAACGACCACTGCGCTCAGGATCAATATGCCCAGCACCATCGGATAGTCGCGATTGAGCACGCCGTCATAGAGCAGGCTGCCGATACCGGGCCAGCCGAACACGGCTTCGATGACTACGCTGCCGCCCAGCACGCTGCCGAACTGCATGCCCGCAAGAGTCACCACAGGCAACAACGCATTGCGCAGCATATGCGTCCAGACGACACCACGCGGAGTCTGGCCCTTGGCATGGGCCGTGCGCACGAAGTCCAGATGAGCCACTTCCAGCATGGACGCGCGGGTGACTCGCAGGTAGACGGCGCAGTGGAACAGACCCAGGGAAATCGCTGGCAGGATCAGGTGCCGCAAGATGTCCCAAGCACGCGCCCAGGCGCCACCGGTCTGGGTATAGGACTCCATGTCGCCCGCCGGCAACCAGCCCAGCTTCACGGCGAACAGCACCACCAGCATCAGGCCCAGCCAGAAACTGGGCGCCGCATAGAGAAACAGTCCCAAGGTCGACACGATGCGATCGCCTGCGCGGTTTTCACGCATGGCCGCGTACACACCCGCGATGGTGCCCGTCAGCACGGCGATGGCGATGCCCGACAACACCAGCAGCAGCGTCGCCGGGACGCGTTCAAGGACGGCATCGATGACAGGCACGCCTTGCCTATACGAGAATCCCAGGTCGAAATGCAGCACCGCGTAGACATAGCGTCCCAGTTGGACCAGCGCCGGCTGGTCCAGGCCGTAGGTCACGCGCAGCTTGGCGATCATGGCGGGATCGGCCAACTGCATGTCCGAGGTCATGACGTCGAGGAAGTCGCCCGGCGCCGCCTTGATCAGGAAGAAGCTCAGGACGATGACACCAAATATCATCGGCAGCGAATGCGCCAGCCGGCGGGCAATGACACCTGTCATGAAGATTCTCCTTGCAGCCTGGGCATGTGGCGATCCGGTTCGCGTCAGCGGGCCCAGTTGCCCGCGCGCTCGCGCACGACCGCTTCGCGCTTCAGCGCATTGCGGTCGATCTTGTTCGTCCCGGCCCAGGGCAGGTCCGGGACGATGGCGATACGACGGGGGTGTTGGTAGGCGGGGCCGTGCGCCAGCGCGTGCGCTTTCAGCGCCGGCGCGTCCAGCATGTCGGCGTCCCTTGATGCCACGACGAAAGCCACGGGAATCTGGCCGCGCTCCTCGTCCTCCAACGGCACGACGCAGGCCTGGTGCACGGACGGGTGCCGCTCCAGTGTCTTCTCCACTTCGCCGGGATAGATGTTTTCACCCGCGCACACGAACATGTCGTCGGCCCGTCCGACGAAGAAGTAGAAGCCCTGAGCATCGCGGCGCATCACATCGCCGGTGTAATACCAGCCGTCGCGAAACACCTTGGCCGTGACCTCGGGCAGGTTGAGGTAATGCGTCATGACGCCCGGTGACCGCAGCAGCATCACGCCCTCGTCTTCATGCGGGCCGTCCGTCAAGCGCACTTCGATGCCCGGATGCGGCACGCCCACGGCGATGGGCGGCGTCGCGATGCCTTCCGGATGGGGGCCGAACACGCCGCCGCCGGCTTCCGTGGAGCCATAGCCGTGGGTCAGGATGGCATGCGGGAACGCCAGCCGGACTTTTTCGAACAGGCTGGCGGTCATCGGTGCCGAGCCCAGGCTGATGACGCGCAAGGCGGACAGGTCGAGTCGCGCCAGCAGGTCGGCTTCTTTCAGCAGCCGGGCCAGCACCGTGGGCACCGCCTGGACATGGGTCACCCGGTAATCCGCCAGTGCCTGCAGGTAGCGGCGTGCCTCGAAGGCGGCGAATATCACCAGCACGCCATGTTGCTGCAGGCCGCGCTTGGCGACGAGCAGGCCCGCCATGTGGAATAGCGGCTGGGCAATGATATGGACGAGGCCGCTCGTTTCGGGCGCTCCCTGGCGCCGGCTCGCCATCCAGAACTGGCCGGCGTGTGTCAGGGGAACGCCCTTGGGCTTGCCCGTCGATCCCGACGTATAGAGAATTTCCGCGATGCTGTCCTGCTCCGGCCGCCAGGTATCGAAGGCGCCGTGATCCAGCACCGCGGTGTAGCCGGCCGGTCCGCTGTCGTCCAGATCGACAAAGGGGACACTGCCAGGCAATTTGGGAAGCTGTTCGTGGTCGGTGAACACCAGGCTGACGTCGGCGTCCTGGATCACGTACTGGACGGTCTCCGCCGGCGCCTTGTTATTCAAGGGGACGGCGATCAGGCCGGCTCGCGTGATGCCGGAATACACGCTGACATATTCGGCGCGGTTGCCCGAAAGGATGCCGACACGGTCCCCCGGTTGCAAGCCGCGCGCGCTGAGCAAGCGTGCCACGCCGCGCGCCTGCGCGTCGATGTCGGCATGCGAATAACGGCGCGGATGGTCCGGATCGCGCAGATCCACCACCGCCATATCGTCCGCGGGCCGCTCGTGATCCCACAGGTCGCCGAGGTTGTAAGGGCTATGGCTCATGCTGCTGGCCTTCAGGCTGACAACCAGATCGAGTCCCACGAGTCCCGTTTGATATCGGCGACGTTGGGCAGGCCCTGGACCACGGAGCGGGCCACGGTCAGTTGCTTGACCTCGACCAGGCGCACATTGGTGGCCGCCGTGGCGGCCTGCACCGCGTAGTCGTGAATAAGCTGCTTGCGCTTGGCCGCATCGATTTCAAACGTGATTTTGTCGACCAACGCATCGAATTTGGGATCGGACCACTGGCTGGCGTTACGAAACGCCAGGCCGCGGGCGATACCCTCCGAGGTGAACAGTTGGGTCGTTCCTGGTACGGGTTCGGCCGGCGAGCCCGCGTTGGTGATGGCCAGGTCGAAGTCGTAGTCGGTGTAGATCGCCTTGAGCGATCCGGCACGATCGGGCACGCGCAGCTCCACGTCGACGCCGATATCCTGGAGCGCTTGCCGGATATACGCGCCCAGCTTGCCGTTCTCGTCGACCCAGCCCGCCGCCACCAGGCGCACCGCGAAGCGCTTGCCGCCTTCCTTGCGCGGGAACCCGGCCTCATCGAGCAGCTTTTCCGCCCGCGCCTTGTCGAACGGATATTGAGGCACGTCCGGGTTGTAGTAAAGCGTGTTGTGGCTGCCTATGATGCTGCGGGCTGGCGTGGCGAAACCCTGGTAGATCACGTCGGCGATGTATTTCAAATCCAGCGTGTGCAGGATCGCCTGGCGTACCGCCTGGTGTTGCGTGATGGGATTCTTGGCGTTGAATACCAGCGTTGCGTCCCAATCGGAAATCTCATAGTTCTTGTCGCTGACGAGGAACTTGCCGCTGTCGCGCAGCCGCTTGATGTCGGCGAAAGGGACGGGGTTCTGCACGCCGATGTCCAGTTCGCCGGCCTCCAGGGCAGCTGCCCGCGCCGACGGCTCACGCCACCAGCGCACGACCAGCCGGTCGGGATTGGGCAAGGAAGGCTGCCAGTACTGCGCATTGCGTTCGAACTCGGCCCTGCTGCCGCGCACCCAGCGCTGGAAGCGGTAAGGGCCGGTGCCCACCGGCGCGTTGTTGGCGGGATTGGTATTCAGGTCGCCTTTGCCGTAGATGTGCGCGGGGATGACGTTCAGGGTTCCCAACGCATACAGAAAAGTGAACTCCGGGATCGGCTTGTCGAATTCGACAGTCACTTCCTGCGCGCTGCTCGCATAGGCGCGCTTGAGCGCGGTCAACGCGCCGCCAGCGGCAATCTGCTTCCAGTATTCGCCGATGGTGAAAGCCACGTCGGCAGCGGTGAAGTCCTTGCCGTCGTGCCACTTCACGCCTTGGCGCACGGTGACCTTGTAGCGTTGGTGATCCGGGTCGACTGCCCATGCCGTGGCCAGATGCGGGCTCACCGACAGGTCAGGCGCGATGCGGACCAGCGTTTCCAATACCCGCGCCGCGGTAAACGCGGGGCTGCCGCCGCCGCCCGCCGGTGCGAACATCGTGTGGGGCTCCGGAAAGCCGATGGTCGCGGTCAGAACTCCCCCTTTGCGCGGCGCCGTCGCGCCTTGCGCCCAAGCGGGAACTTGCCACCCAGCCGCGGCCATTGCCGCGCCTGCGCCGGCCATCTTGACGAATCCGCGACGCGATATACCTGCCATTGCCCTGACTCCTGGTGATGCAAACCTGCCCGATCGGGCTTTGCTGTAACCCGCGATCTTAGGCAGGACATCACGCACGAGGGAAATAACAATATCGACGATGGACATGCCCACGCATCCCTGGCGCGCACAGGGCGGGGCGTATATCCTGCGCGCGCCTGTACGCGGGCACGCGTGCGTCGCATGCGTGTGCGCGATATGTTGCAGGTGCCCTTGGCGATGCTCTCCTCGAAATAAAAAAATAGAAAACGAGTCTTTGATGCGCGTGATGGCACCCGCCTATCATTTGCGGTTCTCGGCGCGGTATGAGCCGTGCAGTGCCTACGGTGAGTTATGAGCGAACAGCGATTGCAGGGAAAGGTGGCGTTGGTGACCGGCGCCGGACGTGGCATAGGGCGTGCGATCGCACGCCGACTGGCGCGCGACGGTGCGACGGTGGTGGTGCACTTCCGTGAGAACGCACGGGCAGCGCAGGACACGCTGGCTTCGATAGAGGCCGCCGGCGGCAAAGGATTCCTGGTGCAGGCGGACCTGGCTGTCGTGGACGGGCCCGGGTTGCTCTGGCAGCGTTTCGACACGGCGTTGCGTGAATACGGTCTGCCCGCGGGGCTGGATATTCTGGTCAATAACGCCGGCGCGGGCGGGGCCAAGATCATCGATCAGGTGACCCTGGAGGACTTCGAGCTTGGTATCGGCCTGAACTTGCGTGCCCCGTTCTTCGTCACGCGTGACGCGTTGCCGCGCCTGCGCGACGGCGGGCGTATCGTCAATATCTCTTCCACGCGCACGCAGCGGGCGGCGCCGCCGTCGGCCGTCTATGCCAGCGCCAAGGCCGGCCTGGAAGCGCTGACAGTATTGCTGGCGCAACAGCTGGGCCCGCGTGGCATCACCGTCAACGCCGTGCTGCCCGGCGCGACGGCCACTGACGCCAATCCGCGTGCGAATGAACCGGTGGCGGCCAGGGAAAAAGCGAAGGAAATCGCGCTTGGCCGGGTCGGCCAACCGGAAGACATCGCGGACGTGGTGGCCTTCCTGGCCAGCGCGGACGGACGCTGGGTGACGGGTCAACGTATCGCCGCCAGTGGCGGCCAGTTGCTGTGAGCACGCCATGGGAACGTTGACGCTCGAACAGGTTCAGGAAAGGCTGCGCGCCTCCGGCTTCAACGCGCTGTTGAACCTGACGGTACTGGAAGCCGACGCAGGGCAAGGATTATTACGCGTCCGCGCTCCGTTCCAGCCCGCCTTCGAACGAGGTAACGGATCGCGGCAGTGGCATGGCGGACCGCTCGCCGCCTTGGTGGACACCGTCGGCGACTTTGCCTTGATCCAGCAACTGGGACGCGGCCTGCCGACCATCAATTTTCGTATCGATTACCTGCGGCCGGCCGTCGACACGGACATCGAGGTCGTGGCCACCGTGCGGCGCGCGGGCAAGAGCGTCGGCGTGGTGGACGTGGAGCTGTTCGACGACGAGGCCCGTCTGCTGGCGCTGGGGCGTGCAACCTATTCGACGCTCCCGCCGGCCGCGTGATGTCCGCGCCGGACGAACTCGGAAGCATATCGGGAGACTGTATGGCACAGCCGGACCCCAGCCAGGAACGGGCGCCTGTCCTGGAAGTGCGGGGCTTGACCGTGGCGCTGCCCGCGGGAGCGGACCGCGTACACGCGCTGCAGGGTGTCGACCTTACCCTGCGGGCCGGCGAGATCCATTGCGTCGTGGGCGAAAGCGGCAGCGGCAAGTCGATGACCGCCAGCGCCATCCTGGGGCTGCTGCCGGTCGGCGCGAAAGTGCAAGCAGGCGCGATCCTGCTGGCTGGTGACGATATGCTGGCGCTGACCCAGGCGCAATTGCGGCGCATTCGCGGCGCGCGCGTCAGCATGATCTTCCAGGACCCCATGACGGCGCTGAACCCTTTGCATACGGTGGGCCGCCAGATCGCCGAGACGTTCCGCCTGCATCGTCGCCTGAAGCGTGCGCAGACGCGTGCCAAGGTGCTGGAGCTGCTGGCCCAGGTGGGCTTGCCCGAACCAGCGGCCGTGGCGCGCGCTTACCCCCATGAGCTGTCTGGAGGACAGCGCCAAAGGGCCATGATCGCCATGGCGCTGGCGCTCGATCCGGAGGTCTTGATCGCGGATGAACCCACCACCGCGCTCGACGTCACGACGCAGGCGCAGATATTGGCCCTGATCAAGGACCTGCAATCGCGCCGGGGGACGGCGGTGCTTTTCATCACCCACGATTTCGGCGTGGTGGCGGAGGTGGCAGACCGCGTGACGGTGATGCAGGACGGACAGGTAAGGGAGTCGGGCAGCGCCACCCAGGTCTTGAACCAGCCGCGTCATGCCTATACCCGTACGCTGATCGCCGCAGTGCCGCCTCCGTTACCGCAGGGAGCAGCGAGCCACGGGGCACCGGCACCGCTGACCGTTTCCCGCGGCGGGGTTGGCGCGCTGTCGACGGGCCCTGACGCTAGCGCCGTCCCGCAACCGGCGACGGCCCTGCATGTCCGCGACCTATCCCTGACATATCGCAGTACGGGTTTCATCCGGCGCGCCCGGGTTACCACCGCGCTACACAACGTGAATATCAGTCTGGCTGCGGGGGAAACGCTCGGCATCGTAGGGGAGAGCGGATCGGGCAAGTCGACGCTTGCGCGCTGCATCCTGCGTCTGCTTACGCCGCAGGAAGGCAGTATCGACGTGGCGGGTGTCGACGGCGCGGACCGCACGCGGCAAGGGCAGCTTCGCTACGCCGCGCAGGTGCAGATGGTGTTCCAGGATCCGTATGGGTCTCTGAATCCGCGCCGCCGCGTTGGCGACCTGATCGCGCAGGGGCCCATCACGCACGGTGAATCGCGGGAGTCGGTGATGCCGCGGGTAGAGGAGTTGCTGCGTCGCGTCGGGCTGCACCCTTCGGCGCTGGACCGTTTCCCGCACGAGTTTTCGGGCGGGCAGAGGCAACGTATTGGTCTGGCCCGGGCCTTGGCGCTGCGCCCGCGCCTGCTGGTCGCGGATGAGCCCGTGTCAGCGCTCGATGTTTCCGTCCAGGCGCAGGTGCTGGGCTTGTTGGCGGAGCTGAAGCAGGACCTGGGCCTGTCGTTGCTGTTCATCACCCATGACTTGCGCGTCGGGGCCCGCATCTGCGATCGGGTGGCCGTCATGCGGCAAGGGGAGGTGGTGGAGATCGGACCTGCCAGCCAGGTGTTTGGCGCGCCCGTGCATCCCTACACGCGTGATCTGCTGGCTGCCGTGCCCGGGCGTCACTGGGTGCCGCGGTCGGCACCCGCCGGGGGCGTAGCGGCAGGCGCCGAAGATGGCAGCGGCAGCGTGCGCGCCGCCGCTTAGACACTCATCAAAACACCCATCAAAACACCTTGATATCCCCGTCCTTCACGACCTTGCCCCAGCGGTCGGTCTCTTCGCGCAACCACTTGGCGATCTCGGCCGGTGTCTTGTCCACCGGCTCTGAACCCAGTTCGACGAAGCGCTGCTTCGTGTCAGCCTGTGCGGTGATCTCGGCGATGGCGGCATGGATCTTCTCCACCACGGCGGGTGGTGTTCCCGCCGGGGCGAGCAAGGCTTGCCAGGAGCCGGTCACGAAATCCGGCACACGCTCCGCAATCGCGGGCGTATCGGGAATGAGCGCATAGCGCTGCGGACTTGCCACCGCGATCAACCGTATCGCGCCGCCTTTCACCAAGGGATAGGTCGCAAGAAAGCTGTTCATCGTGACGTCGATCTGCCCGCCCGTCAGGTCGGTCAGCACCTGCGATCCGCCCTTGTACCCGATGTAGTTCCAGTCGATCCCTTCTTTCTGTGCCAGCACCACGCCGGCCAGGTGGGTGATCGAGCCCGCGGTCTCGCCGTAATTCAGCTTGCCCTTGTTCGCCTTCGCGTAAGCGATCAGCTCCTGCAGGTTATGCACCGGCAGCTTGTTGCTGACCACCAGGATGTGCGGCGAGTAGGCCACGATGGATATCGGCGCCAGGTCCTCGGTCGGACTGTAGTTGAGCTTCATGATGCTCGGCGAGATGGTCAGGCTGCCCGAGTCCATCAACAGCAGCGTATAGCCGTCCGCATCGGACTTCGCGACAAAGTTCGCGCCGATACTGCCATTGGCGCCCGCCTTGTTTTCGACGACGACGGACTGCCCCCACTTCTCGGTCAGCTTCTTGCCCAGCAGTCGCGCCAACACATCGGACGCGCCGCCCGGAGGATTGGGGACGATGATGCGGATGACCTTGCTGGGATAGCTGGCGGCTGCCTCAGCCGCGCGCGCCGGCATGGCGTGGGTGAACAGCAGCGTGGCGGCGGCGGTGACGGCCAGGCAGGCGAGGGCGCGGCGCTTGCCCTGCGCCAGGTGACCGGCCAGCCCAAGCGAGTGGCGAAAAACCATGATGTCTCCTTCTCATTATTTGAATGGCCCGGTTTGGAAGCTGGGCGGAGACATCTTCGTCTATATCTGTAAAACCTGTCAATAGCTGACTACTTGGTGCTCCCGAAGAGGCGTGCGATCCCGCCTTGCAGGTGCGCCGACATGGCAGCGCGCGCGGCGACGGGGTCGCGCGCCGCGATGGCCGCGACGATGGCACGATGCTCGGCCAGCACCGCCTGCCGCCGCTGCGCCTGCGTCGGGCCGGCCAGCTTGCGCACCAGGTCGATGCTGAAACGCGTTTGCGCCACCAGCGCCGTCATCGTCATCTCGAAGAAGCGGTTGCCGCAGGCCGCGGCAATCGCCGCGTGGAAAGCGATGTCCTCGTCGATGCCGGAGCCGCCTGCCTGCAAGGCCTGCTCGAAAGCATCCTGACGCCGCGCGATCTCCTCGATCGCCGACGCATCCGCGTCCACGGCGGTACGCGCGACGATTTCCCCCTCCAGGGCGCAACGAAAATCAAGAAAGGTCTTGATGTCGGGAATGCTGGTCAAGGGACCGAATTCGACGATCTCCGCCTGCGGCTGCAACGCTTCCACATAGTTGCCCGAGCCTTTGCGCGCCGAGATCCGGCCTTCCGCGCGCAGCCGCGCCAGGGCCTGGCGCAATACCGGCCGGGACACGGCGAAGCGCCGCGCCAGCTCTATCTCGCCGGGCAGGCGCGCATGGGTCTCGAAACCCTCGGTGCCCAGCAGGGCGAGGAGTTGTTCATAGACCTTGTCGCCAAGGCGGCGATCGGGGGAAGCGTCAGTCATGGGGCGGGAGTGTGAAGCAAGGGCGCGTGGGCGGCAAGTCGCCCGTGGCGCCGATCAGGTAAGGCGCAATGAGTTGACAGATTTTACAGCTTTGCCCAAACTGCGGCCTTGCGATATCCCATCTGTTATCACCGAGACGTTGCCGCCATGTCCACCATCACCGCCTTGCGTACCTACCGCTGCGCCGACCGCCCCAGCCTCATATGGCTGGAAATCGACACCGACGAGGGGCTGACCGGCCTGGGCGAAACGTTTCGCGGGGCCGCGGCGGTGGAAACCGTCATCCATGCCGAAGTCGCGCCGCAACTGCTGGGACGCGATGCATCCGCCATCGAGGGTATCAATGGCCTGCTGACCTTGCCCTATGTGGGCTACAACGCGTCGGGCGCCGAGGTCCGCGCGGCCAGCGCCGTCGACATCGCCCTGTGGGATCTGGCCGGGCAGCGTCAGCGCGTGCCGCTGTACCAGGCGCTGGGCGGTGCGGCCCGTCCCAACATTCCCGTCTACAACACCTGCGCCGGGTACGCGTACAACTCCACCGGCAAGCGGCGCGATATCGGCGGCAACGATGTGGCGGCCGGTCCTTATGACGACCAGGTGGCGTTCATGCGCGATGCCGGCGCGCTGGCATCCAGCCTGCGCGATGAAGGCTACGGTGCCATGAAGATCTGGCCTTTCGATATCTACGCGCCCAGGACCCAGGGCCAGGTGATCAGCCTGCCGGATCTGAAGCAGGGCCTGGAGCCTTTCAAGCGGGCGCGGCAAGCCGTCGGTGACGACATCGAGATCATGTGCGAGATGCATGGTCTGTGGGGCAATCACGCCGCGCTGCGCATCTGCCAGGCGCTGGAGGATTACGGCGTCTTCTGGGCGGAGGATCCGATCTCAAAAATGGATGACGTGCATACGCTGGCCGACCTGCGCAGCCGCACGCGCACGCCGGTCTGCGGCAGCGAATCGCTGGCCGGGCTGCCGGTGTTTCGGGATCTGCTGGCGGCCGACGCGCTGGATGTGGTCATGCTGGACCTCTGCTGGTGCGGCGGCCTGACCGTGGCGCGCAAGATCGCCGCGCTGGCCCAGGCTTACGCCAAGCCCTTGGCGCCGCATGACTGCACCGGTCCGGTGGCGCTGATGGCCGGCCTGCACCTGGCGCTGCATGCGCCCACGGCGATCTACCAGGAAGTGGTGCGCGCCACGCTGGCGACCTGGTACCGCGATCTGGTCACCGGCTTGCCCGTGATCGAGGCCGGCATCGCGCAGCCGCCCAAGGGCTTCGGGCTGGGCACCCGCCTCACCGACGAATTCAAGGCCCGTACCGACCTGACGGTGCGTACCAGCAACGCCATCTAAGGAATGCCTCTTATGAAAATCCTGGTCGCGGGACTGCATGCTCCCAACGCGCCGAGGCTCGCGGGCCTGCTGGGCGCCGGCTTCGACGTGCAAGCCGCCAAGACGCTGCCCGCGCAAGGCGACATCGGTGTCGATGTGCTGGTCACCAACCGCCTGACGGCCGACGAGGCGGCGCGCTTCAAGGGCCGGCTGGTACAGGTGCCCGGCGCGGGTGTCGATGCCATCGAGGTCAACGCCGTGCCCGCGTCCAGCAACGTCTGCAACGTCCACGGCCACGAGATTCCCATCGCCGAGTATGTAGTCCACGCCTTGTTGGAACACTTCCTGGAGCCCTGGCGCCTGCCGGCGATCCTGGATGAGCAAGCCTGGCCAGCCGTGTATGCGAATCGGCCGTACCACCGCGAAGCCTTCGGCAATAACGTCGCCATCCTCGGCTATGGCCACATCGGCGAGGAAATCGCCCGCCGCGTCCAGGCGCTGGGCATGGGTGTCATCGCGGTCACCCGCAGCGGCCAGGTGAAATCCACCGTCGCGCCGAACGAAGTGGTGACGACAAAAGAACTGGAAGCGGTGCTGACGCGCTGCGCGGCGCTGGTGCTGTGCTGCCCCTTGACTGACGAGACCCGCGGACGCGTGGGTGACGCGGCCTTGCGGGCACTGGGGCCGCAAGGTTTGCTGGTCAACGTCGCGCGTGCGGAAGTGGTCGACGAGGCCGCCCTTTATGACAACCTGAGCACCGGCAGGCTGGGGCGCGCGGTGCTGGACGTCTGGTATCGCTATCCAAGCGCCGGCGAAACGTCGGTCACGCCCTCACGCTTGCCCTTGCACGCCTTGCCCAATGTGCGCGGCACGCCGCATCTGTCGGCCTTGACGCCGGGCCTGCTGGAGCGCCGCTATGACGTCATCGCCGCCAACATCCGCGCCTTGCAGGCAGGAACCCCATTGCGACATGTATTGCGGCCCGCGGCGTGACAGCGGGCTGACCGCGGATCGACCTCGGCCGGGCAGGGCTGCCATCGCACCTTGGACAGCATCGCCATACCCCACTAGAATCGAGCGTATGCCTTCGATGCCCTTCGCATACGCAAAAGCAGCACAAGCCGGGACGCTCACGCGCCCGGCGCGTATTCGTGCGCGCTCGGCGCGGGCAGCGTCGCCTCAGGCGAACATACCCGGACCGGCATTCGCGGCTCTCGCCGCACATGACTGAGCCCGGCGACCGCCACCCCCATTTTTCACACGCGCATTTCTTCAGGTCGTCGGGCCACTCCCGCGCACAGGCTCGTCGTATCGCCGCGTCGTCGGCGGCCGAGCCAAGAAGGAGCGAACCCATGCAGACCCCCAGCCCCGATCGCATGATGACCGATCTCGACCATGCGCGCCTGAACGGCATGCTCGAGCGCCTGCCTGCCGACGGCTTGCCGTCGAATATCGAAGATGCCGCCTATGACCTCATGGATTCCGTGGTGACCGTGCCCGTGCATCTGATCGACTCGGATATCGTGACGATGCGCTCGCGCCTGAAGTTGCAGACAGAAGAGGACGATGGCGACATGGTCATCACGCTGGTCTACCCGCCCGAAAGCGATGCGGCGACCGGCCGAATCTCTGTTCTTTCACCACTGGGATTGGCCCTGATCGGCCACCGCGTCGGCCAATCCATAGGATGGCAGGGCCCGGATCGCGTCGCGCATCGCGCCACGCTGGCGGAAATCCTCTATCAGCCGGAGGCTGCCCAGGATTACGGGACTTGATGGGTCGGCTCGCCGTGACGGCGCCGCCGGGCGGGCAAGCTCAGCTTGCCCGCGGTTCGGCCGCCAGTGATTCTTCCATCAGCCATTGGCGAAAGGCCTGCAGGGCAGGCTGGTGGGCCTTGGTTTCCGGATAGCACAGGTAATAGCCCTGCCGCGCCCGGATGGGCAGGTCGATCAGGGTCGCCAGCTTGCCGTCGCGCAGTTCGTCCTCGATCAGGCAGCGAGGAATCAGCGCAATGCCGAAACCGGCCGCCGCGGCCTGGGACAGCAGGTTGTACTGATCGAAGCGCGCGCCTTCCCGCGTACGTCGGCTGTCGCAGCCCGCCTGGGTGAACCAATCGGTCCAGCCTTCCAGCGCGGACGTGTGGTGCATCAAGGGATGCCCCAATAATTCATCTGGCGTCGTACAGGGGTGGGGAAAGAGCTTCGGGCTGCCCACCGGCACCACGTCGCGCCCGACGATGTAATCCGCGCCGCTGCCGGGCCACACCCCTTCACCGAAGCGCACCGCGGCATCCAGCTCCGGCGTGGAAAAATCGTAGCCCTTGCGATGCGGCATGAATTCAAGATGAATCTCCGGCCGCAGCCGCATGAAGCCGGACAGGCGCGGGATCAGCCAGCGCGCTCCGAAGGTCGGCATGCTGGTCAGGTGCAGGACGCCGCCCTGGCCCTGGTGCGAAATCAACTCTAGCGTGGCCGCCTCGATCTGCCCGAGCCCCACCTGGATCTTGTCCAGATAGACCTTGCCCGCCTCGGTCAGCACCAGCCCATGCCGGAGGCGCAGGAATAGTTCGACGCCGACAAACTGCTCCAGCTGCTTGACCTGCTTGCTCACTGCCCCCTGCGTCACGGACAACTCCTGTGCGGCACGCGTGAAGCTGCCGTGGCGAGCGGCCATTTCGAAAGCCTGAAGATCGGTCAAGGAAGGGCAGAGCCGGCGCATGAACGAAGAGCCTGAAGGGGTGAAACAGAAGGGGCTTGCCAGGAGCAGCGGGAAATCAGGTATGAAATTAAGTCATAGCATAAGGAGAATTCTTCGTTTGCACAATTTGTTGCGGAAGCTAAGAATCGCCAGGTTTGCATATTGCTGACCCACTTAAAACGTTTTCCTCAAGGGATCCCATGCTCTTCAAGCAACGCCTTCTTGGCCTGACGGCCGTCGCGGTCCTCGCCGCCGTGCCTGTCCTGGCCCACGCCGATGACGCCTATCCCAGCAAGCCGATCCGCCTGATCGTGCCGTTCCCGCCCGGGGGCACCACCGACATCGTCGGCCGTCTGTTCGCCGACAAGCTGGGCCGTGAGCTGAACCAGACCGTGATCGTGGAAAACCGCGGCGGCGCCGGCGGCTCCATCGGTAGCGCGGCCATCGCCAACGCCGCGCCGGACGGCTACACCCTGGGCATCGCCACCGCCAGCACGCACGGCATCAACCCCGCCGTGTACGCCAAGCTGCCCTTCGATGCCGAGAAGGACTTCACGCCGATCACCAACCTGGCTGCCGTGCCCAACATCATGGCGATCAACCCGAAGATCGGCGCCAAGAACATGGCCGAGTTCATCAAGCTGGCCAAGAGCGAGCCGGGCAAGCTGACGTACGCGTCGGCCGGCAACGGTTCGGTTTCCCACATGATGGGCGAGCTGTTCAAGATGGCTTCGGGCACCAACCTGGTTCACGTGCCGTACCGCGGCGTGGGCCCGGCGTTGAACGACGTGCTGGCCGGCCAGGTCGACGTCATGTATGACAACCTGCCCTCGACCCTGCCGCACGTGCAGGCCAACCGCCTGATCGCCATGGCCGTTGCCGCACCGCAGCGCGTCAAGGCCCTGCCGGATGTGCCGACGTTCGCCGAAGTCGGCCTGCCCGCCGTCAACGACGCTTCGTGGTTCGGTCTGGTCGGTCCCGGCAAGCTGCCCAAGGCCGTGGTCGACAAGCTGAACGCAGCGGTCGCCAAGGTTGAAGCCGATGCTGACGTGAAGACCCGTCTGGAAGGCTTGGGCGCCGCGCCGGCCAACAACACGCCGGAAGAGTTCGCCAAGCAGATCGCCGCTGAAATCGCCAAGAACAAGCGTGTGGCCGCCGAAGCCCACGTCAAGGTCGACTGACCGTAGCAACGGACCGCCAGGGCATGTGCGCGGGGCAGCCCCCCGCGGCGCTGCCCGGATGGCGGTCCGGATCCCCGAATAGGCATTGCCCCCATCATGTTGAAATCCCAGCCGCTTTCCTACCGCCTGTATGCGCCGACCGATTACCCGGCCGCCGCCCTTGCTTCTCCCCTGGTTCTCGACTCGCCGCACAGCGGCACCACGTATCCTCCCGACTTCGCGCCCGCCCTCGACTTCGGCGCGCTGCGTACCGCGGAAGACACCTGGATCGATGACCTGTGGAGCGGTGCGCTGGAACTCGGCGTGCCCATGGTGGCGGCGTCTTTCCCGCGCGCTTACATCGACGCCAATCGTGCCGCCGATGAAATCGACGCCTTGTTGCTGGACAAGCCCTGGGACGGTCCCATCAACGAGACCGGCAAGGTCAAGTTGGGCAAAGGCCTGATCTGGCGCATGCTGGATGACGGCACGCCGCTGTATGACCGCAAGCTGAGCGTCGCCGAAGTCCACCACCGCATCGACGCCTGCTGGAAGCCTTATCACCAGGCCGTGGGTCAATTGCTTGATGCGGCGCATCAACGCCTGGGCAAAGTCTGGCACATCAACTGCCACTCCATGCCCAGCGTGGCCGGTGCGTACGCGACCGATAAACCTGGTCTGATTCATCCGGACTTCGTGCTGGGCGATCGCGACGGCAGCACCAGCGCGCCTGAGTTCCGCCAATTCGTGGCGGCCTGGCTGCGTGACAAAGGCTATAACGTCACCGAGAACGATCCGTACAAGGGTGTCGAGCTGGTGCGTGCGTTCGGCAATCCGGCCGCTGGTCGCCACAGCCTGCAGATCGAAGTCAATCGCAAGCTCTATATGGATGAAGTGACCCTGCGTCCGCATGAAGGCTACGCGCGTCTGCAAGCCGATTTGCGTGGCTTGAGCGAGGCGCTGGTGGCCTGGATGCGCGGCCAGCTTGCGTGATTGAACAGCCGTTGCCGGGGATGGCGCGCGACCCCGGCAACAGCGGATCAATACCTCATCCAAATCGTCCTATCCGTATGCGTTTGAGCACCTGATTGCGAGTGATGACAGCGCGTTAAGGTGGTCGTCAAACTGGCGCTGACGCCCCGATACAAGTTCGAAGTGGATTGGTTGACCACAAAAAAAATTCCCGATTAAACTTGGCCGGCGAGATATTCAAGCGACGCGGTCCTTAGTTCTATTTGTCGCCGTCACAGGTACTGTAGTTGCCGATTTCCACTTCCTTGATAATCTGGCATCCTCTCGTTCATATTTTTGGGGTGGCAATATGGCAACCGGTATCGTGAAGTGGTTCAACGCGGAAAAGGGCTATGGCTTCATCGTTCCCGACGATGGCAGCAAGGATCTGTTCGTGCACTTCTCGGAAATTCGCACCGAAGGCTTCAAGACCTTGCAGGAGAACCAGAAGGTCAGCTTCGAAGTTGACAAGAATGGTCCCAAGGGTCCTTCGGCGAAGAATATCCAAGTCCTGTAATCCGCAAGACGCGAGGACTGCAAAGCAAAGCCCCGTATGCCTGCGCATACGGGGCTTTGCTTTTTCTGTTTGCCCGTCTGTCTTTTGCCTGTCGTTCGGCGGGGTTTTAGTGCTGGTGTTTTTCGGCGGTGCCGTCGGTGACATGAGGAGGCACGACGATAAGCCTGTCCACCAGCGCGATACCGATGGCGGACAGGATGAACACGCAGTGGATGATCGTCTGCCACATCACGCCGGTCGACGTATACCGGGCGGTGGCGCTATCCAGATTGCCGGCCTCGATGAACGTGCGCAGCAGATGGATGGATGAAATGCCGATGATCGCCATGGCCAGCTTCACTTTCAGCACGCTGGCGTTGACGTGGCTCAGCCATTCGGGCTGATCCGGATGGCCTTCCAGGCGCAGCCGCGACACGAAGGTTTCGTAGCCGCCCACGATCACCATCACCAGCAGGTTGGAGATCATCACCACATCGATCAGGCCCAGCACGATCAGCATGATGTCCTGCTCGCCGAAGCTGGTGGCGTGGCTCACCAGGTGCCACAGCTCCTTGACGAAGAGCAGGACGTAGACGCCCTGGGCGACGATCAGGCCCAGGTACAGCGGCAGTTGCAGCCAGCGCGAGCTGAAGATGATCGCCGCCAGCGGATGCAGTCGGCGAGGGGGAGGGGAAGATGCCATGTGCGTGTCGTGCCTTTCCGGATGAGTAGCGGCATCCAGGTTCCTGTAAGCCGCGTTGCGCGAATTCTATCAAGCGGGCACGGCGAATTTGATGGCGCGCGGCTGCAAAACGGCAAGTAACTTCTGACGCTACAGGAGGTAAGTCAAATGTAAATAAAACTGAAATTGGGAGATATTGTGTAGCTCCGGTGCATAAAAAGCAGGCGCTCATCAATAGAATCTGCGCTCCGCCCGCTTGGGCACGGGAGAGGGAGCCCATCAAAATGAATAAAGCCATCAAATTCGCCGCGATTCTGTCCGCCGCTTGCGCCACCGTGGCGCTGCGTCCCGCCTTGGCCTTCGACATCGGCGGCCTGGTCGGCGCCGGTGGCAAGATGGTTCAGGCCGCCACGCTGAGCGACGCCGACATCAAGCAGCTGTCCGATAAGGCCTGCGCGCAGAGCGACAAGCAGGAAAAGCTCGCCGCCGCCGGCAGCAAGTACGACGTGCGCGTGCAGAAGCTCGGCAAGCAGCTGGGCAACAACATCAACGGCCAGCCCGTCAATTACAAGGTCTACATCACGTCCGACGTCAACGCCTGGGCCATGGGCAACGGCTGCATCCGCGTCTACAGCGGCCTGATGGACATGATGAACGACGACGAATTGCTGGGCGTGATCGGCCATGAAATGGGCCACGTAGCCCTGGGCCACAGCAAGAAGGCCATGCAGACCGCCTACACGGTGTCCGCCGCGCGCGACGCCGCCGCCTCCGCCGGTGGTTCGGCCGTTGCCGCCCTGAACAGCTCGCAGCTGGGCGACCTGACGGAAAAGTTCGTCAACGCCCAGTTCTCGCAGTCGCAGGAAAGCGCCGCCGACGACTACTCCTTCGATAAGCTGAAAAAGGGCGGCCTGCCCACCCAGGGGCTGGTCACGGCCTTCCAGAAGCTGGCCAAGCTGGACGGCGGCAAGAGCAGCATGATGAGCTCGCACCCGTCGTCGACCAAGCGCGCGGAACACATCCAGGAACGCATCGCCAGCAACAAGTAATCAGGCTGTTTCAGGCTGATTCTCCGGCCGGAACGACGCTGGCCCAGCGGCGTTCCGGCCGGGCAGTATGCCTCTCGGCCCCCCAAGTACGGGGGGCTTTTCTTTTTCCGGTAAAATGGGCGGTTGATTCCCGATCCATTTCGTCCATTCACTCGCAATATAGGTCTTTTCTAATGCAGCCTGTGGTTGAAACCCTCTCCGGCCTGGAGCGCCGCGTCGATCTGTCCGTTCCTCTGGCAGACGTCGAAAAAGAAGTTCAGGCGCAATTGAAGCGCGTTGCGCGTACCGCCAAGGTACCCGGCTTCCGTCCCGGCAAAGCGCCCCTGGCCATGCTCGAACGCAGCCATGGCCCCGGCATCCGCTACGACGTCATCAATTCCCTGGTTGGCCGCGCTTTCGAGCAAGCCGTCGACGGCGCCAAGCTGCGCATCGCCGGTTCGCCCAAGCTGGAACCCAAGACTGAAGGCGTTGCGGACGACACGCTGGCGTTCAGCGCCACCTTCGAGGTTTATCCCGAAGTCGCGCTGCCTGATCTGGCCGCGCTGGGCGTGACCCGCTACGAAAGCCCCGTGGGCGACGCCGAAGTCGACCGCACCCTGGACGTCCTGCGCAAGCAGCGCGCCACCTACGAAGCCCGCGAAGGCCGTGCCGCCCAGGATGGCGACCGTGTCACGCTGGACTTCGCCGGCACCATCGACGGCGTGCCGTTCGAAGGCGGCAAGGCTGAAGATTTCCCGTTCGTGCTGGGCCAGGGCCGCATGCTGCCCGAGTTCGAAGCCGCCGCGACCGGCCTGAAGGCTGGCGAAACCAAGGTGTTCCCGCTGGCTTTCCCGGCTGACTACCAAGGCGTCGAAGTCGCCGGCAAGACCGCCGAATTCACCATCACGGTGAAGGAAGTCGCCGAAGCCGTGCTGCCCGTGGTTGACGGCGAATTCGCCAAGTCGCTCGGCCAAGCCGAAGGCGACGTCGAAAAGCTCAAGGCCGACATCCGCGGCAACGTTGAGCGCGAAGCCAAAGTGCGCGTGCAAGGCCGTACCAAGACCAGCGTCATGGACGCCCTGGTCGAAGCCGCCAAGTTCGACGTGCCCAAGGCCCTGGTCGACAGCGACATCGAAACCCGTGTCGCCGCCGCCCGCGAGGAACTGAAGCAACGCGGCATCCCCAATGCCGAATCGGTGCCGATTCCGCCGGAAGCCTTCAGCACGGAATCCGAGCGCCGCGTCCGCCTGGGCCTGCTCGTGTCCGAACTGGTGAAGCAGAACAACCTGCAAGCCAAGCCGGAACAGGTGCGCACGCGCATCGAGGAATTCGCGCAGAACTACGAAGAACCGGCTCAAGTCGTCAGCTACTACCTGGCTGACCGCCAACGCCGCGCCGAAATCGAGGCAATCGTAGTGGAAGACAATGTGGTGGCATTTGTGCTCGAGAAGGCCAAGGTGTCCGACGAGCAACTGCCTTTCGATCAGTTGATGGGGATGGCTTGATGGAAAGATTTACCGATTTCTATGCGGCAATGCACGGCGGCTCTTCGGTGACGCCCACTGGCCTGGGTTATATCCCCATGGTCATCGAGCAGTCGGGGCGCGGTGAACGCGCTTACGACATCTACTCGCGCCTGTTGCGCGAGCGCGTCATCTTCCTGGTCGGCCCTGTCAATGACAACTCGGCCAACCTCGTGGTGGCGCAATTGCTGTTTCTGGAGTCGGAAAATCCTGATAAGGACATCTCGTTCTATATCAACTCGCCGGGCGGGTCGGTGTACGCGGGGATGGCCATCTACGACACGATGAACTTCGTGAAACCGGATGTGTCGACCCTCTGCACCGGTCTGGCAGCCAGCATGGGTGCTTTCCTGCTGTCGGCGGGGAAGAAGGAAAAGCGTTATTCGCTGCCTAATTCCCGCATCATGATCCACCAGCCTTCGGGCGGCGCCCAAGGGCAGGCGACAGACATTCAGATCCAGGCGCGGGAAATCCTGGATCTGCGTGGCCGTCTCAACCGTATTTTGGCTGATAACACCGGCCAACCGATCGAGCGTATTGAACTAGACACCGAGCGTGACAACTTCATGTCCGCGCAAGATGCGGTATCGTATGGACTCGTGGACAAGGTCTTGGCCTCGCGTTCGGAAGAGCGTTAAGGTTTTTCGCGGGTCCCAGACCAAGCCGTCATATTTTTCGAGCCCAGCGTAGGGCGGGCGACCGTTGATGCGGCCGTCCGCCGTCACCAGAGATATATATGCCTGAAAAAAAGGGATCGGCCGACGCAAAGGTCCTGCACTGCTCGTTCTGCAACAAGAGCCAGCACGAAGTTCGCAAGTTGATCGCGGGCCCGTCGGTTTTCGTTTGCGACGAGTGCATAGACCTCTGCAACGACATCATTCGTGAAGAAGCTCAGGCCACGGCGCGCGCAGCCATTCGTTCCGAGCTGCCCACGCCGGCCGAAATCAAAACCTTCCTCGACCAATACGTGATCGGCCAAACGGGGCCGAAGCGCATGCTGGCGGTTGCCGTATACAACCACTACAAGCGTATCCGTCATGGCGAGATCAAGGGCGACGAGGTCGAGCTGACCAAAAGCAACATCCTTCTGATCGGGCCCACCGGCTCGGGCAAGACGCTGCTGGCCCAAACGCTGGCGCGCATGCTCAATGTTCCCTTCGTCATGGCCGACGCCACCACGCTTACCGAAGCGGGTTATGTCGGTGAGGACGTCGAGAACATCATTCAGAAGCTGCTGCAGAACTGCAATTACGAAGTAGAGAAGGCGCAGCGCGCCATCATCTACATCGACGAAATCGACAAGATTTCCCGTAAATCGGATAACCCGTCCATCACCCGCGACGTGTCGGGCGAGGGCGTGCAGCAAGCCCTGCTGAAGCTGATCGAAGGCACGGTTGCCTCGGTTCCGCCGCAGGGCGGCCGCAAGCATCCGAACCAGGATTTCGTCCAGGTCGACACCACCAATATCCTGTTCATCGTCGGCGGCGCCTTCGATGGTCTGGAAAAGGTGATTCGCGACCGTACGGAAAAGTCGGGCATCGGTTTCTCGGCGTCGGTACGCGCCAAGTCCGAGCGCGGCGTTGGCGAGCTGTTCAGCGAAGCCGAGCCGGAAGATCTGGTCAAGTTCGGCCTGATTCCGGAACTGGTCGGCCGTCTGCCGGTCGTTGCCACGCTCGACGAGCTGGACGAGTCGGCCATGGTGCAGATTCTTACGGAACCGAAGAACGCAGTGCTCAAACAGTTCCAAAAGCTGTTTGCGATGGAAGGTGCGGAACTGGATGTGCGTCCGGCGGCTCTAAAGGCTATTGCCCGCAAGGCGCTCAAGCGTAAAACCGGTGCCCGTGGCCTGCGTTCCATCCTGGAATCGGCTTTGCTCGACACCATGTACGAGCTGCCCTCGCAGGGCAATGTCAGCCGAGTCGTTTTGGATGAAAACGTCATCGACGGTGACGGCCAGCCCTTGCTCATCTATGCCGATGAGTCCAGCCAGCCGGCCAAGCCGGAACGAGGCGAAGTCCGCGACGCGGCTGCCTGAGTCCTCTAGCGTGAAAAAACCCGTAGTGCGCTACGGGTTTTTTCATTCATTTAGCCGGGGTGGGGCCGTGGGCTTGAAAATTAAGCTATCGTTCCCATATCGGTCTTAATTGATGTTTGCAGGATCGTTCCTACGGGCACGCCGATAGCATCTCCGACTCGCCATACCGAGGAATACTCTATGTCTGGTACGCAGACCCTGCCTCCCGAACCTATCGACCTGCCATTGTTGCCGTTGCGCGATGTCGTCGTGTTTCCGCACATGGTCATTCCGTTGTTCGTGGGCCGTCCCCGCTCGATCCGGGCGCTGGAAGTCGCCATGGAAGCCGGCAAAAGCATCATGCTGGTTGCCCAGAAATCCGCGGGTAAAGACGATCCCTCGCCCGAAGACGTCTACGAAATCGGTTGCGTCGCCGGTATTCTCCAAATGCTCAAGCTGCCCGACGGCACCGTGAAGGTGCTGGTGGAAGGTTCGCAGCGCGCGCGCATCACCCGCATCGAGGACGTCGATTCGCATTTCACCTGCGAAGTCGTGCCCATCGAGCAGGATGCCAGCCAAGGCTCGGAAACCGAAGCCCTGCGCCGCGCCATCGTGGCCCAGTTCGAGCAATACGTAAAACTGAACAAGAAGATTCCGCCCGAGATCCTGACCTCGCTGGCGGGTATCGACGATGCCGGCCGCCTGGCCGACACCATTGCCGCGCATCTGCCGCTCAAGCTTGAGCAGAAGCAGAAAATGCTCGAAATCTTCGGTACGCCGGAACGGCTCGAAGGGCTGCTGACGCAGCTGGAAACGGAAATCGACATTCTCCAGGTGGAGAAGCGTATCCGTGGCCGCGTCAAGAAGCAGATGGAAAAGAGCCAGCGCGACTACTACCTGAACGAACAGGTCAAAGCCATCCAGAAAGAACTGGGTGAAGGCGAAGAAGGCGCGGACATCGAGGAGCTGGAAAAGAAGATCCTCGCCGCCCGCATGCCGAAGGACGCGCGCAAGAAGGCTGATTCCGAGCTCAAGAAGCTCAAGTTGATGTCGCCCATGTCGGCTGAAGCCACCGTGGTGCGCAATTACATCGACACCCTGATCAACCTGCCGTGGCGCAAGAAGAGCAAGGTCAATAATTCGATTTCCAACGCCGAATCGGTGCTGGACGACGATCACTATGGCCTGGAGAAGGTCAAGGAACGCATCCTCGAATATCTGGCTGTGCAGCAACGCGTGGACAAGGTGAAGGCGCCGATTCTGTGTCTGGTCGGCCCTCCGGGTGTCGGCAAGACCTCGCTCGGCCAGTCGATCGCCAAGGCGACCAACCGCAAGTTCGTGCGGATGGCCCTGGGCGGCGTGCGCGACGAAGCGGAAATCCGTGGTCATCGCCGCACGTACATCGGCTCCATGCCGGGCAAGATCCTGCAGAACATGAACAAGGTGGCCGTGCGCAACCCTCTGTTCCTGCTCGACGAGATCGACAAGCTGGGCATGGACTTCCGTGGCGATCCCTCGTCGGCGCTGCTGGAAGTGCTGGATCCGGAACAGAACCACACCTTCCAGGATCACTACGTCGAGGTCGACTTCGACCTGTCCGACGTGATGTTCGTGGCGACCAGTAATACCTTGAACATTCCGCCGGCCCTGCTGGACCGTATGGAAGTCATCCGTCTGTCTGGCTACACCGAAGACGAGAAGGTGCATATCGCCAGCGATCACTTGCTGCCCAAGCTGTTGAAGAACAACGGCCTGAAGGACGGTGAGCTGGCGGTCGAGGAATCGGCCCTGCGCGATATTGTGCGCTACTACACCCGTGAAGCAGGCGTGCGGGCGCTGGAACGCGAAATCGGCAAGATCTGCCGCAAGGTCGTCAAGGAATTGCTGACCAAGCGCGACAGCACGCCCGCCGTCAAGGGTGCGAAAGCGCCCGCGGTGGTGACGGATGGCGTGGTCGTGTCGGCGGATAACCTGAACGACTACCTGGGCGTGCGCCGTTACAGCTTCGGCATGGCGGAGAAGGAAAACCAGGTCGGCCAGGTGACGGGTCTGGCCTGGACGGAAGTGGGCGGCGATCTGCTGACCATTGAAGTCGCCGACATGTCGGGCAAGGGCGCCATCCAGCGCACGGGTTCGCTGGGCGACGTGATGAAGGAATCGGTCGAGGCGGCCCGTACGGTGGTGCGTTCGCGTGCACGCCGTCTGGGCTTCGCGGACAGCGTGTTCGAGAAGCGCGACATGCACGTCCACGTGCCGGAAGGCGCCACCCCCAAGGATGGTCCTTCGGCGGGTATCGCCATCACCACGGCCATGGTGTCGGCTTTGTCGGGCATCCCGGTGCGCGCGGACGTGGCCATGACGGGTGAAATCACCCTGCGTGGCGAAGTCCTGGCCATTGGCGGCTTGAAGGAAAAGCTGCTCGCGGCCCACCGTGGCGGTATCAAGACCGTGCTGATCCCTGAGGAAAACGTCAAGGATCTGGCGGAGATTCCGGACAACGTCAAGAATCACCTGGAAGTGGTGCCGGTGCGTTGGATCGACAAGGTATTGGAACTGGCGCTCGAGCACATGCCCGAGCCGCTGGCCGACGAAGAGTCGAAAGACAAACCTTTGGTGTCGGCCCAGCCCGCTGAAGCCTCCGATCCGGTGACGAAGCACTGAGTACCGTAGGTATGGCCGGGGCTTCCCGGCCCCCCATACTTACCGGTAAAACAAAAAGGCGAACCGCAAGGTTCGCCTTTTTGTTTGCCTTGCCGGGGAAGGGCGATCTAGTGCAGCGCCTGCGTCCGGATCAGTCCGACCGCGATGCCTTCCAGTGCGAAGTCCTGGCCGTTCTGGACGACGATGGTTTCGAAGTCCGGGTTTTCGGGCAGCAGCTGGATGCGGCCGCCTTGCCGTTGCAGGCGCTTGACCGTGACGTCGTCGTCGATGCGGGCCACGACGATTTGTCCGTCGCGGGCTTCGCCGGATTTCTTGACGGCCAGCAGGTCGCCGTCCAGGATGCCGGCGTCGCGCATGCTCATGCCGCGGACCTTGAGCAGGTAGTCAGGGCGTTGCGCGAACAGGCCGGGATCCACGCCGACGTCACGTTCGACGTGCTCGGCGGCGAGGATGGGGCTGCCCGCCGCGACGCGGCCCACCAGCGGCAGCAGCAGCTGCGCCAGGGCGGGCATGGGCAGCATGGCTTGCACGCCAGTCGCGACTTCCTTCAGGCGGATGCCACGCGAAGCGCCGGCCGTAAGCTCGATGGCGCCTTTGCGCGCCAGGGCTTTGAGGTGGTCTTCCGCGGCATTGGGAGAACGAAAACCCAGCGCCTGGGCAATTTCAGCGCGGGTGGGGGGGAAACCGGTGCTGGCGACCGTCTGACGGATCAGATCGAGAATCTGCTGTTGACGCTCAGTGAGTTTGGTAGCCATGCGTCCGTCTCCATGAAATCTTCGGGCTGTATGGATATACAGTTCACGATTTTGGGGGACATAGCTTGGAAATGCAAGCCTTTTTCCATACGTGCGCGTCTCTAATAGAAGTGCGCCGAACATCCAAAGAAAAAGGCCTGCGCGAAGCACAGGCCTTTTCGTCCCCGGCGCGGGGCCGGGGCAGCTGACCAGCAGGATCAGCTCTTCAACACGGCGGCGATGGCGTTCGCGACCTTGTCGATGTTGCCGCTGTTCAGCGCGGCCACGCAGATGCGGCCGCTGGACACGGCGTAGACACCATGCTCTTCACGCAGGCGGTCCACCTGGGCCGAGGTCAGGCCCGAGTAGGAGAACATGCCGCGCTGCTTGAGGACGAAGCTGAAGTCCTGGGTAACACCGGCAGCCTTCAGCTTGTCGACCAGCTGGGCACGCATGGCGCGGATGCGATCGCGCATGCCGGCCAGTTCTTCTTCCCACAGGGCGAACAGTTCGGGCGTGTTCAGCACCGACGCCACCACCGTGCCGCCGTGCGTGGGGGGGTTGGAGTAGTTGGTGCGGATCACGCGCTTGAGCTGGCTCAGCACGCGGGTGGCTTCGTCCTTGTTGCCGGCCACGGCGGTCAGCGCGCCGACGCGTTCCCCGTAAAGCGAGAACGACTTCGAGAACGACGAGCTGATGAGCATGGTGATGTCGAGGTCGGCGAACAGGCGCACGACCGCGGCATCTTCCTTCAGGCCTTCACCGAAGCCTTGGTAGGCGATGTCGAGGAAGGGCACCAGGCCGCGTTCCTGGACGGTGGCGGCGATTTGCTTCCATTGCTCGAACGTGGGGTCCACGCCGGTCGGGTTGTGGCAGCAGGCGTGCAGCACGACGACGCTTTGGGCCGGCATGGCTTTCAAGCTGGCCAGCATGCCTTCGAAATTCAGGCCACGGGTGGCGGCGTCGTAGTAGGTGTAGTTTTCAACGGTGAAACCGGCGCGCTCGAACAGGGCGCGGTGGTTTTCCCAGCTGGGATCGCTGATATAGGCCTTGGCGCCCGGCAGCAGCTGGCGCAGGAAGTCGGCGCCGATCTTCAGCGCGCCGGTGCCGCCCAGGGCCTGCACCGTCAGCACGCGGCCGGCGGCGGCCAGCGGCGAGTCAGCGCCCAACAGCAGCGCTTGCGCGCCCTTGTTGTAGCCGGCAATCCCTTCGATCGGCAGGTAGCCGCGCGCCGCGGCCGCTTCGATGCGTGCCGTTTCGGCCTTACGGACGGCGCCCAGCAGCGGAATGCGGCCGTTGTCGTCGTAATACACGCCAACACCCAAGTTGACCTTGCCGGGGCGCGTGTCAGCGTTGAATTGCTCGTTCAGACCCAGAATGGGGTCACGGGGGGCTAACTCTACGGAGTCGAAAAGAGTGGTCATCGGATCGAACTAGGGAAGGGTGGACGCAGCGGGCAGTGCGGCGGATAATCAGGGGTTTGCCCTTGGACAGTCTAGCATGTCCGATCCCGGATTCGTTGAGTACCCAAATAGCCCTTTTCAACTCTACCAGCCGTATCCACCGGCCGGTGACCAGCCCAATGCGATCGAGGCGCTGACCCAAGGCGTGCAAGATGGCCTCATGTACCAGACTCTGCTGGGCGTGACGGGCTCGGGCAAGACCTACACCATGGCCAACGTCATCGCCCGTCTTGGGCGACCGGCTCTGGTGCTGGCGCCCAACAAGACGCTGGCGGCGCAGCTGTATGCCGAGATGCGCGAGTTCTTCCCGCGCAACGCGGTCGAGTACTTCGTCTCGTACTACGACTACTACCAGCCCGAAGCCTACGTGCCGACGCGCGACCTGTTCATCGAGAAGGACTCGTCCATCAACGAGCACATCGAGCAGATGCGTCTGTCGGCCACCAAGAGCCTGCTGGAGCGCCGCGATACCGTCATCGTCGGTACGGTGTCGTGCATCTATGGTATCGGCAACCCTGGCGATTATCACGCCATGGTGCTCATCCTGCGCGCCGGCGACCGCGTGGCGCGCCGCGAGATCCTGGCGCGCCTGGTGTCCATGCAGTACACCCGCAATGACGCCGAGTTCGCCCGTGGCGTGTTCCGCGTGCGCGGCGAGACCATCGATATCTTCCCGGCGGAAAGCGCCGAGCTGGCGCTGCGCGTCACCTTGTTCGACGACGAGGTCGAGACGCTGGAGTTGTTCGACCCGCTTACCGGCAAGGTCCGGCACAAGGTGCCGCGCTTCACCGTCTATCCGGGGTCGCATTACGTGACGCCGCGCGACACGGTGCTGCGCGCCATCGAGACCATCAAGGAAGAGCTGCGCGAACGCTCGAAGTTTTTCATCGATGACGGCAAGCTGGTCGAGGCCCAGCGGCTGGAGCAGCGCACCCGTTTCGATCTGGAAATGCTGCAGGAACTGGGTTTCTGCAAGGGCATCGAAAATTACTCGCGTCACCTGTCCGGCGCCGCGCCTGGCGAGCCGCCACCGACGCTGATCGATTACCTGCCGAACGACGCGCTGATGTTCATCGACGAAAGCCACGTCACCATCGGCCAGCTCGGCGGTATGTACCGTGGCGACCGCGCGCGCAAGGAAACCCTGGTCAACTACGGTTTCCGCATGCCGTCCGCGCTGGACAACCGGCCGCTGCAGTTGCAGGAATTCGAAGCCCGCATGCGTCAATGCGTATTCGTTTCGGCTACGCCGGCGGCCTACGAGAAAGAACATACCGACAACGTCGTAGAGCAGGTGGTGCGTCCCACCGGCCTGGTCGATCCCATCGTCGAGGTGCGCCCGGCGCGCACCCAGGTCGACGATCTGCTTGGCGAGATCAAGCTGCGCGTGGAGCGCACCGAACGCGTCTTGGTCACCACCCTGACCAAACGGATGGCGGAAGACCTGACCGACTACCTCGCCGAAAACGGGCAGCGCGTGCGTTATCTGCACTCCGATATCGATACGGTTGAGCGTGTCGAGATCATTCGCGACCTGCGTCTGGGCGTGTTCGACGTGCTGGTGGGGATCAACCTGCTGCGCGAGGGCCTGGATATTCCTGAAGTGTCCCTGGTGGCCATCCTGGATGCCGACAAGGAAGGTTTCCTGCGGTCGGAGCGCAGTTTGATCCAGACCATCGGGCGCGCGGCGCGTAATTTGAATGGCCGCGCCATTCTGTATGGGGATCGCGTGACGGATTCCATGCATCGCGCCATCAGTGAAACCGAGCGCCGCCGCGAGAAGCAGGAAGCTTTCAACGCCGAACACGGCATTACGGCGCGTGGCGTGAAGAAGGCGGTGCGGGAGCTGATCGACGGGGTTGTTGCGCCGCAGCAGCATTCGACGGTCGAAGATGCCTTGCCGGCGTCCGTGCTGAAGGACGAAAAGGCCGTCGCACGTGAAATCAAGCGGTTGGAAAAACTGATGATGGACCATGCCCGCAATCTGGAGTTCGAACAGGCGGCGGCGGCGCGCGATTCCCTGAATGCGCTCAAGGATCGGATCTTGCTCGATGGCGCGGTTTAGGGGTCGGCTTGAGCGTGAGCCTGGACTTGAGAACGGACCGAACTGACCCCATAAGGATTGCTGTGGACACACCGTGTTTTGTGTGTGTCAGGTAAATGTCAACTTCGGTTCGCTCAGGGATTCAGAGTTTCAATCGCTGCCTTAGTTTTTTTAAATAAGTGATTAATTTCATTGGCATTATTGACCCCGACGGCAAGCGGGGCAGGGTTGGCCGACCGGCAAAAAAAGCTTGCCTTCTTGCGGGTTTTCCCGCAGACTACCGCACATGATGACCAAGGTTCTTTTCGTTTGTAAGGGCAACATCTGTCGCTCGCCGAGCGCAGAGGGTGTGTTCCGTCAGTTGATCAACGACGCCGGACTCGGCGAAGTCGTGCGCGTCGATTCCGCTGGAACGCATGCTTTCCATATTGGCGAGGCGCCGGATGCACGCGCCCAGGCTGCCGCACGCAAACGCGGCTATGAAATCAACCATCGCGAAGCCCGCCAGGTGTCGCTGGATGATTTTCGAGACTATGACCTGATTCTCGCCATGGACTGGGAAGACCTGTCCGATTTGCAGCGCCAATGCCCGAAGTCTTATCAGCACAAGCTGAATCTGGTCATGCGCTTTGCAAACGAGTACGAAGAGGCCACCGTGCCCGATCCGTACTATGGCGGTCCGGAAGGCTTCGGCAAGGTGCTGGATTATCTGGAAGATGCCTGTCAGGGCTTGCTGGAACTGGTGCGCAAGCGCGCTACCCAGTACCAGGCTGCTTGAAGACGTAAACGGAAAGAACAATCCAGCTTCGCAGCGACAGGGCGGGGCAGGAATCAGACGGCGGCAATTGGCCGCCGTTGTCACGTCTGGATTTCGCTGATTTTATTCAGCCGGCTGAAAGTCTTGAAAGCCGTCCGTGGTTTTCCAGCGGCCGCGCGGGCGTCCAGCCTCGGGCGCCACGGTAGAGCTACCCTATCATGCCTAGGGTTTCTTACCAAATTAGTCGGGAATTGGTTATACTTGAGGCAATTGCTCAGGTATTGCGCCCCCGGCTTTTTCTTCGGGGCATTCACACCGGAATTTAGGAAACTCACCATGCGGTTGACCACCAAAGGGCGTTTCGCGGTGACTGCCATGATCGACCTGGCTATGCGGCAGCATAGCGGTCCGGTCACCCTCGCGGCCATCAGCCAGCGTCAGAACATCTCTCTCTCGTATCTCGAACAATTGTTCGGCAAGCTCCGTCGCCACGAATTGGTCGACAGCGTGCGCGGACCCGGCGGCGGCTATTCCCTGGCCCGCCTGGCGCGCAACGTCACGGTTGCCGACATCATCTTCGCCGTCGACGAGCCGCTGGACGCAACCAGCTGCGGCGGCAAGCAAGACTGTACGAGCGGCAAGGACGGCAAGTCGGGCAAGTGCATGACCCACGAACTCTGGGCCACGCTGAACCGCAAGATGGTCGATTACCTCGACTCCGTCTCCTTGCAGGATCTGGTCGATCAACAGCGCGTCCGCCAGCTGCAAGAGGCGAACAACACCAACCAGAATGGCACCACGGTACGCGTCAATCGCGTGCCGGGCAGCACCAGCGCGGGAACGGCGACGCCCGTTTCCGGCAATACCGCGGCGGCTGCTTGAAGGTTTAAAAGATCAGGAGCTGTACGAAATGACCACTCGTCCCATTTATCTCGATTATTCCGCCACCACCCCTGTCGACCCCCGCGTGGTCGACAAGATGGTGCCCTGGCTTTACGAAAACTATGGCAACCCGGCCTCGCGTAGCCATGCCTTCGGCTGGGAAGCGGAAGACGCCGTCGAGCGCGCCCGTGAAGAAGTCGCCAAGCTGGTGAACGCGGATCCGCGTGAAATCATCTGGACCTCGGGCGCCACGGAATCGGACAACCTGGCGATCAAGGGCGCGGCGAATTTCTACGCTGAACGCGGCAAGCACATCATCACGGTCAAGACCGAGCACAAGGCGGTGCTGGATACCTGTCGTGAACTGGAGCGCCAAGGTTTTGAAGTCACCTACCTGGACGTGCTGGATAACGGCCTGATCGACCTGAACGTGTTCAAGGCGGCACTGCGGCCGGACACCATCCTGGTTTCGGTGATGTTCGTGAACAACGAAATCGGCGTGATCCAGGACATCGAGACGCTGGGCGAAATCTGCCGCGAAAAGGGCATCATTTTCCACGTCGACGCCGCGCAGGCGACCGGCAAGGTGGAAATCGACCTGCAGAAGTTGAAAGTCGATCTGATGTCCTTCTCGGCGCACAAGACCTACGGTCCCAAGGGTATCGGCGCGCAGTACGTGCGCCGCAAGCCGCGTATCCGTATCGAAGCGCAGATCCATGGCGGTGGCCATGAGCGCGGTTTCCGCTCCGGCACGTTGCCTACTCACCAGATCGTCGGCATGGGCGAAGCCTTCCGCCTGGCGCGCGAGGAAATGGGCACGGAAAACGAGCGTATCCGTATGCTGCGTGACCGTCTGTGGGCGGGCCTGTCGCAGATCGAAGAGGTTTACCTCAACGGTGACATGGAACAGCGTGTGCCCCATAACCTCAACGTCAGCTTCAACTATGTTGAAGGCGAGTCCTTGATCATGGCGGTGAAGGAATTGGCCGTGTCCAGCGGTTCCGCCTGCACGTCGGCAAGCCTGGAGCCTTCCTACGTATTGCGTGCCCTGGGCCGCAACGACGAGCTGGCCCACAGTTCGATCCGCTTCACCATCGGCCGCTTCACCACCGAGCAGGAAATCGACTTCACGGTTGACTTGCTCAAGAGCCGGGTCGGCAAGCTGCGCGACATGTCGCCGCTGTGGGAAATGGCCAAGGAAGGCATCGATTTGAATTCCGTGCAGTGGGCTGCGCACTGAAATAGAGACATCACCAGACGACGCACGATGAAGTGTGGCGTGGAGAAAACATCATGGCATATAGCGAAAAAGTTCTGGATCACTACGAAAACCCCCGCAACGTCGGTTCCTTCGAAAAGGGCGACGACTCCGTGGGCACCGGCATGGTCGGCGCGCCCGCCTGTGGCGACGTGATGAAGTTGCAGATCAAGGTCGGCACCGACGGCGTCATTGAAGATGCACGGTTCAAGACCTATGGCTGTGGCTCGGCCATCGCCTCCAGCTCCCTGGTCACCGAATGGGTGAAGGGCAAGACGCTGGACGAGGCGCTGAACATCCGCAATACGCAGATCGCCGAGGAACTGGCTTTGCCGCCGGTGAAGATCCACTGTTCGATCCTGGCGGAAGACGCCATCAAGGCGGCTGTGCTGGATTACAAAGAAAAGCACGCGGTGAATTGATCATGGCTGTTACGCTCACTCAGCAGGCGGCGAACCACATCGACCGCTATTTGCAACGCCGCGGCAAGGGTGTGGGCTTGCGCTTGGGCGTCAGGACCACCGGCTGCTCAGGCATGGCCTACAAGCTGGAATACGTGGACGCGCCCGACCCGGCCGACGAAGTGTTCGAAAGCCACGGCGTCAAGGTGTTCGTCGATGCCAAGAGCCTGTCGTATATCGACGGCACCGAGCTCGACTACGCCCGCGAAGGCCTGAACGAAGGGTTCAAGTTCCGTAATCCCAACGAAAAGGCGACCTGCGGCTGCGGCGAGTCGTTCACGGTGTAGTGTTGGCCGCTGACGATCACTTCAGCTTGTTTGGTTTGCAGGCGCGGTTCGCGCTTGATGTCCCGGCCCTGGAACGCGAGTGGCGCGTGGTGGCGGCGCAAGTCCACCCCGACCGTTTCGCCACCGCGGCACCGGCGGAAAAGCGGGTTGCCATGCAGTGGGCGGCGCGCGCCAATGAAGCCTATCGCACCCTGCGCGACCCGCTGTTGCGGGCGCGCTATCTCTGCGAACAGGCCGGTGTCGACCTGCAGACGGAAAGCAATACGTCCATGGATCGCGCTTTCCTGATGCAGCAGATGGAATGGCGCGAAATGCTGGACGAAGCCCGCGCCTCCCGCGACAATGCGCACGCTTTCGACGCCTTGCGCGCGGAGCTGGCGCAGGCCGACGCGGCCATGCAGGAAGTCCTGGCGGACTTGCTGGATGCCCAAGGCGACGTAGCCGCGGCCGGCGCGAAGATCAGGGAGTGGATGTTCGTGCGCAAAATGGGCCAGGAAGTGGCGCAGGCGGTGCAGTCCGGGCATCCTGCCGATTAGCGATCACGGTTCCGCGCTGGCGCGGAGCCGTACAACGGCGCCACGGCTTAGTCCGGCGCCGTTCAACGATACGAATCCATCATGGCTCTATTGCAGATTTCAGAACCCGGTGACTCGCCCGCGCCGCATCAGCGCAAGCTGGCGGTGGGCATAGACCTGGGTACGACCAATTCTCTGGTGGCGGCGGTGCGCAGCAGCGTGCCGGAAGTCCTGGTGGACGAGCAGGGGCGTGCCCTGCTGCCGTCGGCGGTGCGCTACCTGGCCGATGGCCAGCGGCTGGTGGGGCATGATGCCCTGACCGCGCAGGCTGAAGATCCGGCCAACTCCATCGTGTCCGTCAAACGCTTCATGGGCCGCTCGGCCGAAGACGCGCGTGCCAGCGGCGCCGCCTATGATTTCGTGGATGCCCCGGGCATGGCGCGCTTGCGCACCGTGCAAGGCGAGCTGAGCCCGGTCGAGGTGTCCGCGCACATCCTGGAACGCCTGCGTCTGCGCGCTGAAGCCGTGCTGGGTGACGATCTGGTGGGCGCGGTGATCACCGTGCCGGCTTATTTCGACGACGCGCAGCGCCAGGCCACGCGCGATGCCGCCCGGCTGGCGGGCTTGAGCGTCCTGCGCCTGCTCAACGAGCCGACCGCGGCCGCCATCGCCTACGGGCTGGAAAACGCCGCCGAAGGCGTCTATGCCGTGTATGACCTGGGTGGCGGCACCTTCGATATCTCCATCCTGCGCCTGACCAAGGGCGTCTTCGAAGTCATTTCCACTGGCGGCGACACGGCCCTGGGCGGCGACGATTTCGACGCGCTGGTCGCGGCTTACGTGCTGGATGCCGTGGCCGGTGAGACGGCCGAGTGGTCGCGCCACGATCGTCGTGCGCTGACCGTGGCCGCCAAGGCCGCCCGCGAGCGCTTGACCGCGGCCGAGTCCACCACGGTGGATGTGCGCCTGCAGGACGGCCGCACGGTCAGCCAGGCGCTGACGCGTGCCCAGTTCGAGGACATGGCCGCCGCGCTGATCGAACGCACCTTGGCCACCGCGCGCCGCGCGCTGCATGATGCCAATCTGGAAAAAGCCGACGTGCGTGGCGTGGTGATGGTCGGCGGCGCCACGCGCATGCCGGTCGTGCGCGCCAAGGTGGGCGAGTTCTTCGGCCAGACGCCCTTGACGGACCTGGATCCGGATCAAGTGGTGGCGCTGGGTGCGGCGCTGCAGGCCAATCTGCTGGCAGGCAATCGCGCGCCGGGTGAGGACTGGCTGTTGCTGGACGTCATCCCGTTGTCGCTGGGCCTGGAAACCATGGGTGGACTGGTCGAGCGGATCATTCCGCGCAACAGCACCATTCCCGTGGCGCGCGCGCAGGAGTTCACCACCTTCAAGGACGGGCAGGGGGCCATGAGCTTCCACGTTTTGCAGGGCGAGCGCGAGCTGGTCACCGACAACCGTTCGCTGGCGCGTTTCGAATTGCGCGGCATTCCGCCCATGGTGGCGGGCGCCGCCCGTATTCGCGTGACCTTCCAGGTCGATGCCGACGGGTTGCTGGGTGTGACGGCGCGCGAGCAGAGCACCGGCGTGGAAGCGTCGGTCACCGTCAAGCCTTCCTATGGTCTGTCCGACGACGAAATCAGCCGCATGCTGGCCGACGGCATGGCGTCGGCCGACGCCGATGCACAGGCGCGCATGTTGCGTGAGCAACAGGTCGAAGCGCGCCAGCTGGTCGAGTCGGTGCAAGCCGCGCTGGGCGCCGACGGCGACCTGCTGGACACTGAAGAGCGCGCCAAGGTGGATGCCGCCCTGGTGGCCGCCGCGGCGGCCCAGGAACTGACCGATACCGACGCCGTGCGCGCCGCCGTGCAAGCCTTGTCCGACGTGACCGAGGACTTTGCCGCCCGCCGCATGGACCGCAGCATTCGCCGCGCCCTGTCGGGTCGCAAGCTGGACGAAATCGCCTGAATTTTTCTTATGCCTAAACTTACCGTTTTGCCTCATCCCGACGTCTGCCCCGAGGGCGCCGTCATCGAAAACGCGCCGCAGGGCGTGTCGATCTGCCGCGTGCTGCTGGACAACCATATCGAGCTGGAGCACGCCTGCGAGTTGTCCTGCGCCTGTACCACTTGCCATGTGGTCGTGCGTGAAGGTTATAACTCCCTGGAAGAGGCCACCGATTCCGAGGAAGATCTGTTGGACCGGGCGTGGGGGCTGACGTCGACGTCGCGCCTGTCCTGCCAGGCCAAGATCGCCAACGCCGACGTGACCGTGGAAATCCCGCGCTACACGATCAATCATGCCAAGGAGAACCATTGATGAAATGGGTCGACACGTTGCAGATCGCCGAAGCCCTGTACGACGCGCATCCGGATGTGGATCCGGCCACGGTGCGTTTCACGCAATTGCGTGACCTGGTGCTGGCCTTGCCGGATTTCGATGATGATCCCGCCCGTTCGGGGGAAAAGATTCTGGAAGCCATCCAGCAGGCGTGGATAGACGAGGCTGCCTGAAGCTTGGCTCCAGCGGTATCATGCAGGCCGGTTGTCCCTACGGATAACCGGCCTTTTGCATTTCGCGTCCATACCCTCGAGCGAGCGAATCATGTCCCTTCCCATCCTGCGTTTTGGCCTGGCAGCGAACCGGCTGCATCATGAGACGCCCAACGCGGCCTTGTTCGACTGGTTGCGCTGCTGTTCCGGCTCGATCCGCGAGCTTGGTGTCCAGCTCTATACGGTGGGACGTACGCACGATGCGATATCACGCGAAGGCATGCTGCAAGGCTATCCCGGCTTGATACGCTATCCGTATGGCCGTGAAGGGGGCCTGATGAAGCTGGTGGCCCGGGTCACGGAAGGGCGCGACGGCAGCCAGCCTTTCGACGGGGCCATTTATCTGATCGATCCCGTCGATCCTTCGTCGATTTTTCCCGAGGCGCTGGCGCTCAAGCGGCAGTGCATCACGCATGGGAAGCCTTTCGTGTCGACCTTGGCGGGGGCCATTGAATGGATCGAGGTGGAACGTGTGCTGGCGGGACTGGCGCCGGATCCCGCCGTGTCGCGCCTGCTGGATTTTTCGCGTCAGACCGTGGCCCTGATCGCGCATGACGCGTTGAAGGATCAGATGGTCGATTTCGCCGATACGCACTTCGATCTGTTGTCCCGTTTTTCGCGACGCGTTGCCACCGGGACCACGGGTGGGCGTTTGAACGATCTGGCATGGTCGCGCGGCTGGCCGTCGGACAAGCCCTGGGTGCATCGGTATTTGAGCGGGCCCTTGGGGGGCGATGCGCAGATCGGCGAGTTGGTGCTGGAGCATCAGTGCCAGCGGGTGATCTTCTTCGAGGATCCCCATGTGGCGCGCCAGCACGAGGCCGATATCCAGCTGCTGGAACGAGCCGTGCGAGTCGTCACCGCCACGGCGTCATGCGCGACGTCACCCGCCGTGGCCCGGCGCTGGGCCCAGGCAATGGAGCAGCGCCTGCAACAGCTGGGCGCCTGATAGCCGCGCGGCAAGCCTGCGGTCCCCGCGCGACCGGGCGGTAGGGCTGCGCTTGGAGCGTACGAGCTGACCCCGGCCGCGCCACCCGCATCCGCGTCATTGCCAACCCCCGACGAAAAAGGCCACCCCTTGGGGTGGCCTTTTAAATCAAACCCGTGCCGCCAGGCTCAATCTTCCCGCCGCAGGTGCGGGAACAGAATGACGTCCCGAATGCTCGGGCTATCCGTTAGCAACATCACCAGACGATCGATCCCGATACCGCATCCACCGGTAGGCGGCATGCCGTATTCCAGCGCCCGGATGTAGTCGGCGTCGTAATACATGGCTTCCTCGTCGCCCGCATCCTTGGCTTCCACCTGCGAGCGGAAGCGTTCGGCCTGATCTTCCGGGTCGTTCAACTCCGAGAAACCATTGGCGATTTCGCGGCCGGTCATGAACAGTTCGAAGCGCTCCGTGATGCCCTCGCGGGTATCGGACGCGCGCGCCAGCGGCGAGACTTCCACCGGATAGTCGATGATGTAGGTCGGCCGCCATAGCTTGGCTTCGGCGGTTTCTTCGAACAGCGCCAATTGCAGGGCGCCCAGCGCGGCGCGCGCCAGCGGAGCCTTGTCGACGTCGGCGCCCAGCTTCTTCAGCTCGGCGCGCACGAAGGCGACGTCGTCCAGTTGCGCCTGCGTGTAGCCCGGCGCGTACTTCAGGATGGCCTCACAGATGGTCAGGCGGTCGAAGGGCTGCGACAGATCCAGCTCGCGTTCCTGATACGTCAGCACGGCGCTGCCGGTGGCGGCGATGGCGGCCTGGCGGATCAGTTGTTCGGTGAAGTCCATCAGCCAGCGGTAGTCCGTGTAGGCCGCGTAGAACTCCATCATCGTGAATTCCGGATTGTGACGCGGGCTCACGCCCTCGTTACGGAAGTTCCGGTTCACTTCGAACACGCGCTCGAAGCCGCCCACGATCAGGCGCTTCAGATACAGCTCGGGCGCGATGCGCAGGAACATCTGCATGTCCAGCGCGTTGTGATGGGTGGTGAAGGGCTTGGCCGCCGCGCCGCCAGGGATGGGGTGCAGCATCGGCGTTTCGACTTCCAGGAAGCCGGCGTCGAGCATGAACTGGCGAATGCCGCCGATGGCCTTGCTGCGCGCAGCGAACGTGCGGCGGGTCTCTTCGGTCATCACCAGGTCGACATAGCGCTGGCGGTAACGCAGTTCCTGGTCGGACACGCCGTGGAACTTGTCCGGCAGCGGGCGCAGCGACTTGGACAGCAGGCGCGCCTGCGACGCATGAAGGGAAAGCTCGCCCTTGTTGGTCTTGAAGACCGTGCCTTCGATCGCGATGATGTCGCCGATATCCCACTGCTTGAACGCCGCGTAGGGCTCTTCGCCCAGGGTGCCCCGGTCCAGGTAGATCTGGATGCGGCCGGTGGCGTCCTGCAAGGTGGCGAAGCTGGCCTTGCCCATGACGCGCTTGAGCATCATGCGGCCGGCGACCTTGGCCACGCGGGCCGTGGCGACCAGGGCTTCCTGGTCCTGTTCGTCGTACTTGGCGTGCAGTTCGTCCGCGTGCGCGTCCGGCACGAAGTCGTTGGGGAAGGCGACGCCGCTTTCGCGCAGCTTGGCAAGCTTGGCGCGGCGCTCGGCGATCAGCCGGTTTTCGTCTTGCGCGGTGGTGGCGGGCGAGTTATCGGTCATGGCGGGATTCAATCGTAATTGCGGATGTCGTCGATTTCGGTCTGGCCGAAGTCGTCACGTTCGAGATAGGCGGCGATGCGCGCGGCGACGTTGGTCGGCGCGGACAGCTTGCCGCTGGCGTGCATGTCCTGGAAACGGGACAGGGCGGGGAAAGCGGAGGGATCGCTGGCGCGGATGGCCACCTGCATGTCGGTATCGACCACGCCGGGGGCCAGCGACACCACGCGGGCGCCGTCCGTGCCCTGTTCCTGCTTGAGGACGCGGGTGTACATGTCCAGCGCCGCCTTGGTGGCGCAGTAGACGCCCCAGCCGGGGTTGGGATTGCGCCCGGCGCCCGAGGAGATGTTCAGGACGCGGCGGTCGGCCGCCAGGCCCTGGGTCGCCGCCAGGAAGCGCGCGGTCAACAGCATCACGGCGCTGACATTGAGGTTGAAGGCCGTGGTGATCGCGGCGGCATCTTCCAGCTGGTCGCCCCGTGCCACCGGCTGCACCGTGCCGGCGTTATTGATCAGCAGATAGCGGCTGGCGTCGCGCGGCAAGTCGGCTGCGATGCGCGCGGCGGCGGCGCCGGCCGCGGACAGGTCCGACAGGTCGACTTCGATCTGCGTCAGCGTGGCGCCCTGGGCCGCGGCATGCGCCTGCAGTTCGGGGTCGTTGCGGCGGGCCAGCGTGGCCAGGCGCACACCAGGTTTGGCAAGCGCGCGGGCGAGGGCGGCGCCGATGCCGCGTGAGGCACCGGTAAGGACGACAACAGTTTGGGTCATGCCGGATCCTGCTTGGATTGGGTTTATGGGAAAACCGGACGAAGCGCGGCGCGCCAGGCGCCGCGTCCCGCCTTAGACCGCTTGTTTCAGGCTGGCCTGAATGAAGGGGTCGAGGTCGCCGTCCAGTACCTTCTGGGTATTGGAGATTTCCACGTTCGTGCGCAGGTCCTTGATACGGCTCTGGTCCAGCACATAGGAACGGATCTGGTGGCCCCAGCCCACGTCGGTCTTGGAGTCTTCCAGCTTCTGCTGCTCGGCCATGCGGTTGCGCATTTCCAGCTCGTACAGACGCGATTTCAGCATCTGCATGGCTTCGGCGCGGTTGCGGTGCTGGGAGCGGTCGTTCTGGCACTGCACGACGATACCGGTCGGATTGTGCGTGATACGCACGGCCGAGTCGGTCTTGTTGATGTGCTGGCCACCGGCGCCGCTGGCGCGGTAGGTGTCGACACGCAGATCGGCCGGGTTGACCTCGACTTCGAAGGAGTCGTCGATTTCGGGATAGACGAACACGCTGGCGAAAGACGTGTGGCGGCCGCCGGACGAGTCGAAGGGGCTCTTGCGCACCAGGCGGTGCACGCCGGTTTCCGTGCGCAGGTAGCCGAAGGCGTATTCGCCTTCGATCTTGATGGTGGCCGACTTGATGCCCGCCACTTCACCTTCCGATTCTTCCAGGATCTCGGCCTTGAAGCCTTTGCGCTCGGAATACTTCAAGTACTGGCGCAGCAGCATGGAGGCCCAGTCCTGCGCCTCGGTGCCGCCGGCGCCTGCCTGGATGTCCAGGAAGCAGTTCAGCGGATCGGCCGGATTGGAGAACATGCGGCGGAATTCCAGGCCTTCCAGCTTTTGCTGGAACGCGTCGGCGTCGCCTTCGATGGATTCCAGGGTGGCGTCGTCATCGTCGGACGCGGCCAGGTCGAACAGCTCGCGCGAGTCGGCCAGCCCTCCGCCCAGTTCGGTGAGGGTGCCCACGACATCTTCCAGGCTTTTCTTTTCCCGGCCCAGATCCTGTGCGTGCTTGGGGTCGTTCCAGACGTCCGGGTTTTCCAGCTCGGCGTTTACGACCTGGAGGCGCTCATCTTTGGCATCGTAGTCAAAGATACCTCCGTAGAGCCTGTTCGCGCTCGGCGTAGTCGGCGAGTCGGGCGGCGAGCTGGTTCTGACGTTCGGCTTCCATGGCAATCCTAAGGCGGTCTAATTGACGAAACCTGCCATTTTAGCCTGCCTTGGCGGCGGCAGGTGCGCGGCAGGGCCGGCGGGGCGAATCCCGCTGTTTTTTGGCGTCCGGCGAATGCTCCGACCAAAGATTCCGAAAGTTCGCGTTGCCGTCGCCGGGGAAGCGGGATTTCAGCGGCGTCCAGGGAGATAGTGCCACTGACTCCTGGGGCCGCAGCGACGGCATGACGGTCGCGTCTACGGGGCGTTGGTGCTATAAATTCCGCCAATAAACAAAAAAGTAACGCCCCTGGCCCCTGCCAGAAAATCAATACGGCGTCGGGAAACCGTCCATCGTGACGGTTCTTTATAAAAGAGAGGAGACGGTATGGAGAACGTTGCAATGCCGGGGCAGGCCCCGGCCTCCGTGAGCTCGGAGGACACGCTTTATCGCAAGGTCACCTTAAGGCTGGTACCTTTTCTGGTGCTTTGCTATGTGGTGGCGTATCTGGACCGGGTCAATGTCGGTTTCGCCAAGCTGCAGATGCTGTCGGATCTGCAGTTCAGCGATACCGTTTACGGCCTGGGCGCGGGGATATTTTTCTTGGGCTATTTCCTGTTTGAAGTGCCCAGCAACATTATCCTGCACAAGGTTGGTGCGCGCCGCTGGATCGCCCGCATCATGATCAGCTGGGGCATCATCTCGTCGGCCATGATCTTCGTGAAGACGCCGACGATGTTCTACACCTTGCGTTTTCTGCTGGGCCTGGCCGAGGCCGGTTTCTTCCCAGGCATTATTCTTTATCTCACCTACTGGTTTCCCCACGCGCGGCGCGGGCGCATCACCACCTTCTTCATGACGGCGGTGCCCCTGTCGGGCCTGATCGGCGGCCCGATCTCCGGCTGGATCATGCATACCTTCCATGGCGATCACGGCATGGCCGGCTGGCAGTGGCTGTTCCTGCTGGAAGGGATTCCGTCGGTGATCATCGGTGTGATCGTGCTGCTGTGGCTGGACGATCGCATCAGCCACGCCAAATGGCTCACCGATAGTGAGAAAGCGGTGCTGAGCCGCAATATCGAAGCGGAGGAGCGCGCCAAGGAAGATCCGCCGATCCGCGAGGCAATGACCAAGCCGCGGGTGTGGGCGATGGCCAGCATCTACTTTTCCTTCGTGATGGGCCTGTATGGCGTCGGGTTCTGGATGCCGACCCTGATCAGCAATACCGGCGTGAAGGATCCCCTGTATATCGGCTTGCTCACGGCGATCCCCAATCTGTTCGCGGTGGTGGGCATGATCATCATTTCGCGCAACTCCGACCGCAAGCACGAGCGGCGCTGGCATCTGGCCATTCCGGCGTTCATCGGCGCCATCGGCCTGGTCGGTTCGGCGGTCTGGTCCGGCAACACCTGGCTGGCCATTGCGTCGCTGACCCTGGCGAATATCGGCATCTGCACGGTCTTGCCGCTGTTCTGGAGCCTGCCGACGGCCGTGCTGGGCGGCACCGCGGCGGCGGCCGCCATTGCGCTGATCAACTCGGTAAGCAACCTGGCGGGTTTCATCAGCCCGTATCTGGTGGGCTGGTTGAAGGACCAGACAGGGTCGACCAGCAGCGGCATCTATGTGCTGGCGGCTTGCCTGTGCGTAGGGGCGTTGGTGGCCTTGGCGCAGCCGGCGCGGCTGGTGAACCGCTGAAGCCGGGAGCCGGGAGCCGGGACGGGGCGCTGCGCGCCTGGTCCCGGTCCGCGGCTCAGGACGCGTGTTCGATGACCAGCTGGACGGACACCATGCCGTTCCAGATGTTCTGTTCCAGGCGATACGCCACATCGATGGTATCCGGCAGCAGTTGCGCGTGGCCGAACCAGATGGCCTCGAAGCGCTGCTGGCCCCGTTCCAGCGACAGCTTGAGGTGCTTGTCACCCAGCAGCCGCTGGCTCCGTACCTGGAACGTGTCGAAGAACAGGGGGGCCGCGAAGCCCGCGCCCCAGACCTGCTGTTGCAGCAGGCCGGCGACTTCGGCGTTGGCGTAGCCGGATTCCAGCGAACCGTCGGTTTCAAGGACAGGCTCGAAGCTGTCGCGCCCGGTCAATTCGCGCACGGCCGCGTCGAAGGCGGGGCCGAATTGCGCCAGGCCGTCGCGACCCAGGGTCAGGCCCGCCGCCATGGCGTGACCGCCGAATTTGCGGATCAGGCCCGGGTTGCGCTTGGACACCAGGTCCAGGGCGTCGCGCAGATGCACGTCGGGAATCGAGCGGCCGGAGCCGCGCAATTCATCGTCGCCGGCGGGCGCGAAGGCCAGGGTGGGGCGCCAGTATTTTTCCTTGAGACGTGACGCGACCAGGCCGACCACGCCCTGATGCCAGCTGTCGTCGAACACGCACACCGTGGCGCCGACCACGTCGGCGCTCGTTTCCAAGGTGGCCAGCGCCTGTTCGCGCATGGTGGTTTCGATGCTGCGGCGTTCGCGGTTGATCGCGTCCAGCTGGCGCGCGATGTCCAGGGCTTCGCCTTCGTCGTCCGTGGTCAGGCAGGCGATGCCCAGGCTCATGTCGGCCAGCCGGCCCGCGGCATTGATACGCGGGCCCAGGGCGAAGCCAAGGTCGAAGCTGTTGGCGTTACGCGGCTCGCGGGCAGCGACGGCGAACAGCGCGCGCAGGCCGGCCTGCATGCGGCCACTGCGCATGCGTTGCAGACCCTGCGTGACCAGCAGGCGATTGTTGGTGTCCAGCTTGACCACGTCGGCCACCGTGCCCAGCGCCACCAGGTCGGCCAGCGCGTCCAGGCGCGGGCCGCCATCGGCGGGGAAGACGCCGCGCCGGCGCAGTTCCGCGCGCAGCCCCAGCATCAGGTAGAAGATGACGCCGACCCCCGCCAGGTTCTTCGACGGGAAGCCGCAGCCCGGTTGATTGGGATTGACGATGGCCAGGGCGTCGGGCAGCTCGTCGCCGGGCAGATGGTGGTCCGTGATGACCACGTCCATGCCGGCCGCATTGGCGGCGGCAACGCCGTCGACGCTGGCGATGCCGTTGTCCACCGTGACGAGCATGTCGGGCTTGCCGGCCGGATGGCGGCAGGCCAGCTCGACCACCGCCGGCGACAGGCCGTAGCCGGTTTCGAAGCGGTTGGGCACCAGGAAGTCGACCGTCGCGCCCATCATGCGCAAGGCGCGCAGGCCGACTGCGCAGGCCGTGGCGCCGTCGCAGTCATAGTCGGCCACGATAAGCATGCGGCGGCCTTGCTGGATGGCATCGGCCAGGACGCGGGCGGCGTGTTCACAGTGCGTCAGCCCGGCGGGCGGGATCAGCGCGGGCCACCCCAGGCGGACGTCGTCGGGATGCGCGACGCCGCGCGCGGCCCACAGGCGCGCCAGCAGTGGATGGATGCCCGCGCCTTCCAGCACGCGGGTGATTTGAAAATCGGCGGGACGTACAGTCAGGCGCGGGGTGACCACCAGGCGCTCCAATTCTTTGCGGACGAGGGCAGCCAGCCCAACAGGCGGCTGCGCGGTTTCAGGGTGAGGTTGACTTGGCGGTCGCGCCCAAGCAGCAGCAGTTCGACCGCTTGCGTGGGCAGGCCACGAGGGTCGGACAGGGGCTTGAATACGCGCGCGTCCATCTGTTGCAAGGCGTTGAGCCAGGTTCCCCAGTCTTCAGCGGTGAAGGCGGGAAGCAGGTCTTCGATGACTTGCGGCGGCGGGGTTGTTGCGGTCGCAGGCATTGCTGCCCAGGGTGTCGCGCCACCATAAAGCCACAAGGTGTTCACCGGCGGCAGGCCGCGCGCGGCGCGGGCTTCGTTGACCGGATGGTCATGCCAGACCATCTGGATCTCGTTCATCAGGCGGCGCCAGGGACGCAGGGCGCCGTCCTGATTCCACCATCCTGACAGCGACTGGCCGCCCACGGCGGCGGGGCTGGCGGTAATGGGGTGCAGGTCAGCCGGCAGGCGAACGCGCCAGCGGCCTGGCGCCAGCGAGTGGGCGCTGAAGCCCGTGCCCTCGAACAGGGGCGCGGCGGCGGCAAACAACGCGGCGTCTTCTTCGGCGGTCAGCCCCAGCGCTTCGACGGGCAGCAGATTGGCGCTTTCGGTGCTCAGGGCGACGTGGGTCAGGTCGGCGATCCAGACCGGGGCGGGGTCGGCGGTCGCCGCGGCGGCATCCGAAGCGGCCAAGACGGGCGCGGCCGGATCAGAACCTGGCGCGCGTCCGGCGCGCGCCAGCAGCGGCCCCAGGCCGGCGCCTACCTGCTGACCGGGGGCTGACCGGAAGCCGGCCTGTTCCAGTTGCCATGCTTCATAGGACGTACAGCCGGCGTCATGGGGGTCGAACGCCAAAACGCTGGCGTCGGCGGCCCGCAGCCAGGCGTGCAGAGTGGGGGCGGTGGTGGGCAGGCGCTTGGCCAGCTCGTCCGCGATGGGCGGGCTGGCCGGCAGGGCGCCGGGAAGGACGATAAGCATGGCGGGATTGTAGTGTGTGGCGCGCGGCCGGCGGGCGCCCGCGCCGCCCTCGTTCACAACCCTCACATATATTTGCAATCCAGGTGAAGCCGGGACTGGCGGCCCTGCGCCGTAATGCCATAATGCGCGGGTGCTGAAAATACCCTACGAATTTTGGATCGGCGCCCGCTATGCGGGTATGGCCCGGATCACCAAGCGTCGCGGCCGCCGCGATCGTTTCATCTCGTTCATCGCCGCCAGTTCGATGGCGGGCATTGCCCTGGGCGTGGCGGCATTGATCGTCGTGCTTTCGGTCATGAACGGCTTCCAGAAGGAAGTGCGCGACCGCATGCTGTCGGTGCTCCCGCACATCGAGCTCTACGTGCCCGGCGCCGACGCCGATCGCGTGCTGGGCCAGTGGCAGGACATCGCCAAGGACGCCGAGCGCAACAAGGAAGTCCAGGCCGCGGCTCCCTTCGTCGCCGCGCAGGGCATGATCGTGCGGGGCCAGAGCCTGCACGGCGTGCAGGTGCGCGGTATCGAACCGGACCTTGAAGGCAAGGTGTCGGACATCCCCAAGCAAATGGTGGCCGGCAAACTCGACGACCTGAAGCCCGGCTCTTTCGGCGTGGTGCTGGGGCGCGATCTGGCCAGCAGCATGGGCCTGGTGGTGGGCGATACGGTGTTGATGCTGGCGCCGCAGGCCTCGGTCAGCCCGGCCGGCTTCGCGCCGCGCATGCGGCAGTTCACGGTGGTGGGCGTGTTTTCGTCCGGCCACTATGAGTACGACTCTTCGCTGGCCTTTGTCGATAACCAGGACGCGGCGCGCGTCTTCCGCGATACCGGCGTGGCCGGCGTGCGGCTGCGCATCGCCGATATGCAACAGGCGCCGCAGGTGGCGGCGCAATTGCAGCAGACCCTGCCGCGCTATGTCAGCGCCAGCGACTGGACGCGCAACAACCGCACCTGGTTCGCCGCCGTACAGACCGAAAAACGCATGATGTTCCTGATCCTCGCCCTGATCGTGGCGGTGGCGGCGTTCAATCTGCTGTCGTCGCTGGTGATGGCCGTCAAGGACAAGCAATCGGACATCGCCATCCTGCGTACCCTGGGCGCCAGCCCGGGCGAAGTGGCGCGTATCTTCCTGGTGCAGGGCGCGCTGATCGGCATCGTCGGCACCCTGATCGGCGTGCTGGGCGGCATGTTGCTGGCTTATAACATCGACGTCATCGTGCCTTTCATCGAACGACTGCTGGGCGTGCATTTCCTGCCGCGCCAGGTGTATTTCATCAGCGAGTTGCCTTCCGACCCGCAGTCCTCGGACATCATCAGCATCGGGGTCACCTCGCTGGTGCTGTCGCTGCTGGCCACGCTTTATCCCAGCTGGCGCGCATCGCGCCTGCAACCCGCGCAGGTGCTTCGCCATGACTGATTTCGCTTTGCATGCCGAAGACCTCGTCAAGTACTACGACGAAGGCGGCGCCCGCGTCGACGTATTGCGGGGCGTCAGCCTGAGCATCGCCCGGGGCGAAATGCTGGCCATCGTGGGCGCGTCCGGTTCGGGCAAGAGCACCCTGTTGCACATCCTCGGTCTGCTCGATGCGCCCACGACGGGCGCGGTGACCGTCGACGGCGTGGCAGCGGCCGGTTTGAGCGAGTCCGCCAAGAGCGACCTGCGCAATCGCAGCCTGGGTTTCGTCTACCAGTTCCACCACCTGTTGCCGGAATTCTCGGCGCTCGACAATGTGGCCATGCCCTTGATCGTGCGCCGCATGAACCGGGACAAGGCGCGGGCCGCCGCGGCGGAAGTGCTGGAGCAGGTGGGCCTGGCGCAGCGTGTCACCCATTATCCCGGGCAATTGTCGGGCGGTGAGCGCCAACGCGTCGCCTTGGCGCGGGCGCTGGTGACCCGGCCTGCCTGCGTGCTGGCGGATGAGCCGACCGGGAATCTGGACCGGGGCACGGCCCACAATATGTTCGAGCTGCTCACCCGCGTGAACAAGGAATCGGGTACGGCGTTTGCCATCGTCACGCACGACCGTGAACTGGCCGGCCGCGCCGACCGGCAATTGGCCATGGAAAACGGCCGGCTGGTCTGATCGTCGGCCGGGCGGTCGTCCCTACCTCTTCGGGAGCTGCCATGCTGATCGATACCCACTGCCATCTGGACGCCGCCGAATTTGACGGCGACCGCATGCAGGTGGCCGCCCAGGCCTCCGCGGCGGGCGTGCGCGGTATCGTCATACCCGCCATCGGCCGCGCCAACTTCGATACCGTCCGCGATCTGGCGCATGTCACGCCCGGGGGCACTTATGCCTTGGGCATCCACCCCCTGTTTGTCGAGCGGGCCTGGGATGACGACCTGGTGGCCTTGCGGGCGGCGGTGGAACAGGCGATGGGCGATCCCCGCTTTGTCGCGATCGGCGAGATCGGCCTGGATTTCTTCGTCAAGGACATCGCGTCCGGGCCCGCGCGGGAGAAGCAGGAGCGCTACTACGCCGCGCAACTGGACCTGGCCGCTGAATTCAATCTGCCGGTGCTGCTGCATGTGCGGCGCTCGCAGGACATCATTCTTAAATACCTGCGACAACGCAAAGGCCTGACCGGCATTGCCCACGCCTTCAATGGCAGCGAACAGCAGGCGCAGGGTTTCGTCGATCTGGGTTTTGCCTTGGGCATAGGCGGCGCCATGACGTTCGAGCGGGCCCTGCAGATACGCCGTCATGCGAAGGAATTGGCGCTGGAACACCTGGTCCTGGAGACCGATGCGCCGGATATTCCGCCCGCCTGGCTGCACGAACCGGATCGGCGCAATACGCCGGGGCAGGTGGCGGGTGTCGCGCAGGCCCTGGCCGAGCTACGCGGAATCAGCGTCGCCGCGGTGGCGAGCGGGACGGCCGCGACGGCCTTGCGGGTGATACCGCGCCTGGCGCACGCGCTGGGGTAGGGCCCCGGGGTCAAGGCTGCGCGGTAAGGCCCTGGGGTAAAACCGAAGTCTTACTTGGATTCAGCGGTTACCGATTGATAATGACCGTGGATAAGCACGTTTGGTGGAATCGACTTTCCCAATACCCAGGGTTAATCCCGGCTGGCGGCAGGCGCAGAATGCTTCTAACGGGTTCAGCGGAGGTGTCTGCCAGGCAGGCCCTCTACCCGGGTTACACGGACTAGGAGAGACTGCCATGAAAAAGACCCTCGTTACCTCGTTGATTCTTTCTTTCGCGCTGATCGGCGCTGCTCAAGCCACGCCGCGCGGCGATTCCGATAACGAACCGTTCCAAGGTTCGGGCGACCAATCCCAGGCAATGCCGGATCAAAGTGCCCCGCAGGCGCTGAACAGCGTGCAGCAATTGCCGCAGGATCAGCAAAGCCAGGTGGCGATGGGCGATCCGGACAACGCGCCTTTCCAAGGTAGCTAAGCGTCGCCAGCTTTGATGGTTAGCAGTAAGTAGCAAGGCCCCACCGGGTAGTAACGTGGCCCCGTCACTCAGACGGGGCCACTTTTATTTGATGCTTTCGGCGTCACTGTCATCAATTAGTAGTAAATATGGAATAGTGATTTCGATATATCCGGGTTTATCCCTAGGTCATGGCAGCGCAGAATGCAGTCCATCGGGAACAGCAACAGACCGCCGGAATTAGCCGGTCCCGTCTGCCCCCACTGTCAAGGACTAGGAGAACTGCCATGAAGACCATCGCTACCTCGCTGATTATTTCGTTTGCCCTGATCGGTGCCGCCCAAGCCGGTACCCCCCGTGGTGACGTCGACAACGTGCCTTTCCAAGGCACCTACGGCCAAGCCGACAGCTCGACCAGCCGCGCTCAGATCCAGGCTGAACTGGAACAAGCCAAGACCCAAGGCATCGTCGCCTTCGGTGACATCGACAACGCTCCCTTCGCCGCGCAAGCCGAATCGAACGTGTCGCGTGCCCAAGTCGCTGACGAAGTTGCCAAGACCCCCGGCGCCAGCGCGTTCGGCGATCTGAACAACGTGCCTTTCCAAGGCTGATAGACCCCCTGCACCTTGGTACTCCCCTCACCAAGGTGGCCCCCGGCGAGAGGCGGGGTTGTCTTAGGAAGTCCTCTCGATGAAGGTGATCGGCCCCGTTCTTACGGGGCCGATTTTTTTTGCTCCTGTTTTGCTCCAGCTATTGCCCTGGGCAGCGTGCTGATTTGGGCATGCTGTGGCCAGGACGCGGCGCCGTTTCGCTAGGATTCGAATTTTTGAGGGTCGCGCATGCGGTGTCGCGCGGTGTTGTTGACCTGGGTGGCGGCGGTCGCGGCGGTGCAAACCCTGGCTACGTTGCCCAGCGGGATCGCGTGCGGCGGCATGGCCTTGCTTGCGGTGGTTTTGCTTGGCGCGGCCTGGGGCGCGGCGCGAATCTGCGGCGAGCCGTATGCGCGCTCGCGCAAGGGGGTTTGCACGGCCGCGTACTGCCTGGCGGCCGCTTGCGCCGGGGTCGCCTACGCGTCGGAGCGCGCCGCGTGGCGGCTCGCCGACGCGCTGCCGGACAGGCATGACAACGAAGTCGCCCGTGTCTTGCTGCGTGTCAGGGGCTTGCCTGTGCGGCAGGCGGATCACGTCCGCTTCGACGCGGACATCCTGCAGGCGGTTCCGGGGCCGGTGCCCGGGAAAATCCGCGTCGATTGGTGGGCTCAGGGCCGCGACGCGGTGCTGCCCGCGTTGGCGCCGGGGCAGGTGTGGCAGATGGCCCTGTTGTTGCGGCGGCCCTACGCGGCACTCAATCCGCATGCGGCTGACGCGTCCGCGCGGCTGTTCCATGATGGCGTCCGCGCGCTGGCATCCGTGCGCGGCCGGCCGCGCCGCGTCACCGCCTTGCCCGGGGAGCCGCCGCTTGCCGTACAGGACGGACTATTCGCCCGGTTCGCGGTCGGAGTGGATTCGATACGTCACGGTTTGCGCGAGCGGCTCTCCGCCACCCTGCAGGGACGGCGTTACGGCGGGGTAGTCATCGCTTTGGCCCTGGGTGACCAGACGGCGATCGGGTTGGATGACTGGACCGTATTCAATGCCACCGGCGTGACGCATCTGGTCTCCATCAGCGGGCTGCATGTCAGCCTGGTGGCGGGCCTGGCCGGACTGGCCTGGACCGGGTGTTGGCGCCGGCTGCGCTGGCGCGGCCTGGGCGCGGCCGAATGGGTGCCGGCGCAGGTGGCGGGCGGCTGCGCGGCATTGGGCGTGGCTGCTATTTATTGCGTGCTGGCTGGATGGGGCCTGCCCGCGCAACGGACGTTTTTTATGCTGGCGGTCGCGGTCGTGGCCTGGATACTGCGGCTGCGCTGGTCGCCGAGCCGCGTCTTGAGCCTGGCGGCGGCGATCGTCACGCTGATCGATCCCTGGGCGCCGCTGGCCGCGGGGTTCTGGCTGTCCTTCGGCGCGGTGGCCGTGCTCATGGCCAGTGGCGGCCGCGGCTTGCGGCAGCCCGAGGGCGCGGCGCCTGCCGCGACGTTGCCGGTTGAGAGGCAGAAAACGCGTGTGCTGGGCGCGGTCGGGCCGATCCTGCGCCGTCAAGGCGCACGGTTTTGGGCCGGCACGCGTTTGCAGTTGACCATCAATGTCGCGCTGGCGCCTGTCCTGGCGGTGCTGACGCAGCAGCTGTCCCTGGCAGCCCCGCTGGCCAATGCCTTTGCGATTCCGGCAATCAGCCTGGTCGCCACGCCGCTGGCTCTGGTTGCCACGGCGCTGCACGCCCTGCCGTTGGCCGACGCCTGGCAGGTTGGCGCGAAGGGTGTGGCGCTGGCCGCCCACGCCGTCATCGCCTGGACCTCGGCGCCGTTGGCGTGGCTGGCGCGGCAGGATTGGGCAGTGCGTCCGCTGGCGGCACCGCCGGTGGCCTTGTTGATGCTGGCGCTGGCGGGCGGCGCCTGGGGCTTGATGAGGGCTGCCTGGCCGGCGCGCGGATGGGGCTGGCTGCTGCTCTTGCCCGCCTTGACCTGGCGGCCAACCGGCCCCGCGCCTGGCGCGTGGTCCATGACCGTATTGGATGTGGGGCAGGGCGGCGCGGCCGTCGTTCGCACGGCGGGTCACGTCTTGCTGTTCGATACCGGCCCGCGTTCGCGCAGCGGCAGCGACGCGGGCACGCGAGTGGTGTGGCCTTATCTTCGCGCTGAAGGCATCACGCGCATCGACACGCTGGTGGTGTCGCATGGCGACCTGGATCATGCCGGCGGCGTGGGGGGCGTCTTGGCGGGGGCGCCGGTGGTCGATACGTATGCGTCGTTCAATCTGCCGGCGCGGCTGCGAGCGGGGGCTTATGACATCGCCGAGGGCGCGCTCGGGGGCTTGGAGCGGCCTGGTGGCCATCGCACCGACCTCGATCAACGCAGGCTGGGGAATTTCCGGCGTTGCCGGGCGGGCCAGTCGTGGACAGCCGACGGTGTGCGCTTCGATTTCCTGCATCCAGTCTTGCGCGACGACGTTGGCGACCTTGCCGCCGACAAAAGGGGCATGGCCGCCGCCGCGCATGGCGGCAGCCATGCCGGCCGCAGCAACGACAATGGCTGCGTCCTGCGTATCCAGGGGAGATATCACTCGGCGCTGTTACCCGGCGATATCGGTGTCGACCAGGAGGAAGCGCTGGCCGCTACGTTGGGCGGCAGCGACGTCGTGCTGGCGCCGCATCATGGGTCGGCCACGTCGTCGGGCGACGCTCTGGTGCAGGCCGCCCGGGCCACGCATCTGGTCGTTCAGGCCGGTTATCGCAATCGCTTCGGCCATCCCGCGGATCGCGTGCTGCGGCGTTGGCTACGCGCGGGGGCGGACATCTGGCGCACGGACCAGGATGGCGCCGTCCTGGTCGATTCCACCGCGGACGGCCTGCGCTTGCGGGCCCTGCGCGAGGAGCGGGCGCGCTATTGGCATGGGCGTTGAGGCGCGCGGCCGGGGCAGCGGCGGCGCTTGCCGGCCCAGCCCGGCCGTCATGGGCGCGACCGCGGTCCTGGCATAAGATAGGGCAACCCGGCGCGTCCCGCGCGCACGTTTTCCGACCTTGTCCAGGAGCCCCGGATGTCGTCTCCCCGTCTCGATTTCGTCACCTGCGCCAGCCCGATCGGCATGCATCGCTTGGCCTACTGGGAGTGGGGCGATCCGGACAATGAAAAGGTTCTGCTGTGCGTGCATGGCCTGACGCGCACCGGTCGGGATTTCGATACGCTGGCGCGCCGCATGGCAGGCGAATATCGCGTGATCTGCCCCGATGTGGTCGGCCGCGGCGCGTCGGACTGGCTGGCCAATCCGGCCTTCTACACCGTGCCTCAGTATGTGGCGGACATGACGACCTTGCTGGCCCGCTTGCAGCCGGCCACCTTGCATTGGGTCGGCACCTCCATGGGCGGCATCATCGGCATGGCCTTGGGCGGATCGGCGATCCTGTCGCATCGGATCCGTGCCGCGGGGGTGGGGCGGCCCGCCGGCGGGCCGGCCTTGCCGGACACCGGCTGGCATATCGCCAAGATGGTGATCAATGACGTCGGGCCGCGGCTGGCGTCGGAGGCCATCGCGCGCATCGGCGAGTACGTCGGTACGCCGGTGGAGTTCGCCGATTTCGACAGTGCGGTGGCCTATGTGCGCGACGTGTCGGGATCTTTTGGCCCGCACACCGACGAGCAGTGGCGCGAACTGACGGCGCACGTGTTCGTCGAGCGCAATGGCCGCTGGGGCAAGCACTACGATGTGAACATTGCCGTGCCGTTCGCCGTGCGGGACGAGGCGGCGGTCGAGGCCGGCGAGCAGTTCCTGTGGCAGGCCTATGATGCCCTCGACTGCCCCTTGCTGATCATCCGGGGCGAACAGTCCGACCTGCTGACCCCCGCAACGGTGGCGGAGATGGGCCAGCGCAATCCGCGCGCCCGGGCGCTCGAAGTCGCGGGTGTCGGGCATGCGCCTACCCTGATGGCCGACAGCCAGATCGCCCCGGTGGCGCATTTCCTGCTGGAGGACTGACGCGCCTACAATAGGCCGATTCAGAGCCCTTGCCACCATGCCCAGTTATTCCAACGTCGATCTGCATTGCCATTCCCGCGTCTCCGACGGCGTTCTGTCGCCGCGCGACGTGGCCGCGCGCGCCTTTGCCAATGGCGTCGATATGTGGGCATTGACCGACCATGACGAAGTGGGGGGGCTCGCCGAAGCCGGCGCTTCCGCGGCCGAGCTGGGCCTGCGTTTCATCACCGGGGTGGAAATCTCGGTGACCTGGGCGGCCCGCACGGTGCATATCGTCGGCCTGGGGTTCGACGCCACCAATACCGACCTGGTGGAGGGACTGCGCGCCACCCGGGCCGGCCGCGCCGACCGCGCGCGCCAGATCGGCGACCGCCTGGCGGACATGGGCATGCCCGGCGCCTTCGAAGGCGCCTTGCCCTTCGCGGGCAATCCGGAATTGATCAGCCGTACCCACTTCGCCCGCTACCTGGTCGAGGCGGGCTATTGCCCGGACGTGCAGACGGTCTTCAACAAGTACCTGGGGGACAATTGCCCCGGGCAGGTGGCCATCCAGTGGGCCACCCTGGCCGAAGCCGTGGGCTGGATCCTGGGCGCCGGCGGCCGGGCCGTCATTGCCCACCCGGGCCGCTACAAATACACCCCCCTGCAATTCGACGCCTTGTTCGATGAGTTTCTCGCCCTGGGCGGCGTCGGCATCGAGGTCAATACCGGCAGCCACACCGCCGACGAAGCGCGGCGCTACGCGGACGTGGCGCGCCAACGTGGATTCCTGGCCTCTTGCGGGTCGGATTTCCACAGTCCGCAGGAAAGCCGGCTGGACCTGGGCCAACTGCCGCCGCTGCCGCCGGACCTGCGTACCGTCTGGCACGACTGGGATTGATGGGCACCCCGCGATGAACAAAGCTTTCGTGAAAGAGTCCGAGCAGGACGACGATGAGGACCTGCCGCAGGCCCAGGCCCTGCCGCCGGGGACGCGTAACTACATCACCCCGCAGGGCTATACCCGCCTGCGTGACGAGCTGGCGCAACTGATGACGGTTGAACGCCCCGCCGTGGTGCAGGTGGTGTCCTGGGCCGCGTCCAATGGCGACCGGTCGGAAAATGGCGATTATCTTTACGGCAAGAAGCGTTTGCGCGAAATCGACCGCCGGATGCGCTTTTTGACCCGCCGCCTGGATATCGCCGAGGTCGTCGACCCGGCCACCCAGCCCAATCGCGACCAGATTTTCTTCGGCGCGACCGTACTTTATCTGGATAAAGCGGGCGATGAGCACCAGGTTTCCATCGTCGGGGTCGACGAAGCCGAACCCCTGGCCGGCAAGATCAGCTGGATCTCTCCGGTGGCCCGCGCCCTGATCAAGGCGCGCGAGGGCGACGCCGTGACCCTGCGGACCCCGGGGGGCGTGGAGACCCTGGAAATCCTCGAAGTGCAGTATCCCTGACGAGAACAGGGACGAAACAAGCCTGCTTGTCCGATACCGGCGCCAGGAGCGGTTAAAATCCCGCTTTGCTCCTTTTCCCTACGGCGCCGCTCATCGTGTCCATCGTCCAGTATCTGCCCGGTTCATCCGTCCTGTCGTCTTTTCGCCGCGAGCGGCTGCTTGCGCAGCTGAAGCAGGTCGGCCTGCCGGTAGCCGATATCTCTGCCCGCTACGAACATTTCGTCAACTGTGATGCGGCCTTGTCCGCGGATGAGCAGAAGCGCCTGGCGGAGCTGCTGCAATACGGCGATCCGTACGAGATCGCTGACAATCCCAAGGCCCTGGCCCTGCGCGTGATTCCGCGCCTGGGCACGATTTCGCCCTGGGCCAGCAAGGCCACCGACATCGCCCACAATTGCGGGCTGGCGACGGTGCGCCGCATCGAGCGCGGCATCCGTTACGTGCTGGTGCCGGAGCGCGGCCTGCTGGGCAGCAAGTCTTTCGATACCGACATGCTGGAACGTGCCGCCGCGCTGCTGCACGATCGCATGACCGAAACCGTGGTCGATGCCAGTTTCGACGGCCAGGCGCTGTTCGCGCCGCTGGACGGCCGCCCCATGCGCACGGTGCCCGTGCTGGCGCAGGGCGTCGCCGCCCTGGTCGAAGCCAACACCACCTTGGGCCTGGCACTCTCGGAAGACGAAATCGAATATCTGGCCGAAGCCTTCGGCAAGCTGGAACGCGATCCCACCGACGTCGAACTGATGATGTTCGCGCAGGCCAACAGCGAACACTGCCGCCACAAGATCTTCAACGCGCAGTGGACCATCGACGGCCAGGCGCAGCCCAACACGCTGTTCGGCATGATCCGCGCCACCCATGCGGCGCAGCCGGAAGGCACCGTGGTGGCCTATTCCGACAACGCTGCCATCATGGAAGGCGGCGTCGCGCAGCGTTTCCACGCCGGCCTGGCCGGGCAGGGCGCCGACGCTTTGGTCTACAAGCGCCGCGAGACCACGGTCCACACCTTGATGAAGGTGGAAACCCATAATCACCCGACCGCCATCGCACCGTTCCCCGGCGCGTCCACGGGCGCGGGCGGCGAGATCCGCGACGAAGGCGCCACCGGCCGGGGCTCCAAGCCCAAGGCCGGCCTGACCGGGTTCACCGTGTCGCATCTGCGTTTCGACGACGCGCTGCAGCCCTGGGAAGCCGATCATCACGGCTTGCCGGACCGCATCGCCACGCCGCTGTCGATCATGATCGACGGCCCCATCGGCGGCGCTGCCTTCAACAACGAATTCGGCCGGCCCAACCTGCTGGGCTATTTCCGCAGCTACGAGCAGACCGCGGGCGGCACGCGCTGGGGCTATCACAAGCCCATCATGATCGCCGGCGGCCTGGGCAGCATCGATGCCGGCCTGACGCACAAGGACATCATCCCGCCGGGCGCCTTGCTGATCCAGCTGGGCGGCCCTGGCCTGCGCATCGGCATGGGCGGCGGCGCCGCGTCGAGCATGAGCGTGGGCAGCAACAGCGCCGACCTGGATTTCGATTCGGTTCAGCGCGGCAATCCGGAAATCGAACGCCGGGCTCAGGAAGTCATCGACCGCTGCTGGCAGCAGGGCGAAGCCAATCCCATCATCGCCATCCATGACGTCGGCGCGGGCGGCCTGTCCAATGCCTTCCCGGAACTGGTCAACGACGCCGGCCGTGGCGCCACCTTCGATCTGGCGCGGGTACAGCTGGAAGAGTCGGGCATGTCGCCGGCCGAGATCTGGAGCAATGAATCCCAGGAGCGCTACGTCCTGGCCATCCTGCCGCGCGATCTGGACCGTTTCGACGAGATCGCCCGCCGCGAACGCTGCCCCTACGCCGTGATCGGCGTCGCCACCGAAGAACGCGAACTGCGCGTGGTGCAGGGCGAGGGTTTGCCGGGCCTGGATCCGGCCGGCCAGGCCGCGGGCCCCGTGCGTCCGGTGGACGTGCCTATCGACGTCATCCTGGGCAAGCCGCCGCGCATGACGCGCGACGTCCAGCGTCTGCCGGCGATCGCCGAGCCGCTGGACTTGGCGGGCATCGACCTGACCGAAGCGGCTTACCGGGTGCTGCGTCATCCCACGGTGGCCAACAAAACCTTCCTGATCACCATCGGCGACCGTACCGTGGGCGGCCTGACCGCGCGCGACCAGATGGTCGGCCCGTGGCAGGTGCCTGTCGCCGACGTCGCCGTCACCCTGTCGGACTACGAAGGTTTCCGCGGCGAAGCGATGGCCATGGGCGAACGCACGCCGGTGGCGGTGCTGAATGCGCCGGCTTCTGGCCGCATGGCCGTGGCCGAGGCGCTGACCAACCTGGCCGCCGCTGACGTGGCCCTGGTGGAAAACATCAAGCTGTCGGCGAACTGGATGGCCGCTTGCGGCGTGCCGGGCCAGGACGCGGCTCTGTACGGCACCGTATCGGCCGTCAGCGAGCTGTGCCAGACGGTGGGCTTGTCCATTCCCGTCGGCAAGGACTCCCTGTCGATGAAAACCGCCTGGAGCGAAGACGGTGAATCGCGCCAGGTCGTTGCTCCCGTGTCCCTGGTGGTGACGGCGTTCGCGCCCGTCAAGGATGCCCGCGCCACGTTGACGCCGCAATTGCGCGCCGACGTCGGCGACAGCGTGCTGATCCTCATCGATCTGGGACGCGGCCTGCATCGCATGGGCGGTTCCATCCTGGCGCAGGTCTACAACCAGGTCGGCGACACGGTGCCGGACGTCGACGTGCCGCAGGATCTGCGCGCGTTCTTCATCACCATTCGTACGCTGGCCGAGGCCGGCACCTTGCTGTCCTATCACGATCGTTCGGACGGCGGCCTGTTCGCCACGCTGTGCGAAATGGCCTTCGCCGGCCGCACTGGCGTGTCCATCAACCTGGACATGCTGACCATCGACGAGAATTCGGCCGATTGGGGCGATTACAAGATCCGTCCTGAACAGGTCAAGGTCCAGCGCGAAGAGCTCACGCTCAAGGCGTTGTTCACCGAAGAGGCGGGCGCCGTCATCCAGGTGCCGGCTGCTCAGCGTGACGCCGTCATGCAGGTGCTGCGTGGCGCCGGCCTGTCCAAGTTCTCGCATGTCATCGGCGGCCTGAATGCCGGCGACGAAATCGAGTTCTACCGCGACGGCCGCAAGATCTGGGGCCAGCCGCGCGTCGAGCTGGCGCGTGCCTGGAGCGAAACCAGCCAGCGCATCATGGCCCTGCGTGACAATCCTGACTGCGCGCAAGCCGAATTCGACACCTGGCTGGATACCGCCAATCCCGGCTTGTCCCCGCGTGTGACGTTCGACCCGCAGGAAGACGTGGCCGCGCCGTTCATCGCCAGCGGCAAGCGTCCGCGCGTGGCGATCCTGCGCGAGCAGGGCTGCAACAGCCATGTGGAAATGGCCTGGGCTTTCGACACCGCCGGCTTCGATGCCGTCGACGTTCACATGACCGACCTGCTGGCCGGCCGTATCGACCTGGCCACGCTCAACGGCATGGTCGCGGTGGGCGGTTTCAGCTACGGCGACGTGCTGGGCGCCGGTGAGGGCTGGGCTCGCACTATCCGCTTCAACAGCCGCCTGTCCGACCAGTTCGCCGCCTTCTTCGCGCGCCAGGACACCTTCGGCCTGGGCGTGTGCAATGGCGCGCAGATGTTCGGCGCCCTGGCGCCCATCATCCCCGGCGCGCAAGCCTGGCCGCGCTTCACGCGCAACCAGTCGCAGAAATTCGAGGCGCGCCTGTCGATGCTGGAAATCGCCGAATCGCCGTCGATCTTCTTCGCCGGCATGGCGGGCAGCCATATTCCCGTGGCGGTTTCGCACGGCGAAGGCTTTGCCAATTTCTCGCAGCAAGGCGACGCGGCCAAGGTCGCGGGCGCGGCGTTCTACGTCGACAACTACGGCAGCCGCACCCAGACCTATCCCTACAACCCCAACGGCAGCCCGAACGGCCTGGCCGCGGTGACCACCGCCGACGGGCGCTTCATGGCCATCATGCCGCACCCCGAGCGAGTATCGCGCAACGTCATGATGTCGTGGGCGCCGGAAAGCTGGGGCGACAAGGACTCGGGCGGCGCGTTCAGCCCCTGGATGCGCGCCTTCCGCAATGCCCGTGTGTGGCTCAAATAGGACGACCATCATGAATGCTCGTGTGCCTGATTTCGCGCTGTCCGGTCCCCTCGATCCGCAGGCCCTGCAGGCCTACGTCGACGAGAAGTGGGATAACGAGATCATCCCAGCGCTGACCGACTACATCGCCATCCCGGCTAAAAGCCCGGCGTTCGACGCCGACTGGGAAAAGAACGCCTACATCGAGCGCGTGGTGCGTGACGCCGCGCAATGGGTGGAAGCGCAGAAAGTCGCCGGCTTGAAACTGGAAGTGGTGCGTCTGCCTGGCCGCACGCCCGTCATCTTCTTCGAGGCGCCGGCCACGCGCGCCGACAACGGCGATACGGTGCTGCTGTACGGCCACCTGGACAAACAGCCGGAATTCTCGGGTTGGCGCAATGACCTGGGCCCGTGGACGCCCAAGTACGAAGACGGCAAGCTGTATGGCCGTGGCGGCGCCGATGACGGTTATGCCATCTATGCGTCCTTGACGGCCATCATGGCCTTGGACAAGCAGGGCGTGCCGCGCCCGCGTTGTGTCGGCATCGTCGAGACCTGTGAGGAATCGGGCAGCTACGATCTGCTGCCTTATGTCGACGCCTTGCGTGACCGGCTCGGCAATGTCGCGCTGGTGGTCTGCCTGGACTCCGGCGCCGGCAATTACGACCAGCTGTGGATGACCACGTCCTTGCGCGGCATGGTGTCCGGCACCCTGGAAGTCCAGGTGCTGGATGAAGGCGTGCATTCGGGCGATTCCAGCGGCGTCGTGCCTTCCAGCTTCCGCATCTTGCGGCATTTGCTGGATCGCCTGGAAGACAGCGGCACCGGCCGCCTGTTGCCGCAAAGCTTCCATTGCGAGATCCCGGGGGAACGTATCGAGCAGGTTGCCGCGACGGCCAAGATTCTGGGTGATGAGGTCTGGCGCCGTTTTCCGTGGAGCTGTGGGGCCGATGGCGGCTTCGTGCTGCCGATGACCACCGAGCCGGAACAGGCACTGCTCAATCGCACCTGGCGGCCGACCTTGTCGGTGACGGGGGCGGACGGTCTGCCGCCCTTGTCGAACGCCGGCAACGTGCTGCGTCCGCGCACCGCTTTCAAGCTGTCGCTGCGTTTGCCGCCGCTGGTCGACGCCGTTGCCGCCGCGCAGGAGTTGAAGGGTTTGCTGGAAGCCGACGCGCCTTATAACGCCAAGGTCACTTTCAATCCCAATGCCGGCGCGTCCACGGGCTGGAATGCCCCTGCGTCGCAGGCCTGGCTGACGCAGGCGCTGGATGCCGCTTCGCGCCAGTATTACGACGCGCCCTGTGGCTATATCGGCCAGGGCGGCACCATTCCGCTGATGAACACCCTGCAACAGGGCTTTCCCAAGGCGCAGTTCATGGTTTGCGGCGTGCTCGGACCCAAGTCGAATGCGCACGGCCCCAATGAATTCCTGCACGTGCCCTACGGCAAGAAGTTGACCGCGGCCGTGGCGCAGACCATGGCGGCCTTGCCGGTGGCATGATGGCGTTGGAGCATGAAGAAGGGGCGATCGAGCCCGTTGAGCTCGACACGAGGCATCTGGCCGGCGGCCACCCGGACATCGCCGAAGTCGCGCGGGTCACGCAGCATTGGTTGACTCGCGCCGTCATCGGCTTGAATCTGTGTCCTTTCGCCAAGCGGGTCCACGTCAAGCGGCAGATCCGCTACGTGGTCAGCGCCGCGGTGGATGAGGCCGATATCGCGGCGGAGCTGGAATCCGAGCTGCAGCTGCTGGCGGACACTGACGCGCAGGACATCGACACCACGATGTTGATCCTGCCGGATGCATTCGCGGATTTCTACGAGTTCAACGATTTCCTGGATATCGGCGATCGCCTGCTGAAACGCCTGCGTTTGCGCGGCGTGCTGCAGGTCGCCAGCTTTCACCCGGACTATCAATTCGCCGAGACGCAACCGGACGATATCGAGAACTACACCAACCGCTCGCCGTTTCCGATCCTGCATCTGCTGCGGGAAGACAGCATCGAGGAAGTGCTGGAAACGTATCCCGATCCGGATGACATCTACGAGAAGAATCAGGAAACGATGCGGCGGTTGGGGCTGGAAGGCTGGCGCAAGTTGATGCGGGAAGCTGGCTAGCCGGCTAGTCTGCTAGTCGCGTTCCAGCTGGGTTTGCAACTGCTTCGCGATGGCGCGGTAATGCTTGGCCGAAGCCGCGTTCTTTTCGCTGTCATAGTTTTCGGCGACGCGCTTGGCGGCGACGACGGCGACCTCGAAACTGTCGTCGATGTCCGTCCGCTCGGCTTCCTTTTCGGTGCCGATTTCCTTGCCGTCGAACAGACCCGCTCGATAACCATTGCCATCATCGACGACGCCGATGATGGGCACCCCGGCGCGAACCTCGCCATAGAACGCCGGGCCGGCCTTGTTGCCCGTGCGTGCGACGATCATGCCGACGCCGGTAGCGATCTGGGTGATGTTGGAGCAGGAGCCGCTCCAGAACTTGGGTCCGTCGCCCAAGGAAGCGGGCGCGACGAATTTGCACTGGGTGGTGGGGTCTTGCGACCACTTCAGGTCGGCGCTTTGGCCGGCGGCCAAGGCGGTGGTCGATAACAATACGGAAGCTAAAGCGACGGTGGTGCGCAAGGCCAGTCTGGGGCGCTTCTCTGTGTATTGCACTTGGAACTCCTGGGAATAGGGGATTTGTGCGGGCGCCCGTCGTTCCGGGCGCCGACACTTATACCGCGTATCTGGAGTTCATTGCAGAGCTAGATCCTTCAAAACGTAAGCGGAGTTCCCCCTGCCTTTTTTCAGGCGATCTCGGGCGCGAAGAAGCGTTCATGCAGCTCCTGCAGGCCGATGCGATCCAGCATTTCAGTAAGCCGTTCCGTGGCGCGCCGCTGTGGCGGGTTCTTGTGCTGGGCGATGATCAGCTCGTTCTTCATCGAGTGTTCCCAGCCGACCAGTTCGGTGACGCTGACCTGGTAGCCGTGGGCTTCCAGTTGCAGGCAGCGCAGCACGTTGGTCACCTGGCTGCCGAACTCGCGCGTGTGCAGGGGATGGCGCCAGATTTCCGACAGCGGGTCGCGTTTGGTTGCGCTTTTGTTCTTGCGCAGCACGCCGGCCACTTCAGCCTGGCAACAGGGCACGACCACGATATAGCGGGCCTGTTTCTTCAGGGCGAAGCGCAGGGCGTCGTCAGTGGCGGTGTCGCAGGCGTGCAGCGCGGTGACGATGTCCACCTGCGGCGGCAGCTTGTCGGAGACGATCGATTCGGCCACGGACAGATTCAGGAAAGACATGCCCTTGCTGAAACCGAGCCGGGAGGCCAATTCCTGGGATCGCTGCACCAGTTCTTCGCGCGTTTCGATGCCGTAGATGTGGGACTCATCATGCAGGATCTTGAAGAACAGGTCGTACAGGATGAAGCCCAGATAGGACTTGCCCGCGCCATGGTCGACCAGGGTCACGTCCTGGCCATCCTGCTTCAATGCTTGAAGCAGGGGCTCGATGAACTGGAAGAGGTGATAAACCTGTTTGAGCTTGCGGCGGCTGTCCTGGTTCAACTTCCCGTCGCGGGTCAGGATGTGGAGTTCCTTGAGCAGTTCGACGGATTGGCCGGGACGGATATCGTGGGTCTTGGTCATGAGCACAGCGATGGCCGGGCAACAGCGCGGCGGAGAGGGAATTGCGCCATTTTAGCGCCGGGTGATCCTGGGACCGTCGGGCGGCCCTGTCCAGCAGGATTTGGCGTGCTTAATACCCCATGGTTAATGGGGTCATATGCTTGAAATCCCGGGGTTAGCCCTTATTTCTTTGACCTGCGCTGGTCGGCCCAATTGGCCGGCCGCGAGGGTGCCCCAGGCGCCCTTGCGTTTCGCCCGACGCAGGGTGAATATAGCGCCAGCCCCGGTCGGCCTACAGGCTGTGGCCGGGCAAGTCCATCCGTTGGAGAAACTACCGTGACCCGCAAGACCCGTATCGAGAACTACCGCAACATCGGCATCAGCGCGCACATCGACGCTGGCAAGACCACGACGACCGAGCGCATTCTGTTCTATACCGGGGTGAACCACAAGATTGGTGAGGTTCACGACGGCGCGGCCACGATGGACTGGATGGAGCAGGAGCAGGAGCGCGGTATCACCATTACCTCGGCCGCCACCACCGCTTTCTGGAAGGGCATGGCCGGCAATTATCCCGAGCACCGCATCAATATCATCGACACCCCCGGGCACGTCGACTTCACCATTGAAGTCGAACGTTCCATGCGGGTGCTGGATGGCGCATGTATGGTTTATGACTCGGTGGGCGGCGTGCAGCCGCAGTCCGAGACTGTCTGGCGCCAGGCCAACAAATATAAAGTGCCGCGCATCGCGTTCGTCAACAAGATGGACCGTGTCGGCGCGGACTTTTTCCGTGTGCAGCGCCAGATCGGCGAGCGCCTGAAGGGTGTGGCCGTGCCGGTGCAGATTCCTGTCGGCGCGGAAGACCATTTTGAAGGCGTCATCGACCTGGTGAAGATGCGCGCCATTATCTGGGACGACGCCAGCCAAGGCGTCAAGTTTGAATATGGCGATATTCCGGACAACCTGAAGGCGACCGCGCAGGAGTGGCACGACAAAATGGTCGAGGCTGCCGCGGAAGCTACCGAGGAATTGCTGGAAAAGTATCTGGGTGGCACCGCGCTGACTGAGGAAGAGATCAAGCACGGCCTGCGTCTGCGCACGATCAATAATGAGATCGTGCCGATGCTGGCTGGCAGCGCGTTTAAGAACAAGGGCGTGCAGGCCATGCTGGACGCGGTTATCGATTATCTGCCGTCGCCGGTGGATGTGCCCGCCATCAAGGGCCACGATGTCGACGACAAGGAAATCGAGCGCCACCCCGCGGACGACGAGAAGTTTTCCGCGCTGGCGTTCAAGATCATGACAGATCCCTTTGTCGGCCAACTGGTGTTCTTCCGGGTGTATTCCGGCGTGATCAAGTCGGGCGACACCGTGCTGATTCCGGGTAAGGGCAGGAAGGAACGCCTGGGCCGGATTCTGCAGATGCATGCGAATGAGCGGAAAGAGATCAAGGAAGTGTATGCCGGTGACATCGCGGCGGCCGTGGGCCTGAAAGACGTGACCACGGGCGACACCATGTCCGATCCATCCAGCGTGATCATTCTGGAAAAAATGGTGTTTCCGGAACCGGTGATTTCGCAGGCCGTCGAGCCCAAGACGCAGGCCGACCAGGAAAAGATGGGTATCGCCCTGAATCGTCTGGCGCAGGAGGATCCGTCCTTCCGCGTGCATACCGACGAAGAGTCCGGGCAGACCATTATTTCCGGGATGGGCGAGCTGCATCTGGAAATCCTGGTCGATCGCATGAAGCGCGAATTCGGCGTGGAAGCGACGGTCGGCAAGCCGCAGGTGGCTTACCGCGAAACCGTGCGTGGCAAGGTGACGGACGTGGAAGGCAAGTTCGTCAAACAGTCCGGCGGTCGCGGCCAGTATGGCCATGCGGTGATCACCCTGGAGTCGCAGGAACCGGGCAAGGGGTTTGAGTTCATTGACGCCATCAAGGGCGGGGTGATTCCGCGTGAATTCATTCCGGCTGTCGAGAAAGGTATTCGGGACACGCTGAAGTCGGGCATCCTGGCGGGTTATCCGGTGGTCGACGTGAAGGTCACGCTGACCTTCGGTTCGTACCACGACGTCGACTCGAACGAAAACGCTTTCCGGATGGCGGGTTCGATGGCTTTCAAGGAAGCCATGCGCCGCGCGAAGCCGGTGTTGCTGGAACCGATGATGCACGTCGAGGTGGAAACGCCCGAGGACTTCATGGGTAACGTGATGGGCGATCTCTCGTCGCGGCGGGGGATGGTGCAAGGGATGGACGATATCGCCGGGGGCGGCGGCAAGCTGGTGCGTGCTGAAGTCCCGCTGTCGGAGATGTTCGGTTATTCCACGTCGCTGCGTTCGCTGACCCAGGGGCGTGCGACTTACACCATGGAGTTCAAGCATTACGCTGAAGTGCCCAAGCAGATCGCTGACGAGGTCATTGCGGCGAAAACGGCACGCTGATCTTTAACCGCAATACCCCAAAACCGCCGGTGCTAGATGCGCCGGCGGTTTTTTTTTGTGTTTTGTGTGCGGCGGCCCCGCGCCAACTGTTATGCAAGCCAGTTTTTGCATGGCCCATCGGAACCAGCGGGCGATTCGGTCCTACTCAGCATTAGCTTTCGCGCGCTGCTGGAGTCTTGTGATCGATGATCGTTAGATGGGAGATCGAAGATGGGCCTGTACAGAAAAGGACTTGGTTTGTTGATCGTGGCGGGGACTGTGGTCCCTTGGGCCGCGATGTCTACAGAGGCGGTCATGGAAGGGTATCCAAAACGTCCGATAACGCTCGTCGTGGGCTTTCCACCCGGTGGAGGTGCTGATGTTGTGGCTCGCCATCTTGCGACTTTTATGGCGAAGGACCTGGGTCAGAAGGTCATCATCGAAAACCGTCCGGGGGCCGCCGGAAACATTGGGGCAGTGGTGGTGGCGAGGGCGGCGGCAGATGGCTATACGGTCTATTTGGCTGTCAGGCCCGTGGCTCTCCATAAGGTGGTGTACAAGGGCCTGGATTACGACTTTGCCAAAGCGCTTGTTCCAGTTGGCATGGTCGTGAGAGTCCCCTACGTTCTGGTCATGAGAAAAGATATTCCCGCGACCAACCTGCAGGAGGCATTCGCACTGGTACGCGCGCGACCTGGCGTGTATTCCTGCGGTTCACCGGGAGTGGGCTCCGATAACCATCTTCTTTGCGAAGGCGTCAAGGACCAGGCCTCTTTGAGTTGGGAGCATCTCCCCTATAACGGCGACGCTCCCCTGATAGAGGATATGGTCGGCGGCCATGCCGACTTCGGCGTTGTCGCGGTAGCAGCTGCCTTGTCTTATATAAATTCGGGGCACGTCCTTCCTCTCGCGGTGTTCTCCGCTGACAGGGTCACGGCCATTCCATCCATTCCTCAGATGAAGAGCCTGGGCTTCGCCGTTACCGAAGCTGAGGGCTGGTGTGCCCTCGTGGCGCCGGCGCGAACCCCGGCGCACGCGATTTCTCGGCTGAATCTTTCGATCAATGCGGCCCTTTCCGATGGGGCTTTCCGCAAGACGCTCACAAGCCTCGGGTATGTCCTTCCCGCAAAGGCGAACACACCCGAAGCGCTAGGCGTCTTTCTCGCGGAGGATGTAGCGCGCTGGACAGAACTGTGGGAGCGGCAACACGTATCCGGGCTTCCGTAATTCGCTGAGCAGCGCAAAGAGTCAGTGCGAAACCGCATGGCGGGTGACAGGGCAAAGGGGCAGTCGATTCGACGGCCCCTTTATGTTTTTGCGGTCGAAGCAACTGTTATGCAAGCCAGTTTTTGTATGGCTCATCGGAACCGGCAGGCCGTTCGATCCTACTCAGCAGTAGCTGTGACGCGCTACTGGAGTCTTGTGATCGATGATCGTTAGATGGGAGATCGAAGATGGGCCTGTACAGAAAAGGACTTGGTTTATTGATCGTGGCGGGGACTGCGTTTCCTTGGGCTGCGATGTCTACAGAGGTGGTGGTTGAGGTGTATCCGAAGCGTCCCATAACGCTTGTTGTTGGCTTTCCACCCGGTGGAGGTGCGGACGTCGTGGCTCGTCAACTGGCGACCTTCATGACGGAAGACCTGGGGCAGAAAGTCCTTATCGAAAACCGCCCGGGAGCCTCCGGAAACATCGGCGCTGCGGCGGTGGCCAAGGCGGCGGCCGATGGCTATACGGTCTATTTGGCCGTGCGGCCCGTGGCCTTGCATAAGGTGATGTTCAAAGGTGTGGACTACGACTTCGCCAAGGATCTCATTCCAGTTGGCATGGTCGTGAGAGTCCCTTATGTCCTGGTCATGAGTAAACATGTTCCCGCGACAAATCTTAAGCGCGCATTTGAACTCGTGCGGGCACGCCCCGGTGGGTATACCTGTGCGTCACCTGGACTGGGATCCACGAATCACCTTTTGTGCGAAGACCTCAAGGACCGCGCTTTTCTAGGGTGGGAGCATATTCCATACAGTGGCGAGGCACCCGTGATGGTGGATGTAGCCGGTGGCCGTGCGGACTTTGGCATCGTCTCGGTAACCGCTGCCTTACCTTTCATAAATTCGGGCCACGTCCTTGCTCTGGCGGTCTTCTCCACTGACAGGGTGCCTGTCATTTCATCCGTTCTACGGATGGCGGAACTCGGGTTCGCCCATATGGAGGCCCAAGGCTGGTGCGCCATAGTGGCGCCGGCAGGCACGCCGCCGCATGTTGTCTCCCGGCTGAACCGATCTATCAACGCAGCGCTTTCCAACGTGTCATTTCGCAGGAAGTTGACGCGTCTTGGATATGTCGTTCCGGGAGCGGGGAATACGCCCGAGTCCTTGGGGACTTTCCTCGCCGAAGACGTTGATCGCTGGACAAAGTTGTTGATACAGAAGCAGGTTACCGGGCTTCAGTAATTCGCTGGAGGCTCAACACCGGCGGGACGAGCATGAATGTCGCCCGTCTCGCCGATTCCAATCGCGACATTCAATGTAATGGAGGTATTGAACATGGGTTCAGGAAGAAAAGGTTTGATCGCGTTGTTGACCGCTGGCGGCGCGTTGCCCATTGCCGCTGACGCGTCCGGAGCATTCATGGACGGCTATCCCAAACGGCCATTGACGCTGGTGCTGGGTGCCCCCGCTGGTGTTGAACTTGACCTCATCACTCGCCGGGTAGCGACGTTTCTGTCGAAAGATCTCGGGCAAAACGTCCTGGTCGAAAACCGCCCCGCGGCGGACGGCGTCGAGGGTGCGATCGCTGTAGCTCAGTCCCCCGCCGATGGATATACGATCTATATGGCCACGCGGCCTCTTACGCTACAGGGCCAGGCTTCCGACGGTCCTGCGTTCAAATTCTCCGAAGACTTTGTGCCGGTTGTCATGGTCGCCCGCATTCCTTATGTCATCGTCTCCGGGATGCATGTATGGGCATCCTCATTGCAGGATACCTACGCGCTTATGTTCACGCGACGGCGCATTTTCACGTGCGCTTCCAGAGGGGGCTGGTCCACCACCCATCTATTGTGCGAAATGCTGAAGGAGAACGGCAAGCTGTCTTGGGACCATGCGCCCTATGACACCGAGATATCGGCACTGGATGACGTGACCAGAGGCGGCGCCGATGTAGCGATCGCGTCGCTGCCCACCGCCTTGCCATACATAAGGTCGGAGAAGATCCGCGGGCTCGCGGTATTCGCCCGCAGCCGCGTCCCCGCGATTCCAACCTTACCCGGTATCGATGAACACGGGTATGTCGATTATCAAATACCGGATTGGTGCGGCCTTGTCGCTCCCGCGGGCACGCCGGCGAACGTCATCGCGCGTTTGAACCAATCCGTCAATGCCGCCCTGGCGGACGAGGACGTGCGCAAAGACTTGCTAAGACTCGGCTATATGCTCCCCAACGCAAGCAACACCCCCGAAGAACTGGGAAAGTTCGTCACGGAGGATGTGGCGAAGTGGCAAAAGATACTAAAGGAGCAGCAGGTGACGGCGCTTGAGTAATGGAACTGTGTCGCTGCTAGCCGACGAATAACCCCCGTTTCTAATTAGCTGGAAGGAGTGCTGTTTTGACTGAAGATGAAAAGCTATCGCGGCCTTTGGCCTCTGAGTCCGCCAGACGCGAAGATGGCTCTGAAGACCTGGGTCTGCCGGGCGGTACGGCATCCGGCATCGCGGCGCGGTCGTGGGAACGCGCGCTCGAAGCAATCGAGGCTTTCCTCGACAAGGACAAGGATAAGGACGAGGACAGGGGCAAGGACAAGACGCGCTCGAACATTGCGCTGCAGCCGCGCCAAGTCATCGGCCGAAAATAGCCGAGCCACGCACCTTAAAGTCAACCTGGCCGAGTCCCTACTGGGGCTCGCTTCGTATTGGGGTTCGGTTCGCCTTGGGTTTGATCCTTATCGTTGATGGGATCAGCGTCGCGTCGCGCTAATCATGTACCGAGAGCAGGGCGGTCACGCTCCCGACATCCTCGATGGCTTTCAGATTGTGTAGCCGTTCGTAGAGCTGCTTGACCGCCACGGGCGCCAGTCGCGCCCCTGCGCAGTCCTTGAATTTTTCCCAAAGCTCCTCGTCGCTCATGGGGTAATTGCCGTCCCTGCACGTCAGATCCTCGATACGACGGGAGAATACCGCGCCGGAATGCAGATGCACGATGACCTCGGCGCCCCAGAGATGGTCACCGGTCAAAGGCATGTCGGGATGCGGAAGCGCTTCCGTCTTGTGCAGCAATTCCAGAATGGCCGGATCCTGAACACACGCCTCAGAAAAATGATCGAGCCGGACACTACCGCTGACGAGCGCCCGAGCGACGACGTGTTGGACGCTGAATTTTGCCTCCAGCACTGTCCTGGGCATGGGCTTGTTGGTATGCGCCAGGCGATTGCCATTAGGGAGTATGCGGATCTGTTTGACCTGACTGGGATCCAGGCCACTCTGCCGCCTGGCATCAGGGTTCGCGTCACGCTGGATGTCACGCAATACCTCCAACGCCATGGTGATGGCGGCATGCGTACTGCCACAGCACGGAAACTGCTTGATGCCGACCGACGTTCCTTCTATTTCCAGCCCACCATCGCCCGCTTCGAAAACGCGCTCAAGCGCATAGTTGCCGGCGCCGTTATAGACATTGAAGAAACCTTGCACGCCTTCGAACGCCTGCGGCCCGGCGTCGTAGCCACGCTGTGCCAATAATGCGGCCAGCAATCCGGATCTGGCGCACATGCCCACGTGCAGAGGTTTGGCCATGCTGCCGAAATTGGCCTTGATGCCTGAAGCCATGGACGCACAAAGCCCCAATGCTGTCGCCAGCTGTGTTTCGTCCAGCCCCAGCAGGCAAGCAGCCGCGGCTGCCACGCCAAACACGCCTATCGTGGAAGTAGGGTGCCAGCCCTTGCCATAATGCTCCGGATGCAAGGCCGACGCCAGGCGCACCTCGACTTCCACTCCGGTGATGTAGGCCCGCAAGATTTCCTCGCCGGAAGACTTGCGCCCTTCGCCCACGGCCAGTAAAGGCGCGACCAACGGCGCGGAGTGGTGGCCGCCGAACTTCGCGCAGATGTCGTCATAATCGAGCGCATGCGAAGCCGTGGCGTTGATCAGGGCGGCATCCAGTGCGCTGGTGCGTTGCGCGGCCCCCCAGATCAGGCCGTCACCCGGCGCCTCGCAGACACCCGGGGTATCGGCCAATATCGCTACGCAAGGTTCCGAACATCCAGCAAGCGCAACCGATATCGTATCGGCGATGCAGTTGGTGGCGTTGCGCGCGGCGAGTTCCGAATAAGAGCCGCGGTAGGTCTTGAGTGCGAGTTCGGCCAAAGCGGCCGCAAAAAAGCCGCCCGAATCAGTATTTCCCACGATGCGTCCTCCGACGAAGGGAGCGGAGCCTAAGCGCGGCCCGCATTCGCCTTAAGGTAATAATCGAGCATGGCGACGATGTCCTGTCCTTTGCGCCCACCCGCCATGCCCAGGGCGATCAATTCCCTGACCATGGAAGCGGCCGGCGTCGGCTGCATCAGCTTGCGGCCCAGATCGATCCCCAGCGCGACATCCTTTTCGCCGAGCTCTATCTTGAATCCCGGCGCGTAATCACCCTCGATCGCCTTGGGGAAGCGCTTCAGAAAGTGATGGGACCGGCCGCCACTCTGCGACAGGACGTCGAACAGGGTCTTGGGGTCGACTCCCGCCGCGGTCCCCAAGGCGAAGGCTTCCGCGGCAACGACGATATTCCCCATGGACATCATGTTGTTGACCAGCTTGACCGTCTTTCCCGTACCGACGGGCCCTGTCACATGGCGCGAACTGGACAGGCAGTCGAGGACATCGCCGACGGCATCGATGTCTGCCTGCTCACCCCCGGTCATCAATACCAGCTGGCCGGCGGCGGCCTCCAAAGGACCGCCGCTTACGGGCGCGTCCACGATACGCACGCCTTTCTTCTTTGCCTCCGCCGCGATCCGACACATGACATCGGGGTCTATGGAACTCAGTTCTATGCCGATGGAGCCTTCGGCCATATAAGCCAGTATGCCGTTTTCACCCAGCCAGGCGTCCAGCGTAATAGGCGGATTGGGCAGGCTGGTCAACACCACGTCCGCTCCGAGCACGGCATCTCGCAATTGCTTCACCACCTTGACGCCGTCCTTCGCCGCGAGATTACGGCTATCTTCACTTGGGTCATAGCCGGTCAGTGCAAATCCCGCCCGCGTGAGATGGGCCGCCATGCCGCCGCCCATTTGGCCGATACCTACAAATCCGAGTTTCTTTGTCATCATGAATTCCCTTATTCCTCGACTCTGATCTTTACTTTGTCCACCAGGGCTTGATAGCCCTTGCCTTGGTCTGCCTGGAAAGCCGTCGCTTCTGCCGGACTGGAACCTATCGGCTGGAACGCGGCGGCGTCGAATCTCTCCTTGACGGCAGGGCTGCGCACCGCGGCATTCACGGCTTCCGCCACGCGTTTGCGGATGTCCATGGGCGTGCCCTTGGGCGCCCAGATTCCGTACCAGCTGTTCATGTCATACCCGGGGAACCCGCTTTCAGCCACGGTGGGCACGCCAGGCAGTTGTGCCACGCGTTCGGCCGATGTCACCGCGATGACTCTTATCTTGCCGCCGGCGACATGGGGCAGGACGGACGTCAAGGGTTCGACCATGGCCGTCACCTGATTTCCCATGATCGCGGTAATCCCCTGGGCGCCGCCGTTGTAGTTGATGATCGGGGTTTCCGCGCCACCGCGGCTGCGCAGCAACTCCGTGCCCAGATGGCCGGCCGTGCCGGTGGAGCTGTTGGCCCAGGATATTTCGCCAGGCTTGGCTTTCGCGGCGGCGAATAACTCCTTGAGCGACTTGTAAGGTGACGCGCTTGAGACGAAGACCGCCAACGGCACGCGACCGACGATGGTGATCGCATCGAAGTCCTTCAGGCCGTCATAACCGGCCGATGGCCGGATCATGGGATTGACGATCTGATGATTCGCGTTCAACAGCAAGGTATACCCGTCGGGTTTGGCCTGTTTGACGTAGCGCGCGCCGATGACGCCCCCGGCGCCGGTCTTGTTCTCGATAACCACCGAGACACCCAGCAAGGACGACAGTTGCTGCGCCAGTATCCGGCCCACCGTGTCCACGCCCCCGCCGGGCGGCGCGGGCACGATTAACGAGATAGGCCGGCTTGGATAGGGTTCAGCAGCCATCGCCTCGCGTGCAAGCAATGGCGCGGATAACACGATCGCTGCGAACGCACAGCCGAACATTCGTCGGTTGACGCCGCCGTGGAAATCCTTTGTTTTCATTGTCTCCACCTCCTTCGTCGATACCTTGGGTATCGCTGGTTTTATGTCTTTGCTGCGAACGGGTCGCGCTCCTCTCCCGAAAAATCGACCATGACGTTTTTCAGTACGCTGAATTCAAGTATTCCCTCGTCGCCACGCTCCTTGCCGTAGCCGCTTTCCTTGCGCCCGCCAAAGGGCGCCTGCGCGGACACCATGCGATAGGTGTTGACCCAGACGACGCCGGAATCCATGGCCCGGATCATCCGCAGGGCGCGTGAAAGATCCTGGGTCCATACGCCCGACGCCAGACCCAGCTTGGTGCCGTTGGCGATGGTGATGGCGTCTTCCTCGGAATCGAAGGGGATGACGGACAACACCGGGCCGAATATCTCGTGTTGCGCGACGGCCATCTCGGGATGCACATCGCGGAATATGGTCGGCTTGATGAACAGCCCATTCTTGAGCTTGGCATCGGTGGCGCCGCCCCCGCCCGCGACGACATTGGCGCCTTGCTTTTTCGCATCCTCGATAGCGGCGAGGATGCGGTCAAACTGCGGCCGGTTGGCTGCCGTTCCCATTTCGGTCGCGGCCTGGAGGGGGTCACCCATGACGATTTTGTTGGCGCGTTCGACCAGGCGTTCGACCACGGTGTCATAGACCGAGCGCTGCACCAGCAGACGGGAGCCGGCAATGCAGGTCTGTCCGGTCGCGGCAAAAATGCCGGCGAGCGCGCCGACGATGGCGCGCGGCAGATCGGCGTCATCGAAGATGATGTTGGGCGATTTGCCGCCTAGCTCCAGCGTGACGGGCACCAGGCGCTGCGCGGCGGCCGTCGCCACGCGCCGCCCCACACCTGGGCTGCCGGTGAAGCTGATTTTGTCTATGCCTTCCAGTTCAGTCAGCGCGGCGCCGACTTTGCTGTCGCCTGTTACCACATTCACCACGCCAGGCGGAAAGCCCGCTTCCTCGACGTAGCGGCAGAATTCAAGCGTGCTTGCGGATGCATGTTCGGACGGCTTGATGACGGCGCAGTTGCCCGCCGCCAGCGCCGCCGGCAATTTATTGGCCAGCAGCGCGATCGGGGAATTCCAGGCCGTGATCAGTCCGACGACCCCATACGGTTCGCGCAGCGTGAAGTCGAAGATATCAGGGTGGTCGAGCGGAATCGTGCTGCCGCGTTGCTTGTCCGCCAGACCGGCGAAATAACGGAATACCCGCGCGGCATAAATCATCTGCGCGCTGGTTTCCCGGATGACCTTGCCGTTGTCAGTGGACTCGATGACCGAAAGTGGCTTGGCTTCGCGTTCGATGATGTCGGCCAAGCGGTTCATCAAGGCGGCGCGCTTGAGGCCGGGCATGCGGCGCCAGGTCGAATCGAAGGCGCGCCGGGCCGCTGCGATGGCCGCTTCGACATCCGCTTTCGACGCTTGCGGAATGGTCGCCCAGGGAGTCTGGGTATAAGGGTTCAAGGTTTCGAATCGCTGCCGGTCGGCGCCTGCCGTCCACGCGCCATCGATGAACATCTCATAGGACTTCATGCTTATTGTCTCCACCAATAGGCGGGTGACCCCGCCGGGCTGGGTTTCGTTTTTTGCCGGCGCAACGAGAATGCCGTGCCGGGATCAGGCTATGGCAAGCAGGGGGGCCAACTGATAAGTAGCGGCGGCCGTGCCATGGAAGAGCGCCGAGCGCTCTTCGGGGCTGGCGCTTTCAGCAATGCGCTTGAACGCATTCCAGAGCACGACGTAGGGGCCGGCACTACGGTCGACGGGATAATTGCTTTCAAACATGCAGCGATCGGCCCCGAAAAGATCCAGGCAGGGTTCGAAGTAGGGGCGCCACAACTCGGCGAGCGTCGCGGAATCGGGCGGACCAGCCGCGTCCGAGAAATCGAAACCGAAGGTGGCGGTGCCCAGGCCGCCGAGTTTCATGCGCACATTGGGGCACCCCGCGAGGCGTTGCAGCGCGGGTAGCCATTCGCGCAACGCGGCCGGGCGATCGCCGGCGTAGGGGCCTACACCCAGTACGCCGCCCACGTGGTCGATGATGAGGGGCGTATCCGGAAATGCCCGCGCCAGGGATACCACCTCATCGATCTGGGGGTGGTAGACCCATGCGTCGAAGGAAAGCCCGTATTCGGCCAGCTTCGCATAGCCTTTACGAAACTCGGCGTCGCCGTACAAGCCCGCGGGTGGGCGGGACAGCACGCCGTGCTTGAAGGCGGGGTGGCGCGCACCGGAATGGCGGATGCCCTTGAAGCGGCCCCGGCCTGCGTCGATGTGCGCGGCGAGGACTTCCCCCACGCCCGTCCCCAGCCTGAGGTCCGCGAAACCGACGATGCCGGCGGCGATGCCCTGCGCGGCCTGGCCCAGCGCTTCGCACTGAGCCACCACGTATTCTGTCTCGCCGACAGGCTTCAGATGTTCGGGGCCGCTTGTGCGGTAGGCGTGCCCGCATTGGATATAAACCGTTGCCGTCACGGCATGGCCAGCCTTCATGTCGGCGGCCAGGTCCTTGACGAAATAGCCGCCCCAATGCGATGAGAAATGATGATGCGGATCGATGATGGGCCGGCCAGGATCCAGAGCGGCTTCGGTCGCGGTCCCGCCATCCGCGGCAGGAGGCCGGTGCGGAATGATGGGTAAATCCTCGTCCAGGTTATCTGGCATCGCATTCGTTCCCAGGAAGTTCGGCTGCATCCGTTCAATGTAATCGTACACATATGTGTACGTAGTGTTCAGCCGGCAGAACAAATCCTACGCCCGTCATTCTGATTGCGCAACCATCCTTTCGCATAGAATGCGGCTGTGACTGACGGAGAGACTGAGGGCCTAGTGAGCGCAGATGTGAAGAGCGCGGTGCGCGTTCTGCAGATTTTTCAGCTGTACGCCGAGATCAAGGCGCCGGCTTCGTTGGCGACGATCAGCCAGCGATTGGAGATGCCGAAGTCGAGTTGCCAGGCGTTGCTGCGCACGCTGGAAGCGCATGGATATCTGTCCAATCGGGATGAGTCGAAGGACTATTACCCGACGCGCAAGCTCTACGATGAGATGCGTACCATCGTTGAAGAGGATCCCTTTCTAAAGGATCTAATGCCTTTGCTGGAAGAGCTCAGCGACGCGACGGGCGAATCGGTGTTCCTGGCACGCCGCCAGGACTTGATGGCGCATTACCTTGAAATCGTTCAAGGACGGCAGTCGCTGCGTTTCGCGGGCACGGCGGGAGAGCGCCGTCCGCTTTATATCGGGGCGGCGGGGCAGAGCCTGTTGGGTGGCATGCCGAAAGCGGAACGCGTCGCGCTGGTGAATCGACTTGAGTTCGAGCGTTTCTCGCCGAACACCATCACGAGCGGTGCCGCGCTGCTCAAGCAGGTGGAAGAGGGCGTCAAACGAGGCTGGTTCATGTCGATCGGCGGATTCCAGCTGGAGGTCTCTTCGATCGGCAATTATGTCTGGTTGAATGAACAGCTCTATGCGATCGTGATCGCGGCGCCGACGCAGCGGATAGAGCGTAATCAGAAAACGTTGAGCCGGCTGGTGATGGATTTGTGCGCGCGGGTGACCGAGCGTTGAGTCTGCCGCTGCGCCGGCGTGTCAATGGTCAACGGTTATCGCTCAATTGTCATTGGTCAATGGCGCGGCGCAGGGCTCCAGTGGTCGGTCCCGACGTCCGCCCAATGCACGGCTTCTTCTTCGATAAGCTGGCGCAGCGCGTCGGCGCTGTTCAATTCTGATGGCAGGATGTAGCCGAGGCCATGCAGTTGCTCACGCAATTGGCGCCTGGACAGCACGCGGTTCAACGAGGTGTTCAGGCGTTGGGCGATTTCGGGCCGGGTGGCGATCGGCGCCATCAAGCCGTACCAGGCATTGCCGCGCAGGTCGACATAGCCCTGCTCGTGAAAGGTGGGGATGGTGGGTGCCGATGGTGCCCGTTCCTGGCCTGACACTGCGATCGCTTGCACCGCATCCGCGCGCAGATAAGGCAGCGCCGCCGAAAGGGTGATGAAGACCGTGTCAACGTACCCGCCGATCGCGTGGGAGAAAGCCTGGTCGGCGTAAATATAAGGAACGTGCATCAGTTCCACGTTGGCTTCCTGCTGAAACTCTTCGCAGAGTAAATGGCCCGTGGATCCTACGCCGCCGGAGGCGCAGCGGATCGACATGGGGTAGTCCTTCGCCCACGTGGCGAGTTCCCTGGCGCTTGTGATCAGCGCATCTTTTCCGGCGATGACGACACTGGGCGCCGAGGCCATCAAGCCTATGGGTTGCAGTTCACGGCGTAAATCGTAGCGGGGGTTTGCCTGCAAGGCTCCATAGGCCACGTTGGGTCTGGCCGATACGAAAAGCGTGTAGCCATCAGGCCGGCATCGCGCCACATGTTCCGCCGCGATGTTGCCTGAATCGCCCGGGCGATTTTCGACCTGCACTTTGGTCGCCAGTTCGTGCTCGAGCTCCATGGCGATATGCCTGGCGATGATGTCGACGCCGGCACCGGGTGATCCGCCAACCACCAGTGTGATTCGTTGAGAGGGGTAGGCGTCCAGGGCGCGTGAGGAATAGCTTCTCAAGGACACTACGTTGCTTGCCAATTGCGTGGCAGGTGCTCTGGGGTCATCGAATTGCATGCACGTCTCCATGGTCATTGTGTCGCTTGTGTTGGCAACACATGACGGCATTAGTCGACGGAGGGTGCTGAGCGTTCCCTGCGGAACCTATGTTCGTGAGGCTTCACTCAGGCGATAGCTGTCGCGTCCCGCAGGTGATGTTCGTTTCTACTTCCGGTAGGTAGGAGAGTGAAGATGGGCCTGAGCAGACTTGAAGTTAGTTTGTCGATTGCTGCGGGATGCACCATCCCGCTCGTTTCTCTTGCTGCAAATACGGGGGTCGAGGTGTATCCGATTCGTCCTATAAGGCTCGTAGTGGGGCAACCGCCGGGTGATGGTGTCGACATGGTCGCGCGTCATCTGGCGACAGCGATGTCCCAGGATCTAGGTCAGAAGGTCGTCGTTGAGAATAGGCCCGGTGCCGCGGGCAACATCGCCGCTGCGGCGGTATCGCAGGAAAACGCGGATGGCTACTTGTTCTTTCTTGCCGCGCGTCCCGTGATTCTGCATAAGAAGATGTACAGGGACATTAAGTACGATTTTGCGACAGATTTCGTTGCTGTTGGCATGGCTGCGCGCTTCCCCTACGTCCTGGTCATGGGAAAGCATGTTGATGCAGCATCGCTGCAAGAAGCAGTCGCATTTGCCAAGTTAAACCCCGAGAAGCTGACCTGCGGTTCTGGCGGCATAGGATCCACTACTCATCTCTTATGTGAGATGGTCCGCGATAGCGCTGGCTTGCCCTGGATGCATATTCCATACACCGGGGACTCGCCCGCGCTGATGGATGTAATCGGGGGGAGATCCGACTTTTGCATCGTTACTGCACCGTCCGTGTTGCCGTTCATTGCGACGGGTGCCGTGCGTGCCATGGCAGTCTTTTCAGACGTCCGGATGGCGAAAATTCCGGAGATTCCCACTATTTCCGAATTTGGATTCAGGGGAGGTGACGCCCAAGGCTGGGTTGCCATCATGGCGCCCGCGGGAACGCCGTTGCACGCCATCACGCGGGTGAACAAGGCCATCAACAAGGCGCTTTCCAGCAAGAAAATACAGAAGCAACTTGTCGAGTTCGGCTATGTGATGCCTCCATCAGATAACACGCCAGAGGCGCTTGAACTGTTTCTTGAAGATGAAACCGAGCGGTGGACCGCGATCTTGGATGCACAGCAGATCAATGGAATCCAATAGTCAACCCTTCTAAGGAGAAGATGGTGAACGTTTATCCAGATCGTCCGATAACCCTGGTAGTCGGCCTCCCTTCAGGCGACACCTCCGATGCCATCGCCCATGAACTGGCGCTGCATATTTCGCAGCAACTGGGCCAGAGGATCATCGTCGAGAACCGTTCAGCCGTAGCGGGCAATATCGGCGCCGACTCGGTCGCGAAATCCACCCCCGACGGCTACACCCTGTACCTGGCGGTACGACCAGTACCCCCGCACGAAGCCATGCGCGAGCACATCGAATATGACCTCTCGCGAGCATTCGTCCCCGTCGGCATGGTTCTCAAATCGAACACGCAGGCCCACGGCTGGTGCGCGGTGCTGGCGCCCAAGGGCGTTCCAGCGTATGTACTGAACCGCTTGAACCACGGCATCAATTCAGCTCTTTCGACCGATGACGCCCGCAACAAGCTTGTGCGGCTGGGTTTCGATGTTCCTCCGGCGGCGAATACACCGGAGATGCTGGGGGACTTCCTGGAAGAAGACACCAGGAAGTGGACAGGCATCCTGGCGACGCACCAGATACTCGGGCTTCAGTAGCCGTCCAGGACGCGTCCGGTCAGGCCGGGAAGGGCGCATGCCCGAATATCGGGGACGCATCGTGGCCATGCTCATCGCTAAAGTGTCTCGTCGATGCCAAATTTCCCATGCCGTATAGCTATTCTTAATGGTAAACACCTAGTAAATAAGCTTAGAACGCGTATAATTTTGCTTTGCGCCCGGAGCTTCCCATGCGTCTCATCAAAACCGCGCTCACCTTCGACGACGTCCTGTTGGTGCCCGCGTACTCGAATGTATTGCCGCGCGATACATCTCTGCAGACTCGCCTCAGCCGTAACATCTCCCTGAATATCCCGCTCGTGTCCGCCGCCATGGATACCGTGACGGAGTCGCGCCTGGCGATTGCCATGGCCCAGGAAGGTGGCATCGGCATCATCCACAAGAATCTGACCGCCGACGAGCAAGCCCGTGAAGTGGCGCGCGTGAAGCGCCATGAATTCGGTATCGTCATCGATCCGGTCACGGTCACTCCCCAGATGAAGGTGCGTGATGCGATCGCGCTCCAGCAGCAGCATGGCATTTCCGGGCTGCCGGTCGTGGAAGGGCGCAAGGTTGTCGGTATCGTCACCAACCGCGATCTGCGTTTCGAAGCCCGTCTGGACGAGCCGGTCCGCAACGTCATGACCCCGCAAGAGCGGCTGGTCACGATGCGTGAAGGCGCGACCCTGGAAGAAGCGCAGCAACTGATGCACAAGCACCGCCTGGAGCGCGTGCTGATCGTCAATGACCGCTTCGAGCTGCGTGGCCTGGCCACCGTCAAGGATATCGTCAAGAACACTGCTCACCCGCAAGCCAACAAGGATGCCCAGGGCCAGTTGCGCGTTGGCGCGGCGGTAGGCGTCGGCGGCAATACGGAAGAACGTGTCGAAAAGTTGGTCGCCGCGGGTGTGGACGTGATCGTGGTCGATACCGCGCACGGCCACTCGGCAGGCGTGCTGGAAGGCGTGCGTTGGGTGAAGCAGAACTATCCCAAGGTCGACGTCATTGGCGGCAACATCGCCACGGCGGCCGCGGCACGGGCGCTGGTCGAACATGGCGCTGACGGCGTCAAAGTAGGTATCGGCCCCGGTTCCATCTGCACCACGCGTGTGGTGGCGGGTGTGGGCGTGCCCCAGATCACGGCGATTTCCGATGTGGCGGAAGCTCTCGAGGGCACGGGCGTGCCGCTGATCGCTGACGGCGGTATCCGTTATTCCGGTGACGTCGCCAAGGCCCTGGCGGCCGGCGCTTACGCTTGCATGATGGGCGGCATGTTTGCCGGTACCGACGAAGCGCCTGGTGAAGTGGTGCTGTTCCAGGGCCGTTCGTACAAGTCTTATCGCGGCATGGGCAGCCTGGGCGCGATGACCGATGGCTCGGCCGATCGCTATTTCCAGGATCCCGCCAACAACGCCGACAAGCTGGTGCCGGAAGGCATTGAAGGCCGCGTGCCTTACAAGGGCAGCGTGTTGCAGATCCTGTATCAGCTGGCCGGCGGCGTGCGTGCTTCCATGGGTTATTCCGGCTGCTCTTCGATCGACGAAATGCGGACCAAGACCGAATTCGTGCAGATCACGTCGGCCGGTTTCCGCGAATCGCACGTGCATGATGTGCAGATCACCAAGGAAGCTCCGAACTACCGCGCCGACTGATCTTCGGCGTAAGGCCTAGCGGCCAACGCGCACCGGTGGAGGTTTTCCTCCCGCCGGTGCGCTTTTGCTTATAGTGCCGTCTTATTATTTTTCGTTTTCAGCCATTGGCCGGCGTTTTCAAGCGCCGGCGTCTATTCAGCCAGAGCCCACTATGCACCAGCGCATCCTTATTCTCGATTACGGTTCACAGGTCACCCAGCTGATCGCGCGCCGCGTCCGCGAAGCCGGCGTGTACTGCGAGATTCATCCGGGAGACGTGAACGACGAATTCGTGCGCGGCCAGGTGGCGCAGGGTTTGAAGGGCATCATCCTGTCCGGCAGCCATGCATCCGCTTACGATGAAGCGTCGATGCGCGTGCCGGCGTCGGTGTTCGAATTGGGTGTGCCGGTGCTGGGTATTTGCTACGGCATGCAGAGCATGGCGCAGCAATTGGGCGGCAAGGTCGAGTGGTCGGATCATCGCGAATTCGGCTATGCCGAGGTTCGTGCCCATGGCCATACTCGCCTGCTGGAAGGCATCGAGGACTTCAACACGCCCGAAGGCCACGGCATGCTCAAGGTCTGGATGAGCCACGGTGACAAGGTCACCGCGCTGCCGCCGGGTTTCAAGCTGATGGCGTCCACGCCTTCGTGTCCCATCGCCGGCATGGCTGATGAGTCGCGTGGTTTTTATGCCGTGCAATTCCACCCGGAAGTCACGCATACCATCCAGGGCAAGGCGCTGCTGGGTCGTTTCGTCAACGAGATCTGCGGATGCTCGGGTGACTGGAACATGCCGGATTACGTGTCGGAAGCCGTTGCCCGCATACGCGAGCAGGTGGGTGAGGACGAGGTCATTCTGGGTCTGTCCGGCGGCGTCGATTCGTCCGTGGCGGCCGCGCTGATTCACAAGGCGATCGGCGACAAGCTGACCTGCGTGTTTGTCGATCATGGCCTGTTGCGTCTGGATGAAGGCAAGCAGGTCATGCAGACCTTCGCCGAAAACATGGGCGTGAAGATCATTCATGTCGACGCCACCGAGCAGTTCATGGGCAAGCTGGCGGGTGTCAGCGATCCTGAAGCCAAGCGCAAGATCATCGGCCGTGAGTTCGTCGAGGTTTTCCAGGCCGAGGCGGGCAAGCTGAAGGCTGCCAAGTGGCTGGCGCAGGGCACCATTTATCCGGACGTGATCGAGTCGGCCGGCGCCAAGACCGGCAAGGCCGTGGCGATCAAGTCGCACCACAACGTGGGTGGCTTGCCGGACACGCTGAATCTGAAGTTGCTGGAGCCGCTGCGTGAACTGTTCAAGGACGAAGTCCGTGAACTGGGCGTGGCCCTGGGTCTGCCGCCTGGCATGGTTTATCGCCATCCGTTCCCCGGCCCGGGCTTGGGTGTGCGAATTCTGGGTGAAGTGAAGACCGAGTATGCGGACCTGCTGCGTCGCGCGGATGCGATTTTCATCGACGAGCTGCGTAGCACGCTGGATTCGGTGAGCGGCAAGTCCTGGTACGACCTGACGTCGCAGGCGTTTGCCGTATTCCTGCCGGTGAAGTCGGTGGGCGTGATGGGCGATGGCCGCACGTACGATTACGTCGTCGCGCTGCGCGCGGTGCAGACGTCGGACTTCATGACGGCCGACTGGGCGCCGCTGCCGTATCCCTTGCTGGCCAAGGTCAGCGGGCGGATCATCAACGAGGTGCGCGGCATCAATCGGGTGGTTTACGACGTGAGCAGCAAGCCGCCGGCGACGATTGAGTGGGAGTGATGGAGCGTCTTTCGGAGGCTATCGCCAGGCAAGGGCGGAAGTGACTTAACTTGTTGATCTTCAAAAGATAAGTTGCGTTCTCTGTCTGTGGCTATCGCCGGCCAACAGAACGGGTCGGCGACAGAACTGACGCTAAGCCCAGAGGTCGGATCCAGACCTTCCCGTTTACTACTGAGACCGAACCGGTCTTTGACAGTAAGAAAATCCTGAGGACCGGCACCCAGCAGGCCGCGCCAGTGGCGCAGTCGCTGGTGGCCGCCGCTCCGGGCTTCGCCACCAATGCGGCCTTCGCCCCGATGGCGGCCGGGCCGGCTTCGACCGCGGCCCAGCCCGCCGACCCGACGGCCGTGCAGAACAGGCAAGACGAGAAAGAGGCGTTCCAGCAAGCCGGAACCACGGAAACGCATAATTCCGGCAACCTGCAAATGCCGGCATCGCCGTATCAGGTGATGGCCGGAACGGTGGTCGCCGGGGCGCTGGTCACGGGCATCAAGTCGGACTTGCCCGGCGACGTGATCGCCACAGTGACGGAGCTGGCCTATGACACGGCCACCGAGCGCTTCCTGTTGGATTCCGTGGGGTTCGCGCATCCTCGGCCGCTACAACAGTCAGGTCAGCTACGGGCAGAGCCGCGTTCAAGTCGTCTGGAACCGGATCATGCTGCTCGATACGTCTTCGCTCACGCTCGACAACCTAGCCGGTACTGACCCGGTCGGGTACGTCGGCCTGGAGGATGGCATCGATCGGCATTGGGATCGCATCTTCGCCGGTGCGGTGCTGACCCCGCTGCGGGGCGTCGGCGCCGAACTGGCCGCGCCGGAGAACCGGCAAGGCGGCGATCGCATCATCGTCGCCGGGCGACAGCACGCAGGACAGTATCAATCAGGTCGGCCAGGAGATGACCTGGCGCAACCTCAACATCCAGCCCGCCTTGACCAACGGCCGTGCCTACTGGTTCGCATCATGCCAACCGCGACTTAGTGCTGCGGCCGTACCAGCCGTTGCTCTTCAATAGGGGGGCTTCACGATGAGCACGATTAAGAAGCTGCGGCTCGGGCCGCTGCCAAAGACCGAGAGCATCAAGCTGACCTTTGCCTGCCCGGCCAGCCCGAAAGCCGACCTCGACCGCAACGCCGCGCTGCATGCGCAGGCGTATGGCGAGACGGTCGATGCCGTGACGCTGATCCCGCACATGCTGGAAGCGTTCAGCGTCGGAGACCGGGGATTCAAAATACTGCTGGGAAAGTGAGGCCTGGCAAGGGTAGTGCAAGGCGCGTCCTGAAGTCGACGATGATTATCACACACTGATACAATAGTTCAGAAGCATATCTCGGGATTCATCATGAAACGGTGCATCGTCGGCGTTCAGCGACCAGATGGCGCGAATTCTCATCGCCCTGCCGGGGATGAGACGCCGCAGATATGGTTCAGTTCGTTGGCGTCGCTTGCTGCCGTGCTCTCAGATGACAACCGGCGCTTGCTGCGCCTAATCCACGAGAAGCAGCCGAAGTCACTAACAGAATTGGCTGAGCTCAGCGGTCGAAAGGTCCCGAATTTATCTCGTACCTTGCGTCTGATGGCAGATTACGGCCTGGTGTCGTTGCAGCGCAATTTCCGGGATGTCCAACCAACCGCACTGGCGACTGAGTTCATGGTCGTGTTGGACTGATGGGTATGAAAATGAGAGGGAACACGATGGCCAGGATGTGGATGGTACGCGGCGAAGGTGGCAGTCTGTACGAGGCCTTTCGGGAGCGCGGCGTTGCAGCCGTGGGCTGGAATCAGTTGGCCGCACATGCCAAGCCTGGAGTCGGACGTAAACAGTTGATCGCTCTGTATCAGTCCCTCGAACCCCAGGCAAAACAAGGGACGGTTATCTCGGGCGCATCTCAAGTCTGGCGGTTCGTCAATGACATACAGGATGGTGATTGGGTCGTCACCTATTCGCCCGCTAATCGACTGTACTCAATTGGCAAGGTCGCCGGTCCGGCCGAGCACCACCCCGAGTGGTGTGAGCAAGGCATGCCGATGGTACGCAAGGTGCAGTGGCAAGGGCAGGAACTGCCGCGCGACAACTTGGGCACCAGCACCAAAAACAGCCTGGGTTCGACCCTGACCCTATTCGAGGTGCCGTCCAACGCGGCAGCCGAAGTGCTGGCCGCGCTGAAGGGTAAGCCGGCGCCAGCAGTGGAAGATGAAACTGAAGAAGTCATCGCCGACCCACTAGCCGATATTGAATCGCAGGCACTGGAACGCATCAAGGATCGGGTCAACGAACTGGACTGGGATGACATGCAGCAGCTAGTTGCCGGCATCTTGCGCGCCATGGGCTACAAGACCCAGGTCTCGCCGCCTGGCTCCGACCGTGGGAAGGACATCGTGGCGTCGCCGGACGGCTTCGGCTTCGAACATCCGCGCATCGTCGTGGAGGTCAAGCATCGCAAGGGACAGATGGGAAGCCAGGAGATTCGCAGCTTTCTCGGCGGCCGCCATAAGGATGATCGCGGGCTATATGTCAGCACGGGCGGTTTTACCAAGGACGCCCAATATGAAGCTGACCGCGCCTCCATCCCGCTGGCGATGTGGACACTGGATCATGTGGTCCGCGCCCTAGTCGAGCACTACGACGCGACCGACGCCGAAACCAAGCGGATCGTGCCGTTGAAACGGTTGTACTGGCCGGCCTAACCTAAAAAGAAGATGGTTCAATAACAATGAGCGTTAACTTTCAACAACTCGCCAATTTCATCTGGTCGGTGGCCGACCTACTGCGCGGCCCTTACCGTCCGCCACAGTATGAGCGCGTCATGCTGCCGCTCACCGTGCTACGCCGCTTCGATGCCGTGCTGGCGCCGAGCAAGGGGGGCGTGCTCAAGCGGTACGAGCAACTCAAGGCGAAGAATATCCCGAACATCGACGCCATCCTCAACAACCTTGCCAAGGATGAGGACGGCACCCCGCTGGGTTTTCATAACCACAGCCAGCTTGACTTCCAAAAGCTCAAGGGCGACCCCGATAACATCGGTCGCCACTTGGCCGACTACATCGCCGGCTTCTCAGAGAACGTCCGCAAGATCTTCGAGCGCTTCGAGTTCGACAAGGAGATGGAGAAGCTCGAAGAGTCCAACCGTCTCTACCAGGTGGTGTCCCAGTTCGCCGAGATCGACCTGCACCCTAAGCGGGTGGACAACATCACCATGGGGCTGGTGTTCGAAGACCTGATCCGGCGCTTCAACGAAGCCGCCAACGAAACGGCGGGCGATCACTTCACCCCGCGCGAAGTGATCCAGCTCATGGTCAACCTGCTGCTGGAACCCGACACCAGCGTGCTCACCCAGGCCGGCGTCATCGTCACCATCTGCGACCCGGCCTGCGGTACTGGCGGCATGCTGGCCGAGGCGCAGAACTGGATTCGCGCCCACAACGAGCAGGCCACTGTCAAGGTCTTCGGGCAGGACTACAACCCACGCTCCTATGCCGTTGCTGCCTCCGATCTCTTGATCAAAGGCCACAAGGACGGCCAGGTGGTGCTGGGCAACACCCTCACCGACGACCCCTTTCCGGAGCAGCGCTTCGACTACCTGCTGGCCAACCCGCCCTTCGGCGTGGACTGGAAGGCTGAGAAAAAGGTTATCGACCGCTGGCCTAACTTCCGTGGCTACAGCGGCAAGCTGCCACGCATCAACGACGGCGCCCTGTTGTTCCTGCTCTACATGATGAGCAAGTTCCAAGACTACAAGCCTGGAAGCCGCGACAAGCCTGGCTCGCGAACGGCCGTCGTCTTCAATGGCTCGCCGCTGTTCACCGGCGGTGCGGGCAGCGGCGAGAGCGACATCCGTCGCTGGATCATCGAACGTGACCAGCTGGAGGCCATCGTCGCCTTGCCCGAGCAGATGTTCTACAACACGGGTATCGGCACCTTCATCTGGGTGGTCACCAATCGCAAGGCCGCGCACCGCAAGGGCAAGATCCAGCTCATCGATGCCCGCGAACGCTACACACCAATGAAGCGTAGCCTGGGCGACAAGCGCCGCTACCTCGACCAGGCTGCGCTTGACGACGTCACCCGCGAACACGGCGCGCTAGAAGACAGCAATACCAGCCGCGTCTTCGACAACGCCGACTTCGGGTACCGCCGCATCACAGTGCTGCGCCCGCTGCGTCTGCGTTTCCAGATCACCGATGAGATGCGCGAGCGCTTCCTCAACGTCTGCCCAGAGCTGTTCGACGCGCTGCAGGCTGTGCAGGAAGACCTCGGCACCGAGCCGCTGCAGGACTGGAACCAGGCCTGGGACGCCGTGCAGCAGGTATTCAAGGCGCTGCCCGACAACATCGAGGGCTGGGCCAAGGGCGCCAAGGGCTCCGCGCAAAAAAAAATCTTCCGCGACTGCTTCACCGTGGTCGATCCCGAGGCCGAGCCCGTCATCGACAAGCACCACAAGATCGAGCCGCTCGACTGTGCCGCTCTGTTCCCCGGGCAGACGCACACCGCCGACTTCGGCAAGGATAATCTGTACGAGTTGCTGGGCCTGCACGCCGACGGCAAGGGAAAACACGTCGAGTACGAGCCTGACCCGGCGCTCAAGGATGCCGAGAACATCCCGCTGAAAGAGGACATCGTCAGCTACGTGCTGCGCGAGGTGCGGACCTACGTGCCGGATGCCTGGATTGACCGCGCCGCGCTGGACGAGCAGGACGGCGGCATCGGCAAGGTGGGCTACGAGATCAACTTCAACCGCGTGTTCTTCCAGTACCAGCCGCCACGCCCGCTGCATGAGATCGATGCGGAGATTGCGGAAGTTGAGAAGCGGATTCTCGATTTGCTGCGGGAGGTCACGAAGTGATGCCGTCTGGTCCGTTCCCTGATAGACGCCTGAAGTTCGCCGCGACGATCAACGACGAGGCGCTATCAGAGTCAACCGACTCTGATTTCGAGTTGGCTTATATCGACATCGGCAACGTCGATTCCCAAGGGCGAGTTCACGATGTCGTTAACTACCGCTTTGAGGATGCGCCCAGCCGGGCTCGTCGCATCGTGCGTGATGGTGATGTCATCATCTCGACCGTTCGCACCTACCTCCAAGCCATAGCGCCAGTCGACAATCCACCGGACAACTTGATTGTCTCGACGGGATTTGCCGTTGTCAGGCCATCGAACTTGCTCGACCAGCGATTCTGCAAGTACGCCCTTCGTGCAAACCGATTCCTGTGGGAGGTCAAAAGCAGATCGACTGGCGTCAGTTATCCGGCAATCAACGCCTCTGATTTGGGCGGCATCAAAGTGCGCTTGCCGGAATTGGACGTTCAGCGTCGTATTGCCAACTACCTCGACCGCGAAACCGCCCGCATCGACGGATTGATCGCCGAGAAGGAGCGCATGCTGGTGCTATTGGAGGAAAAACGCGCCGCCCTCATCAGCCGCGTCGTCACCCGCGGCCTCGACCCCAACCTCCCGCTCAAATCCTACGGCCAGGAATGGCTGGGCGAGATTCCGGCGCATTGGGGTTTGCAACGCCTAAAGCAGCTTGCCGAGGTGCGAGGCGGATTGACACTAGGCAAGCAGTACTCAGGGGAATTGCTGGAGTACCCCTACCTACGTGTCGCAAACGTACAGGATGGGTACCTTAAGCTGGACGACGTACTGACAGTTGAGGTGCCCGCCTCAGAGGCCGCATCGAACCTTCTGGTATATGGCGATGTGTTGATGAACGAGGGAGGTGACATCGACAAGCTCGGCAGGGGCTGTGTTTGGCGAGACGAGATTTCGCCTTGCCTCCATCAGAACCACGTCTTTGCTGTCAGGCCACATTCTGTTGATTCCGATTGGCTCGCGCTCTGGACATCGACGATCCATGCAAAGCGCTATTTCGAGAGCCGCGCTAAGCGGTCGACCAATCTTGCTTCCATATCTGGATCGAACATCAAGGAGCTTCCCGTTCCCTTGCCACCGGTAAGCGAGCAGCTCGCAATCCAAAATTTCCTGGCAGTCAGACATTCGCGGCTTGAGATGCTCCGCGGCCAACTGCGAAACTCGCTGCGCCTGCTTATCGAACGCCGCGCGGCGCTGATCACGGCCGGAGTGACCGGCCGGAGTCCGCTGGAGGAGCTAGCCGGATGAAGCTGGAATCCCTATCCCTCGCACACTGCGGCGGCTTCGAGCAGCTCGACATCGCCTTCGAGCCGGATGTGACGCTGATCGCGGGCGTCAACGGCGTAGGAAAGTCCACCGTGCTGCATGCGCTGGCGGTGCTGCTGTCAAGGGCAATGCCGGAGTTCACGCCCTCGCGTTCGGCGCCGCTGTACTTCACCGATGACGACATCCACCGTGACAAGGGCTCGCTGGAGGTGTCCGCACGCATCCAGATCGACGGCCAGATCATCAATGCCGGCGTGCAGCGCTTGCGCGCGGCGGACGATAAGGGCGACCGCTTCATGCTGCTGCGGCAGGCGAAAGCTGCCACCGACGACACCGATTTCGCCCACGCGTTGAGCACCCGCACGCTGACCGGTGAGCTGGAGGCCGGCATCAAGGAAACCCGCGCCGCGCTAGCGATCCTGAAGAATTCTTCCCATCCGCCATTGGCGGTGTATTTCTCGCCCAAGCGCCAGTTGCCCGGCCAGCCACGCAGCCTGCCGGAGGCAAAGCCCTTCGACCCGTCCATCGCCTATAGCCGCGCCCTGCACGACCGCGAAGTAGAGCTGCGCGAGTTCATGCACTGGTTCCGTACCCAGGAGAAGCTGGGCGCGGCCGATGAGCCGCGCCGGTTCAAGGTGCTGGACGCATTGCGCGCCGTGGTGGTTGAACTCCTGCCCGAGTTCGGCAACCTGCGCATCCAGGAACAACCGCGACTTGGCTTCGTGGTGGACAAACGCGGGCAGCCCTTCTATCTGCACCAGCTTTCCGATGGCGAACGCGGCCTGCTGGCCCTGGTGTTCGATCTCACCCGACGCCTGGCCATCGCCAACCCAGAGAGTGACAACCCCATCGCCGAGGGCGTGGGGCTGGTGTTCATCGACGAGATCGAGCTGCACCTGCATCCCAAGTGGCAGCGCGATGTCCTGCAGCGCCTGCGAGACATATTTAAGGCCTGCCAGTTCGTGGTGACTACCCATTCGCCCCTGGTGCTGGGCGAGGTGCCGGCGCGCTGCGTGCGCTTCCTCGAATTCGTGAACGGCAAAGTGGGCGTAACCGTGCCCGCCGAGGCCTATGGCATGGACGCCAATCGCATCCTGCAGGAGTTCATGGGCGCCCCGGTGCGAAACCGGCAGGTGGACGGCGAGCTGAAGGCGCTTTTCGAACTGATCGACCAGGAGTGTTTCAACGCGGCGCGTGCCGCCATTGCGGCCCTCGAACGCAAGCTGGGCGAGGACGAGCCCGAGCTGACCCGGGCCAGTTCGCTGATCCGCTTTCTGGAGGGCGCCGAGTAGATGCGGACCATCCAGAAGGGGCCGGAGCCCGCGACCTTGACCCAGCATCGCCAGCAGCCGCATGCCGACTACGACAATTACGCCGACAAGGCGACTTTGCGGCAGGCGCTGGTGGCCGAGCAGCGTGGCCTGTGCTGCTACTGCCAGTCGCGCATCCGGGCCACGCCCAAGGGCATGAAGATCGAGCACTGGCAATGTCAGGCCAGCTACCCTGGGCGGCAGCTCGATTTTGGCAATCTGCACGGCGCCTGTCTGGGTGGGCACGGCCGTCCCGAACGCGAGCAGCATTGCGATACGCGCAAGGGCAATGACGGCCTTTGCTTCAGCGTGTGCGACCCGCCGCACCCCATCGAGCACAAGATTCGCTTTTTAGGCGATGGCACCATCAAGGCAGACGATGCCGCCATCGAAGAAGCCCTCAACGCGGTGCTCAACCTGAACCTGCCGCGCCTGGTGAGCAATCGCAAGGCGGTGCTCGCAGCGTTTCAGCAGCGCTTGCAGGACGGCCGCCGCGTTGATCCGGCGCGTGAGCTACTCAAGTGGGATGGCAGCGAACCCGGCGACCTGCCCGAGTTCGCACAGGTGGTCGTCTATTGGCTAAGAAAGAAACAAGCGAGGGCCGCCGTATGAAGCGCACCAGCGAAGTCGCATTCGAAACCGCCATCGAGGCGGTCTTGCTGAGTGAGGGATATACGCGGGTCGATGCCAGAGGTTTCGACCGCGAGCGCGCGATTTTCCTCGATGAGGCGGTGGCCTTCATCCGTGCCACCCAGGACAAGGTTTGGGAGAAGCTGGAAGCCCTGCACGGCGAGCAGACCGGTGCGCGCGTGCTGGAGTCGCTATGCAAGTGGCTGGATACCTATGGCGCCCTGGCCACGCTGCGCCACGGTTTCAAATGCTTCGGGCGCACACTGCGGATAGCCTTCTTTCGCCCCGCCCACGGCCTGAACCCGGAGCTGGAGGCGCGCTACCAGGCCAACCGGCTGGGTCTGACCCGCCAATTGCATTTCAGCCCGAAGTCTGAGAAGTCTCTGGATGTGGTGTTGTCGGTCAACGGCATTCCGGTGGTGACGCTGGAACTCAAGAACCCCTTGAGCGGCCAGACGGCGGCGAATGCCATCCACCAGTACCGCCACGACCGCGATTCGCGTGAACCAATCTTCGAGTTCACCAAGCGCGCGCTGGTGCACTTCGCTGTAGACACTGAAGAAGCGCACATGGCCACGCGCTTGGCCGGTACATCTACCTACTTCCTGCCGTTCAACCGGGGCATGGACGGTGGTGCTGGTAACCCGCCCGATCGTGAAGGGCGCAACTACAAGACAGCCTACCTGTGGGAAGAGGTGCTACAGCGCGACAGCCTGCTCGATTTGCTCGCCCGCTTCCTGCATCTCGATGTGGAAGAAAAGACCACTGACGTCGGTAAGAAGGTGCGCAAGGAAAGTTTGATCTTTCCGCGTTACCACCAGTTGCAGGCTGTACGTCGGATGGTGGCGGCCGCCGCTAGTGAGGGCGTGGGGCATAACTACTTGGTCGAGCATTCGGCCGGCAGCGGCAAGAGCAACACGATTGCCTGGCTGGCGCACCGCCTGTCTAGCCTGCACAACGAGCGCGACGAGCGACTGTTTGACAGCGTGGTGGTCATCACCGACCGCGTGGTGCTCGACCGCCAGTTGCAGAACACCATCTACCAGTTTGATCACCGCCAGGGCGTTGTGCAGAAGATCGACGAGGACTCGCGTCAGCTCGCCGAAGCGCTGGAAGCCGGCGTGCCGATCATCATCACCACGCTGCAAAAATTTCCGTTCGTATCCGGGCAACTAGCCAAGCTTCGTGAGGAGCGTGGCGAAGGCAGCAAGAGCCATCTGCCCACGCGCAAGTACGCTGTAATCATCGACGAGGCGCACAGTTCGCAATCGGGTGAGACGGCCACGGAGTTGAAAGATGTGCTGGGCGGTGCCGAACTACGCCGCAAGGCACAAGAGATGGCTGAGGAAGAAGGCGAAGTCGAACTGGAGCGACTGTTCCGTTCCATGGCCAAGAGGGGCTATCAACCGAACATGAGCTTTTTCGCTTTCACCGCCACGCCCAAACACAAGACATTGGCGATCTTTGGCCGGGGCGGCGAGCCCTTCCACCGCTACACCATGCGCCAGGCGATCGAGGAGGGCTTTATCGAGGATGTGCTCAAGAGCTATGTCACCTACAAGACCTATTACAAGCTGATCAAGAAAGCCGAGGACGACCCCAACGTCGAGCGCAAGAAGGCGGCCAAGGCGTTGGCCCGTTTCATGCGGCTGCATCCGCACAATATTGGCCAGAAGACCGAGGTGATGGTCGAGCATTTCCAACACTTCACGCGGCACAAGATCGGCGGCCATGCCAAGGCGATGGTGGTGACCGGCTCGCGACTTGAAGCGGTGCGCTACAAGCAGGAGTTCGACCGCTACATTCAGGAGAAGGGCTACCCCATCAAGAGCCTGGTGGCGTTCTCGGGCACAGTGGAAGACGACAAGATTCCGGAGAAGTCATACACGGAAGTCGAGATGAATGGCGGCCTGAAGGAGAAGGAACTGCCAGACACCTTCGCCAAACCGGAATTCCGCGTGTTGCTGGTGGCCGAGAAATACCAGACCGGCTTCGACCAGCCGTTGTTGCACACCATGTACGTGGACAAGCGGCTGGCGGGCATTCAAGCCGTGCAGACCTTGTCGCGCTTGAACCGAACCCACCCACTCAAGGACGATACCTTCGTGCTCGATTTCGTCAACGATCCCGACGAAGTCCAGGAGGCCTTCCGTCAATACTACGACGGCTCGGTGATGGGCGAGCAGGTCGATCCAGACAAGCTCTACGAGGTGAAAGCCGAGCTGGATGCCTCAGGCATTTACCTGCAAACCGAGATTGTCGAGTTTGCGCATGTGTTCTTTGCGCCGAAGCGCCGCCAGAGCCCTGGTGACCATAAACTGATGAATGCGATTCTTGATCTGGCGGTCGCGCGCTTTGTGCAGTTGCAGAACACCGAAGAAGACGAAGCGGAGTTGTGGCGCAGCAAGTTGCAGGCTTTTCGCAATCTGTACGGTTTCCTGAGCCAGGTGATTCCCTATCAGGACAGCGATCTGGAAAAACTCTTCACCTACCTGCGCCATCTCGCGCTGAAGCTGCCTAAGCGCAAGAGCGGGCCGGGCTATCAGTTCGACGAGGAGGTTGAACTCGATTACTACCGCTTGCAGAAAATCAGCGAAGGCTCGATCAGCCTCAATCAAGGCTATGCCAAACCGCTGGACGGTCCACGAGAGGTGGGCTCAGGCATGGTGCGTGAGGAACCCGTTTCGCTGTCACGCCTTATCGACATCATCAATCAGCGCTTCGGTGGCGAATTGAATGATGCAGATCAATTATTCTTCGATCAGATCACCGAAGCCGCTAGCCAGAACGAGTCCCTGCAGAAGGCAGCAGAGGTCAACTCCCTAGACAAGTTCCAACTCGTATTTCGGCAGGTCCTTGAGTCACTATTTATTGAGCGCATGGAGCTGAATGAGGAACTGTTCACTGATTACATGGGCAAGCCAGAGATGCGGGAGCTGGTGTCCAAGTGGTTGGGTAGCCAAGTTTACGCTCGTCTTTCGGATAGGGCACCGCAGAGCTAAGTGTGCGTTGAGTGAGTGTGTGCCTGGTGAGCGACCGGTTCCTAAGTTAGGATGAGGGGTGATTGACCATAGAGTCGAAAGAGTCGACGCCTCGCTAATCGCTCCATCTCCCGCGCCAGCAAAAGATGTGTATTTCTGACGGTAAAAGCGCCGGTAAGGCTCCATGTCGATCACAGCCAATCCCTCTAACCACGCGGGCTTACGAGCCCCGTTGATGATCGAGTGGGAGTGATTGGTAGTCTTGGACTGACCATCATCTGCTAGTAGGAAGCACCCAAAAGCCCGCATCATTGCGGGTTTTTTTGCGATCTGTTTTCTCAAACTGTCTAGCAATCTTTGGCATCGCTTAGCACTGTTTTTCTTGGCATGATGAATCGCATTAAATGCTCGATGCCATGAGGGCCCGACGATCTGCGGGCGCTGTGCGACGAGGTGAAGGCGCGCGGCGCGCAGGCCACGGCCATCCATATCCGCGATGTCCTGAAAGGTGACATGTAGAGGTGCTCATGTCGTCAAAAACGACATGAGTTTTATACGTGTCGCTATTTTTATGAAATGAGAACATGAGACGCTGACGCGTCGCTAGCAGCGACGTGAGTGATCAGCATCGCCTGGCTGGCGAACTGGGAGCGCTTCCTGCACGACCAAGTCGATTTGGACCCGTTGGTCCGCATGGCCGTGGGTCCTTGGTGGTGGTTTATGAATCTGATGTTTTGACAACTGTGGATGCTCAAAACTCAGGAAAATTAAACCGCTTGCTGGCCGAACTGGGCGATACGCATCTGGTGTCCGGCCGTTGGCTACGCGCGCACGACTACCCCAACAGCCTGGTCGCGCGCTATGTGGGCAGAGGCTGGCTGGTGTCGCCGGTGAGCGGAGCTACATGCGGTGCTAATACTCCAACCATTGGTTGGAGAAATTGGCTGGGCGCGTAAGCAGCTTGTCCTGTCACGCTACAGGAGCTCGCAGAAGCCTTAGTCCGACCTCCGCATGACACGAAAAATGGATGCCTAGCTGCGACTCAGAAATCTGCCAGATATCTGCTTTACAGCTATTTTCCATTTATGTGAATTACAGCTATTTGCCATGCTGCCGACATCTCATCTGCTGATCACGCCCGGTCAACTTGGTGCGATGTTTCAGGCCTCCCGTAAGGCACAGGGGTTGACCCACGCGGCGCTGGCCGCTCGAATCGGCCTGAGTCAGTCGCGAGCCTCTCATCTGGAGTTCAGCGCCCAGGAACCGAGCGTCGAGCAACTTCTTGCATGGTGCGCAGTGTTGGGTCTGGAGTTGGCCGTCGGGACCCGAGGCAGCGCTGCGGTGCCCGTCATGTCGAAGACGGTTGGTGACATGGAGCGTCGATCGCAAAACTCGCACCACTGGTGCGAGAAATTGGCTGGAACCACAGCCTGCTGATCTAAGAATCGAGCTAATACGTCCTGCTATCGATACTGAACCGATAGTTGATATCGACCCGCTCCGTCGGATGGGTGCGTTCCGTTTTCTTCAGGACGAATTCCAGTGCTGGCTCGTAGTCCTCGCCCCTGAGCACTTCTCCACCCAGAATTTCAACGTCATAGATGCCGTTCTCGATTTCGATCTGGGGTCGGCCCGGCTCGCGATAGCGCTGCTGAAGTGCTTCGATGGCGGCATCGGTGAAGGTGTTCATAATCCTCCACGTGAATAGGAGCACTTGGCGATGTTCGATCCTCAGGACATAGCCGCCACGCCGGTGCTGCAGGTGGCTCTCCGGCTTGAGCAATTCCGGCGTTTCGTCCGACAGATTGAAGATGATCGTGTACGGGTAGTTCTCAATCCCGGCCAGGGGGATGACGATGCCGTCCTGCACAGCATTGTCGCCGCTGTCGTTGCTGACGAACTCTGATCCGAGATCGTCGGATAGCGCGTTGTCTTCCTTGTACTTTTTCAGCAGGTAGATATCGCCGATCAGGAAGTAGTCGATCAGGTCGTTGAGGACCTCGGTGAATTCATAACGCATTGGCTTGCTCCTGCACGCTCCGGGGGAGTGTTGTCTTCGTGGCCTAGATGGTAGTGCCAGTTGAGCGTAGTGCGGTTCAATCAACACCAACGCTAACCCGCGCCTCCCGCCGATAGACATTCGGCGCTTTCCCCGTCACCCGCTTGAACGCATTGCTGAACGCGCTCTCGGACGTGTACCCGAGCGACAAAGCGATATTCCCGACCGGTGTGCTTTCTTCCCTCAAGGCCCGTTCGGCCAGATGCATGCGCCAATCGGTCAGATACGCCAGTGGCGTCACCCCCGCGATCGCTTTGAAGTGAAAGGCGAACGTGGTGCGGGACATCGCGCACGCCGCGGCGAGTTCTTCCAGGTGCCACGCGCGTGCGGGTTCGCCGTGCATCAGGCGCAAGGCCGGGGCGATGCGCGGGTCGCCCAGCGCCCGTAGCCATCCCGCTGGCTTGGCTTCGGCGGTTTTCGCATGGGCGCGCAATATCTGGATGAACAGCAACTGCGCAAGATGCGCGGATGCCAGTTGCGTGCCGGGCCGATCGACCGTCTGTTCTTCGACCAATTGCTCCAGCAGAAAACGGAAGGTCGCCGCTTGCGGGGACGCCGCGGGAATCTGGATCCAGGGCGGCAGCACATCGGCGAGTAGCCGGCCGCTGGCGGGATCGAGCAGGACGTGGCCGCCGATTTGGGCGAAGTCATCGCCGTTCCCCACATGCACCTTCGTCTTGCCGGCGCCGGAAAACACGCTCATCGCGTCGACAGGCACGATGTCTGGATCGCTGGCCAGCACGAAGGACCTTGGCGCTGTCAGCAGCCCCACGTCACCGGCTTCGAAACGTATCGGCTCTTCCTCTCCATCCAGCAGCACCCAGCAGTGTCCCTTCACGATGGCGAAGAACTTGATCTTGGTCGGGACAGGAAAGCGCAAGGCCCAGGTGCCACCCGCCGTGAAGCCGCCAGTGACTAGCGATTCGGCATTGGTGAGCTTGAGGATGTCGGAAAAGGGATCAGCGGTCATGGTCGAACTATCGCGCAAGTATGGCGCACTATAAAGCATTCACAGTACGAATGCGGGCCGATACGATTCTGGTCTCGGGCAAGCGCTGTCTCAAAAGGGTCTCGGTCACGAACTGATCGCCAAGCGCGCGCTTGTTTGACGAACCCATCGGAAAATCCACATGAATCACACACAAGAAGAGTTGGTGCTCGTCACCGGCGGAACCGGCTTCATCGCTCAGCATTGCATCCTGGCCTTGCTGGCAAAGGGCTACCGTGTGCGCACCACCGTCCGTTCGCTGTCCCGCGAAGCCGAAGTGCGCTCGAATCTGAAGGAGGGCGGCGCGGAGCCGGGTGAGCGCCTGTCCTTCGTCCTTGCCGATCTTGGCGACGACAAAGGTTGGGCCGAAGCCGCGGCAGGTTGCACGTATGTCATGCACGGCGCGTCGCCCACCCCGACGGGGACTCAAGCGAGCGAAGACGATTGGATCAGGCCGGCCGTGGACGGCAATCTACGGGTGTTGCGCGCGGCGCGCGACGCTGGTGTCCGGCGCGTGGTGCTGACATCGGCGTTCGGCGCGATCTGCGCCGGGCACAAGTCCATGACCCGGCCGTTCAACGAGACGGACTGGAGCGACCTGACCGGTGACGTGTGGCTCTACCAAAAATCGAAGACGCTCTCCGAACGCGCGGCGTGGGAATTCATCGAGCGCGAGGGAAAATCGCTGGAACTGGCGGCGATCAATCCCGTCGGGGTGTTGGGTCCGGTGCTGGGCCCCGATTACTCGCACTCGATTCGGATCATCACGAATATGCTGAACGGTCAGCCAGGTTGCCCGAAGATCAATTGTGGCTTTGTGGATGTGCGGGACGTGGCCGACCTGCATCTGCGCGCGATGACCGATCCCGCCGCGAACGGCCAACGTTTCCTGGCGACCGGCGGCACAAGCCTGTGGTTGGTGGAAGTCGCGCGAGTGTTGAAACACCGCATGGGCGCCGCCGCGGGCAAGGTGTCGACATGGGTAATGCCGAACTGGCTGGTGCGAATGACAGCACGGCGCAATCCGGTCATGAAGGGCGTTGTTCCCTTGCTTGGCGTCAACATGAATTCCACGAGCGAGAAGGCAATAAGCATGCTCGGATGGAAGCCCCGGTCCCAGGAGGACGCCATTGTGGCAACCGCCGAAAGCCTGATACGGCTCGGCTTGCTTGGCGGTTCGAAGTAGCGATCCACCTACGCGAACACCATACAAACCGGACTCCCACACCCATACTCCCGTCCAGCCGCCGCAAGCAAGCCAGTCTCCGCATCCACCGCGAAGCACACCACCGTATCACTATCCTCATTCAGCGCGAACAAGAACCGGCCGTCCGGCGCCAGGGTAAAGAAACGCGGCGTCTTGCCGCCGGACAATGTCGCGCCAACGAAGGCCAGTTCACCGCTATCCGGCGCGATGCGGAAGACGGCTATGCTGTCGTAGCCGCGATTCGATGCGTAAACATAACGCCCATCGCCGCTGACCTGGATAGACCCCGCGCGGCTATCACCCGTGTAGGACGACGGCAGCGTGGGCAGGATCTGGCGCGGAAGCAGCTGGCCAGTGGCCACATCGAAGCGATAAGTCGTCACCGTGGAGTCCAGTTCATTCACGCAGTACGCCACCGGCAGCAACGGGTGGAAGGCGACGTTGCGCGGACCGGCGGTCTCCCGCGTTGACACGCTCAAAGCCCCGGCTTCGTGCAAACCCCCGTCGGAGAAGCGGAAGCTGAAGACTTTATCCAACCCCTTATCCGGAACGATCACATAACGCCCGGACGGATCGAAGAAAGTGAAATGCGGCTTGGCCTGCTTCTGCTCGACCCGATGCGGTCCCGGCGTCCCTTCGATTTGCACCAGCTGCGCTAGCGGCAACAGCGAGCCGTCATCTGCAATAGGCAGTACCGCCAGGCTGGCCCCGATGTGGTTGCAGACCATAAGGTGACGGCCCGTCGGATCGATGGCCAGGTGGACGGGATTCTTACCCTGCGTGGATTGCCGGTTGATAAAGGTCAGCTGGCCGCTGCCAGGTTCGATCGCGAAAGCGCTGACCTCGCTCATGTCGCCATGAACGGTATAAAGCCGATCCTTGTTCGCGCTGATGGCGAGAAACGACGGGTTGATCAGGTCTTGCACCACTTGCACCAGCGTCAATTCCGCAACCAAGGGTTCGTAGCGATAGACACTGATGCCTTCGCCGCGAGCGTTGCGCTCGCGGGTGGTCCGGCTTCCGATATAGGCATACATCAGGCGATCCTGCTCATTCCGCGGTGATATGGGCATGTTCCACAATGGCCTGATATTGCTTGCTCTGCGCCCGGATGAAATCCTGGAACGCCGACGGCGTCATCACGTCCACTTCGCCGCCTTGCTCCGACAGTCGCCGCGCCAGATCGGGGTCTTTCAGCGCGGCTGAGATTGCCTGGTTCACTTTGTCGATGACAGCCGCCGGTGTCTTGGCGGGCGCGAATACGCCGAACCAATTACTCAAGTCGTAAGACTCCAGACCAGCCGTCTCTGACAGGGCAGGAATGTCTTGCGCGAAGGGGGCGCGCTTGGCGGACGTGACGCCCAGGGCACGCACTTTGTGCGACTGGATGAAGGGCAGGGCCGCCGCATAACTGACGAAGGTCAGGTCGACGTTGCCGCCAGTGACATCCGACAACTGACCCGACGCGCCCTTGTAGGGCACATGCACCATGCTCACCCCCGCGATGGATTCCAGCAATGCGCCATTCAAATGCTGGGGATTGCCGACGCCGCTGGACGCGTAACTGACCTTGCCGGGATGCGCCTTGGCATATTGCACCAGCTCGGCCATCGTGGACGCCTTGATCGAAGGGCCCGCCACCAGCACATTGGGTACGCGCGAAACCAGGCTGACCGGCGCCAGATCCCGGTCCGGACGATAGGACATCCGGTCCTTGTAGACGTAGGGATTGATCGCGGTCTCGCCGGCGGACCCCAGCAGCAGGGTATAGCCGTCAGGCGCCGCCTTCGCCACATAGGCCGCGCCCAGCATGCCGCTGGCGCCCGGCTTGTTCTCCACGATGATGGTCGCCTTCAAGGTGTCGCGCAGCTTCTCGCCAAGCAGCCGCGCCATGACGTCCACGCCGCCACCCGCGGAAAAGGGCACGATCAGGGTCACGGGCTTGGACGGGTAGTCCTGGGCATGTGCGCCGGCCGATACAAGGATCGCGCCTAGCGTGGCCACGACGGAAAGCGCCCGACGGGGAAGGGATTGCAAGAACATGGTGTCTCCGGAACAGATAAGTGCGCTTGGTCTTGGGGTATTCCTGTATTTCCGCGCAATTGAATTTTAAGACTTGAAAATGCAATAATGCTGCTATGGGAAACACCTATGCCGACCTCACGTCCACGCTTGCAATTGGGGACAGTCTCTACACGATCACCGATCTGCAGGCCGTGGCCGGTCCCTTGCTGCCGCGGCTGCCGGTGGTGCTGCGCCTGATGCTGGAGAACGTCTCGCGCAATACGCAGGGCGCGGAGCGTGACGAGGCCGTGCGGGCCTTGCTCGACTGGCTGGAGGAGGGCCGCAGCGAGGCCGAGATTCCTTTCCAGCCCGCGCGCGTCCTGATGCATGACACGACAAGCACGCCGGCCCTGGTCGACATCGCCGCCATGCGGGATGAGCTGGCCGAAGCGGGCGCGGACCCCGCGTCCTTGAGTCCGCTGCTGCCGGTGGAGGTGTCCGTCGATCACTCGCTGGCGGTCGAGGCCTATGCGCGGCCGGACGCCGCCGACATCAACATGTCCTACGAGATCCGCCGCAACCAGGAGCGCTATCGCTTCTTGCGGTGGGCCTCACGGTCGCTGGACGGAGTAAATATCAACCCACCGGGTACCGGCATCATGCACACCATCAATCTGGAGCAACTGGCCACGGTGGTGACGACGTCGGTGGATGCCGAGGGCAGGCACTGGGCCGCGCCGGACATGATGATCGGTACCGACAGCCACACGCCCATGATCAACGGCATCGGCGTGCTGGGCTGGGGCGTGGGGGGCCTGGAGGCGCAGACGGTGATGTTCGGCATGCCGACCATGCTGCGCATTCCCGACGTGATCGGGGTGGAGTTGACGGGCAGTTTGCAGCCGGGCGCCACGGCGACGGATCTGGCGCTGACCGTCACGCAACGCTTGCGCGGCATCGGCGTGTCCGGCGAATTCGTCGAGTTCTTCGGACCCGGTGTCGCCACGCTGACGGCCGGTGAGCGCAGCGTCGTCGCCAATATGGCGCCCGAGTACGGCGCGACCACGGGGTATTTTCCGGTTGATGACCAAACCTTGGCATATCTACGCCAGACAGGCCGGCCCGAGGCGGCCATCGAAATGGTGCGCGCCTATATGCAGCGCACGGGCCTGTGGTTCGACGCTCAGGCGCGGCCGCGTTATACCAAGACCCTGACCATCGCCTTGGACAAGATAGGCATGCACGCCGCGGGCCCGCGCCGGCCGCAGGATCTGCTGCTGCATTCGGACATCCCGCGGGTATTGGGCGAGCAAGGCTTCGAGCCGGCCACCGGCAGCAATTTGCCGGCTTTCCCGATTGCCATCGCCGCCATCACCAGTTGCACCAATACCTCCGATCCCGCGCTGCTGATTACCGCCGCGCTCGTCGCCCGCAAGGCGCGCAAGTTCGGCTTGAAGGTGCCGCCGTGGGTGAAGACGTCCTTGGGGCCGGGGTCGCCCGCGGCCGCTGCCTACCTGGCGCGGGCCGGTTTCATCGAGGACCTCACCGCGGTGGGTTTCGATATCGTCGGCTACGGCTGTACGACCTGCATCGGTAACTCGGGACCGCTGCCGGACGTCATCGCCGCCGCGGCCAAGGCGCGGCAGATACGTCCGGTCGCCGTGCTGTCCGGCAACCGCAATTTCCCTGGACGCATCCATCCGGACCTGGATTTGGGTTTCCTGATGTCGCCACCCTTGGTGGTGGCCTACGCGATTTCGGGTGATGCAAGTCGCGCGCTGGAACAGGAGCCGGTGGGGTACGCGCCAACTGGCGCTGCCGTTTATCTGAACGATCTGTGGCCGTCGCGGACCGAGGTCGACGAAGCGCTGGCGCAAGCCATCGACCCCACGGATTTCAAACGCTGCTTCGAGATTGCGCAGCGCAATCCGCTGTGGCATCAGTTGGAAGTCGGCGACGACGCGCGCTTCGCGTGGGATCCCAAGTCGACGACTTTACGCCGGCCGCCGTTCGCTTCGCTGAAGTACGGCAGTCAATTGGGCACGTACAGCGCCTACCCGTTGTTGATCGTCGGCGACGACATCACCACGGACCATATCTCGCCGGCTAGCGCGATCCCGCCCGATAGCCTGGTGGCCGATTTCCTGGTCGAGCGAGGCGATGCGCGCGATGACTTGAACGTGTTCGCCTCCCGCCGCGGCAATTGGGAAGTGATGATGCGCGCGGCCTTCCATAGCAAGACCTTGCGCAACGAACTTGCCCCGGATGCCCCGGTGGCCCACACCCTGCATGTGCCTTCGGGTGAAATCCTTCCTATCTGGGAGGCCGCGGACCGTTATCGCGACGCGGGCCTGTCGACCGTGCTGGTGGCCGGCGAACGCTACGGCACGGGGTCTTCGCGCGATTGGGCGGCCAAGGGCCAGCGGCTGCTGGGTATTCGCGCGGTGTTGGCGTCCAGCTTCGAGCGCATCCACCGCTCGAACCTGATCGGTATGGGCATCCTGCCGTTGCGCTTTCCTGCGGGTGTCGGACCGGCGCAACTGGACTTGCAGCCTGGGGATCGCATCACGGTCCACGCGGAGTCCATTCAGCCGCGTTGTGCGGTTGAGGTGAAGATAGAACGCGGGAGTGCCGGCCACGACGGCGGGAGCGTCGAAACCCTCGCCATGGTGGCCGCCGTGGAAACGCAACTCGAAGTAGAGCTATTGGCGAATGGTGGCGTGATTCCCACCATCCTGCGTCAACGTCTGCAAACCGCTGCCCGGGCGTAATCAACAGTCGATCAACCTTCGATCAACCCCGATCAACCCCTAATCCACCGTCACCTTCGCGCTCTGCACCACCGCGCGCCAGCGTTCCGATTCCTTGGCGATGAAGGCGCTGAAGTCCTTCGGGCTGCCCTTGGCCGGAACCGATCCCAGCTGCGCCAGGCGCTCGTGCGTTTCCGGCTCGTCCAGGATCAGATTGAGCTGTTCGTTCAAGTACGTGACGATGGGCGCGGGTGTGCCGGCGGGCGCCAGCAATCCGTACCAGACGGGCGCATCGAAGGCCGGATAGCCAGCCTGGGCGAAGGTGGGCACGTCCGGGAGTCCGGACAGCCGTGCGGGCCCCGTGACCGCCAGGGCGCGTACCTTGCCGCCTGCGGCCTGGGGCAGGGCCGATGGCGCGGTATCGAACATGGCCTGGATCTGACCGCCCATCAGGTCCACCATCGCCGGGCCGCTGCCTTTGTAGGGCACGTGGGTCATGTCCAGCTTGGCCACCGTCGAGAACAGCTGGCCGGCCAGATGGACCGATGTCCCGGTCCCGCCTGAGCCATAGTTCACCTGCCCGGCATGCGCCTTGGCGTAGGCGACGAAATCCTTGACATCCTTCATTCCGCTGGCGGCACTGACCAGCAAGACCGTGGGCGATGTCGCGATCTGGCCTATCGGTGCGAAATCCTTGGCCACGTCGTAGCGCAGCTTGGGATAGATGTAGGGGTTGATCGACAGGGTGACCTGGCCGAACAGCAGCGTGTACCCGTCGGCGGCGGCACGTGCCGCATATTCATTGCCGATGTTGGTGCCGGCGCCGGGACGGTTGTCGATGATGATGTTGCCGCCGGTGCGCGCGTTCAGGCGCGAGGCGATATAACGCGCGATGTTGTCGCTGCCGCCACCCGGTGCGAAAGGCACGACCAGGGTGATGGGACGGCCGGGATAGCCGGACGGGCCCTTGCCCCCATTAGCCGCGCTGGCCGTATGAGCGAAAGCGGTGAAATTCAGGGCGGTGGCCAGCACCGTGCCCAGGACCAATGAACGCATCGTTGTCTCCTCGTAAGGGCGGGAGCAGGTCTGCTGCCTGCTTCCTCGCCTTGATCTCGTGATGTCAGGTAAATCAGATTCCTTTCGCAACGGCCGCGGCGAAAGCCTGGGTGCCGATCTTCCCGCCGATATCCGGCGTGCGGGTCGCCGGATCGGCGAGCACCGCGTCCACCGCCGCATGGATGGCCTGGCCGGCGTCGGCGTAGGTGGGCAGGGCGCGCTGTTCGCCCAGCCATTCGAGCAACATGGCGACGGACAGGATCATGGATGTCGGGTTGGCCTTGTCCTGCCCCTGGATGTCAGGCGCGGAGCCATGCTGCGCCTGTGCGCAGCAAAGCTTGTCGCCCGCCATGATGGACCCCGCCAGTCCCAGGCTGCCGGACAGCTCGCTCGCCAGATCGGAAAGAATGTCGCCGTAGAAATTTTCTGCGACCAGCACGTCGAAACGTTCGGGGTTGCGAACCAGGTGGGCGGTCGATGCGTCGACCAGCATGTCGTCCAGGGCGACGTCCGGGAATTCTTCAGCGACCTTGTGGGCGCATTCCAGGAACAGGCCATCCGTCATATGGAAGCTGTTGGCCTTGTGGATGGCGGTGACCTTCTTGCGGCGTTTGCGCGCCAGTTCGAAAGCGCGGCGGGCGATTCGTTCGCTGCAATGGCGGGTGATCTTGCGCACCGACAGGGCCATGTCCGGCGAGGGCATCATTTCTGCCCAGCCGCGCGTCATGTTGCGGTCTGGATAAAACCCCTCGGTGGCCTCGCGCATGATCACCAGGTCCATGGTCCTGCCTTCGCGCATATTGCTGGGAATGCTCGGGCGGGTGCGGGCCGGGCGCACGTTGGCGTACAGGTCCAGGATCACCCGGAAAGCGCCGGAGATATTGCGGCCGCCTTTTTCCGGGGCAGGGTAGTCGGCGTGCGATTGCGTGCCCAGGATGATGCCGTCGTAGTCGCGCGCGCCCTGCAGCACGTCTTCCCGCAGGGTGGTGCCGTGTTTTTCGAGGCTGACGAAACCCACCTCCTGATAATCGAAGGACAGGTCGAGGGCGTAACGGTGATTGGCGGCTTCGAGGACAGCGACGGCTGCCTGGACGATTTCCGGACCGATGCCGTCGCCGGGTAGAACGAGAAATTTCATGGTGGTGTCTGCTCAATGCCTAATTGGCGTGCTCGGCGGCGATCGGGCGGGTTTCGCCGCTCTCGACCAGGGTGCGGGTGGCGTCCTGTGACCCATAAATCCAGAGGATTTTCATGGGCTCGGTGGCGGACGCATTGCGAAACCGATGCGGCACGTTGGGGGGAATGAAAGTGACGTCCTGCGGCTTCACGACGAATTCCTCGCCGTCGATATCGAAGATGGCGTTGCCCTCGACCAGCATCACGCTTTCCTCGCAGTTGTGATGGTGGAAAGGGATCTTGGCGCCGCCCGCGAATTCGGTGTAGCCGGTAATGAAGGCCGTGGCGCCGACGCCCCGCGTCACGAGGGGCGTGGTGCTCGCGCCGCCGCCGCGGTCATGTTTCTTGATGGCTTCGGGTTTCAGCAGTACCGCGTTGGAAGAGGTCTTGATCATGGAAAGGGCCGCCGGAGGTTTATACTGTGGTCTTTTGTTAATTCAAAGTACCACTGTTTTCCAACAGCGCGCAAGCCCGGGAAAAACCCGGCGTGCGGGTCTGGAGGCTTGCGCTACCATCCCGGCATGGCACAGACACTGCAATCACAACTCGCCACCGACATCCTGCTGCGGATCAACGCCCAGGGCATGGCCATCGGCGCGCGTCTGTCCGAGCGCAGCCTGGCGGAGGCCTTGCGGGTGTCGCGTTCGCCAGTGCGTACCGCGTTGCGGCAGCTGGCGGACCAGGCGCTTATCGATCCTCATCCGGAGGGTGGTTTTGTCGTGGGCCAGGCCGCGCTGAAGATCAAGCCCGCGGAACTGAACGACGTGTCGCCCGACGAGGCCGTCTACCTGCGCATCGCGCAGGAGCGTCTGGACGGTCTGCTGCCTGCCCGGGTTTCCGAGAATGAATTGATGCGCCGTTATGGCGTGACCCGTAGCCAGCTGGGCGATATTCTTCGGCGCATTTCGAATGAGGGATGGATGGAGCGGCTGCCCGGCCACGGCTGGGAATTCAGCGAGGCGATGACGTCGCCCGCGGCCTATGCCCAGGCGTATCGCTATCGCATCCTGGTCGAACCGGCCTGCATACTGGAGCCGGATTTTCAGGTGGACGAAGCCGCGTTGCGGCACTGCTACGCCGAGCAGCAGGCCTTGGTAAAAGGCGAAATCGAGCGTGTATCGCCCGCGCAGATATTCGACGCCAATACGCGCCTGCACGAAACCATCGCGACCTGCTCGGGCAATGCCTTCATCCTGGATTCCCTGCGCCGGATCAATCGCGTGCGGCGCTTGATGGAATACCGCAAGGCCGTCGACCGCAAGCAGGCCTTGCGCCGCTGCGAGGAGCATCTGGTGCTTATCGATCTGCTTCTGGCGAACAAGCTGGCCAAGGCAGCCGACATGATGCGCGAGCACCTGACGGCGGCGGCCCGCGAGAAGCAGGGCAAGGTCAGCGCGTCACGACGGTGAACGCATTGCCGAGTCGCGTATCGGGCAGGATTGGGACAGGGAAAATGACGGATTTGGAAAAACAACTGGGTTTCCTGCGGGAAATCGATCGCCTCAAAAGCATCGTGCGGCAGTCGCCGCTGCTGGATCGAAGCCGCAAGGAGAATTCGGCCGAGCATTCCTGGCACCTGGCGATGTATGCCTTGATATTGAGCCAGTACGCCAGCGGTGTCGTGAATCCCAACCGGGTCATTCAGATGCTGCTGCTGCATGACATCGTCGAGATAGACGTCGGCGATTTTCCTATCCATGGCGGCTCTTCAAGCCAGGTGCAGGCGGAATTGGAGTCGCAAGCGGCGGTGCGCCTGTTCGGCATGTTGCCGGATACCCAGCGGGATGAATTCCTGGGCTTGTGGCAAGAGTTCGAAAACGCCGGCAGCGACGATGCGCGCTTCGCCAAGGCCCTGGACCGCTTTCAGCCTCTTCTTATCAACGTCTTCACCGATGGCGGAACGTGGACCGAGAGCGGGGTCTCGCTTGAACAGGTCTTCGCCCGTTATGGCCCCGCCATCAAGACCGGCGCGCCGGCGTTATGGGCCATCTGCGAACGCTGGGTGACCGAACACTTCGCCAGGTAGACGTCGACGCTGGATTCGGTCCCCCCGCATGCCGATCAGAAATCCATCGAAGCCGACAGCATTACGGTACGCGGTATGCCTTGGGAAATCGTGCCGTAGGAAGCGACCCCGGACCAGTAAGCGCGATTGAAGACGTTCAATACCGTCAGGCGCAAGGTCGTCTCTTTGCCATAGACCTTGGTGGTGTAACGGGCGCCCAGATCGAAGGTCGTCCAGGACGGCACCGACTGCGTATTGGCCTGATTGACGTACTGCTTGCCGGTATAAATCACGTTGCCGTTCAGGGACGCGCCGGGTATCCAGGGGATATCCACTTCCGCGCCAAGGTTGGCCATCACTTCCGGTACGCCCACCGCGCGATTGCCTTCATTGGCGGCCACGTTGCTCTTGGTCAGTTTGCCGTCGATATACGTCACGCCGCCGACCAGCCGAAGGCCTTTCAACGGTTCGCCGGACAAATTCAATTCCACGCCGCGATTACGCTGTTCGCCGCTCGCTTCGTAGACCGTGCCCACCAACTGGCCGCTGGGTTTGCGGATCTGGAAGGCGCTAAGCGTCACCATGGCGCTGCCCATGTCCACCTTGACGCCGATTTCCTCCTGCTTGGCCTTGTAGGGCTTGAAGGCCTCTCCCGCGTTCGAGGCGGTGGCAGGCGCGATATCGCCCTTGCTCAAGCCCTCGATATAGTTCGCATACAGCGACACGTTATCCCACGGCTTGACGACAAGCCCAGCCAGCGGGGTGACGGCGCTTTTGGCGTACGACGACGTGCGTATGCCGGTGGTCGCGTTGAAGTTGTCCGACTCGATGCGCTGCTGGCGCAGGCCCAGGGTCAGCTGGGCGCGATTTTCCAGGATGCCCAGCGTGTCGGCCAACGCGACACCCGTCAGCTGCGACGACGACACCTTGGGCAAACCAGGGCGGGCGATATTCTGTTCGGGGCTGGCGACTGGGTTGTAGATATTCGACAGCATCGCGGTGCCGGCATTATTGGCTTGCGAGACCTTGTCGCGATAGATGCTGGTCTGGAGGGACAGGTTGTGGCTGACCGGGCCCGTTTCCGCGCGGGCGCGCAGACCGACGTCGGCCGTATACCGGTTGACGCCAAAACGGGCGTTTTGAGGCGTCGCCGTGGTGTCGCCCTGCGCATTGAGTATGGTGGGTGTCTGATCCGACAAGCGGGAAACACCCGTGTGGGACCCGCCTGCATCCGCGAACACCGTCACCTTGTCGGTCAGGTCATATTCGCCATGCAGCAAGGCGGATTGCCCATGCGATTTCCACCATCCCCATGACTGGGTCACATTGCGATGGCCGTTGGGCGCGTCGGGGACTTGTATGCCCGACGCGACCAGTAGCGGACGGGTAGGCGCGTCGATGTCTTCTTCCTGGAAGATGGTATCCAGGGATGCGCGCAGGCGCTCGCCACGATAGTCCAGCGAAACCGCGCCGATGTCGGTCTTGGAATACTGCTTGTCCAGGGGCGTGTCGCCCTGGCGGTGCAGGGCGTTCACCCGAATGCCCCATTGGCGCTCATCACCGAAGCGACGGCTAAGGTCGACCTGGGCGCCCAACTGCGCGCCGGTGCCGTAGTCCGTCGTCAGCCGGGTAAGGTCTTCGGCCAGCGATCGCTTCGGCACGATATTCACGACGCCGCCCACGCCGCTATTGGGCGACATGCCGTAAAGCAGCGCCGCAGGCCCTTTGACCACTTCCGCGCGTTCGACATAGGTGCTGAACACATGGTAATTCGGCGCGATGCCATAGACGCCGTCGAACGCGACTTCGCCCAGGTTGCCTTCGCTGATCGGAAAGCCCCGAATGAAGAAGGAGTCGGTCACGCCGCCGATCTGGCCGGTAAAGCGGACCGAAGAATCCTTGGTGAGCACATCGGCAAGCGTAACGGCCTGGCGATTGGTCATGAATTCCGACGTATAGCTCGTGATGTTGAAAGGTGCGTCCATGACGTCGGTATTACCCAGCAAGCCCAACCTGCCGCCGCGCGCCACTTCGCCGCCCGCATAGGCGTCGGGGAGCGTCGCCGCGCCGACCGCGCCGCCGACCACCGCCACGGGCGCGAGTTCGGTGACGGGCGCGGTTTCCAGCACGAAGGCGCCGCGGCCATTGCGTACCGCGTGCAAGCCGGTGCCGGTCAATAGCGCGGCCAGGCCTTGCTCGGGCGTATAGCGGCCGGACACGCCCGGGCTCGCCTTGTCGCGGGCCAGGTCGGCGGAGCCCGCCAATACGATGCCGGATTCCGCGATGAATCGCGTCAGGACCGAGGTCAGGGAGCCGGCGCCGATCTGGTAGTTGCGTGCCTCCGGCGTCTGCGCCGGCGCGTGTTGCGCGTGCGAGGGCGCGGCGAATATCAAGCCGCCCAGCAATGCGGCGGCGGCATTTCCGCTCAGGGAGCGGCGGGAAAAAGCGGCGAGGGGGGCAAGGCGCGGGGTGGAGCGATTACGATTCATGGGATTCATGCGGTCGGGCTCGATTGGATGGCACAAGTACGGCTTCATCCTGTGAATCGAGTCAGCACGAATATGCGGAACCGCTGTTACAAAAAAGTGCCGCTTCAACGCGTGGCACGTAGCTCCACCGTGGTCCACCAGGGGAAGGGCTTTTCCACCTGCACCGGCAGCACGCGTGTGATCAAGGCCAGGACCTGATCGGGATCGCGCAGCGGAAATCCACCCACTACCCGCAGTGCCGCTGCCTCGGGCGACACGCCCAGATGGCCCGGCATGTAGCGGCCCAGTTCCCGCAGCAGGTCGCCCAGCGCGATATCCTCGGCCAGCAGCACGCCATTGGCCCAGGCTTCGCGCGCTCGGCTGGCCTGGCCCATATGCCATACGCCGTCGGTCCCGATGGTCACCTGCTCGCCAGTGTTGATGATCTGCTGGCGGTCGCCGTCAGCAAGCGCCACCCGGCCTTCGAAAACCGCCAGGTAGGTGCTGTCTTCGCCGTAGCGCACGGTGAAGCGCGTTCCCAGGGCGGTCATGCGCGCCGTGCCGGCGTTGACGATGAAGGGCCGGGTGGCGTCCTGTGCTGTCTGGATCAGGACTTCTCCCGTGACCAGTTCGACGCGGCGCGTTTCGGTGGTGTAGCGGACATTCAGTGCGCTGTCCGTGTTGAGCCAGACCCGCGTGCCGTCGGGTAGCGTGAGGGACTGGACCTCGCCGACGCGAGTGCGATGGTCGGCCAGATGGGCCAAGGTCCAGCGTTGCAATGCGCCTTGGCGCCAGACGGACCAGCCCAGGGTCGTTGCGAGTCCGCCCAGGGCCAGGCCGGCGATGATATGGCGGCGGCGCTGTTGCTTGCGCACGGCCTTCAGCGCGCCGATGGCGGCCTGGTCTTCCTGGCCACCCTGTAATGGGGCGAAGCGGCGGCTGACGTCTTCGACGTAACGCCATGCCGTGCGTTGTTCCTCGCCCTGATCCAGCCAGGCCTGGAAGCGCTGCTGGTCACGCTCCGAGCGCTCGCTGGAACGGGTGCTCGCGAACCAGTCGGCGGCTTCCTGAAGAATGGTGTGAGAGGGCAGTGGCGCGGCCATGGCTAGCTTGCGACAGCCTTCAGGCTTGCGCGGCGAGGGCTTGCGCTGTCGCCACTTCAAGCGACAGGCAATGCAGCATGGCCTGCGCCACGTACTTGCGCACCATGCGGTCGGACACGCCCAATTCGGCCGCGATTTCCTGGTTGCTCATGCCATAGGCCATCGCCATGATGAAGGCCTCGGCGGCCTTCCAGGGCAGCTGGCGCAGCATGGTGTCGATCTCGCACAGGGTCTCGATCACGATCGCGTGATGTTCGGCTGAGGGCTGCACCGCCTCCGCGACCGCGGCATGCGCCGCCAGCCAGGCGTCTTCGATTTCCTTGCGGCGCCAGAAATCCACGCACATGCCGCGCGCCATCGTGCTCAGGTAGGCGCGCTCGCCTTCGAAGCCGTCAAAAGCCCGCGGCCGGGTCAGCAGGCGTAGAAACGCGTCCTGCGCCAGATCCGCCGCGTCCGCGGCATTGCCCAGGCGGCGACGCAGCCAGGCATACAGCCAGCCATGATGGTCGCGGTAGAGGGCATGCAGCTGCTGCGTATGGGGGGATCGGCGACGCCCGACATGACGGCTCAAGAAAAGAGAATAAGAAGCACTCTTATTATAGGCAGCGTGCGTTGCACGCGCCAACTCAAATCTGGCGTCTGGACGGCCGGGTCGTTTCGGTCAGGCGAAACAGGGAGGGACTGCCGCGTTCGACATCCGCCACGACCAGTCCCACTCGCACCAGATCGCGCAAGGCGCGGTTCATGGTCGACAGGCAGGTCACGCCGCCCAGCTCAACAATGCGCAGCAGCAGGCCATCGCGGCTGACGGGGCGGCCGCCGGCGCGATGCAGGGCGTGGAATACCTCAATGCGCGCCATCGTGACGCGCAGCCGGTGGGCCTGCAGTTGGTGTTGAGCCAGCGAATAGTCGGCGACGTCGTTCACGGTTTATGAGGTGGGGTTCAGGCGCAGCAGGTCCGCGAAGGACGGGGGGCGGCAAGCTCGAAGGCTAGCCGTCAAAACCCGTAGCGGTTGCTACGACGGCTACAGCTGCTGCCCTTGCCGCGCACACACCAGTGTTTGATAAAAATTCGACTCACCATGCGTGAGAATCTTCTCAATCCAAAATCAGAAGATGTCCTAGCAATGAAGTTATCGTTGACCGACCTGGTCAGGCGCTGGATCGTCGCGCCCTCTCATTTCGTGGCGCTGTTCGCCGCGGGCATCTGGCTCTTGTGCCTGTCGTGGGTGCGCCCACTGACGTTGCCGGACGAGGGTCGTTATGGCGGCGTGGCGTGGGAGATGTTGAGCGGTGGCGCGCATGCGACGCCGCTGCTGGATGGCATGCCGTTCTTCCACAAGCCGCCGCTGTACTACTGGCTGGCAGAAGCTTCCTACGGCACTTTCGGCGCCCAGGTCTGGGCGGCGCGCCTGCCGTCCTGGCTGGCCGCGTGGGCCGTGGCGACAGGGGTATATTTTTTCATGCTGCGCTGGCGCGGCAAGACGGCCGCCATGGTGGCGCTGCTCGCGCTCGCCACGCAGCCCTTCTTTCTAGGCGGCGCCCAGTTCGCCAACCTGGACATGCTCGTCGCCGGCCTGATCGGCTTGACCACGCTATGCGGTGGAGCCACGGTGCTCAGCGCGTATGCCGGCAAACCGTATCGGGCATTGTCGCTGGCGACCGCGATACTGGCGGGCCTGGGCGTACTGGCCAAAGGACTGATCGGCGTGGTGCTGCCCGGTGCGATCCTGGTGCTGTGGATCGTGCTCCGGCGCAAATGGCGTGGCCTGGCGGCGCTGCTGTGGCCAGCCGCGATTGTCGCGTTCCTTGCCGTGGCATTGCCGTGGTATTGGCTCATGCAGGTGCGCTACCCGGGCTTCTTCAACTACTTCTTCGTCTATCAGCAGTTCGAGCGATTCTCGGCGACCGGCTTCAATAATGTGCAGCCCTTCTGGTTCTACGTGCCTGTCATCGCCGCCATGACCCTGCCGTGGGTGCTGTGGCTGGGCGGCGCCATGCGCAAGTCCTTCTGGCAGCAGGAATCCAGTGTCGACACTGCCGCGGATGTGCGTTGGCTGGCGGCCAGCTGGGCCGGTGTCGTCCTGGTTTTCTTCTCGATTCCGTCGTCGAAACTGGTGGGCTATGTGCTGCCCTTGCTGCCGGCCCTGGCCGTCATCATCGCCGAGGTCATCGTGGCCGGCTTGCATCGCGGCAAGGCGGAGCGCGACAACACGACCAGGAAGCTGACGCTGTCGCTGGTGGTGGGCGTGCTGGTGTGCATCTTGGGGACCGGCGTGGCCGCGATCAAGACGAAACCGAATTCGAACGCCGTGGGTGTCGCGGCGCGGGCGGAAGTGCGGCCCGAGGATACGGTCATCGCCTTGCATGTCTATCCCTACGATCTGCCGATGACATTGCGCCTGAAGACGTCGATGTGGATCGTGGATGACTGGACGCATCCGGATGTCGCCCTGCGCGATAACTGGAGAAAGGAGCTGTTCGACGCGGGCCAGTTCGACAAGCCCTCGATGCAGCGCAATCTGATTTCGGAAAAGGAACTGACCAACCGGGTGTGTGTATCCGCGCCGGGTACCGTGTACTGGATCTGGGGAGAGCCGGCGAAAGATTCGACGCGCTATGCCATTCTGAAAGGCCAGGCGCCGCGCTACGCCGACGGTAAAAAGGCAATGTGGCGCATCGTGGTCGACGCGGATACGAAGCGCCGCCTGTGCGGCGGCCAGGATTAAAGGTATGTCATTCCACAGCGAGCGTCTGGGTGAATTTGCGGGAGTAGTGCGTTCCGACGCTGCCTACATCGCGCATTTCTCCCTGTCTGGAAGTGGCGGCGCGGCCAATGACGAGCGAATGCTGAAATCGAAAGGCGGTGAGGCGGGCGCCCGCTGGAAGCTGAAGCCGTGCGCGGGCGACAAGGCCGCTGGCGCCAGGCCGCGGCGCATCATCGTCTGCGCGGACGACTTCGGTATGAATGCCGCGGTCAGTGAGGGCATCTTGCGGCTCGCCGCGAAGCGTCGTATCACCGCCGTGAGTTGCCTGTCGTCTACGCTGTCGTTCCACAAGGACGCACGTCGTCTGCGCGGACTCGATGTCGACATCGGCGTGCATTTGAATCTGACCGATGAACGGTTTTCCGCCAGGCCTGGCCGTGGATTGCCAGGCCTGCTGGCGCGCTCATACCTGCGCAGCCTGAACCTGGTGCAGGTCTCAGGCCAGATCGAACGGCAACTCGATGCCTTCGAGGCCACCTTGGGTCAGCGGCCGCATTTCGTCGATGGGCATCAGCACGTTCATCAGCTTCCGCAGATTCGTGACGTGTTGATCGACGTGCTGTCGCGGCGCTATGGCGATAATCTGCCGTGGCTGCGCAATAGCCGGCCAGGCCTCCTGGAGGGGCTGCCGTTCACCGCGCGGGCCAAGGCGCAGGCGGTAGGTGGCCTGGGTGCGCATCGCACGGCGAAGAACGCGCAGGCGGCGGGCATCAGTACCAACCGCGCCCTGCTTGGGGTGTACGACTTTCGTGGCGGGCTGGATGCGTACGTTCGGCTGATGCTGCAGTGGTTGAGCAATGCCGAGGATGGCGATCTTATCGCTTGCCATCCGGCATTTCCCGCCGCGGCGGGCCAGGATTTCGATCACCAGCGCAGCGCGGAATTCGCGGTGCTCAACGACATAGGTTTTGCCGCGTCGGTGGATCGTAAAGGTCTCGTCCTCACGCGCCGGCCCTAGCGCTGGGCCTGGCGCAGGGACTGGCGTGGGCCCTGTCACCGGCTGCTAGGCCGAAGCCAGCGCGCTTATCTCCTTGCCCAATTGCGCGGCGAAGTCGGGGTACGTTTCGTGCAATTCTTCGAGCACGCGCCCGCGCAGCAAAGCCAGCGCGGCTTCATCCGGAGGCGGCGTTTCGCTGACCGCCGGATCCACATCGAACGTGAAACCGGTGGCGGCCTGGATATCCGCCAGGGCCTGTCCCGGATGCATGTGCACCAGACGGAAGCGGGCGCGTTCAGCGTCGAACATGAACAGCGCCTTGCTGGTGAGCAGCGCGTAGGGCCCGCCCTTGCGATAGACCCCCGGGTCGCTCACGCCAGGGGCGCTGATGAAATCGACCTTGTCCACCAGTACCCGGGGCGAATGTTCCTCGCGGAACAGGATCACCTTGGGGACCACGAAGTACAGATAGGCGGATCCGAATGACCCCGGCCAGCGCACGGACGAGGTGGGGTAGTCGCCGGTACCGACCAGATTGATGTTGGCCTGGCCGTCGATCTGTCCGCCGCCCAGGAAGAACGCGTCGATGCGTCCCTGGCCGGCGCAGTCGAACAGCTCGACGGAGCCGTTGGTGAAGAGATTGTGCTTCACGGAGCCCAGGATGGACAGGCGCACGGGCGCTTGTCCCGCCTTCTCCTTGCGGGCGCGCAACAGCATCGCGGCCGCGGCGGGAATCGGCGAGGACGCGCCTACCGCGACATGGCGGGCACCGTCCAGCAGGGTGGCGATGGTGACGATCAGAAGTTCACGGGGCGTCATGGGAGTCATTGCCAGGCCTCGCTCAACCATTGTTTGAATCCTTCTTCCGTCTTGGCCATCCGCGCATAGTGTTGAAGGGCCGCCGTATCCGTGGGGTATTCCCCCCACAAGCCGTAGGGCGCCGCGCCTTTTTCGGCCTTGGCGACGCCATCCACGTAGAGCGAGGGCAATACCCCGGCGGCGGTCAGCTCGTCTTCCAGAAGGCTACGGTCGACGATGCGTTCGACGGTGACGTACGTGGCGCGGCTGGCATAGGCCATGGCGGCCAGCTCGCGGCGCCGGCCGATCCAGACGTTGCCGTCGCGGTCCGCCATGGGGGCGTGGAATACCGCGATGTCGGGATGCAGGGCAGGGATGGCGACCACCGGATCGGGCGTATCGGAAAACGGGTTCTGGATCACTTTCCAATCGCTGCGATGCCGCAGCACGTCGGTGCCGATCAAGCCGCGCAGGGTGGTGAAGGGGGCGCCCTTCTGCGCGGCCATGAGACCCGCATGGACGGCCGGGCAGGTGGCATCGAGTATCTGAATCGCGCCCGTGGACACCGCCCGCATGAAGCAGGGCGCGCCACCGGCCTCGCCCAGCGACACCGCGCTGGTTTCGACGTGGGACACCAGGCCGGCGCCGATCAGGATGTCGAAGGACAGGCCGCCGGTCGGAATGCCGATCAAGGACAGCTTGCGGGGGGCCTTGCGCAGCAGCGCCGGCACGATGGCCATCGAGACCCCGGCGTAGTCGGCCGGCATGGCCAGGCGGCACCCGTCGGGGATTTTCGCGGCGATGTCATCGACGCTGAGGGAAATCATGGCCTGCGCCATCCTGTCTCCTTTGATCTTATTTTCGGGCGCTTGTGGTCTTGCGCGCGGCAGCGGCGCAAGACCACGGGGCGGCCGTGGAATCAATACCCGTACGCGGCGCCATTGCGGCGGTTGTCCGCGGCGCCGGAGTACGTCGGGTTGCCCTGGGCATCATACGTCACGGCGATGCCCGACAGGCCGCTGACCAGGCCGTCCAGGGCGATGGTGCCCGCCGGATAGCTGTAGTACGACGCCAGCCGGTTCAAGCCGGCGGCGATCGGTTTGCCGGCTTCCAGTTCCGCGACCGAATCCGCGCTGTCCTGGCCGCTCCAGTTGTCGGCGTTCAAGGCCGCCTGCAGGTCCTGCCCGAACACGACATTGCCAAGAAAGGACTTCACGATATAGTCCGGGATCGGGCCGCCACCCGCCGAGCCCCACACCAGGCGCAGGCGGCCTTGCGCATCGAGCGCAATCGAAGGCGAGATGGACGTGCGCGGGCGCTTGGTCGGCGCCAGGCCGTTGACGTCGCTGCCGACCGCGCCGGCGGAGAAGTTGGACAAGGCATCGTTGATGATCATGCCCGCCGCCTCGATGTGCGCGCCCCAATGGGTGTTGATCGTCGTCGTCATTGACAGGGCGTTGCCATAGCCATCGATGATGGCGACGTTGCTGGTGGTGTTGAAGTCCTCGTTGCGCGGACCCGGGCCGCCGATCTGGGCGACCGTCAAGGGCGCGGGCGCCGCGCTTGCCAGCTGGGTGTCCTTAACCGTGTTGGCCGCGGCCAGCGGCGAGTAGAGGCTGGGATCGGTCGCCACATAGGCGGGGATACCTTGCGCGGTGGTGCCGGCGGTCACCGAGGACATGGCGGTGGCGCTGATCAACGCCGCGCGGCCATCGAGATAGCCAGTGGAGAGCATGCCCTGGACACGCGCGTCGATGTTCGAATAGGCCGGGTCGCCGATGTCGGTCCGGCGGTCTATGTTGGCCAGACGGCTGGCCTCTGTCGCCAAATGGATGTATTCATCGCTGCCGAAGGTTTGCGCGGCCATGTCCTTGCGCTCCAGCAGACCCAGCGTGTACAGCACCACCACGCCGCCGAAGGAGGGCGCCGGCTGGGTGTAGACCGTGGTGCCGAAGCGCGACGCCGTCAGGGGTTTGCGTTCAATCGCCTGATAGTTGCTGAAGTCCGCGGCCGTGATCAGGCTGGGGATGCGCGCGGGTTGCGGGTTGGACGAGGAGTACGTCGTATAGCAGTTGTTGCTGCCGTCGCTCTTGGACTTGTCGGCGGCGAAGCGCGCGAGGATGGCGGCGACGATGGGGCCATTGGCGTCATAGAAGGCCGCGGCGCCGCCGTCCCGCACTTCGGCAAGGGTGGTGGCCAGTTCGGGGTTCTTGATGACCGTGCCGACGGCCAGGGGCAGGGCCGACGCGGCATCGGTGGCATCGCAGTAGCGATTGTGAATGTCGGTGTACTTGCAGCGTACCGCGCCCTTGGCGGTGCCGCTGCTGTTCACCCAGGCCGGCTCACCGCCCGCGGGCAGGGGCAGGCCCGTGTCCTCGTCGTAGTCGTTGTAGAGCGTCGCATACATGTACTTCGACATGGGAAAGCCGTCCGTGGCGTAATGGATGGCGTCATCCCACAATGTGTTCCAGTCCTTCTTGCCGTAGGACTGGTGCACCAGATCAAGGACCTTCAGGGTTCCCGGCACGCCGGCGGCGCGTCCGGAAATATTCGTGTTGCCTTGCCAGGCGGACAAGCTGGCGCCCAGGGTCAGCCCGGATTTGCAGCTGAGGTCGTCCGTCACCGCCGCCTGGTAGATGGACGCAGCGCCACCGGTGTTGGCGGGCGCGGCGGCCAGGCCGTCGAACGCGCGTACCTTCTGCGTGGCGGCATCGTAATAGGTGACCAAGGTGCCCCCGGCCAGTCCCGAAGCGAAAGGCTCGACCACAGCGAGCACGCCTTGCACGGCGATCGCCGCATCGATGGCTGTACCGCCGTTGGCCAGTATCTTGCAACCGGCCGCGGACGCGTTAAGGTCGGCGGACGTGACCATCATATTGGTGCCGGTGATACCGACGGTCTGGCCATAAGGCGCGCCCGCCTGCGCCTTGCACATGGCGGGATCGAAGGTGACCGTGCGCGGTTTGGTGTCGGTCGCCGGGGCGTCGCCCGTCGGACCCCCGGGTGTCCCGGTCGCCGGGTCCGACGAAGGTGCGCTGGCAAGCGGCGTGTCGTCGGACGAGCCATCGCCATGGCAGGCGGTGATGAGCATTGCCGTCGCCAACAACAGCGTGCCGGTGATAGCCCGGGTGTTTCTTCTCTGGTCTTTCAAGCAATTCCCCTTGCTTTGTGCGGCCGCTTTCGGCCTCGTTAGAATGCTTCGGTCTGGCGTAGTGCTTCGAGTTCTCGCATGCGTTGGCGGGCCAGCTCGGGTATGGCTTGCAGCAGCGCGGCCATCAAGGCCTCGGTTTGCGCCAGCGCTGGCACCTTGGTATCGAAAGCCGAGAGACTTTGCACGGCGCTGGTCAGCGTGACGCGCGCAAATTCGGCGATGGGGGATTTCCATTCGTCCGTCAGCAGGATGATCTCGGCGCCCAGTTCATGCGCCATCCTGGTGAAGCGGATCACCGAATCCTGATAGCGCCGGTAGTCGTAGACCATGAGCACGGTGCCCAGCTTCATGTCCATCAGCTGAGCGCTGGATCGGTCCAGGGACGGTTCCACTTGCAGCGTATGGGGGCGGATCTGGTTCAGATGCGAGGCCGCGCGCCATGCCAGGAAAGCACTGGCGCGTCCGCCGCAGCACAGCACGGCGCGGTTGGTGTCCGCCAACAGGTCGACGGCCAGCTGGAAGTCGGCCTCGTGGGTCTGCTCGGCGGTCTTGGCCAGGCTCTTGGCCAGATGCGCGAAGACGTGTTTGCCCGCATCGCCGTCGGGACGGTCGGAGGGCAGGGCTTCGAGCAGGGCCATGGGCGAGTTCATGCGCTCGTCCACTTCAGCGAGCAAGGCACGTTGGAAGGCGGGGAAACCGTCGAAGCCCAGCTTGAGCACCAGGCGATGTACGGTCGGATCGCTGACACCTGCCAACCCGGCCAGCGCCGACAGGGGGCCCAGGCCGGCGCTGGGGTAGTTGTTCAGCAGGACATCGAGAATTTTTTGGTCGGATGGCGTGAAGTCCCGCACCTTCTGCTGGACGAGGGCTCTGATCGACTCGGTCATGGATACGGTGGCGCCGCCTGGATGTAATGAAATCGACATCCGGATTGTATTTAGCACGCATACAGCGCGGCAATGCACGGATGTTAGGGGCTTTCCCTAGCGAAAATGTGGGTTTTGTTTCATGTGCTCGTAAGCCATCATCCCTTAGGCGAGGACCGGGGTCGCCTGTACGGGCGGCGCATTCTTCTGGCAATATCGACCTCTAGCCGCATTCACCCGCCTCGCGCACCAGGAGATCTGCATGAATCGACTTACCGCCAAGGACTTCGCCCCGGAACTGCTGGAGCTGTACGACGGCTATGTGCATGGCCGGATCAACCGGCGGGACTTTCTGGATCGGGCGGCGAAGTACGCGGTCGGCGGCTTGACCGCGGCGGGGATACTGGCTTCCCTGAGCCCGGATTACGCGCTGGCGGAGCAGGTGTCCTTCACCGATCCGGACATCGTCGCGGAATACATCCGCTATCCCTCGCCAGATGGTCACGGCGAGGTGCGCGCCTACCTGGTGCGGCCGGCCAAGGTGACCGGGGCAGTGCCAGGCGTCGTGGTCGTGCACGAGAACCGGGGCTTGAATCCCTATATCGAAGACGTCGCCCGCCGCACGGCCAAGGCCGGTTTCGTGGCGCTGGCGCCCGATGGCCTGAGCTCGGTAGGCGGTTACCCGGGTAACGACGAACAGGGACGCGAGCTGCAGCAGAAGATCGATCCGCAGAAATTGATGAACGATTTCTTCGCCGCCGTCGATTATCTGCAGGCCAGCAAGTTGACCACCGGCAAGGTGGGGATCACGGGTTTCTGCTACGGTGGCGGCGTCTGCAATGCCGTTTCCGTCGCCAATCCGAAGCTGGCGGCGGCGGTGCCGTTCTATGGGCGGCAAGCCAAACCGGAAGACGTGGCGCGCATCAAGGCGCCGCTGCTGTTCAACTTCGCCGAAACCGATCCCAATGTGAACGGGACCTGGCCGGCCTACGAAGCGGCCTTGAAGGCGGCCGGCAAGACCTACGAAGCCTATATCTACCCGAACACCAACCACGGCTTTCATAACGATTCGACGCCCCGCTATGACGAGAAGGCGGCCAAGCTGGCGTGGGACCGCACGGTGGCCTGGTTCAAGCAGCATCTAGCCTGAGGGCAGGGCGGCTTTGCATCGGGTCCAGGACTCAAGAAACGGAAAATCGCATGGATAAAACGCCCGCGGGAACGCCCGCGACACCCGAGCCGGCGCAGCCGGTACACGCGCTGGACACGATACGCAGCTACCACGCGCATATCTACTTCGATGGGCCGGCGCAGCGCCAGGCCGCCGAAGCCATCCGGGAGGAAATATCCCAGCGCTTCCCGGTGCTGCTGGGCCGCTGGCACGACACCCTGGTCGGCCCGCACGCGCGGCCGATGTACCAGATTGCTTTCGCGACCAGCGAATTCGCCCGCTTCGTGCCGTGGCTCATGATCAACCGGCGCGGCCTGGTCGTGCTGGTGCATCCCAATACGGGGCGCCCCAGAACCGATCATCTGGAGCATGCGCTGTGGATGGGCGAGATGCTGGACATCCTCAACGCGCAGCGCCTGCCCGAAGCGGCGGGTCCCGAACCGGCCATCGTTCCGAATACGCAGCCTACGCAAGTGCCCTGAGCGGCCCTGCAGCGGCCGGGCGGCTTGCCTATGCGGCTTACCTGCGTGGCTTACCTAATCGGCGCCGCCCTGCAGACCTTTGCGCAGGGTATGCAGCCGCAGCGCCACATGCAGCTCCAGGAAGCGGCCGCCGTCGCGCCAGCTGTCCAGCAGGCCATCGACGACTTCAAGCCTCTGCCTTAGCGTGTTGACGTGTATTTGCAGGTGATCGGCGGTGGACCTGGCGTTCTGGGTGTGCTCCAGATACGCCAGCAGGGTGCCCGCGATATCGGTATTGCGGCGTTGGTCGTGGGCGACCAGTTTGCCGATGGTGGCCTCGATGAAATGCGACACGTCCGCGGCCTGCCTTTGCTCGAACAAGAGCGAATACATCGTCAGCGCGGACTCGGCGACCATCTCATGGGAGCGGCCCAGCGCGCGCAGGATACCGATGCCGCGCTTGAGCGCCAGGAAGCTGCCCGGCAGCGCCGTCACGGTGGTCAGGGGCCCGGATATGACGCCAAGGGTGTTCAGTCGCTCGTCCTTCACCACGGTATCGCGCAGGGTCTGTTCGAGTTGCGGATAGGCTTCGCCCGCGCAGATCGCCACCAGCAGACCTTCGAATTTCTCCAGCAAGGTGCCGCGGGCGATGCCGGCGCGCACGCGCCGCAAGGCGTATTCGATGTCTCTTTCCTCGACGCTCAGAACCACCAGGCGCAAGGGATGGGACAGATCCAGCCCGAAGGCCTGGGCGCGCGACTGCAAGGCGGGGAAGCTTTCCTGCTGCCAGCTGACCAGCGCCCGGATGGTGGCCGCGGATTCGTTGCTGACCACCAGTTCGCTGCGCTCCTGCGACAGCATGACCACACCAGCGACCAGGGCGCCACGTTCGAAGGTGCGCACCTGCGTCGGCGTCATGGGGTGTTCGGACGCGATCAGCAGCGCGCCGAGCAGGCGATCGGCGCCCATCAGCGCGGCGATGCGGACATGCCCGGGCGGCTCGGCCGCGGCACCGGCCCATTCCACCGCTTGCGAGCGCCCTGATCGGCGGCAGGCGGACAGGGCCAGATGAACGGCATCCTGCACGTGGGTCTTGCGCATCAGGCCATCCAGCGGATTGTCGGCGCCGGTACGTTGCAGCAGCTGCTCGGCCTCGTCCAGCAGCGCGATATGGCCATCGAGCAGGGACGCCACCTCGTTCAGCAGATCCAGTACCGTGCAGCCCCGCGCGACCAGCTTGGTCATCTGCTCCTGGGCTTCCGCCGCGGCCTCGATTTCAGCGGCCTGGCGGTGCAACGACGCATTCGCTTCGCTGGCCCGCTGCAGGGCCACCTGGGTCTCCTGAAACAGGCGCGCGTTCTCGATGGCGATGGCCGCCTGCGCCGCGAGTGTCGACAGCATCGCGACTTCCCACGGTTCGTGATGGCGCGGATGGCGATCGCAGATGCACAACATGCCGATGCAATGGTTGCCGACCATCAGCGGCGCGCCCAGCAGCGACCGCACGCCTTCTTCCTTGATGGCAAGGTCTATCCCTTGTTCATGGGCGAAGCCATGGTCCATCAGGTAATCGGTGCAGTGGTAGGGCGTCTTGTGCGTCAGGACGTGGCCGCAGATGCCATGGTCCTGGGGCACGCGCACATTCTTGAAACGCTCTGAAATCGCGCCTTCGGCGGCGCGGATATAGAAATCGTCGCGCAGCCGGTCGAAGTTGGTCAGATAGCCGATGTCCGACGCGAAGATCTGCCGTGCCCGCCTGACGATGGCGCCCAGCACCAGTTCAAGGTCGCGGATGGCGGTCAGGTCGTTGGCGCTTTCCAGCACCACCAGCAGGCCTTTCTCGCGCCGCTGCTGCAAGGTCTGCTGCTCGCAGATCGCGACGGCGGCGCGGATGCTGCCCACCAGCAGGGAGCGCTCGGCCGCGTCATGCACATTGCTTTCGACGCGCGCCAGCATCTGGTCATAGTCGCGCGTACTGGCATTGCGTTGCAGCATCGCCAGTAATTCGGACTGCAATTCGCCTGGCGCCAGGACCAGCGACTGAGCGGAAGAAAGGTCTTGGTGTTTCGACATGGTGGCTTCAGTGAAAACCCTGAACTGCACTGCGGCATACCAGGGGATATGGCGCTAGTGGACAGGAAATCATTCCACTTATGTATTCATCGTCCATATCTTGCAGCCTGCTTAGCCGGCATTATGCACGTACTAAAACATTTTCAGTCTAGAGGCTGAGGAGACAAAACATGAAGTTGCTCGCCCAATTTTTGGGTGCGAGTGCGGTTCTGCTCGCACTGTCAGGCACGTCCCACGCCCAGCAAGCTCGCCCCGTTGAAATCAGGCTGGGCATGAGTACCTTCATGACCGGAGCGGCCTCCGTTCTGGGCGCGCCCGCCAAGGCGGCCGCCGATATGTGGATCGAGGACTTCAACGCGGCCGGCGGTATCGATGGCGTCAAGCTCAAGCCCACCTGGATAGACGAAGGGCAGGGCGCCGACAAGTTCCTGTCCGACTATCGCCGCCTGGCGCAGGAGCCCGGCGAGAAGGTGATGATCTCGGCGATCTCCAGCGGCTACTGCAATGCCCTGGCCCCGGTGGCGGAGGACCTCAAGGTCGTCAACATCCTGTGGGAATGCTCCACCGAGAAAGTGCTGGAAGACCGGCGCTACAAGTATGTGTTCCGCACGGGGCCGAACGGCACCATGGAAATGGTCGCGGCCGTCTTGCAGTTGCTGCGCACCAAGCCGGATTTCAAGACCATCGCGGTGGTGAACCAGGACTATGCGTGGGGACGCGACTCGTGGGAGGTGTTCCGCAACACGCTGCTGGCCCTGAAGCCGGACGTGAAGATCGTCGCCGAGCTGTTCCCCAAGTTCGGCGCGCCTGATTTCTCCACCGAAGTGACGCGCCTGCAGGCCTTGCGCCCGGACGTGGTGCTGTCGACCGCATGGGGCGGCGACCTGGATACCTTCCTGCGCCAGGCTTCGCAACGCGGCCTGCTGAAGAACTCGCAATTCATCCTGCCGCTGGCCGACTCGTCGCTGGAACGTCTGGGCGACGCCATTCCGCCGGGCGTGATCGTGGGTTTCGTCGGCGATGGCTATTTCGCCGATCCGGAGTACGCCAACGACCCCGAGACGCGCGCTTTCGTGCAGAAGTTCAAGCAACGCACGGGCGCCTATCCCAATTTCGCCGTGTATCACATGATCCAGGCTCTGAAGGCCACGACCGGGGCGTACAAGCACTTCCTGGCGGACAACGGCGGCAAGTGGCCCTCGGCCGAGCAATTGGCGACGACCTTGCGCGGCTCCGAATATCGCGGCCTGTCGCGGCCGATCCGCATGCGCGAGGACGGCCAGGCCCTGCAGGGGCAGTTGCTGGGCATCACCCGCAAGGATCCCTCGCAGGCGTTTCCGCTCGTCGGCCAGTTGACCTTCTATCCGGCGGACATCGTGGCCGCGCCGGTGGGGCAGAAGTCGGTCGAGTGGGTGAAGTCGCTCAAGCCCGACCTGGTGCAGAACGCGCAGATCAAGCGCGTGGGCAACTGAGCGTGCGGTCGCCATTGAATCGCGGCGCGGATACGTAGCCATGGACCTCAACCTCATCTTGCTGGCCAGCGTCGACGGTGTCTCCTATGCGAGCCTCCTGTTCCTGATCTCGCTGGGCCTGACCTTGATATGCGGCGTGTTCGGCGTGATCAACGTCGCGCATGGCAGCCTGTATGCCTTCGGCGGTTACAGCGCCGCCACCTTGCTGGCCTGGCTGACGCCGCATACGTCGTCCACCCCGGTGATGATCCTGGCCCTGTTCGTGGCCGCCGCCGTGGTGGGCGGCGCGCTGGGTATGCTGCTCGAACGGGGCCTGCTGCGCTTCTTCCAGGACCGGGACCCGATCCTGCAATTGCTGGTGACGTTCGCGGCCTTCATGGTGCTGGAGGATCTTCAACGCATGATCTGGGGATCGACACCCGTCAGCGCCGGCGATCTGGCCGGCCGCATGGGCACGGTGGAATTGGGCGGCGTGACTTTCATGAACTATCAGCTGCTGTTCGTGCCTGGTGTCGCCCTGGCGGCGTATGCGGGTTTGCAATTTCTGCTGCGGCATTCGCTGGCGGGCCGCCAGATCGTCACGGTCATCCATAACCGGGAAGTGGCCACCGCCTTGGGCATCAACGCGGCGCGCGTCGGGACCTTGACCTTCGCGCTGGCGGGGGCGCTGGGCGCCCTGGGCGGGGCCCTGTCGGTGCCCATGACTTCTTTCGTGCCGGGGCTGGGCGCGGAGATGATCGTCACGTCCTTCGCGGTGATCGCGACGGCGGGCCTGGGACAGATCACGGGCGCGCTGATCGCGGCCTTGCTCATCGGGCTGAGCCGGGCCATGGTGGTGTACGTCTTGCCGGAGCTGGAGGTGGTCATGCCCTATCTGATGATGGTCGCGGTGCTGCTGGTGCGCCCGCATGGCCTGTTCTCCGTCACCGCGGCGCGGAGGATCTGATGCGACGACCCCTCGTTCCTCTGGCGGTGGCCGCCGGCGTTGCTTTGTTGCTGGTGGCGGGCTGGATCTGGCCGTCCGCGCGCGTGCCGCTGATCACCTTTCTTTGCTATGGCCTGGCCGCCCTGGGGCTGACGGTGCTGTTGCGCGCCGGCCAGGTGTCCTTCGGCCATGCCATGTATGCCGCCATCGGCGGTTATGGCGCCGGTTTTACCGCCCGCTATTTCCCCGGGACCGATGCCCTGGTGGTGCTGGGGGCCGGCGTGTTGGCCAGCGCGGCCTTCGGCGCCATCGTGGCGGCGTTCGTCACGCGCTACCGCGGCATCTTCTTCGGGATGTTGAACCTGGGCATCTCCATGGTGCTGTTCGCGCTGGCCGGCAAACTGTACGCGTGGACCGGCGGCACGGACGGCCTGCGTTTCGAACGGCCGACCTTTCTTGGCATGGTTCTGGATCGCGGCGAATTCGAGTACGCCATGCTGGGGCTGGTGGCGGTGCTCGCGACCGGACTGGGCTGGCTGGTGCAGCGCTATTTCGTGTCTTCGGCGGGACAGGTGATGCTGGCGATCCGCAGCAACGAGACACGCCTTGAATATATCGGCGTGTCGGCCAGGGCGGCCCTGGCACAGGGCTATGTGCTGTCGGCCGTCCTGGTGGGACTGGCTGGCGCCTTGCTGGCGCTGGAGCAGAACCTGGTCACCCCGGAAAGCGGCTACTGGATCCGGTCGGGCGAGTACGTCTTCATCGCCATCCTGGGTGGGTCGGCGCATGCCGTCGGCGCTTTCATCGGCGCCGCGGTCTTCGAAGCCATCAAGCTGGGCGCGGCCGCTTATTTCACCAATGCCTGGCAGATGCTGCTTGGCCTGACGCTGATCGCGGTGATCTTCTTCGCGCCGCAGGGAATCGTCGGTTGCCTGCGCAGGACGCCCAAGGCACGGGCGCCGCTGGACCATGGCGCTAAAGCGGCCAAGGATCAGGACACGGTTCCCGCGACCGGGCACACCACCAAAGGAGGCAGCCATGACAGCCTCTCGTACTGAACTCCTGCGCACCGAAGGCCTGACCTTGCGCTTTGGCGGCATCAACGCGGCGGATGGCATCGACTTCGCCTTGCAGCAGGGCGAGCATCTTGCGGTCATCGGTGCCAACGGCGCCGGCAAGACCACGTTCATCAATATCTGCACCGGCTATCTGAAGCCCACGCAGGGCAAGGTTTTCTTCGAAGGCGCCGATATCACGCGCAAAGGGCCGCGCCAGATCGCGCGATTGGGTGTAGGCCGCTCTTTCCAGTTGCCGCAGCTGTTCATGGATCATACCGTGCGCCAGTGCCTGCAGCTGGCCTCCGTCAGCCGCAAGGGCACCTTGTCGCGCTGGACCGCGCTGGCCACGGCCGCGGACCGCAAGGCGGTCGACGAGATGCTGGCGCTGGTGGAATTGCAGCCCTACGCGGACCATCCGACCACCGTGCTGCCCGAAGGGCGCCGCAAGCTGCTGGACGTGGCCATCGCCCTGATGCTTGAACCCAAGCTGGTCATCATGGACGAGCCGACCAGCGGCGTGGCGTCCGAGGACAAGCACGGCGTCATGCAGACCCTGATGCACGCACTGGAAGCGCGCCGCGTTACCAGCTGGTTCGTGGAGCATGACGTGGACATCGTCCTTAGATATGCGACCCGCGTGGCCGCCTGGATAGATGGCCGTATCGCGGCGGACGGCACGCCGCAAACCGTTTTCTCGGATCCGGTGGTGCGCCGGGAAGTGCTGGGGTTGCGATGACGTTGAAGATTGAATCCATGAATGTGGACCTGGCGGGCCACGCGGTGCTGCGGGATGTCAGCGTGGCACTGGAGCCCGGCCAGACGGTGGCCGTGGTCGGCCGCAACGGCGCCGGCAAGACGACCCTGCTGCGCAGCATCATGGGCCTGGCCCGGCTGCGCGCGGGCCGGTTGTTGCTGGATGGCGAGGATATCGCGCGTCAACCGGCCGCCCGGCGCGCGGCCAGCGGTTTCGGCTACGCGCCGGAAGACCGGGTCATCGTGCCGACACTCACCGTGGCGCAGAACATCACCCTGCCTTGCGAGGTGCTGCGCGTGCCCGCCGGGGAGATCCGGCAAAGGCTGGACGGTGTGCTCGCCAGCGTGCCTCAGCTGCAGGCGCTGCTGCCGCGATCTGGCGCGGCGTTGTCGGGCGGGCAGGGCAAGATCGTCGCGTTGGCGCGCGCGCTGATGGTGGGGACGCGCTTCGTGCTGCTGGACGAGCCGTTCCAGGGACTGGCGCCCGCCCTGGCCCGTCAGTACGGGGATTCGCTGCGCCGGTTGCGGGCGTCCCATCCGCGGCTGTGCGTGATCGTGACGGAATCGAATGCATCCCTGCTGGAGGGTGTGCAGAACCAGACCCTGCACATCGAACGCGGACAGATCGAGTTGGCATCGGAGGTATCGAAGTGAATGATGATTTGGCACAACTGCCCCTGGGCGAGGGCCCCTTGCGGGGCTTGGTGGTCATCGACATGACCCGGGTCGTGGCGGGACCCTATTGCACGATGATGCTGGCGGACCTGGGCGCCACGGTGATCAAGATCGAGAACCCGGCCGAACCGGATTACGTGCGGGACTTTCCGCCGTTCGTGCAGGGCGAGCAGGGCAAGGCCAGCGCGTTCTTCGCCCAGTACAACCGCCACAAGCTGGGCGTGAGCCTGGACCTGAAGTCGGAGGGCGGTCGTCGATTGCTGCGCGAGCTGGTCGCCAAGGCGGACATCCTGGTCGAGAATTTCCGCCCTGGGACGATGGCGCGCATGGGGCTGGATTATGAAACCCTCAAGCCCTGCAATCCCCGCTTGATCTATGTCTCCATCAGCGGCTTCGGCCAGACGGGTCCCAACGCCAAGCGGCCCGCTTACGACAACAGCGCGCAGGCCACGGGCGGCTTGTGGTCCATCAACGGCGCCAAGGGCCAGGCGCCCTTGCGTGTAGGGACCATCATCGGCGATTTGTCCGCCTCGTTCTACGCGACGATCGCCGCGCTGGCCGCCGTGGTGGACATGCGCAAGACCGGCCTGGGCCAGCAGGTGGATGTGGCGCAACAGGATTCGGTGGTGACGCTGACGGAACACGCCATCGTCAATTACACCGTCGACGGCATCGTCGGCGAGCCGCTGGGCAACGATCATCCTTTCGTGCGTCCCTACGGCCAGTACGCCTGCAAGGACGGCTTCGTGTTCTTCGGCGCCTACACCGACAAGTTCTGGCGCGAGGCCTGCCGGCTGTTCGGCGAGCCCGATCTGGTAACCGATACCGAGATCGACACGATGGCCAAGCGCTTCGATCCGGACGTTTACGCCAGGCGGGTACAGCCCATCGTCCAGCGCTGGTGCGCCGGGCGTACGAAGGCGGAGCTGGAGGCCCTGGCGGGCGACATCATCCCGGTGACGCCCATCAAGACCATCGCCGAGGTGGTCGAGGATCCGCATCTGCGCGCCAGGGAGATGTTCGTGTCCACCCAGGTCGACGGCGCTGCCGTGCAGGCCTTCGGCAGCCCCATGAAGCTGTCACGCACTCCGGTACAGACGCAGGGCGGGGCGCCCGCGTTCGGCCAGCACAATGAAGTGGTGCTGAAGGGCTGGCTGGGCGTGGATGCCGCGGATTATCAGCGCTTCGTGGCCGAAGGGGTGATCTGACATGAGTATCACTTACGAGGTGCGGGAGGCCATCGCGCATATCCGCTTCAACCGGCCGGAGAAGCTCAATGCGCTGACCCTGGCCATGTACCAGGACCTGGGCGCGGCCTTCGAGCGCGCGCAGGTGGACGACGACGTGCGCGTCATCCTGTTGGGCGGGGCGGGCGACCGGGCTTTTTGCGTCGGCGCCGACCTGGGCGAATCCATTCCCGCGCTGGCCGAAGGCCGCTTCGATATTTCGGAATGGGATGGCGCGCATCTGAAGCAGAACGGCTACTACAAACCCGTGGTCGCGGCGATCAATGGCCTGTGCATGGGCGGCGGCTTCGAAATCATGCTGGCGACGGACATCCGTATCGCGTCCAGCACGGCGGTGTTCGCCTTGCCCGAGGCCGCGCTGGGCTTTACGCCGGCGGGGGGCACCTTGGTGCGCCTGGTGCGGCAGATTCCCTACGCCTACGCGATGGAACTGATGCTCACCGCGGAACGCTTTCCGGCCGCGCGCCTGGCGGAGATGGGGTTGCTGAACCGTGTGGTCGAGCCGGACCAGCTGGAGGCGGTCGCGCTCGAGTATGCGCGCGGCATTGCCCAGAAAGGCCAGGTGGCCGTGGCCGTGATCAAGGAAGCAGCCCTGACCCTGACGCATCTGCCCTTGGACCAGGCTTTCAAACAGGAGGCCGTGCTGGGACAGCGCGCCTTCACCTGCGACGAAGCGAAAGCGGGTTTGCAACGCTTCATGGCCCGCGCCAGGAATCCCGCCGGCGCCGGCTGAGCGCGGGGGTAGCCGCGCTGACACACCCGGCGCGCGCGGCACTCACCGGGCTTCATCTTCATTCATTCCGACCGACCTTTTCCAAGGAGACTTCCTGATGGCTGACTCACGCCTGCCCAATTTCCGTGCGCTCACGCCCGCCGAACGCGCGCAGTACCTCGTCAAGACCTGCGGCTTGACTGAAGCGGAGGCCGCGTTGATCGAGCGGCCCGGCGCGCTGCCCCTGGCGCGCGCGGATGGCATGATCGAAAACGTCTTCGGCACCTTCGAGCTGCCCCTGGCCGTGTGCGGCAATTTCCAGGTGAACGGGCGTGACGTGCTGGTGCCCATGGCGGTGGAGGAGCCCTCCATCGTGGCGGCGGCGTCCTACATGGCCAAGCTGGCGCGCGACACGGGCGGTTTCGAGACTTCCAGCACGGGTCCGCTGATGCGAGCCCAGGTGCAGATACTGGGCGTGACCGACCCCTACGGCGCGCGGCTGGCCTTGCTCAAGCACCGCGACGAGATCCTGGAGGTGGCCAATAGCCGCGACAAGGTCCTGATCGGCCTGGGTGGTGGCTGCCGCGATATCGAGATCCACGTGTTTCCCGACACGCCGCGCGGCGCCATGGTGGTCATGCACCTGATCGTCGACGTGCGCGATGCCATGGGCGCGAACACGGTGAACACCATGGCCGAGTCCGTCTCGCCGCTGGTGGAGAAGCTGACGGGTGGGGCGGTGCGCCTGCGCATCCTGTCCAATCTGGCCGATCTGCGCCTGGCGCGCGCGCGGGTTCGCCTGACACCAGCGACGTTGACGACCAAGGAGCGCAAGGGTGAGGAAATCATCGAGGGTGTGCTCGATGCCTATACCTTCGCCGCCGTGGATCCTTATCGCGCGGCCACGCATAACAAAGGCATCATGAACGGCATCGATCCCATCATTGTCGCCACCGGCAATGACTGGCGCGCCGTGGAAGCGGGGGCGCATGCCTGGGCTTGCCGGGGTGGCCACTATACGTCGCTGACCCGGTGGGAGAAGGACACCAGCGGGGCGCTGGTGGGTTCCATCGAGATGCCCATGCCGGTGGGACTGGTCGGCGGCGCCACCAAGACGCATCCGCTGGCGCAGCTGTCGCTCAAGATCATGGGTGTGAAGACGGCCCAGGAACTGGGCGAAATCGCGGTGGCGGTGGGGCTGGCGCAAAACCTGGGCGCGCTGCGCGCCCTGGCCACCGAGGGCATCCAGCGCGGCCACATGGCGCTGCACGCGCGCAACATCGCGCTGGTGGCCGGCGCCGTGGGCGACGAGATCGATGCGCTGGCCAGGCAGATGGCGGCCGAGCACGATGTGCGTACCGATAGGGCGGTGGTACTGCTGGCGGAGCTGCGCGGAAAATCCCGCTAGGTCTCCATTCGTCACCTGACGGGCTATCTGCTATCTTCCAGAGATTGTGCGGGCGTTCCTGGCGGCGGTTTACCGTCGCCAGGGGCTGCCGCCAGCGAGTTGCCACGTATAAATCCTGGAGACATGTCATGACCGCCTTTGCTTTCCCGCAGTTGCGCGCCGCGCTCAACGGTATTTCCGGCATCCTGGTGACGCCGTTCGATGAACAGGACGCGCTGGCGCCGCACAAGCTGGCCCCCATCGTCGATCGCGCCGTGGATGCAGGCGTGCACTGCCTGGTCGTGAACGGCAATACCAGCGAGTTCTACGGCCTGTCGCCCGAGGAAGCGGTGACCATGGCGCATGCGGCGACCGAGCAGGTGGGCGGACGCGCGCCGGTGCTGGGCGGCGTGGGCCGCGACATCGGCCAGGCCTGCCGCCTTGCACGCGAGTCGGCGCGCGCCGGCGCCAGTGGCCTGATGGTGCATCAACTGCCGGATCCCTTCGTGGCGCCGCGCGGGGTGGTCGAATACGTGAAGCGCGTCAGCGACGCCAGCGGCGGCCTGCCCATCGTGCTGTACCTGCGCAACGAGAACATCGGGCTGGCCGCCATCGAGGCGCTGTGCCGCCTGCCGGGTGTGGTCGGCATCAAGTGGGCATCGCCCACGCCCTTGCTGATGGGCGAAGCCATGCGGCGCACCGCGGACCTGGATCTGGCCTGGGTGTGCGGCCTGGCCGAAATCTGGGCGCCGCCCTTGTACGCCATGGGCGCCCGCGGCTTTACGTCCGGCCTTATCAACGTCAAGCCGGCGCATTCCATGGCCATTTACCAGGCCCTGGAAGCCGCCGACTATCCGCGCGCCCGCACCCTGATCGACCAGATGCGCGCCTTCGAGTCCTTGCGCGCGGAGGAGCAGAACGGCTGCAACGTCAGCGTGGTGAAGGCAGCCTTGCAGCTGCTGGGCCAGGACTGCGGCGCGCCCCGTCCGCCGGCCGCGTGGCCGCTGACGGAGGAATCGGCGCAGGCCTTGAAGCAGCTGTGGGCCGGCTGGCGCGACTGACGCGAAGCTGAGGGAAAGCCCTAGATGGCTTCCCGCTGACGCTTGCACGACCATACGGTTTTCCCATTCCGATCAGGGAGTGCCGCATGGCTTTGACTCGTCGTCACATGCTGGGCGCGCTGGCCGCCTTGCCTTATGTGGTCAGCAGCGCGCGGGCCGCGGGCAATTTTCCCGACCATCCCATCCGGCTGCTGGTCGGCTTCGCGCCGGGTGGCTTGACCGACATCGCCGCGCGGGCCCTGGCCGAACGCATGGGGCCGGCCATGGGCGGCACCGTGGTGGTGGAGAATCGGCCTGGCGGCCAGGCCATCATCGCCACGGTGGCGGTGGCGCGCGCCAAGCCCGACGGCTACATCCTGGGTTTCGCCGGCACGAACGGCATGATCCTCAATCCGCTGCTGTACACCAACCTGCCGTACAAGCAGGCGGACTTCAAGCAGCTGGGATCCATGGGCAAGTCGCCCATGGTACTCATCGTCAATCCGGCCCTGGGCGTGAACACGGTGGCCGAGTTCGTCGCGCTGGCGAAGAAGAAGCCGGGTGACATCACCTGCGCGCACGCGGGCATCGGCGTGATCAACCATCTTGCCATGCTGCATTTCCAGACCCAGACCGGCACCGAATTCCAGGGGGTGCCCTATAAGGGCAGCGGTCCGGCGCTGATCGACATGATGGGCGGCACGGTCATGAGCACCTTCGACTTCCCGACGTCGGCATTGCCTCACCTTAAATCGGGCAAGCTCAAGGCCCTGGCCGTGACGGCGGACCAGCGCCTGTCCAGCCTGCCGGACGTGCCGACCATGGCCGAGGCCGGCGTGCCGAACATGGAGCTCTATACCCGCATGATGATTTCGGGTCCCGCCAATATGCCGGCTGACGTGGTCGCCGTGCTGGAAGCGGCGGTGAAGAAAGGCACCGAGGATCCGGGTTTCATCAAGCAGTTCGCCGATCAGGGCGTGGCCATCGAGTTCTCGTCCTCGGCGCAACTGGACAAGATACTCGCGGACGAGAACGCCCTGTGGGCCAAGGTCATCCGCGACAACAACGTGCCCAAGACCGAGCTGAGCAGCTGAAGCCGGGGCCCGTCCCGCGCATTCCCTTATGCATCCATCCATCGTCGTCACGCCGGAACGCGCCCTCATCGACGAGGCGCGCGAGATCCGCTTGCAGGGCTTCGCGCCCTATGCCTTCGTCACCGTTGCCGCAAGTATGCGCATGTGCGGCGCGCTGTGGTCGTCGGAGTCGGTCTTTCTGGCCGGCCATGACGGCTGCCTGGACCTGGGCCGCGATAGTCCGGTGGCAGGCTCTTACGCGCAACCCTCGGCCATGGGCATCGTCTGGTCCATGCAGTGCCAGGAAATGGACCGCGTGGTGTTTCCGCCGGATCGCACGGACGACCTGGTCGTGGATATCCGCGCCACCAGCGGCGGGGCGTCGGCCAGCGCGGTATTGATCCAGGAATTCGTCGGGCCCGGCGTGCGGCACGAGTCCCTGATTATCGATATTGACGGCATGACCTTGGCGGGCGAGCTCTATACGCCGCCGGGTCCGGGGCCGCATCCCGTGGTGGTGTACATGAACGGTTCGTCCGGCGGCGTGAATGCGCCCCGCGCGGCGCTGTTCGCGGCGCGCGGCTATCAGTGCCTGGCGCTGGCGGTATTCAACTACCCGGGCCGGCCGAAGTATCTCAACGACATGCCCCTCGAGTATTTCGAGCAGGCGCTGCGATGGGTGCGGCGTGAATTGCAGCCGAAGGACGACTTCGTTGCCGTGTCGGGCATCAGCCGGGGCGGCGAGATGTCGCTGCTGATCGCGGCCCATTATCCCGAGCTGGTCAGCGCGGTGGTGGCCTACGTGCCGTCGCCCGTGACGCACGGCGTTGTCAGCGCGGGGGCGCCTGGCACCGGTCGCGATGCACAGGTCTGGACCAAGGGCGGACAGCCCTTGCCGCATCTTTGGCAGGACAATGCGACCGCCGATTGGGAGGCTGCCTATGCCACGGCGCCGCCTTATCGCCAGACCCTGGCCTTTCTGAGCGCCTCGCGGGACGGCGCCGCGTTCGAACGGGCGCGTATCCCGATCGAGCGCTATCCCGGTCCGACCATGCTGGTCAGCGCGTCGGACGACGGCTTCTGGCCCAGCACCGCCTATTCGGAAATAGTGGTGCGCAAGCGCCAGGCAGCGGGCTTGCCGGTCGAACATCACGTCTGTGCCGGCGCCGGCCACCACGTTCACTATCCGACCTTGCCCGCCACCCTCATCAACAAGCCCCACGCGATGTCGGGCTTGCTGCTGGACGCGGGCGGCACCGCCGCCGCCAACGCGGCGGGCAATGCGGAGTCGTATCGGGCGGTCCTGACGTTCCTGGCGCAGGCCGCGTCAGCGCGTCGCCAGGATGAACAGGCGCGGGAAGGGCAGTAGCACCGTGCCGCTGGGCAGGGCCGGGTAGGCCTGCTCGATGCGCGCCTTGTACATCTGCAGGAACACGGCTTTTTCGCTGTCGTCCAGCTTGGCCAGGAAGGGGCGCAGGGCCGAACCCTTGAACCATTCGACCACGGCCTGGGCGTCTTCCAGCGCATGGAAATACGTGGTGCGCCACACGTCCAGATGCTGGCAGCGCGTCTGCAGCAGGCCGTAGTACCACTGCGGCGTGTGGCGGTTGTGGTGGCGCACCTGGGAGATCTTGCCGCCCCAGCGGGCATCGGCCGCCACTTCCTGGGCCAGCAGATGCGCGGGCTCCTGCAAATTGTCGGGGGTCTGGATGGCCAAGGTGCCACCCGGCGTCAGGCAGTCGACCAGATGGGGATACAGCGTCTGATGGTCCGGCAGCCATTGCAGCGACGCGTTGGCCAGGATCACATCGTATTTCTGGGAAGGCGCCCAGTTTTCGATATCGGCCAGTTCGAAGGAAGTCTGCGGCGACCGCTTGCGGGCCGCGTTGATCATGTCCTGGTCGCTGTCCAGCCCCGTGACCTGGGCCTGCGCGTAGCGCTGCGCCAGGACCTCGGTGGAGTTGCCCGGGCCGCAACCCAGGTCCACCGCCACCTTGACGTCTTCATTCGGAATCGCCGCGACCAGGTCGCGGACGGGGCGGGTGCGTTCGGCTTCGAAACGGGAATATTGCTGCGCGGACCAGGTCATGTTGGGTTGTCTCCCTGTATTGCGTGGGCTGAAGTAAGCAGGAAGGTTACGCACCTAAGCTTACAGAAAGGCCTATGAAGAAGCCTGCGAAGAAACTTAAAAGAGGCCGGCTTCCCGGTAGCCGTCGATCAAACCGTCGTAGACCGAGACGTCGGCGCGGCTTCTTGCAAGCAACTGGGCGCCGGCCACGGCCGCGAAGATGGCGCGGGCCCGCCGTTCGCTGGCTTCGGGCCCGACCGTTCCGGCTGCAAGCAGCGTCTTGTTCAGCCACGCGATGTTCATGTCACCGAAGGCGCGCACCTCCTTGTTCACTTCCTCCGGCAGATCGACGCTTTCCGCGGCCAGGAAGCTGCCCAGGCAGATCCTGTTATCCGCTTCCAGGGCTTTGCGAAACGTCTGCGGATAGCGCCGCAGCGCGCGCTGCGGATCGCCTTCTTCAGCCAACAGGGCATCCAGCGTGGCGGCGGCGTTTTCCGTATAGCGCCGGGCAACGGCAGCCCCCAGATCAGCCTTGTTGGTGAAGTGGTAGTAGATGCTGGCCGCCTTGATGCCGACGTCCGCCGCCAGGTCGCGAAAATTCAGGCCGCCATAACCATGGGCCTGGGCCATTTTCGTGGCGGCGGCAAGGATGCGGTCCTTGGCGTTGGCGCCCGCTTCGGTCTTCAACACAAAGATTCCCGGTAGAGATTGACGTCGGCAAATATACCTCTTATTCTCTACCTAACGATCGTTAGGTAGGCGGTTGGCCAGCCGTCGCGTCCGCAGGCATTCCTGCTTGCGTCCCTTTCCAAGTCTTGTCAGAGAGAGTCATCCATGACTGCCCAAGCAGCCGCTCAAGAAATGGCACGTACGCCTTTGCTGAAGATCCATGATTTCCCCACCGGGCCTTATCCCACGCGCGTGCGGATCGCTTTGGCGGAGAAGAACCTGACAGAGCGGGTCCAATTCCAGTTTGTCGATTTGTACAAGGGCGAGCACAAGACGCCCGAGTTTCTCGCCACGAGGAATTACTCCGGTACCTTGCCGGTGCTGGAGCTTGCCGATGGCACGCACATTGCCGAGTGCACGGCGATCACGCAATACCTGGACGCCCTGGACGGCGCGCCCACACTGACCGGCGCGACGCCACGTGAGCAGGGGCTGATCCATATGATGAACAAGCGCGCCGAGCTGGAGGTGTTGGACGCGGTGAGCGTGTATTTCCACCATGGCACGCCGGGCCTGGGGCCTGATGTGGAGGTCTATCAGAATCCGGAATGGGGTTTCCGTCAGCGCGACAAGGCCCTGCGCGGCATGCGCTATTTCAACGGCATTCTTGCAACGCGAGGCTTTGTCGCCGGCGACACGTTCTCCATGGCCGACATCACCTTGATCGCCGGCCTGCTGTTCGCCGATCTCGTCAAGCTGCCCCTACCCGAGGACTGCGATGCCTTGCGCACGTGGTACGCCACGTTGCGGCAACGCCCAAGCGTCAAGGGGCAGCCCGCATTTGCGGATCGTTGATGAAGGCTTCCGCCCAGTAGTCCATGACTGCGCGCACGGTCTTGTTGCGCTTGAGGTCGCGGTGCGTCACCAGCCATAAGTCAGGGCAAAAGGGCGTGGCCGGGTTCTCCACGCGGACCAGGGCCTTGTCGGCATCGCCCAGGAAGCAGGGCAGGGCCGCCACACCGGCGCCGGCTTGCACGGCGAGCAGGTGGCTGTTGGTGTCGCTGAGTTCGCAAGTGACGGGACGGTCGCCCGCTGCTTCCCGAATCCAGCGTGCCAGGGGCAGGCGGCCGTAACGCTGCTCATAAGCGATGAAGGTCCATTGGCTGGGATCGCGCAGGACCGGGTAGCGGCGGCTGGCATAGAACGCGAAAGACATCCGGCCGACGCGCCGGGTGACGCTGCTGGCTTCACTGGGACGGATCATGCGCAGCGCCAGGTCGGCCTCGCCGCGCGCCAGCGACACCTGTCCCGCTTCCGACGATACGGCCAGCTGGATGCCGGGATGCGCGGCCTGGAAGTCCACCATGCGGGGGGCCAGGAAGTGCGTGGCCAGCACCGGCGGCGCGCTTAGCGTCACCCGGCCCTTCAAGACCACCTGGCTGGCGCGTGCCTGTCTTTCGATGGCGAAGGCGGCCGTTTCCATGAGCTTGGCCTGCTCCAGAACCTGCATGCCCGCGGGTGTCAGCCGGCAAGCGCGCGGCAGGCGCTCGACCAGCACGGCCTGCACTTCACGTTCCAGCGCCGCCAGGCGCCGGCTGACCGTGGCATGGTCCACCGCCAGGGCGCGGGCGGCGCCCGACAAGGTGCCGGCGCGGCCCACGGCCAGGAAATGCCGCAAGTTTTCCCAATCGAACATCTGTGCGTTTTCTCCAGTCTGGGGTGCGATTTTAGGGAATTTACGCGGATAGCGCTGCTGCGTAGCATCGGCGGGTCTCAGGCTTTTGCGCGGTCATTCCCATGTCTTCTGCTGTCTATTCCCCACGTGGCGCATTGGCCGCCGCGGTGCTGGGCTTTGTCGTGGTGCTGCTGGATGTCAGCGTCGTCAACGTGGCGCTCGAAGCCCTGCGCCTTGAATTCGCCACCGACGTCGCCGGGCTGCAATGGGTGGTCAACGCCTACACGCTGGCCTTCGCTGCCTTGTTGCTGACCAGTGGCTCCCTGGGCGACCGCTACGGCGCGCGCCGGCTCTATCTGTGCGGCCTGGCGATTTTTACTTTGGCGTCGGCGGCTTGCGGACTGGCCGGCGACCTTGGCATGCTCGCGGCCGCGCGCGTCTTCCAGGGCATAGGCGGCGCGCTGCTGGTGCCGAACTCGCTGTCCATGTTGCAGCGGGCCTTCCCCGACAAGGTACAACGCAGCCGAGCGCTGGGCTGGTGGGGCGGGATCGCCAGCCTGTCGTTGGCCGCCGGGCCCGTAGTGGGCGGTTTCCTGGTGGAGCACTGGGGCTGGCGCGCCATCTTCGCCATCAACCTGCCGATTGGCGTGTTGGGTGCATGGCTGACCACGAAGTATGTGGCGGAGGATCCGCCGGGACACCAACGGTCCCTCGACTGGCCGGGGCAGGGCCTGGCGATCGTGGCCTTAACGGCCTTGACCGTGGCGTTGATGGAGGTCGGCGGCCTGGGCTGGTCCAGCCCATGGGTGTTGGGCGGCATGGCGGTGTGCGCGCTGGCCATCTTGGGGTTTGTCCACGTTGAAACCCGTAGCCGCGCGCCTATGTTGCCCCTGGCCTTGTTCCGGGCGCACGCGTTCACCATGGCGTCCTTGTCGGGTGTCGCGGTGAATTTCGGCTATTACGGGTTGATTTTCGTATTCAGCCTTTTTTTCCAGGTGGAGCAGGGACTGTCGCCGGCCGAGACCGGCTTGGCCTTCCTGCCGATGACGATGGTCTTGATGGCGGCCAATGTGGCGGCCAGCCGCCTGATCCTGCGGATGGGCGGGCGCTGGTTGATGGTGCTGGGCATGTCCATCGCGGCGCTAGGCTATCTGCTGCTGCTCACGGTCCGCGCCGACGGTGCCTACGTGTGGCTCGCCGTGCCGATGCTGCTGGCGGCCACCGGAACGGCGCTGACGGTGCCGACCATGACGAATATCACCTTGTCCTCGGCGGACGCATCGAGATCGGGCATCGCGTCCGGCGTGCTCAACTCCGCGCGTCAGATAGGCGGCTTGCTGGGTGTGGCGGTGTGCGGCTACCTGGTGCGCGACACGGCGCCGCAGGCCTTCATGGCAGGCATGCACCTGTGCGCGGCCCTGGCCGCGGCCTTGCTGCTGGCGGCCAGCGTCATGTGGTGGCGGCTGGCGGGTGCGGTGCAGGACGCGACCGCTCCGGTTTGCGGCAGCCAGGGACGGCGCTAAGATAGCCGCGCACGCTCCCGTGCCGTCGTCCGCGCCTGGCGGAAGATGCCCCCGCAGCAAGCCGAAGGACGTATCCATGTCTACCGCGATTGCCATCCTGGGTGGGGTCGGGCTTTTTCTGCTCGGCATGACCGTCATGACGGACGGGTTGAAAGCGCTGGCGGGATCGGCGCTGAGAACGGTGCTGGGCAAGGCGGCGGCGACGCCCTGGTCGGGCGCGTTTTGGGGCGCGATGGTCACGCTGCTGGTGCAGTCTTCCAGCGCGGTGACCATGACCACCATAGGCCTGGTCAGCGCCGGCATCCTGCCCTTCGCCAAAGGACTGGGACTGGTATTCGGCGCCAACGTAGGCACCACGGGAACCGCCTGGCTGATCGCCCTGGTCGGCGTGCGCGTGTCGCTGGCGGCTTACGCGCTGCCCATGATCTTCATCGGCGCCTTGCTGAAGCTGTTGGGCAAGGGGCGGCTGTCCGCGGCGGGCGGCGCCTTCGCCGGGTTCGCGCTGGTGCTGTACGGTCTGACCACCTTGCAGCAGGGCATGGGCGGGCTGGCGCAAAGCCTCAATCCCTCCGACCTGCCTGCCGTGCTTGGGATGACCGGCGTCAGCTGGCTGACGGGAACGGGCGGGCTGCTGATGCTGATCATCGTGGGCCTGGCGATGACGGCGGTCATGCAGTCGTCGACGGCCTCGACCGCGGTGACTATCGCATCTTTCTACGCGGGCGCGATAAGCCTGGAGCAGGGAGCGGCCCTGATCATCGGGCAGAACATAGGCACGGCCACCAGCTCCGCCTTGGCCGCGCTCGGCGCCAGTGTGACGGCCAAGCGCCTGGCGCTGGCCTACGTCCTGTTCAAGATCATCGCGGCGCTGATCGCCATCTTTACTTTCCCGTTCGCGGCGGCCTTGATGGGGCGGCTGGCGACGTCGATCGACGGTACCACCTTGCTGGCGGCCTATCACACGGCCTTCAACGTGGTGGGTGTGGCCGTGCTGTTGCCCGCGACCCAGTGGTTCACGCGCGTGGTCGAACGCCTGATGCCGTCGAAGGAGACGGCGGTGGAGCGGGTGCTCGATCGCAGCGCGCTGGCCAATCCGGTGGTGGCCGTGGAGGCGGCGCGTCGGGCGGTGGCGGAGGTCTTGAAAACGATGGCCGTCACGGTCGGGGCGGCGTTGTCAGGGCCCGGTGGCCCGCGCAATGTGCAGGGCACGGCCGCGGCGTATGAGTCGCTGGAAGACGCCCGGGATTTCCTGTCCGAATTGAATGCCCCGGCCGAAACGGAAAGCGCCGCCGACCTGCACCGCCTGACCAGTATCCTGCACGCCCTCGATCACGCCACGCGCCTGGTGGAGAACGTCGCGGCCGGACCAGGCATCGTTTCGTCCGGGCCAACGGCCGATGCCGCGCCGCTCGACGCGCAGGCCGCCGCCTTGTGCGCCAGAGCCATGGGCGAGATGGCGGAGGTCGCCGCGTCGATCACCGCGCAGCGCGCGTTGAGCGGCCGGGCCGACCCCGTCGCCTGGGAACTGTCGGCCGAGGCGCAGGCCGAGCTCGCGGAAATGGCGGACGCCACGCAGGCGCTGGACGCGCTGGAGCGCGAACATCGGGCCGCGACCCTGGCCGCCGTCACGCCCGGCAAGCTGACCGCCGCCGAAGCCCTGGCGCGTATCGACAACGTGAGACGGCTGGCCCGCATCGCCCACCACGCCTGGCGCGCGTCCGAGCACCTGCTTGGGCGGGCGGGCCACTGAGTACGCCTGCCTGACGCGTCAAAGCCCTCGAGGCGGGCAATCGTGTCAACGCGATGCTGTGGGATGCGCGGCGGCCGCGCTGGCCATATCGTCCACGTGGACCATCAGTTCGCGCACCTGGCGCAGGGTGGCGTATTGCTGCAGGACCGAGCGCCACTGCGCGGAGGACAAGAGATCGTCCCACACGGGCGCCAAGGTGGCCGCGTCGGCGGGGCCGTGTTCCGTCAAGCGGGCGGCGTAGGCCAGGCTGGCGGGCGCTGACAGTAGCTGCATGCGGCTGGCGGCGTTGAGCAGGCGTGGGCCTTCGTTGGCGGGTGCGTCGCAGCAATAGAGCACGGCATCGGCCATTTCTTCGTCTTGCGTGGGCAGGGCGCGCAAGGACGCGCCGCTTAGCTGCACGCTCCCTTGCTGGCTGGCGAAGGCGTAGCAAACCTGGTCGTCGGCCTGCGCGAGCAGGCGCAGACCGCGCCGCAGGCGAGGGTAGTCGGTGGTGGCCGCGTCGATCGAGGATTTGGCTTCGGCGACCAGGCAGATGTCCCAGGCTTCGGCTGGCGCGCGGCGTAGCAGCACGACATCCCATTCCGTCTTGGCCCGGTCCGCATTGCCCGCGAGCGCCGCAGGCACGCGCAGCGACGTGGCGACGCGGTAGGCGGATGCGTCGCCGTCGGCTTCGCCCAGCCGGCGCGCCCATGACTCCAGCGCTTGCGCGGCCAGGGCTTCGACGACGGCGCCGCGCCGTTGGGTCGTCTTGCCCAGGGCGGCTGCCTGGGGGCTGCCGGAACGTGGGCCCAGCTGTTCCCACAGCGCGTCGTACTGGCGCACCTGATCGTCGCCGGCGAGCGTCGCGAGTCTTTGCAGCCTGGCCAGGGCGGGATCGTCCAGCAGCCTTGCCAGGCCCCGCGCGATGGGCGCGGCGGGTTCGAGGTCCGGGGTGGCCAAACATAGGCGCGCGCCGTCGGCCAGGGCCGCCCAGTTTTCCAATGCCGCATCCGCATGCAGGCGTTCCAGCTGCTCGCGCAAGGTGCCGGGCGGCAGGCGTTGCCGCTTACCGGGATGAGCGACGGCATTGATACCAGCCAGGACAAGGCGTCTGTCCTGGTCCGCGTGCGCCGACAGGGACGCGTACTCGCGCACGCGAGGGACGCGGTGCCGCAACACCATGGCCTGGAACGCCGGATCGCCATGCACGGGGCGCAGTGCTTCCTGTATCAGGCGCGCCAGGGCGTCAAGAAACGCGTTCTTCAATGTGGTATCGAGCGTTACGGCGCGCGGCAGCGCAAGGTCAGGCGCGCGTGTGGGGGCCGGCGCGGCGCCATCCTGCAAGGCGACGCGCGCGCGCTCGATGACCAGGGCCAACTGCGCCGCGGGATGGCCGGCGTGCGTGGTCGCCGCGTCGGCCGCATGCGCCGGCGCGGCCGCGATTCGATAGCGCCGGTCCAGCGCGCCCAGTATGGCGGCGAGCTGGCCGGGGCGCGGTGTCGAGGCGGTCGAGGGCATGGCAGCGGGACGCGACGGGTGCGTCGAGGGTGGCGGGCGGCTTGGCGTCGGCAAATAACGGCGCCTTGTCTGGCGTGGGGCCAGTATACCGAGCGGGTGATACATTTATGCCGGTGGCGCCCGGGCTCTCCGCGCGCCATCCGCATTCAAGTATCGAGGCGCGAGCAAGTGAACCCCGTCACCCCTTTGGACACGTCCACGCAGCACGACCAGCACGGTCTTTGGCCCCAGGCCGAGTCCGTGGAAGATTTCCGGCGCAATATCGCCGTGGTGCAGTCGCGCATCGCGGCCGCGTGCCAGCGCGTCGGGCGCGATCCCGCGGGTGTGCGCCTGCTGCCCGTCAGCAAGACCAAGCCGGAGGCGACGCTGCGCCTGGCCTACGCCGCCGGGTGTCGCGACTTTGGCGAGAACAAGCCCCAGGAGGCTTACGGCAAATGGGAAGCCATGGCCGACCTGACGGATCTGCGCTGGTCCGTGATCGGCCATTTGCAGACCAATAAAGCCAAGCTGGTGGCGCGCTTTGCCGCCGAGTTCCAGGCGCTGGACAGCCTGCGCCTGGCGGAAGCCCTGGACCGGCGCCTGCAGGCGGAGGGACGTTCACTGGACGTGTACGTGCAGGTCAACACGTCGATGGAAGACAGCAAATACGGTCTGAACCCCGACGACGTGGCCCCGTTCCTGCGAGCCTTGCCGGCATTCTCTTCACTGCGCGTGCGCGGTTTCATGACCCTGGCGATGCTGTCGGCGGAGGCCGCGCGCGTGCGCGAATGCTTCGTGCGCCTGCGCGAATTGCGTGATCGCCTGCGCCAGACCGCGCCGGCCGGCATGGCGCTGGACGAACTGTCCATGGGCATGTCCGGCGACTATGAAATCGCCATCGAGGAAGGCGCCACCATCGTGCGGGTCGGTCAGGCGATCTTCGGCGCGCGCTCCACACCCGACGCCCACTACTGGCCGACGGCCGGGGCAGGCGAGGGGGAAGGGCGCTGATGGACGGCTTCGACCCGACCTTGAGCGGCACGGCGGCGCCGCTGCTGCCTTTGCCCATCGACGTCGTGTCGGTGCAATCGCAGGTCGTCTACGGCCGCGTGGGCAACAACGTAGCGCTGCCCGCGCTGGCCGGCCTTGGACTCACCACGGCCGCCGTTCCCACGGTGGCTTTCAGCAATACGCCCCACTATCCGACCATCCATGGCGGCGCCATTCCCATCGAATGGTTCGAGGGCTACCTGCGCGATCTGTTCGCGCGGGATGCGCTGGGGCATCTGCGGGCGATCCTGGCGGGCTATATGGGCAGCGTGGAGCAGGTGCGCGCCTTGGGAGCCTGGATCGAACAGGTGGTCGCCGCGCGGCCGGACGTCCAGGTGGTCGTCGATCCCGTGATCGGGGACTACGACAGCGGCGAATACGTCAGTCCCGGCATGGTCGACGCCTACCGCAAGCACCTGTTGGCGCTGGCGGATGGCATGACACCCAATGGGTTCGAACTGCAGCGCCTGACGGGCCAGGCGGGCGCGGACATCGCCGAAGTGGCGGCGGCCGCGCGCACGCTGCTGGTCGGCCGCATGCAATGGGTTACCGTAACCAGCGCCGCGCCCATGACGTGGGCGCCGGGCGAGATGGCCGTCGCCGTGGTGACGCGGGACCGGTACGAGGTGTTCAAGCATCCTCGCATCGAGGCCACGCCCAAAGGAACCGGCGACCTGTTCAGCGCGGCCGTGACCGGCCGCCTGGTGACGGGATCGACGATATTCGAAGCGGTCGCGGCTGCCTGCGATCAAGTGGTGGCGGCCTTGCGGTTGACGTTCGACGCGCGCAGCGCGGAACTGCTGCTGCCGCGCGCCATGGTTTAAACGATATTCACTGGAGTTCAAGGTATGAGTAAAACGGCTTTGGCCATACGCCACGTCGCCTTCGAGGATCTGGGTATCTTCGGGCCCATGCTGGCCGAGCGTGGCTATGCCGTGCGCTATCTGGACGCGGGTGTCGACGTGCTGAACGTGGACACGCTGACCGAGCCGGACCTGGTGGTGGTCCTGGGCGGCCCGATCGGTGTTTACGACACGGACAGCTATCCCTTCCTGGTCGCGGAACGGGAAGCCATCGCCGCCCGCCTGCGGCAATACAAGCCCACCCTGGGTATCTGCCTGGGCGCCCAGTTGATGGCGCGGGCCCTGGGCGCCGAGGTGGCATCCACCGGGCGCGCCGAGATCGGCTACGCCCCGCTGACCTTGACGGAGGAAGGCCGGTCGTCGGTGCTTGCCGGCCTGGGTTCGGTGCCGGTGCTGCATTGGCACGGGGATCAGTTCAACATCCCGAATGGTGCCAGCCGCCTGGCCGAGACGCCGGGCTTTCCCAACCAGGCTTTCGCCATCGGTCCGCATATTCTGGGACTGCAATTCCACCTGGAAGCCGATGACCAGCAGATCGAACGCTGGTTGATCGGGCATGCCCACGAGTTATGGACGCGGGGCATCGATCCCCGCACGATACGCCGCGACGCGGCCAAGTACGGTCCCGAACTCGCGGCCGCCGCACGTGGGGTGTTGGCGGCATGGCTGGGCCAGCTGGGTTGAACGCGGCGCCCGCCGGCGGGCGCGGTAAATAGGGACGCTGCTATCATGGCGGCCTGTCGAATCCCACGAATGGTCGTATGAGCCTGTCATCCCTGGATCGTGTCTTGATGCAGCCGGCGCTGCGGCCCGCGACCACGGGCTGGCGACTGGGCGTGCTGGAGTTTCTGTACTTTGGCATCAAGGAAGCCCGCGCGTGCCTGTTCGCGGGGCTGTTCTTCGCCGGTGTTTTTCTGATGCCGCGTGGGGAAACGCTGGGCATCCCCCGCTACGATCTGCTGTTGATCTACGCCTTGGCGATCCAGGTGTGGATGCTGTGGGCGCGGCTGGAGACGGTGGACGAACTAAAGGCCATCTGCCTGTTCCACGTCGTGGGTTTCGCCCTTGAGGTCTTCAAGACGTCGCGTGGCATGCCGTCGTGGACGTATCCGGATTTCGCGTACACCAAGCTGTTCGGCGTGCCGCTGTTTTCCGGCTTCATGTATGCGGCCGTGGGCAGCTACATCATCCAGGCCTGGCGGCTGTTCCAGTTGCGTGTGCGGCACCATCCGCCGTTCTGGATGTCCTGGCTGGTGGCCCTGGCGATTTACGCGAATTTCTTCACGCATCACTATATCGGCGATTACCGCTGGTTCATCACCGCCTGCGCGGTGGGCCTCTACGCCAGGACGATGGTGATTTTTCGGCCTTTGCACGAGGACCGTCGCATGCCGCTGCTGGTCGCCTTCGTGTTGATCGGCTTCTTCCTGTGGCTGGCTGAAAACATCAGCACCTTTTTCAAGCTGTGGGCCTATCCCAATCAACTGGGCGCATGGTCGGCCGTGCACCTGGGCAAATGGAGCTCGTGGTCCTTGCTGGTGATCATGACCTTCACCATCGTGATCAACCTCAAGCACATCAAATCGCACGTCCACGTGGCGCGGGATTGAATCGCAAGGCAGGCGCTTACTCGCCGACGATCGCGGGCGGGTCTATTTGCCAGTCAGATTTCCGATGAGTCTCAGCAGACTGGCTTCGCTGGAAGACTCTTCCTCTCCCCGCCGGCGCGACACCATGAACGTCAGGGGACGCAGATGCCAGGCCCGCCGTTCCAGTTCAACGAGACGTCCCTTCGCAAGATCGTCCGCGACCAGATGTTCCGGCATATGGCCCCAACCCAGGCCGCCCACGAGAAAATCGTGTTTCGCACCCAGGTCGTTCAGCAGCCATTGGCGCTCCCCGGCGACCGACATCTGGGTCTTCTGCGCGTCCGGCTGATTGTCGGTGACGACAAGTTGAACATGCCGGCGAAATTCGTCTATCGGTATCGCAGCCGCATCGGCTGCCAAGGGATGGCTCGGCGCGCAGACAGTCACCATTTGCGTATCGCATAGCCAACGCCTTTCAATGGCGCTTGGATTGACTTCCGGGACGTCAATGATCGTGATCGCAAAGGAGCACTGTCCGTCCAGCACCAAACGCTCGCCTCCCTGCATGGTCGTCATACGCAGATTGATCGAGGTCGTGGGGGCATCGGCCTGGATCTTTCTTAAACACTCGACCAGGTGGGCACGCGGGAAATAGACATCCACGGCCATTGAGATCTGCGGCACCCCGGTTCTGGCGATCGAGCCGGAGCGATTCTTCATTTCTTCCGTACGCGCGATCACCGCACGGGCGTCGGGCAGGAGGCTGCGGCCCGCGGCACTCAGCTGCGCCTTGCGCGTGTTTCGTTCGAAGAGCTCGACGCCGAGGGCGCTCTCAAGCGCGGTGATCGCATGGCTTATCGCCGACTGGGCACGTTTCAGCTCCCGAGCCGCGCCCGAAAAGCTCCCTGCGTCGGCAATGGCCACGAAGGCACGGAGCTGATTGATGGAAACGCTGTCGAGCATATATCTATAAAGTAGATCGAACTTAGCGAAATTAAGTCAATTGTCCTCATGAGTCAACGGCGTCATAGTCCGATCATTGTGATTCCAAGGAAAGGACACGTGAAATGACAAGACTGAATGGAAAGACCGCCGTTATCACTGGCGGCGCGACCGGTATTGGCCTCGCGGCTGCAGAGCGCTTCATCGACGAAGGCGCGTTCGTTTTTATCTTCGGCCGGCGGCAGGACGCGCTAGACACCGCCTTGGCCAAGCTCGGCTCCAACGCCCGCGCGGTGAAAGGCTCGGTTTCCGATGAGGATGATCTCGACCGCCTTTACGCAGCGGTGAAGGCAGAGCGTGGCTGCCTCGATATCGTGTTCGCCAACGCGGGGGCGGGTGGCCCGCTGCCGCTCGGCCAGATCACTGCCAGGCACATCGACGATACCTTCGACACCAATGTGAAAGGCACCATTTTCACGGTCCAGAAAGCGCTGCCGTTGATGGGGGCCGGTGGCTCGATCATTTTGACCGGCTCTAGCGCCGGCACCACTGGCGCGCCGGGTTTCACTGCCTACAGCGCGAGCAAGGCTGCCGTTCGTAACCTCGCGCGGACCTGGGCGGAGGACCTGAAGGGAACTGGCATTCGGGTCAATGTGTTGTCGCCTGGAGCGACCGCGACCGAACTCGCGAAAGAAGCGCTGGGGGAAGAGGGCCAGAATGCCTACGGTGCGATGACTCCGCTTCAGCGCATGGCCGATCCCGCGGAGATCGCTGCGGCAGCCGCATTTCTCGCGTCACAGGACAGCAGCTTCATGACTGCCAGCGAAGTCGCCGTTGACGGCGGCCTGGCCCAACTCTGACGCGCATGCCCACGGCGCTCCGCCGCATTTACGGCGCGCGGCTGGGTTCATCAACCATAAGGAGAAACTCATGAGCTATGCAATCATCGGCTTCGGAAAGATCGGTCACGCCCTTGCCAGGGCGTTCGCTCGCAAGGGCATTGAAGTCTCCGTCGCAACCACCCGCGCGCCGGAGAGCTTTGCGTCCGACGCCGCGGCCATTGGCCCCGAAGTCATCCCCGCGACACTGGCGGATGCCCTCAAGGCGGACACGATCTTTTTGGCGGTCCGCTACGAGTCTCATCCCGAGGTCGCGAAGGCGCTCTCCACCTGGCAGGGGAAGACCCTCGTCGATGTGACCAACACCTATGGTGTGCCCCCCGAGGAACTGGACGGGCTGCCTTCCTCCAAGTACCTGGCGAGGTCCTTTGCCGGCGCAAGGCTGGTCAAAGGCTTCAATCACCTGGGCGCCTCCGTCCTGGACCAGGATCCCGCGGTGAAGGGCGGCAGAAGAGTGGTGTTCCTGGCGAGCGACGATGACGATGCGGCAACAGACATCGCCGCGCTTGCGGAGGAACTCGGCTTCGCGCCGATCAAGCTTGGCGGGCTGTCCGAAGGCGGACTGCTGGTCCATTCGCGCGGAAAGGTCTGGGGGCCGTTGATCTTCAAGGACCTGATCAAGTTCAGCTGAGCTTGCTGGGCGGCCTGCTGGAGGAAATGCTGAGGTTTTTTTTGCGAGTGCCCTGCGACCGGCGGGCAGGTAGGTGCCATGTTCGATGAGCCACGAGTGCTGCCACGATGCAGCCGGAGGCGTGGCGCAAAACGCGACCAGGAATGCGAATAGAAAACGCGATGGATCAATCGTATTGTTTTTTACGACGAATTCGTCGCATTTTCTAATCACATCTCCTACGAACATGACACTTCTTCCAATAACCCTGGCCGTCTTCATCGGCTTCCTGACCATAGGCATGCAACTGCCAGTGTTGCCGCTGCACCTGCACGACACCCTGGGCATGGGCACGCTGGTCGTCGGCCTGGTGGTCGGCGCGCAGTTCGCCGCGGCCTTGCTGTCGCGGTCCTGGGCCGGCAATTTCGCCGACATGCGCGGCCCCAAGAAAGCCGTAATAACCGGGCTGGTGACGGCATCGGCCTCCGGCCTGGCCTATCTGGCGTCGCTGGCCTTCGTCGCGCAACCCGCGCTGTCAGTCTGGATCCTGGTGCTGGGGCGCATGCTGCTGGCGCTCGGCGAAAGCCTGATCGTCACCGGCGCCCTGGGCTGGGGCATCGGCCTGCTGGGTCCGCAAAACGCCGGCAAGGTGATGGCCTGGAACGGCATTGCCATGTACGCGGCTTTCGCGGTGGGCGCGCCAGTGGGCGTGGCCATCAACGCCCATGGCGGTTTCGCCGGCATCGGCGCCGGTACGGTAATCATTCCACTGCTGGCCCTCACCGTGATCGGTACCGTCAAAGGGGTCGCGCCGACGTCGAACCGGCGCACGCCGTTCTACAAGGTGCTGAGCGCCGTGTGGCAACCGGGCGTGGGCCTGGCCTTGTCCAGCGTGGGCTTCGGCGTCATCACCGCCTTCATCTCGCTGTTGTTCGCCGCCAGGGACTGGGGCAATGCATCGCTGGCCTTCACGGTGTTCGGCATCGCCTTCATCGGCGCCCGGATCTTCTTCGGCCACTTGCCCGACAAGGTAGGCGGCGCCCGCGTGGCGCTGGTGTGCGTGGTCATCGAAGCGGCTGGCCAACTGCTGATCTGGGGCGCGGACAGCGCCACCATGGCTTACCTGGGCGCGGCCTTGACGGGATTCGGCTATTCGCTGGTCTTTCCGGGCTTCGGCGTGGAGGCCGCAAGGCGCGCTCCGCCACAGACTCGCAGCCTGGCGATGGGCGCCTACGTGGCGTTCCTGGACATCTCCCTTGGCGTCACGAGTCCGTTGGCCGGCGCGCTGGCGGGCGCTTATGGCGTGGCGTCGGTTTACCTTGCCGCCGCGGCCATGGTCGGCCTGTCGTTCTTCGTCGCGCTGTCACTGCTGTTGGCCAAGGTGAATAAGGTGCGTCATGCCTGACGCCGGCCGCCCGGCTTGACCTTGGCGGGCGGCCTGGGCCGTTGACCGTGGCTGCCGCAGATCTCCACGCAGAAGTCGATGAAGGCCTCGACCGCCGCCGGCGGCAGGCGGCGCGAAGGGCGCACGATGTACAGCGGGAAGGTCTCGCCAGGCCAATCGGGGAAGAGGTCGACCAAGGCGCCGCTGGCGATCAGCGGCTCCAAGCCCAAGGCCAGGACCTGGGCGATGCCGGCCCCCGCCAGGCAGGCGTTGACCATGGTTTCACTATCCGTGAAGGTAAGCCGCCCCCGGGTGTCGACCCGCTGCACTTCCTTGCCGCGGTGAAACTCCCAGGGAAAGGGCCGGCCCCGTTGCGGATCGATGAACTGCATGCAGTCGTGGGCCGCCAGTTTCTTCGGGGTCTTGGGCACCCCGTGTGTGGCCAGATAAGCCGGCGCCGCAACCGTGAGCACCCGCGTGGTCAGCAGCAGACGGGACGACATGCCCGACGACACCTGTTCGCCGAAACGCACGGCCACGTCGATGCCTTCGGCGATCAGGTCGCGCGCTTCGGCGGGCGACACCCACAGCAGCTCGACGTGGGGATGGCGCGTCTGGAATTCCGGCAGGCGTGGCGCCAGCACCTGGCGCGAGAAGATGGGATTCAAGCTGACCCGCAAGGCCCCGCGCACCACGGTGGCGGCGCCGGCCACCGCATTGGCCGCTTCCTCGATGCCCGACAGATGGGGCGCGGCCAGATCGTAGAGGCGGGCGCCTTCGCTGGTCAGCCGCAGCGCGCGCGTCGTGCGTTCCAGCAGGCGGATGCCGATGCGTTCTTCCAGCCGCGATACGGACCGGCTGACGCCAGACGCGGACAGCCCCAAGGTTTCACCCGCCTTGGTGAAGCTGCCGGTCTCGACCACGGCGGCCAGGACGCTCATGCCCGATAGGAGTCTGCCGTCAAAGCTCATGCCCAGCACCTTTGAATTTAAGCAAAAATGATTTGAGTTCCTCTATCTTAATCAAAAGTTCTCGGGCGCCTATCGTTCCGACACCGTGCCAACAGCGACGCAGCAGGACGCGCGTCGCGGCGGCTTCCGGCTCCCCGGGAGACGCACCGCGTTGGTACGTAATCAATCGGAGAACTTCATGGATCAAAACCCACGCACCCTGTTCAAAGGCGGCATCGTCGTGACGATGGACGCCGGTACGCCCCATCCCACGGTGGGCGACGTCCTGGTCGAGGGCGATCGCATCGCCGCGGTCGGCGTCGACCTGCCGGCCGCGGGCGCCGAGGTCATCGAAGCCGCGGGCAGCATCGTCATGCCGGGGCTGATCGACGCCCACCACCATGCGTGGCTGGGGGTCATGCGCCGGCTCATGCCGGACGTCGACGATCTGTTCGCCTATATCGACGTGGTGGCGCAGCAGCTGGGGGCGCATTACCGTCCCCTGGACATGTACCTGAGCACCCGGCTCACGGCGCTGGCATCGCTGGATGCGGGCATCACCACCATCGTCGATGCCTGCCATAGTTCGCGCAGCCCCGACCATACGAACGCGGCCCTCGATGCCCTGGCGGGCTCCGGCATACGCGCGCTGCACATGGTGGGCGCCGCGATGGACAAACAGGCATCCAGCGCGCATCTGCCTGCTGACCTTGAGCGCCTTGCACGCGGCTGGAACACGACGGACAGCCTGGTGCGCGTAGGCCTGTTCGGCCAGTTGAACCTGGACTGGTGGAAGGTGGCGCGCGGCCTGGACATGTCCATCCTGACCGAATTCATCGGCGATCTGGCCACCTTGGGGCCGCAGTTCGCCGAGCCTGGCGTTCTGGGTCCGCACAATATCTTCAACCACTGCACGCGGATTCCGGAGGCGACCTGGCAATTGTTCGCGGATCGTGGCGTCAACGTGACGGTCAATCCCCGGTCGGATGCCTTGTTCGGCTTCGATGACGACGGCTTTGCCTGGCAGCAGGCGGTGAGCCACGGCTTGAAGCCGGCCCTGGGCATAGACCTGGATACGGCTTTCGGCAGCGATATGTTCGGTGAGATGCAGGCCCTGTTCGGCCATCAGCGCGCCGCCATGCGCTATCGCAGGTTTCGGGGAGAGCAGGACGTGCCCGTGCCGGTCACCGTGCAGGCGGTGCTGGAGTCGGCCACGGTGAATGGCGCGCATGTAGCGGGGCTGTCGTCGCGGGTCGGCACGCTGACCGTCGGTAAGCAAGCCGACATCATCATGGTGCGTACCGAGGGTGTCGGCGTGTTTCCCGTCAACGATGTCATCGGCACCCTTGTGCAGGCCGTGGACAGGGCCGACGTCGATACGGTGATGGTGGCGGGGCGCTTGCGCAAACGCGGCGGCAAGCTGCTGGACGTGGACCTGGGGAAATTGAGCGCAGAAGTGCTTGCATCGCGCGATTACCTGGTCGATGCGAGTGGCTACCGGGCCCCTGTGGCGCCGGTCGCCGCGGTCTGAGCGAGGTGCCGAGCATGTCTTCAGCCACCATGAAACCCGGCGTGGAAGCGGGCGCCGGACTCGCGTCCGGCACCCCGGCGCGCCCCTCCTTGCCTGTCATCGCGGCGTTGTTCGCCGGCTATCTGGCGGTAGGCCTGCCTTTGCCTGTCATGCCCCTGTTCATCCACGAAAAGTTGGGGTTCAGCACCTTGATCGTGGGCCTGGTAATCGGCATCCAGTTCGTCGCCACCGTTCTGGCGCGCGGCTACGCAGGCCATGTCACCGACAAGCGCGGCGGCAAGCGTTCGGCCTTGCAGGGCGCGGCATTTTGCGTCCTGGCCGGGCTGCTTTATCTCTTTGCAGCCATGCCCGCGCTGTCGCCCGTGGCCAGCCTGGCCGCGGTGGTGGCGGGGCGGCTCGCGGCCGGGCTGGGCGAGAGCCAGTTCGTCACGGGCTGCGTGTCCTGGTCCATCGCGTCGGTGGGACCGCAACGGGCCGGCATGTCCATGTCCTGGACCGGTATCGCGATGTTCGCGGCGCTGGCCATCGGCGCACCCGTGGGGATGGCGCTTTACCAGGCCTGGGGCCTGCCGGCCACCATGATCGCGTGCATCGTCGCGCCCTTGCTGGCGCTGGCCATCATGCTGGGCGCCAGGTCCTACGCGACACCAGGCGGTGTCCGCCTGTCTTTCCTGCGCGTCGTGGGTCAGATCTGGCGGGAAGGGCTGGGCCTGATGCTGCAGGGGGTAGGCCTGGCCGGCCTGACCACCTTTGCATCGCTGTACTTTGCCTATCGTCAATGGGGGCATGCCGGCCTGGTCATGACGGCCTTCGGTCTGGGCTTCATCGCCGTGCGCCTGCTGCTGGGCCATCTGCCTGACCGCATCGGCGGCTACCGGGTCGCGCTGTGGTCGCTGGTCGTCGAAGCCATCGGCCAGCTGATGGTGTGGGGGGCCGCGCAAGAATTGCTGGCCTTGGCCGGCGCGCTGGTGACGGGGCTGGGCTGCGCCCTGATCTTTCCCGCGCTGGGCGTGGAAGCGCTCAAACGGGTGCCGCCGGCCAACCGGGGCAGCGCCATGGGGGCTTTCGTGGCCTTCCTCGATATTGCCTACGGCGTCGCGGGACCGGTCGCAGGCTTCATCGCCGGCCAGGCGGGCTACGCCGCGGTGTATTTCTTCGGTGCCGCGTGCGCTTTGCTGGGCGGTATGCTGGTGCGTGGCGCCCATGTCCGTGCTGTCCGATAACCATCGATTTCCAACAGGAGCAATCCATGTCTCGTATCTTCATTTCCGGATCGTCCACGGGCCTGGGACTGATGGCCGGCCAATTGTTGGCCAGCCAGGGCCACCAGGTGGTCCTGCATGCGCGCAATGCGCGAAGGGCCGACGACGCGCGGCGCGAACTGCCTGATGCGCAGGCGGTCGTCGTCGGCGACCTCGACACCATCGCGGCGGCCAAGGACGTCGCCGCGCAGGTCAACACGCTGGGGCGTTTCGACGCCGTCATCCACAATGCGGCGGTCGGCTATCAGGAGCCTCAGCGGCGCACCGCCGATGGCCTGCCGCATGTGTTCGCCATCAACACCTTGGCGGCCTACATCCTGACCGCGCTGATCGAGCGGCCGGCCCGGCTGGTCTACCTGAGTTCCGGCATGCACCACCACGCGGACGCCAATCTTGACGATATCCGCTGGGAGCGCCGCCGCTGGAGCGGGTCGACCGCCTACGCGGAGAGCAAGCTGCATGACGCGATGCTGGCTTGCGCGATGGCGCGGCGCTGGCCCAAGGTGTTGTCGAATGCCCTGGAGCCAGGGTGGGTGCCGACGAAGATGGGCGGGCGTGGCGCGCCGGACGACCTGGATCAGGGCCACTTGACCCAGGCCTGGCTGGCGGCCGCCGACGATCCGAAGGCGCGCGTCAGCGGCCAGTACTTCTATCATCTGAAACCCATGCAGTGCAATCCCCAGGCGGCAGATCCCGAATTACAGGACGCACTTATCGAAATTTGTGCGAATATCTCGGGCGTTGCTCTGCCGTGATCAATCTCCCGGATCCCGGGAAACGGCGGGCCTGGTCTCTTTGGAGCTTTCGTACGCGATGAAATTCGAGCTGATAGGCATGTTGGACTCGCCCTATGTGAGGCGGGTGGCCATTTCGATGCAGGTCATGGGCTTGCCTTATACCCATCAAGCCATCTCGGTGTTTCGCGGATACGACGCTTTCAAAGCTATCAATCCCGTGGTGAAGGCGCCCACCTTGATCACGGAAGACGGGCAGGTGCTGACGGATTCGACGCTGATCCTGCAGTATCTGGAGGCCCTGGTCCCCGAGGAACGCCGTCTGGTTCCCGAGGATCCCGAAGCACGCCTGCCCGTGCTGCGCCTGACGGGTCTGGCCCTGGTGGCCAGCGAGAAGGCCATCCAGATTGCCTATGAACGCAATCTGCGTCCCAAGGACAAGCAGCACGAGCCGTGGGTGGAGCGGGTCGAAGGCCAATTGCGCGCCGCCTTCGACGAGATCGAGAAAGACCTCAGCGAATCGCCGCTGGTGTGGGCCATGGATTCGGACGAGGCGCCGGTGGAACTGGACGGCATCAGCATCGCCGTGGCGTGGCATTTCACCCAGCGCATGTTGCCGGGTCTGATCGCACCGGAAGACTATCCCTTGCAGGCGGCCTGGTCGGCGCTGGCCGAGGAACAGGAAGCGTTCCAGGCCGCGCCGTATTCGGACTGAGCGGTCGGGGCCGTCGTTGGCGTCGCGGCGGTGCAGCGGTAATTGAGCCGCGCCCACGTGCCTTCAGCGCAAGGCGTAGCCGCCATCCGCGAACAAGGTGCTGCCGGTCATGAAGCCGTTGGTCAACAGGAACAGTGCCGCCTGGGCGATGTCGTCGACGTGGGCGACCTGGCCCAATAACGTCGCGCCCCGGTAATGCGCATAAGCCTGCTCGCGTAGCGCCTGGGGCCGCCCGCGCCAAAGTTCACTGTCGACCGTACCTGGCGACAGGGCGTTGACCCGCCGCGGCGCCAGCTCCGTCGCCAGTCCGCGCGCGAGTCCTTCGATGGCGGCATTGGCGGCGGCATAGCCGGCGCCGCCTTTGATGGGCCGCGCGCTGGCGGCACCCGCCATCAGCAGGATGGAGGCGTCCGGCGCCAGTTTTTCCAGCGCCGCGTGGGCCGCCCAGTACTGCGGCCAGAACTTGCCTTCGAAGGGACTGCGCGCCAGCGCTTCATCACTGTCGGCGAATCCGCCGACCGCATAACTGGTCCCTGGCGTAAAGAGCATGTCCACCTGCGAGAGGTCCTGGAAGAAGGCCTGCAGCGAACGGCTGGACGTGGCATCCACGGTGGTGCCCCGCGCCGACGCGGGCAGCGTGCGCAACGCGGCATCCAGCCGGTTCGCGTCGCGTCCGCCTATGACGACGGCGATGCCGCGCGCCGCGGCCAGTTGCGCCGTGCGCAGGCCTATGCCCGAGCTGCCGCCTATCACTACCAGTGTCTTTTCCTTGGCCATCATCCTGCTCCCGGTTCCTTGATCCACAAGGGGCGACTGTAGGCGGGATGCGCGCGACAATGCCGCCTCTGCGGGGGAGACATAATGTTGCGTGGCAGCATGCCAAGCGGCACCACATGAATCTTCGCGGATGCATGCGAGTCACTGTTGCAGCGCAAAGCGCAAGCCAGACAAGGAACAGGTATGAACAACGATGAGTCGCTGGCCGGCATCCGGGCCTTCGCGGCAGTGGGCGAACATGGCAGCTTCACCCTGGCCGCGCGGGCGCTGCGGGTATCGCGCACGGCGGTCAGCAAAGCCATCGAACGCATGGAGGCGCGCCTGCAGGTGCGCCTGCTCGAACGTTCGACGCGGCATCTGGCGCTGACCGAGGAGGGACAGCGCTTCCTGGCCCATTGCCGCGAGGTCATGGCGGCGCTGGCGCGTGCGGAAGCATCGGTAGCGGCACGGCCACGCCGTCTGGCGGGCCAGGTCCGCCTGAGCGTGCCGCCCATGTTGGGACGCCGTTGGGTGCTGCCCGTGCTGGCGACGCTCGCCGAACGGCACGAAGGGCTGACTTTCGATGTGTCATTCGCCAGCCGCGGCAGCGAGCTGGTCGAGGAGGGCGTGGACCTGGCGGTGCGCGTGGGCACCTTGCCGGACCGCGCGGAACTGGTGGCGCGCCGCCTGGGCGCCCAGCCGACGGTACTGTGCGCGTCGCGCGCCTACCTGACCCGGCGTCTGGCGCCGTCGACACCGGCCGACCTGACCGGGCACCGCTGCCTGACGGATAATCGGCGCGGCAGTTGGCAGATGGAAAAAGGTGGCGCGTCGGCGGAGCAGGGCGACATCCCGGTCAACGCCGTGATGTGCCTGCACGATACCGGCGCCTTGTTCGACGCGGTCGCTGGCGGCATGGGCATCGCCCAATTGCCGCTCTGGCTGGTGGAGGAGTCGCTGCAGACTGGACTGTTGCAGCGAGTCATGCCCGACCACCGCGCCGCGACCCTGCCGATTCACGCGGTATGGCCCCGTGGCCGCCACATGGCGCCGCGCGTTCGCTGCGTGATCGACACGCTGGCGGCGGCATTCGCCAGGCATCCGCAATTCGCCATGCCTTGACGCCAGGGGGCTTCAAGCAACCTCAACAAAGATCAACAGACACCAACATCCTTCAAGGATCGACGGCCTGATGCCGCGCCAGGTCTGCCAGGACCTTGCCCAGCACCTTCACGTGCTTGTCCCAGGCCGCCTGCATCCGCCCGATGGGTCCCACGATGGACAGCGCGTACCATTTCCCCGCCAGCGAAAACGGCGCGGCAATGGCAGCCAGGTCGGGCACGCTTTCCCCTATATTCGCCGCCCAGCCCCGTGCGCGGCTCAATTCCAGGTCCTTGAGCAGCGCTTTCTTGCTGGTAAGCGTGGCGCTGGTCAGTCCCTTCAGCGGCAGGCTGTCCAGCACCCCCTGTAATTCTTCCTCGCCCATGGCGGACAACAGGGCCTTGCCCAGCGAATTCGAATGCAGGCCGCGCGCCTCGCCGGCCTGGGCCGTGTAGCGGATGGCCTGGGGCGAATGCGCGCAGTCCAGGTAGATCACCTGCATGTCCTCGCGCGTACCCAGCACCGCCGTTTCACCGCTCTCGTCGCGCAGCCGTGCCAGGTAAGGCCGAAGAATATCCAGGATGGGATCCTGGACGTCGATCGCCGCGCAGATCCCCATCAACTTCTTGGTGGGGTAATACGTGCGCTTGCGGGTCTGGTACAGGTAGCCGCGCGTGACCAGGGTGCGCACCAGCGCCAGGGTGCTGGACATCGGCGCCGCAAGCGCCTGCGCCAGTTCCGTCAATGACAGGGCCTCGCCCTTGTCCGCATAACACTCGAACAGGTCGAGCGTGCGGGCCACCAGTTTTACTTCCGACATGAAGCGATCCTGAAAAGCGTGCGCGCCGGCAGCGGCGCGCCTTTGCCCTGATTCTACCGAAATTCATGGGGATGAATAAATATTCACCATTAAGAATTTCGTGTGATATATTTTTTCGCGTCGGGGTCGGCTCGGCAGAGCCGGCTCATAAGAACAGGCGCCCTATAAGGGTCGCGACCAAGAGCGCGGCCCGCAAAACGACACCGAGGAGACAAAAATGATCTGGCGTTCCAGGAAGGTGGTGCTGGCCCTCAGCTTGAGTTTGATGCCCATGACGGCGGTCATCGCCAAAAACAACTTTCCCGACCAGCCGATCCGGCTCCTGGTCGGCTATTCCCCGGGCGGGTCGGTCGACATCGTGGCGCGGGAGTACGCGCAGCAGCTCGGGCGCCTGCTCAAGCAGTCCGTGGTGGTGGAAAACCGCGGCGGCGCCAGCGGGACGATCGCCGCGCAGGCCGTGGTCCGGGCACCGGCCGACGGCTACACCCTGTTCTTCACGGCCAGTCCCACGTTGACCGTCACGCCGGCCATCCAGAAGACCTCCTTCGATCCGGTGAAGGATTTCCAGCCGGTGGCGGCCGTGGTCAGCTACACCAACGTCTTGCTGGTCAGCGCGCAGTCCCCGTATCGCGACGTGCAGGCCCTGGCGGCGGCCGCCAAGGCCAACCCGGGCAAGCTGACCTATGGGTCGGCCGGCATCGGTTCGTCCAATCACCTGTCCGGTGAGCTGTTCGCGGATAACGCCGGCATCAAGCTGACGCACGTGCCCTACAAAGGCAACGCGCCGGCGCAAGGCGACCTGATCGCGGATCGGATCACCATCCTGTTCGACTTGAATACCACGGCCAAGGCCCTGGTCGACAGCGGGCGGGTGCGGGCGCTGGCGGTGACGTCCGCGCAACGCAATCCCATGTTCAAGGACGTGCCGACCATGGTCGAGGCCGGTTATCCGAAGTTCGTGTTCGACGGCTGGCTGGGCATCCTGGCGCCGGCCGGCACGCCGGCCGACGTGGTCAAGACCCTGTCCGACGCCACCCAGAAAATACTGGCGGAGCCGCACTTCCGCGAGCAGATGCAGGCGTCGGGCTACACCCTGATGCCCGGCACGCCCAAGGCGCTGGGCGAACGGGTGGCGCGGGAAGGCAAGCAATTCGACGATCTGGCCGAACGCGCCAATCTTCGCCAATTCTAAGGGAGCGTGTGTATGTCGAAATACCTGGCAGGCCATCTGGTAGCGGACTTCCTGGCGCACAACGGTGTGGATACGGTGTTCGGCATCATCTCCGTCCACAACATTCCCATCATGGACGGCGTGACGCTCAACAAGACCATCCGCATGGTGATGACTCGCGGCGAGACAGGCGCCGCCCATATGGCCGACGGCCTGGCGCGGGCGACCGGCAAGGTCGGCGTGGTGATCAGCAGCACGGGACCCGGCGCGTCGAACGCCGTGCCCGGCCTGGTCGAGGCCAGATTCGCGGGCACGCCCTTGCTGCACCTTACGGGGCAGAGCGCCACGGCGCACCTGGGTCGCGATACCGGCGCGGTTCACGATGTGCCCGATCAGTTGGGCATGTTGAGCGCCGTCAGCAAGAAGGCCTATCGCGTGGAAACCGCGGGCGACACGCTGGCCGTCTTGAAACAGGCCTGGGCCGACGCGCTGACGGCACCGGCGGGTCCCGTCAGCGTGGAGATTCCCATCGATATCCAGCGCAGCGTCGTGGACCGGCCCGTGCATGCGCAAGACTGGCTGGCCCCGGCGCCACGCGTCGCGGAACCCGCGGCCGCCGACGTCGACGCGCTGTTGCGGGCGCTGCGTGGCGCGCGCCGCCCGATGATCTGGGCGGGCGGTGGTGCACGTGACGCGGGCCGTGAGCTTGCCGCGCTGGTGGACATGGGGGTCGGCATGGTCACCAGCTGGAACGGCCATGGCGTGGTCAGCGATGACCGCCCGGAAAACCTGGGCGGACTGAACGGGCCAGGCAGTCCCGCGGTGCAGGCGCTGTACGAACAGGCGGATCTTCTGCTGGTGGTCGGATCGCGCCTGCGCGGGCACGAGACCCTGGATCACAAGTTGAAGCTGCCCGCCAGGCTGGTCAGGATCGATGTGGACAGCGCCGCGCGGACGCGCGGCTACCCCTGCGAGTCCTTCGTCCACGGCGACGCGGCCGCGACCTTGCGGCAAGTGGTCAGCCGGCTGCGTGAGGAGCCGCTACAGCTTGATCAGGCCTTCACGGCGGCCGTACGCGCCGCCAAGACGCGCGCCATCGAGGACTTCAAACAGACCCTCGGACCGTATGCCGACTTTGCATCTCAGCTGCGGGCGGTGATGCCCGCCAGCGCGGTATTCGCGCGCGACATCACGCTGAGCAACAGCACCTGGGGGCATCGACTGTTCCCGCTGCACGATCAGCGCCAGAACATCTATCCGGTGGGCGCGGGCATCGGCCAGGGCCTGCAACTGGGCATAGGCGCGGCGATCGGCAGCAAGGACCGCAAGGTGGTGGTGCTGACCGGCGACGGCGGTTTCTTCTTCAACATGACGGAGATATGGACGGCGGTGCAGGAGGCCGCCGACATGGTGATGATCGTCATGAACGATGGCGGCTACGGCGTCATCAAGCATATGCAGGACGCCATGTGCGAGGGCCGCTACGCGCACAGCAATCTGCTGGCGCCGGATCTGCTGAAGCTGGCGGAGCTGGCCGGCATGCAAGCCTGGCGGGTCAGCCGCGCCGAGGACTTCGGCAAGACGGTCGAGCACGCGCTGGCCGTGCAGGGGCCCACCCTGGTGGAAGTCGACATGCTGGCCATCGGACCTTTCCCGCCTTACTACCCTTACTCCGCGATGATCGCCGCGGCCAGGACGGCGTCAGCCGAGCCGGCCACGGCGGCAGGTGGATGACATAGACGCAACACCCGGCACGCGCGCTGCCAGTGCCGCGCGCGTGCCGCCTTTTTCCAAAACCCAAGTCAGCAGGATGCAGCAATGGATTTCCGTCTGAGTGACGAGCAAGAGCAGATCAAGTCCGCCATCGAACGCTTGTGCGAGCCTTTCGATGACGATTACTGGTTCAAGAAGGATAAGGAGGGCGGTTTCCCCTTCGACTTCCACCAGGCCCTGGCGCAAGCCGGCTGGCTGGGCATCGCCATGCCGCAGGAATACGGTGGCGCCGGCCTGGGCATCAGCGAAGCGGCCTTGATGATGCACACCATCTCCGCCACCGGCGCGGGGCTGTCGGGCGCGTCCGCGGTGCACATGAATATCTTCGGCCTGCACCCGGTGGTGGTGTTCGGCAATGACGAGCAGAAGCAGAGGTGGTTGCCGGCGCTGATCGCGGGCAAGGACAAGGCCTGCTTCGGCGTCACCGAGCCCAATACGGGCTTGAACACCTTGAAGCTGAAGACCCGCGCCGTGCGCCAGGGCGATCATTACGTGGTCACCGGGCAGAAAGTGTGGATCTCCACCGCGCAGGTGGCCAACAAGATTCTGCTGCTGGCGCGCACCAAGCCCATCGAAGAGTGCAAGGGCAGTGAAGGGCTCAGCCTGTTCTATACGGACCTGGACCGGAGCGCCATCGAAGTCCACGAGATCGAGAAGATGGGCCGCAAGTGCGTCGATTCGAACCAGCTGTTCATCGACAACCTGCGCATACCCGTCGAGGATCGTATCGGCGAAGAGGGCAAGGGCTTCAGCTACATCCTGCATGGTCTGAATCCGGAACGCATCCTGATCGCCGCCGAAGCGGTGGGCCTGGGCCGCGCCGCCTTGCGCCGGGCCGCGCAATACGCCAACGAGCGCGAAGTGTTCGATCGCCCGATCGGCAAGAACCAGGGCATCCAGCATCCCCTGGCCAAGTCGTGGATGGAGTTGGAAGCCGCGTACCTGATGGTGCAGAAAGCCGCGTGGATGTACGACCAGAAGGAGCAATGCGGCGCGGAAGCCAACAGCGCGAAATTCCTGGGCGCCGAAGCCTGCTACCGGGCGTGCGAGAACGCCATCTTCACGCACGGCGGCATGGGCTACGCCAAGGAATATCACGTGGAGCGCTACCTGCGCGAGGCATGGATACCCCGCCTCGCGCCGGTCAGCCCGCAGATGATCATGAGCTTCATCGCGGAAAAGGCCCTGGGACTGCCGAAGTCCTATTGACCGTGGTCCGACCGGGCGCCGGTGGCCATTGCTGCTGGCGATTATGCCGCCGGTATCTCCAGCCGCTCCAGATCGGCCAGCAGCTTGGGCCCCGTCGGGTTCCAGCCCAGCGCCGCGCGTGTCTGGGCGCTGGACGCCGGCAGGTCCATGCCCGCGAACATGGCCATCCAGCCGAAGTGCGCTGCTGCCTGTTCAGGGGCTATCGACGCGGTGGGCAGCTTCAGCACGCGGCCGAGCACTTCGCAGATATCGCGCACCGCCACGCCTTCCTCGGCGACCGCATGATAGCGGGCGCCTGGCTGCTGTTTTTCGATGGCCAGGCGATAAAGACGAGCGACGTCCAGCACGTGGGCCGCCGGATAGCGGTTCTGGCCTTCACCGACATAGGCGACGACGCCTTTGTCACGGGCGATGCCGATGAGCGGCGTGATCAGGCCTTGCCGGGTGGTGTCATGCACCTGGGGCAGACGCATGGTGATCACGTTGATGCCCTGGGCAGCCAGGGCGGCGCCGGCCTGTTCCGACAGCTTGCGCGGATTCGGATGCTCGAAGTTCACCACGTCTTCGGTGGCGGGCTGGCCGTGCGCGCCGGAGCCCATGCCGGTTCCCGACGTGATGATGATGGGGCGATCGGAGCCGACCAGGCCGCTGCCCAGCGCCGCGATGGCACGTTCGTCCTTCTCGCAATTCGCCACGAAGTTGGAGAAGTTGTGATCGAAGGCGCAGTGGATGACGGCATCGGCTTGCGACGCGCCGTTGCGCAGGCTGTCCAGGTCCTCCAGGTCGCCGCGGTGTACCTGGGCGCCGGCGGCGGCCAGCGCTTGCGCACCGGTATCCGACCGGGTCATTCCCAGCACCTGGTGGCCGTTGACTATGAGTTCCTTGACGATGGCCGAACCGATGAAGCCGGTAGCGCCGGTAACGAAGACACGCATGGTTGATTTCTCCTGAGTGCGATGCGAACACCGTCACTGTCGGCTTAAACGCACTCAGGAAAAAGTAGTGACGTTATACAGGTATAGAAGCTAACAGGCTGGCCTCAGCCCTGCGCTTCCTGCGCGATGCCTTCCAGCGCGGCCAGCGCGTCGTCCGGCAGATCGAGGTCGCCGCTGGCCAGGTTCTCCTGAAGATGGCCGACCGAGGACGTGCCGGGAATCAGCAGGATGTTGGGCGAGCGGCGCAGCAGCCAGGCCAGGGCCACCTGCATGGGCGTGGCGTTCAACTGTTTGGCCACGTCGGACAGGGTGGCCGATTGCAGCGGGCTGAAGCCCCCCAGCGGGAAGAACGGCACGTAGGCGATACCGTCCCGGGCCAGGGCGTCGATCAGGTCGTCGTCGTCCCGATGCGCCAGGTTGTACTGGTTCTGCACGCACACGATGTCGCAGATGGCGCGGCCCTGCGCGATCTGCTTGGCGGTGGCGTTGCTCAGGCCGATATGCCGGATCAGGCCTTTCTGCTGCAAGCCGGCCAGCACGGACAGGGTCGGCTCGATGTCGCCTTCGGCGGGACCATGGACGTCGAACATCAATCGCAGGTTGACCACATCGATCACATCCAGGCCCAGATTGCGCAGGTTGTCGTGGACGGCGGCGGTCAGGTCTTCCGGTGAAAACGCCGGCTGCCAGGACGCATCGGCGCCGCGCTTCGCGCCTACCTTGGTGACGATGCGCAGGGTGTCGGGGTAGGGCGCCAGGGCCTCGCGGATCAGCTGGTTGGTGATGTGAGGGCCGTAGAAATCGCTGGTATCGATGTGGTCGACACCCGCTTCGATGGCGGCGCGCAGGACCGCCAGCGCGGCCGCCTTGTCCTTGGGCGGACCGAAGACACCCGGGCCGGCCAGCTGCATGGCGCCGTAGCCGAGGCGCTTCACATCACGGCCAGCCAGCGGGAAGGTGCGGGGGTAGGGATTGCGGGACATGGACAGGTCTCCTGGTGAGGTCGTCTGGAGTGGATGTTGCGTTGACACTAGCCGTGTCAGCCATGACGACAAGATAAACACTCTGGCGGCCGTTGATAATCCCGTACAATCCGTACGGGCTGTGCGGAATAGAGAACAATGAAAACCGACCTGAATGATCTCAATGCCTTCGCGGCCGTGGCCATGGCCGGCGGCTTTCGCGACGCGGCGCGGCTGCACGACACCAGCGCGTCCCGCCTGAGCGATGCCGTGCGCAGATTGGAAGCGCAATTGGGCGTGCGCCTGCTGCATCGGACCACGCGCAGCGTGTCCTTGACGGAGGCGGGCAGGGGCCTGCTGACTCGCCTGGAGCCGGCGCTGACGGAAATGCAGTCGGCGCTGGAGGCGGTGAACGGCTTTCGCGACCGGCCCGCCGGTACCTTGCGGCTGAATGTTCCCGTCAGCGTGGCGCGTCTGGTCCTGCCCGCCATCGTCTCCCCTTTTCTGGCGGCGTACCCGGACATCCGCCTTGATATCGTGGCGGAAGAAAGCTTCATCGACATCCTGGCGGAAGGGTGTGACGCAGGCATACGGTATGGCGAGCGGCTGGAGCAGGACATGATCGCCGTGCCCATCGGGCCGCGCACGCAACGCATGGCCGCCGCGGCCGCGCCCGCCTACCTGGCCCGGCACGGCACGCCGGCGCATCCCCGCGACCTGATGCAGCATGCCTGCCTGCGCGGCCGCTTTCCCAGCGGCAATATGGCGGCCTGGGAGTTCGCCCGCGACGGCGAGACCTTGCGCATCGATGGCACGGGACCGCTGGTGGTGTTGATCGGCGGGGGCGTGGATCTGGCGGTGGACGCGGCCATCGGTGGCAGCGGCGTCGTCTACCTGTTCGAAGAGTGGCTGCGGCCACACCTGGACAGTGGCGCCCTGGTGCCCGTGCTCGAACCCTGGTGGCAAAGTTTCCCCGGCCCTTTCCTGTACTACTCCGGCCGCCGCTTCATGCCCACGCCGCTGCAGGCCTTCGTCGACTTCGTCAAGGCCACCAACGCCGCCAATGCCACTGATGCCACCAAAGCCGCCCATGGCCCCGATGCTATGATCGTTGCGCCGTGACACGCGGCCGTGGCAGTGAGGGCTGCCGCGCATAGTCGCTGGGCTCGCTCAGGGGGAGTGGCGGTCGATGTCGCGCATCCGTAGCCTGCTGTCCGCAGTGGTCGCCCCCATCGTGCGGGTGACGGGAAATCGGCCCCATGTCGTCGGTATCGCGGGCAGCGTCATCGCCATCATCGCGGTGCTGATCCCGCTGGCGATGATGTGGCTCATACGCCAGCAAGTCATCGATCACCATCGCGAGACCTCCGAGAATCTGAACGCGATGATCGCGCTGGATCTGGAAAACAATTTCCGCTTCTATGATGTCCAGCTGCGGGATCTGGTCAGCGATGAACAGGCGCTGTTGTCCAGGACGCCCGTCATGGTCGGCGATCCGGTGAACCAGAGAATCTTCAAGAGCCTGCCGGCGGAAGCCTATGTGGAAGGCAAGTACGTCGTCGACAAGGCTGGCGTGGTCGTGGCGTCGCAATGGGATACTCAGGACAATCTGGGTGTGCGGGTGGACGACCGGGCGTATTTCACCGCGCAGAAGAACAGTCCTGACACCGGCTTGTTCATCTCCCATCCCTATCTTTCCAAGACGCGCCAGGGCGGCCTGTACATCGCGCTGAGCCGCCGTTTGAGTGGCGCGGATGGGACGTTCACGGGCATTGCCTTGTTCGAAGTGCGCCTGGAGTTGTTCCAACGTCTGTTCGACCGCATCTATCTGGAGGCGCCCGGCGTGGTCGAGATTCTGCTGCAGGATGGCACGACGATCGCATCGAAGCCCTATTCGGACACCGTGGTAGGTCGCAGCGCCGCGACCTCGCCCATTTATGCGGCCATGGCCGGCCGTGACAGCGGCACGCTCATTGCCCGGGGCCGCGGCGATGTCGAGCGCCTCTACACGTTTCGCCGCGTCGCCGGCCTGCCGTTCATCGTCCTGGTCGCGCCTTCCATGCACGATGTGCTCGATGAATGGAATCGGCATTTCCGTCTGGCGGCGGCGGCGTCCTTGTTCTGGGGGCTCGCATTGACCGCGGGCGCGTGGCTGCTGGCCTTCACGCTGGGGGAGAAGCAGCGTGTCCAGGGGGAACTGGCCAAGCTGGCCGCCACGGACCCGCTTACGCAATTGCACAACCGGCGGACCTTCGACGAGCGCTTCCAGGTGCAGTGGCAGAGCGCGGCGCGGACGCGGCGGCCGGTCTCGGTCCTGTACATCGACATCGACCGCTTCAAGCTGTTCAACGACACCTACGGGCACGCCGAGGGCGACAAGGTATTGGCCGCGGTGGCGCGGTGCATAGGCAGATCGATACGGCGTTCCGTGGACGTGGTGGCCCGTTACGGTGGGGAAGAGTTCGTGGTGCTGTTGCCCGAGACGGAACTGGCGGGCGCGCAATCGGTGGCCGAGACCGTGCGCGCGAACGTGCGCGCCCTGGACATGGAAAACAAGGGAACCGACATCGGCCGGGTGACGGTCAGCATCGGTTGCGCGAGCTGCGTCCCGGCGGCTAGCGAGCAGGGCATCGCGTTGTTGCAGGCCGCCGACGGCCTGCTTTATCAGGCCAAGGAGTCGGGGCGCGATCAGGTGCGGGCCGCATTTTTCGAAGCCTTGCCGGCATGTGCCCCATCCTGATTCAAAGTCAGAAAATTCGCATCGCCGTGGGGCGCGCGATGCACCAAAATGGGACTCATAAGCATGTGACTTGCGCTGGCGGATTGAGCGGTTACCATAGCGCGTGTCCTTGCTTCATGCACCCGTCGCGGGGGTCTGGCAAGCGACGTTGTTCCTCTCCGCTGTTGCCGACGCTGTTCTCGAATTAAATCCCTATGTCCATCTCTCCAGGCGTGGCCGACGGCCTTGCCGCTCCTTCCATCCAACTTTCCGCCGCGCAGACGCGGCGCGCGCTGTTTGCCCTCGGTGTCGGCGGCTTCGCCATCGGCACCGGTGAATTCGTCATCATGGGCCTGCTGCCGGACGCGGCGCGCGACCTGGACATCAGCATTCCGCAGGCCGGCCATCTGATCAGCATTTACGCCCTGGGCGTGGTGATCGGCGCGCCTTTATTGGCGGTGCTGGGCGCGCGCTGGGCCCGCCGCTCGTTCCTGATCGGACTGATGCTGGTGTTCGCGCTGGGCAATTTCGTCAGCGCCATGGCGCCCGGTTTCGTTTCGATGGCGCTCGCGCGTTTCGCGACGGGCTTTCCCCACGGGACCTACTTCGGCGTCGCGGCCCTGGTGGCGGCCGGACTGGTGGCGCCGCATCGGCGCGCGCAGGCCGTGGCCATGGTCCTGCTGGGCTTGACCATCGCCACCCTGATCGGCGTGCCCATCGCGGCGGCGATCGGGCAGATGCTGGGGTGGCGTTCCGCCTTCGCCATCGTCGGCGCCATCGGTTTGCTGACGGCTTACGCCGTGTGGCGCTGGGTGCCTTACGTGGCGGGCGACAAACGCGCCAGCCCTTTGCGCGAACTCAGCGCCTTGCGCAACAAGCAGGTGGTGCTGACGCTGGGCATCGGCGCCATCGGTTCTGGCGGCATCTTCACGGTGTTCAGCTATATCAAGCCGACCATGACCGAGCTGGCGCATATGCCCGAGGCTTGGGTGCCGGTGGTGTTGGCGCTGTTCGGCGCGGGCATGGTGTCCGGCAACCTGATGGGTTCACGCTTCGCCGACCGCAATATGGAGAAGACCATACGCTCGGTGCTGATCTGGGCCGTAGGGGTGATGGGCGCGTTCTACTTCTCGGCCCATAGTCCTTTCCTGGGGCCGCTGAACGTGCTGCTGATCGGCACCGTGGTGGCGCTGGCGGCGACCCTGCAGACGCGCTTGATGGACGTGGCGGGCGACGCGCAGACCCTGGCCGCTGCCTTGAATCACTCCGCCTTCAACATCGCCAATGCGCTGGGCGCCTGGCTGGGCGGCCTGTCCATCGACGCCGGCCTGGGCTGGTCGTCGACGGGCTGGGTCGGCAGCCTGCTGGCGCTGGCCGGCCTGGGCATTCATGCCTGGGCGCTGGCGGACATGCGGGCCAAGAAAGCGCAAGCCTGACGCCTAACGCAGCAGGAAGCCCAGCTCGTTGAGGATGGCCCGCAGATCATAGCGCTGGTCGGCCGGGTTGGCCTTCAGGCGGTTCAGGATGTGGTCGGTCCACAAGGGGTGTTCGATGGACTGCTTCTTCCAGAACGCATCCAGGGCGCGGTTATAGGTCTCGACCGCGTCCAGCTGCCCAGCGCCGTCGTAGTACTCGTGATGCAGCACGGCGGCCTGGGGCAGGCGCGGCTTGACGTGATGCGACACCGACTCGTCCGCATAACCGATGGCGGTGCCGAATACCGGGAACACGTGCGGCGGCAGTTTCAGGTCCGCCGCGAGCGCGCGGACGTGGCTGCGGATGGCGCCCACATAGACGGCGCCCAGGCCCAGCGATTCCGCGGCCAGCACGGCGTTCTGGGCCGCCAGGCCCGCTTCCACCGACGCCAGCACGATGGACTCGACGAAGTCGCCGCCATTGATCGTCGAGTCACGGTCCTCGGACACCTGCCGCGCGCGGGAGAAGTCCGCCAGCCAGATCAGGAACAGCGGCGCCTGGCGCACGAAACCTTCATTGCGCGTGCCGACGGCCAGCCGGGCCTTGTGCTCGGGGTCTTGCACCGCGATCACGCTCCACACTTGCAGATTGGACGATGTCGATGCCGATTGCGCCGCCGCGATCAAGGTAGGCAGCACTTCGGGCGCCAAAGGCGTGGGCGCGAAGGCGCGCACCGAGCGATGGCCTAGCGCCAGCCGGATGGTGGGGTTGTCGAGGACGGGATACGCACCGGCGACTTCGGCGCCATAGCGATGGGTCAGCAGCGCATCGACGGCAGGGGGCGATGCGGGGGCAAGCTTGGTTGCGGTCATCTCGGCACTCGTAGTGGGAGCTCGAAAAGCGGAGGCTTTAAAAGCGGAGCAGGAAAGGACTTTGTATTCTAGGTGCGCCGCTTATGGAAAGGGGGTATTAGCATAGGTTCAGTCCACCATCTGAAACCACCACTTCCCCCGTCAGATAATCCGCCGCCACCAGCATCGCCACCACGTGCGCGATATCGTCCGGGCTGGCCGCCCGCCGCATGGGCGAACGTTCCTTCCATAAGCGCTGCGCGTCGGTCCAGGCGGCCGTCAACGGCGTATCGACCAGGCCCGGCGCGACGGCGTTCACCCGGATGTCAGGCGCCAAGGTCGTCGCGAGCAGCTTCGTCACGTGGTTGAGAGCGGCCTTGGTGGCGGCGTAGGGGATGGAGGCGCCCTTGGGCCGCACCCCGGCATGGGAACTGATATTCACCACGCTGGCAGGGCGGCCCCGGCCCGCGGCGGCCCGCAAGGCGGCCTCCGCCGCGCTGACCAGGCGAAAGGGCGCGACCACGTTGACTTCGTAAAGCTCGTGCCAGATGTCTGGTGTGGCGGCGGCCAGGTCGCCATGGGGAATGACGTGGCTGATGCCGGCGTTGTTCACCAGCACGTCCAGGCGGCCCCAGGTGGCGACGGCTTCCCGGACCAGCCGGTCGCGGTCGCTGTCGTCCGCCAGGTCCGCTTGCAGATAGGCCGCGTGCTCCAGGTCCCGCGCCATGGCCATGCCGACATCGACCGAGGAACGTGAATGCAGGATGACGGCGTAGCCTTCCCGGACCAGCCGGCGCGCGACCGCCGCGCCTATGCCGGAAGTCGAACCGGTGACGAGCGCGACCGGGCGGTCGGCGCTGGAAGCAGGGCGGGAGTGGGTCATGTGGGCAGGTGTCCTGGCACGCGGGGGTAGGTCAAGGTGAAGCGGATCCGCGCGGATCCCAAGTCTATTGCATCGTCCAGGCACTGCGCCGTGGCGCTGCCGCCATGCAGCACCATGATGGCGCGCACGATGGATAGCCCCAGCCCGCTGGCGTCGGAATCCGCGCTGCGCGACATGTCGGCCCGGTAGAAACGGTCGAACAGCTTGTGCAGGCGTTCGGGCTCGATATAAGGCCCGACGTTCTCCACGTGCACCATCACGAAATCGGGCCCTTCCTGCGTACTCAGGGTCACCACGCTGTCGGGGTCGGCGTAGCGTACGGCGTTGGCCACCAGATTGCCCAGGGCGCGGCGGAACAGGATGGGGTCGGCCTGGACGCCGCCATGCGCTTTGGACGCCAGGCGTATGCCGCGTTCCTCCGCCAGTCCCTCGAAATAATCGGCGATGCGCTCGAATTCGACGGTCATGTCCAGCGGCGCATGATCGAGAACCGATTGGGCATTGTCCGCGCGGGCCAGGAACAGAATGTTTTCGACCAGGCGCGCGATGCGCTCCAGCTCCTCGACGCTGGACGCCAGCACCCCCTCGTATTCCTCCGGGCTGCGCCGCTGGCACAGGGCCACCTGGCAGTTGCCCAGCAGCGCGCCGATCGGTGTGCGGATCTCATGGGCCAGATCCGCCGAGAACTGCGCCAGGCGCTCGTACCCATCCGCCAGGCGGTCCAGCATTTCGTTGAACGACGCGGTGACTTCCCGCAATTCATGCGGCGTGTCCCGGATGCTGAGGCGCCGGTCCAGGCTGCCCGGCGTGATGCCCGCCGCCTGAGACGCCAGGTTGCGCAAGGGCCGCAGCCCACGGCGCAGCGCCAGATAGCCCAGCACGGCGATGGACAGAAAGGCCACCAGCACGGACGCCGCGATCTGCGCGCGATACTGGCGCAGCATGCGGGTCTCTCCCAGCATCACGTGTCCGGCGATGACTTCCAGGTCGGCCCCATCGGCCGTGACCGTCATGGCCTTGACCCATCTTACGGGGACGCCCAAGGTGCTGTCCTGGCCATGCACGGCGGCCGTCGTCATGTCATCTTGTAGCGGCACCGGCGCCAGATCGGGCAGCGCCAGCTTGCCCGGATTGACATTGACCAGGGGCGCGTGGCCGGGCTGGCGGAATACCAGGATGTCCTGTTCATTGCCCAGCATGTTCTCGAACAGCTGCGGTCGCGCGCGGATATCGTCCAGCCTCAAGGTCTGGCGCATCAGCGAGCGGTAGCGGTCGACCCTGCCGACCAGGCCGACGTCGCTGCGCGCGATCATGTTCGCCTCCATGGACATGTACAGATACAGGCCCAGCACGCTGACCACCACGGCAGCCAGCAGCGCGAACAGCAGCGCGGTGCGCAGGGTCAGGGAGCGGGAGCGCTTTCGGCGCATTCGCGCACCTCGCAGACGTAACCCATGCCACGCACGGTATGGATGAGCTTGGGCTCGAAAGGCCGGTCGACCTTGGCGCGCAGGCGCTTGATGGCGACATCGACCACATTGGTGTCGCTGTCGAAGTTCATGTCCCACACTTGCGACGCGATCAAGGTGCGCGACAGCACTTCGCCTTCACGGCGCACCAGCAGATGCAGCAAGGTGAATTCCTTGTTGGTCAGCGCGATGGTGGTACTCATGCGCGTGACACGGCGCCTGAGCACGTCGATATGCAGATCGGCCAGGCGCAGCTGGTCCGCTTCGCGCACCACGCCCCGGCGCAGCAGGGTGCGGATGCGCAGCACCAGCTCGGTGAATGAAAACGGTTTGACCAGGTAATCGTCGGCGCCCAGCTCCAGCCCCTGGATGCGGTCCTGCAGCTGGTCACGGGCGGTCAGGAACAGTACCGGCACGTCCTGCCGCGCGCGCAAGGCCTGCATGACCTGCCAGCCGTTCAGGCCGGGCAGCATGACGTCCAGCACCACCAGGTCATAGGCCGTTTCCGTGGCCATGTGCAGGCCATCGGCGCCGTTGCGCGTCCAGTCGACGGCGTAGCCCGATTCGCCCAGGCCCTTTTTCAGGTATTCCCCGGTCTTTGCATCGTCCTCGACCACCAATATCCGCACGCGTCACCCCTGTATCAGAGCCTGCATTTTATCGATCCGGGGCCCGGGACTCGATGACATTTTTGTCATTCACGGGTCATGTTTGTGTCCCCTGGCCGGGCGCATGATCGATTCCGCTGTTCCCGACCCTTTGGAGATCCACACGATGAAATTTTTCCAGATTCGAGCCCTCGCAGCCAGCGTACTCCTGGCCGGCGGATTGGCGGCGGCGCATGCGCAGCCGGCGCAACCCGCCCGCACGGCAGTGCGCGGCACCATAGACCAGGTCAGCCCCACCTCCGTGGAAGTCACCGCCCGTAACGGCACGAAGTCCACGATCGCCTTGCCGGCCGACGTGCGCGTGGCCGCGGTGTCCATCGCCAAGCTCACCGACATCAAGCCCGACAGCTACGTTGGCACCGCGGCCGTGCCGCAAGCTGATGGCACGCTGAAAGCCCTGGAAGTCCATGTATTCGCGGCGTCGCTGCGCGGCATGGGTGAAGGTTTCCGGCCCTGGGAAGGCGCCGATGGCAAGAAAGGCAGCATGACCAATGGCACCGTCGGCAGCGTGGTGACGACCAGCGGGACGACGATGAAAGTGAAATACAAGGAAGGCGAAAAGACGGTCGTGGTGCCGCCGGATGTGCCGGTGGTCTACCTGGAACCGGGTGACGCCACCCTGATGAAGGTCGGCGCGCCGGCGTTGATCTTCGCGCAGAAGGGCGATGGCGGTGCCTTGAAGGCCTTGAACGTCATCATCGGCAAGGACGGCACCATCCCGCCGATGTAAATGAAAACTTCCCGCTCCCTCCATCCGCCCACGCGCGTGCGGGTCCATACGCTGCCGGTGCGCCTGACGCATTGGGTGAACGTCTATGCCATGGCATGCATGTTCATGAGCGGCTGGGCCATCTACAACGCTTCGCCCATCTTCGGCTTCACTTTTCCTGAGTGGGCCACCCTGGGCGGTTGGCTCGGGGCGGCCACCATCTGGCACTTCGCGGTGATGTGGCTGCTGGTGGCCAATGGCCTGGTCTATCTGCTGGCGGGAATCTTCAACGGCCATTTGCGGCGCGACCTGCTGAGCGTCAGCGTGGCGGATGTGCGGCATGACCTGGGTGCTGCCTTGCGCATGCGTCTGGGCCATCGTATCGGGCACTACAACGCCGTGCAGAAAGCCATGTATCTGGGCGTGCTGCTGCTGGGCCTGCTGCTGGTGCTGTCGGGACTGGCCATCTGGAAGCCGGTGCAGCTACAGGAGCTGACCGCGTTGTTCGGCGGCTTCGCGGCGGCCCGGGTGGTGCATTTCGTGGCCATGGCGGGTATCGGCCTGTTCGTGGTCGTGCATCTGGTGATGGTCCTGCTGGTGCCCCGTACCTTGCCGCCCATGATTACGGGACGGGCGTCGCTGCATTCCACCGGGGAGCGGCACGATGCCTGAACGCAAGAAAACCAAACTGGTCCTGGAGCCGGCGCAGCGCACCGCGCTGGTCAACACGCAACGGCGCTTGCTGCTGCGCGGCGGCTTGAGCCTGGGTGGACTGGCCATGCTGTCCGGCTGCAATCTGCAGGACGGTGACACGTTCGACAAGGTGCTGTGGGCCATGTCACGGTGGAACGACAAGGTGCAGGCGTGGCTGTTCAATCAGGACAAGCTGGCCCCGACGTACAGCGCCAGCGAGATTACCAAGCCCTTTCCCTTCAACGCCTTCTATCCGGAGTACAACGTCCCGGAGATCGATCTGTCCGATTACCAGCTTGAAGTGTCGGGCATGGTGGCGGACAAGAAGCCCTGGACCCTGGAAAACCTGCGCCGCCTGCCGCAGGCCAGCCAGATCACGCGGCTTATCTGCATCGAAGGCTGGAGCGCCATCGGGCAATGGGGCGGCGTGCCGCTGAAGACATTCCTGCAGCATATCGGCGCCGACCTGAGCGCGCGCTACGTGGGCTTCAAGTGCGCCGACCGCTATTACTCCAGCATAGACATGGCCACCGCTTTGCATCCGCAGACCATCCTGGCGCTGGATTTCGGCGGCGAGGCCCTGCCGCCCGATTTCGGCAACCCCTTGCGGCTGCGGGTGCCGACCAAGCTTGGCTTCAAGAATCCCAAGCACATCATGGCCATCTTCGTGACCAATACCTATCCCGGCGGGTATTGGGAAGACCAGGGCTACAACTGGTTCAGCGGCATTTAGCGCGCGTCGAGACGGCGGCGCGGGTGCCTGGGGTCGGGCACGGGGACGGCCGCGAGCAGGCGGCGCGTGTAGGGATGCTGCGGGTTGCCGAGGATAGCGTCGCGCGGGCCGATCTCGACGATCTCGCCCAGGTACATCACGGCGATGCGGTGGCTGATGCGTTCGACGGCGGCCAGGTCGTGGGAGATGAACAGATAGGCGATGCCCAGTTCGGCCTGCAGCTGCAGCATCAGGTTGATGATGCGGGCCTTGACCGACACGTCCAGCGCGGACACGGACTCGTCGGCGACGATCAGGCTGGGCTGCAGGCCGAGGATGCGCGCCAGGCACACCCGCTGGCGCTGGCCGCCCGAAAACTCGTGCGGATACCGGCCAGCCATGTCCGGGTCCAGCTTGACCCGGCGCAGCGCGTCGGCGACCTGTTCATCGACACCGGCCCGGTTCGCCAGGCCGTGGAACAGCAGCGGTTCGGCGATGGCCTGACCGACGGTCTGGCGCGGATCCAGGCTGGCATAGGGATCCTGGAAAAGCATCTGCATGCGCTTGCGCGCCGACACCAGCTCGGCCCGTGGCAGCGTGCCGATGTCGCGCCCGTCCAGTGCGATCGAGCCGCTGGTGGGGGAGACCAGGCCGACGATGGACCGGCCTATGGTCGACTTGCCTGAACCGGATTCACCGACCAGCGCCAGGGTCTCGCCGGGCTGAATGGAGAAGGATACGTTCTCCACCGCATGAATCCGTGTCGTGATTCTGCCGAACAAGCCGCCGCGCACGTCGAAGCGCGTGCTCAGCCCATTGACGGCCAGGATGGGCGGGGCGTCGGCGCGTGGCAGGCTGGCCTCGAAAGCAGGGGCCTGGCTGGTGCCGGTGGCGACATCGACCAGACTGAAGGGTTCGGGCCGGGCTTTGCCTTGCAATGCTCCCAGACGGGGCACCGCGGCCAACAAGGCGCGTGTGTAGGTATGCCGGGGCGCCTCGAACACCTCCGTCGTGGTCCCGGCTTCGACGGCGTGGCCTTGATACATGACCAGGGTGCGGTCGGCGATCTCCGCCACCACACCCATATCGTGCGTGATGAACAGCGCGGCCATGCGGGTGTCGGCTTGCAGCTCCCGGATCAGGTCGAGGATCTGGGCCTGTATCGTCACATCCAGCGCGGTGGTGGGTTCGTCGGCGATCAAGAGGTCCGGCTCACAGGCCAGGGCCATGGCGATCATGACCCGCTGGCGCATGCCCCCGGAAAACTGCTGGGGATAATCCTTGATGCGTCCGCGCGCATTGGGCACGTGCACGCGGTCGAGCAGGCGCGCCGCTTCAGCCAGCGCCGCGCGCCCGGTCAGCCCGCGATGCTGGCGCAAGGCTTCGGCGATCTGGTAGCCCACGCTCAGCACCGGATTCAGGCTGGTCATGGGCTCCTGGAAGACCATGGAGATGCGGTTGCCGCGGATGCCTTGCATGGCGTGCTCCGGCAAGGCCAGCAAGTCCTGGTCGCCCAGGGTCACGCGGCCCGCGCTGCGGGCATGCTCCGTTGACAGCAGGCGCATGATGGCCAGCGCAGTGACGCTCTTGCCGGACCCGGACTCCCCGACGATGGCCAGGGTCTCCCCCGCGTGCAGGGCGAAGGACACCCCGTGCACCACCTCGCGCCATGCGTCCTGCGCGCGGAAAGCCACGCGCAAGCCGGCGACGGACAGGAGCGGGTCAGGCATGCTGGCCATAATCCTGGAAGGACACGGTGGTGTCGCGCTTGAGTTGTTCGATCAGGCCGACTTCCCAGTCGATATAGGTCTTGAACGCGCCAAAGCGGTCCTCGCGGAAGTAGGGCGACAGCCATACGTCGTCAGCCGGGTCATGCCATAGAGCCTGATCCGCGCCTTGCAGGACCTGCCCGGCGTCCTTCCAGGCTTGATTGGCGCCGGCCAGCACGCGCACGCGGTCGGCGCCCGCCAGACCGGCGATATCGGCGGCGGCCAGGCGCGACAGCGCCGCGTCGGCCGCCACGACCACGATGGCGCGGTCGCCCGCCGCGTCCAGCAGGCGCTGATCGATGCGGGAACGCAGGGCGAAATGCGCGCCGGGGATATGCCCCGCGCGATACGCCTGGCTGCCGGAGAAATCGAACAGGGCGATGGCGCCGGCATCCAGGCCTTGCTTCAGTTCGTTCGCCGTGATGGGGGCGCCCGCTTGCGGCAGCCCCACCGTGGCGCGGCGCGCAACGCCCAATTCCAGGGCATCGGTGGCGCTGTCCAGCCCGTAGGTGTAGACATCCGTCCAGCCCAGCTGGATCAACCAGGACGCGGTGATCGCCGACCGTACGCCATTCGTGTCATCGACCAGGACGACGCGTGCATGATGGGTGGCGATCCATTGGTCGGTGGCCTGCACCAGCTGTCCGCCTTCCGCCCACACGGAGAAGGGCAGGTGGCCGTTCTGGAACTCCTCCCGGGTGCGGACATCCAGCACGTAAAGGCTGCGTGACGCGTCCGCCCGCAAGGCGTCCAGTTCGGCCCGTTCAATGGCGCGGATGCCGAAACGCTGGCGCAAGGGCGCGATCGACCGCAGTGCCTTGTCCAGTCCGGCGGGCGAAGGCGGCGGCGCCGTGTTGTGGTGTTTGGTGTTCAGGGGGTAGCCCGCCTTGAGCCAGGCCATCGCGCCGTTTTCCAGCGCCACCACGCGATTGGGCAGGCCCGTGTTGATCAGCGCCTGGGCGCCGATGATGGAGCGCGTGCGGCCCGCGCAGTTGATCACCACCAGCGTGTCCTTGGACGGCACCAGGTCGTGTACGCGGTAGGGCAGTTCGGCGTTGGGCACGGCGTGCGCGCCCGGAATGCTGAAGTTGTAGAACTCGTCGATATTGCGGCCGTCCAGGACGATCAGGTCCTCGCCGCGATCGATGCGCGCTTTCAATTCCTCGGGCGGGATGTGCGGCGTGCCGTAGGCGTGCTCGACGAATTCGCCGAAGGCCTTGGACAGCACGTGCCAGCCCGTGTAGACCTCGAAGCCGGCGGCGCGCCAGCCTTGCACGCCATCTTCGAGTATCGCCACGTCGCGATAGCCGGCGTCCACCAGCCGCTGCGCGCCGCGCTGCGCCAGGCCGTCGGCGCCGGCGTCGTACACCACCACCGGCGTGTCGCGGCGCGGGATCAGCGCGTCGACCTGGAGTTCGAGCTGGCTCAAGGGCAGCGGAATGGATTGCAGCACATGGCCGTCGTCCACGTGGCGGGCCAGTTCGCGCACATCGATGATGGCGAGTTCCTGCTTTTGCTTCAAGCGCTCGACCAGTTGGCGAGCTGAAATGCTGCCGATGGCGGACAGCGTGGTGTCCGGTACCGCGGCGATGATGGCGCTCATGGGGGTTTCCTCTCAGATATCGCTGTTGGGGTTCAGAATCAGGCTGACGCCATTGCCGATGGCCGTGATCGCGGCCACGGTCAGGACGATGGCGACGCCGGGTATGGCGGTGATGTACCAGGCCGTGCGCAGAACCTGTCTGCCCGCGCCTATCATGCTGCCCCAGGACATGACGTTGGGGTCGCCCAGCCCGAGAAAGGCCAGGCCGGCTTCGGTGAGTATCGCGGCGCCGGCCAGGATGGTTGCCGTGACGATGGCGGGTGAAATGACATTGCGCAGGATGTGCCGCCAGACGATGTGGGGTGCGCTGAGACCCAGGGCAAAAGCGGCGGCGATGTACTCGCTGGCGCGCACCCGCATCGTCTCCGCGCGGATCAGGCGCGCGGTCTGCGGCCAGCTGGTCAGGCCGATGGCCAGCACGATGGACGTGATCGTGGGCTTGAAGATGGCCATGATGGTGATCACGAAGATCAGCGACGGCATGGTCTGGAACAGCTCCGTCACCCGCATCAGCACGTGGTCGACCCAGCCGCCGAAATAACCCGATGCCAGGCCGATGGCGATGCCCAGCCCGGACGACAGCCCGGCCGCCGCCACACCCACCAGCAGCGAGATACGCGCACCGTAGACCAGCTGCACCAGGATGTCGCGGCCGAAACTGTCGGTGCCCAGCGGAAAGCGCGCATCGGCGCCGGGCCACAGGAAGGGCTTTCCGACCATGGCGAAGGCGTCGTACTTGAAGACCCAGGGCGCGGCGGCTGCCCACAGCGCCGCCAGCACGAGCAAGGCCAGGGACGCGACGGCGGCGGGATGGCCGGCGTAGCGGCGCCACGGCGTGAGCGCGGTCGTGGTCATTTCAGTTCTATCCTCGGATCCAGGCTGGCGTAGACCAGGTCGGTGACGATATTGGTCAGCATCACCACCAGCGAGCTGCAGAAGAGGATGCCCAGCAAAAGATTGAGGTCGCGCTGCATGACGGCATCGAAGGCCAGGCGGCCCAGGCCGGGCCAGGCGAAGACGGTCTCGACCACCACGGAGCCGCTGAGGATGGACCCGATCTGCATGCCCGTGACGGTGACGACCGGCAGCAAGGCATTGCGCAACACGTGGACCACCGACACCCTGGCCGGGCTCAGGCCTTTGGCTTGAGCCGTGCGCACGAAATCCAGGCGCTGCACGTCCTTGATGGCGGTACGCGTGATGCGCGCGTAGATCGCCAGGTAGAAGAACGTCAGGCTGAGCACCGGCATGATCATGTGGCGGATCACATCCAGCACGCGGGCGTAGCCCTCGTACTCGGCATCGACATCCTCCACCCCGCCCGTGGGCAGCCAGCGCAGATGGATGGAGAACAGCACGATCAGCATCAGGCCGATCCAGAACAGCGGCGTGGCGAAGCCCACGGTGGTGAAGGCCGATATGGTGTTCTTCAGCCAGTTCCGCCGCGTATTGGCCGACAGCCAACCGAGCGTGACGCCGATCAGGCTGGCCAGCAGCAGGCTGGCGCCGGCCAGTAACACTGTTGCAGGCAGCCGATCGGCGATGAGGGCCGCCACGCTCATGCCGTTGCGGAAGGAATAGCCCAGGTCGAAACGCAGCAGCTTGGCGTAGTAATGCAGCAGTTGCATGGGCAGGGACAGGTCCGTGCCGAACTGCTGGCGCAGGGTGTCCATCAGCTCCGGCGTCGCCGCGCCCATTTCGCCCGCCATGACATCGGCGATGTCGCCCGGCGCCAGCTTCAGCAGGAAGAAATTTGCCAGGATGATCAGCAGGGCAATGGGGATGACCTGAATCAGGCGCTGGGTGAAGTAGGCGAGATAACGCAGCATGTGGGGCGGTCCTGCCTTGTCAGACCTGGTCGCGGGCTTGCAGCCAGATGTCCTTGAAGGACTTGGCGTAGCCGTCAGGGAAGGTGCTCAGGCCCTGCACGCGAGTCGAGACGACGCTGAAGTGCTGCAGTTCCAGCAGATTGATGGACGGCAGGTCGTCCTGGGCAATCTTCTGGAATTGCACCAGCAGTTCGCGCCGTTTCACCGGGTCGACTTCGGTGAAGCTGGCTTCGATGATCTTGTCCAGGGCGGGGTTGGAGTAGCCCGTGCCATTGGACCAGGGCACGCCCTTGGCGATGGTCTTGGTCCAGTAGCGCCGCAACACGCCGAACTGGGGATCGGCCCCGGCGGCGTAGTAGGTGCTGAAGGTGTCGAAGTTGCGGTCGCCGAAGATGGTGCGGTGAAACTGGCTGAGATCCAGATTGACCAGCTCGACTTCCACGCCGACCTGCTTGAGCGACTCCTTCAGGAACTCGCCGACGCGTTTGAACACGTCGCCATAAGGCATGGTGTGGTGGGTGATGCGCAGACGCACGCCATCGGCCTTGCGCGGCAAGCCCGCTTCGTCCAGCAGCTGTTCTGCCTTTTTGAGGTCGAAAGGGTATTGGGTCGTGTCGGCGGTATACGTGGCGGCCTGGGCGCTGGGTATCGGGCCCGTCGCCAGCTTGGCCAGGCCGAACCACACCTTGTCCGCCAGGGCCTGGCGGTCGATGGCGTGGGCGAAGGCGGCGCGCAGGCGTTTGTCGCGGAACTGCGGCCGGTCCAGGTTGAAGTCGAAGAAGAAGTGCGGCACGAAGATGCCGTAGCCGCCCGTTTCGATGCGCAGCCCGGGAACCTGCTTCAGGCGGGCCACTTCCGACGGCGCCACCGAGCTGAAGGGCGAGTAGTGGACTTCGCCGGCTTCCAGCGCGGCCGCGCGGGCGCCGGGGTCGGTGATGGTCTTGATGCGTACCCGGTTCAAGTGGGCACGGCCGCCCCAATAGTCGGGATTGCGTTCCAGCAGGATGTAGTCGCCACGCTGCCATTCCTTGAACACGAAGGGGCCCGTGCCGATCAGCTTGTTGTTCCATTCATTGGTCAGCGGCGGCTTGCCTTCGTACAGGTGGCGCGGCAGGATGGCGGCTTCGGTGCCGGACAGCACCGCCCAGATGGCGGGCGAGGGCTCCGACAGCTTGAAGATCGCCGTATAGGCGTCGGGCGTCTCGACGGCTTGCACGGCTTTGTAGGCGGTGCCGGCGCGCGGATTCACCTTCTTGACGATCTCCAGCACCGTGTGCTGCACGTCGGCGGACGTGAAGGGTTTGCCGTCATGCCATTTGACGCCGCGGCGCAAATGGAAAGTGATGGTCAGCCCATCGGGCGATGCTTCCCAGCGCTCAGCCAGGGCCGGGATGGGTTTGGAGTTCGCGTCATAGGCCACCAGGCCTTCGACGACCTGCGCGGCGAGCACGCTGGCCGTGTTGGAGTTGAACAGGAAGCTGGAGGGCTCGGGTTCCAGGTTGACGATGAACGTGCCGCCCTCGCGCGGCTTGTCTTCGGCAAGGGCGTCCAAAGGCAGGGCGCCCGCCAGCGCGGCGGCCATGGAGGACAGCATGAAGGCACGGCGGTCTAGTGTCATGGCTGCAATTCCTTGCGGGTTTCGTGGTTGGCTTGCCTGCCGTTGGCGGCCGTTGCGTCCGGGATGCGCAGGCCGGCCTGGTAGAGCAGCGGCAACACTTTCTCGCCGAAGTACTCCAGGTCGGGCGCGAAGTCGTAGAAGGTCAGTTGCACGCCGTCGATGCCGGCGGCCTTCAGCTTGAGCAGCTTGTCGACGATCTGTTCGGGGCTGCCCACCAGATGCAGGTTGCCGCCGATGGCGCGATGCTGGCGGCGCTGCTTGCGCCAGGCCTGGCTGTCGCCGCGGCGTCCGTGCTCGGCGAAGTTCTCCACCGCCACCACGTCGGCGGCCGCCTCGATGGCGTCGCGGTAGGCGATGGCTTCGGCCTCCGTGTCGCGGCAGATCACCATGGGATTGATCATGGTGCGCAGCGAGCGGCCGGCGGCGGCCGCGACGGCGCGGATGTTGGCGATGTGGTCCGGCAGGCTGGCGAGCGCGTCTTCGATCTGGTTGCCGGCGGGGCTGGTGATGAAGATCAGGTCCGAGTGCTGCGCGGCATACTGGATGCCGGCGGGCGAGCCGGCGGCGTTCACCAGGATCGGCCGTCCATACGCGGGTTTGGGCGAGACGAAGGCGTCTTCCATGGCGTACCAGGGGCCGTCCACCGTCAGGTTCTCGGTCAGCGACCAAAGCTGCTTGAGCCTTTGCACGAAGACATCGGTCATCTCGTAGCGCTTGTCATGTTCGATCTTCTTCATGCCGAACATGAGCGGTTCCCGTTCCGCATAGCCGGTAACCACGTTGATGCCCCAGCGGCCCTTGGAGATATGGTCCAGGGTGGCGCCGAACTTGGCCAGGTGCACTGGGTGCCAGGGACCATAGAGCACGTGCAGGGTCGAGATCAGCAGGATGCGTTCGGTGCAGGCCGACAGGGCCGCGGTGGCCATGAAGGAGTCCAGCGAAATCTCGCGGTAGCGGATGTCGCCGCCGTAGCCGCCCGCGCCGGCCCATTGCGCCAGCGCGAAGACGAGGTCGAAACCCAGGGCTTCCGCGCGCCGGGTCAAGGCGGCGTTGTAGTCGAAGGTCCAGGTGGTCGTGCGTGGCAGGGTGGACGGCGTCCAGCCACCATCCTGCACGGGCAGGAACAGGCCCAGCAACAGGGGCTGGCGCAGCACGCGTGCCAGCGGGCTGTTCGGATCGTCGGCCGGGGAGCGCTGCAGGGAGGCGGTCATGGATGGACTCCGGCAAGTGCGAGTTGAGGGGCGTGGGTCATGGCAGGCGTATCTTCAGCAGGGGCAGGGATGGGGACAGGCGCGGCCGGCGCCAGGCGCAGGCCGGGCGCCGCGGCGATCAACTGCCGGGTGTAGGGATGGCTGGGTTGCGCGAACACCTGTTCGGTGGGGCCGCGTTCGACGATCTGGCCGTCGCGCATCACCGCGACGTCGTCGGCGATCCGCCGCACCACCGCCAGGTCGTGCGAGATGAACAGACAGGTCAGCGCCAGGTGGGCCTGCAGGGATTCGAGCAAGCGCAGGATCTGCGCCTGCACGGTCACGTCCAGCGCGGAAACGGGTTCGTCCAGGACCAGTATCGAAGGCTGCGCCGCGAGCGCGCGGGCGATGGCCAGGCGTTGCAACTGGCCGCCGGACAGCTCGCGCGATTTGCGGGTGAGCACGTCCTTCGGCAGGGCGACCATGTCGAGCAGTTCCGCGACCCGTTGCGCATGCGTGGCCGGGGTGCCGATGCCCAGGGCGCGCAAGGGCTCCGCCAGCACCGTCTGGATGCGATGCTGCGGATTCAGCGAAAGATAGGGGTTTTGATAGACGAACTGCACATGGCGGCGGTAGTCCCGCTCCGCCGCGCGCTTGAGCGGCTGGCCGGTCCCGTCGCGGACCAGCACCTGGCCTTCGGTGGGGTCGAGGAAGCGGGCGATGACGCGGGCCGTCGTGGTCTTGCCCGACCCCGATTCGCCGACGATGGCCAGGGTGGACCCGGGCGCCACGTCAAAGGACACATTGTCGACGGCCTTGCGACCCGCCGCGCCGCGCGCCAGGTATCGGACGCTGACACCGGACAGGCTGATGGCGGCGGCGCCTGTGCCGGTCTTGCGCGCGGGCCGCCGATTGGGGCCGGCGCCGGGCACGTCCTTGAGCAGCTGGCGCGTGTATTCATGGCTGGGTTGCGCGAAGACACGCTCGGTGGGACCGGCCTCGACGATGCGTCCGTGGCGCAGCACGACCACATGTTGGGATCGCTGCGCGGCGACGCCGATATCGTGGGTCACCAGCAATACCCCCATGCGGTCTTCGGCCTTGCGCTGGTCGATGAGATCCAGGATGGCCTTCTGCACCGTGACGTCCAGCGCCGACGTCGGCTCGTCGGCGATCAGTATCCGCGGTGTCCAGGCCAGGGCGATGGCGATCAGCACCCGCTGCTGCATGCCGCCGGACAGCTCGTGCGGATAGTGGCGCGCCACGGTTTCCGGGTCGCGGAAGCCGACGCGCTCCAGAATGTGCAGGATGCGCGTCCAGCGGTCCGCGCGCGGCGCGCGCAGGCCGTGTACGACCAGGGCTTCGTCCAGTTGCTGGCCGACCGGCTGCAAGGGGTCCAGGGACCGTCCGGGATTCTGCGGCACATAGCCCAGCGCCGTGCCGCGCAGGCGCCGGAAACGGTGCTCCGGCAGGGTCAGCAGATTGTCCTGGCCGAACAGCACCGTGCCGGCGGTGGACGCCGACGTCGGCAAGGTGCCGGCGATGGCGCCCACGATGGTGCTCTTGCCGGAGCCGGATTCGCCCAGCAGCGCCGTCGTCTCACCATGCCGCAGCTGGAAGCTGACGTGCGAGGCGGCGGCGACATCTCCACCTTGGCCGCGATAGGTCACGGCGAGGTCGCTGACATCGAGCACGACGCTATTCCGGTCTTCCTGGACTTCGTGGCGGACGGGCGCCGCTGCGGATAAGGTCTGGGTCATCGCGCTCTCCTGCGGATCTCGGTGGCGATGCGGCTGGCGGACAGGACCACCGCGACGATGACCAGTCCGGGCAGGGCCGTCAGCCACCAGGCAAATGCCAGGAAGTCGCGGCCCTCGGCCACCTGCAGTCCCCATTCAGGGGTGGGTGGCGGCGTACCGAATCCCAGGAAACCAAGCGTGGCGATGGCCAGGATCGCTGTCCCGAATTGCAGGGCGGCAAGTCCCAGGACCGGCGTAATGGCGTTGGGCAGGATGTGGCGCACTACGATGCCGGCATGTCCCACGCCCGATCCACGGGCGGCTTCGACATAGGGCAGCGCGCGCACGCGCAGCACTTCGGCGCGGGTCAGGCGGGCGAAGACCGCGATCGACGCCACACCCACGGCCAGGGCCGCGTTCCAGGTGCCGAAGCCGAACGTGACGACGATGGCCATGCTCAACAGCAGATTAGGCACCGCCAGCAGGACGTCGATCAGGCGCATGATCACCGCGTCCGCCAGGCCGCCTGCATAGCCGGCCAGCATGCCCACCGTCACGCCTGCCGACAGGCCCAGCGATACCGCGATGGTCGCGCCGCTCAAGGACAGCACCGCGCCGTGGATGCTGCGGCTGAAGACATCGCGGCCCAGGTTGTCGGTGCCGAACAGATGCTGCAGGCTGGGCGCCAGCAGGCGATTGGCGGGGTCGGCGTCGAGCGGGCCATAAGGCGCCAACAGGCCTGGCGCCACGGCGCACAGAACGGCCAGGGCGATGACGATCAGCGCCAGCACCAGGCCCGGTTGCCGGATGCGGATCAGCCGCAGTTGCGCCAGGCTGCTCGCACGAAAGACGGCGGTGTTCATGACACGGACTCCTTGGGCGCCGGGCGCGACACCGTGCGGGCGGCGCGCACGCGGGGATCGACCAGGGGGTGGGCCACGTCGACCAGCCAGTTGGCGATCACGAAGGCCGCGGCCGCGATCAGCACCACCGCCTGGATCACGGGAAGGTCCTGGCTGGCCACCGAACGCTGGGTCAGGTAGCCCAGGCCGGGACGGGAGAAGATGGTTTCGGTGACGACGGCGCCCGCCACCAGTTCACCGGTGGTGATGCCCAGCACCGTCAGCGCCGGCATCAGGGCGTTGCGCAGCACATGGCGCACATAGATGCGCGCGGCGCCGGCACCCTTGGTCTTGAGCACGTCGACGAAAGGCTCGTGATAGACCTTCTGGACGCTGGCCATCAGCACCGCCGCCAGTGGCGCGCTGACCGGCAGCGCCATGGCCAGCGCGGCGAACAGCAGCGAAGAAGGCGCCTGGTCGTCCACCGCCACGAACAGGCCCAGCCGGAAGGAGAACAGCTGGATCACCAGCAGGCCCAGCCAGAACATGGGTACCGACACGAACAGGCTGGGCAGCAGTTCCAGGGCATGGCGCAAGGCCTTCCACCGGGTCAGCGCGACGACGCTGACGATGACCAGGGCTAGCAGCACGGCGAACACAAGGCCCAGGCCGGTCAGCTGCAAGGTGGATGGCACCGCCTTGGCCACGAGGGTGCTGACGCGTTCTCCCGACACCAGGGAATAGCCCAGGTCGCCCTGGAACAGATGGTGCAGGGATCCCAGATATTGCTCCCAGGCCGGCCGGTCCAGGCCGTAATAGGCCAGGATGCGGGCGGCGTCCTCGGGACTGACCGGGTTGTCCGGGTCGGCCAGCCGCACGCTGATCGGATCCAGCGGAATCAGGTACAGCAAGGCATAGCTGGCCGTGTAGGCCAGCCACAGCACGAGCAGGGCTTGGGCGGTGCGGCGGAAGAAGTAGCGCGACATGACGATCGGGAAGGGCCTACTTCTTGGCAAGCCACGTGGTGAGGAAGTATGGACGTCCCTGGGCTTCATGGCCGATGTCGTGGACGTAGTTGGCGACGCCGTAGACCAGCGCGTCCTCGTACAAGGGGATGGCCAGGCCGTTTTCCAGGACGTAGTCCTGCACCTGCGCGGCGATCTGCTTGCGCACCTTCAGGTCGGCGGTCTGGTTCTGCTTGCGCACCAGGTCGTTCAGCTCCGGTATGGTCTTGTTTGCCTGGTTGCCGACGTTGCTGTCCCAGGTGAAGCGCAGGGCGTCGATGTCGAAGCGTATCTGCGAGGTCTGAAAGAAGGCATTGACCTTGCCGTCACGCTGGACCTTGGCGTAAGTGGCGGCGTCCGACTTGTGCAGGCGCAGGTCTATGCCTACACGCTTCCACTGCTCGGCCAGCAATTCGAAGCCGCCTTGTGACGTGATGTGGTGCATCGAGATATAGGTGGGAATGGTCAGCTTGGCGCCGTCCTTGTAGCGGTAGCCATCAGCGCCCAGCTTCCAGCCGGCCTCGTCCAGCAAGGCCGCCGCTGCCTTGGGGTCGTAAGCCAGCCTGGCAGACTCGTCGATCCAGCCGGGATTGCTGCGGCCCAGCACCGACGTCGCCAGGGCGTAGCTGTCGGACAGCAGGGCTTTCTTCAACTCGGCGCGGTTCGTGGCCAGGTTCAGCGCGCGGCGCACCCGCACGTCTTCCAGCGTGGGCGTGCTGGAGTTGACGGTGAGCACATTGGCGACGTTGGCCGAGATCACTTCCAGGTGATGGCGCGGCGAGCGCTTCACCAGGGGTTCGTCGGTAGGCAGGATGCCGCGGGCGGCATCGGCCTGGCCGGCCAGCAAGGTGCCGACCCGCACGCTGCCTTCCGTGGCGATGGTGTGGACGAAGCCGTCCAGGTAGGCCGGACCCTGATGCTTGAGGGCCGCCGGGCCCCAGTTGTACTGATCGCGGCGCTTGTAGGCGATCTCCTTGCCGGGTCGTTCGGACGCGAACACGAAGGGGCCGGACGTGACCAGGTTCTTGCCCTGGCATTGGTCCTGGTAGGACAGCTTGAGCGAGCTTTCCGCCAGGATGCCCGCCTGCGGCATGGACAGCTGCTGCGGGAAGCTGACGTTGGGCTTCTTGAAGTAGACCGTGACCTGGGTCGGCGAGTCGACCTCGGTGCGGTCGTAGTCGGCGATCATGGTCCAGCGCGGGATGGCTTGCGCGGTATTGCCCTGGGCGATCTGGTCCAGATTGTCCTTGACCACGGCGGCGGTCAGCGGGCTGCCGTCGCTGAACGTCACGCCTTCGCGCAGGGTAAAGGTGTAGCGGGTGGCGTCGTCGTTGGTTTTCCAGGCCGTGGCAAGCCAGGGCGACAGTTCCGCGGTATTCGGGTCCTGGTAAACGAGACGATCGAAAATGCTGTTGGAGATGACCGAGTTGGCGTAGGTGCCGGCGGCCGAGGGCGCCAGGCAGATCCAGGCCAGATAGTCCAGCACCCGCAAGGTGCCGCCGCGCTGCGGCGTTGCGGCCGCATCTGCTGCCGCGGCGGGCAGGGGGCTGCCGACGGCGAGTAGCGTCCCGATCAATCCGGCCAGGACGGCGGACTTGCTTGCTTTCATTGCGATGACTCCAGGAATGGCCGCCGGCATGCACGATGCCGGCGTGGGAAGGAATGCTGCGCGGCAGGACGCGCGCGGGACTTGAGGTTCAGGCTTTGGGCTTCAGCCTTCAGGCTTTAGAAGAAGCCCTGCTTGGGCAAGGGCTCGCCGCGCGCCAGATGGGCGCCGATCGCCAGGGCCTTGTACAGCGACGGGTTGTGCGAGGCGATGGTGCGGGCGTTGCGCCAATGGCGGTCGAGCTGCCGTTCGCGATGTGTCGCGGAGGCGCCGGCGATGTCGAACAGCAAGGTGGCCGACGTCGTGCCCAGGGCATCCACCACCACCTTGGCTTGCGCGGCGGCCAGGGACGCCGCCTGATTCGCCGCCGTGCGCTGCGCGATGGGCAGGGCGGCAGCTGCGTCGAAGGCTTCGGCCGCATGAAGGATGGCGGCACGGGCCGCGAAGGCATTGGCCGCCAGTTGTCCCAGCGTATGCAGCAGCAGGGGATCTTCCGTCGGCGTGGGCGACGGCGCGAAGTAAAGATGCTGTTTGCGGGTCTTGATCAAATGCAGGGCTTCGTCATAGGACGCTTGCACGATGCCGGCGATCACCGCCGTCAGGAACAGCTGGGGCAGGCTGGAGCCGTATTCCGCGCCGGGGCGCAGGCGGTCGCGTTGCAGGACCTGCAGCTCGCTCTCCAGGCGCGCACGATCCAGGATGACCGTGCCGCTGCCGGTAAAGCGCTGGCCGAAGCCGGCCCAGTCGTCGATGACCTTCACACCGGCCTGGCGTGCCGGCACCACGGCCGTGACGGTCTGCGTACCGTCCGGACGTGTGGCCTGGATGGCGAGCCAGTCGGCATAGACGCTGCCCGTGGCGTATTGCTTGCGGCCGTCCAGGAACTGGCCCTGTTCGTCTTCGTGCAAGGTGGTGCTGAAGCGGCTGAGGTCGGCCACGCTACCGTCGGCATTGAGCGGACGCACGGCATCGGTCACGCCGTTGGCGAACAGTTCGCCTTGGCCCGCGCGCGTCAGCCAGTGCGCGGCCTGGCCTTCATCAGCCAGGGACAGCAGGCTGTTGACGAAGCCATAGTGATTGCGAAAGATGTGCGCGACGTTGGCATCAGCCGCGCCAAGGCGGACGATCAGCGCGAACAACTCGCGGTAGCTCAAGCCCGCGCCGCCATACTCGCGCGGGATGTGCAGGGCGCCGAAGCCGCGCGCCAGCAACGCGCGTACCTGCTCGTGCGGAAGCTGGCTTTCGTGCTCCCTTTGCGCCGCGGTGCGCGCGATGTCGTCAAACAGATCCGCCCAGTCATCCTGGGCGGGTGGGTAAGCGCTGCTGTGCCGCGGCGCGGCGGCATCGTTCGTGAACGTCATTGAAATCCCGTAAATCTCGATTCATTATTTGCTTATTTGTATGAATCGAAAGACATATCCCTTTTTTCAAATTACGGGATCGGTCTTGCGAGGGCAACGAATCGTTCCTGATATCGATATTCTGTCCTGGCCAGGTTTTTGTATTAGGATGCGGCCATTCCATGCCGGCGGGCATACACCTGCAAGTGGCAATACGACGCGCGGATCAGGGGCACATCGATGTCGTGGCGAGCGGCGCGGGTGATGAGGTCGCCGACGATGGCCGCGGATTCCAGACGCGGCGCCCCCTGAGCGATATCCCGCATCATGGACGCGGCCCACTGGGAATTGACGTCCAGCAGCCGCTCTTCCAGTTTGCGGACGTCGTCCGGCGCCAGCGCATGGCCCTCGGCCCGCGCGATCGCCAGGCATTCGCCGATGGCCTGGTGCATCAGACCGGCGCCGTCCTGCGTCGCCAGGATGTCCGCGATGGTGCCGCGCATCAGGCAGTTCATCAGCGCGCCGGCAGCGAGCATCATCCACTTGTTCCACAAGGCCTGCTCGATGTTCGCCGACAGCGTGCGCACGCCCGACGATTGCGCGACCAGCGCGTGGAAGCGCTCCGCGAGCGCGCTGTTCGCCTCGCCGCGTCCGCCGACGATGACGACATCGGTATTGGCCAGGTGACGGATCTCGCCCTGCGCGTCCAGCATGGTGGCAATGTAGGACACGCCGCCGATGACTCGGTCCTTGCCGTAGCGGCTGTCGAGCTGGTCGTAGACACCCAGGCCATTGAGGAAGGGCAGGATGCAGGTATGCGGGCCCACGGCGGGATCGATATCCTGCAGGGCCGCGTCCAGATCGTAGGTCTTGCAACTGAGCAGGATCAGGTCGTAAATCGGCGTCAGCGCAGCGGCCGTCACGGTAGGGACCTGGCCCGAGAAATCGCCCAGGGGGCTATGCACGCGCAAGCCCTGCGCGGCCAGCAGCTCGGCGCGTTTGGGCCGGACCAGGAACGTGACATCCGCGCCGGCCTGGATCAGCCGCGCGCCGTAGTATCCGCCGATGGCGCCCGCGCCGACGACCAGTATTTTCATGATCAATTCCTTAGGGGTTAGTGTTCGGAGGGTGTCCGGGTCCATTGCCCGGACTTGACCGACAGGGCGATGCACACGCCATAGACCAGCATGGCAAGCGCGCCGGCAGAGAAGAAGGCGGTCAGCGAGCCGGTCAGCGACAGCGCGATGCCGCCCGCCCCGGCATACAGCGCCAGGCGCAGCGCGCCCGCCAGCAAGGGCCATTTCAGCTTGCGCGCGCCCTGCGACGCGAAGTAAAGCGAAAAGCCCAGCGCGAAGAAGCCGAAGAAGGGGCCGACGATGCGCAGGTAGCGGGCGCCGGTCTCCAGCATCAGCGGGTCGCTGCCGAACAGGCGCAGCCAGGCTTCCGGCCACAGGGCGGCAAGGATGCCGACGATCTCGGCCAGGGTGAAGGCCATCAAGCCGCCGGTGAGCGCGATGCGGCGCGCCCGTTCGGCCTGGCCGGCGCCGATATTGGCCCCGACCAGGGCCACCATGGGCGCCCCCAGGCCGAAGGCGATGGGGATCACCAGGTATTCCAGGCGCGCCGCCGTGGCGTAGCCGGCCAGGGCTTGCGTACCGGCGTAGGCGCTGACGATGGCGGTGGTGATGGCGATCAGGCTGTTGGTCAGCACGGGATTGAGGCAGGCGATGCCGCCCACCGCCAGGATATTGCGCATGGGCGCCCAGTGCAGGGGGCCCCGGTGCAGGCGCGCGAGATTGCGGCCGCTGACGCAGTAGTAGCCCAGCACCAGCGTGCCCGCGCCGTAGTAGGCCACCAGGGCCCAGGCGCCGCCCGCCACGCCCAGCGCGGGCACCGGCCCCACACCGAAGATCAGCGCCGCGGCGGCCGGGATCAGCAGGAAGGCGCCGCCGCAGATCACCGCGCCCGGCACCAGCATATTGCCGGTGCCGCGGATCACGCTGGCCAGTGCGTTCATCGTCCACATCAAGGGCAGGCCGGCGAACAGCACGTGCCCATAGGTCCGGGCGTATTCGAGCGATGGGCCGGTGGCGCCCAGGCGCTGGAACAGCGAATCGTTGAAGACCAGGAACAGGGCGGTGAAGGCGATGCCCACCAGCGCGTTGAGGACGACGGCATGGCGGGCCTGCGAATCCGCCAGCGCGCCGTTGCCGGCGCCCAGTGCGCGGGCGATCGCCGACGAGATGCCGCCGCCCATGGCGCCCTGCGACATGTTCTGCATCAGCATCAGCAGGGGAATGACCACCGCGACGCCGGCCAGGGCGTCCGTGCCCAGCTTGGCCAGGAACCACATCTCCACCAGGCCGGTGGAGGACTGCGCCAACATCATCAACAGATTGGGCCAGCCCATGCGGATCAAGGTCGCGGCGATAGGCGCTTCCAGCATGCCGCGCAGGCGCGCATTGGACACGGGCGTAGCAGGGGCTGTAGCCGCGGTGAGGGAAGGCGTGGCGGACATGGGTTCCTCGATGACGCTATGAGTGCGTTTCCGGGATGACGATCCTGGGACTAGGCTTGCAAAATTACTGGCATACACCAGTAATTCGCCAAATGTACTGGCATATGCCAGTATCGGTCAAGGTGCGTTAAAGTGAAGGCTTCCCTGGAGATAGACATGCCCCGGCCGCCTGTTGCGCGCATCAAGGACCCCCTCGTCTGTAACGGCGCTGCCTTGCGCAAGGCCACGCGCCGGCTCACGCAGCTCTATGACGCCGTGCTGGCCCCTTGCGGGCTGACCATCGTGCAGCGTTCCGTGCTGGTCCACATCGAGCGCGGCAACGAGCCGACGCCGTCGGAACTGGCCCATGCCATGGTGCTGGACCTGTCCGCGCTGGCGCGCAGCCTGAAGCCCCTGGAGCGTGACGGCTATCTGGTGCAGAAGCCTGACGAGCGCGACGGCCGCAGCCGCCGTGTCGTGTTGACGGCGCGGGGCAAGGCCAAGCTGGCCGAGTCCAATGTGTTGTGGCGCAGGGCGCAGGGCCGCTTCGAAGAAGTCTACGGGGTGCAGCGCGCCGCGGCCTTGCGCCAGTCCCTCGCGGAAATTTTTTCGGATGAGTTCGCCGAGGCCTTCAATCAAGCATGAAGCACTACACCCTGGCCCAGATGGAGGCCTTTCTGGCCATCAGCGAGTGCGGATCCTTCCGTATCGCGGCGGAGCGGCTGGGCATCACGCAGCCATCGATCTCGCTACGCATACGCGATCTGGAGGCTGCCCTGGGCAGTTCGCTGTTCGTGCGCGGGAAAGGGGGCGTGCGGCTGTCCGAGGCCGGGCAGATCGCGCAACAGTACGTGCAGCGCGGCTTCGATGTGCTGCAGGAGATGGAACGGCGCCTGAGCAGCGGCGATCCGCTGACGGGATCCTTGCGCGTGGGCTCTTCCAACACCTTCGCCCTGAGTTGCCTGCCGGCCTTGCTGGCCGAGCTGGAGCGGCGTCATCCGACCCTGCGCGTGGAGTTGACCATCACCAACAGCGCGGCGCTGCGCCAGCAGCTGGATGCGCAGAAGCTGGACATCGCTTTCATGGTCGACGCGCCGTCCGATCCGCTGCATGTCGTGGAACCGCTGGCGCTCTGCGAAATCGGGTGGTTCTCGCGGCCGGTGGCCACGGCCGCGGCGCGCACGCTGCGCGCGACCGATCTGCGCGAGCGCCGGATCGTGACGATGCCGCCGGCTTCACCGTTTCATACCATCATCAGCGAGTGGTTCGCGCGGGCCAAGGTGCCGCTGCCCACGCTGGATATCTGCAACGACATGGCGACCTTGGTACGCCTGGTGCGCATGGGCGTGGCCGTCAGCGTGTTGCCGGTGTGCCTGGTGGAGCAGGATCTGGCTGCGGGCGGGATCGTGCGGCACAAGACGGTGCCGGCTTTCAAGCCCCTGGTGCTTTACGCAGCCCATCGCGCGAAGGCGCGCGGACGGGCGGCCCGCGTCATCATCGACATCGCGCGCGATGTCGTGGCCAACGCGGGGCCGTATGTGAAGCCGGTGACACCGCTGGCGCCACCGGCTTTTGCGCCGGGCTGAGGCTTACGCCTCCAGCGACCGGCTTTTGCCGACCTGAGGCTTACGGCGCGGCGTACTGCTTTTCCAGCTTGTCGTAGTGCGGCTTGTCGACCAGACGCTGGCGTTCATTGAAGGGCACCACCAGGTTGGGGTCTTCTTCCAGCATGCCCGACTTCGACAGGGCGGCGAACGCCTTCTGCATGCCCAGCACCGCGCCTTGCAGGCCGGCGTTGGCATACAGCACGATGCCGTAACCCAGTTCACCCAGGCGATCGCGCGACAGGGCGGGGGTCTTGCCGCCGATGACGATGTTCATCAGCAGCGGGCGCGGCAGAAGCTTGGGCAGCTTCTCGACTTCGTCCAGCGTCGTCACGGCTTCGACGAACAGCACGTCGGCGCCGGCTTCGGCGAAGGCGTGCGCGCGCTCGACGGCCGCTTCGAAACCATGGATGGCGCAGGCGTCGGTACGGGCCACGATCAGCGTGTTGGGATCATGGCGGGCGTCCACGGCCGCGCGGATCTTGCCGAGCATTTCCGCGGTCTCGATGACCGCCTTGCCGCTGAAGTGGCCGCACTTCTTCGGGTTGACCTGGTCTTCCAGCTGGATGGCGTCGGCGCCCGCGCGTTCGAACGTACGCACCGCGAAGCCCACGTTGACGGCGTTACCGTAGCCGGTGTCGGCGTCGATCAGCAGCGGCAGGTCGACGGCGTCACGGACGCGGGCGGTATGGTCGGCCATGTCGGTCAGGCCGATGAAGCTGAGGTCGGGCAGGCCCAGGTACATATTGGTGACGCCGGCGCCGCTCAGGTACAGCGACTCGAAACCGGCGTCGGCGGCCACGCGGGCGCTCAGCGCATTGAAGGCGCCGGGCATCAGCAGGCCCTGGCGGCGTTCGATCAGTGCGCGAAAATCGGCGCGGCGTTTGGCGGAATCGGACATTCTGTTCTCCTTCGGATGGGTTCTTGCTTATGGACGTAGTGGCGCGAGTTTACGACGTTGCAGGCACGGCGGCCTGCGCCCGTTTGCGGAAATGATGCAGCGGCAGCACGAGTACGACGGTGATCACCAGGATCAGGCCCATGACCGCCAGGCCCGCGGAAAAACTGCCCGTCTTTTCCTTGGCCCAACCGATCACATAGGGGCCGGCGAAACCGCCCAGCGCCGCGATGCAGTTAATGTAGGCGAAACCCGCCGCCGCGCCTATGCCCGTCATGATACGGCCGGGGATGGCCCAGAAGATGGCGCGCGCCGCGGTGACACCGACCAGGGCCACGGTCAGGCTGACCATCGAGCTGACGCTGCCGTGGGCGAACACCGCGAAGCCCAGGCCCACCGCGCCGACCGCGCAACTCCACGCCAGATTGCCCAGCGAATTGCCGCTACGGTCGGAGTGCCGCGCCCAGAGCAGCATGCCGATGCTGGCGAAGGCATAGGGGATGGCCGACACCAGGCCGATTTCCAGCGGCGTCGACAGGAATTGCTTGAGTATCAAGGGCAGCCAGATGCCGACGCCGTAGGACCCGACGGTGAAGCCGAACTGGATCAGGGCCAGCAGGTGCACACGCGGATCGCGCAGGGCGGCGGCGAAGTCCTTGCGGGGCTTTTCGCGCTGTTCGCTGGCCAGCATGTTCTTGATCAGGCCGCGTTCAGGAAGGGTCAGCCATTTGGCCTTGTCGGGGCTGTCCGCCAGAACGAACAAGGCCCAGATGCCGACCAGGGCCGTCGGCGTGCCTTCCAGCAGGAACATCCATTTCCAGCCGCTCAGGCCCCACACGCCGTCCATGTACAGCAGCGAACCCGACAGCGGGCTGCCGATCAGCGAGGACAGCGGGATGGCCAGCAGGAACCAGGCCAGGATGCTGGTGCGATAACGCGCGGGAAACCAGCTGGACAGGAAGAAGGTGACGCCGGGAAAGAAGCCGGCTTCGGACAAGCCCAGCAGCAGGCGCGCGCCGTAGTAGCTGTAGGGGCCCACGACCAGCGCCATGACCGCGGAGCAGATGCCCCAGGTGATCATGATCCGCGCCAGCCACAGGCGGGCGCCGTAGCGGAACAGCAGCATGTTGCTGGGGATTTCGAACAGGCAATAGGCCAGGAAGAAGATGCCGGCGCCGAAGCCGAAATGACTTTCGCTCAGGCCGATGTCCTTGTTCATCGTCAGGGCCGCGAAACCGATATTGGTGCGGTCCAGATAATTCAGCAGATAGCCAAGGATCAGGACAGGCAGAAAACGCCAGGCGATTTTCTTGATGACGGCGCGTTCCGCTTCGGGGGCGGCTTCGATATGGTTTTGCATGATTTGTCTCCGGGATGTTTTTTTAGAATCCGAACAGTCGCCGCGGCGTGTCGCACCAGATGACAGCGCGCTGTTTGGGATCCGGGACCCAGAGTTCAAAATCCTCAAGGCATTGCTCGTAGCGTTGCGTGTCCTCGTGCGATACCCAGGGCCAGTCGCTGCCCCACAGCAATTGTTCAGGGCCGCCCGCGTTCAGCAGTTCCTGGGCGTAGGGCTGAGGCGCCCGGCCACCCAGGCGGTAAGGGGCGGACAGCTTGACCCAGGTGTCGCCGGCGCCTACGCCCTTGAGCACTTCGCGGAAGCCCGCGCCGTTGATGCCTGTGTCCGGCTCGGGGGAACCGAAGTGGTCCACCACCACCGCCGCGCCGCCGCGCCGTATGGCGGGCAGGATGTCGGCCATCTTGTGGCCTTCGACGTACAGCTCGATATGGAAGCGGTGTTCGCGGGCGCGGGCGAACAGGCGCTGGTACTCCACGCCGGCGGGATCGGGCAAGGTGTCGCGCCGCAGCCAGTTCAGGCGCAGGCCGCGCATGCCGCTGCGATAGAGCGCGTCAAGGTCATCGTCGCCGATTTCCGGCGCCACGATGGCGGTCCCGCGCAGCCGGTCGGGATAGCGTTGCAGGGCGTCGAGCAGCAGCGAGTTATCGGTGCCGTAGAAGCTGGGCTGGGTCAGCACGCCATGGGAAATGCCGTGCTTGTCCAGCAGAGCCAGGAAATCTTCCGCGGTGATGTCGTGCTTGGGTTCCGAATGCCGTCCTTCGACCAGCTTGGCGTCCCGAACCATGATGTGGGCGTGGCAATCGACGCGCTGAACGTCGCCCGTGCGCGACTGGGGGTGCGCGGCGGGGGCCGGGGTATTGCGTTGCATGTAGCCTGTCTCTTTGTTATCGCGTGGGGGCCGCGGGGGCAGGGTGGGTTCGTGGGGAAGTATGCCCGCGCCCGCCGTCGGTGTTCTCTATCCCGGACTTTAAGGAGGGGGTGGTCATTTGTCCAATTGGTAGTTATTGCAGAAATCGATTGGAAAAACCAATGCATTTTCCTGAGCGCTTCGTCCTAAAAGATCACCAGTCAGGTGCAAGTCAGCGGGCCATATGCGACCGAGGGGTATCGGCATATGAATCTTTGAAGTCGAGCCTTCCCCGCGGCGCGGCAACCGTGTAAGGTCGCAACGCGATGTCCGCTCATTCACCTTTCACACCGATGAGGTCTGCCATGCCGTTCGTGACGACGAAAGATAAGGTTGAGATTTTCTACAAGGACTGGGGTCCCAAGGACGCGCAGCCCATAGTCTTCCATCATGGCTGGCCGCTTTCCTCCGACGACTGGGATGCCCAGATGCTGTTCTTCGTGCAGAAGGGCTATCGGGTGGTGGCGCATGACCGGCGCGGTCACGGGCGGTCGACGCAGGTGTCGGACGGCCACGACATGGACCACTACGCGGCGGACGCCTTCGCGGTGGTCGAGGCGCTGGATCTGAAGAACGCCGTTCACATCGGCCACTCGACCGGTGGCGGCGAGGTGGCGCGCTACGTCGCCAAGCATGGCCAGCCGGCCGGCCGCGTCGCCAAGGCAGTGCTGGTCAGCGCGGTGCCGCCGCTGATGTTGAAGACCGAGAACAACCCGGAAGGCTTGCCCCTGGAAGTGTTCGATGGCTTCCGCAAGGGCCTGGCCGACAATCGCGCGCAGTTCTTCCTGGACGTTCCCAGCGGTCCCTTCTACGGCTTCAACCGTGAGGGCGCGACCGTGCATCAAGGGGTGATCCAGAACTGGTGGCGCCAGGGCATGATAGGCAGCGCCAAGGCGCACTATGACGGCATCAAGGCGTTCTCGGAGACGGACCAGACGGAAGACCTGAAGGCCATCACCGTACCGACCCTGGTCCTGCATGGTGAAGACGACCAGATCGTACCGATCGCCGACGCGGCCCTGAAGTCCATCAAGCTTCTGAAGAATGGGACCTTGAAGACATATCCTGGGTACTCGCACGGGATGTTGACCGTGAATGCTGATGTGCTCAACGCGGACTTGCTGGCCTTCATCAAGGCGTAAAGCAGCCTGAGCAGCAGCCTGAGTACGCGGAGCCGGTTCCCCCGGACCGGCTCCGTCCATATGTTCAGTCAGGATAGGTATGAGCACTGCAATCGCGATCATCGGCGCCGGCCTTGGCGGCTTGACACTGGCTCGGGTGCTGCACGTCCACGGCATCGCGGCGACCGTCTATGAAGCCGAGGCTTCGGCCACCGCCCGCACGCAAGGGGGCATGCTCGATATCCATGATTACAACGGCCAGCTTGCGCTGAAGGACGCCGGGCTGTTCGATGCTTTCGAGAAACTGATACATGTCGGCGGGCAGGCGTCGCGGGTGCTCGATCAACGGGGCGATGTCCTGTTCGACGAGTCGGACGATGGTACCGGTGGCCGACCGGAAGTGCGCCGTGGCGATCTGCGGCGGATGCTGATCGATGCGCTGCCCCAGGGCGCCATCCGTTGGGGGCACAAACTGGCGGCCGCCAGTCCGCTGGGCGATGGCCGCCACACCTTGACCTTCGAAGATGGGACGACCGCGACCGCGGATCTGCTGGTGGGTGCCGACGGGGCGTGGTCCAAGGTTCGTCCATTGCTGTCGGCGGCCAGGCCGGAATACATCGGCAGGGTGTTCATCGAGACCTATCTGTTCAATTGCGATGTCCACCACAGGCCTAGCGCGGAGGCCGTGGGCAGTGGCTCCCTGTTCGCGCTGGCGCCGGAGAAAGGCATCTTCGCGCACCGTGAACCGGACGGTGTGCTGCACACCTACGTGTCGCTTTCCAAATCACGCGATTGGATTTCCAGTATCGACCCCGCGCGGCCCAAGCAAATGTTGGAGCGTGTGGCGGACGAGTTCGCCGGATGGGCGCCGGCCTTGACCGCCTTGATCACCGATGGCGAGACGGACCCGGTGTTTCGTCCTATCCATGCGCTGCCTGACGGTCATCGCTGGAAGCGCGTGGCTGGCGTGACCCTGGTGGGCGATGCGGCGCACCTGATGGCGCCTTCTGGCGAAGGCGCCAACCTGGCGATGTACGACGGCGCCGAGCTGGCGAAAGCCATCGCCGCCAGTCCCGCTGATCTGGAAACGGCACTGGCCGCCTATGAAAAAGCGCTTTTCCCCCGCAGCGCGTCCGCCGCCGCCGAGTCAGCCGACCTGCTGGAGGTCTGCTTCGGCGCCGAAGCCCCACATAGCCTGGTCGACATGTTTGCCAGTCACGAGGACGACGAATAGGCTGCTTGTCTGGCAGACCGGTACCTGCGGGCGTGCGACCGTGCGCGCAGGCGCCGCCACGCCTGTCTGCGGCTTATCCCGCGAAGCCACCATTGTCGAGATACGCTTGCTCTTCCGCCGTCGTCTGCCGCATCAGCATCGCATTCCGGTGTGGAAAGCGGCCGAAGCGGCGGATGATGTCGCGGTGGCGTTCGGCATAGGACTGGTCCTCGCCTGCCAGAGTGGCGTGTAGCGCGACCGACAGATCCTGATCCGCAAGATCTTCGGAATGCTCAAAAGGCAGGTAGAAAAAAATGCGCAGACGCGGCTCTACGTGATCCGGATGTCCCTGTGCGATGGCCGAGCGGGCGTAGTGCCGAGCCAGCGGATCGGTGGCATACATATGCGCCGTACCGCGAAACGCGTTGCGCGGGAATTGATCCAGCAGGATCAGCAGCGCCAGCGCACCCGTCGGCGAGTGATCCCAGTCATCGAGATCGAGCCGTGCAGCAGCCATGTGCAGGTCGATATAGCCATCGTGGAAACGGCGATCGAAGTCTGGATTCTTGCGGAACCAGTCATTGCGACCACGACGCCAGAAAGCCACGACGTCATCGGCGGCATCAAGGGATGTGGAAGGCACGGCCGGATTCATTTCTTCTTCGATTGGTTCAAGGCCACGGCGGCGAGAATGAGAGCCTTGAATGCTGGCGCATCTATGGCTTCACCCTCGTGTATGTCGATAGCACGCCGGGTATTGCCATCCAGGCTGGCATTGAACAGCCCCGCGGGATCTTCCAGCGATGCGCCTTTGGCGAAAGTAAGCTTGACGGCCTGCTTATAGGTCTCGCCCGTACAGATCATGCCATCGCGTGACCATACCGGCACCCCGCGCCACTTCACTTCCTCCACCACGTCCGGCACCGCCTGCTTGATTAGCGCGCGGACATCCGCCAAGGTATTGCCACGCCAGTCGTTCAGTCCTGCAATCTTTTCGTCGATAAGTTGGGACGGGTCGGTTGTCTCGTTCATGTTGTTCATGCTCTCTGGCGGCGAATGTAAGATGGGAGTGGCGTGCTCTATGTGCGCATTCCAAACAGTGTAATTGCCTATCTCCCGGAGCCCTCAGTGCCGCGCAAGGATCACGCAAGCCCGTCAATCGCCAGCCCCATCACGTCCGATGGACGCTTTCCCATCGACCTGACCGGGCCGGGCAGCCACGTGCTGGTGCGCGAGCGTGGCGTGGGCAGCCTCGTCATCGGGCCCGCGGCACTGGGCAAGAACGCCGACCTTCACGTGGAGCCGCAGGAACGCATCGATTGGACGGTGTTCGACAACTTCAGCACGCCCGCCGGCTCCGAGTGGCCGCGCTTTCTGGATTACACGGGCGCGGACACGGGCTTTTTCGAGTGGGCGCGGCGCCGCCCGATCGAAACCATGACATGGACGGCGGTCTTGCCGGGCGAGACGTCCGTGGACGCCAGCCAGGCCAGCATCGGCCGCCTGATCATCAAGGTCGGTCAGGCTGGCAAGCATCTACGTCTACGCCTGCCCTCGGGAGAACTAAATCCCTATTTTTTCCTGAACCTGATGGGCGATCTTACGCGCATCACGGTGGAGGGCGATCTACCCCAGACGCTCATGCTGACACCAGCAACCGGCAAGACCGCGCACCGCGGCCCCTATCGGCTGCCGGACCTCGGCGCGCTACGGCAAGTCGAAAGCCTGATGCTGCAGAACGGTCCGCTCGCGCAGCCTGTCTCGCTCGAATGCCTGGCCGGCTTCACCAACCTGAAGTCCCTCTCTCTGCACGGCGCATTCCACGGCTTGGAGCAATTGGCGGCGCTGACGGGCCTGCAAGACCTTGCGCTGCGCTACATGCCCGATCTGGAAGGCTTGCCTGCGCTGGAGGCCTTTCCTGCCCTGGATAGCCTCATCGCCTTCAACGTCGACGAGGCCGCGGGCAAGCGCTTGCGCCAACAGATCAAGGCGCGGACGGCTGTCCGCCCCTGGGAAGGGCACGCGTCCGTCACGCAGTTGCGCAAGCCGGAGTGGTGGGAGCAAGAGTACGGCCGACCCTTCTCGGGATGGCCGGCGCGCCTGGCCAAGATCGCCAACACGGCCTATGACGAGGCGCTGGCCGGCCTGTCGAAGGCGCGCGACTTGATTGCCGCGCAGGCCGTCTTCACCGCGTTCACTGAACGCTTCAACACGCTCAAGGGAATAGAGACGGCGGAGCGCGACGACCTGGGCACGGCCATACTGCTGCTGAGCCTGACCCCCGCCGCGGCCGCGCTGGGCGTCAGCGAGGAGCAGGCGCAGCGCTGGTTCGACGAGCGTCGCGGCTACTGACGGCGCGTTGGGAGGGCGTAGGGACCCCGCATTGTCGTGGGGAGTGCCCTCAACCCGGCTTGCGGAACTTGAGGACGAACTGGTCGGTGTGGCCGCCGGTTCTGCGGATCATGGTGGCGAACTGACCCGCGCTGCCGCGCGCGGCGGGGCCGGATACGGGGGCGTCATGCGGGTCCTGCGGGTTGCGCAGGACGCTGCTTTCCGCTTCCAGCGTGAAGCCCGCGGCCAGCACCTGCTGTTTGACCGTTTCGGGATCGATACGGTGCAGAGTGTGCGCGCTGGTATCGCTGGTGCCTGCAATGGCCACATGGTCCACGACAATGAACACGCCACCGGGCTTCAGGGCACGGAATACCGCGGCATCGAGTTTCGCGGCGGCATCGGCGCCGACAAAGCCGTAGACGTCATGGTAATTGTCCGAAGTCCAGACCACATCCACGGGCGCGGAAAGGGAAAGGTCAGCCAAGGAGTGGCTGACCACCGTGACGTTGGCGTAGGCATCGCCAGGGATGCCCTGCGCCGTCGCCAGGGACTTGGGCGCGATCTTCAAAAATTCCTCGGGCACGAAAGCATAAACATGTCCGCTGGGGCCGACGGTCTTGCTGAAGATACGCGTGAAGTAACCCGCGCCCGGCATCAGGTCGACCACCTGGTCGCCCGGCTTGATGCCGCTGAAAAGCACCAGGTCGGCAGGCTTGCGCGCGCCATCGCGCTGCGTATCCGCACCTGGACGGTCGGGTGACGCGACGGCGGCGGTGACGGCGGCCGTCGTGTCGGCGCGTGGCGCCTGGGCGCAGGACGACAGCAGGAAAGCGGACGCGGTTGCGGCAAGCAGTACGGTCAAACGTTTCACGATACAAGCTCCATGACGGCCAGTTGCGAATCGATTCTACAAGCTTCGCAGCAGTACCGACACCGGATGCGGCAGGGCGGTCTGCGCCATCAGCTTGACCTGACTGCGGCATGAATAGCCCGTCGCCATCAGCCTGCCGCCAGCACGGTGTTCCTCGACGCTACCGGCCCAACTCTGCTGATAAATGGTTTCGGACGTGGCCCGATTGCTTGCTTCATGACCGAAGGTGCCGGACATGCCGCAGCAGCCACTGGGCAGCACTTTCATCGTCAAGCCCAAGGACTCGAACACCTTGCGCCATTGCGCCATGGCATTCGGGACATTGGTTTTCTCGGTGCAATGGGGCAGCAGCAGGTAAGGCGCGGGCGGTACTTGGCCGTCAGCGGCGGCCTCAGCCGTGGCCGTTGCAATCGACGCGGCAGAAACGCGCGGCGGCGTGGCTTCGAACTCGCGCGCCAGCCATTCCTGCAGCAGCCAGACCCGCGGCCCGTCCTTGGCCTCCGGCACGTCCTGATACTCACTCCGATACACCAGCGTCATCGCCGGATCGATACCGACCAGTTCAACCCCGGTCGCCGCCAGCGCGCGCAGCCGCGCCGTATTGCTGCGCGCGACCCGGCCGAAACGGCCCAGGAAGCCATGTACATGCAGCGGCTTGCCGTTAGGGTGATAGGGCGCCAGCATGGGCTGATAACCCAGCTTGCGCAGCAAGTTAAAGGTGTCCACCACCAGACTCGCCTCGAAGTGCGTGGTGAACGCGTCCTGCACGACGACGACAGCTTTTTCGCCCCGTTGCAACGCGGCCTTCACGCTGGCCGCCGATGCCAGCGCATAACCCGCCGCACCCAATTCCTTGACCACGCTGATCGTGCTCAAGGACGGAATGGCCAACAGGTTCAGCCGTCGCAACGCCTTCTGCACGACCCCCGCATTCAGCACGCCATTGCTCAGCCGCGGCGCCTTCGCCATCCAGGGCAGCATGGGCTCCAGGCTGCACAGCAGCCAGTCCTTGGCCGGCCGCAGGTAGCGCGAGTAGTACAGCTCCAGGAAGCGCGAGCGGAACGCGGGCACGTCCACCTTGATCGGACACTGCCCGGCGCAAGACTTGCATGCAAGACAGGTATCCATCGCATCCTTCACTTCATGGGAGAAGTCATATTCCCCACGTGCCTTGCCACGCTGATTGCGCCATCTTTGCGGCAAGGTCTTCAACGAGGAAAGCAGGCCGGATGCATCGCCCCGCCCAGGCGCATCCAGCACCGCCGCTTCGCCCGACACCGTCACCAGCCTCAGCCATTCCCGCAGCAAGCCCGCCCGTCCCTTGGGCGAATAGCGGCGGTCGCGCGTCGCTTTCCAGGAAGGACACATGGCGTCGTCCTGATCGAAGTTGAAACAGGCGCCGTTGCCGTTGCAATGCAGCGAGTCCTCGAACTCCCGCCGCACGGTGATGGGTATCACCCGGTCATGCTGTCCGCGGGTGGGCACCTCGTCGATACGCAGCAGGGCCGTCCCCGCCACCGTGGCGATCTTCCCCGGATTCAACTGCTGACGCGGATCGAACGCCGCCTTGATTTCCTGCAGGCGCGCATACAGCGGCCCGAAGAACTTGGGCGCATATTCCGACCGCATGCCCTTGCCATGCTCGCCCCACAACACGCCACCGTATTTCTGGGTGAGGGCGGCCACGCCATCCGTCACGGCGCGTATCAAGGGTTCTTGCGCGGGATCCTTCATATCGATGGCCGGCCGCACGTGCAGCACCCCCGCATCGGCGTGGCCGAACATCCCGTACACCAGCCCATGGCTGTCCAGCAGATGGCGAAACTCCGCGATGTAGTCCGCCAGGTGCTCGGGCGGCACGGCGGTGTCTTCGACGAAGGGAATCGGCCGTTTATCCCCCTTCATGCGGCCCAGCAGCCCCACTGACCGCTTGCGCATGGACCAGATCTCCTCGACCGCCGCATGGCCTTCCACGATGGAATGACTGAGCACGCCGCGCGCGCCACCGCCTTCATCGAACGTGGCGATGGCCCGCTGCAAGGCAGCCCGCAGCGCGTCCGGATCGTCGCTGGTGAATTCCACCAGATTCACGCCATCGAAATGCTCGGTCACGGGCGGGAAGTAACGGGCAATGGCGGGCCACGCATTGTCTTCGCGCGCCAGCTTGATGACCATCGGGTCGATGGCCTCGATCGACGCCGCGTCCAGGGCCAGCAAGCGCGGCGAATCGCGCAAGGCCGCGTCGAAGGACGAATAGCTGACGACGATGAGCGCCGCATGCTTCGGTATCGGCAGCAGATTCACCTTGGCTTCGACCAGGAAGCCCAGGGTGCCCTCGGAACCACAGAGGATGTTGTTCAGATTGAAGCGGCCCTCGTCGTCCCGGATGTGCGCCAGGTCATAGCCGGTCAGGCAGCGATTCAAGGGCGGGAAGTGAGCCTTGATCGCCGCGGCGTCGCTTTGATGGATGCCTTCGATGCAGCGATGCACGGCGCCGGCCAGGTCGTCCTGCCCGCTGATCTGCGTGAAGGCCTGTTCATCCAGCGCATGGGAGTGCCAGGTCTGGCCGTCCAGCAGAACGGTAGTCAGTTCAAGGACGTGATCGCGCGTCTTGCCGTAGCGACAGGACCCCTGGCCGCTAGCATCGGTACTGACCATGCCGCCTATCGTCGCCCGGTTGGACGTCGATAATTCCGGCGCGAAGAACAGGCCGTGGACTTTCACGGCTTTCTCCAGCTGGTCCTTGACCACGCCTGCCTGTACCCGCGCCCAGCGTTCCTCGACATTGATTTCCAGGATGCGGTTCATATGCCGGGAAATGTCCACCACCATCCCGTCGCCCAAGGATTGCCCATTGGTGCCCGTGCCGCCGCCGCGGGGATAGGCCTTGACCTCGCCGAAGCGCGGATCGCCCAGCAATTTGGCGACGCGGGTGACGTCGACCGTGGACCGGGGAAAGACGGTCAGCTGCGGCAGGACCTGATAGACCGAGTTGTCCGTCGCCAGGACGGTCCGCGTGGCGTAGTTGTCCTCGATGTCGCCTTCGAAGCCATGGAGCCGCAGCGCCGCCGCGAAGGAGGCATAGAGATCATTGGTCAGGGGAACGCGGTCGAGGCGGGGAATCATGCGGGGAAGGGCGGCCATGGCGTGCTGGGATGCAGGAAATTCAGGGAAAATTCGTTTTATGAAGTCTAGTCGTCTGTTTCGCACGTATAAAATGGATTTTTCTCAGGTAACGCATGAGTTTTTTGAATGAATCCGCGCACCTTGACGCCGTCCATGTCGCTGTTGCTGGCCTTCGAGTCCTCGGCCCGGCACCTTAGCTACACCCGGGCGGCGGCCGAACTGTCGCTGACCCAAAGCGCGGTCAGCCGGCAGGTCCAGGCCCTGGAAGACCTGCTGCAGATCCAGTTGTTCGAGCGCAAGGGGCGTTCCATCGTGCTGACCGACGCCGGCCGGATCTATATGCGCGAGGTCGGCGTGGCCATCGGCCGCATCCGCAATGCGACCCTGCAGGTGACGGCCATGCAGTCCGGCGGCGGCAGCATCAACCTGGCGCTGTTGCCCACCTTCGGCGCCAAGTGGCTGATGCCGCGCCTGCATGATTTCTATTCCGCCAATCCCAATGTACTGGTGCATCTGCATTCGCGCATCGGCGATTTCGACCTGGACGCGGCGGGCATGGATGCGGTGATCCGGGCGGAGGAAGGCCCCATCGCCGGACTGGTCTCGCATCGCTTGCTGGAAGAACAGCTGGTCCTGGTGGCCAGCCCGGCCTTGCTGGCGAAGCATCCCATCGCCGGCCCGGACGATTTGCGCGATGTCCTGCTGCTGCGGGTCGCCAGCCGCGCCAACGTCTGGTCGGAATGGTTCGACGCGCAAGGCAGGACGCCGCGCCAGCTGGTGTTCGGGCCGACCTTCGAGGTGACGTCCCATTTGATCCAGGCGGTGGCCACGGGCATAGGCGTGGGGCTGGTGCCGGACTTTCTCGTGGAAGAAGAACTGGCGTCCGGCAAACTGGTCGCGCCGGTCGACTTCCGCTATCCCAGCGGCAAGCATTACCAGTTCGCCTATCCGGCGCACAAGGCGGCGTATGCGCCGCTGGCGGCCTTCAGGGACTGGTTGCTGGCGGCGCCTGCATCAGCGCCCTGACGCGCTCGGTGTCCGCCGGCGTGGCCGGGTTGTAGACGATCATGCTCAGGTCCGGGCGGCCGTCCACCGCGAAGGCGGAGTACTCCAGTGCCAGCGGACCCAGCACGGGATGGCGCAGGCGCTTGACGCCGCCACCGTGCGAGCTGACATCGTTATCACTCCACATGCGCGCGAAGTCCGGACTGCGGCGGGTGAGTTCATCCACCAGGGGCTGGACTTCGACCGCGGCGCCGGCCCGTGCCGTGGTGGCGCGGAAGACACTGACGACGAAGCGGGCCACGCTCTCCCAGTCTTCCTGCGCGGCGCGCACGGACGGATTGAGGAAGATGAAACGCAGCACATTGCGTTCTTCCGGCGGCAAGGCGCCGTAGTCTGTCAGCAATATCGTCGCGGCCCGATTCCAGCCGACGATGTGCCACGTGGCCGTGTGCACCAGGGCCGGGCAGGGATTCAGCGCGTCCAGCACGCGTTGCAGCCGCGGCGTGATGCCTTCGTCCTTGCGATAACGGACTTCCGGCTGATGGCCCAGCGCGAGCAGGAACAGGTGCTCCCGTTCCACTTCCGTCAGCATGAGCGCGCTGGCGATGCGGTCCAGCACGTCCGCCGACGGCGCGCCGCCCCGGCCTTGTTCCAGCCACGTGTACCAGGTGGGGCTGATATTGGCGCGCAGCGCGACTTCTTCCCGCCGCAGGCCGGGCGTGCGGCGGCGTCCGGCCGGCAGCCCGAAGGCGGCGGGATCTAGCTTGGAACGCCTGTCCTTGAGATAGACGCCAAGGGGATTGGCCTGCGTGGCGATGTCGTTCATCGTGTCAGGCCCCGCGCCGTCCGGACAGCTCGCTGCCGGCGACCGTCAAGGTCGGCGCCAGCATCAGGATCACCAGGCATAGCGCGATGCTGGCGCCCGCCGCGGCCGCGCCCAGCGCGACAGCGACGAAGACGAGATTGCCGAGCAGCATGGCGACGCGTGGCGCCGCGGAGCGCGGCACCAGGTAGCGATGCAGTCCATGAACGAGTATCAGGAACAAACCGACCGGGATGGCGCTGCACAGCACCGTCGCCACGGGGCCGATATGCGATTCATGCTCGATGGCATAGGCGGCCACATGCAGGCCGGCGCCCGTCGCGACGATGGCGGCGACGATGAAGATCTGCCCATAGCCCCACACGAAAGACCGGTCGCGGTGCGCGCGCAGAACCTCGGCCGACGGCAGCAGGTAGTAGATCCACCACATGCCGAACGTCAGGCCGATGCCGGCCAGGCAGACCAGGCCGGCGTCCAGGCTCCAGCCTTGCACTTCGACGACGGCCGCCAGGCCGGCGATGGTGCCGACCACGCCTTCGCCCAGGGCGATCAGCGCGAACAGGCTGTAGCGTTCGGCGATGTGATGGGCGTGCCAGGGCGTGCCGTCGCCGATGCGCTCCGCGATGACGGGGCCGGCCAGTTCGATGATGGCCAGGACGGCCGCGAACAGCAGCGTGACGGCCACCGAGGTGTCGAGAATGATCTGCACCACCCAGCCGACCTGGGCGATGGCGATGGCCGTCGCATAGGTCAGGCAGGCGCGCCGCCTTGCGGGGTCCTGCCGGGCAGCACGCAGCCATTGGGTCAGCATGGCGACGCGCATGATGACGTAGCCCAGCACGATGATGGTGTCGTCCAGATGCGCGCCCTTGTCGACGGAGTCGAACAGGCGCGGCAGGCCGGTCGCCAGAACCAGCACGCCGGTCATCTGCACCATGGTGACCAGGCGGAAGATCCAGTCGTCGGTGTCGTACGCGGACGAGAACCACGAGAAATTGATCCACGCCCAGCAGATGGCGAAGCTGGCGAAGCCGAAGCCCACCAGCGCCGTGCCGAAATGCCCTTGCGCCAGGGCATGGGCCAGCTGGGCCGCGGCCAGGCCGAAGCAGGTGGCGAAGGTCAGGTCGAACAGGCCTTCCAGCGGGGTGGCGGTGCGGTGTCTTTCCTGCGGATCGTGGCCGGCCATGCGGCGCAGGCGGTGTGGCGGCGCGGCGGCCGCGGGGGTGGCGTCGGTATCCATGTTCGATCCGGGGGGAGATAGCCGCACATTGTACGGACCGGAAGGGGATTATTCCGCGATCCTGCTTACGGGTGACTGGCGTGGGTGGGGCCCCTGGGTCGGGGCGTCGGCCCGGATATCAGCGCCGGATACCGGACCCAGGCATCAGCCCCAAACGCGCCAGACGAGCACGCCGGCCACGACGACGCAGATGGCGGCGAAGCCGCGCTGCAATGCCGCTTGCGGCACGCGCGAGGCGAACAGGCGGCCGCCGGCCATGCCGGCGATGGCGGCGCCGACGAAAGCCCATTCGATGGTCGTCAGCACCAGCCCGTGAGCAGCGGCTGTCATCACGGTGAAGGCGGAGACCAGGGCGATTACCATCAAGGACGTGGGAACGATGCTGCGCATGCGCGCGTCGCTGTAGTGGGTCAGGGCGGGCACGATGACGAAGCCGCCGCCCACGCCCAGCAGGCCTGAACAGACGCCGGATACCGCGCCTATCGACCCGAGGGTCATGGCGGCGCGGCGGGTCCAGATGAATTTGCCGGTGGCGGGAGACAGGCGGCAGGGCTTGGCGGGAATGGCCGAGTCCAGTTCGCCGATGGCGGCGGCGCCCCCGGTGGCTCCGGTAGCGCCAGTGGCTCCGACGGCCCCAGGGGCCACAGTGCTCCCGGTAGCTCCAGTAGCCCGAGTGGCCCCGGTGGCCTCGGCCTTGGCGGCGTTACGGGCCTGGCGCGCCATGCGGGCGGCGACGATCAGCATCACGGCCGCGAAGGCCAGGCTCAGCCAGGCGGCGGGCAATTGATGCGCGAGCATCAGTCCCAATGGCGCCGTGATGCCGCCGGCGATCGCCATCAGGGTGGCGGCCTTGTAGCGCACCAGTCCATGGCGCAAGCCCTGGAGCGCGCCCAGGGCGGCCGCGGAACCGACGGCGATCAGTGCCACGGGCGCGGCTTCGGCCAGGCCCAGATGCAGGCCGAACATCAGGGCAGGGACGGCGAGTATGCCGCCGCCGGCGCCGGTCAATCCGAGCAGCGCACCTATGGCAAGGCCGAGGAAAATCGCGGTGAACACGCTTCATTACCTAATGAAATAAGCATATGAGTTTAAATCATTAAGTGGGATTTGTGCTGATCCGCTGCGGCGGAGGGGCGGCGGCGGGCGCCGCCGCCGTTAATGTGGCCGGCCGCCGCGCGCCGGTTGGCCGCGCCGGGAGCCCGCCGGCAGCCCCCGGTAGCAAATCGGCCACCCCCTGGCAGCGCGTCCATGGCGCGTCGGCCGCGAGTCGGCGGCGCATCGGCCTACGCGCCAGCAAGCCCATTGTCTTCCGCGGCCCCAGGCCGCGGAAACCCAGCTATCCCTACGACGGCGTGATGCCCGCCGCTTCCACATACCCCTTCCAGCGCACCTTGTCCTGCTGCACGAAAGCGTCGACCTCCTTCGGCGTCGATGCCGGATAGATCAGAAAGCCCTGGTCGGCATACGTCTTCTGCACCTTGGGCTTGTCGATCGACTTCTGGAATTCCTGGTTCAGCAAGGTAATCACGCTGTCCGGCGTCTTGCGCGGGGCGAACACGCCGTGCCACGTGACGATCTCGTAATCGGTCTTGGTGACGCTGGCGATGGTCGGCAGCTGCGGCGCCCAGGGCAGGGGCTCCTTGCTGGATACCGCCAGCGCGACCAGCTTGCCGGACCGCACCAGCGGATCCACCGCCGACCAGGCATCGATGTGAAAACTGTTGCGCCCGGCGGCGAGGTCGGACATGGCGGTCATGTCCTTGTACGGCACATGCAGGATCCCCGGCGCGCCAATCGCGCGGGCAAACGTCGCGCCGGCGATGTGGCTGGAAGCACCGATCCCATAGGAACTGAAACTGCGCTGAGACGGATCCTTGCGCAGATACGCAATGAAGTCCTGAATGTTGTTGATACCCAGCGACGTCGGCACCACCAGCACCAACGGCAATTTCGCCGTCCGCGAGATCGCCGCGAAATCATGGTCAGGATCGAAGGGCATCACCTTGTACACGTAAGGATTGATGCAGAAAGGCGTCGCGGTGGAATAGAGCAGGGTCTGCCCATCAGGCCGCGCCACGGCCACCTGGCGCGTGCCGATATTGCCAGCGGCGCCAGCCTTGTTCTCCACGACGAAATTGCCGTGCAAACGTTCGGCGACGTCGCTGATCAACAGGCGGGCAAGGATGTCGGTGCTGCCGCCCGAGCCATAAGGCACGATGACGCTGACCGGACCGGAGGGATACCCGCCGCCCTGGGCCAAGGCGGAACGGGACAAAGGAAGCGCGCTGGCTCCCAACAGGCAGGACAGCATTTTCAAGGCACTGCGACGTGGCTGGTTCACGGATCACTCCTGATTATCTTGTTTCCGTCCGATCCCTTATTCACGGCGCCGGCCTGCTGGCCGTCGTCCGCATCGGACGTGTCCACATTTCCGCATCTACAAGCATCTACAAATGCGGGCTTGCTGCGTCTACCTCGCGGCCGCCTTTCAGCGGGCCCTCCAGTGGTCGTAGGCATCACGGGCCTGGTACCAGGTGCCGATGGCGAACAGGAACCACGTATTGCCGGAATAGAAAGGATGGCCGGGAATCTCCCCCATGTCGAAGGCGTTGATGGGTGCGCGCGCTTGCGCGGCGATCTTGCGTCCCAGGCTGTGGCCCAGGTAGCTCATCATGGCCACGCCGCTGCCGTTGCAGCCGAGCGCGTAATGCAGACCGTCGGCGCCGCCGATATGCGGCATCGAGTCCAGTGTCATGGCGACCTTGCCGCCCCAGCTGTGCGAGATGCGCGTTCCCGCCAATTGGGGAAAGCGCTTGAGCATGGCCCGGTGCAGCAGGCGGGCCGTGGTCTCCTCGCTGGTGGGCGTGAACCGCGCACGCCCGCCGAACAGCAGGCGGCGGCCATCGGGCGACAGGCGGTAATGGTTGACCACGCGGCGCGACTCCGACACGGCGCGGTTGGTCGGCAGGATCTCTTGCGCCAGGCCCGCCGGCAGCTCGTCGGTGGCGATCATGTACGTCATGATGGGCACCACCTTGCGATCCAGGCCGTCCATCGCGGCGCCGGTATAGCCATTGGTGGCGATCACCACCTGGCCCGCTCGCACGGTCCCGCGCGCGCTGGTGACGTCATAACCGCCACCCGGCACGCGGGCAATCTTTTGCACGGGTGCCTGCCCGTAGACCTTGGCGCCCGCCGCGCGTGCCGCGGCCAGCATGCCGCCGTAAAGCTGCGCCGGATGCAAATGGCCGGCACGTTCGATCAGGGCGGCGCCGTGGTAAACCGACGAGCCGATTTCCGCGCCCAGCGCCTCGCGGGGAATCATGCGCGCGCGCGAGCTGGTGTTGGCGTTGAGCTGCGCCATGCGGCTTTGCCAGGCCTCGTAATGCTGCGGCAGCCACATGGTGGTGAGCCGGCCCGTGGGTTGCCAGCCGCACTGGATGCCGTGCTTCTCTATCAATCCCACCACGTAGGACATGGCGGCGTCGGCATCGCGCAAGCGGGCGGACAGGCGTTCGGTACGTTGAGCGTCGCTTTCGCCCACCGCGGCCAGCGCCTTCTTCTGCACGTTGACCCCGCCCGACACCTGGCCGCCGGAGCGGGTGCTGGCGCCTATGCCCGGGCGTTCGGCTTCCAGCACGATGGCGTTTATGCCGGCCTCGCGCAGGGTCAGGGCGCAGCAGATGCCGGTATAGCCGGCGCCGATGATGACGACATCGGCGCTGGCGGGCAGCGCGTCGTCACCGGTCTCGGGCGGCGTGTAGGCCTCCCACCAATAGGGCAGCTTGCGAAAGTCCGATGAAAAGATATCGGCGGACGAGGCCATGCCATGCTCCTTGCTTGCCGTGGCATGCGCACGCCACGATCATCGGCCCGTATCGCGGGCCAGCGATGATCGTAGCGGCGCAGCCGGCGTTGACTATGGGCGTTTACCCGGCCTTGCCACGTTCAGGCACGCGCCGCGATGGCCGCAGGCCTGGGCAGGTCGGCGTAGCGCTCGGCCAGTTCGGCATAGATGCGGTCGATGTCGGCGGCGCCGCCATCGGACGGCGGCGCGGTGTCCTTGAGCGCCGCGAACATCTGATGCTTGACGAAGTGCCGCCAGCTGACCGGCAACGCTGCCATGATGCGGCTCATGGTGTCGTAGCGCGCGCTGGTCCAGATGCTTTCGAAGCGGCTGCGTCCAGGCCCGAAGTCGAAGTGGCCATCCTGCTTCTGCTGGTCGGCGCGCAGGCCGCGGGTCGCGCTTTCGTCAACCGTGAGGTCCGCGGCCAGCACCACGCCATAAGCATTGCGGGCGTGCGCGATCGACACGAAGCCGCAGCGCACGTCTTCGATCACCTGTTCGACCGGCCGCTCGTAGGGATGGCCGTAGCCGCCGCCGGCCGGTCCTTCCAGCCGGATGACGTCGCCGGGAGCGCAGTTGACCAGGTCCGTGTTGCGCAGCTCCTCCGGCTTGGCGGAATCCGGATTGCGGGTGAAGCGCGAGTTGGCGCCGGCCTTGCCGCCGACCACGCCCCATGCCGCCAGTTCCGACCGGTTGCGGTTGCGCGCGGTGACCACGCCATTGGGCGCCAGCACCTTGAACTCCATGGTGGCGGCATTGCCGCCGCGCAGGCGGCCCGCGCCGCCGGTGTCGGGCACCAGGCCATAGCGGATGATTTCGACGGGCACTTCGGCCTCGTTGATCTCCACCGGCGTGTTCTTCAAGAAGGCGTTGTTGGCGCCGCAGCCCTCCACGCCGTCGTATTCAGGGCCCGCGCCGGCGCCGCCGCCGCAAGGTCCGATGGAGGACAGCACCTGGCGTCCTTCGCGCGTGGCCGTCTTGACGTTGAGCAGGGTCGATCCGCCCGCGGGGCAGGCCGGCAAACGGTCGGGCAGGGCGCGGTTGAACACGCCGAACGTGCAGGCCTGGATCACGGCGGCCATCAGGCTGCGCATGCCCACTGCGGCGGGCGCATGGGGATTGACCACCGAGCCTTCGGGCAGCACGGCATGGCAGGGACGCACGGAGCCGAAGTTCAGCATATTGCGCGGCGCCAGCGAGTGCATGACGTAGATCAGGCCCACGGTGATGACCGAGTGATGGCCGTCGCCGCCGGTGGGCACGTTCAGGGACGAAGCCACCTGCGGATCGCTGCCGGTGAAGTCCAGGGTCAGCTCATCGCCGCGCACGCGCAAGGTGATGTGGATGCGGCAGGGATAGCCGCCCACCGAGTCCTCGTCGGCGTATTCCGAAAATTCGTAGTCGCCATCGGGGATGTCGGTGATCAGCGCGCGGGTCTGCTTTTCCGCGTAATCGAGGATGGCCTCGGCGCCCTGCATGAATTCGTCGACGCCGAAGCGGTCGATGATTTCATGGACCTTGCGCTCGCCGACGTTCAACGCGGCGATCTGGGCGTTGAGATCGCCCTGGTTCTGGTCCGGCATGCGCACGTTGACTTCAAGGATGCGCAGCAGCTTTTCGTCGATGACGCCGTCGCGCATCAGCAGCATGGGCGGAATGCGGATGCCTTCCTGGTGTACCTCGGTAAGCGTGCGCGACAGGGATGCCGGCACCGCGCCGCCCATATCGGTATTGTGGATGTGCGTGCCGACGAAGCACACCAGCCGGCCGTCGCGGAAGATCGGCTTCCATACGTGCATGTCGGGCGTATGGGTGGAGACGAAGCCGCTGTACGGATCGTTGGTCAGGTAGATGTCGCCTTCGCGGTAATCATCCGTCATCTGGATGACGCGGCCGTAATCCAGCCCGGTGTACCAGGTGGCGCCGAAGGTCTTGGGCGACGCGAAGGTCTTGCCGGAAGGCGTCATCAGCTGGGCCGAAAAGTCTTCGGTTTCCTTGACGAAGGTGGAGTAGGCCGTGCGCATCAGCGTGTAGCCCATGGCCTCGGCGGCGGCGGTGCAGTGGTTGGCCAGCACCTGCAAGCGGAAATTGTCCACGGTTTGACTCACGACGCATCTCCTTCGGCGCTGATGCGCAGGTTGGCGTACTCATCGACCCTGCACACATGGTGGGACGGGATCACCGTCGTGCAATCGTCCTGCGTGACGATGGCGGGTCCGTTGAACTGCTGGCCGGCGCTCAGGGCCGTGCGGCTGTATAGGTCGACATCGCGCTGGCCGCCGTCCAGCCAGACGCTTACCTGGCGTTCCGGCGTCGGCGCGCCCGCACGCGGCTCCTGGCGCGGAAAGCGCGGCTTGTCGTTGTTGCCGGCAATCACCACGCGCAGGCTGACGACCTGCATCGGCGCGCGTTCGTCGGCGTGCCCATACAGCCGCCGGTGTACGGCGTGGAAGGCCTGGCCCACCGCCGCGACGTCGCCGGCGGCCAGATGCGCGGGGTCCAGAGGCGTGTCGATTTCGTAGGATTGGCCGCGATAGCGCATCTCGGCGGAGTAGGTCAGTTCGGCCTGGTCGATGTGGCCTTGCTCCTGGCGCAGCCAGTCCTCGGCGCGCGCGCGCAAGGTGGCGAACTCGTCGCGGATGGTGGCCAGGTTGGCGGGCGTCAGGTCGGTATAGACGGTCTTGAGGAAGTCGCTCTTGAGGTCGGCGATCAGGCCGCCCAGCGCGCTGAGCGTGCCGGGCGAGGGCGGTACGACGGTTTCCTTGACCTTGATTTCGCGGGCCAGGAAGCAGCCCAGCATGGGGCCGGCGCCCCCGAAGGCCAGCACGGCATATTCGCGCGGGTCGATACCGTAGCGCGATACCAGTCCGCTGACTTCCGAGTACATGCCCGACACGGCGATCTGGATGATGGCTTCCGCCGTTTCCTCGATGCCGCGGCCCAGCTGGTCGGCCAGTTCGCCGACGGCTTTGCGCGAGGCCTCGACATCGACCTCGACGGCCTTGTAGCCAAGATCGGAATGCCCCACCAGGCCGCAGCAGACGAAAGCATCGGTGATGGTGGCGCGGGTGCCGCCGCGCCGGTAGCAGGCCGGACCGGGCCGCGAGCCGGCGCTTTCCGGGCCCACCTTGAGTACGCCCAGGGGGTCGACCCAGGCGATCGAGCCGCCGCCTTCGCCCACCGACGACACGGACACCGAGGGGATGTGGATCTGGAAGTCGCCGATCAATTCGCCGACGCCGTATTGCGGCTTGCCGTCGATGATGACCGCGATGTCGGCGCTGGTGCCGCCGATGTCCAGGCTCAGGCAGCGCGGAATATCCGCGGTGGCGGCGACGTGGGCGGCGCCGATCACGCCGGCGGCGGTGCCGGACAGGATCATCTGCACGCAGTCGCGCTTGCCCTGTTCGGCCGTCATCACGCCGCCGTTGGACTTGGTCAGGCGCGGCTCGGGCTGCACGCCGACATTTTTCAGGGCAGCTTGCAGCGAGCCCAGATAGTGCGCCACGCGCGGCTGCACATAGCCGCCGATCACGGCGGTGATGGTGCGCTCGTATTCGCGGATGATGGGCCAGGTTTCGCTGGAGCAGGACACGGGCAGGTCAGGCGCCAGGGTGGCGATGAGTTCCTTGACCCGTAGCTCGTGCTCCGGATTGCGATAAGCGTGCAGCAGGGAAATGACGATCCCTTCGGCGCCCGCCGCCTGCGCCGCGCGCACCGCGCGCTCCACGCTGCCTTCGTCCAGCGGCTTGCGTATCGAGCCGTCGGGCGCCATGCGCTCGTCGATGCCGAACACCATGCTGCGCTTGATCAGCGGCGCCGGCCGGCGCGACAGCAAGTGGTACATGTCCGGGGTTTTAAGCCTGGCCAGCTCCAGCACGTCGCAGAAATTCTGCGTGGCGAAGAGGGCCAGCTTGAGTCCCTTGCGCTGGATGACCGTGTTGATGCCGACGGTCGTGCCATGCGTGAAATAGCTGATCTGGCTGGGTTGGATGCCGTAGCGCTCGCCCAGCATGCGCACCCCGGCGATGACTTCCTCGCCCGGCTGATCGGGGCGGGAGAAAACTTTCAGGCTCTTGATTTCGCCGCTGTCTTCGTCGAAGACGGCGAAGTCCGTGAATGAGCCGCCGATGTCGACGCCAACTCGATACCCCATGAATACCCCCGATGTTGCCGGACCGGTAAGGGAGGAGCCCCTTGCCGACCCGCACAAGATGGACTATTATTTTCACTAGATGAACAAATCTTTCACCCAGTGATCAAATGAATGATAATAGGTCGGTCCAGAGGTGTCTAGCCGTTCTGCGCGCTTTTCGCGCCGGCCCAGGGCAATCCCTAACTACGCTGTCGCAGACCGTGGATCTGCCGCATGCGACCGTGCTTCGCCTGCTGAACACGCTGCAAGGTGAGGGCTATGTGCGCAAGGAAGGCACGCGCTGGTCGCTGACCCCGCAACTGCTGGAGATCGGTTTCGCGGCGCTGGCCAATACCGGGGTGGACGATCTGATTCAGGGCTCCCTGCAGGCGCTGGCGGACCGCTGCGACGGCACGGTCAACATCGGCGAGCAGGCCAAGGACAACGTGATCATCATCGCGCGGGCCAGTTCGGCGACGGAGCGCCGCAAGATTCTCGTCGTCAATCTGCGGGTGGGCAGTTCGCTGCCGCCCAGCAGCGCGCTGGGGTCCGCCCTGGGGCTGCCGGCGGCGCAATGGTCCATCGCCAGGTATCCCGACCGGCGCGTCACCACTGTGGGTATCGCCTTGTTCTCCAGCGCTACGCGGGCCTTGTCGCTGGGGCTGTCCATCAATGACGAAGACTACGACGCGGCCCGCATCGAAGCGGAACTGCTGCCGCTGATGCGTGCCGAGCGCGACCAGATACTGCGACTAATGCATCTCGGTTCCGTCTGAGACGTTAATCGGGTTCGGGTTACTGACCCGTCGGCGCGTCAACACTGCGACGCGCGGGGAATGTTCCTTCTAACTCGGTCGCGGAAGTCGGAAAAAATGTCTTATCAGTTCAAACTTATCTATAACCTGCAGGACGCGTCACGCCACGAGAACTTGACGGACGAGTTGCTCAGATTGCTCAAGTACAACGGCTGCGAGGAAGTGACGTTGGCGTGGAAGCAGGGCAACTTCATCGCGCTCGCGTTCGATCGTGACGCCGTCAGCATGGACGATGCGGTGGCGCAGGCCGTCCTGGAAGTCAGCCGCGTGGTGCGGGTAGATCAGCTGGTGCGGGTGCAGGCGGGTTAGGGTGTGGCGTCGCCATGCCTGCCCGCTTCGTCGCGCTGCGCGAGGGTGGCGAAGTATTTGCCTGGCGGCTTGCCCAGCGACTTCTTGAACATGCTGATGAAAGCGGTGACCGAGTCGTAGCCCAGGGCTTCGGCCACGCGCTGCACGGTCTGGCCCGCCGACAGATGGTGCAAAGCAACGATCAGATGCAGCTGCTGGCGCCAACGGCCAAAGGTCAGGCCTGTCTCCTGCCGGATCAGGCGAGCGAGCGTTCGTTCGCTGGTGGCCACTACCTGGCCCCATTCGGCCAGCGTGCGTCGATCGGCGGGATCGTCCGACAGCATTTTCGCGATGCGCCGCAGGCGCGGTTCAACGGACGTAGGCAGACGCAGCTGTTCGCGCGGCATGCGCGCCAACTCGTCCAGCAGGACCATGGCCAGGCGGCCGGTGGGGCTGTCGACGGTGTATTCGGAAGGCAGGTCCGCCAGATGCAGGACCAATTCGCGCACCAGCGGCGAGATGGCCAAGGTGCAGCAGTGGCCGGGCAGATCGGCGACACCCGGCTGCACGAACAGATAGCCCATGCGCGCGTTCGCGGTGGCGCGAATGCTGTGAGGCAACTCGCTGGGCACCCACACCGCGCACGCCGGCGGCACCATCCAGACGCCGTCCGGCACCTCGCACACCACGCCTCCCTGCAAGGCCACCACCAACTGCCCCTGAGGGTGGCGATGGGTCGGCACTTCGGCGCGATGATCCGCTGCCCGCACACGGACGCCGAACACCGGACCCAGCCGGGGGCTGTCCTCGAAGATCTTTAGCGGGCCCAGCAGCACGCCTTCCGGCGTGGCGGGATCGGTGAGCGCGAATTTATTGGGAAGCGGGCGGGTGCGCGAGGGCATCGGTGGCAGGCGTTCCGCAGCATGACGGACGGCTTGGCTGGATTTAGCGATTTCTTGTCATCTTAGCTGAATTCAGGATATGCCCTGGGGCGATATGGTTATGCACCACGGTACCCGTGCGCGTCATTGGTGTCTGGCGCATGCGGAATCCCAATTGACGGCTACACCATGACAAAAATTGATATTCCACTGCGCTCTCCCGGGCGCATCGTTTTCCTGATTGCTGGTTTGCTACTGATCGCGAGCAATCTGCGCGCGCCCGTTACCGGCCTTGCGCCCATCCTTGGGGTACTGCAGGCGCAGTTCGCCTTGTCGCCCGCGCAGGCGGGCATGCTGACCACCTTGCCCTTATTGGCATTTGGCTTCATCTCCCCGTTCGCCGCCTTGCTGGCGCGCGAATACGGACTGGAGCGCACCCTGTTCGCGGCCATGTGGCTGGTGGCCGGCGGCCTGCTGGTGCGATCGATCGGGCCGCTGTGGTGTCTGTATCTGGGCACCGCCATCAGCGGGTCCGGCATCGCCGTCGGCAATGTGCTGATGCCCAGCCTGGTCAAGCGCGACTTCCCCGCGCGCGTGCCCCTGGTGATGGGGGCCTGCGCGCTGACCATGGGTGGCATCGCGGCGCTGGTGTCGGGCTGCATCGTGCCTTTGACGGCCGCCTGGGGCTGGCAGGGCGCCCTGGCCGCGACGATCCTGTTTCCACTGGCCGCGGTGGCCGTCTGGACCACCCAGCTGCGCGCCCATACGGGGCCGGCACGCGATACGGCGACGCCGCCCCATGGCGGCACCGTGTGGCACTCCGCGCTGGCCTGGCAGGTGACCCTGTTCATGGGCTTCAACTCCCTGCTGTATTACGTCCTGATCAGCTGGCTGCCGGCTATCCTGGCGGACGCGGGCTATACGCCGGCCGAGGCGGGGGCGGTGCATGGCGGCATGCAGTTCGCGGCGGCCGTGCCCGGCATCGTGCTGGCGCCGCTGGTGGGACGCATGAAGGACCAGACCAGGGTGGCCGCGGCGATGGGCCTGATGATGGCGGTCGGCTTGCTGGGGCTGCTGTTCGTGCCGGCGGGCGCCACGGCGTGGGCATTGCTGTATGGCTTCGGCTCCGGCGGCGGCATTCTGCTGGCGCTGATCTTCATGGGACTGCGCGCGGCGAACGCGCGCCAGGCGGCGGCCTTGTCCGGCATGGCGCAGTGCGTGGGCTATCTGCTGGCCGCCTGCGGGCCTGCCTTGGTCGGCAAGCTGCACACATTGACCGGCGCCTGGACCCTGCCTTTGGCGGTAGGCGTGGCTCTGTCGCTGGCCATGGCGGGGTTCGGCGCGCTTGCCGGCCGGGCCCGGCAGATCGGCGATGTCCCGACCGTTGAGAATCGCATGGCATGAAATAGGAAACGCCCTACAGGTAGGGCGTTTCCGGGCTACTCAACGTTTGACCATCAACGTCCGAATGGTGAGAAGTCCACCTTCTCGCTATCGAACACCTGGTCGATATGGCCCAGCAAGGCCTGGCTGGCCGCCGCCGTCAGGCCGCCGTAGGCGCAGTTTGCATGGAACTTGTGCGTCAGGTCGTCGTCGCTGAGCGGATGATCGACGCCGCCCTTGAAATAGCCTTGGCGGAATTCGTGCACCTTGCCGTCGGTCAGCGTCACCTTGACGTGGCCGGTGAACTGCTTCGGATAGGGGTTCGCCGGATCGACGACGTACGTCACCTTGCGCGCCAGCGCGACGATGTCCGCCTGCTTGACGATGTCGTCGTCGTATTCGCCCAGGCCGGCGTCATCGCGCAGGATGGCCACCGCGATGGCATAGGGCACGCTGAATTTCGCGGCGTAGGCATTGGGCGGCGCCTGCTTCGCATCCAGCGGTTCCCACAGGCGATGCAGCACGCCCTCGGCCGCTTCGCACTCGATGCTGGCGATGGTGGCCGGGTCCAGGCCAAGCTGGCCGAACGCGCGGGCGCAGTCGATATAGGGGTGGCACATGGTGCCGCAGGCATAGGGCTTGAAGGCGATCGTGGGCCAGATCCATTTGTCGCCGAAGCCGTCCAGCATGGCGTCGAAGTCGCCGTCCAGGGTGTTGGCGAAGCCATGGAACACGCCGTGGCTGCCCTCGAATACCGTGCGCGGGCCTTTGAAGCCGCCCAGCGCCAGGCGCACGGCACGGTAGCCGGATTGCGCCGCCCAGCCCGGGTGCAGGCGCTTGGTCCAGGAACCGTCGGCCAGATATTCGATGATGCCGGACGCCAGGCTGCCGGCGATGCCGAAGGCGTCGGTGAGCTGCTGCTCGGTAAGCCGCAGGGCGGCGCCGACACCCGCCACCGCGCCGAAGACGCCGAAGACCGCGGTGGGATGGAAGCCGGCCTTGTGGGTCTTGGTCGGCGCCACGGCGCACAGACGGCACATGACCTCCGCGCCGACCGCCATGCCGCGCAGGAAATCGCTGCCGCTGAAGCCATGGCGTTCCGCGGCGGCCGCCAGGGCGGGCACGATCACGACGCCGGCGTGGACGGGCCCGCCTTCGTAGGTGTCGTCGAAGTCTTCGCCATGGGCCGCGGTGCCGTTGACGAAGGCCGCGTCTTGCACGCCCAGGCGGCGCGCGTGGCCGAAGACCGTGCAGGGGCCGTCCTGGTCGATGGCATCGAGCGCGGCGCGCACGTAGGGCTGGGCGCGCGCGGCGACGGCGATGCCGGCGATATCCAGCAGCATGCGGCGGCCGGTGGCGCGCGCTTCGGCGGTTTGCTCGGGCCGCGCGCGGACGATGCCCTGCGCCAGGCGTTGCGAGATCGAGACTGCGGGAAGGGAATGCTTGTCAGACATGATGGGGTTTCCTGCTACGGTTCAATCCAGGGAAATATTGTTCTCGTGGGCCACGCGCTTCCAGGTTTCGATGTCCTGGGCGATGTAGTCGCCGAATTGTTGGGACGACATCGACATCGCATCCACGCCCAGGTTCTGCAAACGCTGCAGGAAGTCCGGCGATTTCAGGATGTCGTTGACGGTCTCGTTCAGCTTGGCCGTGATGGCGGGCGGCAGGCCGGCGGGGCCGACCAGGCCGTACCAGGTCGTCGCCTGCATCTTGGGATAGCCCTGTTCGGCGAACGTGGGCACATCGGGGATGGTGGGATTGCGCTTGTCGCCGGTCACCGCCAGGGGCAGGGCCTTGCCGGACTTGATTACCGCCAGGCCCGCGGCGACGCCGGGAAAGACGGACTGCACGCGGCCGCCGATCATGTCGGTCTGCGCCTCGGTCATGCTCTTGTAGGGCACCGGCAGGTCCTTGAAGCCCGCCATGGATTTGAATTCCTCCATGGCCAGGTGATTGAGCGTGCCGTTGCCCGAGGTGCCGTAGCTCAGCGTGTCGCCGTGCGCCTTGGCATAGGAGATGAACTCCGCCAGGGTCTTCGCCGGCACCGCGGGGGTGGTGAGCAGCACATTGGCCGTGCCGCCGATCATGGCGATGGGCGTGAAGCTCTTGACCGGGTCATAGGGCGTCTTGCGCACGGCGGGGTTGGTGCCGTGCGTGGCCACGTAGGCCACCATCAGGGTGTAGCCGTCCGGCTTGGCGCGCGCGGTGTCGGTGGTGCCTATCGTGCCGCCAGCGCCGCCCTGGTTGTCGACGTAGAACGTCTGTCCCAGACGCTTGCTGAGCTGCTCCGCCAGGGAGCGCGCCATGATGTCGACGCCGCCGCCCGCGCCTTGAGGGGCGATGACGCGGACCTTGTGATCGGGATACGCGGATTCCGCTTGGGCCAGCGGCACGAGGGCCAGCAAGCTGAGCGCGGACAGGGCGCGGGCCAGCCGGCGGGCCGCTGGATGGGGCTTGTGCATGGGTAAGTCTCCTCTCTGGCTCCGCCGGGGGGAACGGAGCGTCTTGAAAAACGGTTTCCCGGGTCGGTGCCCGTGAATACTCGTCGATTGTCTGATCGTATACGAAATACAATTTTCAGGACAAGGGGTAGAGCGGGTAGATGCGCCATCTATGACATCATTTAGGACTTTCCCTAATAGCCGCCTCGCTACCGTCCCATGAAAAGCAGTGAAAACGCGCTGCCCGCCGCCGCGGCGCGCGCCGATGTCCTGGCTGTCCGTCGCGCCACCTGGGCCACCATGGCCCAGTTCTTCGTCAACGGCGCCACCTTCGCCACCTGGGGGGTCTGGATTCCGGTGCTGAAGGCCAATTTCCAGGTGTCCGACGCCGTGCTGTCGCTGGCCATGCTGGCCGTGTCGGCGGGCGCCATCCTGGCGATGAACGGCGTCGGCCGCTGGGTGGGACGGGCGGGCAGTGCCCGCGTGCTGGCCGTCAGCGGCCTGGCTTACTCGATCATGCTGGTGATCATTCCCTGGGCCCCATACTTCCCGCTGCTGCTGGTGATCCTGGTCCTGTTCGGCATGGGCATGGCTGCGTTCGACGTCGCCATGAACGTGCAGGCCGCCACGGTGGAGGCGCGTTCGGGCAAGCCCGTCATGTCCACCTTGCACGGCATGTTCAGCCTTGGCGGCATGGCTGGCGCGGGCCTTGGGGGCTTGCTGATGGGCGCCGGTGTCTCACTGCAGCTGCACGGCTTCGTGATCGCCGCGATGACCGTGCTGGCGGCCTTGCTGGCGACGTCCTATTTGTTGACCGATGCCGAATCCCACACGGAAGAGGGCCACACCAGCGTGGCCGGCGGCATTCCGCGCGTGCTCTGGATTCTCGGCGCCGTCGCGTTTCTGGGACTGGTCTGCGAGGGGGCCATGTACGACTGGGCCGCCGTCTATATGCGCGACGTGGCCGGCGCGCCGACGGCGCAAAGCGGCTACGGTTATGCGACGTTCGCCACCGGCATGGCGGTCGGCCGCTTCAGCGCGGATCTGCTGCGGCGTCGTTTCAGCGACGAGCGCCTGATGACCGTCAGCGCCTGGCTGGGCTGCGCCGGCATGACCCTGGTCATCGCGGCGCCGTGGCCCTGGCCCAGCCTGGTGGGATTCACCTTGATGGGCCTGGGCGTGGCCAACCTGATGCCTTTCTTCTTCCTGGCGGGCGCCAAGCTGCCGGGCATGAGCCCGGCAGCCGGTGTCGCGGGTGTCGCGCGTTTTGCCTACGTCGGCATGTTGTTTGGGCCGCCGTTGATCGGCGGCATTACCCACGCCACCTCCTTGCGCATCGCCTTGGCGCTGGTCGCGCTGACGATGGGGTGGATCGCGCTGGCGGGGATCAGGCGGGTGTGCCGTCTGGGATGACGCCAGGCGTCAATCCACCGCCAGGGTCCTGGCATTCGGGACGGTAAATCCATCTGCCTTCAAGGCGGCGGACAGCTTGCCCGCCTGGGTGTCGTCCAGCTCCACCAGCGGGGGCCGTACCGTGGCCCAGGCGGCATCGCCCGAATGGTCGGCCAGGGTCCGCTTCATGGCGGGGATGATGGGCACGGACTGGAAGATGGCGCGCGTCTTGTCCAGGGCCGCCTGTTGCGCGTCTGCGGCCTTGGCGTCCTCATTCCAGCTGCGGTAGAGCCGGTTGATGGCGCCAGGGTTGACGTTGCCCGTGGCGGTGATGCAGCCCGCGCCGCCCCCGCGCATATTCGCCAGCAGGAACGTTTCGCTGCCCGCGAACACGCTGAAATCCGGACTCTGGAAATGCTTCAGCATGAGCTCGGTATTGTTCCAGTCACCCGAGCTGTCCTTGATGCCGGCGATGATCTTGCCGTGCCGCGCGATCAGGCGTTCGATGAGGTTGGCGGACAGCGGCACCTGGCTGACGGGCGGGATGTGATAGACGTACAGGCGCAGTCGGTCGTCGCCGACGCCGTCGATGACGGTCGAGAAAAAGCGGAACAGGCCTTCATCGCTGACGCCCTTGTAGTAGAAGGGCGGCAACATCAACACGCCCGCGCAGCCCGCTTTCACGGCATGGGACGTCAATGCGATGCTTTCCGGCAGATTGCACAAGCCCGTGCCCGGCATCAACACATTTCCCGGGATGCCGGCTTCCAGCAAAGCCTGCAGCAAATCCTGTTTTTCCTGCACCGACAGGGAATTCGCTTCGGAATTCGTGCCGAAGACCGACAGGCCTACGCCTTGGTCCGCCAGCCAGCGGCAATGCTTGATGAAGCGTTGAGTCGACGTCGCGCCTTGTTTGTCGAACGGGGTCAACACTGGTGAGAACACACCGGTGAGCGCGCGGGCGGCGGTTGCGGTCATTGCAGGTCTCCTGGACAGGTTGTGAGTGCCATGGGCAGCCGGCCATTATTCTTCGGCCGTGCTGAATCATGGCATCACTCCGTTAATATTCAAACATTAAAAATATTAACGACCGAGACAAGGGCAAGGCATGGATACCCGCTATCTGCAAAGCTTTGTGGCGATCTGCGACCATGGTTCCTTCGCCGAGGCCGCAAGGGTTTTGAATCTGACGCCGGCCGCCCTGGCGGCGCGGATCAAGACGCTGGAAGAAGAAATCGGCACGCCATTGCTGACCCGCGCGGGACGGGTGGCGCGGCCCACCGAGGCGGGTGTGCGCATCGTCGACCGCATCCGCGCGATGCTGAAGGACGCGCGGTCCCTGCGGGCCATCGCCAACAACGATGAACAATTGGGCGAATTGCGCCTGGGCGTGGCGACGTCCACCCTGGCGGAATTGACGCCGCAATTGCTCAAGCGCCTCTACCTGCTGCATCCCACCCTGCGGATCTACGTCGAGTCGGGCGCGTCGACCTATTTATATAACCGCGTGGTGTCGCGCGACCTCGATGCGGCCATCATGGCCGAGCCGGTGCACGCTTCGCCCAAGGGGTTTGAATGGATGCTGCTCAAGGAGGAGAAGCTGGTTTTGATCGCGCCGCCGGCCATGCAGGGCATGGATGCGAACCATCTGCTGGCCACGCAGCCTTTCCTGCGTTTCGACCGATCGTTGCGAGGAGGACAGGCGGTTGAGACCTATCTGCGGCGGCACGGCATCCAGCCGCAGGAACGCCTGGAGATCGATACCCTGATCACGATCGCTTATCTGGTGCGGGATGGCATCGGCGTGTCGCTGGTGCCGGACTGGTCGCCCGGATGGCTGGAAAGCCTGGGCGTGGTGCGCATGGTCTTGCCGGAGGCGACGCCTATGCGGCGGATGGGCGTGTTCTGGGATGCCAACGGCGTCAGCGCGGCAATGGTGCGGACCCTGCTGGAAGAAACCCGGCACCTGCCTGTCTGAGCGCCGAGATATGCCCAGTAAAGTTTTATCCTGAATATCAAATAATCTTCCCTGCGCCTGCGACCCGTTTCCTAGAATTTGCAAAAAAGCACAAGGAGACAGGCGATGGCATTCTTTTCCACGGCCCTGGCCGGCAAGCGTGTATTACGGATGTTGGGCGCGGCGGCCTTGAGTCTGGCCGCATGCGCCGGCGCCGCGCGCGCGGCATATCCGGATCGCCCGATCCGGCTTATCGTGCCCACGGGCGCCGGCGGCATCACGGACGTCCTGGCCCGCCTGGTGGGGCAGCATCTGGGCACGCAGCTTGGACAACCCGTCGTTGTCGAGAACAAGGCAGGGGCCAGCGGCGTCATCGGGTCCCAGTTCGTGGCGCAAGCCAGTCCGGACGGGTATACCCTGCTGTTCGCGTTCCCTACGCACGTGGCCAACCCCAGCACTATCAAGTCCTTGCCTTATGACACGGCGAACGATTTCACGCCGATCGGACGGGTAGGGCAGGTGACGGAAGTGCTGCTGGTCAACAAGGATAGCGACATCCACACGGTGGCTGACTTGTTGAAGAAGGCGCGCGATTCGAAGAGCCGGCTCAACTATGGCTCGGTAGGCGCCGGCAGCCAGGGCGATATCTGCACGCTGGTATTCGAGGCGCAGGCCGGCATCAAGCTGGAAGCGGTCCCGTACAAGAGCGAACCGGAAATGCTCACGGCCTTGATACGCAACGACCTGCAGGTGGCGTTCACGTCGCCGCCGGCGGCGTTGCCGCAGATCCGCGCTGGCAAGGTGCGCGCGGTGGCGGTATCGTCGGCCCAGCGGCTGGCGCAGTTGCCGGACGTTCCGACGGTGGCCGAAGCCGGGTTGAAGGGCTATGACGTCACTGGCTGGAATGGCTTGTTCGCGCCCAAGGGAACGCCCAAGCCTGTCATCGATGCGCTGAACCGCGCCTTGAATCAGGCCTTGAAGGATCGCACGGTGATCGAGCAATTCCAGTCCCTGGGTGTGCCCGTGCTGGGCGGGACACCGGAGCAGTTGCAGCAAGCGGTGGTGCGCGACATCACGATGATCAAACAGACTTTGGGATCGGTGGGATATACGCCGCAGTAAGCGGCGGCTTTAGGGGCCTCGGCCTGCCGCGTTCCATCGACCAATCAATATTTGTGTCCTGTTTTCTGGTTCAACGATTCTTCTGGAGTTTCACCCATGCCTTTCCTGGATCTTGCCGACGACTTCAAGCCCTACTACGAGATACATGACGCCACGGATCCATGGACCCAGCCGGAGACGGTGCTCTTCGTCCATGGTTTCACCGAAAGCACGGAAGCGTTCCGGGCCTGGGTGCCTTATCTGTCGCGCAAATATCGGGTCGTGACGTATGACCTGCGGGGCTTCGGCAAGACGGCGCCCGTGGACAGCGATTTCAAATATTCCACTGAGCTGTACGTGGACGATATGGTGCGCGTCATCAATCATCTGGCGGGGCAGCCGGTCCACATCGTGGGATTCAAGAGCGGTTGCATCAGCACCATGCGCCTGGCGGCGACGCGCCCGGATCTGGTCCGCTCGATCACCCTGGCTTGCCCGCCCATGGTCGCGCCCGGCGGCGCCGATTGGCAACCTTTCATGGAAGAACATGGCATGCGGGCCTGGGCACGCAAAACCATGCCGTCCCGTCTGGGCCACGACGCGCCCTTGCGCGCCATCGATTGGTGGACGGACCTGATGGGCGCGACATCGATCACGACGGCGCGTGCCTACCTGCGCTGGGTGGGCACCACGGAGGCGGGCAAGGACATGCCGGCCATCAAATGCCCCACGCTCGTGATCCTGACCAAGCTGTCGGCGCAGACCAATGCCGCCGCCGGCCAGGTGCCGCCGGACGTGGTGCGCAAGGGCCTGCCACAGGCGGAAGTCCTGCTGCTGGACCTGGATTGCTACCATCCCGCGGCCTCGCATCCGGATATCTGCGCGCCGGCCATGTTGGCGTTCCTGCAAAAACTGGGTTGATGCGAGGGATGCTGCATAGCCATGCGTCGTAGACTCGCTGCTTGCCTGAACCTGGATGATTTCGAGGATCAGGCGCGCCGCCGTCTGCCGCGCCCGATCTTCGGTTACGTCCATGCGGCGGCGGAGGATCGCCGCGCGCATGACGGCAATCGCGCCGCGTTCGGCAAGCATCGCCTGGTGACGCGCGTGCTGGTGGATGCGACGGGACGCAGCGCGGCGGTAGACCTGCTGGGCGAGCGTTATGCGCAGCCCTTCGGCATGGCGCCGGTGGGGCTCAGCGCGCTGTACACCTACCGTGGCGATTGCGTGCTGGCTCAGGTCGCGGCGCAGCGCGGCATTCCGATGGTGATGAGCGCCTCCTCCCTGATCCCGATGGAGGAGGTGATAAAGGTGTATCCCTCCGCCTGGTTCCAGGCTTATGTGCCGGGGGATCGCGCGAAGATGGAAGCCTTGATCGCGCGCATCCGCAATGCGGGCTTTCGGACCTTGGTCATTACTTTGGATACGCCTGCGTACCCCAACAAGGAGGCCTACATCCGTAGCGGCTTCACCAGTCCTTTGGTGCCGTCGCCAGGATTGGCCTGGCAGGGCCTGACGCATCCCGCCTGGACCTTGGGTACCTTCATGCGCACCTTGATGCGGCATGGGATGCCGCACTTCGAGAACAATTACGCGACCCGGGGCGTGGCCATCATCGCTCGCAACGTCGAGCGCGGCTTCGCCGACCGGGGCAATCTGGGTTGGGATCATCTGGCGCGTATACGCCAGCTGTGGCCGCACAAGCTGGTGGTCAAGGGCGTGCTCGATCCCAGGGACGCGCTGCTGGCGCGCGCGGCTGGCGTGGACGGCATTATCGTCTCGAATCACGGTGGCCGTCAGCTCGACGATGCCGCGGCGCCGTTGGATATGCTCCCCGAGATCGTGCGCGCCTGTCCGGACATTCCCGTCATGCTGGATGGCGGCATCCGCCGCGGCACAGATGTCCTGAAAGCCCTGGCGCTGGGCGCGGCCTTCGTTTTTGCCGGCCGTCCCTTCGCCTACGCCGCGGCCACGGCAGGCGCGGCGGGGGTGGCGCGCGCGGTGGACCTGCTGGCGGCGGAAGTGGACCGCGATATGGTGATGATGGGATTGCGCCGCGTCAGCGATCTGAGCGTGGAAAATCTGCGACCGGCCTGACGCGCGACGCGATGGAAGAGCAGCATCGTCGCGGGGGCGGGCATGGTATGAGCACGCTTGCGCATAGAATGGTCGGACAGGGACGCAGCACCCCGACATTCCCGCAAGGAGACTGACGATGGTAGCCAAGAACACGATTTGTCTTTGGTTCGACGGTACGGCGCTGGAAGCCGCCACGTTTTATGCGAAGACCTTCCCGGATAGTGAAGTCGTCGCGGTGCATCATGCACCGGGCGATTTCCCATCAGGTAGCGAGGGTGTGGTCCTGATGGTGCAATTCACCGTCCTGGGCATCCCATGCGTAGGCTTGAACGGCGGCCCTGCCTTCAAGCATACGGAGGCGTTCTCGTTCCAGGTATCGACCGAGGATCAGGCCGAAACCGATCGCTATTGGAATGCCATCGTCGGCAACGGCGGCCAGGAAAGCGACTGCGGCTGGTGCCGCGATAAATGGGGCTTGTCGTGGCAGATCACGCCGCGCGTCCTGATGGAGGCGGTCACCGACCCCGATCGCGCCGCCGCCCAGCGGGCGTTCGAGGCGATGATGCACATGAAAAAAATCGACGTCGCCAAGATCGAAGCCGCGCGGCGCGGCTGACAGCGCGGCCAGGCTATTGGTCGAAATCCTTGGCGACCATCGCCAGGGTCAAGCGGCCGAAATTTTCCAGGATGGCTTGCTCGGCCTCACGCAGGGTCGCGGACAGGTGCGCGTTCACGGAGCGCTCGATCAGGCACTCCGGATGATCCTCGGACACCAGTTCTGAAAACAACGGCGGTGCGCCGACGGCACGATAGACATCGAGCAGGGTGATCGCGTCGAGCTCGACCGTGAGCACCCAGCCGCCGCCATGTCCTTTTTCCGATTGGACGTAGCCGCTCTCCCGCAGCCCGCTCAAGAGCCGGCGCACGACGACGGGATTGGTGCGCAGCATTGCCGCGAGAGCTTCGGACGTCAGTGGCCCCTCGGCGCGAGCCATATGAATCAGTGCGTGCAGTACCCGCGACAAGCGGCTATCCGTTCTCAAGAGGCGCCTTCCATTCAGGGAACATTTGAAGTTGCAAGAAATGTAGCACATGGATATCATGCAACTCATGGAGTTTCGTGATGCCTTCAGCGCATCGCTTTCTGACTGTGAAGGGATCCAGGGAGAACAGATGACAGTGGACTATGACGTGATCGTCGTCGGTGGCAGCTTCGCGGGCTTGTCCGCGGCCATGCAGCTTGCGCGGGCGCGGCGGCGGGTGCTGGTGTTGGACGGAGGCAAGCCGCGCAACCGTTACGCGCAACACTCGCATGGGTTCTTTGGCCAGGACGGCAAGACGCCTGCCGAGATTCTCACGGAAGTGAGAAAACAGTTGCTTGCCTATCCCACGGTGCGCCTGATCGACGGCTACGCGCAGAACGCCGCGGCACAGGGCGATCACGTTGTTTTCACGCTGGCAGACGGCAGCCGCCATGTCGGCGCTCGCGTGATCCTGGCGACCGGCATTCGGGATGAGCTTCCCGCCTTGGCGGGAGTGGAGGAGCGTTGGGGCATTTCCGTCTTGCATTGCCCGTATTGCCACGGCTATGAAGTCGCCGGCAGAGCGCTCGGCGTGCTTGCCACCAGTCCCATGTCCCTGCACCAGGCGATGTTGATTCCCGATTGGGGGCCGACGACCTGGTTTACGCAAGGGATCGTGGAGCCCAGCCCGGAGGAAGCCGCCGCGCTTGAAGCTCGGGGTGTACACATCGAACGCGCGCCGGTGGTTGAAATACTGGGCAAGTCTCCGGCCATCACGGGCCTGCGGCTGAAGGATGGACGCAACGTGGCCGTCGATGCGTTATTCGTCGGTACGCGTACGCATTTGGCCAGCGACCTCGCGCAACAACTGGGATGCGCTCTTGATGACGGTCCGTTAGGACCAGTCGTCCGGGTGGACGACTGGGGCCATACCACCGTGCGCGGTGTCTTCGCCGCCGGTGATATGTCCGTGCTGATGACCAACGCCACCTTTGCATCGGCGTCTGGCGTCAAGGCCGGCGTCGCCGCGCATCGGTCCCTGATCTTCAACGACTGAGGCCTGCCCGCCTGCTGCCGTTCATCAGGCCAGCACGGAAGCGCCCCTGGCTTTGAGGGCCTGCACTTCTGCCTCGGCGTCGGCGCCGGCGGGGATGCGCATGGGGCTGGACGCGTCGGTGGCGGCCAGCCATACCGCCTTTGCGACGTCGATCGAATGGGTGACGGGACCGGTGTCCTGTTCAAATCGCGCAAAGATGCTGTGTACCATTTCGGCATAAGGTTCAGGAAAACCCGCCTGCATCCGCGACCGGGCATTGTCCCCAAAGCTGGTGCTGGGCGCACGCCCCGGCAGCACGACCCGCACCCGGATATTGAAGGGTTCCAGTTCCAGCGCCAGCACGTCGCTGAAGGCGTTGACGGCCGCTTTGCTGGCCGTATAGACGGACAGCATGTGCAGCGGGCGCACGGTGACCGACGACGTGACGTTGATGATCACGCCGTCCTTGCGCTCCCGCATTTGCGGCAGCACGGCCTGGATCGTCGCCATCGTGCCGATGGTGTTGGTCTCGAAAATCTCGCGCGCGGTGTCCATCGGCGTGCCTTCCACGGCGTTGAGAAAACCGATGCCCGCGTTGTTCACCAGAACGTCGATCGGGCCGGCGGCTTCGACGGCCCGCTGGATGCTCGCGGCATCGGTGACATCCAGCGCCACGATCCGCAGACGATCGGAGGCGGGCAACACTTCGGGGTTCGGCGTGCGCATGGTGGCAACCACGCGCCAACCCTGTTCCAGGAAATAGCGGGCGGTTTCCAGGCCGAAGCCGGTCGAGCAGCCGGTGATGAGGACGGTCTTCATTGAAACTCCAGAAAATGAATGCGGTATGGACAAGATATAGGTCCACGTCTGGACTCGCTACAATCAAAAGTCCAACTTTCATTTGTGATCGTCCGGCCATGACCGACCCCTTAGCGGATATCGTCACCTTGCTTCAACCCGACGCGGCCTATTCAAAGCTGGTTAGCGCGGGGGGCCGATGGCGTGTGCAGCGTTCCCTCGATGGCATGCCGTTCTATTGCGTCCTGCTGGAAGGATCCTGCCGCCTGGAGATGAACGGCGCGGCGCCGATCACCCTGCAGGCCGATGATTTCGTCCTGGTCCCGGAGCTGCACGATTTCGCGACTTCCAGCCTGGAGCCGCCCGAGTCGGACGAGGTCATTTCGACGCCGGTCGCCCTTGGGCCTGGACGGTTTCACGTGGGTCAAGAGGGCGTTCCGTCGGACGTCCAATTTCTGGTCGGCCATTGCAATTTTGGGTCACCCGATGCTGAGCTGTTGCTGTCATTGCTCCCGAATGTTGTGCTGGTGCGGGGCGAGCGCAGGCTGTCGACGTTGGTGAAGCTGGTGCGGGAAGAGTCGCGCGAGCAGCGGCCGGCGCGCGACGTCGTGCTGGCCCGTTTGCTGGAAGTGCTGTTGATCGAGGCATTGCGGTCGACCAATGCGACGGCGTCCACCGCGGGACTGGTGCGCGGGCTCGCCGATCCCCGGCTTTCCGTTGCCTTGCGCCAGATGCATGAGAGCCCGCAGAAGCCATGGACGGTCGTGCAATTGGCCACCGCGGCGGCGCTGTCCCGATCGGCGTTCTTCGAGCGCTTCAATCGCATCGTCGGCGTCGCGCCGATGGAATATCTGCTGTCCTGGCGCATGGCCCTGGCCAAGAACATGTTGCGCCAGAAGGGGGAGGGCGTCGCCCAGGTCGCGGAGCGCGTCGGTTATGGGTCTGCCAGCGCCTTCAGCGTGGCATTCACCCGCCATGTCGGCCTGCCACCGACGCAGTACGCCAGCGCGGACTCAGGTAGCCGGGCCGCTTGACGAATCCGGCTTACCGCATATAATTGAGCAAATACTCATTTAAAGCATTTTATTGCCATGGCCCGCCCCCGCAGTGAAGACAAGCGCAACGCAATCCTGGCCGCCGCCGCCCGTGTGGTCGCGGCCGAAGGCGTCAGCGCGGCGACGGCGCGGATATCCAAGGACGCTGGTGTTGCCGAAGGCACGCTGTTCACCTATTTCCCCAACAAGGACGTGCTGCTCAACGAGCTTTATGTGCATCTGAAGGCGGGCGTGCGCGAGTCGATGATGAAGGGCTTCACGACCAAGGGCGCGGCCGAACCGCGCGTCAGGCAGGCGTGGAATGGTTACCTGGATTGGGGCATGGCCTGGCCTGATGGCCATAAGGCTTTGCGCCAGCTGGGTTTCTGCGACCGCATCGATGCCCAGCACCGGGCCGCGGGCGCGGAGGGCTTCAGCGCATTGGGTCAACTGCTGTTGGAGAAGCTGGCCGACGGCCCGGTGCCGGCCAAGGACGCCCTGGCTTTCATCGGATCGGTATTCAACACCATGGCCGACAACGCCCTGGATTTCATCGCCCGCGACGACGCGAAGGCGGACTACTACCGCGAGGCCGGCTTTCGCGCGTTCTGGGGCGCGGTGAAGGGGGGCGGTCGCTGACGCGACGCAGAAAATTTTTTGAGCTTTAAATGAGTGAGTGCATAGTCAATTAAATTTTGTGCTGGGTCACATGGCGAGCCGCTACTCGCCATCCCAGCGCTTATCACCCGCAAGCACAGGAGCAGCCATGTCCACGAATTCCCATCCCAAAACCTGGTTGGTCACCGGCGCCGCGCGCGGCCTGGGCCGCAACATCAGCGAAGCCGTCCTGGCGGCCGGCGACCATCTGGTCGCCGCCGCGCGCCAGACCGACCGTCTGCAAGATCTGGTCGAACGCTACGGCGACCGCATCCTTCCCGTGGCGCTGGACGTCACTGACGAAGCCGCGGCGCGCCGTGCCGTACAAGCGGCCGTGCAACAGTTCGGACGCCTCGATGTCCTCGTCAACAACGCTGGCTACGGTCATGCCTTGCCGTTCGAGCAGATGACCTCGGAAGATTTTCGCGAGCAGATCGATACGAATTTCTTCGGCGTGGTGAACCTGTCGCGCGCGGCCGTGCCCGTGATGCGCGAGCAGGGCGCTGGCCATATCTTCCAGGTGTCCTCGGTGGGGGGGCGCACGGCGACCGCCGGCATGTCCGCGTACCAGGCCGCCAAATGGGCGGTGGGCGGTTTCAGCGATGTCGTGGCCAAGGAAGTGGCACCCTTGGGCATACACGTCTGCACGCTGGAGCCGGGCGGCATGCGTACGGAATGGGCTGGCGAGGCACGCCGCGAAGGCACGGCGATCATGCCCGCTTACGAACCTTCCGTAGGCAAGATCCTGGAATTGCTGGCGGCTTACGGCGGCAGTGAGATCAGCGATCCCGCCAGGATCGCCGCGCTGATCGTGGACCTGTCCCGTCGCGATGACCTGCCCCTGCGTATGCTGCTGGGCGGCGATGCGCTGTTCGTCTGCGAACAAGCGGAAACCCAGCGCGCCGAGCAACAGGCGCAATGGCGTGACGTAACGCTGTCGACCCACTTCCCTGGAGCTCAACTGCCAGCGGGCTTGGAAAACCTGAAGCACTGAAGCAGTGAAGCACCAAGGTCAGGGTGCCGACATGGCAGCCTGACCCCCGACCCCCATGCAAACCCTAGGGGTCGGAACCTTGACGAGGCCAGAATCCGCCAATACCATCAGTCAAAGTGTCGGACACTTTATACCGACAATTTTCCCGGGCGACGAAGATCGCTACGGGGCCGCTGTACATAATCAAAATCACAGCCGGAGACAAAATAATGAAAGCATTCCGCATGCTCGGTGGGCTGGCGCTCGCCTCCGCCTTGCTGGCCGCCCCGCTGGCCTGTTCCGCCGCCACCTTGACCGTCACGCATTGGGGCGACGGCATGTACGGCGCCCCGTTCGCGGTCGCCATGGAAAAGGGTTACTTCAAGGAAGGCGGCATCGACGTAACCGGGTTCATTACCTCTGAAGGCGGCGGCACCACGGTGCGCAATGCGATGGCTTCAGAAATTCCCTATGGCGAGGTCGCGTTGCCGGCCGCCATCGCCGCGATCAAGCAGGGCATGCAAATCACCATCGTGCACGGCGGCGTGCAAAGCCTGGCCGACCAGTTGTGGGTGCAGAACCCCGACAACACAATCACCAGCATGGCGCAGATGAAAGGCAAGACGATGGGCTACAGCAGTCCCAAGTCGGTCACCGACCTGGTGTCCACCGTGGCTATCGAACGCGCGGGCCTGGCTGGCCAGGTCAACCGCAAGCCGGTGGGCTCGTCGGGCAGCATGATGATCGCGCTGCAGCAGAAAACGGTGGACGTGGCTTACATCACCGAGCCCTCCTATAGCGCCCACAAGGATTTACTGAAGATCGCCTTCCGTTCCGTCGACATCGTGCCGAAGGAGACCCAGACCGTGGGCATCGTTCGAACCGACTACCTGAAGGCACACCCCGAGACCATCAAGGCCATCATCGATGCACGCCGCAAGGGCGTGGCATACCTGATCGCGCATCAGGACGAGGCCGCGCAGATCCTGGCGAAGGCCTACAAGATGGACCTCGCCGTGACCAAGTCGGCTATCCAGACTTGTCTGCAGAACGACCCGCACTACTGGAGCACCGGCGGCTTCGACCGCGCCAGCATGGATGAAGTGGCCAAGGGCCTGGTGCTGATCAAGGCTGCCGATCCAGGTCCCTTCGACTGGGACAAGGTCATCGACGATACGCTGCTGCCCGCCTCCGAACGCGCGAAGTAACCCTCTGCCGCAGGAGTCGCAATGAAACTGCAAGCCAAGCAGGCGCCGCTGTCCGTGATCCATGCGGCGCCGCCGGCGGCACCCCATGCCGTGCTGACCGACGTGGTGCGCGCCTACTCCGGCAAGGGCGGCGCCGCGCCCCTGCATGCGCTGGGACCGGTCAGCCTGGACATCCGCAAGGGAGAGTTCTTTTCAGTGGTGGGCCCGTCGGGCTGCGGCAAGTCGACGCTGCTGGACGTGATCGCCGGCCTGAATCCGCCCACCAGCGGCACCATGCAGTTCGAAGGTGAGCGTGTCCTGGACAAGGTGCCGGAGGGCGTGGCCGTGGTCTTCCAGGAAGATGCCACCTTTCCCTGGCTGACGGTGTATGACAACGCCGCTTTCGGCGCGCGCCGCGCGGGTCTGCCGGAAAACGAAATACGCGAACGCGTTGAACATGCGTTGTCGTTCATGGGCCTGAAGGCGTTCACGCATGCCCATCCTTCGCAATTGTCCGGGGGCATGCGCCAGCGGGTGTGCATCGCACGCGCCATGGTGACGCGCCCACGCCTCATGCTGCTGGACGAACCATTCGGCGCGCTGGACCAGCAGACGCGGCTGCTGATGGGTGAGGAAACGCTGAAGCTGTGGCGCGATACCGAGGCCACCATCGTCCTCATCACCCATTCGATCGACGAAGCCGTGCTGCTGTCGGACCGTATCGGCGTCATGTCGGCGCGCCCCGGCCGCTTCATCGAGATCGTCGAAACCGGATGGTCGCGCGAACGCGACAGCAACACGGCGCTGGATCCGCGCTTCGGCGAACTGACGGCACGGGTCTGGCGCCTGTTGCGCGGCGAGGCGCTGAAGGCGCTGGGGAGCATGGAATGAGCCGGGCCGGGTACTACCGTCTGGCGCTGGTGATCCTGGTGCTGGCGGCGCTGGAACTCTGCAGCCGCATGGGCTGGATCGATCCCGTGTCGTTCATCCCGCCGTCCAGGATGGTCCAGGGCGCCTGGACATTGCTGCGCTCCGGCGACTACACCGGCGACATCTTGCTGACCCTGGGCAATACCGCCATGGCGGTCACGCTGGCCATCATCGGCGGGTTCGCGGGAGGCGTTTGCCTGTTCAAGTTTCCCCGCCTGCGGCGGGTGCTGGATCCGCTGCTGCTCTCGTATTACGCCGTGCCCATTTTCATCATCTACCCGATCCTGATCGTGATCTTCGGCCTGAATCGCTGGCCGTTGGTGGCCATCGGCTTCCTGTTCGGCGTCGTGGCCATGGCCGTCAACACGCTCAACGGCCTGGAGCGTGTGCCGCGCGTGCTGCTGCGCACGGCGCGGGCGCTGCGCATGGGACTGTTCGACGAGATCCGGCTGGTCACGCTGCCGTCCAGCCTGCCTTTCGTGTTCACGGGCATCAAGCTGACCGTGGTGTATGCGTTCATCGCGGTGGTGGCCGGGGAGTTCGTGCTGGCGGGCGCGGGCTTCGGTTTTCGTATTGCCTTCGCCTACAACAACTTCGACAACCCCGTCATGTACGGACTGATCGTGCTGCTGCTGGCCTTCGTCATCACCTTGAACGCGCTGTTGAGCATGACTGAACGGCGCTTATACAAGCACAACCGGCAGGGGGCTGTATGAGCGACGCCGACACCGCTGGCAGCAGGATCACGTCACGCGTCGACGGCCTGATCCTGTTGGCGGCCCTGCTGTTCCTGTGGCAGCTTTGCGCACTGTTGCTGGGGGCGCGCGTGCTGCCCGGTCCGTGGCCGACGCTGGTCAAGCTGGCGGCCATCATGCGTGACGACGATTTTCCCGCGAGCCTGCGCGCCACGGGCACCGCCTTCGCGTTCGGCTTCGCCATTGCGGCCGTGGGCGGCGTGGGAATGGGCCTGGTGCTGGGCGCGCGGCGTCTGGCGGGCGATGTAATGGAGCCCTTGCTGATGGCACTGTATGCCATTCCCAAGATCGCGCTCTATCCGGTGGTGCTGCTCATATTCGGTCTGGGGCTGAATGCCAAGGTGGCTTTCGGCGTGATCCACGGCATCGTACCCATCACGATATTCACCATGGGGGCGGTGCGCGGCATGCGGGCGGTGTACGCCCGCTGCGCGCGCGTCTGCCGGCTTACGCCGCTTGCCTACGCCCGCTACGTGCTGTTGCCGGCCGCCGCGCCCGAGGTGGTGGCGGGGCTGCGCATCGGTTTCTCACTGACCTTGCTGGGTACGCTGATCGGCGAGATGTTCGCGTCGCAAAGCGGCATCGGCCACCTGCTCATAAGCGCGATGACGCGCAACGACCCGCTCATGATCGCGGCGCTCGCCTGCCTGCTGTTCGCCTTCGCCACGGCCGCCAACATGCTGCTGCTGCGATGGCATCGAAAGCTGGGTGGCGTGAGCTGAACTGCAGGGCGCCGCCGCGCCCCCCGGCTGCGGCGTCACAAGAAGTGAACCTTTGGAGACAAGACGATGAATACATCAGAGGCCGGCGCAAGACTGGACCGTTTGGCTGTCTCGCCGTTCCACCGCCGTATCCTTTGTCTGATCGGCGCCGGAATGTTTCTGGACTCTTTCGACATCTACCTGGCGGGCGGCGTGCTGGCCGCGCTAGGCAAGAGCGGCTGGTCCACCATGGAGTCCAACGCGACCTTCCTCTCGGCGACCTTTGTGGGCATGCTGATCGGCGCCGTGGCGGCTGGTGTGTTGGGCGATGCGAAAGGACGTAAGTACGCCTACCAGTTCAACCTGCTGTTGTTCGGCGTGGCATCGCTGGCCGGCGCGGCGGCGCCGGACATGATGTGGCTGATCGTCTGCCGCTTTTTCATGGGCGTGGGACTCGGGGCGGAAATCGTCATCGGCTACGGCTCGATCGGCGAGTTCATTCCGCCCGCCGTCCGCGGCCGCTGGTCCTCCTATCTTTCCTTGATCACCAACAGCGCCTTGCTGGTGTCCGCCGTGCTGGGCTACCTGCTGATTCCCTCGGTGGGCTGGCGGACAATGTTCGTCATCGTCGGCTGCGGCGCGTTGTGCGTGTGGGTGCTGCGCAGGAAGATGCCCGAATCGCCGCGCTGGCTGGAGTCCAAGGGTCGCCATGCCGAAGCGGACGCGGTGCTGGCGAGCATCGAGGCCGAAAGCCAGGTCGCGTCGACGCGGGCAGGGTCGCCCGCGCAAGCGGCGGAGGGGGGCGCGGCACGGAATGTCGCCCAGGGTGCGCCACGGGCCGGCCTGCAGGGCTGTTTGCGAGACGACTCATGGCAGAGCCTGTTCAAGCCGCCTTTTCGCAGCCGCCTATTCGTCGGGGTGATCGTGCAGATCGCGATCAACATCATGATCTACGGCTTCATCGTCTGGGTGCCGACCTTCCTGGTCAAGCAGGGGCTGGGCGTGGCTTCCTCGCTGGGCTATACCGCGCTGATGTCGCTGGGCGGCCCGGTAGGCGCATTCATCGGCGTACTCATCGCCGACCGCGTGGGACGGCGCAAAGGCCTGATCGCGATTGCCCTCATCGCCTCGGCGGTGGGCTGGTTCTATGCGCATTCCACCAGTGTCGAGATGGCGACGGTGCTCGGCTTCATCTTGTTCACGCTGACCTACCTGATGGTCGCCCTTGGGGTCGCCACGTATATCCCCGAACTGTTCCCCACCGGCAACCGCATGCGCGCCAACGGCGTCGCCAGCGCGACGGGGCGTATCGCCGGTATTTTCGCGCCGCAGGCTGCTGTCCTGCTGTATGCCACCGGCGGCATACAGCAGGTACTGCTCGTGATCATCGCCGCGCTTTTGCTGATGGCGGTGGTGCTGGCGTTGTTCGGCACGGAAACCAACCAGCGCTCGCTCGAAGAAATTTCCCAGCTTTCCCCAGACCTCGCCCGCGCCGCCACCGGCGCGAATGCGCAGACCACCCATCTCCATTGATATCCAAGGAATCAATCATGAACGCTTCCGATAAACGGCGCGCTTTGAAGCAAAAACTCGCCGGCCCCGATATTGTCGTCGCACCCGGCGTATTCGAGATGATCTCGGTGCGCCTGGCCGATTCCATGGGTTTCGATTGCCTGTACATGACCGGCTTCGGCACCGTGGCGTCCTACCTGGGCGAGCCCGACGCCGGCCTGGCCACGTATACCGACATGGTGAACCGCGTGGCGGCGTTCTGCGGCGCGGCGCGCACGCCCGTGGTCTGCGACGCCGACACCGGCTATGGTGGTTTGCTCAACGTTGCGCACACCGTGCGCGGCTATGAGCGCGCGGGCGCCGCCGGCATCCAGCTGGAAGACCAGGAGTTTCCCAAGAAGTGCGGCCATACGCCCGGTCGACGCGTGATCCCCGTCGAGGACATGGTCAAGAAAATCAAGGTAGCCAAGGAGACGCGCGAGGATCCGAACTTCCAGATCATCGCCCGCACCGATGCGCGCACCAGCCTGGGCCTGGACGAAGCGCTGCGCCGCGCTGAAGCCTATGGCAAGGCGGGCGCCGACGTGCTGTTCGTGGAGTCGCCCGAGTCCCCCGAGGAACTGGAGAAAATCGGCCGCAGCTTCGAGCTGCCCAAGCTGGTAAATGTGGTGGAGGGGGGGCGCACGCCGCAGTTGCCTCCCCTGGAGTACCAGAAAATGGGATTCTCGCTGGCGATCTATCCGGCCTCTGGCTTCCTGGCCGTGAGCCAGGCGCTGGAGAAGGTCTATACCCAGTTGAAGACGCCGCAAACCACGCTGGGCCCCGGCACCGACTTGATGAAATTCGAAGCCATGTGCCAGCTGATGGGTTTCCAGGCGGTCTGGGACTTCGACAAGGCGCACGCGGACTGAAGCTGACGATGCGCCACAGGCGTTTTGTTGGACAATGTGTGCATGACTGAAATTCCTATCCAAGTGCTCGACAAGAGCAGCGCCGAACCTGCCGGACGCACTGGCGAAACTGTGGAACGCGTGGCCGCCGAATTGAAAAGCCGCATCCTGGATGGCCGCCTTGCCCCCGGGCAGCGGCTGATCTCGCGCGATGTGGTCGAACAGATCGGCATCAGCCGCAACTCCCTGCGCGAAGCGTTTCGCCGTCTGGAAGCCGACGGCCTGGTCGATGTGGTGCCCAACCGCGGCGCGGTGGTGCGCAGCCTGTCGGCGGCGGAGGTCACGCACGTATTCCAGATTCGCGAGGCGCTGGAGGGCTACGCCGCGCGCATGGCCGCACGCAACATAGGCCTGGAGGGAAATCGCGAACGCTTCGTAGCGGTGCTGGAAAAAGGCCGTATCCACACAAAACGGCCGGATTTTCAGGAGTTCATCGCGGACAACCGCGCGTTCCACCAGGAAATCGTACGTATGTGCGAGAACCCGCCGCTGGAGGGTCTGATCGACAAATACCAATTGCCGGTCTTCATGATCCAACTGCGCCAGACCATCGGCAGCGCGCAGATCATCCGCAATTCGCTCGCCGAGCATGAAGATATCGCCGCAGGCATTCTTGCGGGCGACCCTGAGCAGGCCTACCAGGCCATGAAGCGCCACTTGTGGCATTCAGCGGAAAACATCCTGCAGTTGCCGGCCATCGCGGCAACCCGTCCGCCGCCACCCGAATGACAACCGCCGTGCGACAGCGAGAGAGACATGAGCAAGGGAACACTCTTCGACAAAGTATGGGATGACCACGTGGTGGAGGAACTGGCGGACGGCACCACCGTGCTGCACGTCGACCGCCACCTGATGCATGAATTGACCTCGGTCGACGCTGTCGCCGCGCTGGAACGGCGCAAGCTGCCGTTGCGCGATCCGAAGCTCACTTTCGCCAACCTGGATCATGTCATCTCCAGCGCGCCTGGGCGCCACGCCGGTGACGAGGCATGGAGCACGGAAGCGGTCGAGACCTTTCGCAAGCAATCCACCCAACTGGGTATCGATCTGTTTGATGTGGACGACGGCCGTCAAGGTATCGTCCACGTGACGGCGCCGGAACAAGGGCTGACGCTGCCCGGCACCACGGTGGTCTGTGCCGACAGCCATACCTGTACGCATGGTGCGTTCGGCGCCATCGGCATGGGCGTGGGTTCGTCCGAACAAGTGCAGGTGATGGCCAGCCAGACCCTGCGGCAGCGCAAGCCTGGTGTCATGCGCATCATGCTGCGGGGCTTGCCCGCGCCGGGCACAAGCGCCAAGGACTTGATCCTGCACGTGATCGGCCAGCTCGGTGTGACCGCCGGCAATGGCCATGCGATCGAATACACCGGCGCGGTGATCGACGGCTTCGATATGGAGGAGCGCATGACGCTGTGCAATCTGACTATCGAACTGGGCGCCCGCGTTGGCATGATCGCGCCTGACGACATCACCTTCGAATACCTGCATAACCGCCCCTATGCGCCGCGCGGCAATGATTTCGCGGCTGCGGTGGACTACTGGCGCACGTTGCGCAGCGATGCCGGCGCGGTATTCGATCGCGAGGCGGTCGTCGATATCGACGGCATCGGTCCGCAGATCACGTGGGGCACGACCCCCGAGCAGGTCATCCGCATCGACGGCACGGTGCCCGATCCTGCCGCCGAACAGGATCCCCAGCGGCGTGCCACCGCGCAGGCCGCGCTGGACTATATGAAGCTGCGGCCCTTGCAAGCGCTGGCTGGCACGCGCATCGACCGCGTCTTCATTGGTTCATGCACCAACAGCCGCATCTCAGATCTGCGTGCCGCCGCTGCCGTGGTGCGCGGCGGCCGGGTAGCGCCCCACGTGCGTGCGTGGGTGGTACCGGGCTCTCTGCTGGTGCGCGAGCAGGCGCAACGTGAGGGACTGCATCGGATCTTCCTGGATGCGGGCTTCGAATGGCGCGAGCCGGGCTGCTCGATGTGCGTCGGCGCCAACGGCGACCTGGGTGCACCCGGCGAGCGCTGTGTTTCCACGTCGAACCGCAATTTCGTGGGGCGGCAGGGGCCGGGGGTGATGACCCATCTGGCCAGCCCAGCCACCGCCGCCGCATCGGCACTGGCCGGTGCAATCCGGAGGTCTGTATGAAGGCATTCGACGTATGTACCAGCCATGCCGCCGTGATCGACCGCGACGACATCGATACGGACGTCATCGTGCGCATCGAGCGTATCGCGCAGCTTAAGCGCGGCCAGTTCGCGCCGTGGGCATTCGAGATCTGGCGATATCGGGCGGACGGGAGTGAGAATCCAGAGTTCGTGCTCAACCAGGCGCTGTTCCGCACGGCGCGGATACTGGTGGCAGGCAGGAACTTTGGTTGCGGCAGCTCGCGTGAGATGGCGGTGTGGGCGCTGGACGAGTTCGGCATCCGCTGCGTCATCGCGCCCAGCTTCGGCGATATCTTCTTCAACAACTGCCTGCAGATAGGCGTGCTGCCGGTGCGTCTGGCAGCCAGGCAGATCGAGCCTGTTGCCGCCGCGGCCCGGCAGGGCGGGGCCGTCACGGTGGATCTGCGCGATTGCACCGTTCGCCTGCCTGACGGTGCCGCGGTCAGCTTCACGATGGCCGAGTCGCAAAGGACAGCGCTTTTGAACGGCTTGGACGATGTCGATATGGCGGTGGCCCGGGAACCGAGCATTGCAGCATTCCAGGCCGTGGATCGTCAGCGGCGGCCGTGGGCACATCTCCGCTGAGTCCTCACGCACAAAGCTGTGCAACGATGGGAGCGGGGGGCGGCCCAATGCCCCCGCTTCAATCCTCGAACTTCTCGTGGGCATCCGCATGCCCTTTCTTCCAATAGCCCACGACCTTGGTCCACTCGCGCGGATGGTCGATTTCGTCGCGTACATAAGCGCGTATGGCCTTGGCCACGCCCGCTTCCGCGGCGGCCCAGACGTAGCCTTCACCCTGCGGTAATTCCAGCGACCTCAAGGCCTGCAAGACGGGCGCCGCGTCGTCGGCCTGCGCGGGCGCGCGATGCACCCATAGCGCGGTGTGGTCGGCGCGGGTGTCGAAGCGTTGTTCATCTTCGGGCCCGGGGATGATCCCCACGGTGATGATGCGTGTGCCCGCCGGCGCTTCTTCAACGCGGCGGCCGATGGCGGGCAGGGCGGTTTCATCGCCGATCAGCAACCACCAGTCATACGACCATTCGACCACTATGGATCCGCGCGGGCCGCCGAAATCCAGGGTGTCGCCGACTTTGGCCTGCAAGGCCCATTGCGTGGCGGGTCCGGCTTCGTGCAGCGCGAAGTCGAGGGTCAGGGATCGTGCCTCGGGGTCATGGCGGCGCGGCGTGTAGTCGCGCCGTTCGACCTCGGCACCCGCTGGGAAAAACAGCTTGATGTGGTCGTCCGCGCCCAGGCTGGAGAAATCCGCCAGGTCCGGGCCTGTCAGCACGATGCGCTGCATATGGGGGGTAAGCCGTTCGGTGCTCTGCACGACGACACGGCGGCTCTTCAATTCGAAACGGACGCGTTGAGTGGGATGATCCACAAGCATCTCCTTGATAGTCTGCCTACCCAACAAGCGGGTATTCAAATACTATACAGTATCCGAATACTGATTAGTATTCGCATTTCGTGGATAGGTATTGCAGGGCGTTGCGGCCCGCGGTGCCGGGCGCCAGGGCCTGCCGTCCTCACCTGAAGGAGAAATATTCGTCATGACAACTCGCATGTCCAGGGAAGAGAGCCAGGCGGCGACGCGGGGCAAATTACTGGCCGCGGCCACCCGCTTGTTCGCGCGGGAAGGCTACGTGGCGGCGTCAGTGGATCGCATCGCCGCCGCGGCCGGCTTCAGCAAGGGCGCGTTCTATTCGAACTTCGACAGCAAGGAGCAGATCTTCCTGGAACTGCTCGCAGCTCATGGTGAAGCCAGCCTGGCCAGGTTGCTGGCGGCGCTGGATGGCGTCAAGGACGCCAAGGCGGCGATCGACGCCGTAGCCGCATGGGCCGATGCCAAGGCGGCGGAGGGCAATTGGTCCCTGCTGGTGTTGGAGCATCAGCGTTACGCCAAGCCCGGCAAACGCTTCGAGCAAGCCCAGGAAGCCGTGTTCCGGTCGCACTGGAACCGCCTGGGCGAACGCCTGGCCGCCTGTGCGCCGGCGCGCAAGACCGATGCGGAGAAGCTGGGCGCCGTCGTGTTCGAATTGACCCACGCGCCCGCCATGACTTTCGTAAGGTCCCCCTCGGCGGGGGATCTGGTGCGTTACGCCTTAAGCGGGCTGCTGCTGCCGGGGGCGCGTCCTTAGTTTCCGAGGCGAGCGCGCCAAGGCGGCTGCGGCAGGAAGGACCGGCGCAACAGGTCGATGAAGCGGCGGGTGCGTGCGGAATCGACGTGGGCGGCGGGGACCAGGGCGACGACGTCGGCGTCGGGCAGGCGGTAGTTCGGCAGTAGCGCGACCAGTTTGCCGGCGGCGACGCTCTCCGCCACATCCCATTCGGAGCGGATCATGACGCCCTTGCCAGCCGCGCACCACTGATGAATGACGTCGCCGTCATTGCTTTCCAGGGCAGGGTGGACGCGCAGGGTGTGCGGCGTGGCGTCGCGCGTGGACGAGGATTTCGTCGAGGCCTTCATGGGGCGGCTGCCCGCGCGGGCGGCTTGCCGGTCGGCGAAGCGCCACAAGGTAACGTCCTCGTCGTTTTCGCGCAGCACCAGGCAGGCGTGTTGCGCCAGGTCTTGCGGCGTCTCCAGTTTGGGCGCGCGCGCCAGATAGGCGGGCGCCGCGCAGAGCAAGCGCCGGTTCGGCGCGATCGGGTGCGATACCCAGCGGATGTCCGGCAATTCGCCGATGCTGATGACCACGTCGAACGCGTCGCGGCCATGCGCCGCAGGCGGCGGCAGCAGGCTGTCCGACAGGAACAGCTGGACTTCGACGTTGGGATGCTCGTCGTGGAAACGCGCCAGCAGCGGCGCCAGATAGCGCCGGCCGAAGCCGAACGGCGCCTGCACCTTGAGCTTGCCCGCGATCACCTGGCTGCGTTCCTGCAAGGCGTTTTCGATGGCCTGCATGCGGTCGATCACGTCGGTGGCCTGGCGCGCGAGCAGATGGCCTTCGTGGGTCAGCTGCAAACGGCGCGGCGTGCGCAGGGCCAGGCGCAAGCCGAGCCGGGCTTCCAGCTGATTCAGGCGCTTGGTGATGGCGGGCGGCGTGACGTTCTCCGCGCGCGCCAGGGCGGCCAGACTGTCCACCTGCTGCAGGGCCAGGATGAAGCGCAGATCGTCGATGTCGAGTTTCATGGGGGGCGGGTGGGCGACGAGTGGTTTGGGCGTCGCGCACGGCGAAAATCTATATTAACCAAAAGGTTAATCATAGAGTGATTGTTGATTAACCATCCAGTCGCGTGCCGCGCCTACACTCAGGTCCTGGCTGCCACTCCGTAGCTTCCTTCAATTTCTCTTGCGATCCCCGCCATGCACCTCGCCGACCTAGAAACTCCGCAGCTCGTCCTCGACCGCACCCGCCTGGATCGCAATATCGAACGCCTGCGTACCCGCCTGGCGCCGTTTGGCGTCACCCTGCGCCCGCACGTCAAGACCAACAAGTCCGCGGACGTGACGCGCCGCCTGGGCGGTCCTGACGCACCCATCACGGTGTCGACCCTGAAGGAGGCCGAGTATTTCCTCGAGCACGGCTGGCGCGACATCCTGTACGCGGTGGGCATCGTGCCGAGCAAGCTGCCGCATGTGGAAAAACTGATTCGGCGCGGCGCGCGGCTGACCGTCATTCTCGATAACGAGGAAACCGCCCAGGCCGTGGCGGCCTACGCCAAGGACCACGCGCTCAGCCTGCCGGTCCTGATCGAAATCGATACCGATGGCCACCGTTCCGGTGTACCGCCCGAAGACGATATGCTGCTGCGTATCGGCGCACATCTGCGTGCGGCGCCAGGCGCCAACGCGTGGCTGGCGGGTGTGCTGACGCATGCGGGCGAGTCCTATAACTGCCGCTCGCACGAGGCCATCGTGGCGTGCGCCGAACAGGAACGGGCAGGCGCCGTGCGCGCCGCCGAACGTTTGCGGGCGGACGGCCACGCCGCCCCGGTGGTCAGCGTCGGCAGCACGCCGACCGCGCATTTCGCTGAATCGCTGGATGGCGTGACGGAAGTGCGGGCCGGGGTCTATGTGTTCTTCGACCTGGTGATGCACGGCATCGGCGTCTGCGCGGTCGAGGATATCGCCTTGTCGGTGCTTTGCACGGTGATCGGCCATCAGCGGGAAAAGGGCTGGTTGATCACCGACGCGGGCTGGATGGCGATGTCGCGCGATCGCGGCACGGCCAAACAGCCGGTCGACCAGGGCTATGGCCTGGTCTGCGACGAGGCGGGCCGCTTGATGACGGACCTCGTGATGATCGATGCCAACCAGGAGCACGGCATCCTGCGGCATCGGAACGACCCGGCGGCGACGCCCATGCTGCCGGTGGGAACCATGCTGCGTATCGTGCCCAACCACGCCTGCGCGACCGGGGCGCAGTTCGGCGCGTACACGGTGGTGGCCGGCGGCACCGAGGTCGAGGCCACCTGGCCGCGCTTCAGCGGGTGGGCCTGAGCCGCTCACTCCGCCTTCAAATCCGCGCCCAGCACGTCGATAAGGCGTCGGGCCCGGGCCGACAAGGGCCATTCGCCGCGCCAGGTCCACCAGAGCGTGTCCACCACGGGCGCCCTGCAATCGACGACGTTGAGCCTGTCCTGATGCCTGAACATCTTGCGCGCATATTGGGGCAGGACCGTGAAGCCCAGGCCGCGCGCGACCGGTTCGAGAATCAAGCCGACCTGGTTGGTGTAGCCGTTGCAGGGCAGGGAACGAATGCCGGGATTGCCGGGAAAGTGGCGGCTCAGCAGCCGCGTGGCCATCGCCTGTCCGTCGGGATGGTCGATGTAGCCCAACGCTTCCAGGTCGCTCCAGCCGTCCACCCGCTTGCCGGCCGGGGTGACCATCTCCAGCGGTTCCTCGGTATAGCGTTCGGAGGCCAGGCGCGGATCATCCGGGCGCAGGGTCACCAATCCCAATTCGTATTTGCGGTCGAGCACGGCGGTAAGAATCTCGGGATCGGGCGCGAAGCGATGGCGCACGATCAGGCCGGGATGGCGCTGTTGCAGATCCAGCAGGCGCGGATAAAGCTCCAGCCCGACGCTGCCGGGCGTGACGATGGCGATCTCACCGGCGGTTTCGTCGGCGTCCGAAAGACGCGCGCGCAGGCGCTGATCGGCCTGCCCGACTTCCGCGCAATAGGCCAGAAAGGCCGTGCCGGCCGGCGTCAGTTCCAGCTGGCGCGGGCGGCGGATCAGCAAGGGGCCCAGTTCGTCTTCCAGCGCGCGCACGTGCTGGCTGACCGCGGCCTGGGTCAGGCCCAGCCTTTCACTGGCGCGGGTGAAGCTGCCCAGGTCGGCCACCGCCATGAACGTGCGCAGCCATTGCGGGTTCAGCATAAGAATCTCTTATTGATTTGATAATGTCCCATTAGTTTACGTCAGGGCATGAGCGGGGTAGCCTGGACACCTTGCCAAATTCCGCTCATTTCTTCGGATCACCATGCCCGCTTTATTCACCCCCTTTACCCTTAAAGACGTCACGCTACGCAATCGCATCGCCGTGCCCCCCATGTGCCAATACAGCGCCGTCGACGGCGTGGTCAACGAGTGGCACGACGCCCATTACGCCGGTCTGGCGCGCGGTGGCGCGGGCCTGGTGATCGTGGAAGCCACGGCGGTTTCCCCCGAGGGTCGCATCACCCCGGGATGTACCGGCTTGTGGAATGACACTCAAGCCGAAGGCATGGCGCGCATCGCCGCGCGCATCAAGGCCGCGGGCTCGGTCCCGGGCATCCAGATCGGCCATGCCGGCCGCAAGGCCAGCGCCAACCTGCCTTGGGAAGGGGATGACCACATTCCCGAAGGCAATCCGCGCGGCTGGCCCACCATCTCGCCTTCCGCCATCGCCTTCGGCGGCGGCCTGCCCAAGATGCCCCGCGAAATGACGCTGGCTGACATCGACCGCGTGCGCGGCGATTTCGTCGCCGCGGCGCAACGCGCGCGCGATGCCGGTTTCGAATGGCTGGAACTGCATTTTGCCCATGGTTATCTGGCGCAAAGCTTCTTCTCGGTGCACGCCAACACGCGTACCGACATGTACGGCGGCAGCCTCGAAAACCGTGGCCGCTTCCTGCTGGAAACGCTGGCGGCCGTGCGTGAGGTGTGGCCCGAGAACCTGCCGCTGACGGCGCGTTTCGGGGTCATCGAGTTCGACGGCCGCGATGAGGAAACGCTGGTGGAGTCCATCGACCTGGTGCGCAAGATGCATGCGGGCGGCTTGGACATGCTGAACGCGAGTATCGGTTTTTCGACGATAGAAGGCCGCGCGCCCTGGGGCTCGGGTTTCCTGGCCCCGGTCGCCGAGCGCGTCCGCCGCGAAACCGGCATGCCGGTGGCGTCCGGCTGGTGCATGGATGACCCGCAGGTCGCCGAGCGCGCGATCGCGCAAGGGCAGATGGATCTGGTCATGATCGCCCGCGCGCATCTGGCCGACCCGCACTATCCCTATGCCTTGGCCGTGGCGCTGGGTCAGGACAATCCCGCCTGGGTGCTGCCCGCGCCTTACGCGCACTGGCTGTCGCGCTACAAGGGCCCGGGCAAGGGCGCCGCGCAATAAGCATTGCGTGGAATGGGCAGCGTTTCAGGGCGGGCAGCGGCCCCCATCACGGCGGGAAGCTTTCTATCGTTTCCCGCACGGTGCCCAGTACCCCCGGCAACGCTTCCAGTGCCACGGAGCTCAGCCCCAGGCGCAGCGCGTGCGGGGCGTGCCGGGTAGTGGCATAGGCGTCGCCTTTGGACACCGCGATGTCACGTTGCGCCAGCGCCGCGGAGATCCGGTCCATCCTGAGTTCCGCTGGCAGTGCCAGCCAGACGAACAACGATTGCGGATGCGCGATCAGGTCCATGCCCTGGAACGCCTGCCGCGCATACTGCTGCCGTCGCTTGGCATCGGCGCGCTGGCGTTCTTCCAGGCGGGCCAGGGTGCCATCGGCGATCCAGTGCGTGCCCAAGGTGGTCACCAACGTGGGCAGGCTCCAATGGCTGGCACGGATGTGTGCCTTGACCTTCGTGGCGACCGCGGGCGGGACGCTGACGTAGCCGTAGCGCAGGCCGCTGGCCAGGCTCTTGGAGACGCTCGACACATAGGCCGTACGCTCCGGCGCGCGCGCTGCCAGGGGCGCGGGCGCGCGGCGAATCAAATGTGCGTAGACGCCGTCTTCGATGATCAGGCAGTCGTGCCGGCGGGCCAGCGCGACCAGGCGCTGGCGCTGTGCGTCGGTCATGACCCAGCCCAAGGGGTTGTGCAGGGTCGGCATGGTGTAGATGGCGCGTATGCGCTGCCGCTCGAACAAGGCCGCCAAGGCGTCCAGGTCGGGGCCGCCGACGCCATCCAGTGCGGCCGGGATGGGATGCAGCCTGAGGCCATGCGCTTCAGCCGCCATCTTGAAGCCGGGATAGGTCAAGGCGTCGACGGCCACGGCGTCGCCTGGAGCCAGCAGGGCGCGTATCACGCAATCCAGGCCATGTTGCGCGCCGTTGACCAGGAAGAGCCTTTCCACTTCAGTATCCAGGCCGCGTTCGCGCATCAGGAAGTCTCGCAAGATGGCCCGGTCATGGCGCCGGCCGCCGGGTGGTTGCTGATGCAGCAACGCGGCCAGGTCGCCGCCCGTGGCCAGCTGGCGCAAGGCCTCGCGCAGCATGTCGCCCTGGCCCGGCCAGCCCGGATGATTGAATGACAAATCAGCGGCGGCGGCGTTGCGGCGCGATTCATCGGCGGCGTCCCATTCGTCTCGCGGCGGCCGATCACGTACGAACGTGCCTCTTCCGGTTTCGCCGACAGCCAGGCCCATGCTTTTGAGCCGCGCATAGACGCTGGTGGCAGTGGCCACGGCAATGCCATGGCGTGTCGCAAGCTGCCGGTGCGTGGGCAGGCGCGTGCCGGGCGCCAGCCGGCCGCTTCGAACGTCGTCCGCCATCGAGGCGGCGATGGCAGCCGCGCCCAGGCTGTCGGTAGTCTCGGCCGGCCCGACGGCCGGCTTCGTCCCTTGCTTGGCCACGATGGACGTCCCTAGGACAATTTTTTGATTGTCATAGTCTACGCCGCTACGCTACGGGAATCATCCACCCTGGTCTTGGAGACGGCATGGATATGCCCGCGGCTCTACCCGTCCTGGATTTTCTCCGCCGCCAGATCGACGGCGCCTTGCCCGCCGGTGCACGGACGTCGATGCGCTATCCCACCGCGATTTCCCAGTTACTGGATTTCCGCCTTGTCGATGTAGGACCTGCGATGGCCGTGATCGAGCTGGACGCGGACGCTGCCCGGCATGGCAATCAACAAGGCACGGTACATGGCGGCATGCTGTGCGAGCTGGCGGACGCCGCCATCGGCACGGCGCATTCCACCCTGATGCAGGAGGGCGAGTCTTTCACCAGCATCGACCTGCGGGCGACCTTCCTGCGGCCCGTCTGGCGGGAGCGTTTGCGGGCCCACGCCCGCGTGGCGCATGGGGGGCGCACCGTCAGCCACTATGTGTGCGACATCCTGCGCGAGGACGGCAAACCGGTGGCCACCGTCGCCAGCGTGGTGATGACCCTGCGCGGCGACGGCGCCAAAGGGCGTTAGCGGATTACTTGCCTAGCCACTTCGCGCTCAACGCCCCATATTCGCCATTGGCCTGGCTCAAGTGCAGCCACTGGTCCACGTACTTCTTGAAGACCTCGTCGCCGCTGGGCAGCAGATAGGCCATCTCGGCATACTGCAGAGGCTTGTCGGGATTGACCGCGCACAATTCGGGATGCAGTTTGCTTTGGGCGATCGCCTCGGCCGCCTCGGTGACGAAGACGTCCGCGTTGCCCTTGATAATTTCGTCGAAGATGGTGACGTTCTCGCCATGCAGGGTCAGCTTGGCGTGCGACAGTTTGGTACGCGCGAATTTCTCGTTGCTGCCGCCCGGGTTGAAAATCACGCGCACGTCGGGCTGGTCGATGGCGCCGATGCTCTGGTACATTGCCACATTCTCGCAGCGGGTAATCGGCGTCTTGCCATTGATCATATAAGGCGCGCTGAAATAAGCCTGTTTCTGGCGTTCAAGCGAAACGGATATACCGCCCACCGCGATATCGCATTTGCCGGCCACGAAGTCGGGCAGCAGATTGGCCCAGGTGGTCTTGATGAACTGCGGCTTGGCATTCAGGGACGCCGCCAGCGATTGCGCCAGGTCGATATCGAGGCCTTCAAATTCGCCCGGTGCGTGCTGGAAGCTGAAGGGTTTGTAGTCCCCCGGCGTGCAGACCCGCAATGTGGCGCTTTGGGTGACGCGTGCCAGCGTACCTGGCGTGGCCTGTGTCGATTGGGCGTGGGCGGCAAAGCCTGCGGTCGATAACAGCAATGCGGCGATCGTTTGAATTTTCATGGCCAGGGTCCAGGTGCAAGTCCGGAATAAGGTAAATGGCGTGCCTTGCAAGCCAGATGTGCTTGAATTGGCGAAATAAATTGTTCCTGGCGTGCAAGGTTAGGGTCGATATTGTCAGAAGTTTTCTGAGAATCTGACAATTCCTATTTCCCCGATTTTCACGCCGACCCATGGTAATCCAGGGTCCGCGGACAAAACAGCCCGGGCTAGCCCTTGGTTTGAGACCCATTTCCCGGATTACGTGCAAGCAGATTTGAGATTGTTATGCGTTACAGTCGACTCGTCTTGTTTGTATGCAAGGTGAGTCTTGGATAGCATCCTTTCCCAACTTTCTACTACGCTGCCGCAGGCAAAGTCCCTGAACGAATTGGCGCGACCGATTTTGCAGATGTTGGGCGAAGCAACGGGATTGGAGTCCACTTTTCTGACGTCGATCGACTTGGAAAAGGGAGTCCAGCAAACCCGTTATTCGCGCAATGTGGGCGACTTGAATATTCCAGAAGGTATGTCGGTCCCATGGAGCGACACGCTGTGCAAGCGTGCACTCGACGATGGCGTGATGTACACGGACGATGTCCCCGGCAGGTGGGGGGATTCGGACGCCGCGCGCGCCCTGGGTATCAAGACCTACCTCAGTTCACCGATCCGCAACGAGCAGGGTGAGCTACTGGGCACCCTGTGCGCGTGCAGCGCGGCGCGCCGGCCCCTGCACCCCGAAACGGAAGGCTTGCTGCATCTGTTTTCCAATCTGGTCGGCATGTTCGTCCAGCGCGAACAACTTGTGCAACAGCTGCAGACCGCCAATGAACGCCTGACGTCCTATGCCCTGACGGACGCCTTGACCGGCTTACCCAACCGGCGCGCCCTCTACGACGAGCTTGAGCGGCTGATGTCGCGCGGGCGCCGTGGCAACAGCAGCGTGATCGTGGGCATGCTGGACCTGGATGGCTTCAAGGCCATCAACGACACCTATGGCCACCAGGCCGGCGATCTGTTCCTGCAGGAAATCGCCCGGCGCCTGATGGGCGGCATCCGTTCCAGCGATCTGGTGGGACGCATGGGCGGCGACGAATTCCTGTTCGTCGGCCCGGGCCCCAAGCTGGACGACTCCGACGACGGCGACGGCATGGCGGTGGGCGATGCCGCGCCGGTCGCGCGCACCGTCCTGACCGTGCAGAGTCGCCTGATCGAGTCGACCACCGGGCGTTATCGCGTGCTGTCGCATGACATCGACTATGGCGGCGCCAGCGCCGGCGTGGTCGCAATAGATCCCCGGGAGCTGTCCGCGGAAGCCGCCGTGCGCCTGGCCGACCGGCGCATGTATGAAATCAAGCGCGGCCGCAAGGAAGGGGTCGCGGAGATCCGCTAGGGGTGGCGTTCAGATTGTCACCGTGCCACGGCCGATCTCGATGACACGGCCACCCACCTGCACCTGTTGATCCTCGGTCACGTGCAGACGCAGCGTGCAGGGACGGCCGACTGCCTCGCCCTGGCTGACGCGATAGCTGGCGGGCAGGGTGCGCCCCTGTTGCACCAGCCAGCCGCCCAGGTTGGCGCAGGCCGAGCCGGTACCCGGGTCTTCCACGACCGCGCCGCCCTTGCTGAAAAAGTAGCGCGCCAGCACCTGGCCCGGCTGGTCGCCGGCGGGCTCCTGTTCAAACGCAAACACATAGGCCGTCTTGCGGCCCAGGCTGCTGGCCGGCCAGGCGTCGAAGCTGGCGCCCGGTGCCGCGCGCCGCACCGCGTCGGCGCTGCGCACGGGGACCAGCAACTGATCGGCGCCGGTATCGATCCAGCGCGGCGTATCCAGCAGGTCATCTTCCCTCAGGCCCAGCATCACGGCCAGTTCCGCCGCCGGCGTGGGCTCGGCCCGATGCTTGACGGGGCCGTCTTGCGGCGCGGTAAACGTCCAGACGTCGTCCTGCGCCCACACGGGCACGACGCCGGCCAGGAATTCCAGCTTCAGTGACTGGCCCGTGCCGCGCAGCGCGCGCACGACCTGCGAGGTGCCCAAGGTGGGATGGCCGGCGAAGCGCATCTCATAGCCTGGCGTGAAGATGCGCACCCGCGCGTCGGCCTGGTCCGACGGCAGGATGAAGGTGGTTTCCGACAGATTGAACTGCAGCGTCAGCGCCAGCATGGAGGCGTCATCCAATCCACGCCCGTCTTCGAACACGCACAGCTGATTGCCGCCGAACGTCGATTCGGCAAAGACATTGAGAAGGCGGAAAGCGTAGGTAGCCATGGCGGAAGAGGGCAAATGTTGGGACGAGCCATTGTAAGGAGGAATCCACGCATCCTGAATAGCGCGTTCCAAATTGAGCATCCCAAATAGCGCATCCCAAATAGCGTAAAAAGCGCAGCAAGATCTGAGTCAGACTGATTGAAGACGAAGGTCGATGCTGGTAATAGAATCGCGGTTTGCCGGCCTAACCCTGGAGCGATATGCCTAAGACGATACTGCCACCTGTCGTTCCCCCGCCGCGCCGGCGTCCCACTGATCTGATCTACGGCGCTGACGATCGTCTTCCGCCCACGACGGCGGCGCTGCTTGCGGTGCAACACCTGGCGACGGCCCTGGCCTTGATTGCCTATCTGCTGGCCGCCGCGCGCAGCGCGCAGCTGAATACGGCGGATACGCAATCGCTGCTGTCGGTCACCTTGATCGGCATGGCGTTGGCGACCGCCATGCAGGCCTGGGGCGGCCGGCTGGGCGCGGGCCGCCTGCTGGTCCACATGCCGAATCCCTTCATGATCACCTTCGCCGCCATCGCCATGCAGCGCCATGGCATGGGCGGCATGGCCACCCTGACCTTTGTCGGCGGTCTGGTGGCCCTGGCGATCAGCCCCCTGATGCAGCGGCTGCGGGCCGTGTTTCCCCCCACGGTTGCCGGCGTGGTGGTGTGCTTCGTCGGTATCTCGCTGATAGGCGTGTCGGTGCGCCATGCGCTGGGCCTGGATGCCGAGGGCGGCATCGACGGTACAAGCCTGGCCATCGCCGGTGTCACCCTGGGTGTGATCGTCCTGTGTTCGGTATGGGGCGCGCGCGGGGTGCGCTTGCTGGCGTTATTGCTTGGCATCGGTGCAGGCGTGCTGATGGCGGCCCTGTTCGGCCAGATCCAGGGGGGCGAGGCTCTGGCGCAGGCGCCGTGGATGGCGCTGCCGGCGGTCCATCCGCCTGATTTTTCGGTGACGTCGGACCTCTTGCTCGCGGCGGCGTTGATCGCCATATTGTCCCAGCTGGACACCGTGGGCAGCGTCATCATGATGGAGAAGATCGAGGATGCCGAATGGCGTCGCGCCGACATGCGCAGCATCGGCCGCGGGGTCCAGGCCAACGGCCTGGGCGATATGTTGGGCAGCCTGCTGGGCGGCTATCCCACGGCGATTTCCTCGGCCAATATCGCGCTATGCCATGCCACGCGCTCGACGGCACGGCGGATCGGCCTGCTGACGGCGGTGCTGATGGCCGCCATCGCGTTCCTGCCGCAGGTCACCCTGGCCCTGACCTTGATCCCCACCGCCGTCCTGGGCGCGGTGGAGTTGTATGCGGCGGCCTTCCTGATCGTTTCCGGCATCGAGCTGATTGCCTCACGGGCCGTGGACAGCCGCGGGATTTTCACGGTGGGGCTGTCCTTGTGCGCCGGGCTGGCGGTGATGTTCATTCCGTCCATGCCCAGGCATGCTCCGGATTCCATGCAGTTGCTGGTGGGCAGCGGCTTCATCGTGTCCGGGATCACGGCGATCGTCCTGAATCTGCTCTTTCGCCTGGGTACGGCGCGGCAGGTGCATCGCGCTTTTGAACCCGGCGAAACGCCCATCGGAGAACAGGTCATCGCTTTTGTCGAACGCCAGGGCGGCGCATGGGGTGCGCGCCGTGACGTCGTACAGCGGGCCGCCATGGCCGCGCTGGAAGCCGTGGACGTCCTGCAGCAGGATGAGCGCCGGCATCTGCGCGGGATACGTGGGATGTTCGATGAATTCAACTTCGATATCGAACTGTTGTACGAGGGGCCGGCGCTGGTGCTGCCAAGCAAGCAGGGCGTAGCGAATCCGCAGTGGTCGGTCGAGGACCTGGATGATCAGGGTTTCGATGCCGCCATAGAAGAAGCGGTGGCGCGGGTGTCGAGCACGCTGGTGCGGCACTGGGCGGATCGGGTCGTGAATGGATCGCGCGGTGGGGAGGGGAATCTGCTGCTGCATTTCGATCATTGATGGGCATGATCGCGGCCTGAATGCTCGTCATGAGCATGGGCTTTTCCGGAATAGAATGGCATCGGCGTCGCGCCAATATTTGGGACGCGTCGCGGAATAGCGAAATCTTTCCTTTAGGATGAGCAGGATGCCCACAGCGACGACCGAAGCCCCTTGCATGGCGGATCTGGTTCGCCGTTACGACTGGGCTTCAACGCCGCTGGGTGCGATCGAGACGTGGCCGCAAAGCTTGAAGACCGCCGTCGACATCATCCTGGGCTCCGGCCATGCCATGCAGCTGGCTTGGGGCCCCGAGCGCATCATCCTCTACAACGATGCTTATGCCCCCATGCTGGGCACCCGTCATCCGGCCGCGCTGGGCGTGCCGTTCAAGGATGCCTGGCCCGACGTCTGGGACGAGATCGAGCCGCTGGTGGAGCAGGTCTTCGCCGGCGAGACGGTGAAGTTCGACAACATGCCCCTGGTGATGACGCGACGCGGCTATCGGGAGGATACGTGGTGGAATTTTTCTTATTCACCGGTGCGGGACGAGTCCGGCGCGGTCGCCGGACTGCTCAACGTCACGCTGGATGCGACGGAGCGCAAGCGCGCCGAACGCGCCGAACAGGAACGGGACGAGGCCAATGCGTCTCTGCGGGAAAATGAAAAGCGCCTGAGCGCGCTGGTGCGCGCCAGTTCGGATGTCATCTACACCATGAGTCCGGACTGGGCCGAGATGCGGCGGCTTGAAGGGCGCGGCTTCATCACCGATACCGATGCGCCCACGGTCAAATGGGCCGAGGAGTATCTGTATCCGGAGGACAGGCACACGATTTTGAATGTGGTGGCGCAAGCCATCGCCAGCGAGGGCGTGTACGAACTGGAACACCGGGTGCGGCGCGCCGATGGCAGCGAGGGCTGGACGTTTTCCCGGGCCATCGCCGTGCGTGGCCTGGATGGTGAAATCATCGAATGGTTCGGTACCGCTGCCGATGTGACGGATGCCCATGCGTCGCGGGCGGCCTTGCTTGAAGTGGAGGAAAGACTGCGGCTGGCGGGGCGGGCGACCAACGACGCGGTGTGGGATTGGGATCTGCGGACCAATCAAGTCACGTGGAATATCGCGCTGCAGGCTGCCTATGGTCACCGATTGGAGGATATCGAACCTACGGGTGCCTGGTGGATCGCGCATATCCATGTCGACGATCGCGAACGTATCGTGCGCAGCATTCACGGCGCCATCGATTCCAGCACGCCTGACTGGAACGATGAATACCGCTTCGAGCGCGCGGATGGCAGCTATGCCGATGTGCTGGACCGCGGCTATGTGCTGCGTGACAGCGCCGGCAAGCCGCTGCGCATGGTCGGCGCGATGTTGGACGTCTCCGCGCGCAAGGCCGTCGAGCGCCAGCTGGAGGAAGATCGCCGGCGATTGCTTGAAGAAGTCGAAGCCAAGACCGCTGAGCGCGATCGGGCCGAGGACGCGCTGCGGCAAGCTCAGAAAATGGAAGCCGTCGGTCAGCTCACCGGTGGCCTGGCGCACGACTTCAATAATATGTTGGCGGGCATTTCGGGCGCCCTTCAACTGATGCAGCTACGTCTGGCGCAAGGCCGCGTCGGTGAACTGGAACGCTACTCGACCGCTGCGCAGGGGGCGGTGCGGCGCGCTGCCGCGCTGACCCACCGCCTGCTGGCGTTTTCGCGCCGGCAGACCCTGGATCCCAAGCCGGTGAATGCCAATCGGCTCATTTTCGATATCGAGGAATTGATCCGGCGCACCGTGGGGCCGCAAGTCGAAGTCGAGACCATCGGCAAGACAGGCGTCTGGACCACCTTGGTCGATCCCAATCAGTTGGAGAATTCCATCGTCAACCTGTGCATCAATGCGCGGGACGCGATGCCGGATGGCGGCCGCATCACCATCGAGGCGGGCAACGAGGAACTGGATAAGGCCGGAGGGCAAGCCCGCGATCTTCCGCCGGGTCATTATGTTTCGATTCGGGTGACCGATGCCGGCACGGGGATGTCGCCGGAAGTGGCGGCACGCGCCTTCGATCCATTCTTCACGACCAAGCCGCTGGGGGAGGGCACCGGACTGGGGCTGTCCATGGTTTATGGCTTCGCGCGCCAATCCGGCGGCCAGGTCCAGATCACGAGTGAAGTCGGTGTGGGCACGACCATATGCATCTATCTGCCGCGCCATTTGACGGAGGCGGAGGCGGATGAGGGTGCGCAGTTGTCCCCGGTGTCCATACTGAATGCGGATGGCGCCAAGGATGCCGGCAGTGTGCTCGTCGTCGACGATGAGCCTTCAGTCAGAATGCTGGTGGTGGAGGTCGCGCAGGAGTTGGGTTTTGGCGTGGTCGAGGCGGCGGACGGTCCCGGCGCCTTGCGGATGCTGCGGGATTATCCCGACGTGAACCTGTTGATCACGGACGTGGGTTTGCCGGGCGGCATGAATGGCCGCCAGGTGGCGGATGCGGCGTTGCAATTACATCCACGGCTGCGGGTGCTTTTCATTACCGGGTATGCCGAAAGCGCCGTCATCGGCAATGGCCAGCTGGCGCCGAATATGGGCCTGCTGACCAAGCCATTCTCGATCGACGTATTGGCAGAGCGGATACGCACGATACTGGCGTAGGAATCACGCGGGTTTTTTCTCGCCCGGGCGCAGGGTCAACACGCGCACGCCGTTGCGAGTGACGGCTACCGTGTGCTCGAACTGCGCGGACAGCTTGCCGTCGCTGGTGACCACGGTCCAGCCGTCATCCTCGGTTTCGACGGTATGCTTGCCCTGATTGATCATGGGTTCGATGGTAAACACCATGTCTTCGCGCAGCATCAGGCCGGTTTTCGGTTTGCCCCAATGCAGGACTTCAGGCGCCTCGTGCATTTCGCGGCCGATGCCATGGCCGCAATATTCGCGAACGACGGAATATCCGTTCTTCCTGGCGTGCCGCTCGATGGCATAGCCGATGTCACCCAGCCGGGCGCCGGGCCGCACGGCATTGATGTCTTTCCATAAGGCTTCGTAGGTGACGGCCACCAGGCGCTGGGCGGGCGCCGCCACTTCGCCGACCAGATAGGTTTTGCTGGAGTCCGCGATATAGCCGTTGGCTTCCAGCGTGATGTCGAAATTGACGATGTCGCCATTGGCCAGGATCTCTGTCGGCGAGGGGACGCCGTGGCAGACGACCTTGTTGCGCGACGAGTTGAGCGCGTAGGCGTAGCCATACTGGCCTTTGCTGGCGGGACGGGATTTCAGCTCGTTGACGATGAAACTGTCGACCAGGTCGTTGACCTGCATGGTGGACATGCCGATCAGGTTCAAGCTGTCGAGGCGGGTGAAGACCTGGGCGAGCAATTCGCCCGACTTGGCCATCAGGGCGATTTCTTCGGGTTGCTTGATCATGCCGCCGCGGCCCTGACCGCCTGCGGGATCACGCCCGCCGCGCGTAATTCCCGCGCCACGATGTCGTTGAAACTTTGCGTCGGATTCGTTTCGCACAGCATGCCGATCTTGATCCAGAACGCGGCCTGCGCGTTGATGGATCGGCACGAAACGCTGCTGGCCTTGCGGATCTGGTCGTGCAGCTCGTCGTCGATGTTTACGATGCCCATATGCCTGTCTTTATATGAAACGTATACGAATCATATACTCCTTGTGCAGGCCGTGACAAGGGGGAGGACATTGCCACGGGTTGAACTTCCGGGGTTCAGCCCTATCTTATGAGGGGTTATTGGAGGGCTCACTATGTACCCCACACATTCGAAATCCTTGGCGGGATCGCTGGTGCTGGCCGCCTGCCTGCTGTTCAGCGGCAGCGTCCTGGCCGCGGATGCGACGCCGGACCAGGTTTACCAGGCCGCCCAGGCGGGTAATTTGAAGCAAGCCCAGGAGATGATGGACCAGATCCTGCGCGATCATCCGAATAGCGCCAAGGCGCATTTCGTCGAAGCGGAATTGCTGGGCAAGCAGGGCAAGCTGCAGCAGGCGCAGGCTGAATTGAATACCGCGCTGCGTCTGGATCCCAATCAGCGTTTCGCCAAGCCTGGCGCGGTGGACGAACTGCGAACCTTGATTTCGTCGGGGAGTGGCGCGTCTCATGCGCGCGGTACGTTTGGCGGCATCCCCTGGGGGATGGTGCTGGGTATCGCGGCGCTGGTGATCGTCGCCTCCCTGGTGCTGCAAGCGCGTCGTCGGGCGGCTTATGCGGCGGCGAACCAGCAGGGCCCCTATGATTATGGCGGTGGCATGCGGGCCACGCCTTATGGCGGCCCGCCACCTGGGGGTCCTCAAGGCGGTTATGGCTATCCCGGTGGCGTGGCGCCGGGTCAAAGCGCGGGCGGTTTGGGCTCGGGCATCATGGGCGGCCTGGCCACGGGCGCGGCGGTTGGCGCTGGTGTGGTTGCCGGTGAGGCCTTGATGAATCGCGTGTTGCACGGTGGATCAGCTGGCGCAGCGGGCACCGGGGTCGATACTGGCGCGGCGCAGAATGGCGGCGATGCCGGCTACGACATGGGTGGAAAGGACTTCGGACTGCGCGATGCGGGTGGCTGGGACGATGATGATCCGACGCGCAAGTTGAAGAACAACGACAGTGGCGATGGCCAGACGTGGAATATCGACTATCCGTGGAATAACAGCGATTCCTCCAACGACAGCGGGGGCGGCGATTCGTGGGATAGCGGGGGCGGCAGCTCCGACGACGACTGGACGTGATGATGGCTAAGGCCCATGCCCTTGCCGGGGTTTTTCTGGCGCTGAGTCTTCTGTCGGCTGGCGCCCATGCCAGCGACCCGCGGGAATGCCGGGCGGCGGGTGGGAAGCTGCTCGTTGGGGAAGTCGTGACGGCGCCGAAATTCAAGCACGGCATGTATAAGAAAGGCGTCGAGCTGTCGCATACGCATCTGACCTTGCGGGACAAGGCGGGCGAGGCCTACGACGTGGCGATCGACAATGTATTCGCGTCGGGCTACCGGCCGAATTCGAAAGCCGTGCCGGCGCCTTTGGACACGATTTCAGTGGGTGATCGGCTTGAGGTCTGCGGGATTCCGTTTAAAGGCGGGATCCACTGGGTCCACAATAATTGCGGCGATACGCCCACCAGATCGGACCCCAATGGTTGGATCAAGGTGGTCCAGGCCGATGGCCGTACCGGGCCGAATCTTGAGGATAGCCAGACCTATTGCCGGCTGTGGCCGCGTAGATAGGTCTGGGACTTTCTAGGCGATGGGAATGTAGATGTCGGTTTCCCATTGGTCCTGGGGTGTTTCCGGAAAGACGCTCAGGTAGTGGAAGAACAGGGGATGATCTCGCAGTTCTTCGCCGCTGGCGGGGAGCCAGTCGCGGTAGAAGGGGTAGATGGTTTCGCTGATGAGATCGGGCGAACCGGAGTGACGCAGCACCGCGCAGCGCCCGCCGGGGATGACGATGTCTTGGATACCGTAGGTGTTCGGCGCGATCGGCGCTGTTATCTCGCCGCAGATGTCGAAGCGAAACTCGTCCGCCGGCGTGGTGTCCGGATTATTGCGTGGGATGCCGAAGGTCCGGCTGGAAGCGACGGGGGATTCTTCGGTTTGCTTGCGCCATTCCACGAACTTGCGCACGGTTTCGCTGACGAGGGCGGGAGCGCCGGTGTGTTCCAGCGCGGCGACGCGGGTTTCCGAGAAGTCGACGATCCTGACTTGCATGGTGAATTTCCTTGAAAGATAGGGGATGACGAAGGTCGCACTCCAGATATGCCAGTTCGGCTGGCGCCGGAAGGAACTTGGCGCCATGCCGAATGCGCGTTTGAAGGCCCGGCTGAAGGCTTCGGGGCTGTCGAAGCCCGCGTCGAGCGCGGCATCCAGCACCGAGCAGAACGCATCACGAGTAGCCAGGCGATGCGCGGCCCTGCGCAAGCGCAGCAGCTGCACGTAGCGGGCGACGGGTACGCCCACATAGGCGGCGAATTGCCGATGGAAATGAAACTTCGAGAAATTCGCGACGCGGCTCAACGTTTCCAGCGCCAGGTCCCCTTCGAGGTTGGCTTCAATATAGGCAAGCACCGCATCGAAGCGTTTCGTATAGGCAAGGGTGGCGTCAACGTGAGTTTGCATGGAATGGACTGGCTAGTGCGACAGGCGTAATCATCAACCAGCCCTCCGTCCCGCGCCTAGCCGAGCTTGCTCAGTTTTCCGGTGTACAGGACGAAAACTCGTAATCCCGCTCGACCAGGCAGATACGGGTCTTGTAGCGCTCGTACCATTTGTCCTGTCCCGCGCGTTGCGCCGCCAGATGTTTGGTGTTCTGTTTCCAGGCGGCGATCGACGCCAGGCTGTCCCAATAAGAAACCGTGATTCCCAGCTCTTCCCGCGCGGATTCGACCCCGAGAAACCCGGGCTGCCTGGCCGCCAGCTCGACCATCGCATCCGCCATATCGTTGTAGCCGTCGTCTCCCGGCGTACGAATGGAGGTGAAAATCACCGCGTAATAGGGCGCTGGTCTGGTTTTCGCGATCGACATGATTGCCTCGGTACTTTGTGATGTTGAGTCGATGACTGGCGTTCAGTTCCCGCATCATAATCGGGCAGTGCCCGAAAATCGTGAGGCAGCATCACGCGTCAGTTCTGGCAATAAAATTACGCCGGAACTCTTGCGGGTGAATTGGCTACTGAGGCAGCACGATTCATGGGGCCATTTGGGATGAATGAATGTCGAAATTAGATGACGCGCGATCTGCGTCTAGCCAACAATACGTCCATCGGGTCGAAGCGTTGCTTCGGGACGCCGAGAGCTGGTGTCGATCCCAGGGCCTGCAAACGGACGCGTTTACCGCGACGTTGCGTGAAGAGGGTGTGGAAGCGTTCCAGGCGCCCGGGTTGGACATCTCTAAAGACGGTCTGTCCTTGGCCCAACTCGTCCCGGTTGGATCGAGAGTGATCGCCGCGGATGGCCGCGTCGATCTTGTCGGGCAGCTAGCCAGCCATTCCTTCTTGTTCTACGTCGGTCTGGGGCCCGAATTCAAGTCGGCGACGATTGTCGATGGCCAGACGATACACGCTTCCAGGCGCATGCTACGCGGCTTGGATGGCGACGGGTGGTACTGGATAGAGTCAAACGTACGCAAAGCCAAGCGCGTCGACGAAAGCTTGTTTATCGACCTGTTTACTGACGTATCCGATTATGAATTCTGACCATTCTTTAGAGCATGTCTACCAAGCGTTCCTGGTAGCACAGGACAGCTTCAGGGTCACGAGGCAGACGGTTCGGGAACGGTATCAGCCTTCTATGCGCCGGACGCAGTTTGTAGGCGCGACACCGGAACAAGCGGAAGCTGCATTAGCGCAAGCCTCCAAACAGGCATCGGATCTTGCTGTCCTGGCTCTGTTTGCCACGTTCGAGCGATATGTCATTGAGCATCTACAGACCGCGAACGAGCGGCTCGCGGTGGGGCATCCCGTCGAATATTCCCGCAAATTGGCAGAGAAATTCAAAGGCGAAGTTGAGTATTGGCGCTTCGAAGAAATTCTGGATTTGTTCAAGCCCGGCTTGGACGCTGATCAGATCGGTCAGGTGAAGCAGATCAAGAAATATCGGGATTGGATCGCCCACCGCAACACCAATCGGCCAGCTCCTATGCCGGCCACGCCCAAGACGGCTTTTCAAGTGCTTAGCCAAGCCGCGGATCAGATCCGGCTGATCCACACACTGCCAAACTGACTCGTCAAGCTTCCCGCACCATATTTCAAGAAGAGATGCGTTATTGCAGGGTAAACCCGTTATTGTCAGATAAGTTGATAGGCAGATAAGCTTGCGCTCAAGATGTCTGGTTTGCGCGCAAGTGCGCTGTGCAGGGCGCCGTGGACATCGCCAATAATTCCTACATAAGAGACAACGCCATGGCAATTTCCAGGGAGGCGGCCGGCAGGCACGCTGGTCGGGTGGTGATGTGTACGGGCGCGGCGCAAGGGTTGGGACGCGCCATGCTCGATGCCTTCGCGGCCGAAGGGGCGCGGCTGGCCTTGATCGATATCGACGCGGACGGGCTGGCCACGGCGCAGGCGCAATTGCAGCGGGTCTATCCGGCGGTCGAGACGATCTGCGTCACGGCTTCGGTAGCCGACGACGGCCAGGTGGCCCAGGCCTTCGAGGCCGTGCTGGCGCACTTCGGCCGGGTCGATGTGTTGCTCAACAACGCCGGCATTTCCATGAACCGGCCGTCGCTGGAACTCACGCCAGCGGACTGGCGCAGGGCCATCGATATCGACCTGTCCGGCGTGTTCTATTGCTGCCAGCAAGCAGGACGAGCGATGCAGGCGTCCGGCGGCGGTGTGATCCTGAACACGGCGTCCATGTATGGCGTGGTGGCCGCGCCCGAACGCGCCGCCTATTGCGCCGCAAAGGCTGGCGTCGTGGCCTTGAGCAAATCGCTGGCGGTGGAATGGGCTGAATTGGGGATACGCGTCAACGCGATCTGCCCGGGCTATATCCGCACCGCGCTGGTGGACAGCTTGATCGAACGGGGCGCCCTGGACGCCGCGCGTATCAGCGCGCGCACGCCGATGGGACGCCTTGGCACGCCGCAGGATGTCGCCGGTGTTGCCTGCTTTCTGGCCTCGGATGCCGCGGCCTTCGTGACCGGGCACGCCATGCTGGCTGACGGCGGCTGGACCGCCAACGGATACATGTAGGAATCCCATGCCTCAACTTACGCATCTCACGCCGCAGTCCCCCTGGACGGCGTTGACCACCACCGACCAGGATTGGGAAACCGCCGATCCCACGCTGCTGGGAACCCTGCTGGCGCACTGCCATTTGATCCGTGGCTTCGAAGAAGCGGTACTCGACCTGGCCGGACAAGGCCTGGTGCACGGGCCCGCGCATTCGAGCATAGGACAGGAGGGCGGCGCGGCGGGGTCCATCGTGACGCTGCGCGCGCAGGACGGGGTGAACGGGTCGCACCGGGGCCATCATCAGTTTCTGTCGAAGTCGCTGGCTTATCTGTGCCCCAACGGCATCGACCCGCGTGCGGAACTGGCGCCGGCGGTCCAGGGTCTGCTGCAACGTACCCTGGCGGAAATCCTCGGTCTGGCTCAAGGCTTCTGCAATGGCCGCGGCGGGTCCATGCACCTGCGCTGGACGGAAGCGGGTGCGCTGGGCACCAATGCCATCGTCGGCGGTGGCGTGCCGATGGCGGCCGGCCAGGCCTGGGCCCATCGCCATGCCGGCACCGATGCGGTGATGATCAGCTACTTCGGCGACGGCGCCATCAACATCGGTTCGGTGCTGGAAACCATGAACCTGGCGGCCGCCTGGAAGCTGCCGCTCTGCTTCTTCATCGAGAACAACCGCTACGCGGTGTCGACCCACGTCGATGAAAGCACCGCCGAGCCGCGCCTGTCCGCCCGGGGCCTGGGTTTCAATATCCCCAGCTGGCAGGTGGACGGCATGGATCCGCTGGCGGTCCATCTGACGATGCAGGCCGCGTTGGCGCATATGCGGGCAGGCAACGGGCCGACCGTGATCGAGGCCGACGTCTACCGCTTTTTCCATCAGAACGGCCCTTACGCGGGCAGCGCGTTCGGCTATCGCAGCAAGGACGAGGAGCAGGCCTGGCGCGCCAGGGACCCCCTGGCCCTGATGGCCACGCGCATGCAGGCCCGCGGGCTGATCGACGAGGCCGGCGTGCAGGCCCTGCGCGAGCGCGTGCAACAGGCGATGCGTCACGCTGTCGCTGAGCTGACCGAAGCGGATCCCCAGGCGGGGGAGGGCAAGCGCCGCATTCGTCCCACGCTGTGGCCGTCGACGGACTTCCGCGACGTGGGCATGCTGGGCGACCTGACGGAAATGCAGGGGCTGCGCTATGCGGACCAGGACAGCGGCGAAGTGCCGCTGGCGGAACGTCCGTTCATCGACGTCGTGGCCGATGTCATGGACCGGCGCATGGCGCGCGATCCCGGCGTGGTGGTGATGGGCGAAGATGTACACCGCCTGAAGGGGGGCACCAACGGCGCCACGCGTGGGCTCGGCAAGACCTATCCCGACCGGTGCCTGGGCACGCCCATCAGCGAGAACGCGTTCGTCGGGCTGGCAGGCGGCATGGCGCTGGACGGCCGCTATCGTCCGGTCGTCGAGTTCATGTATCCGGACTTCATGTGGGTGGCGGCGGACCAGGTCTTCAACCAGATCGGCAAGGTCCGCCATATGTTCGGCGGACGCGACGACGTGCCGCTGGTATTGCGCACGAAAGTGGCCATGGGTACGGGATACGGATCCCAGCATTCGATGGATCCAGCGGGCATCTTCGCGACCTGCCCGGGATGGCGCATCGTGGCGCCGTCCAATCCGTATGACTATGTGGGATTGATGAACTCGGCTTTGCAGTGCCGCGATCCCGTCCTGGTGATCGAGCACGTCGATCTGTACAACAGCAAGGGCCTGGGGCCGGTCGATGATTATGACTACTACCTGCCGGTTGGAAAGGCCGCGCTGCGGCGTAGCGGACCGGACGTCACGGTGATTTCCTATTTGTCGATGGTGGGACACGCGGCCGAAGCGATGGATCGCTGCGCTGTGCAGGGTGATCTGGTCGATCTGCGCTGGCTGGATCGGGCCAGCCTGGATTGGGACACCCTGGGCACCAGCATCCGCAAGACCAATAACGTGTTGATCGTGGAGCAGGGCGCGCGCGGCACGTCGTATGGCGGCTGGCTTGCCGATGAAATCCAGCGGCGCTTTTTCGACTGGCTGGATCAGCCGGTGCAAAGGGTCACAGGAGGGATGGCGGCGCCGAGTATTTCCAAGGTGCTGGAGCGGGCGGCGGCCGCGCGCACGGACGAGGTCGAAGCGGCGTTGCGTGAAGTCATGACCAACCAGGGAGCTGCCTGATGCCTGCCTTGATACGCATGCCCGAGATTTCGGCCAACGCCGCCGCCGCGCAGCTGGTGGAATGGCTGGTGGAAGAAGGCGCCTTGGTGGCCGCGGATGATGTGGTGGCAAGCATCGAGACCGATAAGGCGGTGGTGGACTTGAACGCGGGCGCGGCGGGAACGCTGGTGCGGCGCCTGGTCCAGGCCGGCGACCAGGTCGCCGTCGGCGCCGCTGTCGGGGTGGTGCTGGAGCAGGGCGAGTCCGCGGATGCGGTGGATGCCGTGCTGGCGCAAGCTGGTAAGCCCGCGCCTGCGGTCGCGGTCGCGGCCACGCCGCCGGCGACGGCCACGCCCGCGCCAACCCCCGCTTCGGCGGCACGCAGCGCTCAAGTGATCGCCGAGGCCCCGGCGACGCAGCCCAAGCTTTCGCAAGCATCGACGCCCGCGCAGCCGCAAGCGCAGGCACCGTCCCCGGCCCCACCCGAACGGTCCTTCGCCAGCCCGCTGGCCCGCAAGCTCGCCCGCCAAGCCGGCATTCCGCTGGAAGATCTACGCGGCAGCGGGCCCCAGGGCAGGGTGGTCAAACGCGATATAGAGCGCGCCAAGGTCGCCCGTGACGCCGCCGTCGATGCGGCTTTCGAGACCATCCCGCACACGCCCATGCGCGCCACCATCGCCCGGCGCCTGACGGAAAGCAAGCAGCACGTGCCGCATTTCTATCTGCGGGGCAAGTGCCGCATGGAAGCCCTGTACGCCTTGCGCGAGCAGCTCAACCACGCCCACGCAAACGCAGCCGGCTACGGCGGCCATGGCCGCACGCATAAGCACACGGATCACGCCGATCATACGCATCGCCAAGATGCCGAGCCGGCCCCACGCAAGTTCTCCGTCAACGACTTCATCATCAAGGCGGTGGCCTGCACCTTGCGGGACCTGCCGGATACCAATGTGATCTGGACGGACAGCGCCATGCAGCGCTATCGCCAGGTCGACATCGCCGTCGCGGTGGCGACCCCCAAGGGCTTGATCACCCCCGTCCTGCATGGTGTCGAAGCGCTGCCGCTGTCGCAGGTGAGCGCCACGATGGCGGCTCTGGCCGCGCGCGCCCGTGAATCCCGTTTGCTGCCCCACGAGTACCAAGGCGGCACGTTCTCCATCAGCAATCTGGGAATGTATGGCGTGACGGAATTCGCCGCTATCATCAATCCCCCCCAATCGGCCATCCTGGCGGTAGGCGCGAGCAATCGGGTGCCGGTGGTGAACGCGGACGGCGCCTTGGGCACCGGGGTGGTGATGGAATACACCTTGTCGGTCGATCACCGCGCGATCGATGGGGCGCTGGCGGCCAGGTGGCTGGCGCGCTTCCAGCAATATATGGAACACCCGGCTACGATGCTGGCGTGAGTTGCCGTGGCGCGGCCGGGATCATGATCCCATCGCCGCGGCCATGGCGCGAATGGATCGCCTAAGACGGAAGACTTGATTATGGCAAAGCACGACTTCACGGACCGCGTCCTGGTGCTGACAGGCGCGACGGGCGGCATCGGCCGGGCCGTGGCCGCCTTGTTCTACGACAGCGGCGCGCGCCTGTATCTGATCGACCGTGACGCGGACGCGCTCGCCGCGCTGGCGCGCGAACTGGGCGCGGACCCGCAACACGCGTCCGCCGATAAAAATGAGCGTGTCCTGTCCCAGGGATTGGGATCCGCGCGCGTGCTGACAGACGCGATGGACGTGTCGTCGGCCGCCGCCGCCGAGACCGCCGCGGCGCGCATCGAAGCCGCCTGGGGCGGTGTCGATTTTCTGGTGCCGGCGGCCGGCATCTATCCCGTGGCTCCGCTAGCCGACATGACCGACGAGCAGTGGCGCCAGACGCTGGCCATCAACCTGGATGGGGTGTTCTACCTTACGCAGCGGCTGCTGCCTTTGCTGCGTCCCGGCAGCGCCATCGTCAACCTGAGTTCGATGGCCGCCCATCGAGGGGCTTTGCACAACGCCCATTACAGTGCGTCCAAGGGCGCCTTGTTGAGCTTCACGCGCAGCATCGCCCGGGAGCTGGGGCCCAACACGCGGGTCAATGCGGTATCTCCAGGGATCATCGAGACCCCCATGGTGGCGGAACTGCTGAAGACGCGGGCGGACGAATCGGTGGCGCAGTCCATGCTCAAACGCCTGGGCCAGGCCAGCGAAGTCGCGGCGGCCATCGCCTTCCTGTGCAGTGACGATGCCAGCTTCATCACGGCGCAGGTGTTGCACGTGAACGGCGGCTTGTACGTGTCATGACAGACGCCGTGAAGAAACCTTCCACCTTTGCCGCCTTGCGCGGCGAACCGCCGATCGCGCGCGCGGCCACCTTGCCTGCCGAAGTCGCCGAGCGCCTGCGGGGCGCCATAGGGCGGCGCGACATCGTCGCCGACGACAACAAGCTGCCTTCGGAAGCGGAACTCGCCCAGGCCTATGGCGTCAGCCGCCCCGTGATTCGCGAGGCCATGTCCCTGCTCAAGGCGGACGGACTTGTCATCGCGCACCAAGGCCGCGGCCAGTACGTCAATCCGGCCGGCAGCAATGTGTTCCGCCTGGAACCCAGCGTGGAAAGCAGCGAAGACCTGCGCGAGCTGTTCGAATTCCTGTTGTCGGTGGAAGTGCCCGCCACCCGTCTGGCCGCCGAGCGCCGCGACCCGCAAGGCCTGCAGGCTATACAACAGGCTTATGCCCGGCTGTACGACGTCACGAATCAAGGCGCGAACGTGTCCGGGGAATCCCCCACGGAGCTGTCTCCAAACGCCGGCGTCGCCACTCTCACGCCGAAACGCGCCAACCAAGCCAACGAAGCCCACGAAGCCAATGACGGCGCCGACGAAGACGGCGAATTCCATCGCGCCATCGTCGCCGCCAGCGGCAATCGCTACTTCATCGCCTTCCTGGATTTCCTGGACTCCCGCGTGCGGCGCATGATACGCCTGGCCCGCAGGAACACGCGGACCCGTTCGGCGGAGTGGGTCTGGCAGGTGCAGCAGGAGCACGAAGCCATCCTGCGCGCCATCCAGGCGGGCGATCCCGATGCCGCCAGTGAAGCGGCCGCCGCGCATTTGAACAATGCCGCCGCGCGGCTGGCCCTGTATCAACAAGACCGCCGCTGAGCGGTCACCGCTATCAGGTCATCAACCAGCCGCCCGCGACGTCCACCACCTGTCCGGTGATGAAGCGCGCCTGGTCCGAGGCCAGGAACAGGCAGGCGTCCGCCACTTCCTCGGGCGTGCCCAGGCGCCGCAGGGCGGTGATCTCCGCCACCGCGTCATTGATCTCGCGCGGCACGCTCTTGAGCAACGGTGTGGCGATACGCCCGGGCGCCAGGCCGTTGACGGTGATGTTGTATTCGCCCAATTCCCCCGCCCAGTGGCGGGTCAGGCCGATCAGCCCGGCCTTGGTGGCCGCATAGTGCCCGGCGACGATGTCGCAATAAGCCTTGCCCGCCACGGACGACATATTGATGATGCGGCCCTGTCGCCGCTGCACCATATGTGGCGTGGTCAGATGCGCCATGTAATACACGCTGTTCAAGTTGACCGCCATCACGGTCTCCCATTCCTTGGGCGGCATTTCCCAGACCTTCAGCGCTCGGCCATCGGTCTTGGGTGAGATTCCTACATTGTTGACCAGGATGTCGGCCCCGCCCAGCGCGGCGCCCAGCTGATCGCAGGCCGCCTGGCAGGCGGAGAAATCCTGCACGTCCGCATTGGCATACAGGACGCGGTGGCCGGCGGCCAGCAATTCTTCTTGCAGCCGCGCGCCCCCTGCGGGGTCGCGGTCGATCAGGCCGACGGCGGCGCCTTCCGCCGCCAGCGCCCGCACGATGGCCGACCCTATGCCACCGATGGCGCCGGTGACATAGGCGGTCTGCCCGGCGAAACGGGCCCCCGGCATGCCGGAACCCGTGGAGATGCCGCCGCCGGCCCCGCTCATTCCTGCACCTTGAAGGCGATCTTGCCGATGTGCTTGCTGCTCTCCATCAGCGTATGCGCCTGCGGGGCTTCCGCCAAGGAGAACACCTTGTGGATCACAGGCAGGCATTTGCCTTGTTCCAGCAAGGGCACCACTTTCTCGGTCAGGCTCTGCGCGATCAGGCCTTTGTCTTCATCGCTGCGCGGCCGCAGGGTCGAGCCCGTGAAGTTCAGGCGCTTGACCATGATGGGCGTGGCATCGATCTGCGCCTTGCTGCCTTCCAGGAAGGCGATCTGCACCAGGCGGCCGTTCACCGCCAGGGACCGGATATTGCGGTTGATGTATTCGCCACCCACCATGTCCAGGATCACATCGACGCCTTGCTTGCCGGTATCGGCCTTCACGACGCTTTCGAAGTCCTGATCCTTGTAGATAATCACGTGGTCGGCGCCCGCTTTGCGGCAGGCCTCGGCCTTTTCTTCGTTGCCCACGGTGGTCCAGACCTCCGCGCCAAAAGCATGCGCCAGCTGGATGGCCGTCAGGCCGATGCCGCTGGAGCCGCCATGCACCAGGAATTTCTCGCCCTTGGTCAGCCGGGCCCGATCGAACACATTGGTCCAGACCGTGAAGTAGTTCTCCGGCACGCAAGCCGCGGCCAGCAGATCCATGCCCTTGGGCACTGGCAGGCAATGTCGTTCATCCGCCAGGGCGTATTCGGCATAGCCGCCGCCAGGCGTCAGGGCGCAGACGCTGTCGCCCACCTTGTGGCGTTTGACGTCCGGTCCGATGGCGACGATGCGCCCCGACACTTCCAGTCCCAGATGGGGGGACGCCCCCGGCGGCGGCGGGTAGGCGCCCGCGCGCTGCAGGCAGTCGGGCCGATTGACCCCCGCGTAAGCCACTTCTATCAGCACCTGGCGCCCGTTGGGCTGTTCCCATTCGCGCTCGGCGAGCACCATGCAGTCGGGCGCGCCGCCCTCGCCATGATCGATGTACTTGAATTTAGACATATTGGATTCCGATTTCAGTGTCCGAGATAAGCCTTCTTGACGTGCGGATCGTTGAGCAGCTCCGCGCCGGTGCCGCTGCGCACGATGGCTCCATTCTCCAGCACATAGCCGCGATCCGCCAATCGCAGCGTCCGAAACACGTTCTGCTCTACCAGCAGCACGGTGACGCCGGCGGCGGTGACCTGGCGGATGACGTCGAACATTTGCTGCACCAGCAGCGGCGAAAGTCCCAGGGAAGGCTCATCGAACATCAATAATTTGGGATCGGCCATCATGCCGCGCGCGATGGCCACCATTTGTTGCTCGCCGCCCGACAGCGATCCCGCGAACTGATTCAGCCGTTCACGCACCCGCGGGAAGATATCCAGCACTTCCGCCATCTTGCGCTGCGCGCCGGCCCGCGCGGCGCGCTTGAACGAGCCCATCAGCAGGTTGTCGCGCACCGTGAAGTGAGGAAACAGCTGGCGGCCCTCCGGGATCATGGTGATGCCGGCATCGACGATGTCGTAGGGGTTGCGGTTGGTCAGGTCCTGTCCCAGGAATTCGACGCGGCCGTCCATGCTGGACATGGCCCCGCACAGGGTCTTCAGGGTGGTGGTCTTGCCGGCCCCGTTGGCGCCGATCAGGGTAACGATCTCGCCGGGATGGACCTCGAAATCCAGGCCGTTGAGGACCTGGGTCTTGCCGTAGCCGGAACGCAGGTTGGAGACTTTAAGCATCTTGATAGTCCTTGCCCAGGTAGGCCTCGATCACGGCCGGATGTTCGACCACCTCGCGCGGGGTGCCGCTGACCAGCACGCCGCCCTCGTTGATGACGATGATGCGGTCGGACAGGGCCATGGTCGCCTGCATCATGTGTTCGATCAGCAGCACGGACACGCCGCTGTCGCGAATGCCGCGGATCATGCGGATGGCTTCCTCGATATCGGTGGGATTGAGACCCGCCATCACTTCGTCCAGCAGCAGGATGCGCGGCCGCGTCGCCAGCGCCCGGGCGATCTCCAGCCGTTTCATACCGCCGACGGTCAGGTTGCGCGCTTCGGTGTTCAAGAATTTGGTCAGATGCGTGCGTTCGGCCACTTCCCGGGCGATGTGTTCGGCCTCGGCGCGGTCGGCGGTGTTGATGAACGCGCCCAGCATGATGTTTTCCAGGACGGACAGGCCGGTGAAGGGCTTGGCGATCTGGAAAGTCCGTCCCAATCCTTTGCGGGCGAACTGGCTGGGCGTGCTGCAATGGACCCAGGCGCCGCCGGCGTCGCGCATGGACACCGTGCCCTGGTCGGGCGACAGAAAACCCGACAGCAGGTTGAACACGGTGGTCTTGCCGGCGCCGTTGGGACCGATGACGCCAAGGATTTCGTGACGGCCCAGCTCCAGCGAGACATCGTTGGTGGCGCGCAGGCCGCCGAAGTTCTTGAACAGGTTCTCCGCCTTGAGCACCGGCGTGGCCTGCGCGCCGCCATCGGCGGGTGTCTCGACCGCGCCGCGCGGGGCAGCCGCGCGCCGGGCGCCCAGATAGGGCAGGCGGTCCAGCAGGCGCTCCACCGCCGGGCCGAAGGCGCCGGCCAGGCCGCGCGGTATGGTCAGCACCACGCCGACCAGGATCAGGCCGTAGATCAGTCCGTGCATGCCGTTGCCGACGCCGCTCAGCCAACCCCGTGCCAGTTCGGCGATGGGCAGCACCAGGAACGTGCCGGCGATGGGCCCGGCGACCGTGCCCAGCCCGCCGATCAAGGCGAACATGGCGATCTGCACCGACAGATCCAGCGAGAACGCCGATCCCGGATCCACGAAGGTGAGATACGTAATGTGGAAAGTGCCGATGATGCTGGTCAACGCGGCCGACAGCACCGCCGCCAATATCTTCATGTTGACGGTGTTGATGCCCACCGCGCGCGCCGCGTCTTCCCGTTCGCGTATGGCGATCAGGTAATGGCCCATGCGCGATTTGCGAATCATCCAGGACGCCCACACCACCACCAGGAACAGGCCGTAGGCGATGATCAGGTAGTTCACCTTTTCGCGGAACACCATCCAGGTCCAGCCGATGTTCAGCGGCAGGCTGATGCCGCTGGAGCCGCCCGTCCAGCTTTCCTCGTGGATGACCAGCAGCCGCACCACTTCCAGGATGGCGATGGTCGACAGCGCGAAGAAGGGGCCCTTCAGGCGCAAGGTGGGATAGCTGATCACCACCGCCACCAGGGCGGAGATCGCCGCGCCCACCAGCATGCCGATCCACGGCGTGATGCCGAAGTTCTGTGTCAGCAGGGTCGCGGTATAGCCGCCTATGCCGTAGAACACCGCATGGCCCAGCGAAAGCTGGCCGGCGTAGCCGCCGACGATGTTCCACGCCACGGACATGGCGGAGAACACGAACAGCAGCACGAACATATTGGTCCAGAACGGCGAACCCAGCACCACGGGCACGACGAACATGGCGATCAGCAGAATCAGGCTGACATAAGCCTTGGGACTACGAAAATCCGGAATCATGTCTCGCTCCTTTTATTCCGTACCGACGCCGAACAGGCCGGTCGGACGCAAGACGAGGATCAGCAGGAAAATGCCGAAATACACCACCTCCTTGAGGTCGGGCGCGATGTAGTAGCCAGCCAGCGTGTCGACCACGCCGATGATCATCGAGCCGGCGACGGCGCCATACAGGCTGCCCATGCCGCCCAGCACGACGATGACGAAGGCGGTCAGCACGAAGTAGGTGCCGACGGTGGGGAACACCGGATACTGCGGCGCCAGCAGGCCCGCGGCGATGCCGACGAAAGCCGTGCCCAGGCCGAAGGCCAGCACGTAGACCGCCTTGACGTTGACCCCCATCAGCATGGCCGCGTAGCGATGCTGGGCGACGGCACGCAGCGCGCGGCCCAGGTAAGTGCGATGCATGAACAGATGCAGCAGCACGGCCAGTACCAGGGCCGCCACGAAGGTGATCAATTGCCCGGTGACCATGGCATAGTTGCCGATCGAGATCGAGTCGGTGCCCAGTTCCACCGGCGCGCGCAGCACGTTGGCGCCGAACACCACCAAAGCCAGGTTCAGCAGGATGGTGGAGATGCCCACCGTGGCGAAGATCTGGATGTGTTCATCGGCATTGAGCAGCGGCTGTATCACCAGCTTCTGGGTCGCCGCGCCCAGCGCGAACAGGATGACCGCCACAGGCACCAGCCCGATGTAGGGATGGATACCGAAATGATTGGCGGCCAGGTACACCAGGTACATGCCCACCATCAGGAATTCCCCGTGCGCGAAGTTCACCACGCGCACCACGCCGAAAATCAAGGTCAGGCCCAGGCTGATGATGGCGTAGGCGCCCCCCAGCAACAGGCCGTTGATGATGAGTTGAATCAGAATATCCATGAAGCAGCCTCGCGTATGGAGAACGCCGCGGACGCCTCCCGCAGGCGTCCGCAACGTTCTTCCGACAACTTGTCTCGGGGTTGCCCGGCGCGCTGCATGGCGCGCCGTGGTCCCGGCCCGCGTTTATTTATTGAAGATGGGCTTGCCGAGGGCGAGGTTGTCAGGCGAGATGGTGACCAGCTTGCCGTCCTGCCACTGCATCACATAGAACGTGGAGGCTTTGTTCTGGCCGTCTTCGCCGAACTCGAAGCCCCAGCCGTTGGCCGATTGGCCGGCGGGCTTCTTGTAGGCAAGCACGGCCGCGCGGATCTTGTCCTTGTCGGTCGATTTGGCATTGGCGATGGCTTCGAAGAAGACCTTGGCGCCCACATAGTTGGTCAGGCTGTGGCCCGATTGCGGGTCGCTCTTGTAGGTGGACTTGTAGGCCTGCAGGAACTTGTCCAGGCCGGGCGCGCCGGCCGGGTTGATGGAGGACTGCGGGAAGTCGAGGTCGAACACGCCGTTCATCCCCGCGCCCACGGCCTTGGCGGTGTCGGCCAGCGAATAGCCGCCGCCGGCGCCGATCACGACCTTGGGCTTGAAGGCGGCGGACTTGGCCTGGTTGAAATACAGGATGGCGTCGTTCTGGTAGGCCGTTTGCAGCACCACGTTCACGCCGGCGCCTTTCAGGCGCAGGATCAGCGACGACAGGTCCACGGTCTTGGCCGAGTAGGGCAGCACCTCGGCGACGGTGTAGCCCAGTTCCGCGGCGCGCTGCTTCTCGGTGGCGGCCACGTCGGTGCCGTAGGGGCCGTCCTCGTGGATGATGCCGATCTTGATGTCCTTGGGGCTCAAGCCCATGCCCGGCGCGACGATGTCGTGCAAGGCATTGACCACCGACACGCCATACAGCGCGGTGTTGGGGTTGCTGCGGAACAGGTACTTGTAGCCGCGCGTCGTGATCTTGTGCGCGGTGGCGCCCAGTTCGAAGTAGGGCACGCCGGCCAGCTCGGTTACCGGCGACGCGGCATAGGAAATCCCGGAGGCATAGCTGCCGAACACGCCGACCACGTTGGCGGAGATCAAGCGCTTGGTTTCCGACACGGCCTGGTTGGGATCGACGGCGTCGGCCTTGACGAGCTCGATCTTCTCGCCGTTGATGCCGCCGGCGGCATTGATTTCATTGACGGCCAGTTCCAGCCCGCGGAAGCTCTCCTGACCCAGCAGGGCCAGGGCGCCGCTGAAGGGGAAGAGGGCGCCAACCTTCATGTCGGCTTGTGCCGCCGCGCTGGCGAGTATGCCGCAAACGCCTAGTGCCAGGGCGATTTTCCTGATCTTGAACATGTCTCACTCCTTGTTGGTAGTCTGATCGCGAAGCCTTGCCGCTTGCGCGGCCCCTGCGTTTCCACTGTGGGAATTCTTCGGGTGTCCGTCTGGTTTTCCTGCCTGGCGCTGGCCTGTGGAAGGCCATCATTGTGGCGTCGGATGGTACATAATATATGATATATTTTCTGAAAACGCACACCAGCAGGTGATTTATTCTAGAGGGCGACCCGTGCGCGTGCATGGGGGATTTCCCCAAGAGTGCGACCCAGGAGACTAAGCATATGTTCGAGGATTGCAGTTTGCATGGCCGCAAAGTGTTGATCACGGCCGGCGCCGATGGTTTGGGATTGGAGATGACGCGCCTGTTCCACGCCGCCGGCGCTTCTTTATTGGTCTGCGACATCAACGCGGCACGGTTGGAGGATTTGCGGCGTGATCTGCCGGGCGTGGCCACCAAGGTCGCCGATGTGTCGGATGAGGCCAGCGTCGCCCAGTTGTTCGAGCAGGTCGGCACGACCTTGGGCGGCCTGGACATCCTGATCAACAACGCCGGCGTGGCCGGGCCCACGGGTTTTGTGCAAGATCTGTCCAAGACGGATTGGGACCGCACCCTGGCGGTGAACATCACGGGCCAGTTCCTGTGCGCGCGCCTGGCGGTGCCGCTGCTGAAGACGTCGTCCGCCGGAGTGATGATCAATCTGTCTTCGGCCGCGGGCCATCTGGGCTTCGCCGGACGGTCGGCCTACTCGGCGTCGAAGTGGGCGGTGGTGGGCTTCACCAAATCGCTGGCGATCGAGCTGGGGCCTTTCGGCGTCCGGGTCAACGCCATCCTGCCTGGAGCGGTGGAAGGCCCCCGCATCCGCGCGGTGATCGACGCGAAGGCAAAGACGCTGGGTCAACCGGTGGCGGACATCGCCAGTCAATACGAGAACCAGGCGGTGCTGGGACGCATGGTCACGGCCCGAGACATCGCCAATATGGTGTTGTTCAACGCCAGTGACGCGGCCCGCAGCGTGACGGGGCAGGCCATCGTCATTGACGGCCTTACCCAAAAACTCTACTGAAGCAGAGGTTGCCGTCATGGGTATTGCCGCCATCATCGGCACCGGCCTGATCGGACAGGGCTGGGCCATTGTGTTCGCGCGCGCCGGCTGGTCGGTGCGCATGTACGACAGCGATTCCGCCAAGGCCGCGGAAGCGCGCACCCTGGTCGCGCAGCAGCTGCGGACCTTGCACGACCATGGTCTTGCGGGGGAGCCGGATACCATCCTGGCGCGGGTGGCCGTGTCCGCAACGCTGGAAGACGCCCTGGCGGGTGTCGACTACGTGCAGGAGAACTCACCCGAGGACCTGACCATCAAACAGGCGCTGTTCGCGCGCCTGGACGCGCTGACGCCGGCGCACGCCATCCTGGCCAGCTCCACGTCCAGCATCCGCGCCAGCCTGTTCTCAAAGGATGTGCCCGGGCAGGCACGCTGCCTGGTCGCCCATCCGGTCAATCCGCCGTATCTGATCCCGGTGGTGGAACTGAGCGGCGCGCCCTGGACCTCCCCGGAAGTCATCGAGCGTTGCGGCGCCATCATGCGGGAAGTGGGGCAGAAGCCCGTGGTGTTGCGGCGCGAGATCGAAGGCTTCATCCTCAATCGCCTGCAAGGCGCGCTGCTGCAGGAGGCCTTGCGCCTGGCCGAAGCAGGCTATGCCAGCGCCGAAGATATCGACACGACGGTAAAGGATGGCCTGGGCCTGCGCTGGTCCTTCATGGGGCCTTTCGAAACCATAGATTTGAACGCGCCCGGCGGAATCGCGGATTACTGCGCCCGCTACAACGGCATGTACCGGTCCATCGGCGCCACCCAGACCAGCGAGCCCGCCTGGCAAGGGCCGGCGGTACAGGACCTGGAGGCCCAACGCCGCGCACTGCTGCCGACGGACGGCCTGCATGCGCGCCGTTTCTGGCGCGACGAGCGTTTGATGCAGTTGCTGCGGCACAAGCAGCAGGCGGAACCCGACGAGTCCGGCACGTAAGCAAGGCGCGCGGTCAACCGGCCGCGCTGCCCCCAAGATCCACCACGGAGAGACATATGGCCACCAAAAGAAAAGTCGTCATCACTTGCGCTGTCACCGGCGCCATCCACACGCCCAGCATGTCGCCGCACCTGCCCGTGACGGCCGACCAGATTGCGGAGGCCGCCATCGGCGCGGCCCGTGCCGGCGCCGCCATCCTGCATCTGCATGCGCGCGATCCCGAGACGGGCAAGCCGTCGCAGGATCCGGCGCTGTTCGAGCCCTTTCTGAAGCGCATCAAGGCCGAGACCGATGCCGTCATCAACATCACCACGGGCGGCAGTCCCCACATGACGGTGGCCGAGCGCATGCGGCCGGCGTCGACGTTCAAGCCGGAAGTGGCATCGCTGAATATGGGATCGATGAATTTCGGCCTGTTCCCCATGCTCAACCGCTTCAAGGAATTCGAGCATGAGTGGGAACGTGAGCATCTGGAAAACAGCCGGTCGCTGATCTTCCGCAACACCTATCAGGACATCGAGGACATCCTGACCATCGGCAATGCCAACGGCACGCGCTTCGAATTCGAGTGCTACGACATCAGCCACCTGTACAACCTCAAGCATTTCATGGACCGCGGGTTGATCCAGTCGCCCCCCTTCATCCAGTCGGTGTTCGGCATCCTGGGCGGTATCGGCCCGGACCCGGAAGACCTGATGCATATGCGCCGCACGGCAGATCGCCTGTTCGGTGTGGGCGGCTATGAATGGTCCATCCTCGGCGCCGGCCGCGCGCAGATTCAGCTGGCGACCATGGGCGCCGCGATGGGCTCCAACGTGCGGGTGGGTCTGGAAGATTCCCTGTGGATCGGGCCAGGGGAGTTGGCGCAGTCCAACCGTGTACAGGTGGAGCGCATACGCACCGTCATCGAAGCGCTCAACCTGGACGTGGCCACGCCCGACGAGGCGCGCCAGAAATTGGGATTGAAGGGCGGGAACAACGTCGCGTTCTAAGCGACGTCGTGTTCCAGGTTCAGCCGGCGCGGCGTTTCAATGCGCCGGCCAGCTCCGCCACGGTCAGCACGTGGTCGAAGTTGGCGGCGTGGCGGGCCTTGAGGGTCAGTTCGGCGGCGGTGTTCAGCTGTTCGTCGTCGATGCCTTCGGCGCCCAGCTCGCGCAAGGTCGTGGGCAAGCCGGTGGCGGCGTACCAATCTTCGAGGCCGGCCAGCACCTGGTCGTCGCGCCGTTCCAGTTCCAATTGAACCAGCAGTCCCAACGCCACCTGTAGACCATGCAAGGCATGACCCACGCCCGCGATGCGCGGCAAGCCGCGGGTCAGCGCGTGGGCGATGGACAGGCCGCCGCTTTCGAAACCCAGGCCACTCATCAGGATCATGGCCTCGACCGCGCGTTCGAAGGCCGGTGTAGGCTTGCCGCTGCCGGCCGTCGCCAGCGCATCGGCGCCATCAGCGAGCAAGGTGCGGTAGCAGCCGTCGGCAATCAGTTGCGCCGTCAGCGTGGACGCGCCGTTATACATATTGGGACCGCCGGCCGCGTGGCATTGCGCGGCCTCGAATTTCTTCGAGATGGCGTCGCCCAGGCCGGCACGGAAAAAGTGCGCGGGCGCGGTGGCGACCAAGGTGGTGTCGACCAGCACCATGGTCGGGTTGAACAGCATATGTTCCACCGCCACCAGATTGTGGTGCTCGTCATACAGGACGTAGTTCTTGCTGGTGGGCGCGTCGTTGGACGCCACGGTCGGCACGGTGACCAGATGGCAGTGCAGGGCACGCGCCACCGCCTTGCCCGAATCCAGCGCCTTGCCGCCACCCACCGCCACCACGGCGCGGGCGGGGGTCGCCGCGGCGCGACGGCACAGATCCTGGATGGAAGCGGGGGTCATTTCCCCTTCGACCGGCAGGACGTGGGTGCTGACGCCGCTGGCTTCGCACAAGGCGCGCAGACGGTCACCGTGGACGTCAAGGACGTAGCGGTCGATGACCAGTGCGGCTTGCGGCCCGAACAGGGCCATCGTTTCGCCCAGGCGCGCGACGGCATCCGGCCCCTGGATGTAGCGGCTGGGGCCGCCGAATATTTTCAGCATGATGTCTCCTCTTTTTTATATGGCTCAGCCGCGTGTCTTCGACGGAGCCTCCTGCTCGGCGTCCTGTTCCTTCTCTTTTTCTATCAGCCAGTCGATCATGATCTTGCCGCCCCAGGCGATGTCGTCCTGCAAGGCGTGCCGCGCGGCTTCGGCGTCGCGGGCCTTCAAGGCGGCGATGACGGCCTCGTGCCGGTGCTGGTCTTGCGAGTAGTCCAGCACGGCGGTTTTCACATGAAAGATCTTCAGGATGGGGCCCGTGATGACCCAGAACGATTCCACCGTATTGCGCAGCACCGGCATGCGGCTCGCTTCAAGAATCGCGAAGTGGAACTTGCGATTCAGGAAGCTGGCGCGCTTGGGATCGGAAGCGGTGCAACTGATGAACTGCGCTTGCAGGGCCACCAGGTTGTCGAGCTGCTTGGGCGTGATCTGGCGCGCGGCTTCGGCCGCGCCCATGCCTTCCAGGTGGACGCGGATCTGCTGGATTTCGCTGAGCTTGGCGGAGTTGACGTAAGGCACGTAGACGGCCGTGGCCGCCTGCATTTCCAGGCCTTGTTCACTGATCAGGCGAAAGATGGCTTCGCGCACCGGGGTGATGGACACGCCCAGAGCTTGCGCGAGTTCGCCGATGATCAGGCGTTCGCCCGGCTCGTATTGCCCGTTGATCAGGGCTTCGCGGATTTCGTTGTAGACCCGGACCGAAAGGTTTTCTTTCTTGACCGGTTTCAGGTTGACCATGTTGCGCGTCGAAAAAAGGAGAGGGGAAATTTTAGCCTGCGATGCACTTTTTTCGGATGAGTCGCTATATTATATATCATATATTCTAAAACCAACGAGGAGACAGACCATGTCCGGAGCGCCTTCAATGTCCGCGCAGTCCGCCGCCCGTGCCGATGCGCACCTTTCAAACGGGACCTCCGCCCTGACGCCGGAACAGCTGGCGCGCTTGCGGGAAAAGGCCCGCTTCATCCGGCTGGAAACGCTGCGTCTGATAGAGATCGCCAAGATCGGCCATTACAGCTCGGTGTTTTCCTGCGCCGAGATCTTTGCCGCGCTCTATTACGACGTCATGCGCCTGCGTGACGGCGAACCGGCCTGGGCCGGCCGCGACCGCTTTCTGATGGGCAAGGGCCATGCGGCCGTGGGCCTGTTTCCAGTGCTGGCGGACCACGGCTTCTTCGACAAGTCCTTGCTGGATGGCTATACGCGGCTGGGCAGTCCGCTGGGCGATCATCCGGACATGACCAAGGTGCCCGGCGTGGACTTCAGCTCCGGGTCGATCGGCCACGCCTTGTCCAACGGCGCCGGCATGGCGCTGGGCGGCCGGCTGGCGGGCGGTGACTTCAACGTCTTCGTGATGCTGGGCGATGGCGAGATGCAGGAAGGGCAGGTGTGGGAAGCCGCGCTGTTCGCCGCCCATCATCGCCTGGGCCGCCTGGTGGCCATCGTCGACCGGAATGGCTATCAGCTCGACGGCAAGGTGGACGACGTGATCGGCGTTGAGTCGCTCAAGGACAAATGGAGCAGCTTCGGCTGGCAGGTACACGAGGTCGATGGCCATGACCTGGCGGCGTTGACCCCTTTGCTGCGCCAGCTGAAGGCGGACACGGCGCGTACGCAGCCGGCCTGCGTGATCGCGCGTACGGTCAAGGGCAAGGGTGTGTCCTATATGGAGACGGAGCCCGGATGGCATCTGGGCTATCTGGCGCCTGACGATGCACAGCGGGCGCGCGAAGAAATCATGGCGCGGGAGATCTGACGAGATGGCACAGCAAATATTGAATGCGCAAACGGTGGCAAACCCCGCGGCAGTCTCCGCGGCCACCCCCGCCGCCACCCTGGAATCGCCGGACTCCTGGCAGTATCGCGCGCTGAACGCGCTCAATCCCGGCTTGTCCTATTTGTCGGACGCGCTTATCGAGCTGACGCGCGCCGGCCATCCCGTCATCGCGGGCGCCGCGGACCTGCAGTATTCGAATGGTCTGAACCGCTACGCCCAGGAATATCCCGATCGTTATATCCAGTTCGGCATCTCGGAGCAGAACATGGTGTCGGCCGCGGCCGGCCTGGCGACCACGGGGCATATGCCCTTCGTCGCGACCTTCGCTTCCTTCCTGGGGCTGCTGTGCTGCGAGCAGATCCGCATGGACGTGGCCTACACCAAGCTGCCCGTGCGCTTGATCGGGCATCACACCGGCATCAGCCTGGGCTTCTACGGCACGTCGCATCACGCCACCGAAGACATCTCGACCATGCGCGCCATCGCGGGCTTGACGGTGGTGTCGCCGGCTGATGGTCCGCAACTGGCGGCAGCCATCAAGGCATCCGTCGATTGGCCCGAGCCCATTTATTTCCGTATCGGCCGCGGCCGCGAACCGCAGGTCTATGAAGATGGCCAGCCTTTCACCTTCGGCCAGGCCATCGTGCATGCCGAGGGCAAGGACCTGACCTTGATCGCCTGCGGCATCGGCGTGCGCGCCGCGCTGGATGCCGCTCAGGCCTTGCGCGCGGAAGGCCATTCGGTGGGCGTCATCGACATGGCCACCATCAAGCCGCTGGACCGCGCGGCCGTCCTGCGCGCGGCTGCCGACTGCCGCTTGATGATCACGGTCGAGGAACACAATGTGCTGGGCGGCCTGGGCTCGGCGGTCGCCGAGGTGCTGGCCGACGAAGGCCTGGGCGTGCGTTTGTACCGCCACGGCATTCAGGACGAGTACAGCCTGATCGCGCCGCCCACCACCCTGTACGCGCACTATCGCCTGGACGCCGAGGGCGTGGCCCAGGTGGCCCGCGAACAACTCTCCAAGGGGAAGCAAGGATGAAGATCATTACCGGTGAAACGCGGGTGTACGGCATTCTGGCCGATCCCATCCACCACGTGCAGACCCCGCAGCGCATGAACGAGCACTTCGCGGCCTTGGGCCACGACGGCGTGCTGGTGCCGCTGCATGCCACCGCGGATACCCTGGCCCAGGTGCTGCAAGGTCTGCGCGGCTTGCGCAACCTGGGCGGCGTCATCGTCACGGTGCCGCACAAGACCGCCATCGTCGGGCTGTGCGACGAGGTCTCCGACAGCGCGCGCCTGATCGGCGCCGCCAACGTGGTCCGGTTTGAAGCCGACGGCCGCCTGGTGGGCCATATGCTGGACGGCGAAGGCTTTGTCGGTGGTCTGCGCGCCAACGGCATCGAGCCGCGCTCGCGTACCGCCTACCTGGCCGGCGCGGGCGGCGCGGCCAATGCCATCGCGTTCGCGCTGGTGCAGGCCGGCGTGGCGCGCCTGACCATCGCCAATCGCACCCGTGCCAAGGCCGATGATTTGAAGCAGCGGCTGGCGCAGCTGGATCCGGCCGCCGAGGTGGTGGTGGGCACGCCCGATCCGTCCGGCCATGACCTGGTGGTCAACGCGACCTCGCTGGGTCTGCGCGAGGGCGATGCCTTGCCGCTGGACACGGCAAGGCTGACATCCGATCAGCTGGTCTGCGAAGTCATCATGCAGCCGCGCGACACGGCGCTGCTGCGCGCGGCCCAGCAGCGCGGTTGCCGCATCCACTACGGCGCGCCCATGCTGGCGGCTCAGATCGCATTGATGGCACGCTTCCTGGGCGTGGGCGACACTGCCGCGACGGCCCTGGCTTGAGGAACACGCCATGGCGGATTTTGACTTCATCATCGCGGGGGGCGGGACGGCCGGCTGCATCCTGGCCAATCGCCTGACTGCCGATGGCCGGCATCGGGTGCTGTTGATCGAAGCGGGCGAGGACGCGGCCAGCATGTGGGTCGGCATTCCTGCCGGCTTCAGCAAGCTGCTGGTGGACCCGCGCTTCAACTGGCGCTTCGCCACCGAGCCGGAGGACAACACCCAGGGCCGCGTGATCTCCGTGCCGCGCGGCAAGGGTTTGGGCGGGTCGACCTTGATCAATGGCGGCATCTACGTGCGCGGCCAGCGGCAGGACTACGATGCCTGGGCCGCGGCGGGGGCCACCGGCTGGACGTTTGCCGACGTGGAGCCTTATTTCCGCCGGCTTGAGCGCTATGCCCAAGGCGGCGCCGAGCGCGGCAAGGAGGGGCCCATGTACCTGACGCAGGTGCGTGAGCGCTTTCCCATCGCCGACGCCTTCATCGCCGCGGCGCGCGAAGACGGGCAGCGCGTCAACGAGGACTATAACGGCGCCAGCCAGGAAGGCTTCGGCTACTACCAGGTGCTGCAGAAGGAAGGGCGCCGTTGGAGCGCGGCCGACGGCTATCTGAAACCGGCGCGCGGCCGGGCCAACCTGCGCGTCGAGTCCGATGCGCGCGTGCTGCGGCTCGTGTTCGAGGGCAAGCGCTGTGTCGGCGTGGTGTATCGCCAACGCGGCCAGGACATCACCGTGCGTGCGGGCCGCGAGGTGCTGCTCTGCATGGGGGCGGTGCAATCGCCGCAGATGCTGGAGGTGTCCGGCGTGGGCGATCCGCAACGCCTGCAGGCGCTGGGCATTCCGCTGGTGCACGCGGCGCCGCAAGTGGGCGAGAACTACATCGATCACTACGCCACGCGGATGAACTGGCGGGTCAAGGGCACGGTGACCTTGAACGAGATGTCGCGCGGCTGGCGCCTGGCGCGGCAGGTGGGCCTGTATTACGCGGCGCGGCGCGGCATCCTTACCTTGGGAACCGGGCTGGTGCATGGCTTCATCAAGTCGCGGCCGGAGCTGGAACAGCCGGACGTGCAGTATTTCTTCGTCCACGCCAGCTATGCCAACGCGGCCGAACGCATTCTGGACCGGCACCCGGGCATGACCCTGGGCGTGGCCCAGCTGCGGCCGGAGTCGATCGGCAGCATTCATGCCAAGACGCCGGATCCCGCCGATGCGCCGGCCATCCGGCCCAACTTCCTGGCGGCCCAGGTCGACCGCGACGCCCTGGTGCATGGCATGGAGGTGGCGCGCCGTATCGTCGGCCAGCCCGCGCTGGCGCCGTATATCGAGGCCGAGACCAGCCCCGGCGGGCAGGTGCGCGGCTACGACGATTGGCTGGACTTCGCGCGGCGCAACGGGCAGACCATCTATCACCCCATCGGTACATGCCGCATGGGCGCGGACGACGCGGCAGTGACCGACCCAAGCCTGCGCGTGCGTGGGGTGGAGGGGTTGCGCGTGGTCGATGCGTCGGTGATGCCCAGGATGGTGTCGGGCAACACCCAGGCCGCGGTGATGATGGTGGCGGAGAAGGCGGCTGACATGATCCTGGAAGGATAGTCGCTCCAGTAGCAGGGGAGCGGTTGCGCACTTTGATTCGCGTCGGCCTAGAATGACGCTTTGAATCTTGCTGGTGCTCTACCAGGATTTGCTTATGGCTTCCCTCTCATCCGCGCCGTCCGACACCCTTGAGTTCTTGCCCCTGGAGGGCGAGACGCGGCAGTTGTTCATCCTGCTGCATGGCGTGGGCGCGACGCCGGCGTCCATGCGGCCTTTGGCCGAGGCCTTGCGCGCGGCTTTTCCGCAGGCGGCCATCCTGGCGCCGGCGGGCTTCGAAGCCTATGACGGTGGGCCGGCGGGGCGCCAGTGGTTTTCCGTGCGGGGAGTCGACGAGGCAAACCGGGCAGAGCGCGTGCTGCAGGCTCTGCCGCCCCTGGTGGATTACATCCGTGCCAGCCAGGCGCGTTTTCATCTATTGCAGAGCGACACGGCCTTGGCCGGCTTCTCGCAGGGCGCGATCATGGCGCTGGAAGCCGTGGGTGCCCACGACGGCCTGGCGGGCAGGGTGCTGGCCTTCAGCGGGCGCTATGCGCGCCTGCCGCAGTGGGCGCCGCAATACACCACCATCCATCTATTGCACGGCGCCAACGACAACGTGATCCAGGCGACACATACCGAACAGGCGCAGGCGCGCCTGAACGAATTGCATGGCGATGCCACCATCGACATCGCCACGCGGATCGGCCACGAACTGCATCCGGCCCTGATCCAGCGGGCCATCGTGCGGCTACAGACCTGCGTGCCCCTGCGCAGCTGGGAGGCCGCGCTGGGCTTGAACCAGCATCCGCCCAGCGGGTCGGTCATCCACTAGGCGTCAATCATTTGGCGGGCTTGGCCGCTTCCGGCCTGGCCTGCGCGTCCTGTTGTTTGGCCTGGGCATCCTGTTCCCAGCCGCCGCCCAAGGCCAGGAACAGCTTGATCTGGTCTTCCACGATTTCCGCCTGCGACGCGGCCAGGGCGCTTTCGGTGCCGGCCAGGGTACGTTCCGCGTCGAGCACGGTCAGGTAGTCCGTCTTTCCGTATTGATACAGCTTGCGCGCCTGGTTGGCCGCTTCGCTGCTCTGGTCGCGGGCGGCTTTCAAGGCGTCGTCGCGGTCCAGTTCGCGGGCATAGACCGTCAGCGCGCTTTCGGTTTCGCGCAGGGCATTGAGCACCGTCGCATCGAAGCGGGCATAGGCGGCCTTGGTGCTGGCCTCGGCTTCGGCGATGCGGGCCTGCACGGCGCCGGTGTTGGGAATGGTCCAGGAGATCAGCGGTCCCAGGCTGTAGCCGAAGCTGCCGCGGCTGCCGAATTGATTGAGCAGGTAGCCGGAGTCGGCCGACAGGCCCAAGGTGATCTTGGGATAGAGGTCACCCGTTGTCACGCCGATGCGCGCGGTGGCGCCGGCCATGGCGCGTTCCGCCTCGCGGATATCGGGACGGCGCCGCAGCAGCGCCGCGCCGTCGCCGACCGGGATGGCCTGCTTCAGTTCGGGAGGCGTGGCGCATTGCGCCAATTGCTGAGGAAACTGGTTGGGCGTTTCACCGGTCAGGGTGGCGAGACGGTACAAGGCGACGCGGCGTTTGGCTTCCAGCGGCGGCACGGCGGCACGCAGCTGTTCCAGCTGGCCGCGGGAGCGCGTGACGTCCAGGGCCGTGCCGCGGCCCAGGTTCTGCAATTTCTCGTTGACCTTGACGGACTCGCTTTGCACGTCCACCGAATGTTGCGCCGACGCGATCTGCATGCCGGCCGTACACGCGGTGGCATAGGCCAGGGCGGTTTGCGCCGCGACGTTGGCGCGCATGGCGTCATAGGCGGCCTGGGCTGACGCCTGGTCCGCATCGGCGGCTTCGATGGCGCGGCGGATCTGGCCGACCAGGTCGACGGTGTACGAGACGCTGGCGCCCATGCTGTAGAACCATTCGCTCGGGGGATCGTAGCCCGGGGCAAGCTCTTCGAAGCCGGATGGATGGCCGAAATAGGGCTTGGCGTTGACGCCGACGGAGGGCTGGCGCGCGGCCTCGGCCTGCCGGGTGGCGGCGGCGGCGCGCTCCATATTGGCTTCGGCGACGCGCAGATCGGTGTTGGCGGCCAGGGCCTTGGTGATCAGCGCATCGAGCTGCGGGTCGTCATACAGGCGCCACCACTTGCCGGGCACGGCGGCTTCGGCGAAGGCGGCGTTGTTGGCGCCGCTGAATGGCGCGGCGGCCGCGGGACGGTTCACGGCGGCGTCCGCCGGCACTTTGTAGTCGGGACCCACCGTGGTGCAGCCGGCGATGGCGGCTGCCACGATCAGCACCGATAACTTGGGAAAAGGAAGGGTACGCATGGCGGGACTCATGAATTACGAGCGCGGCGCCGGGGTTTGGGTCGGGGCGGGCGTTGTAGCGGGGGTGGTTGCGGGGGGCGTGGCGGGGGTCGCGGCGGCATCGTTGGCGGGGTTCGAGGCGGACCCCGTGGCCCGTGCGTCTTCCTGGACGATGACGGTCGCGGTCTGACCGGACACCAGGCGCACGCCGGCGGGCACTTCGTCGATGTGCACGCGCACGGGGATGCGCTGGGCCAGGCGCACCCAGTTGAAGTTGGGGTTCACGGACGGCAGCATGTTGGCGCTGGTGACGCGATCACGGTCGGCGATGCCCAGCGCGATGCTTTCGACGTGACCCCGGATGCTGCGGTCTTCGCCCATCAGTTGAACGGTGACGCGGTCGCCTTCCTTGATGCGGGGCAGCTTGGTTTCCTCGAAATAGCCTTCGACGTAGAACGAGTTCGAATTCACCAGGGCCATCACGCCGCGGCCGGCGGCGGCATACGCGCCGACGTGCAGGTCCAGGTTGGTGACGCTGCCATCGGCAGGCGCCACGACGCGGCTGCGTTGCAGATTGAGCTTGGCGATGTCCAGCGCCACCTTGGCTTGTGCCAAGGCTGATTCGGCTTGTTCCACCTTGGTCTGGCTTTGTTCGCGCGCTTCGGCGGAAACCAGCTGTCCCAATTCCCGGTTGCGGCGGGCATCGCGTTGGGCCTGGTCGCGCGCCACGGATTGGGACGCGACGGACGCCTGGGCCTGATCGTAGGCCAGTTGATAACGGGCGCGGTCGATGTCGAACAGCACGTCGCCTTTCTTGACGGTCTGGTTGTCCTGCACCGGCACGGCCGTGACCAGGCCGGAGACGTCCGGCGCGATCTGCACGACGTCGGCGCGCACGCGGCCGTCGCGGGTCCAGGGTTCGACTTCGTAGTGTTCCCACAGCTGCCAGCCGGCATAGGCCGCCGCGACGACGATCACGGTCGTCACGGCATAGCGGGCCAGGGCGGCGGGGCGTAATGCGGAAGGGAGCTTCATGATGCTATCTCGAGAAAATATGCGGGGAAATCAGGACGACGCCGTACAGCAGCACGACATACAGGGCGAGATCGAACAGGGCCGGGTGCCAGACGATGCGGTACATGCCGAGGCGGGCAAGCACGCGGCGCACGATCCAGGACACGCCTAGCGTGAGAAACGCCAGGACCAGCAGCCAGGGCATGTAGATGCCGTAAATATTGAATTCGCCAATCATGTTGCGGACGGGACATTAGGGGTTGCGGAGGGCGTGGCCGCCAGGACCGGCTGATAGGCGGGGGCCTGCGGAAACAGGGAACGGCGCAGGCCCACCAGAGCGACGATGGCGCGATGGCGCGGCACGCCGGGCGTGGTGCCGTTGACGCGTTCCAGGGCGCGGTCGATACGGTTCAGGACGCTTACGCGGCCGTTTTCAGTGGCGTCCCTGGCGCCGCCTTTGTATTCGGGTTCGCGCCATTCGGTCGTGCCGGCCGCGCGGGCGCGGAAGCAGGCGGCCAGGCCGTCCAGTACCGGGCGGATGGCGGCATCGGCGACGGGCAGTTCACGGCGGGCGCGTTGCAGTTCGGCGATTTCGTTGCCGATGCGCAGGTCCAGCAGCGTGTCTTCTTCGACGGGCTCGCTGTCCTTGTCGCGCTCGGCCAGGCGCGTGTGCAGCAGGCCGATACGGTCCAGCATGCGCACGGTGAAACCGGCGCGCGCGGGCGGGCCGTCGGCGCCGGCCATGCTGGCCAGTTCTTTCCAGTTGGCTTCCTGGATGCGGCGGGCGCTGTACTCGGCGCTGACCTTGCGGAACAGCGCGGCGATGATGGCGGCCGCGGCCACGCCGACGTTCTGCGCGATGGTGCTGTCGATGAAGGACACCAGGTCGGCCGTGTTGGTGTCGTGCAGGGCCAGGGTGCCGGTCCAGCCGAACAGCATGGCCATGGCCTTGCCGAAGGTGGTGGGCCGCGCCATGAAGATGCCGAGGATGAAGGCGGTCGGGAAGATCGCCAGCGCCACCATTTCGAAGGAATGCAGGGCGGGCAGGATGACGAGCAGGTAGAGGGCGGACAGCGGAATGGACAACGTGATGTACGTCAGGAATTCCATGATGCCCGGCACCGGATTGTCCTGCGTGGCGAAGAAGCAGCTGAAGATCACGGCGAACAGGGCGGCGTTGGCGCCGTAGGTCCAGGCGGTGCCGATCCAGAAGGCGCAGCACACGGCCAGGGCGAAGGCCGCCGCCAGCGCGGACAGCAGGGCGATGCCGTGATCGTGGTGCAGGGCGCGATTCGACGTGACGGGCATGCGCGGCATGGGCGGCGGCGCGCCGTTCAGGCCGGCCTGGATGTCGCGGCGCAGGGCCAGGCCTTCTTCGAAATGGTCGACCATTTCACGCAGGCGGGTACATGCGCTGACCAGCAGCATGGTGTCCCAGCCGGACGTGGCGTCCACGGTGGGCATGATGTCGGCGATGCGCCGGCGCAGGGCGGCCGCGGTGGCGCGGTTGGCGTCGTCGCCGCTGTTGCGGCCGGCCTCGGTCCAGGTGGCGATGTCGTCTAGCAGGGGTTCCAGCCCCTCAGGCAGGGGGGCGCCGCTGGCGCGCAAGGTGCGCAGGCGGTCCTCCAGCGACGAGACGATGGGTGTCAGGCCGGCCATGCGGTCCTGCATGGCGGAGATGGAGCGCGCGGTCCAGCGGATGTTGCCGGTGTCGTAGGGGACGTGGGTGGACAGCAGGCGCAGCTGCGTGATGTCGTTGGCGATGGCGCGGCGCTCGCGGGCCGTGCGGGCCTTGGTGTCGCCGCGCAGGACGGCTTGCACCCACAGGCGGGCGTCGCGCACGGCCGCATCCAGGCGGCCCATGACCACCGGGGCGATGCCGCGCGGCAGGATCAGGCTGTGGACTAGGGTGGCGCAGATGATGCCCAGGCTGATTTCTTCCACGCGGGCCAGGGCGGTGTCGAAGACGGTCGCGGCGTTGGTCACGCTGGGCAGGGCGATCATGCCGGCGGTGTAGCCGGCGAGCATGAACATATAGGACCGCGGGGTGCGGTCCAGCACGGCGATGTACAGGCAGATGCCTATCCACAATGCCAGCGCGCCCACCATCAGAACTGGATAGGCGGACAGGCGGGGCACGACGAACACCATGGCCGTGGAGCCGATGAAGGTGCCGCCCAGGCGGAAGATGGCCTTCGAGCGGACGGCGCCGGCCCAGTTTTGCGAAACGATGTAGGCCGTGGTCACGGACCAGAAGGGCCGCGGCAGGTCGATCATCAGCGACAGGTAAAGCGCGGCCATGGCCGCGACATAGGCCTTGACCGAAAAGAGCAACTCGTCGCCGGTAGGCGCTTTCATGACCGCGGCTCCCCATCCGTAGATTTGGGATCGAGGGGGTCGGAAGCAAGCTTTGCGCCCACGCTGGTGCTGCCCGGCAGGACGACCGGCGGCACGGGTTCGTAGGCGGTGCCGGGTTCGGCGTGATGGTGGGCCAGGGAGGACTTCAGGCCTTCGAAGACTCGCAGGCAGGCGTCCAGATCTTGCGGCGCAATATTCGCGAACAGGCGGCGGCGCAGGTGGACCAGCATGGTTTCGACGCGCTCGCGCAGGTCGTTGCCGGCCTGGGTGAGGTGCAGGGTCTTGGCACGGCGGTCCAGGGGGTCTTCACGGCGTTCGATCAGGCCGGCGGCGACCAGCTGGTCCAGCACGCGGACCAGGGAGGGGCCTTCGACACCCATGGCTTCGGCGAGCACGCCCTGGCGGACGCCGTCACCTAGGCGACCGGCGGTGATCACGGGCCACGCGGTGGCCTGCGACAGGCCGTAATCGGCCAACGCCTTGTCGGCGGCGGCGCGGTAGGCGCGATGGATCACCATCAAATGGGCCGTGAGGGCCATGAGGCGGGTGTCGGCTGGAGTATTCATAAAGCTTATTATAAGTTAACTATTAGGAGCCTATCAATTAATTTGTTATCGAATTCTGAGCGTTTGCTGAATTTGGGGGACAGGGGGCGGTCCCCATGGGCCGCTTGACGCGCGGCCGCGCATTTCGGCGGGGCGGCGCGCGCGCGCCCCGCGCTCTGTGCCAGCCGCCGGCCGCCTTGCCCCGCCCCGGCTCGGCCCGGCCCGGGCAGGACCCCAGTCGCCCGGTCCGCGCGGCGGGGCCCGCTTTGGAGCCCGCGCCCGGTGCGGCCATCGGGGCGCTAGCCCAAAAAAGGGGGCATATGGGGGCTTCCCCCATAACTCTCCCCCCATGTCCGAATCAACTAACCCTTATGCAAAAAATCATTGGCTTCATATTCCGCGATGCAGCAAAATCACGGGCTGCCGGTTTTGCCGGCCCGTATCCCATCTTTTGAAAATTGCTTTGGAAATCATGGACACGCCCGTAGCACTGCCGCCGAATGCCTTTCACCTTGCCTTGAACGTGTTGGATCTGGACGAAGCCCGTCGCTTTTACGGCGATGCGCTGGGATGCAGGGAAGGCCGCAGCACGGATACCTGGGTCGACTTCGATTTCTTCGGCCATCAACTGTCGCTGCACCTGGGCGAACCGCTGAAGACCGCGCGCACCGGCAAGGTGGGCGACAAGCTGGTCCCCATGCCTCACTTCGGCCTGGCCCTGATGCTGCCCCAGTGGCAAGCCCTGGCCGAGCGCCTCAAGGCCAGCGGCCAGATCGACTTCGTGCTGGCCCCGCAAGTGCGCTTCGAAGGCGAGCCGGGTGAACAATGGACCATGTTCTTCATGGACCCGTTCGGCAACCCCATCGAAGTGAAGGGCTTCCGCACGCTGGAAGCGCTGTACGCCATCTAAAGAAAAAATCCGCGCATCTTCACGATGCGCGGATTCTCACAGAAGCCAAGGCCGCGACTCAGCGGCCTTTGAAGCGCGGCTTGCGCTTCTCGGCGAATGCCGCTTTCCCCTCCCGATAGTCCTCGCTGTCATAGCAAGCGGCGATCAGGGCATGGGCAGCGTCCATGTCCCGCTCGGCGGGCGCCTTCTCCAATTCCAGGAACACGCGTTTCAGCGCCTTGATGGTCAAGGGCGCGTTCTCGGCAATCGATTCGGCATAGGCCCGCACGCGTGCCTCCAGCCCGGCCGCCGGCACCACTTCCTGCACCAGGCCGGCGGCCAGCGCCTCCGCCGCGTCGTAGCGGCGTCCCGTGAAATACAGATCGCGCGCCCGGCTGCTGCCGATCAGCCGGTTCAGCCGTATCTGCCCCTGGTAGCCATACCCCAAGCCCAGCTTGACGGCCGGAATCGCGAAGACCGAATCGTCGGAGCAGATGCGAATGTCGCAGCTGGCCGCGTAGTCCATGCCGCCACCCATGCAATAGCCCTTGATCATGGCGATGGTGGGCTTGGCGCTGTTGTAGACCGCGTCATAGGACCCCTGGCTGATTTCCTGGTACTCGCGATTCGCCTGCGGATTGGCCCGCACGGCGTCGAAGTTGGAAATATTGGAGCCCGCGATGAAGGACCGGTCACCCGCGCCCTTGACCACGATCACCCGGATGTCGGGATCCGCGTCGAAGTCGGCGATGATGGGCGGCACCGCCGCCGACATCTCCAATGAAACGGCGTTGTGTTTCTCCGGGTGGTTGAAAATCACCCAGCCGATGGCGCCGGTTTTCTCGGCCAGTATGTGTCGAGAAGTCGTCATATGACACCCTGTTCCCGCAAGCGGGCAATGTCTTCGTCGCTGTGGCCCAGCTCCCGCAGCAAGGCATCGGTATCGTCGCCGCGATCCGGCGCCGCGCTGCGCATCTGGCTGGGCGTGCGGCTAAGGCTGAAAGGCTGTCCCACCATTTCGACTTCGCCCAGGCGGCGATGGGACACCGGCGTGGCGATGCCCAGGTGTTTGACCTGCGGATCGGCGAACACCTCGTTCATCTTGTTGATGGGACCGGCCGCCACCTGGCCTTCTTCCATGCACACCATCCACTCGGCCGTGGTGCGCTGACGGGTCAGCGCGCTCAGTTCGACGTTCAGGCTTTCGCGATGGTCGGACCGGCCCTGTTCCGTGCTGTATTCCTCGCGCTCCATCAGCTCGGGCACGCCCATGGCATTGACCAGCCGGCGGAACATGGCCTGCTCGCCCGCCGCGATGTTGATGTAGCCGTCGGCGGTGGGATAGACCCCCGTAGGAATGGACGTCGGGTGGTTGTTGCCGGGCTGGCCGGGGATCTCCTTGAGAAACAGCCAGCGTGCCGCCTGGAAATCGCACATGGCGATCATGGCCTGCAGCAGCGATACCTGCACCCATTGCCCCTGGCCGGACACCTCGCGCTCCAGCAGCGCCGTCATGACCGCCATGGCGCAGTAAATGCCCGCGCCGGTGTCCGCCACTGCGATGCCCGTGCGCATGGGGCCGTGCGCTGGATCCCCGGTGATGGACATCAGGCCGCCCATGCCCTGCACGATATGGTCGAAGCCCGGTCGTTTCGCGTAGGGACCGTCCTGGCCGAAGCCGGAGATGCTGGCGTAGACGATGCGCGGGTTGACGGCCTTCAAGGTCTCGTAGTCGATGCCCAGGCGGAACTTGACGTCCGGCCGGAAATTCTCGGCGACGACGTCGGCTTCCTTGACCAGTTCCAGGAAGATCGCGCGGCCCTCGGGGTCCTTCAGGTTGATCGTCAGGGACCGCTTGTTGCGATGCAGGTTCTGGAAGTCGGGCCCGTCACGCAGGCCGCCCCAGCCGTCGCTGACCTCCATGTATTCCGGGCTCTCGATCTTGATGACGTCGGCGCCCCAGTCGGCGAACTGGCGGATGCAGGTCGGGCCGGCGCGTACGCGGGTCAGGTCCAGAATGCGGAAGCGCTTGAGCGGTCCTTCGCGCTGTTCCTGGCCGGTCACAGTTTGGGATTCAGTTTGCGCATGCACTTTGTTTCTCGCTTTCTTCGATGACGGAAGAGGGGGCTTGCCAACGCGATGACGTGGCGTCCAGGTTCACGATCAGGCTGCCGCTGTCATCCACTTCTACGGTGGCGTGCTGCGGCACGATCAGCGTGGACGAGGCTTCCTGCACGATGGCCGGGCCGTGGAAGGTCTGGCCCGCGCGCAGGGCGCCGCGCTCATACACGGGCACGTCGGCGTAGCCCTTGCTCTCGGGCAGGTACATGCGGCGCGTGCCACGGGTGGCGCCGGCAGCCGATACCGCCCCCGTATCCACGTTCAGATCGCCTTCGCCGCCCCCGGCCGACACGGCCGCGCGCAGGTTGATGATCTCGATGTCGCCGCGCGGAGGCACCTGGCCGAAGGTCCTGGCATACGTGGCCAGGAATGCTTCGCGGATGGCGGCGTAGGTGGCGGCGGTATAGGGACCCGGGGGCAGGTCGGTGATGACTTCGAAGCCCTGGCCGACGAAGCGCAGGTCGGCCGCGCGCTGGCTGTGCGCGCTGGCGCCCTGGCCGGGCAGGGTGGCGTCGATGACGGCGCGGGCGTCGTTCTCGATGCGCGCGAACTCGGTTTCCAGCGCGGCCCAATCCACCGTTTCCAGCTTCCAGCCGACGCTGACCATGCGGTCGATACGCGCCGGCGCCATCAAAAGGCCCAGCGCGGATGCCACACCCGCGCCCGGCGGGCAGATGGCGCGCGTCATACCCAGGCGCCGCGCCACCTCGCAGCCGTGCAGGGGGCCACCGCCGCCCGTGAGCAAGAGGGCGAACTTGCCCGCATGGTGGCCACGTTCGGCGACGTGTACGCGCGCGGCCGCGGCCATGTTCTCATTGACGATGGAATAGATGCCCCAGGCGAAATCCGGCACCGACAGGTCCGACTGCTGGGCCAGCGGCCGCATCGCGTCCTCGGCCTTGCTGACGTCGATGGCCATGGTGCCACCCGCGAAAGCCGCCGGGTCCAGGAAACCCAGCACCAGGTTGGCGTCGGTGACGGTGGCCTGCGTGCCGCCGCGGCCGTAGCACGCGGGGCCGGGCAGGGAGCTGGCGCTCTCGGGGCCAACCTTGAGCAGGCCCAGGGCGTCCAGGTGGGCGATGCTGCCGCCGCCGGCGCCGATCTCGATCAGCTCGATGGTGGAAATGGAGATGGGCAGGCCACTGCCTTCGGTCAGGCGCTTTTCGCGGCTGGCTTCGAAGTGATGCGCGATAAGCGGCTTGCCTTCGTCGATGATGGCCAGCTTGGCCGTGGTGCCGCCCATGTCGAAGGCCAGCACATCCTCGATGTGCGAGCGCTTGCCGAAGAAGGCGCCGGCCAGCGCGCCGGCGGCGGGGCCCGACTCCAGCAGCTGGATGGGTACGCGTTTGGCTTCGTCGACGTGGGTCAGGCCGCCGTTGGACAGCATCATGAACAGGGGGGCTTTGATGCCCAGCTGCTCGATCTCCGCGCTCATGCGGTCCAGGTAACCGTCGGCCAGGGGCTTCACATAAGCATTGGCAACCGTGGTCGAGGTGCGCTCGAATTCGCGGATCTGCGGCGAGACGTCGGACGAAATCGAGATGAACAGACCCGGATGCGCGGCGGCGATGGCCGCGCGCGCCTGGCGTTCATGGACGGGATTGGCGTAGGCGTGCAGAAAGACGATGGCGATGGACGTGACGCCCTGTGCGGCCAGGCGACCCGCCTGTTCGACTACCTGGTCGACGTCCAGCGGCTTTTGCACCACGCCATCCGGGCCGATGCGTTCGGCCGCTTCCAGGCGCAGCCGGCGCGGCACGATGGGGCGGGGCAGCTCGATGTGCAGGTCGAACAGCTCGTATTTGTGCTCGCGCGCCATCTCCAGCGTGTCGCGGAAGCCCGCGGTGGTGATCAGGCCGGTCAGCGCGCCCTTGCGTTCGATCAGGGCGTTGGTGAACAGGGTGGTCGCGTGAATGACGCGGTCCACGTTCGCGTAGGGCAGGTCCTCGCGTTCGAACAGCGTGCGCACGCCGCGGATCACGCCTTCATAGGGCGCCTTGGGGGTGGTCAGTTCCTTGTGCGACGTCGAGGTGCCGCTGACGGTGTCGTAGACGACGATGTCGGTGAAGGTGCCGCCGATGTCGATGCCCAGTGAGTATTTGCCTGCTTGCATGATTTACCTCGATTACGAATGGGCGACAGCGCTGGTGTAGCCGTCTTGGGCGTCGCGCTGCGCGGCGGCGGGATCGCGTTGGGCGGCCGGGCCGAAGCCGCCGCCTCCGGGGGTCAGCAATTCCACGACTTCGCCAGGATTCAGGACGTGCTGGACTTTGGGATTGACCACCGTGCCATTCAGGATGACGGCGCCTGGTGCACCGGGCTCGCCACCCGCCAAACCTTGAGCGGCGGCTTCGTCGCGGGTGCGTTCAGCCATGAAGCTGACGACGATGGGGGTCTTGTTGCGATTCTCGAAGGCGATGGCTTGTCCCGTGCCGCCGCGATGCAGGCCGGCGCCACCGGCGTCGGTGCGCAGTTGGCGGTGGCGGACGTGCAGGGGCGACATCTTTTCGATCATCTCCACGGGCGTGGACGAGATGTTGCTGGGCCAGGACAGCACGTTGGCGCCGTCCTGCTTGTGGGAGCCGCCGTAACCGCCGTTCATGAAGAACAGATTGGTGAAGGGCGTGCCGGACTCGCGGGTGCCGGACAGGTTGACGCACCACAAGGGCGAACCCACCGCGGCGATGGCGCGGTCGGGCAGGGCGTCGGCCAGCGCGCCGATGACCATCATGGGCACGAAGTGGCCGATCAGGGCGCGCGCGCCGCCCGCCGCGGGCGGCCGGGAATTGAGGATGCAGCCTTCGGGCGCCTTGACGTGGATGGGGGCCATCACGCCTTCGTTATTGGGTACGTTGGGCAGCAACACCGCGCGCAGCCCGTAGCAGGTGTAGGCGATGGTGTAGGCCAGGCAGACGTTGATGGAACGCGGGACCTGGGCGTCAGTGCCGTCATAGTCCACGGTGATCTCGCCGTCTTTGATGGTCAGCGTCAGTTCCAGCTTGATCGGATGGTCGAGGCCATCGCTGATGGCGGTGCGTTTGTATACGCCTTCAGGCAAGGCGCGGATGGCCTCGCGCATGGCTTTTTCGGAGCGGGCGTGAATTTCGCCAGCCAGCGTGTCGATCTCGTCCAGGCCACGCTCTTCCATCAGCGCCAGCATGCGGGATTCGATCATGCGCAGGGCGGTGAACTGCGCGAACAGATCGCCCATGACCTGGTCGGGCTCGCGCACGTTCTTGCGGATGATGCGTTCGAAGGTGGGGTCCACTTCGCCCTTGCGCATCACCTTCATGATGGGGATCTGCAGGCCTTCCTCATACACTTCGCGCGCGTCCGCCGAGCGGATGCGGCCACCGATGTCCGGCGCGTGGGCCACCGAGCCCGCCCATGCCACGACCTTGCCGCCCTTGAAGATCGGCTTGGCGACCGAGATGTCCGGCAGGTGCCCGGTGCCTTGCCAGATGTCGTTGGTGATCAGGACATCGCCCGGTTCCAGCTGGTCCAGCGGATATTCCTCCAGGAAGTGCCGGATGGTGCGCGGCATGGTGTTCATGAAGGACGGGATGCTGTTGGTCGCCTGTGCGACCGAACGGCCATCGGCGGTGGTCAGCACGCAGGCGAAGTCGTTGGACTCGCGCACGATGGTCGAGAAGGACGTGCGCACCATGGCGGCGGCCGCTTCATCGACGATGGAGATCATGCGAGTCCACAGCAGTTCCAGCGTGATCGCGTCTAAGGTTTGATTCATCTCGGTTCCCTTGTTCGCGCCGCATTTGCATCGATGCGGCGTAATTGATGACACAGAACGATTCTGGCGGTTTAGACTATGTCTTCATAATGTTTATTTCGCCGTAGGGCATGCCAAACGAACATACATGGTCCACAGAGGCCACCGTTGGCACGCGGCGCCAAGGGGAACTCCATGAACACCAGCATTGCCTCCGATATGCGAGGCGCCCAGACACTGAAAATCCACGAAGTGGAGGCCTTCCGGGCCGTGATGATTCGCGGCACGGCCACCGATGCCGCCGTGCTCATGCACACGTCGCAGCCGGTGATCAGCAAGTTGATCGCACGCTTCCAGCGCCATATCGGCATCAAGCTGTTCGAGTTGCACAAGAGCCGGCTGGTGCCCACGCCCGAGGCGCGCATCCTGTTCAACACCATCGAGCGGACCTACGTGGGCATGGAGCACATCGCCCAGACCATCGCGGAATTGCGCGGTGGCCACAGCGGCAAGCTGATCGTGGGCAGCCAGCCTTCCTTCGGCATGGGGCCGCTGGCCAGCATCGCCACCGCGTTTCTGAAGGAGCGGCCCGGCATCCAGATCCAGATCGAAACGGTGACGTCCGGCTTGATCCGGCATAGCGTCATCTCCGGCAAGGCGGATATGGGCATCGCGGAGCGGTCCATCGATGTATCGGGGGTCAACGCCGAACCCCTGATCCAGGTGAACACGGTGTGTGTCATGAACAAGGACCACGCCTTGGCGAGCAAGCGGGCCATCAAGGCCAGGGACCTGCACGGCGTGGCGATGATCCTGCCGTCGCGCGACAGTGCGTCGCATGCGTCGGTGTCCGGTATGTTCGCGCAGGAGCAGGTGGAGCCGGAAGTCGTGGTGGAGACCGGCTACGGCATGAATATGTGCGTGCTGGCCTTGCAGGGCGCCGGCGTGGCGCTGGTCAGCCCGTTCGCGGCGCTGCCGCTGCGGCGCGCCGGGCTCGTCGTCAAGCGCTTCGAGCCGAATCTGCCGATCGAGCTGATGCTGATGACGGCAGCCGATGCGCCGCCATCGCGCATCGCCGCGATGTTCATCGAACGCCTGCATGATGCGATGGCGCCTTTGAGGGAAACGTGGGGGTGAAAGCCCGTGGCCAGGCCGCGCCCGGAGGGGCGCGCCTGGCCACAGGACAGGGATGGCCATGCACGTGCGCGGCCAGACCCTGCGCATGCCGTCAGCGCGCGGTGAGATGCGCCGTCTGGATCATCTGGCTGAAGGTGTTGGTCTCGCCCGCGATGAAGGTCGCGCTGGCCTTGGCGTCGCGGTTGCCGGGCACGGGCGTGACACCCAGGTCGGCCAGCTTGGGCGCCATGTCCTTGGACAGCATGATTTCGCGGATATCCTTGTTCAGCTTGTCGACGATGGCATCCGGCGTATGAGCCGGCGCAGCGATCGTGAACCATGCCGTGAAGGCATACCCCGGCAGGCCGTCCTGCGCGATGGTCGGCACGTCGGGCAGGCTGGGCGCGCGGGTCGCGCTGGTCACGGCCAGGGCCTTCAGCTGGCCCGATTTGATCAGGGGCAGCGCGGTGGGCAGGTTTTCGAACATCAGTTGCAGCCGGCCGCCGACCAGGTCGGTCAAGGCGGGGCCGCTACCCTTGTAGGGGATGTGCGAGATGTCCGCATGGGATTGGTACTTGAACAGTTCGCCGGCCATGTGCGTGGACGAGCCGAAGCCCGCGGAGCCGAAGAACAGCGTGTTCGGATGAGCCTTGCCTTCGGTGATGACGTCGCGGGTATTGGTCAGCGGGCTATCCTTCGGCACGACCAGGACGTTGGGCAGTTCGGCCAGCACCACCACGGGCTTGAGGTCCTTGGAGGGGTCGTACTTCAGGTTGGGATAGATTTTGTAGGTGGAGTGGATGCCGATGGTGCCGAACAGCAGGCTGTAGCCATCGGGTTCGGAACGGGCCACGTTCTCCGCGCCGATGTTGCCGCCCACGCCGGGACGGTTCTCCACGATGACGCTTTGCCCATACTTCTCCGACAACTTTTGCGCGATCAGGCGGCCCAGCACGTCGGCGCTGCCGCCGGGAGCGAGCGGCACGACCAGCCGGATGGGTTTGGAGGGATAGGTGTCGGCATGGGCTGCCGGCGCCGCGCAGGAGAGCAGGGCCGCGAACGCGGCTGCCGCCGTCGAAGCAAAGAGGTTCTTCATGATTCCGCCTTGTGTTGGGTTTTTTTTTAAGAATTATGGGCAGCGGCGGGGTCTGCGCATAATTCTTTTACAGGCACACCCTATGCAAAATGATCATGGGCGTTTACCCGTATCCGGGGGCGTGCGTTCAATGCGTGGTGGCGATGCCTTCTAATTGTGTGGCGGGCAATAGCGCGAAGGCTTGCTTCATTGCGCGGGTTTCCTCACCGGGGCTGCGGCCGAACAAGCGTTTGAACTCGCGGTTGAATTGCGAAGCGCTTTCGTAGCCGACGCGTGCGCCCGCGGCAGCGGCGGTCAGGTCGTCGCGAATCATCAGCAGGCGCGCCTGGTGCAGGCGCACCGACTTGATGTACTGGATGGGCGATGTACTGGCCACCGCCTTGAAATGCGCGTGGAACGTGGGCAGGCTAAGACCTGCTTCGCGCGCCAGGGTCCCGACATCCAGCGCCTGCTCATAATCATTGTGGATGCGGCGCAGGGCGCGGGCGATGCGGCCGAAGTGGCCCTGGCTGGCCAAGGCGGCGCGGATGGCGCCGCCCTGTGCACCGATCAGGACGCGGTAGCACAACTCGCGAACGATGCCGGGTCCCAATATCTGAGCTTCCCTGGGTGATGACAGCGCCTGCAGCAGCCGCACGGTGGTGTCAGCCAGCATGGGGTCCAGCGGCGTGGAGACGATGCCCATGGGCGCGGCTGGGGTGGGGACCGGCTCCTCCTGGTCCAGCGCCATGACCAGATCGGCGATGGCGGTCATGTCCAGCCGCAAGGAGATCGCCAGCAAGGGTTCTTCGGGCGTGGCTTCGGTTTCGGTGGAGAAGGGCAGCGGCACCGACAGCACCAGATAGTGTTGGGCGTCGTAGTGATAGACGCGGTCGGCCAGGTAGCCCCGCTTGCTGCCCTGGCACACGATCACGATCATGGGTTCGTAAAGCACCGGCGTGCGTCCCAAAGGATGGTTGGCGCGCATGAAGCGCACGCCGTCGAGCAGGGAGCGGGTGTAGCCCTCGTTGGGCGCCAGTTGTTCGATCAATGCCGCCATCTGGCGTTGGGCGGGCGAAGAGGGCTTGGACATGGTTCGGAGGATGGCGTGAGGTGCCCAGCCAAGCTGCGGCGCGACACCCGCTGGATCAAATCGAGCAATGATTGTGCCATTTCCAGCGGTGAAAAATGCCTGTCGAAAGAGAAATAGGCAATCATCGCAGAGTATCCGGTCTATTAGGGGCGCGCGGCTTTTCTTAGCATTACTACCTGAAGTTCGTCGTGGCGCCGGGGCTGTTCCCGGTCCTGCCGTGGCGAACAGCCATCAGGAGTCGCCATCCATGAATATCTCTGACACCCAACATTCGCAGCCGGCCGCCACGTCCAAGGTCTGGTTCATCACCGGCGCCGCGCGCGGCCTGGGACTCGCCTTGGCCCGCCAGGTGCTGGCGCAAGGCCATCGTGTGGCGGCAACGTCGCGCAATCTGGCCAGCCTGCAAAACGCCTTGATTGAGGGCAGTGACCGCGTCCTGGCACTGGAAGTGGACCCTGTGTCCGAGTCCGCGGTCCGTGCGGCCATCGAACAGGCCATCGCCACCTTCGGTCGCATCGACGTCATCGTCAATAACGCCGGCTTCGGACAACAAGGGGCCATCGAGGCCTTGAGCGATGCGGAGCTGCGCCGCAACCTGGACGTCAACGTCTTTGCGCCCATGCACGTGCTGCGCCACGCGCTGCCGCATCTGCGCCGGCAGCGCGGCGGACATATCTTCAACATCGCGTCGATCGCCGGTTTCCACGGTGGCTATGCCGGTTGGGGCAGCTATATCGCCGGCAAGTTCGCGCTGGCCGGGTTGACGGAAACGCTGGCGGCCGAAGTGGCCGAGCTGGGGATCAAGGCCACCGTGGTCTATCCCGGGCCCTTCCGCACGGAATTCCTGACCAAGGACAGCCTGGCGACCGCGCAACAGGCCATCGCGGATTACACGCAGGCGCAGGCCTCGCTGGACCTGCACGTAAACACCATGGATGGCCGCCAGGCGGGCGACCCGGACAAGCTGGCTCTGCTGCTGTTGCAGGCGGCCAGCGTGGCCGAACCGCCGCTGCATCTGTTCGCCGGCCGCATCGCCAATGAACTGGCCGAGCAGAAGATGGCGGCCGTGCAGAAGGACATGGCGGCCTGGCGCGGTGCGTCGGATGCCACGGATTTTCCGGAAGGGGCGTGACGGGCGAGGCGCGGTCCACATGCGTAGTTGCTCACGGAGCAGCCACGCAGTGAATCAGCGGAGCAATGGGCGGTCACGCGGCGCCGCGGCTGCGTGGCCGCGACACCACGCCACCCGCCGCCGTCAATCCGCCGGCAGCAAAGCCACCGGGAAATCCGCCAACGCTTCCGCCAACGGCAGGATGCTGTCCGCGCCGACCCGGCGCTCGCGCCCGCTCAGGGCGTCACGCAGGACGGCGCCCGCGTAGCGATGGGGCAGCACCACCGCGGTGCTTTCCCAGAAGGCAGGATCGATGCGCGGAATGCACAAAGCCGCATCGCTAGCCCCGCCGGCTGTGCCGACATCCCCATCGTCGACCCGCAGATGCGCGCCGACCAGGCGGGGCGCCAGCACGAACACCCGCTGGTCGCCCAGGCTGCGCACGAAGGCGATGATGTGGTCGCCGCGCGGCCCCAGCACCGGCAGCGGTACGTAACTGCCTTGCGTGTAGAGATCCGGCCGCGCGCGGCGCGCGGTTAGGGCGCCATGCACCACGGCCTGCTTGATGCGGCCGCTGCGCCAGTCAGCCAGCAGGCCGTCGACGTCGCCGGCATCCAGCGTAGCCAGGGCCGCCGCGCGAGCGTCATAGTCCACGGGACGCCGGTTGTCTGGATCCACCAGGCTGAAATCCCAGAATTCAGTGCCCTGGTACAGATCCGGGATGCCCGGCGCGGTCAGACGCAACAGGGTTTGGGACAGGCTGTTGACCGCCCCGGCCGGCGCCAGGCGCCGCGCGAACGCGGCCACGTCGTCGGCCGCGCCAGGCTGCATCAGCTCCAGCAGCGCGTCCGCGCAGGCTTTTTCATAGGTCTCGTCCGGCGCCACCCAACTGGTGCGCACCTTGGCTTCGCGCAAGGCCTTGAGCTGCCAGGCGCCGAGGCGTTCCGCATAGGCGGTCAGCCCGGCGGCGTCATCGGGCCGCAAGTCCAGCGGCCAGGCCCCGACCACGGTTTGCAGCAGCATGTACAGATCGGCGGGGTGCGGCGCCAGCTGGCCGTGGCCGTTGTAGGTGGCGGGCGCGTGGCTGTGGATCCAGTCATGCGCGAAGCGGCTCCAGTCTTCGTGGCACTCGCTCAAGGCCATGATGCGGGTGCGCGTGTCCTCGCCACGCTTATGGTCGTGCGTGGCAGTGGCCAGCATGGCGCGGGGCAGGCGCCGCGCGCGTGCCGAACAACGGCGATGGAAAGCCTCCACGGCCAGGTGGAAAACGGCCGGATCGGCGCCGACCTCGTTGCGTGACAGTAGCCGGCCGTAGCGGTAGAAAGCCGTATCCTCCAGCGATTTGGCCGTCAGCGGCGGCGTCAATTGCTGGAAGCGGCGTGTCGCCAGCTCCCGCGCGGCCCGCTGGTCGGCGGGCAAGTCGCGCGCGGGCTGACCGCCCAGCCACTCGCCCATGGCCTCCAGCAAGGGGCCGTCGTCACCATCGCGATCGACGCGGATGCGGGCATACGCCGCCGCCGCGGCAGCATCGAAGCGCACCTGGTCAAGCGCATGACGGCCGTCGGCATCGGCATAGGTGCGATACACCGGGAAGGCGCGCAGCAACTGCCACAGCACGCGCAGGATGGCAGCCTGGCCCCAGTCGCGCGTCTTGGGATCCAGCGTGGCGACCCGATGCAAGGCCCGCGCGGCGGCGAAGCGCTCGGCGGGGAAGTGGCGCAACAACATCAGCTCGCGAGCTTCGTCCGCCACTTCGGCGAAGGTCCGGGTATCGCGCGCCAGGGTTTCCCAAAGATCGGTGATGGGACCCACGCCGGAAGCGTCGTGCAGCACGGCGCCGACCTGGTCCATGAAGTCGTAGCCGGTGGTGCCGTCCACCATCCAGCGCTCGTCCAGGACCTCGTCGTTGCCCAGGATTTTTTCGATGATCAGATAGGGCGCCTGACCGGCCAGGGAGCCCGGGCGGCGCGCCGAGCGCGCATTGAGCTCCGCGCGCAGGTGCTCGCAGTAGCCGATGGGGTCGCTCAGGCCATCGACGTGGTCGACGCGCAGGCCGTCGATCAGGCCCTCTTCGTAGAAGCGCAGCACCATGGCATGCACGGCATCGAAGACGTCGGCGTGTTCGACGCGCACGCCGATCAGGTCGGTGATCTCGAAGAAGCGGCGCCAGTTGATCTCATCGGCGGCACTGCGCCACCAGGCCAGGCGGTAAGCCTGTCTTTCCAGCAATTCGTGCAGGCGTTCGCGGCCCGCCGGTGTGGTGGGGTCGTACGCGTGGGCAGGGTCGGGCACGTTGGTGTCGACGCTGCCATCGGCGAGCGGGTAGCGGGCGCCGGCCGCATCGATATACCAGCCGGCGTCGCCCAGGCGCAGGCGGATGTCGCCATCCTCCAGCGCCACGCCGTAGGGCTTGCCAAGAAAGGGCGCCAGCACTTTGCCGTGCAGGCCGCTGTCGGCGGGCTCCCAGTCGATGTCGAACCACGTGGCGTGGGGGCTGGCGCGGCCATCGCGCAGCACGCTCCACCACCAGGGATTGTCAGGGCTGGTGGCCATGTGATTGGGCACGATGTCCAGGATCAGGCCCATGTCGTGCGCGCGCAGGGCCTGCACCAGGCGGCGCAGGGCGGCTTCGCCACCGAGTTCCGGATTGACCTGGCCATGGTCGACCACGTCATAGCCATGGGTGGAGCCCGCCCGTGCGCGGGTCAGGGGTGATGCATAGACGTGGCTGACGCCAAGCTGCGCGAAATACGGTACCTGGGCGACGGCATCGTCCAGGGTATAGCCTTCGTGGAATTGCAGGCGCACGGTGGCGCGGGGCGTCCCGGCGGAGCCGGGGGCGGCGGGCGAGGCGGGGCGGCGGGGCGTCATGCGTGCCCCCGGCGGCCGAGTTCAATGGCATCCACACGCGCGCGCACGGCCGGGTCATCGAAGAGTCTTTCCACCTCCGGGTCCAGGCGGCGGCGCCAGTTGGGATGCGTATCTATGGTCCCGGGCAGATTGGGCTGTTCTTCCAGGCCCAGGATGTCTTCCACCGGCACCAGCATCAGCGGCACGGGCGTGCTGGCGACGTAGCGCAGCACGGCTTCCGCGGGCGCGTCGGCCGGCGGTTCCGCCGGCAGGTCGTGGCCGATGCAGCCCGCTTCGCGCAAGGCGTGCCACAGCGCGCCGCGGTCCCGTTCGCGTTCCTGGTGCAGCGCTTCGGCGCTTTCGCCGTCGCCCAGCAATTGCAGGTGTTCGCGCCAGCCTATGTCTGTGCCGCGCCACCAGCCGACCACGGTGGGAAGGTCGTGCGTGGTGGTGGTGGCGATGGCGGCGCCCGGCCAGTAGCGGGGCTGCTGGAAGGGCGCGGGATTGCCGGCCCAGCCGTCGCGCTGGAACCAGAGCACGTCCATGCCCAGCATGCCGGCCTGCTCGATGCGATGGTTGAAGCCATCCGGCACGGTGCCCAGGTTCTCGCCGATGATCAGCGCGCGGTGGCGCCAGGCCTCCAGGGCCACCAGGCGCAGCATGTCGTCGAGCGGATAACGCAGATACGCCCCGTCCCTGGGTGACGCGCCTTGCGGCACCAGCCACATGCGGGCCAGGCCCAGCACATGGTCGATGCGCAGGCCGCCGGTATAGGCAAGGGCCGCGCGCAGCATCTCGATGAACGCGGCGTAGCCGGTCAGGTGCAGGGCGCGCGGCGAAAAGGCGGTCAAGCCCCAGCCCTGGCCATGCGGATTGTAGATATCGGGCGGCGCGCCCGGCGACAGGCCCTCAAGGATGTCACCCTGCCGGCTCCATGCATGGCTGCCGCCAGGGTCGGTGCCCACGGCCAGGTCGCCGATCAGGCCGATGCCCATGCCGGCCGTACGGGCCGCCTGCTGGGCGCCGGCCAGGCCTTGCGCGGCCAGCCATTGCAGGAAGATGTGGAAAGCGATGTCGCGTTCATGGGCGTGGGCATAGGCGCGCACGCCGGCGCCGGTGGGGTCGCGCAGATCGGCCGGCCAGTGACGCCAGTCGGTGGCGTCGCCCAGCGGCGGCAGGTGGCGGGCGTGCAGCGCTTCGAAACGGGCGTGGCTTTCCAGGGCTTCGCCGCCGGCGATGCGAAAGCGCGTGAACGCATCCTGCAGGTCGCTGTGGGCGTCGTCGCGGAAGTCATCGTAGAGGCGCCGCATGACCTTCAGGCGCGTGCGCGCCACGCCGGGCCAGTCGATCAGCGCCAGGCCGTCCAGCCGCAAGGCTTCATCGCCCAGGCCCAGCCCGCTCAAGGCGCTGCCGAGCGCGGCCTCGCCCAGCACGGCGGCCGGATCGATGTAGAGGGTGTTGAGAAACAGCCGGCTGGAGGGACCATAGGGACTGTAGCGCCCCGGATCGGCGGCGAACATGGCGTGGACGGGGCTGATGGCCAGCGCCGCCGCGCCACGCTGGCCGGCCGTGGTGGCCAGCCGCGTCAAGGTCGTGAAATCGCCGATGCCCGCCGCGTTGACGGGATCGCCGCGATGGTCGCGGCGCAGGCTGTAGAGCTGGGCCGCCAGGCCCCAGGCGCGCGGGTGCTCGCTTTCGAGCAGTTCGCCGACGCTGGGGCTGCGCGGCGGGACCACGGCAATCTTGCGGCGCCAGCTGCCGGTTTCCAGGATGTAGTAGCCGGGGGTGTCGATGCCGGCCAGGCGTGTGCGGCCATCGCCGCTGTCATGGGCCGCGACACTGCGCTGCTCGCCATCTTCGCCGAGCAACAGGTAGGTGGTGTCGGGGCGGGCTTCGAACTCGATCGGCGCGCCGGCGTCGACGATCAGCAAGCCGCCAGTCTGTCCTGCCTCGTTCCGGACGCGCGCCGCGCTTTCGCGGATCTGGGCGTCATCCGCCGCCGGCAGGCCCAGCCTGTCCAGCAGGGTGCGCAGCACGTCGTCAGCGACGCGTTTGGGCTGGCCGCGCGCGTCCACCCAGTCCACCGCGATGCCGGCTTGCGCCGCCAGGTCGGCCAGTTCCGCGGAACTCGAACCATCGATGCCAAGGGTAGTCATGCGTATTCCTTTAGGTCCGTCATCATGCGGACGTCTGTAGCAGTGCAAGCGTGCAGCCGCGCCACAACAAGCCTTCGTACAGCGCGGTGCCCGCGCCGCTTTCGCTTTCGTACAACAGGGTCTGATCCGCCAGGTCGACTTGCAGCCAGTCCGGACGCAGGTCGACCCCGCCCAGGTTGGTGTAGATCGACAGCACGCTGCCGTCACCCAGGCGCCATTGGGCCACCACCGCGCGCATGCCCAGCACGTGCGCGCCCAAGGCCTTGGCCCCGTCCAGATGGGGCACGATCGCGCGGGCGCGCAGGTTCAGCAGCTCGGTGTAGATGGCGACGACGTCCGTGTCGGCCGGTGTGTCATAGGGATTGGAATCGGTGTAGGTGGCGGGATCGTTGGGATCCGGAATGCGCGCCCGCGTGGCCGGATTGGCGAACGCGCGGAAGCGCTGGAATTCCTTGCGACGGCCTTCTCGCACGGCCTGCGCCAGGTCGGCGTTCGCATGGTCGGTGAAGTAGAGGAAGGGCGTCTTCGAGCCGCGCTCCTCGCCCATGAAGATCAAGGGAATCTGCGGCGTCAGCAATTGCAGCGCGGTGGCGGCCTTGAGCACGCGGGCATCCTGCAGCAGGGTCCCCAGCCGGTCACCCAGCGCGCGATTGCCGGTCTGATCGTGGTTTTGCAGGAACAGCACGAAAGCGGTCGGGGGCAGCAGATGACTGCGTTCGCCACGCGTTTCGCCACCCCGGTGACGCGACGGCTGACCTTGATAGACGAAGCCTTCCGTCAGCGCCCGCGCCAGGCCTTGGGCGGGCTGCTCGACATAGTCTTCGTAATAGCCTTCGCTTTCGCCGGTGAGCAGATGGTGCAATACGTTGTGGGCGTCGTCGTTCCACTGCGCGTCGTAGCCATGCTGCAGGGGATGCACCTGGTTTTCCTCGTTCTCCAGCACCAGATGGACGTGGCGGCCGGGTTCGACGTTACCGCGCACGAAGGCGGCCATTTCCTCCAGCCAGCCCACATCCTTGATGGCGTGGACGGCGTCCAGCCGCAGTCCGTCGAAACGATACTCGGTCAACCAGTAGAGCGCGTTCTCGGCATAGTACTGGCGCACCTGCGGGCGGCGGAAATCGATGGCCGCGCCCCAGGGCGTCTGCAGGTCTTCGCGGAAGAAGTCGGCGGCGTAGGCATTCAGGTAATTGCCGTCAGGGCCGAAGTGGTTGTAGACCACGTCCAGGAACACCATCACGCCCAAGCCGTGTGCCGTGTCGATCAGGTGCCGCAGTTCATCCGGTTCGCCGTAGGCGCGATCGGGCGCGTATGGCAGCACGCCGTCGTAGCCCCAGCTGCGTGAGCCGGGGAAATCGGCAATGGGCATCAGTTCGATGGCCGTGATGCCCATGGCCGCCAGTTCGGGCAGGCGCGCTTCGATGCCCGCATAGCCGCCCGCCAGGCCGGCATGGAGTTCATAGAGCACGGTTTCCTTCCACGGCCGTCCGCGCCATTCAGGGTGGCGCCAGGCATAGTCGGCGCCGGGCGCCACCACGACGCTGTCGTCGTGGACATCGTGCGCCTGCAGGCGGGACGCGGGATCGGGCACGGCCAGGTCAGGGCCGACCCGGTAGCGGTAGCGCGTGCCGGGCTCGCAGCGCTTGTCGATTTCGTAGAAGCCGTCGGCCAGGGCGCGCATGGGCAGGGGCTCGGCGCCGGCGATCTCCAGGCTGACGCCGTTGCGCGCATTGGGCGCCCACAGGCGGAAGCGAGTCTGGCCGTCAGCCTGGCGGATGGCGCCATGGCAGCCAGACACGGCGGGATCCGGGGATGTCATGAATGCTCCTTGGAGCGCGGCACGCCGCTGAAGAGGGCGATGCCATGCGCGTGCAGATTGAAATGATGGCCGTGTACGTGTTCCGCGGGCGCGGCCGGCCGGCTGGAATCGAGGAGCATGCGCCATGCCGTGCCCTCATCGGGCAGGACGAAGACCACGTCGCCGTGGCTGCCGTTGAGCAGGGTCAAGGTGACGTCCAGCCCCTGTTCGCCCGCCACCACGCGCCGCACGGCCAGCGCACGGCCTTCGCCGTCGTGCCAGGCCTCGTACGTCATGGTCTGGCCGTCGACGTCATACCAGGTGATGCCTTCCATGCCGGGCGCGACTTCGCGGCGACCGTTGACGTAGTTGTTGACGCGCAGGCTGGGGTGGTTGCGGCGCGCGGCCGCCAGTCGGCTGACGAAGTCGATCAGCGCACGGCCCTCGTCGGTGGTGGCCTGCCGCCAATCCAGCCAGGACACGGCGTTGTCCTGGCAATAGGCATTGTTGTTGCCTTGCTGGCTGTTGCCGAATTCGTCGCCGGCCAGCAGCATGGGCGTGCCGTAGGACAGGAAGGTGGATGCCAGCAGGGAACGTTGCACGCGGCCGCGCATCTCCTCGACGAGGCGATCGTCGCTGGGGCCTTCCACGCCCCAGTTGTGGCTGTAGTCGTTGCTGTGACCGTCGCGGTTGCCTTCCAGGTTGGCTTCGTTGTACTTCTGGTTGTAGCTGACCACGTCGCGGACGGTGAAGCCGTCATGCGAGGCCACGAAGTTGACCGAGGACCAGGGGCGCCGATGGCGGCGATCGAACACGTCGCTGGAACCGGCCAGGCGCTCCGCCATTTCGCCGCGCATGCCGCCGTCGCCACGCCAGAATCGACGCGTCGAGTCGCGAAATTTGTCGTTCCATTCGGCGAAGCCCGGCGGCTGGCTTCCCAATTGATAGCCTTCGGGACCGATGTCCCAGGGCTCGGAAATCAGCTTCAGGCGCGACAGTGTCGGATCTTGCAGGATGGCGTCGAAGAATCCCGCACCGGGATCGAAACCGTGGCCTTCCCGGCCCAGGGTCACGCCCAGGTCGAAGCGGAAGCCGTCGACGCGGTAGGCGCTGGCCCAATGGCGCAGCGAGTCCATGACCATTTGCAGGACGCGCGGGTGCGACAGGTTGACCGTGTTGCCACAGCCGGTGTCGTTGATGTAGTGCCGTTCGTCGCCGGGAACCAGGCGGTAGTAGCTGGCATTGTCCAGGCCGCGCCACGACAGGGTGGGGCCCGTCTCATCGCCTTCGCAGGTATGGTTGTAGACGACATCCAGGATGACTTCGATGCCGGCGGCCTGCAGGCGGCGGATCGCCATGCGCAGATCGTTGGGACCGCCTTGGCGCAGGTAAGCGGGCTCCGGCGCGAAATAGGACAGCGTGCTGTAGCCCCAGTAGTTGGCCAGCTGCTTCTGCACCAGGAATTTATCCTGCAGGAAGGCCTGCACGGGCAGCAGCTCGATGGCGGTGACGCCGATCTTGTGCAGATGTTCGATGAAGCGCGGATCGGACAAGGCGGCCGCCGTGCCGCGCAGATGGGTGCGGACCTCTTCGCGCCGCATCGAGACACCCCGTACATGCGCTTCATAGATGACCGTGCGTTCCCACGGCGTGGGTGTACGGCGCCGCTCGCCCCAGTGGAAGGCGTTGTCGGTGACGACGGCCTTGGGCATGGCGGGGGCGCTGTCGCGGCGGTCCTGGGTCAGGTCGCCGCGCGGACCGCCCACCCGATAGCCGAACAGCACGTCGGACCAGCGCGGCGGCCCCGTCAGTTCGGCCGCGTACGGATCCAGCAGCAGCTTGTGGGGATTGAAGCGGTGGCCGTGCCTGGGATCGTAGGGGCCATAGGCCCGGTAGCCGTAGACCAGGCCGGGCGCCGCATCCGGCAGATAGCCGTGCCAGATTTCATCGGTGCATTCCGGCAAGGGCATGCGCTGCAATTCCTTGCGGCCCCGCTCGTCGAAAATGCACAAGTCGATACGGCTGGCATTCGCGGAAAAAACGGCGAAATTGACCCCCAGGCCATCGCTGGTGGCTCCCAGCGGATAGGGGTGACCGGGCGCCAGCCGGTCGGGAAGCACGCCGGACATGGACCTTTACCCTTCGAGTTGGAAGATCACCGTGGCGAGGGGCGGCAGCGTGACCGACAGGGATTGCTCCCGTCCGTGCGCGGCGACGGGGTCCGTATGGCGGGCACCGCCGTTGCCCATGCCGGAACCGCCGTAGTCGCCGGCATCGGTATTGATGCGCTCCAGCCAGCGGCCGGCGCGCGGCACACCGATCCGGTAGTCCTCGCGCGGTACCGGGGTGAAGTTGCTGATGGCCAGCACCAGGGAATCGCCGTCCTTGCGCAGCATGGCGAACACGCTGTTGGCATAGTCGTCGCCGATGACCCATTCGAAACCGCTGGGGTCGTGATCATGGCGGTGCAGGGCGGGCAGTTCGGTATAGACGTGGTTGAGGTCGCGCATCAGCTTCTGCACGCCGCGATGGAGCGGGTCGTCCAGGGAAGGCCAATCCAGCGACGCATCGTGGTTCCACTCGCGTTCCTGCGCGATTTCGCCGCCCATGAACAGCAGCTTCTTGCCCGGATGGCTCCACATATAGCCGTAATAGGCGCGCAGGTTGGCGTGGCGCTGCCAGCGGTCGCCAGGCATCTTGTTCAGCAGCGAGCCTTTGCCGTGCACCACCTCGTCATGCGACAGGGGCAGGATGAAGCGTTCCGAGTACGCGTAGACCATGCCGAAGGTCATGTCGTTGTGGTGGTAGCGGCGATGCACGGGATCGACATGCATATAGCGCAGGGAATCGTGCATCCAGCCCATGTTCCATTTATAGGAAAAGCCCAGGCCGCCGTCCTCGATACTGGCGGACACGCCAGGCCAGGCGGTCGATTCCTCGGCCACGGTAATGGCGCCCGGGCACAGTCGATGGACGGTCGCGTTCATGTCGCGCAGGAACTCGACGGCTTCCAGGTTTTCCCGGCCGCCGTGGCGGTTGGGGATCCACTCGCCAGCCTTGCGGCTGTAGTCGCGGTAAAGCATGGAAGCCACCGCATCGACCCGCAGCCCGTCGATGTGATAACGGCGCACCCATTCCAGCCCGCTCGCCACCATGAAATTGCGGACTTCGGTGCGTCCCAGGTTGTAGATCAGCGTGTTCCAGTCGGGATGGAAGCCTTCGCGCGGATCCTGGTATTCGTACAAGGCGGTACCGTCGAAGTGCGCCAGGCCATGCGTATCCGTCGGGAAGTGGGCGGGCACCCAATCCAGCAGCACGGCCAGCCCCGCCGCGTGGCAGGCATCGATGAAGGCGGCGAAATCGTGCGGCGAGCCATAACGCGCGGTGGGGGCGAACACGCCCAGCGGCTGATAGCCCCAGGAACCGCCGAAAGGATGCTCCATGATGGGCATCAGTTCCAGGTGGGTGTAGCCCAGGTCGCGCGCATAGGGCACCAGGCGTTTGGCCAGTTGGCGCCACACGCATTCGCCGTTGTCGTCGCCGTCGCGCGGCAGCCAGGAGCCCGCATGCACTTCGTAGACGGAGATGGGCGCATCGGGGGCCTGGCGCGCGCCGCGGCTTTCCATCCAGGCCTGGTCGGTCCACGTGAAAGGCGTGGGGTCGGGCACGATGGACGCGGTGGCGGGCGGCGCCTCGGTCTGGCGGGCCAGCGGGTCGGCCTTGAGCGGCAACAGATTGCCCTCGGCGCCGACGATCTCGTACTTGTAGCGGGCGCCGGCCTCCAGGCGCGGAACGAAGATTTCCCAAACTCCGGCGCTATGGCGCAGCCGCATGGCATGGCGCCGGCCATCCCAGGAGTTGAAATCGCCCACCACGGACACGCGGCGGGCATTCGGCGCCCAGACGGCGAAGCGGACGCCGCGCACGCCGTCGATTTCCATGACATGGGATCCGAGGCATTCCGCCAGATCTTCGTGGCGGCCTTCCGAGATCAGATGCAGGTCCAGGTCGCCCAGCAGGGCGCCAAAAGCGTAAGGGTCTTCGGTAACCTGTTCGGCGCCTTGCCATTGGATCCGCAGCCGGTAGGCCGTGGCCTGGCCCGGGGCCACGCCATCGACCAGGGCGGAATACATGCCGTGGCGGATATGGGTCAGGGGCCATTCCTTGCCGTCTTCGCCAACCAATATGGAGACCCGCTCAGCATTCGGAACCAGGGCGCGCACCCAGGTGCGCGTGCCGTCGACGTGCGGTCCCAACACATGAAAAGGATCGGAGTGGCGCCCGGCCAGCAAGTCGTCCAGCGCGTCGTGCGCGCCGTGGTCGACGGGCGGGCCGTTTTGGGTAGCGCCGGGAGAGGACGAAGAGCCGGTAGTCATGACAGGGTATTCCTGAAAATCAAGTGTTGGGGGTGGGGGCGCCGGCATCGGACAGCAGGCGGGCGGCCAAAGCGGCCAGTCCGGCAAGCGGGATGCCGACCCAGTCAGGCCGGTGCGACGCTTCGTAGCGCACCTCGTAAGCGGCCTTCTCGATGAGTGCCAGGTCGATCAGGGCAGTTTCGACCTGCGGCGCCATCCAGGGATTTTCCGTAGCATGCGCCACTTCGCGATAGCCGGCCAGGAAGGACTCGCCCGCGGTGACGCGGAAGCGGTCGATCAAGGCCAGACGGCGCTTGTGCAGTTCCTGTTCCGCCACCTGGCCGTCGGCGTCGTCGGCCTTGCCGGGACCGGTGCCATTGGCCAGGGTGGCCGCCGCATAGTCGAAGGAACGCAGCAGGCCGGCGACGTCGCGGACGGCGCTGGTCTTGGCGCGCCGTTCCTCCAGCGACCGGGCGGGTTCGCCCTCGAAGTCGATCAGGTAGGCGTCGCCTTGCGCGGCCAGGACCTGGCCCAGGTGGAAGTCGCCGTGGATGCGGATGTGCAGCGTGTCTTCCTCATTGGCCGCGAGATCGCGGATGACGTCGGCCAGGGTATCGTGCTGCTGGATCAGCGTGGCCGCACGCTCGGCATTGGTCGCGTCGAGACGGCCCAGATTCGCCTTGAGCGTGGCCAAGCCCTGGTCCAGCATGGCGATCACATCCTTGGCGCGCTGTTCGGCGTCCTGGCGCGTGGCACGCTTCGGCGCGAATGCGGGATCGTCGGTGGGCAGGGCCAGGGCGGCATGCAATTCGCCAAGACGCTTGCCCATGGTGTGCGCGAAGTTGATGTAGCCGCGCAGGTCTTCATCGTAGTCCTGCGCGCTTTCAACCGTGAGCGACGACGAATCCAGCGTGCCCTTGAGGAAGTTCAAGGTCCAGCTCCACGCATCGCCCTGGTTGTTGATCATCTGATGCATCAAGGCCAGGGTGTGCGGCGTGCCGTCTTCGTCGACGCGCTGGATCTCGCCCAGCAGCGGCGCGCCATTGGCATAGCCCACTTCCGTCAGCCGCCGGGTCATTTCCGCTTCCGGATGCACGCCGGGAACGATGTGGCGGATCAGCTTGAGCATCATCAGGCCGCCCAGGGTGACGGAGCTGTTGGACTGCTCGCCGGTGAACCACTTCACTTCGGCGTCGGCCGGCAACTCGATCTTGTCCAGGCCCGGCTCGCCGCGGAAGCGCAGCACCGCGGGCGGGTGCGCCTGCGGCACGGGAATCTCGCGGCGGTCCCGCAGGCCCTGGACCAGGGAGTGGATGAAGGACGGCAGCGTGTAGGCGTCGGTGACGAAACCCATTTCGGCGCCGCGGCGCACGCGCGCCAGCGCGTATTGCTGCGCCATGGGCGGCATGGTTTCACCCCAGATCAGCGCCACAGGCAGCAGGAAGCGCGCGGGCTTGCCGTCGAAGTCGACCTGGATCTCCGTGATGAAGCATTCGTGTTCGCCGCCCTTGATCTGCGCGGCGTAAGCCGCCTGCGCCATCTTCACCTTGCGGTCCTTCGGATACCAGCGCTGGCGTGACAGATACAGCGGCAGCACGTCCTGGCGCAGGGAACGGACGGCGCCCTCGGTCAGCTCGTAGCCGGTGCGGCCGCGCAGCACCAGGGTGTAGTACTCCGGCATGCGTTCAGGATGGGTGGCGTGCCACTCCGGCGGCGACGCGCTGGCGCTCAGGTCGAACCAGTAGAAGCCGTAAGGCGGCAGGGTCAGCAGATACGTCAGTTCACCGATGGCGGGGAAGGGCGTGCCGCCCAGCAATTCCACCGGCACCCGGCCGGCCAGCGCCGACAGGTCCAGCTCCACGGGCTGCGAGGCGCGCGACAGGTTGGCCACGCACAGGATGGTGGTGTCCTCGTACTCGCGCAGATAGGCCAGGATGTTGCGGTTGCCGGGGAACAGGAAACGCAAGGTGCCGCGGCCGAAGGCCTGGGTCTTGGCGCGCGTGGCCAGCATGCGGCGCGACCAGTTCAGCAGCGAATGGGGGTCGCGCTGCTGCGCTTCCACGTTGACGGCCTCATAGCCGTACAGCGGTCCCATCAGGGCCGGCAGGGGCAGGCGTTCCGGGTCGGCACGCGAGAAACCGCCGTTGCGGTCGGGCGACCATTGCATGGGCGTGCGCACGCCGTCGCGGTCACCCAGATGGATGTTGTCGCCCATCCCCAGCTCGTCGCCGTAGTAGATCACCGGGGTGCCGGGCATGGACAGCAGCAGGCTGTTCATCAATTCGATGCGGCGGCGGTCGCGTTCCATCAGGGGCGCCAGGCGGCGGCGGATGCCCAGGTTGATGCGCGCGCGGCGATCGGCGGCGTAGGTGTCCCACAGATAGTCGCGTTCGTTGCTGGTGACCATCTCCAGGGTCAGCTCATCATGGTTGCGCAGGAAGATGGCCCACTGGCAGAGTTCCGGAATGTCCGGCGTCTGCCGCATGATGTCGGTGATGGGAAAGCGGTCTTCGCGCGCGATGGCCATGTACATGCGCGGCATCAGCGGGAAGTGGAAAGACATATGGCATTCGTCGCCGTCGCCGAAATATTCCTGCGCGTCTTCCGGCCACTGGTTGGCCTCAGCCAGCAGCATGCGGCCCGGATATTCCTTGTCCAGTTCCGCCCGGATCTTTTTCAGGATGGCGTGCGTTTCCGGCAGGTTTTCGTTGTTGGTGCCTTCCCGTTCGACCAGATAGGGAACGGCGTCCAGCCGCAGACCGTCCACGCCCAGGTCCAGCCAGTAACGCATGACGCTGATGACTTCCTTCAGCACCTGCGGATTGTCGAAGTTCAGGTCGGGCTGATGGGAGTAGAAGCGATGCCAGAAATAGGCGCCGGCGACGGGGTCCCAGGTCCAGTTCGACTTTTCCGTGTCAAGAAAGATGATGCGGGTGCCGGCGTAGGCCTGGTCATTATCGGACCAGACGTAGAAATTGCGGGCGGCCGAGCCCGGCTTGGCCGCGCGGGCGCGCTGGAACCAGGGATGCTGGTCCGACGTGTGGTTGACGACCAGCTCGGTGACGACGCGCAGGCCGCGCGCATGCGCCGCCTTGATGAACTTGCGCACGTCGGCCAGATTGCCGTAGTCGGAGTGGACGCCGCGGTATTCGGCGATGTCATAGCCGTCGTCGCGGCGCGGCGACGGATAGAAAGGCAGCAGCCAGATGGTGTTTACGCCCAGCGACGCGATGTAGTCGAGCTTCTCGATGAGGCCGGCGAAATCGCCGACGCCGTCATTGTTGGCATCGAAGAAGGACTTGACGTGCAACTGGTAGATGACCGCGTCTTTGTACCAGAGGGGATCATCGTGATTGGGGCTGTTGACGTGGTTATCTGACATGCCGATATCCTTTTATAAATTTGCCGGCCGCGGCGCCGTGGCGCCGCGACTGGATATTCAGACGGGCGTCACGCGCCAGATGCGGTAGGGCTGACCAGGGTGCAGATGCACGCGCTGTTCCTTGGCGCGCCATTCGAAGCGGTTGCCGTCGGTCAGGTCTTCCACCTGCAAGGGGCCCTCGTCGGGCAGGCCAAACTCCCACATCGGCACTTCCAAGGTGACGTCGTGGGGGTTGTGCGGGTCCAGGCTGATGGCGATCAGCAGGACGTTGTCGCGCTCCGGCGTGGATTTGGAAAAGAACAGGACCTGGTCGTCCCAGGCGGTGTGCCAGCGCACGCCCAGGTGGGTGTGCAGGGCGGGGTTGGCCCGACGGATCGCGTTCAGGCGGGTGATCTCGCGCACGATGTTGCCGGGGCGTTCATAGTCCCACGCGCGGATCTCGTATTTCTCGGAGTCGAGGTACTCCTCCTTGCCTGGCACGGGCGTGGCTTCGCAAAGCTCGAAGCCGTTGTACACGCCCCAGAGGCCGGACAAGGTCGCCGCCAGGCCGGCCCGGATCAAGTGGCCGGCGCGGCCGGACTGCTGCAGGAAACGCGGATTGATGTCCGGCGTGTTGACGAAGAAATGCGGACGGAAGAACTCGGCCGGCGGACCCTGCGTCAATTCGGTCAGGTACTCGATGAATTCCTGCTTGGTCTCGCGCCAGGTGAAGTACGTATAGGACTGGGTGAAGCCCACCTTGGCCAGGCGATACATCATCTTGGGCTTGGTGAACGCTTCCGACAGGAACAGGACGTCGGGATGGCGGCCCTGCACGTCGCCGATCATCCATTGCCAGAAGGGCAAGGGCTTGGTGTGCGGATTATCGACGCGGAAGACGCGCACACCCTGGGCCACCCAGAACAGCACGGCATCGCGCAGGGCACGCCACAGCGGCGCCTGGCGCGAGGCGCCGGGCCGGGTGCCGTAGAAATCGACGTTGACGATGTCCTCGTATTTCTTCGGCGGATTCTCCGCGTAGCGCAGCGAGCCGTCCGGACGCCAGTCGAACCATTCCGGATGGGCTTTCAGCCACGGATGGTCAGGCGAACACTGAATGGCGAAATCCAGCGCCAGTTCCAGGCCATGTGCGCGTGCCGCGCTCACCAGGCGGCGGAAGTCCTCGATGGTGCCCAGCTGCGGATGCAAGGCGTCGTGCCCGCCTTCCGGCGCGCCGATGGCGTAGGGGCTGCCTACATCATCGTCCTTGGCCTGCAGGCTGTTGTTGCGGCCTTTGCGATTGCGCGTGCCGATCGGATGAATCGGCGGGAAATACAGCGTATCGAAGCCCATTGCGCGCACGCGGGGCAGGGCGGCGATCACATCGTTGAAGGTGCCGTGACGCTTCGGGTCGCCGCTTTGCGAGCGGGGAAAGATCTCGTACCAGCTGGAAAACACCGCTGCCGGACGGTCGACCGTGACGGGGTATTCGGCGGAGGTGGTTTCGAAACGGCGCTCGTCGGCCACGTACATGGCGCGCGCGGTGTGCGCGTCCAGCAAGGCCGCGACCTGATCGGGCGTGGGGGGCGGGAAGGCCGGCGCGGTGTCCTCGTCGGTGGATCTCTTGCGGCCCTTGCGGGCCTTTTCAGACGGGGCGGCGCCCAAGGTCTGCAGCACGTGGTGCAGCACCGCGGCGCTGTCCGGCTCGGTGTCGCCCAGGCGGTCGAGCGCGGCCTGTATCAGGGTCCGGCCCTCTGCCGTTTCCAGCGCGATGTCGACGCCGGCACGGTACTTTTTGTCGTAGCCCTTGCGGAAGGTGGTCCAGATGTCTTCCCAGCCCTGCACCGCGTAGTAATGACGGCCGATGCGGGCGGGCGCGAAGCTGGCAGACCAGCGGTCATTGTCGCCCAGCACCATCGGCACGCGCTGCCATTCCTTGTCGTCGGCAGGGCGCCAGAGCAAGGCCACGGCGATGTAGTCATGGCCGTCGGAAAACACGTCGGCCTCGACCGTGATGGTGGTGCCCAGCACGCGCTTGATCGGGAAGGCGCCGTCGTCGACAGCCGGCGTCACGTGTTCGATGGCTACGCGCGACTGGCGCATGGCCGCGGTCACCGACAAGCGCATGTCGTCGGAGCCCGGCACGGTTACCGGGGCCAGGCGGCTGGCGCCCAGCCGCAGCAGGTCCCCGGGCGCGAGGGTGGGCGGCAGGTCTTCCGCCGGCCGATCGGCGTCCCACAGGTCCAGGCGGCCATAGCCTTCCGGCAGGCGCGCGCGGATGGCGTCCCAGTCCGGCGAAGCGGCCTGGTCGTCGTTGGGATTGAGGACGATCACGCGGGCATTGGCACCGTTGCGGCCGGTGCTGGCAGGACCATTCGCCGCGCCATCCCCGCGAAACAGGGCGGTGACGCCGGTGTGCGGGCCTTGCAGACTATGCAGGGGGCCGCGCGCGGACCTGGTGCGCGTCAGCCATTGATTGGCGCGGCCGATGTCGATGTGCAGGCCGGGGTCGCCTTGGGCGTCCTCGCGCACGCCGCTGCCGTCGCGCTCCAAGGTCTGCGTGGCGGCATCCTCGAAGCCCATGGGCACGAACAGGCCGTCGCCGACGACCGCGGCGGTCCACACCGCGCGCGCCGCATTGCGATAGCGGTCGGCGGGATGGCTGCGCCAGGATGCGACGCGTTTGGCGTAAGGCGCTTCCACGGGCGCGATCACCGGCGCGATGTTGCGCAGGCGATCCGTTTCTTCCAGCAGCCACTCAGCGCGGTAGTCCCACCACGGGAAGGAGGAAAACACGGCGTCGAAGCCGACGCTGGCCAGGGGCGCCAGGTCGGCGGCGGCCACACCAGGGGTCCAGGCCAGCCAGCGGCAGTCAGGTCGCACCGCGCGCACGCCCTGGACCAGCTCGCGCCAGTCGGCGGGCGCCAGGCGCAGCAGTCCTTCGCAGCGGAAGCCCGCGACGCCGTTCTGCACCCACAGGCCCACGCGCTCGACCCAATGGTCGACGAAGCCCGCGGGCGCGCGGCCCTGCTCATTGCGCAGGGGCAGGGCGTGCCGGTCTTGCCAGGGGCGGCGCGGATCGCGCACGGCGTCGCCGCCGGCATCTTCATACCATTCAGGATGCGCCAGTGCGGCGGTGCCGCCGACGGCGACCTTGTCCAGAGGCAGGTCCACCATCAAGGCCAGGCCATGCTGGCCAGCCAGACGCGCCAAGGTGGTGAAGGCAGCCGCCAGGTCCATCTCGCCCAGGGCGGGATGGATGCTGTCGGGATCATGGGGAACGTAGGGATTACCGGCAGGGTCGGGCGCCCAGAGGGGCGCCGTCATCAAGGTGTCGAAGCCGAGCGACTTGGCGCGCGCGCAGCAGGCCTGCCAGTGGCTGAGGCTGTCGCCGGAGAGCGGGCCGAGGTGCAGGGGATGGACATAATAAATACGCATGAGCAGGCCTGGGTCGTCGTCGGCGGAGAGGGAGGAAGCGCTATGAGCGGGGCGGTCCGCGGCATCAGTCTCCCGCGCCCGCGGCTAAAGTTCCGGCTGAGGTGCCGGTCAGCAAGGGACGCGCGGCGGCGCTGACCTGATCGAGCAGGCTGGGGCGTCCGTGAGCGGTGACGTCGCTGGGCGTGATGCTTTCGGCGACCACGCGAGGAGGTTGGATGGACCGGTACAGGGTCAGATAGAGGGGCGCGGCCCGTTCCCAGCTGAAATCCGTGCTCATCGCCCGATGCTGCATGGCGCGCCAGATTTCGGGACGGCGGTACAGGCCCAAGGTGCGCGTGATGGCCGCGGCCATCGCGTCGACGGTTTCGCCGTCGAACAGCACACCGGTGGCGCTACGCATGGCGTCGCGGCCGGCGCTGGCGCCCATGTCGGAGATGGTGTCGGCCATGCCGCCCACGCACGAACCGATCGGGATCGTGCCGTAGCGCATCGCGTACAAGGGTGTCAGGCCGAAAGGCTCGAAGCGGCTGCCGTGCAAAAGCATGTCGGCGCCGGCATGCAGCTTGTGCGCGGCGTCTTCATCGAAGCCGATGCGAACGCCGCAGCGGCCGGGGTAACGGTGCGGCAGCCGCTGGAACTCCTGTTCCAGTGCGTGCTCGCCCTGGCCCAGCACGGCGACTTGCAGCTCCGGATGATCGTCCAGCGCCCTCTGCACGGCGTGCAGCGCCACGTCGGCCATCTTTTGATGGGTCAAGCGGCTGCCCATGACCAGCAGCGGAGCGTTGGAGTCGATATTCAGGCCGAAGCGGCGTTGCAGTTCGCACTTGTTGCGCGACTTGTTGGCCATCTCGCCGGCGCTATATCGATAGATGCCCAGATGGGGATCGGTGGCCGGGTCCCACTCGCGTGCGTCGATGCCATTGGGCACCGGCAGCAGTTCATGCTGACGCGCGGCGAGCAGGCCTTGCAGTCCGCAGCCAAAACGTTCGGTAAGAATTTCACGCGCGTAGGTGTAGCTGACCGTCGTGATGCGGTCGGCGTAACGCAAGCCCGCCTTCATGAAGCTGAGCTTGCCCCAGAATTCAGCGCCATCCCAGGTCAGGTATTTTTCCGGAACCCCCAGCGATTCCGCCCAGTCCATGTCGTACACGCCCTGGAAGGCCATGTTGTGAATGGTCAGGACGCTCTTGACGTCATGCAGGCCGGCTTCGCGCAGCAGCAGGGGCACCAGGCCCGCGTGCCAGTCATGCGCGTGGACGATGTCGGGGCGCGGCAGGCGGGTGCGGCCGGCCGCGATCTGCACCGCCGCATGGGCCAGCGCGCCGAAGCGCAATGGGTTGTCGGCGAATTCGCGGCCGCTGGCGTCGACGTAGAGATGATCGCGGTCGTACAAGGCGTCATTCTGCAGCAGGAGCACCGGTACGCCGCCCAAGGCCGCGCAAGGGGCCATCAACAGGCGCGCCGGACCGCCGGGCAGGTCGGTGAAGCGTGCGACTTCACGGGCATTGGGCAGCTGTTCCAGTACGCCGCGGTACGCGGGCATCAGGATTCCGATGGAAGCGCCCGGCGCGGCGTGCAGTGCGCGCGCCATGCCACTGACGGCATCCCCAAGACCACCGGTCTTCGCAAGGGGGAATGCTTCCGACGTAACAGCCAAAATTTTCATCGACACGATACCTGCTCCAAGGCCACGGTAAGGAGGGGGACGTACGGGTAAACAGGGGAAGCCGGCTGCATGTCAGCGCTCTTTTGGATGTTGCGTCGCAAGGAAAGCGGTGACATGTCAATTTCTACGCCGAATGTTTCGGTTTGGATATCGGCCGACCAGTGATTTTTGTTTTATGAGCAAACACCGTGCCCGGGGTCTGTCATAGAGGAACGCCCGGTAGCGATGAGTAAGATACGAATTGAATGGTTACCAAATTTCCGCGGTGCAATATCGGGGCCGGGTTCGATGCGGCGTGCTATTTGCTTCGGGCCACTTTGACTCTTCATTGATGGAACTGACCGATGGATTTGATCGTCGCCCGTCCCGAAGGCCTGTACTGTCCCCCCGGCGACTTTTATATCGACCCCTGGCGGCCCGTGGACCGGGCGGTGATCACGCATGCGCATTCGGACCATGCCCGGTCCGGCAGCCGGCACTACCTGGCGGCGCGCGGCGGCGAAACGGTGCTGCGCGGACGATTGGGCGACATCAATCTGCAAACCCTGGCGTATGGCGAGGCGGTGCACCATAACGGGGTACGTATCAGCCTGCATCCGGCCGGACATGTGCTGGGATCGGCCCAGGTCCGGGTCGAACACAAAGGCGAGGTGTGGGTCGCGTCCGGCGACTACAAATTAGGGGACGACCCCACTTGCGAACCCTTCGAGCCGGTGCCTTGCCAGGTCTTCATCACCGAATCGACATTTGGATTGCCCATCTACCGGTGGCAGACCGGGGCCGTGCTGGCGGGGCAGATCAATGCGTGGTGGGCGGAGAACGCGGCGGCGGGACGCGCGTCGGTGCTGTATTGCTATGCCTTCGGCAAGGCGCAGCGGGTCTTGTGCGGGCTGGACCCGTCGATCGGACCCATTGTGGTGCACGGGGCGGTGGAGAACGTCAATCGCGGCTACCGGGCGGCCGGCGTGGTGCTGCCGCCGGTGCTGCGCGTGGACGAGGCCGATGCGGGCGCCTTGCGCCGGGTGCTGGTGCTCGCGCCGCCCTCGGCGCGGGGGACGGGGTGGTTGCGGCGCTTCGGGGATCATGCCGATGCCTTTGCCAGCGGCTGGATGCAGGTACGGGGCGCGCGTCGGCGGCGCGGTGTGGATCGCGGGTTCGTGCTGTCGGATCACGCGGATTGGCCGGGCTTGCAGACGGCGATCGGGGCCTGTGGCGCGAGTCGCGTGATCGTCACGCACGGGCAGGTGGCGGTGCTGGTGCGTTGGCTGAATGAAGTCGGCATTACGGCGCAGTCTTTCGAGACGGCGTATGGCGACGAAGAAGATGACGCCAGCGATGTGGCCGGCGACGCGGATGGCACGCCGGACGGGGCGGAGGCCGCCGCTTCCGCCGGTGCCGCGGCGCGCGTCTCCGGCGGTGGCGAGGCCGTGGTCCCCGACGAGGCCAAGCCCGGCGCGACTGCGGCCGGCGCGCCCGCCGAACCCCCGTCGCGCACGGAGCCGGCAGGGGAGGACCCGCAATGAAGGCCTTCGCCGATCTCTACGCGCGTCTGGACGCCACCACGTCCAGCAATGCGAAGCTGGCCGCCATGTGCGACTACTTCCGTGCCGCACCCCCGGCGGATGCGGCCTGGGCGGCTTATTTCCTGGCCGGCGGCAAGCCGCGCCAACTGGTGCCAACGCGGCTGCTGCGCCAATACATCATGACGGCGGCCGGCATTACGGAATGGCTTTACGAAGAGTGCTACCAGGCCGTCGGCGACATGGCGGAGACCTTGTCGCTGTTGCTGCCGGAGCCGGGCGAACCGGATGACGCCGGTCTGGCGCTATGGGTCGAAGAACGCCTGCTGCCCCTGCGCGGCCTGCCACCGGAGCAGGTGCCCGCACGCCTTGCCGATCTGTTCGAGCACCTGGATGCCCATGGCCGCTTCGTCTGCGCCAAGCTGATCACGGGCAGCATGCGGGTGGGCGTTTCCAAGGTGCTGCTGACGCGCGCGCTGGCCACCGTGGCGGGCATCGAAGCGCCGCACATGGCGCAGCGTCTGATTGGCTATACGGATATCGGCGCGCGGCCGGAGGCGCAGGCCTACCTGGACCTGCTGGCGCCCTTGTCCTTCGACGCCGAGACGCGCGCGGACGGGCAGCCTTATCCCTTCTTTCTCGCCCATCCCCTGGCGCTGCCTCTGGACCGCCTGTCCGCGCAGCTGGGACCGCCCAGCGATTGGCTGGTGGAGTGGAAATGGGACGGGATTCGGGCGCAGGTGGTCCGGCGCGCCGGCCAGACCTGGGTATGGTCGCGCGGTGAGGAACTGGTCAGCGAACGGTTTCCCGAACTGCTGCGCCTGGGGGAGTTGCTGCCCGACGGCACGGTGCTGGACGGCGAAATCGTGGTCTGGCGGGAAGACCGGGTCCAGCCTTTCGCGCACTTGCAGCGGCGGTTGGGGCGCAAGAACGTCGGGGCGCGGCTGCTGGCGGATGCGCCGGTGGTGCTGTTGGCGTACGACCTGTTGGAGCTGGAAGGCGTGGACCTGCGCAAGCAGCCGCAAGCGGCGCGGCGCGCGGCATTGGAGCGGGTGGCGGAGAAGGTGACGTCCTCCTATCTAAAACTGTCGCCCCTGTTGCATGGCGACGACTGGGCCGCGCTGGAGACGCAGCGGGCAGAGTCGCGCGCCCTTGGTGTGGAAGGCATGATGTTGAAGGCGGCCAGCTCGGCCTATGGGGTCGGCCGCACGCGCGATCAAGGCATCTGGTGGAAATGGAAGATCGATCCCTTTTCCATCGATGCGGTCCTGATCTACGCGCAGCGTGGCCACGGCCGCCGGGCCAGTCTCTATACCGACTACACCTTCGCGGTGTGGGACGGCCCGCCGCAGTCCACCGAGCGCCGCCTGGTGCCTTTCGCCAAGGCCTATTCCGGCTTGACGGACGCGGAAATCCGCGCGGTCGACGCCATCGTGCGCAAGACCACGGTGGAGAAATTCGGCCCCGTGCGCAGCGTGGAGCCGACCCAGGTCTTCGAACTGGGCTTCGAGGGCATCTCCCGCAGCACGCGCCACAAGAGCGGCGTCGCCGTGCGCTTTCCGCGCATGCTGCGCTGGCGCCAGGACAAGGGCGTGGCCGACGCGGATACCTTGCAGACGCTGGCGGAGTTGCTGCCAACATGACGCGGGCTCGTCGCAGCGTGAAGCCGCCGGCCGAGGCGGCACCGATCGCCCGCAACGTGGCGTGGATGGCGAGGCAAGGTTGGCAGCCTTTCGATTTCCAGCGCGAGATCTGGGACGCCATGGCGCGCGGGGAAAGCGGGCTGCTGCATGCCACCACCGGGGCGGGCAAGACCTATGCCGTGTGGCTGGGCGCTTTGGCGGCTTTCGCGACCAGCGGGGCGAAGCGGGCGCCGCCGTTGACGGTGCTGTGGCTGACCCCCATGCGCGCATTGGCCGGTGATACCGCGCAGGCGCTGCTGCGGCCGCTGGAGGATTTCGATTGCGCCTGGACGGTGGGCGTACGGACCGGGGATACGTCCAGCGCCGAACGCGCCAGGCAAGACCGGACTTTGCCGACTGCGCTGGTGACGACACCCGAGAGCCTTTCCTTGCTGCTGGCCCGCGCGAACGCCCGCGAGATCTTGAGCCGGGTGCGCGCCGTCATCGTGGACGAGTGGCATGAGTTGCTGGGCAACAAGCGCGGCGTGCAGGCCCAACTGGCGCTGGCGCGCTTGCGGCGCTGGAATCCCGGCCTATGTACCTGGGGCCTGTCCGCCACGCTGGGCAATCCGCGCCTGGCGATGGACGTGCTGCTTGGCGCGCCCGAAGCCGCGACGCCTGATCTTGCCAGTGGCCATCTGGTCCGTGGCGCCTTGCCCAAGCAACTGATCATCGACACCGTGCTGCCCCCCGACCCGTTGCGTTTCCCATGGGCGGGTCACCTGGGGATGTCCATGTTGCCGGCAGTCTGTGCCGAGATCGAGACCAGCGCCACGACCCTGGTCTTCGTCAATACTCGCGCGCAGGCGGAGCTCTGGTATCAGGCCCTGCTGGCGGCAAGGCCGGACTGGGCCGGCCTGCTGGCCCTGCATCATGGTTCCCTGGACAGCAAGACCCGGGAGTGGGTGGAAGCTGGCCTGAAAGCGGGGCAACTGAAGGCCGTGGTCTGCACGTCCAGCCTGGACCTGGGCGTGGACTTCCTGCCCGTCGAACGGGTCTTGCAGATCGGCTCGCCGAAAGGCGTGGCGCGCTTGCTGCAACGCGCCGGCCGCTCCGGCCATGCGCCGGGCCGGCCTTCGCGCGTCACCCTGGTGCCGACGCATAGCCTGGAACTCGTCGAGGCCTGCGCCGCGCGCGCCGCGGCCGAAGCGGGGCACATCGAGTCACGTGATCCGCCGGAACGCCCGCTGGACGTGCTGGTGCAGCACCTGGTGACGATCGCGCTAGGCGGCGGCTTCATACCCGCCGATCTATACGAGGAAGTGCGGCGCACGCACGCCTACCGAAACCTGTCGCCCGATGAATGGCAATGGGCCCTGGACTTCGTCGCCAGCGGCGGCCGTTCCCTGGGCGCCTATCCCGATTACCGCCGCGTCGCGCCCGATGCGGAAGGCGTCTGGCGCGTGCCGGATGCGCGCCTGGCGCGCCGGCATCGCATGAGCATAGGGACCATCGTGGCGGACGCCACCATGCAGGTGCGTTACTGGTCCGGCCGCGGGGGCGGCGCGCGGCTGGGCACGGTGGAGGAGGGCTTTATCGCGCGCCTGCGGCCGGGCGATTGTTTTCTCTTCGCCGGCCGCTTGCTGGAGCTGGTGCGCGTGCACGAGATGACGGCCTTCGTCCGCCGCGCGCAAGGCAGCCGGCCCGCAGTGCCGCGCTGGAACGGCGGGCGTATGCCGCTGTCCAGCGAACTGGCAGATGCGGTGGTGGACCAGTTCGCGCTGGCCGCGCAGGGACGTTTCGACAGCCCCGAACTGGCGCGCGCCGAACCCATGCTGGCCTTGCAGGCGCGCTGGTCGGCGCTGCCGCGGCCGGGTCTGCTGCTGGCGGAGACGCTGCGTTCGCGCGAGGGCTCGCATCTATTCCTCTACCCCTTCGGTGGACGGCATGTGCATCTGGGCGTGGCCAGCCTGATCGCGTGGCGGGTGGCGCAACGGGCGCCGGCCACGTTCACCCTGGCGGTGAATGACTATGGCCTTGAGCTTCTGTGTCCCGAGCAGCAGGACTGGCCGGCGCTGTTCGCCGACCCGGGGCTGGGCTTGCTGGAGGACGGGGCGCTGCTGGACGATGTGCTGGCCAGCCTGAACGCCGCCGAGCTGGCGCAACGGCGCTTTCGCGAGATCGCGCGCGTATCGGGCCTGGTGTTCCAGGGCTTTCCAGGCGCGCACAAGAGCGCGCGGCAATTGCAGGCCTCATCCAGTTTGTTCTATCAGGTGTTCCGGGAATACGATCCCGCCAATATGCTGTTGTCGCAGGCCGAGCGCGAAGTGCTGGCGCAGGAGCTGGAGTTGGGGCGCCTGCGCCGGGTGCTGGAACGGATGCGCACCAGCACCTTGCAATGGCAGCCGCTGACGCGGGCCACGCCGCTGTCCTTTCCGCTGATGGTGGAGCGCTTGCGGGAAAAACTGTCGACCGAAAAATTGGCTGAGCGCGTGGCCCGCATGCTGGCGGACCTGGAAAAGGCGGCCGACGCGCCGCCCAAGGCCGCAACGAAAAGGAGAGGGAATGGCGGCCGTGCCTGAAGTGCTGGCGCGCGCGAGTGCGGTCGACGTGGTCGGCGAGCGGGTTTATCTGCTGCCGCAGCGGGCCGTCTGGTGGCCCGCGCAAGGCGCGCTTCTGCTGGCCGATCCGCATTTCGGCAAAGCCGCCGCGTATCGGTCGCTGGGCCAGCCGGTGCCGGCGGGGACGACCGCCGCCACGCTGGCGCGGTGGGAAGCGCTGCTGGCGGCCTTGCCGGTGAGGCTATGCGTGGTCCTGGGAGACTTCCTGCATGCGCGGGCAGCCCGCGCGCCGGCGACGTTGGCGGCCTTGCAGGCCTGGCGCGGCCGCCATCCGCGCTTGCAAGGTGTGCTGGTGCGGGGCAATCACGACAGCCATGCCGGCGATCCACCGCCCGAACTGGGCATCGAGGTCGTCGACGAACCTTATCAATTGGGACCGTTCGACTGCCGCCATCATCCGCCGGTCCCCGGCACCACCGCCGCGGGACGCTATGCCTGGGCGGGCCACCTGCACCCGTCCCACATCCTGCGTGGCCGTGGCCGCGACAGCGTGCGCCTGCCTTGTTTCATGATGGACGAGGATCACGGCGTCCTGCCGGCGTTCGGCGCCTTCACCGGCACATGGCCGGTGGACACGCGCCCCGGGCGCCGCATCTACGTGGTCGCCGACGATGCCGTTTTTGCAACGCAAGGGTGAGCTATGTAGCACACCCGCCGCAAGCCGCTGGTCCCATCGCAGACACCGCGGAGCCGGGTCCCCCGGTCCGCCGGTGTCGCCCCCTGGGGGGCCCGCGTAAGCGGGTACGGGGGGCCTTATCCGTTGCAGTCGGCCCAGCAGTTCGGGGTTTCGTACAAACGCACGCGCGTCAGCCGCAGGTCCAGCCCGTAGTGGCTGTGATAATGCGGCGCCAGCGTGTCGAAGGCGATGCGGACGAGGTTTTCGACCGTGGGAATACGGTCCAGCACGACGGTCTTGTGGCCCGGCAGGCTCTGCAGGAAATTCAGCACCGCCTCGTCGCCGGAATACACCAGGAAGGCGTGATCCCAGCGGTCCACCAGCTCTTTCTTGCCGATGGCCTTGATCTCGGAAAAGTCCATCAGCATGCCGTTGTCGGAACTGCCCGGCGTGTTGACGACGTCGCCCTGCAACGTCACTTCCAGCACATAGCGGTGGCCGTGCATATTGCGGCACTGGCTGCGGTGGTCGGGGATGCGGTGGCCGGCGTCGAACTCCAACCTGCGAGTGACGGAAATCATGCCAGGCTCCCTGCCTGTAAAACGCGAATCATGGAATGCCTATGTACTTGTGGGTTTGCAGACTGAGCCGCCATTGCGGATGCTGCGTGCAGTACTGCACGGCGCGCTCGGTATTGGCGACCCGGTCCGGGCCGTCCATGGGCTGCAGGAAAAAATGCTCGAAGTCCAGACCGGCAAAAGACGCCGGCGGCGCGTCGAGTTGGGGATAGACCAGCTTCAATTCATTGCCCGCGCGCAGCGCCACCGGCGCCGTGCCCTTGGGGCTGACGCAGATCCAGTCGATGCCGGGCGGCGGCAACAGCGTGCCATTGGTTTCGATGGCGATTTCGAAGCCTTCGGCGTGGACGGCGTCCAGCAGGGCAGCGTCGATCTGCAGCAGCGGTTCACCGCCGGTAAAGACGACGTAGCGATGGGCGCGGTCGGGCCCCCAGGTGCTGGCCAAGGTCGCGGCCAGCGCCTGCGCGGTGGTGAACTTGCCGCCGCCGGGACCATCGGTGCCGACGAAATCGGTGTCGCAGAACCTACAGGCGGCGCTGGCGCGGTCGCTTTCGCGGCCCGACCACAGGTTGCAGCCGGCAAAACGGCAGAACACCGCGGCGCGGCCGGCCTGGGCACCTTCCCCTTGCAGGGTCTTGAATATCTCTTTGGCGGCGTAAGTCATTGGTGAAGCTGGAAAATCGGAGCGAACCGGCTATTTTAGCAAGCCGGCCGCCCAATTTCCTGTTGCCCCTCCACAACGCCTCCGCCGGTGGGGTAATTCACCCCGGGAAAAACGCGAACCGGATGACGAACAGGACGGCGACCAGCCAGGTGGCGGGGTGGATTTCCCGTGCACGGCCGGTCAGGGTCTTCAGCACCACATAGCTGATGAAACCGAAGGCCAGGCCGTTGGCGATGGAATAGGTGAAGGGCATGACCAGGGCGGTCAGCGCCGCCGGGGTGGCTTCGGCGACGTCGTTCCAGTTGACCTCGATCAGCTCGCGCATCATCAGGCCCGCCACGTACAGCAGGGCAGGCGCGGTGGCATAGGGCGGTACCGACCCGGCCAGCGGCGAAATGAACAGGGCGGCCAGGAACAGCAGGCCGATCACCAGGGCCGTCATGCCCGTGCGGCCGCCGGCCTGCACGCCGGACGCGCTTTCCACGTAGGCGGTGGTACTGCTGGTGCCCAGCATGGACCCGGCGACGATGGCCGCGCTGTCGGCGAACAAGGCCTGGCCGAGCCGGTTGGGCTTGCCTTCCGGCACCAGGCCGGCACGCTTGGCGACGCCGATCAGGGTGCCGGTGGCGTCGAAGACCTCGACCAGCACGAAAACCAGGATGACGTGGAACAGGCCGCCGTGCAGCGCGCCGGGGATGTCCAGCTGCAGCAGGGTCGGCGCCAGGCTGGGCGGCGCCGAGAAGATGCCCTTGAACTCGTTGACCCCGATCAGCATCGACAGGGCGGTGACCACCAGGATGCCGATCAGGATGGCGCCGCGGATGCGCAGCGCGTCCAGGGTGGCGATGATGAAGAATCCCAGGATGGCCAGCAGCGGGCCGGGCGCGCGCAGGTCGCCCAGGGTGACCTTGGTGGCCGGGTGAGCCACCACGATGCCGGCATTCGACAGGGCGATGATGGCTAGGAACAGCCCGATGCCGGCGGCGATGGCGCTGCGCAGGGAGTTCGGGATTCCGCGCACCAGCCAGCCGCGGATGCCGGTAATGGTCAGGATCAGGAAGATGATGCCCGAGATGAACACCGCGCCCAGGGCCTGCTGCCAGCTGAACCCCATGGTCTTGACCACGGTGAACGCGAAGAAGGCATTCAGGCCCATGCCCGGCGCCAGGCCGATGGGCCAGTTGGCCAGCAAGGCCATGACCAGGGTGCCCAGGGCCGCGGCCAGGCAGGTAGCCACGAACACCGCGTCGCGGTCCATGCCCGTGGTCGACAGGATGCTCGGATTGACGAAGATGATGTAGGACATCGTCAGGAAGGTCGTGAGTCCGGCCACGGCCTCGGTGCGCGCGGTGCTGCCGTGCTCGCGCAGGTGAAACAGTCTCTCCAGCATTTTTTCTCCGTCTGTGGTTTCCACGCCCTTGGGCGGGCGCGATGGTACGGATGTTCGGGGGCTCAGGCAACGCCTATCGTAGCCCGGGACCGGGCCAACCTTGCGTGAACGCGGTGACAACTGCGGGTAAACTGCGCCCCATCATGATCATTCTCGGCTTTGAAAGCTCCTGCGACGAAACCGGCGTGGCGGTGGTCGACACCAGGCGCGGCCTGCTGTCGCACGCCCTGCACACGCAGATCGCCATGCACCAGGAGTACGGTGGCGTGGTGCCCGAACTGGCCTCGCGCGACCACGTGCGGCGGGTGCTCCCGCTCACCCATAAGGCGCTGGCGGACGCCGGCCTGACCGTGGCCGACGTCGAGGCCGTGGCCTACACCGCCGGCCCCGGCCTGGCGGGCGCGCTGCTGGTCGGCGCCAGCGTGGCGCAGGCCTTCGCCTGGGCGCGCGACCTGCCGGCCATTCCCATCCACCATCTGGAAGGGCACCTGCTGTCGCCCTTGCTGGCCGATCCGCGGCCCGAGTTTCCCTTCGTGGCGCTGCTGGTGTCCGGCGGCCACACGCAATTGATGCGGGTCGACGGGGTGGGGCGCTATGAATTGCTGGGCGAAACCCTGGACGACGCCGCCGGCGAGGCCTTCGACAAGTCGGCCAAGCTGCTGGGCCTGGGCTATCCGGGCGGCCCCGCCCTGGCGGCGATGGCGGAGCGCGGCGATCCGACCCGTTTCGAACTGCCGCGGCCCATGCTGCACAGCGGCGATCTGGATTTCAGCTTCAGCGGCCTGAAAACCGCCGTGCTGACGCGGGTGCGGGCGGCCGAGAAGGCCGGTGGCGGGCTGGACGATCAGGCCCGCGCCGATCTGTCGGCGGCCACGCAGGCGGCCATCGTCGACGTGCTGGCGGCCAAGGCGGAAAAAGCGCTGAAGCAGACCGGGCTGAAACGCCTGGTGGTGGCGGGTGGCGTGGGCGCCAACAAGCGCCTGCGGGCGCGGCTTGCGCAAGCGCTGCCGCGCCTGAAGGCGCAAGCCTATTTCCCGCCTCTGGAACTTTGCACCGACAACGGCGCGATGATCGCTTTCGCCGCGGGCGAGCGGGTCAAGGCTGGGCTGGCGACCCTGCGCCGCGACGAACATGCTTTCACGGTGCGCCCGCGCTGGGATCTGGCGGACGTTTCGGTGCAGCCGCCTGGGGTTTGAGCAGGCGGCCTGAACCTCAGGCCGCTTTCTTCTTGCTGCCGATGCGCGATTCGGTGCCGTTCAGCAGACGCGTGATATTGGCCCGGTGGCGGACGATCAGCAGCAGCACGATGACGACGATGGCCACGGTCAGCGGCGCCTGGGCATACCAGGCGATGCCGCTGCCTAAGATGTAGCAGAAGGGCGCGAAGACCGCCGCGGCCAGCGCGGCCAGCGACGAGTAGCGGAAACAGACGGCCACGATCAGCCAGGTGGCCACGATGGCCAGGGCCAGCCAGGGCTCGATCGCCAGCATTACGCCCAGTGCGGTCGCCACGCCCTTGCCGCCGCGAAAACGCAGAAACAGCGGAAACAGATGGCCGAGGAAGACCGCCAGGGCCACCAGGGCGACCACATTCCAGGACAGGGACGGGGTGCCCAGCCGCTGCGCCAGCCAGACGGCGAACCAGCCCTTGGCGGCATCGCCCAGCAGGGTCAGGACGGCGGCCAGCTTGCTGCCGGAGCGCAACACATTGGTGGCACCCGGATTGCCGGAGCCATAGCTGCGCGGATCCTGCAGTCCCATCAGCTTGCTGACCACCACCGCGAAAGGGATGGACCCGATCACATAAGCCAGGATGACCAGGCCCAGGCTGAACAAGATGGAATGAGGTTCCTGCACCATGAGTATGTTTCCGTAGGGACGACAGCCGCGGATTCTACTACTCCCTCCAGGGAAACCGGCGGCCCGTCAGCGCAGCAGGTACAATTCGACGCGCTCCGGCGCTTTATTTTATTTTGGAAGCACAATGCGGATTCTCGTATCCAACGACGACGGTTATACGGCGCCCGGTCTGCTGGCGCTGGTCGAGGCGTTGCGGGGGCTGGGCGAATTGACAGTGGTGGCACCGGAGGTCAATCACAGTGGCGCGTCGAATTCCCTGACCTTGAACCGGCCCCTGAGCGTGCGCGAAGCGGGCAATGGATTCTTTTATGTGAACGGTACGCCTTCGGATTGCGTACACGTCGCCCTGACCGGCGGCCTGGTGCCGGACCGGCCGGATCTGGTCGTCTCGGGCATCAACAACGGCGCGAATATGGGTGACGACACCCTGTATTCGGGCACCGTCGCCGCGGCGACGGAGGGCTATCTGTTCGGCATTCCGGCGATCGCCTTCTCCCTGAACGAAAAAGGGTGGGGCAATCTGGACGCGGCCGCCGCCATGGCCCGCCGGGTCGTCGAGCATCAGATCGCGCAGCCCCTGGCCGCGCCGGTGCTGCTGAACGTCAATTTCCCCAATCGTCCGCTGGAAGCCATGACGGGCTGGGCGGTAACCCGCCTGGGCAAGCGCCATCCTTCCGAGCCGGTCGTGCGCACCACGTCCCCGTACGGCGAGGACATTTATTGGATCGGCCCGGCCGGCGCCGCCGCCGACGCGATGCCGGGCACCGATTTCCACGCCGTTGCCGAAGGCAAGGTTTCCATCACCCCCTTGCGCCTGGATCTTACCCATCAGGCCCAACTCGACCCGGTGCGAACCTGGGCGGAGCCCCTATGCGCAAGCCGGTGACTCCGCCGCAGACATCCCGGGCCGAGCCGCCGGTGCGCTCCCGCGTCAGTTCGGGTTCCAGCCTGGGCGGCCAGGCGCCCAAGGGCGTGACGGCGACCAACAGCAATACGCGGATTTCGTCCGCCACCTTGCAGCGGCCCGCGGCGGCGCCCGTGGCGCGCAGCGAGGCCAGCAACCTGGGTTTGAACTCGGGCCGGCTGCGGGCGGCGATGGTGCAGCGGCTGCGGGTCCAGGGCATCAGCGACGAAAGGGTGCTGGCCGCCATGGAAGCCGTGCCGCGCCACATCTTCGTCGACCAGGCGCTGGCCAGTCGCGCTTACGACGATGCCGCCTTGCCGATCGGCCATTCCCAGACCATTTCCCAACCCTGGGTGGTGGCGCGCATGATCGCCGCCGTCTGCGAAGGACGCGCGCCGACCCGGGTGCTGGAAGTCGGCGCCGGCTGCGGTTATCAGTCGGCCGTGCTGTCCTATATCGTGCGCGACGTCTTCGCCATTGAAAGAATACGTGGGCTTTTTGATTTGGCGCGCGATCATCTGCGGTCCCTGCGCCTGAACACCCGCGTCAGATTGACGTATGGCGACGGCATGCTGGGCCTGCCGAACGCCGCGCCTTTCGATGCTATTGTTGTGGCCGCCGCGGGTATCGCCATCCCGCAGGCCTTATTGAATCAACTTGCGCCTGGCGGGCGCTTGATCGCACCGGAAGGCACGTCCAACCAGCGCCTGGTGCTGGTCGAGCGAACCAGTGCGACAGCGTGGAAACGAACGGAATTGGAAGCGGTGCGTTTTGTTCCGCTAAGGGCCGGCATACAATCTTGAGCAACCAGGAGAATCATATGCTCAACGGGCAGTTGTCACTGACCGGAATCAGTCATTTTGCAGGCGCTCGCGCGTTCGAGAGCCTGCAAAAAAGCGTCATCTATGCGGGTCTGCTGGGCTGCGTTTTTCTAGCAGGCTGCACCACCGGCACGCGCGCACCCGTGGTCGACCTGACCAATGCGCCGCCCGCGCAGGGCGGCAGCCCCGCGGCCGGCAGCACCTACGTGGTCAAGCCCGGTGACACGCTGTACAAGATCGCCCGCGGCAACGGGGTCGATGTGGACACGCTCAAGCGCTGGAACGGCATGAGCGACTCGAACGTGCTGTCGGTCGGCCAGGTGCTCAAGCTGTCGGCGCCAGCCGGCGGCGGCGCCGTCGCGCCGGTCGGTTCGCGCCCGGTCACCAAGCCTTCCGAGCAAAGCACCGAGCCCACGCCGCTGCCGCCGCCCGGCGAGCCGCAGCCGACCACGCCGACGGCGCCCCCGTCGACGACCCCCGAGGCGCCTCCGGCCACTCAGCCGCCGCCTGCGGTGGCCTCGACACCGACGCCGGCGCGCGCGCCTGACGCGGGGATGATCAACTGGGCCTGGCCGTCCGCCGGGCAACTGATACAGACGTTCAACGCCAACACCAAGGGCATCGACATCGGCGGCAACGCTGGCGATCCCGTGACGGCGGCCGCCGACGGCAAGGTCATGTACAGCGGCAATGGCGTGCGTGGCCTGGGCAACCTGATCATCATCAATCACAACAACGGCTTCATCACCGCATACGCGCATAACCGCGCCTTGCTGGTGAAGACGGGGCAAGAGGTCAAGCGGGGCACCAAGGTCGCGGAAATCGGCCAGACCGATGCCGCGTCGCCGCGCCTGCACTTCGAGATCCGCCGTCAAGGCACGCCGGTCGATCCCTTGCAGTATCTGCCGGCACGATGACGCCCACCCTGGTCTTCGATCTGGAGACCCTGCCTGACGTGCAGGGTCTGCGTCGGCTCAATGGCTGGGGGCCCGAGGTCCCCGACCTGGAAGTGGCCGAGCGCGCTTTCGCGGCGCGCCGCGAGGCCACCGGCGGCGATTTCCTGCCGCTGCATCTGCACCAGATCGCCGTCATCGGTTGCGTGTTCCGGGACGAGAAGGGCTTTCGCGTGCGCACGCTGGGGGATCCCGACGATCCCGAGCCGGCCTTGCTGACGCAGTTCTTCAAGACCATCGAGCACTACACGCCCAAGCTGGTGAGCTGGAACGGCTCTGGTTTCGACCTGCCCGTGCTGCATTACCGCAGCCTGATCCATGGCGTGGCGGCGCCCCGCTATTGGGATCAGGGCGAAGACGACCGCGAGTTCAAGTTCAACAACTACATCGGCCGCTATCACACGCGCCACATCGACCTGATGGACGTGCTGGCCAAGTACAACGGCCGTGCCAACGCGCCGCTGGACCAGTTGGCCAAGCTGTGCGGCTTTCCCGGCAAGCTGGGGATGGACGGCGGCAAGGTCTGGGAAGCCTGGTCGCAGGGCCGCGCCGACGAGGTGCGGGCCTATTGCGAAACCGATGTGGTCAATACGTGGCTGGTCTATTGCCGCTGGCGTTTGCTGCGTGGCGAACTGGACCGGGTTTCGTACGACGAGGAAATCGCGCTGGTGCGCGAGTCGCTGGCCAATAATCCGGCGCCGCATTGGCGCGAATATCTGGCGGCTTGGGACGCGGAATAAGGAGGCTTTGTGGAATGGACTGCCAGGTCCGTCCAAAAGCCCGTTTTCGCAACCGACTGAAATAATCATCCTCGGATAAGAAACCAACTCGAAATCAGCTGGGGCAGACAATGGTCTCGCGTTCACACTCCCTAGGAGACCAAGATGTCCCGATTCGCACTTCGTCCTATCATTGCCGGCCTGTCCCTGACCCTCGCCGCCGGCGCCCTGTCCGGCACGGCCCTGGCTGCCGCCGCCACCGATGCCACCACGGCTGCACCGGCCGCCACGGCGCCGCACGGCGGTCCCGCCGGCAAGGGTCCGCACGCCGGCCCCGGTGAGCATCGCCGTTGGGAGGGCATGCGCGACTCCCTGTGGATCCCCGGCCTGGGTCCCATCGGCAAGAAGGAAGTCGACCAGCTGAAGCTGAACACGCAGCAGCAGGGTCTGTTCAAGACGGCCCAGGATGCCCAGCGTGATCTTGGCAAGTCCATGCACGATGCCGGCCGTTCGCGCCACAAGCTGCTGGATGACCAGGTCAATGGCGGCAAGCTCGATCCGCGCGCCTTGTTGGATCAGGAAACCCAGAACCGCAAGCAGTTCGAAGGCCAGGCCGACCAGGTCAAGCAGAAGTGGCTGGCGGTATGGGATAGCCTGAGCGACGGCCAACGTGGCCAGGTGACCCAGTTCGTGAAACAGCGCCAGGCGCGCTGGGAAGCGGACCGTGCCGAGCATAAGGGCGAGCGCCACGGCAAACCGGGTGGCCCCGAAGGCCACCGCCCGCCGCCCCCGCCGGCTGGCGCCCCGGCCCCGGCTGACAAGCCCGCCGGCTAATTAAGGCCCCCAAGGGGGTTGTTGAGGAATGCCTCCTCAGCCCCCGAGTTTCCAAGATGCCCGACCGGCCTGCCGGATCGGGCATTTGTTCATTAATTGTGCAGAAAACCAATCCAATGCACACCAAATCGCACCGTATTGGTGCGCCATGAAGGATTTAGACAGATTCTTAACCGAGTGAAAAAGTTGGCATGGATCGTGCTTTAAGAGGGTAGGGCCAGTCGGATCTGACAGTCTTCCGGAGGAGTGAAGGCAGTCGAGTAAGGATCCACCTGGTTTGTACGGCTCTTTTCAAGCACTTACGGCGCGCACGTTGCCGCCGTTCCACGAAGTCTCAAACTGTTCTCTCATCAGGATCTGAACCATGAAGAAGACGCTGCTCGCTGTACCTTTCGCCCTGGCATCTTGTCTGGCGGCCGTTCCCGCGCTGGCCGCGGACGCCACCGATCTGGGCGCCGGCTTTTCCCTGAGCGGCAATGCCACGATCACCAACGACTACCGTTTCCGTGGCTATTCGCAAACCGATTTTCGTCCCGCCGCGCAGTTGGGCCTGGATCTGACCCACTCATCGGGCTTCTATCTGGGTAACTGGAACTCCAACGTCGCCAACTCCGTATTCGCGGACGGCAATCTGGAAATGGACTTCTACGGCGGCTGGAAGGGCGATGTCGGCAATGGCTTCGGTCTTGATGTGGGTGTGCTGCATTACTACTACCCGGGTTCGACGTCCCCCAAGGGCGGCAACTACAACAACACGGATCTCTACATTGGCGGCAGCTACGCCAACTATTCCCTGAAGTATTCCTACACGCCTGGCGATTTCTTCAGCGCGCCGAATTCCAAGGGCACCTGGTACCTGGACGCGTCGGCCACCTTCGATCTGGGTGACGGCTGGGGCCTGCTGGGCCACCTCGGCTACCAGAAGCTGAAAAACGCCGTCGATACCGATGGCGATACGCTGGGCCACTACGTGGACTACAAATTGGGTGTCACCAAGGACGTCAAGGGCTGGGTCTTCGGCCTGGCGGCGGTGGGCGCCACCAAGGACAACTGGTACGCCACGAAAAATGGCCACCCGGCCGGCCGGCTTGGCCTGCTGGCTTCGATCCAACGCACTTTCTAACGGTTTTTCGAGCGGGCCCAAGCCCGCCAGCTCCCAAGGGGCAGCGCCCGCCTATGTATATAGGCGGGCGTTGTTTTTAGGGCCCCCCCGTACCGCGCAGAGCGCGGCCCCCCAGGGGGGCGAAGGGTAGGCCCCCCCGTACCGCGCAGAGCGCGGCCCCCCAGGGGGGCGACACCAGCGGACCGGGGGACCCGGCTCCGCGGTGCCCCCGATCTATCGAGTTCTTGACACGAGATGGGGTGCGTTCGGGCAGGGTCATAGCTCTGCAGCATGCTCCTCTCCCGCGCACCGCGCGGGAGAGGAGCTTCCATTACAATGCCGGCCTGCTGTTGTCACATGCCTGGATAGCTTAATGGCCGAAGTACTCGATATCGTCTCCCTGGATCTGGAAGCCCGGGGGATCGCCCGCCGCGACGGCAAGGTCCTGTTCATCGAAGGCGCCTTGCCCGGTGAACGCGTCGCCGTGGAAACGGTGCGCCGCAAACCGTCTTATGAAATCGCCCGCACGGTCGACGTCCTGCGCCCCTCGTCGCAGCGAGTGACGCCGCGCTGCGCCCATTTCGGCATGTGCGGCGGCTGTGCCATGCAGCACCTGGAGCCCTCGGCCCAGGTCGCCATCAAACAGCGCTCGCTGGAAGACACCTTCTGGCACGTCGGCAAGCTGAAGCCGGCCCGCGTGCTGCCGCCGCTGCACGGCCCGACCTGGGGCTATCGTTTCCGCGCCCGCCTGTCGGTGCGCGTGGTCGCCAAGAAGGGCGGCGTCCTGGTCGGCTTCCACGAACGCAAGAGCAGCTACGTGGCCGACATGCGCGAATGCCATGTGCTGCCGCCGCACGTGGCCGCCTTGCTGCTGCCGCTGCGGGCCATGGTCGCCAGCATGTCCCAACCCCATCGCATGCCGCAGATCGAAGTGGCGGTGGGCGACGCCGCCACGGTGCTGGTGCTGCGCCACCTGGAACCGCTGACCGACGGCGATATCGACATCCTGCGCGCCTTCGCCGCCCATCACGCGGTGCAATGGTGGCTGCAACCCAAGGGCCCGGACACCTGTCATCCGCTGGAGCGCGAGCACGCCGATACGCTGGCGTACTCGCTGCCGGAATTCGGCCTGCGCATGCCCTTCAAGCCCACGGATTTCACCCAGGTCAACCACGCCATCAACCGCGCGATGATCTCGCGCGCCCTGACCCTGCTGGACGTCCAGCCCACCGACCGCGTGGCGGACCTGTTCTGTGGCCTGGGTAACTTCACCCTGCCGCTGGCCACCCGTGCCCGCGAAGCCGTCGGCGTCGAGGGCAGCAAGGCGCTGACCGATCGCGCGCTGGAAGCCGCCCGTCTGCACGGCCTGGGCGCGAGCACCAGCTTTTCCACGCTGAATCTGTTCGAAGTGGACGTGGACTGGCTGCGCGGCCTGGGCTTCTTCGATCGCATGCTGATCGATCCGCCGCGCGAAGGCGCGCACGCCGTGGCGCAGGCGCTGGCCCTGCTGTCGGCGCAGGAACGGCCGCGCCGCATCGTCTACGTATCCTGTAATCCGGCGACCCTGGCCCGCGATGCTTCCATCATGGTGCACGAGGGCGGCTATGTGCTGCGCGCCGCCGGCGTGATCAATATGTTCCCGCACACCGGCCACGTCGAATCCATCGCCGTGTTCGAGTCGCTGGACGAAGCCGGCATCATCGCGGCCCAGCAGCAGGCCGCCGAAAAGCGCCTGCTGGCCGCGCAACAGCAGGAACAGGCCCAGGTGCAGGAGCAGGAACTGGCCCTTGAGCAGGCCCAGGAGCAAGCCCTGGCGCAGGAGCCGGGCGAAGCGGCGGCCTGAGGCCATCCGGCTGAGCCGCCGGCGCCATTGCGCGGCGCGATGATGCGCTGTCGCAATGGCGTGTTCACGCCTGGAACTGGCTCTTCAACTGCTCCTCGCTGAGCCAGCCGGCACGGCGTAGCAGTTCGGCGCGGTCCGCGGGATCGACAGCCTCGGATAAATTGACGCTAAGCCCGTCCGCGTGGCTGACGAAAGCGCTGCCGCCCCGCCAGCCGTTTCCGCCCGGCGCGCTGGCGACGTAGACGACAGACGGAATGTGATAGCCCGCGATGGCCGCATCCGTCGGCCCTGGCCGCCGCGTGATGATGGGCTGGTTCTGGAAATTGTCCACCATGTTCTGCATGGTGATTTCATTGCTCGGATCGAGCAGACCGCTCATCCAGTTGTCCCTGGTCTGGTAATACCCGCCGCGTAAACCAACCGCGCGAGTGGTGTCCATGAGCATGTCGTAGCTATCGGTGCTCAGTACCTGGTTAGGCACGCGCGCGGGCCAGAACGTGGGCAGATAGGGAGACACGTCCGGGTCGTACCCGGAGCGGCAGCGTGCCGTGTCGCCTTGCCAGGGCAGGGCCATCCAGCGCGTCAACCCACCCGGTGTCTGGTAATACAGCGGACCGGCGGATGCCGCGACGTTTTCGTGGGACAGGGTATCGCCAAGGTCTGGCAGGAGTTCCGGTGACGTCGCACGGCGTATGCGGGCCAGTTCGCTGTACATCGACGCATGGCGCATGGGCCAGGTCGCTTCGCAGCCAGGATGGAAAGCATCGCCCAGGCAATAGGTGAGCGGCCCCTCGTCCAGCAGCGCCGGTTGCTGCTGCAATGGCACTTGATTCAGGAGCACGGGCGCGGTGGACGCGTTCGGATCGTAGTCATTGGTGAAATTGCCGTCGCGCCAGTTGGTCAGGTGCCGGTAGAGATCCAGGGACACGGGCAGCATGTCCGTGGTTTCCACCATCACGGCCGTGTGCATCGTGTCGCCATAGATGGGCGGCCAGAGGATGTTGCCGGTTTTCTCGGGGATGTTCGCCGTGTCCGTGGTGGGAAGATAAGGCGAATGGAATTTACCGAACACTTCCTGGCGCTTTGCTTTCGCCTGATCCGAAGGATCCGCGAGTTGCAGGAGATAGGTCGGATCGGTGAAGTCGTAGGTCACGTCACGCGGAAATATGGCGCCGGCATAAGCGAAGGTCCGGAAGAAACCGGCATTGACCCATTGCAGCCTGGTCAAGCGCTGCAAATAGGGCAGAACGTGCTTGCTGAACGACGTGATGAAGTCCGGTTCGACCCGCCCGGCCTCCACCATCGCATCGCGGGCGACGTCATACAGCGTGCGGAAGCTGACGATGTCGGTGCCGTAGTTGGGCGGTGCCACGATGACCCAGCTGGACGTGACCGGTATCGGTGTCCCGTTGATGCTGACCGTCGCCAGGACGGGCCCGTCCGAGGTGTCGTCATACCAGTCGGGCGAGTTGTTGAAGTTCTCGCCATTGGGCCCCAGCATGGGTTTGCCGTTGGGTGATCGTGATATGCCATGTCCACCCAGGACGAGCAGGCGGCCTTCGTCGTCGACGCGCAGGTCGCCCAGCTTGACGTTGACCGTCGGGCCGCCGGAGCAGAACGTGCCGGTGAGCTCGACGTTCGTGTCGCTGTTCGCCTGTTTCACCGCCAGACCTGCATCGATGGTCAGCTTGCGCCGATCGTCGCCTGTTACCTGTGGGTTGCGGCGGCCAACCGGGGCATTGTCGTCGGCATCGAGGGCCTGGCCGTCGGCGTCGACCGCGTTGCCCTGGATATCCAGTGCTTGGTGGAACACATACCAGGACGCCTTCTGGTTCGCCAGGTGCGCCATCCAGTAGATTTCGGCATTGGCTTTGGTCAGTTCCGCGACCACCTCGCCGGCGGCGTTATAGCCATAGATACGGAACCGCGCCGCCTGGCGTTTGAGCGCGCCCGTGGGATCGCGCATGTCGTCGGCGGAGATGTAGGGGCCGTTGACCACCTCGGGTCCGATGTAATAGCCATCCGTGCCGCTCGCCGTGCTGTTGCCGACGCGCGCTACCCCGATGCCCGGGTGGATCTTGGCGTAGGTGATGGTGTCGAGGTTGGACGCGGCTGCCTGGGACGAGATTCCAGAGTTGTTCACGATCGTTTTCCTTACATGTGGGCGAGAGAAAGCGCTGCTGCTTTTGAAAAAGGCGCGTTTCCTGTCTCCGACGGTAAATGGGAGGGCGGCAGCACGATGTTCCATGCGTCGCCGTCGATCGCGTGAGTAACTTGCAGTAATAATCAACTACGCCCTGAGAGGGCGAAGCGCGTCCCAAAAGCACAAGCCCCGCAGGGCGTATGCCTTGCGGGGCTTGCGAGGTTTGCCATTCATCCCCCCTGGGGGCGGCCAGGGGGTGAGCGCTAAGCCCGCTTCGTCTCGTCCAGGACGCGTTGCGCTTCGTCGCGCACGCGTTCCGGGGCGGTGCCGCCGATGTGATTGCGGGCGGCCACGGAGCCTTCCAGGGTCAGCACCTGGTGGATGTCTTCACCGATGCTGGCGTTGTAGGCCTGCAGTTCAGCCAGGGTCAGGTCCGCCAGGTCGCAGCCGCGTTGCTCGCAGTCGCGCACCGCATGCGCCACCACTTCGTGGGCGTCGCGGAAGGGCAGGCCGCGTTTGACCAGATAATCGGCCAGGTCGGTGGCGGTGGCGAAACCTTGCAGGGCCGCGGCGCGCATATTGTCGGCCTTGACCTTGATGCCGCCCGCCATGTCCGCGAAGATCGTCAGGGTGTCGCGCAGGGTGTCGGCGGTGTCGAACAGGCCTTCCTTGTCTTCCTGGTTGTCCTTGTTGTAGGCCAGGGGCTGGCCCTTCATCAAGGTGAGCAGGGCGACCAGGTGGCCGTTGACGCGGCCGGTCTTGCCACGGGCCAGTTCAGGCACGTCCGGATTCTTCTTCTGCGGCATGATGGAGCTGCCGGTGCAGAAGCGGTCGGCCAGGTCGATGAAGCCGACGCGCGGGCTCATCCACAGCACCAGCTCTTCCGAGAAGCGCGAAACGTGGGTCATGACCAGCGCGGCGGCGGCGCAGAATTCGATGGCGAAATCGCGATCCGACACGGCATCCAGCGAGTTGCGGCAGACGCCGTCGAAACCCAGGGTGCGCGCCACGCGCTCGCGGTCGATGGGGTAACTGGTGCCGGCCAGGGCAGCCGCGCCCAGGGGCAGGCGGTTGACGCGGCGGCGGCAGTCGGCCAGACGCTCGGCATCGCGGCCGAACATTTCGGCGTAGGCCAGCAGATGGTGGCCGAAGGTCACGGGCTGGGCCACCTGCAGATGGGTGAAGCCCGGCATGATGGTGGCGGCGTTTTCCAGGGCCACGCCAGCGAGGGCGTGGCGCAGCTGGCGCAGCAGGTCCAGCAGGATGTCGATTTCCCCGCGCAGCCACAGGCGGATGTCGGTGGCTACCTGGTCGTTACGCGAACGGCCGGTATGCAGGCGCTTGCCGGCATCGCCGACCAGTTCCACCAGGCGCTTTTCGATATTCAGGTGGACGTCTTCCAGGTCGAGCAGCCACTGGAAGCTGCCGGCATCGATTTCGGACAGGATCTGCGTCATGCCGCGCTGGATGTCGGCCAGGTCCTGGGCGGTGATGATGCCCTGCGCGGCCAGCATGTCGGCATGCGCCAGGGAGCCCTGGATGTCCTGGCGCGCCAGGCGTTTGTCGAAATCCACCGAGGCGGTGTAACGCTTGACGAGGTCGGAAACCGGCTCGGAGAAGCGGGCGGACCAGGCTTGCGCCTTGTTGGCGAACTGGTCTTGCGCGGAAGAGGGGGTGTTTGCGGGGGTGTTTGCCATAGTGCGGGGGATTATAGAACCCCGCCGCCAACGCGGCATGCGATAATTTCATCCCTCCTTTTTTTGCCTTCCGTAGCCCTTGCAATGAGCACAGCCCGAGTCTCTATCGCGCAGATCAACGCTTGTGTCGGAGACCTGTCCGGTAACGCCCAACGGGTGTTGGCGGCCGCGCGCCAGGCGCACGAACAGGGCGCTGACATCCTGCTGACGCCAGAACTGGTGCTGACCGGGTATCCGCCGGAAGACTTGCTGCTGCGGCCGCAATTCGTGCAGGAGCAGGCCCGGGTACTCGATGGGCTGCGCGGCGATCTGGCCCAATTCAAGGGCTTGCGGGTGGTGGTGGGCCATGTCGACGGCACCGGTCGGTCGCTGTACAACGCGGCCAGCGTGTTTTTCGAGGGCGCCACCCTGGGCATCTACCGCAAGCGCGAACTGCCCAATTATTCGGTGTTCGATGAGCAGCGCTATTTCAAGTCGGACACCACGCCGCTGACGTTTGAAGTGGCAGGCGTCACCTTCGGCGTGGTGATCTGCGAGGACATGTGGTTCGACCGGGCCCCCATTGCCGCCCGCGAGGCCGGCGCCCAGGTGCTGCTGGTGCCCAATGCGTCCCCTTACAACACCGGCAAGCAGGACGACCGCCACCGGGTGGCGCTGGACTGCGTCGGCGCCAGCGCCTGCGCGGTGATCTACGCCAATCTGGTGGGCGGACAGGACGAGCTGGTGTTCGACGGTGCGTCCTTCGCCATGGACCGGCAGGGTCAGACCCAGGCGCGGCTGGCGGATTTCGCCGAGGACGTGCAGTGCGTCGAGGTCGATGCCGCGGGCAATGTGCGCGCCGCGACGGCCGCCGCGGTGCCGGACGCCAGGCCGCCGGCCGAGGCGCAGGTCTGGCAGGCCCTGGTGCTGGGCGTGCGCGATTATCTGGGCAAGAACCGCTTTCCGGGCGCCATCATCGGGCTGTCGGGCGGCATCGATTCGGCCGTGGTGCTGGCGGTGGCGGTGGATGCGCTGGGCGCCGAGAACGTGCGCGCCGTGATGATGCCGTCGCGCTATACGGCGGATATTTCGCAGATCGACGCCGAGGACATGGCCAAGCGGCTGGGCGTGCGCTATGACGTGATCACCATCGGTTCGGTGGTCGATTCCTTCGAAACCATGCTGGCGCCGCATTTCGCGGGGCTGGCGGTGGACGCCACGGAAGAGAACATCCAGGCGCGGGCGCGCGGCACCTTGCTGATGGCGCTGTCGAACAAGACGGGCCGGCTGGTGCTGACCACCGGCAACAAGTCGGAAATGACGACGGGCTATTGCACCTTGTATGGCGACATGGCCGGCGGCTTTGCCGTGATCAAGGACGTGCCCAAGACCCTGGTCTATCGTCTGGCCGTCTGGCGCAATCTGCAGCAGGAAGTGATACCCGAACGTATCATCACGCGGCCGCCTTCGGCGGAGTTGCGGGAAGATCAGAAGGATCAGGACAGTCTGCCGGCTTATGACATTCTGGACGGCATCGTCGAGCGTTATATGGAGCGTAATGAATCGGCGGCCGAGATCGTTGCCGCCGGCTTCCCGCGGGAAGCGGTTGAGCAGGTCGTGCGCCTGATCCGCATCAATGAATACAAGCGCCGTCAGGCACCGCCGGGGCCGCGCATCACGCCGCGCGCTTTTGGCCGGGATTGGCGCTATCCTGTCACCAACGGCTTTCGCGAAACCGTGTGAGCCTTAATATAAATAGAGCGTAGAAAGGACCTCAAGTGAAACAAGTCACCGCCATCATCAAACCGTTCAAGCTCGACGAAGTGCGCGAGGCGCTGGCCGAAGTGGGTGTCAGCGGGCTGACCGTCACCGAGGTCAAGGGTTTCGGCCGCCAGAAAGGCCATACCGAACTCTATCGGGGCGCGGAGTACGTGGTCGATTTCCTGCCCAAGATCCGGGTGGAAGTGGTGCTGCCGGATGAGCTGGTCGAGCAGGCCATCGAAGCCGTGGTCAAGGCGTCGCGGACCGGCAAGATCGGCGACGGCAAGATTTTCGTCACCCCGGTGGAGCAGGCGATTCGGATTCGCACCGGCGAAGCGGACGACGAAGCGCTATAAGGGGCCCCCCCTACCGCGCGGAGCGCGGCCCCCCAGGGGGCGGCACTGGCGGACCGGGAGGAAGGCCCACCCCCAGGCGCTACGCGCCTCCCCCTCAAGGGGGCGGCACTGGCGGACCGGCAAAGCCGGCTCCGCTGTGCCTGCGATCAGAAGACCTGTGCATTGCACAGGTCTTTTTCTTTTTCTCTTTCTCTGTCCTTGCTGGATCAGCGGTCGTCTTGCAGTTCGGAGCAGCGCTGGAAGATCGAATCCGTGATGGCCTGGCGGGCGTGGTCGCGGCGGTCTATCAGGCCTACGGACCGGACGACCGGGCCGATGTCGTCGGGCAGGGGCAAGACCCGCAGGTCCGAGGCCGCGCTCCATTGCGCGGCCTTCAGCAAGGGCAGCAGGGTGACGCCCACTTCCTGGCGCACCAATTCCACCACGGTTTCAATCGCGTTCAACTCCAGGAACTCATGGACGTGTACGTTCAAGCGCCGCAGGACGCGGTCGATCTGCAGGCCGGTGCGCTGGGTGCGGTCGAAGCGCAGGAAGGGGTTGCCTTCCAGTAGCGCTTGCGGGGTAGCGCCGGTTGCGTTCGCGGGGGCGATGACCACCAGGGGCTCTTCATAGAGCGGCGTCCAGCGGGTGCTGGCCACGCGGCGGCCGGATTCCACGACCAGGGCGGCATCCAGTTCGCCGCTTTCGACCTTGCCGGCCAGTTCGCTCGATTTACCCGAGAACAAACGCACATCCAGGCCGTCGTGTTCGCGCTTCAGGGTCGATACGGCCTTGGATAAAAGCCCCATGCATGACACGATAGCGCCTACGGCAACGGAGCCGGCCAGTTCGCCCGGACCGGGGCGGCGGGGTGAACGGATGCGTTCGTAGAGATCCAGGAATTGCTTGATTTCCGGCAGCAGGTCACGGCCGGCGGCATTCAATATCGCCAGCCGGCCGCTGCGGTCGAACAGCTCCCGGCCCAGTTCTTCTTCCAGCGCGCGCATCTGGAAACTCACCGCCGCCTGCGTCAAAGCCACCCGCTCGGCCGCCTCCGAAAAAGAGCCGTACCGGGAAACGGCCACGAAAGTGCGAAGAAATCGAAGTGTGCTCATAGTCCGCCAGTGCTCATGTGAGATCCATGCTCATGAATAATGAAGTACGCCCGCCTGCGCCGGCAGCGCTGCCGACCACCTGCGGTCCAAGGGCTGCGTGCCACCGGCACTCAGCCATCTGGCCGGAATGTCACGTCGGCCAGCCGCCGCGCGGGCCGAGGCCGGCGACCGGGTACCCGCCAGCAACCTGCACGAAGGCTGTGTGCCACCGGCACGCAGCCATCCGGCCGGAACGTCACGTCGACCTGCCGCCGCGGCCGCCGCGCGGGCCCAGGCCGGGGGCCGGGCGCGCGCCAGCAACCCGCACCAAGGCTGCGTGCCACCGGCACGCAGCCATCTTCCCCAGGGACCTGGGCGCGGCCGGAGGCTGCGCCCATACCCCCGAGGCGGGCGCCGCACACATCCATGACAAGCAAACGACTCATAAACTTTTCTTGTATGACACAACAAAAAATCAAATTGATTTAATTAAATCACGCGTGTACCTTGCGTGGTTTGCCTGACCCACGCCATTTACTTCTTGCCGAGCGTCATATGAAGAATTTCATCTGGGAAAACCCGTATCCGACCATCCGCGCACCGCTGTTCGCGCGCAACATCGTGTCGACCTCGCACCCTCTGGCGGCTCAAGCCGGCCTGCGCATGCTGCTCAAGGGCGGTAGCGCCATTGACGCCGCCATCGCCGCCGCCGCCACCATCGCGCTGACGGAACCGGTTTCCTGCGGCCTGGGCAGCGACTGCTTCGCCATCGTGTGGGACGGCAAGGAACTGCAAGGCCTGAATTCTTCCGGCGTGGCTCCGGCCGCCTGGAACGTCGACTACTTCAAGAACAAGTACGGCACCGGCAAGGACGGCCTGGCCGTCCAGCCCAAGCGCGGCTGGGACAGCGTGACCGTCCCCGGCGCCGTCGCCGGCTGGGCTGCCCTGCACGAAAAATTCGGCAAGCTGCCCTTCGAAACCCTGTTCGAACCCGCCATCGAAGTGGCCGAGCGCGGCTACACCGTGCCCCCCATCACCGCGCGCAAGTGGGAAGCCGCCGCCGCCGAATTGAAGGACCAGCCCGGCTTCGCCCAGGCCTTCATGCCCAATGGCCGCGCCCCCGCCGTCGGCGAGCACTTCCGCATTCCGGAAGCCGCCTGGACCCTGCGCCGCATCGCTGAAACCAAGGGCCGCGACTACTACGAAGGCGAAATCGCCGAGAAGATCGTCGCGCACAGCAAGGCCAACGGCGGCGCGATGACGCTGGACGACCTGCGCAACTACCGCCCCGATTTCGTCAAGCCCATCTCGCGCAAGTACCGCGGCTACGAAGTCCACGAGATCCCCCCGAACGGCCAGGGCATCGCCGCCCTGATGGCGCTGGGCATGCTCGACCGCTTCGACCAGGCCGGCCTGCCGCTGGACTCGGTGCGCGCCCAGCACTTGCAGATCGAAGCCATGAAGCTGGCCTTCGCCGACCTGTACAAGTACGTCGGCGACCCGCGCTCCATGGAAGTGACGCCCGAACAGATGCTGGACGACGCCTACCTGGCTTCGCGCGCCAAGCTCATCAACCTGGACCGCGCCACGCAGTTCGCCGCGGGCCGCCCGCACGCCGGCGGCACCATCTACATGACCACCGCCGATGAAAGCGGCATGATGGTTTCGTTCATCATGTCCAACTACATGGGCTTCGGCTCGGGCGTGGTCGTACCGGGCACCGGCATCAGCCTGCAGAACCGCGGCGTCGGCTTCTCCATGGACCCGAAGGCGGCCAACGTGGTGAAGGGCGGCCATCGTCCTTTCCACACCATCATCCCCGGCTTCCTGACCCGCGACGGCAAGCCCGTCATGAGCTTCGGCGTCATGGGCGGCGACATGCAGCCGCAAGGCCACCTGCAGACGGTCTCGCGCATGCTGGACTATCATCAGAACCCGCAGGCCGCGTGCGACGCGCCGCGCTGGAAGGTCAACCGCGACTTCACCCTGGACCTGGAATCGACCATGCCCGCCGCCACCGTGGAAGGCTTGAAGAACCTGGGCCACGTGCTGAAGAGCGTGAACGATCCGTACATGGACTTCGGTTCCGGCCAATTCATCTGGCGCATGTCGGAAAACGACCGTGAACTGGGTTACGTGGCCGCCAGCGACAGCCGTCGCGACGGTCAAGCCGTCGGTTTCTAAGCGTCAGACTCTAGCGATCACACTGAGGGGATCAGGCAATATGAAAAAACTGGCAAGCGCTATCGGCGCCGCGGTCCTGCTGCTGGCTTCCGGCGCGACCCTGGCCCAGGAAATCCGCATCGGCCTGCAGGAAGATCCGGACGTGCTGGACCCGCACCGCGCCCGGACCTACGTCGGCCGCATTGTCTTCACGTCGCTGTGCGACAAGCTGGTCGACATCGACCCGCGCCTGCACATCGTGCCGCAGCTGGCCACGTCGTGGAGCTGGAACACCGACAACACGGTGCTGACCTTCAAGCTGCGCAACGACGTGCTGTTCCATGACGGCAGCAAGTTCGACGCCGCCGCCGCCAAGGCCAACCTGGACCGCGCGCGCACCTTGCCGGACAGCTTCCGCAAGGGCGAGCTGGCATCGGTGGACAAGGTCGAGGCGCCTGACGCCGAAACCCTGGTGCTGACGCTCAAGGGGCCCGATGCCACGCTGCTGGCCCAGCTGAGCGACCGCGCCGGCATGATGCTGGCGCCGGATAGTTTCGATCCCAAGGATCCCAACACGGTGGGCCGCAAGCCGATCTGCTCGGGTCCGTACAAGTTCGTCGAACGCGTGCAGAACGATCGCATCGTCCTGGACAAGTTCGACAAGTACTACGACGCCAAGGACTATCACTTCGGCCGCATCACTTTCCTGCCGATTCCGGATACCACCGTGCGCCTGCAAAACCTGCGCGCCGGCGGCCTGGACATGCTGGAGCGCCTGAGCCCGTCCGACGCGCCCGACGTCAAGAAGGACAGCAGCCTGCACTTCTCGTCGGTGGCCGGCCTGGGCTTCACGGAAGTGGTGTTCAACTCGAACAACGGCAAGCGCGCCGAAAGCAATCCTTTCCGCGATCCGCGCGTGCGCGAAGCGTTCGAACTGTCGCTGGACCGCGACGCCATCAACGAAGTTGTGGGTGGCGGTATCTACGAACCGGCCAGCCAGCCGTTCCCGCCGGCCAGCCCGTACCACAGCGACAAGTTCCCGGTGCTCAAGCGCAACGTCGAGAAGGCCAAGGCGCTGTTGAAGGAAGCCGGCAAGCCGCAGGTCAAGGGCGAGCTGGCTTTCGGCAATAACACCACCACCGCCGCGGTCGCCGAAATGATCCAGGCCATGGCGCGTGAAGCCGGCATCGAACTCAGCCTGCGACCCACCGACTACGCTGCGTTGCTCGGCCAGATGCACAACGGCAACTTCGAAGTGGCTTTGCGCGGCTGGTCGGGCCGTCCCGATCCGGACGGCAATATCACTCAGTTCGTCAGCTGCAAGGGCGAACTGAACGATGGCCAGTATTGCAATGCCGACGTCGACAAGCTGCTGTTCGATGCCCGCAAGGTGCCGGACGAAGCCAAGCGCAAGGCCCTGTACGACCAGGCGCAGACCATCCTGCGCAAGGATGTGGCCGATACTTTCCTGTACTTCCAGCCGTGGCCTTTCGCGATGCAGCGCAAGGTGCAGGGCTTCATGCCTTACCCTGACGGTATGATTCGCCTGAAAGGCGTGTCCTTCGCGCAGAAGTAATGCAAGCCCAGGCGCGCGGTGTCTTCCCCTGTGAAGGGAGATGCCGCGCGTTTGGCATTTATCCGTTTTACCGCATGCTGTCTTACCCATGATCAAACTAATCCTGCGCCGCGTGATCGTCGCGATACCGACACTGATACTGGTGTCGATCATCGTTTTCGCGCTGCAAAAACTCCTGCCGGGCGATCCCGTGCTGACCCTCGCCGGGGAAGAGCGCGATCCCGCCGTGCTCGACTACCTGCGCGAGAAATACCACCTGAACGATCCGCTGCCCGTCCAGTACGTGGCCTGGGTCAAGCAGGTGGTGACCGGCGATCTTGGCAAATCGCTGCGCACCGATGTCCCCGTCACCGAGCTGATTTCCCAGAAGCTGCCCGTCACCCTGCAACTGGCCGCCATGGCCATGGTGCTGGCGCTGATCGTGGGGATACCAGCGGGCATCCTCGCGGCGGTGCGCAAGGGCAAGCTGACGGAGTACGGCGCCAACGTGGCGGCGCTGTCCGGCATGTCCATACCCAATTTCTGGCTGGGCATCATCCTGATCATGGTGGTGTCCGTGCAGTTGCGCTGGCTGCCCGCGTCGGGCTATGTGTCGCCCACCGAGGATTTCTGGCTGTCGATGAAGACCATGCTGATGCCCGCCATCGTGCTGTCGACGTCGCTGGCGGCTTACCTGATGCGCCACACGCGTTCGTCCATGCTGGAAGCGCTGGGCGCCGACTACGTGCGCACCGCCCGCGCCAAGGGCGTGTCGCCGCGCAACGTGGTGCTGCGCCATGCCTTGCGCAATGCCCTGATGCCCATCATCACGCTGGTGACCTTGCTGTTCGGTGAACTGCTGGCCGGCGCCGTGCTGACCGAGCAGGTCTTCACCATTCCCGGCTTCGGCAAGCTGGTGGTCGACGCCGTGTTCAACCGCGACTACGCGGTGGTGCAGGGCGTGGTCCTGTGCGTGGCCGTGGGCTTCATCCTGATGAACCTGCTGGCCGACATTCTGTACATCGTCGTCAATCCCCGTCTGAGGCACTCATGAGCGCAACTTCCGCCGCACCCGCGCCCACCGTGCCGCCCCGTAGCGGCAACCGGGCCTGGGGTAAATTCAAACGCAATCGCATCGCCGTGGTCGGCGCGGCGATCGTGCTGTTCTTCGTGGTGGTCGCCATCCTGGCGCCGCTGATCGCCAACCACGATCCCTTCCAGACCAGCTTCTCGACCATCCGCAAAGCGCCTTCGGCCAATTTCTGGCTGGGCACCGACGAGCTGGGCCGCGATATCTTCAGCCGCATGGTCTACGGCGCCCGCGCGTCCTTGATGGCGGGCCTGGCGTCCGTGGTCATCGCCATGGTCGTGGGCGTGCCCTTCGGCCTGGCCGCCGGCTACTTCAGCGGCTGGACGGACAGCGTGATCTCGCGCGTCACCGAAGCCCTGCTGGCCATTCCCTTCCTGATCCTGGCCATCGCGCTGGCCGCCTTCCTGGGCCCCAGCCTGGTCAACGCCATGATCGCCATCGGCGTGTCGGCGGCGCCCAAGTTCGTGCGGCTGGCGCGTGGCCAGGCCATGGCCGTGCGCAGCGAAGACTATGTGCAGAGCGCGCGCGCCCTGGGCGCGTCGGACACGCGCATCCTGGTGCGCCACGTCCTGCCCAACATCATGCCGCCGCTGATCGTGCAGGCCACCATCACCATCGCCACGGCCATCATCGCCGAGGCCAGCCTGTCCTTTCTGGGCCTGGGCCTGCAGCCGCCCAATCCGTCCTGGGGCTCGATGCTGAACACGGCGAAGAACTTCATGACGCAGGCGCCCTGGATGTCGATTTTCCCGGGCTCGGCGATTTTCCTGGCGGTGCTGGGATTCAACCTGTTGGGCGACGGCTTGCGTGACGCCCTGGATCCCCGTCAGGACAAGTGAAGAACATGACCATGATCGATACGCAGCGCGTGGTGCAGGTCGAAGACCTGACCGTGCGCTTCAAGACCCACGATCGCACCGTCGAGGCGGTGCGCAATGTCTCCTTCCACGTCGACCGGGGCGAGACCCTGGCCATCGTCGGCGAGTCCGGTTCCGGCAAATCGGTGACGTCGCTGGCGCTGATGCGCCTGGTGGAATACGGCGGTGGCACCATCGCCAACGGCAGCATCCACCTGCGCCGCCGCAACAATGAAGTGCTGGACATGACCGCCGCGTCGGAATCGATGCTGCAACGTGTGCGCGGCGCCGACGTGGCCATGATCTTCCAGGAACCGATGACGTCGCTGAATCCCAGCTTCACGTCGGGCCGGCAGATCGCCGAAGCCTTGCAACTGCACCAGAACCTGGATGCCGGCGCGGCGCGTGCCGAAGCGCTGCGCATGCTGGAGCGCGTGCGCATCCCCGAAGCCAAGTCGGTGCTGGAACGTTATCCGCACCAGTTGTCCGGCGGCATGCGCCAGCGCGTGATGATCGCCATGGCGCTGTCGTGCAAGCCGCAACTGCTGATCGCCGACGAGCCGACCACCGCGCTGGATGTGACCATCCAGGCGCAGATCCTGCAATTGATCCGTCAGCTGCAGGAAGAGATGGACATGGGCGTGATCTTCATCACCCATGACATGGGCGTGGTGGCGGAGGTCGCGGATCGGGTGCTGGTGATGTACCGGGGCGACAAGGTGGAAGAGGGCGGGTCGGACGAGCTGTTCGCCCATCCGCGCCACGCCTACACGCGCGCCTTGCTGTCCGCGGTGCCGCGCCTGGGCGCGATGCATGGCACGGACGAGCCGGCGCCGTTTCCGCTGTTGAAGGTCGGCGATGCGCCGCAGGCGCCCAATGCCGCCGCCGCGGCGATCCTGCCCGCCTTGGCCGCGGAGTTTGCCGCCTTTGACGCAGCCGTCGAGTCGGCCGCTACGCCTGCTTCAGTCGTGCAGGGCGGCGCGGGCGAGACGCACGCGGACAAGCCGGCGAGCGATGCGCTGCCCAGTACGGTTCGACGTGAAAACGGTCCCGTGCTGAAGGTCCGTGACCTGGTCACGCGCTTCGACATCGCCGGTGGTGTGCTGGGCCGCGTGCAGCGGCGCGTCCACGCGGTGGAGAAGGTCAGCTTCGACCTGTATCCTGGCGAGACGCTGTCGCTGGTCGGCGAGTCCGGCTGCGGCAAGACCACGACGGGACGATCGCTGTTGCAACTGGTCAAGAGCCAGGGCGGCTCCATCCAGTTCGACGGACGCGACATCGGCGCGCTGCGCGGGGCTGCCATGCAGACTCTGCGGCGCCACATCCAGTTCATCTTCCAGGATCCCTTCGGTTCGCTGGACCCGCGCATGACCGTGGGCGATTCCATCATGGAACCGCTGCTGATCCACGGCGTGGCCAAGGGCAAGGCGGCGCAGGAGCGCGTGCGCTGGCTGATGGATAAATGCGGGCTGCTGCCGGAGATGATCAGCCGCTACCCGCACGAATTTTCCGGCGGTCAACGCCAGCGGGTGTGTATCGCCCGCGCGCTGGCCTTGAATCCCAAGGTGGTGATTGCCGACGAATCGGTCTCGGCCCTGGACGTGTCGATTCAGGCGCAGATCGTCAATCTGCTGCTGGACCTGCAGCGCGAGCTGGGCGTGTCCTTCCTGTTCATCTCGCACGATATGGCTGTCGTGGAACGCGTCAGCCACCGCGTGGCGGTGATGTATCTGGGACAGATCGTTGAAATCGGTCCGCGCCGCGCCATCTTCGAGAATCCGCAGCATGCGTATACGAAGAAGCTGATGGCCGCCGTGCCGATCGCCGATCCCCAGCGCCGCCATCGCCAGCGTTCGCTGCTGGTCGACGAGATTCCCAGCCCGGTGCGCAAGGTGGGTGACGATCCGGTGGTCGCGCCGCTGGTGGAAGTCGGCCCGGGCCACTACGTGGCGCGGCACACCGTGGGCGTTTATTGAGGCTGGTGACCGCGGACGGCGGGCTCAACTGGCGATGTTTCGGCCTATCGCTTGCAGTTTCGCCTGCGATAGCGCCAACTCTTGTTCCTGCATCTGCCCCTGCGCCCGCGTCTGCGCCTGCGCAAGCGTTCGCGCTTGCGCCTCGCGGACTTGAGCTTCCACTCCGCGTAATTCCACACGCCTGGCGGCGATGCCATTCCTGAGGTCGGCGTTTTCTCGTCTCATGTCCGCCAGGTCGGCTTCGGCCTGAAGGCGTGCCGGGGATGGCGGACCGGCTGGTGCCCCGGCTGGCGTACCGGCGGACACGGGCGCTCGTGCGACCGAGGTGGGCGGATTCGCTCTCGCGTGCGGGGCCAGGGGGCCTAGCGCTCGTCGTTGCACGGGGGCTTGTACCGATGCTGTCGCGCGCGGCCGGCCTTCTCTTGCAACTCTTGGCCCGTCGGGGTTGGGGGGCAATGCCTGCCCGGCATCGGCATGGCCGATGTTCTGTGGGGATAGGCCTGCGTTGCCTTGGCCGGATGTGGGATTCACCATGGCGTTTACTCCTGTTGAAGTCGGAGTAAGGTGTGGACCACTTGCCATGTCTTGGTTCCCGAGACAGGCTTCATGCGCTGGGGCCCTGGTTTTCGGGCCCCCTTCACGTTTTTATTCCAGCTTCACGTCCGCCGCCTTTACGACATCAGACCAGGTCTTGTATTGCTGGTCCGTCATGCGCGCCATGTCCGCGCCGGGCGCGTAGGCAAGATCGGCGCCCTGGGCCGCCAGGGCCGCTTTCAGGTCAGGCATCGCCAGCACTTCCTTCAGCGCGTTGGCGAGCGTGTCGATCACGGCTTGCGGCGTGCCCTTGGGCGCGGAGAAGCCGAACAGATTGTCCGCCTGCATGTCGGGGAAACCAGCTTCCGCCATGGTGGGCACCTCCGGCAGCAGCGCGGCCCGCTGCGGCGAGACGACCGCCAGGAAGCGCAGTTTGCCGGCCTTGACCAGCGGTATGGACCCGGACAGGCTGTCGAACATCATCACCGATGACCCGGTGGCCAGTTCAGGCAGCGCCTGGCTGCTGCCCTTGTAGGGGATGTGGGTCAGCTTGGTGCCGGTCTTCTGCTCGAACAGCTCCGACTCCAGATGCGACAAGGTGCCCGTGCCTTGCGACGCGAAGTTGTAGCGGCCGGGGGCGGCCTTCAGGTAGGCCACCAGGCTCTTGACGTCGGTGATGCCCAGGGAGGTCGGCACGACCAGGGCGTGCGGCGCCGTGCCCACGCTGGCGATGGGCACGAAATCGCGCTGCAGGCTGGCGGGCTGGTCCTTGTAGATGGCGGCCGCGATGGCCAGATTGGTGACGGCGGCAAGATAGAGCGTGTAGCCGTCCGGCGCGGCCTTGGCGGCCGCCGCCAGGCCGATGGCGCCGCCGGCGCCCGGCCGGTTTTCAACCACCACGCTTTGCTTCAGCGCCACGGACAGCTTCTGGCCGATGGCGCGCGCCAGGATATCGGTGGCGCCGGCGGGCGGGAAGGAGATCACGACCTGGATGGGACGTTCCGGATAGGCCGCGTGCACCGGCTTTGCCACTGTCAGTGCGACGGCAGCCAGCACCGTGGCGCCTAGCGCCGCGGTAAAAGTGCGGCGCGCCCGTTGGCGCGGCGTGCGTTCGAGGCGGCGGGCCACTGCGGTGAAAGGCGAAGGCGCGGAGGAACGGAAAGGCATGGATGTCCTTGTGATGGAGGAGGGGGCCGAGGCGGCCCAGACCTGAAAGAGAATGCAACATCCATGCCAACTCGAAATCGGCGCCTGCTCAGCGCTAATGCCTTGCGGTGCCCGCTATTCGGCCCTTGCGCGCACTCAAACGGACCATGAAGCGCGCCTTGCATGCACCGTCCGCGCGCCTGCGCGAGCCGCGGCGGTGCATGGGTGAGCACAGGGGAGGCACAGGGGAAGTGCCGGGGAAGCTCAGGGGCTGAAGGCATTTTGAGCGGTGCCGGCGGCTCACTCGCGCCGTGGACGCTATGATTACGCCCTTGCAGCGCCTAGCGGCGCGTTTCTGGGACCACGTTTCATGGCATTACGCGCCACCATCTACAAAGCCGATCTGCATATCTCGGACGGCGACCGGCACTACTACGGCAGCCATTCCTGTGTCGTGGCGCGCCATCCTTCGGAGACGGACGAACGCCTTATGGTGCGTCTGTTGGCCTATGCGATCAACGCGGATGCCGAAGAGACACTGGCTTTCACCAAGGGGCTGAGCGAGGCCGATGAGCCCGATCTGTGGTGCAAGGACCTGACGGGGTCGATCCAGACCTGGATCGAAATCGGCCAGCCCGACGAACGCCGCCTGCTCAAGGCTTGCGGTCGCGCCGATCAAGTGATCGTCTACTGCTATGGCCACGCCAGCGACATCTGGTGGAACGGCATCCGCAACAAGCTGGAGCGCACACGCAATCTGAGCGTGGTCTATTTACCGTCGACCGCGACCCAGGAACTGGGCCGTCTGGCCCAGCGCACCATGGACCTGCATGTGAACGTGCAGGACGGGGAGCTGTATGTCACCGCGCCAGGCGGCGAGGTGACCGTGACGCCGCAGATCTGGCGCTGACCCGCGCCAGCCCCATCAGTCCCATGACCGATGCGGGGGCTTCAGTTCCGCCGTAGCGGCAGTCGGGAGTCGTGCAGGATGCGCGCGCGTTCCCAGAAGCCGGGCAGGAAGCCTTCGGCCACCAGCAGGGGCTGCCCCATGCGCCAGAACACCGACCGGCGCGCCAGAACCACCGGCGTGCCGGTCGCCATGTCTGCGTCCAACGCGCCCGTCACGCCCACTGCCGTGCGATGAAAAGGCACCGGCGATGACAGGCGGCGGCAGACAAAGGGCGAGCGGCGCACGCTGCTGTCGTGGTACAGCATGTCGGCCAGCGGCCGCGTGCGCAGGCGCCGCATGCCCTGCCACATGGCCCGCGACGAGGCCAATGGCGTGATGCTGCGGGCGACCACGCTGTCGATGCCGTCGACGGACATCAGGACTTCACGGACCCAGACCGCGGCGCCCGGCGGCACGCGCAAGGCCAGCGCTTCGTCCGTCCGCGCCCCTTCGGCGTACTCGGCCAGCACGCGCAGGCGCATTTCGCCGAGCTGACGCAGGCCGGCAGTCAGGGCGCCGGGGCGGAACAACCAATATTTTTGAACGGCGGTAAGACGGGGAGGGGCGGCGGGCAACCAGCCGCCCGCGGGTAGATGCGGAGTCTTCATGGCGGCGTATTATCCCGCGCCGCTGCCCTCGCGCAAAGCGCGCGTCCCGGTACAACGTAAAATGCCGGTTTTAGCCGCATCCGTCCCAATGGAAAAAGTACGTATCTCCAAGCTCATGTCCGAACGCGGGCTGTGTTCACGCCGCGAGGCCGACAGCTACATCGAACGCGGCTGGGTCCGGGTCGACGGTGAGGTCGTGTCCGAGCTGGGCGCGCGCGCCTTTCCCGACCAGGTCATCACGCTTGAACGCGCCGCGCAGGCGCGCCAGACCTCGCGGGTCACGATCCTGATCAACAAACCGATCGGCTACGTGTCCGGCCAGGCGGAAGGCGGCTACCAGCCCGCCGTGGTGCTGGTCACGCCCCGCAGCCGCGCCGCCAACGACCGCGCGCCGCTGCGTTTCGAGCGTGCCCATCTGCAGGGCCTGGCCGTGGCCGGCCGCCTGGACATCGACTCCACGGGCCTGCTGGTGCTGACCCAGGACGGCCGTATCGCCAAGCATCTGATCGGCGAAGACTCCGATGTGGAAAAGGAATACCTGGTGCGCGTGCAAGGCCGCCTGGGCCCCAATGGCCTGGCCCTGCTCAATCACGGCCTGTCCCTGGACGGCAAGGCGCTGCGCCCCGCCTACGTGGAATGGCAGAACGATGACCAGCTGCGTTTCATCCTGAAGGAAGGCAAGAAACGCCAGATCCGCCGCATGTGCGAGCTGGTCGGCCTGCGCGTCGTGGGCCTGAAGCGCGTGCGCATCGGCCGCGTGGCACTGGCCGACCTGCCCATGGGGCAGTGGCGCTATCTGCGCGACAACGAAAAGTTCTAAGCGATCGGGGGCAAGGGACGGGGGGCCGGGTGTTGGGCTTCCTCCCATTCTTCGATGAGCCTCCCGATAAGCGATGTGACGCTGTTGCTGTCATCGCCGCTCATCCTCCAACGCATGAACGAATTTTTGACCTGCCGTATGGGTCTTTCGTCATCCGCGAGTTCGGACGGCGCAGCGCGGGGTTCCGAAAGGAAAGTGGCGACGTCGACATTTTCTTGCTCTATCAACGGCGCGCGTAATTCGGCGAGGAGGGCGGCGACGTCTGTCCGGTCGGACTCGGCCAACCGCGGAATCAGTCCTTCGAGCCATTGCATACACGCGTCACGTTCCGCTGCCGGGGCCGCCGCTGCCGTCAGCGACATGATGAGTACCTGGGCGGCCAGGGAGTTACCGGACGCCACCAGCTTCATTCCAAGCGCCTCAAGGTCTCTTCTCGCTTCCGCGGTTTGTCCGCTGAAAGCGTCGGCTTGAGCATCTGCGGCTGTCCTTCTGGGCGGTGAACCCAGCATGGCCACAATTTGTGGCGCCTCTGTATTCGGCGTGGCGGGCAGCGCCGATGCGCTTGCTCGCCTCTGTTCGTTCGCGGCCACGACGGGCGCGTTGTCGGCAGCCGGCGCCGGTGGTTCGACGTGGCGGCTGATCGGCGAGGCGACGCCGTTCGCTGAAGTGCAGTTTTCCATGGTTCCTTCCCGGTTGATGTGACGAGATTTCGTCCCGGCTGGCGCGCTTCGGTTCCAAGGGAACGACATGTTCAGTGCTGCGCACTCACGCAGCACTTTTACTAAACCTTTGACGGTTCGAACATGTTCCCTTCATCAACGGTACCGTGCGGTCGTGCCCTCGCGCTTGCATCGAGCGAGACCCAGGCCGGCCCTTCGGCAACAAGCCAGGCTCAGGTTGGCACACTTTCGTTCCAGGCCAGGCCGGGGCTGCCCAGGCTGGGTGTCGGGGGTGTGGCCTGCTCGTATCCGCAACCCGTTCCTGTTCCCGCGCTTGTTCCTGCATCGTCCGCGCACGATACGGTGCCCGCGGACGATACGGTGGCGGCGGTGCTGGATTCCACCGGGCCGCTGGCGAAGCAGCACGTGGACGGGGCGACGCTGGAAGCGCTTCATTGCCGCGGCATCAACTGGTTCGTCGTCCTGCGGCATTGGACGGAGTGTGTCCGTCGCGAATGGGCCGAACTCAAAAGATTGCAGACGCGAATCGGCGAGGCGAGCGGCGAGCAACGTGAGCGCCTTGAGGCCGACAGGAAGAAAATAGCGGACCATCTGCGGCTTCACACCCTGCCGCTGGCCCAGGGCCGCGTCTTCGGCGCGCAAACCGAAAAATACATCGGCGAGTCCAACCGCCACCTGTGGCAACGGGTGATCAAGATCATCGGCGATCCTGCCCTGGCCGCCGACTTCCAGCCGCTGCGAATCGCCATCAGTGTCGCCAGTTACCGGCTGATGGAATGGCTTGGATACGTTCGCGCGGGCCGGGCCTTCGCCGCCGAACATGGCCTTGCCGTTCCGCATCGCGAGATTGAACGCCACGCCGCGCCAGACGCGGCGGTGCTTGCGAACAAACAGGCGATGCTTGAACGCGCGGCCCGGATCGAGGCGTCCCAACCGGGGGCGTCCGCGGTGGTGTGGGACTTGGCCAATCGGGCTGCTGGCATACTCGCGCTCCGGACCAGGCACCACCTGGTCCAGTTTCGGATGGCGGGGACGGACAGGCTTACCGGGACGACCTGGTTCCAGATGAAGACGATGGGCCCGACCTGGCCCAATCCTGGGTTCATCAATCATTTCTCCAAAGGCAAGATCCGGATGCTGTTGAATGATGAGATGCGGCACGACGCGCCGTACCAGGCCCACGACGTCGTGCTCGAACAACTGCTGTCATGCCCAGGCATCGATCCGAAGGAGATATCGCTGATAGAACTGAGCGATGTCGATCAGAGCCTGAGCGACCGCTTCGGCCTGCCGAACACTGCAAAGGCCAGCGGGATTCAAGCGGTGATCAGCGCGGACATTTTCAGTGGGGATGCGCGCTTCCATAGCTTCCGCGCCGACACGCCGGAAGGAAGATTGGTCAACAGCGTGGCGCTTGCGCTGTGCAAGCAGATGAAGCAACTATGCTGCTTCAGGTATAGAGCGCCGGTAGCCCCGGGCGACGAGCAGCCGGATCCATCGTCACCGGCCGCCTGGCGGACCGATATCCTGATCTACATCGCGCCGGTGCGCAGCATACAAAGAGGGCGCAAGCGCGCCTTGCGACCCAAGGTGGCGTAATCGCCAGCCACGTCCCTTGCCGCCAGCATGCAGGCGGCGCTCAGCTCGCCCGGTTCAAGCCCTTGCGCAGCCTTTCGGTCAGGAAGTCGACGAAGATTCGCGTCTTGGCGGGCAGCAGGCGGGTTTCGGTCACCGCATACACCGGGAAAGGACCCGCCTCCCAATCCGGCAGCACGCGCCGCAAGGTGCCGGCGGCCAGTTCCGGGCGGGCGCTGTCCTCGGCCAGGATGGCGATGCCCGCGCCGAGCACGGCCAGGCGCCGGATCATGCCCGTGCTGTTCAATGAGAATCGCTTGCCGGGATGGAACTCGATGTGTTCTCCTCGGCTGTGCAGCGGCCAGCGCGTGACGCGCGAGCCCTGGGTGGCGCGGAATTCTATGCATTCATGTTCCGCCAGCTCGGCCGGATGGCTGGGCGTGCCATGTTCGGCAAGGTAGCGGGGCGCGGCGTAAAGATGGGCGGCCATGACGCCCAGCTGGCGCGCGATGCGGGTCTGGGCCGGTTGCTCGCCGATCTCGATGGCGACGTCGCACGTCTGAAACACCTGGCCGGCATGCTCTGGTGCGGCCAGATCCAGGCGAAACGTCACGTCCGGAAAGCGGCAGGAGAATTCCATGAAGATCTCGGCCAGGAAGTCGGTGCCGAAATCCGCCGGCATGTTTACGCGCAGGGGGCCGAAGGGCATGCTGGCAAGATCCATGATTTCTTCATGAGCGACCTGGGCCTCGGCCACGATATGCTGACACCGGGCAAAATAACGCTCGCCCGCGTCGGTCAGCTCGACTTTTCGCGTGGTGCGGCTGAGCAGCCGCAGTCCAAGGGAACGTTCCAGCTCCGCCACCTGTCTTGAGAGAGTGGATTTTGGTACGCCGAGAACCAGGGCGGCGCGGCTGAAGCTTTTAGCCTTGGCCACCTCGACGAATAATTCCATAGTCTGTAACTGTTTGCTCATGAGCGTTATTATCCCATGAGTGGAACTATGTTTTCGCAGGAGCTTTGCTTTGTTACCCCAGTGGAATAGTGCACAATGCACCCTTTTGCACCGCAGCAAATTGAACAAGTGGTAAAAATTAGGCTTCGCGTTATTGAGCTTAAACAAAGCTTAATACGCAGCTAACACACTTCGGCTTGCGGCCTGCAGGCGTCCCAGCCCCGCTTTCGTTGGAACCAGGAAATGCAACAGATGAAAAAAAAGACCGCTGCGCGCACGGGCGCGGTAGTGGCGATGACCGTACTCACCATCGCGTTGGCGGCGTGCAGTAAGCAAGACGCCGCCCCTCAAGGCGGGGCCAAGCCCACGGTGGGCGTGGTGACCCTGAAGACCCAGCCGGTATCGCTGACCACTGAATTGCCGGGGCGCACCTCGGCTTACCGCATTGCCGAAGTGCGGCCGCAGGTCAATGGCATCGTGCTCAAGCGCACCTTCACCGAAGGCGGCAACGTCAAGGCCAACCAGCAGCTGTACCAGATCGACCCCGCGCTGTACCAGGCCACCCTGGATAGCAACCGTGCCGCACTGGCGCGCGCCGAGGCCTCGGTCAAGAGCGCCGCCTTGCTGGCCCAACGCTACAAGCCCCTGGTCGAAACCCGCGCCGTCAGCCGCCAGACCTACGATGACGCCATCGCCGCGCGCGACCAGGCCGCCGCCGACGTGCTGTCGGCCAAGGCCGCCGTCGACACGGCGCGCATCAACCTGGTCTACACGCGCGTGCTGTCGCCCATCGAAGGCATCATCGGCCGCTCCTCGGTGACCGAGGGCGCGCTGGTCACGGCCAACCAGACCACCGCGCTGGCTTCGGTGCAGCAGATCGATCCGATCTACGTCGACGTCGTGCAATCCAGCGCCCAGCTGCTGCGCTTGCAGGACCAGTTGGCCAAGGGCCTGATCAAGCGTGCCGAAGGCGATCAGGCGGCCCAGGTTGCCCTGACCCTGGAAGACGGCAGCCAGTTCAACCAGCAAGGCAAGCTGCAGTTCTCCGAAGTCACCGTCGACCAGAGCACGGGCGCGGTGACCCTGCGCGCCGTGTTTCCCAACCCCGACCACCGTCTGCTGCCGGGCATGTTCGTGCGCGCCCGTTTGAGCGATGGCGTCAGGGACCAGGGCCTGCTGGTGCCGCAGCGGGGTGTCGCGCGTAGCCAGAACGGCAATCCCACCGTGATGCTGGTGAACGCGCAGAACAAGATCGAGCTGCGCGAAATCAAGACCGACCGCGCCATTGGCAGCAACTGGCTGGTGACCGACGGTCTGAAAGCCGGCGATCGCGTCGTGCTTGAAGGTCTGCAGACCATCCGTCCCGGGGCGGAAGTCACGGCCAACGAAGTCGCCGCCACTCCGGCGCCGGCCGACCAGAATCAGGCGGCTCCGGCCGCGGCGGCGCAAGCCCGCTAGGAGCCCGCAGCATGGCACAGTTTTTTATTGAAAGGCCGGTATTCGCCTGGGTGATCGCCATCGTCATGATGTTGGCGGGCGCCTTGTCGATTTTCGGCCTGCCCGTATCGCAGTACCCGAATATCGCGCCGCCCTCCATCGCCATCCAGGTGACCTACCCGGGCGCCTCGGCGCAGACGGTGCAGGACACCGTGGTGCAGGTGATCGAACAGCAGATGAACGGCATCGACGGCCTGGAGTACATGTACTCCGAAAGCTCGGCCGACGGTAGCGTGACCATGACCATCACGTTCCGCCAGGGCACCAACGCCGATACGGCGCAGGTGCAGGTGCAGAACAAGCTGTCGCTGGCCACGCCCTTGTTGCCGCAGGAAGTGCAGCAGCAGGGCATCCGCGTCACGAAGGCCACCAAGAATTTCCTGATGGTGGCGGGCTTCATCTCGCGCGACGGCAATATGAGTCGCGCTGACTTGGCCGACTACGTGGCGTCTTATGTACAGGATCCCATCAGCCGGACCAACGGCGTGGGCGACTTCCAGCTGTTCGGTTCGTCCTATGCCATGCGCATCTGGCTGGATCCCGCCAAGCTGCTCAACTACGGCCTGACGACGGTGGACGTGACCACCGCCATCAGTGCGCAGAACGTGCAGATTTCCAGCGGCCAGCTGGGCGGCTTGCCCGCCGTGCGCGGGCAGCAGCTGACGGCCACCATCATCGGTCCGTCGCGGCTGCAGACGCCAGAGCAGTTCGGCAACATCCTGCTGAAGGTGAACCCGGACGGTTCGCAGGTGCGCATCCGCGATGTCGGCACCACCGAACTGAACGCGTCCTCGTACACCATCGACAGCAAGTACAACAACCAGGCAGCCGCCGGTCTGGCGATCAAGCTGGCGCCAGGCGCCAACGCGCTGGATACCGCCAAGGCCATCCGCGCCACCATTGACGGCCTGAAGCCTTTCTTCCCGGCCGGCATGGACGTGGTGTATCCCTACGACACCACGCCCTTCGTCAGCCTGTCGATCGAGGAAGTGTTCAAGACCCTGGGCGAAGCCATCGTCCTGGTGTTCCTGGTGATGTATCTGTTCCTGCAGAACTTCCGGGCCACGCTGATTCCGACCCTGGCGGTGCCGGTGGTGCTGCTGGGCGCCTTCGCCGTACTGGCGATGGCCGGCTTCACCATCAATACCCTGACCATGTTCGGCATGGTGCTCGCCATCGGCCTGCTGGTCGACGACGCCATCGTGGTGGTGGAAAACGTCGAACGTCTGATGGCGGAAGAGGGGCTCACACCGCGGCAGGCGACCAAGAAGTCGATGCAGCAGATCACCGGCGCGCTGGTGGGTATCGCCATGGTGCTGGCCGCCGTGTTCGTGCCGATGGCGTTCTTCGGCGGCTCCACGGGCGTGATCTATCGCCAGTTCTCCATCACCATCGTCGCGTCCATGGCGCTGTCGGTGGTCGTGGCCCTGGTGTTCACGCCGGCGCTGTGCGCGACCCTGCTCAAGCCGATTCCCAAGGGCCATCATGGCGCCAAGACCGGCTTCTTCGGCTGGTTTAACCGCAACTTCGATCGCGGCAGCCACGGCTACGCGAACACGGTGTCGCGCGGTTTGAACCGTACCAAGCGCCTGATGTTCATCTACCTGCTGCTGGTTGCCGGCATGGTGTTCATGTTCATGCGCGTGCCGACCTCCTTCCTGCCGGAAGAAGACCAGGGCATCATGTTCGCCCAGGTGCTGGGTCCCAACGGCTCGACGGCCGAGCAGACCCAGCAGGTGCTGGACAAGGCGACCAAGCACTTGCTCGAAGACGAGAAGGACACGGTCGAATCGGTGTTCGCCATCAACGGCTTCAACTTCGGTGGCCGTGGCCAGAACGCCGGCATGATGTTCATCAAGCTGCATGACTGGGCCGATCGCGGCACGGCCAAGCAGAAGGTCGGCGCGCTGGCCGCGCGGACCCAGGCATGGTTCGGTCAGAACATCAGCACTGCACAGGTCTTCGCCTTCGCGCCGCCCGCGGTGCTGGAACTGGGTAACGCAACCGGTTTCGACTTCATGCTGATGGACCGCGCCGGCGTGGGCCACGAAAAGCTGCTTGCCGCGCGCAATCAGCTGCTCGGCCAGGCCATGCAGAACAAGCTGTTGGCGGGCGTGCGTCCGAACGGCGTGGAAGATGCGCCGCAGTACCAGCTGAACATCGATCGTGAGAAAGCCCAGGTGCTGGGTCTGTCGATCTCGGATATCGACAGCACCTTGAGCACCGCTTGGGGTTCGTCCTACGTCAATGACTTCATTGACCGCGGCCGTGTGAAGAAGGTGTATGTGCAGGGCATGCCTTCGTCGCGGATGCTGCCGGACGATCTCAACAAGTGGTACGTGCGCAATAGCAGCGGCGGCATGGTCCCGTTCTCGTCCTTCGCGACGGCGGAATGGACCTTCGGCGCCCAGAAGCTGAACCGCTACAACGGCGTGCCCGCGTATGAAATCCTGGGCCAGCCGGCGCCGGGCCAGAGTACCGGCCAGGCCATGGCGGAGATGGAGCGCATGGCATCGAAGCTGCCGCAAGGTATCGGCTTCGAGTGGACCGGCTTGTCCTACGAGGAACGCATGTCGGGCTCGCAAGCGCCGGCGCTGTACGCGATTTCGCTGATCGTGGTGTTCCTGTGCCTGGCCGCCTTGTATGAAAGCTGGTCGATTCCGACCGCGGTGATGCTGGTGGTGCCTTTGGGCATTATCGGGACACTGGCCGCGACACTGTTGCGGGGGCTCTCCAACGACGTCTACTTCCAGGTGGGGCTGCTGACTACCGTGGGGCTTGCGGCGAAGAACGCGATTCTTATCGTGGAATTCGCCAAGGAGCACTACGAGGCCGGGGCCAGTCTGACTGAAGCTGCCGTCCATGCCGCCCGCCAGCGTCTGCGACCCATTCTGATGACGTCGCTGGCCTTCATCCTGGGCGTGGTGCCGCTGGCGATTTCCACCGGCGCCGGTTCAGGCAGCCAGAACGCCATCGGTACCGGCGTGATCGGCGGTATGTTGTCCGCGACGTTCCTGGCTATTTTCTTCGTGCCGATGTTCTTCGTGGTCATGCTCAAGGTGTTCCGTGTGAAGCGCGCGAGCGAGACCGGCGATCCGCACGATCCCAACGATGCCCGGCATCAACCCCGGCAGCAGCCTGCTTCCGAGCCGTCGGGAGGACATGCTGAATGAACGCCCTAGTCATGCATAAGAACAAGATGTCGTCCTTGCCTTCGTCAGTGCGCTCACCTTCGCGCGCCTTGCGTCCTGTCCGCCTGACCGTTGCGCTGGCCCTGGCCACCGCACTGGCCGGGTGCACCTTGATCCCCGACTACCAGCGTCCCGACGCGCCGGTGGACGCGGCCTATCCGACGGGGGCGGCTTACACGCTCCCCGCCGGCGCCGCGGCCAAACCCGCCAGCCAGTCGGGCGTGGCGACCGCCGATATCGGTTGGCGCGACATGTTCCCCGATCCGCTGCTGCAACAGCTGGTCGACCTGTCGTTGGTGAACAACCGCGATCTGCGCATCGCCGCGCTCAATGTGCAGGCGGCGCAGGCGCAGTACCGCATCCAGCGTTCGGACATCCTGCCGACCATCGGCGTGGGCGCCACGGAAAGCGCGCAGCGCACGCCGGCCGACCTGTCGTCGAGCGGCAGGGCGACCACCTCCCACAGCTATCAGGTGGGCGCGTCGGTGTCGTGGGAACTGGATCTGTTCGGCCGCATCCGCAGCTTGTCGGAGCAGGCCCTGCAAACCTATCTGGCGCAGGACGAGACCCGCAACGCCACGCAGCTGACGCTGGTGGCGGAAGTGGTCAACGCGTACCTGACTCTGCGCGCTGACCAGGAACTGCTGAAGCTGACCGATGACACGCTGAAGAGCCAGCGCGATTCCTACGACCTGACCAAGCAGAGTTACGACGGCGACGTCGCCACGGCCCTGGATCTGAGCCAGGCCGAGGTGTCGGTGCGTACCGCTGAAAGCAATCAGGCTCAGTACGTTCGCCAGGTGGCGCAGGACATGAATGCGCTGGTGCTGCTGTTGGGCAATCCGGTGCCGGCCGAAGTACGGGCCAGCCTGGAAGCCCCGGGGCGCCTGGATGACGCCTTGATCCCGACCAACCTGCCGGCCGGCCTGCCGTCCGACTTGCTGGTGCGCCGTCCGGACATCCGTTCGGCCGAGCACAGCCTGCTGGCGGCCAACGCCAACATCGGCGCGGCGCGCGCGGCGTTCTTCCCCACCATTTCGCTGACCGGCAGCGCGGGCACCGCCAGCGCGTCGCTGGGCGGTTTGTTCAAGGGTGGTTCGGGCGCATGGAGCTTCGCGCCGCAGATCACCACGCCCATCTTCGCCGGCGGTTCGCTGCTGGCCGGTCTGGACGTCGCCAAGCTGCAGAAGCAGATCCAGGTGGCCACCTACGAGCAGAGCATCCAGACCGCGTTCCGCGAAGTGTCCGATGCCCTGGCCGGGCGCGGCACCCTGGATCAGCAGATCCAGGCGCAGCAGTTGTTGGTGCAGGCGGACCAGCGCGCGTATGACCTGTCGCAACAGCGCTTCCGCCAGGGCGTGGACAACTACCTGACCGTGCTGGACTCGCAGCGCTCGCTGTATGACGCGCAGCAGAACCTGGTGACGACGCGCCTGTCGCGCCTGACCAATCTGGTGACCTTGTACAAGGCGCTGGGTGGCGGCTGGACCGACAAGACGGTGCAGGCGCAGGCCGCGGCGGCCGGGCAACCGGCGCAGGTCACGCAGTAAGCTTCAAATCGCTCTTTGTGAGCGAAAAGGGCTCGGAGTCGAAATGTCGATTCCGAGCCCTTCTGCTTTGTGGGGCCGGTGCCCGCAGGGCAGAGCCGCCTGGCCGGGGGCGCCTAGCCCGCGCGGTGGTCCAGCGTGAAGCTGGCGCGGTCGTCCTGGGCCAGCAGCTTGGTCAGCCAGGGCATGGCTTCCTTGAGGGCCGCGTGCAGGGTCCATGGCGGGTTCACCAGGAACATGCCGCTGCCATGCAGGCCGAAGCCGTCGGTGGCGGGCTTGCGGACGGACAGGGCCACGTGCAGCCAGCTCTTGACCTCCAGCCGCTCCAGATGGCGCGGCAGCTCGTTCGACTCGCGGCGCTGCACCTGCGGGTACCAGACGGCGTAGGTGCCGGTGGCGAAGCGCTTGACGCCTTCCTTGACCGTGGTCAGGGCCCGGCGGTAATCCTGCTTGTCTTCGTAGGAAGGGTCGATCAGCACCAGGCCGCGGCGCGGGGGCGGCGGCAGCAGGGCCTTGACGCCCTCGAAGCCGTCGGCATCATAGATCGTGGTCTGGCGCATCGCCACGCGGCCCTGGTGTTCCAGGTTGCGCACCAGCACTTCGGCTTCGCTGGGGTGCATTTCGAACAGGCGCAGGCGGTCGCTTTCGCGCAGGGCTTCGAGGGTCAGCCAGGGCGACCCCGGATAGTTGCGCAGTTGGCCGTCGACGTTCTGCTGGCGTATCAGTTCCATGTAGCGCGCGAACAGCGGCGGCAGGTCGTCGCGGCCCCACAGCCGAGCGACACCATCGGCATATTCGGCATTCTTGTTGGCCCAGTCGCTGTCCAGGCGGTAAAGCCCGGCGCCGGCGTGGGTATCGATCACCCAGTAGGGCGTGTCCTTGCGATTCAGGTAATCGAGGACGTGGGCCAGGACGGCATGCTTGAGCACGTCCGCGTGGTTGCCGGCATGGAAGGCGTGGCGATAACTGAACACGGGGGCTTTCCTTAAGCGCGGGCGGTGTCGGCTTGCGCCGGGAAGGGCGGGCGGATGCTGTCGAGCATGTCGGTGAACAGGGCGTCCACGCCCCAGGCCAGCAGATCGCGGGCGCGCTGGGCGTCGTTGACCGTCCAGGCGCACAGCCGGTAGCCGGCCGCGTGGACATCGCGCACCAGTTCGGGGGTGACGTCCTTCTGGTTGACGTTCAGGGCCACGCAGTCGTGCTGAACCATGCGGTCGCGCCAGTCGGAGGGGATTTTCTCGACCAGCAGGGCACGCGGCAGCAGCGGGGCGGCGACGTGGGCGGCGGCCAGCGCTTCCTCGGAGAAGGAAGACAGCAGCGGCGGCACCGCGGCGCCTTGCCACAAGCGCTGGACGGCCAGGGCCACGGCAGTGCCGGTTTCGGACTCGCGGCCGGGGCAGGGCTTGATTTCCACGTTGCTGGCGATGGCCTGCCCAAGCGTGAAGGCGGCGACGTCGTCCAGGGTGGCCATGCGCTCCCCGGCATACGTGGGCGACAGCCAGGAGCCGGCGTCCAGGGCGGACAGCTCGGCCCAGGTCTTGTCCTTGGCCGGGCCCTGGCCGTTGGAGGTGCGGTCCAGGTCGTCGTCATGCAGCAGGAACAGCACGTCGTCCTTGCTCAGCTTGACGTCGTATTCGAACATCGTGAAGCCGTGCTGCGCGCCCACCCGCATGGCGGCAGGCGTGTTCTCCGGCGCCAGTTTGCCACCGCAGCGGTGTGCGATCAGGGACGGATAGGGCCAGGAAAAGGAGGGGGCTGTCATGGGGAAAGGCACCAGGTAATACGGATCAAGCCGCCAAGGATACCGCAGGCGCGCGCCACGCCGTCTTGGACCCTTGCCAGTGGTGGTAAACTGCTTGCCCGCTGGTCCGATAGTATGCAGTGTCGGCTGCGTAGTATGAGAGCAAGGCGAATCTGTTTCGCCTTTTTTTATGCGTTTTGTGTGACCAGTCGCCAGCAGGTATGTGCGGCGGTCGCATGGGTCTCAGGTACTCCATGTTCGAATTTATTCGCAATCATCAGCGCTGGATGCAACTCATCCTGCTGATTCTGATCGTGCCGTCCTTCGCCTTTTTCGGCGTGCAGAGCTATAGCAGCTTCATGTCGGAAGAACCCAAGATGGCGACGGTGGCGGGTCACCCGATCACCCAGCGGGAATACGATCAGGCGCGCCGCAACCAGCTGGACCAGTATCGCCAGATGATGGGCGACCGTTTCGATGCCGCCGCGCTGGACAATCCGGCCATGCGCCAGCGTCTGCTCGAACAGCTGATCGACCAGCGTGTCCTGGCCGCCGCGGCCACCGACAACCGCTTCTCGGTGTCGGACGAGACCCTGCGCAACACCATCGCGTCCAATCCGCAGCTGCAGGACAACGGCCGTTTCTCGCCGGAGCGCTATCGCGCCGCGTTGGCGGCCCAGGGCCTGAGCTGGGAGGCCTTCGAGGCCAACCTGCGTGGCCAGCTGGCCGTCAGTCGCGTGCTGGATCCCGTCGGCCAGTCGGCCCGCGTTCCCGATGCCGTCGCCGGCAGCGTGGAGCATGCCCTGACTGAAGTGCGCGGTGTGCGCACGCGCCGGTTTGCCGCCGCGGATTTCCGTTCCAAGGTTGAAGTCAGCGATGCTGACCTGCAAACCTGGTACGACGCCAACAAGCAGCAGTTCCTGATCCCCGAGCAGGTCAAGGCCCAGTATCTGGTCCTGGACGAAGCCGCGGCCAGCACCGGCATCGACGTCAAGGACGACGACATCCAGCGCTATTACGATCAGAACAAGACCCGTTTCGGCACGGCCGAGCGCCGCCGCGTCAGTCAGATCATGATCGAGCTGCCGGCCGCCGCCACCGACACGCAGCGCAAGGAAGCGCAAGCCAAGGCCGCGGACCTAGCCAAGCAGGCCGCCGCCGATCCGGCCGGTTTCGCCGAGCTGGCCAAGAAGAATTCGCAGGACTTCGGTTCCGCCGCCAAGGGTGGCGACCTGGGCTTCTGGACGCCGGGCACCTTGCCCCCGACGCTGGAAACCGCCATCAAGGGTCTGAAGCAGGACCAGGTGTCGGAAGTCGTGCAAAGTCCTTATGGCTTGCACATCCTGAAGCTGACGACGCTGGAGCCGGGCAAGTTCAAGCCCCTGGCCGAAGTGAAGTCGCAAATCGTCGACGAGATCCGCAAGCAGATCGCCGCCTCGCGCTTTTCCGACATGGCGACCAAGCTGACGTCCCTGGTCTATGACCAGCGCGACAGCCTGCAGCCGGCCGCGGATGCGCTGGGTCTGAAGCTGCGCGAAGCGGGTGGCATCACCCGCACGGAATTGTTGCCGCCGGAGCAGGCGGGCGCGAACTCCGCCGCCGCCAGCGCGGATTCGGCCCTGCTGGACAGCCCGCGCGTGCGCCAGGCGCTGTTCTCGGGTGAAGTGCTGCGCGACAAGCAGAACTCCGGCGTCATCGAGTTGTCGCCGGCCCAGATGCTGGTCGTGCGTGCCGCCGGCCTGACCCCTGCACACGTGCCGCCGCTGGATCAGCTGAAGGACAAGATCCGCGCCAAGCTGGTTGAAGAGCGTGCCGCGGACGCCGCCGCCAAGGCGGGTGAGCAGGCCCTGGAAGCGCTGCGCAAGGACCCCGCGGCGTCGCTGGACGGCTTCGCGGCCGCCGTCGATGTCTCGCGTGACAATCCGCAGAAGCTGTCGCGTCCGGTGCTGGATGCCGTCATGCGCGCGCCCGCCAAGCCGCTGCCGGAGTATGTCGGTGCTCGCGAAGAGAACGACTACGTCGTGGCGCGCATCGAGAAGATCGAAGCCGGCAAGCAGGATCCCGCCGTCACCACCGCCTTGAACCAGCAGCTGTCATCGGCCTGGGGCCAGGCTGAAGACGCCGCCGTGCTGAAGGTGCTGCGCGAGCAGTACAAGGTGCAGATCGCGCCCGAAGCGGCGAAGATCCTGAAGGGTGAGGACATCCAGACCGACGCGGGCTGAAACGCAGCCGCCTCGTTCTAAAAGAAAACCCGGCTAGCGCCGGGTTTTTTTTGCGGTTCGGCTCAGCGCCGGCGGACATTACTTCAACAACGGCTCCAGCACCGGCCACACATTGTCCAGCAGATGGGGCTGACCGGCTTCGTTGGGATGCATGCCGTCAGCCTGGAACAGTTCCCGGTTGGTGGCGATGCCGTCGAGCAGGAAGGGCACCAAAGCGGCCTGGTATTCCTTGGCGATGGTGGGGAACAGGGCGGCGAAGCGGGTGGTGTAGTCGCGCCCGTAGTTGGGCGGGATCTGCATGCCGACCAGGATCACCTTGGCGCCGGCATCCTTGGCCTTCTGCGTCAAGGTGCGCAGGTTCTTCTCGGTCATGTTCAATTGCAGACCGCGCAGGGCATCGTTCGAGCCCAGCTCGATGACGACGACGGCGGGATGATGCTGGGTCAGCAAGGCCGGCAGGCGCGTGACCCCGCCGCTGGTGGTGTCGCCGCTGATGCTGGCATTCACCACCTTATAGCCCGGCTGCTTCTCATCCAGGCGCTTTTGCAGCAGCGGCACCCAGCCGCTGCCGCGCTCCACGCCGTATTCGGCGGAGAGGCTGTCACCCAGGACCAGTATGATGCGCGTTGCGGCGGAACCCGGCGCGGCGGGCGCGGTCTGACCCGTTGGGGTCTGGGCGTTGGCGGGGGCGATCGCTAAGGCCGCCGCGGCAGCCACGGTCGTGGCCGCGAAGGCGAAACGGAAATACAAGGAACGGAAAAACAGGCGCATGGACACAGGCAACTCGATAGAAGTCAAGGATCTGGGCAAGCACGTTGCCGACGCGGGAGGCCGGTTGGCCATCCTGGAGGATATCGCTTTTACGGTGCGCGCTGGCGCGGCCCTGGCCATCACGGGCAGTTCGGGCTCGGGCAAGTCGACGTTGTTGGGACTGCTGGCGGGCCTGGATGTTCCCTCATCGGGCAGCGTGCACCTGGCGGGGCATGACCTGTTCGCCCTGGACGAGGACGGGCGCGCTCGCCTGCGTGCCAACCATGTGGGCTTCGTTTTCCAGTCTTTTCAGCTGTTGCCGAACCTGACCGCGCTGGAAAACGTCATGTTGCCGCTGGAACTGGCCGGCTTGCCGGCACGTGCGGCGGCCGAAGCCATGCTGGACCGCGTCGGCCTGGGCCAACGCCTGCATCACTATCCGCGCACCTTGTCGGGCGGCGAGCAGCAGCGCGTGTCGCTGGCGCGCGCCTTCGTCGTGAAGCCGGCGCTGTTGTTCGCCGACGAGCCCACCGGCAGCCTGGACGCCGCCACCGGCGACCGCGTCATCGACCTGATGTTCGCCCTGCAACGCGAACAGGGCGCCACCCTGGTCCTGGTCACCCACGATGCCGCGTTGGCCTCTCGCTGCGAACGGCAACTGGTCCTTGCCGCGGGGCGCGTGGTCAGTTCGAACTGATCGCGGAGCCGCCGGGTGACACGCGTTCCCCGCGCGCCAGGCAGCAATGCCGTCTCCAGGCGCCGCCTCAGGCGCCTGCCGCAGGCCGGCGGGCGCCGCGCCATTCGAGCAGGGCGATGCCGATACCGCTGCCGCAGATGATGGCGATGCCCAGCCACGTGATAGCGTCCGGGAAGTGCCCCCAGATCAGCCACCCCGTGGTGGTGGACGTCACAATCTGCAGATAGGCGAAGGGCGCCAGGGTGGACGCGGGCGCGTTGCGATACGCGCCGATCTGCAGCAGATGCCCCACGCAGCCGGTGAAGCCGGTGGACATCAGGACCAGCCAGTGCTTCATGTCCAGCGCATGCAGCACCGGCAAGGCGGCGGGCAGGGCGAAGGGCAAGGCCACGGTCAAGGCGATGGCGCCCATGCCGCCGCTCCAGATCACGGACGTCAAGGGATCGTCGCCGGCCACGCGCCGCGTGGCGATGTATTGGGCCGCGAAACAGCACGCACCCAGCAGGCCGCAGATGACGCCGGTGCCGTCCAATCCGCCGCCAGGACGAATGATGACCAACACGCCGCCGAAGGCGACGGCCGCCGCGACCCAGCGCGACAGCCGGGGCGCTTCGCCCAGCACCCAGGGCGCCGACGCCAGCACCAGCAAAGGCGCCAGGAAATTGATCGCGGTGGCTTCGGCCTGCGGCAGGAAGTGCAGGGTGGTGAAGAACATCAAGGTCGCGCCCAGCATCGCCGTGCCGCGCAAGACCTGCTCGCGCGGCCGGCGGCTGCGCAGGATGCCCCAGCCCCGCAACGGCACGATCAGTACCAGTGCCAGCAGCAGATGCGCGGCATAGCGCACCCAGCAGAGGACCAGCAGGGACACACCGCCTGCCATCACCCATTTGCCGGTAGCGTCCAGGGTGGACAGGAAGCACATGGACAGCAACAGCAGCACGATGCCCATGAAGGGGCTTTGCGTGGCGGTCGCGGGCATGGGGGTTGGACGCGATGGCGCGGCGTCAGGGTTCCGCGCGATGGCCTGGGCCCGCGTCATGGTGTGTCTCCTCTTGGTCATGGCTCTTGGGGCTTGGCTTTGGGGCGTCGCGCTTTTCGGGCGTCATGATACGCTCCCGCGCATGATCGACCTGCGCAATATCGAGACCTTCTTCTGGGTTGCCCGCCTGGGCGGCTTCCGCGCCGCCGCCGAAAAGCTCAACGCCACCCAGCCGGCGATCTCGCAACGCATCGCGTCGCTGGAATCCGGCCTGGGTGTGCGCCTGTTCGAGCGCGACGCGCGCGGCATCAAGCTCACGGCCAAGGGGCACGAACTGCTGTCGCACGCGGAACGTATGCTGCAGATGCGCACCGACATGCAGCAGGCCGCCCGCGCGCAGAACGTCATGAGCGGCACCTTGCGCCTGGGCGTGGCCGAGACCATCGTGCACACCTGGCTGGCCCGCCTGATGGAATACATGCACGAGGCCTATCCCGCGCTGGCGGTGGAAATCCAGGTCGATACCACCCCGGCGCTGCGGGGCCTGCTGACGTCCCACCAGATCGATCTCGCCTTCCTGCTGGGCCCGGTGGACGAGCCGCGCGTCGACAACATCCATCTGTGCCGCTATCCGCTGGCCTGGCTGGCCAGCCCGCGGCTCAAGCTGGGCCGCGAGCCGATCCCGCTCAAGCGCCTGGGACAGTGGCCGGTGTTGACCTATTCCTCCATCACCGAGCCGCACCGCGCCGTGCGCCGCATGCTGGTCGAGGCCGGCGTGCCCGCGCCCCGCATGTATGGCAGTTCCGCCTTGAGCGTCATCGTGCGCATGGCCATGGATGGCATCGGAACCGCTGCCATCGCTCCCGTCTTCCTGGGCCGCGAACTGGAGCAGGGCGAGTTGCGCGTGCTGAATGTCCGTGCGCCGGATCTGCCGCCCTTGAGTTTTACCGCCAGCTGGATGCAGGGCCCCGACAGCGACGTGGCGCGCACCATCGCCCAGGCCGCGCAGGTCATTGCCCGCGATCATGCGGGAGATGAGTAGTAACCCGATCAGTACTAACCCTCATATTTTTTCTATCAGTGTGATAAGAGTTTCTTATCACCTTGCATCGCAACATGTGATTGGACACCCCGGGGTCTGATGCGATGCAATAACGCATCGAAAAAGAATCATCCAGCTCAAGGGGAGCTTGCTTATGGTGTCGTCCACTCCGGTCAGCCATACCGACCATCCGGCCTCTTACCAGGCCCGCCTGGATGCCCGCAGTGGTGTGGCCACCGGCCCCACCGCGAACGTTGCGCCCGGCCACGTGCAGGCCAATCTGGCCATCCTGCCCAAGGCGATGGCCGATGAGTTCCTGCGCTTCTGCCTGCGCAATCCCAAGCCTTGTCCCATTCTTGCCGTGTCCGAGCCTGGCGATCCCAGCCTGCCGGAACTGGGCATCGACATCGACATCCGTTCCGACATCCCGCGCTATCGCGTGTGGAAGGACGGCGTGCTGGTCGACGAACCGACCGACGTGCGCAGTGTGTGGCGCGATGACCTGGTGTCGTTTCTGATCGGCTGCTCCTTCTCTTTTGAAGAAGCGATGCTGGACAACGGCCTGCCGGTGCGCCACATCGAACAGGGGTGCAACGTGCCGATGTACCGCACCAACGTGCCCACGCAAACGGCCGGCCGCTTCCATGGCCCGCTGGTGGTGTCGATGCGACCGCTCAAGCCGGCCGATGCCATCCGCGCGATCCAGGTGACGTCGCGGTTTCCGTCGGTGCACGGCGCGCCGGTGCACTTCGGCGACCCCGCCGCCATCGGCATTCAGGACATCAACCGGCCCGATTACGGCGACGCCGTGGAAATCCGCCCTGGCGAAGTGCCGGTGTTCTGGGCCTGTGGAGTGACGCCGCAGTCGGTGGTCGCCGCGGTCAAGCCGGAATTCTGCATCACGCACGCGCCGGGCCATATGTTGGTCACCGATCTGATCAACAGCCGCGTCGCGGCGCTTTGAAGCCATAAGGCATAGACGCTGACCGTCCGGTCAGACGCAGGAAAGCAGGCAGTAAATCGTCCACGCCACGCGCCGTTCGTGGGGCGTGGGGCTCGCTGTACCCAATGCAAACCGCTATCCGCGCGACAAGGGGCTTAGTCAGGGTTTCTACCGTCGCAATTTCGCCTCAGGTACGGGTAAGTTAGTCCGCGCAATGCAAGGTCTCGTAACTTTTGTTGAAAGTCCTCCAAATACTTAAAGTTTTTCCGGGAGCAATGTAATGAAGATGAAGCTGATTGCCGGCGTCGCGGCATGCCTGGCCCTTACCTTGGGTCAACCGGCCGCCGCGCAGGAAAAGACCGTGCGCATCGGCGCTATCTACCCGCTGAGCGGCGCCCTGGCGTCCACCGGCGCCGAGATCAAGGCCGCCATTGAATTGGCGGTCGACATCATCAACAACCCGCATCCGGAACTGGAAGGCCTGCCGCTGGCCGCCGGCGCGGGTCTGCCCAAGTTGAACGGCGCCAAGATCGAAGTGGTCTTCGGCGATTCGCAAGGCAAGCCCGAAGTGGGCCTGGCCGACGCCCAGCGTCTGATCCAGCAGGAAAAAGTGGTGGCCCTGACCGGAGCCTACCAATCCGCCGTCACCAAGACCGCCAGCCGCGTGGCCGAGCAAAGCGGGATTCCCTACCTGAACGGCGAATCGAGCAGCCCGGACCTGACGGATCGTGGCTATAAGTGGTTCTTCCGCACGTCGCCCACCGACGACACCTTCGTCGAGAACATGATGCAGTTCCTGGACGGCGTGAAGAAGGTGCCGACCAAGAAGATCGCGGTGGTCTATGAGAACACCGACTTCGGCGTCAACACCTACAAGGCCGTGGAACGCTTCGCCAAGAAGTACAACCGCGAAATCGTCGCCAACATCGCCTACGCCGCCGGCTCGCCGTCGGTGACCGCCGAGGTGCAGAAGCTGGCCGCCGCCAAGCCCGATGTCGCGCTGTTCGCCAGCTACACGTCGGACGCCATGCTGTTCGTGCGCACCATGCGTGAAAGCAAGTACGCGCCGCCCGTGCTGCTGGCCAACGACGCCGGCTTCATCGATTCGCGCTTCGTGCAGGAAGTGGGCCCGCAAGTGCAGGGCGTGCTGACGCGCGACGTGTGGAGCAATGACGTCGCCGCCGCCAAGGCCGGTCTGAAGAAGATCAACGACATGTACAAGGCCAAGACCGGCAAGGACTTGAACGGCAACAACGCCCGTTCGATGCAGGGCGTGCTGGTGCTGGCCGATGCCATCAACCGTGCCGGTTCGACCGATCCGGAAGCCATCCGCAAGGCGCTGGCCGCCACCGATCTGAAGTCCAATCAGATCGCCATGCCCTGGGAAGGCGTGAAGTTCGACGAGAAGGGCCAGAACCAGCTGGGCGCCGGCCTGATCCTGGAACTGAAGGGCGCCGGCTATGTGCCGGTGTGGCCGGACGCGTATCGTACCGATGCGTCGCTGCCGACCCTGCCGTTCGCCTGGAAGTAATTCCCGGGTAACCCTGGGCGCGGACGTCCAAGCCTGAAGGCTTGCGCCCGCGCCCCCTGTACAGCAACAGCCGGCGGATCCCCGTGCATCCGCCGTGGGAGTACCGCATGTTCGAAGCACTAACCGCCGGCCTGTTCAACGGCTTGATCTACGCGGCCGTCGCCGTAGGCCTGGCCTTGATCTGGGGCATTACCGACGTCATCAACTTCGCCCACGGCGAATTCCTGATGCTCGCCATGTATGCCGCCTACTGGCTCTTCACCCTGGGCCACATCGACCCCACCATGTCGGCGCCGTTGGTCGCCATCCTGTTGGCGTTCGTGGGATTCCTTACCTATGCGCTGATCATCAAGCGCCTGCAGAAGGGACCGCCCATGGCGGTGATCCTGGCCACCTTCGGCCTGGGCATCGTCCTGCGCCAGGTTGCCTTCATCGCTTTCACCCCCGACTATCGCAGCCTGCCCGACACCATGGTGTCCGGCAGCGTCAGCCTGCTCGGCATTTCCATCGGCCGTCCGCAAGTGGTGACCGGCCTGGTGGCGCTGGTGATCGTGGTCGCGCTGTTCTGGCTGGTCTATCGCACGCGCTGGGGCCACGCGCTGCAAGCCGTGGCTGAAGATCGCGACGTTGCCGCGCTGGTGGGCATCGCGCCGGACCGCGTCAACGCGCAGGTGTGGATGCTGGGCAGCGCCGCGGTGGGCCTGGCGGGCGCGCTGTTGACCACTTTCTTCTACGTGTTCCCGTCGGTGGGCCTGGTGTTCGGCCTGCTGGCTTTCGTGGCAGTGTGCATGGGCGGCTTCGGTTCGCTGCCGGGCGCCTTCATCGCGGGGATCCTGATCGGTGTCATCGAAGCAATGACGGGCTATTTCGTGGCGCCCGCGCTGAAGACGGTCAGCATCTTCATCCTTTTCATCCTGGTTCTCTGGTACCGGCCGCGCGGCCTGTTTGGGCGGTGGTGATATGACGATAGAAAACAAACTCGATCCGGTTGCCGTGTCGCCTGCCAAGGCCAGCCATTCGCGCGCGCCCATCGCGATAGCGGTGGTCCTGGCCGTGCTGTTCGCCCTGGCGCCCCTGGTCATCAAGGACCAGTTCACCATCCAGGTGCTGCTGCAGATCGTCCTGTTCGGCGCGCTGGGCGCCGCCTGGAACCTGGTGGGCGGCTTCCTTGGCCGCGTGTCTTTCGGGCATGGCGTGTTCGTCGGGGTAGGGGCCTACACCACGATCCTGCTGTTGCAGCATTTGAAACTCACGCCCTTGCTGGGCATTCCCGCCGGGGCGCTGATCTCGGCGCTGCTGGCGTATATCGTCGGTGGGCCCACCTTGCGGTTGTCGGGCCACTACTTCGCCATGGCCACCATCGCGTTGCTGCAGATCGGCCTGCTGCTGATGATCAACTGGGATTGGGCCGGCGGCGCCGTCGGCCTGGAATCGCCCATCGGCGACGCGCCCTGGATGCTGCAGTTCCGCAGCAAGGTGCCGTACTACTGGATCGCCGTGGGCATGGGCCTGGTGACGTTCCTGGTGACCTATTTCCTGGTGCACTCGCGCATCGGCTTCTACTGGCGCGCCATCAATGGCGACGAGGCGGCCGCGCGCAGCCTGGGCGTGCCGGCCGAGCGCTACAAGATGCTGGCCTTCGTGTTGTCGGCCGCCTTGACCGGCGCCTGGGGCGGTTTCTTCGCGATGTACATCGGCTTCATCGATCCCGATTCGATGTTCAGCCTGACCATGTCCGTGCAGATGGTGCTGGTGGCCATCCTGGGTGGTGTCGGCAGTCTGATCGGCCCGTGGATAGGCGCGGCGCTGCTGCTGCCCTTGTCCGAAGGCACGCGCGTCATGTGGGGCAGTTCGGGCCTGGGCCTGGATCTGCTGGTATTCGGTTTGGCTATCCTGCTGGTGACGATGTTCCTGCCGGGCGGTCTGGTGACGTTGAGGGGGCGCCGTGGCTCTGCTTGAAGTGAAGGATTTGACCAAGCGCTTCGGCGGCCTGGTCGCCAACAAGGACATCAACCTGACGGTCAATGAGGGCGAGATCGTCGCCATCATCGGCCCCAACGGCGCGGGCAAGAGCACACTGTTCAACGGCCTGGTCGGCTATCACGAGCCGACGTCCGGCACCGTGACGTTCAATGGCCAGTCCATGCTGGGCCTGAAGCCGGAGCAGGTCGCGGCGATGGGCCTGGTGCGTACGTACCAGATCCCGCGCAACTTCGGCCAGATGACCGTGCTGGAGAACGCCATGGTGGGCGCCTTGCTGCGCCATCCGCGCCTGGCGGACGCCCGCGAGGCGGCGCGCAAGGTGCTGGGCCTGGTGGGCCTGGCTGATCGCGCCGACGTCAAGGCGGCCGGTCTGAACGTGGCAGGGCAGAAGCGGGTGGAGCTGGCGCGCGCGCTGGCCACCGAGCCGCGCATGCTGCTGCTGGATGAAGTGGCTGGGGGCTTGAATCCCACCGAGGCCATCGCGCTGGCGGAAATCCTGCGCGGTATCCATCAATCCGGCGTGACGCTGGTGATCGTCGAACACGTGCTGGAAGTGGTGATGCGCCTGGCGCATCGCGTCACGGTGTTGAACTTCGGCCAGATGATCGCCGAAGGCCCGCCGCAGGAAATCGTGCGCAATCCCACCGTCATCGAGGCTTACCTGGGGAGAAAGCACCGTGCCTGATGTGATGTTGAAAGTCGAAAACCTCAGCGTCGCCTATGGCGGCGTGCAGGCCGTGCGCAATATCTCCCTGGAGGTGCGGCCGGGTGAGATCACTGCCTTGCTGGGCGCCAACGGGGCCGGCAAGTCCAGCACCCTGGCGGCCATCATCGGCCGGGTCAAGCCGGCGTCGGGGCGGGTCATCTTCGAAGGCCAGGACATCACGGGCACGCCGCCCGAGAAGCTGGTCACCCGCGGCATTTCCCTGATTCCGGAAGGCGCGCGCGTGTTCGCCCGTCAACCGGTAGAGCAGAACCTGCGGCTGGGCGCCTATACCGTGCGCGACGAAGCGGTCTACAAGCGCCGGCTGGAACACGTGTATTCGCTGTTTCCCCGTCTGAAGGAACGGCGCGAGCAGCTGGCGGGCACCATGTCCGGCGGTGAACGGCAGATGCTGGCCATCGGTCGCGCGCTGATGAGCGGGCCGCGCCTGTTGCTGATCGACGAGCCCAGTCTGGGTTTGTCGCCCCTGCTGGTCGAGCAGGTGTTCGATGCCTTGGCCGCCCTGAACCGCGAGGAAAAGCTGTCGGTGCTGCTGGTCGAGCAGAACATGGCGGCGGCGCTGGAAGTGGCGGCGCAGGCGTATGTGATGCAGAGTGGGGCAGTGGCCTTGTCCGGCAGCGCCACCGAACTGGCCGCTTCGGACGAGGTCCGGCGGGCATATCTGGGCATGTAAGGATGCTACTGTGGCTTTTCTGTAACGTTGACGGAGGTTCGGGAATCCCTCAGCCTCTCCTGTGACGAACCTCGCGCAAATGCCGTCTGGCAGCTGGATTTTGTTGTGTCCCTAATATATCTGACTAAAAATTTATTAGGGACGTCACAAAAATCTCTGGCAAAATGGCGGCATCCTTCCTATGGAGCCATTGTTCATGTCGCAAACGCCTACCCACGCCTTGCCCTCTTATCTGGACCCGGAGCATCTGGGGCCTTGGGGCGTCTACCTGCAGCAGGTTGACCGGGTCACCCCTTACCTGGGCTCCCTGGGCCGCTGGGTCGAAACGCTGAAGCGCCCGAAACGCGCGCTTATCGTCGACGTGCCGGTTGAGCTGGACAATGGCCGCATCGCCCATTTCGAGGGCTATCGCGTGCAGCACAACACGTCGCGCGGCCCCGGCAAGGGCGGCGTGCGTTTCCACCAGGACGTGACGCTGTCGGAAGTGATGGCGCTGTCGGCCTGGATGTCGGTCAAGAACGCGGCGGTCAATCTGCCCTTCGGCGGCGCCAAGGGCGGCATCCGTGTCGATCCGCGCACGCTGTCGCAGGCGGAGCTGGAGCGCGTCACGCGTCGCTACACCACTGAAATCGGCGTCATCATCGGGCCGTCCAAGGACATTCCGGCGCCCGACGTCAACACCAACGCCCAGACCATGGCGTGGATGATGGATACCTACTCCATGAACGAGGGCGCGACCGCCACGGGCGTGGTGACCGGCAAGCCGATCACCCTGGGCGGCAGCCTGGGTCGTGTCGAAGCTACCGGCCGTGGCGTGTTCGTGGTCGGCTGCGAAGCCGCCCGTGACGCCGGCATCGAGGTGAACGGCGCGCGCGTGATGGTGCAGGGCTTCGGTAACGTGGGCGGGACGGCAGCGCGCCTGTTCCATGATGCTGGCGCGAAGATCATCGCCGTGCAGGATCACACGGGCACCATCCACAACGCGGCTGGCCTGGATGTGCCGGAACTGCTGGTACATGTGGCCGCCACTGGCGGCGTGGGTGGCTTCCGCAAGGCTGAAGCCTTGGATCCCAAGGAATTCTGGAAGCTGGAAACCGAATTCCTGATTCCGGCCGCGCTGGAATCGCAGATCACGTCCGAGAACGCAGCTGGCATCCGCGCCAAGATCGTGGTGGAAGGCGCCAACGGCCCGACCACGCCGGAAGCGGACGACATCCTGTTCGAGATGGGCACCCTGGTGGTGCCGGACGTGCTGGCCAACGCCGGTGGCGTGACGGTCAGCTACTTCGAATGGGTGCAGGATTTCTCCAGCTTCTTCTGGACCGAGGAAGAGATCAATCTGCGCCTCGAGCGCATCATGCGGGAAGCGTATTCGTCGATCTCCCAGATGGCGCGCGACCAGAAGGTCACCCTGCGTACCGCCGCGTTCATCGTCGCTTGCACGCGCATCCTGCAAGCCCGCCAGGTGCGCGGTCTGTATCCGTGATGTAAGGGTGATAAGGCTGGGGCTGGCCGTGTGTTTGTAGCGGCGGTTGCCGCTCCTGCCTTGTTGCTGTTTCAAGACCCGCGCCAGTGATGGCGCGGGTTTTTCATTTTGACCGGCATCCGATAACCTTAGCCTTCACCTTATCCTTGGCTGCCGCTGGCGGCTGGATCAATCAGGAGTGCATGCTATGAAAATCGACCTCACCGGCAAGACGGCCATCGTAAGCGGTTCGACCAAGGGCATCGGCCTGGCGACGGCCAAGGGGCTGGCGGCCAGCGGCGCCGCCGTTGTCGTCAACGGGCGTGCGCAGAAGGACGTCGATGCGGCCGTGGCCGCGGTCAAGGCGGCCTCGCCTGGTGCGCAGGTGCATGGTTTCGCGGGGGACCTGGGCACGGCGCAGGGTTGCGATGCCTTGCTTGCCGCGTATCCGGCTTGCGATGTGCTGGTGAACAATCTGGGGATTTTCGGTCCGCAGGATTTCTTCGACATTCCCGATGATGAGTGGACGCGGTTTTTCGACGTCAACGTGATGTCGGGGGTGCGGCTGTCACGGGCCTATCTGCCTGGCATGGAAGCCAAGGGCTGGGGGCGGGTGATTTTCCTGTCGTCCGAATCGGGCTTCAACATTCCCGCGGACATGATCCACTACGGCATGACCAAGACCGCCTGCACGGCCGTGGCGCGGGGCTTGGCCAAGCGCATGGCCGGGACGGGTGTGACGGTCAATTCGGTGTTGCCGGGCCCGACCTTGTCCGAGGGGGTGGCCGATATGCTCAAGGACGACGCGAAGAAGAGCGGGAAGTCGCTGGAAGAAGTGGGCAAGGATTTCGTGATGTCCCAGCGCCCGTCATCGGTGATCCAGCGCCTGGCGACCGTGGAAGAGGTCGCGAACATGATCGTCTACGCCTGCTCGCCCCAGGCAAGCGCCACCAGCGGCGCGGCGTTGCGGGTGGATGGCGGGGTGGTGGATAGCTTGTGAGGCAATGAAAAGCGCAGCCCTCGGACTGCGCTTGCCTTCCTAGAACGCGCCGAACGCTTTGGCAATCAGCGTGACCATTCCTGCGGACATCGTAAGGATGGTGCCGAACAGCAGCCGAAAATCTGCTCGCACTTCAGAGCGCAAACTCCGAAGTTCGGTCTTCAGGTCGGAAACGTCGCGCTGCACATATTCGAAGCCCGCTTCCAGTTTGGCGAGGCCGGCCACCAGGGACCGGTCGTTGACATCGACCCGCCTGCCGACGCGCGCGCCAGTGCGTCTTTTTACTTCCCGGCGCAAGTTATACCCACTAAGGACATGAGTTCCCACGATTCTTACCTTTCCTGAGTTCAGCCGAATGCTCGGGGTTTAGCATAGCCCTGGCTGTAGGTGGAATCCTATCCCAAAGCCATTCTTTGCATGGAAGTGCCGCGCGAAAATAAGACTAATCCTACGTACCTGCCCTTAGTGCGGCCTTCTGTTTGAAGCAGCCGACGCCCGCAAAGAAAGCCACGGCGGCGGCGGCCAGGAAGGATGACTGGGTGCCGCCTGGCACGTACTCCAGGAAAGAAGCCAGGAACTGGCCCAGAAAGAGGGCCATCGACAGGTAGGCAAGGTTGCGCCCGCGCGAGCGCACCGTGCTGCGCTCAACCGTCATGTGGTTCACCAAAGGCACGGACAGGCCGAACCCGCAGCCGAGCAGGACGCCACCCAGGATGAACAAGGGAAGATCCGCGGCGAAGGCGAAGCACAGATGCGCGACCTCGTAGCAGGCGAAGGCGATCATCAAGGTCTTGCGGCCGCCGCGCGCCCGTACCAGCCTGGGCATCAGCGCCGCGGCACAGACCGCCACCAGCGACACAAAGGACAGGAAATAACCTGTCTGCGCTTCCGAGAACTGCACTCCATCGCCGCCGCCCGACAGACGAAAGGGCAGCAGGATCACCGCGGTAAAGAACACCGTCATGGAACACAGCGCGGCAACTCGCACGGTCCACATCGCGCCGCCTGCTTCGTCTTCCATGGCCATGTTCACAGGGGCAGTGCCGCGTCCTCTGATCGGTATCGTCGCCACTACCATGCCAAGGAACACGAACGCCATCGCATATAGCGCGAACGGCGCATACCACCCGACATTCGTGAGCATGCCGCCGAGCGCCAGAAAGACCACGCCACCCAGTTCGATTGCCATCCCTTGCCTGGCGATCATCGTCAACCGTTGGTCGCCCTGATAGAACTCGGAAATCAGTCCTGTCCCGCCGGCCATGATCAGCGCGGTGGCGCCGCCCAGAAGCACGCGACTGCTGAACACCTGCACGGCGCCATGCAGCAGAACGGTGCCCAGCCCAAGGGCGCCATACAAGATCAGGCCGACCGCCAACGCCCGCCAGGTGCCGATGCGATCGATCAGACGTCCGGCCATGGGGCCGAACAGCACCACGCCGAGCGCAGGCAAAGTCACCAGCCAGCCCGCCTGGCCGCCGACACCCAGCGCGTTCGCGATGCTGGGCAAGCCCGGCACGATCACACAGCCGACCATGATGGTCAGCATCGAAACGGCGAGCAGCGAGATGCCGCCCCATGCGCTTATCGCGCTGACGGAAGAGGGGGGCGCAGACTTCAGAGTAGCCAAAACTGATCCTAATACAATACCGTAGTCTCGTAATTCTATAATTAGACTGCGGTATTGAAAAGGAGTGCTGGATGACAGAGTCGACCTCGCCACGTAGTGTCGGCCGTCCCCGCAAGGAGGACACGACGCCCAATGTGCTGGACGTCGTTCGCAAACTCGTGCGGGAGCGTGGGTACGAAGCGGTGTCGGTGAACCTGGTCGCGTCCGAGGCCGGCGTCGCCAAGCAGACGCTTTACCGGCGTTGGCCGGGCAAGGCGGAGATCGTGCTGGACGCATTTCTGGAAAGCGCGTCGAAGGCGGACGGTCTGGTCTACACCGGCCTGGAGGCCACGCTGACCAAATACCTTCGCGGGCTGTTCCGGCACCTGGAGGCCGATGGACCGGCGATCAGGAATCTGATCGCTTCCGCCCAAGCCGACGCGGACTTCCTTGAGCGCTTCACGAACCGCTTCGTCGAGCCCCGGGCTGGCCATCTGCGCGCCATTCTCCACTCCGCGCTCGAAGCCGGGGACCTGCCGCCGCACTCGGATCTGAACGTGCTCACGGATATGGTCCACGGCGCCTTCTGGTACCGATTGCTCACGGGCAAGGCCCTTGATTCCGCGTATGCGGCGGCTCTGGCAAAGCAGGTAAGCGTGGCCGTCACGGCATGACCGCCGCGCTACGGTACGTTGATCGAGCCAGGATGGCCGGGCGCCTCAACGGTCCTCGACAACGCGGTCATCGACAACGCGGTTGTCGACAACAGCATCCGCGATAGCGTCGAAGCCCAGGCGCAGGGCGTGGTCGCGGATGTCGATGGGCCAGGGGGAGGCCGCGGTCACGAACGTGGCGCGGTCGCCGGCGAAGAGGGCGCGGGCGGCGGCTTCGAAACCGGACAGGTCGCCCGCCATGGTCTGCATGAAGTAGTAGGCCGCTTCACGGGCCTGGCGGACGCGGATCTTTTCCCTGCCCGACCGGCGCGCTTCGTCCACCAGTCTGCGCAGCGTGATGGACGCGCCGCCGGCTTGGGCCGCCAACCATTCCCAATGACGCGGCAGCAGTGTCACCTCGCGGGCGACCACGCCCAGCTTGGGACGGCCGCGCCCGCGCGGTGGCGGTGCCGGCGCAAAAGCGGCTTCCTGGTCGGCTGCCGCGGCGGCCGCGGCCAGCGCGACGACCACCGGGTGCTCGGCAAGGCGCGCCATCACTTGCGCGGTGTCGCCCCGCGTGTCGATATCGACCTTGCGGCCAGTGCCGTCGTCAAACAGCAGGAAGGGGCCCGCGGCGCCTTCATCGTGGGCTTTCTTCATGGCCGCGGCGGCCACCTGGATGGTGCCGCTGATCAAGCGGCGCGGGCCATCGAAGCTGCTGAAAGACGGCGGTTGCGGCGATACGTAGGGCAGATGCTGCGCGAGGGTCGGCTTTATGGAGGCCGGCTTTCCGGAGGCCGGCTTACCGGAGGCCGGCTCACCGGGACGATGCAGCGGCATGTACTTCCTCAAGGCGTTACTGGGTATCTCGCCAGGGAGATTATCTATTCAAATGATAATCATTACCATATGAAAAGTACAGTGCCTGTTTCATCAGCCGACGAACCGCGCCTTGCGGCGCGCCGCCCCGCGGACTCATTTCTTCGGAATGAATTCCGGCTTGAGCACGCCCACCAGCGCGTCATAAGGAATGGTCAGCTCCGGTTCGCCATGCGAGTACGGTGCGATGCTGTAGGCGTCGTACTTGACCACCACGCCATCCCGCGTCAACGCGAAGTTGTCGCTTTCCGAGAAGGGGAAGGTGCGGGCGTAGGTGGCGGGGTCGCGCTTGGCGTCGTCATTGCTGGCCAGCCACTTGTTGTAGACCTTGCGCAGGGCCGCGGTGTACTGATCATGGCGACCGGCAATGATGGCTTCGTCCAGCGCCAGCACGCGTCCCGCCGTGCGCTGCCAGTTGAGGAATTGGGTGGCGGGTATGCCGTGGGCGGCGCCCGCGAAGTACTGCTGGGTATGCAATTCGATGGCGACGATGTCACCCACCGTGTCCTTCACGCTGGCCTTGAAAAACGTCGCGTCGCGTGGCTGCGCGGTCTTCCAGAACCAGGTGGCGTACTCTTCGAGCGTTTCATAAGGCCCGCGCAGGCGCTGATCCGTTCCCGTCATATAGGCCAGCACGTGATCGATCAATTGTGTCAGGCGCGGGATGGCGGGGAAGGCCACCGAGTCCACTTCGATGCGCGGGCAATCGTCGCCTTTGCAGCCGGGCTTGCTGCGCTTCCACGAAATCGACTTGACCTCGACGTCGCCCTTCATCTGGCTGGCGCCGGCCTGCTGCGTGGGCAGGCTTATGGTCTCCGACGGAGTAGTGCCGCAGGCGGCCAGCAAGGCCAGGCACAGCGCGGCGCCGGCCAGCGGCAGCGCGCGGCGGGCAGGCGAAAAAGAGAGCGGGGAGGAGGTCGGCATCATCGGTCATTCCTGCGGTCTACGGCGCTGCGGTTACGGCGCTGCGGTTTACGGCGGCGCGCTGCCTGCGCGGCTGCATGGGGCCAGCTTGGGGCGGGGACTCAAGCAAAACGCAAGGCTTGATGGTAGCGGAAGCGGCCACCCCGGGCCGCGTGTTGCCATCCCGGCGCGGCGCGTGCCATTTCACGGGACTTGATACAGCCACTCCTGCGTGCCGAAGCGTTCGCGTGCCTGCTGGTCGGCCTGCGCCAATTCGTCCGCCGTGACGGCGCCGGGGGTGAGGCCGTGGCGCTCCTTGAAGACAGCGATCATGCGCGCGATGATCTGGTCGCGCGGCATGCCGGTCTGCGTCAGCAGGGGGTCGACGCGCTTCTTCGCGCTGGTCGTCCCCTTGTCGGACAGTTTCTCGCGGCCGATGCGCAGCACTTGCACCATCTTGTCGGCATCGATGTCATAGGCCATGGTCACGTGATGCAGCACCGCGCGCCCACGCCGTGCCTGCGCGGCACCGCCGATCTTGCCGGCGTCGGACGTGATGTCGTTCAAGGGCTGGTACCAGGCCTTGATGCCTACCGATTCCAGCGCCTCCAGCGTCCATTGGTCGAGGAAGGCATAGGACTCCTGGAAGCTCATGCCTTCGACCAGCGACAGGGGTGCATAGATGGAGTACGTGATCGTATTGCCCGGCTCGACGAACATCGCGCCGCCACCACTGACGCGGCGCACCACTTCGATGTGATGGCGTTCCGCGCCTTCCGGATCCACCTCGTTCTTGACGGACTGGAAGCGGCCGATCACCACCGCGCCCGAGGACCACTCCCAGAAGCGCAAGGTGGGCGGGCGCCGGCCCGCGCCGACCTCGTCGCACAGGACGGCGTCCAGGGCCATATGCTGCAAGGGCAGGCGCGGCCCTTCGTTGATCAACTGCCAATCGTGATCGCGCCACGTGCTGCGTGTCATGCCAGCGCCCTCCGCACGGCGATCGCCACGGCTTCGGGAGAGAAGCCGAACATCACGGCTTCCGGCGGCAAGGCGGCCGCCACGGCCAGCGCCAGCTCGGTCTCGCTGGCATCGGCGTGCTGGCCGACCAGGGCCTTGTCGATGTTCTTCAATACTTCCGGCGGCTCCAGGAAGAAGTCGCCGCTGATCTGCACCTGCGCCAGGCGGCCAGCCTGCACGCCGATGTCGGCCACCACCAGCTTGCCACCGGGGACCTTGTATTCGCCATGTCCGTTCATTGCTTGCACCGTACGGGCCTTGGGTTCATCGGAACCCGTTCATAAAACGCATCCAAATGCGGATAGTAACGGCAGTCGCGCTATTGCGCGCAGGCCCGCTGCACCGCGCCCGCCAGCGATTCCGGCTTGTCGGTGGGGGCATAGCGGCGGATCACCTGGCCGTCGCGGCCCACCAGGAATTTGGTGAAATTCCACTTGATGCCCTGCGTGCCCAGCAGCCCGGGCTTTTCCTGCTTGAGCCATTGATACAGCGGATGCGCCTTGTCGCCGTTGACTTCGACCTTGGCGAACATGGGGAAATCGACCTGATATTTCAATGTGCAGAAATCGCGAATTTCCGCTTCATCGCCCGGTTCCTGATGGCCGAACTGGTCGCAAGGGAAGCCGAGCACGCTGAAGCCCGCCTCGCGATGGGTCTTGTACAGTTCCTGCAGACCCGTGTATTGAGGCGTGAAACCGCATTTGGACGCGACGTTGACCACCAGCAGCACCTGGCCCGTGTAGTCGCTCAGGGAGCGGTCGACGCCGTCGATATCGCGGGCGGAGAAATCGTAGATCGAGGACATGGCTTGGAACTCCAGTTTTGCGCCGCCGCTTTCACAGGGTCGTGGCGAGGCGTGGCCGGTGTCCATAGTAGCCTGCATGGCGGCTGAGGTATTGCCCGGAATCGGCGCCTCGACGCGTATATTGGCTTTTGCATTTTGGCGGGCACAAACATGACACAAGCGGCGGACATGACAGACCGATTGCTGGCGATGCTGGCGGCGGGCAAGGACAATTTATTGCTGCGCTACTCGCTGGGCAAGGCCTATGCGGAGCAGGGCAATCACGAGGCCGCCACTGAACATCTGCGCGCGGCGCTGGCCTTCGATCCCCAATACTCCGTCGCCTGGAAATGGCTGGGCAAGGCGCGCCTGGGCCTGGATGACCGCGCCGGCGCGCGCGCGGCCTGGGAGCAGGGGCTGGCCGCCGCGCAGGCACGCGGTGACGCGCAGGTGGTCAAGGAATTGGGCGTGTTCCTTAAGCGGCTGGATCGGGAAGCGGAAGGGCAGGGCTGACTACGGCCCCTAGGGCTCCGGTTGCCCCTGTGGCCCCTGTGGCCCCTACGGCCCCTTCGGTCCTTTCGGATCCGCCGGCCCGCGCAGATTGCCGTAGGCCTCCAGCGCGCGCAGCCGCGTCTCCTTCAGATCGCACATAGGCTCCGGATAGCCGCAGCGTTTGCGTTGCTCGCCGTTCGGCGCGTGGATGGCGCGCGCATCCAGCTCGGCCAGTTCCGGCACCCAGGTGCGCAAAAAATGCCCCTGCGGGTCGAACCTGCGCGATTGCGATTCCGGATTGAAGATACGGAAGTAGGGCACGGCATCGGCGCCCGTCGACGCGCTCCATTGCCAGCCGCCGTTGTTGGCCGCCAGGTCGCCGTCGACCAGGTTTTCCATGAACCAGGCTTCGCCGGCACGCCAGTCGATCAGCAGGTTCTTGGTCAGGAACATGGCCACCACCATGCGCAGGCGGTTGTGCATCCATCCCGTGGCGGCAAGTTGCCGCATGGCGGCATCCACGATGGGGAAGCCGGTGCGGCCGGCGCGCCACGCTTCCAGGTCGCCGCCGGCTTCGCGCCAGGGGACCGCGTTGGTTTCCGGGCGCATGGGCTGGTGCATGGACAGGACGGGGTAGGCGGCCAACAGATGCTGGTAGAACTCGCGCCAGAGCAGTTCGGTGATCCAGGTGCGCACGCCTTGCTTGCCGCTGTCCATTTCGCCCTGGTTCGCCATCAGCGCGCGATGCAGGCACTGGCCCACGGATACGACACCGGCAGCCAGGTAGGGCGACAGCCGGCTGGTGCCATCGTGGTCCGGACGGTCCCGTTCCTGCTCGTAGGCGCCGATGGCGTCGGCGGCGAAAGCGTCGAGACGCTCGTGGGCGGCTTCTTCGCCGGCCGGCCAGAGCTCGCGCACTTTGTCGCTGGGGGCTTTGCGGCGGCCCAGGAAGGCGCTCTCGTCCGGGACCGGGTCGGCCTTGATCGCATGAGGGGGATGGGCTTGCGCCCGCGGCGTCGGCGCGGGTTGCGGCGGGGCGCTCATCAGGCGTTCCCGGCACACCCGGGAGAAGGGCGTGAAGACCTTGTAGCATTCGCCCTTGCCGGTCAGCACCGAGCCGGGTTGCAGCAGCGTGGTGCCTTGATGCAGCGTCAGCGCGACTTCGTCCTGCGCCAGCCTTTCCCCCGCGTCATAGTCGCGCCGCCGCTCGTTGATGGCCCACTCGACGTTGGCGTGCACGCCGCCGACATCATGGGCCAGGCAGAATTTGGCCAGGGCCCGCGGCACTTCGGACCAGTGACTTACCGTCAGAAACTTGAGCGGGATGTGCCGGTCTGCCAGGGTCTGCGCCAGGGACAGCAGGTTACGCCGCCAGAAATCGATCTTGACCGCCGCGTCGCTGTGCGATTGCCATTGGGCCGATGCCACGACGAACAACGCCAGCGTGGGACCTTCCTCCAGCGCGGCGCGCAGGGCGGGGTTGTCGCCCAGGCGCTGGTCGCAGCGTATCCACCATAGGCGATTGCGGCGATCGGGGGTATTCGTACTGTGCTGCTGCTGGTCTGGCATTGCGGTTTCCTTACCTTGGGCGCGGCGACCCGCGCGGTGGGGATCGAGAAGGATGATCTCACAGGGCCGTCGGTCGTCAGGCGTAAGCGGGGCAAAAACGGCGCGCGCTATTTGTATCAGGTCTAAGACAAATGTGTTGGACTTACGTCACAGTGACTGCCCCCGCCGCGTAGAGTTGAGCCACAAAACGCAAACAGATGTGACGGCTACATGTCCAGCCCAAGACGCTTCTATTGGCGTGCGCGCCTGGGGGCTATGTCCTTTCGTCAAACCATGAAACAGGCGTGACGCCGTACCAGGTTGACGCTCGTATTACGGCCGACTTGTAATGCAATGGGACCAGCCTTGGCAGCCGCAATGGGATATTTGATGGATTTCCGCCCGCCCTTCTTCAGAGGGGCTTCCTCTAACCGCAAAGCAACCCACGGTGCTGCGCTGGGGGCGTTGTGGCGCTTGCTTGAACTGCCGGAAGAAGCGCTGGACTTCATCGATCTGCCGGGCGCGGATCCGGTTCTGCCTTCCTCTTTTCCGGTGGGCATGGCAGCCCAATACAGCATGGGCGCGGCGGCCTTGGCGGCCGCGGAAATCTGGCATCTGCGCGGGGGCGGCAAGCGCCAGCGCGTGACGGTGGACATGCGCCATGCGGCGCAGGAAACCCGGGGTTTCTACACCCTTAATGGCGTGCCTTCCACCCGTTACGACAAGATCACCGGCGTGTACCGTTGCGCCGACGACAACTGGGTGCGTATCCACGCCAACTTCGCCCATCATCGCGATGGCGCCCTGGCGCTGCTTGGGTGTCCCACCGGCGCCACCGTGGACCGGCGCATGGTCGAGAAATCGCTGGCCCGCTGGAACTCCTTTGAATTCGAACAAGCCGCCGCCGATGCCGGTCTGGTGGTAGCCGCCATGCGTTCCTTCGACGAATGGGATCGCCATCCGCAGGGCATCGCGGTGTCGCAGCTTCCCGTCATCAGCATCGAACGCATCGGCGACGCGCCCCCGCTGGCCTTGCCCAGCTACGGCGCCGATCCGCGTCCACTCAAGGACATCCGGGTGCTGGACCTGACGCGCATCCTGGCCGGCCCCGTGGGCGGCCGCACCCTGGCGGCCTATGGCGCGGATGTCATGCTTTTGAATTCCCCCAATCTGCCTAACATCGATGCGATTGCCGAGACCAGTCGCGGCAAGCTGTCGGTACACGCCGACCTGGATACGGCGACGGGGCGCATCACCTTGGGCAATCTCTTGCGCAGCGCGCATATCTTCACGCAGGCCTATCGGCCGGGCGCGCTGGCTGACCTGGGTTTCAGCGTGGAAGACGTGGCGCGGATCCGGCCGGGCATCGTCTGTGTCTCCCTGTCGGCCTACGGACATGTCGGGCCGTGGGCGGGGCGGCGCGGTTTCGATTCGCTGGTGCAGACGGCAAGCGGTTTCAATCACGCCGAAGCCAAGGCCGCGAACCAGGAAGCGCCGAAGCCCTTGCCCACGCAGATCCTCGACTACGCCACCGGTTATTTGATGGCTTGTGGCGCGCAGGCGGCGCTCATCCGGCAGGCGACGGAGGGCGGCAGCTGGCATGTGCGGGTGTCGCTGGCGCAGACCGGGCGCTGGCTGCGCGGCTTGCCGCGGCAGCAGTCCGGGCTGGGCTGTCCCTTGCCGCCGCTGGATCCCTATCTGGAAACGACCGATTCCGGTTTTGGCCGCCTGACCGCCGTGCGTCACGCGGCGCGCTTCTCGGTGACTCCGGCGCGTTGGGCCCGGCCGTCGGTGCCGCCCGGCACGCATCCAACGGTCTGGCCATTCAGCTGAGCCCCTTATCGGTGGATTTTCTGTAGACTTGCGGCGCCAGGCGGTGCGCGCGGGTGTATCGTCGTCGATATCCACGCGCTCGATCGCGTGGAAGCACCCCTAATAACGACAGCCAGGTGTCCACCATGCCCACGACCATCTATCACAATCCGCGTTGCGGCACGTCCCGTACCGTTCTCGATCACCTGCAACAGGCGGGTATCGAACCGACCGTCGTCGAGTACCTGAAGACGCCGCCCACGCGTCAGGTGCTGGCTGACATGATCAAGCAATCCGGCTTGAGCGTGCGCGACGCCGTGCGTGCCAAGGAAGCGGTCTACCAGGAGCTGGGACTGGATGCGGAAGGCGTCAGCGACGACCAGTTGCTGGACGCGATGATCGAACACCCCATCCTGATCAACCGTCCTTTCGTGGTCACGGAGCGCGGCGCGCGGCTGTGCCGGCCCGCTGACGTGCTGGAAGAGATCCTGCCGCGCTAGGGTGCTGTTGCCGTCGCGGTGTCGACGGCTTCGCCAGGCCAGGCTGAGGCCAACCTCACATTGTCCTCAGCAGGTGACGCTGGATAGTTCGTCTGGCGGCGCTGTCCGAACGTTGATCCCCAGGGTTCAATCCTTGGCGGGATGCTGTGCGCGCCAGGCGCGCAGGGCTTCCAGCGTGTTGGCGACGTGTTTGTCGGGATCGGAGTCGGCGTAGGAGTAGATCACCTTGGCGTCCGGCGTGATCACGTAGGAGATGCGCTGCGAGCGTTCGGCATTGCGTTCGTGCACGGCGTCATAGGCGCGCATGATCTTGCCGTCGGCATCGGCGGCGACCGGGAATTTGCTTTGGCATTCGCTCACGGAGAAGGGCTTCAATACGTCGATGCTGTCGGCGGAGATGCCGACCACCCGCGCGCCCAGTTTCTCGTAGGCAGGCACCGCTTCCGCGAAGTCATGGGCTTCGATGGTGCAGCCCTTGGTGAAGGCGGCCGGGAAGAAGTACAGCACCAGGGGACCCTTGCTCAGGGCGTCGCGCAGGTCGAACTGGAAGGTGTTGCCGCCTTGGGCGGCCTGGGTCTTGAATTCCGGCGCGCTGGCGCCGTTGGGCAGCGCGGCCCAGGCGGACGGTAAGCCGATCAGGGAGCAAGCGAGGACAGCAGCCGTCAAACGTTTCTTCATGCTTTTCTTCATGATTGCACCTGGGGGAAGGGGAGCCGGATAGAGCGATTATAGGAGCGAAGGTCGCGGTCCCGGGCAAGACGTGGACAGGCGCTTCAAGACTGCCGCGGCTCGCGGCGCTGGTCGTGGTGCTCCTGGCGCTGGTCGCGGCGGTCCGATTGCTGCTGGCGTTGCGGCTGCTCGCGCTGCTGATTCTGCTGGCGCTGTTGCTGCTGTTGCTGGCGCTGCTGTTGTTGCTGTTGCATCTGCTGTTGCTGCTGCTGGCGTTGCTGCTGTTGCTGTTGCATCTGCTGCTGTTGCTGCTGACGCTGCTGTTGTTGTTGCTGCATCTGCTGTTGCTGTTGTTGCTGACGCTGCTGTTGTTGTTGCTGCATCTGCTGTTGCTGCATCTGTTGACGCTGCTGTTGATCCCTTTGCTGCTGCTGCAATTGCTGCTGTTGTTGCTGCACCTGCTGGCGCTGCTGCTGATCGCGTTGCTGCATCTGCTGTTGCTGCTGGCGCTGTTGATCCTGCATCTGCTGCATGCGTTGCTGCTGCTGTTGCTGGGCCTGCTGTTGCTGCTGCAACTGTTGCTGGTTCTGCCGTTGTTGCTGCTGCAGATTCTGCTGGCGCAAATTCTGCTGCTGTTGCTGGGCGCGCTGCTGCTGTTGCAATTGCGCTTGCTGCTGGCTCTGCTGCTGTTGCAGCAATTGCTGCTGCTGCGACTGCTCACGCTGCATCTGCTGCTGCCGCTGGTTGGCTTCCTGCTGCCGGCCCATGCCCTGCGCCTGCTGGCGCTGCATATCCGCCGCGCGTTGCTGCTGCTGGCGGTTCTGGTCGGCCTGCTGTTGCTGCCGTTGGCGTTGCTGATCGGCCTGCTGTTGCTGCGACTGACGCTGTTGATCAGCCTGCTGCTGCTGGAACTGGCGTTGTTGTCCAGGATTCATGCCGCCCGGCGCACCGGGGCCGCCAGGGCCGCCAGGGCGCTGCCCCGGATTGCCAGGCTGCGCCGCCGGCGCGCCCGCTTGCGCGCCCGGCCCGCCAGGACGCTGGCCAGGATTGCCGGCTTGCCCGCCGGGACCGCCAGGGCGCTGCCCAGGATTACCAGGTTGCGCGCCGGGACCGCCAGGTTCGCCCGGACGATCGCTTCCAGGGGGCCGCTGCCAGTTGTTGCTATTCCCCATGGGCCGCGTGAACGCGGCTTGGGGAGGACGGCCGTGGTTGACGTTCATGAACTGGCCGCGCTCGCGGCCGGCGTCGTAGGCGTGGCGGTCCTGCATGGCCATGGGGGGCATGTGGCGCTCGCGTTGGGCGGCGAGTTCGTGCGGATCAGGGCCACGGCCTACTCCGCCAGGACCGCCGTGATAGCTGGCGCGGTCACGTCCATTCACCACGACCTTGTGGTCGTACACGTAGGTGACCCGCGTCGGCCCGATGCGTGTCACGGACCGGTTGTAGTAGAAGTGCCGATCGCGCCAATAACCACCGGAATAGCCCGAGCCGAAATACCCGAAGCCGTAATTGATGCCGCCATAGAAGCCGATGTGCGGCCCCCAGTAGCCAGGCGACCAGCGGTAGTAGCCGGTGTCGAAAGCCCAGTACCCCGGCGTCCACAGCGCGCCTTGATAAGGTGCCAACACCCAGGCGCCCGGCACCCAGAAGAAGCCGTAGTAATTGCGCGCCCAATAACCCGGCACCCAGATATACCCCTCGCCGGGAACCGGCGGCTGTTCATACACGGGCAAGGGCGGCGGCGCTTCCTGCGCCGTGGTCATGGGCGCGAGATTCGCGTCGGACGGATCGACCGCGCCTTGCGCTTGTTGAGCGGCCGGGTATTGCTGCCCGGCCTGGTCAGGATAAGCCTGTCCTTGTTGATAAGGCTGCCCCTGCGCATCCACCGGATAAGGTTGCCCTTGTGCATCCACCGGGTTGCCGTTCTGGTCCGTCTGCGGATAGGGTACCTGACCGGCGGGATAGGCCGGGTAGTTGGCTGGATAAGGATCGGATACCTGCGCCCGCGCCAGCGTCGGCAGCCCGGCCGCCACGCTCAAAGCCAGCGTCAGCGCGACCAAACCAGCATGGCGCGTTCGGCCACGTGGCCCACGGCCGGCGCCGCGCGCGTCCGCGGCGCCGGCATGCGGGCATTCAGCGGACGAAGTCAATGCCGGGCCGCGGACCGCGGCGCCCCGCGACGCCGCTACCTGGCCACTGGATGGGGGGGAGATATGCGTTTTCATGCGAGCTTCGAGCGGCTCACGCCGTTCGCCCTGTTTCATGGTCTTGTGCCGATATCCACCTGCAACGTCGCGGCGGACCGATCAATACCCATAGTAGTAGTGGGCCGGCGCCGGATAGTACCGGTATCCGCCACCGCCGTGGTAATGGCCGCCGCCACCGCCGGCAGGGACGACAATACAACCGCTCAGCGAGCAGGCGACGGCAACCAAAATAATGAGCTTCTTCATGCTGGACTCCTCAGGGAACGCATAAACATTCATGCGGACGATTCCAGTGTAGAGAGGCGCAAGTAGCGTGTGGGGCGCTTGAAACCGATTTGAAATGCGGACGGGGTTACCAATTCCTACGCGTGTCGCCACGCGTATCGCGGCGCCCGGTCCAAGCGTGTCCAGTCGTTAGAGTCGTGCCTGCATGCGATAGCCAAGCGACAGCGCGAAGACGGATAAAGAGCCATGCGGTGAGCGGCCAACGCATCGCGCGACACCGGTCGAGGACGCCAGGCGTGCGCCTGTAGCTCAATCCGGTCGCTCGATCCTGTCGCTCAATTCATGTAGTTGCGTTCTTCTTTCTCGCCGGCCCACTTGCGCAATGCGCCGATGAAGTCGGGGCAGACATTGCCCTGGACCTTGGTCTCGACGATGACGCTGTCCTTCATGCGCATATAGACCCCGCACTGATAGACCGCCACGCGATTCTCGTAGTGGCCATAGTTGGTGGTCTGCATCACTGGCGTGGCGGCCTGGCCGCCGCCGGCGGGAATCAAGCCGACCATCTGAGTGCTGGAACCGTCGCTGACCCAGGATTGATACGGCGAGGTCTGGTAGTCGCTCCATTCCAGCACGGTCGCATCGCCATCCGGATGGGTCTTGTTCGGTTCGCCCAAAGCCGTGATGGCATCGTCGATCGAATGGCCTTCCATGTTCTTGGCCACGTTCACACTGGGCGAGAAGGACAGGCCCGAGGAAAACACCTTGCTTAGCGATGGCAGGGTGGAGCTGCCGCCGGTGGGCGCGCAACCCGCCAGGCCGGCCATCGCGCTCAGCAGGAGCGCGCCCAGACCGTATCGCGTTGCGAAACTCGAAGCATTCTTGCTGGACTTCATGGCGATGTATTCCATGCTCCCGCGTCCGGGGCTAGCCAGGGCAGGCCGCGCGGGGAGCAGGGCGCGCGGCGGCGGGCATTTTGTTACTCCCGGTAACCGTTGGCAGGGGGCCTGTCAGGGAGGGCCGGAGGGCCCGATGCCAGGAAAGCGTCAGCAATACGTTACCGAGGATCGCCATTCTCCCCGCAATTCGTCACGGAATATGAATGAATTGTCATTAAAATTGTTACGTAATATGCCGGAGCGGGTGTGATGCGTTGCGTCAGGCCCGCTACCATGCTGAGCGTTCACGCGCGCGGCGTATCTGCCGCCATGCCGCCTTTCCTGCAAACAGATGATGACGATGCCCCGCCATTTGCCTTCGTTTTTGCGCGCCGCCGGCGCTTTGCTTTCCTTGTGCTTCCTGATGTTGGCGTCCGCCGCCCACGGTGCCGAGACGCGCCAGTTCGGCGGCGTGGCGACCGACAAGGATCAGAAGAAGATGTTCTGGACGCTGCCCGTGCCCGGCGGCAAGCAGGCCGCCGAAGACGCGGCGGTGGCGGAATGCCGTCGCAAGGGTGGCAACGGCTGCAAGTCGCTGGGCTGGTTCGCCGACAGCTGCATGGCGTGGGCGGCCAACAGCCGGCGCGACCTGTTCCCCGGCAATAGCGCCGGGCCGGAAATCGCGGCCAAGGCGGCCATACGCAAATGCACCGCGCAAAGCCCGGATGGCAAATGCCGCCTGGCGATGCTGCCGATCTGCGTGGGACCCGGCTACAGCCCCACGCATAATGCCGCCGCCGCGCGGGCCCGGCCTGCCGACCTGGAAGCCCTGTCCGCCAAGCTGGACAAGCGCGAGTACTGGGGGACCGTCTCCGAGAGCGAGACCGGCGGTGCGCTGTATGCGGATGACTATCCTAGCGAGAAAGAAGCGGTCAAGAGCCTGAATGAGTGGGATGAATGCAAGAACTGCTCCACGCTCATTACCTATAAGGACACCTGCGTGGGCCTGGCGTGGCCGAAAGGCGTGGCGAAGGAAAGAGGGCACAATTACACGATCTTGAACCCGGAACCGCAGACCGCGCGCGATCAGGCGCGCCTGGCGTGCAACGCGAAGGAGAAGACCGATACCTGCGTGGCGATGGTGCGTTGCTCGGGGCGCGCGTATATGGACGGTTACGTCGGGTTTGAGCAGAAGGCCACCGGCGCGAACGAGAGCCCGATCCGGGCGCATTGATCGCGCCGGTTTTCTTGGCCGAAAGGTGATTTTTTAGTGAGGGGTTCCCCCTCACTGCTCCCCGCGGAGCCGGCGCGCTGCGCGGCCGGCGGGCTTGCCGAGACGGTGGTGGAGTTTCTAGGTGAGGGGGATTCCCCTCACGGTCCCAGGGGCGCCGCCGAGTCTCGCGAGTCGCGGGGGCGTCGTGAGGGGAAACCCCCCTCACATACCCCCTGCAGCTTGGCGCCAGCCAGTTCAGTTATACCGGCCGCCCGAACCGCCCAGGCTGAAACGCCCGGCGCCGAACAGGGCGACGGCCAAAGCCGCGGCCAGATACATGCCTTGCAGCTCCAGCTGCCAGCCACCCTGACCGTTGATCGAGAACAACTGGTTGGCGTGGACCAGGAAGAAGGCAAACAGCATGTTGATCGCGATGATCAGGCCGCCCAGGCGGGCGAACAGGCCGACGATCACGAGAATCGGGGCGATGACTTCGCCGATGTAGACCAGATAGGCCACGAAGGACGGCAGGTTGTGCTCGTGGACCAGGTTCACGATGAAGCCGACGCCGTGCGTCATTTTGCTGATGCCATGCAGCAGGATCAGGATGCCCAGTACCAGGCGTAGGATCAGCTTGCCGGCGTCGTCATTACGGTTCATGTCGTGGTCTCGTGGAGTAGCGTGTCGGTTGGAAGAAGGACTTCAACTTCCGCCGGCGAGGCCGGCGAGGCCGGCAATTATCGCAACAGAGTGTGAACCACTCAAGGAGCACGTGGAACGCCCCCGCGGACCGCGCCGGCAGCAGCGCCGGATCAGCGTCGAATCAGCGCCGGATCAGCGTCGACTTCCCGAACAGGCTTTCCACCAGGTCCACCACCACTTCGGCCGTCTGATTGCGCACGTCGCAGGCGGGATTCAGTTCCATCAGGTCCAGCGAAGCCAGCCGCCCGGTGTCGGCGATCATCTCCATGCACAGCTGCGCTTCCCGGTAGGTCGGCCCCCCCAGCACCGGCGTGCCCACACCCGGCGCCACCACCGAATCCAGGAAATCCGCGTCGAAGCTGACGTGCAGATGGGTGTTCCCGTCGACCTCGGCCAGGGCTTGCTCCATGGTCAGGCGCATGCCGTTCTCATCGATATGGCGCATATCGAAAACCCGCAGCCCCAAGGCGCGCAACTGGCGCTTTTCTTCCGCGTCGACGCTGCGGATGCCCACCTGACGGATGGCCGTGGCGTCCACCGCGGGGTAGGTATCGCTGAGCCGGGTGAGGGCGTCCGGGCCCTGGCCGCACAGACAGGCCACCGGCATGCCGTGGATATTGCCGGTCGGCGTGATGTCGTGCGTGTTGGAATCGGCATGCGCGTCCAGCCACAAGACGACCAGCTTGCGGCCGGCGGCGCGGCAATATTGGGCCACCGCGCTGATCGATCCGATGGCCAGGCAATGATCGCCGCCCATCAATATGGGAAAATGCCCCGCTTGCAAGGAGCGCAGCACCGACTCATGGACCGATCGGTTCCAGTGGGCCACTTCCTCCAGATGGCGAAAGCCGTCGCGGGGAGGGTGCCAGGGATTGGTCGGGCCGGCCAGATTGCCGGCGTCAACCACCTGCAAGCCTTGGCGTTCCAGGGCGACAGGCAGGCTGGCGACCCGCAAAGCTTCGGGGCCCATCGAGGCGCCCCGTATGCTGGCGCCGACGTCGGTGGGCGCTCCGATTAGATCCACTTGCGTGATTGCCATTGCTCGCCTCGCGTAACTCAAACGCCAAGGCTAACATCGTTTCATATCACGCCGCAGTTCGTCCAGGATCACTGATGATCGTCATTATTTACGCGCACCCTTATCCCCGCCATTCACGCGCCAACAGCGCCTTGCTCGATGCCCTCGACGGTATGGAAAAGGTGCGGGTGCGTTCGCTTTACGAGCTTTATCCCGACTTCAGCATCGATGTCGCCGCCGAGCAGGAGGCGCTGGCGCAGGCCCGCCTGGTGGTCTGGCAGCACCCCTTGCATTGGTATGGCGCGCCCGCGCTGTTCCGCCTGTGGATGGACAAGGTGCTGCAGTACGGCTGGGCCTATGGCAAGGGGGCGGGCATGCTGGACGGCAAGGACCTGATGTGGACGGTGACCACGGGCGGCGACGAGGGCAATTTCAGCTGTTGCGGCGAGAACCACCTGGGCATGCTGGGGCAGCCGCTGCGCAGTGCCGGCGAACAATGCGGCATGCGCTGGCTGGCGCCGTATTCCCTGCACGGCGTGACCACGCTGACGCAGGATCAGTTGGCGGGCGCCGGCGTGCGCTACCGGGAGCAGTTCGAGGCGCTGTTGCGTCAGTACGAGGGCACGGAGCCAGCCACGGGGGCCGACCATGAATGATCAATTGCTATTGCAGGGCCTGGTTTATCTCGGTGTCACGGTGGTGTTCGTGCCGCTGGCCGTGCGGGCCCGCATGGGATCGGTGCTGGGCTATCTGATTGCCGGCTGCGTGATCGGGCCGTGGGGCTTGCGGGTGGTGGACGATCCGACCGAGATCCTGCATTTCGCGGAAATTGGCGTGGTGCTGATGCTGTTCCTGATCGGCCTGGAGCTGGACCCCCGCCGGTTGTGGAACCTGCGGGTGCCGGTGTTCGGCGGCGGCGCGCTGCAGATGGCGGTGTGCGGCGCCGCGCTGGGCGCCCTGGTCTGGTGGCAGGGGCTGGATTGGCGCGTGGCGCTGCTGGTCGGTATGACGCTGGCGCTGTCGTCCACGGCCATCGCCGTGCAGGCCATGAATGAGCGCAGCCTGCAGCAGACGGTGCTGGGGCAGCGCGCGTTTTCGGTGCTGCTGTTCCAGGATCTAGCGGCCATTCCGCTGGTGGCCCTGATTCCGCTGCTGGCGGGCGGCAAGGGCGGCGAGGGGGACTCCCTGGGCGTCGCGACCTTGAAGATCGTGATCGCGCTGGCGATCGCGGTGGTGGGTGGCCGTTATCTGGCGCGTCCGCTGCTGCGTTTCGTGGCGCGGTCCGGGCTGCGCGAGGTCTTCAGCGCGGTGGCCTTGTTCCTGGTGATTGGCGTCGGCGAACTGATGGAGAGCGCTGGTCTGTCCATGGCCATGGGGGCGTTCCTGGCGGGGGTGCTGCTGGCCAGCTCGGAATACCGGCATGCGCTGGAGAGCGATATCCAGCCATTCAAGGGTTTGCTGCTGGGGCTGTTCTTCATCGGCGTGGGCATGTCGATCGACTTCGGCACGCTGCTGTCGCATCCCTTGCAAGTATTGGGATTGCTGCTGGCCTTTCTGGTGATCAAGTTTGTCCTGCTGTGGGCCATGTCCCATGTGTTGGGGATAGGGGGCGGCCGCTGCGTGCTGTTCGCCACCTTGCTGGGCCAGGGCAGTGAATTTGCCTTCGTGGTGTTCGGCAGCGCGCATGACGCCGGCGTGTTGCCGGATGACTGGACCAAGCTGTTGACCCTGGCGGTGGCCTTGTCGATGGCGGCCACGCCCATCGTGCTGGCGGTGCTGGACCAGATCGAGCGGCGCAAGCCGCGCGACCGCCGGGCGGATGACGAGATCGATGAGGACGGCGCCAGCGTGATCATCGCGGGCTTCGGGCGCTTTGGACAGATCGCCGGGCGTCTGCTGTTGGCCAATGGGGTGAAGGTGGTGGTGCTGGATCACGATCCGGACAACATCGAGACGCTGCGTAAATTCGGCATGAAGGTGTTCTATGGCGACGCGACACGGGCAGAGCTGTTGGAGACCGCCGGGGCGGGACGTGCGCGGGTGCTGGTGAATGCCATCGATACGGTGCCGGAGAATTTGCGGCTGGTGGATCTGGTGCAGGAGCATTTCCCGAATCTGCGGATCGTGGCGCGGGCGCGCGACGCGGTGCATTACTACCAGTTGCGGCAGCGTGGCGTGGAGGTGGTGGAGCGTGAGTTGTTCGAGTCGGCGTTGACGGCCGGGCGGCATGCATTGCAGGCCCTGGGGATGGATCCTTACGAGGCGCGCGAAGTGGCGGATGCTTTCCGGCGCAACAACATCAATATGCTGGAAGAGACGACGGCGAATTTCGAGGACGAAGGGTTGCGGATTACCGTGGCCAAGCGGGCTCAGCAGACGCTGGAGCAGTCGATTGCACGAGACCGCCTGCTGGCGTTGAGCACGCACCGGGATTCCTGGGGACCTCAGAGCGAGGAGACCGCCGGCCAGGAAGCGCCGCAACGGACGGCGGGGTAGCCGGGGGCTTCCGGCGCCCGCGCCGTGGCGCACTTGCGGGCCCCCGGGCTACTTGGCCTACTTGGGCCATCCGGGCCACCCAGGCCACCCAGGCCACCCAGGCCACCCAGGCCACCCAGGCCACCCAGGCCACCCAGGCCACCCAGGCCACCCAGGCCACCCAGGCCACCCAGGCCACCCAGGCCACCCAGGCCATCCAGGCCATCCAGGCCATCCAGGCCATCCAGGCCACCGGGGCCACCGGGGCCACCGGGGCCACCGGGGCCACCGGGGCCACCGGGGCCACCGGGGCCACCGGGGCCACCGGGGCCACCCGGGCCCGTCCCCAAACCCGGGGCCCCTCCAGGGGCCCCGACCCTCTCGGGGGCGTCCGAGTTATCCCCGGAGCAACACGAACGAAATTAAACGCAATAAACGGCAATATAAGAAATAAGAGCCCGATGAAAACAGGTTCTAGTCAGAAATGGCCTCCTTCCGCCCGAAAGTTGAAGAAAAAACCCCTCAATCTCCCCCTTGATCGCAAATTTCTGATGGGAAATGCTTTGCGACAATCCGCCATATGGCTAGAATTCCGCCACGAAATTTACGCAAAGATTTCAAAGTAATTCCGAGTCGGCCGACATTTGTTGGAAATCGCGCTGCCGGGTGTTGCTACCTCTGACACCCGTCCCGCGAGACTGTCCGCCGCGCAACGCTGGGGTAGGGGAGTATCGGTAATGAATGCGATTGAGCAATTCTTGAAGCGCCTGGGCCGCTCTGGCGTTGGCAAGAAGGGCGCCGTGACGCGAGCGGCTCCTGCCGTAGCGCCTTCTCCCTTGATGATGGCGCTGGAGCCGCGGGTGGTCTACGACGCCTCGGTCGCCGCCGTCGCCGCTCAACAGCATGCCGGTCCGGCCAATGCCGGCGCCGACGCCCATCCCGGCTCCGCCGCGTCCAACGACGCTACCGTCCCCGCCGCGCCGAAACCAGTCGCCGAGCATGATCTTTCGCAAGGCGGCAGCCGGGCAGCCGATAGCCAAGGCAGCCACGACAAGCCGGCCGCCGGCAAATCCGGCGACGCCGCGGTCAACGACGGCAAGATCGATGGCAGGCAACCGGGCGGCTCGGGCAGCGACAAGACCGCGAGCAGCAGCACCGCTACCAGCAGCGACACCATCACGAGCACTGACACCGTCACCACTGGCGATACCGCTGCCAAGTCCACCACGACCACGGACAGCACCACCACGGTTGTCGATACCAAGACCACTGACACCACCGCGACCGCTGCCGAAAAAACCCTTCTCGTGGCCGACGCCGTGGCCACCGAAGCAGGCTCCCGCTCCGTCGTCTTCATCGACTCCAGCGTCGAGAACATCCAGACCCTGATCGACGGCCTGCCGCAGGGCACCGAGTACGTCATCCTGAACAGTTCCTCGGACGGTTTCGCCCAGATGGCGGACTATCTGCAGGCGCATCCGGGCGCGGATGCCATCCACCTGATTTCGCACGGCAGCGACGGCACGATACACGCGGGTTCCACCACGCTGAATGCATCCGACCTGGCCGCCGAGAGCGCCCAACTGGCCCGCATCGGCGCGGCCATGAATGCCGGTGGCGACTTCCTGATCTACGGTTGCGACGTGGCGCAAAGCGCGGACGGGCAGCAGCTGGTGCAGGAGATCGCGTCGCTGACGCACTTGAACGTCGCAGCGTCCACCGATGCGACAGGCGCTGCCTCACTTGGTGGCGACTGGACGCTGGAATACCAGTCGGGCACCGTCCACACCTCCGTGATCGAATCCGCGGCCGCGCAGGCGCAATACGACACGCTGCTGGCCGTGACCACGGAAACCTACGACACCGCCGCCGCCAATAATTTCCAGGCGATCGGTTCGTCCCAGTTCACCTTGGACGGAGTTGTCTACACGCTGGACCAGGCCGCGAATACCTTCGCCTATAACTTTGAGAATTCTCCGAACGGACCCACTGACATTACCGACTCGCAGACGGACGGTGTGCTGATGATCAACGCCGATGGCGCGTCGGCGGTGAGCAACGTGACCATTTCGCTAGCCAATGGCCACACCTTCAATCTGCAAAGTTTCGATCTGAGCTCGTTCAACGGCGATCTCTATATCCAGGCGCATTACGCCAACGGGACGAGCAGCGCGCTGATCCAGCTCGCTACTGCGGCCGTTGGCGGGTTCCCAGGCGCCGCCGTGTCGTCTCAACAACTGGGTTCCGCCTTCAACAACATCGTCTCTTTTTCGCTGATAGACCAGAATGATGCTGGGGCGTTCGAACCTTCGTTGGACAACCTGACCTACCAGGACACGGGGCCGGCCGTCACCACCAGCAGCGGCAGTGCCTCCTGGTCGTCGGCCGACAACGGTGCTGGCACAGGCGGAACGCCGGTCCAAGTCGATCCTGGCCTGACGCTTTTCGACGGCGGCAGCGCGACCGCCAAAACCGCGACGATCCAGATCACCAATGTCCAGTCTGGCGACGTGTTGAACTTCACTGCCCAGAATGGCATCTCGGGCGTCTACGATACAACCACCGGTACGCTCACTCTCAGCACCGGCGCCGGCACGGCCACTATCGCGCAATGGCAGGCAGCGCTGGAGTCGATCACCTTCTCCAGCTCCCTGACGTCGCCGGATCTGAGCACCACGACGCGCACGGTGTCGTTCTCGTTCAACGATGGCACGTTTGTCAGCAACGTCGCCACCCGCAACGTGACCATCACTGCCACGGACCAGACGCCAGTCCTCAGCGAAGGCGGCGCGATCAGCACGAGCTACTTTGCCGGCAACGCGGCGACGGCGGTGGACGCCAACATCCATGTCAGTGATGCCGACAATTCCACGCTGGCGACGGCAACGATAACGATCGCCAGCGGCTTCGTGACCGGCGATTCTCTCGGATTCACCAACGACAACTCGACGCTATACGGCGACATCCAGGCTTCGTACAATCCGGCTACGCATGTGCTGTCGATGTTCTCGGGAAGCGGCACCGCCACGGTGGCCCAGTGGCAGGCAGCTTTGGATGTAGTCACGTTCGCGTCTTCAGCAGGCACAACCGGCGGCACGCGTGACATCACGTTCACCGTATCCGACGGCACCAAGACCAGTACCGCCTTGCATCACAGCATGGTCGTGACGGCCGGCCCCCTTGTGACCGCGGACTCTGGTTCGGCGTCCTTCGTCGCGGGCGACAACACGGCGTCGACGCCGGTTGCCGTCGATTCCGGAATCACCGTCAGCGACGGCGGCAGTACTACGCTCGAGTCGGCGACGGTACAGATCACGGGCAACTTTCAGGCCAATCACGACCTGCTGCTTTATGTGACCAACCCGGCGACGATGGGCGACATCTCGGGTAGCTACGCTACAGCCACTGGCGTGCTCACGCTGACGTCGGCCAGCGGGGCATCGCTGGCGCAATGGCAGGCCGCGCTGCGCTCGATCACCTTCACCAGCGATCTGGTCGTCCCGTCAAACGCCACGCGCACGATATCCTTCCAGATCAACGACGGCACGCTGACCAGCCCTGTCGCGACCCGCACGGTGACCGTGACGGACACGGACCAGACCCCCATCATCGGGGGCGGCGGCACTTCCGTGGGCTTCGTCGCGGGCGATAACACTGCGTCGACGCCGGTGGTGATCAACAATACCGTGACGGTGGCGGATGCGGACGGCGGACCCCTGCATTCGGCGACGGTCTCCATCACCGGCAACTACAACTCCACCGACGTCCTGAGCTTCACCAACACCAGTACGCTCGTATACGGCAATATCGTTGCCAGCTACAGCAACGGGGAACTGACACTCACCTCCTCGGGCGACAGCGCGACGCTGGCCCAGTGGCAGAACGCCCTGCGCGCCGTCACCTATACCTCGACGGCCGTCACGCCGAACAATGCGACGCGCACGATCACCTTCGATATCAGCGACGGCATCAAATCCAGCACGACCATATCGTCGACCGTCACCGTCGAGGCGACCCATCAGACGCCGGTCCTGACGGCGTCCACCAGTGGGCAATCCTATCTGCCGGGTAACAGCGCGGCCACCATCGACGGCGGCCTTGCGCTGACCGATCTGAACGTCAGCAGCCCCTCGGCCCTGGTCAGCCTGACCATCACCGTGCAGGTCACCAGCGGCTTTCAGTCCGGTGATGTCCTGCAATTCTCGGGACTGGGCCAGATACCCACCAACGGTATCAGTCCAAGCTATGACGCCTCGACGGGAACGCTGACGATTACCTCCACGGGCGGTACGCTCGCCCAATGGCAGAGCGTGCTCGACAACCTCCAGTTCCAGACCGGCAGCAACGCGCCGCTGGGCACCCGCTCGATCGCGATCACGATCAGCGACGGCGTCAAGACCAGCGCGGCTGTCTCGTATGACCTCGACGTCATCAGCTCGGCGCCGGCCCTGTCGACGACCAGCACGGGCAGCGTGGCGTTCGCGGCGGGTGACAACGCGCCTGGCACGCCTGTGGCCATCGACCCCAACATCGCGGTTGCCGACCCGCTTGGCAATGTGGTGGATACGGCCGTCATCGCGATCACGGGCAACCTGCATAGCGGGGAGGACGCGCTCGGCTTCACCAATGACGGCACGACGATGGGTGACATCAGCGGCACCTACAACTCGCTGACGGGCGTGCTGGTGCTGACGTCGTCCAGCGGCACGGCCACGCTGGCGCAATGGCAGGCCGCGCTGCGCGCCGTCACGTATGCCGATACCGCGGCGACGCCCAACACCGCGACGCGAACGATCGACATCACACTATCGGCCGGCGCGCAAGCCAGCAACACCCTCGAACGCACGATCACGGTCGCCGACACGGATCAGACGCCGGTCATTTCTTCGGGTAGCACGGGCTCGGTATCGTTCGTCGCGGGCGACAACACGGCCTCCACGCCTGCCGTGATCGATAACGGAATCATGCTCAGCGACCTGGACAACGGCACGCTGTCATCCGCGACGGTGCAGATCGGCAGCGGCTTCCACGCCGGCGAGGATGTGCTCGGCTTCACCAACAACGGCTTGACGATGGGCAACATCAGTGCAAGCTACGACGCGGCCACCGGCACCCTGACACTGACCTCGGCCGGCGCCAGCGCTACGCTGGCACAGTGGCAGGCCGCCTTGCGGGCTGTGACCTATACCGACACGGCGGTCACCCCGGACACCAGCACGCGCAGCATCTCGTTGACCGTCAGTGACGGCATCAAGACCAGCACTGCCTACTCGCGCGACGTCACGGTGGAGGATACGGACCAGACCCCCATCATCGGGACGACCAGCTCCGGTTCCGCCTCCTTCGTCGCTGGCGACAACACCGTGTCCACGCCGGTGGTCATCGACAGCGGCATCTCGGTTTCCGACCTGGATAATGTGACCTTGGCGTCCGCCACGGTCCAGATCGGCGCTGGCTTCCATGCCGGCGAGGACGTGCTCAGCTTCGTCAACGATGGCGTGACGATGGGCAACATCACCGCCAGCTACGACGCCGCCACAGGCACGCTGACGCTGACGTCGTCCGGGGCGATGGCGACAGTGTTCCAGTGGCAACGCGCGCTGCAGTCGGTGACCTACACCGATACGGCGATCACGCCCGATACCGCGACGCGGACCATCGCGTTCGTGGTCAGCGATGGCGCGAAGTCCAGCGCCGCCTACACGCGCGACATCACGGTCACGGCGAGCGATCAGACACCGATCATCACGAGCGGCAGCAGCGGTTCGGTGGCCTTCACCGCGGGCGACAACAGCGCCTCCATTCCCGTGACGGTCGATAATGGCATCACCCTGTCGGATCTGGACAACGCAACGCTGGCTTCGGCCACGGTGCAGGTCGGCGCGGGCTTCCATGCTGGCGAGGACGTCCTTGGCTTCGTCAACGATGGCGTCACGATGGGCAACATCACCGCTGCCTACAATGCCGCTACCGGCACGCTGACGTTGACGTCGTTGGGCGCCTCCGCCACGTTGGCGCAGTGGCAGTCCGCGTTGCGATCCGTGACCTACACGGACACGGCGGTGACGCCCGACACGGCCACGCGTACCATCGGTTTCACCGTCAACGACGGCGCCAAGTCGAGCACCGCGATAACGCGCGACATCACGATCACCGTGACTGACCAGACACCCGTCGTGTCGACGGGCAGCACCGGTCCGGCGGCTTTCGCCGCGGGCGACAATGCGCCGTCGTCGCCGGTCGCCGTCGACGCCGGCATCACGCTGGTCGATCGGGACAGCGCCACGCTGGCTTCCGCCACAGTCCAGATCAGCGGCAACTATCACCCGGGCGAGGACCTTCTCGCGTTCGCGAACGACGGCGCCACGATGGGCAATATCAGCGCCAGCTTCGACGCGACCACCGGCACGCTGACGTTGACCTCGACCGGCTCTACCGCCACGGTGGCGCAATGGCAGGCCGCCTTGCGGGCGGTCACTTACCTGGATACGGTGGACGCCGCTTCGACGCTGAACACCGCTACGCGTACGGTCAGTTTCATGGTCAGCGACGGCAGCAAGACCAGCGTGGCGCTGTCGCGCGACGTCACGGTCGCCAATACCGATCAGACGCCGCTGCTGGGTTCGACGAACAGCGGTTCCACGTCCTTCGTATCGGGCGATAACGCGCCTTCCGTGCCCGTCGTCGTCGACAGCGGCATCACCCTGTCGGACCGTGACAATACGACCTTGGCCTCGGCCACGGTGCGGATCGGCGCGGGCTTCCAGGCCGGCCAGGATGTGCTGGCCTTCGTGAACGATGGCGCGACCATGGGCAATATCGTCGCCAGCTACGATGCCGCCTCCGGCACCTTGACCTTGACCTCGGCGGGCGCCAGCGCCACCTTGGCGCAATGGCAGGCCGCGCTGCGGGCGGTGACCTATACCGATACCGCGGTCATCCCCGCCGGCGCGACGCGATCCATCGCCTTCACCGTCAACGACGGCATCAAGGACAGCCAGGCGTTGACGCGCCAGGTCGATGTGACCGCCACGCCGCAGACGCCAGAGACGCCTCAGACACCGGAGACCCCGCCGCCGCCGACCCAGTTCGTCGACCCCGTGCCGCCCGCGATCATCAGCCTGTTGCCACCGCCTGCCTTATCCCCGCCCGCGCCCGGGCAAGGATTTTTCGTTGTCGGCCCGGCCTCGTCGCGCACGGCGTCCGCGCCGGATTCAATACCGTTCTTCCCCACGGACCTGACGGGCGTTATTTCCAATCCCTTGATTGTGGTCGACAGCCTTGCTGACGCGCCGCGTGTCGGCGTGATCGCGGCCCCGGCCACCATCACTTTCACGGCGACCGATATCGGCGATGTGGGCGCCGCAGGGGGCATCAATGCCCTCGGCGCCGTGGGCGGTTCGCAGGCGCACGGCTCCTTGAGCCGGACCACCGTGGACACCCCCACGCCTATCCCGGCGCCCGACGTGCGCGAGCTGGCCTTGAACCAGGCCGATCAGGCGGTGCGCGTCAATGCCGGCCCCAACGAAGCGTTCTCGGTGTCGCTGCCGCTGATGGTCGGCGCCGTGGATGGCCCGTCCGCCGCGAATGCGCACGTCAGCGTGCTCATGGCCAATGGCCGGCCGCTGCCGGGCTGGGTGCGTTTCGACCCAGTGCGCGGCACGCTGGAGGGCAGGGCGCCCGCCGGCAGCACGGCGTTGGCCATCGAGATCGTGGTGCGTGACGCGGCTGGACATGAGAGCCGACGCCCGATGATCATAGAGTTCGCCGGCCGCCCGGGCCATGTGGATGCCGGAATCGGCCTTCGGGCTCTGGCGGATGCCGGAGCGGGCGCCGGCCATCCGGCTGCCGTCTTCGCCGACGCAGGCGCGCGGCCGGGTCATCCAGTGGCTGCCCTGACCGACGCGGGCCCGATCGATGCCGTTCACGCGGAGGCCGTCTTCGGCCGCGTGTCCGCGTCGACCACGCCGGCCGATGCTCACGCGGCGCCGTCCGCCAAACCCTCGCTTTCCGAACAGTTCGCGCGCGCTCACGCGTCGCTGCACGTCGCCCGGCCAGTCGCCGTGGCCAGTGCCGCGGCGGCACCCGTGCCCGCGGATCGTCCGCACGCTTGAACGTTGATTCCCGCTATCCCACATCCAACTTTCGTAGAAGAGCAGCCCAAGTGAACACGACGACCATGGCGGTGCATTCCTCGCGCCCGGCCCTGCACCCCACGCGCCCGGCACTGCTGGCCCTGTCCCTCGTAACGGTATTGCTGGCCGGCTGCGCGATCAGCCCCAAGCCCTTCACCGCCGAAGAGCGCGCCCAGACGGCGCAGAACGATCGCGCGACGATGTTCGCGCAGCAACCGGCCATCACGGGGCCGGTCACCTTGGAAGAGGCAATGGCGCGGGCCATCCGCTACAACCTCGACCATCGCTTGAAGATGATGGAAGAGGCGCTGGCCCAACGCCAGCTGGACCTGTCCAACTTCGACCTGCTGCCCAAGCTGACCGCCGCCGCTGGCTACAACAACCGCAATCACCCGCTGGCGTCCTCCTCGACCAACGTCTTCACCAACGAACAGTCGCTGGCGCCCTCGTACTCGACGGACAAGACCAACCGTACGGCCGACCTGTCCTTCTCGTGGAACGTGCTGGACTTCGGCGTCAGCTATTTCGAGGCCAAGCAGCAGGCCGATCACGTGCTGGTGCTGGAGCAGCGCCGCCGCAAGGTCGTGCAGTTGCTGATGCAGCAGGTGCGTGAAGCCTATTGGCAGGCCACGGGCGCCCAGCGCCTGCGCGACCGCATCGGTCCGCTGCTGGAACAGGCCGGCGCCGCCTTGACGGATTCGCGCCAGGCGCAACGCGAGAACCTGCGCGCGCCCATGGACACGCTGAACTATCAGCATGCCTTGCTGGACCTGATGCGTCAGCTGGAAGATATCCGCGACAACCTTGAGCAAGCCAAGCCGCGTCTGGCGTCCCTGATGAACGTCGACCCGGGCCGCGACTACCAGCTGGCGCCGCCGGCGCAGTTCTCGGTGCCGCAATTCGACATGCCCATCGCGCAGATGGAAGAAACGGCCCTGGAACGCCGGCCGGAACTGGTCGAGGCCAGCTATAACGAGCGCATCAGCGTCAACGAGACGCACAAGGCCATGGCCAAGCTGCTGCCCGGTATCGAACTGAGCTTCGGCCAGCACTACGACAGCAACAGCTTCCTGGTCTACAACAACTGGCGCTCGGCCGGCGTCAGCGTCAGCTGGAACCTGTTGAACCTGCTCAACGTCAACAATATCCGTGGCGCCGCGGCCGCGCAGTTGGATGTCGCACAGACGCAGCGCCTGGCCTTGAGCATGGCGGTGCTCACGCAAGTGCACGTGGCCCGCGCGCAACTGGGCGCCAAGCAGCGCCAGTTCGATCTGCTCAAGCAGATGAACGACGTCGACCAGCAGATCCTGCAGCACACGCATAACGCCACGCAGGCCAACGCGCAGGGCAAGCTGGACGAGATCCGCGCCGCCACCGGCGCCATGATGTCCGAACTGCGCCTGTACCAGAGCTATGGCGAGCTGGAAAATGCCTACGGCCAGGTGCTGGCGACCTTGGGTCTGGACCCGGTGCCGGACAGCGTCCAGGCCAAGGACCTGAATACCTTGGAACAGGCGCTGCGCGGCGAGCAGCAACGTTGGGCCGCGCTCGGCAAGACTGACGCCGGTGCCGGCGCTGGTGCTGGCGCCCGTTAAGGTGATAACCCAATGGTGATGACGCAATGAAATCGATGCAGAAGGCAGGCGCCGCGGGGCGTATGCCCGCACGCCGGCCCGTGGCCGTGTCGGCGGCCTTGCTGACCCTGGGCCTGGCCCTGGTCCTGGGCAACACAGCCGCGCACGCGCAGACCGCGGCGTCCGACGCGGCTTCCGCGGCCCCCGCTACGGAAGACAGCCGTATCCGCATCCAGCTGGTCTCGCGCGACCAGGTCGACATATCCAGCGAGATCGCCGCCAAGATCGCCACCTTGCCGCTGCGCGACGGCGACGCCTTCAAGGCGGGACAGCCCTTGATGACGCTGGACTGCTCGCTGTTCAACGCGCAATTGCGCAAGTCGCAGGCCGAAGCCGGTGCTGCCGGCGATCTGCTGCGCGTCAACCAGCGCCTGGTGCAACTGCATACCGTGGGCGAGCTGGAAGTCCAGCAGGCAGCCGCCAAGGCCAAGGCCGCCAACGCTGAAGTCGCCTATATGCAGGCGACGGTAAGCAAGTGCGTGGTGACCGCGCCCTTCGACGGGCGCGTCTCCAAGCGCACGGCCGCGCCGCAGCAGTTCGCCGAGCCGGGCAAGCCGGTGCTGACGATCATCGACACCAGCCGCCTGGAACTGAAGATGATCGTGCCGTCCAAATGGCTGGCCTGGCTCAAGCCCGGCCACAAGTTGAATGTGCAGGTCGATGAGGTAGGCAAGACCTATCCGGCGCAGGTGGCTCGCATCGGCGCCAAGGTTGATCCCGTCAGCCAGACGGTCGACGTGACCGCCGAGATATCGGGCAGCGTTCCCGACCTGCTGCCCGGCATGAGCGGCTGGGCGACGTTCGCGCAGCATTGATCGGTATGTCTACAGGTCCCGACGTATCCAGGTCCGGCGCCGCTCCGCAAGGCGCGGAGGCGGCCCCCCAGGTGCGCATCGACGCGCAGCAACTGGCGCTGTTGTGGCAACTGGCCGCGCGGGCGCGGGCGGCGGCGACCGAGGCGACCCTGGGTTTCACCATCGTCAACGAGACACTGTCGCTGATTCCGTATCGCCAGGCCGCCCTGTGGCGCGGCGCCGCGGCGGGCAAGGTCACCGCCGTATCCGGTTTGCCGCAGAGCGATGCCAACGCGCCGTATGTGCAGTGGCTGGACAGCCTGTATCGGGCGCTCGGCCGGGGTGCGCTGGCGAGTCCCGACCTGCCGCCGGATGAGCGGGCGCGCGTCTTCACCGCGGCGGACCTGCGTGTAGCCGCGCCGCACGTGGCATCGGAGTGGGAAGCCTGGTGGCCCGCGCATGCCTTGTGGCTGCCACTGCCGGGACGTGACGGCAAGCCCTTGAGCGCTGTTGTCTTCGCGCGCGATGCGGCCTGGACGGCCAGTGATCTGGTCCTGTTGAATGAGCTGGGGCAAGTGTGGGGCCATGCCTTGGCCGCGTTCGGGCCGCGTCCGTCCCTGGGCGAGCATGCGCGCAAGGTATTTCGGCCGGGCCGTCAGCAACGCTGGGCCTTGATCGCGCTGGTGGTCTTGTGCCTGATCCCTTTGCGCCTGACGGTGCTGGCGCCGGCCGAGGTCACGGCCAAGGATCCCTTTGTCGTGCGCGCGCCGCTGGACGGGGTGATCGACCGCCTTTACGTGCAGCCCAATCAGCCGGTCGCCAATGGCGCGGCCTTGCTGGGCCTGGACGCGACGACCCTGAAATCGCGCTATGCGGCCGCGCGCAAGGACTATGACACCGCGCAGGAGGAATATCGCCAGACCTCCCAGCTGGCGGTGACCGACGACCGCAATCGCCTGGACATGGCGGACCGCAAGGGCAAGCTGGACCAGAGCGCCGTCCAGCTCGACTACACGGCGGCCCAGCTGGCGCGCGTGCAGGTCACTGCCGCGCGCGCCGGCGTGGCGGTGTTCAGCGATCCCAATGAGTGGACCGGCAAGGCCGTGTCCGTCGGCGAACGCATCCTGCTGCTGGCCGATCCCGCTCACGTCGAACTGACCGCGTACATTCCGGTCGCCGACAATGTGGACGTCAAGCCCGGCCAGGCCATCACGCTGTATCCCAAGAGTTCGCCGCTGGCGTCCTATGACGCGACGATCGCGTCCGTCGCCTATCGGGCTGAGCCGACGCCGGATGGCGTGCTCGCCTATCGCGTCAAGGCCACCTTCAGTGACAGCGATGCGCAGGCGCATCCGCCCTTGGGCGCGATGGGCAGCGCGCGTATCCGGGGCGAGTGGGTGCCCTTGATCTATTACGTGCTGCGCCGGCCCCTGACCCTGGCCCGCCAGTGGCTGGGCTGGTAGGCCCGCGCCTGCCGCCGCGCCCGGATTCCGTATCGCCATGGCCAGACTGCCGCAACTCCGCCAGGAACTGACGCTGACACCCGCCGCCGCGGCGCCGGAAGGCGCACCCACGTGGATGCTGCACGACCCGGCCGCCAACCGCTTCTTCCAGATCGGCTGGCCCGCCTTCGAAATCCTGGCACGCTGGCATCTGGATGACGCGGACGCTATCGTCGCGGGCATCAATCGCGAGACGACCTTGCATGTGACGACGGCCGACGTGGAGGCCCTGTTGCGCATGCTGAGCCAGCAGAACCTGCTGGTGGCGCGGTCGGCCATGGACACGGACCGTCTGGCGCAATACAAGCAATCGACGCAGTCCAGCAGCGCCATGTGGCTGCTCAAGCACTACCTGATGATCCGGATTCCGCTGTGGCATCCGATGCATTTCCTGCGCCGCGCGGCGGGACTGGTGGCGTTTGCCTATACCAAGGCGTTCTGGCTGCTGGTCGGAGTCTGCGCGTTGACGGGCCTGTTCCTGGTGTCGCGCCATTGGGACGAGTTCGTCCATACCTTCCACGGCTATGCGGACGTGCAAGGCATCGTCGCGGTGGGTATCGCCCTGGGTTGCGCCAAGGTGCTGCACGAGTTCGGCCACGCGTTCACGGCGCAGCGTTATGGCTGCCGGGTGCCGACCATGGGCGTGGCGTTCCTGGTGATGCTGCCGGTGTTGTACACCGACACCACCGAGGCCTGGAAAGTATCGAGCCGCGCGCGGCGCCTGCGCATCGGGGCGGCCGGCATGTTGACCGAGATCGCGTTGGCGGCTTTCGCGACCCTGGCCTGGAGCCTGCTGCCGGACGGGCCGTTGAAGGCCGGTGCGTTCCTGCTGGCGACGACGTCATGGGTGGGCACGCTGGCGATCAACGCCAGTCCCTTCATGCGTTTCGACGGTTATTTCCTGCTGTCGGACTGGCTGGACATGCCGAACCTGCACGAGCGGGCGTTTGCACTGGGACGCTGGTGGTTGCGCGAGGCCTTGTTCGGCTTCGGCGATCCGCAGCCCGAGCCCTTCAGCCCGCAACGCCGCCGCTTCCTGATCGCGTTTTCCTTCGCGACCTGGCTGTACCGCCTGGCGGTGTTCTTCTCGATCGCCTTGATCGTGTATCACGCCTTCTTCAAGGTGTTGGGCCTGTTGCTGTTCCTCGTCGAGTTCGGCTGGTTCATCATCCGGCCGATCGCGCAGGAAGCGGCGGTGTGCTGGAAGCGGCGCGCCGACCTGACGTGGAACGCGCGGACCTTGCGTACCCTGCTTGTGGCGCTGTTGGTGGTCGGCTTCCTGGTTCTGCCCTGGCACGGGGGTGTACGAGCGCCGGCCGTGTTCGGGCCGGGCCAGGCGCAAGGCTTGTATAGCGCGGCGCCCGGCTACCTGGCCGCCGCGGGTAATGCGCCGTTGGCGCGCGAGGGCCAGCAGGTCGCGGCGGGTGAAGTGGTGGCCGTGGTGGTCTCGCCGGACCTGTCCTTCCAATTGAAGGCCGCGCAGGCGGAAGAGACTGCCTTGCGCTGGAAAGTCGAACAACAATCCTTTGACGACCGCCTGCGTCAGCAGGGCGTGGCCTTGCGCAAGCGTTGGGACGCGGCGCGCCAGACGGTGGAAGGCTTGCAGGCGCAGATAGCCCAATTGACGGTGCGCGCGCCGTTCGCCGGACGGGTGAGCGTACCCGGGGAGTCCTGGGCTGCCGGCACGTGGTTGCCACGCGGCGAGCATCTGTTCGATGTGATTGGTCCGGCGGGCATCAAGGGCGATGCCTACGTCGATGAATACGACGTTCGCCGCGTGCGGCCTGGCGATGTAGCGACTTTCATTCCGGCTTTGGCCGAGGCGGCGGCGCTGCACTGCAAGGTGCAGGCGGTGGACAAGGTCAACCTGGGCAACCTGGACGAACCCGCCGTGGCCAGTGTTTACGGTGGCCCCATTCCCGCCGAGCAGGATCGCAAGACGCAGCAACTGGTGCCCTTGCAGGCGACGTGGCGAGTGCGCGTCGGAGACTGCGATGGGACGGCCAACCTGGCGCGGGAATTGGACGGCGTGGCGACCTTGGGCTCCGGCCGGGAAAGCTATGCCGGACGCTGGCTGCGCGAGGGTATCGCGGTGGTGCAGCGGGAAGCAGGCTTCTAGGCCTGGAGATAGGGCGATCCGCTGCGGATCAACCTAGCGGCGGGGCCAGGGCGGTGGGGACGGCGTCGGGCGCCTGGAAGATCTCATCGGCCCACTCGATGAAGGCCCGCAGGCGGGGCGAGGGCAGACGCGTGCGGGCGTAGACGATGGACACGGGATTCGAAGGTGGCGGGTAGTCGTCCAGCAAGGGCATCAACTGACCCGCCGCGAACAGCGCTTCCAATCGGTAGCGTGGCGACTGCACGATGCCGAAACCCGCACATGCCGCGCCGACATAGGATTCGGCGCCGCTGACACGGACGCGGGAGGGCAGGGTGACGCTCCGCACCTGGCCATCGTGACGGAATTCCAGCGGCAGCAAGGCCCCCGTTGATGTGGATTTGAAGCCGACCATGTAGTGGCCAGCCGAGCCATCCGCATTTTTGTCGCGGGATTCAGCACGCGCGCCACGGCGCGCGTCAGCGTCGCCGCCGGCGGCGTCTCCATTTCCGCGCAATTCCTCGATGCTTCGCGGGATGCCGTATTTCCTGCAGTATCCGGGCGATGCGGCAGTGGCTTCGGGCAGTTGGGTCAGCCTGTGCGCCACCAGGTCGCTGTCCCGTAGCTTGCCCACCCGCACCGCGCAATCCACGCCTTCGCGCACCAGGTCGACGTAGCGGTCGCCTTCGCTGACGTCCAGTTCGATATCCGGATAGCGGTCCAGGAAAGCAGGCAGGTGCGGGAACAACAGATACCGCGCCATGGTGCCGTGTACGTCGATGCGCAACGGGCCTTTGGGCGGCGCGCCGGCAAAGGATTTTTCGGCGTCCTCCATGTCGGCGATCAGGCGCAGGCAGCGGCCGTAATAGGCTTCACCTTCAAGGGTCGGCGTCACTTGCCGGGTGGTCCGCCGCAACAGCTGCACGCCCAGCCGGGCTTCCATGGCCTTGATGGCATCCGTGACCGTGGCACGCGGCAGGTCAAGGTCGTCGGCGGCGCGGGTGAAGCTGCGGCGCTCCACGATACGGGCGAAAACGCGCATGGCGTCGAAACGGTCCATTATTCGAAATTCCGAATAGTCAAGGCAAGATTGGGGAGATTATCCGAAAGAGAATAAAAATTAAAGTGGGGTTGTCGCGCCTCGGCATATCAGCCGCTGGATTAACCAATACCGCTCCCGTTTTTCACCAAATAGGACCTACATCATGACTACCCAATATTCCTCCAAGGTTTCTACCAACCGTCCCGTGGCCCTGGTCACCGGCGGATCGCGCGGCATCGGCGCGGCCATCGTCGAGCAACTGGCTGCTGACGGTTTCGCGGTCGCCATCAACTACGCCGGCCGCCGCGAAGACGCCGAAGCGCTGGCCGCGCGCATCGAAGGCGCGGGCGGGGCGGCAGTGGCTCTGCAGGCCGACGTCGCCGATCCCGCCGCGGTGTTGAAGCTCTTCGACGCGGTCGAAGCGCGTTTCGGCGGCATCGACGTTCTCGTCAACAACGCCGGCATCATGGCCCTGTCGCCCGTCGCGCAGGTCGATGACGCAAGTTTCGATCGCCTGATCGCCATCAATCTGAAGGGCAGCTTCAACGCCATGCGGGAAGCCGCGCGCCGTGTCCGCGATGGTGGCCGCATCATCAATCTGTCGACCAGCGTGGTCGGCCTGAAGCTGGAGAACTACGGTGTCTACACGGCGACCAAGGGCGCGGTCGAGGCCCTGACCGGCATCCTGTCGAAGGAGTTGCGTGGCAAGTCCATCACGGTGAACGCCGTGGCGCCCGGGCCCACCGCCACCGACCTGTTCCTGGACGGCAAATCGCCGGAGCTGATCGATCGCCTGGCCAAGGCAAACCCGCTGGAACGCCTGGGTACCCCCGCCGACATCGCCAACGTCGTGGCCTTCCTGGCCGGCCCGCAAGGAGGCTGGGTCAACGGCCAGGTGATCCGCGCGAATGGCGGGATGATTTAAGGAATATCTTCCTCATTGACCATCACGCACGGGGTTGGCCATCGGCCATGGCTATGGCCACGCCCGGCGGCCGTCGTCGCCCTTACCACCCCGCCGCGTAAGCGGGCCGGCGCGGGTCGGCGCCGCCCCAGCGGATGTCGGTGGTCAGGTCATGGCGCACCGCGCACATGGCGCCGGCGCGCCAGCTGCGGTCGCGCCACCACTTGACGGTATGCCCCATGGCGGCCAGCTGGTCGCCCACCTCGCGGTTGATCAGGTCCTCGATCATCAAACGCCCGGGCATGGCGTTATGCGGTTCGAACGACGACGGAAAGCTGAAGGTGGCGAAACGGGGCGCTTCGATGGCCTGCTGCACGTCCATGCCGAAGATCTCCATGTTCAGAAAAGTCTGCAACATGGCCTGGCATTGCACGTCGCCCCCCGGCGTGCCGAACGGCATCACGTACTGGCCGGGGCGGATCGCCAGCGACGGATTGGGTGTCAGGCGCGGCCGCCGGCCGGGGCCGACGACGCAGGGATGGCCCGCCTCGGCCCAGGACTGGCTGCCGCGGCCGGACGCGCAGATGCCCGTGCCAGGAATGACGGGAATGTTGTAGGAACCGTCGCTGGGCGTCGCGGAAAACGCATTGCCGTCCTTGTCTACCACGGCCACATAGGACGTATCCAGGCGCGGGTCGGTGCGTGCCATGTCGTCAGGCCCCGCCTCACGCATGGCGATGTCACGCGCATCGGGCAGGCGTCCCGCGGGCGGCATGTCGGGGCCCGCGCGGTCGTTGTCGATCAACGCCAGGCGCGCGCGGGCATACGCCTTGGAGAGCAGTTCCAGCTGCGGCACGGTGGTATGGCGGGGGTCGGCGTAGTGCACCTCGCGATCCGCAAAAGCCAGCTTGATGGCCTCCGTCAGCAGATGCACATAAGGCGCTGTGTTGTGTCCCAATGCGTGCAGGTCGCGCGGCTCGATGATGTTCAGCATCTGCAGCAGCGAGGGGCCCTGGCACCAGAAGCCGCAGCTGTGCACGCGGGTCCCGCGGAAGTCCGTGGCGAGGGCGGGGTCGACTTCCACGGAGAAGTCGCGCAAGTCCTCGGCCGTCATCCAGCCGCCTTGCTCCTTGTGATATTTGACGATGGCGGCGGCGATGTCGCCTTCATAGAAGGCGCGGCGCGCGGCGGCCAGGCCGGCCAGGCGTCCTTCACCTTGGCGGGTGCGCTCTTCGTCGGCCATGTACTGGATGCTGGCGGCCAGGTCGGTCTGGCGGAATACGTCGCCGGCCGCGGGCGGCTTGCCGCCCGGCAGGTAGATGGCCGCGCTGGACGGCCAGCGGGCATAGTTTTTGGCATTCTCGGCGAGGACTTCGGCCATCAGCGGGTACATGACAAAGCCCTCGCGCGCGAGGCGGATGGCGCCCGCCGCGACCTCGCCGAAGCTCATGGTTCCGAAGCGTTCCAGCGCGGTGATCCAGGCGTCGGGCGCGGCCGGGATGACGGTGCGCAGCACGCCGGCCGGAATGGTGCCGCCATGCTTTTGCAGGAAGGTATCCAGGCTGGTGGCCTTGGGCCAGGGGCCCAGGCCGGAAATGCTCCACACCTTGCCGGTCTGGGCTTGATAGACAAGGATGGGCGCGACACCGCCGAAATTGACGATGTCGCTCTGGACCACGCCCAGCGCGATGCCCGCGGCCACGCCGGCATCCACGGCGTTGCCGCCGGCCTGCAGTACGTCCATGCCCGCCTGGGTAGCCAGGTAGTGGCCGGCGGAGATCATGTGTTTCAAGCCGGCCAGCGCCGGCCGCATGGAGGTGGGTGCGCTGCCGGCGGTCAGGTCGGGGGCATAGGGCGTGGCGGACATGGGGGGCTCCTCGGAATGATTTCTGCTTCTTCGCGTGCTGGGTGCGGGGTGTTCATTGCAGCTTGCGCATTGCAGCCTGCGCATTGCAGCTCGATTACTGCGGCTCGATGCCCAGTTTCTCCGTCACGCCTTTCCAGCGCTTGAATTCCGCCGCGAGATATTGGCGGAACTGGTCGGGCGAGCTGCCTTCGACGATGACGTCGCGCGCCTCCATGGCGCGGCGGACGTCTTCGCCGGACAGGGCGGTTTTGGTGGCTTTGTAGAGCGCGTCGACGATGGCCGGTGGTGTGCCCTTGGGCAGCAGCAAGCCGTACCAGGATCCGCCGACCAGGTCCGGGAAGCCCGCTTCCTTGGCGGTGGGAATGTCAGGCGCCCGCGCCAGCCGCTGCTCACTGAAAATGGCCAATGCCTTGAGCTTGCCGGTATGGATCAAGGGCAGCGTGGTGCCCGGCGTGTCCAGGGTGTACTGCACCTGTCCGGACATGGTGTCGTTGAGCAAGGCCGCGCTGCCTTTGTAGGGCACGTGCGTGGTCTTGATCCCGGCCTGCATGTTCAACAGTTCGGAGAAGAAGAAATTCGCCGTCATGGTGCCCGGCGAGGCGTAATTGACTTCGCCGGGATGGGCTTTTGCGTAGGCCACCAGCCCGGGCAGGTCATTGGGCGGGAACTGCGGGTTGGCCACCAGGATGAAGGGACCGCCGCCGATGCGCGTGACGGGGATCAGGTCGTTCAAGGGGTCGTAGGTCAGGCCCTTTACCGTCAGCGGCGCGCCCGTCAGCGGCGATGCCGTGGCGAACAGGACGGTGTAGCCGTCGGGTTCGGACCGAATCACCTGCTGGGTGGCGATGGTGCCGCTGGCGCCCGCGCGGTTCTCGACCACGATGGATTGATGCAGGGTCTTGCCCAGCTCATGCGCCAGCACCCGCGCGACCGTGTCGGTGCCGCCACCGGGCGGATAGCCGACGATCATGCGTATCGGCTTGTCGGGCCAGCCCTTGGTGTCGGCGTCCGCCGCGTGGGCAGGGCGCGGCTGGATGGCGCCGGCGAGGCAGACGAACAGCGCGGTGGCGGCCATGGTGCGCGCCCGTCGGCGGCTGGCGCCGCTTTGCCGGAGTGATGCAAGTACATAGGCAATCATCGTGATCTCCTTGGATACTGCCCCTACTTGTTCGCCGCAAGTCCCAACTTGCGGACGATCTCAGCTTCCAGCTGGTACTGCTTGGCCGCGTAGGCAGCGTAGTCCTTTCCGTCCATATAGACCAATTCCTGCCCGTACTGCGTCAGGATCTGTTTGAAGGCATCTGTTTCGGCAACCTGCTTGAGTACGGTTTGCAGTTTGGCGACGACGGCAGGCGGCATGTCCTTGGGGCCGGCGATGCCGAAGGGTGCGTTGGCCGGCGGCGTGCCGTCCAGTTCGTGCAGCGTGGGGGTTTCCGGATACTGCGCGCTGCGTTGCGCACCCCACGTCACCAGCATGCGCATCTTGCCGGCCTGCACCAGCGGCTGCACCGTGGTGGAACCCGCATACGCCGTCACCTGGCCGCCCATGACGGCGGTCAGCACGTCGGATTCACCCTTGTAGGGGATGTGGCGCCACGTCACGCCATTGCGGGTGGCGATGTCTTCCATCATGACGTTGGAGGCGCTGCCCACGCTGGCCGTGCCATAGGTGACGTCGTTCGGATGCGTCTTGGCGTAGCTGATGAAAGCCGCCCAGGTCTTGTACGGCGAATCGGTAGGCACCGCGACACCCAGGGTGTAGCCGCTCAGCATCATGATGTAGGTAAAGTCGTGCACGGGGTCATAGCCCATGTCCTGGATGTGCGGCATGCGGAATACCGGGCTGGGCAGGACGGCCAGCATGTAGCCGTCGGGCCGCGCCGTCTTGATGGCACGCGCCCCGAGCGTGGCGCCTGCGCCGCCGCGGTTTTCGATGATGATGGGCTGGCCCAGCTTGGGCGCTGCCAGTTCGGCGAACTTACGGATGACGATATCGGTGGAGCCGCCAGCCTGGTAGGGTACGACGATGTGCACGGGATAGGCTGGGTAGGCATCCGCCGCCTGGGCGGTCGTAGGGGTCAAGGCGGCAGTAGCCGTCAGCGTGACGGCGGTCGCGGCGCAGGCGAGTGCGCGGTGGTGGGACTGGAGCAGGCGGGCAATGGTGTTGGACAGTTTGGTCATGATGGTTTCCGCGATATTCAAGCCGTGGTTCCGGCAGTGACTCCGTCCGCGGTCCAGGCTTGTGACAGCGCGCGATGGAAGTTGCCGCCCAGCACGCCCAGGATCTGGCTGTCTGACAGGCCGGCCTGGTGCAGCGCTTCCGTGAAGGCAGCGAAGTGCGCGGGCGTGGGCGTTTCAACGGGATAGCGCGCTTCCATGACGTCGCCGAAAGCATCGGAGAAGTCTCCACCCGACTTGGCGTATTTGGTGCGCGACATCACCATGACGTGGCGTACGGCCTCGTAGGTGTCGACTGACGGGAAATCGGTGCCGATGCCTACGTGTTCATAGCCGACCAGTTCGCCGATGTACTTCACATTGGCGACGAAGTCGGCCAGCAACGGCTGTTGGCGGGGGTCGCCGCGCCAGCTCAGGTAGGCGTGGATGCTGCAGCCGATGACGCCGCCGGTAGCGGCCACGGCCCTGATCACCTCGTCGGATTTATTGCGCGGACGCTTGATCACCGCATTGGCGTTGGCATGCGTCAGGAAAACCGGCTTGTTGCTGTGGCGCGCGCTGTCCAGGCAGGTTTGCGGCGCGCAGTGGCTGAGGTCGATGGCGATGCCGATGCGGTTCATTTCCTCCACCATCTTAAGGCCCAGGTCGCTCAAGCCGGCGTTGCGCTTTTCCAGGCAGCCGTCGCCAAGCAGATTGGCTTCGTTATAGGTCAGCTGAATCACGCGGATGCCCAGCGTGTGGAACAGGGTGAGACGGTCGATCTGGTCGCCCAGGGGTTTGCCGTTTTGCCAGCCCATGATCAGGCCCAGCTTGCCGGTCTGCTTGGCGCGAGCGATGTCGTCGGCGCACTCCACCAGCAGCCACGGACTGTCCGGCGCGGCACAGCGCTGGCGCCACAGCATGGCGTCCTTCAATGCCTGCTCGAAATCCGCTCCCATGTCGCTGATGGTGACGTTGATCGCGCTGACGCCGCCCGCGAGCATGTCGCGCGTGCTGCCGTCGCTGAAGAAAACCAGGCCATCGATGATGGTGGCGCGGCGATGGAGATCGGCGCTGTGGCTGTCCATGAGTGGGGTTCCTTCTTTTGGCTGGTGGAATGTGGTGCTTGGATGATTTGCCTGGTCTGTTCGGTGGCCGTCGTGTCAGAGGCCGTAGCGGTCGAAGCGAAATGGGTATAGGTCTACGCTGGGGGCCAGCCCGCGGATCAATTCCGCCATCGCTTCGCCAGCGGCGGGGGCGATGCCGAAGCCGTGGCCGGAGAAGCCGGAAGCCAGATACAGCCCCGGCAGGCCCGGCACCTGGTCCATCACCGGCATGGCGTCCGGTGTCACGTCGATGTAGCCGGCCCAGGAGTGGACGATCTGCGCGCCCTGGAATACCGGGAATGCGTGCCGCAGGCGCTCCCACGCCTGGGCGATGCCGCGGCGCGAGGGCTGCGGGTCGAGCACCCGATGCAGTTCGAAAGGCGACACCCGGTCCGCCGTGAAGTGGCGCGGGGTGGCGTATTCCTCGAAGAAACGCTTGCCGAAGCGCAGCCGCACGAAATTGCGGTTGGTCATCCAGGCGCGTATGAAATGGCGCATCAGGCGGAAACTGTCAGGCACGATGTCCGCCATGGACGCGCCGAATTGCGACACCGTGTAGCCGCCATCGGCCCGCTTGCGGCAGGTGAAATCCTTGCCGTTGACCGCGGCGTCCAGACCGGCGTTGAAAGGACAGGTGCGCAGGACTGAGCCGCGCACCTTGAGCTGGGGGAAATCGGCACCCAGGTTGCCGCAGAACAGGCGCGACCAGGCGCCAGCCGCGACCAGCACCGCCTGGGTCGCAACCGTGCCGTGTTCCGTCACCAGCGCGCTTACCCGCCCCACGCTGCGTTCGATGCCGCGCACGGCGCAGCCTTCGTAAATCAGGCCGCCAAGGTCGCGAGTGAGAGCGGCGATGGCTGCCGTGGCCAGTTGCGGTTCGGCGACACCGTCGGTGGCGCTGTACATGGCGCCCGTCCAGCCGCGGCGCGATTCCGGCAGCAGTTGCCGGGCGGCGCGGCTGTCCAGCAGGCGGGCGTCGATGCCATAGGTACTGGCTCCGTCTATCCAGGTCTGGTGGTTGGCCGCGTCATCCTGGGACTCCTGTAGATAGAGCATGCCGCTACGCCGGAAACCGACATCGGTCCTGGCCTGGATTTCGCCCCACAACTGGTTGGCGCGCAGCGCCAGCGGGACTTCAGGGAGGTCGCGGCCCAGGGTACGGATCCAGCCCCAGTTGCGCGACGACTGCTCGCAGGCAAGGGTGCCTTTCTCGAACACGGCCACGCGCAGCCCGGCTTTGACCAACGCATAGGCGGTGCTGATACCGATGATGCCGCCGCCGATGATCGCGACGTCCACCGTGGCGGGCAGACCGGGTGAGACGGCTGGCGGATTCTGGGGGCGGGTATGCAGCGCTTGCATCATGGTGTCGTTTTGTGTTGTTATCGCTATTCGATAACAATATACGAATAGCGATAGTCGATTGGCGTACTTATACTGCGCGTCTATCGTCGCAACAACGTGAGGGTTTCCCTAGGGTGGGGTGAATGCGCTCGGGATTCCCTCATGCCAAATTTTGGGAAATGCCATGTCCGAGTCTTCCGCCTTGCTGATCCAATCCCTGGAAAAGGGCTTGGCCGTGCTGGAATCCTTTCGCGCGCATGCCTCGTTGAGCCTGCAGGAAATCGCGCGTGAGAACGGCATCACCTTGGGATCGGCGCAGCGGGTGGCTTACACCCTGGAGCAGACGGGCTATTTGCAGCGCGATCCGCGCAGCAAGCGCTACAGCGTCACCGTCAAGGCGGTGGGGCTGGGCTACAGCTATGTGTATCGCCAGCCCTTGTTCCAGAATGCGCATTCGGTCTTGCATCAGGTCAATCAGGAGTGCGGCGAGATCGTCAACCTGGCGGTTCCGGACGGCGAGGACAATATGGTGTTCGTCATGCGGGTGGCGCCCGCGCGGCACATACCCGTCTATTTGCCGGCCGGCACGCGGATACCGTGCGTGTCGTCGGCATCCGGGCGCGCCCTGTGGGCTCAGTTGGATCCAGCCGCGCTCGACCGCAAATTGCGGGATGCGGCGCGCATCAAGCACACCCCGAAGACAACGACCGACGTTGCCGTCCTACGGAAGTTGATCGAAGAAGCGCGGCACGACCATTACGCTTACGCTGACGAAGAATTTTTCCCTGGCGACTTGAACGTGGCCGCCATCATTCAGGACGATCAGGGCACCGCCATCGGCGCCGTGAACATCTCGGTCCCCAAGCCCCGCTGGACTCTGCAACGGGCCCGCGAAGAACTGGGCCCCCTGGTCATCCGCGCCGCCCGCGCGGTGGGCAAGCATGGGTGAATCAGACGGGTTTCTTCGCCAGCAAGGCCCAGATGCCGGCGGTTGACAGCAACACGCCACCTGTCAGATGGAATCCGCGCTGCGCGCGTCGGGTGGCCAACAGGCGCCGTGCCGAATCCGCGAATACGGCGTAGAGCGTCGCATTCAATACGGCCATCACCACGAACGTCGCGCCGAGTACCCATAGCTGTTGCGTGACGTTGGCATGGGGGGCGACGAATTGCGGCAGGAACGCGACGAAGAAGACGATCCCTTTGGGGTTCAGCGCGGTCACCAGGTATGTGTTGAAGAACAGCCGCCAGCGCGTATCCATGTTCGGCGCCGCGGCCACTTCGGCCGGGGCCACTCCGGCGCGCAGCAGCTTGACGCCGAGATACAGCAGATAAAGCCCGCCTGCATACTTGATCACCGAGAACCAGAACGCCGACGCCGCGAGCAGCGCGCCCAAGCCCAGTAAGGACAGCAGCAGTGCGGTGGAGTCCCCCAGCGCGACCGCCGCCACCAGCGGCACATTGGCCCGCCGCCCATGTGAAATCGAGTAGCTGATCACGGTAAGTATGGTCGGCCCCGGAATCACCAACAAGATGGCCGACGCGGCAACGAAGGCTGCCCATGGTTCTAGCGACATCAGTCCGATCCTTTTCCACGATATTGCAGACACTGTCTGCAAAATTGCTGGCTAAGAAATACCCTGGTGACAATATATCGCCGGCGATATGGGGCTGTCGAAGCCTGATTACCCCCGTTGCGCCAGCAAGGCCCCGATGCCGAAGGCGATCAGCGCGGTGCCGCCGGAAATCTGGAAGATGCGTTGCGCGCGCGGCGTGGTCAGGAAGCGTTGCGCGGAACTGGCGAAGATGGCGTAGAGCGCGGAGTTGATCATGCCCATGGTGACGAAGGTCAGGGCCAGCATCCATAGCTGGTGCGTCACGTTGCCATGGGGATCGACGAATTGCGGCAGGAAGGCGACGAAAAATACGATGGCCTGAGGATTGAGCACACTGACCAGATAGGCATTCAAGCTCAACTGCCACCGCGTCTCCTTGACGCTGCCATCGGTCAGGCTGGCCGGCAGCGTGCCGGCGCGGAACCAGCTGTAGCCAAGATAAAGCAGGTAGAACCCGCCTGCGTACTTAAGCACGTTGTACCAGAAGGGCGACGCGGCCAATAGCGCCCCCAGGCCCAGCAGGGACAGAGTCAGTCCGGTGGTGTCGGCCAAGGCCACTGCCGTCACCAACGGCGCCTTGACACGCCGGCCATGCGCCAGCGAGTAGCTGATGATGGTGAGCACGGTGGGACCGGGGATGATCAGCAATACTGCCGACGTGGCGACGAACGCGATCCAGAGTTCGATGGACATCTTTACTTCCTCTTGTCAGATGAGACGACGGCGTTGCCCCAGGCCGCCGCGCGCGGATGACAAGAAATCGCGGTGACCGCGGCCAGTGACGCACGATCGCCATCCGCGTCCCATCAACCGCCAACGCGTGTGGGTAACGGGGGCGCGTGATTAGTTCGCGCCCAAGAGGAAGAAGCTCGGGGAGACAGGGCCGGAGCGGCCCTGAAGGTGTGGCAGAAAAGCCTGGGACTATCTAGGGGTAATCGATTCGGGTGAATCAGCCTTGTGTGCCGGGACGACCCGCTTCAGCAGCGTGCTTAGCCAACGTGCGCGTGCGGGTCCGGGACGGTTGCCGGTGTAGTGTTTCTGCGAGGCCTTGACCAGCTCGCCAAAGGCAGGCGTGTTGCGATAGTCGTCCAGCCGATGGCCCGCCGCCAACGCTTCCTGATAATAGCGGTCGAACAATTCGGCCAGGTCCTGGCGCGGGTGCGCCAGGATGTCGCCGTCGAACCAATGCTTGCGTCCTTCGGCGCGCAGGCGCGGCACGGAATAGCGATGGGAGAACTGCGTGCCCATGTCGGAGTAGTGCAGGATGCCGATGTCATCGCGCGGCATGCCGTCGCCGTCGACGCTGTTGTAGCGCGCCGCAAGCGGCTGGATCAGGTCCATGCGACCGGCGAACAGGCGTTTCATTTCCTTGTGGGCCTGCGGGTTGACACGCAAGGCGTCGAGCGACGGCAGGTGTGCGCGTGCGCGCTCGCAATCCCATAGCGCCACGCATGACAGCCACTGGCCCTGGTCACGGCGGGCGGCGACGATGGTGCCCGGGTCCATGGGCATGTCCCAGATTTCGACCAGATCGCAGCGCACCAACATGTCGGCGTCCATGTACAAGGCGCGACCGCGAAATCCGCACACCGCCGGAATGGCCCAGCGAAACGCGGAAAAAGGTGTCGACCACGTTTCGGTGCGCCAGCCGAGTTTTCTGGCGGGATCGCAGTACCAGGGGCTGGCCGGATCGCGCGACAGGCGCATCCAGGTGATGTCCAGCGGACGGGAGGTGTGCCTGCGCGCGCTGTATTCGAGCACCATCATCTGCTCCAGGTCGCAATCGTTGGGGTCGCAGCCTACGAAAACTCTGATGGGATCGTTCACGATGTCTCCGCGCGAGATGGCGTTCGAATCTTGGGATGTCCGAATCGGCGCAGGCATGAGCAAGCAGCATGCCTCGGATGAGCATGGCGCAGGTCAATCTTTAGGACAACTCCATTTGCCGTAGAACCGGCCGCGAGGGTAGTCGCGGCCGGCGGATAAGCAGGATGATGAAAGCTTCGCGGGTCACCCACCGCTGCGCCGCCTGACGGCGAAGGAGGGGGGAATGGACTACCTTGCGTCGGTGACGTCAGCGGCGCGTGATCACGACTTCCAGATATTCGCTGGGCACCACCACGCCACCATCTTCGGCACGGTTGAAGCGTTCGATCTGACCGACCAGGTTTTGCTGCAGCGCGGTGCGGGCCTCGCCCTCCAGCGCGCAAAAGGCTTTGTGCATAGGGCCGTAGTAGGTCTTGAACACGTGCATGAAGTGCTCGGGCGAGCGGTAGCGGAACGTGAAAGTGCGCGTCTCGCACTGGATGGACGCCGCCTGCGCGCCGAACATTTCCTCGATGCGTCCCTGCGTGCCCCACAGCGCCGGCGAACGAACGCCTGCCGGCGGCGGCAGATGCTTGCCCAGTGTCCTGAAAATCTGGCCGATGAAGCCCTCCGGTGTCCAGTTGGCAAGCCCGATCTTGCCGCCGGGCCGGCACACGCGGGCCAGTTCGGTGGCGGCCTTGTCCTGGTCGGGCGTGAACATGACCCCGAAGGTCGACAGCACGGCGTCGAAAGTGGCGTCCTGGAAGGGCAGGGCCTCGGCGTCAGCCTCCCTGAACTCGATGTTCAGCCGTTCGGCCGCGGCACGCTCACGGGCCCGCGCCAACAGGGCGGGAACGTAGTCGGTAGACACCACTTCGCAATAGCGGCGCGCCGCGGCCAGCGAGGCATTGCCGTTACCCGCTGCCACGTCGAGCACCTTCTGCCCGGCGCGGACGTCGAGCGACTCGCACAGCTGTTCTCCCACGATCTGCAGGGTGGTGCCTACGACGGCGTAGTCGCCGGAGGCCCAGGCGCCTTGCTGGCGCGTCTTCAGGGCTGCCAGGTCCGGCTGCGCGGCGGTCGGCGTGTCGCCGTTGACGGGGGTAGATATGGCCATTGTCTGTCTCCGTGGTTATGTATAAGCCGTAATGCCCGATGGGCGGTGGCAGCGCGGGCGACCCCTTCCTTAAGAAAAAGCACCGCGCCCGCCTTCATCAAAAGTAGGCCCACGCCGTGGAGGCGAGCGTGGTAGCCGGCGTGGAATCGACGCGGGAGTCCACGGGCGCCAGGTCCGAGCCGGGTGCGCGCCCGCGGCGGAGCGTTCACATACGCCTGCTGGGACCGCTGACCGTCGTGCGCGCGGGACGGGTCCTGGCGCAGCCGGCGTCGCGCAAGGTGCGGGCGCTTATCGGCTACCTGGCCCTCGCGCCCCATCCGCTGTCGCGTAGCCATCTTTGCGAACTGCTGTGGGATGCGCCGAACGATCCGCGGGGCGAATTGCGTTGGTGTCTGAGCAAGGCCAGGGGCCTGCTCGATGAGCCCGGCCGCCATCGGATAGAAACCGCGCAAGACCGGGTCAGCCTGGATCTGAGTGACTGTGACGTCGATGCCATCGACATCGCGAACGCGATGCAGCAAGGGGTGGACGGCCTGTCCGCCGAGCAACTGGGCACGCTGGCGCTGCGGTTCGACGGCGACTTCATGGACGGCCTGGCGCTCGATCGCAGCCCGCTCTTCACCGGCTGGCTGACGGCGCAGCGGCGGCGCTTCAGGTCCTGCCACGTGACAGTGGTCGAGCATCTGGTGGCGCGCCTGCCACTCGGCGCTGACGAGAGCCTGGCCTGGCTCGAAAAATGGTTGCAGCTGGCGCCGTTCGATCGGCAGGCGCACGCGTTGCTATTGCAGGCGCTGGGCAGCCGCGGGCGCTGGCGCGAGGGCGAAGAGCAGTTGGAGGCGGCCGTGCGCGCTTTCGACGCTTACGGGCTGGATAGCCGACCGTTGCGGGAAGCCTGGCGTGATATCAGGGCCCATCGGGCATGCGTTGCCGATGATCACGACCGCGGCAAATCTTGAGCCGGCGGCGTAGCGGGCTGGGCTGATGCGTTCACGGTGCTTCCACGGCGCTCTGGTGATGCGCCAGCAGCAGGGCGATGGCGCAAGATCCCAGGCGGGCCAGGGTTTCGTCCGCGCGGCTGGTCAGGATGATGGGCACGCGGGCGCCCAGCACGATGCCGGCGATCTGGGCGCCGGCCAGGTATTCGAGCTGCTTGGCCAGCATATTGCCGGCTTCCAGGTCCGGCACCACGAAGATGTCGGCGCGGCCGGCCACGGGCGAGTGTATGCCCTTGGTCGCCGCCGCCGCGGCCGAGACCGCGTTGTCGAAGGCGAGGGGACCGTCAAGGATGCCACCGGTGATCTGTCCGCGATCGGCCATCTTGCACAGGGCCGCGGCATCGAGCGTCGAACGCAGTTTGCCGGTGACGGTTTCCACGGCGGACAGGATGGCCACGCGGGGTTGCGCGATGCCCAGGGCATGCACCAGGTCGATGGCGTTCTGGATGATGTCGCGCTTGTCTTCCAGGGTCGGCGCGACGTTGATGGCCGCGTCGGTGACGAACAAGGGTCTGGGGTAGGCGGGCGCATCGATGGCGAAGACGTGGCTGATGCGGCGCGCCGTGCGCAGGCCTTCGGCGCCGCTGACGACGGCGCGCATCAGTTCGTCGGTGTGGAGCGAGCCTTTCATCAGGGCCTGGACCTGGCCGTTGCGGGCCATTTGCACGGCCTGGGCGGCGGCGGCCTCGCTGTGTTCGGTGGCGATGATCTCGTAGGGGGCCAGGTCGATTTGCGCCTTCGCGGCGGTTGCCTGGATCTTGGCGAGGGGGCCGACCAGGACGGGAACGATCAGCTTGGCGCGGGCGGCTTCGATGGCGCCGACGAGGGACGGCGTATCCACCGGATGCACGACGGCGGTGCGCAGGGGGGCCAATTCGCGCGTCATGGCGATGAGCCGTTGGTAGCCGCGGCCGCGCTGGACCAGCTCGACATCCGGCAGGACGGCGCGGGGGCGGGAGACTTTTTCCGTGGGCGCGGCCACTTGCACGACGCCGGTGATGACGTCTTCGCCGTTCTGGTTCACCGCGCGGCAGTCCAGGGTGACGCGGCGTGTCGCGTCGTCCTTGGCGATGACGCGTACCGACACCGTGATGGCGTCGCCCACGGCGATGGGTTTGACGAAATGCAGTGCCTGGTCGAGGAACATCGTGCCGGGACCTGGCAGCCTGGTGCCCAGCACGGTGGACAGCAGGGCGACTGCCCACATCCCGTGCGCCACCGTGGCCTGGAACTGCTCGCTGTGGGTGACGCCTTCGTCCAGATTCATCGGCGCCGCGTCCCCGGCCATGACGGAGAACAGTTCGATATCGCGATGGGAGAGTGTTCGGGCAAGACTCGCCGAATCCCCGATATTCAATTCCGCGTACGTACGGTTCTCGATCCGATCCATGGCACTCCTCCGAGGACGCCGGCCTGGCCCAGGAAACTGGCGGCTGCAACAAGCGTCGATCTTACCCGCGTCCGCTGCGCCGCATCATCACCGGGCGTTGACCTGGGTCAACAGAGCAGCCGTTTGCGCATCAACGCGTTCGGAATGACGATGCCGCGGCGGACGGGGTGGCGTTGTTCGATGATGTCGAAGCCGTGGTGGGCGAAGAAGGGTTGGGCGCTGCGGCTGACGTCGGAGCTGAGTTCGGGCAGTTCAAGGCGCGCGGCTTCTTCGTGCAGGCGGGCCATCAAGGCATTGCCTATGCCTTGCCTTGGATGGTGGCCGGAGACGAAGAAGTGGTCGATGTAGCCGCTTTCCTGGACGTCGGCATAGCCGACGATGATTGGTTCGCGTACCGACGCGGACGTCGATGCGGACGTGGGCGCGTGCGTCAGGCCCGCCTGGCCGTCGTGATCCGCCTGGCCGCCAGCCAGGAGCTGTTCAAGCAGACCACCGGCGCTCGGACTGCCGTCGATCTCGGCGATGAACGGCCGGATCCCCCGCATGCGCTCGCGCCAGAGTTCCTGGTCCAGGTCCGCCGGCGCCCAGGCCGCGATCTGCTCCGGGGTGTAGTCCCGCGCGGCGATCAGGTGGATGGCGGAATGGAAAATCTGGAAGAGGGCAGGCTCATCGCCAAGCCGAAAACGTCTTATGCGCATAATATTGTCCGCGTTCCTCACCAAACCTTCCTTATTCCGACGCCGCATGAAAAATCAAAATACCGCCCGGCCTTCGTCGTATTTCGAAGCTGTCAGCGCCACGCGCTTCCAGCCGACCATCCACGTGGGGGGCGGCTGGAACCCCGCCGAGCAGCATATCGCGCCGGCCCTGGGCCTGCTGGCCCACCTGGTGGAAGCCCACCGCGATGCCCGCCGCCAGGATGGCCTGCAGATCGGCCGGGCCAGCTACGACATCTACGGCGTCCTGCCCATGGAAGCGTGCGATGTGGAAATCGAGGTCATCCGGCCCGGCAAGACCATCGAACTGGTCGAAGCCCGTCTGACCCACGCCGGCCGGATCGGACTGACGATGAGAGCGTGGCTGATGGCCCCGACGCAGTCCGCCAAGGTAGCCGGCGACGAGTTCCCCCGCCTGCCCGCCCCGGAGACCTTGCCGGCGGAGGACATGTCCCTGGTCTGGCCCGGCGGCTTCGTCGAGAGCATACAACTGCGCCGCAACGAAGTCGTCCCCGGCAACGCGATCAGCTGGATCAATTCAGACGTGCAACTGCTGGCGGGCACAAGCGTCAGTCCGACCGCGCGAATGCTTGGCCTGCTCGATACCGCCAACGGCGTCACGCCGCGCGCGCAGCCCGGTGAAGTGGCGTTTCCGAACATAGACCTGACCGCGCACCTGATCAGGCAGCCGGCCGGCGAATGGCTGGGCTTCGACACCAAGGTCGCCTTCGGTCCCACCGGTCTGGGCGTGACCCACAGCATCGTCCACGACACAAACGGCCCCGTCGCCGTCCTCAGCCAATCCCTGACCGTGCGGCCCAGGATGCCGTAATGAAAACGGCGCCACCGGAAAACCGGGGCGCCGTTCTGGCTTGCATCAGGTGAGGGCGGCAAGTTCAGAGCCGCCCGCCGGGCTCAGGTCCCCTGCATCCGCTTGCCGCTGACCGCATCGAACCAATGCAGCTCGTGCCGGCCGTCCGGGCCGATGTTCAGCTGGTCGCCGGCCTTGATGACCGCTTCCTGCATCTGCCGCGTCGTGCAGCGCACCACCACGGCGGCCTTGCCGCAGCGGCCGTGCACCAGTTGCTCGGAACCCAGGGTTTCGACCATCTCCACTTCGACGCGCAGACCGGGCGAGTTCAGCACCATGTGCTCCGGGCGCATGCCAACGATGACATCGCGGCCGCGCACGGCGCTCGGCACCGCGGTGGGCGCGATGGCCAGGTCGATGCCGTCATCCGTCTTCAGCATGCCGTCGCCATGGGCGTGCACGGCAACCAGGTTCATTGGCGGCGAGCCGATGAAGCTGGCGACGAAGGTGGACGCCGGCTTCTCGAATACTTCCATGGGCGTGCCGATCTGCTCCGGCACACCCTTGTTCATGACGATCATGCGATGTGCCAGGGTCATGGCCTCGACCTGGTCGTGGGTCACGTACAGGCTGGTGGTGCCCAGGCGGCGGTGCAGCTTGAGCAGCTCCAGACGCATGGCCACGCGCAGCTTCGCGTCCAGGTTGGACAGCGGCTCGTCGAACAGGAAGACCTTGGGTTCGCGCACGATCGCCCGGCCCATCGCCACGCGCTGGCGCTGGCCGCCGGACAACTGACGCGGGCGGCGTTCCAGCAGCGGACCCAGTTCAAGGATCTGCGCGGCGGCTTCGACGCGCTTGCGGATCTCGTCCTTGGGCATCTTGCGGATCTTCAAGCCGTAGGCCATGTTCTGGAACACGCTCATGTGCGGATACAGCGCGTAGTTCTGGAACACCATGGCGATATCCCGCTCGGCCGGCTCAAGGTTGTTGACCTCCTTGCCGTCGATCACGATTTCGCCGCTGGTGACCTCTTCAAGGCCGGCCACCATGCGCATCAGCGTGGATTTACCGCAGCCCGACGGACCGACGATGACGACGAATTCGCCGTCGACGATGTCCATGTCGATGCCGTGGATCACCGGCACATTGCCGGCGTAGGTTTTCTTGACGTTGCGGAAACTGAGAGTAGCCATACGATTCTTTGCTGGGTTGTAGCTTTGATCAGAGGGGCAGGGCGCGGAGCGGACGAAGCAGGAGCAGCGTCACTTCTCCGTATCGACCAGGCCCTTGACGAACCATTTCTGCATGAGAATCACGACCAGCACCGGCGGCAGCATTGCCAGCATGGCGGTGGCCATGGTGAGGTTCCATTCGGTCACGCTGTCGCCGCCGCTGACCATGCGCTTGATGCCGATCACCACGGGATACATATCTTCCTTGGTGGTGACGAGCAGGGGCCACAGGTATTGGTTCCAGCCGTAGATGAACTGGATGACGAACAGCGCGGCGATACTGGTCTTTGACAGGGGCAGCAGCACGTCGCGGAAGAAGCGCATGGGGCCCGCGCCGTCGATGCGGGCGGCTTCCACCAGCTCGTCCGGCACAGTCAGGAAGAACTGGCGGAACAGGAAGGTGGCGGTAGCCGACGCGATCAGGGGCAGGGCCAGGCCGGCATAGCTGTTGAGCAGGCCAAGATCGGCCACGACCTTGTAGGTCGGCGCGATCCGCACTTCCACCGGCAGCATCAACGTGACGAAGATCATCCAGAAGAAGAACATGCGGAAGCGGAAGCGGAAGTACACCACCGCGAAGGCCGACATCAGCGAGATCAGGATCTTGCCGATCGAAATCGACAACGCCATGATCAGGCTGACGTACATCATGCGCAGCACGGGCGTGCCGCTGGAGCCGCCGCCGGAACCGGAGAACAGCGCCTGCATGTAGTTGCTGACGAAATGCGAACCCGGGATCAGCGACATGGGCGCGGACGCCACTTCCTGCGCGGTCTGGGTCGACGCGACGAAAGTCACGTACAGCGGGAATGCCACCACGGCAACGCCGCAGAGCAGAATTATGTGGGCCAGGACATCCAGCCAGGGGCGGCGCTCAACCATATGCCTAATGCCTCGGAAAAATCAGTACTGGACCTTGCGGTCGATGTAGCGGAACTGGACCACGGTCAGGATCACGACGATGAACATCAGGATCACGGACTGCGCGGCCGACGAACCCAGGTCAAGGCCGACGAAACCGTCGCGGTACACCTTGTAGACCAGGATGGAAGTAGACGTGCCAGGGCCGCCTTGGGTGGTGGTGTCGATCACCGCGAAGGTGTCGAAGAACGCGTAGATCACATTCACCACCAGCAGGAAGAAGGTGGTGGGCGACAGCAGCGGGAACACGATGCTCCAGAACCGGCGTGCGGGCGACGCGCCGTCGATGGCGGCCGCTTCGATCAGCGAACGGGGAATCGACTGCAGGCCGGCCAGGAAGAACAGGAAGTTGTAGGAGATCTGCTTCCACACGGCGGCGATCAGCACCAGCACCATGGCCTGGTTGCCGTTCAAGCGCGGATTCCAGTCCACGCCGATATTGCGCAGCGCGACGGCCAGGATGCCGACGGCGGGTGAAAACAGGAACAGCCACAGCACGCCGACCACCGCGGGGGCCACGGCGTAGGGCCAGATCAGCATGGTCTTGTAGATGGACGCGCCTTTCATGACGCGGTCGGCCATCACGGCCAGCAGCAGCGACACGGACAGCCCGACGACGGCCACCAGAATCGAGAAGACCGCGGTGGTCTTGAACGATTCAAGGTAATCGGCTTGCCTGAACAGGTCGAGGAAGTTGGCCAGGCCAACGAATTCCGACGACAGGCCGAACGCATCCTCCAGGCGGAAAGACTGCCACATGGCCTGTCCCGCGGGGAGGAAGAAAAAGACGATCGTGACGATCAACTGCGGCGCGAGCAGCAGGTAGGGCAGGGTCTTATGGCCGAATACGACGCGTTTTTCCATGGGGCGGACTATGCCTTGCTCGCGTCGCCATCAGCAACGCGCGCGGTGTAACAAACGTGTAATGGTCCTGACGCGGGGCGTTCGGACCATCGTGAAAGCATCCAGACAAACGACAGAATGCGGATTGCGAGCTGGGCCCGCAATCCGCATAACGCGATGCAGCTTCAAACTGTATCTGTACGCATGCCCAGGTTTTCAGGCCTGGGCAAAGCGCGCTACTTTACACTTTTTTCAAACTTTTCGAGCAATTCGTTGCCGCGCTTGGTGGCGTTGGCCAGGCCGTCCTTGGCGGTTTGCTTGCCCGAAACGATACGCTCGATTTCCGCATCCTCGATTTCACGGATCTGCGGCAGGAAGCCCAGGCGCACGCCACGCGACTGCGCGGTGGTCGTCACGTTGAGCTGCTTGACGCCGACATCCGTGCCGGGGTTCTGGGTGTAGAAGCCGGCCTTGTCGGTCAGCTCATACGCGGCCTTGGTGACGGGCACGTAGCCGGTCTGCTGGTGCCACTTGGCGGCCACTTCCGGGCTGGAGATGAACTTGAAGAACTTGGTCACGCCCTTGTAGACCTCGGGCTTCTTGTTGCCGAAGACCCACAGCGATGCGCCACCGATGATGGTGTTCTGCGGCGCGCCCTTGACGTCCGAGTAGTAGGGCACGGTGGACGTGCCGAACTGGAACTTGGCGTTCTTGATGATGTTGGCGCGCAGGCCGCTGGAGCCGGTGATGATGGCGCACTTGCCGGAGATGAACAGGGCGTTGGGATCGTCGCCGCGGCCGCCGTACATGAACTCGCCGTCCTTGGCCAGCTTGGCCAGGAATTCGAGATGGCGCTGGTGCAGGGGCGAATCGATGGCCAGGCGGGCGTCGAGGCCGCCGAAACCGTTGTCCTTGGTGGCGTAAGGCACGTTGTGCCAGGCCGAGAACGTTTCCAGCTGCACCCACGACGGCCACGAGGTCGTGTAGCCGCATTCCTGGCCGGCGGCCTTCAGCTTCTTGGTGGCTTCGCCCAGCTCTTCCCAGGTCTTGGGCGGCTTGTCGGCGTCAAGGCCGGCCTTCTTGAAGGCGTCCTTGTTGTAGTACATGACCACGGTCGAGCTGTTGAAGGGCATCGACACCAGCTTGCCGTCGGACGACGAGTAGTAGCCCGCGACGGCGCCGATGAAGGCCTTGGGATCGATGGGATCGCCGGCTTCCTCGGACATTTGCTGGACCGGCTTGATGGCGCCCTTGGCGTACATCATGGTGGCGGTGCCGACTTCGAAGACCTGCAGAATATCCGGGGAGTTGCCGGCGCGGAACGCGGCGATGCCCGCGTTCATCGATTCGCCGTAGTTGCCCTTGTACACGGCCTTCACGACATAGTCGGATTGGCTCTTGTTGAACTGGTCGACCATCTCGTTGACACGGTCGCCCAGCGCCCCTTCCATGGAGTGCCAGAACTGGATTTCAGTGGCGGCCTGGGCCGACGACGCGCCGAAGGCGGCGATCAGGGCCGCTGCCGCGAGGGCTAGACGGTGGGAGCGCATGGATATTCCTCCTAAATACTCGAATGTGCCGTCAGAGGGGTGTCCTCGACGATGCACGACACCATATGAATTGTTTGTGACGAATTCGTGACTGTTACACCGGGCGGGGTGGCTGTCAAATTCGGACTCTCCCTTACCGGTTTTGTGCAGCGCACCGGTTGGATGTCCCGCCGATTACAATCCTGCCCCATGGATACGCAACCCACTCTCAATAGCAAGCTCCGCGTCGCTTTCATCGGCGGCGGCAATATGGCCAGCGCGCTGGCCATCGGCATGGCCGACCGCATCTGTCCTGCCGGCCAGATCCACGCCATCGACATCAATCCGGACTGCCTGACCGCCTGGCAGGCCCGTGGCGCGACCACCGCCACCGCCGCCGACGAGCAACTGGCCCAGGCCAATGTCTGGTTCTTCGCGGTCAAGCCGCAATACATGCGCGATGCCGTGCAGGCCTGCCAGCCCTGGCTGCGGCCGGGCACCCTGGTGGTGAGCGTGGCCGCCGGACTGCGCGGCGACGTGCTGGCCAGCTGGTTGGGGCAGGGTGGCCAGCCCTGGGGCAATCTGGTGCGCTGCATGCCCAACACGCCGGCCCTGGTGGGCGCGGGTGTCACCGGCATGTTGGCGCTGCCAGGCGTCAGCGAGGCCGACCGCGCCCTGGCGGAAAGCATGCTGCGTTCGGTCGGACAGGTGGTCTGGGTGGAAGACGATGCCGGCATCGACGCCGTGACGTCCTTGTCCGGCAGCGGGCCGGCGTATGTGTTCCGTTTCCTGGAAGCCCTGATCGCGGGCGGCGTGGCGCAGGGCCTGACCGAGGCGCAGGCCAAGCAACTGGCCCTGGGCACCTTCGCCGGGGCTACCAAGCTGGCCAGCGAATCGTCCGAGTCGCCGGGTGTGCTGCGCGAGCGGGTCACGTCCAAGGGCGGCACCACGGCCGCGGCGCTCAAGGTTTTCGAGGATGGCAAGCTGCTGGAGCTGGTGGCGCACGCCATGGCCGCGGCGGCGCAGCGGTCGCGCGAACTGGCTCAGGAGTTCGGCAAGTGAGTGTGGTGAGGTCCTTGTTCGGGCTGGCCCCGCGTCCTGGCACGGGGCAGGCCGGCTCGAATGGTTTGAACGGCTTGAATGTTTCGAACGTCCGGCGTGGCCTGTCTGGCGGCGCGGGGCGCTTCGAGCGCATGCGGGTCGTTCAGTTCGTCGTGGCGGTGGCCTGCATGGGCGCGGTGGTGGTCGGCTCCAATGTGCTGGTGCAGATCCCGCTGAATCACTGGCTGACCTGGGGTGGGCTGTCCTATCCGCTGGCCTTCCTGGTGACGGATGTGCTGAACCGTCGTTTCGGTCCGCTGGCCGCGCGGCGGGTGGCCTGGGTGGGCTTCGCGGCCGCCCTGGCCGTGTCGGTGTGGCTGGCATCCCCCCGCATCGCGCTGGCGTCCGGGGTGGCTTACATTTGCGCGCAATTGCTGGATATCCAGGTGTTCGACCGCCTGCGTGACCAGCGCTGGTGGCGCGCGCCGCTGGTTTCGGGTGTGCTGGGCGCCTTGCTCGACACCGCGTTGTTCTTCAGCATCGCTTTCGCGGCCACCGGGGCGCCCTGGGTGACCTGGATGCTGGGCGATGTGGCCGTCAAACTGGTGGTGAATATCAGCATGCTGGCGCCTTTTCGGGCGTTGATGTGGAACCTGGCGCGTCCGAATGCCACGAACCGGACTCCTGCTTCGCCCTGAGCGTGTATCAGGCAGGCGCCAGGCGCGTTCGCAGGAAGGGCCCGGGTCAGAAGCCCGGGCCTTTTGCTATCTGGAGAGATCGAAGGGGCGTAGCCCCTTTCACCCCGCCACGGGGGGAGGTGACAAGGGGCTGCGCCCCTTCAATCCCCCGGGGGCTGGGGGGTGAAGGGGGCTCCCCCCTTCAATCTCCTAAAAAAAGGGGTGAAGGGGCGTAGCCCCTTCACTTCCGACGAAAGCGGAGGAACGCGGCTACCGTTACAGCAGTACCAGCCCGGTTCCATGTCTTTATGCATATTTCGACTTGGGGAATACACGCAGTGACAGCCTGACTCCTTGCTTCCAGAATGGCTGCCAGTCGTGTTTTGCCCAGAGTTTTGCCCAAGAAGCCGGTGACGCGCGATGCGACGGGGGAAGATCGTTCCCATCCGACGCTATGTGCCGAGCCGCTCAACCCTCGCGGAGATCCTCGCATGAAGTTGTTCAAACGCGTTACCCCCCTGGCTCTCGCCCTGGGGGCCCTTACGCTGGCAGGCGCCGCGCACGCCGCCGACACGATCAAGATCGGCATTCCGCAGCCCATGACGGGCCCGAATACCCAGTACGGGGACCAGATCCAGGCGGGCGCGCTTACCGCCATCGAAACCATCAACGCCAAAGGCGGCGTGAAGGGCAAGAAGCTCGAACCCATCCTCATCGACGATGGCTGCGAACCCAAGCAGGCCGTGCCGGCCGCCAACCGGGTGGTGAATTCGGGCGCCAAGTTCGCCGTCGCGCATGCCTGCTCCGGCGTCACGGTGCCGGCGGTCAACGTCTACGAACAGGAAGGCATCGTCGGGATCACCCCGGGCGCCACCTCGCCCCTGGTCACCGACACCACCAAGCCCAAGATGTTCTTCCGCACCATCGGCCGGGACGATCAACAGGGCCCGTACGCGGCCAACTACATCGCCAAGACCATCAAGCCGAAGAAAGTCGCCGTGCTGCATGACAAGCAGACCTACGGCTCGGGCGTCGCCACCCAGGTCAAGGACACCCTGGTCAAGGACGGCGTCAACGTCGCGCTGTTCGAAGGCATCAACGTCGGCGACAGCGATTACTCGGCCGTCATCACCAAGCTCAAGTCGCAGGGCGTGGACTTCGTCTACTTCGGCGGCTACCACCCGGAACTGGGCCTGCTGCTGCGCCAGTCGCGCGAACAGGGCCTGAACGTGCAGTTCATGGGTCCGGAAGGCACCGCCAACCAGGACCTCGTGGCCATCGCGGGTCCGGCCATCGCCGGTCTGCTGGTGACCCTGCCGGCGGACTTCACCAAGATGCCGGGCAACGAAGGCATCGTGAAGGCGTTCCACGACAAGAAGCGCGATCCCGACGGCGCCTTCCAGATGCCCGCCTATGCGGCGGTGCAGCTGATCGCCGACGGCATCGAAGCCGTGGGCGAAGACCCCGTCAAGGTCGCGCAATACCTGCACTCGCATACCTTCAATACCGGCATCGGCAAGGTGGAATACGACGCCAAGGGTGACCTGAAGAACTTCGAGTTCGCGGTCTACAAGTGGGACAAGGACGGCAAGAAGACCCAGCTGTAATGACGATCGTCCCCACCGTCATGGGGTATCCAGCGAAGTAAATCCAGGTTTCCGGCTCCGGGGGCGTCTTCCGGGGCCGGATCCATTTGGAGCATACGTAATAATGTCTGACCTTCTTCCGCAGTTGACCCAACAGTTCTTCAACGGACTGTCGCTCGGCGCCATCTATGCCCTGATCGCCATCGGCTACACCATGGTGTACGGCATCATCGGCATGATCAATTTCGCGCATGGCGAGATCTACATGATCGGCGCCTACGTCGGGCTGGTGACGCTGACGGCCATCGGCACGCAAAGCGGCATGCCGGTCTACCTGGTCGTCGCCGCTATGCTCGTCGTCGCCATGGCCGTGACGGGCGCCTATGGGTTCGCCGTCGAGCGTGTCGCCTACCGGCCCCTGCGCGGCAGCCCGCGCCTGGTGGCGTTGATCTCCGCCATCGGCATGTCGATCTTCCTGCAGAACTGGATGGCGCTGGGGCAGGGCGCGCGTGACATGGCCGTGCCGAACATCATTTCGGGCGCGCTGCAATTCCATATGGGCAGCGATTTCGGCGTCACCATTCCGTATTCGCGCGTGATGATCATCGTCGTCACCGTCGTGCTGATGATCGCGCTGTCGCTGTACATCCGCCATTCGCGCCTGGGCCGCGCGTCCCGCGCCTGCTCGCAGGACATGCACATGGCCAATCTGCTGGGCATCGACACCAATCGGGTGATTTCCTTCACCTTCGTGCTGGGCGCCATGCTGGCCGCCGTGGGCGGAGTGCTGGTGGCCGTGACCATCGGCAAGCTCAATCCCTTCATCGGCTTCATCGTCGGCATCAAGGCCTTCACGGCCGCGGTGCTGGGCGGCATCGGCAGCATCCCCGGCGCCATGCTGGGCGGCGTGCTGCTGGGCCTGGTGGAAACCTTCGCCGCGGCCTATCTGTCGTCCCAATACAAGGACATCGTCGCCTTCCTGCTGCTGGTGTTGATCCTCTTGTTCCGCCCCACCGGCCTGTTGGGCAAACCCGAAGTGGAAAAAGTCTGATGGCGCAAAACATACGTAATGCCTTTATCGCGGCCATCATGACCGCGGTCATCGTCACGCCGGTGTTCGGCCTGCAGCTGGTGCGCCAGGGCGCGCGCACCCTGATGAACCCGCAGTGGACCAACGTCCTCATTGCCATGGCCGTGGTCTTCGTGGGCCAGCTGCTGCGGCCCTGGCTGGGCCTGCCGTTCAAGCGCATGAAGTCTGCCATGCCGACGTTGCCGGCGGCGCCTGCCAGCGGCCACAAGTGGGCGGCGATCGCGCTGGTCGTGATCGCGGTAGTGTGGCCGTTCTTCGGCGATCGCAGCTCGGTGGACATCGCCACGCTGGTGCTGATCTACGTCATGCTGGGCCTGGGCCTGAACATCGTGGTGGGCTTCGCCGGCCTGCTCGACCTGGGTTTCGTCGGGTTCTACGCGGTCGGGGCGTATACCTACGCCTTGCTGTACCACTGGGGCGGCTGGGGCTTCTGGGAAGCCTTGCCCTTCGCGGGCGCCATGTCGGCGTTGTTCGGTTTCGTGCTGGGCTTTCCGGTGCTGCGCCTGCGCGGCGATTACCTGGCCATCGTCACGCTGGGTTTCGGCGAGATCATCCGCCTGCTGCTGATCAACCTGAACTGGCTGACGGGCGGCCCGGATGGCATCTCCGGCATTCCCAAACCGTCGGTATTCGGCATCGAGATGGCCCGCTCGTCCAGCGTCGAGGGCCGGCAGACCTTCCATGAAATGCTGGGTCTGACCTTTCAAAACCAGCATGTGATCGTCTGGCTCTACCTGATGGCACTGATGCTGGCCTTGATCACGCTGTTCGTGTCGACGCGGCTCAAGCGCATGCCCGTGGGGCGCGCCTGGGAAGCGCTCCGCGAGGATGAAATCGCCTGCCGTTCGCTGGGCCTGAATCCCACGCGGATCAAGCTGTCGGCTTTCACCCTGGGCGCGATGTTCGCCGGTTTCGGCGGGGCCTTCTTCGCCGCGCGGCAGGGGCTGGTGAATCCGGAATCCTTTACCTTCATCGAATCCGCGCTGATTCTGGCCATCGTGGTGCTGGGCGGCATGGGGTCGCAGGTGGGCGTGATCCTCGCCGCCATCCTGCTGACGGTGCTGCCGGAGCTGGCGCGCGAATTCGCCGAGTACCGCATGCTGATGTTCGGCCTGGTCATGGTGCTGATGATGATGTGGCGGCCGCAAGGTTTGCTGCCCATGCAACGTCCTCACGTGGAGTTGGACAACAAATGAGCGAGGCTTTGCTTAGAGTATCCGGCCTGTGCATGCGCTTCGGCGGCCTGCTGGCCGTCGACCATGTGGCGTTCGACGTCATGCGTGATGAGGTCTTCGCCATCATCGGCCCGAATGGCGCCGGCAAGACCACGGTGTTCAATTGCGTAGGCGGTTTCTATCGCCCCAGTGAGGGCAGTATCGAGATGGACGGCGCGTCCATCGTCGGCCTGCCCAGCCATAAGGTGGCCCAGCATGGCCTGGTGCGTACCTTTCAGAACGTGCGTCTGTTCAAGCATCTGACCGTGCTGGAAAACCTGCTGGTGGCCCAGCATACGCAGGTCGAGACGCGACTGTTGCCGGGCCTGCTGAAGCTCAAGGGCTACCGCCAGGCCGAAGCCGATGCCTTGAAGCGCGCGGCCGAATGGCTGGATTTCATGGGGCTGCGGGAGTACGCCAACCGGGAGGCGGGCAATCTGGCCTACGGCCACCAGCGGCGGCTGGAGATCGCGCGTTGCATGATCACCAAGCCGCGGCTGTTGATGCTGGACGAGCCGGCGGCGGGGCTGAATCCCCAGGAGAAGCAGGACCTGCAACGCTTGATCGACCGTTTGCGCCGTGAGTTCGGCGTGGCCGTGTTGCTGATCGAGCACGACATGAGCCTGATCATGGGCATCTCCGATCGCATTCTGGTGATGGAGCATGGCAAACCCATCATCACGGGGACCCCGCAGCAGGTGCGCAGCGATGAGCGCGTCATCAAAGCGTATCTGGGAGAAGAATGATGCAGCATCCGGACAAACACCACAGCATGCTCAAGCTGGACAACGTGCATACCTACTACGGCGCCATCCAGGCGCTGCATGGGGTGTCCGTCGAGGTCAACAAAGGGGAAATCGTCACGTTGATCGGTTGCAACGGCGCGGGCAAGACCACGCTGTTGATGACGATCTGCGGCACCCCGCAAGCGCGCAGCGGCACCATCACCTTCGAAGGGCGTGACATCACGCGCGCCGACACGCACCAGATCATGCGCAGCGGCATCGCCGTGTCGCCCGAGGGACGGCGCGTGTTCAAGGACCTGACGGTGGAGGAGAACCTGATGATGGGTGGCTTCTTCGCCAACAAGGTGCAGATGCAGCAGGGCCTGTCGCATGTCTTTGAGCTGTTCCCGCGCCTGAAGGAGCGGGCCAAGCAGCGGGCGGGCACGATGTCGGGCGGTGAGCAGCAGATGCTGGCCATCGGCCGCGCCCTGATGACGCAGCCCAGCCTGTTGCTGCTGGACGAGCCGACCCTGGGCCTGGCGCCGCTGATCATCGCGCAGATCTTCGACATCATCCGGACCATCCGCGACCAGGGGGTGACGGTATTCCTGGTCGAACAGAACGCCAACAAGGCTTTGCAGGTGGCCGACCGGGGCTACGTGCTTGAGAACGGCAGGGTGGTGCTGCACGACACCGGGGCCAATCTGTTGGTCAATGAGGATGTGCGGAAGGCTTATTTGGGGGGGTGAACGTCAAGGGCGGCGATGGCCGCCTTTGCGCGCCGCGGCGGGTTCTACGGAAATCGCGGTCACCCCTTTGAACGGGTTGGGGCCTGTCTCCTGGAAAGGCAGCCAGCGCTCCCATCTGCCGGGAAAGTTGAGCGGCGTGATCGTCGCGCTGCCGTAGTCGCCGCGCCAGAACTCCAGGTGGTTGGTGATTTCCAGCTGTTCGCCGGTGAGCGGCTCGCGAATGACGATGCTGTTGCCCGCCGGATCCGATCCGGCGTCGACGATATGGCACATGCGGGCGGCGTTGATGCCCAGGGTCTGTTCGCTGCGCATGATGATGGCCGGGCCGTACTCGCGGATGTGCTTCAACAACTTCCGATAGGCCTCGCCGCTGCTCCTTCTGGACATGTCGAAGCGACGGATCTGGTAGCCTGCTGCCCTGAGCATATCGATGACGCCTTCATTATCCGGGACGTCATCCCACCTGGACCGGCCATTCACGCGCGCCGTCCAGTTGTCCATATGGTTCTCGGCGCTGCGGCGGCCCATTCCCCTGGCGGTCACCATCATGGCGCACAGGCGCAAGGAGAGCGTACGGTCGGACAAGGCGCCCGCGATGCCCTTGCTGCCGTGCGGGGTCATCATCCAGTTTCCATCCGCGAGCGGGAACGCGATCACGTCGCAGTCGCGACTTTCGATTGCCTGGAGCAGTCTCGACCCGCTGCCGTCCTGGCGCAGAAAGGCCACGTTGCCGAGACGCTCGTGGGTCGGATAATTCCGTTCCTTGAAGTCCATCATGCAGTCTTGGCCGTAGGACATGTCGATGGCATCACGCGGGTCAGCGGCTGTTGTCGTGTAAGGTGGATCAAACGTCAATGAGAATCCCGCCAGGCGCCGCAGCATCGCGACGCGGCGGGCGGGATCGTCGCCGAATTGGAACAGGTCCAGCGTGTTTTGGGCGTGGTCGGACGAGAGGGCGGGATTCGAGGCGGGCAGGGCGGCGAGGAGCTCGGACGAGGTATTTGCGGTGTTTACGGCATTTGCGGCATTTGCAGCGCTTGAGGCGTTTGCAGCGTTCTGGCGGCGGCGCAGCCCCTGCGGCAGCAGGTCCATCGGCTTGGCCGGATAGCGGATGACGATGCAACGCATGTCCGTGTAAGCGCCCGGGCCATGGCTTGTTTCGACAGGCTTGACGATGAAGACATGATCCTTGTTGGCCGCCAGTACGACGGGTTCGCTGCCGGCGCCAAACAGGGGCGGGGGCTCGTATTCCACCGTGCCTGGGCGGAAGTACAAGGCATGTTGGAACAGGGTCAGAACATGTTCGTAGCGGGACTTCTTCTGGAACGCTGCGGTCAGGCTGGTCAGCACGCTAAGGTGCGTTTCGTTTGGCGGGAGCGCCACTGCCACAGCGCGCTTGAGTCGCTTTGCAACAGGCGCCGGCAGGAAAGACACCGGGCTCGATGACCGCGATGTACTTGCAGTGACGGGGCGCACGGTCGCCCGTCGCCTGTGTGATCGGACGCCGGCTCTGATGGGCTGCCGGCCGTGCTCCGGCGACTGCACCGCGGCGTTATCCAGGCCTTCAGTGCCAGGCCAGCAAGCACCCAGGCTCGCGGATTCCGGCGTGCGAAGTGCGGGTTCCAGGGTCGGACACATGCGAAATTCTCCTCGGATCAAGGGGCCTAAGCAAAGATGCTGCTAAGTGCCCCATGTCCCAGGAGGGTTCCGCGTGCCTAGGCGGCCTGGCGCGTCGTGCCGCTGTCTTCCTGATAGCGCTGAATCACGGCCAGCGCCAGCGCATCGATGGAGTCGGTCAGCGGCACGCTGAATTCACCACGGCGGTCATGCGGAATGGCCAGCGGCAATTCCGTGCAGCCCAGGGCCACGGCCACCGCGCCGCGCGCGGCAAGGGCGCGGATGCAGGCGGCCGCCGGCTCGAAGGACTCGGCCAGGCGGTTGGCCTTGACGGCCACGATGGACGGCGTGCAGTACGTCGTCATCTCCTCTTCTGTGGGCACCACGCACTCATAGCCATGGCGCTCCAGATGGCGCTGGTACAAGCCCATGCGCAGCGTGCCTTCGGTGCCCATCAAACCGATGGGACCGCCCTGGATGCCGCGGCGGCGCAGGTCTTCCACCACCGATTCGATAATGTGCAACACCGGCACCGACGAGGCGGCGACGAGTTCGTCGTACCAGAGGTGGGCGGTGTTGCAGGGGATGGCGATCAGGCGGGCGCCGGCGTTGGTCAACAGCTTGATGCCGCGCGTCATGGCGGGCAGCGGATCCTCACCGCCGGCCAGCTTGGCGGCCGTGCGGTCGGGCACGCGCGGATCATTCAGCAGCAGGACGGGAATATGGTCCTGGTCGCGCGCGGCCGGGGTCAGGGCCACCAGCCGTTCGGCAAAAGCGGCGCCGGCCATGGGGCCCATGCCGCCGAGGATGCCCAGGTAGAGGCCGGATGAAGGGTTTGTCAAAAAATACTCCGATCTATCTATACAGAGTCCTTGGGTCGGCGGCGGGCGGAGGGCTGGCGCAGCCTCCGCCGGCTTGCTCAGGCCGCGCTTGCCGCGGCCGTGGCCGAAGCGCGCCGCGTGGGCACCAGCACCTGGCCCGGCCGGGCGGTGCCCGCCGCGCCATCGGCCCAGACGCGCTGGCCATTGACCCACACGCCCTGTATGCCTTGGCTGGCCTGCACCGGCACGTCGAAGGTGGCGCGGTCGCCGACCTGTTCGGGATCGAACAGGACCAGATCCGCATAATAGCCCGGCTGCAGCAGCCCCCGCTCGGCCACGCCGTAGTTGCGGGCGGCCAGGCCGGTCATCTTGTGGACCGCTTCTTCCAGGGTCAGGACCGACTGCTCGCGCACCAGGGTGCGCAAGACGTTGGTGAAGGTGCCCCATTGGCGGGGGTGCGGATGGGGGTCGAAAGGCAGGCCGTCCGAACCGACCATCGCGGATGGGTGGGCCATGATGCGGCGAACGTCTTTCTCGTCCATCAGGAAATAGATGGCGCCGGCGGGGGTCAGCTTTTCCAGCAGCGCCTGCTCATCCAGGCCCAGTTCGGCCATCAGGTCGGCGAAATCGCGGCCCTTGGCTTCCGGATAGCCCTTGGACCACGTGATCATGGTGCGGCGGGCGATACGGACGCGGTCCAGGCGCAGCATGGTGGACGTGGCCGGGTAGGGGTGGCAATCCAGGCAGACCGGCTGCAGCGTCGCCGCGCGGTCTATCAGCGCCAGCGTTTCCGCGGAGCGGCCGTGATTGGCCTGGCCGGCCAGCTTGTGATGCGACAACACCACCAGGCAGTCCAGCTCGCGGCCGATGTCCAGGGCTTCCTGCATGGCGGGCACGATCTGGTCGGTCTCGTCGCGCAGGTGGGTGGCATACAGGCCGCCGTGCGTGCGCATCGGCGCCCCGACCGCCATGATTTCCGCGGTGGGCGCATGCGCCGCCGGCGGATAGAACGTGCCGGTGGACATGCCGAAGGCGCCGGCCTGCAGGGCTTCTTCCATCATGACCTGCATGGCGGCGATTTCCGGCTCGGTGGCGGGACGCTGGGTATCGTCCATGGTTGCCACGCGCAGCGTGGTGTGGCCGACCAGGGGAATGACGTTGACGGCGGCGGGGGTCGCGCGCAGTTCGGCGATCCAGTCGGCGAATCGGCTGAAACGGAACAGCTCGGGCGGGCCCAGCAGGTCCAGGGGCTGCGGGATGCGGTCGGCGATGGACGGATCCAGGGGCGCCAGGCTGACGCCGCAATTGCCCGTGACGACGGTGGTGATGCCTTGCGACACCTTGGGTGTCATGTCCGGGTGCGCCAGCAGGTAGCCGTCGTCGTGGGTGTGGGAGTCGATGAAACCCGGGGCCACGACCAGGCCCGACACGTCCAGGCGCGGCGCCGTGGCATCGGGGAAGCTGCCGATGGCGGCGATACGCTCGCCGGCAATGGCGATGTCGGCGACATAGCGGTCAGCGCCGCTGCCGTCGACGATGGTCGCGTTGGTGAGAATCAGATCGGCTTGCTGCATGGCGTTCAGGAATTCCCGTAAGTGTCGGTGGCCCGGCGGGCCGGGCGGCGCGTTGGCCTGAAGGCTTAGCTTAGTCCAGCTTCTCGATGTGGGCCGACTCGATGATGTCGTGCCACTTCCTGGTTTCGCTATCGATCAGCTGCTTGAACTCCGCGGCGCTGCCGCCGGCGGGGACGGCGCCCAAGGTGGCCAGGCCTTCCAGCACCTCCTTGGATTTCAGGGCGGTATCGACCTCGGCATTGATCTTGGCGACGACGTCGGCGGGCGTATTGGCCGGCGCCACCACGCCGCCCCAGGCCACGGTTTCGTAGCCCTTCAGGCCGGACTCGTCCAGGGTCGGCACTTCCGGGAACAGGGCCAGGCGCTTCAGGCTGCTGACGCCCAGGGCGCGCACCTTGCCGCTCTTGACCAGCGGGCCGGCTTCCGACGAATTGGCGAACAGATAGTCGATGCGGCCGCCCAGCAGATCCTGGATGGCGGCGGGGCCGCCGTTGTACGGAATGAACATGACGTCGAGTTTGGCCATGCTTTTGAACAGTTCGCCGCCCATGTGGCCGGTGGTGCCCACACCCGGCGCGCCGTAGGACAGGCGGCCCGGTTGCTTGTGGGCCAGGTCGATCAGCTCCTGCACGGTGTGGGCCGGCGAGTTGGCCGGGACGATCAGCACGTTGTACAGGTCGAACATGTGCGCGATCGGCGTCAGGTCCTTGTCCACGTCATAGGGCAGCGACTTGAACAGCGAGCGGTTCACCGCCAGGGTGTTGATGTTGCCGTAGCCGATGGTGTAGCCGTCCGGCGCCGCGCGCTTGATCAGGTTGATGCCGATGTTGCCGGCGGCGCCGGGGCGGTTTTCGATGATGACCGATCCGTTCACCTGCTTGGCCAGTTGCGTCGTCACCAGGCGCGACAGCACGTCGGGCGAGCCACCGGCGGCGGACGGCACCACGAAGATCACGGGGTGGTCGGGCCAGGTGGCGGCCCCGGCGGCTTGCGCGGCGCCGGTGGCACACGCCAGCATCAGGGAGGCGCCCAGCAGGCGGGCGGCGGTCGACAGACGGAAGAACGGTTGCGGCATGAAGGTTTCCCCTGGGTTTCTGCGGGTGAAGGTGCCGTCACGTCGCGGCGGTGCCGCGCGTGACGTTTGTTGGAGACAGGCTCGCAGACTAGCACCGGGCCCGGTCAGGGCACCTATCAAAAAATATGGAAAACCTATAATCCGCCGTTATCGTGAAACGGACATAAAGAGGGGGAAGCGGCCCATGCATGACGCTGCCGGTGAGCCGAGGGAAGAGGACCTGGATGCCGAGCTGGCCGACACCGGCGCCGGTACGCGGCCGCCCTTGAACCTGCGCCAGATCGAGGTGTTTCGCGCCATCATGCTGGCGGGGTCGATCAGCGGGGCGGGGCGCATGCTGCACGTGTCCCAGCCCGCCATCAGCCGGGTGCTGGCCTTGACCGAGAGCCGCTTGCGTTTTCCCCTGTTCGAGCGCGGCCGCAGCCGCCTGACACCCACGGCCGAGGCGCGCCGCCTGTTCGCGGAGGTTGAGCAGGTGTATGGCGGAATCCAGCGCGTCAATGAGTTGGCGGCCAATCTGGCGACGGCCGGCGCCGGCGCGCTGCGGGTGATCTCCAGCGCCAGCTTCGGCCAGCGCATGGTGCCGCAGGCGCTGGCCGTGTTGCGGCAGGGCCGTGGTCAGGTGAGGGTGGACTATCGCAGTTCGACCTATGACGAGCTGGCGGGCCACTTTCTTAGCGGGCAGGCCGATATCGCGGTGTCCATGCGGCCACCGGTCCATCCGAATCTGGTGTCGGTGGAGCTGGGGCGCAGCGAGGTGGTGTGCATCATGCCTCGCGACCATCCCCTGGCCGCCTGTAAGGCCGTCGCTCCGGCGGATTTCACCGCCGGGACGTGGATAGGGTATCCGCCGGACGCACCTTTGGGACGCGTCTTGAACGCTTTTCTGGGATATACGCCGAATCGGCCGCCCGCGCCGCTGGAGGTGCATTCGCCCGTGACCGCGTTGGCTTTCGTGCAACAAGGGTTGGGACCGGCGCTGGTGGAAAGCTGGTGCGTGGGACCGCAGACGCGGACGGGGCTGGCCGTGCGTCCCATCGTTCCTTCGGCGCATATTGGGATTTGGGCTACCTATTCGGAGTTGCAGCCTTTGCCTTTGATGGCGAAGCGGTTCCTGGCGGCGTTGAAGAAGGTGCTGCAGGAGGAGCCTGGGGCAGTCTTCGAGGACGAGGAGGTCTAGTCCTTGTTCGCTTTGCTCGCCTTGGTCGCCTTGTTCGTCATAGGCGGCGTTTTCGCAGAGGCTGCCTGGCGCATCACCGTCACCGCATTGCTCGCCGCCTGCGACGGTGAGTGCCGGCGGTAGGCAAGATCCAGCAGGGCGCGCGGCGCCGGCCCACGCAGAGGCAGGAAGCGGACGCCTTCGGTGTTCACGTGGCGCATGCTGGCGGGGACCAGGGAAATGCCGAAACCCGCGGCGACCAGGCTGATCACCGACGCCATCTGCGGTGCTTCCTGGGCGATACGCGGCACGAATCCCGCCTGCTGGCAGGCGGCCAGGATGGTGTCGTACAAGCCGGAACCGATGGGCCGGGGATACAGCACGAAATCCTCGTCGTGCAGCGCGGCCAGGGTCAGGCTGCGGCTGCGGGACAGGGGATGGCTGGTCGGCATGGCCACCAGCATGGGTTCGTCGACCACTCGATCGGTAAGAAAGTCCTCGCCCAGGCTGAAGGGCTGGCGCAGAAAGGCGACGTCCACTTCGCCGGCGCGCAGCCATTCCAGCAAGGATCCCGTATTGCCTTCGCGCAGCTCCACATGAACCTGCGGATAGCGGTCGCGATAGGCGCGCAGGGCGCGGGCCAGCGCCGGATGAAACACCGAGGAGGCCGTGAAGCCGATGCTGACGTTGCCGCTATCGCCCTGGCCCAGTTGGCGGGCGCGCTCGGCGGCGCGGGCGGTAGCGGCCAGGATGCCGCGGGCGTCCTCCAGGAATTGCTGGCCCGCTTCCGTCAGCTGGATGCCGCGCGGCAAACGCAGGAACAGGACGGCGTCCAATTCCTTTTCCAGTTGCTGGATCTGCTGGCTGAGGGGCGGTTGCCCGATGCCCAGGCGCGCGGCGGCGCGCGTGAAGTGCATTTCTTCCGCGACGGCGACGAAATAGCGAAGGTGGCGGAGTTCCATGGTGGGACGGCGGTTGGATGATTTTTCCAAATCATATTTCATATGTATGGACGGAACCACTTTCATATATTGGACAGATGGACGGCGGAAGATTACTTTCACGCCTGTATCGTTAAATTCTTTGATCCATCAAACATGAGCAGCACGTCCCACAACGCGGATTCCCCCCGGTCCGCGACGGCATCTTCGGCCGCCGAGTCTTCCGAGCCAGCGCCTTATCTTCAGCGTGGCACCGCGGCTTTCCGGCGCGCCAACTGGGCGCTTTTCGCCGCCGGCTTTTCCACCTTTTCCTTGATGTACTGTGTGCAGCCGCTGCTGCCGCTGTTCGCTGAGCATTTCCAGGTGTCGCCGGCGCAGAGCAGCTTGTCCCTGTCGCTGACCACGGGCCTGCTGGCCCTGGCCATCTTCCTGGTGGGTTTCTGGTCCAGCCGTTTGCCGCGCAAGTCGGTGATGGCGGCGTCGCTGTTCGCGTCCGGCGTCTTGACCCTGGCCGTTGCCGCGACGCCGGACTGGCATGCCTTGTTGGCCGTGCGGGCCTTGCAGGGTCTGGTGCTGGGCGGCGTGCCTGCCGTGGCCATGGCGTATCTGGCGGAAGAGGTCTCGTCCACTGACCTTGGGTTCGCGATGGGCCTGTACATCGGCGGCAGCGCTTTTGGCGGCATGATGGGACGGGTGATTACCGGGCTGGTGGCCGACCATAGCGACTGGCGCGTGGCGCTGGTGGTGGTCGGCGTGGTGGGGGTGTTGGCGGCCGTGTTGTTCGTGCTGGCGCTACCGGCCTCCCGGCACTTCAAGCCGCAGAAGGGTGGTGGCTGGGCAGCGGCACGGCAGGGTTTTGCCACGCATCTTGCCGATCCGAATCTGTTGTCGCTGTTCGCGCTGGCGTTTCTGCTGATGGGCGGCTTCGTCACCGTCTACAACTATGCCGGCTTCCGTCTGATGGCGCCGCCGTATTTGCTGAGCCAGACGCTGATCAGCGCGATCTTCACCGTGTACCTCGTGGGCATTTTCGCGTCGGCCTTGTTTGGCCGGCTGGCGGACCGTTATGGCCGCGGCACCATGCTCTGTATGGGCGTGGGGACCATGCTAGTGGGGCTGCTGCTGACGCTTGCGGTCAATCTGGTCGTGATGGTGGCGGGTGTGGTGGTGATGACTTTCGGCTTCTTCGCGTCGCATTCCGTGGCGAGTGGCTGGGTGGGTCAGCTGGCGCGCGGCTATAAGGCGCAGGCTGCGTCGCTTTATCTGCTGGCGTATTACCTGGGTTCCAGCGTGCTGGGATCGGTCGGTGGTAAATGCTGGGAATGGGCGGGGTGGGGCGGCGTGGTCGCGCTTATCGGCGCCTTCCTGGCTGTGTCGGTGGTGTTGAGTGTGCGGCTTTATGTGGTGACCGGCGCGGGGCGGGCGGCGGTGGCGGGGGGGCGGGCTTCTTAATGCCCGCTTGATTGGACGGTCAGGCAGTTAGGCCGTTAGGCCGTTGTACCGTTAGACCGTGGGCCCGCGCCATACGGCGAGGGCTACCAGCAGCCAGCCTGCCAGGAAGCCTAGTCCGCCGATGGGCGTGATGGCGCCCAGCCAGCGCACATTCGTCAGTGCCAGTACATAAAGACTGCCGCTGAACAGCACGATGCCGGCGAACATCAGCCAGCCGGCGGTGGCGAACAGTGGCGAGTTGAAGCGGGGCGCCAGCGCGGCGATGGCCAGCAGGCCCAGGGCGTGCGCCATCTGGTAGGTGACCGCCGTCTGCCAGACCGCCAACATCTCGGCGCTGAGCCTTTCCTTCAAGCCGTGTGCGCCAAAGGCGCCCGTACCCACGGCAATGAACATGTTCAGCGCGCCCAGCAGGGCAAAAATACGGTCGGTCATGGTCTGGCGTCGTCCTTGGGGTTGAATGAGGCTTGGCATTTGCAGCCGGGCTGGTGCGATTTTAGGCGCAGTCAGTTCCGTTCCTCGAACTCCTCCCGGTCGGACGGCGCGAAGTACAGCACGTCGGTCCAATAGAGACCCAGCGGATGTTCCGTTTCGTCAGTGCGCGTGTTGTCGAACGCATCGTCGAAGCGCAAGCCGTTGAATGCATCGAGGGGGGCGGACGCGGATCCGGCGGCAGCTTGCCGCAGCACCTTCGCAGCCTCGGTAATGTCCATCGGCAATGCATCGAAAGCGGCGCCCACATGCCGGCAGCGGTCGATTTCGGCGTCGACCAGTACTCGTAGTGCGTCCGGATCGCTTTCCGACATAACGTCGAGCTCTATTGTTTCGAGCAACAGGTAGCTATCACGATTCGCGTCCAGGAATGCGATGGTTTCATCGAGCTGTTCCCGCAGGTGTTCGATGCCTGTCGACTTCGTCGTCACGTCGACTACAGGGGCCTCGGCGGCTGGGGCAGGCGCGGGAGCCAGCCCCAGCCACTGTCTCAGCCGGCGCGCGATTGTCGGCTGGTCGTTTTCCTGTAGCGGCGCGGTAGCGGCACCCGGTGCAGGCAAGACAATCAACGCCTTCACGATGGCGGCGAAGCGGCTCACCCGCTCGAACCCGGCATCGAATGGCGCGCTGATGGCATGCAAGGGCACAGGCGATCCGTCCAGGCCGTCCGAAATCAGCGACGCGCAACGCTGTGGATCGGCCGACATCAACAACCGGTATATGAAAGGCACGTCATATGGCCATTCAGACAAGCCACTGATCGTCTCTGGACGGTCAGCATACGAAGCTGGCCGGTTGTCGAGGCTATACAAGTAAGATCGATTCGCCATGCAGGCTCCCGTTACGTTTCGGACGGTACATTCTTATCGCTGGAAAACATAACACGAGTGACGGAAGACGACGGCAGCGGGGGCGATGGGCGAACTGCGGAATCAAAGCATGGTTTTCATCGCCCAGGGCCGCCTAACGCCGTCCATCGACGTCCGGAGAAATGTCAATTGACCGACCACAACATATTCCGCGGAGCCACAATTGCCTTTGACCTTGATGGGACGCTTGTAGAGTCGGCGCCTGACCTCATAGCCGCTGTAAACGCGGCACTCGCGACGGAAGACTTCAGGCCCATTACCTACGACGATGGGCGTCCGCTTATCAGTCGCGGGGCTCGGGCGCTATTGCAGTTCGGTCTGGAAGCCGCTGGCGAACTGAATCCGGCAGCGAAGGCGGCTGCTCTTTTTGGATATTTCATCGAGTACTACGGCAGCCATATCGCCGATGAAACCCGGCCGTTCCCCGGCGTCATTGATGCTCTCGAAGTTTTGAAGACCGCGGGCGCGAAACTGGTGGTCTGCACCAATAAACCGACTGAGCTGTCCCGCAGCCTGTTGGACAAGCTGGATATGATGCGTTTTTTTGATGGGGTAATGGGCATGGATGCCGTTACCGCCGCCAAACCGGATCCCGCCCATCTCATCGAAGCGGTGCAGGCAGTGGAAGGGGATCTTATGCGCACCGTGATGGTGGGCGATGCGGACACCGATGCTGGTACGGCCAGAGCGGCCGGGATTCCTTTGATTTTGGTCGACTTCGGCTACAGCGAGACCCCCGTAGCCGAACTCTCGCCCGACATCCTTCTCCATCACTTCGATGATTTGGTGGCGGCTTGCGGCAGGTTGCTGCGAAGTCACGAGTGAGATCGAAAGTTGTTCATACTGCAAAGTAGGCGTGGTGGAGCTTACAGACCAGCCATCTGCAGGCAGCAGTCTGTCTATGGGACTATCGAGAAGATTTTCGCCGACACCGGCGCGCCATGTATTTGCAGCCGATTGCGAGCGACGCACTCAAAGTGCGCGCCGTAACCGCGAGCCACGGCCTCGCTAGCCTCGTTTCCGGTCGCAACCACGATCTCGATCCGATGCAGGCCCAGCGTATTGAAGGCGTAGGGCACCAGCGCCTGCACAGCGCGGGACGCGATCCGGCGTCGTTGTTCAGAGGATCTTACCCAGTAGCCAAGGTTGCAAAACAAGTGCTGGTGGTCGATCGAGTTCAGGCCCGCACCACCGAGAAACCGGCCGGAGTCAGCTGCGAAGATGCCGTATTCATACCCCAGTTCCACTGAGAGGCTGTCACGGCATTGCTTGAACCAGTCGAGCGCATTTTGCTCCGAGAACGACGGCGTGCACCATGTCATCCATCGGCCAACCGTATCCGCAGACTCGCGGGCGGCCTGTGCGTACTCTTCCGCATCGCTATCTTCAAAAGCTCGAAGAATGAGTCCGTCCAGAAATATGGGCTGCATGGGCTGGTAATCAGAATGGCTGGCCCTCGAATGATGCCAGATTCCAAGGCTATTCGCCCCTCGGGTCAAACTCCGAATTTTTACGCTCGCATTCCTTATGCCATAGCACTGCGCTTAACCAACTCCCCGCGATTGCCTCCCGCAGCAGCGCCGTTCTCCCACGCAATCGCCCCGTTCACCGCCACGTGAACGATACCGCGCGCCGGTCGTACCCGCTCTCCATACCCAAACCCCGCATCAACGGTGAGTGCATCAAAGGTGGTGATATCGGCGCAGGCGCCGGGAGCGATAATCCCGCGGCCCTTGAAGCCGAAATTGGCGGCCGGCAAGCCCGTCATCTTGTGGACCGCCGTCTCTAAAGAGAAGAGGGCACGGTGTCGCGCATAGTGGCCAAGAACCCGCGGGAAGGCACCCCATAGGCGGGGGTGAGGCTGGCTGTCATGCGGCAAACCGTCAGACCCTATCATCGTGGGCGGATAGGCCAAAATACGGTCGACGTCCTGCGCATCCATGGAAAAGTAAATCGCGCCACCAGGCATCAAACGCGCCGCGGCTTCTTCCCGGTCGACGCCAAATGACTCGGCAATGTCGTTAAGCGTGCGGCCGGCCATTTCCGGATGCGGGGTAGACCAGGTGATGATGACTCGGTCGCAGCGGCGCACTCGCCAGACTTCCAATACCGTCGACCCGGCATCGTAGGGATAGCAATCCAGGCACACCGGCTGTTTCCGGGCAGCATCCTCGATATATGGCAAGGTCTCGCGCGAACGGCCGAAGTTCTCGGCGCCGCTCAGCTTATGGTGCGAAATCACCACCGGCACATTCAGCTGCCGGCCAATGTCGAAGGTCTCGGTCAAGGCATCCATGATCCCCGATGACTCGTCGCGCATATGCGTGCAATAGACCCCGCCAAAGGCATTCAAATCCGCGCAGACGCGGACGACTTCATCGGTAGTGGCCGGCATCGCCGTGACGTACGCCAGTCCTGTCGATATGCCGATGGCGCCTGCTTCCAGCGCCTCCGCCGCCAACGTCCGCATTTGTCCGATCTCAGCATCCGATGCCGTCGCTCCCAAATCCTGCATCGTCGCCACACGCAGGGTGGTATGCCCAACCAGCATGGCAAAGTTGATCGCGGGAGGCCGCTGCCTTAGCTCTTCGAGATACGCCGCGAACGTGGCAAAGCGAAACGCCTCGCCGCCTCGGTTCAACAGATCAAGCGGTGGCGTGACGGGTTGGGGAACAGGGCGCGGCATGGGCGCAAGGGACATCCCGCAATTGCCCGCTACCACGGTAGTAACGCCCTGCGAGAGCTTGGGTGTCATGTCCGGGCTGGACAGGAGCAGGCAGTCATCGTGCGCGTGAGCGTCGATGAACCCGGGCGCCACAATCAAGCCCGTGGCATCGACGATTCGATGTGCTGGTTCATCCGACAAATTACCCACTGCCGCGATATGCCGGTCGACGATGCCGACATCCGCCTCACGACGCGGCGCGCCGGTGCCGTCGATAACCGTCCCGCCCTTGAAGACCAAATCGAACATCTGCGACCTCCCGCTTTAGCGTTTGCTACCCAATTGCGTACGCGTTTCCCAATCCCCATTCTCGGTTTTAACGAGAGCCTGGTCATACAGATAAGCCGTCGTACACGCATGCCGCGGCAGCAGCATCACCCGGTCTCCAACATTCAGGCTGTCGCTATTCACCACGACGTGCTCCTCGTTCATCATCACGATGGGGCTGTCCCAACGAAAGCGATCCGCCATGGGCTTGTCCGGAGAGATGGCTTTCGCACCGGCGTCCAGGGTGACCCGCGCGCCATGCCGAGAAATGACCGTGGCAAGCACGAAAGCCGCGGGTTTCCACTCCAGATGCGCCAGATCGATATCGTGCTGGTCGCTTGAATACGCCCAACTGCCCGGCGCAACATAAGTGGCCAGGTCAGCGGGCCACAGGTCGAAGCTATAACTCGCCCCGGCGATCAACTCGGCTGAAAGTCCATGCGCGTCGCGGCCTTGTTCCACCACTTGGCGCACCCGGGCGGCTACCTCGGCCACGCGGCCTCGGCGTAGTTCGATATCCCGGTCGTTGATATGGCCGTCATAGACATGCCATCCGCCGAATCGGCCCAGTTTCGACGCACCCAACGCCAACGTCAGCGCGTCGGTATTAATGGGCGCCCCGGTGCGGCCCATGCCCGGATCCAGATCCACGTGCAGGCTCAGGTTGGACGGCCAACCCCCGGCTTCCGCAGCCTGCTTCCACGCCTCCAGGCCTTGCGGCGAATCGATCAGGGCACCGAGCGTGGCCTGCGGATATTGCCGGGCCAAGGCTAGAAAGCTGGCGAGGTGATGCGCATTCACCGTCGGGTAAGCCCATAACACCCGGGCGGCGCCAGCTTCTAAAACCATCCGAGCTTCGGTGACCGTAGCCACCTTGAAACCCGAGACGCCTTTTTCGATCATCCGGGCGACGACCCAGCTCGCACGATGGGTCTTGATATGCGGCATCAGCCTGCCAATACCGCCGCAGCGCTCAGCCGTCATTTGAAGGTTGTGCAGCAGTGCGGCTTCGTAGACCACCAGGGATGGTGTCGGGACGTCGGCGGGCGGACAGTCGTATTGGGTCAGGGTGATAGCGTTGCGCGGCGATGACGGGAACGTGGTGGTCATGGTGTTGGGCTTAGCTGATAGAGGCAGGCATCGGGGAAGAGGCATGACCTAGGGAATGTACGGGCATGAAAAACTACCGTGGGTGGTAATAATATTACAACCATGCCGCCACATGACAAGCGGATTCCGCGATATTCAATGAGAATTTTGCTTTTTCGCGCGGCAGATTTGGCTGAAATGTAAGGTTATTACCATTCCATTCATGGGCTATGCAGCCGCATTGCTTGCAGGGCATCCCTGGATGGTCCCCCGTGACCTACAAAACTCGCGCACGAAAGTGGAATCCATCATGACGAAATTCCTGCTGCCCGCCATCACCATCCTCAGCCTGCTGGCGACTCCCGTTTACGCCGCCGACACCGCAGCATCATGGCCCAACAAGCCAGTCACGGTCGTCGTGAATTCAGCGGCGGGCGGCTCCGCGGATGTGCTGACCCGGATCGTCTTCAATCAAATGGCCAAGGCCCTGAATGCCTCGTTCGTGATTGAAAACCGCCCAGGCGCCGGCGGCGCCATCGCCATGGGTTTGATCAAGCGTCAGCAACCGGACGGCTATACGCTGGGCTACGCGAACGTCAACACGCTTAGCGTGAACCCTTCGCTGTTCAAGCATCTGTCCTACGACCCTGACAAGGACTTCGAGCCCGTCGGTCAGATGTTCAATCTGTATAACGTCCTGGCCGTCAACGCCAACGATCCGGCGAAAACGGCAGAAGATCTGTTCGAGCGGATAAAAAAGAACCCAGGAAAATTCTCCTACGGCGCGTCAGGCATAGGCACCAGCGGGCACATCGCCGGCGAGCTGCTGCGCAGTATGGCGAAACTGGACGTCCAGTTCGTTCCGTATCAGGGCGACCCCCAAACCTTGCAGGATTTGATAGGTGGTCGGATCGAATACAGCATCAATAATTCATCCGTGGTGATGCCTTTGGTAGATAGTGGCAAGCTCAAGGCTTTGGCCATCACGTCGCTGAAGCCGGTGCCGCTCTATCCGAATCTGCCCACCTTTGATGCGTCTGGTATTAAAGGCTATGAGAGCGTGTCCTGGGGCGGCATCGTGGTGCCGAAGGGCACGCCACGCGACATCGTCGACAAGATCAATACCGAGATGAACAAGGCGTTGAAGACGGATGCCGTGCGGGACGCCATGGCCAAGCTTGGCGCGGTGACCGTGACGGGGTCGCCGGAGGATTTTCGCAAGCTTATCGGCAGTGAGCAGGTTAAATATCACGATCTTATCGAGTCGGCCAATATTCAGAAGCTGGAGTAAGATCCACGCCCATGAGCGCGACCAATCTATTACAGGAACTGCAGGAACGCTTGCCCAGTTTGTCTCCCTCCCAGGGGCTGGTCGCGCGTCTAATCCTGTCCGATCCGCAGACGGCTGCGGTGACGACCGTCGAGGAGTTGGCCAAGCGGGCAGGGGTGTCAATGCCCACCATCGTGCGGACCTGCCGCAGTTTTGGCTATGAGTCCGTCCGTGACTTCATGGTTGCCCTCGCTCAAAGCTATGCCACGTATGGCTCGCATTTGCATCGCAGTGTTCTGGCCACGGACAGCACCGCGGAAGTCACCAGCAAGGTCGTTCATAGCGCCATTGCTTCGTTGCGGGAATTGGGGCAGGGCATCGATGTAAAGGTGATAGACGAAATCACCGACCGCATGGCGAAGGCGGAGCGCATCGATTGTTATTCGGTCGGCGCGTCCTCGACGTTCATTGCCAACGAGTTGCAAAGCCGGCTGTTTCGACTGCGCGTACCGTCGAATGCCATTTTCGACGCGCACCAGCAGTTGATTTCTGCCAGCACGCTTGGCCCGAAGGGCATTGCCTTCATCGTGTCGCACGTGGGGCGCATGCCCTATACCCTGGATGCCGCGCGGTATGCGCGGGCCCATGGCGCGACGGTCATTGCCATGACGCATCCTGGAACGCCTTTGGCGGAAGCGGCTGACCTAGTGCTTGCCGTCGCTGGGCCCGAGGATCCCCTACGCCCCGTGGGAACAGAAACGCATATCGCGCATCTCGTCATCATCGAGATTCTGATTGTCCGTCTGGCCCAGAAACTGGGTCCCGTGGCGGTCCACGATCTTCAGCGATTCAAAGACCTCATGCAGGCCTATGGTTTCGACGGGCTCGCCCAGCCGAATGTCGTGGACAACAACAGCGAATCGCCCGACATTCGGGACTGATGGCGCATAGTCCGAGCTGAGAACAAAAGGTTTTGCTAATGATGAAGAATTTCGCCGTGCCGCGTGCAGCCGCCGCATTCCTGCTTCTGTCGATTCTGGGGATGACCGGCGCAACGGTGCAAGCCCGCAACATCTGTACGATTGCCGCCGACGCCGCCGATGGTCGCGTGCTGGTGGAGCAGGGCGCCTGCGGTGATCGTTATACGCCGGCATCCACGTTCAAGATCGCCATCAGCTTGATGGGATTCGACGCGGGCATTCTGAAAGACGAGAACACGCCCGTTTGGAATTTCCAGCCGGGATATCCGAATTGGGGCGGCGAGGAATGGCGCAAGCCCGCCACGCCGGCGCGCTGGATCAAATATTCCATCGTCTGGTATTCGCAGCAGGTGGTGCAGCGCCTGGGTGAGGGGCGCTTCCAGGAGTATGCGACGAAGTTCCAGTACGGCAATCAGGATGTGTCCGGCGAGCCGGGCAAGGATAATGGCTTGCAGGGCGCCTGGATCAATTCTTCATTGCGCATCGCGCCGCGTGAGCAGGTCGAGTTCCTGCGCAAGATCGTCAACCGCGGTTTGCCGGTAAGCGCGCATGCCTACGACATGACTACCCACATTCTGGATCTGGGGGAGATAGGCGACGGCTGGCACCTGTATGGAAAGACGGGCGCCGGCTCGCCTGGCAGCGACGGCCACTACGATGCCAGCCGTGCGTATGGCTGGTTCGTGGGCTGGATGGAGAAGGGCGATCGTAAAGTGGTCTTCGCGCGCCTTATCCAGGATGAGGTGGCCACCACGCCCAGCCCTGGCCTACGGTCACGTGATAGCTTGATTAAAGAGTTGCCAGGACTGGTCGGGCAGGGTGTCCACTAAAGGCCAGTCATCTTCAGCACAGCCTCCGGCAGGCGTTCACCCTGCACATGAATCTTGGCAGTCTCAACGTGTATCTCGGCGAGATCTTCCGTCGATAGGTGGAGAGGGGCCGCCCCCAAGTTCTCGTACAGGCGATGCAGTTTGGTGGTGCCCGGAATCGGGACTATCCACGGTTTCTGCGCCAGCAACCACGCCAACGCGACCTGCGCCGGCGTGGCGCTCTTGCGTGCTGCGACAACCTTGACCGCCTTGACCAATGCAAGGTTTGCCTTGCGTGCGTCGGGAGAGAATCTTGGCACGTTATTGCGAAAGTCGGTCGGTTCAAATTGGGTGTTTTCGTCGATCTTTCCCGTCAGGAAGCCGGCGCCCAGCGGGCTGAATGGTACGAAACCAATGCCCAGCTCCTCCAGCACCGGAAGCAGTTCTTGCTCCGGCCCTCGCCAGAATAATGAGTACTCGCTTTGCACTGCCGCGACCGGCTGCACAGCGTGAGCCCGGCGTAGCGTTCGCACGCCAACTTCGGATAAACCGAAGTGCTTGACCTTACCTTCGGCGATCAGATCTTTCACCACACCTGCCACGTCCTCGATCGGAACGGTCGGGTCGACCCGATGTTGATACAACAAATCGATAACATCGGTGCGCAGACGACGCAGCATGTGTTCCACCACGAGCCTTATGTGCTCTGGACGGCTGTTGGTGCCAGGACGGCGTGCGCCGGTTTGCTGGTCGATGTCGAAACCGAACTTGGTCGCGATGATTACCTGATTGCGGATGGGCTGCAGTGCCTCACCGAGAAGTTCTTCATTGACGAATGGGCCATAGGCTTCGGCGGTATCGAACATGGTGATGCCGCGATCATGCGCTTGCCGGACTAGCGTGATCATTTCTTGCCTGTCGGGCGTTGCGCCGTACACGCCAGTCATACCCATGCAACCCAGGCCAAGCGACGAAACTTCCAACCCGGAACTGCCGAGAGTTCTTATCTTCATATAAATTACCTTGCGAACTACTTTAAGCCGCTGCTAATGCGGCGCAAATGGTTTTCAGCCAGCCGTGCACTGACAAATACCGCTCGGCCGTTGAAGCCGCGGCACTCCACCGTTCAGGCATCTTTGGGAAAATCGGTACTGCCACTGGCAACTTCCCAAGTGCTTATTTCCGCCAGCTGACGATTCAGCGCATTCGACACGATTCTGATCGCGTCGCTGCCAAGCAGGAGCCGTTGGGGCAGTTTGGTTCCGGCGAGCGTATCCACGATCAAACGCGCGGCGCGTTGCGGATCGCCGGGTTGAGTGCCGTGCGTTCGGTCGTTCTCGGGTCGCCTAGGGCCTACCGTGTCGGCATAATCCGCGATTTTCGTCCGTGCGCCGGTGAGCGAGCGTCCGGCGAAATCGGTCCGGAATGCGCCCGGCTCGACGACAAGCACCCGGATGCCCAGCGGTTCCACCTCGGTCTTGAGCGTCAGGGTGATTCCTTCGAGGGCCATTTTTGCGGCGGAGTAATAGCCCGACCCTGGGTTCCAGAACTGCGCCCCAATGGAAGAGAAGTTGACGATCGTGCCGGAGCGTCGTTCCCGCATGGCGGGCAACACGGCTTTCATCAGCGCGACAGGGCCGAATACATGCGTATTGAACAGGTTGGCGACATCCTCTTCGTCCCCTTCCTCGACAGCGGCGCGGTAACCGTAGCCGGCATTGTTGATCAGCACATCGATCGGGCCGAAGAACGCTTCGGCCTGGGCGACCGCGCGCTTGATGGCGGACTTGTCCGTCAGATCCAGCGCCAACGCGCGTGCGTGATCGGGATATGCACGTTCGAATTCCTTGACCTTGTCGGTATTGCGAGCGGTGACGATTGCCTTGAACCCCGCATCCAGTACGGCAGTGGCGATGGCGTGACCGAGGCCCGACGAACAGCCCGTGATAAACCAGGTGGTCATGTGTATTTCCTCTGCTGGTTGGTGGATGCAGACCACTATAGGCTCGCGGCGGCAATGCGATAAGATGCCATAATCAGAATGCTCTTATAAGTTGAGCTAATCAATGGCGAGCGAAAATTACAACGAGTTGGCGGCCTTCGTCATGGTCGCCAGGGAACGCAGTTTCACAAGGGCGGCGGCAAAGCTTGCCGTCTCGCAATCGGCACTCAGCCAGACAGTTCGTGGCCTGGAAGAACGGCTTGGGTTGCGCTTGCTTACTCGCACGACCCGCAGCGTGGCGCCGACCGAGGCAGGACGGCGCTTGTACGACACGCTTGCACCGCGCTTCGAGGAGATCGAGCAGGAACTTGCGTCGTTAAGTCTGTTGCGTGACAAGCCGTCCGGGACGGTCCGTATCAATGCGGGCGAACACCCAGCCATTTCCATACTCCAGCCGGCACTGTGCCGACTGCTTCCGGATAATCCGGATATCCGCGTAGAGATCATCGTCGATTACGGGCTTACCGATATCGTCGCCGAGGGTTACGACGCCGGGGTCCGCATGGGTAACCAGGTGGCCAAGGACATGATCGCAGTTCGGATCGGGCCGGACCTGCGCATGGCCATCGTGGGCGCTCCGGATTATTTCGCCCGGCACGCGGTGCCGCGCACGCCCCAGGATCTGACGGCGCATAACTGCATAGGCATACGTCTGCCTACCTATGGCGGCATTCCGCCTTGGTCATTAGACAAGGATGGCCACGAGATTAAGGTGCGCACCGAAGGTCAGCTGGTATTCAATAACATCAGTTTGCGCTTGCACTCCGCGCTCGACGGGCTTGGCCTGGCTTACTTGCCCGAGGATCTGGTGCTTGAGCACGTGGCGGCCGGCAGGTTGGTGCGCGTGATGGAGGATTGGTGCGAGCCGTTCCCGGGTTATCACCTTTACTATCCTAGCCGTCGCCATACTTCTTCAGCTTTCGCGCTGCTGGTGGATACTTTGAGGTATCGCGGGTGATCCGCTCTGCGGATTGCCCAACTGTTTGATATAAATCAGTCTCTACTCCGGGGTAGTTCAGCGGTCAGAACGCTCGGCTTCGGACCGAGAGGGCGCTGGTTCGAATCCAGCCCCCGGATCCTCACTTCAACCGTGATTCTTCAGAGGCGCGATGTCCGCACCTATCGGCGCCGACTACTCTCTTAATCAGTTGCAGCGAGCACTGGATGCCGTGGCGCGCGGCGACAGCTCGCCGACACGCGTGCAGCGCTGGCGTGCGGTTATCGAAGGCCTGCTGTCCGGTGACATTACGCCCGGCTCGCGCAAGCCCGTATCCCGCTACCCGGCCTGGGTCACGCTGGATGTCGCCACGGGCGGGTTCGCAACCGGCGCCTCCCTGGCGGCGGGGCCTTTGCTCCCGCATGAAAATGTCTTGCTGGAAGAACTGGGCCTGTCCGGCTCGCCCACGCCGCGCCTGGCGCTGAACCGGTATTTTCTTTCCGATACCGGCCTCGCCCGGCTGCAGGCAGCCATCACGGGCAACCGCTATGTCATCGACGTTGCCGAAGAAGCCGCGCTGCCCGCCATCGCCTGGCTCATGGCGCATGGGCATGCCGACGAGGCCGGACGTCTGGCCATTACCCTGGCGCCCTATGCGCACGAACTGCGGTTTTATCCGCGGCTCGACGTCGCCGGGCCGACCAGCCAGGACCGGGTCCATCTGGAATCCGCCGGCAAGGTCGTTCAACGGCTGCGGACCATCCCGGAAAATCCGCGCATCATGGCCCAGCGGAACGCCGTCGGTACGTGGACGCCGCTATACGACGAGGCCATCGGTCTGGCCCTTGAAACCGTCGATGGCGAGCTGCCCGTTGCCGCGAAGGGCGACCAAGGCGACTGGATAAAAACCGAGCGCGGCCAGTTCAGCATCCAAGGCGGCTGGCCGTTCAAGATCCAGCCGCCAGGCTGGCCCGACAGAGTGCGCGCGCTGCTGGAGAAAATCGCGGCCGCGCGCGTGCGCTTTCCGGCCGGCAAACGCTACACCGGTAGCGATGAGCCGTTCGTGATACTCACCACCGCGCTGGATCGCGCCGTGCGTACCCCAGAGGAATTGTCTGCGCGCGACGTAGGACGCGTGCGCCTTATTTTGGCCCGCTACGTCGCCAAGCGTGGTCTGCCGGATTCGGACGCGGCCCGCCTTGACCGCGCACGGCAGCTGGGCCACGCCACCACGACCAGCCATAAGGAAATCGCCGTGGCGGTGGCGGATGAGTTGGCGGGCTATCCGTCGGCGAATGGCCTGGATGACCTTGCCGCGCTGTCGACCCCGGGAAGCTATCCTTCGCTGCCGCCGGGTATCTTGCGTCGTCTCCAGCGTTGCCTCAACGACACCCCCACGGGCCTGATCGAGCGCGGCGTCATCAAGTCGTCCGAAGTGCTGGCGACCTTGCTCCCGCAACGCAGCAGCCAGCTGTGTGCCGCTGGCTTCCCCGATCTGCCCCTACGTTTGCTGTACGCGGCGACCTATCGGGCCTTCCGGCGTCGACGCTCCCTGCTTCTGCTGGACCTGCAGAAACAGGTCCAGCTCGGTGAGCTGCCATGGGTAGCGGCGCTGGAAACTTTGCGCGAAGACACTGATGTTGAGAAACGGGCCGCAGGCCGCGCCTTGGAAGAGTTCGCTTCCCTTACGATCGCGCAGTTCCCGCAAACGATTATTCCCAACAAGCTGCTGCAGGAATTCAATGCGCTGGCGCGGCAAGCGGGCTTGTCCTTGCCGCTTACCGAAGAACTGGCCGCGGATATCTTCATGGGTCGTTTCGCGCCGAAATTTATCGATGCTGCCAAGGTCGCGGCGGCGCATCTGCGGGACACCCTCTACGCCACTTATTTCCGGCTGGATTACGGCGAGATCGTACGCGGCCTGTCCAAGTCGACCCCGTCTCGCGCCACGGCCGACGCGCTCGCCACGATATGCGCGCAACGCGCGGGCGAGCCACTTGGCGCCTGGAAGCCTGCCGGCAATGGCCGGATACTGGAACAACAACTGATTATCACCAGCCACAACCTTGCCGCGCTGTTGGAACTGCCGGAGGTCAAGGAAACGCTCACGCGGGACGCCATCGACCTTGCACGCCGCTGTTATGCCTGGATCTTGCGGTGCCTGGGGAGGCCTTGCGGGGAGGGTGACTGGCGCGTCGAATTACGCCGCATCAAAAATTCCGCCTATGCCTGGCGCCAGATGGTTTTCCTGTTGTCGCTCAGGGAGCCGGAAGCGGCCAGCTTCGTCGCCGAAGCGCAAGCCCTTCTGGCCCAAGAGCCGGAGCCCTTGGCGCGGCGCTTTCGACCAGCCTTGAATGGCCTGCGCACTGCCATCCTGACGCCGGACGCATGGCGGGCAGCCCAGGAGCCCGCGCCATTCCTCGGATGGTCCGACACGCAGCGCTGGCGGGCAAGGCCGGCGGCCGCGCACAAGGAATAGGGCGCGCCACCTGTGCTCAGATGGAAGAACCACTCGCTCCATCTCGTTCATTGGCGCGTAGTCGATGCGCGTTCGGATCTCGAAGCGGCGAGGGAGAGGACTGCCGCGATGGCCAGACTGGCCCCAATGCACAACATCGCCACCATCAGTGCCCGAGCCATGGTCTTTGGATCGGGTGAAGCGCCTGCGACGCTGAAAAATACGCCGCCGATGACGGCAACGCCCAGAGCCGCGCTGATCTGCAGCGCCGAATTCGTGATGCCGGCGATCATTCCAGAACCGCTGGTCGGCGCGCGGTTGATCACCGAGCGCACAAGCGTCGGCAGCGCCCAGCCTTGACCGAATCCCAATAGTCCTACCGCTACCACGAGCGCAAGCTGAGGTGGCATGGTTCCGGGTGCGGCCGTCACTGCCGCAGCGAGGATCACGCAGCCGATGACTTCGAGCATCATGCCGATGGCGGGAACGCGATGGCCCAGCAAACGGATGGCCAACGGTGTCGTCAAGGGCCCGATAAAAGCGCCGACGCCGAACGGCAGGAACACCAACCCTGTTTCCAGGGGGCTCAAGCCGACTGCGGATTGAAGGTAGACGGAGAAGGTCAGGAAGAAAGCGGAGACGACGTAGAAAAACAGCACCCCCGTGAGGCCGCTCATCAGGCCAGGTCTGCGGACGAGGTCCACGCTGATAAGTGGCATGCCTCCGCGGACCGCATAGGCTTTCTCGTAGCGCCAGAACGCAACCCCAGCCACAGGACACGCGAGCAACATCACGATGGCCCACGCGGGCCAACCCAGCTCGCGTCCCTCGACCAGAGGCACGATCAGCAGGCCCAACGTCAATGCGCAAAGCAGCACGCCGATCCGATCGATAGGCGCCGGGCTGTCGCCTCGGACCTCGGGCAGCAGAGGCAATCCGAAGATAAGGACTGCGACGACCACGGGCAGATTGATCAGAAAAATGACGCGCCATCCCAGATCGAAGAAATCCGCGGAGATCAACGCACCACCGAGTGCCTGCGCCGCCACGGCTGCCAGCCCGACCGCCGCACCATAAAAGCCCAGTGCGCGTGCGCGTTCCCGCTCCGGGAATAATGCGTGGATGGATGCCAGTCCTTGCGGCGCCATGGCGGCGGCGCTGAGGCCCTGGAGCACGCGTCCGATGATCAACATTACAGGAGAGGTCGCGATCCCGCAGATCACCGACGTCAGGCCGAAGCCGGTGATCCCGATCAGAAAGACTCTGCGCCGACCGAAGAGATCGCCCAGCCTTCCTCCGGTGATGAGGAAGACCGCATAGGCCGCGGCATAGCCGGAGATCACTAGTTGTAGTTCCGCAGAGCTTGTGTGCAGGGTGCTCTGGATGGACGGCAGAGCGACATTGACGATGAAGAAGTCCAGGGGAGGCAAGAATGCTCCCACCAGCAACACCGCGAATGCCGACCACCGACGGGCTGCGGAGTTACTCGTTTGAGCGGCCTCCAGGGGCTGAGTGGCTTCTGTTTGCATCAGGACGCCCGGCCGAAACGTTCCGTTCCCATGACGGGGACCCAGTTTTGAAGCGGCGTCGCGTAATGCATGGTGAAGGTGCGCTCGAGGAACGCCCAGCGACCGTCGCGCCGGAGGTATACGTCGCGATATTGGCCGCTGACCTGTAATGGGCCCTGATTCACGTCGTAGAAGAGACAATCCGCCGCGACCAGTCCGTGGCCGTTGTCGCCGTCAACGGTAATTAGCGCGTTCGCCATCCAGTGATGCATATGGGGCATGCGGGCCATGTTGACGCGAGCTTGCGCCAGGATGGCGTCCAGGCCCTCGGCGTTGCCGTTGGCGCCCAATAGCAGTCGGGACTCCGGATGCCAGAGGGTTGCCAGCAGCTCCATGTTCATGGTGTCGAACGCCTCGGCATAGTTGGCGATCAGCGCATCGATGGCGAAGCGGCTTTCGATTGCGTCAAGGCGTGCTTCAAGTTCTTTGTACATAGGATATTTTCGTATCGATCGGTACATAAATGGGTAAAAAAATGCGAGGCTTGGGAAGCCCCGCTCAGCATCTAATTCTGTATTGTGCAGTACAAATATAAGGCAGGGCTCCAGCCTGCGTCAACTGTGTTGACGGTTTGCCCCCAAAGCGCGTGGGACGATTCAGGCTCCGCCTTGCTCCAGGATTGTGTATCGCTTAGTATTTATTTCTTTTTTGGTGGAAGTTTTTATGGCTCATCGAGGCCGACCACGAGAGTTCGATCGTGATGCAGCAGTCAACGCGGCAATGCACCTTTTTTGGGAGCAGGGCTACGAATTGACTTCCGTGTCCCAGCTGAAAGCTGCGATAGGCGATGGCATTTCCGCCACGAGTTTCTACGCGGCCTTCGAGTCCAAGGAGGCTTTGTACAAAGAGGCCCTGGAGCGATACATGGTCATCTACAGCGATCTGACCCGTAGCCTCCATGACACCGCCATCCCGCCCCGTGAGGCCGTGTTTCTTGCATTGCAGCGGTCAGCGAAGATGCAGACTGGCAGCGGTCACCCGAAGGGATGCATGGTCGTGACGGGCATCGTTGGCGCAAATGCCGCGGACAGCGGGGCGGCCTATCAGCTGCTTCGTGCCATCCGCAACCGCACGCGTCTGGGCTTCCGTTCCTGCGTGGAGCGTGGCATCAAGAGCGGAGAACTGCGCGAAACGACGGATCCGGTTGCGCTGTCTGTCGCCATTGACTGTTTTTTCCAAGGGCTGTCAGGGCTCGCCCGTGATCGCGTCCCGGCGACCGTTATAGAGAAAGCCGTCTCCGCAGCGCTGGGGATCTGGGATTCCGCGGTGGACCCAAAGATTCCTGAGAGGCAATAGCGCGCTGCGTTCCCGGAAATTTTCCGATTCACTTTTTTTCCAACAGGGGGTGTTGGTGTAGCGCTGATTGCCCGGACGCTCACAGCTCGCGACTGCGGGCGTCCCTCACATCGGCTCCAACCCCACATCCTTGGCAATCTTCCCAAACGTCGCCAAATCCTCTCGCACCCGGGCCGTTGTCTCCGCCGGCGTGGTCACCCGGGGAATCATCCCCAGATCCAACAGCCGTTGCTGCATCTCCGGCTTCGCGAACTGGCGTGACAGCGCCTGCTGAATCGCATTGACCACAGCATCCGGCGTGTCCTTGGGCGCAGCAAGGCCAAACCACGCCACTGCGGAGAACCCTTGAAGCCCCGCTTCCTGCGCGGTCGGCACGTCAGGTAATACCTTCAGCCGTTCGCTGCTGGTGACGAACAAAGGATGCACCTTGCCGGAATGAATAAACGGCGTCTGCACGCCCGTGTTGTCCAACACGGCGTTGATGTGCCCGCCCAGCAGATCGTTCATGGCCGGCGTGCTGCCCTTGTACGGCACCAGGTTCACCTGAATGCCGGCGGACTTGGCGAACATCAGCTGGGTCAGATGTTGCTGCGTGCCCAGGCCGGCATTGCCAAAGGTGACGCCATTCGGATGCGCTTGCGCATAGGCGATGAAATCCTTGAGCGTCTTGGCGGGGAAATCGTTGTTGGTGACGACGACGAAGGGCAGGTCGACCAGCACGGTGACCTGCTTGAAATCCTTCATCGGGTCATAGCGCAGCTTGTACACGTAGGAATTCACGCCCATGGTGCCGCTGGCGGACAGCGCCAGGGTGTAGCCGTCCGGCGCGGCGCGCGACACGAATTCCGTTCCCAACACGCCGCCGGCGCCCGGCTTGGCTTCGACGATGGCCGTCTGACCCAGTTCTGCGGTCAAGGCCTGGGCGGCCAGGCGCGCCATCATGTCGGCGGTGCCGCCCGTGGCGTAGGGCAGCACGATGGTGATCGGCTTGCTCGGATAGCGATCCGCGGCCTGGGCCGGTGTGGCAGCCAGTGGCGCGACGGCGGCCGCGGAACAAATGGCGGCCACCAACAGCTTACGGCGGCCCGCGTGAAGCTTGCTTGCCATGGTCGTTCTTCCCCTTTGAGTCGTCTCAAGATTTGGGAAAAGATTAAGCGGCAAGGCTTTATGTGCCAAATCAATATTTGAAATAGGCCGTTATCATCCAGGATGATGTCCGCGCTATAGTGCGGTGATGCTTCCCGCCATCGATCTCAACCTGCTGCGCATCTTCGACGCCGTCATGACGGAGCGCAATGTCACGCGTGCCGCGCTGTCCCTGCATATGACCCAGCCGGCGGTCAGCAATGCCATCAACCGGCTGCGCCTGACGGTGAAGGACCCGCTGTTCATCAAGATCCAGGGCGGCGTGCTGCCCACGCAGCGCGCCGAATTGCTGTGGCCGCCCATCCGCGACGCCTTGTCCCGCATCGAGAAGACGCTGGCGACCAATGACTTCGACCCGGCCAGCTCCGAAGCGGTGTTCCGGCTGGCCATGTCCGACTACGTGGCGGACCAGGTGATACGCCCGCTGTTCGTGGAGCAGCAGGCGGTGGCGCCCAATGTGCGCATCCACCTGCACCCATACTCGCTCGACAACGCCGCTTTCCAGCTGGAAAAGGGCGAGGTCGACATGGCGGCCGGGGTGTGGTCCAACGTCGCGTCGTCCCTGCGCATGCTGCCGCTGGAGACGCTGACCTATGTCTGCGCCCTGCGCAAGGGGCATCCTCTGCTGGCGCAGCCGAAGCTGCGGCTGGAAGACTTCCTGCGGGCGCGGCACCTGATGGTCAGCCTGCTGGGCACGCCGTCGCTGATCGACCACGAACTGGCCGCCCACGGCTTGAAGCGCAATGTGGTGCTGACCATCAACCAGTTCGCGCTGGCGCCACGGCTGCTGGCGGAGACCGACCTGATCTGCGTGGTGCCGGTGAACACGGTGCGCAACAGTCCGCACAGCCATCAGCTGGTGGCCATCGAGGCGCCGTTTCCCTTCGTGCCCCGCACGGTCAACCTGATCTGGCACGAGCGCTCGGACAACGAGCCGGCACACCGCTGGCTGCGGGAAGAAATCCTGAAGATCTGCCAGGCGCAGGGCATGGTCTTCGACCAGGCGCCGCGCGCCGAGACGCACCCTTATTGAACCCCAAGTACTGAATCAAGCTGAATATAACATTCAGGAAAATGATAATCATCGATGCCAATCTTTGATTGGAATGAATGATGGGGCATGGATAAGATCTGGGCCAACCTTCCCAAGGCGCCGACAAGCGCCTTTCCTGGAGAATTGCGTTGACCCAGACCGCATCCGCCCCCGGCACCCGCCGCTTCCGCGTCGGCTTCGACGTCGGCGGCACGTTCACCGACTTCACCTTGCTGGCCGAGCACTCCGGCGAGCTGCATTACTTCAAGGTCCCCTCGACACCGCACGATCCCTCCGTGGCGATCCAGTCCGGCGTGGAGCACCTGATGCGTGAGCTGGATATCGCCGGCCACGAACTGGTCCACGTCGGCCACGGCACCACGGTGGCCACCAATATGGTGATCGAACGCCGTGGCTCGCGCTGTGCCCTGGTGACGACGCGCGGCTTCCGCGACGTGCTGGAAATCGGCCGGCAGGTGCGTCCGCATCTCTACGACTACAACGTCATCAAGCCGGAACCCCTGGCGCCGCGCGAATGGCGCTACGAGATCACCGAGCGCATTGCCGCTGACGGCGCCGTCCTGCAGGCGCTGGACGAGGACGACGTGCGCCGGGTGGCCGGGCAACTGAAGGCCGAGGATGTCGAGGCCGTGGCGATCTGCTTCATGCACAGCTACCGCAATGACGATCACGAACGCCGCACGCGAGACATCCTGGCCGCGGCTCTGCCGGGTGTCTATCTGAGCGTGTCCAGCGAGATCCTGCCGGAATTCCGCGAGTACGAGCGGATGTCGACCACGGTGCTGAACGCCTACGTCGGGCCGCGCATGGCGGGCTATATGCGCAACCTGGAAGAATCCGTGCGCGGCATGCGGATCGTGGCGAAACCCGCGACGGTGCATTCGAACGGCGGCCTGATGTCGGTCGAGTCGGTGCTGACCGCACCGGTCCGCACCTGCGTATCGGGGCCGGCCGCCGGCGTCATCGGCGCGGTGGAGCTGGGCCGCGCGGCGGGCTTCTCCAACCTGATCACCTTCGACGTCGGGGGCACCAGCACCGACGTCTCCCTGATCGCGGACCTGCAGCCCCTGTTCACGTCCAGCCGCCTGGTGGCGGACTATCCCGTCAAGACGCAGATGGTGGATGTTCACGTCATCGGTGCGGGGGGCGGCAGCATTGCCCGCATCGACGACGCAGGCGCCTTGAAAGTAGGCCCGCGCAGCGCGGGCGCCGTGCCCGGACCCATTGCCTATGGCCGCGGCGGTGACGCGGTGACCCTGACCGACGCCCATATCGTGCTGGGCCGGCTCAATCCCGTCGCGCTATTGGAAGGGCGCATGCCGGTGGACGCGGCCGCGGCGCGTGCCGCCATCGAAGCGCAGATCGCCCGTCCGCTGGGCCTGACCGTGGAGGAGGCCGCCCACGGCATCCTGCGTATCGCCAACTCGAATATGGCGCGCGCCGTGCGGGCGGTGTCCACCGAGCGCGGCCACGACATCCGCAAGTTCGCGCTGTGCTCCTTCGGCGGGGCAGGCGGACTGCACGCGGCCGAGCTGGCGCGCGACTGCGGCATCGGCAAGCTGCTGATTCCGCAGGAGCCGGGCACCATGTGTGCGCGCGGCATCCTGCTGTCGGATATCTCGATGGACTTCGTGCAGACGCTGATGGCGCATGCCTCCGATGCCGGTTGGACGACGCTAAGCGAGGCCTTGGGCGCCCTGGCCGCCAAGGCGCAGGCATGGCTGACGGATGAGGGTGTCGAGGCAAAAGACCAGCGTCTGTCGGGTGTCATCGATGCCCGCTACCAGGGCCAGAATTTCGAGATTCCCGTGCCGCTGGATGGCATGGCCCTGATGCCCGTCGCGGACTTCGTGGCCGCCTTCAGCGCCGCGCACGTGCGTGAGTACGGCTACGACGCCGCTGGTCGCAACATCGAAATCGTCAATTGCCGCGTCCGTGCAGTGGGACTCGTTCCACGTGCGCCCCTGGCCCGCGTGGCCGGTGGCGGCGCGCTGGCGGATGCCGTCAAGGAGCGACGCAAGGTGTACTTCGACGCAGGGGGCTGGGCCGACACACCGGTCTACCGGCGCGGCGCCTTGCCGGTGGACACGCCGATCGACGGACCGGCCATCGTCGAGGAAATGAGTTCCACCACGGTGATCCTGCCGGGTCAGCGCGCGCATGCCGACGCCTTCGGCAACCTGATCGTCAACCTGCATCCCTGAGGCTCGCCATGTCCATTTCCACGACACTTTCCGACGACGCCTTCGACCCGATCGAGATGGAGGTCTTCAGCAATCGCCTGCTCAGCATCACCGAGGAGATGGGCAATACGCTGATCCGGTCGTCGTTCTCCAGCAATATCAAGGAACGCAAGGATTGCTCCGTTGCATTGTTCGATGGCCAGGGACGCCTGATCGCCCAGGCCGCGCACGTGCCCGTGCACCTGGGGTCGCTGTCGGGCGGCATCGATGCCGTGTTGCGCCGTTACGGCGTGGCCGGCATCCGGCCAGGCGATGCGTTCCTGTGCAATGACTCCTACCTGGCCGGCGGCACGCACGCGCCCGACATCACCGTCATCACGCCCATCTTCTGCGAGGGAGACCTGCGCTTCTTCGCCGCCAACATCGGCCATCACACCGACGTGGGTGGCGCGGTGCCAGGATCGACGTCGCATCATCTGAAGACCGTGTGGGAAGAGGGCATCCGACTGCCTGCCATGCGCATCGTGCGGCAGGGCGAGCTGGACCTGGACCTTCTGGAGATGATCGCGCACAACACGCGGGAGTACGACTACCGCATGCACGATATCCGCGCGCAGATCGCGACCAACGAGAAAGGCGCGCGCCTGATGCTGGAGCTGGTTGACCAGGCGGGCCTGCCAGTGGTGCTGGCCGCCATCGACGGCATCCTGCGCTACACGGAACGGCGTCTGCGCAATCGCATCGCGCAGCTGCCTGAAGGGACGGTGTCCTTCTTCGAGCGCATGGATGACGATGGCCTGGGCGGCGATCCGGTGAAGATCCAGGCCAATGTCCATGCCAGGGACGGCCAGCTGTTCGTGGACTTCACCGGCACGGGCGCCCAGGCGCGCGGCGCCTTCAACCTGCCCGCGAGCGCGCTGCATGCCAGCGTCTACTTCGCGGTGAAGGCCATGCTGGATCCCGAGCTGATGCCCAACAATGGCCTGTTCCAGCCGATCACCATCACGGCGCCGGAAGGGACCATCACGAATCCGCGCTTCCCCGCGGCGGTGGGGGCTCGCGTGACGACCGCGCAGCGCGTGGCGGGCACGGTGATCGGCGCGCTGGGCCAGCTGCTGCCCCAGGACAAGGCCATGGCCTCGTGCAATGACGTCATGCCGTCGATGTTGTTCTCCGGGCCCGGACCGGGCGGGAAGGGCACATTCGTCTATCTGGAGACCCTGGGCGGCGGCGCCGGTGGCCGCGCGCTTGGCGACGGCATGGACGGCATCCAGGTGCATGTCACGAACACCTCGAATCTGCCGGCCGAGGCCCTGGAGATCGAATATCCGCTGCTGGTCGAGGAATACGCCCTGGTCGGCGACACGGGCGGCGCGGGCCGCCACCGGGGCGGCATGGGCATCGCGCGGCAGATTCGCTCCCTGCATGATCAGATGATCTGCACGGTGCGCTGCGACGCGGCGCTGTTCGGCGCGGCGGGTTTGAATGGCGGTGGACTGGGGGCAACATCGACGTTGACGGAGAACGCCGGACGCCCGGACGAGAAGCGCCTGCCCAACAAGATTTCCGGCCATGCGCTGCCCACGGGTCGGTCAGTGCGGCTGGAAACACCCGGCGGCGGCGGTTATGGGGTGCCGGGTGAGCGGGATATGTCCGCGATTCGCAAGGATGTGCGCGGCGGCAAGGTCAGCCGCGCGGCGGCCGAGCGGGACTACGGCGTGGAGAAAGTCGCCCAGGCGTTGGACAAGAAAGAACCCTGAGGGAAAGCCTGGGCCGGGCCTGAGGAAGCAGCCCAGGCCGGGCGCCGCTGCCGGCCAGCAAACGCGGTGGTGGCCCCTCAAGTCAGAGGAACCGCCCCGCGCCTCAATGCGTTTCAGGCGTCACGTTATGCAGCGACCTCAGCCGCCGCAACTCCGGATACCAATACATCCATAGGGCCGCCACGGCGATGGTGCCGACGCCGCCCAGGACCACGGCAGCGACGGCCCCCGTCATGGACGCCATCACTCCCGCGCGGAACTCACCCATCTGATTGGACGTCCCGATAAACAGCATGTTGATGGCGCTGACGCGTCCCAACATGTCGTTGGGCGTGTTCAATTGGACCAGCGACGAACGCACCACGACGCTGATGGAATCCGCCGCGCCCAACACCATCAGGGCGACGATGGACACGGGGATCGAGGTCGAGATCCCAAATACTACGGTGGCGATGCCGAAGGCGAACAAGGCCCCGAACAGGGTCATGCCGATGTTGCCCGTCAGGTTCTTGCGTCCCAACACCAGCGCCATGCTGACCGCGCCCAAAGCCGGCGCCGCGCGCAGCATGCCCAGCGCCCAGGGTCCCGCATGCAGGATGTCCTTGGCGTAGATGGGCAGCAGGGCGGTGGCGCCCCCCAGCAGCACGGCGAACAGGTCCAGGGTCAAGGTGCCCAGCAGGATGCGGCGGCTGGCAATGAACGTGAACCCGGCAAACAGCGAGCGCCAGGTGGTCGGTTCCTTGCGCGAAGGCTGGCCCTCGATCTTCAAGGTCAGCATGGACACCAAGGCGATGAAGTAGCAGACGGCGGTCAGGGCATAGATCCAGCCCGCGCCCAAGGCGTAGCCCACGCCGCCCAGCGCCGGCCCGGCGATCTGCGCGATCTGGTTGGATGACGCCGACACGGCGGTGGCACGCGGGATCAAGGCGCGCGGCACCACAGCCGGAATCAGGGTGGGCATGGTCGGCGATTCGAAGGCGCGCGACGCGCTCATCGCGATGATGCAGGCGTAGACGATGTAGTGGTTGGCTTCGCCCGCCAACGACACGACCGACAGCACGGCGGCCGACAGGGTTTCGATGGTCAGGGTCACCGCCAAGATCTTGCGCCGGTCATAGCGGTCGGCCACATGGCCCACCACCAGAGTCAGCAGCAGCATGGGCATGAACTGCGCCAGGCCGATCAGGCCCAGGTCCATGGCGCTGCCGGTGAGGGAGTAGATCTGCCAGCCGACGGCAACCGACACCATCTGGTAGGCGAGCGAGGCGCCAAAGCGGGAGAGAAGGAAATGCGCGAAGGCTGGCCGCGTGACTAGAGGGGCGTCAGCGTTATCGGGGTCTGGCGTACTGGCCATCTGGAAGCGTAAACGAATCGTAAAACGTTGAAGGCTGGGATCGTATACCAAAACACGCGCCACCTCCGACATAAGCTTGTTCCCAAATTTCGCCGCATCCTTTCAGAATGATCGTGCTCTTGGGGCAGTCGAAGTCCTGGGATCTACAGGCCAGGGAGCGCTCAAAATCGGCGATCCTGAAAGCTGGAATTCAGGCACCTTTCACGGATTTCACGGGGCGCGGGCCCGGGCGTGGCGCATTAGCCGCAAAGCGCGTAATCAAGCGGTTTTTGGATGGACGTTGAGCGCGTCACCGTGCTACCTTGCGCTCGCCCTAGGGTTTACGCGTACCCAGGGCGAGAACGGATCCGGTCCAGGCCGGATATTGCTTAAGCAGCCTCGCCGGAGCCCGGCATGCATCCTTTCTTCGATCCCCGGCGCCTGGAGCGCCTCCCTGGAACCCGTCCCAACCGTTGGGATTGGTTGTTACTGCCGATGATCCTCGGCGTTTTGGTGCTCTTGGCGTTCGGCGCCAAGGAAATGGCCACGCCTTATTCGGTGGGCCAGCAGCTGCCGATCTCGCTGGACGCGGCTTACCTGCCGTACTACCTGTTGCGGACCACGCTGCGCATGTTCATCGCGCTGGGCGTTTCCCTGGTATTCAGCTTCATCTTCGCGGCCGTGGCATCCAAGTCGCGCACCGCGGAAAAGATCCTGGTGCCGATGGTGGACATCCTGCAGTCCATCCCCATCCTGGGTTTCCTGTCGATCACGGTGACCGGCTTCATCGCGCTCTTCCCCGGCAGCCTGCTGGGCGTGGAGTGCGCGGCCATCTTCGCCATCTTCACGTCGCAGGCCTGGAATATGGCGCTGAGCCTGTATCAGTCCATCCGCACGGTGCCGTCGGAACTGAACGAAGCCGCGCGCGTGTTCCGCCTGAGCGGCTGGCAGCGCTTCTGGCGCCTGGAGCTGCCTTACGCCACGCCCGCGCTGTTGTGGAACATGATGCTGTCCATGTCCGGCGGCTGGTTCTTCGTGGTGGCGTCCGAAGCCATCACGGTGTCCAACCAGGACATCAAGCTGCCCGGCATCGGTTCCTATATCGCGGCGGCCATCGACCAGCAGAATCTGCACGCCATCTTCTACGCCATCATCGCCATGGCGGTCGGCATCCTGATGTACGACCAGCTGTTCTTCCGTCCGCTGCTGGCCTGGGCCGACAAGTTCCGTTTCGAGGACACGCAGAGCAATACCGCCCAGCAGTCCTGGGTGCTGGACCTGCTGCGCCGCGGCAAGCTGACCCGCGCCATGTCGCTGGGCCTTGCACGGCGCGGCGAACGCGCGCTGGGCTGGTTCCGCCGCGGCTATGACGGCACGTCGGTGCGCGCCCGGGGCCGCGCCAGCCATCCGCTGCGCGAACGCATGGTGGATGCGCTGCTGACGGCGCTGGCCCTGATCGCCGTCTGGCGCCTGGCGGTGTTCGTGCATGCGGAAGTGGGCTGGTCCGAGGCCTTGCGCGTGCTGGGCCTGGGCGGGATCACTCTGGTGCGCGTGATGGTGCTGATCGCCCTGGCGTCGGTGATCTGGGTGCCGCTGGGCATCATGATCGGCTTGCGGCCGCGCCTGTCCCAACGTATCCAGGCGCTGGCCCAATTGCTGGCGGCGTTCCCGTCCAATTTGCTGTTTCCGCTGGCGGTGGTGGCCATCGTCGCCTTCAATCTGAATCCCGAAATCTGGCTAAGTCCGCTGATGATATTTGGGACGCAGTGGTACATCCTCTTCAACGTGGTGGCCGGCGCCAGCACCATTCCCAGCGAATTGCGCTACGCCGCCGACAACCTGGGCCTGAAGGGATGGCTGAAGTGGAAGCGCTTCTATCTGCCGGCCGTGTTCCCAAGTTTTGTCACTGGCGCGATCACGGCCAGCGGTGGATCCTGGAACGCCAGCATCGTGGCCGAAGTCGTCACCTGGGGCAAGACTACGTTGACGGCCACGGGGCTGGGGGGCTACATCGCGGAGATGACGGAAAAAGGCGACTTTCCGCGCATCGCCCTGGGCATCGGCGTGATGTGTATCTTCGTGATGGGGCTGAACCGGTACTTCTGGCGCCGGCTGTACCTGCAAGCGGAAAAGTGGAGCCGCTGAAGGCACCACCGAAAGCAGCACCGAAGGCATAAAACAGCCAGGCGGCATCGAATCATGGAATCAGTGGCAGGCCGGCCCGCGAGCAGCGGACCCCGCCACGGCAAATCGAATATCACGGCGGCCAGCAGTGCCGCCGGCGAGGGAGTAGGGCGATGAACGGCAAAGCCAATTTCCTGCTGGACCTGAAAGGCGTCAGCAAAATGTTCCAGACGGCCGACGGCACCAACCGGTCGGTGCTGGAGGACGTGGACTTCCAGCTGCGCGATGGCGAGATCGTCGCCTTGCTGGGCAAATCCGGCTCGGGCAAGTCGACGCTGTTGCGCATCATGGCGGGGCTGATACCCGCCGATCAGGGCCAGATCAGCTATCGCGGCCAGCCCCTCTACGGCCCGGCGTCCGGTGTGGCCATGGTGTTCCAGTCCTTTGCCCTGTTTCCGTGGCTGACCGTGCGCCAGAACGTGGCCCTGGGCCTGGAAGCGCAAGGCATCTCCCTGACCGAGCGCGAACAGCGCGCCGAGGCCGCGTTGGAGCTGATCGGCCTGGCCGGCTTCGGCGGCGCCTTGCCGCGCGAGTTATCGGGCGGCATGCGCCAGCGCGTGGGCATCGCCCGCGCCTTGGCCACCGATCCCGACGTGCTGCTGATGGACGAAGCGTTTTCCGCGCTGGACGTGCTGACCGGCGAGACCCTGCGTGACGACATGCTGGAGTTGTGGGACGAGCGCCGCATCAGCACGCGCGGCATCCTGGTGGTCTCGCACAACATCGAGGAAGCGGTCATGATGGCCGACCGCATCCTGATCTTCGCCAGCGATCCGGGCCGCGTGCGCGACGAGATCCGCGTGCAGCTGCCGCGGCCGCGCAATGCCGATTCGGCGGAAGTGCGCGCCCTGGTCGATCAGGTCTACGGCCTGATGACGGCGCGTCCCGTGCCCGCCAGCAAGACGGGCGCGCCGGCGCAGGAAGTGCATAGTGGCTACCGCTTGCCGGATGCCAACGTCGGCCGTATGGAGGAAGTGCTGGAGCTGCTGGCCGAGCCCCCGCTCAATGGTCGCGCCGACCTGCCGCGCCTGGCCGAGGAAGCCGGCCTGCCGGACGAGGAGCTGTTCCCCGCCTACGAAGCCTTGGGCCTGTTGGGCCTGGCGCTGGTCGAGCATGGCGACATCACGCTGACCACCGATGGGCGCCGCTATGCCGCCGCCGACCAACAGGAACGCCAGGAGCTGTTCGGCCGCCAATTGCTGGCCCATATTCCGCTGGCGGCCAACATCCGCCATTCATTGGAACAGGAAGCGACGGGCGAGTTGCCCGAGCGCCAGTTCCTGGAAATGCTGGAGGAGTTCCTCAAGCCGGACGAGGCCGAGCGCGTGCTGAAGGTGGCGGTGGAGTGGGGTCGTTATGGCGAAGTCTACGGCTACGACTACCACACCGGCCGCCTGCACCTGCCGACCACGCCGGGCGGCGAGTCGGACTAAGCACAGGACTAAGCAAAGGACTAAGCGCGGACCTAAGCGCAGGTTCAGGCGCCCCCGGCCACCAGCCGGATATGCGTGATCTCGGAAGGGGCGCCGACCCGCTTGGGCGGCCCCCAATACCCCGTCCCGCGGCTGGTATAGACCCATAGACGTCCCAGTCGCCGCAACCCGGCGGTAAAGGGCTGCTGCAGCCTCACGAAGAAATTCCACGGCAGGAACTGGCCGCCATGGGTATGGCCGGACAGTTGCAGCGTAAAGCCCGCCGGTTCGGCGGCGAAGGCGCTGCGCGGCTGATGCGCCAGCAAGATGCGCACGTTCACGTCGGCCGGCGCGCCGGCCAGGGCTTTTTCCGGATCGCTTTCCTGCGCGGGATCGTAGGCCCCCGCGCCATAGTCCGTGACGCCGGCGACGACCAGCCGCGCGCCGCCATGGTCGATCACCACGTGGCGATTCAACAGGACGTTCAAACCCAGGCGCTCGAATTCCGCCACCCAGGCGTCGGCGCCGGAGTAATACTCGTGATTCCCCGTGACCAGGAAGGCGCCATGCCGCGCCTGCAGGCGGCCCAGGGGGCGGGTGTGATTGGACAGCCGCGCGACGCTGCCGTCCACCACGTCGCCGGTAACGGCGATCAGGTCTGCCTGCAGGGCGTTGACGGCATCGACGATGGCGTCGACGTAGCGGCCCTTGATGGTCGGACCGACGTGTACGTCGGTGATCTGGGCGATGGTGAAGCCTTGCAGGCCCGCCGGCAGGCCGGCGATGGGCACGTCGACCGTCCGCACCGGCGCCCGCCGGCGCGCGTTGTACAGGCCGAGCAGGCTGCTGCACAGGGCCAGCAGGGGGACGGCGATGGCGGTGTCGGCCAGGGTGCCGGCGCCAGGCAGGGCGCGACCGCTCAGGGCGCCGGCCAGCCATATCGCCAGCAGGGCGACATCGCGCAGGAGGGTCAGGACGAACAGTGACGAGAAATACCCCATCAGCAGCAGGCCTATCCAGCCGAAGACCTCGGAGAAGCGGCGGGGCAGGCGGCGGCTGAGGAAGCCGGCGGGGATCACCAGGCAGGACAGCAGCAGGAAGCACAGGGCGGCCCAGCGGGCGGCGGGGCTGATCGGGGCGTCCGGGATCAGGCGGGCGCCCACATAGGCATGGGCCAGGACCCCGACGAAGATGATGCGGATGAGGAAAATGTAGCGGCGCATGGCGCTCCCTGCTCAAATGATTGCCGATTGAAAATCCACCGGCGCGCCCCCAATTATGCGTTATGGTGGCGGCGTGCAACGGTCGGGGCCCGCAGCCCCGGCATTGCTTCAAAGAACATCGAGATTGCTGTGAAAGACATCCAGACCCTGTTGCAGGGCTACGGACCCCTGCTGGTATTCGCCAACGTCCTGCTGGAGCAGGCGGGCCTGCCGCTGCCCGCTTACCCCATCCTGATCGTCGCGGGCGCCATGGTGGTGCATGGCGACATGTCCTGGCAGGCCATCCTGTTCGCCGCCGTGGCCGGCAGCCTGATCGCCGACACCGCCTGGTATTACGGCGGCAGGCGCTATGGCGGCGGCCTGCTGGGCACCGTCTGCCGCGTGTCGCTGTCGCGCGATACCTGCATCCGCCAGACCCAGTCTTTGTATCTGCGCACGGGGCCGGCCATCCTGCTGGTGGCCAAGTTCCTGCCGGGCGCCAGCGCCTTGTCCACCGTGATGTCGGGCCTGACCCGTCTGCCGATGCGCCGTTTCCTGACCTACGACGCGGCCGGCACCATCATCTGGGCCGGCTCGGCCATGATCATCGGCGTAGTCTTCAATGACATGCTGGCGCAGGTGCTGGACGTGCTGGGCCGCTACGGCACCTACGGCCTGGGCATCCTGGCGGTCGCGCTGGCCCTGTACCTGACCTATCGCATCTTCCGGCGCCGCTTCACCATCGCCCGGTTGAGCCACGTGCCGCGTGTGACCCTGGACGAACTGGACGCCTGGCAGGCAGGCAAGGACCAGGGCTGCGACGTGGTGCTGCTGGACGTGCGGGCCGGGGGTGTCGACCCCTTGCCGGGCGCCATCATGTTCGATCCGCACGATCCCATCACCACCGAACCGCGTGCGTGGCCGGTCGACGCGCGCATCGTCGTGTACTGCGCCTGCCCCGATGAAATCTCGGCGGCAGTGCTGGCGGCCAAGCTGAAGAAAGCCGGGTACGAGCATACGTGGGCCTTGCTGGGCGGCTACAACGGCTGGCTGGAACGTAACCAACGCCAGGCGGCCGCCAATGACAGCGACGCCGGCCCGACCGCGGCGCCTGCCGTCTGATGGCGCCACCAGGGGCAGGGGTGCCCAGGGACACTGCCGCGGACGCCCCGTCCATCCAGAGCCGCGACGACGTCGACCCCGGCATCGGCGATTTCCTCGATGCGCTCTGGCTGGAAGACGGCCTGGCGCGCAACACCCTGGCGGCCTACCGTAACGACCTGGCCAGCTTCGACGTCTGGCTGCGTGGGCATGCCGGGCGCGGGCTGACGCAAGCCGAGGCCGGCGATATCGAAGCCTGGTTCGCCGCCGTGCACCGCGACACCCGGCCCACCACGGCCAACCGGCGCCTGGCGGCCTTGCGCCGCTATTTCCAATGGGCCTTGCGCGAGCGCCTGGTGGCCCAGGATCCCTGCCTGGCCGTGCGCTCGGCGAAGCAGCCCATGCGCAGTCCCAAGACGCTCAGCGAAGCCCAGGTGGATGCCTTGCTGGCCGCACCCCAGCCGCTGACGGAGCTGGGCCTGCGCGACAAGGCCATGCTGGAGATCCTCTACGCCACGGGCCTGCGCGTGTCCGAACTGGTCGGCCTGGCCCTGCTGGACGTGAATCTGAACGAAGGCGTGGTGCGGGTGATTTCCGGCAAGGGCGGCAAGGACCGTCTGGTGCCGCTGGGCGCCGAAGCCGCCCATTGGGTCGACCGTTACACGCGCGAGGCCCGGCCGCTGCTGGCGAAGGGAAAGCCGTCGGATGCCTTGTTCCTGACGGTGCGGGGCGAGGGCATGCACCGGCAGAATTTCTGGTTGATCGTCGGCCGTTATGCCAAGGAGTCCGGCATTCATGCGCCCATCTCCCCGCACGTGCTGCGCCACGCCTTCGCGACCCATCTGGTGAATCACGGCGCCGACCTGCGTGTGGTACAGCTGCTGCTGGGCCATGCCGACATTTCGACGACGCAGATCTACACGCACGTCGCGCGGGAAAGGCTGAAGACCCTGCACGCGCAGCATCATCCGCGCGGGTGAGCACCCCAGCCCGACCTCAACGCGTCTTCCGAAACGTCAGATTCACCCGCACGGCCCCAGTGGCCGGATGATGCCCATCCGCCAGCGGCGCGATCCCGTGGAACGCCAGCCGCGACGGCCCGCCCCACACCGCGACGTCGCCATGCTGCAAGGGAAAACGGCGCGTCCGGTCGCCGCGCTGCAGGCCGCCAAAGAGAAAGATCGCCGGCAGTCCCAGGGAAACGGACACGATGGGCGCCCCCAGGTCCAGTTCATCGCGGTCCTGGTGCAGGGTCAGCCGGGTGCCGGGCCGGTACAGGTTCATCAGGCAGGCCTGCGGCGCGAAACCGGGGTAGCCGGCCCGCTCCGCGGCAGCGCGGGCCACGTCCAGGAAGATAGCCGGCATGGGCGGCCAGGGCCGGCCGCTGGCCGGATCGATGGGGTCGTAGCGGTAGCCGCGCCGGTCGGACACCCAGCCGAATTCACCACAATTGGTCATGGCCACCGACATGGTCTTGCCGCCCGGCGTGACCAGATGGCGCATGGGCGCGGCGGCGACCACCTGGCGGGCCGCGGCGAGCAGGGCCTCGGCCTGCGCGCAGGCGTAGCGCCGCAGCAGGACGGCGCCAGGCGCGATGGTTTCGTCCCAGGGCGCCTCGTCATCCGGGTCGCCGAAAAGGGAGTGAGTCAGGGTGGACATACCGGGATTCTAGAGCGGCCGACCCTGCTGACCACTCCGGTTCGCGCGGGTTTGACGTGCGGCCCGGTAAAATGCGCGCTATCTGGTACCGCATGGTCCGATTTACAGGTTACCGCCATGAGCAAAAACAACTTCTTTCCCGATCGCCTTTCCGCTGGCTACCAAGCGTTCCTGACCGGCCGTTTCCCCGATGAACGCGCTCGTTTCCGCCAACTGGCGGAGAAAGGCCAGAATCCGGAAATCATGGTGATCGGCTGCTGTGACTCTCGTGTCGCGCCTGAACTCATCTTCGACGCGGGCCCTGGCGAAATGTTCGTCCTGCGCAACGTGGCCAATCTGGTCCCTCCCTACGAGCCCGATTCGCACTATCACGGCACCAGTTCCGCCATCGAGTTCGCCGTCAACGGCTTGAACGTCAAGCACATCGTGGTGATGGGCCATGCGTCCTGCGGCGGCATCCGTTCCTACTACGACGACGCCGAACCCCTGGCCAAGGGCGATTTCATCGGCAAGTGGATGTCGCAGATCAGCGGCACCGCCAACCAGCTGAATTTCTCGGGCAAGGACCGCGCCGGCGACTTGCGCCTGCTGGAGCTGGCCGTGGTCGAACACAGCCTGCACAACCTGATGACGTTCCCGTATATCCGCCAACGCGTCCAGCGCGGCGAACTGGAACTGCATGGCGCGTACTTCGGCGTGGCGACCGGCCTGCTGTTCGTGCGCGATCCCGAAACCGGTGAATTCCATCCTTGCGGCGATACGCCCGTACCGCAGGACAGCGAGGACGCATGACGCAAAACCGGTGGTCCGCTGGCGGCCTGGCCGCCCCTGTGTCCGGCGCCCCGTCCAGCGCCACGCGCCGCAGCGTGCTGACGCGTCTGGGCGCGCTGGGCGCCGCCGCGCTGCTGCCCGCGTGGCGGCCGGCACTGGCGCAGAACGCGCCTTTGCGTATCGGCGTGATTCCCAGCGTGGCCAGCGAGGCCACCGAAATCGCCATCGACCAGGCTCGCGAGCACGGTGTGCAGGCCAAGCTGGTCGAATTGAGCGACTGGGTGATGCCGAATGTGGGCGTGGCGGAAGGCTCGCTGGACGTGAACTTCTTCCAGCACGCGCCTTTCCTCGACGTCTTCAACAAGACCCGCGGCCAGAACCTGGTGCCGATCGCCTATGGCTATTCGACCACCATCGGGCTGTTCTCGAAGAAGCTCAAGCGCGGCGAAGCCATCCCGCACGGCGCGTCCATCGGCATCCCCGCCGACCCCGTCAACACCGGGCGGGCATTGCTGCTGTTGCAGGGCATGGGTTTGATCCGCCTGAAAGACGGCGTGGCCGAGAAAGCCACGTTGCTGGACGTGGTCGACAACCCGCACAAGCTGAAGTTCGTGTCCATCGAAGGCTCGCAGGCGGCTCGCACCTTTGACGACGTCACCGCGTCCGTCACGTACACCACCTTCGCCAAGCATGGTGGCCTGGACGAAAAGGACGGCCTGGCCTTCGACAACAACGACCCCGAAAACGTGCGGCGTTACGCCATCCGCTGGGTGACCTTGCCCAGTCGGGCGGAAGACGCGCGTCTGCTGAAATTCATCGGCATCTACCAGCAGTCGCCCGAGGTCAAGGCGACCCTGCGGCGACTGTATGGGGATTTGATCGCCTTCCCCTGGGAGGCGTGAGGACCCAGCCGCTTACTCTTCGGTCGGCGGCATCGACCCGGCGTCCAGCGTTTCCCCCGAGGGCAGCGTCTGGCCGTCGGAGGCGAACAGATCCCACACCGCGGTGAACAGGGCCGCCACCAGCGGGCCGATGACGAAGCCGTTCAGGCCGAACAGCGCCATGCCGCCCAGGGTCGAGATCAGCACCAGCCAGTCAGGCAGCTTGGTGTCCTTGCCCACCAGGATGGGGCGCAGGATGTTGTCCACCATGCCGATGACGACCACGCAGAATACCGTCAGTCCTATCCCTTGCCAGAGCGCGCCGGTCAACAGGAAGTAGGCCGCCACGGGCACCCAGATCAGCGCCGCGCCGACAGCCGGCAGCAGGGACAGGAAGCCCATCAAGACCCCCCACAGCAAGGCCCCCTGGATGCCCAGCACCCAGAACGCGATGCCGCCCAGGAAACCCTGCGTTGCGGCGACGGCGATATTGCCTTTCACCGTCGCGCGGATGACCGTGGTGAACTTGCGGGCCAGATGCTGCTTGTAGGCCTCGCTCATCGGGATGGCCTGGGTGATCCGGCGCGACAGCGTACCGCCGTCGCGCAGCAGGAAGAACAGCAGGTAAAGCATGATGCCGAAGCTGATCACGAACTGGAACGTGTCCTGGCCGATACTGAAGGCCTTGGTCGCCAGGAACTGGCTGGCCGACATCGCGCCCGCGCTAAGCTTCTGCTGCAGGCTGCGGATGTCGGACAGGTCGTAGCGGTCCAGCATGCTGTGAACCGAAGGGGGCAGGGCGGCCACGGCACGTTCGAAATAGGTGCCGAAATTCAGGTCGCCGGATTTGACCTGCTGGTACAGCATGGTCCCTTCCTGCACCAGCGAGCCGGTGATCACCACCACCGGCAAAATGGCCAGCACGATACATAGCAGCAAGGTGATGAGCGCGGCCAGATTGCGCCGCTTGCCCAGCTTGGCCACCAGCCGCCTTTGCATCGGCGCGAAGATGATGGCCAGGATGGTGCCCCAGAAGATCGCGCCGTAATACGGGAACATGATCCACACGAAAGCGATGGATACGGCGATCAGCAGGGCGAGGAAAGTGCGGTAGTGGAGGGTGTTCGAATTCATGTAGATCCCGGGAAGGTGGCCCGGCCGGCGCACGTGCGGGCTCATGCGGGGAGGAACGGGCGGCCATAGACACGCATCATGCCACTAAATAGGGGCGGGCCAGGATTCGGTCATGGACTTGTCCACCCGGCCGCCATGGGACTTTGAAACCCGATTTGACGCGATTCGCCCCTTGCCGGGGTTACGGTCATCCTTGCATCGGGCTGGCGTGCCGGTGCTCTTCGATGGATACTGGAGGGCGGTCGCCATGCCGACCGCCCTCCAACGATTACGCGGAGATACAAATGAGCGACGCGGTGGATCTCAAGGGAATCGGCCTCAAGGTCACGTTCCCTCGCATGAAAATCCTGGATTTATTCCATACCAGCGAACAACGTCACCTTAGCGCCGAAGATGTCTACCGGGTGCTGATTAACGATGGCGTGGAAATGGGCCTGGCCACGGTGTATCGCGTGCTGACGCAGTTCGAGCATGCGGGCCTGCTCAAACGCAGCCAGCTGGGCGGCAACAAGGCGGTGTTCGAGCTGAACGACGGCGAGCGGCACCACGGCCATCTGGTCAGCACCACGACCGGCGAGGTCGAGGAGTTCTACGACCCGCAGATCGTCAAGCGCTTGCAGAAAATCGCCGACGACATGGGCTATACGCTGACGGACCACACCATCACGTTATTTGGGACGCCGAAGTAGGGGCCGACGCCATGGCGAAGAACCGGGCGAGCAGGGGCGAGGGGTCATCGGCACGGTGCGCCAGCAGGATCTCGCTGGCGGCATCGTCCGTTTCCAGGTCCCGGTAGACCACGCCGGGAATGCCGGTCTTGGCATAGGTTTCAGGCAGGATGGAAATGCCCATGCCGGCCGCCACCAGTCCGATGATGGTGGCGCCTTCGCGCGCATCCTGGCCGACATGCGGCGCGAACCCGGCCCGGCTGGCCAGCACCGTCACGTGCTCGAACAGGCCGCAGCCCAGGCCGCGCGGAAACAGGATGAAGGTATCTTCCGATAGCGCGGACAGCGGCACCGGCGCGGTTTCCCGGGCCAGGCGGTGACCCGCCGGCAGCACCGCCATCAGGCGGTCGCGCCACAGGCGCAGCACGCGGATATTGGGCGGCGGACAGAACAGCACCGAGGGGCGCAGAAAGCCCACATCGATGGTCTTTTCCGCCAGGGCCTTCAACTGCTGGCCCGTGGACATATGGATCAGGTCCGCGCGCGCCGCCGGATGGCGGCCGCGAAAGTCCTGCACCATGCGGGGAAACGCTTCGAACATAGGCACCGAAGCGGTGAAGGCGATACGGATTTCCCCGGCTTCGCCCCGGATGGCCTGGCGCACCACGTCGCCGGCGCGTTCCAGATGCAGCAGGGCCCGGCGGGCCTGCTCCAGGAACAGGCGGCCGGCTTCGGTCAGGGCGACGTTGCGGTTATTGCGGGTGAACAGGTCGGTCCCCAGCTCCTCTTCCAGCGCTTTCACCTGGGTGCTGAGGGGCGGCTGGCTGATGTGCAGGCGGCGGGCGGCGGCGCTGAAACTCAGCTCTTCCGCGACAGTGACGAAGTAACGAAGCTGGCGAAAATCCATGAGTTATCTGAAAAACCTATAAATCGGCGCTGGAAAAAGTATTGGACGATATCAGTCCAGACGCGGCACCATCAAGCCCAATTAGAAATTCTTAATGCTCCATGGAGACAAAGCATGCAACGCAGCCCCGCGCTCGCCCGGATTTTTCGCGCCCTCGGCGTGGCCACTGCCCTGATCGCCGCCGGCGCTCCCGCCCTGAGCCACGCTGACGACAGCTTCCCGTCCAAGCCCATCCGCGTGGTGGTGCCGTATGCCCCCGGTGGCGCCGTCGACATCGTCAGCCGCCTGATCACCCAGAAGATGGGCGACACGCTCAAGCAAAGCATCATCGTCGACAACCGCCCCGGCGGCGCGACCAACATCGGCATGGACCTGGTGGCTCGCGCGCCGGCCGACGGCTACACGATCCTGACCTCGTCGCCGTCGCTGGCCAGCAATGCGTCCTTGTTCGCCAAGCTGCCCTTCGATCCCGCCAAGGACCTGGTGCCGGTCGGCGCCATCGGCTACGCGCCGCTGGTCGTGGTCGTGGCGGCGGATTCCCCCTTCAAGACGCTGAAGGACATGATCGCCTACGGCAAGGCCAATCCGGACAAGCTGACCTTCGGCACGGCCGGCAACGGCAGCTCCGGCCATCTGGCCAGCGAACTGTTGAAGGCCGCCGGCAAGTTCAATGCGCTGCACGTGCCTTACAAGGGCGGCGCGCCGGCCATCACCGACCTGCTGGGCGGCCGCATCTCGTTCATGGCGATCAACCCGCTGGAAGTCATCGCCCACATCAAGTCGGGCAAGATGCGCGCGCTGGCCGTGATGGACGACAAGCCCGCGTCCTTGCTGCCCGACGTGCCGACCGTGAAGGCGCTGGGGCTGGACAATTCGGAAGCCACCGTTTGGTGGGGCCTGAACGCGCCCAAGGGCACGCCCGCTCCCGTCATCGAAAAGCTGAACGCGGCCTTGCAACAGGCCCTGGCCGATCCGACCGTGAAGACGCGTCTGGCCGACCTGGGTGCCTCGGCCACGCCGGGCAGCGCCGCCGACTTCGGCAAGTTCGTCGAGACGGAAACCGCCAAGTGGTCGCAAGTGATCAAGGCCGCGCATATCCAGGCGGACTGATGCAGGCGTGATTCGATGCGCCTTTGGTCGTCTTCGTGGCGGCCATCATGAAGAGAGCGGGGCAGTTCAAAGCTGCCCCGTTTTTTTTCGTCTGGCGTGCCCGCGTGATTCTTAGGTCTTATATAATACATAAGACTTGAATATCCCCCCGACCAAGCAAGGAAGATCGTCGGCATGAGCCCTCCCACCCCCGACCAGAGCGCCGAACTGGCGCCGCCTCCCACACTGAGCCAACTGTTCTGGGGCTTTTTCGTACTCGGCATGACCGCTTTCGGCGGCGCCTTGCCGCTGGTCAGGCGTATGGTGGTGGAGAAGCACCGCTGGCTGTCCAGCGAAGAGTTCACGACCATGTTGGGCCTGTGCCAGTTCCTGCCGGGCGGCAACATCATGAATCTGGCGGTGGCGTTGGGGATGCGTTTTCGCGGGGTGGTCGGTGCGGTGGTCGCCTTGATGGCTTTCGTGCTGGTGCCGACCATCGTGGTGTTGGCGCTGGGCGTGGTTTATGACCACTACCAGCACGATCCGCATGTGCGCCATCTGTTCGCCGGCCTGGCCGCCGCTGCCGCCGGCCTGGTGATTTCCATGGCGCTGAAGATCGGCAAGCCCATCCTGAAGAACCCGTGGGGCGCCGTGATCGTGGTGGCCTGTTTCATCGCCATCGCGATCCTGCGTCTGCCCCTGGTGCCGACGATGGTGGTGCTGACGCCGCTCAGCATCCTCGGTACGTGGAGGCTGCGTCGATGAGCGCGATGATGCAAACCCTGTGGGATCTTTTCACGCTGTTCACGCAGCTGTCCCTGATCTCCTTCGGCGGCGGGATGACCATCCTGCCCGAGATGCAGCGCCAGGTGGTGGACGTGCATCAGTGGATGTCGGCGGAGACGTTCACGTCCCTGTTCGCCCTGGCTCAGGCTGCCCCCGGGCCCAATCTGATGATCGTGCCTCTGGTGGGCTGGCATGTGGCCGGCTGGTCCGGCATGCTGGTGTCCAGTGCCGCCAAATTCGTGCCGCCGGCCCTGGTGACCATCCTGGTCCTGCGCCTGTGGGAGAAGTTCAAGGACCGTCCGTGGCGGGTGGTGGCGCAGCAGGGCATCTTCCCCATGACCGTGGGGCTGGTGGCGGCCAGCGGCGTATTGATCACGGTGGCGTCGGTGACCAACGTGCTGTTGCTGATCATCGCGGTGGTGGCCACGCTGCTGGGCTGGCGCACCAAGGTGCATCCGCTGTGGCTGCTGCTGGGTGGGGCCGTGGCGGGGCTGGTCTTCGGTGGCCTGTTCTAAGCGCGGCCAGTCCTGAGCCGGTGCGCGCCCTCTGACACTGACGGTGATCAAAGATGCACCCTGGCGGTGTCGTCGGGCGGCCAAACAGAACGTAAAATAAAAAGGCCTTTACTCCCCCGCCAGGCAGTATCCATGTCGTCGCTCAATGCCTCTCAAATCGAAACCCTGCGCCAGCAGGGTTTTGTCATCGCCAAGCAGTTTCTGGCGCCCGAACGTCGCGCGGCCTTGCGCCAGCTTGCCGAGACGCAGCTGGCCCAGGCGGTGGCGCCCCTGGAATACGAGGCCGACCTGCGTTATCCCGGCGCGCCCACGTCGCGCAACGCGGAAGGCGGCGGTACCGTGCGGCGCCTGCTCGATGCCTATACCCGCGGTGCGCCTTTCGAGGCCTGGGCCACGGATCCGGCCATCGAGGCTTCGCTGCATGCTTATTTCGGCGAGGCGGTGGTGCTGTCGCGCGCGCATCACAACTGCGTCATGACCAAGCATCCCCGCTACGGCAGCCTGACCGGCTGGCATCGCGACATGCGCTACTGGTCCTTCGACAAGGAAGACCTGGTGTCGACCTGGCTGGCCCTGGGGCAGGAGACCGCGCATAACGGCGCGCTGTGGCTGGTGCCGGGTTCGCATGCGATGGACCTGCCGCAGGAACGTTTCGATGCGGTGCAGTTCCTGCGGGAAGACCTGCCGGAAAACCAGGCCTTGATCGCCCAGGCCGTGTCGCCCACGCTGGAACCGGGCGATGTGCTGTTCTTCCATTGCCGCACTTTGCACGCGGCCGGCCGCAATCAGAGCGACGCGGTCAAGCTGTCGGCCGTGCATACCTATCATGCGGCCAGCACGCGGCCGCGCCCCGGCACGCGATCGGCGGGCAAGCCGGAAGTGCCGCTGACGACGGGTTGAACGTTTAGGGCGTCAACCAGGCGCGGTCCGGGCGTCGTCCGGTGGTCGGCTGCCCGAACGTAAGACAATCGCGTAAAACAATCGTGAAACCTAAGTTCCGCCTTGCGGTCATAGCTGCTGGCCAGAACTTAGGACGACACCATGAATTCAGCCTCCTTTCAGGATAGGGGCGGCGCCGGGGATACGGCGCATTCGGGCGCGAAGGCGCCGAGCACGTGGGCCTTGATCAGGCCGTTCTGGTTTTCCGAGCAGCGTCATCGGGCGCGCGCCATGTTGTTGCTGGTGGTGCTGTTGAACCTGGCCATCGTCTACGTCAACGTTCGCATCAACACGTGGTTCGCCAGTTTCTACGATGCCATCGAGAAGCACGATTTCCCGGCGTTCAAGCATCTGCTGCTGGTGTTCACCGTGCTGGCCATGCTGTTCATCCTGATGTCGACGGCGCAGATCTATGTGCGACAGGGGCTGGAGTTCCGCTGGCGGCAATGGCTGACCGATGTCTATCTGGCGCGTTGGCTGCGCAGCGATACCTACTACCGGCTGGAGCGCGATCACACGATAGACAATCCGGACCAGCGTATCGCGGAGGACCTGCGCAGCCTGGCGTCCAACACGCTGGCCCTGTCGCTGGATCTGCTGTCGACGGTGGTCACGTTCTTTTCCTTCGTCACCATCCTGTGGGTGCTGTCCGGGACCTTGAGTTTCATGCTGTTCGGCCATGGCGTGGCCGTTCCCGGCTATATGGTGTGGGTGGCCATCGTGTACGCCGTGGTCGGGTCGTGGATCATTCAGAAGGTCAGCGGCGGGCTGATCGGTGTCAACTACCGGCAACAACGGGTCGAAGCGGATTTCCGGGTGCTGCTGGTGCGCTTGCGCCAGAACGCGGAACAGGTGGCCTTTTACGACGGCGGCGCCGTGGAAGGGGCGCGCGCGCGGGTGGCTTTCGGTGCGATCCGCGCCAACTGGCGCGAGGTGATGCGCTATACCAAGCGGCTGATGCTGGCCAGTTCCATTTACGGACAGGCGGCGTTGATCTTTCCGATGATGGCGGCGGCGCCGCGTTATTTCGCCGGGGCGTTCACCATCGGTGTGTTGATGCGCTTGAACGACGCCTTCGGTCAGGTCAGCACGGCCTGTTCGTGGTTCATCAACAGTTATTCGACGCTGGCGGAGTGGCGCGCCACTGTCAACCGGCTGCGCGAGTTCAGCCGGCGGCTGGACGAGCCGGAAGCCAGTGACCTGCGCCGCGTCGTGGGCAGTGGCGTGCGTGCCGCCGGGCTGGCGGTCAGCCGGCCGGATGGACGGGCATTGGCGGTGCCGGCGGATTTCGCCATCCAGCCGGGCGAACGCTGGCTGGTGCGCGGGCCTTCCGGCAGCGGCAAGAGCACCTTATTGAGGACCTTGGCGGGGCTATGGCCGTATGCCAGCGGGGAGGTGACCATGCCGCCGGCAACGGCTGCAACGGGTCCAACTGCCGCAGCGGCCGGGGCTTCCGTAAGCGACATGGCAACGGATGCCGGTTCGGCGCGGTTGGCGTTGTTCCTGCCTCAGGTCAGCTATGTGCCGGACGGGGAACTCAAGGATGCCTTGTGCTATCCGGACGACGCGCAGGACCATGACGATGCCGATTGCTTGCGGGTCTTGCGGGACTGCCATCTGGAGGACTACGTGGATCTGCTGCATGCGCGCGACGCCTGGAGCCACCGTCTGTCGCCCGGCGAAAAACAGCGCCTGTCCTTCGCGCGCGCCTTGTTGCTCAAGCCGGCGTTCCTGTTCCTGGACGAGGCCACGTCGTGACTCGACGGCGCGACGGAAAGCGCGCTGTACGAGGCAGTGGTGAAGCAATTGCCCGGCACGGCCATCATCAGCGTGGCGCATCGGGACACCGTGGCACGCTTCCACACGCGCGAACTGCGCGTGGGCCCCAAAGCAGGATTGGGTGAACTGCCTGTCGTGGCGGAGGCAATGGCTTAGCTGATCACAGGTGCTCTTTAGGGCGGAACGGCCCGGCAAGCCAGCGCCGACTCCGGGCAACCCGCAGGGTTGCCCGGTCCTCATGGGGATGCAACGATTACTGAGGTGGATGCGGAACGGCGACAGGGGCAGTCGCTACATAGCTACGGTATCCAAAACAAACACGACGTTTGGCAAAAGAAAGATGTTCAGGGCAGCGCGGCAACGGTTGCTAAACTCGATTGCCGCGTCTCCAAGCCCATGCCCATGAACTTGCCAGACCTAAAGCGCAAGCGGTATCCGCGCATACTTCTCGTCGCCAGCCTTCTTTTCCCGGTGCCATTCCTGGGCGCCGCGCTGGCGACGCCCAATGACGCCATGCTGGTGACGACCATCAGCCCGACGGCAGCCACCTTGGCCCCCGGGCCCGGCCTGCTGCGGGACCAGGGCATTCCAGTCGCGGTGTTCTGGCGGGAAATATTCCCGGCCATGCTGCTGGTGCTGGCCTTCGCGGTGGTCCTTTCCCTTGCCTATGTGCAACTGCGGCGCGAAGTGGCGCGGCGCCGCAGCGCGGAATTGCGTCTGGAGGCCGCGCGCGACCTGGCCGACAGCGCGTCGCTGGCCAAGGCGTCCTTCTTCGCGACCATGAGCCACGAAATCCGCACGCCGCTCAGCGGCATCATCGGCATGCTGGATCTGTTGCGGCGCGGCACCATGGACGGCGACCACCGCCAGATGATCACGGCGGTGGACACGGCGGCCAATTCCCTGCTGCAAATTCTGGACGACGTACTGGATTTTTCCAAGGCCGAGGCCAATCGCCTGAGCCTGGAAATGCTGCCGGTAGACCTGCGCACCATCGTCCACAGCGTGGTGATGGTCATCGGCGAGCCCGCGCGGCGTCGCGGCGTGCGCACCTTGCTGCGGGTCGACGCGAATGTCGGTGGCGAGGTGCAGGGCGATCCCTTGCGTATCCGGCAGATCCTGTCCAACCTCATGAGCAACGCGGCCAAATTCACGCATCAGGGCCAGGTGACCCTGATGGTCGCGGTGGACCGCAGCGATGCGCAAGCCCAATGGCTGCGATTCACCGTCACCGATACCGGCATAGGCATTCCCCACGACAAACTGGCGCAGGTCATGGCGCCTTACGGCCAGGCCGAGGACGGCACCAGCCGGCACTACGGCGGCACGGGCCTGGGCCTGTCCGTGTCGAGCCGGCTGGCCGCGCTGATGGGGGGCAATATCGCGTTGACCAGCATGCCGGGCCATGGCACCACGGCCACGTTCACGTGCCGTTTTCTGGTGACCGCGGCGGCGCCCGAGCCCGCGGTCACGATGGATCTGGACGTCAACAGCCTGGCCAGCCGCGTCGACAAGACCCCACGGCGGCATCAGGTGATCGCGGCGCGGGCCCGCGCGGAAGCCAGGGCGCATGCCAGCCTGGAGGCGGGCAGCACGACGGCAAAGCGGCAGGAACCGCCGCCGCGGACGCCGTTGGCGGCGGAAGGTGAGCGCGCGGCGGACGTCACGGAGCAGGCTTCCTTGCCGATGCCAGCGACAACGCCAACGACAACGCCAACGACAGCGCCAACGACAGCGCCAACGTCAACGTCAACCTCAACACCGATGCAGATGTCAGTCTCAGTGTCAGCGGCAGCGGCTGCCAGCGGGGGGCAGAGCGGCCGGGCGTGCATTCTGGTGGTGGACGACCATGCCATCAATCGTGAAGTGGTGCGGCGTCAGTTAATGACCTTGGGGTATGACTGCGACGTCAAGGAAGATGCGCCGTCGGCCCTGGAGGCCTTGCAGCAACGCAGTTATGCCTTGCTCCTTACCGATTGCCAGATGCCGCCGATGAACGGGGGCGAGCTGGCGCGTGCCTGGCGCGTCATCGAAGCCGCGCGCGGTAGCGCACGCCTGCCTATTGTTGCCATGACGGCGACGGCCGAACGCGCGCTGCCGGCGCCCGAGATCTGCGAGGCCATCGACGACTGCCTGTACAAACCGATCAAGCTGGATTCGCTGCGTGAGATGCTGGCGGAATGGCTGCCGGGGCCGGGCACCGGGGACGCGGGTGTCGTCGCGGACGCGGCCATGGTCATGGCGCCGCTGCATGGCTTGGACCTGGAGGGCCTGAAGGCACAGTTCGGCGATGCGCTGACGGCGCGGCGTTTCGCGCTGCAATCCGTGCAGTTGCTGCGGGATGACCTGGCGCAGGCGCGCGGGCCCTTGTGCGAAGCGTTCTACGACGAGGCGGCGCGCTGGTTGCACCGCAGCGTGGGCGCCTTGAGCATGCTGGGGCACTGGCCAGTGATCACGTCGGGCAGCCTGCTTGAGAAATCCATGCAGCAGATCGCCGCGGGGACGCCGACGGAGGCGGCTGTCGATCGTGCGGATCTGTTGCCGCGCCTGGCGGCAGTGCTGCGTGAATTCGAGGATACGCTGCAGGAGATAGAGCAAGCGCTGCAATGAGCAGGCTGGCGTGCGCTTGGAAGGCTTACGTACACGGCTTAAATGCAAGGCTTACGGGCATGGCTTAAGGGCACGCCTTAGGGGCCAGCCTTACAACCAGCTCGTATCGCCCCAGGGACTCAGCAGCCCGGTCACCGACGCCACCGATCCATCCGGCAGGCGCACGGCTGAACCGTTCAACTCCACGTCGTGATACTGCCCGTCGGCGCACTGCAGGCGCAGGCGCAGCCGGCGCGCGGCGTCCGGGGTGCCAGTGCTGCCCACCCAGGCGCGCAGCAGTTCGCGGTCATCGGCGTGGACGTAGGATAGCCACCGGTCCACGGTCGTCTCGGGCTGGCAGGCCGGCCCGTAAGGGGACGGAAAGTCCCCCAGCCAGATCACCCGCTGGGTATCTGGGAAGAACTCCCACGCCAGGTGATGGCTGGTGCGCAGGGCGGACTGCAATTGCTGTTTCCAGGCCACGGCCTCGCGGGTGGCGCGTTCGCGGTCGGCGCTCAGCGCGCCCAGCAACAGGCTGAGCAGGGCGGCCGCGCCGAGGAAACCCTGGATCGCCACCAGGGGAACACCCCCCAAGCCGCCATAAGGCCCCAGGCCGCTAACGGTATACGAGCCGGTGACGATGGCCAGACCGGTCACTACCAGGGTACAGCCCGCCTGGCCCCATGCCACCGCGACAAAGGCCAGGAAAACCAGGGGAGCGTAAGTGAGGTCCGCGGCGGGCCGGCCCTGCCATAACCAGTCCGACCATTGCTTGTTGAACACCAGCGTGGTGCCGGCCAGCAAGGCGAAGGCGGCGAGCAACCCCAGCCACAGATTGCGCAGATCCTGTTCGATGAAGGCCGACGCGCGCCAGTTCGACCACGCGATGACCAAAGGCGTGGTGATCAGGCAGCCGACGAAGGCCGCCTGGGTCCAGATGTACCAGTGATGCGTGTCGATGCTTTCATTGATAGCGTGTAGGCCCACCGCCACCAGCCAGCCGCCGGCCACCGTGGCCACGGCCAGGGGCAAGACGAACCACAGCACACTGCCGACCCGTGCCAGGCTGCGGCGGTCGCTGGTGCGCCAGCGCCAGATAGCGGCCACGGTGCTACAGAGCAGCAGGTCGCCCAGGGCGAAAACAATGGCGGCAAGCAGGCCACGCTGGGCCACCAGGATGCCGCTGGCGATATGCAGGGTCGCGGCCAACGCCATCCAGCCTGGCCAATGCCGCCGGCAGCTGAGCATCAGCGCCGCGAGCAGCAGGCCGGCGGGCGGCCAGAGCAGGGTGGACATGGTCACCGCGTCGCGCTGGCGCATGCACAGCACGGCCAGCACGCCATAGACGAACACGAAGGCGAAGCGGAGGAGCAAAGCGTTGCGCGCCACGCTGGTGGAAATTGGCGTCACGTGGGCGAAGATGGTGAGAGAAAGCAGCAAGATACCCAAGCGATGCCCGCAAGGCAAGCGTCGCGGGACGACAGTGCAGGAATTCAAAACGATGGCTGCCGGAGCGTCTATAACTCCGTAAGTTGGTTCATGAATCGGCCAATTGTGTCTGGAGTGCTAAGGTTGCGGCTCGCCGCAGTTTCCGAGGAATCCATGGTCACGATCCGCTCCGCCGACACTGCCTGGCAGGCCGCCGTGGCTTGGCCGCGTCTTGTTCGCGCCGTGGCCACGTCCCTGCTGGGGCTGGCGATCCTGGGCGCGACCGCAGCGACGCCCCTGACGCCGGCGGCGCGGGCGGCGTCATTCCCGGCCGTGGAGGCGCGCAACGGCATGGTGGTCAGTTCGCAGGCCCTGGCCGCGCGCGTCGGCGTCGACATCCTGAAGCAGGGCGGCAATGCGGTGGATGCCGCCGTCGCGGTGGGCTATGCCGAGGCCGTGGTCAACCCCTGCTGCGGCAATATCGGCGGTGGCGGCTTCATGACCCTGCATCTGGCGGATGGCCGCGATCGCTTCATCAATTTCCGCGAAATGGCGCCGGCGGCCGCCCGTCCGGACATGTACCTGGATGCCAACGGGCAACTGATCCCCGACGCCAGCCTGCTTGGCTACGGTGCCGTGGCGGTGCCGGGCACGGTGCTGGGCCTGGACACCGCCCAGCGCCGCTATGGCCGGCTGACGCGCCTGCAGGTCATGGCGCCGGCCATCGCCCTGGCGCGGGACGGCTTCGTGTTGACGCGCGCGGATACCGATCTGCTTGACCTGGGTGTGCGGCATTTCCGCAAGGACGCGGAAGCGGCGCGTATCTTCCTGCGGCCCGATGGCAGCGCGCTGCAGCCGGGTGACAGACTGACGCAGACGGACCTGGCCCGTACTCTGCAGCAGATCGCCGAGCAGGGCCCGGACGCGTTTTACCGCGGGCGCATTCCCGCGGCGGTCGAGGCGGCCGCGCGTGCCGGCGGGGGCGTGATCACCGCGGCGGATTTCGCGTCCTATCGCATCACGGAAACCGAGCCCTTGCGTTGCGCCTATCGCGGCTATGTGTTCCTGTCGGCGCCGCCACCCAGTTCAGGCGGCACCACACTGTGCGAGATTCTCAACGTCTTGTCGGGTTATGACCTGCGCGCCATGGGCTACGGTTCGGCCCAATCGGTCCACGTCATGGCCGAGGCGATGCGGCACGCGTATGTCGGCCGCAACACGCTGCTGGGCGATCCGGCCTTCGTCAGCAATCCCGTGGCGGATCTGCTCAGCCCCGCGCACGCGGCGCGGATACGCGAGCGGATCGTGCCCGGCCGCGCCACGCCGTCCAGCGACCTGGCGCCTGCCTCCGTGCCGAATGAGAAGCCCGAGACCACGCATTATTCCGTCATCGACAAGGACGGCAACGCGGTGTCCACCACGTACACGATCAACGGCCGCTTCGGCGCCACCGTGATCGCGCCGGGCACGGGTTTCTTCCTCAACGACGAGATGGACGACTTCACCACCAAGGCCGGCGCCCGCAACATGTATGGACTGGTGCAAGGCGAACGCAATGCCATCGCGCCGGGCAAGCGGCCCCTGTCGTCGATGGCGCCCACCGTGGTCACCTGGCAGGGCAAGACCTATATGGTGCTGGGATCGCCAGGCGGATCGCGCATCATCACCATCATCCTGGAAACCGCGCTCAACATCATCGACCATGGCATGGCGCCGCAGCAGGCCGTCGATGCGGCGCGCGTGCATCACCAGTGGCTGCCGGACGAGGTCTATTACGAGAAATATGGCCTGTCGCCCGATACCCTGGCCGTGCTGCGCGGCATGGGCTACAAACTGGTCGAACAGAGTCCCTGGGGCGCCACGGCGCTGATCCTGGTCGGTCTGCCGAATCTCAGCCGGGCGCAGGAGGCATCGTCCGGCAACGATGCCGCCGTCTCGGGTATCGTGCGGGAAGGCTATATCTACGGCGCCAATGACGCCCGAAGGCCCGCAGGCGCGGCGCTGGGGTACTGAAGGGCCGCAAAATACACGCACTCAGCTTATGGAAACCACACAAGAACTTATCCGTCGTATCGACGAACTGGAAATCAAGGCGTCGTTCGCGGACGACATGCTGGAGCAGCTCAATGACGTGATCCTGCGCCAGCAGCGGCAGATCGACGCCTTGGCCCGCCAACTGGCGGACATGCGGCAGCAGGTCGACCAGGCGGGCAGCGGCACCACGCTGAGCACCCTGCGCGAGGAGATCCCGCCCCATTATTGATGCGGTGCTTTCGACAAGCACCCGTCAGCTTCTTGCGTGTACGATCCTCTGCACGGCGGCTTCGCCGGACAACAACGTACAAAGACACGGGTGGACAGAGCGTGGATCTAGAACTCAAAGGCAAAGTGGCCGTCGTGACCGGCGGCAGCAAGGGCATCGGCCAGGCCGTGGCGCAAGCCTATCTGGCTGAAGGCGTCAGCGTGGCCATCATCGCGCGGGGCCAGCCCGGGCTGGATGCGGCCGTGGCGCTATTGACCCCGCATGCGCAACATGGCGCGCGCGTCATCGCCATCGCCGCCGACCTGACCGACGCGGCCCAGGCCGAACGCGCCGTCGCGCAGGCCGAAGCCGACCTGGGTCCCATCGAGATCCTGGTCAACAGCGCCGGTGCCGCGCGCCGCTACGACCCCGACACCCTGGACGCGGAAAAGTGGCAGGCCGCCATGAACGCCAAGTTCTTCCCCTACGTCTATACGCAGGACGCCGTGCTCAAGCGCATGCGCACCCGCCAGCGGGGCAGCGTGGTGAACATCATCGGCAACGGCGGCAAGCAGCCTTCCGTGACCCACGTGGCCGGCGGCTCCGCCAACGCGGCGCTGATGCTGTCCACCATCGGCCTGGCGCAGCACTATGTGAAACACGGCATCCGCATCAACGCCATCAATCCCGGACCGACCTATACCGGCCGCGTGGATCAGGCTCTGGACGTGGAGTCCAAGCGCCTGGGCATCAGCAAGGAACAGGCGTTGAAGGACGGCCAGTCGCGCATTCCGATGGGACGCTACGGCAAGCCCGAAGAAGTCGCCGACGTCACGCTGTTCCTGACCAGCGCGCGCGCCAGCTATGTGGTCGGCGTGGTGGTGCCCATGAATGGCGGCGTGACGCCCACGATGTAGGCGCCACGCGGGCCGCTCAGCCGGCGATGTCGATGCACAGGTACTTCAGCTCGACGTACTCATCCAGCCCGTGACGCGATCCCTCGCGTCCCAGGCCGGATTGCTTGACGCCGCCGAAGGGCCCGACCTCATTGGAGATCAGGCCCGTATTGATGCCGACGATGCCGTATTCCAGCCCCTCGGAAACGCGCCAGACGCGCGCGTTGTCACGGGTGAAGAAGTAGGCGGCCAGGCCGAAGATGGTGTCGTTGGCCATGGCCAGGGCTTCTTCTTCGGTGTGGAAACGCAGCAGCGGCGCCGCCGGCCCGAACGTTTCTTCCTGCGCGAAAAGCATGGTCTGCGTGACGTCGCGCACCACGGTCGGCTGGAAGAACGTGCCGCCCAGCGCATGCGCCTGGCCGCCGATCATGACGCGCGCGCCATGTTTGGTGGCGTCATCGATGTGTTCGCACACCTTCCTGACGGCGTTCTCGTCGATCAGCGGTCCTTGCGTGACGCCTTTTTCGAAACCGTCGCCGACCTTGAATCCTTCGACCTTCTTTACCAGCCGCGCCGCCACTTCCTCATAGACACCGTCCTGCACATAGATGCGGTTGGCGCACACGCAGGTCTGCCCGGCATTGCGGAACTTCGACGCGATGATGCCGTCGACGGCCTTGTCCAGGTCGGCGTCGTCGAACACCAGGAACGGCGCGTTGCCGCCCAGTTCCAGTGACAGCTTCTTGATGGTGGGAGCGCATTGCTCCATCAATTTGCGGCCCACTTCGGTGGAGCCGGTAAAGCTGAGCTTACGCACCACGTCGCTTTCGCAGAGGGCCGCGCCGATGTCGCTGGAGCTCCCCGTGATGACGTGGATGACGCCGGCCGGCACGCCGGCTTCCTCGGCCAGCACGGCCAGGGCCAAAGCCGTCAGCGGGGTCTGCTGTGCCGGTTTGACGATCATCGTGCAACCGGCCGCCAGGGCCGGGCCCAGCTTGCGGGTGATCATGGCGGCGGGGAAATTCCAGGGCGTGATGGCGGCGCACACGCCGATCGGCTGCTTCAGCACCATCATGCGCTGGCCGCCCTTGGGGCTTTGCAGCACCTCGCCGTCCATGCGCTTGGCTTCCTCGCCAAACCATTCCAGGAAAGAGGCGGCATAGGCGATCTCGCCGGCGGCTTCGGTGACCGGCTTGCCCTGTTCCGACGTCATGATGGCGGCCAGGTCTTGCTGGTGCTGCATCATCAACTGGGCCCACTTCAGCAGCACGGCGGCGCGTTCCTTGGCGGGCTTGGCGGACCAGGCGGGCAGGGCGGCCTGGGCGCGGGCGATGGCGCGTTCGGTGTCGGCGCGGCCCAGCTTGGGCACCGACACGATGGTGGCGCCGGTGGCGGGATTGGTGACGGGAATGCTGGGGCCGCTGCCCGCGCCTTGCCACTTGCCATCGATATAGCAGGCGTCGCGCAGAAGGTCGGGGCGTTGCAGTTTCTGGGTCAAGGACGTGGTCACGGTGCTGTCTCCTTTGTAGGCACCGGACTATCGTAAGCGGATTGGGCCCGATGCCCAAATCCGCTTGGGGGATGACGCTGGCAGGACGAATGCGGGGTCGGTCGGCGGCCGTGGGCCTCGCCCCTGCGGGTCTCGTTCAGCGCTGCGCTGGCGCCGCGCCGCTGTCGGCTACGGCCGGCGCGGTTTCCCAATCGCCGCCCAGCGCCTTGATCAGGAACACGGACACCAGCATGCGCTGGCCGGCCAGTTGCGCCGCCTGCCGTTCCGTGTTCAGCACCGACTGCTGAGCAGTGATCACGTCGAGGTAGGTGGTGGCGCCGCCCGCGTAGCGCGACGTGGCCATGTCGAGCACCTTGCGGCTGTCGGCCACGGCGGTCTGGGCCTGGGCGCTGGCCCGCTCCAGCGCGGCCAGGCCGGTGATGCCGTCCTGCACTTCCTGCATGGCCAGCAACACCACGCGGCGGTAGTTGGCGGCGGTGGCCTGGTAGCCGGCACGGGCGAAGTCGACGTTGGCGCTCAAGCGGCCGCCGTCGAAGATCGTCTGCGCCAGGGACACGCCCAGGTTCCACAAAGTGCTGGGGCCGTCGAACAGGGTGCCGAGTTCACGGCTGTCGACGCCGTAGCCACCGTTGATCATGAAGCTGGGATAGAAGGCCGCGCGCGCCACGCCGATCTGCGCATTGGCGGCCGCCATCGCCCGTTCGGCGGCAGCCACGTCCGGACGGCGCTCCAGCACGTCGGACGGGACGCCCAGCGGCACCGTGGGCGGCGTCATGTTCCGCACGTCCGGCGCCAGTTCGAATTGCGGCGCGGGTGTCCCCGTCAGGCTGGCGATGGCATGTTCGAACAGCGCGCGCTGGCGGGCCAGGATGTCGATCTGGGTCAGCGTGTTGTCGAGCAAGGCCTGTTGCTGCGCGACCTCCAGGCCGGACGCCGCGCCGCCGTCATAGCGGGCGGTGATCAGCTCCAGAGCGCGCCGTTGCAGGCCCACCGAGCGGCGCACGACGTCCAGCTCGTTGTCGACGGCGCGCAGGTTGACATAGTTGGAGGCGAGCTCGGCGGTCAGCACCAGGCGCGCGTTGCGCAGGTCCGCTTCGGACTGTTCGGCATTGGCGCGCGCGGTGGTGACGGCGTTCTGCACGCGGCCGAACAGATCGACCTCATAGCTGGCGTTGAACGACAGGGTGTAGTCGTTCTGCACCGTTTCATAGAGCGGGGCGGCGTAGTTCGTCAGCGGGCGGTTGGCGGAGATCTTCAGGCGCTGCGCGCGGGCGCTGGTGCCCAAGGTCGGGAACAGGCCCGCCGTCGCCGCCGTCGCCTGGGCCCGTGCCTGCGTCAGGCGGGCGGTCGCCACGTCCAGGCTGGGGTTGGCGGCGAGCAGCTTGTCCTGCAGCGTGTTCAGCGTGGGGTCCTGATAGCGCAGCCACCAGGCGCCCTTGGGCATGTCGTCGCGCGGCGTGGCGGTGCGCCAGGGCGCTTCCAGCTTCCAGCTGACGGGCATGTCGGGCGCCGGCTTGTGGTATTCGGGAGCCAGGCTGCAGCCGGACAGGAGCAGGGCGCCGGCAATCGGCAGCCAGCTCGCGGCAACGCGCACGGGCTGCATGGCTAGTCTGGCCCGGGCAGCCCGGACGGCATTCCTCGGGGACCGCATCATTTATCCTGGCCCCGCGCCGGCCCGGCGGCCGCATTGGTATTGCCGTTCGCCGCGCCGTCCCTGGCCGGCGTCTTCGCCGCTACCGACACCACGTCGCCATTGGCCAGCGAGTCGGCCGGGTTGAGCACCACGCGGTCGGTGGCCGCCACGCCTTGCGGGACTTCGACGGTCTGGCCGTAATTGCGGCCTACGGTCACCTTGCGCAGGTTGACCTTGCCCGTGTCGTCGACCACCGCCACCAGCGCGCCTTCCTTGCGGAACATCAGCGCGTTGGCCGGCAGCACCAGCGTGTCGCCCGGGGGCAGTTGCAGGTCCACCTGCACGTAGGCGCCCGGCAGCAGGGTGCGGTCTGGATTGGGCAGGGATATCTCCACCTGCATCGTGCGGGTGGCCAGATCGATCGACGCGGCCGTGCGGGCGATCACGCCCTTGAAATTCTGGCCCGCCAGTTCGGACTGGGTCACCACCACATGCTGGCCCGGCTTGACGCGCTGCGCGTAGCTTTGCGGCACGTTCAGGTAGACACGCAAGGGATCGGTCTGCGACAGCACGAACAGCGGCCGGCCGCTGCCCGCGTCGATCAGGTCCCCGGTATCGACGTTGCGCCGCGTGATGACGCCGGCGAAGGGCGCCACGATGCGCTTGAAACCTTCCAGCTGGCGCAAACGCTGTTCATTGGCCTGGGCCGCCGCGTAGTTGGCGCGCGCCTGCGCGGCCGCGCCACGCTTCTCTTCCAGATCCTGCTGCGACACCACGTCTTTCTGGCGCAAGGCTTCCCAGCGCGATTGCGTGCTGCGCGCCAGTTCCATGGCGGCGGCCGCCTGATCGCGCGCGGCCACGGCTTGCGACAGCTGCTGGTCGATTTCCGGCGTTTCGATTTCGGCGAGCAGGTCGCCTTTCTCGACGCGGCTGCCGATGTCCTTGGTCCATTGCTTCAGGTAGCCGCTGGCGCGGGCCGACAGCGGCGACTGCACATAGCCTTGCAGGGTGCCGGGCAGGCTCAGGGTCTGGCCCTTCTCCGGCAGGGAGGGGATGGCGGTCTGCACATACTGGATGGCGCGCTGGGTAGTGCCTTCGCGCAATTCGCTGGCGTTCTGCACGCGCGCGATGATGGTGCGCGCCGCGCCCAGGGCCAGCACGATCAGGATGATCAGGGTCCACCAGCGCAGGCGGCGCACGATGCGGTCGCGCGAGGGCAGGTCGGCGCTACCGGGGTCGGGGCTCAACGCATGGATGCCGAGCGCGTGATGTCTTTCTTCAGACATGGGTTCAAGTCTCCTGCCGCGCGGGATCGGGCGTGTAAGGGGGGGTATTGCCGTGGGGCGGGTCGCCCCGGGGAGGGCCGCGGCGCGCCGCGCGGGCGGCGTTGCGTTGAGCCAGGCGGGAATGGACGCCGGCGTAGACCACCGGCACGAAGAACAAGGTGGACACGGTGGCGAACAGCAGGCCGCCGATGACGGCGCGGCCCAGCGGGGCGTTCTGTTCGGCGCCTTCGCCCAGGCCCAGGGCCATGGGGATCATGCCGATGATCATGGCCAGCGCCGTCATCAACACCGGGCGGATGCGGGTGGCGCCGGCTTCCAGCGCGGCGGCCAGGACGGTGGCGCCTTCTTCGCGCCGCTGGCGCGCGAAGGACACCATCAGGATGGAGTTGGCCGTGGCGACCCCCATGGTCATGATGGCGCCGGTCAGCGCCGGCACGCTAAGCGTGGTGCCGGTGATGAACAGCATCCAGGCGATGCCGGCCAGGGCGGCGGGCAGGGCGCTGATGATGATCAGGGCGTCGATCCAGGACTGGAAGTTCACCACCACCAGCAGGTACACCAGCACGATGGCCATGGCCAGGCCGACACCCAGGCCCACGAAGGACGACTGCATGGTCTGCACCTGGCCGCGGATGGCCACCTGGCTGCCGCGCGGCAGCTTGGCGCGCAGCGCGTCGACCTCGCGTTCCACCTGTTTGGCCACGCTGGCCAGGTCGGTGCCTTGCACGCTGATGTAGACGTCGATGGCCGGCAGGATGTTGTAGCGCGACATGACGGCGGGCTGGCGGGTCTGCGTGGCTTCGACCAGGTTGCCCAGCAATTGGGTGCTGCCGCCCGGCGTGCCCGCCCCGGCGCCCGTGGCGCCGACCGGCAAATTGAGCAGGCGGTCCAGCGAGTCGATGTTGTATTGCGGGGTCTGGGTGGTGACGTTGTAGACCACGCCGTTCTGCGGATTAAGCCAGAAAGCGGGCGAGGTCTGCGAACTGCCGGACAGGGCGATCAGGACGTTCTGGCCGACGTTGGCGGGACTCAGGCCGACCTGTTGCAGGCGCGAGCGGTCCATTTCCAGGTTGACGGTGGGCAGGTCCAGGCGTTGGTGGACGTGCGCGTCGACGGCGCCGGGGATGTTGCGCACGGCCTTGACCAGTTCAGCGGCCAGGTCCGCGTTCGCGGTGTAGTTCTGGCCTGTGAACTGTACGTTGATGGCGGCCGGCAAACCGAAGTTCAGGATCTGCGTGACGATGTCGGCGGGCTGGAAGAAGAACTCCACGCCGGGGAACTGCCGCGGCAGGTCCATGCGCAGCAGCTGCTCGAATTTGACCGTGGGGTCGTGTCCTTCGCGCAGGGAGATCAGGATTTCGCCGTCCAGGGTGCTGAAGGTGCCTGCATTGCTATAGGACAGGTTGATGCCGCTATTCGGGATTCCCAGATTGTCGAGTATGGTTTCCAGCTGTTCCGCGGGGATCAAGGTGCGGATATGGCGCTCGACCTCATCGGCCAGCCGCGCGGTCTCTTCGATGCGGGTGCCGGTGGGCGCGCGCATGTGCAGGCGTAACTGGCCGGCATCCACCGACGGGAAGAAGTCGCGCCCCAGGAAGGGATAGAGCGCGCAGGACAGCAGGCTGAAGCCGCTGAAGGCCAGCGCGAAGGCCTTGCGGCGCGACAGCTGGGCGGACAGCGCCAGGGTGTAGGCGCGGCGCAGCAGTTCGAAACGGCGGTCGAAGGCGCGATAGACACGTTGCAGCAGGCTGTTGCTGCCCGAGGTGTCGTGATGGCCCGCCATGAGCAGCATCACCAGGGTCGGCACCAGGGTCCGCGACAGGATGTAGGACGCGATCATGGCGTAGACCACGGCCTCGGCCAGCGGCACGAACAGGAAACGCGCCACGCCGGACAGGAAGAACATCGGCACGAACACGATACAGATACACAGCGTGGACACCAGCGCGGCCGTGCCGATTTCCTCGGCCCCGGTAAGGATGGCCTGCCTTAATTCGGTGCCCAGGTGCAGGTGGCGCTCGATGTTCTCGATGGTGACGATGGCCTGGTCCACCAGGATGCCCACGGACAGCGCCAGCCCCCCGAGCGTCATCAGGTTCAGCGTCTCGCCCGTGATCTGCAGCACCAGGATGGACGCCAGGATGGACAGCGGGATGGTCAGGCCGATGATCAGCGTGCTGCGCCAGTTGCCCAGGAACAGCAGCACCATGGCGGCCGTGAGGGCGGCAGCGATCAGCGCTTCCAGGACCACGCCCTTGACGGCGGCCTTCACGAACACGGATTGGTCGAACAGCGGCGTCACCTTGACGTCGGACGGCAGCAACTGGACCGCGCGCGGCAGCATCTCGCGCAGGTTGTTGACGATGTCCACCGTGGACGCGCCGCCGTTCTTCAGCACCGACAGCAGCACGCCGCGCACGCCGTCCTGGCGCACCACATTGGTCTGCGGCGTGAAGCCGTCGCGCACGTACGCGACGTCGCGCAGATAGGTGGTGCCGCCGCCCGGAATGGAGCGTATCGGCAGATTGTTCATGCCCGCCAGGGTGACCGGCGAGCTGTTCATCTTGATCGAATACTCGGTCTCGCCGAACTTCGCCGTGCCCGACGGCAGGATCAGGTTCTGCGCGTTGATGGCGTTGACCACGTCCGACGACGACAGGCCGCGCGCCTGCAGGGCCTGCAGGTCCAGGTCCACCGAGATCACGCGCGTCTTGCCGCCATAGGCCGCCGGCACCGCCACCCCCGGGATGGTGACCAGCTGCGGCCGCAACTGGTTCATGGCCGTGTCGTACAGGGTCTGTTCGGGCAGGGTGGGGCTGGACAGGGCCAGCTGGATCACCGGTATGCTGGACGCCGAATACTTGATCACCAGCGGCGGCGTGATGCCGGGCGGCAGCTGGCGCACCTGGGTTTGCTCGGCCGCCACTACCTGAGCCAAGGCCGTCTGGATGTTGGCGTTGGGCTGGAAGAAGATCTTGATGACGCTGATCCCGGCCAGCGAGGTCGATTCTATATGTTCGATATCGCTGACCGTGGTGGTCAGCCCGCGTTCGTTGGATGCGGCGATGCGCAATCCCATTTCCTGGGCGGACAGGCCGTTATACGACCAGATGACGCTGATCACCGGAATATTGATTTCCGGGAAGATGTCGGTCGCCATGCGCATGAGCGCGAACGGCGTTGCCAATATGATCAGCAACGCCATGACGATGAAGGTGTACGGGCGGCGCAATGCCAGTTGGACAGCTGACACGGCTCAGGACTTCCAGTATTTGGGGGACAACAGCTTCATGATCGGACGCCCGGGATGCCGCGCTACGAGGTATACGAAAAGTAACAACTATTTTTAGGGATGTTCGGAATAAGCGCAAGACGGGCAAACGCTATATCGGTATACCGTCGCATGCTTTTTTGTCATCCGGGATGGCGACTTAAGGAGGAGGGCAGCGGACGGTCTGCCCGGCGGTCGTGGCTGCGGGAAACATGCTGCGCCGCAAGAAGCCCGCGTGGGGCGAGTGGGTTAAGCTCTCGCCTCGTTCAAATCCGCGACGCTTAACACCATGCCACTTCCCTCACGCTCCTTTATTGCAACCGTGGAAGACATGCGCCGCGTGGCGCGCCGCCGCGTCCCGCGCATGTTCTACGACTACGCCGATTCTGGATCGTGGACGGAGTCCACCTACCGCGCCAATGAAGAGGATCTGCAGAAGATCCGCTTCCGCCAGCGCGTGGCGCGCAATATGGAAAACCGTACCCTGGCCACCACCATGGTCGGCCAGTCCGCCGCCATGCCGGTGGCGTTGGCGCCGACCGGGCTGACCGGGATGCAGCATGCCGACGGGGAAATCTTGGCGGCGCAGGCGGCCGAGGCCTTCGGCGTGCCGTTCACGCTGTCGACCATGAGCATCTGCTCCATCGAAGACGTGGCCGCGCACACCACCGCGCCTTTCTGGTTCCAGCTTTACGTGATGCGGGACCGCGATTTCATCGAACGCCTGATCGATCGCGCCAAGGCCGCCAAATGTTCGGCGCTGGTCTTGACCTTGGACCTGCAAATCCTGGGACAACGCCACAAGGACCTGCGCAATGGCCTTAGCGCGCCGCCGCGGATGACCCTGGGCAACCTGATGAACCTGGCCACCAAGCCGGCCTGGTGCTGGAACATGCTGCGCACGCAACGGCGCACGTTCCGCAATATCGCCGGCCACGCCAAGGGGGTGACGGACCTGTCGTCGCTGGGCGCCTGGACGGCCGAACAGTTCGATCCCACCCTGAGCTGGGACGACGTCGAATGGATCAAGAAGCGTTGGGGCGGCAAGCTGATCCTCAAGGGCATCCTGGATCCGGAGGACGCCCGCCATGCGGTGGACACCGGCGCCGATGCGCTGATCGTCAGCAACCACGGTGGCCGCCAACTGGATGGGGCGGTGTCGTCGGTGGCCATGCTGCCGCAGGTGGTCGACGCGGTGGGCAAGGACATCGAGGTCTGGATGGACGGTGGCATACGTTCCGGCCAGGACATCCTGCGCGCGGTGGCGTTGGGCGCGCGCGGCGTGATGATCGGCCGGCCCTTCCTGTATGGCTTGGGCGCGGGCGGCCGTGAAGGCGTGACGAAGGTGCTGGAGATACTGGCCAGGGAGCTGGATGTCACCATGGCCTTGTGCGGCTACCGCGATATCCATCAGATCGACCGCGGCGTGCTGGTGCCTGGGAGCTATCCGGGATCGGTGCCGACGTATTGATCCGTGATGCCGACCGGATCGGGTCGATCGGTGTGATGCACGTGATCCGCGAAATAGCGGGTCCCTGTGCATTCCCGACCATGGCGGGGCCAGTACCAACTGGCCCCGCCTTCAACTAGCTCTTGCTCTTGAGGCAGGTGCTCATGAACGTCTTGCGGGCATCGCCGGTGAGGGACTTGCCGCTGGCCTGGCCATTGCAGTCCTTCATGCGTTGCTGCTGCGGCGTCAAGGTCTTGCCGTTCTCGGCGGGCTTGTCGCCTTTCAGGCAGGAAGCCACGCCGGCTTTGTAGGCTTCCCCTGTCTTGCCCTTGTTGGCCGTGCTGCAGTCGGACATCCGCTTCTGCTGCGGTGTCAGCGCCTTGCCGTTGCTGGGAGTCGCCGGCGTCGGCGCGGTCTGGGCCCAGACCGGCGCGCTGCAACTGACGGCCAGGATGACGGCCGCGAACAATTGGCTGGAACGATGATTCATCTGCCTTGCTCCTTGCTCCGTTTGGCGACGGTCGGGCGCAACCAGGGCGTCGTGCCCGGTTCCGCCGATTCTTGCATAAGGTTATTGCTAATGACATCCGGACGATTCCGCATTTCTTGAAAGCGGATGTTGCGACGTCTGCACATTTGCGCGGAGTCTTGCCAGCAGGGGTGTCAGCAGGGATCCAGCGGGGGGCGCGCGGGACGGCAGCCGCCCGCGCGGTCATTGCCTGCGGTCATGTTGCGGGCGGATATACCCATATGCCGGATATTTCGTTGTTGCGACGCGGTGAGGGGCCTAGCATCTTGCTCAGTAAAACTTCGCGCCGGCCAGCTTGATGTGCCGGCGGTTTCCGTGGCAAACATCGATGACCGTACTCGCGCTGGCTGGCAGTCCCTCTCTTACTTCCCGTTCTTCCGCTCTATTGCATCGCGCCGCCGCCCTCCTGGGCGAACGCGGCCTCGCCGTCAGCACGCTGGGTTTGCGTGATCTGCCGGCCGAGGACCTGATCGAAGGCCATTACGGCGGACCCGCCGCGGCGGCCTTGCGGGCCCGCGTTCATGCATCCAGTGCCTTGTTGATCGCGACGCCGGTCTACAAGGCTTCGTTTTCCGGCGGTCTGAAGGCCGTGCTGGACCTGCTCGACGAAAAGGCCCTGGCTGGCAAGGTGGTCCTGCCCATTGCCACCGGCGGCAGCCTGGCTCACCTGTTGGCGCTCGAATACACCCTCAAGCCGGTGCTGTCGGCCTTGGGCGCGCGCCACATCCTGGCCAGCGTGTTCGCCACGGAGAAGCAGGTGAGCCTGACCGACGATGGCGCGGCCGTTCTTGACGACGAGCTGAATCAACGCCTGCATGCCGGCGTCGAGCAACTGGCCCGCCACGTCGCGCCGCCGCCAAGCGAACGCTACGACGTCGGCCAATTGCTGGCGCAGGCCCGCTTCAGCATCTGAACCCTTTTCCCCACCAGGAGTATTTCCGCATGCCCATTCAATCCATCAACGCGCGCAACCAGTTCCGCGGCAAGATCAAGGAAATCATCACGGGGCCCGTCGTGTCCGAGGTCGATATCGATACGCCCGCTGGCATCGTGACGTCGGTCATCACCACCCGCTCCGTGCAGGAGCTGGACCTGCAGGTGGGCACCGAAGTGCTGGCCTTCGTGAAGTCGACGGAAGTGTCGGTGGCCAAGCTGTAGACGTCTATTCAGCGGGCGGTGGCGTTGGCGCTGGCTTGGCGTCCACGTGGCCAAGGTCGCGGCCGGGATCGATCTGGTCGCGCACCCGCTGCTTCAAGGTTTTCACGTCGGGAAAGCCGCCGTCGCGCTTGCGATCCCACAGCAGCGTGTCGTCGCAATGGATCTGGAAGATGCCCCCGGTGCCGGGGATCAGCGCGACTTCGCCCAGGTCGGTCGAGAACGTCGACAACAATTCCTGGGCCATCCAGCCGGAGCGCAGCAACCATTGGCACTGCGTGCAATAGGTGATCGCGATACGCACCGTGGAGCGCTTGCCAGGTTCCAGGGTGACCGCCGGCTTGGGCGGGGTCAGGAAATCCGATTTGTTCATCGCGGGGTTGTTCATTCTCATGCTCCCGCCGGCGGCTTCAGCGCCAGCACCAATGCCCGTGCATATTGCGGCAGGCTATCCCAGTTGCGCACGCACAGCATCAACTGTCGATCGGCCCACGCGTCATCAAGCTCCAGTATAAGGATGCCCGCGCCGCGCCGGCGCATGGCCGCGGGGCGCGGCAGCACGGCCAATCCCACGCCTTGCACGACCATGCGGCTCATGGCGTCATAGCTGTTGACGCGGACCCGCACACGCAGGCGTTGACCGTCACGGGCCGCCTGGTCGTCCAGATACGCGGCGAGCGCGCTGGTTTGCGCCAGGCCGACGTAGTCATGCGCCAGCGTGTCGGCGAAGGTCACGCGGCCGGCCTGGGCCAAAGCGTGGCCTTGCGGCACCAGCAGTACCAGCCGGTCGCGCCGGAACGGGAAGGTCTCCAGTCCTTGCAGGGATACCGCGTCGGAAATGATGCCGACATCCGCGCTGCCCGCGTGCAGCTCCGGCACGATGCGGTGGCTGGCGCGTTCCTCCAGATCGACGTCGATATTGGGATGGGCCTGCAGGAACGCGCCTAGCGGCTCCGGCAGATATTCGCTGATGGCCGCGGTGTTGCACAGCAGGCGCACGCGCCCGCGCAAGCCGCCGGCGTAGTCGCTCAGATCGTCCTGCATGCGGTCGACCTGCTGCAGCAGGCTGCGGGCGTGGTAGGCCAGGGCCTGGCCGGCAGGCGTGGGCGCGACGCCGCGGCGACCGCGGTCCAGCAGAGGCGTGCCCAGCGAATCCTCCAGCGCGCGCAGACGGGCGCTGGCCGATGCCAGGGCCAGATGGGCGCGCCCGGCGCCCGCGGTGATGCTGCCCGCGTCGACGGTATGCAGAAACAGGCGCAGGTCGGTCAGGTCGAAATGCATGGAGGCAGGCGCGAACAAGGAAGCGGGCGAAGAAGGCTCGACGGCGAATCCGGAAAAGGAAGTCCGGAAAGGCGCCCGCCCTCCGATATGGCACCAGCCTTCGTCTTTGCCGAAGGCTGGCTCAGTGTAATCCGCATTTCCAGCGCGCGGCGCGCAGGGCATCATGGCAACCCATGATGAATACGATCCTTGATTTCTACCGCGATGGCGGCCCCACGCTGATCCTGCTGGTCGTGGCCAGTTTCCTGGTGGCCGGGACGGTCAAGGGCGTGATCGGCCTCGGTCTGCCCACGGTGTCCATCGGTCTGCTAAGCATCGCCATGGCGCCGGCGCAGGCGGCGGCGCTGTTGATCATTCCGTCCATGGTCACGAATGTCTGGCAGCTGGCCATCGGCGGGCGCTTTCTCTACCTGCTGCGCCGGCTGTGGCCCATGCTGGCGGGGGTTTGCATCGGCACCTGGGCCGCCGCCGCGTGGCTGGCGGGCCGGTCCACTGGCTGGGCCGGTCATGCGCTGGGCGCGGCTCTGGTGATCTATGCGGCGGTCGGCCTGTCGGCAGTGCGCCTGTCCGTCCCGCTGCGCATGCAGGGCTGGCTGGGGCCGGTGGTGGGCGCGACGACGGGCGTGGTGACGTCGGCGACGGGCGTCTTCGTGATTCCCGCCGTGCCCTATCTGCAGGCGCTGGGGCTGGAGAAGAACGAGCTGGTGCAGGCCATGGGCCTGGCGTTCACGGCGTCGACGATCGCCCTGGCGGGCGACCTGGTGCACAGCGGTGACTTAGGCGGCCGCGAAGCCTGGGCGTCGCTGCTGGCACTGGTGCCGGCGCTGCTGGGGATGTGGTTCGGGCAATGGCTGCGCCAGCGGGTCAGCGCGTCCACCTTCCGCCGGGTATTCTTCGTCGGACTGGGCGCGCTGGGCGTGCATCTGCTGCTGGCAGGTTGAGGGCGGCCTCAAGACCCGCGGCGCGGTGTCAGGCCGCCCACTGCGTGGCTTTCAGATGCCGCCGCATCACGGCAACGGCCCACTCGCGATCGCCGGCTTCCATCGCTTCCAGGATGTCCAGGTGTTCGCGTACATAGCGTTCCATCGCCGCCACCGGATAGCTGGCCGGATGGGCGTCCAGTTGGCGTAGCTGGTTCTGCTGCTGCACCGCCTGCAGGATGAAACGGTTGCCCGAGCAGCGCGCCAGCATTTCGTGGAAGGTGGCGTTCAGGGCAAAGAATTCATCCGTGTCGATGGGTCGCAGCATATCGGCCAGCAAGGCTGCGTGCCGTTCGCGCATGTCCTGGAAGGCGCGCGGATCCACGGTGAAGTCTGGCTCCTGCAGGCCGGCGCACTCGATGGTGATGCGAAAGCGGTAGCTTTCCCGGCGCACATCGTCGTCGGCCAGCGACGCCGGAAAGCGCCACCCGTGGCCCTGGCGTTTCTCCAGCACGCCTTCGGAAGCCATGCGCAGCAGGGTCTTCATGAGGGTGCTGCGGGGCACGCCATAGCGGTGCAGCAGATCGGTGTCGGTGAAGCTGTCTTCGACAAGACGCTGGCTGCGGTCGGCGATCACGCGCCGGTACAGATCATCGCTGGTCCAGGGCGTGCCGTCGGGCGAACCTTCGGTATCGTCGATCACCGCGCGGCGTGCCACGTAGTAGCCGCTATTGGGCTTGCAGCGCGCCAGGCCGCTTTCCGCCAGCAGGCGCAGGGCGCCGCGCACGGGCGTGCGGGACACCTCATAGCGATCGCTGAGCGCTTTTTCGGAAAGATGGCTGTCGAGTTCGAAGACACCGGCGGCGATATCCTGCGCCACGCGCTGGGCCAGTTCGCGTTGCAGCCGGGTGATACGCACGGGCTGCGTTGCGGTGTCGTCCGTGTCCGCCGAGGTTGCGGCGCGTTTAACGACGGCGGCGCCGTCGGTCTTGATGGTCATGCGATTGTCTTTCCAGGGGAGAGCGGACGGCGCGTCGGGTCGGCGGACCGCTCTGGAACGAGTCCTGCTTCAATGGCTGCCAGTGTAAACACGCCATGGCACGTTGGCACGGAATGAGTTGTGAAAAATGCTGGCAGATTTGCGACAGTATTGCAGGGGAGGGTATCGTAAGCCGGCTTGGGCGCGCCACTTGCCCGGGCGCTTGCCATGCTTGCCATAACCGAAACAAGAATCTTTCAGTCAGAGGAACAGCCGCATGCACGGTGACACGGACTTGCACGCTTTGTTGACACCCGAAGAAATGGCCGGCGCGGATCGGGCCGCGATGGCGGCGGGCCATGACGGCGTCGGCCTGATGGAAGCCGCCGGCCTGGCGGTGGCGCGGGCCGTGCAGGCGCGCTGGCAACGCGGCAGCGTGGTGGTGCTGTGCGGCCCCGGTAATAACGGCGGCGATGGCTTTGTGATTGCCCGCCATCTGGCCGCCGCCGGCTGGCCGGTGACGGTAGCCCTGCTGGGCGAGCGCACGGCCTTGCGGAGCGATGCCGCGCATCATGCGGCCTTGTGGCAAGGCGATGTGGTCGTACTGGCGCCGGCCGTGCTCGATGGCGTGGCGGGTGTGGTGGATGCCTTGTTCGGCGCCGGCCTGTCGCGCGATCTCGCCGGCGCGGCGCGCGCCACGGTGGAAGCGCTGGCGGCCAGCGGCCTGCCGGTGTGCGCGGTCGACGTCCCCAGCGGCATCGATGGCGATAGCGGCCAGATCCGTGGCGCGGCGGCGCGCGCGGATTTCACGGTGACGTTTTTCCGCAAGAAGCCGGGCCATCTGCTGCTGCCGGGGCGGCAGTTTTGCGGCGAGCTGATCGTCGCGGATATCGGCATTCCCGCCAGCGTGCTGACGCAAGTGCCGCCGCGTGCGCATGAGAATGACCCCGCCCTGTGGCTGGCGCGTTTTCCGTGGCCACGGGTCGATGGGCACAAGTATGCGCGGGGCCATGCGCTGGTGGTGGGCGGCGCCGTCATGACCGGCGCCGCGCGTCTGTCGGCGTCGGCCGCGGCGCGCGTGGGCGCGGGCCTGGTGACGGTGGCAGCGCCCCAGTCGGCCTGGCAGGTCTATGCCAGCGCGCTGACCAGCATCATGGTGCAGCCGCTGGCCCATGCGGGGGCCTTGGACGAAGTGCTGGCGGATGCGCGCAAGAACGCCATTGCCATCGGTCCTGGCGCCGGTGTCAGCGCGCAGACGCGCCGGCATGTGCTGGCGGCATTGGGCACTGGCCGCGCGGTGGTGCTGGACGCAGATGCGATCACCACCTTCGCGGGCCAGGGCGATACGTTGTTCGAGGCGATCCACGGGCCGTGCGTGATGACGCCGCATGAAGGGGAGTTCGGCCGGCTCTTTCCGGGTTCCGGCAGCAAGACCCAGCGTGCGCGGGCCGCCGCGGCGCAAAGCGGCGCCGTGGTGTTGCTGAAGGGGCCGGACACCGTTATCGCCGCGCCCGATGGCCGCGTCGTCATCAACACCAACGCGCCCCCCGATCTTGCGACCGGCGGCAGCGGCGACGTGTTGACTGGAATGATTACCGGTTTGCTGGCGCAGGGCATGACGGCGTTCGATGCGGCCGCGTGCGCCGCATGGCTGCACGGCGCGGCCGCGCATGCCTTCGGGCCGGGGCTGATCGCGGAGGACATACCGGCGCAATTGCCGGCGGTCTTCCGCGCTTTGCGTGGCCAGGGCGAGTCGATGCCGGGATAGCCGCGCCTGCGCACGCGGTCTTAGCGCGAGCAGACTGCCCGCACGCAGACTCCGCGCGCGCAGACAGCCCTAGCTGAAGTAAAGCTTGGTTGGATTATCGACCAGGATCTGCTTGCGCACCGCCTCGCTGGGCACGGCGCGCGCGAACGCGTCCAGCAGCACGGCGTCGTCGGGCACGCCTTTTTCGGCCTGTTCGGTCGGATGGGGCCAGTCGCTGCCCCAGACGCAGCGGCCCGGCACGGCCTGCGCATAAGCACGCGCCACGGCGACCTGATCCTCGTAGGTGGGCGGGCCCACCTTGGTGTCGATGTAGAAGCCCGAGAGCTTGACCCAGCCTTGGCCCGACTGCATCAGTGCCAACACCATCGCGAAGACGGGGTCGCTGGTGCTGTTCACGTGGCCCAGATGGTCGAACACCACGGGGCAGGGCAGGCGTGCCCAGGTGTCGCGTGCCTTGTAGATGATGTCCGTCGGCGCGTTGATCTGCACATGCCAGCCCATGGTGGCGATGCGGGTGGCCAATGGTTGGACCATGTCCACCGTGGTCGCGCCGGCCTGCTGCAGATTGAAGCGGATGCCGCGCACGCCGGCCGCGTTCAGGCGTTGCAGTTCCGCGTCCGTGACACGCGCATTGACCACGGCCACGCCGCGCGCCTTGCCGTTGAACGCGGCGATCGATTCGACCAGCAGGCGATTGTCGATGCCGTAGCCGGACGGCTGGACGATGACGTTGCGGCTGGTGCCCAGGCGTTGCTGCAGTTTCTTGTAGTCGGCCACCGTCGCGTCGCCGGACTTGAGAACGACCTCGGGCGCCCAGGGATAGCGCGAATCGTAGATATGGTGGTGGCAGTCGCAGGCGTCCGCGGGGACGCGGGTGCGTGGAAGTTCCGTGCCTTTGGACCAATTCACTTGCGGGCCGTCCTTTTGGGATGTTGTCGCGCAACCGGCTGCCAGTAGCCCTCCGCCGGCCGTGGCGCCGGCGGCCAGTGAGCCCAGGACCTTCAAAACATTTCTTCGGGTAATCGCTTGACCGTTCTCTTTCGCGTGCATCTGCGTCTCCGTGTGGGTCTGAAAGCGTTGCCTTGCACCCGCTTGGGGCGGGCTCACACAGTGTAGCGGTATGAGGATATGGCGCAAGCCGGTGCAACGAAGCGCGGACCTGTGTACGTGCCGACGCACCTCAACGCGCCGCGCCTACTTGGCTTCCGTGCTTGCCGCTACATTCGTCGGCGCCTGTTCCGCGCAGCTCGGCAGCGCGGCGACCGGCGAGCGCAGCCAGGTCAGCACGTCGCGCCACACCGTTTCCGCGTGCAGGTCGCGCAGCAGCATGTGATAGCCATCCGGATACACCGCCACGCGCAAGTGGGTGGCGGCTTCCTGTTCGCGCAGGCGCTTGACGGTCGAAGCCACCAGGTCCTTCGGCAGCACTTGTTCGTTCTTGCCGAACATCACCAGAGTCGGTAGTTCGGGCGGCAGGTGCTCGATGGCATCGGCCCCGGCGCTCATCAAATCGACCAGCCCCTTGAGCGTGTCGATGCGCGTGCGCTTGATGACCAGCGGGTCGCCGCCCAGCGCGATCAACATGGGGATGTTGTCGGACGGCACGATCTTCAAGGCGCGCGGCGGCTTGACGTGCAGGGCGGGCACGGTCTGGTAGCCCAGCCACAGCGTCAAGCTGAAGAAGGGATTCATGGACTGCCGCCCCCAGGTGGCGGGCGCGGACAGGATGGCGCCCGCGATGTCGCGCGCCAGGGGCGGTTCGGCGCCGCCGGGTCCGCTTTTGAGCGCGGCCGCCACCACGGCGCCGCCCATGCTTTCACCCAGCACATAGACCGGTACGCCAGGATGCCGCGCATGGGCCGCCGCCACTGCCGCGTTGAGGTCGGCGACCATGGTGTCCGTACTGGACCAGATGCCCGGCCGCGCCGACGCGCCGAAGCCGCGCTGGTCGTAGGCATAGGTGGCGATGCCGTAATACGCCCAGTACTGCGCGGGCTGGTCGAAGGCAAAGGAATAATCATTCATCCCGTGCAGCGCCACGATGACGGCCCAGGGCTCCCTGCGAAATGGCAGCCACGTCCGCAGGGGCAGGCGCGTGTCGTCGGGCGTGACCAGCGCCGCGTCATCCAGCGCGGGCGCGCGCACGGCCTCGCCCTGCGGCTGGAAGCTGGCCGCGCAACCCGCGAGCAATGCCGCCGCCAGCGCCGCCATCACCCCTCCAAGCACCGCGCGCACGGCGCGTGGAAGGGCGGGGGAAGGGCGCTGCGGCGGGCTGCTCATCGCCATCGGGTTGCGCGTCATCGTGCGCCTGCTACAGCCGCGTGGCGCCGGCGCGCTCGCGGATCTCCGCGAAACGCCAGTCGTGCAGCAGCTTGCCGTCTTCCCAGACGGTCACCATGGCGTCCACGTAGCCGGGTGGCAGATCCACCGCCGCCGCCGTCACGCGGTCGATGCCGGGCGGCACCGTCACGGTGCGGTAGCTGTGGCGGTCGGGGTGGAACATCAGGGCCATGCGGCCGCGCTTGCTCTGCTTGCCCTTGTCCGTCACCGGGTCCTTGTAGACGTCCACCCAGCGGCCATCGATGCGGGCGGCCGAGCATTTCAACGCGAACTTCTGCGTATCGCGATTGAGCTGCTGCAGCAGCGCGCCGCCCATCCCGAAAGCGACGTTGTCGGTGGCATAGCCGGCGCTGGTGATGCGTTCCAGGATGGCACGGATGCTGGTGGGATTGATGCCGTCGCCCTGGATCACGCGGACGTGGTTCAGCACCTTGTAGCCCTTGCCGTTGACCGTGTGGCCGAAAGCCTCGTCCAGCAACTCCAGGCATTGATGCACCACCGCGACCGGGTCGCCCGAGTCGGGGCGGATGACCACGGTGGCGCCCGATTGAATGACCTCTTCCTTCAAGGTCTTGCCCCAGTGCTCGCGGATGGCGTGGAAGATGTCGTAGCTGTCGGAGACCACGGCAACGATGGCGCCGGGCTTGGCGAACTGCGTGAGCATATTGCGATAGGCATCGACCTCGTGGTCGCGGCCCCAGCTGGTAATCGTGCTGTGCTCGGCGGCCGGTATCGAGAAGGCCGCCATGGGCTCGCCGTAGCAGGCTTGCGCCAGGCGCACCCCCGCGATGGTGTCGGTGCCCATGAAATTGACCAGGTGGGCCGCGCCGCCGAGCGCCGCCGATTCCGCGCTGGATACGCCGCGCGCACCGAAGTCGTGCAGCTTGAAGGGCAGCTGGCCGATGGGGTCGTCGCTGGTGCGTTCAAGGAACTGGCGCAGGGTCTGCTTGGCATGCCAGCTGATGGTCGCCACGGTGATCGGATACCAGATGCGCAGCAGCATGGTCTCCAGATAGGACGGTACCCAGAAAGCGGCCGGGTCGGTCGACTCGATGGTCATCAAGGCGTTGTGCGTGGGCACGACCGTGCCCTCGGGCACCGCGCGGATGCGCACCGGCAGGAAACCGCCATGGCGGTCGACCACGGCGCGCCAACCGGCTTCGTTGAAGGGTTCGCCGTGGGCCTGGAAAAAGTCGCGCGCCTCGTCGATGTCGGCGTGCGTCACCGGCTTGGCCAGGTATTCCTTGAGGATGGCCTGCAGGCCGAAAAACACCGTGCGGTCATAGATGCCGCCGCGCGACTCCACGTAGAAGAACGTGGCATCGGTGCCGGGCGGGTATTGCAGCCAGTGGCTGGCCTTGTAGCTGTCCGTGTTCAGCAGCAGATTGTCTAGGCATTTCATGACGGAAGCTCCTTCTCGTCGTTGGCAAGCCGGCGGTCTATCCGCCGGCGGTCGGGTGCGGTGTCCTTGCCGGGCTGTCCGTGCTTCGGACTAGCCGCGTCCCAGGAAAAACTCGATGATGTGCAGGTGGTCCTCATACAGCCGCGGTCCCATGTCCAGGGCTTCGCTGACCAGGATCCAGCGCGCTTTGTCCGCATCGTCGCTACCGCGCACGTCGGGCAATTCACCCGCCGGGAAATCGAAGTGGTAGGCATGGGTGATGGTGCGGCCGCGCTGGCTGCGGTCCGGGTGATCGAATACGTTGCTGCCCTTGAGCGACCCCTTGAGCACCGGCGTCGGCACCTTGAGGCGCGTTTCCTCGCGCAGCTCGCGGATGGCGGCGTCCAGGATGGACTCGTCCTGGCCCACGAAACCGCCCGGCAGCGCCCACAAGCCCTTGCCGGGCGCGGCGCGGCGCCGCACCAGCAGCAGATGGCCGGAGTGCACCACCACGGCATCCGTCGTCACGAAGGTGGGTGCATAGGGCGCCGCCTTCCAGGCTTCCTTGTACTGCGTGATGAAGCGATGTTCGGCCAGCAGCTCCTGGTAGGCCGGCGCGCTCTTGCGGAAGGCCTCCAGCATGTCGAAGACGGGCTCCGGCACGTTGCCGCGCAACAGCAGCAGGGCGCCGTGACGGTCGTTGTCGCCGGCTTCGAACAGATAGCGGCGCAGCTCGGTGGCGGACAGCGCCTCCGTGTGCCGCACGTCGACCAGCGGCCACTGCGGGAATTCCTTCAGGTAGTAGCTGGAGGCGTCCTTGTCCATGCCGATCAGGCCGACGCGGGCGCCGCTGGGGTCGCCGCCATCCTTGCGGATGGCCTCGGCCACCGTGCGCTGTACGCCGGCGATCCACAGGCTTTCGTTGTAGAGGTGGTCGCGCAGCGGGCAAATGAGCAGGCGGCTGGCCAGCTCGTCGCCCAGGGCAGCCTGGATCATGACGGTGCGTTCGGCGACCGTCCAGGGATTGCGCGTGCTGCGGGGTTTGTCGGCGGAGCCGACCAGGAAGATGACTTTGCCGGCGCGGGTCAGGGCGTGACGGGCGACCGCGGCGTGGCCATTGTGAAAAGGTTCGAAGCGGCCGATGAAGACCAGGTAATCGAGTTCCATGAGCATCCCTCATAGATGATTGATAGCGTTTCGGGTCTGTCCCTAAGCTAATTTGAATCCTACGCCGGGTAAGGCGGCAGCGCAAGCGCGGCACGCCCGGGCCATGAGCATGATCCACGGGATTGCGAACGCGGGGAAGGCTGGATTTTCGCGGCATTTTGCGCTTCAAGGCGAACTGCGTAATATAGCGTCCGTAATATCCTGTCGTATATATCGCGGCGGCACTGTCTGGCCGTCGCGCCGTTCCCCATCATCGCCACTAGGATTCCCCATGAACATACGTTTCTTCTCAGCCGCCGCGGCCGTCCTTGCAAGCGCCCTCGGCGCCACCGCCCATGCCGGCGAAGTCCAGGTCGCCGTGGCGGCGAACTTCACTGCGCCGGTCAAGGCCATCGCGGCGGAATTCGAGAAGGACACCGGCAACAAGGTGGTCGCCGCCTTCGGCGCCACGGGCCAGTTCTACGCACAGATCCAGAACGGCGCGCCCTTCGAGGTCTTCCTGGCCGCCGACGACACCACGCCGGCCAAGCTGGAGTCGGAAAAGCGTATCGTCCCGGGCTCGCGCTTCACCTATGCCACCGGCGCGCTGGCGCTGTGGTCGGCCAAGGAAGGCTATGTCGACGACAAGGGCGAAGTGCTGAAGAAGAATGAGTACAAGCATCTGTCCATCGCCAATCCCAAGGCCGCGCCTTATGGCCTGGCCGCCGTGCAGACCCTGGAGAAACTGGGCCTGACGCAGGCGGTGAAGGACAAGATCGTCGAAGGCCAGAACATCACGCAGGCCCAGCAGTTCATCGCCACGGGCAATGCCGAACTGGGCTTCGTCGCGCTGTCGCAGATCTACAAGGACGGCAAGGTCACCAGCGGCTCGGCCTGGGTCGTGCCGGCCAGCATGCACGAACCCATCCGCCAGGATGCCGTCATCCTGGACAAGGGCAAGGACAATGCCGTGGCCAAGGCTTTCGTGGATTACCTGAAGGGCCCGAAGGCGGCGGCCGTGATCAAGTCCTATGGCTATCAGCTCTAAGCTGCGGCCGGTGAGGGCGGCCGGCGCGACGCCGGCTTGCCTCATGCCCGCTTGCCGCGGGCGATTTTTCTTTGGGGAGTCGGCTTCGTGGCGCTGACGTCCAGTGATTTCGGCGCGATCTGGCTGACCCTGCAGCTCGCCACCTTGACGACCCTGCTGTTGCTGGTGGTCGGCACGCCCATCGCGTGGTGGCTGGCCCGCACCCGCTCGCGGCTCAAGGGGCCGGTGGGGGCGGTGGTGGCCTTGCCCCTGGTGCTGCCGCCGACGGTGATCGGCTTTTATCTGCTGCTGACCATGGGTCCCAATGGCGTGGTCGGCAAGTTCACGCAGTCGATCGGACTGGGAACCTTGCCGTTCACCTTCGCGGGGCTGGTGGTGGGGTCCGTGTTCTATTCCATGCCCTTCGTGGTACAGCCTTTGCAGAATGCCTTCGAGGCCATCGGCAACCGGCCCCTGGAAGCGGCGGCGACCCTGCGCGCGGGGCCGTGGGACCGCTTTTTCACCGTGGCCTTGCCCTTGGCGCGGCCGGGCTTCGTCACCGCCGCGGTGCTGGGTTTCGCCCATACGGTGGGCGAGTTCGGCGTGGTACTGATGATAGGCGGCAACATCCCGGACAAGACGCGGGTGGTGTCGGTGCAGATCTTCGATCACGTCGAGGCGCTGGAGTATGCGCAGGCGCATTGGCTGGCGGGCGGCTTGGTCGTATTCTCCTTCCTCATCCTGATGCTGCTTTATTCCAGCCGCCGGTCGGCGCTGACTTGAACTCCTATGGCCATGGTTGATGTGAATGCCGGCGCTCCGGTTCGAACCGAGCGCGCCGTGGATGGCGATGTAGCGTCGTCTCAGCAGCTGCATGCCCGTTTTCTGCTGCGGCAGGCGGCCTTTACGCTGGACGTCGACCTGCGCCTGCCCGGCCGCGGCGTCACCGCGCTGTTCGGGCAGTCGGGGTCGGGCAAGACCACCTGCCTGCGTTGCCTGGCCGGATTGGCGGCGCCGCAGGAAGGCTATCTGAGCGTGAACGGCGAAGTCTGGCTGGATACGCGGCAGCGCATCGATGTGCCGACGCACCGTCGTGCCCTGGGCTATGTGTTCCAGGAAGCCAGCCTGTTCGCGCATTTGAAGGTGCGCGACAACCTGCGCTATGGCCTGAAGCGGGTGGCGCCGGCGGACCGTAAGGTGGCGCTGGACCACGCGGCCGCGCTGCTGGGCATCGATCATTTATTGGACCGCATGCCGGCCGGCCTGTCGGGCGGCGAGCGGCAGCGCGTGGGGATGGCGCGTGCGCTGTTGACCAGCCCGCGCATTCTGCTGATGGACGAGCCGCTGGCTGCGCTGGACAATGCGCGCAAGCAGGAAATCCTGCCTTATCTGGAACGGCTCCACGAAGAGCTGGACATTCCCATCGTGTATGTCAGCCATGCGCCGGAGGAAGTGGCGCGCCTGGCCGATCACCTGGTGCTGCTGGACCAGGGCAAGGTGCTGGCCAGCGGGCCGATAGGGCAGACGTTGACCCGTCTGGACCTGCCCTCCGCGCTGGCGGATGACGCATCCGTGGTGATCGAAGGTGAGGTGGCTGCCTACGATGGCGAGTATCGGTTGCTGACGGTGCGGGTGGCGGGCACTGGCGCTGGCGGTGCTGGTGGCGGTGGCTCGCCAGGCGGGAGCCCGGCGCTGCTGCGCGTGGTGCATGAGCCCTTGCCCATCGGACGCCGCATGCGCCTGGTCGTGCGGGCGCGCGACGTCAGCCTGACGCTGACTCCGCCGCAGGACAGCAGCATCCTGAACGTGCTGCGGGTGCGCGTGGAAGACATGGCGGAGACGCCCGAGGCGGCCCAGATCATGGTGCGCCTGGACGCCGATGGCACGCCGATGCTGGCGCGCATCACGCGGTACTCGCGCGATCAGTTGGCGTTGGCGCCGGGCAGCCAGGTGTGGGCGCAAGTGAAATCGGTGTCGCTGCTGGCTTGAGGCCAGCCGCCGTCACCCGCCCGGGACTGCCAGACGGCAGACGGCAGGCGGCAGACGGCAGGCGGCAGACGGCAGGCGGCAGGCGGCAGGCGGCAGACGGCAGGCGGCAGGCGGCAGGCGGCTTCGCGCGGCGCCGCGGCGCGCCTTTCCCCATCGGCCGCCCGCCGTGTATGCTTGCCGCCATGAGCGCCGCCAAGTCCGATTCCTCTCACGCTACCTCGTCGATCCGCCCCATGGCGGACGGCGGCAATGTCGCTGAATCCGCCGCGGCGGACACCGAAGTGCGGTTTCGCCTGCGCATCCGTCACCAGGATCTGCTGGCCATAGGGCCCGGCAAGGTGGACCTGCTGGAAGCCATCCGCGAACATGGCTCCATCGCCGCGGCCGCGCGCAGCATGGGCATGTCGTATCGCCGCGCGTGGCTTCTGATCGACGAACTGAATCGCGCCTTGCGCGAGCCCGCCACCCATTCGGGCCATGGCGGCGCGAGCGGCGGCGGCAGCGGCTTGACTCCGGTTGGCGAGACCATCGTCAACCTCTACCGCGAGATCGAAGCGAAGGCGCAGCAGGCCTGTGCCAGACAACTCGATGGGCTGCTCGGACTGTTGAAAGACTGAACGCTAATTGGCTGATTGTCCGGCCGCCCGATGTCCTGTTCAGCCTGTCCCGCCAACGCCACGAGTTGGCCTGGCGCGCAGCCCGCGCAGCAACGCTACCCGGCCGTTTCCGTCAGCGCCGTGCGCAGCCACTCCACCAGCGCCTGTCCCTCGCGCGACAAGGGGCGGCCAGGCGCCGGCAGGGCCATCATGCCGTCGTCGAACGCGACGAAACCGCGCGGCGCCACCAAAGTGCCTTCGTCCAGTTCGCGCCGCACCAGGCGCCGTTCCACCAACGCCACGCCCAGGCCCGCCATGGCGGCCTCGATGCACAGGTGCGTGTGCGGGAACGTAAGTTCACGCCCGAATGACAGCGCAGGCTGGTCGCGCGCCTGCCACTGCTCCCAGGCCCGACCCGTGTAGTCGTGCGCGATGCGCACGCGTTGGCCGCGCGCCGGCTTGTAGGTCGGGGCATGCACCGGGCCGAAGGCGACACCGGACAGTTTCAAGGCGCGCTCACGGTCGGCTTGTGTGTAGCCCGACAGGTCCCAGGCGATCAACAAATCGGCGTCCTCGCCGCGCATCTGCCGCGCGGAGGTCATGGACAGGCGCAGGCGCACGTCGGGACACGCGCGATAGAAACGCTCCAGATTGGGCACCAGCCAGCGCATGGCGAAGGTGGCGCTGCAGGCGACATGCAGCCCCGGATCGCGGGCCTGGCGCAAGACCCGTGCATAGCCGGTTTCCAGTTCGTCGAAGCTGCGCCGCGCCAGGTCGTACAGCGCCCGGCCCGCATCGTTCAACTGCAGCCCCGTGCCGGCCTTGTCGAACAAGGGGGCGCCGACGTGCTCCTGCAACAAACGCAATTGCCGGCTGAGCGCGCCATGGGTGCGATACAGCTCGGCCGCGGCACGCGTGACCGAACCATTGCGGGCGATGGCTTCGAAGGCGCGCAGGGCGGATAGAGGAGGGAGGTTGCGCATGGGGGGCCGGCCAGATTCGACCTATTCGTTAAAAAAACTGACGATAGCAGCAAAATTACTGCCTGTTCATGACATTGGCGGCGCCCGTAGGATGCGAAGCAACAGGGTTGAGTGCTGAAGATTCCGGGACAGGCAGACTTTCAGGTCCTTTCCGGGACAGCGCTTCAGACCGACAGTTTTTTTATCACTCAATGAAGAGAGTCCGTCATGGATGACGCCCGCTGGATCGCCGTTGACCAATATTTCGAACGCACGCTAGGCCTCTCGGATCGCACCTTGGAAAAGACCCTGGCCGCGTCGCGCGCGGCCGGGCTGCCGGAGCAGGAAGTGGCGCCCAACCAGGCCCGCATGCTGCAGCTGTTCGCGCAGATGTGCGGCGCCCGCCGGATGCTGGAGATAGGTACCTTGGGCGGCTATAGCGCCATCTGCCTGGCGCGTGTGTTGCCGGCCGGCGGTGAGCTGGTGACCCTGGAAGCCAATGCCGATCACGCCCGCGTGGCGGCCGACAACATCGCCAAGGCGGGTCTGGCCGACCGCGTCCGCATCCTGGTGGGCGATGCCCGCGTCTCCCTGGCGCGGCTGCGCGAGGAAGGCGGCGATCCCATCGACTTCGCCTTCATCGACGCCGACAAGGCATCGAATCCGATTTATCTGGAAGGGGTGCTGGCCTTGTCCCGGCCCGGCACCGTGATCGTGGGCGACAACATCATCCGCGCGGGCCGCATCGTCGATCCCACTGCGCGTGACGATGCCGACGTGCGGGGTGTCTTCGAGTTCTTCGAGCGGATGGGCGCGGACCGGCGGATATCCGCGACGGCCTTGCAGACCGTTGGCGAGAAAGGCTGGGACGGCTTCGCCCTGGCCCGGGTGCTTTGAGATAGCGCCGCTGGCGCGCGCCGGGGCGAGCCGCAGCCGCAGCAGCCGCCGCCACCGGGCGTTGCTGTCTCCATGAACAAAAAAAGGGCGGCCGCGGCCGCCCTTTAACCTTCAATTCCCCATCAATCAATGATGGTGATGGTCGTCGTGATGACCGTGGTCATCATGATGCCCATGGTCGTAATGCCGCGGCGGCGGGGGCGGCGGACGGCGATAGTGGTCGTGGCCCCAGTAGCCACCACCGCGATACACCACCGGAGGCGGTGCGCGATAGACGGGCGCGGGCGCCACGACGACCGGCGGCGCGGCGTAGCCATAGGCCGGCACGCCAATGCCAAGGTTCACGCTGACCTCGGCGTGGGCGGCGCTGGCCGCGGTCAGTGCCGCGGCGCTCAGCAACAACGTCAAAGTAGTTCGTTTCATACCTGTACTCCCTTTATTCCGACGCTAGACGCTTAGCCCTTGGCCGGCGTCTTGGCCTTCTCCGGCTTCTTGTTGTGCACCACGCGGCGGTTTTCGCCCTGGCTGAAGATCTTGTCGGCGTTCTTCTTCTGCTCGTCGTTCAGGCTGTTGTAGAGGGGCGTGAAGACAGCGGCCAGCTTCTTGACGCCATCCGAGTTGGCTTGCGTGAATTCAGCATAGGAATTCAGGTCGTCCAGGGCGGTCATGGACGTGTTCGCGTTGCGCTTCTCGACCAGCGCGTCGATCTGGTCGGCGTTGTCACGCATCGTCTGCGCCACGGTGTCCCACTGAGCTTCCTGGGCGGACGTGATCTTGAGCTGGTCATGCAGGCTCTTGATGTGCTTTTCAACGCGATCGTTGGCCTTGTGCGGGGCGGCGGCTGTCTTGGCGTTGGCGGGCGCGGTCGTCATGGCGGCCGGCGCGGCGGGGTTGGCCGGCCCGGTTGCCGTCTGTGCGAAGGCCGGTGCGCCGGCCAGGGCGGCGGCGGTCCAGAGAGCGGCGTGCAGCGCGATGCGTGAATTCATGGTTGTTCTCCTAGCGATTGCCTGGCCCGGCCTCGTGGCTCGGGTGGTGGCGAGAATACGCAGGGGACAGACCGCGAACTGCATGCGTTCTTTTCAATCGTGATGAATCGTACTGTCAGCTTGGGCTCAGCGCGCCTGCTGCCAGGGAAAATACGCAGCATCGAGAAGCGCATCGAGCGCGTTGATTTTTCAATCGCTTACGCTTTCCGTGGGCGGCGGCGCCGCGATGCCGGCCTCCGCGCACAGCTCCCGCAGTATCCGCACCAGCGATTCCTCGGCCTGCAAGGTAAATTCGCGGCGGCGCCGGATCAGGCTGACGGGCGGCAAGGTCCAGTCGAAATGCCACGGCACGATGGTGATGTTGCCGTCGCGGCTGAGATCGGTGGCGATTTCTTCCGGAACGATGGACAGGAGGCTGTCGTGATGCGCCATCAGGCCGGTGATCACGTCCATGGAATACGTTTCGATCATGGGTGCCGGCGGCCGCGCGCCGGCCCGGGCGAACAGTTCGCTGACCATATTGCCGATGGGCGTCAGGGGCGAGGGCAGGATCCAGTTCATTTCGGCCAGCGCCGCCCAGTCCGGCGGCCGCTTTGCCATGCTTTGCGCCAAGCGCCGGTTGGTGATCAGCGCCGGACGTTGCGGATAGAGCACTTCGTGCTGCAATTCGTCCATGCCTTTCATGACGGCCGCGCGGCCGATCACGCAATCCAGTTCATGGGCGCGCAGGCGGTCCAGCAACTGGTCGGTGGTGGCGCGCTGCAGGCTGATGGTGATGCGATGCCTTTCGTACAGGCGTTCGACCATGGGAACCAGCACCCGCGCTGATATGTACGGCACCGCGCCCACATGCAGATGCGCGCTATGGCCCCCACGCACGGCTTCCATCTCGTCGGCCCAGCGGTCGACGTCCTGCAGCATGTGGCGCGCACGCACGATGGCACGTTCGCCCAAGGGCGTCGGGCGCAGGCCGCGGGGCGTACGCAGGAACAGCGGCGCGTCGAACACGGCTTCGATTTCGCTCAAGGCCTTGGTGGCGGCCGGCTGACTGATACCCATTTCTTCCGCGACGCGGGTCAGGGATTCCCGTTCGGCGATGTGTATCAGCAGCGCCAGATGGCGTAATTTCAAACGCGAGACCAGGCGCGCGGCGGAGGAGGTCTGGGGCAGGGGAGCAGGCATAGAGTCGTGGCATAACCAAGTGTTTATGGCGGCATTATAAAAAACCCGTAACGGGTTATTTCGGCCGACCTATACTTTCTTCCATTCTGATCGTCTCCAGGCGCAGCCATGTCCCCAACCTTCACCACTCGTCCTGAAATCCGCGGCACGTTTGGCGTGGTGTCTTCCACGCACTGGCTGGCCAGCCAGGTCGCCATGAGTGTGCTGGAGCGCGGCGGCAATGCCTACGACGCGGCCGCCGCGGGCGGTTTCATGTTGCAGGTCGTCGAGCCCCATCTGAACGGTCCTGGCGGTGAAGTGCCCATCCTGTTCTGGAGCGAACGCGACAAGCGTATGCAGGCCCTGTGCGGCCAGGGCGGCGCGCCCGCGCTGGCCACGCCGGCCTATTTCCGGGCGATGGGCCTGGACATGGTGCCGGGCATCGGCCTGCTGCCGGCGACCGTGCCGGGGGCTTTCGGCGCCTGGCTGACCCTGCTGCGCGATCACGGCACGTGGGAGCTGGCCGACGTGCTGCGTCCCGCCATCGACTATGCGCGCAACGGCTTTCCGCTGGTGCCGCGCATTCCGCAGGCGATTTTCGCGGTGCAGGACCTGTTCCGCCAGGAGTGGACCAGTTCGGCGGCCGTCTGGATGCCCGATGGCAAAGTCCCGCATCCGGACCGCCTGTTCCGCACGCCGGGCATCGCCGCTACCTATACGCGCGTGCTGGAGGAAGCCAGCCGCGCCGGCGACCGCCGCGCCCGCATCGACGCCGCCCATGAGGCCTGGTACCGCGGCTTCGTGGCGCGCGCCATCGACGATTACTACCGCAATACCGCCATCCGCGATACCACCGGCGAACGCAACAAGGGCCTGCTGCGCCTGGACGACCTGGCCGATTGGCGCGCCGAGTACGACACGCCCGTGACCACGGACATTGGCCGCTATACCGTGGCCAAGTGCGGACCCTGGTCGCAGGGTACGGTGCTGCTGCAACAGCTGGCCATGGCGCGCCATCTGGGCCTGGAAGGCGTGGCGCCCGATTCCACCGAGTTCGTGCACCGCATCGCCGAAGCCGCCAAGCTGGCCTTCGCCGACCGCCTGGCCTGGTATGGGGATCCCAAAGCCGTCGACGTGCCGATGGCGGGCCTGCTTTCGGACGAATACGCCAAGGCGCGCGCGGCGCTCATCACGGGCCAGTCCAGCAAGGTGCTGGACCCCGGCCATCCTTTGGGCCGCGTGCCCCGCCTGCCGGATCTGGAAGCCGCGGCGCGCACCCTGGCCAAGGCCGATACCCGCTTCGGCGTGGGCGAGCCCACCTTCGCGCAGCTGCCGCCCGTGCAGGAGTGGGCGGCGCGTGAAATCTTCGTGGGCGATACCTGCCATATCGACGTGATCGATCGCGATGGCAATATGGTGGCCGCGACCCCGTCGGGCGGCTGGCTGTCGTCCAGCCCGGTGATACCGGAACTGGGGTTCTCGCTGACCACGCGCCTGCAGATGACGTGGCTCGACGAGGACCTGCCTGGCACCTTGCGTCCCGGCATGCGCCCCAACACCACGCTGTCGCCGGGCATGGCCCTGCGCGATGGCGAACCTTATATGGCGTTCGGCACGCCGGGTGGCGACCAGCAAGACCAGTGGACGGCGCCGTTCTTCCTGCGCCATGCGCTGCACGGCATGAACCTGCAGGAGGCCATCGACGCGCCGTCCTGGCACGTCGACCATTTCCCGGGATCGTTCTGGCCGCGCTCGACCACGCTCAACCGCATTACCGTGGAAGGCCGCATGCCGGCCGCCACCCAGGAAGGGCTGCGCAAGGCGGGGCACGAGGTCAAGGTCGGCGCCGATTGGTCCGAAGGCCGCATCAGCGCCTGCACCCGTGAACCGGAAGCGGGCGGCGGCTTGCAGTTGCGCGCGGGCGCCAATCCCCGCGGGATGCAGAGTTACGCCGTGGGGCGTTGACAGATAGTTCGGTGCTCGACCCTCGGGTCGGGTGTCCTTTTTCCGCCGGCATACGTACCGGTTTTCATGACCAGGGGATCTTTATGACTTCGTTCAAACGCATACTTGGCGGCGCCCTAGCCGCATTGGCGCTCGCGCCCGCGCTGGCTTCCGCTGCTTATCCCGAGAAGCCCATCACGCTGGTGGTGCCGTGGGCCGCCGGCGGTTCCACCGACATCCTGGCGCGTCTGCTGTCGCAGCACATGACGACCTCGCTGGGCCAATCGGTGATCGTCGAAAACCGTTCCGGCGCGTCCGGCAACATCGGTTCGGCCTACGTGGCCCGCGCCAAGCCGGACGGCTACACGCTGCTGGTGGGCTCGATGAGCACGCACACCATGAACCAGGCGCTGTACGCCACGATGCCCTTCGACGGCGTCAAGGACTTCACGCCGCTCGCCGAGCTGGCGCTGGTCACCAACACCATGGTGATCAACCCTGAATTGCCGGTGAAGACCGTGGCTGAATTCATCGACTACGCCAAGACGCACCCGCTGGCTTATGCGTCGGCCGGCGCGGGCTCGACCAACCACCTCAGCGCGGCCATGTTCGAGAAGGCCACGGGCATCAAGATGACCCACGTGCCTTATCGTGGCGGCGCGCCCGCGGTGCTGGATACCGTGGCCAACCGCACCCAGCTGTTGTTCAGCGCCGGCACGCAGACCTTGCCGCACGTGAATTCGGGCAAGCTGCGCCTGCTGGCCGTCACCGAGGACAAGCGTTCGCCCTTGCTGCCGAACGTGCCGACCGTTGGCGAGACCGTGCCCGGCTACGAAATGGCCGTCTGGTACGGCGCCTTCGGCCCGGCCGGCATGGACCCGGCCCTGGTGGAAAAGCTGAACAAGGAAATCAACCGCATCCTGGCGCTGCCGGAAGTGCAGAAGCAGATGGGCGACATGGGCGTCCAGGTGATGCAGAGCACGCCCAAGCAGTTCGGCGAAACGCTCGTTCACGATGCCGACAAGTACGGCAAGCTGGTGCGTGAACTGGGTATCCGCGCCGACGACTGATAGCCGCGGCGGGCGGCACGGTGCGCCGTGCCTGCCCGTGCCGACTGTCTTTGCGCCCGCTGCCCTTGACGGCAGTCCGGGCGCTTTTTAACAAGCAGGAATAGGGCCTTCATGACTCAAACGCTGGAACTGGAACAATCGGCCGCGGCGCTGCTGGCCGTGGATGAACTGGCGGCTGCCTGTGCGGGCCAGGATCCGGCGGCGCTGTTCGGCGCCGTCGACCGCTACCTGCGGCCCTTGCTGGGGCACACGCTGTGCACCGTCAACCGCTTCGATGCCGAGCGCATCGCGGTGGTGCGCCTGTACAGCTCGGACCCCAAGTCCTATCCGCCGGGCGGGTCCAAGGACAAGGCAGGCATGCCCTGGGGCCGGCACGTGTTGCTGGAGCGCAAGGTGTACGTGGGTGAGGGCGAGGCCGCGATACGCGAGTCCTTTGACGATCACGTCGCCATCGCATCGCTGGGGCTGAAGTCGGTGATCAATGTGCCGGTGGTGACGGGCGATGTCTGCCTGGGCACCTTGAACCTGCTGATGCCGGCCGAAACCGTGACCCCGGCCATGGTGGCCAGCGCGCGCCTCGGCGCGCTGCTGGCCGTGCCCGGCTTCCTCGGCCTGAAGCAGGGCTAGGCGGAACCACCCGCGCTACTGCGTGGGGGGTTTCCACGGGGTGTCGTCATCCTGTGTGGCTAACACGGAAATCGCCCGCGCTACTGCGCGGGTGGTTTCCAGTTAGCCATCATTTCCTTCATTTCTTTGTCCATCTGCTCCGGCGTCATGTCGCGTTTGTGCGTGGCCATGGACCAGCTGTGCCCGTACGGGTCCTTCAGCACGCCATAGCGGTCGCCCCAGAACATATCCGTGGGCGGCATGACCGTCGTGCCGCCGGCCTCGATCGCGCGGGCAAAGCCCGCATCCACATCTTCCACGTACAAATGCAGGGTCACCGGCGTGCCCTTGAGCGTGGTCGGACTGGCCGACCCGCAATTGGGCATCTCGTCGGCCAGCATGACGTTGGAATCGCCGATCCGCACCATGGCGTGCATGACGCCACCGTTGGGCCCGGGCAGGCGCGCCAACTCCGTGGCGCCGAAAGCTTTCTTATAAAAATCGATGGCGCCCGCCGCATCGCTGCAGATGATGTGCGGGGTGACGGTGTGCATGTCCGGCGGTATGGGTTTGACCGAAGTGCTCATGGCGTGTCTCCTGGGATGGCGGCCGCCCGGTGGGCGGTCTCATTGCCACGACGAACGAAGTTGCGGCGGATCGACATCCTCGAATTTAATGCGGCAACACCCACGCGGAAGCATCCGCGGAAACCATAAACAATTAGATACTTCCGTGACGGATTCCGTAATTCCACCGCGACCGGGAATGTTCGGAAAATGAAATAATTTGCGCCGGGAGCGCGAATTGCAGATGGCAACCCAATGGGGATCCCGAAGAAAGAAGTTGATCGTCTCAGAAATTTATTGTTTCGATACATATCCTGGGATATAAATCTCTCCACAATCATGGCGCAAAGGATTACGCCATTGGTATGAATGCCGGGCGCAGATCCGGCCCATCGGGACGAGACGTATTTGTTGGGGGTAGCAGATGGCCGTAGAAGAGCAGTCCGGGCGAGCGCGCACGGAGGACGGCGAGCTGTTCACGTTTGCCGCGGAGCCGGCTGAGGACAAGCAGGCGGGCGCGCGGGAACAGCAAGCCGAGACGCCGCGCGAGGCTGGTTTCACCATACTTTCCGTTGACGATGACAGCGAGTTTCAACGCTCGCTACGCTTGGCGCTTGCCAATTTCACCTTCCTGGGCGCGCCGATTCGCATTCTTTCAGTCAATTCCGGCGCCGCCGCCGCGCGTCTGCTGGCCGAAGGCAAGGAGGAAATCGCGCTGATCATCCTGGACGTCGTCATGGAAACCGACGACGCCGGGCTGCGCCTGGTGCGCAGCGTGCGCGAAGTGCTCGGCAATGCCGAGGTGCGGGTCGTGCTGGTAACGGGCCAGCCCGGCATCGCCCCCATGAAACAGTCCCTGTCGCAGCTGGACATCAGCGACTATTGGCTGAAGACCGACCTGACCGTGGAGCGCCTGCACGGCATCCTGATGAGTAACTTGCGGACCTGGGAGCAGATTCGCGCCCTGGGCCGGGCCCGCAAAGGGCTGCAGGTGATCGTGGAGGCGGGAAACTTCCTGACCCGCTCGCGCAGTCTGTCGGACTTCTCGCAACGGGTGATGCTGGAACTGGCCCGCCTGCTGGGCGTGTCGCCGGAGGGGCTGGTGTGTGTCGCCGAAGATGGCAGTGCCCAGCATCATCCCCTGCAGGCGCGCATCGTGGGCGCCGCGGGTCAGTTGGCCAACTCCATCGACCTGGAGCTGGCCGAATTGCCGCTGGGCGAGATTCGCGAGACCCTGGTGCAAGCGCTGACCTTGCGTGCCAACGTCGATGGCAGCGCCAGCCAGGTGCTGTTTTTTCCCGGTCCGGAAGAGGGGCCGCACGCCGCCACGTACATCGCGACGGGGCGCGAACTGGATCCCACCGAGCATGAGTTGCTGCGCGTCTTCGCCGCGCACATCAATTCGGGCTTGATCAATGTCGCCTTGAACAGCCGGCTGGATCGCGTGGCCTATGAAGACACGCTGCTGGAACTGCCCAATGCGAATGCCATGCTGCGCGCGCTGGAGCCGGTGCTGGAACATCCGGTGCCGCGCGATCGCGCGCTGCTGTTCATCGAGCTGGATCAATACGCGGCAAGCTGTCTGGCGCTGGGCGTGGAGCAGGGCAACCTGATGCTGCAGAAAATGGCGGCGCGGCTGCTCGCGGTATTCCCGGCGCCTTGCCTGGTGGCCCGCCTGCACGACGACACCTTCGCCATTCTGGGCCAGCGCGGCCGCCTGGACCACGAGCAGGTGGCGCAGCTGGAACTCATGGACGACGAGGACGGGCACGACTTCATCAGCGTGCGCGCTGCCCGGCTGGACCTGGATGCGTATGAGGGGTCGGCGGCCGCGGCCATGGCGCTGGGGGCGCTGCTGTTGCGGCGCTCTCCCATCAAGAATGGGCTGGGCATGGCGGAGTATGAGGCCTGTGAAGAACAGGCCCTCAACCAGCGCTTCACGCTGTCTCGCGAGTTGGCGCGGGCCCTGCGCGGCGATCAGATCAGCATCGAACTGCAGGCTCAGGTGGACATCTGTACCCATCAAGTGGTCGCGGCCGAGGCCTTGGCGCGCTGGACCCGTGAGGACGGTACGCGCGTGCCGCCGGACGAATTCATTCCTATGGCGGAAGCCAACGGCATGATCATTCCGCTGGGCAATCGGGTGCTGCATCTCGCCTGCCAGGCGCTGGCGCGGCTGAAGGAGGCGGGGCACCCGGACATTCGGGTGGCCGTCAACGTGTCGGCCGTGCAATTGGCGCGGCGCGGCTTCATGCAGGAGTGGATGGCCGTGGTCAGGCATTACGGCATCGATCCTGGCCGCCTGGAGCTGGAAATCACGGAAAGCGTGGCCATGCACGATCACGAGAGCAATGGCGTGTTGTTGCGCGGGCTGCGCGAGGCGGGCTTCCCGATCGCCATCGACGATTTCGGTACCGGCTATTCGTCGCTGCTCTATCTGCGGGACATGCCGGTGACCACCCTGAAGGTGGATCGCCGCTTCATAGATGAAGTCGGCAAGCCTTCGGGGGATCATCTGATTCCTGAAATGATCCTCAATCTGGGCCGGCGCCTGAATATGCAGATCGTGGCGGAAGGGGTGGAGACCGCGGAGCAGGTGGCGTGGCTGCTGTCGAACGACTGCCCGCATGCGCAAGGCTATTTCTACTCCAGGCCTGAAAGCGTGGACGCATTTCTGGCCCGGCTGGCGCGGCAGGCCGACACCGCGGGTAGCTGATGGCCGCGCCGCCGCTCGCTGCTCCCCCAGTCGCCGCGACGCCGGCACGCGTGCCCCTGTTGCGCGGGTTCCTGGACTTGCCGCGGCAAGTGCAGCGCCGGTTCGCGGTGATGCTCCTGCCCTGGCTGGCGGTATTCGCCTTGGGTTTTCCCTGGCTGTGGCTGAAGTTCGACGGCCTTGCGCGCGAACCGCTCTGGCACGAACGCGAAAGCCTGCTCGATGAATCGGTGGAAATCGTGCGGCGCACCTTGGACAGCCTGGAGCACGACGTGCTCTTTCTGAGCGATATGTCGTCGCAGCTGCCACGTGAGAACGTCGAAGACGGGTCGCCGATGGCGCGCCTGTATGTGACGTTCGCCCGCACCGCCGGCGTCTACGACCAGGTGCGCTGGCTTGGGGAAAACGGGGCTGAACTGCTGCGCGTGAACTGGCGCATGGGCACTCCGCTGCTGGTGCCGCAGGCGCAATTGCAGCAGAAAGTGGGCAGGGGCTATTTTGCCGATACGCGCGGTACGGTGCCGGGCACGGTCTACTTTTCGCCGATGGACTTGAACGAAGAACATGGCGGCGTGGAGCGGCCCTTGGTGCCGACCCTGCGCGTTGCCACGCCGCTGTACGAGGATGACATCGCCCAGGGCGTGGTGGTGATCAACTACCGCGCCTCCCGGTTGCTGTCGCGCTTGAACGACCTGGCGCGCCGCCGTGACCTGACGGTGATGCTGCTCAATGACGACGGCTATTGGCTGCAAGGCCCCGAACCTGACGACGATTGGGCGTGGCAACTTGGCTTGCCGCAACGCAAGGTGCCCAATACCGATCCGGCATTGTGGCGGTCGGTGAGTGGCGCCGACAGCGGGCGCTATCGGGGCGCGATCGGCGACTACGCCTTCCGCCGCCTGAAGATCGGCGCGGACTCCTTCACGGACCTCGACAGCGCCGGCCCCGTGGTCAACAAGCTGGGCCTGGTGGTGCTGGTGGGCGGCGAACGGGGGCAGGCCGCCAGCTGGGCCGAGAACTGGAAGGTGATGCTGGCGCCGCTGATGGCGCTCGTGTTCCTGGTGACGCTGCGCTACGGCTGGGTGACCATGCGCGGGCTGGTCGACGAGGAAGCGCGCGCAAGAGAGTTGCGGCGCACGAACAAGGCGCTGCGCGATGCCTACGAGAACCTGACGCATGTGCGCGCCGACCTGTCGCGCGCCGAGCGGCTGTCGTCACTGGGCTTGATGGTGGCCGGTGTGGCCCATGAGTTGAATACGCCGCTGGGCAGCGCCAGCCTGGCCGTCAGCGCGCTGACGCAATCGATAGAGACCTTGCGCGCCCGGCTGGAGGCAGGCCTGCGCAAGTCGGACCTGCAGGCTTTCCTCGACGAGGCCAGCGAGGCGTCCAGGCTGGCGGACGGTGCGGTACGGCGCGCGTCAGGTATCGTCCGCCGCTTCAAGCAGGTGGCGGTGGACCGCACCAGCATGGAACGGCGGTCCTTCGCGCTCGACGAAGCCGTGCTGGACGCGGATCCGCGGCTGCGCAAGTGGCCTTATGAACAGATCCAGCTACGTCTGGAGCTGGAGCGCGGGCTGTTCATGGACAGCTATCCCGGCCCGTTGGAGCAGGTCATCGGCAATCTCTTGAACAATGCGCTGGCGCACGCCTTCGATCACGAGAACGGCAGCGGCACCTTGCGCATCCAGGCGCATGGCAGCGCCGGCGGGGATGTGGTGGTGCGCATCATCGACGATGGCGTCGGCATAGAAGAAGCCGACCTGCCGCATATCTTCGATCCTTTCTTCACCACGCAGCGCCATCAGGGGGGCACCGGACTGGGGCTGCATATCGTCGCGCAGATGGTCAGCGAGGTCCTGAGCGGCCGCATCGACGTGCAAAGCAGGCGCGGCGGGCCGGATCACGGGACCACCTTCACCTTGGTGCTGCCCAGGCAGGCTAAGTATATGTCCTAGGTAGGCGCGGGCCGAACCGGTCGGCAAAATCCCTGGAGTTTTTGAATGCAATTTAAACCAGGGGAAGAAAAATGAGCGGCAGGCGATTCTTGCTGGGCGTGGCGGCGGCCGCGACCTTGGTGTCAGCGGGCGGTACGGCCTTGGCCGGCAAGGCGGATGACACCCTCGTTTGGGCCACCGCCACCGAGATGAACACCCCCGACATCTATTATGGCAATCAGCGCGAAGCCCTGATCGTCACCTACGCGATGTGCGATTCGCTGGTGCACCGTGATCCTCTGACCAACGAATACAAGCCGCTGCTGGCCACCAGCTGGTCCTGGACCGGTGACCACACGCTGGACGTGAAACTGCGCAAAGGCGTCAAGTTCCACAACGGCAAGGAGATGACCGCCGAGGACGTCGCCTACACCTTCAACACCCTGGCCCCCGAAAGCAGCGGCATGGCATTCCGCGCGCTGGTGGACTGGATCAAGAACGTCGAGGTGGTGTCGCCCTACGAAGTGGTCTTCCATGCGACCCGCCCCGCGCCCGCCGCGCTGGAATACCTGACCGGCACGTCGCCCATCTTCCCCAAGGGCCATTACGACAGCGCGCCCTCCGTGCCCACGGCCGACGGCAAGACCCGCCGCGACTACGGCGCGGTGCTGCCGATGTGTACGGGCCCCTACAAATTGCAGGAATACAAGCCGGGCCAGTCGCTGACCCTGGTCAAGAACGATCAATATTGGGAAGGTAGTCCCAAAGGTAAGCCGCATATCGGCAAGATCGTGCTCCGCACCATCCCGGATGTCGACACGCAGGTTTCGGAATTGATGACGGGCGGCATCGACTGGATGTGGGGCGTGCCGCCGGAAAACGCCAAGCTGCTGGCCGAACAGGACAGCCTGACGGTGAAGTCGGCGGCGACCATGCGCATGTCCTTCCTGTCGCTGGACGCGTCGGGCCGGTCGGGCGACAACCCCATGAAGGATGTGCGCGTGCGGCGCGCGGTGTTCTACGCCATCGATCGCGAGGCCCTGGTCAAGAACCTGATCGGGCCGGGCTCGGTGGTGCAGAAGTCCATGTGCTCCATGAACCAGTTTGGCTGCACGGACAAGGTGCCTGATTATCCTTACGATCCGGCCAAGGCCAAGGCGCTGCTGGCCGAGGCGGGCTACCCGAACGGGTTCGACATGACGTTCTACGCCTATCGCGACCGCCAATACACGGAAGCCGTGGCGAACTACCTGCGCGCGGTGGGCATCCGCACCAATATCCAGTTCATGCAGTGGGGCGCGTTGCGGCCCATCGTCGTCGGCGGCAAGGCGCAGATGGCGCATCTGACCCTGGGTTCCAACGGCATGCTGGATGCGTCGGCGTCGACCAGCTATTACTTCAAGTTCACCGGCGACGACTACGCCCGCGACCCGCAGGTGCGCGATTGGCTGGAAACCGCCGATACGTCGACCGATCCCGAGAAGCGCAAGGAGTTCTACGCCAAGGCGCTGTCGCGCATCCAGGACCAGGCCTACTTCGTGCCGCTGTATACCTATGGCCGTACGTATGCCTTCAACAAGGACCTGGACTATCCGCTGACGCCGGACGAAATGGCCCACTTCTACCTGGCCCGCTGGAAGTGATCTTCCAGGGTTGAGCAACCGGGCCGCGTCGGCTGACGCGGCCCTGCCGGTTTTCTCTCATGCTGTCCTATGTAGTCAAGCGTTTGCTGGTCACGCTGGCGGTGGTGGTGGTGATCTCCATCGTGGCGTTTTCCCTGGTTCATCTGGCGGGCGATCCGGCCGTCGCCATGGCGGGGGAGAACGCGACCCAGCAGGACGTCGACAATATCCGCAAGGTCTACGGTTTCGATCGTCCGTTCACGGAACAATATTTCAGCTGGGTGGGCCGGGTGCTGCACGGCGATTTCGGCCGGTCCTATTATCTGCGCACGCCGGTGCAGCCGATCCTGGCGGAGTATGCGCCGGTGACCGTGCGCCTGGGGCTGATGGCGCTGGCCTTCACGCTGTTGTTGTCCATACCCCTGGGCGTGCTGGCGGCGCTGCGTCCGAATACCCTGATCGATCGTTTCTCGCTGTGGCTGGCGGTGGCGGGGCAGGCCTTGCCGTCCTTCGTGTTCGCCATGCTGCTGATCTTCATTTTCGCGGTGACTTTGCGCTGGCTGCCCGTATCGGGAGGCTCGACCTGGTGGCACTTCGTGCTGCCGGCGATCGCACTCGGCTACAACGCCACCCCGGCGCTGATGCGCCTGACGCGGTCTGGCATGATCGAGACGCTGCAGTCGGACCACGTGCGCACCGCGCGCGCCTACGGCCTGGCGCGCTGGCGCGTCGTGCTGCGCCATGCCTTGCGGCACGCCATCATTCCGGTGGTATCGCTGGCGGCCGTGCAGCTGGGGTATATGCTGGGCGGTTCCATCGTCATCGAGACGGTGTTCTCGCTCAAAGGGCTGGGCTATCTGGCCTGGCAGTCCATCCAGCGCTCCGACATCGAAGTGGTGCAGGCCATCCTGCTGGTGATCGCCGTGGTGTACGCGATGCTGACGCTGCTGGCGGACCTGGTCAATGCGATGCTGGACCCGCGCATCCGGATTTCTTGAGATGAACATGCAAGCTGCCCAGGCGGGAAATTCGCCCCAAACCGCGGCCGCCGGTGTGCCCGCCGCGGTGCCCGTGGTACATACCCTGTCGCCGCGCCAGATCGCCGTGCGGCGCGCGCTGCGTCATGGCGGCTTCTGGTTCGGTGGCGGCATCCTGCTGGTGATCCTGCTCTGTGCCATCTTCGCGCCGCTGCTGACGTCGGCGGACCCGGCCTTGCAGGACCTGGGCAAGCGTCTGATTCCGCCCGTATGGGCGCCCAGGGGCAGTTGGGAGCACCTGCTGGGCACCGACGCGCTGGGCCGCGATTATTTCGCCCGGCTGGTCTATGGCGCGCGTATATCACTGGTGGTGGGTGTGTTGACCGTCCTGGTCTCGGGCACCCTGGGCACCGCGCTGGGCGTGGCCGCCGGCTATTGGGGCGGGCGGGTCGACCTGGTGATCAATTTCATCTTGACCATACGCCTGACCCTGCCGGTGGTGCTGGTGGCGCTGGTGGTGGTGGCCGTGGTGGGCAATTCCTTGCCCTTGCTGATCCTGGTGATCGGGCTGCTGTTGTGGGATCGCTTTGCCATCGTCACGCGTAGCGCCACGCAGCTGATCGTGAATCGCGAGTTCATCGGCGCGGCGCGCGCCATCGGCAGTTCGACCCCACGCATCCTGTTCAAGGAAGTCCTGCCCAATCTGACGGGGCCGCTGGTGGTGGTGACGTCGATCGAAATGGCGCACGCCATTCTGCTGGAGGCGACGCTGTCCTTTCTTGGCCTGGGCGTGCAGCCGCCGCTGTTCACCTGGGGCCTGATGATCGCGGAGGCCAAGAACCAGCTGATGTTCCGGCCCTATCTGATCGCGATTCCTGGTGCCGCGCTGGTGTTGCTGGTGCTGGCCATCAATATGTTGGGCGACGCCTTGCGCGACGCCACGGCGCCGGAGGGCAAGGCATGAGCGCGGATATGGCAAACCGGCCGCCGGCTGCCGCGGCGGGCGAGACGGTCCTCGACGTGCGCGGCCTGGCGGTGGAGATACCCACCACCAATGGACTGTTGCGCCCGGTGCGCGGTGTGGATTTGAGCGTCGCGGCGGGCGAGACCCTGGCCATCGTGGGCGAATCGGGCTGCGGCAAAAGTTTGACGTCCCTGGCCATCATGGGGCTGTTGCCGCGCCACGCGCGCGTCACGGCACAAACGATCGCGCTCAAGGGCGCGACCTTGCAGGGGCTGTCCGACCGCGACTGGCGCAAATTGCGCGGCAATCGCATGGCCATGATTTTCCAGGACCCCATGACCGCCCTGGATCCCTGTTATCGCATCGGCGACCAGATGGTGGAGGTGCTGCGCCAGCATCGCAAGGTCAGCCGCGCCGACGCCATCGCGCGCTGCCTGTCGCTGTTGCGCCAGGTCGGCATCTCTTCGCCGGAACAACGGCTTGAGCAATACCCGCATCAGCTGTCGGGCGGCCTGCGCCAGCGGGTCATGATCGCCATGGCCTTGTCGTGCGAACCCGAGCTGATCATCGCGGATGAGCCGACCACGGCGCTGGACGTGACCATCCAGGCGCAGATCCTGCATCTGCTGGCCCGCATCCAGCGCGAAACGGGTATCGGTCTGGTCTTGATCACGCACGACCTGGGCGTGGTGGCGGGGATCGCGGACAGGGTGGCGGTGATGTACGGTGGTCAGGTGGTGGAGACTGGTAGCTGTATGGACGTCCTGACGCGGCCGCTGCATCCCTATACGGAAGGCCTGCTGCGCTCCATTCCCGTACCCGGGGCGACGCGGCGGGGCGAATTGCTGGGCTACATCCCCGGCGTGGTGCCGCGTCAGACCGGTGAGCTGACGCGTTGCGGGTTTATGGAACGCTGCCCATACGCGAACGCGGCCTGCGCGGCTGGGCCGGTAGCTCTGCGTGTCGCGGCCGTGGATGGCGCGGGGCGCCAGGCGCCCCACGTCGATCACACCGTGCGTTGCGTCCTGCCTCTCGACGGCAGCGGCCGCGCCGCCGATGCGTGGCAACGCCACACACAGGGCGGGGCCGTGGCAACCGAGCCAGTGGTCGTGGAGGGCGCGGCATGAATCTCGAAGCCAACACCATCCTCGATCCGCAAGCCGCAACGCGTGAAGGTCCGCTGGAAGAATCGGGCACGATGCCGCCGCAGCCCTTGCTGCGCGCCAGCGCGGTGACCCGCGATTACAAGGTCGGCGGCGGCACCCTGCAGGCCTTGCGCGGCGTGGACCTCGACGTCTATGAAGGCCAGACCCTGGGCCTGGTGGGCGAATCCGGCTGCGGTAAAAGTACGCTGGCCAAGCTGCTGCTGGGGATGGAGGCGCCCACGTCCGGAACGGTGCTGGTGGGCGGCCGTCCCATCACGGCATACGATCGCCTGGCGCGCGCACGTCTGATCCAGCCCGTCTTCCAGGACCCTTATTCTTCACTCAATCCGCGCATGACGGTGGCCGCCATCATCGGCGCGACGCTTGAAGTGCGTGGCGAACGTGCCGCGATCCGGGCGCGCAAGGTTGCCGATACCGCCCATGCCGTGGGGCTGCCGGCGCATCTGCTCAATGCCTATCCCAGCCAGTTGTCGGGCGGCCAGCGCCAGCGCGTGGCCATTGCCCGCGCGCTGATCGGCGAGCCGAAGATCCTGATCTGCGATGAACCGACTTCCGCCCTGGACGTGTCGGTGCAATCGCAGATCCTGAATCTGCTCAGTGGCTTGCAGCGCGACTTCAACCTGACCATGGTGTTGATCAGCCACAACCTGGCGGTGGTCCATCATCTTGTCGATCGCGTGGCCGTGATGTACCTGGGCGCGGTGGTGGAGGAAGGGGCGACCGATGCGGTGTTCAACGCGCCGCGCCATCCTTATACCGCCGCCTTGCTGGGTTCGGTGCTGGCGCCGACGCCGGGCGCCGGCCTGCCCGATATTCCCGTGTCCGGAGAATTCCCCAGCCCGTTGCATCCGCCGTCGGGCTGTGCCTTCCACCCGCGCTGTCCGCGCGCCCAGCCGATCTGCGCGCAAGAGACGCCGCGCATGGCGGGTGTCGCGCACCGCCATGTCTGCCATTTTCCTTTGCAGCAGGAGATCCCATCATGACTCGTCACGCAGCCGTTGAGCGCGCCCAGAAATATTTCGACGACGGCACCTTGTTCGCGGACGTGGCGCGCCGCGTGGCGCAGCCGACCGAAAGTCAGAACCCCGACCGCGCCGCCGAGTTGCGCGCGTATCTGGACAAGGAGATGCGGCCGACCCTGGAAGCGCTGGGCTTCACCTGTCGGGTGCTGGAGCATCCGCGCGCCAAGGGGCCTTTCCTGTTCGCCGAACGCATCGAGGATCCCGCGCTGACCACCGTCTTTTCCTACGGCCACGGCGATGTGGTGCCGGGCATGGAAGGGCGCTGGCGCGATGCGCTGAATCCCTGGGAGCTGACGCTCAAGGGCGACCGCTGGTATGGCCGCGGCGTCGCCGACAACAAGGGGCAGCATTCGATCAATCTGGCCGCGCTCAAGTGCGTTCTGGAGACCCGCGGCAAGCTGGGCTTCAACGTCAAGTACCTGATCGAAATGGGCGAGGAGATGGGCTCGCCCGGCCTGTTCGAAGTATGCGAGACGCACCGCGACCTGCTGCGTGGGGACGTGCTGATCGCGTCGGACGGCCCGCGCCTGCTGGCCGAGCGGCCGACGCTGTTCATGGGCTCGCGCGCCATCATCAACGTCGACCTGGAAATCAATGCGCGCGAAGGCGGGCATCATTCAGGGAATTGGGGCGGGCTGCTGTCGAATCCCGGTATCCAGCTGGCCAATGCCATCGCCACCATCGTCGGTCCCACGGGCAAGATCCTGGTGCCTGAATGGATGCCGGCGGAGTTGCCGGATTCCGTGCGGCGCGCGCTGGCGGATTGTTCGCTGGACATGGCGGACGGGCCCGCGATCGATCCCAACTGGGGCGAGCCGGGTTTCTCGGCGGCGGAAAAGGTCTATGGCTGGAGTTCGGCTGAAGTGCTGTCCTTCGTCTGCGGCAATCCGGACAAGCCGGTGCACGCGATCCCGCCACGCGCGTGGGCACGCATGCAGTTGCGCTATTGCGTGGGCGTGGATCCTGAAGAAGTGGTGCCGGCTTTGCGGCGCCATCTGGACCGGCTTGGCTACACCATGATCGAGCTGTCCAGCCCGCGCCAGGACATCGCGCCGGCCACGCGGCTGGATCCGGATCATCCCTGGGTGCAATGGGCGGCCGCGTCGATCAGCGAGACCACGGGGAAGAAGCCGGCGATCCTGCCGAATCTGGGCGGGACCTTGCCGAATCATTGCTTCAGCGATGCCTTGGGGATGCCCACGCTGTGGGTGCCGCATTCGTACGCGGGCTGCTCGCAGCATGCGCCCAACGAGCACCTGCCCGTGGCCATCGCCCGTGAAGGCATGGCCATCATGGCAGGGCTCTATTGGGACCTGGGCGAGGAGAAGACCCCCCCGTACCGCGCGTAGCGCGGCCCCCCAGGGGGCGGCACTGGCGGACCGGAGGAGGTCCCACCCCCACGCGCTGCGCGCGTCCCCCTCAAGGGGGCGGCACTGGCGGACCGGCAAAGCCGGCTCCGCTGTGCCTGCGATAATAAGACCTGTGCATTGCACAGGTCTTATCACACGACAGTGTTAGCGGCTGCAGGACCAGTACGGGCAGCCGGATTCCCGGACGATGCCGGTCGCCATCGGACCGGCGCTTTGCAGCAATGCGATCGTCGCATAGGACGGATACGCATCGTTGATGCTCAAGGGCTCGCCGTAAGGATGCGCGGGCGCGTCATCCCCATTCCCGCTGAGCAAATCCTCGATGTCGCTCCGGTTCTTCGCCGCGGCTTGCAGGTCCAGCCCTTGAGGAGCGGTGCCGAACACGGCCGCGTAGATTTGCGGCCGGGTGGCGCAGTAGCGCTGGATGACATCCAGGCCTTTCTGGATCGGCGCCTGGGTCACCCGCGTGCGCAGGTCTGCCGCTTCGGCCTCGCAGTTGGCGTACTGGGCAGGCAGATACTTGGCCAGCAGGGGATAGCTGTCCTCTTCGCCCTCCGCGCAACGGCGCAGATCCTCGGCGCGGACCTTGGCGGGAGAGGCGTCCGGATCGCGATTGCCCTCGGCATCCTCACCCCGCAGCACGCTCCCGACACAACCGTCCAGAATCATCGAACCTTGAAGCGCGTAAGACGACTCGCCCAGGCCGATGTGCCGCAAGGTATCCTGCAGGCGCGCGACGGCCAGTTTGTCGTTCAGGTCCTTATCCTGCTTTTCCAGGGCCAGGCTGGCCAGGGCCGCGGTGGCGAGCACCGCGGCAGACAGCAGGACCAGGGCAGCGCGCCCGGGCCGCAAGTCTTCGCAGAAGCGTGCCACCAGGGCCAGCACGAAGCCGGCGGCAAGGCCGCCGAAGTGCGCCGCGTTATCGATGGAGAAGACCGTGCCGGCGGCGAACGTCAGCACCAGGCTCATCGCCAGGTTCTTCATCGGGAAGTGGACGCGGCCGCTGTTGCGGTCAGCCAGGGAGTAGGCCATCGCGGCGCCGAACAGGCCCAGTATCGCGCCCGAAGCCCCGCAGCTGACCATCAGCTCGTTCTGATTCCACAGGGCGGTCGTCAAGCTGCCCCAGAGTCCGGACAACACATAGATGCCCAGAAACATCGGCCAGCGCATGCGCGGCTCCAGCACCAGGCCCAGCGACCACAAAGCCAGCATGTTCATGGCCAGGTGCGTAAAGCCCACGTGCAGGAACATGCTGGTGAACAGGCGCCAGTATTCGCCGGACAGGGTCAGCGGCGGGACGTTGGCGCCCCAGTCGATCAGGAAAGAGCTTTGGCTGAGCGATTCGAAAGCGCGGGAATCCAGCAAGCCCAGGCCAAGATAGACCGCGATGTTGGCGATGACCAGCAGGATGGTGATCTTGCTGGCCCTGAGGACGGGAAGCAAGGACGGGCGGCCCGGGGAAGGCATGAGGGTAGGTCTCCTGATGGATGCCACGGCGCAAGGCCAGCGCCGAATGAAATGGGGGCGGATTGCAAGAATAGCTGATTTATGTGGCGGCGCCATGGGTGATCGACTCGCGCGCGTTTGCGTCTTTCACGGAACCGGGGTGATAACATCTGGCGAGCCCTGCCGGCCTCGGGCGGCAGCGGCGGGAGCCGTCCACATCAGACTCAGCGATAATCATTTTGGTCACCAAAAGCGTAAAGCAGGAAGTTCTGGACGAACTGCAGGGCCTGAAATTGCGGGCCACCGTTCCCCGGGTAGCGATCCTCGAAATCTTCTACAGCGCCCGGCGCCGCAAAGCCGCGCGCCCGGTCGCCGCCGACGGCAGGGTCAGCCCCATCCACTTCAGCGTGGACGACATGTACAAACGGCTCATCGAGCAGCACGTCGATGTAGGCCTGGCGACGGTGTACCGCGTGATGCAGCAATTCGAGGAGTCCGGCCTGCTGTCCAGCAGCCGCTTCGATGCCGACCGCGTGGTCTATGAATTGAACGAAGGCCGGCCCCACGATCACATCGTTTGCCTGACCTGTGGGCGGGTCGACGAATTCCACGATGCCTTGATGGTCGCCAGGCAGAAGGCGGTGGCGGACGGCATGGGCTACCTGCTGCACAACCATCAATTGGCGCTGTACGGGATCTGCGCGGACTGCCAGTCCCGCGCCGGCAAGCCTGGCAAGTCGGCCGCTTCGGGCAAGAACAAAGGGTAGGCACAGATGGCGTCCCCGCTGCTGCCGTTGGATGAATGGGGGCGGGCGCTGGGCATTCATGTGGCGGAAGTGCGCCCGGCCGGCGCGCCGGCGGACATCCGCTTGCTACGCGTGACTTTGCCGATCGTTGTGGCCGGCTCAGGTGCGGCCGGCTCAGGTGTGGCCGGCTCAGGTGCGGCCGGCTCAGGCGCGCCCGGGGCACCCGCGCCCGACCTGGATGCGGCCGGCATCGCCGATCCCGCCACGACGTGGCAGGCCGCGCAAGCCGGCCTCATCGCAGCGGAACAGGCGCGCATGCGCCGCTATCACCATGTCGCCGATCAGCTGCGTTTCGGCGCGACGCGCGCCTTGCTGCGCCAGGTGCTCGCCTGGCATCTGCACGCCGACGCCTTGCAGAACGTCGTGATCACGGCGACGCCGACGGGACGCCCCCAATGCGAGGGCAGCGGCCTGGACTTCAATGTGTCGCACTCCGGTTCATCTTCCTGCATCGCGTTCTCCACGCAACGCAGGGTCGGCGTAGACGTTGAAGCGAGCGGGCGGCAGGCGCTGCCGCTGAACGTGCAGGCGATGGCGCTCACCGATACCGAACTGAACGACGCGGCCACCCTCGACGAGACGGCCAGAAACGCCGCCTTCTATACGACCTGGACGCGCAAGGAAGCCGTGTTGAAAGCTTGCGGCCTGGGCATCACTGAAGCGCTGCGCGCCTTCCACTTACGCACGTCCGCAAGCGGCTGGGTGCCCGTGGTTGAGGAGGGCGCCGACCCCGCTATGACGCATGTGTTGCAGGACTTGTATGGCGTCGACTGTTGGGACGACGAGGCAGGCCGCGCGGCCCTCGCGTGGTCCGCTTTCTAAATACCTCGCAGGTGTTTCCAAGTGTCATAAGCGCTGTTGACAGTGCGATATTTGGCTCGTACAGTGCGTGGGTCAAACAAATGGAACGATTATCATTTGATTGATGTTCAAGACGAATTCCACAGCACCATCCCGCTCGACTGAGTACTTTTTTAACGGCCTCGCCGGAGCCATTCCGTTCGGCGCGGCCATACGAAACCTCGGGAGATTCCGCATGAACTGGGACGATGAAAACGCCGTTTTCAAGGTCGTCGTCAATCACGAAGAGCAGTATTCCATCTGGCCTGCATACAAGGAAAAAATTCCGGGCGGCTGGCGTGAAGCCGGCAAGCAGGGCAGCAAGGCCGAGTGCCTGTCCTATATCGAAACCCACTGGACCGACATGCGGCCGTTGAGCCTGCGCAAAGCCATGGACGGCGCGGGCCCGAACGCATCCGCGCCCGCGCTGTCATCCTGAGCGCCGCGGTGCCGGCCGCCATGCATCTGTTCTGCCTGCCTTACGCGGGCGGCAATGCCGGCATCTACCGTGACTGGGCCGCGCGCCTGCCTGCCTGGGTGACGCCCGTGCCGCTGTTGCTGCCGGCGCGTGGGGTGCGCTACGGGCTTGCGCCGGTGACGGAGTGGCCTGTACTGCTGGACCTTCTGGAGCAGGACGTGGCGCCGTATCTCGATCGGCCGTATGCGGTGTTCGGACACAGCATGGGCGCGCTGATCGGTCTGGAGCTGGCGCGCCGGCTGCGCGACCGGCGTGCTGCTTCACCTGTCTGGTTCGGCGCGTCGGCATGCGTCGCGCCCACGCGGCGCCAGGTGGACGATCGTTGGTTGACGCGTTCGCAGGGGGAGTTGGTGGCGGAAGTGCGCGAGCTGGGGGGTACTGCCGCCGAATTGCTCGACAACGAGGAATTCATGGCCTTGGTGACGCCCATGTTGCGCGCGGATTTTCATCTGTGCGGCACGCATCCACAAGCCGCGTGGCGCGCCGGGGAGCAGGAAACGCCGCTGAATTGTCCGATCACGGTGTATGCGGGGCGTCGCGATAGCAAGGTGAGTACCGAGCCGCGCAATCTGGAAGATTGGAGGCAGGAGACCCGCGGCAGTCTCGATGTTGTCATGTTCGATGCCGACCATTTCTTCGTGCACAGCCAGCGCGATGCACTGCTAGCGAGTGTGGGGCGCGCCTTGGCCACTTACGCAAGTCATCCATCAGGAGATTGAATGTGAGCCAGCTTTTGCTTACGCCGCTGTTTGATTTCGATCCGTATCGTGAACAGCGCACTGACTATCTGGACCTGATCAAGCAGTTTGCCTCCCATCACGCTTTTCGCAGCGCGGTGGTGGAGGAACTGGAACTGGACGACGATTTCTATCGCCGCCCGCTGCGGCCGGAGGACCTGGAGTTTCTCAAATTCCAGCGTCCTATCTCGGAGCAGACGGTCAGCCGCCTTCCTTCGCTCGCCAGCAATCGCATGTTGCTGACCATCAACGATCTGGATATCGCTCGTCTGCCGCGCCATGCCGATCCGGCCGAGCAACTGCGTTTCGAACAGTTCTACGAAGCGCGCAACCAGGATCTGGGCAAGCGCCTGCGCCCCTTCCTGGAAAGCTACGCGTTCAGCTATCTGGGCAATGAAGGTCGAGACGGTGCCACTGTGCCGCGGTTGAGCGACGATCTGGCTCGGTTGGTGGACGACGAACGCGATTTCTGGCGAGGCATCTTCGAACTGCTATTGCGCAACAACTATCTGGAAGAAGGGCTGCGTTTCATCCTGGTTCAACGCTGGTGCCTGGCGCCGACGCGGCGCGCGGCGCTGGCGCGCGCGCAGGCCGCGGGCTATTTCGCCGGCCTGGATGAGGGTGACCTGCCCAGGTTGTCGGGCAGCATGCTGGGCGATGCCGCCATCGAGAGTGCGGCCCGCATGTTGGGCGTGGCACGCCAGGCCCATTCCTACTGGCAGTTCTATTTGCCGACCAGCCTGGCCAAGGCCAATTTGCTGACCTCGCTGGCGGCGCGGCCGGATCGCGCCTATGCACTGCTGGGCGCGGCTTACGGCGGCGAAGCGGAATGGCTGGCATTCAGCCTGGCCTTGCGGCAGGCCTGCCCACATCTTGCGGGTCCCTTGGCCGAAGGCGAAGCGCAACGCGCGCTGGATGACCTGGCCGTACGGTGGCGCCGCGCGGCACAGGTGGTGCTTGAGCGCCAGGGGCCGTATGGCGTGGCGCGCGCGGGGCAGGGGCTGGGCGCGGTGGTCAAGCTGGCCGAACGCGCGCGCTGGGATCTGGGCGAGCAGCTGGCGTGGCTGTCGGCCATTCCCCAGTACTGCCGATGGGCGCAGGCCATCGAACACCGCATCCAGGCGGAGTGCCCCAATATCGACAGGGAAACCTTCGTCGAGCCGCGGGAGATGTGCTCCACGACCCACGTCCACAATGATCATCGCCTGGTGGTCATCGAGCACGGCGACATGGTGTTCTGGGGCAACCTGGGCATGGCCTTGTCCATGACCGTGGGCGACAAGGTGCTGATCCCGGATGGGCGCCTGCACGGGTCCACCGTGGTGTCCGACGAGTGCACCTATCACCAGCCCATCATCCCGGATGACTGGATAGCGGCGCTACGCGCCCAGGGCGCGCGGCAAATGGCGGTATCCGCCTAGCGCGCCAACCTCACCGCGCTTTATCCGTCTTCTCTTTGGTGGACGACCCCGGCCACGCGCGGCGCGCGTGGCCCTGGAGACAAGCATGCTGCGAAAACACAATGGCCAGGCGGACGCCGCCGGCCGGACCGATGCCGCCCTCGATCCCAAGGATTGGCGCAGCCGCGTCCTTTTCGAAGGCCAGAGCGGCCCTGCCGATGTGCCGGAATGGCTCGAACCCTGCTACGTATCCATGCGCGAGAAGGTGATGGACGCGGGCTATCCCTGCTTCTTCGGCACCATGGCGGAAAAGCGCGGGGAAATGTTCTATTCCTATGTGCGGGGCAAGGATCTCGGCAGCCTGCCGGCCACCATGGAGACATTCGCGCGGCTGTCGGTTTTGCCTGAGTATCAGAAGAACAATATCGCGATCTTCTTCGAGCCCGACGCGACGCCCTTGGCCCACGACACTTATCGCGAACACTTCTGGAAGGTCCTGCAGCATCTGCACGATCACGATATTCATCCGGACGTGGCGCGGCAGCCGGCACCGGAGGATGCCGACTGGGAGTTTTCCTTCGCGGGGCTGCAGATGTTCGTGGTGTGCGCGTGCCCGTCCTTCACCGTGCGGCATAGCCGCAATCTGGGGCCGGGCATGGTGCTGCTGTTCCAGCCACGCAGCGTCTTCGTCGACAAGGTGACGAATCGGGTGATCGGGCAGCAGGCCCGCGATGAGGTGCGGCGGCGCCTGCAGACCTGGGATGAGCTCGGCGCCCATCCCGACCTGGGATTCTTTGGCGATCCGGGCAATCGGGAATGGAAGCAGTATTTCCTTCCCGACAGCAATGATCCAGCGTCCGAAAGATGTCCTTTTCTGAGTCGCGCCAAGCGGGAGCGGGAACGGCAGCAGGAGCGGGAGCATGAACATGCAAACACCTAAGGCTGAAGCTAGGGCTCAGGTAATGGCTGAAGCCAAGGCGGGCGTCATGGTCGGAGGCAAGCGAGGCGCAGCCGCCGAGCAGGGCGCGGAAACCTTGCGCGCCGTGTCGCTGGCGTATGTCGCCTTGCCCGAAGCCAAGCGGCGCGCCTTCCGGGCCAGCGTGGCGGCGCGTGGCATCGTGCCGGGGCGCCTGCCCATCGTGGCGTTTCCCCGTCGGGATGGCCATCCCTTGTCGCATGCCCAGGAGCGCCTGTGGTTCGTCTGGCGCATGGACCCGGACAGCGCTGCCTACAACATCGCGGGTGCCGTCAGGTTGGAAGGACGGCTGGACACGGCACGGGTGCGGGCTGCCGTGCGCACCCTGGTGGCGCGCCACGACACGCTGCGCGGTCGCTTCGATGAAATCGATGGCGTGCCTCACCAGTTCGCCGGCGATGCGGACTTTGCCTGGGAGGAAATCGATCTGACGCAGGCGCCGGCGCCGCGCGACGGCCTGGTTAGCCTACGCCTGGCCGAGCTGGCCAACCGTCCTTTCGACCTGCGGCGCGGACCCGTGTTGCGCGTGACGCTGTTGGCATTGAGCGAGTCAGAACACGTCCTGCACTTCGCCATGCACCACATCGTGGCCGATGGCTGGTCTCTGGACGTCTTGCGGCAGGAGTTCGCCGCGGTCTATGCCGCGCCGGAGACGACCAATGCGGGCCTGGCGCCGCTGCCTATCCAGTTCAGTGACTATGCGGTATGGCAAAGGGAGTGGCTGGATGACGATGCGCTGGCGCGGCAGTTGACGTATTGGCGCGAGCGCCTGGGCACGGAACATCCGGTGCTGGAACTGCCGGTCAGTCGGCGTCGCGTGGGGATGCGGTCGGCCCAGGGCGCGCGCGTGGCCCGCAAGCTCGATGACGCAACCGCCGCCGGCCTGCGTGAAGTGGCCCGGGCGGCAAGCGCCACGCCCTTCATGGTGTTGCTGGCCGCGCTACAGCTTTTGCTGGCCCGCTACAGCGGGCAGTCGGACATCCGTGTGGGCGTGCCCGTGGCGGGACGCGATCGTAGCGAGACCCAGTCCCTGATCGGATTCTTCGTCAATACCTTGGTGATCCGCGGTGAGTTGAGCGGCTTGCCCGATACCGCGGCGTTGCTCGCACAGACTCGAGCGCGCGTCCTGGAGGCCTATGCGCATCAGGACCTGCCTTTCGCCCGGCTGGTAGAGGACCTTCAGCCTGCGCGCAGCCTGAGCCACAGCCCGCTTTTCCAGGTGGCTCTGAACTATTCCGCAGGCGGGCAGGGCGTCCTGACCTTGCCCAGCTTGCAGGTCAGCAGCGTGCTTGGGGAACTGGAGACGTCGCGCTTCGACCTGACGCTCGATGTCGTCGACGGCGATGTGCCCGTGGTGGCGTTTCACTACGCCACGGATATCTTCGACGCGCCGGTCGTGGAGCGATTGCTGGGAGACTATGTGGGTTTGCTGGGTGGCCTGGTCGCCGGGGGCGCTGACCTGGCATTGCGGCGGCCGCTCGGGGCTTCCGCTTACGCGCGGGCGGTCACGCATGCCCGGCGGGCGGACTACGCCTATGAGCCGGCGGTGACGCGCATCCTGGCGCGCGCGGCTTTGCAGGCGAAGGCGCCGGCGCTGCATTGCGAAGGGCAGGCGCTGGATTATGGGACGCTGGCGCGCCATGCCGAGGCGATTTCACGAGGGTTGTTGGGAACAGGCGTCGGGCAGGAGGAAAGGGTAGGGTTGTGTGTACGGCGGTCAGTGGGGATGGTGGCTGGGCTGCTGGGGATATGGCGTGCCGGGGCGGCCTTCGTACCCTTGGACCCGGATTACCCGGCGGACCGATTGACGCACATGCTGGACGATTCCGGCGTGCGGCGTGTGCTCGCCGATCCGGACACGGCGCGTGAGCTGGCAGCGTTGTTCGCGGGACGAGAGGTGTTGGTCGTGGGGGCGGACGGTGTGATGGACGAGGGGCCATCTGCGACGGCGCAGGGCGCTCCTGGAGAGGCCGCGCAAGGCGCTCCCGGCGAGGCGGCGCACACGCACGACGGCACCAAACGGGGCGGTAAGGGGGGCGCCGGCAACGCGAAGTTTCCGCCATTGCATCCGGACCAACTGGCGTACGTCATCTACACATCCGGATCGACCGGCCTGCCCAAGGGGGTGGCGATCAGCCAGCGGGCGCTCAGCCTGCATCTGGACGATTTCATCAACACCCACGCCATCAGCGCGGCCGACAAGCAACTGCAATCGTCGACCATCAATTTCGATGTGGCGCTGCATGAGATGCTGCCGGCCCTCATCCAGGGCGGTCAAGTGGAACTGCGCGGCCCGCAGTTGTGGGACCTGGCGCGCACCAGCGCCTGCCTGGCCGACCGCAAGGTGACGTTCTCGCGTCTACCCACGGCTTACTGGCAGCAATGGCTGCGGCAGCCGCCGGCTCCTGAAACAGTAGCTGGGTTGCGGCAGATCACCGTGGGTGGCGAGGGCTTGCCCGGCGATGCCTTGCCGGCAGTGGCGCGCGGGCCCGCTCGGGCATATCCGCCTGGACAATCTGTATGGTCCGACCGAGACGACCGTGGCGTGCATGTACCGTCAGACGACGGAAGAGGACTGCGAGCAGGCCATCGTCGGCATAGGCGAGGCGTATCCCTCACGCAGTGTGTACGTGCTGGATGCGCAGGGCAACGAAGCACCGATAGGCGGCCTCGGCGAGCTGTGCATAGGCGGCGACACCCTGGCGCGTGGGTACCTGGGGCGGGCGGCGTTGACGGCCGAGAAGTTCGTCCCCGATCCCTACCGTGACGACGGCGCAAGGCTATACCGCAGCGGCGACCTGTGCCGCAGACGTGAAGAAGGCAGCATCGACTTCCTCGGTCGCCTGGACCAGCAGGTCAAGCTACGAGGCTTCCGCATCGAACTGGGTGAGATCGAATCCGTGCTGCGCCAGGTGCAAGGCGTGGACGCTGCTGTGGTCGCGCTACGCGTAGACGTAGTGTCCGAGGAAGGCCAGTCGTCGACGGGGCAAACGGCCGGCGCGGCGTCCACCGCCGATAAGCAACGCCGTCTGGTGGCCTACATAACCGGCACGGCGGATGAAGCCGCCCTGCGGCAAGCAGTCGCGGCGAAGTTGCCGGCCTATATGGCGCCAGCGATGTACGTGCGTCTGGAACGCCTGCCGCTGATGCCCAATGGCAAGGTCGACCGAGCCGCGCTGCCCGCGCCGGCCGTGTCCACCAACGAAAGCGCACAGGTAGCGCCATCTTCGGATGCGGAAACCCTTCTGCTGGCGATCTGGCGCGAAGTCCTGGGCCGGGAAGACATCGGCGTCACCGACAACTTCTTCGAAGTGGGCGGCGACTCCATCCTCAGCCTGCGCATCATCGCGCGGGCGGCGCAAGCGGGGCTGGTGCTGGCGCCCCGCGAGTTTTTCGAACATCCGGACGTCAGGCAGCTGGCGGCCCTGGCCCGGGCGCCTGCGGCGGCTGCCAGCACGCCTGCTGGCACGGCCGAGACGCATGAACCCTTGCCGCTGACGCCGATACAACGCGTCTTCTTCGACCGCTACCCGGATGGCGAGTCGCATTGGAATCAATCCGTGCTGCTGAAGGTCGGGCACGGGTTCGATCCGGTGGCGGGCGAACAGACCTTGCGATCGATGCTTGCAAGGCACGATGCCTTGCGTCTGCGCTTTTTTCGGTCGGACGGCGTCTGGCGGCAGCGCGTCGCGGCCGCCGCCGCCGATGTGGCTTCCAATGTGGCTCCCAATGTAGCCGCTGATTTAGCCGCTGCGGCTTCCACCGATGCGTCCGCCTTCACTCTCCCTGTCTACGACCTGCGCGGCCGGGCCGATGGCCACGCGGCGATGCGTCTGGCGGCGGACCAGTTACAACGCAGCCTGGACATACGCCATGGGCCCTTACTGGCCGCCGCCTTTTTCCGCCTGGACGACGGCGACCGGCTGCTGATCGGCATCCACCATCTGGCGGTCGACGGCGTCTCCTGGCGCATTCTGTTCGATGAGTTGCAGGGAACTGCCGGGACGGACCGGCCCCTGCCATGGAGCGCCTGGGTGGAGGCGGTCACGGCTTATGCCGCGACCGATGCGGTCAAGGAAGAAGCTGACTGGTGGTCGACGCAGCTACACGATGCGGCCATCCCGCCGGCACTTCAACGCATGCATGAACGGGTGCCCAGCCACGCAGTGCGTGCTCAAACGCGCCTGGATGCAGGGGCCACGACCCGGCTGCTGCGGGAGGCGCCCCGCGCCTGGCGCCTGAAGCCGGACGAACTGTTGCTGACCGCGCTGGCACGCGTCTTGTCCCGGCATACCGGAGACCCTGATCTGCTGGTCGCGGTCGAGGGCCACGGCCGCGCCGCGCCGGGGCTGGACACCAGCCGGACGGTAGGCTGGTTCACCACGCGCTACCCCATCCTGCTGCGCTCACTCGAAGACGCTGCCGTGGAGGGCCGGTCGCCGGCCCTGCATCCGGTCGACGTCAAGGAGGCGATGCGCAGCGTGCCGTTCGCCGGTCTGCACTGGGGCCTGTTGCGTTATGGATCGGATCCCGCCGTGGCTGCCGCCTTGGCGGCGCTGCCGCGGCCTGCCGTCGGCTTCAACTATCTGGGCCGTTTCGACGAGGCCCTGGATGCCAAGGGTCCTTTCACCTTTGCCGGTCGCGCGGAAAGCGCGTGGACGGGAAGGGCGATGGCTGACGAGGGTGGTCTGCCCTACGCCGTCGAGGTGAACGCCATGGTCGCGGAGCAGGAACTGGTGGTCGATTGGAAGTTCGATCCCGCCGCGCCCCTTGCGCTGCACGCCGATACCCTGGCGGCGGCGCTGGGCGACGAGGTGGCCGCGTTGGTCGCAGAATGCGCCAACGCGCTGCCACGCCCCAGCGCCACGGATTTCCCGCTGGCCGGGCTGGACCAACGCGCATTGACGGCGCTGGATCTGCCACTGGCGGACATTCAGGACATTTATCCGGCTACGCCCTTGCAGGCGGGCTTGCTGTATCGCGGGCTGACGCAGGATGTGCCCGGCTTGTACGTGATCCAGAAGCGCCTGGACCTGAGCGGCCACTTCGATCCGACCGCCATGGCCGCGGCCTGGCGCGGCGCGGTGGCGCGCCATGACATCCTGCGCACCCGTTTCGAGTGGCGTCATGGCGGCGCGCCGCTGCAGATCGTCCTCAAGCAAGCTGACCTGGAAATCACTGAACGGGACCTGCGCGGCGTCCCCGCGTCGGCGCGCGACGCGGCGGTGGCGGCGTGGTTGCGAGACGACCTGTCGCGTGGCTTCGATTTCAGCCAGGCGCCGCTACAGCGCGTCACGCATTTCACCTTGGATGAAACGCGACACGTTCTGGTGTGGACCAGTCATCATTTACTCACGGACGGCTGGAGCAGCGCCCAGCTGCTCAGCGAGGTGACGCACTGCTATCGCACCCTGGTGTCCGGCCATGAATGGCGGCCGGCGCCGGCGGCGCCTTATCGCGATTACGTCGCGTGGCTGGCGCGGCAGCCGGACGCCGAGCCGTGGTGGCGCGGCCGCCTGGCTCGGGTGGACGAAGCCGCCGGGCTGGATGCGCTGGGACTGTGGCGTCAGGTAAGCACCGGCAGGGCGGCGCAGGACGGCGGCACCGGCGGCACCGGCGAGCAGGCCGCCGCCGCGCATCAGGCCGGCTCGCGCACGCTGAAACTGGACGCGCCGCGCAGCGCCGGCCTGGCCCGTGCCGCGCGGCGACATCGCGTCACCCTCAACACCCTGGTGCAAGCCGCCTGGGCGCTAGTGCTCGCACGCGGCGGCAACCGCCGCCAATGCGGCTTCGGCGTCACGGTGTCGGGCCGGCCGGCCGAGCTGCCCGGCATGGAAAGCATGATCGGCCTGTTCATCAACAGCCTGCCGCTGTGGCTGGACGTGCCGCCGGACATGCGCCTGTCGGCCTGGCTTGCGTCGGTGCAGCAGGCCAACAGCGAGCTGCGGCAGTACGAATACACCGACCTCGCCCAGGTAAAGAAATGGAGCGGTGCCGGCGGCAACGGTGGCGACCCCTTCGACAGCCTGGTGGTCTTCGAGAACTATCCGCTGGACCAGACGCTGCGTCAGTCCTTGCCCGGCTTGAAACTGGAAGCCTACGAAGCCGAAGAGCGCACCCACTATCCCCTGGTATTGACCGCGAGCCTGGACGCGCAGGAACCGCCACGCCTGCGCCTGGATTGGAAATGGGACGGTGCCCGCCTGGACGAGGCCGCCGTGCAAGGCCTGGCAGAACTGCACGCCGCCATGCTCGATGCCCTGTGCGTCGAGACCGACCCCTGCCTCGGCACGCTGTTCGCGACGAGGCGAGACGCAGGATTCCCCGCGGCAACGATAGCAGCGCCCGTCATCGAGGCAGCGCCACGCGGCGCCACCGCGCTGCTGCATCGCCGCATCGAGGCGCAAGCGGCCTTGCGTCCCGACGCGCCGGCGCTGGTGCTTGGCGAGACCCGGCTGACCTATGGCGATCTGAACCAACGCGCCAACGTCCTGGCGCATCGCCTGATCGCGGAGGGCGTGGGCCCCGAGAGCCGGATCGGCCTGGCGGCGGGGCGCTCCATCGAGATGGTCATCGGCCTGCTGGCCATCCTGAAGGCAGGCGGCGCCTATGTGCCCCTGGACCCCGAGTATCCCGCCGACCGCCTGCGCTACATGATCGAGGACAGTGGCGCGACCTTGTTGCTGGCCCAGGCCGGCGCGGTGGCCAGGCTGGCGCCACCCGCTTCCTTGCGGGTGCTGTTGCTCGATGAAATCTCCGCGGCCGCCGCGGCTACGCCACTGGCCGGCAGCGCCGCTACGCACGATCCCGATGTAGTCGTGCTGCCGGAGAACCTTGCGTACATCATCTACACGTCCGGTTCCACCGGGCGCCCCAAGGGCACGTTGCTGACCCATCGTAACGTCAGCCGTTTGCTCGATACGGCATGGCCGTTGTTCGAGTTCAGCGCGGACGATACGTGGACCTTGTTCCATTCCTACGCTTTTGACTTTTCCGTGTGGGAGCTTTTCGGGGCCCTGTGCGAAGGGGCGCGCCTGGTGATCGTGCCGCACATGATCAGCCGGTCTCCGGAAGACTTCCTGGCGTTGTTGCGGCGTGAGCGCGTTACCGTGCTCAACCAGACGCCGTCCGCTTTCCTGCAACTGCTGGCGACGCCGTCGCTGGCCCATGCCGACGATCTGGCGCTGCGGGTGGTGATTTTCGGCGGCGAAGCGCTGGACCCCGCGTCCCTGGCGCCCTGGGTGGAGCGTTACGGCGATGAGCGACCGCAGCTTGTGAATATGTACGGCATCACGGAAACGACGGTGCATGTCACGTTCCGCCGCATCGTCGCGGCGGATGTGAACTCGGGCGCGGTCAGCAGCCCATTGGGCCGGCCGCTACCGGACCTGGGTTTGCGGGTGCTGGACCTGGACGGCCATCCGGCCGCGCCCGGATTCGCCGGTGAGCTGCACGTCAGTGGCGCGGGTCTTGCACGCGGCTATCTGGGTAAACCGGCACTGACCGCCGACCGCTTCATTCCCGATCCCGACGATGCACAGGGCGGCCGCCTGTATCGCACCGGTGACTTGGCCCGGCGCGATGCGGCCGGGCAGTTGCAATACCTGGGCCGGATTGATAATCAGGTGAAGATCCGGGGCTTCCGCATCGAACCCGGTGAGATCCAGGCACGCCTGGCGGCGCTGCCTGGCGTGCGCGAGGCTTTGGTCATTGCCAGTCGCGACGGCGGCACCACGCGCTTGCTGGCTTATGCGACCCCGCGCGGCGACGCCGCGCTGGACGGCGGGGCGCTACGCGACGCCTTGGCGCGTGACCTGCCGGGGCATATGGTGCCTGCCGCCGTGACGGTGGTGGCGGCGTTTCCGCTGAATGCCAATGGCAAGATCGATCGACAGGCTTTGCCCGCCCCTGAGTTCCAGGTGGCCGCGTGGGAAGCGCCGCGGCCCGGCGTTGAAGCAAGCATCGCGGAAGTCTGGCGCGCGGCGCTGGGCAGCGGCGATGTCGGCCGCCACGACAATTTCTTTGCCCTGGGCGGCGATTCCATCCTGAGCCTGCAGATACTCGCGCGCTTGCACAAGCGCGGCATCGCCGCCACGCCACGCCAGTTGTTCGAGGCACCGACGGTGGCGGCACTGGCCGCGGCGATCGCGCAGGCGGAACAATCGCCAGAGCAAACGCCAGAGCAAGCCCAGGTCCACGGAAAGGACGGTGGACTAGCCCCGGTCCGAACGGACGGCACCCGAGGACAGTTGGGCAAGGCCGAGGTCGACCCACGCTACCCACTATCCGGCCTCAGCGTCCGGGAACGTATCCGCCTGGGCCTGGACGCGGATCAGGTACAGGACATCTATCCGGCCACACCCCTGCAGAACGGCATGCTGTTCCACAGCCTGCTGCAGGCGGGCGAGGGCGTCTATATCGACCAGAACCGCTTCGTGTTCGGTGGCGAGCTGGACCTGGACGCCATGGCCGCGGCCTGGCGCAACGCCATTGCGCGTCACGATATCCTGCGTACGTGCTTCACCTGGGCGCATGGCGGCGATGCCTTGCAGGTGGTGATGCGTGAGGCGCCCTTGCCGTTGACCGTGCATGACTGGCGCCATCTGGACCTGGACGAATACGAGGCGCAGCAGGACGCGTGGCGCGCGCAGGACCTGGATGCGGGCTTCGATGTCGGCGCGGCGCCCTTGCTGCGTGTCGCGCTATTTCAGCGCCCCGACGGTCGCTACGATTGCATCAGCACCAATCACCATGTGCTGCTGGACGGGTGGAGCTACGCGCAGCTGGTCGGTGAGGTCATGCACGCCTATGAGGCCGCGCGTGACGGCGTGGCGCCGCGCCTGCCGGCCGCCGGTGCATACCGGGCCTACATCGATTGGCTGGGACGCCAGCCCGCGCCCCAAGCCTGGTGGCAGGCGCGCCATGCGGAAGTCGACGAACCCGCGACGCTCGGCACCAGCCTGTTGCCCGCGGTGGCGACCGCGGCCTATGCGTCCGCTGACCTGCATCATCACGTGCAAGAGTTGGACGAAGTGGCCACGCAAACGCTGGAGCAGGCCGCGCGGCGTCATCAGGTGACGCTGAACACCATGGTGCAGGGTGCCTGGGCGCTGCTGCTGGCCCGTTACGGCAATCGCCGCCAGGCGGCGTTCGGCGTGACGGTCTCGGGCCGCCCGAGCGATCTTCCCGACATGGAGAGCGTGCTGGGCCTGTTCATCAACAGCCTGCCGCTGTGGGCGGACGTGGGCGGTGAACAGGCCGTTGGCGCTTGGCTGCGGAATGTGCAGGGTCGCAATGGGGCACTGCGTGAAGTGGGGCATGCATCGGTCAGTCAGTTGCAGCAATGGACGGGGCTGTCCGGCGAGGCCTTGTTCGATACTTTGGTGGTATTCGAAAACTACCCGGTCGATCGCGGTCTGCGTTCAGGCCAGCATGGCCTGCGGCTGGACAAACTGCAGGTGACGGAGCGCACGCACTATCCCATGGTGCTCGTCGCCGTCCCTGGCAGCAAATTCCGCTTGCGCTGGAAGTATGACAGCCGCCGTCTGGGTGACGCGCTGGTGGCGCGCCTGGCGGGGGATTTCCTCAGCCTGTTGAATCAACTGGCGGTAGCCGACGGCACGGCGCCCCTGGATGCCGTGCGCGTGGCTCGGGCGATCGCGCATGGAGAGCGGGCGGCTCATGCCTACGAGCCGGCGGTCGATCGCATCCTGGCGCGCGCGGCCTTGCAGGCGAAGGCGCCGGCGCTGCATTGCGAGGGGCAGGCGCTGGATTATGGGATGCTGGCGCGCAATGCCGAGGCGATAGCGCTGGGGTTGTTGCGCGCGGGCGTTGACCAGGAGGAAAGGGTAGGGCTTTGCGTACGGCGGTCCGTGGGGATGGTGGCAGGGCTGCTCGGTATTTGGCGTGCGGGCGCGGCGTTCGTGCCCTTGGACCCGGATTACCCGGCGGACCGATTGACGCACATGCTCGACGATTCCGGCGTGCGGCGTGTCATCGCCGATCCGGACACGGCGCGCGAGCTGGCGGCGTTGTTCGCGGAACGCGAGGTGTTGGTCGTGCGGGCGGACGGTGTGATGGACGACGGGCCATCGGCGACGGCGCAAGGCGCTCCCGGAGAGGCGGCGCACGCGCGCGACGGCGCTACACGGGGCGGCAACGAGGGCGCCGGCAAAGCGAAATTTCCGCCATTGCATCCGGATCAACTGGCGTACGTCATCTACACATCCGGATCGACCGGCCTGCCCAAGGGCGTGGCGATCAGCCAGCGCGCACTCAGCCTGCATCTGGACGACTTCATCCACACCCACGCCATCAGCGCGGCGGACAAGCAACTGCAATCGTCGACCATCAATTTCGATGTGGCGCTGCATGAGATGCTGCCGGCCCTGATCCAGGGTGGTCAAGTGGAACTGCGAGGTCCGCAGTTGTGGGACCTGGCGCGCACCAGCGCCTGCCTGGCCGACCGCAAGGTGACGTTCTCGCGTCTACCCACGGCTTACTGGCAGCAATGGCTGCGGCAGCCGCCGGCTCCTGAAACAGTAGCTGGGTTGCGGCAGATCACCGTGGGTGGCGAGGGCTTGCCCGGCGATGCCTTGCCGGCAGTGGCGCGCGGGCCCGCTCGGGCATATCCGCCTGGACAATCTGTATGGTCCGACCGAGACGACCGTGGCGTGCATGTACCGTCAGACGACGGAAGAGGACTGCGAGCAGGCCATCGTCGGCATAGGCGAGGCGTATCCCTCACGCAGTGTGTACGTGCTGGATGCGCAGGGCAACGAAGCACCGATAGGCGGCCTCGGCGAGCTGTGCATAGGCGGCGACACCCTGGCGCGTGGGTACCTGGGGCGGGCGGCGTTGACGGCCGAGAAGTTCGTCCCCGATCCCTACCGTGACGACGGCGCAAGGCTATACCGCAGCGGCGACCTGTGCCGCAGACGTGAAGACGGCAGCATCGACTTCCTCGGCCGCCTGGATCAGCAGGTCAAGCTACGCGGCTTCCGCATCGAACTGGGTGAGATCGAAGCGGTGCTGCGCCAGGTCCAGGGCGTGGACGCCGCCGTGGTCGCGCTACGCGTAGACGTAGCGCCCGCGGAGGGCCAGTCGTCGACGAGGCAAACGGCGGGCGCAACTTCGCACGGCGCGGCGTCCACCGCCGATAAGCAACGCCGTCTGGTGGCCTACATAACCGGCACGGCGGACGAAGCTGCCCTGCGGCAAGCAATCGCGGCGAAGCTGCCGGCCCATATGGCGCCGGCGGCATACGTGCGCCTGGACCGCCTGCCGCTGATGCCCAACGGCAAGGTCGATCGCGCTGCCTTGCCCGCCCCGGCGCCGGCCGCCAAGGAAACCGCCCACACGGCTCCCGGCACGCATTTCGAGGCCCGCCTGCTGGCGATCTGGCGCGAAGTGCTGGGCCGCGAGGACATCGGCGTCACCGATGACTTCTTCGAAGCCGGCGGTGACTCCATCAGCGCCTTGCGTTCGGTGGAGCTGGCGCGGGCAAGAGGGCTGCCCGCCATCTCCCTGGGCGCCTTGTTCGGCACACCCACCGTGCGCGCCATCGCCGCCGTGTCGCACGACACAGCAGGACATGCCGGCGACACCTTGCCCTCCAACATCATGCCCCTGGGCGCGCAAGCCGAACGGGAGCGTCCGGAGATCCTGTTCGCCTTCCACCCAGGCTATGGCCTGGTCGCGGAATACCGGCAACTGGCCCGTCATCTGGACGGCGTTCTGGCCTTGTACGGCGTCCAGTCCCCCGTCCACAGCGAGCCCGCCTGGTGGCCCGGCAGCCTGGCGGAACTGGCCAGCGACTACGCCGAACGGATCCGCCGGGTCCAGCCAAAGGGACCTTACCGTCTGCTCGGCTGGTCCATCGGCGGTGAAATCGCCGCCCGCGTGGCGCAGGTACTGGAGGCGCAAGGCCACCACGTCGCCTTGCTGGCGCTGCTGGACAGCTACCCGCGCGGCATGGCGCGTGAGGAGGGTGGCGGCCAGGCCATCGTACCGACGCGCGACCGCGATGGCCGCGCCCATTTCACCGATGCGCAGGTCGACACGTTCGTCGCTCGCTGGCGCGCCGAAACCGGCGACGGCGCCTGGCATTACACCGATCCCCTCCAGGCACGCGGCTTTGCCCGCAAAGCCTTGCTCGCACGCGCCAGCTATGAAGGCCTGGACGGCTGGAACCAACCCATGCGCCTGCGCGTGACACCCACGCTATGGCTGGCGGCCGGCTCTCTGGCGTTGTCCGCGCAAGAGGTCGCGCGCGGCTGGAGCGACGTGGCCGGGACCACCGTGGTTCTGGCCGGCGTGCTGGACACGGACCACGCCGGCATTGTCCACCACCCCGACGTGCTCGATGCCGTGACGGCAGCCGCCGCGCGCGACGCTATCGCGCCCGCGCGCCTGAACCCTGACAAGCAGGAACACAGCCATGAATGACATCGCACCGTTCTCCGCGTCCGCCGCGACCAATCTGGCGGCGCTGCTGGCCTGGCGCGCGCGCGAGCATCCCATGCGGCCCGCCCTGCGTTTTCTGGGGGATGGGGAGACCGTCAGCGCGACCTTGACCTTCTCGGACCTGGATGCGCAGGCGCGCGAACTGGCGGGTGTGCTGGCCAGCCTGGCCGGGGTCGGCGAGCGGGCCATGCTGCTGTATCCCAGCGGTCCGGCTTACGCGGTGGCGTTTACCGCTTGCCTGTATGCCGGCTTGATTGCCGTGCCGGCCTATCCGCCGGAATCGGCTTCGCCCCAACACACGCGCCGCCTGCGCGCCATCGCCGCGGATGCGGAGCCGGCGCTGATCCTGACGGAACAGGCACTGGCCGAGCCGCTGGCCGCCTTCGCGCGGGTCAGTCCAGCCTTGCGCGGTACGCGGGTGATCGCCACCGACACGATCCGGGCGAGCGCCGCCCACGGCTCGGCCGCCGCCTTGGACGGCCCTTTGCCCGTCGCGGCCGATGCGGTGGCCTTTCTGCAGTACACGTCCGGTTCGACGGCGCAGCCCAAAGGCGTGCGCGTCACCCACGGCAATCTGCTGGCCAACGAGACCTGCATCCGCGCGGCATTCTCGATCAGCGCGGCCGATACCATCGTCACCTGGCTGCCGCTGTATCACGACATGGGCTTGATCGGCGGCCTGTTGCAGCCCTTGTTCAGCGGCGTCGATGTCGTGCTGATGTCGCCCCGGCATTTCCTGGAGCGGCCGGTACGGTGGCTGAAGGCCATCTCCGAATACGGCGGCACGGTCAGCGGGGGACCGGATTTCGCCTTCCGCCTGTGTACGGAAAGAATTACGCCGGAACAGGTCGCTGGCCTGGACCTGAGCGCCTGGCAGCTGGCCTTCTGCGGTTCGGAGCCGGTGCGAGACAGGACCTTGCGCGAGTTCGCCGACCGCTTTGCCGGCGCGGGCTTCGATGCGCGCGCCCTGTACCCGTGCTATGGACTGGCGGAGGCGACGCTATTGGTCAGTGGCGGACGGCGCGGTGGCGGCGTCCGCACGGCCACCGTGCAGGATCAGGCTTTGGCCCAACACCGTTGGGTCGAACAGGATGAAGGCAGGACCTTGGTGGCCAATGGCGCGGTGCCGGACGGGCATAAGGTCCGCATCGTCGATCCGCAGTCGGCCGCCGATGTGCCAGAAGGCGGCGTTGGTGAAATATGGGTCAGCGGGCCCAGCGTGGCGGACGGTTATTGGAACAATCAGGACGCGACGGCAGCGGCGTTCGTCCCCGCAAACGGCGCCGTCTGGTTGCGCACTGGCGACCTGGGGACCTTGCGCGCGGGCGAACTCTACGTGACCGGCCGGCGCAAGGACCTGATCATCGTGCGGGGGCAGAATCTTTATCCGCAGGATATCGAAGCCGCCGTGGAAGAAGAGATCGAACTCGTCCGCAAGGGACGCGTGGCGGCGTTTGGGGTGCAGGTCGATGGCCGCGAAGGCATAGGCGTGGCCGCCGAGATCGGCCGTTCGACGCAGAAGCTGATCGCGCCCCAGACCCTGGCGCAAGCGATCGCCGATGCCGTGGCCGGCAGCCAACGAGAGCCGGCCAGCGTGGTGTTGCTGCTCAACCCCGGCGCTTTGCCCAAGACCACCAGCGGCAAGTTGCAACGCGCGGCCTGCCTTGCGGGCTGGGAGCGGGGCGAGCTGGATCATTACGCCTCGTTCCGGGTCACAGCGGCGGGGGCGACAGCCATCGTGGCGGAAGAGGAGGCCGGCACCGGGCGAGAGGGCGCCATCGAAGGCCCGTTCGCTACACCTGAACGGGATGCAGCGCAGGCCTTGGCTCCCGGGCTGGAAAGCGCAGTCGCCGCGATCTGGAGCGAAGTCCTGCGTACGCCGGTGACGTCCGCAAACAGCCGCTTTTTCGCCCTTGGGGGGAGCTCGCTGCTCGCGGCGCAAGCGGCGGCGGCCATGGGTGAACGGCTGGGCCGTGAGATCGATCTTGCCGCCTTCTTCGACGGCACGACCCTGCGGGAATTCTGCGCCGGGATCGCGGCAGCGCCTGCCGCGGTGCCCACGGTCCGGCCGGCGGGCTCGCCCCTGCGGCCCTCTGCCGCGCAGCGGCGCATGTGGTTCATGTGGAAGCTGGAGCCGCTTAGCGCGGCGTATCACATCGTTGGCTCGCTGGCGCTGCCGGCGGGCGTAGAGCAGGATCGCATTCAGCAGGCGCTGCGGGTCCTGGGCGAGCGCCATGACGTCCTGCGTAGCCGCTTTCCGGAACGGAAGGGCGAGTGCGGATTGGAGATCGCTGCTCAGGCGCCTATTGCTCTGGATAGGCTGGACGCCGGGGCAGGGCCGACGACGGATGCCGTCATCCGCGCCTACGCCGCGCGGCCTTTCGATCTTGAACACGGTCCGGTGTGGCGGGTGGCTTTGTTGACCGGCGGCAAGGACACGCCGCGGCTGGTGGCAGTGCTGCATCACATCGTCGCCGATGGCGCGTCGACAGCCATCCTGATGCGGGATTTCATGGCGGTGCTGGCCGCGCCTGGCCAAGCCGGTCCTGCGGCGGCAACACTGCCGCCGCGCCTGACCTACGCCGACTACGCCGCCTGGCAGCAGAGTCGCCTTGAAGGCGGCGAACAAGCCCGCCAGCTGGCTTTCTGGACGGCACGCCTGGACCCCGCCACGCCAGCCCTGGCCTTGCCGACCGACCATCCCCGTCCGGCCCAGCCGACCGGCGCCGGCACGCAATACCGTTTCAGCCTGCCGCCCGAATTGGCGGCCGCCTTGCGCCGCCACGCGCGTGAACAGGCCGCCACCCCCTTCATGATCTTGAAGGCCGTGTTCGACATCCTGCTGCATCGCTACACGGGCCAGCGGCAGATCCGCGTCGGCGTGCCTTTCGCGAATCGGCCGCACGCGGCGACGCGTGACATCGTCGGCCTGTTCGTCAACACGCTGGTCCTGCAGTCCGCATGGCAGCCGCAAGATGACTTCAACACGCGCTTGCGCCAAGTGCGGGACGACACCCGTCTTGCGCAGGCCCACGCGGACCTGCCGTTCGAACAGCTGGTGCAGGCCTTGAATGTGCCACGCATCGCCGGGCAGCATCCGGTCTTCCAGGTCATGTTCAATCACCTGGACCACGGCGACGGCCCGCGCGCGGTGTGGGAGGACGCCGGGGCCACCAAGTTCGACCTGGGCCTGAATACCGAGGAAACCCGCGACGGCGCCATGCAGGGCGCGTTCGTGTACGACATCGAGCTGTTCGAACCGGCGACCATCGAACGCCTGGCCGGCCACTACGTGTCCCTGCTGCGCGGCTTGCTCGCGCAACCGGGCCAGGCGGTGGGCGAGATCCCCTTGCTCGATACCGCGGAGCGCGCCGTCCTGCTGGCATGGGGGCAGGGCACGGAAACGCAGGATAGCCCGCCACCGGTCCATACGCAGATCGCGATTCAGGCGGAGCGGACGCCGGCGGCCGTGGCCTTGCAGTACGACGGGCAAAACTTGACCTATCGCGCGTTGCAGCAACGTGTGCAGGCGCTGTCCGCGCAATTGCGGCGAGCTGGCGTGGTGCCTCGCCAGCCTGTGGGGGTGCTGCTCCCGCGCTCCCTGAATCTGCCGGTGGCGCTGCTGGCCATCCTGCATGGCGGCTCGCCCTATGTGCCGCTGGATCCCGACCATCCCCCCAATCGGCTTGCGCAGATGGTGGAAGACGCAGGCATCGCACTGATCCTGGCTGACGGGCAGACGAAGGCGGCGCTGCCGCCGGGAATCCGGGTCGCTGTCCTCGATGTCGACACCGTAACCTGGAGTCATGATCATTCCGGCAGCAGCGCTGGCCCTTTGGATGACCTGGCGCCGACGGCTGCTGTCCAAGCGGACGACCTGGCCTACATTCTCTACACCTCCGGCACGACCGGCCGCCCCAAGCCCGTCGGCAATACGTACGGGGCCCTGGCACGCCGCCTGGCGTGGATGCAGTCGGAGTACGCGCTACAAGCCGACGAAACCCTGCTGCAGAAGACCCCACTGGGATTCGACGTCTCGGTCTGGGAAATCTTCTGGCCCTTGACGGTAGGGGCCAGGCTGGTGTTGGCGGAACCGGGCGCTCAGCGCGATCCCCACCGGCTGGCGCAACTGGTGCGTGAACACGGCGTCAGCACCATGCACTTCGTGCCGTCCCTGCTGCGCCAGTTCATCGCCGATGAAGCCAGCACTGCCTGCACCAGCCTGCGCCGTCTTTATGCCGGCGGCGAAGCGCTGACCGCCGATCTGCGCGATGCCGTGTTGCAACGCTTCCCAGGGATACGCTTCGACAATCGCTACGGTCCCACTGAAGCGCTGATCAATGCGACCTGCTGGACATGCTCCATCGGCACGGGTGCGCGCGTCCCCATAGGCCGGCCCTTGCCTGACACCGAGACTCTGGTGCTCGACGATCAGCTCAACCTGGTGCCGCCCGGGGTGACCGGCCATCTATACCTGGGCGGCGCCACGCTGGCGCGTGGTTACCTGGGCAGGCCAGGCCTGACCGCGGAGCGCTTCGTCCCGCACCCCTATGCGTCCGGCCGCCGGTTGTACCGCAGCGGTGACCTGGCCCGCTGGCGCGCGGACGGCCTGCTCGAATACCTGGGCCGGCTCGATCATCAGGTCAAAGTGCGGGGCGTGCGTATCGAGCTGGGTGAGGTCGAAGCCGCGTTGGACGCGCTGCCGGAAATCCGCCAGGCGGCAGTGGTGGCCGTGCCTGGCCCTGACGGTGGCGCACGCCTGGTCGCCTATGTCGTGGGACCCGACATCGATGTGGCGGCACTGGGCCAAGGCCTGGCGCGGCAGTTGCCCGGGGCCCTGCTGCCGGCCCAGTTCATTCCGCTGCCGGCCTTGCCCCTGATGGCCAACGGCAAGGTCGACAGAGCGGCATTGCCGGCGCCCACCTGGACGGCGCAAGCGTACCGGCCCGTCGTGACGCCGCTACAGCAGGACATCGCCGACGTCTGGCGGGAAGTGCTGGGGGTGGAGCAGGTCGGGCTGGGCGATCGGTTCTTCGACCTGGGCGGTCACTCCTTGCTGGCCACCCAGGTCGTCGCGCGCCTGCGCAAACGCCTGGGGACCGATCTGCCTCTGCGGGCGCTGTTCGATGCACGCGACCTGGAGGACTACGCCGAACTGACGCAGGCCTTCTTGCAGTCGGGCCGTGGCGCGGGGCACGCTGCGCCTCGCGCGTTGCCGCGCGACGGCGATCTGCCCTTGTCGCACTCGCAGGAACGCATGTGGTTCCTCTGGGACACCGAGCGCAGCGGCGCGGCATACAACGTGGGCGGGCTGGTCCGTCTGCGGGGCACACTGGATCGCGCCGCGCTGCAATGGGCCGTCGATGCCCTGGTGGCCCGCCATGAGGGCCTGCGCACGACGTTTCCCGCGCGCGACGGCAAGCCCGTGCAGCGGATCGCGCCAGCGGCGTCAATTACCTTGACGTCGGTCGACCTGCAAGCGCGGCCACGGGCGGAGCGCGAAGCGCGTCTGGACGTGCTGGCGCGCGCGGAAGCCCACGCCCCTTTCGACCTTGAGCAGGGTCCGCTACTGCGTCTGCATCTGGTCCGGCTGGACCAGGATGAGCATGCGCTGCTGGTGGCCATCCACCACATCGTGGCCGAGGGCTGGGCGATGGAGGTCTTCGCCGATGAGCTGGCGGCGCTCTATCGCGCCCGGGCGCAACCGAGGACGCAGGCACAGGACACCGCCGCCGCGCTGCCCGCGTTGTCCATCCAGTACCCCGACTTCTCGGTCTGGCAGCGCGACTGGCTGGCCGGCGGCGAGGGCGCGCGCCAGCTGGAATATTGGAAGCGCCGCCTGGGCAGCGAACATCCCGTCCTGGTCTTGCCCACCGATCATCCGCGTCCGGCAACGCGGTCCTATGCCGGCGACACCCTGGAGTTCGAATTGCCGGCGGCACTGCACCATCAGGTGCGGGCCTTCAATCAACGCCACCATGCCACGCTGTTCATGACCGTGGCGGCGAGCCTGTTCGCGCTGTTGTATCGCTACAGCGGCCAGCGCGACCTGCGCCTGGGCTATCCCATCGCCAATCGCACGCGGCCGGAGTTCGAACGCATCATCGGCGGGTTTCTCAACACGCAGGTGCTGCAATGCGATGCCGACGGGGCGCTGTCCGCCGCGCAATGGGTCGCGGCGGTGCGCGCGTCGGCCATCGATGCGCAGGCCCATCAGGACGTCCCTTTCCATCAGATCGTCGACGCCCTGCGCCCGGAGCGCAGCGCCAGCCATACGCCCTTGTTCCAGGTCATGTGCAATGTGCAGCGCTGGCGCTTCCAGCAGACCCGCGAGGTGGCCCCGGGTCTGAGCGCGCGCTTCGTGCCCAACGACAGCCGCACGTCCAAGTTCGACCTGATGCTTGACGTGACGGACATCGACGATCGCCTGTCATGCATGTTCACCTACAGCACCGAACTGTTCGAACGCGCGACGATAGAGCGCATGGCCGCGCATTGGCGTTGCCTGCTGGAAGCGATGGTGCGCGACGAACACACGCCGGTCGCGGCGTTGCCCATGGTGGCGGCCGCTGCACGTCCGGCCTTGCTGCAACGGTGGAATCCTGCCGTACCGCGCGATGCCGTGGGCGCCGCCGAGCCTCTGCATGTGGCCATCGAGGCGCGGGCGCGCTCGCGGCCCGATGCCATCGCCGCCAGCGCCGGCGCGGTCAGCCTGAGCTACGGCGAGTTGAACGCGCGCGCCAATCAGCTGGCGCGTCACCTGCGGGCGCTGGGCGCCGGCCCCGAGTGCCTGGTAGGCCTGGCCGTGGCCAGGTCGCTCGATACCCTGGTCGGCATGCTGGCCGTGCTCAAGGCCGGCGCTGCCTACCTGCCGATGGACCCCGACTACCCGGCGGACCACCTGGCCTGGCTGGCGGAGGACGCGCGACCACGCGTGGTGCTGACGCAGGCGGATTTGCTGGACGCCTTGCCGATGGCGGGACCCTGGCGCGCGGACTGCCGCATCTGGTGCTTCGATCGCGATGGCGCGGAACTGGCGGCGCACTCCCGCGAGAATCCGGACTGGGCCGTCCACCCCTTGTCCGCCGCTTACTGCATCTACACATCGGGCTCGACGGGGCGGCCTAAAGGCACCCTGATCAGCCACGCCAATGCCACGCGCCTGTTCACGGCGACCGCGCCGGTCTTCCACTTCGGGCCGGATGACGTCTGGACCCTGTTCCACAGCTACGCCTTCGATTTCTCCGTCTGGGAGGTGTTCGGGGCCTTGCGGCATGGCGGTCGGGTGGTCATCGTGCCTTATGGCGTGAGTCGCGATCCTGACGCTTTCCTCGATCTGCTGCATGAGGAAGGCGTCACCGTGCTGAACCAGACGCCGTCGGCATTTCGGCAACTGCTACAGGCGCGCGGGTTTCTGCAGCGGGTGGGAGGCTTGTCCCTGCGTCACGTGATCTTCGGCGGGGAAGCCCTGGACATGAACTTGCTCGGGCCCTGGTTCGCCCAGCTGGGCACCACGGGGCCGCGTTTGACGAATATGTACGGCATCACCGAGACCACCGTCCACGTGACGCATCGCGCCTTGTCGGCGGAGGATGGCCGGCGCGGCTGGAGCGCCATCGGTACACCCATTGCCGACCTGCGTTGGTACGTGCTCGACGAAGCGCTGGAGCCGGTTCCTGCCGGAGTGATCGGCGAACTTTATATCGGTGGCGCGGGTCTGGCACGTGGCTATCTGGGACGAGCGGCGCTGACCGCGCAGCGCTTCGTGCCGGATCCGTATGCCGATCCTTTGCGCGAGCCGGGCGCGCGGCTCTACCGCAGCGGGGACCTGGCGCGCTGGCGCGACGGGGGCGGCATGGAGTACGTCGGCCGCGCCGACAGCCAGATGAAGATACGCGGGTACCGCATCGAGCCGGGGGAAATCGAAAGTGCTTTGCGGGTCCAGGTCGGGGTGGCGGATGCCGTGGTGGTGCTGCGGCACGATACGGGACAGCCGCGGCTGGTGGCGTATCTGGTGCCGGCGCGCGGCGTCGACACTTCTCGCGATGCGCTGGCGGAACAGGCCCGCCGCGGCCTGGCCGATGCCTTGCCCGCGCACATGGTGCCGCATGCTTTCGTGGTGATCGATGCCTTGCCGCTGACGGTCAACGGCAAGCTGGATCGCAAACGCCTGCCGACGCCTGAAGCGCCAACCGAGCGCCATCACGTGGCGCCGGATGGCGCGGTCCAGGAGGCCCTGGCGCGCATATGGCAGACCGTGCTCGACCTGCCGCGCGTGGGCGCGGAGGACAATTTCTTTGAAGTGGGCGGCGATTCCATCAGCGCGGTGCGGATGGCCGGCCTGGCGCGCGACGCCGGCCTGGTCGTGACGCCGACGCAATTGTTCCAGCATCAGACCATCGCGGCCTTGGCGCGGCAATTGACGACGAACAAGGACGCCAGCGTTCCTGCTGGCGCGACCGGTGTGACGGATAAGACCGGTGCGACCGATACGGCCGATGCCGCACGCATCCCCCAAACGGTCCAGGCCGTCATCACGGCCCAGGCGGGGATCAACGACACCGCCTATCCCCTGACGCCCATGCAGGAAGGCATTGTGTTCCACAGCCGCCTGGAGCAGGGCCAGGGCACCTATGTCGTGCAATGCGCCTGCGACATCCATGGCGACCTGGACATTGACGCGTTCAAGCAGGCCTGGCGCGACGCGGTTGCCCGTCACGACGTCCTGCGCACTGCCTTCGAATGGGAAGACCTGGCCCAGCCGCGCCAACGCGTGCATGGCGCGGTGGCCTTGCCCTGGGAGGAGCTCGACTGGTCGGGCGTGGACGAGGCCGTGCAGCGTCAGGATCTGCGCGCCTTGATCGAACAGGACGCCCGCCAGGACTTCGATCTTGCCCGGCCGCCCTTGATGCGCCTGACCGTCGTGCATCTGGCGGCGCGCCGTCATCATTTCATCTGGAGCCATCACCACCTGTTGATGGACGCCTGGAGCGTCGACAGCCTTCTGGCCGAAGTGGCGGCGTCGTATCAAGGCCACCGCAATGGCGCGGCGCTTGCACCCCCCCCGGCCACGCCTTTCCGCGCCTACGTGGACTGGCTCGCCGGTCAGGACCGCGCCACCGCGCGCACGTATTGGAAGCAGGCGCTGGCGGGCCTGGATACGCCCTTGCTGCTGCGGACAGCCGGCCAAGCTTTGCAGGCAGGCCAGGGACAGGGCCAGGGCCTGGGCCGCATCGAACGCAGCCTGACCGCCACGCAGACCGAGGCCCTGCGGCGCTACGCGAAATCCCAGCGCGTCACGCTCAACACCCTGGTGCAAGGCGCGGCGCTGCTGGCCTTGTCCAGCCTGGCGCGGCGAGGCCAGCCAACCTTGGGCGTGACCGTGGCGGGCCGGCACGCACCGCTGCCCGGCATTTTCGACATGAAGGGGCTGTTCATCAACACGGTGCCGCTCTACGCGCGAATGGAGGCCGGGACCCCGACGGGCGAGTGGCTGCGCGACCTGCAGCAGCGCAATCTGGAACTACGCGAGCACGCTTTCCTGCCCCTGGTCGACATTCAGACGTGCTCGGGTCTGGCGCGAGGCACGCCTTTGTTCGACGTCATCGTCGTTTTCGAGAACCACCCCGTGGCCGACGAATTGCGCGCCGGCTTGCGCGATCTGGGCGTGGGCCGGGTCGAGTCGCGTCACCGGAACGCTTATCCCTTGACGCTGGTCGTGTGGCCGGAAGACGAGCTGCGCTTCCTGGTGCTGCACGAGCGTTCAGTCATCGACCCGGACCAGGCCGGCCTGTTGTTCGAGCGCCTGCGCGCCGTCTTGCAAGCGTGGGCAGGCGGGCAGGCCGCGCGGCTGGACGCGCTGACATGGCAGGCGCCTGCACGCACGGGCCAGGAGGGCGCGGTGGCGGATCTGTCCGCAACGAGTCTGCACCAGGCCGTGGAAGCCTGGGCACGCCGGCAGCCTGACACGGTCGCGGTAAGCGGCGCGGGCACGGCGCTGACCTATGCCGAGCTGAACCGTCGCGCCAACCGCCTGGCGCGACGGCTGGTCGAACTGGGCGCGGGCCCGGACCGGCTGGTCGGTCTGGCCCTTGAGCGCGGTCCCGAGACCATCGTGGCCATGCTGGCCGTCCTCAAGAGCGGGGCCGCCTATCTGCCGCTCGATCCCGCTTATCCGGCGCAGCGGCTGGCTTTCATGGTCAGCGATGCGAATCCGGTCGTCGTCCTGACGCAGAAATCCGTGGCCGCGCGGCTGCCGTCGTTCAAGCACGCCGACACGGCGGAACGGGGTGGTGCGATGGCCGCTGGGCTGGCTGCGCGCGTACCCGTGATGCTGTACCTGGATGAAGCGAACGTCGCCCGCGGCCTGGCAGCGCTCGATGATCATGACCTGGCACTGCCCAGCCATCCGGACAGCCTGGCGTATTGCATTTACACGTCCGGCTCCACGGGTACGCCGAAAGGCGCCTTGCTGACCCACCGCAATGCCTTGCGGCTGTTCGATGCGGCGGACAGCGGTTTCGACCTGCGCCGCGATGACGTCTGGACGTGGTTCCACAGCCATGCCTTCGACTTCTCCGTCTGGGAAATCTTCGGTGCCTTGGTCCACGGTGCGCGCGTCGTCGTGGTGCCGTATCTGGACAGCCGCTCGCCCGCCGCCATGCTGGCGCTGCTGGAACGTGAACGTGTCACGGTCTTGAGCCAGACGCCGTCCGCCTTCAACCAGTTGATAGCCGAGCCCGCGCTGGCTGACGTGGGCGCGCGGCTGGCGCTTCGTTATGTGGTGTTCGGCGGCGAGGCGCTGGATGTCAGCCGTCTGCAACCCTGGTTCAAGCGCTACGGCGACAGGCAGCCCCGCCTGGTGAATATGTACGGCATCACCGAAACGACGGTACACGTCACGCATCTGGACCTGGATGCGCGAACCCCGGCGGACCAGTCCATCGGCCTGCCTTTGCGCGACCTTGGCTGGCGGGTGCTGGACGGCGCCATGAACGAGGTGCCGCCGGGCTATGAAGGCGAGCTCTACGTCAGCGGCGCGGGACTGGCGCGCGGCTATCTGGGCCGGCCGGGCCTGACTGCCGAGCGCTTCGTGCCGGACCCGCATGGCAGCCGCCCAGGCGCGCGGCTGTACCGAACGGGCGATCTGGTGACGGTGCTGCCATCAGGTCAGTTGGCCTACCGCGGCCGCATCGACAGCCAGCTGAAGCTGCGTGGTTTCCGTATCGAGACCGGCGAAATCGCCGCGCGCCTGCGCGCGGTCGACGGCGTGCGCGACGCGGCCGTGATCGCGCAGGGGGAGGGCGATGACAAACGCCTGGTGGCCTATGTGGTGGCGGCGGCCGGCGCGGCGCCGGGGGCGGATGCCTTACGCGTCGCGCTGCGTGGCGCCTTGCCCGAGTACATGATTCCTGCTGCCTTCCTGCAGGTGGAGGTCTTGCCGCTGACGGCCAACGGCAAGTTGGACGTCGCCGCGCTGGATGCGCTGGCCCTCGCAGCGGCGCAGGACCTTGCGGGCACGGATCATGGCGCAGGCCGTGACGACGAGCCCACCGACGAGATCGAGGCCGCGGTTGCCGCCATCTGGCGCGACGTGCTGCATCTGGACTGCATTGCCGTGGATGCGGACTTCCTGGATCTTGGCGGCCACTCGCTCGCCGCGGTCAGGGTGGCCGGGCAGGTCAAGCGTCAGTTGAACGTCGAAATCCCGCTGGCGCTGATGTTCCAGTTGAACACCGTGCGCCGGCTGGCGGACTGGATCCGGCAGGCGCAAGGGCAGGACAGTGAAGCCGACGAGATGCTGGCCATGTTGCGCGAACTGGGTGCGGATGACGGTAGCGGGGACGCCGTGTAACGGCGGCGTCAGGTGCTCCGTCTCCATAATTCGCAGGTAATCCAGGGTTGTAGAAATGGCTTGTTGCAAGTACTTCTCATCTGTACAATCGCAACCGAGAATGAGATCGGGTCGCATTCCTATTTGTATTGACAACGATACAAGGTCGACCAAGGCGAGGCCGCGCGCAAGGCGCGAGGGGAGGGCTGATCGCCGCCGGTCCGGACGTCAGGCGTGGCAATCGCGCTGCTGGTGGCGTGTTCCGTGTCCTGCGTTGCTCCAAAGACGATCGCTGGGGATTCCAGCTCAATCCGTACATCCTGGGAAGGGGTAGCATGCGTTACACGATATCGGGGCTCCACGTCTTCGGGGCCGGACTGCTGTGCGCGGCCAGCGCATCGGCACAAGTTACGACCACGTCCACGACACAAGGCGACGCGGCCAGGCAAGCCACCACCGCCGCGCCGGCGGGCACCACGGCCAGCACCACCTTGCCGACGGTGAACGTGACGGGCACCACGCCCGCGCTCAGCGATCTGCCACCCGTCTATGCGGGCGGCCAGGTGGCCCGCGGCGGCTCGCTGGGCCTGCTGGGCAACCGGGATTACATGGATACGCCGTTCAGCGTGACCAGCATCACGTCCCAGACCATGCAGGACATGCAGGCACGCTCGGTCAGCGACGTCGTGCGCAATGACCCCTCGGTGCGGGTGATCTGGCCTGGCGTCAGCTACGGCAGCCAGTTCGCCATCCGCGGCTTTCCGGTGCAAGGGCAGGACATCGCGGTCAACGGGGTCTACGGTATCGTGCCGCCGCAATTGACCGGCGGCCTGGACATGATGGAACGCGTCGAGATCCTGCACGGCCCCAGCGCCTTGCTCAATGGCATGGCGCCCAGCGGCGCGGTGGGCGGCACCGTGAACCTGGTGACCAAGCGTGCCACCGATACCCCGATCACCCGACTGACCACCAGCTACTGGTCTGATTCTCAGTTCGGTACGTCGGTGGACGTGGGCCGCCGCTTCGGCGAAGACAACAAGATCGGCATCCGCCTGAACGGTTCCTATCGGGACGGCGACACGTCGGTCGACGACCAGCGCCAGCGTGTCGGCTTCGGCTCCCTGGGACTGGACTTCCGCAGCAGCACCGTGCGGCTGTCGGCCGACCTGGGTTATCAGCGCCTGCACGTGGACAATCCCACGCGGCCGATCTACACCGACAACGCCAACTTCAAGATTCCGAACGCGCCCAAGGGCAGCGACAGCCTGGGTCAGCCCTGGTACTACGCCAAGTCGGAAGACACCTTCGGCATGGTGCACGGCGAGGTCGACCTGACGCCGCGCCTGACCGCCTATGCCACCGCGGGCGGCCGCAAGAACGACTTCCTGGGTCTGTACAACTTCCTCTATATCCGCAACAACGCCGGTGACGTGCGTGGCAACCAGTACTACCAGCCCACGTATTCCGACACCAAGACGGCGCTGGGCGGCCTTACCGGCAAGCTCGATACGGGTCCCATCAAGCACACGCTCAACCTGTCCGCGAGCACCCTGGAAACCGAAGCCGGCGTGCTGGCGCCCGTGATTTCCACCTTCACGGGCAATCTGTACGACCTGCCTTCGCTGGACAAGCCCAGCCTGAGCGGCCGCGCGAGCGACGCGCCGAAGACGTCCAAGACCAAGCTGGCGAGCTATGCCTTCGCCGACACCATGTCGGCCCTGGAAGACCGCGTGCAACTGACGGCCGGCATCCGGCGCCAGGTCGTCGAAGTCGACAACTACAGCGCGGTGACGGGCGCGCTCACCACGTCGTATTCCCAGTCCGCCTATACGCCGGCCTTCGGGTTGGTGGTCAAGCCCTGGCAGACGGTGTCGCTGTATGCCAACTACATCCAGGCGCTGGCCCAGGGGCCGACCGCGCCGGCAGGTTCGAGCAACGTTGGAACGATATTCGCTCCGGTCAAATCCAAGCAGTATGAAGTTGGCGCCAAGCTGGACCTGGGCAACGTGGGCGGCACCTTGAGCTACTTCGAGATCAAGCAGCCCAACGGTTTCACGGATACGACCACGGGTCTGTTCGGCCTCGACGGCGAGCAGCGCAACCGCGGCGTCGAACTGAGCGCCTTCGGCGAAGTGACGCGCGGCGTGCGCGTGCTGGGGGGCGTGACCTTCCTGGACGGCAAGCTGACCAAGACCGCGGGCGGCGCCACCGATGGCAACAAGGCCGTGGGCGTGCCGGATACGCAGTTGAACCTGGGCCTGGAGTATGACCTGCCCTGGGTGCCGGGGCTGACCGTGACGGGGCGGTATATTTACACGTCTTCGCAGTACTACAACGTGCAGAACACCCAGAAGATTCCAAGCTGGAATACCTTCGACATTGGGGCGCGTTACACCACCAAGATCCAGGGCAAGCAGGTCGTGTTCCGGGCGTCGGTGGAAAACCTCTTCAACAAGGACTATTGGGCAGCCGCTTCGACCAACTACGGTCTGGCGCGCGGCGTTCCTCGAACCTATATGTTGTCGGCAAGCATAGACTTCTGACGCAGGAGAGACATGGCAGGACGGCGGCGGGCAATACAGGGATTGGGAGCATGGTTGGGCATGGCCGCGGGCGGCATGCTCGCCGGCCGCTGCGCTCCAGTCCTGGCCGCCACGCCCGCCACATCCGCCACACCAGCGCTGCGCCTGGCCTGCACGGACTGGGCGGCCGCCGAAAGCCTGGCGTGGCTGGGGCATCCGCCCATCGCCGTGCCGGAACTGGCGGTATACCGCCGCTGGTTGTCGGATCCGCCGCTGCCCGATGCCACGGTTGATCTGGGCTCTCGCACCGAGCCCAACTTCGAGGTGTTGGCGCGGCTGGCGCCCGACCGGATCTTCGCCTCCAGCTGGCAGGCGACGTCGCTGCCGTTCTTCGAGCGTATTGCGCCGACGCAACTGGTGCGGATCTTCAACGCCAACTCGCAACCCTATCCCAATATTCGCGAGTTGCTGATGCACCTGGCCGAGGTCTGTGACGCTCGCGATGTGGCGCGCGAGCGCCTGCGCGGCTTCGATGCCGACATCGAGGCCCTGCGCGCGGGGCTGGGCCGGCGCGTCGGCAGCTCCGTCTATGTCGTGGTCCTGCACGAAAGCGGGACGCAGGCCTATGTGTATGGCACCGGCAGCTGGGTGCAGTCCATCATCGAAGCCTTGGGACTGCGCAATGCGTGGGATCGGCACACCAATTTCTACGGCAACATCCTGACGGGCATCGCCAACCTGGCCGAGCAGCCCGACGCCTGCATTCTTTACATGGACCAGGGGCCGCGCACGCAGCGCGCGGAGGCCGTGCTCAAGGGCAGCACCTTGTGGAATCGGCTGCCCGCCGTACGGGCCGGCCGCGTGACGGCCATCGATTCGTTCTTCGCGCTGGGCGGCCTGCCATCGGCCCTGCGCTGTGCGCGCCTGGTCGCGGGCGCGGTCGCACGGCTGCCGGAGGCCGTGTCATGAGCCGTATGCCTCAGACAGAGTCGGTACGGGGACAAGGGCCCGTCGGCGGCGCGCCCGCGCGGCAGGCGTCCCGTCGGCCCGGGCACAAGGGCGCCATCGTCACCTTGGCGCTGCTGCTGTTGGTGGCCGGCTGGCTCAGCGCGCGGGGACTGGCGCGCACCCTGCCGCCGGCGCTATGGGGCACGCTGCTGCACGGCGAGGGCGGGGCGGGCGCCGTGGGCACGGTGCCGTACCTGATCTTCACGCAGGTGGATCTGCCGCGCCTGGTCATCAGCCTGCTGGTGGGTGTCGCGCTGGGCTGGGCCGGCTTGCTGTTCCAGCAATCGCTGCGCAATCCGCTGGCGGACCCGGCCACACTGGGGGTGTCTTCGGGGGCGTACCTGGCCCTGACGGCGGCGTCCATCTTCGCGCCCGGCCTGCTGGTGAACGGCAGCGCGGCCATCACCCTGGCGGGGGGCGCGGCGGCTTGCGCGCTGGTCATGCTGGTCGCGCGCAAATCGCGCTATGCCACGGTGAACGTCATTCTTGGCGGACTCATCGTGTCGCTGTTCTGCGGCGCGGCCGCGTCGGCGCTGGCCTTGTTCCACGAGGAATACCTGAGCGGCTTGTTCGTGTGGCACAGCGGCTCGCTGGCCCAGAACGGCTGGGACAGGGTCTGGTATCTGTTGCCGCGGCTGGCCGGTCTGTCGGTCTGCGCCGCGCTGTTGCTGCGGCCGCTGGCCTTGCTGGCCCTGGACGATGCACGCGCGGCGGCGCTGGGCGTGAACGTGGCCCGCTTGCGCCTGGGCGCCATCGCGGTGGGCGTGGCGTTCAGCGCGCTCAGCGTCAGCGCGGTGGGTGTCATCGGTTTCGTGGGCCTGATGGCGCCTAATCTGGCAGGCCTGCTGGGCGCGCGCACGCTGGGACAACGCATGATCGCGGCGCCGCTGCTGGGCGGCCTGTTGCTGTGGCTGACCGACCAGGTGGTGCAAAGCCTGCCCGGGCTGGCGAGCGGCATGCCCACCGGCAGCGCGTCGGCCCTGGTGGGGGCGCCGGTGCTGTTGTGGCTGCTGTTGCGCCATCGCGAAGATTACGCCGCGCCGCCGGACATGCGCGCGCGCGACACGGTCCCGTCGCGTCACGTGCCGGCGCGTATGCTGGTCTGCTGCACGCTTCTGCTGGGCGCCGGGCTGGCCCTGGGCCTGGGTGTGGGCCGCGATATGCACGGCTGGACCTGGTTCAGCGACAGCGCCGCCACGATCACGAATTGGCGTCTGCCCAGAGTGGCCGCCGCCGGCATGGCGGGGGCCATGTTGGCCCTGGCGGGCAGCCTGCTGCAAAGATTGACGGGCAATCCCCTGGCCAGCCCCGAAGTGCTGGGGGTTTCGTCGGGCGCTTCCCTGGGCATTCTCGCCGCCTTGCTGCTGACGCGGCAGCTGGGCATGGGCGAGATGCTGCTGGCTTCCATGGCGGGTGCGGTGTTGACCCTGCTGGCGGTGGTCGCGCTGAACTGGCGCAGCGGTTTCGCGCCACAGCGGCTGCTGCTGGCCGGGGTGGCGCTGTCGACCCTGCTCAGCGCCTGCGCGGCCTTTTTGCTGACCAGTGGCGATCCGCGCGCCGCGATGATGTTGACGTGGATGTCCGGGTCGACCTATCGCGCCACGACGGACGCGATCGCGCCGGGCATGACGCTGCTGGTGCTGGGCGTGGTGGCGGCCTTGTTGGGGACACGCCTGTTGGCCATCCTGCCGCTGGGCACGGCGGCGGCGCGGGCCCTGGGTGTGGACGTTACGTTGGCGCGTCTGTTTTTTCTGTTTGTCATGGCCGCGTTGACGGCTGGCGCTACGATACTGGTCGGTCCCCTCAGCTTCGTCGGCCTGCTGGGGCCGCATCTGGTGCGGCGGCTGGGACTGTTGCGGCCACGTGCGCAGATCGTCGGCGCCGTGCTTGCCGGCGCCAGCATCATGGTGCTGGCGGATTGGGCGGGCCGTGTCATCGTCTTTCCCTGGCAGGTGCCGGCCGGACTGGTAGCGATGCTGGTCGGCGGTCCGGCCTTCCTGTGGTTTCTGTGGAGGAGTCAATGAATTCATCGACAGGCGCGTCCGCGCGGTCCGCTGGCGGATCGCCGCTGCGGGAGATCCTGCGGCTGCTGCGGCCTTTCTGGAAAATATCCTTGTTCGCCACCACCTTGGGCGTCATCAGCGGCCTGGCGACGGCATGGCTGTTGGCCACGGTCAACCGGGCCCTGCACGCGCCCGACGGCGCCACCGCGGCCTTGCTTTTGTCCTTCGCCGGCTTGTGCGTGCTGGTGATCGTCGGCGAGATCGCTTCCGACCTGGGCAACAGCTATATCGGCCAGCATGTGGTGGCGGGGCTGCGCAAGGACCTGTCCGACCGCATCCTGGCTGCGCCGATCGCGGAAATAGAGCGATACCGGGTGCATCGGATCACGACCACCTTGAACCAGGACATCGATACCATCAGCACGTTCACCTTCGGCTTCTCCGGACTTGCCATCGCCATCGCCATTGCCTTGGGCTGCTTCTTCTACATGGCGGTGCTGTCGCCGGTGCTGTGCCTGCTGGCGGCCGTCGCCATCGCGGTGGGCAGCTGGGCCCATGCGGCCGCGCGCCAGCGGGGGCGGCGCGGTTTCGAGGCGGCGCGCGACGCCCAGGACGATCTGCAGAAGCAGTATCGCGCCATCACCGAAGGCGCCAAGGAGTTGCGCATGAACCGGGAGCGGCGCTGGCATCTGCATGACCAGCGTCTGCGCACGACCATCGAACGCATCCGCGACCTGCGCGTGCGTGCCATGCGGGTGTTCATGAGCGCCAACGCGTTTGGATCGGCCCTGTTCTTCATCGTGATCGGCCTGGTGCTGTCCCTGCAGAACACGCTGGGCCTGCGCAATGAAGTGCTGTCCGGCTTCGTCCTGGTACTGCTTTACGTCAAGGGGCCTTTGTCCCAGGTGATCAGCGCCTTGCCGCTGGTCAACCAGACCCAGATCGCGCTGCGCCGGGTGGCGGAATTGTCGACGCGCTTCACCAGCCCGGAAGCGGACCTGCTGAACAAGGCGGATGCCGCCACGCGCCCTCCGGCCCGCCTGCCGCCGCGCGGCGATATCGAGCTGCGCGACGTGACGTATTCCTATCCGCCCACCGAAAGCGGTCAGGTGTTCACCTTGGGACCGGTCAATCTGCAGGTGCATGCCGGCGAGATGCTGTTTCTGGTGGGGGAGAACGGCAGCGGCAAGACCACGCTGATCAAGCTGCTGCTGGGCTTGTACGAGCCGCAGTCCGGCATCGTGCTGTTCGACGGCAAACCCGTGGTGGCGGACAACCGCGATGATTATCGGCAGCTGTTCAGCACGGTGTTCTCGGACTATTACCTGTTCGAGGACGTCGACGTGGGCAATACGCTGAGCGACGAAGCCTCGCTCTATCTGGAACGGCTCGAGCTGACGCACAAGGTGTCGGTGCGCGACGGCCGCTTCACGACCACGGACCTGTCCACCGGGCAGCGCAAGCGCCTGGCGCTGGTGCATGCGTATCTGGATCGGCGTCCGGTGATCGTTTTCGATGAATGGGCGGCCGACCAGGATCCCGCCTTCCGCCGGGTGTTCTATACGGAAATCCTGCCGGACCTGAAGCGCGACGGCAAGACCTTGATCGTGATCTCCCATGACGACCGCTATTTCCATGTGGCGGACCGCGTGGTCCACATGGGCAATGGCCGGGTCGTAGGCCAGGACGAACAGGCCCATGACGCGCCGGCCGCGGAGGCCTTGTCCAAATGACGGCAACCGTGACGGCCGCGGCAGCGCCTGCCTATACGCTCAAGCAGGTGAGCTATGCCATCGATGGCAGGCAGATCCTGTCTGGCCTGGACTTGCGGATACCCGCGGGCAAGGTGGTGGGCATCATCGGCCACAACGGGTCGGGCAAGTCCACGCTGGTGCGCCTGCTGGCGCGGCAGATCAAGCCGGCGGCAGGCGAAGTGCATCTTGGCACGGAGGCTACCGCGGCCTTGTCGGCGCGCGAGTTCGCCCGCCGCGTCGCGTACCTGCCGCAGCAGATTCCAGGTGCGCCCGGCATGACGGTAAAGGAGCTTGTCACACTGGGACGCTACCCTTGGCTGGGGCCCTTGCGCTCGCAGGGCCCGGAAGACAGGCGCATGATCGAACACGCCATGGCGGTCACCCATATCGAGGCGTTGGCACAGCGCCTGGTGGACACGCTGTCGGGCGGCGAGCGGCAGCGGGTGTGGCTGGCGATGCTGGTGGCGCAAGGGGCGCAGTGCCTGATCCTGGATGAGCCCATCTCCGCGCTGGACATCGCGCATCAGGTGGAAGTGCTGGCACTGCTGCGGCGACTGTGCAGCGAGCAGGGACTGAGCGTGGTGGTGGTGCTGCACGACATCTACATGGCGGGACGCTACTGCGATGAATTGATCGCCATGCGCGCGGGCCGCGTGGTGGCACGTGGGGATGCGGCGAGCTTGCTGACGCCGGAGACCTTGCGGGAGATCTATCACGTGGACATGGACGTACTGATACACGCGGCGACGGGAGATCGCGTCGTGTGCCTGCGGGAATAAGGCGTTTCTGGCACGCCTCGTCACAAAGAAACGGGTCCTCGCAAACACTTGGACACCATCGGCGCTTTGAATTAAGTGATAATCATTCCATAAAAAGATGTAGGCAGTTCGGGATCAGGGCGCGGCGCAAGGCCGCGGAGTATTCGGCCGGGACCATCAGCGTTCCGGCTGCCTGGCGGAGATTTCATGCATTTCAGCAGAAGGGACTTCCTGATCGGATTGGCCGCCACGGCCGGGCCGCGGGCCGCGTTGGCCGCTGCCGACACCCTGGGCCTGGCCGCGGCGCCGGCCGCTCCCGCGCGGATAGGGATGCTGCGCGATGCCTCAGCGGGCATAGGCAGGGGCCGATCGGTGCTGGTGGTGGGCGCGGGCATGGCCGGTCTGGTGGCGGCCTATGAGCTGATGCGCCTCGGTTTCGAGGTCAAGGTGCTGGAGGCCACGGCGCGCGTGGGCGGCCGGGTACACACGCTGCGCCGCGGTGACGAGCTGCGCTACGACGAGGGCCCCGCGCAACGGGTCGCCTTCGACAACGACCAGTACTTCAATGCCGGCGCGGCGCGCATCCCGGGCACGCATGACGGCATTCTGGGTTACTGCCGCGAGCTGGGCGTGCATCTTGAAGTGATATCCATCCTGTCGCGCAGCAACTGGTGCGTGATCGACGACAAGGGCGTGGACAGGCGCTACCGGGTAGGTCAGCTGCAGGCCGATGCGCGCGGCTTGATCTCCGAGATGTTGGCCAAGGGGGCGCAGCAGGGCAAGCTGGATCAGCCCCTCGATCAGGAGGACACCGCCAAGCTGGTGGGCCTGCTGCGCGACTTCGGCGACCTGGAGCGCGACGGGAGCTATGCCGGCAGCCGGCGGGCAGGTTATCGCGGCCTGGTGGACGGATCGTCAGCGCAGGCAGCGGTCAATGACAAGCTGGACTTGAAGACCCTGCTGGATCATCGCCTGTGGTATCCGCTTTGGTATGACGAGCATCTGGAGTATCAACCGACGATGATGCAGCCGGTCGGTGGCATGGATGCCATTACGCAGGCCTTCGCCGAGCGGCTGGGGCCGCGCATCCACCGCGACGCGCCCGTCACGGAGCTCAATATCGCGCAAGGGCGGGCGCAGGTGGTCGCGCGGCAGCAGGGCAAGGCGGTGGCGCATGCGGCGGACTTCGCGTTGGTGACGTGCCCCTTGCCGGTGCTGGCGGGTCTGAAGGGCAATCTGCCGCGTGAGTTGTTCGACGGGGCGGCGGCGGTGACTTATCGGCCGGTCTACAAGATTGCCTGGCAGGCGCCGCGCTTCTGGGAGCAGGAGGACCATATCTATGGCGGCATCTCCTTCCTCGATGACGATACCAGCCTGGTGTGGTACCCGAGCCAGGGCTTGATGGCGCCGCGTGGCGTGCTGGTGGCGGGCTACACGCATGGGCCGCCAGCGGCGCGCTATGGCCAGATGAGCCTGGCCATGCAGCAGGCGGCATCGCGCCGGTCGGTCGATCGCCTGCATCCCGGCCGGTCGGCGCAATTGACGCTGCCGGTTTCGGTGGCCTGGCAGAAGATGCCCTATGCGCGGGGCGGCTGGGTGACCTGGGACAAGGCCTCGCAGCCGTACTACGACGCGGTGACGCGGCCGCGCGATTGTTTCTTCTTCGCCGGCGAGCATGTCGGCGTGTTGTCTGGCTGGATGGAGGGCAGCGTACGTTCCGCGCTGGCCGCCGTGCAGGGCATGGTCGATCGTGTGGCGGGGCGTGTCCCCGCCGCGGCCGCGGCTTGAGAGGAGCACTGATGGACGAATTCAAGCAGCAGGCAGGCGCCGGATGGCGTCGCTGCGGCCGCGGTCGCGGCTACGCGATCATGGGGATGATGGTCGCGCTCTGGGCAGGCGCGCCGGCTGCCCGGGCCGCGCCCGTGCCAGCCGCCGGCACCGTGGAAATCCGCCGCACGGCGTATGGCATTCCCCATATCCTCGCGCATGACGACCATGCCTTGGGCTATGGCATAGGCTATGCCTACGCGCAAGACAACGGCTGCCTGCTGGCGGACGAGATCATCACCGTCACCGGCCAGCGGTCACGGTATTTCGGCGCGGCGGCGCCGGCGGGCGACGGTACGCGTAACGTCGACAGCGATTTTTTCTATCGATGGCTTAACGACCCGGCTGCGCTCACCGCTGTATGGGAACGCCAACCGGCCGCCATCCAGGCCCTGGTACGCGGCTATGCGGCGGGCTACGAACACTGGCGCCAGGAAGCGCCCGATGCGTCCGGCGCCAACGCGGGCGCCGGCGCGTGCCGCAATCAGCCCTGGGTGCGCGCGGTGACCGCGGACGACATCATGGCTTTGATGCGCCGCTTGCAGGTCCACGCCGGCCTGGGCCAGTTCGCGCGTGCCGTGGTCGCGGCACAAGCGCCCGCGGCAGTCGCCCGACCGGGCACCCGATCCGACACCAAACCCGACACCCACGCCGCCGCCGGCCAGGCCACCTTGCCTGACTGGCAAGCCTTCAGCCAGCAGTACGGCAGCAATGCCCTGGCCGTGGGCAAGGATCTCAGCGCCAACGGCAAGGGGCTGCTGCTCGGCAATCCCCATTTCCCGTGGCAAGGGCCGCTGCGCTTCTACCAGATGCACCTGACCATCCCGGGCGAAGTGGACGTGATGGGCGCTTCGCTCGCGGGGGTACCGGTGATCAACATCGGCTACAACCAGGGCCTGGCCTGGACCCACACCGTGGACAGCGCGCGCCACTTCACCCTCTACCGCTTGAAGCTGGATCCGCGGGACCCCATGCGCTATCTGGTCGATGGCAAGCCGGAAGCGCTCAAGCCAGTCCAGGTGACGGTGCAGGCGCGTGGCGACGACGGCGCCATCCACCCGGTCACGCATACCTTCTATGAGTCGCGCTACGGCCCCGTGCTGACCGTCCCCGGCAAGTTGCCTTGGGATACAGGCCAGGCCTACGCCATGCGTGACGCCAACCTCGACAACTGGCGCTTCCTGAAACAGTGGTACGAAATCAACCGCGCGACATCCGTCGCGGCGCTACGAGCGTCCCTGCAGCAGACGCTGGGCATTCCCTGGGTCAACACGGTGGCGGCCGACAGCACGGGCCAGACCTGGCTCGGCACGCTGTCGGTGGTTCCCGGCGTGGACGATGCCAAGCTGCGCGACTGCGCGGTGGCCCCCGCGCAAGGACCCCTGATCGTGCTGGACGGCGCCCGCTCGGCATGCGCATGGGAAGGCAAGGGCGGCGGCCAGGACGGCATCATGGCGCCGGCCAGCCTGCCGGCGCTGGCGCGCACGGACTTCGTGCAGAACGGCAACGATAGCGCGTGGATGAGCAATCCCGCCGCGCCGTTGACGGGCTATCCGGCCTTGGCCAATCGGCAGGACACCGCGTTGGGGGCACGCGCGCGCTATGCCTTGCACTGGCTCGCCGGTCGTGGCGAGCGCGCCATCGCGCCCGCCGACCTGCGCGGCATGCTGATGTCGAACCGGGTCTATCTGGCGGACCTGGCGGACGACGGGCTGGCCCGCTTCTGCGCCGCGCCCGCCGATGGCCTGGGCAATGATAATGGCCGGGCCAAGGACGATGCCGCGCTGCTGGCCCAGGCCTGCCAGGCCTTGCGATCCTGGGACCATACCGCCCGTCGTGACAGCACCTTGGGTTATGCGTATTTCGCCGCGGGCATGCAGGCCCTGCGTGGCTTGCCGCAAGCCTGGGCACAATCCTTCGATCCGCATCGTCCCTTGACGACACCGACCGGCTTGAATGCCGGCGACCCCGCTGTCGCGGCGGCTCTGCGCCAGGCCTTGATAGACACCGCGCGTCAATTGAAGCAGGCGGGAATGGGGCCGGACACCCGCTGGGGCGATATCCAGATCTCCACGCGGGGCAAGCAGCGTATTCCGATCGGGGGCGGGCTGGGCGACCTGGGTGTCTACAACGCCACTCAGAGCGGCGCCTTGCCGGACGGCCGCCGCGAGGTCACGTATGGCTCCAGCTATATCCAGCTGGTGTCCTTCACGGCAGAAGGTCCACGGGCGCAGACCGTAATGACCTATTCGGAAGCCAGCGATCCCGCATCGCCTTATGCCGCCGACCAGACCCTGCTGTATTCCGGCGGCGGCTGGGTGGACGTGCCTTATACCGAGCAGCAGATACGCGCGGATCCTCACTATCGGTCGACCGTCCTGCGGGTGCAACCATGACGCAAGCCAGGAATGCCTCCCGCCTGGGGCGCGTGCCCCTGGTGCTTACGGCGGCGACGCTGGAGCCCTTGCAGGACAGGGGCCGGCGCCATCAGTGCAGTCTGCGGCAATTGCTGTTCATCAGCCTGGCGCATGCCCTCGGGCAACAGGCGACTGCGTGCGCGCGCGGCGAGGGCCTGACCTTGACGGATATTTCGAGCGGGGCCGGTCGGACTACGTCGGCACGCCGGCGCCTTGGAGCCGTCCGAACCGGCAGCGGCGCCTTTCTCTACGAGCGGCGCCGCCGGGCACGCGCGGGAGTCCCGGCGACATCGGCGACGGATGGCCTGGCGGCCTCGACACCGCCCACGAAGGGCTACGATCTGGTGGCGCGCGCGACCGAATACGACGACGTGCTGCTGCTGGAATTCTTCTTTGAGCCCGACGTCGTGCCCGCGCACCGGGCGGGCGGCTGGCTGGTGGCGTTCGCGCAGGACCTGGAACGGCTGGCGCGTACCCTGGCCTAGGGCCTGGACCCTGGCTTGGCCCCAGGTTCGATCCCAGGTCTGGTTGCGGCGTTGGCAGCCCTTGAACCCTGCGCCGGCGGCGCCGCGCTCGACGCCCGCAGCACGAATTCCGTCGGTACCTCCACGCGCGTGGCCGGCGGGATCGTCTCGCCGTTCATGCGGCGCAGCAGCAGGAGCGCCGCCTCGCGACCCAAGGCGTAGGCGTCGTAGCGTATGACGTCGATGGCCGGCGTCACCAGCTGGGCCAGCGGGCTGTCGTTGGAAGCGATCAGCGAAATATCGTCGGGGATGCGCAGACCCTTCATGCGGATGCCTTGCAGCACGCCCTGCAGCAGGTGCATGCCGGCGGCGACGATGGCAGTGGGCGGCGCATCCATCTCCAGCAGCAGCTGGCTTTCGCGCAGGCCATAGTCCGAGGCGAAGCTGTCCAGGCGCAGCAGGGCCGGGTCCAGCGCTACGCCGGCCGCCTCGTGGGCCTGTACCAGGCCGGCCAGGCGGTCGCGCCCCACGCGGTTGTGGCGGCCGCCGCTGATCAGCGCGATGCGCCGATGGCCCAGCGACAGCAGATGCGCGGTGGCGTGCCGTGTGCCGTGCAGATGGTCGGCGCCGACCGCGCCAAGCGCCGTGGCCATTTCCCGTTCGAGCAGCACGATGGGATAGCCGGTATGGGCCGCGCAGCGCAGGACGTCCGGATTGGATTCCTCTTCCACGGCGAACAGCATGCCGTCGGCGCGCCGCCGCGTGAACAGCTGCATCAGGGCGATCTCACGCGCCGGCTGGCCGTCGCTGCTGGCGACCACCAGCATATAGCCGTGTTCGCTGAAGACGTCTTCAGCGCCCTTGATCATGGACGAATAGAGCGGATTGCGGATATCGGAAAAGATGAAGCCGACCATGCGGGTCGGCGCGCCGCGCATGGCCTGGGCCGCGGCGCTGGGCGCCCAACCCAGTTCATTGATGGCGTTCTCCACGCGTTGGCGCACATCGGGCGTGACGCTGGGCGCGCCGTTGACCACGCGGGAGACGGTGCCGATGGCGACGCCGGCGGCGCGCGCCACGTCATGGACAGTGACGCGGGCGGCGGCGGGCGTGCGCGGAGAGCGGGGCGGTTTGGCAGGCATGTGCGGCATTGTATCGGCCCCGCCGCCGCTTCAATACGCCTGGGCGAACAGCGCGCGGAAGTCCGCGGTGCTGGTCTGGCGGGGATTCCAGCGGTTGTAGTTCGCCTGCGTGCACAGCTCGGCGATCTCGTCGAACTTGTCTTCGGTGGCGCCCACGTCGCGCAGGCGCGCGGGGATGGCCAGGTCGCGGCACAGCGTCTCGATGGCATCCACCGCGGCGCGTGCCGCGTCGATTTCGGGCAGTCCCCGTACCGGCCGGTCCATGGCGGCGGCGATGCGGGCGAACTTGCGTGGGTTGGCCTGCAGATTGAAGCGCGCCACGTGCGGCAGACAGACGGCGTTGGACAGGCCGTGCGACAGATGCCAGTACGCGCCGACGAAACGGGCCATGCAATGCACGTTGCCAAGGCCGGTCTGGCCGAAAGTGATGCCGGCCAGCGCCGAACCGACCAGCATGTTCAGTCCCGCTTCCAGGTTGTCGCGGTTGGCGACGAAGGGCCGGATGTTGGCGGCCAGCAGTTCGATGGCTTCGATGTTGATGGCATCGGTCACCAGGTTGGCCTGGCGCGAGATATAGGACTCGAAGGCATGCACGAAAGCGTCCATGCCGGAATGGGCCGCCACATGGGCGGGCACCGTGCGCAAGGCCAGCGGGTCGAGAATCGCGGCGCGCGCCGGATTCAGCGCGGCGTGGCGGATCGACATCTTCAGCTGCTTTTCGGTGTCGGTGATGACGCAGGAGCCGGACACTTCCGATCCTGTCCCGGCCGTGGTGGGGATGGCGATCAAGGGCAGGGGCGGCGTGCTGAATTTCTCGATGCCTTCGTAGTCGTGGATACGCCCGCCGTTGGTGGCAAGGATGCCGACGGCCTTGGCGACGTCCATGGTGCTGCCGCCGCCGACGGCCAGCAGCAGGGTCGCGCCATGCGCGGCGCAGGCCTGGTAGGCGCGTTCCACGGTGATGGCGCTGGGGTCCGGCTCGATGTCGGAATAGCTGGCCACCGCCACGCCTTCCTCCTGCAGGATGCGCTGGATGCCGGCGTAGAACTCGCCGCCGAGCAGGGCGCCGTCGATGGCGATGAAGACGCGCTTGCACGCGTGCGCGCGCAGGATCTCGCCCAGCTTGCGGTGGGCGCCTATGCCCGTGTACAGGCGGGTCGGGCAAAAGAAGGTGCTGATGTCGGTGGCAGCCATGATGAACCTATGAAAAAACCGGCGGCAGCCATGTTGAAGTTGCCGCCGTTTGATGGATGGATGCGGGTTGGACCGGGACCGTCAGTTCGCGCTGTCCCAGCCGCGCGCCAGTTCGGTCCAGCGCTTGGTTTCCTCATGCACGAAGGCCTTGAACCTGGCCGGCTCCATGCCGCCGGGGTCGGCCGCCATGCTGTCCAGGGACTTACGCATATTGGGATCCTGCATGGCGGCGCGCACCGCCTGATAAATGCGATCGGTGACGGCTGGCGGCATGTCCTTGGGGCCGGCCAGGCTGTACCAGGTGGTCATCTGGTAACCCGGCACGCCGGATTCGTCCAGGGTCGGCACGTCGGGCAGGAAGCGCGTGCGGGCCAGGCTGGTGACGGCCAGCGGCTTGACGCCGCCACCGTTGATCTGCGCCGCCGCCGACGCGGCCGAGTCCAGCGCAAAGGTAAGACGGCCGCCGATCAGGTCGGTCATCATGGGCGCGGCGCCCTTGAACGGAACGTGCAGGGCCGTCATGCCGGTCTGCTTTTTGAGCAATTCCGCGGACAGGTGCTGCGTGGTGCCGATGCCGGCCGACCCGTAGTTGATGTCGTTGGGATGCGCCTTGGCGTAAGCCAGCAGCTCGCGCACGTTATTGGCCGGGAAGTTCTTCGCCACCACCAGCACGTTGGGCACGTTGGCCACCGTGGTGATCTGCGTCATGTCCCGTTCAAAATCGTAGGGCAGGTTCTTGTACAGCACGCCGGCGGCCGCATGGCCGACGTTGGCGAGCAGCAAGGTATAGCCGTCCGGCTTGGCCCGTGCGACGTAGCCGGCACCCAGGGTGCCACCCGCGCCGGGCTTGTTCTCGACGATCACCGTCTGTCCCAATTGCTGTTGCAACTGAACGGCGATGGCGCGAGCGACGATGTCGGTCGTCCCGCCCGGCGTGAAGGGCGCGACCAGGGTGATGGGGCGATCGGGCCAATCGGCCGCCTGCGCGGACGGGGCAAGCACGCTGGCACAGCCGGCCAGCGCCAGGGCCAGGGCCAGCAGGCTCCGGCGGGTATTGAGGGTGGTCATCGTCTTTTGTCTCCAGGGTCGTGATCGGACCGCTTGTGTTGGGATGGGTCCGTTGTCAGGGTGATGAAAAGCTGCGGGGAATTCAGGGGTTGAAGACGACCAGGCGTTCTTCGGTCATCTCGCGGATGGCGTGGGCGGGACCTTCCTTGCCGAAGCCGCTGTCCTTGACGCCGCCGAAGGGCATGACGTCGGAACGCGCGCTGGAGGTCTCGTTGATCTGCACCGTGCCGAAGCGCAAGGTGGCGGCGGCGCGCAGCGCGCGGTCGATGTCCTGCGTGAAGACACCGGCGGACAGGCCGAAAGGCGTCGAGTTGGCGTCGCGCACGGCTTCCTCGAAATCCTCGAAAGGACGCAGGGCCAGCAGGGGCGCGAAGGCTTCCTGGCACCAGACCCGGCCGCCTTGCGGGGCCTGGGTCACGACGGCCGGGGTGATCACCGAACGCTCGCGCTGGCCACCGCACAGCAGGCGGGCGCCGCCTTGTTCGGCTTCGCGCAGCCAGCTCTCCGCGCGGATGGCGGACGCTTCGCTGATCAAGGGGCCGACCTTGGTGGCGGGGTCGCGCGGGTCGCCGGCCTGCAGGGTCTTGGCGAAGTCGGCCAGGCGCCGGCCCACTTCCTCGGCGATATCGCGGTGTACGTACAGGCGCTGCACCGACGTGCACACCTGGCCGGCCTTGCGCAGGCCGGCATTGGCGATCTTGGGGATGGCGCGTTCCAGGTCGGCGTCGGCGCAGACGATGGTGCTGGCGATGCTGCCCAGTTCCATCTGCGTGCGGCGCAGGCCGGCGGCCTGCTGGATGATGCGACCCACGCGCGTGCTGCCGGTGAAGGTGTAGAAGGCGATGTCCTGTTCTTCCAGCAGCCAGGCGCCGACGCTGTCGCCTTCGCCTTGCAGCACGGCCAGGAAGTTGGGCGGCATGCCGGCTTCAAGGAGCAACTGGGCCAGCAGGGCGCCCGTCAGGGGCGTGAAGGCCGAGGGCTTCAGCACCACGGCGTTGCCGGCGGCGTAGGCGGGCGCCACCTTGTGCAGCACGGTGTTCAAGGGGGAATTGAACGGGGTGATGGCACAGACCACGCCCACGGGAAAGCGCTGCGTGAAACCGATGCGGCGGTGTGCGCCGGGGCTGGCGCCGAAGGGCACCACGTCGCCGACCAGACGCAGCGCTTCGTCGGCGGACAGGCTCAGGGTCACCATGGCGCGATCGACTTCATTGCTGGCATCGGCGAGGGTGAAGCCGGCTTCCGCCACCATCACGTCAACCAGGCGCTGGCGATAGCCTTCCATCAGGGCGGCGGCGCGGCGCAGGACCTGGGCGCGATCGTGCGGGGGCGGCGGGCCGGCATCGACGGCGGCGCGGGTGACGCGCACGGCTTCGGCGACCTGGGCCCGGGTGGCCGCGGCGACTTCGGCGATGGGGCGTCCGCTGAATTTGTCATCGACGACGAAACGGGGGCCGTCGGCTTTCCAATGGCCGTCGATCAGGGCTCCCAGGGGAGGCAGGCCGTCTATGTGCAGGGGGGTAGTCGTCATGGTTGAGTCCATTGGAATGAAACGTTATCGTTCTTTGGTCGTCGCGATGGCTGGAGTGTGCCGGGAGCATCAGGCCGTGGTCCGAGCTTCTTTATGCTGGGAGCCCGTTCCTGCTCGCCTATGCGTGGCCGGCATGGTGAAGTCAGTGTCTCTGTCGTCGATGAAACGTTATTTTGGTCGCCATTATAGGCATCGGCCAGCGGCCCGTAAGGTGGTCCGGCTGAAGAGGTCTTCAAAGTTTGTGAAAACGGGGCGGGCAATTTGACCGTTGCATGCAAAAATACGGTTTTCATAAATAGTGAAGACAGCCATGGAGCTACGCCAACTGCGTTCTTTCGCCAGGGTCGTGGAGCTGGGCAGCATGGGCCGGGCAGCGGCTGAACTGGGGATCGTCACGTCGGCGCTGAGCCAGCAGATCAGCCGGCTGGAGAGCGAACTCGCCACCCGCCTGCTGCAACGCACGTCCACCGGCGTGGTGCCGACCGACGCGGGCAGGGCGTTCCTGCGCCAGGCGCAACTGGCCATACGCCACGCGGACGCGGCGGCCATGGCGGCGCGCGAGGCGCGCCTGACGGGCCAGGTCAGCGTGGGCCTGGCGTCGACCACCGGCACGGTGCTGGCGCCGCGCTTCATCCAGGCCATGCAGCAACGCTATCCGGACGTGCGCCTGCGCATGACCGAGAGCCTGTCGGGCCATCTGACCACCATGCTCAACACCCGGCAGCTGGATCTGGCCATCGTCTTCCATAACGACGCCGCGCAGCGCTGGACGGTGCAGCCTTTGCTGGACGAGCGGCTGTTGCTGATGGGCCTGCCCAGCACGCCGGGCTGGCCCACGAGCGAACATATCTCCCTGGCGGGTTTGCACGAGATCCCGCTGGTCTTGCCCAGTCCCGCGCACGGCCTGCGGCAGTTGATCGATACGGCCTGCGCGCGCATCGGCCGCACCTTGAACATCGCCGCCGAGGTCGATGGCCTGGCCATGTTGATGGCGATGGTGCGGGTGGGGCACGTCGCGACCATCCAGCCTGGTGCCGCCTTGCCGGTGGATCCGACCATGTCGCGCCTGCAATTGAGCGACGATCATCTGCAGCGGCGCAATCTTCTCGTGAGCTTGCCCGAGGACGAACTGTCGCCCGCCGCCTTGGCCGCCCGCGTGGTGCTGAGCGACGTGGCGCGGACCCTGGTGCGCGAGGGCGGCTGGCCCGGGGCCACCCTGTACGCGGCGGCGTGACCGGCAATATGTCCGCGTCGGGCCCGAGGCCCCATGTGCAGAGCGTCTTCACATTTTTTGAAGACCCCTTGTCCGGCGCGTTCTGGCGGCCGCGTGACCGTCTGGTTACAGTGCCACCCTGTTCAAGGAGGACACACTAGCCATGGTGGATGTATTGGTGATAGGGGGCGGCAACGCGGCCCTGTGCGCGGCCCTGATGGCCAGCGAAGCCGGCGCCAGCGTGTTGCTGCTGGAGTCCGCGCCCAAGGAGTGGCGCGGCGGTAATTCCCAGCACACGCGCAATTTGCGCTGCATGCATGACGCGCCGCAGGACGTGCTCGTCGAAGCCTATCCGGAAGAAGAATTCTGGCAGGATCTGCTCAAGGTGACGGGCGGGATTACCAACGAGCATCTGGCGCGCCTGGTCATTCGCGCGTCCTCGTCGTGCCGCGACTGGATGCGCAAGCACGGCGTGAATTTCCAGCCGCCCTTGTCGGGCGCCTTGCACGTGGCCCGCACCAACGCGTTTTTCATGGGCGGCGGCAAGGCCCTGGTCAACGCGTACTTCCGCAGCGCGGAGTCGCTGGGCGTGAAGATCCGCTACAACGCGCCGGTCGATCGTCTTGAACTGAAAGACGGCCGTTTCGTTGCGGCCTACGTCAAGGGCGAGCGGATCGAGGCCAAGGCCTGTGTGCTGGCCGCCGGCGGTTTCGAATCGAATATCGAATGGCTGCGCGAGGCCTGGGGCCAGAACGAGCGCGGCGAATGGCCCGCCGACAACTTCCTGATCCGCGGCACGCGCTTCAACAAGGGCGTGCTGCTGAAGTTCATGATGGATGCCGGCGCCGACATCATCGGCGATCCGTCGCAGTCGCATTGCGTGGCCATCGATGCCCGCGCGCCCTTGTACGACGGCGGTATCTGCACCCGTATCGACTGCGTGTCGCTGGGCGTGGTGGTCAACCGCGATGCCAAGCGCTTCTATGACGAAGGCGAGGACTTCTGGCCCAAACGCTATGCCATCTGGGGGCGCCTGGTGGCGAATCAACCGGGCCAGATCGGCTTTTCCATCATCGACAGCAAGGCCATCGGCCGTTTCATGCCGCCGGTATTCCCGGGCACCATGGCCAACACGCTGGAAGAGCTGGCGGACAAGCTGGGCCTGGATCGCGCCACCTTCATGGCGACCTTGAATGAGTACAACGCCGCGTGCAAGGTCGGCAAGTTCGACCACACGGCTCTGGACGACTGTCACACGGAAGGCATCGCGCCGGCCAAGACCCACTGGGCACGGCCCATCGACCGCGCGCCATTCTACGGTTATCCGTTGCGGCCGGGCATTACCTTCACCTACCTGGGCCTGAAGGTCAATGACAAGGCTGCCGTGCATTTCAACGGCGTGCCCAGCGACAACCTGTACGTCGCTGGTGAAATGATGGCCGGCAACGTCCTGGGCAAGGGCTACACGGCTGGCGTGGGCATGTCCATCGGCACCGCATTCGGCCGCATCGCCGGCACGCAGGCCGCGCAAGCCGCGCTTGGCCAGAATAAAACCAATTCCATGGGAGCTTCCCTTGAAACAGCTTGAAGCCCTCGTGCGCCAGGCCAATACCACGCTCAATCTCGATCAGGTCGCGCCGGCTGGCGGCGGCATGAAGGAAACCCCGGTCAAGTTCGTCCGCAAGGGCGAGGACCTGGGGCCCGACACCGCGGACGAGACCGAAGTCGCGCGCATCATGCAGATCTGTAATGCCTGTCGCTATTGCGAAGGCTTCTGCGCGGTGTTCCCCGCGATGACGCGACGCCTGGAATTCGGCAAGGCGGACATCAACTATCTGGCGAACCTGTGCCACAACTGCGGCGCCTGTCTGCACGCGTGCCAGTACGCGCCGCCGCATGAGTTCGCGGTGAACGTGCCGCAGGCCATGGCCAAGGTGCGCAAGCAGACCTACACGGACTACGCGTGGCCGGCGGCGCTGGGCACCCTATACCAGCGCAATGGCCTGACCCTGTCGCTGGCGACTGCCTTCGGCCTGGCGCTGTTCCTGATCCTGGCCATCGTGTCGACGGGCTCCTTGTTCCATGCGCCCTTGGCGGGCAATTTCTACGCCATCTTCCCGCACAACACGCTGGCGGTGTTGTTTGGCGTGGTCTTCCTGTTCGCGATCTTCGCCTTGGGGATGGGCGTCCGCCGCTTCTGGCGCAATGTGTCGCCGGGCACGGCCAGCGGGCCGGCGGTGGCGGAAGCCGCGCATGACGCGCTGCGCTTGCGCTATCTGGATGGCGGCCATGGCAAGGGTTGCAACGAGTCCAGCGATGCTTTCACCCTGGCGCGGCGGCGTTTCCACCACTTCACGTTCTACGGCTTCATGCTGTGTTTCGCGGCGACGTGCGTGGCCACGTTCTATCACTACTTCCTGGACCTGCATGCGCCGTACGGCTACACCAGCCTGCCGGTGGTGCTGGGGACCCTGGGCGGTATTGGCCTGATCATCGGACCCGCGGGCCTGTTCTGGTTGAACTTGCAACGTAGTCCCTTGCATGGCGACGCCGGGCAAAAGACCATGGATCGCGGCTTCATCGCCTTGCTGCTGCTGGTGTCCATCACCGGCCTGGCCTTGCTGGTGGGGCGCAACACCAGTGCCATGGGCTTGCTGCTGGCCCTGCACCTGGGCCCCGTCATGGCCTTGTTCCTGACGTTGCCCTACGGCAAGTTCGCCCACGGCATCTTCCGCAGCGCCGCGCTGTTGAAGTGGAACATCGAGAAGCGCCAGCCCAATCCTGTGCAGATGGGGGCGGATTGACGTTTTTCGCTACTCCACACGTGCAAGAGCAACTGGATCTGTGGCGCCCGCGCTTGATCGCCCTGGCCACGGCCTCGGATGACAACGATGGCGCGCATGATCTGAATCATCTGGAGCGGGTCTGGGCCAGTGCGCGGACGCTGCTGGCGTCTTCGCCTGAGGCCGACCCGCTGGTGGTGATGGCGGCGGCCTACCTGCATGATCTGGTGAATCTGCCGAAGAACCATCCGGACCGCCGCCAGGCTTCACGCATGTCGGCGCAAGCGGCGGTAGCGCAGCTTGCCGCCTTGCGTTTTCCAGAGGCGCGGCTGCCCGCCGTGGCGCACGCCATCGAGGCGCACAGCTACTCGGCGGGCATCGTGCCGGAAACGATAGAGGCGAAGATCGTGCAGGACGCGGACCGGCTCGATGCGCTCGGCGCCGTCGGCCTGGCCCGCATGTTCCATGTGGGTGGGCAGTTGGGCCGGGCCCTGGCCCATGCGACGGATCCGCTGGCCTTGCAGCGCACCGCTGACGACGGGATCTATACCCTGGATCACATCGAGTGCAAGCTGCTGCGCCTGCCGGACACCATGCAGACGGAAGCCGGGCGCGAAGTGGCCCGGGAACGGGCGCGCTGGCTGGTGGCTTTCAGGGATCAGTTCGTGGCCGAATGGGGCCAGGGATAAAGGCCGATGGCGCCGTGCAGGGGCAGGGCGCCGCCTTCCCGCTCAGGTCGCGGCAAGCAGGGCGATTGCCATGCACGCTCTCACGTATTGTCCGGTGTCTTGCCGGGACCGCCCATGGCGCGAAGATAGCGCTTCAGCAGCGGTGACGCGGTGATGCCGTGCAGAAACACGGAGGCCACGATCACCGCCAACAATATGGGCGCGATGGGGCGCACATTGTCCGCATCCGTGTGCTCCAGGGCCAGCAGCAGGTAAAAAAAAGTGCCGACGCCGCGGATGCCCAGCCACCCCGCCAACAGCCGCTGGACCTTATCCGTGCCAGTGCCGGCCAATGACAGCCAGACGGAGGCCGGGCGCGCGATAAGGAAAAGGACCAGCACGACGACCAGCGATTGCCATTGCAACATGTCGCGCCAGTAGGTGGAGACCAGGCTGCCGATAAGCAGCATCATGCCCAGTTCGACCAGGTGTTCCAGTTCCACGGAGAAGGTCATCATGGACTCGGCCAGATAAGCGTGGGCCAGATCGGGGTTCTTGGCGGCTTGCTGCATATCGCCGTGCGCCACGTTGCCCAGCGTATTCTGCGGTGTAGCGTCGCCGGTTTCATGCATCTCCTTGCGGCGCAGCGCCACGCCGGCGGTAAACACGGCCAGGAAAGCATAGCCGTGGATCATCAGGGCCACGCCATAGCAGGCCGACATCAGGCCCAGCGCCAGGAAGCCTTCATAGCCCATGGCCTTCGCGTAGCGGATACGCAGGCGCGAGACCAGCGCCTCGGTGGCGGTGCCCATGATCCAGCCGACCGCGACCGCCCCCACCACACCCCAGATCAGCGAAGCGGCCAGGGTGGCCGGCGACTGCGCATCCGGATGTCCCAGATTACAGACTGCGAGTCCTATAAGGACGAAGGGATAGGCCGCGCCATCGTTGGCGCCGCCTTCGCCGGACAGGGCGAAGCGCAAGGGCTCGTCGTCACCCGCTTCCTGGGGCCGCAGCTCATTGGCCAGCACCGGATCGGTCGGTGCCAGGGCCGCCGCGGCCAGCAAGGCCATGCCCAGGGGCCATCCCAAGGCGTAGTGCCCGACCACGGTCATCGCGGCTATGGTCAGGATCATGGCCGGCAAGGCCAGGCGCAGCACCAGGCGCCAGCGCCCGCTGCCCAGGGGCAAGCGCAGATGCATGCCGATGGCAAATAATGAGATCAGCAGCCCGGTCTCGGCCAGGATGCGCAGGACGTGGGCGTCCCGGTACAGGTCAAGGTCCAGCATGCCCAGTCCTGCCGGACCGATCACAAAACCAAACAACAGGTAAACCATGGCGCCGGTCATGGGCAGACTGGCGATGACGCTACGCGCGAGCCCCATGAATATGAGGAGCCCGCCGATCAGGAGGAACCAGACGGCTTCGAACATTTAGGAATTTCACGACAGATGCGTAGGAGGACGGCGTGCCGTGCGCGCCGGATGGGTGGTCCGTCTACAGCATGTGCTGTGCCTAATGCAGGGCTGATTGCTGCAGTGCGTTCTACGCGGCGACCGAGGCCAGCAAGGTCTTGGCCGTGTTGGCCAGCAGTTCGTCCGCCAGGGCGGGATCGTTGACGGCGCGGGCCAGGGTGATGGCGCCGACGAGTCCGGCGGTCAAGGTCTGCGCCCGGGCATGGGCGCCCGGACCGCCCGGCGGGTCGAACAGCCCGGCGATGGCGTCGACCATGTGCTTGACGCCTTGCGCCGCGACATCGCGCGTCTCATCCGTGCCCCGCGCCAGCTCGGCGCCCAGCGCGGCCAGGCCGCAGCCATGGGCCGCGTCATCCCGATGCCGCGGCGACAGATAACTATTGACGAACCAGGCCACGCGCTCGCCGGGCGGCTGCTTGAGGGCGCGCTGCGCCAGCGAGTCGGTGACATCGATCATCAGCGACGCGCAGGCTTCGGTGACCAGCTGGTCCTTGGATGCGAAGTGCTTGTAGAAGCCGCCATGGGTGAGGCCGGCGGCGTTCATCAGACCGGCCAGACCGGTCGCGCCGATGCCCGTCCGGCGGAATTCTTCGGCGGCGGTGGCGACGATCAGCGCACGGGTGCGCGCGGTTTCCTCTCGGGACTTACGCATGACGATGAAGGGCGGACGCCGCTTATCAGTTGAATCGAGCTGACTCGCTTGCCCGCCAAAAGATCTATTGACAAGGAAATCTTAGACGAGATTTAATTAGATGTCGACTACAATCTAAATATACCTACCTGGAGTGATCATGGAAATCAAAGGAAAAGTCGCGCTGGTGACCGGCGCGAATCGCGGTTTGGGCAAAGCCCTGGTCCAGGCCTTGTTGGCGGCGGGTGCCGCCAAGGTCTACGCCGGCGCGCGCGACCCCGGCGCGGTCAGCATCCCGGGCGCCCAGGCGCTGAAGCTGGATGTGACGGACCGGGCCACGGTGCAGGCCGCCGCCGCCGAAGCGGGCGACGTCGATATCGTGATCAATAACGCGGGCATCAGCTTGCGTGGGCCGGCCTTGGGCGGCAATGCGGAGGAACTGCTCGCGCAGCAGCTGGACGTGAACCTGTACGGCGTGCTGCGCGTGAGCGAAGCCTTCGCGCCGATTCTCGGCCGCAATGGCGGCGGTGCGCTCGTCAATGTGCTGTCGGTGCTGAGTTTCCTGACGATTGATCCGGTGGTGGCCTACTGCGTCTCAAAATCCGCGGCCTGGGCCTTGAGCAATGGGATACGCCACCAGTTGAAGGAGCAGAATACGGTGGTGACGAACGTGCATGTGGGATACATGGACAGCGACATGACGGCCGGCATCGACGCGCCCAAGACGTCCTTGCCGGATGCCGCCGCCAGCATCCTCGGCGCCATCGAGGCCGACCAGCAGGAACTGTTGATCGATGAACTGAGCCGGGAAGTGAAGGCTTCGCTGTCGACGGATACGCCCGCGTATCTCTAAGCGGACTTGCTGCGTCGCGCCATCGGGTGTGCCATCGGGTGCGCGGTCGGCAAGGTATAGTCCGGCTATGAAAACGCTGGATATCCCCACGCTGGCGATCTTTGTCGCCGCGGTCGAAGAAAAAAGCCTGTCCAAGGCCGCCGAGCGCGAAAACATCGTGACGTCGGCGGCCAGCAAACGCGTCGCTGAACTGGAGCGCCACCTGGATCGGATGCTGTTGCATCGGCATGGGCGCGGGGTGGAGCCGACACCCGCCGGCGCCTTGCTGTATCAACGTGCCAAGGCCATCTTGCGCGGCGTGCAGTTGACCGAGCAGGCCATCAGCGGCTATTCCGCCAATGGCCAGGCCAAGATCCGCCTGGCGTCCAATCCTTCCACCATCCTGCAGTTCCTGCCGGCCGTGATGAGCAGTTTCCTGGCTGGACGGCAGGGGGTCAGCGTGGACCTGCTGGAAGCGCACAGCTTCGATATTCCCCGCATGATCGCGGATGGCGCCGTCGATATCGGTATCTACCACGCGGATCATCCGGTACCGGGCGTAACGTCGATGCCGTTTAGGCGCGACCGGGTGGGCCTGGTCGTGCCGATCGGCCACGCGCTGGCGGATCGCAACGAGCTTTATCTTGAAGACGCGCTGGACTATGACCTGTTGGGCTACTTCCCGCGCCATTCCCTGGAACAGTTCCTTGCCTATGCGGGACAGACACTGTCGCGTCCGCCCAATGTCAAGCTACAGGTCTCGAATTTCGAGACGCGCTGCCGCATGATCCGGGAAGGCATAGGCATAGGCGTGGTGCCCGAGGGCATCGCGCGCAATTACTTGAACGCGATGGGCCTGGTGTTGTTGCGCCTGCGTGATGCCTGGGCGGAGCGTCAGTTCTTCGTCTGCGTGCGGGATGCGGATCAACTGACGGCGCCCGTGGCGGATCTGTTGCAAGCCTTGGTGGCGGACGCCAGTACCGGCCGCAAATAGGCGAGAAAACGTTCGGGGTCCTCGCTCATCGGAAAATGCCCCATGCCCTGCATGATCTGCCACTGCGCGCCGGGAATGCGTTGGGCCAGATACTCCGTGTCCTGTGGCGTGCAGGAGTAGTCGAACTCGCCGGTCAGCAACCATAGCGGGCAACGGGTGGTATCGATGTCGCCGACCCGCTGGCGGATGTCGCCGTCCGCGGTGTAGAAATGCAGGTCGCCCTTGAACACACCAGGGCCGCTTTGCATGTAGTGCCACAGCGTCTCCCAGCGATGTTCGTCCGGGCTGCCCGGTCCGACCAGGCCCGATACGATGCCGGCGCAGACTTCGCCTCCATGGACATCCGGGCGATCCAGCCATTCCAGGTCATAGTAGGGCTCCACGTGGGCGCCCGATTGCAGCCCGATGGCGGCGCCGAAGCGTTCAGCATGTTTCAGCGCAAGGTGCAGCACCATGCGGCCGCCGATCGAGCAGCCCATGACGATAGGGCGGTCCAGCGCCAGGGCGTCGGCGACCGCCAGGACGGCCTCGGCGTAATCCTGCGTGGTCAGGGCATAGGCTTCGTCGCGCCAACCGGCGGGGGGCGACGATTTGCCGTGCCAGGGCAGGTCGAAGGCGACGACGCGGTGGCGGGCCAGAATCTCCGGATCGTTCATCAGCGCACGATATTGGCGTGTGTCGGCGCCGGCCGTGTGCAGACATAGCAAGGGCACCCCCGCGCCGGCTTCTTCCACATAGACGCGATGGGGACGGCCCCGCAGGGTCAGGTGCAGATAGCGGCCCGTGATGGCTTCGAAGAACGTTTCAGTCGAAACCTGGGATTGCCTGGCGGGGCTGTTCATGGCTGGCTTCCTGTTTGACGCGGGCAAGCCAGCACGTCCTTGAAATACAAAAGGTGGGACATGAAAGGGTGAAGGTCGCCTTCCGCGCGCAGGCGCTTGTAGCGGATCAGCGCCATCAGGTCGTGATAACCGGGTTTGGGATCAGGGCTCCAGAATTGTGCCCAGTCTTCCGCGCCGGCGCGCAAGGCGAATTGCCAGTGCGGCATGACGAAGGGGCCGCGGCGCACCGCTCGCACCTGGCCGGCGTCGATCGAAATCAGATGGGCGGTGGGACCGTTTTCCAGCAGGAACCGGGTATGCAGATGGCGGCCCCGCCAGACCAGCCGGTCCTGGCGGTTGACCGCCGCGGCCAGCCCCTCGGTTAGAAAATCGTCATACGGCATGGGCAATCCTTGTCGAAAGTAGCGTGTTCAACCAGGCGGGCGGCGCCGCCCGCGTCGTGTCATTGCTTGACCAGTTTGCAGCGGCTCTCGCTTAGCGGCATGAAGGCCTGATCGCCCGGTACGGTCTTGATGATCTTGTAGTAATCCCAGGCCTTTTTGGATTCTTCCGGGGATTTCACTTCGACCACATAGGTATCGTGCATCAGCTTGCCGTCTTCGCGCAGGCGCGCATGGCGCGCGTACGCATCATGGATCGGCATGTCGCGCAGGGTCTTCATGACCACGTCGACCTTGTCGGTGCCCGACTTCTCGACCGCGCGCAGGTAGTTCAGTACCGCCGAATACTGTCCGGCCTGCAAGGCGGTGGGCATCTTGCCCAGGACTTTGAAGAAGCGCTGCGAGAAGGCCCGCGTTTCGTCGTCCATGTCCCAATAGAAAGTTTCCGCGAACGTCATGCGCTGGGCGGCCTGCAGGCCGACGCCGTGAACGTCGGTGATGCTCATCAGCATGGCGACCAGCTTCTGCCGGTCGGCCAGGCCGAATTCCCGTGCTTGCTTGATTTCATTCTGCAGGTCGGCGCCGGCGCTGGCAAAGGCCACGGCGTCCGCTTTGCTGGCCTGCGCGGACAACAAATAGGACGCGAAGTCATTGCCAGGGAAGGGATAGCGTGAAGATCCGGCCACGCTGCCGCGACTGTCCTTGACGAAACGCATGCCGTCATTTTCCAGGGAGTGGCCGAAAGCGTAGTCCGCAGTGATGAAATACCATTTGCGCGCGCCGGCTTCGACCAGGGGCACCGTGCCCACCTTGGCCAGCGCATACGTGTCATAGACCCACTGCACGTTGTTGGCGGTGCAGTTCTCGCCGGTGATGCTGGTGGCGCCCGCGCCGGTCACCATGGTCATGCGGCCTTTCTCCTGGGCGATCCCCATCACCGCCAGGGCCACCGCGCTATTGCCCAGTTCGGTGATCACGTCGACCTTGTCGCGGTCCATCCATTCGCGTGCGCGCGACGCCGCCACGTCGGCCTTGTTCAGGTGGTCGGCACTGACCATCTCGATGGGCTTGCCCAGGACTTTGCCGCCGAAATCCTCGATGGCCAGCTTGGTCGCCAGCACCGAGCCGGGCCCGACGTTGCCGGAATACGCGCCGGACAGATCGGTCAGGACGCCGATGCGGACGATGCCGTCGGAAATGACGTCGCCGGTCTGGGATGACGGGGGCGATTGCGCCTGGACCAGGCCGCAAGACAAGGCGGATGCAAGGAGTGCGGTACGGGCGCCGTTGCGCACGGCGTTGGGGATGGGACGCGGCATGTCAGTCTCCGATGGTTTGTTTTCCCTGGCGACGGGGCGTTGCGGGCTCCCGCCGCGGTGGTCGGCAATAGCGTGTGGCAACAGCGGCTGGCGGCCTCAGTCGGCCTGCGCGATGTTGCCGTCCTTGATCACCTGTCTCCAGCGTTCAGTCTGTTTGGATATATGGGCAGCGAACTCCGCGGGGCTGCCGGTCAAGGGGTATTGCCCCAGTTGAAACAGCGCCGCGCGCGCGTCGGCCGTCCCCATCACCTTGTTGACCGCCGTGTTCAGGCGTTGCGTGATGGCCGGGTCCAGGCCCTTGGGCGCAAGGATGCCGTTCCAGGGCTCGGCCGTGAACCCAGGTATGCCCGCGGCCTGGGCGACGGTGGGAACACCCGGCACGATGTCGGACGGCTGGGCGGTGGCGATGCCCAGGGCGCGCATCTTGCCGGCCTTTACCTGTGGCATGGCCGCGATGGCGCTCAGGAAGGCCATGTCCACGCGGCCCGCCACCAGGTCGGCGATGGCGGCGGAATCCCCTTTATAGGGGACATGCGTGATGTCGATGTGGACGGCGCTGCGGAACCATTCGCCGGCGAGGTGGTTGACCGCGCCGCTGCCGGCGGACGCGAAGCTCAAGGTGCCGGGCTTGGCGCGGGCGCCGGCGATCAAGGCGGGGATGTCTTGATAAGGCGATCCGGCGGGCACGACCAGTAAATAGGGATAGCCGGCCACTAGCGCGACCGGCTGGAAATCCCGCATGACGTCGTAGTCGACCCGTTTTTTGTACACGGGCTCGATGGACAAGGTACCGCTGCTTCCCAGCATCAGTGTGTAGCCGTCGGCGGGTGCGCGCCGCTCGGCCTGCACCGCCACGACGCCATTGGCGCCCGCGCGGTTCTCGACGATGACGGTCTGGTGCAGTTCGGTTTCCAGTTGCCGCGCCAGATAGCGGCCCACGGCGTCGGTGGGGCCGCCGGCGGTGAAACCTATGAGCAGGGTAATCGGCTTGTCAGGGTAGCTGGCGCCCATGGCCGGCGCGGTGGCGAGCGCGGCGCACAGGCAGCCGCTACCGAGCAGGGCCAGCGCCCCGCGGCGTGAGGGAAGGGGTGTCATGATGCACTCGCTTCCTCGATCAGCTTCACCATGACGGGGTAATACTCTTTGACGTAGCCGGCCGCGCGGGTCCGTTCCAGCAGATCATGCGTCAAGGTCGCGGCCGTGGCGTCGACCTGACCCTGGCGTGCCAGTTCCAGCGCCAGGCGGATGTCCTTGATGGCGTATTCCGTGGGGAAGGCTTTCTCCGGGAAGGTTTCAGCGGCCAGCGCCTTCTTGCCGGGATTGCGCAGCGCGAAGCTGTCCGCCGAGCCCTGGCTCAGGGCATCCATCAACAAGGTGCCGTCCACGCCCGCGCGCCGGCCGATGGTGATGGCTTCGGCCAGGGCATGGACCGTCATGAAGACGACCATATTGTTCATGATCTTCACCACCTGGCCGCAACCCACTTCGCCGCACAGCAGCACGTCGCTACCCATGCACGACAGATAGGGCAGCACTTTGTCGTAGTTCTCCCGGGTGGCGCCCACGGTGATCATGAGCGTGCCCAGGCGCGCGGCTTCGCGCATGCGGGCGACCGGGGCATCGATCAACAGGATGCCGTGGCCGCGCAGGGTCTCGGCCAATTGGCGGGTGCGGGCGACGTCGCTGGTGCTCATGTCGACGATGGTGTGGACCTTGCCCTTGGCTTGCACGATGCCGCCGGCACCCAGGCAGACCTGCTCCACCTGCACGATGCTGGGGAGCGACAGGAAGATGATCTCCGCGGCCCGTGCCACGGCGGCCACGTCCTGCTGCGCTTGCCCGCCCAGTTCGGCGATGCGCGCCACGGGGGCAGGCTCCAGATCCGCCACATGGACGGTGTGGCCGGACTTGCGGACGAGGTTGGCGCACATGGGTTCGCCCATGACGCCCAGGCCGATAAACCCCAGCGGGGTGTTGTCTACGCGCATGCTTGTCTCCTGCGGCTGGTCTTGCGCCAGCGGTGTCTTGGATTGGAATTATTGTTGCTGCGACTGCGGCTTCGACTGCGACTGCGGTACTGAAGGACACTAGCAAGCAGCTTACGGATGCCGTGCATCCCAAGGTTTGAAAAAGGGGAAAGGGACGTATCTCCAAATCCGCTGCCTGCCAGGATGAACGCTCCTTTTCCGTTTCATCAACCCTGGGCATGGCCGCTGCCACTAAAGTGGGGCCAGAAGCGCGCACGTTCGCCGGCGCGCCGCAGGAGACCACCATGTTGCTGGATACCATCGCCGCCTATGGCGCGCACGACAGTCAGGCCCGTCTGCCTGATGACATCCTTCACTATGCCAAGCGTGCCTTTCTTGACTGGCTGTCGGCCCTTTATCCAGGCACCCGGGTGGCGCCATCCCCGCAATTGCTGGCCGCCCACGCGGACGAGCTGGGCAATGGACCCGCCAGCTTGCCAGGCAATGGGACGACCGCCTTCCCGGCGACCGCGGCCTGGATCAACGGCAGTGTGTCCCACGCAGTGGAGTTCGACGACATCTTTCGGGATGCGGTGTACCACCCGGGCTGCCCGACCATTGCTGCGGCACTGGCGTTGGCGGAGGCAGGCAATGTCGACGGCCGCGTGCTGCTGAATGCCATCGTCGTCGGCTACGAAATCTCCACGCGTATCGGCGCCGCCGTGCAGCCTTCCCACTATCGCTTCTTTCACACCACGGGAACGGTAGGCTGCTTCGGCAGCGCGGCGGCCGCGGCCGCCTTGTGCAAACCGGGCGACGCCGACGTGATGCGGCACGCGCTGGCCACCGCGGGCACCTTCGCCAGCGGTTTGCAGCAAGCCTTCAGGTCCGATGCCATGACCAAGGCGCTGCACGCCGGCCACGCGGCCGCGGTGGGGGTACGGGCCGGGCAGGGCGCCGCGCATGGCATCACCGGCGTGCCGGACATCCTGGAGGGCGAGGTCGGCTTCGGCGCGGCCCTGGCGCGCGATCCCGACTGGGGCCGCGCCACCGATGGCCTGGGCGAGCGCTACAACATTCGCGTCATCACGCAGAAGAATCACGGCTGCTGCGGCCACACCTTCGCCGCCATCGACGCGGCGCTGGCGCTGCGTGAGCGCGGCGTGCAGCCGCAAGACATCGCGGCGGTCCACGTGGCAACCTACCAGCCGGCGCTGGATGTGGCCGGCATCCTGAATCCTGTCACCGCCTATGAGGCCAAATTCAGCCTGCCTTATGTGGTGTCGCATGCCTTCGTGCACGGTTCGCCGCGCCTGGATGCCTTCACGCCGCAACGCATGGCGGATCGCTCGGTGCGGGACCTCATGGGACGCGTATCGCTGCAAGCGGATCCTGAATTGACGGCGGGCTTTCCCAGCATGCGAGCCGCGCGGGTCCGCCTGACGACGCATTCCGGTGCGACCCTGGAGCACCATGCGCCGTATCGCAAGGGCGATCCCGAGGCGCCCTTGTCCGACGCGGATCTGAATGACAAGTTCGCCGAACTGGCCGGTCCCGTATTGGGCACGGCGCGGATGGCGGCGCTGCGTGATCAGGTCTGGCGGCTGGAAACCCTGCCTGTGCGGGCCTTGCGCCTGGCCGAGGATGCCCGGCTTTGACCGCCCCATCATCGAATAACGAATCGATTACCGAACCAACTACCGAATCGCCTATGTCTGAAGTTTCTTTCGCCGCTGCCTTGCTGGCCCCGCGCGCCGTCGCCCTGGTCGGCGCTTCCGGCGATATTCGCAAGAACACCGCGCGGCCGCTGCGCTTCATGCGCAAGCATGGCTATGCCGGCACCATCTATCCCATCAATCCTGCTCGCGACGAGATCCTGGGCGTGCGGGCTTATCCCTCCCTGAGCGACCTGCCTGCGAAAGTGGATCATGTCTTCTTCATGATCCCCGGCGACGACATCGAGGCGATGCTGGAAGGCTGCGCGCAGGCCGGCGCCCGCGTGGTCACGGTGTATTCCGATGGCTTCGGCGAAACCGGCCCGGACGGCATGGCGCGCCAGGAAGCCCTGGTGGCGCGCGCCCGCGGACTGGGCCTGCGCCTGCTGGGGCCCAACAGCATAGGGCTGGCCAATCTGCATAGCGGCGTGGTTCTGTCGGTGAACGCGGCGTTCGAGGCGGAGTCGCTGCTGCCCGGTTCGCTCAGCCTGGTGTCGCAGAGTGGTTCCATGATGGGATCGCTGCTGTCACGCGCCGCGGCGCGCGGCTTCGGTTTCGCCAAGTCCGTGTCGGTGGGCAATGAAAGCGATGTGACGGTGGGCGAGGTCGTCGACGCGCTGGTCGACGATCCGCATACCAAGGTCATCCTGCTGTTTTTGGAAACCTTGCGCGATGCGCCCACCCTGGCGCGGGCACTTGAGCGCGCGCGGGCAGCCGGCAAACCGGTCGTCGCCTATAAATTGGGACGCTCCGAGCAGGGCGATGCCTTGGCCCAATCCCATACCGGCGCGCTGGCGGGCAACGACGCGGCCGTTGACGCTTTCCTGCGGGCGCATGGCGTCCTGCGCGTTCGTCAGCTGGAAACACTATTCGAGATCGCGCCCTTGACGGAGCGCTATGGCAGCGGAGGCAGCGGTGGCAGCCACGCCCGCCACGAAACCGACCAGGCCGCCCGCGTGGCCGTCATCACCACCACGGGCGGTGGCGCCGCGTCGGTGGTCGACAATCTGGGCCTGCACGGCATGGTGGCGGTGGCGCCGCCGCCGGACTTCATCGCGCAAATGGCCGGAATCGGCCTGAAACTGCGTGAGACACCCATCATGGATCTGACCCTGGCGGCCAGCAGCGCGCAATACAAAGGCCTGCTGGAAGCCTTGCTGCGCGCGGATTGGTGCGATGCGGTGCTCAGCGTGGTCGGTTCGTCGGCGCAATTCCATCCCGACCTCGCGGTGAAACCCTTGCTGGAGGCGGACAAGCCGGCCGCCAAGCCGCTGGCGGTGTTCCTGGCGCCCGAAGCGGCGGAGTCGCTGGCTTTGCTGCGGGCAGGCGGCATCGCGGCCTTTCGCACACCGGAGGCCTGCGCGGACGCGCTGTCCGTCTACTTCCAGGGCACGGGACAGCCGCCCGCCGAAGTTCCCGCATCGGACTGGCCGGCTGGCTTGCCGCGCCAGGGCATGTTGAATGAGCGCGAAGCGGCAACCGTGTTCGCCAAGCTGGGCGTGCCGGTGGTGGCCAGCCGCCTGCTCGATGCCGCCCGACTGGAGCAGGAGCTGGCAGGGCTGGCGGCGGAAGGCTTGTCATTCCCCTTGGTCGCGAAGGTCTGTTCCCGCGATCTGGCGCACAAGACCGACGCCGGCGCCGTGCGGGTCGGCATCGAGAACCTGGCCGAATTGCGTGGGGCGATCGCCGCCATGCTCGCCAGCGTCCGGCGCCACGCGCCCGCGGCCGACATCGAAGGCATCCTGCTGCAGCCGATGGAGGGCCGTCTGATCGAACTCATCCTCGGCTACCGCCACGATCCCCTGGTCGGCCCGACGGTCCTGCTGGGAGCCGGCGGTATCACCGCGGAACTCAATCCCGACTACGCCTTGCGGCTGGCCCCGGTCGATGAGGCCGAAGCCATGCGGATGATAGAAGCGGTGCGCCAGACGCGCCTGATCCGCGGATTCCGCGGGCTGCCGCTGGGCGATTGCGCGGCCCTGGCGCGGACGATCGCGGCGTTCTCGCGCCTGGCCGTGCTGCGTGGCGTGGCCGTGCAAGAGGCCGAGATCAATCCCTTGTTCGTACGCAAGGACGGCGTGGTCGCGGTCGACGGCCTGTTGCGCCTCGCCTGACTCCACGCAAAACAGCAACATCAAAAAACAGGACATCATTTATGGATTTCAAGCTGACTCCCGAACAACAGGACTTCCAGACCGCCGTGCGCCGCTTCGCCGAGGGCGAGCTGAAGGCCGGCGCCCGCGAACGTGCGCACAGCAACGAATATCCCTGGGATGTGGCGCAGCAGATGGCCAAGCAGGGCCTGCTTGGCATCACCATGAAAGAGGAAGACGGCGGCAGCGGCGGCAGTCTGATGGATGCGGTGGTCGCCATCGAGACCGTGGCTTCCGTGTGCCCGCGCAGCGCGGACGTGGTGCAGGCCGGCAACTTCGGCGCCATCCGCGTGCTGGCCGAATACGGCACCGCCGACCAGAAAGAGCGCTTCCTGCGGCCGCTCCTGGCCGGCACGGCCTTGATCGCCGTAGGCATGACCGAGCCGGAGGCCGGCTCCGCCGTCACGGAATTGAAGACCGCGGCGACCCGCGACGGCAAGGGCTGGCGCATCAACGGGACGAAGATCTTCACCACGCATGGTCCGCATGCGACGGTCATCCTGGCCTATGTGCGCTTCGGCCCGGGCACGGGCGGCATCGGGTCCGTGCTGATCGACACCAAGGCCGAGGGCGTGCGCCTGGGCAAGCGGTCGGCCTTCATGTCGGACGAGGAATGGGTGGAAATCTTTTTCGACAACGTCTACGTGCCCGATGACATGGTGGTGTTGGGCGAGGGCGGTTTCAAGAAGCAGATCGCCGGCTTCAACGTGGAACGCATCGGCAACACCGCGCGGTCCCTGGCGCTGGGCCGCTACGCCTATGAAGAGGCGCGCGAATGGGCCTTGCAGCGCAAACAGTTCGGCCGCCTGCTGTGTGAATTCCAGGGTCTGCAGTGGAAGTTCGCGGATATGCGGATCAAGCTGGATGCCGCCCAGCTGCTGCTGTATCGCGCCGCCACCAATGCCGATTCGGGCTTTCCGTCGGCGACCGAGACAGCCATTGCCAAGGCTTACTGCAATCAGGTTGGCTTCGACGTCGCCAACGACGCGCTGCAGGTGCTGGGCGGGATGGGCTACAGCCGCGAGTCGCTGGTGGAGTATTGCGTGCGGCGCTGCCGGGGCTGGATGATCGCCGGCGGCTCCATCGAAATTCTCAAGAACCGCATTGCCGAAGGCATCTTCGACCGCAGCTTCTCGCAACGGCCCCCGCGTTAGGCGCTGCTGAACGACATCAAAGAATAAGGAGGAGACCGACATGAAGCCCCAATACGACCACTACATCCATGGCGCATGGCGCGCACCGGCCACCGGTGAGTACTTCGAACGCATCAGCCCGGTCACCGAGCAGCCGCTGACCCGCATCGCCCGCGGCAGCGAGCAGGACATCGATATCGCCGTGCGCGACGCGCAGGACGCCTATCCGGCCTGGCGCAAGCTGCCCGTGCAGGCGCGCGCCAAATATCTGCGCGCCATCGCCGCCGCCATCGAGGCCCAGGCGGAGGACCTGGCCCTGCTGCAAGCTCGTGAGACGGGCAAGGCCCTGGCCCGCTCGCGCAACGATGTGCGCGTCACGGCGCGCTATTTCGAGTATTACGCCGAGCTGGCGCATGCGCTGGGCGGCGAGACCATCCTGGCTGATCCGGCGCTGCACACCTACACGGTGCGCGAGCCCTATGGCGTCTGCGGCAATATCGTGCCGTGGAATTCGCCCCTGCAGCAAGCTTCCCGCGGCATCGCGCCGGCGCTGTTGGCGGGCAACACCACGGTGGTCAAACCGTCCGAGGAAACGCCGTTCTCGTGCCTGGAAATGGCCCGTATCGCGACTGATGCCGGTTTGCCTCCCGGTGTGCTTAACGTGGTGCCCGGCTATGGGCGGGAAGCCGGCGCGGCGCTGGTGGCCCATCCATTGGTGCGCAAGGTCACGTTCACGGGTTCGGTGGCCAGCGGTCGCGCGGTGGGCGCCATCGCGGCGGAGCGCATCATTCCCCTGAGCCTGGAGCTGGGCGGCAAGTCGCCCAATATCGTCTTCGACGATTGCGATCTGGCCGCGGCCACCGCGGCGGCCTATGCGGCCATCATGGGCAATACGGGGCAGATCTGCTCGGCGGGTTCGCGCCTGCTGGTACAACGCGGCATCCACGACAAGTTGGTGGCGGGCCTGGTCGACCTGGCCGCGCAGGAGAAGGTCGGCGATCCGACGCAAGGCGCGACCATGGGGCCGCTGACCACGCGCGAGCAGTACGAACGCGTGACGCGCTATCTGGCCGTCGCGCGGGAAGAGGGCGCGCGTGCGGCTTGCGGTGGGGGCCGGCCGGAGCGTGGGCCGGCCAACGGCTGGTTCATCGCGCCGACCATCCTGACCGGCGTCAATCCGGCCATGCGCGTGGCGCGCGAGGAAATCTTCGGACCCGTACTGAGTGTGATTCCATTCGACACGGAAGAAGAAGCGATTGCCATTGCCAACGACAGCGACTACGGCCTGGCCGCGGCGGTCTGGACGCGCGACATCGGGCGCGCGCATCGCGTCAGCGGCGCCCTGGAGGCAGGTCAGGTTTACGTCAACAATTATCACGGCGGCGGCGTGGAGACGCCTTTCGGCGGCTACAAGAATTCGGGCTACGGTCGCGAGAAGGGCGCCGAGGGGCTGGCCCATTACACGCAGATCAAGACCGTGATCATGAAAGTGAATTAAGTTTGGTTCGCGGGCAAGGACGGCTGCGTTCGCGTAAACCCTGAGCATTTACGCACCCGCTCGCCGATGCCTGTCCTACAATCCTTCCCCATCGCGATGTCTCGTGGCCGGCCCGGCCAGCACAAGGAAGGTAGCCTGATGAACCAGACTCTCATGCAGCAAGCCATACAGTTCGCCAACGACCATGAGTCCCTTTGGGACCGCAGCGTCACCGGCAAGTTCGGGGTGCACCAGAACGATCCGCCGCCCTGGAACCGCGCGTATGGCCCGCTGCATGACCGCGGTCCCGTATCGGGCGTGGTGGTCGTCGACGGCAAGACGCTGGCGACCTGGGGCGAACCGGACCGTGCCGACCTGACCTTCAGCGTGGCCAAGATGTACCTGGCCTTGCTGGCCGGCGTGGCGCACGATCGCGGCCTGTTGCCGGACATCGACGAGCCCATCGTCAAGCGCCTGAAGGGCATCGGTTTCGACAGCGAGCACAACGCGCCCATCACCTGGCGCCATCTGCTGACGCAGACCAGCGAATGGGAAGGCGAGCGCTTCGGTATCTCGGACCAGGCCGACCGTTATCGCGCGGTCAGTTTCGGCACGCCGCCCGATGGCAAGAAGGGCGATGCGCGGCCTTTGCAGGCGCCGGGCACGTATTGGGAATACAACGACGTCCGCATCAACCAGCTGTCCTACGCCTTGCTGCACCTGTTCCGCCAACCTCTGCCGGATGTCTTCCGTGAAGCCATCACGCGGCCGCTGGGCGCCAGCGAGAACTGGCGTTGGGTGGGCTATGACGATGCGTGGGTGGACATCGATGGCAAGCGCATGCCGTCCGTGCCGGGCGGCTCGCACTGGGGTGGCGGCATGTCCATCAGCAGCTACGACCAGGCGCTGATCGGCCAGATGCTGTTGAACGAGGGCAAGGCCAATGACGGCCGCCGTGTGTTGTCGGCGGAGTGGATCAAGGCCATGCAGCAACCCACCGCGCTGGCGCCGTACTACGGCTTCCTGATCTGGCTCAACCATCAAGGCAAGGTCTTCCCCAGCGTGCCGGAGTCCAGCTTCTTCGGCGTCGGCGCGGGCAGCTCCTTCACCTGGGTCGAGCCGGAGCGGCGCATGGTGGTCATCGTGCGTTGGCTAAATTCCGAGTTCGCCGATGGTCTGTTCGGTCGCATCCTGAAGGCGGTCGACGCGGCGTAGTCGTGCTGTTGTAAATCGGCACGCCCGCGGGCGTGTTGCAAGCTTGCCGTCAGCCCGCGCCAACGCGGGTTTGACGTTCAGGCGGGTTTTGCATGCATCGAGCGCGCGGCCGTCAATCCGGCATTGACGTTGCCGCGGCATTCCTGTTCTAGTGGCAGCCACGGGCCGAGACGGCCGTTCATGGCGCGCTTGCGAGCAGGCGCGCAACGCGTTCATGTCACTAGAAAAAATCCCAGCGTCTTCACGCGATAGAGTCTCCGCGGCGATAGCGGACACTGCTCCCGGCAACGTGTCGGGTAATGCCCCGGCCGCGTCCGCCGCGGTCCTCATCTTTGCCACGTTGGTGACCGGCGTGGCCGCCGGCATCGGCGGCATACTGCTCGCCTTGCTGCTGCATCTGGTCCAGCACCTGGCCTTCGGCTATGGCCTGGATGCGGCCACCGCGCACGCTAGCTTCCTGCAAGGCGCCAGCCTGGCCGACGGTCCGCGCCGGGTGGCGGTGCTCGTGGCCTGCGGCCTGGTGGCCGGCCTGGGCTGGTGGGCCGTCTATCGTTATGGGCGCAAGCTGGTCAGCGTCAAACAAGCCGCTGGCCCGGGCGCGCCGGCCATGCCGGGCGGCGCCACGCTGGCGCATGCCGTGCTGCAGATCATCACCGTCGCGCTCGGTTCGCCCTTGGGCCGTGAAGTTGCGCCGCGCGAGATCGGCGCGCTGTTGGCTGGCTATCTGGCCCGCTGGACCGGCCTCGCGGTCGACCAGCGCCGCCTGCTCGTCGCGTGTGGCGCGGGCGCCGGTCTGGCCGCCGTCTATAACGTGCCGCTGGGCGGCGCCGTCTTTGTGCTGGAAGTCCTGGTGGGTGCCTTCAGCTGGCCCGCCGCCGCGATGGCCATGGCCAGCTCCGCGCTGGCCGCCTGGGTGGCGTGGTGGGGCCTGGGCGCGGAATCGCAGTACATCGTGCCGGCCATGACCGTCACGCCCGCGCTGGTCATTTGGGCTCTCGTGCTGGGCCCGGTGTTCGGCGTGGCGGCGCATGGCTTTGTGCGCTTGACCGGTACGGCGCGGGCGCACGCCGCGCGGGGCTGGTCCTTGCCTGTTTTATCCGTGGTGAACTTCACGATCATCGGCCTGCTGGCCGTGTATCTGCCGCAATTGCTGGGCAATGGCAAAGGCGCGGCGACGCTGTCCTTCGACAGCGCGCTGACCCTGGGCCTGGCCGCCGTGCTGCTGGTGTTGAAAGTGGCCATCGAGGCGTCGACCCTGCGTGCCGGCGCGGAAGGGGGCTTGTTGACGCCGGGCCTGACCAACGGCGCGCTGCTGGCGCTGGTCCTCGGCGGGCTTTGCAATCAGGCGCTGCCCGGTGTTTTCGGCGCGGTGCCGCTGGGCGCCTATGCCATCGTGGGCGCTACGGCCTTCCTGGCTTCGTCCATGAGCATGCCCTTGACCGCCATCGTGCTGCTGGCCGAATTCACGCGCATGGATCACGACATGCTGGTGCCCATGGTCCTGTCGGTAGCGGGTTCGGTCTGCGCCAGCCGCTGGTGCGCGCGCGCTACAGCTGCCGCGAGGACGGCGCCCCAGCCCGCGACCGTGGTGGCGATGCCCGTGCCGTCGACGGCCAGCGCAGCCACCGCGGCGGCCGCCGTCGCAGGGACGAGTCCCGCGACGGGGCAGGCGTTGGCGCCGGACCTGGCTACCGCCAAGCGCGATTAGCGCCTGCTGGCGAATCTAACCCCTGTCCGTCAGCACCCGCGCGTAGGGCAATATCCCGGTGCGCGGGTGGCAGTTGACGTATTCAAACAGATTCCCCATCCCCAGCACGAACAGCTCATGCCAGGTCACCACTTCGCGTTTTTCCTTGTACAAGCGGTTCATCGCGATGGCATGACGATAGATCTCCATATGCGTGTCGTGCGACTCGGCCCAGGCTTCCAGCTGGTTCAGTGACAGGAACGCGGCATACACCGAAGTCTCGGCCCGCGCGCTGCCATCCTCGTTCAGATTGGTCATGATGCGCAGAGACAGGCAGCCGGTACGTTCGCGCTCCTCGACCAGATACGCCATCCCGCGCATCAGCTTGGGCTGCAGCGCGTTCATGTAGTCATCCAGTTGCTCCTGCCCGGCGCCTTCCCAGTATTGCCCGGACCGCAACACCGTACAGTTATGCGGCACCACCGCGCAAAGATGGGCGCCGCGGCTCGCATGTTCCGTTGTAGCCGGAAACAGACCGCCGCTGGGACTTTCCAGGGTGTCGATGGCCGACAGGGGCAAGCGGTCACGCGCCGCGCCGAAATAGCCGTTGGTGGTAATCGGCACGATTTCGGTGGCTGGCGTGCGGGCAAGACCGATGCGGTAGCCCGGCGCGGAATAGATGGTCTCGTGCCTGTCGTACGGCACGACCAGTGCCTCGAACCAGTAACCGACCGCGCCCCCCAGGCGTGCCGGGTCATCGAACCACGGCCGGAAGCCGGAGTCCTCCAGCCAGCGCGCATAGACACCGGGCTCGGTCCAGTAGGCCACCACGATGGTGTTCTCCAAGCCGGCCTCGTCCGTGCAACGCATGATTTCATGTGCCGCAGGGCCGTTGGCCTCGGCCAGGAAGCCGCGGATGCGCGCGATATGGGCCGGGGCGAGCGCGGCATCGCCTGCTGCATCTGCCTGCATGCCGAAGTAGACGCTGACCAGGGTGCTGCGCGGCTCGGTCCAGCGCAGCGAATAACGGGGCGCCGCGGGCTGGTGCCCCGGCGGGCGGCGCTCGGGCACCAAGCGCTGATATTTCCATTCGAAGGGCATGATTCCTTACTCCGTTCGCTGCGCGGGCGCCGTATCCGCGGCCGCCATCGTCCCCTGGCCGTTGATCTTGCGGGCTACCGGCGCCACCGCCACCATCGGCCGGTCCTCGACCGCCAGACGGAAGACGTCCGCCCGGGCGTAATGGCCCACCACGTCGAAGTCGAACTTTCCGCGGGCCCGGTCGTCCGTGTCAAGTTCGGCCACCAGTATCGTCTCGCCGCTGAAATCCGGGCCCGCCACGATACGGCCGAGTGGATCGATAATCATGCTGCCGCCGCGCATCAGCACCGCGTCCGACTCGTCGGTGATGCGATTGTGTGTGTGGGGCTGGAATGCCGAGCGCAGCATGTACTGGCAGGCGGACAGCACGAAGCAGCGGCCTTCCAGCGCGACGTGCTGCATGGTGCTGACCCAGCTGTCGCGGTCGTCGGCGGTGGGGGCGCAATAGATGGAGATGTCCTGCGCGTACATCGCCGTGCGCAGCAGCGGCATGTAGTTTTCCCAGCAGATCACCGCGCCCAGCTTGCCCCAGGGGGTGGGCACCGTGGTCAAGGTGGAGCCGTCGCCGAAGCCCCAGCAAAGGCGCTCCGCGGCCGTGGGCATGAGCTTGCGATGCTTGCCCTGGTATTGGCCGTCCGGGCCCAGAAAGACGATGGTGCAGTAGAGGGTGCCGCCGTCGCGTTCGATCACGCCGATGGCCGCGAACAGGCCTGCCTTGCGCGTGGCTTCGCCAAGACGCCCGGTTTCCGGCCCGGGGACGGTGATGGACCGATCGTAGTACTCGCGGAACTCGTCGCGGCCTTCAGGCGTGCGCACGCCGATGGCGATGTCGAAGGACGCGCCTTTGGGATAGCCACCCACGAAGGCTTCGGGAAACACCGCGACGGTGGCGCCGCGCGCGCCGCACTGCGCGATCAGATCGACGGCCTTGTCGATGGTCGCGGCCGTATCCGGTCCGCTGGAAGCCTGTACCACTGCGGCCTTGAACTTTGCCATGCTCCTGTTCTCCTTGCTTGTGCCGGTCTCGCTTGGACCGGATAGAGGGGTAGTCGAAGACGTCATATCCCCAGATACGTACGTCGAATTTCATCGTTGGATTGCAGTTCGCTGGCGGTCCCGCGCATCGCGATGCGGCCGCTTTCCAGCACGTAGGCACGGGTCACCACCTTCAGCGCGCTGGCCACGTTCTGTTCGATCAGCAGCACGGCGATACCCAATGCGTTGACGCGGGAAATGGCGCGATGGACCTCGTCCACCATCATGGGCGCCAGGCCGTGGCTGGGCTCATCCAGCAGCAGCAACTCGGGTCGGGCCATCAGGGCGCGGCCCAGCGCCACCATCTGCTGCTCACCGCCCGACAAAGTGCCGGCCAGTTGAAGGCGCCGTTCGCGCAGGCGCGGAAACAAGGCGTAGCATTCCTCCAGGGAGCTGGCCAGGTTCTCGCGGCGCCGATGGAAGCCGCCCATCATCAGGTTGTCTTGCACCGTCATGTCGGGAAACACGTGGCGTCCTTCCGGCACGCAGGCGATGCCGCGCGCCACCCGGCGATGCGCGGGCAGGCGTCCAAGCTTCTCGCCCTTGAACACGATGTCCCCTTGCACGCGCGGCAGCAGGCCGCAGATGGCCTTGATCAGTGTGGTCTTGCCGGCAGTGTTGGCGCCCAGGATGGCTACGGTTTCGCCCGCCGCCACCTCGATGTCTATGCCTTGGATGATGGGTCGGCCGCCGTAGCTGCCGCCCAGGTCATGTGTGCTGAGCATGGTCCCCTCCCAGATAGGCGGCGATGACGTCGGCATTGGCCGCGACCTCGGCCGGCGTGCCGTCGGCGATCAGACGGCCGAAGTTCAGCACCAACAGACGTTCGGACAAGCGCATGATGGCGCGCATGTGATGCTCCACCACGATCAGGGTCAGGCCATCCCGTTCGCGCAGGTCGCGCAGGGTGGCCATGACGCTATCCATCTCCGGCGGCGTCAGTGCTGCCATGACTTCGTCCAGCAGCAGGACGCGCGGCCCGGTGGCCAGTGCGCGCGCCACTTCACCCAGGGCCTTCTGCGGAAAGGTCAGGTCATCGACATCCGCATCGGCGGCATCGGCCATGCCGACGCGGGCCAGGCAGTCCGCCGCCACGGCGCGCGCTTCCCGCAAGGGATGGCGCAGCAGGGCAGCCGTGGTGACGTTTTCCAGCAAGGTCATCTCGGGAAACAGCGCGGTGTTCTGAAAAGTCTTGGTCATGCCCTGGCGTGCCAGCACGTGCGGCCGGCGCCCATCGACGCGGCGGCCGTCCAGATGGATACGGCCTTGCGTGGGGCGATAGAGGCCCACCAGCAGGTTGAACAGCGAGGTCTTGCCCGCGCCGTTGGGACCGATAAGACCGATGATCTCGCCGGCGCGGATGTCGAAGGAGACGTCGTTGACGGCCACCAGCCCACCGAAGCGCAAGGTCAAGCCTTCTACGGACAGGACACTCATGGTTTGCCTCCCGCCTGGCTTGGGCTGAGTTGCGTTGGCAATGGGACCTTGGTGCCAGTCGAGGCGGACTTTGAGCGACCCGTAAAAACCGAAACAACGCCGCGGGGCCTCAGCAACACGATGGCGATCAGTGCCACGCCAAAGAGGAAGGGCGCGATGCCCGCCGCAGAATTCGAGAGCCAGGCCGTCAGCAATTCCTCCAGTGGAACGATGATCAGTGCACCGACGAGAGGGCCCGCCAGGGTGCCCACGCCGCCGACGATGGCGATCAGCGCCGCACGGATGGAGATCGCCGAGGCATTGAACACGCTATCCGGATCGAGGAAGAAAACGAACTGCGCGAAGAGGGTGCCGGTGGCGGCGGTCAGTGCCGCCGATATGACGGCGCCGATCAACTTCACCTTGAGCGTGTTGACGCCGGCCACCTCGGCCGCGTCCTCGTTCTCCCGCACGGCCCGCAGCAGATACCCGTTACGGCCGCGCGACAGGCAGGAAAAGACCAGGTAGATGACCACGAAGAGGCCCGTGTACAGATACAGGTAGTTGCCCGCGCCACGGAATTGCATCATGGACCAGGAGTTGCCGGCGAAGGGCACCGAAATACCTTGCGGGCCTCCCGTGACACCCGTCATGGCGGTAGCGAGAATGCGGCAGGCTTCGCCGAAGGCCAGGGTGGCCAGGGCAAAATAGGGCCCGCGCAGGCGCATGGTCGGCAGGGCCAGCAACAGGGCGGCGACGACGGCCAGCAGCATGCCCACCGACATACCCAGCCAGGGTGTCAGCCCGTAGCGAATCTGCAGGACCGAGGACGTGTACGCGCCGATGCCGAAGAAAGCCGCGTGGCCCAGGGATATCTGGTTGGCAAGGCCGCCCATGATGTTCCAGCATTGGCCCAGGCACGCGGCCAACAGCACCAGGCAGGCCACGCGTACGGCATAGCCGCGGGGCTCCAGCAGTTGCCCCAGCACCAACGCCGCGACGACCACCAGAGCGATCAGGATCAGGTCTTTTTTCATCGTGCCGCCTTGCCTAGAAGGCCTTGGGGTCGGAACGCCAGGAAAGTGATGAACACCACGAACAGCGCCAGGTTTTGCAACTGGATGGGCATGAACAGAGTGGACAGGGATTGGATGATGCCGACGATCACGCCGCCCACCAGCGCGCCCAGCACGCTGCCTAATCCACCCAGGACGACGACCGTGAACATCAGGACCACGAACTGGGCCCCGGCCGTGGGGCTGACCGCGGTGTACGACAGGATGATGCCGCCGCCGAATGCGCTGAGACCCGTGCCCAGGCCGAAAGCGATGGCATACACGGTGCGCGTGTCGATACCGAACAGGCGGGCCGCGTCGGCATTCTGGGACGTGGCTCGGATGGCGCGTCCCACCCAGCTGCGATTGAGCGTCAACCAAAGCAGGCCGGAGACGAGGAGGGCGGCGACGAAGGCGACCAGATAGGGCACCGACACGAACAGCGGGCCGATCTCGAGCGCGATGGTCTGGTAGGGCGTCTGCACCGACCGAAAGGATGAGCCGAACAGCATCAGCGCGCCGTTCTCCAGTACCGACATCAGGCCCACGGTCAGGAAGATCTGCGCCACCGGCGTGGCCTTCAGCACATGCTGCACCAGCAGCCGCTGACAAAGCGCGCCCACGATGAAGCCCACGGCCAGCGCCAGCACGGCGCCCGCGATGGGGTCCAGGCCGAGCCAGTGCCAGGCCAGCCAGGCGACGTACATGCCCAGCATCAGGAACTCGGCCTGGGCGAAGTTGACGATCTTCAGCACCCCGAAGACCAGCGACAGGCCCACGGCGATCACGCCGTAGACGCCGCCGATCAGGATGCCATCGACCAGGGTTTGCAGGAGGGCGATCATGACGAGGCTCCATGCGGGACACGCGGCGGGACGCACCCGGCGCGCGTGGCGTGGCGGCGCGGAGCCGCCCGTGTTGCGCGCGCCATCATTATTTGATTTCCTTGCCGTTCCAACGCGGCGCGGCCATCGCGGTATCGGTGGGGAAGACGGTGACCAGCCCCGGGCCGCGCCATTGCACGAAGATGGGGTAGGCGGTGGCGGTCAGCCCGGTGGCGTCGAATGCCGTGCAGCCGCCGGGAATGCCGGCGGAGAAACCGTCGCATTTCTTCAGTTTGGCAATGGCGTCCCGAATCTTGTCGGGATCGGTCGACTTGGCCTGCTGGATGGCGGCGATCATGTGTTGCAGCGCGGCGCCGTACATGATGGCTTCGTGCGGCATGAATGCGTGATAGCGCGCTTCGTAGCGCTTGGCGATGTCGGGTACTTTGTCGTAGTTGGCCGGCGCGATCGAATATACGTCCTCGGCGAACTCGCCCAGTCCCTGCTTGAACTCGGGGATGATGTAGCCGGCCGCGCCGCCCACGACGGGCAGGGTGATGCGCTGTTGGCGCATGGTGCGGATGATCAGCAGGCCGTCGTTGAAGTAGGAGACCGGGAAGACCACCTGGGCGTCGGAGCGGCGCAGCTTGTTGATCAAGGGCGCCACGTCGGTAATGCCCAGGGGGTAGCCGTCGTCGATCACGACCTCGACACCCGCTGCCTTGGCGGCCTTGCGGATGCCTTCGGCCTGCGCCGTCCCATAGGCCGTGTCTTCGTAGAAGATGGCGACCTTGGTCAGCTTTTCACCGGCCTTGGCGGCGATGTCGGCGGCGTACTGGAACTGCTTTTCACCGAAGGTGCTGGCTTTGGGCGCGACCTGGAAGATGTAGCGGTAGCCGCGGCCGGTGATCTGGTCGGCGAAGGAGTGGGTAATCATGGGCACGCCCGCGCGTTCGGTCACTTCGGACGCGGCCAGGGTCACCGAGCTGACAAAAGAACCGATTACGCCCACCACCTGATTCTGTGTAATCAGGCGCTGCACGGCGGCGCCGGCGGCATTGGGCGCGGGCACGTCGGCCGACACCAGATTTACGTCCAGGTCCTTCAACTGGCCGGCTGCCTTCATATCGGCGAGCGCCAGTTCGATGCCTTGACGGGCGTTGATGCCGAACTGTGCATTGGGCCCGCTGAACGGGAAGACCAAACCGATGTTCACCTTCTCCGCGGCGTTCGCGGCCGGCGCGAGCACGGCGGAAGACAGCAGCAGGAACGGCGTGAGCACAGCGGCGATGCGTGGGATGCGTTTGGCGAACAGATGCCGGATGCGGGCCATGATTTCTCCTTGGACTGGAATTTTTTGCGTTGCGTCAATGCGCCGACAAAGTCTAGGATTTCTGTTTTCATGGCGTCAATAAAAACTGACAAAAATAGCTTGAAACTAGCGTATTCCCCTATGAAAACACTTGTTTATAAGCTTTAAAAGACGCTATATTGTTGTCGAAAATAATCGACAAAAATCTTTTCGAACGCGATCGAGCGCCGCCTTGGCCATGAAAGCGTTCCGGCGGGCAGGAGCATCACGCAATGACGGAAAAAATGACGGACCCCATGCGGGACAAGCTGGCCTTGTTCGGCTTGAACGACAAGGAGCAGAACTTCTATCTGGCGGCATTGCAGCTGGGTTCGGCGTCGGTCACGGAAGTCGCCACGCGCGCGGGCGTATCCCGCACCAACGGCTACGATCTGGTCGAGCGCCTGGAGCGGCGCGGGCTGTTAGCCCAGGTTGGTGACGCCGCCGGCGTGCGCAAGGTGGTGCCGGAAGATCCCAGTGTCCTGATACGCGATTGGGAGCGCTCGCGTCTGGTGCTGAACGAGTTGGTGCCGGAACTGCGGTCCATCTACAACGACAGTCGCACGTCCAAGCCGCGCACTCGGCTGTACGAAGGACGCGAAGGCATCAACCGCGCCTTGTGGGAGACGCTGGATTGCCCTTCCAAGGTGCTGCTGGGGGTGCTGTCCATGCACGAGCTGCTGGAGACGCCGGGTCAGCAATGGATGGCGGGGTTTATCGCTGAACGGGTGCGTCGGGGTATCGAATTGCGCGTGGTCCGCTCGCGTTCGCGCGAGACCGAGGCAATCTGGCCGTCCGCGCATGAGGAGTTGCGCAAGTTACGGTATGCGCCCGCGGATGTGGACCTGGGCATGACGATGTATGTGAACGACGACACCGTCACTTATGTCTCGTCCAAGGAGGAGAACTACGCCATGGTCATCGAAAGCCGTGAGTTGGCGCGATTGAATCGGGCGTTCTTCCAGTCCCTGTGGCTGACGTCCACGCCACCCGGGGACGTGGCGGGGCATCCCGGCGACGACCCGCCCGGGTTGGAATGATTCCTAGCCCGTCACGGCGACGGCCTGGCGCGCGGCGATCCATTCTTCGTTGGTGGGCTCCACGCCCACCGACACGCGGCTGCCCGGTCCCGCGATGACCGGCTCGTTGCGTTCGTTGGCGGCTTCATCCACGGCCACGCCAAGATAGGCGAGGTCGCGGCAGATACGGCTGCGGATGACGGCGCTGTGTTCGCCCACGCCGGCGGTGAAGACCAGCAGGTCCAGTCCGCCCAGCACGGCGGCCATGGCGCCGATCTCGCGCACGATGCGGCGCACGTAGAGCGCCAGCGCGGCGCGGATGCGGTCGCCCACGTCTCCGCTTTCCTGTTCACGCGCCAACAGCTCGCGCGTATCGCCGGAAACGCCGGATACGCCCAGCAAACCCGACTCGTGATACAGCACGTGGCCGACCTGCTCCAGGGTCAGCTTCTCGATTTCCATCAGGTAGATCACGGCGCCGGGATCCAGCGCGCCGCAGCGCGTACTCATCATCAGGCCGTCCAGGGCCGAGAAACCCATCGTGGTCGCCACGCTGCGCAATTCATGCATCGCACACAGGCTGGCGCCGCTGCCCAGATGCGCCACCACCGTGCGGCCGCGCGCGCGTTCGCCATGACGATCGGCCAGCGCCACCGCCATGTATTCGTAAGACAGCCCATGGAAGCCATAACGCCGCAGGCCGCGCTCATAGGCCGAATAAGGCAGGGGCAGCATGCGCTCGACCAGCGGCAGCGTGTGATGGAAGCCGGTGTCGAAACAGGCCACTTGCGGACAATCGGGCAAGCCTTTCAGCAGCACGTCCATCGCCTCCAGCGCGAAGGGCTGGTGCAGCGGGGCCAGGGGAATGTAGCTCTTGAGGTCAGCAAGCACGCCAGTGTCGACCAGAACGGGCTCGCTGTACTTGCTGCCGCCATGTACGACGCGATGCGCCACCGCGCGTAAATGGCGCCCGGCCAGGCGTTTGCGCGTGCGCGTACGGATGTGTTCCAGCGCGGCGTGGTGGGGCGATTCCCGGTCTTGCAGCGGCACCGGCTCGGCGGCGCCGCCGTCTTCCGTGTAGGTCGGTTTGGGGCCGCCTATACCCGTCACCTGTCCGCCCCAAAACGGCCGTCGCGGCGGCGGATCCTGCCGGCCATCGAACAACGCGAATTTGATGCTGGACGAGCCGCAATTCAGAACCAGCAGGCAGGCGTCATCATTACTCGGGGCCGTGGCGGACATGGCGCTCCTTTATCGTCGGGGCGGATAGAGGCTGCGATGAGCGCAGCGCGGGAGTGCCTTGATGATAACGCCGGATCCGGGCGCTGATCCCGCGCCCGGCCCGTGGTCAGCGGCCGCTTTGTTGAGCTGGATCTAATTCGCCGCCATTTTGTTGACCACCGCCAGGGGCGGCGGGACGACCGCAGGGTGCAGCGGGCCAAGCAGAATATCCTTGCCAACCAGGTCCAACTGCTTGAAATCCAACTCGCGCAAGGTGGGATCTTCGTAGGTCTTGAGGTAATAGCGCAGGTTCTGCAAATCGGCGATGACGCTCCACTGGGTGTATTCGATCGAGGCTTCCTTCAACGCGGGATCCTGGGCCCACCCTTTGGGAATGTCGAAATTATTGAGGATGTGTTCAGCCAATCTCACGCTGGGCATCCCAGGTTCTGTAGGCACGGCCGCCTGGGAAAATCCCAGGGCGCGGATGAAGCGCGACGGCGGCGTGGTGTCGCCGGGAATGCCCAGCAGGCCCGAACCTTCGCCCAGCGGCCGGATGACCTGGCCGGCGATCACCCGCGGCGGCGCCTGGGTCGGCGACAACTTGACGTAGTTGCGCAAGTTCATTTCATGCCACGCGAAAGGCGGCGAGTTGGTCAGCACGCTGTAGGGGTTGTCATAAACCTCGAGGCGGCCGTTGACGGGTTCGATGACGATGGACGCGCCGGTGGCGTCGTGCAGCGTGTAGTGGACGCCGGGCACGAAGCCCAGATGGGGCTCCTTGATACCCAGCACCACGATCTGGGACAGCGCCACCTTGACCTCGGCGACAGTGGCGAAATTGGTCAGCGCCCAGGTCAGCACATCCCACGGCGCCAGCACCTGGAGCTGACCAGCGTCGGCGTCCGGGGTATAGGACGCGTAGTCAGGGAAATAGAGCAGGCCGCCCGCCAGGCCCTTTTCATTCATGCCATCGCTCAGGCATTTCAGGCCGAAGGCATTCATCCCTATCGTGGCGTACTTGGTGGTCCACTGCAGGCCGGCGTGGGTCGCGTTGCCGGTTGCCGAGATCACCTGCTTGCGCGGGATGAACATGGTCTGGGATTGCAGGGGGAAGCCGAACTCCATGGTGCGGGCGTAAATGACACCCTTGGTACTGGTCCGGATCGTGAAACTGGTGCAGGCCAGGGTCGCGACGGGCGCCCATGTCAAGGCAGCAATGACGTACAGCGCCACAGACGCACGCAAACGTCGCGACAAGGAGCGGGCGAGCACGGATGGAAGAACGGGCATGACATCTCCTTGGCAACGGGCTACCTGCAGATACTGAGGGCGAGCGGATGCCAGGAGGGAGTAATTTCACGGCACCATTTGCGACATCGGGAGTGGCCCGCGGCGCGTTCTCAAGCGGGGTCACGGCGTTAAAGACCCTGATCCGTTAAATGCCTTTATGCAGCATGGAATTCATATGTGATGCGTTTTTGCTTCACGGTCATGCACATCCATATACGCTGCAACGCACCATCCGAGAGTAAGATGCGCGGCATGGTGCCGATATATGCGGCACATCCCAAAATCCGGGACCCCCGGTGTAGCTGAACTGCCGCGTCTGCTCGACCGGCTGCGTCTCACATCTCGTGTTCCGCTTGCTGTCTTCTGCCTGAACACCTAAGCCATGACTGCTTCCGCCTCCATCCCGCGCCTTGGACGCGCGGGTCTGTATCTATTGCTCGCCGGCCAACTGCTGCCGATGATCGATTTCTCCATCGTCAACGTCGCCCTGGATGCCATGGCGCACGCCCTCCATGCCACCGAGGTCGAGCTGGAGTTGATCGTGGCGGTCTACGGCGTCGCCTTTGCCGTGTGCCTGGCCATGGGCGGGCGCCTGGGCGACAACTACGGCCGCCGCCGTGTGTTCACCTGGGGCGTGGTGCTGTTCACGGTGGCCTCCGTCCTGTGCGGCCTGGCCAATGCCGTCTGGGTCTTGCTGGCCGCCCGTATCCTGCAGGGCATGGCGGCGGCGCTGGCGGTGCCGCAGATCCTGGCGACCATCCACATCGGTCTGCAGGGGCGCGAGCATTCGCGCGCCCTGGGCCTGTACGGTGCCATCGGCGGCCTGGCTTTCGTGATCGGGCAGGTGCTGGGCGGCCTGCTGATCACCATGGGCGAGGGCGGCCTGGGATGGCGTACCGTGTTCCTGGTCAACCTGCCCATCGGCCTGGTCGTGGCCGCCTGCGCACCGCGCCTGTTGCCGGAAACGCGCTCGCCGCATCCGGCGTCGATCGACGTGGCGGGTACCTCGCTGCTGGCGCTGGTGATCCTGTGCGTCCTCTTGCCCATGGCGCTTGGCCCGGTGCTGCACTGGCCCTGGCCTTGCGCCGTGGCCCTGGGCGCGGTGCCGCCGCTGCTGTATGCCTTGTGGCGCGTGGAGCTGCATCAGGAAGCGGCCGGCAAGTTTCCGCTGCTGCCGCCCAGCCTGTTGCGGCTGGGCAGCGTGCGCTCCGGCCTGGGCATCGCCATCCTGTTCTTCTCCAGCTGGGGCGGTTTCATGTTCGCCATGGCGCTGACCCTGCAGGCGGGCGCGCATCTGTCGCCGTTGCAGTCGGGCAATGCGTTCATCGCGCTCGGTGTGTCCTATTTCGTGGGATCGCTGCTGACCAGCAAGGCCGTGGCACGTTTTGAAAAGACCCATGTCCTGCTATTTGGTTGCCTGGTTCAGATGGTGGGTCTGGTGCTGATGATCATGACCTTGCGCAGCGTCTGGCCCGCGCCGTCGGTGCTCAATCTGATCCCGGCGTCCCTGCCAATCGGCTTCGGCCAGGCCTTCATCGTGGCCTGCTTCTATCGGATCGGCCTGTCCGAAGTGCCGCATGCGCAGGCCGGCGCTGGCAGCGCCACGCTGTCCACCGTGCAGCAGGCGGCGTTCGGCTTGGGACCCGCCGCGTATGGCGCGGTGCTGACGCATTTCCTGCTGGGCAGTGGCGGCGACTATCTGCCGGCCTCCGTGGGCGTGATGGGCGTCGAGCTGGGCGTGATGGCCTGCCTGGCGCTGCTGGCGGTGGTGATGCATCGGCGCCAGCAGGCCCAACGCCGCGCCGTGCTCGGCGCGACCACGGTGTGCGCGAGCACCCGCTAAAAACGGTCTTTCTTTAAGGCTTCGGTAAGTTTCCGGAGCCTTCGCGCATCCCGTTTCCGACGCGCATACAATACGGCCCGCCCGAGCAACCGCGGGCGCGGCAACTCACAAGGATGCACGCGCGGCGCGGACCTGGCCACTGTCCCACGCGGATCCGGCCTATCTACCTATAACCATTAAAGAGACCGCGCGGCCGCATTGCGTCATGCCGCGCGAGCGCATCCAGGACTCTTACCGTGCTTGCCCCTATTACTCGATTGTTCCCCGTCTGGGCCGTGCTGGCTTCGCTGGTCGCCTATTTTTCTCCGTCTTCCGTGGCGGGCATCGCGCCGTATGTGACGACGCTGCTGACCATCATCATGCTGGCGATGGGCGTGACCTTGTCGCTGGGCGATTTCAAGCGTGTGTTCACGCGTCCGGCGCCGGTCGTGGCGGGCATCGTGCTGCACTACCTGGTCATGCCGCTGGCGGCCTGGCTGATCGCGAAAGTGCTGCGCATGCCGCCGGACCTGACCACCGGCATGGTGCTGGTAGGCAGCGTTGCCAGCGGCACCGCGTCCAACGTGATGATCTACCTGGCCCGCGGCGACGTGGCGCTGTCGGTGACGATCAGCGCGCTGTCGACGCTGGTCGGGATTTTCGCGACGCCGCTGCTGACCCGCCTGTATGTCGACGCGTCGATCGTGGTGGACGTGCATGGCATGTTGGTCAGCATCGTGCAGATCGTTGCCTTGCCCATCATCGCGGGTCTGGTGATCCATCATCTGTTCACGAGCTTCGTGCGTCGTATCGAGCCGCTGTTGCCCTTGATATCCATGGTCGCGATTCTGCTGATCATCGCCGCGGTGGTGGGCGGTACGCAGGCCAGCATCGCTTCGGTGGGTCTGGTGGTGGCGGTCGGCGTGATCCTGCATAACGGCCTGGGCCTGCTCGGCGGTTACTGGGGCGGGCGTCTGCTGGGTTTCGATGAAGCCATCTGCCGCACGCTGGCCATGGAAGTCGGCATGCAGAACTCGGGCCTGGCCGCGACCTTGGGCAAGCTGTATTTCACGCCCCTGGCCGCGCTGCCCGGCGCGCTGTTCTCGGTCTGGCACAACCTGTCGGGCTCGCTGCTGGCTGGCTATTGGGCCGGCCGTAGCGCCAAGCGGGACGCGGCCAAGGGCGAGCAGGCTACGGTTGCCGCGAAGTAGGCGAGTCGCCCGGGCGTCGTGCACACGCGCCTCCCGCCCGGCATGAAAAACGCCCCGTCGATGACGGGGCGTTTTCACTTGCGGGAAAGCATGGACCGACAATCAATCCACGGTGGCGCCGGACATCTTCACCACGTCGGCCCAACGCTTGATGTCGGCCTTGTGGATGCGCTCGAAGGCGGCGATGCTGGGATCGGCCGGGGGCTGAATGCCCTGCAGGTCCGTCAGCCAGGTCTTGAACTCAGGCGTGCTGATGATCTTGATCACGGCTTCGCTCATGCGCTTCTGGATTTCCGGAGGCAGCTTGGCCGGGCCGAACAGACCGTACCAGGTGCTGCTCTCGTAGCCCTTGATATTGCATGCGTCGGCAACCGTCGGCACGTCGGGCAGGGCCTTGATGCGATCGGCGGTCGTGACGCCGAGAGCGACGACCTGGCCTGCCTTGACGGCGGGAACGGACGGCGCGCTCTGATTGAAGAAGAAATCCACTTCACCAGAGAGCAGGGCGGTCATGGCGGGGCCCTGGCCGCGATAAGGCACGTGGGTGACCTTGATGTTGGCACCGTTGGCGAACTGGGCACCGGCCAGGTGGCCCGATGCGCCGTTGCCGGTGGACGCATAATTCAGGACGCCGGGCTTGGACTTGGCCAGGGCGATGAGGTCGCCGCAGCTCTTGATGTCAGGGTGCTTTTTGGGATTGACCAGCAAAACGTTGGGAACGTCGCCCAGCAGCGCGATGTGGGTGAAATCCTTTTCGACGTCGAACGCCAGGCTCTTGTACAAAGCCGCGTTGATGGCGTGCGTGCCGGCCGTGCCGAGCAGGAAGGTATAGCCGTCGGGTTGAGCGCGCGCGACCACGTCGGACGCGACGTTGCCGCCCGCGCCGGTGCGGTTGTCGGCGATGATGGCGACGCCCAGTTCCTTGCCCAGGGCTTCACCCAGTTTGCGGGCGTAGAGATCGGTGCCCGCGCCGCCGGGGAAACCGCCGACGATGGTGATGGGCCGCGAGGGCCATTTGGACGGGTCTTCCGCATGAGCGGCGGGCGCGGCGCCGATGGCGGCGGCCAGGATCAAAGCAGCGGTACTAAACGAGCGCAGCATGGTTTTCCCCTTCTATATCGTTGCGCTGGTGGAGGATGCATGCCTTTGTGGGGCCTGCATCATGAAGTCTTCGTGCTATCTGGATAGAGCTCCAGGCAGGGCGTCGCCGCAGCGCGCCGCCCTGCCTGAGGTGTAGCCGCGAACTTACATCGCAGCCGTCACCATGATTTCGACGCGGATGTCCGGCGCCGCCAGTTCGACCTTGCCGCAGCAGCGGGCCGGGGCCTGGCCGGGCACGATCCAGGCGTCGTAGACCTCGTTCATGGCCTTGAAGTCGGCCATGTCGGCCAGCCAGATGGTGACGCTCAAGGCCTTGGACTTGTCGGTACCGGACGCGGCCAGCATTTCGTCGACCTTGGCCAGAACCTGGCGGGTCTGCCCGGCCACGTCCAGGCTGCGATCGTCGGCGGTGTGGCCGGCCAGGTAGACGGTGCCGTTGTGGATCACGGCGCGCGAGCGGCGTGCGTTCTGGTCGAGACGGGTAATGGTCTGGGTCATTGCTGGGTTCCCATGCCGGATTCGCGGCGGGCGTGGTTGAGGGCGGCCTGCACCAGGTTGTCGCTGGCTTCGGGCGTGCGGAAGGCGGAGTGCGCCGACAACGTGACGTTGTCCAGCTTGGTCAGCGGATGGCCGGCCGGCATCGGTTCGGTGACGAACACGTCGAGGCCCGCGTGCAACAGCTTGCCGGACTTCAGGGCTTCGATCATGGCGTCTTCGTCGACCAGGGCGCCGCGAGCGGTGTTGATCAGGATGGCGCCGTCGCGCATGCTGGCAAGGCGTTCGCGCGAGATGAAGCCGCGCGTTTCGTCGGTCAGCAGCAGGTGCAGGGACAGCACGTCGCTTTGCGCCAGCACTTCTTCCAGGGACACGAAGTCGACGCCGTCAGCCTGGCGCGGCGAGCGGTTATACGCGATGACCTTCATGCCGGCGCCGCGCGCCAGGCGCGCCATTTCGGCGGCGATGCCGCCATAGCCCACCAGGCCCAGCGTCTTGCCGGTCAGCTGTACGCCGTCGGAGCGCAGCCAGTTACCCTCGCGCATGGCGCGGTCCATGCGGGCGAAGCCCTTGGCCGCGGTCCACATCAGCGCAAAGGCGCATTCGGCCACGGCGGTATCGCCATAGCCCTTGATGATGTGCACGGTGATGCCGATTTCGGCGAGCTGCTCCGGGTTCATGTACGAACGCGGACCCGTGCCCAGGAAGACCACATGCTTGAGGGCCTTGCACTGGCGCGCGATCTCGATCGGGAAATGAGTGTGGTCGACGATCATGATTTCGGCATCGCCCAGCACGCCGGGGACCTGGTCGGGCGTGATGTCGGGTTGCCGATTGATGGTCAGCGGCAGATCGCCGGGCTGGTGCAGGCGTTCGGCGACAGCGGCGAGCGTCGGATTGGCGTCGATGAAGCAGGCTTTCATGGGACTCCCTAAGGTAGAGTGGTTATCAGTTCGGAAGACGCGTCAGGGTTGCAGGCGCGCCTCGGCGAAATCGGCAAGCGCATTGCCCATGTAGATCTCCGCGTAACCGGCGCGGGTAATGGCAATGACGTGGTCTTGGTATTGGGTGATGTGCGCGTCCATCAGGGCCAGGACACGGTCCAGGTCGCGGGCTTGCAGCGCGCGCACGATGTCGGGGTGATCGTTGCGGGTGACGTCGCGGCGGGACTTCAGGTCCAGCCAGCGGGCGAAGCGGATGCGCTCGTTGATCGAACGCACCGAACGCAGGAATTCCTCGTTGCCGGCCAGCGCCGCCAGGCGTTCATGGAAGGCCTCGTCCCGTTCCAGCAGATGCAGCGCCTGGGCGTCGGTATCCGGCGTGTCGCGGTGCTGCTCGATGAATTCGGCCAGCTCGGCCAACTGTTGGTCGGTGGCGCGCTGGCACACCAGACGCACGACGCCCAGCTCCACGGTGGCGCGGTACTCGTACAGATCGAGGATCTGGCTCGCTTCCAACGGCCGCGCCGAGTAGCCGCGATTGGGCGTGGACACCAGGAAGCCTTCCGCCGCGATGCGGTTCAGCGCTTCCCGTACCGGGGTACGGCTGACGCCCAGCCGCTTGGCCAGCTCGACCTCGTTCACGCGCTCCCCCGGCCGCAGGCGGAAGGTGGTCGCCATGGCCTTGATACGGGCATAGACCTGGGCGGGCGTGTTGGCGGGAGCTTGCATGGCGGGCGTGAGCACCTGAAGAAACTGCGTTTAAACTTCTCCGCAACTGCGGATAGTTGTGTATACAGTTTCGTATTATCTATGCTCCCGCCTGAATCAGGCTGTTTTTTTAGCTGGGGATATCCCTAGGGTTGGCTGATTGGCGGACTTGTCGCTCAGGCGGCAGGTGTCATGGGCCGGCTGGTCAGCCCCTGCTGTACTTGAGCGGGCAGATGCGTCTTGAGGAAATCCACCAGGCAGCGCACCGCCGGGGGCACCGTCGCCGTCCATGGCCGCAGGGCGTAGATAGACTGGCCGAAGAAGCCGATCACACGCCACTCTGGCAGGATGGGCACCAGGTCCGCCGTGTCGCGTAAGGCGCTGAAGTCTGGCAACAAGCCGATCCCCAGGCCGCCGCGCACCGCGTCGCGCAGTGCTTCGCTGTTATTGGCGCGGAAGCGGCCGCGTATGGGAATGTCGATGCGCCCGCTCGCCGCATCGGCGGGGACATTCGCGCGCGGCACGAAGGACCATACGTCCGCCACCCCGGGCCGCAGGTAATGCAGGCAGATATGTTCGCTCAGGGCAGCGGGATGCGCGGGTGCGCCGTGGCGGGCCACATAGTCCGGGCTGGCCAGCAAGCCGGCTTCGGTACGCAGCAACGGCCACGCCACATAGGATTCGGGCACGCTGTCGGCGTGGCGCACGGCCAGGTCGAAGCCTTCGTTTTCCAGGTTGACGAAGCGGTCGGCCAGATCAAGCTCCAGCGTGACCTCCGGGTACGCCTGCAGAAAAGGCGTGACCAAAGGCGCCAGATGCTGGCGCCCGAAAGCCACCGGCGCGCTGACGCGGACCAGGCCGCGCGGCTGGTCCATGGTCTGGCGGGCCGCATTGACACTGTCATAGAGCGCGCCGAAGGCATTCTGTGCGCCGCTCACCAGTAATTGGCCGGCTTCGGTCATGGACACCGACCGCGTCGTGCGCCGGACCAGCGGCAAGCCCAGGCTGCGCTCCAGATCGTGGATCCGGCCGCTGACCGACGCCTTGGAAATGCCCAGGCGCCGGGCGGCCTGCGTGAAACTACGCGTCTGGCTGACCACCGTCAGAAGATAGATGTCGGCCACGTGGGGGGCGATGGTGTCGGCGCTCATGGAAGCCTCGAAGGCAAAAGGCAAAATATAGGATTGTTCAAAATATCGAACACTAATATCACATTTTGCTGACTTATCAAGCGCTGTGCGCTTACCTAGACTGCACCTGTCGTAAATACTGACTGGCGAATCCCATGGGTTCGCTGCAACGACCAGGCACCTGGCGGCACGGCCAGGGCAAGACACGCGGATACGCACCAGGAGGAAAGCATGGCTACCAATACCCAGACCCCCATCGTCGGCCACTGGATCGACGGCAAGAGCAACGCCGGCAGCGGCGCCGGCCGTTCGCCCATCTACAACCCGGCCACGGGCGCCGTCAGTGCCCAGGCCGCCCTGGCCACGCCGGCCGACGTCGATGCCGCCGTGGCTTCGGCGCGCGCGGCTTTCCCCGCCTGGGCCGACACGCCCCCGCTGCGCCGCGCCCGCATCATGTTCAAGTTCCTGCAGCTGCTGCAGGAGAATCGCGAGCGCCTGGCGCACACCATCACCGCCGAACACGGCAAGGTGTATGAAGACGCGCTGGGCGAAGTGGCACGTGGGATCGACATCGTCGAGTTCGCCTGCGGCGTTCCCCAATTGCTGAAAGGCGACTACACGGAACAGGTCGCCGGCGGTCTGGATAACTGGACCGTACGCCAGCCCCTGGGCGTGGTGGCCGGCATCACGCCGTTCAACTTCCCGGTGATGGTGCCGATGTGGATGTTCCCCGTGGCCATCGCCACCGGCAATACCTTCGTGCTCAAGCCCAGCCCCATTGACCCGTCGCCGTCCCTGTTGCTGGGCGAACTGCTCAAGCAGGCCGGCTTGCCGGATGGTGTGTTCAACGTGGTGCAGGGCGACAAGGACGCCGTCAACGCCTTGCTGGAGCATCCCGACGTCAAGGCGGTGTCCTTCGTCGGCTCGACGCCCATCGCGAATTACATCTACGAAACCGGCGCCCGCCACGGCAAGCGCGTGCAGGCCCTGGGCGGCGCCAAGAACCATATGGTGGTGATGCCCGACGCGGACCTCGAACAGGCCGCCGACGCGCTGATCGGCGCGGGCTTCGGCTCGGCCGGCGAACGCTGCATGGCGGTATCCGTGGCCATGCTGGTGGGCGACGTCGGCGAGAAGCTGATCCCCATGCTGGTCGAGCGCGCCAAGTCCCTGAAGGTGCTCAACGGCGAAAACAGCGCCGCGGAAATGGGCCCCATCGTCACGGCCGCCGCGCATCAGCGTATCACCGGCTACATCGAGATCGGCGAGAAGGAAGGCGCGCAATTGCTGGTGGACGGCCGTGGCTTCGACGGCAAGAAGGCCGGCGACGGTTGCGACAAGGGCTTCTGGATGGGCGCCACGCTGTTCGACAAGGTGACGCCGGAAATGCGCATCTACAAGGAAGAAATCTTCGGACCGGTGCTCAGCTGCGTCCACGTGAAGGATCTGGCCGAAGCGGTGGCCTTGATCAATGCCCACGAGTTCGGCAACGGCGTGGCTTGCTTCACCCGCGACGGCCAGGTGGCGCGCGAGTTCGGCCGCCGCATCGAGGTGGGCATGGTCGGTATCAACGTGCCGATCCCGGTGCCGATGGCATGGCAAGGCTTCGGCGGCTGGAAGCGTTCGCTGTTCGGCGACATGCATGCCTATGGCGAGGAAGGCGTACGGTTCTACACCCGCCAGAAAAGCATCATGCAACGTTGGCCGGACAGCATCGGCAAGGGCGCCGAGTTCACGATGCCGACGCCTGGGGGCGTTTGATCCGGCCAAAGCCTGGCACGGGTGCCCAGGAGGCGCGCGGGGCGGTAAGATGCCTGCCATCGCGCCGCCTGGCGCTCTACGAGATCCGCGCTTCATGACCGCATCCAAGAAGGCGCCGGCGGCCAAGGCCGCAACCAAGAAAGCCGTGGTGTCCAAGACGGCCGCCAAGAAAGCGGGGGCAGCGCGGCCGGCCCCCAAGAAAATCGTGGCGTCCGAAAGCGTCTCCCCGCCTTCCGTGCACCGCTGCGTGTGGGCGGGCGAGGACGCCCGCATGCAGGCGTATCACGACGAAGAATGGGGCGTGCCCGAGTACGACAGCCGCGCCTTGTGGGAAAAGCTGATGCTGGACGGTTTCCAGGCCGGCTTGTCGTGGCGCACCATCCTGCACAAACGGCCGGCCTTGCGTAAGGCGTTTGCCGATTTTGACCCGGCCAAGGTAGCGCGTTTCACCGAGCAGGACGTCGAGCGCCTGTTGCAGGACGCGGGCATCGTGCGCTCCCGCGCCAAGATCGAGGCGACGATACGGGGCGCGCAGATTTATCTGGAAATGGCCAGGAACGGCGAAGATTTTGCCGAGTTCTGCTGGTCATTCACGGCCGGCAAACCGGTGCGCACGGACGGCCTGGTCAGGCTGACGGCCAGCCCGGTCTCCGAGCAGATGTCCAAGGAATTGAAGCGGCGCGGATTCAAATTCGTCGGGCCGGTCATCGTCTATGCGTGGATGCAGGCCGTCGGCATCGTCAACGATCACGACAAGGCCTGCTTCCGCCGCAAGGAAGTCTCGCAGAACTTCTGCGGATTGCGCAGTGCGGGAAAAACCCGGGGCACGGGGAAGGCGAGCAGCGCTTGATCGTTTAGCAACCCGGGTTCAATGCCCCGCGTTCAATGCCCCGTGGCCGGATAATTGGGACCCGGGTCGCTGAAGCCGCCGTTGCTCCAGGGATTGGCGGCGCCGGGATGCGGGGGGCCGGGATGGTCGAAGCGGCCATCGGCGCATCCCGCCAACAGCGCCGCCGCGATGGCCGCGGCCACGCAAAACGCGCCGGCGCGACGCGGCGCCGATTTGGCGGAGGTAAGGGGTTTCTGCATGATGGGACTCCTGTTGCAACATCTGCTGCCTTGACGACGACAGCGTAGCGCAACCAGCGTGCCTGTAGGCACATTTCCTGCTGTTCCGGACGTCTCCCCCTTGTCTCGGAGCACCATCATGGCGAGTACCGCATCGCGTACCCTCTGGAAGGGTGCCATCTCATTCGGTCTGGTCCACATCCCCGTGGGCCTGCACACGGCCACCAAGGAATCCGGGATCGATTTCGACTGGCTCGACAAGCGCAGCATGGATCCGGTCGGCTACAAGCGCATCAACAAGCGCACGGGCCGCGAAATCGACCGGGAGAACATCGTCAAAGGCGTCGAGTACGAGAGCGGCCAGTACGTCATCATTTCGCCCGAGGAAATCGAGGAAGCATACCCACGTACCACGCAGACCATAGAGATCCTGCGTTTCGTGGAAGCGGGCGCCGTGCCTTTCGTCTATCTGGAGCGTCCGTACTACGTGGCGCCCATCAACAAAGGGCAAAAGGTCTACGCCCTGTTGCGCGACACCCTGGCCAAGGCGGAAAAGATCGCCATCGCCAAGGTCGTGATCCAGACCAAACAACATTTGGCTGCGCTGATCCCGTCTGGAGACGGCCTGGTCCTGAATCTCATGCGATGGGGTGACGAGGTCAAGCCCATGGAAGAGCTGGACCTGCCCAAGGCCGGCGCCAAGAATATGTCACCCAGCGCGGCGGAGTTGAAAATGGCGCGCATGCTGGTGGACGACATGAGCGGCGACTGGGACCCCGATGAGTTCAAGGACGAGTTCCGCGAAGCCATCATGGGGCTGGTGGAGAAGCGCGCCAAGGCCGGCCAGACGGAACAGGTGTTCGAGCCGGAAGAGGAAACGCCTGCCCGTGGAGACAACGTCATCGACCTGACGGCCCTGTTGCGGCAGAGCCTGACGGGGCGCAAGGGCGGCGGCAAGGCGAGCGACGAGGCGCCTGCGCGCAAGGCGGCCGCTGCGCCCGCGAAGTCGGCGAAGTCCTCGGCCAAGTCGGCCGGCAAGACCACGAAAACCGCGACGAAGGCCGCCGCCAAGACAGCGACCAAGACAGCCTCCAAGGCAGCTTCCAAGACAGCTTCCAAGACAGCCGCCAAAAAAGCGCCGGCAAGCAGGAAGGCCGCGGCCAAGTCCGGTTCCAGCTCCACGCGCAAGGCAGCTTGACCCATGGACGACACGCTCAAGACCTATCGCGCCAAGCGCGATTTCAAGGCGACGACCGAGCCCACGGGCGGTGGCCAGGCCAATCCGGACGCGCCGGTATTCGTCATCCAGAAGCATTGGGCCTCGCGTCTGCATTACGACTTCCGGCTGGAGCTGGACGGCGCCATGAAGAGCTGGGCGGTGCCGAAGGGGCCATCCCTGGATCCGAGCGTGAAACGCATGGCGGTGCAGGTCGAGGATCATCCTCTGGCTTACAACCAGTTCGAAGGCACGATCCCGGAAGGCCATTATGGCGCCGGCAAGGTCATCATCTGGGACGAAGGCACGTGGACGCCGCTCGGCGATGCGCGCAAAGGTTATCGCGAAGGGCATCTCAAATTCGATTTGCACGGCGTCAAATTACAGGGGCGCTGGGCCCTGGTGCGAATGAAGGGCAAATCGGACAAGCAACCGCCCTGGCTGTTGATCAAGGAAAAAGACGAGGAAGCGCGCTCCGACCACGAGTTCAGCGTGGTCGACCAGATGCCGGATAGCGTGGTGCCCTTGCGGGAGCAGGGGGCGGCCGCCGCTCCCGCCGAGCCGGCGCCGGCCACCGTGCCCGGCGTGGCCGCCAGGCTGCCCGCGACCTTCGCGCCGCAACTGGCCACATTGTTCGCCGGCAAGCCGCCTACGGGCGACGAATGGGTTTACGAACTGAAGTTCGATGGCTACCGCCTGCTGGCGCGGGTCGATAACGGCAAGGTGCGTCTGTACACCCGCAACGGTAATGACTGGACCGCGCGTCTGCCTCATCTGGAGCAGGCCTTGGCCAAGCTGCCCATCGTTGACGGCTGGCTGGATGGTGAGATCGTGGTCCCGGATGATGAAGGCCGGCCGAACTTCCAGGCCTTGCAGAATGCCTTCGACAGCGATCGCACCAAAGGCATTGTCTACTACCTGTTCGATGCCCCGTATCTCAGCGGTCGAGACCTGCGCGGCATACCCCTGGAGGAACGGCGCGGCTGGCTGGCCAAGGTGATGGAACGCGGGCCTGGCGAGCCGCTGCGGTTCAGCGAGACCTTCGACGCGCCACCGGGCGACCTTGCGGCGTCGGCTTGCCAGATGGGCTTCGAAGGCTTGATCGGCAAGCAGCGGGAGTCGTCCTACGTTTCGCGCCGGTCGCCCGCCTGGATCAAGATCAAATGCGGGCAGCGCCAGGAGTTCGTCATCGTGGGCTACACGCCGCCGCAGGGCAGCCGGCAGGGCTTGGGCGCCTTGCTGCTGGCGGTCAATGAAAAGGATGGGTCCCTGCGCTATGCCGGCAAGGTCGGCACGGGTTTCGACGATGCGATGTTGAAGCGGGTCCACGGGCGCCTGTCGGTGCTGACGACGGACAAGGCGCCGGCACGGCTCACCGGCAAGCCGGCGGAACGCGCCATCCATTGGGTAAAGCCGGAGCAGGTCGCGGAAGTGGCCTTCGGCGCCTGGACCGACGGCGGCCACGTCCGCCACGCGGTGTTCAAGGGCCTGCGCGAAGACAAGCCCGCAAGTGCCATCACACGTGAACGGGCTGCCGTCGCCAAGGATTTGAAGGTGCCCGCGGCAAAGGCGGCGACCAGGTCAAAAGCAGACGCAGGCGCGCGGCGGCCCGCGGTGAAAAAGGGTAAGGCGGAGGAAGCCGGCACGGCCAAGGGCCTGCGCCTGACGCACCCGGATCGCGTCATCGACGCCAGCAGCGGCATCACCAAACTGGATCTGGCGCGCTTCTACGGCCTGGTGGCGCCCTTGCTGCTCAAGCATCTGGACAAGCGACCCGTGTCCCTGGTGCGGGCGCCGCAAGGCATCGATCACCCGCTGTTCTTTCAGAAGCACCTTGAAGCCCCGATGCCGGAAGTGCGCGATCTGCCTCAGAAGCTCTACCCGGAGCATCCCCCCCTGCTTGAAGTGCCCACACCCACGGCCATCATGTCGGCCGTGCAGATGAACACGGTCGAGTTCCACACCTGGAACGCCGTGTACACCGCCATCGATACGCCCGACCGCATGCTGTTCGACCTGGATCCGGGCGAGGGCGTGCAGTGGGCGCAGGTGGTGCAGGCTACCGAACTGGTCCACACCATGCTGGAAGAGCTGGGCCTGAAAGCCTGGCTCAAAACCAGTGGCGGCAAAGGCCTGCACATTGTCGTTCCGCTGCGCAAGCAGTACGGCTGGGACACCATCAAGGACTTTTCCGCCGAGGTCACCCGGCACCTGGCGCGCACGCTGCCGGACATCTTCGTCGCCAAGAGCGGTCCGAAGAATCGAATCGGGCGTATCTTCGTCGACTACTTGCGCAATGGTTTCGGCGCGACGACGGTAGCGGCATGGTCCGCCCGTTCCCGTCCCGGGCTCGGCGTGTCCGTACCCATCACCTGGGACGAGCTGCGCAAGCTGAAAAGCGCCGCGCAATGGACCGTATCCAACATCCAGGAAAGGCTGGATGTCGCGGACAGCCCCTGGGATGACTATGCCCCGCAGGATGTGCGTCCTGCCATGCGGGTCCTGAAGTTCAAGCCGGCAGAATAGGCTTCTAGGACGGGGCGGCCGGCAGCGGCTGTAGAAAACGGCACGGCCGCCGGCTACGCAGCCTCTGCCTCTTCCGCTGTCACGCCCAGGCTTTGCAGCAGATAGCGCCGCAGCTCCACCACGCGTGCCTCACGCGCGCCCGCCGCATCGGGCAGGTCGACCTGGACGTCCACGCTCAGACGTCCTTCATCCAGCACGATAATGCGCTGCGACAGGTGGATGGCTTCATCAACGTCATGCGTGACCAACAGCACCGCCGGTTGGTGCGCATGGCAGAGCCGGCGCAACAAGGCGTGCATGCGCAAGCGCGTCAGGGCATCGAGCGCGCCGAACGGCTCATCCGCCAATAGCAGAGCCGGCTCCCGCACCAGCGCCCGTGCCAGGGCCACACGCTGCTGTTCGCCGCCCGACAGCTCGCCCGGCCAGGCGGTTTCGCGCCCGGCCAGTCCCACTTCGGCCAGGGCCGCGAGGGCGCGGCCGCGCGGATCCGCTCCGCGCAGGCCGTAGGTGACGTTCTCCAGCAGGCGCTTCCAGGGCAGCAGGCGGGCGTCCTGGAAGACCACTGACAACTTCTCCGGCACGGTCAATTCGCCGCCGCCTTGCACGTCGTGGTCCAGATTGGCCAGGGCTCGCAGAAAAGTGCTTTTCCCCGAACCGCTGCGGCCCAGCAAGGCGACGAATTCGCCGCGCCGGATATCCAGGTCGATGCTGTCCAGGATGGTGCGAGTACCAAAAGCGCGGTGTAGCGCCCGGACGCGCACCACGCTGCCTGCATCGTTCAATCCGCCAGGGTTTTGCGCCATTTGAGTACCTTGCGTTGCAGTAGACGCACCAGGGCGTCGGAACTCAGGCCCAGCAGCGCATACAGCGCCAAGCCCACGATGATGACTTCCGTCTGGCCATAAGTACGGGCCAGTTCGATCATGTAGCCGATGCCGCTGGTCGAATTGACCTGTTCGACCACGACCAGTGCCAGCCACGAATAGGTCACGGCGAAGCGCAGGCCCAGCAGGAAGCCGGGCAGGGCTCCGGGCAGCACGACGTTGCGGATGAACTCCCAGCGGCCCACGCCCAAGGTCTCCGACAGTTCAAGGTAGCGGCTGTCGATGGCGCGCAGGCAATCGTGCGTCTGGATGTAGATGGGCACGAACACGATCAGGGCGATCGCCGTGATCTTCATGCCTTCGCCGATGCCCAGCCACAACATCAGCAGCGGCACCAGGGCCAGGCTGGGAATGGAGCGCTTGATCTGCACCGGTCCGTCGAGCAGATACTCGCCGATACGGCTCAGACCCGATAGCACGCCCAGCGCGGCGCCCACCACGACACCCCAGAAAAGCCCCTGCAAGGCGCGCCATAGCGAGGTCTCGAAATTGGTCCACAAGCGCCCGGAGCCTATCAGGTCGGCGGCGGTGCTTACGACCACCCAGGGTGGCGACAAGGTGCGGCTGTCGATGAAGCCTGTCCAGGATCCCACGGTCCAGATCAGCAACAACACGATAGGGCCAAGGGCGGCGCCATAAGGAATGGGACGGCCTGGTCCCAGACGTGGATGACGGCGAGGCTTGGACACGCGGGCCGCGGCGGGCGTGGTATCGGCGGCGCCGGTCGCCAGGGCTCGCGGGGTATCGGGCCGTCCGGACAGGCGCCGCAATGCGCCTAGTGTGGAAGCGTTCTCAGCCATCAGGGTTGCTCCAAAGCCTTGGCAGCGACGAACTCATAGCGCCGGTCGAAGAGGTCGGCGGCGTTCAGGCGCGGCTTGTTGGTTTCCTGCGCGAGCAGGTCGATGGTGGCCTGCTGGCGTTCGATCACGCCATTCCAATCGCTGGGAATGTCGGGTTCGCCTGCTGACTTGATGAGATAGCGTCCCGCATCTTCCTTCAGGCCTTCATGTTCCACGTACCAGCCCTGAACCCATTGGTCGGGATGGTCATAGATCCAGCGCGTGGCGCGACCCCAGGCCTTGACGTACTCGCGCACCGCCGCGGCCTTGCCGGGATCCGCCAGTACCGACTGCAGCCCGTAGATGTACCAAGGGTCGTCACGCAGGCCGTGAGGAATCACCTTGGCGCCGTTGTGGCCGTAGTTGGCCAGGTAGCGTGGCTGATTGGCTTCCGCGATCGGCGCGGCGTCGACCAGCTTGCTGGCCAGGGCGCTGACGTAGACGTCGCCGGTGCTGGGCATCTCGATCAAGGTCACGTCCTTCTGGGTCAGACCGGCTTTTTGCAGGATGCGCAGTACCAGAGCCCCTTGTGCCTGGCCGGGGCTGTAGGCGATCTTCTTGCCCTTGAGATCCGCGATGGTGTCTATCTTGGCGCCGGGCGCGATGCCCAGCTTGTAGATCGGGTGATCGATGGGGTCCTTGCGGAAGGACGCCGCCACGATGCTCACCGGCAGGCCTGTCCACGTCGCGTGGATGGGCGGAATGTCGGCCACGGATCCCAGGTCCAGCGCATTGGCGCGGAACGCTTCGATGGTCCGCGGGCCGCCGCTGATGTTGGCCCATTCGATCTTGAAGGGCAGCTTCTTCAGTTCGCCCGACAGTTCCAGGGCGCGCTGGGTTTTGGGATCACCGATACGCAACACGGTGCCGGGTGGCACCGTGTCGGGGATGGGGGCGGTATTCTGCGCGGCCTGTGCGGCGCCGGCGACGACCAGCAGGGGCAATACAGGCAGCAGCAGTCGTCGGGTCAGTCGCGTAGCCAGGCGGTTCAGTAGGGCGGGCAAATGCATGCGTATCTCTGTTCCAAGGGGTGCGCGGCGGGGATGCCGCCGCCAGAACAAAGATTGTCAGGCCATTGCACAACGTTCTAAACAGCCGATTTTTTATATCGATATGGCAGTCGCCAAACCGATCACGCCTGCCTATTCCGACGGCCGGGTCTGCGTCAGGCCCGTGGGCGGCCCGTCGATGGCGGTCCAGCCCGCATCGACGGACAGGCTGCTGCCGGAGATGTAGCTGGCCGCATCCGAAGCCAGGAAAGCCACCGCGGATCCCACTTCCGACGGCTGGCCCCAGCGGTTCAACACCGTGTGGCCCGCGTACGTCTTGTAGATGTCCTGCTTTTCCTTCAAGGGCGCGGTAAGGCGCGTCTCGATGATGCTGGGCATCACCGCGTTGACGCGCACGCCGTAGCTGCCGACCTCGGACGCGAAGGCCTTGACCATCTGCGCGATGCCGGCCTTGGTGGCGGCATAGATGCCCAGGCCCGGCTCGATGGTGACGGCCCGCATGGACGAGCAGAGGATCAGACTACCAGACCCCTGTTTCATCATGGGCCGGCCGAAGCTGCGCATGAAATGGAAAGCGCCCTTCAGATTGAGGTTGACGACCTGGTCGAACTCTTCCTCGGTGTAGTCGACGATCAGCTTGCGGATGTTCAATGCCGGCGTCGACACGGCGACGTCGACGCGGCCATGGTCGGCCAACACCTTGTCGGCCAGCGCGGCGATGGCCGCGCCGCTGCCGGCGTCCGTCTCCAGCCAGCTGGCGCCGCCGTGCGCGCTGTTCTGCTGGATCTGTTCCGCCGTGGCGCGGGCGCCCGCGCCATCGCGGTCAGCGCACAGCACGTGCGCGCCCAGGGCGCCCAGCGCATGGGCCGAAGCCTGGCCAATGCCGGATGCCGCGCCCAGGACGACGGCGATCTTGCCTTGCAGGCTGAACAGCTGGGGGTAGTTCGGAATGGTAATCGTGTCGCTCATGCTTACTCCATCAACTCATTTCAAAGATCAGTGCGGCAGCATCCAGGCCAGCGGGCCGGTCTGCAGATAGACCAGCACGGACAAGGCCGCGAGCAGCAGCACGCTCCAGCCGATGACCTTGCGGAAAATCAAACCTTCCTGGCCTATGATACCGACCGCTGCCGCGCCCACGGCGAGGCTTTGCGGGGAAATCATCTTGCCCAGCACACCGCCGGACGCATTGGCCGCCGCGAGCAGCGCGGGGTTCAGGCCGGTGGCATTGGCGGCCGCCACCTGCAGCGCGCCGAAGAGCGCGTTGGCGGAGTTGTCCGAACCGGTCACGGCCACGCCGATCCAGCCGATCACCGGCGACAGGAACGCGAACGCCGGGCCGGTCTGCGCCAGCCATACGCCCAGGGTCACGGTCTGGCCCGAATAGTTCATGATGAAGGCGATGGCCAGCACGCACAGCACCGTGGGGATGGCCCAACGCAATTGCCGGATGGTTTCACCATAGGTGACCACCGCGGTCTTGGCGCTCACGCGCAGCAGCAGCGCGGAGAGGATGCCGGCAAACAGCAGCAGCGATCCCGTGGCCGACAGGCTGTTCAAGGTGAACGACGTGCCCACCTTGGCGCCGGCTGCATTGGTGATGCTCAGTCCTGGCCAGGGAAAGCTGACGGTGCCCACGGACAACCACTGCTTGACCACCTGCATCTGCGCCAGCGCAAAGATGGCGATGATCAGGATATAGGGCAGATACGCCTGCAGCATGGCGCCGGTGGTGGGCCGCAGCAGGGTGCCGGGCGGCAGGTAGGCGCCGACGCTATGCGGCTGGGCATGCGGTGCCGACAGCGGGCCGTGGCCGGCCTGAACGCTGTTCACGGCGCCGGGCACCATGCCGTCGATGGCATCGGCGCGCGGGCAGGTCCACACCTTGAGGAACACGATCAAGGCCGCCGCCGAACCCAGCGCCCCGATGACGTCGGCCAAGGCCACGGAAATATAGGTGGCGCTGGCCCATTGGCTTACGCCGAAGCCGACACCGGACACGATGGCGGCGGGCCAGACCTGCGCCAGGCCCCGCTTGCCGTCCATCAGGCCGACCAGGATCAGCGGCACGAACGCGGCGACCAGCGGCGTCTGGTGGCCGACGATGGCGCCCAGATGATCGAAGGGAATGTTGGTGACCTGCGCCAGGGTGGTGATGGGCACGGCCAGCGCGCCGAAGGCCACGGGCGCGGTATTGGCGACGAGCGCCAGCACCGCCGCCTTGATCGGGCGGATGCCGATCGCCAGCAGCATGGCGCCGGAAATCGCGATGGGCGTGCCGGCGCCGGCCAGGGCTTCCATCAGGGCGCCGAAGTTGTAGGCAATCAGGATGGCCTGGATGCGCGGATCCGGGCTGATCATCGCGAAGCTGTCCTTGAGGATGGCGAAATGGCCGGACTTCACGGTCAGGTTGTAGAGCCAGATGGCGTTGACGATGATCCACAGCACGGTCAGGACGCTGAACGCCGCGCCATACACGCCCGAGTTCAAGGTGGCGCCCAGGGGCATGCGATACGCGAACAGCGCCACCAGGATGCACACCGCCAGCGACGCCAGCGCGGCCAGATGTGGCGTGACGCGCAACCAGCCGAGCATGATGAACATGGTCAGCAGCGGCAGGGCCGCGCATAACGACGACAGGAATAGCGACCCGCCAACTGGGTCGTAGATTTGTTGGAACATGGTTGTCTCCTTCTCCCCCTTGGCGGGTGGCTTTTGTTTTCAGTGACGCGGGACGATCAAGGTTTGAAGAAAGGCACCGGCGTCATCAGGCGGTTTTCCTGGTTCACCACATAAGCCGCTTCGGCACTCTTGACCAGGTAGGACGCCCAGTCGGGATCCTTCTGCAGTGCCTGCCTGCGCGCTTCGCGATCGGCCGCGTCGCGGTAGACCCAGATGTGGGTGTAGCTGTTCACATTGCCCGTCTCCGTCTGCATATAGGCCAGCGGTTTGCCCAGGTGACGGCTCTGGATCTCGTAGCCATGCTCGGCATAGAGCGCCAGATGCTTCTTGATGGTGCCGGGGCGGCAGGTGTAGGTGCGGACGTCGTAAAGCATGGTGTTTCTTCCTTTGTGTTGCGGTGTGGCGATGGCGCGGTTCTGGAATGGAAATCGCTTGATGAAGGGCGGGGGTGGCGTCAGTCCGCCGTGGCGCCTGACTGCTGCACCAGGTCACGCCAGCCGATCACGTCCTGTTCGACGTATTTCTGGAAGGCGGCGTGGCCGTCGCCGACGGGATCGGCGCCCAATCCGCGCAGCTTCTCCTGCACGGCGGCATCGGCCACGCTCTGCGTGATCGCGTTGGACAGCTTGTCGACGATGGCCTTGGGCGTGGCGGCCGGGGCGAACAGGCCGAACCAGGACCGGGCGGTCATGGCGGGATAAGGGGTTTCGGAGAAGGCAGGGACGTTGGGCAGGGCGGCATGGCGTTTGTCGCCGGTCACCGCCAGCGGCTTGATGCGGCCCGCCTGTACCTGGGACAGCACTTCCGGCAGATTGGCGAACATGATCTGCACCTGGCCTCCCATCAGGTCGTTGAGCGCCTGGGCGCCGCCTTTGTAGGGCACGTGCGTCATGCTGGCGCCGACCAGCGTGTTGAATTGCGCGCCGGCCAGATGGGCGGCGGTGCCGGTGCCGCCGGACGCATAGTTGAGCCGGCTGCCGCTGGCTTTGGCATACGCGGCCAGCTCCGTCACGTTGGTGGCGGGCACGGAAGGATGGACGACCAGCAGCAGCGGTACCGACGCGAGCTTGGACAGCGCCGTGAAGTCCTTGGTCAGGCTGTAGTCCAGCTTTTGGTAGAGCGTGGCGTTGATGGCATGGCTGGACGTCGCCATCAACAGCGTGTAGCCGTCCGGCTCCGCGCGCGCGGCCATGACCGCGCCGATATTGCCGTTGGCGCCGGCCTTGTTTTCCACCACGACGGCCTGGCCCAGGCGCGTCGACATGGCTTGCGCGACGGTGCGAGCGATGACATCGGTCGCGCCGCCGGGTGCGAAGGGCACGATGACGCGCAAAGGGCGCTCAGGATAATCCGCGTGCGCGCTGCTGGCGCCGACGATCAGGGTCAGTCCGGCGCAGGCGCGCGCCAGGGTCTTCAGCATCTTCTTCATTGTTGTCTCGTTCAAGTCTGCGCGCTTGGTCCCCAGGCGCGTCTGGTCCCGCCGTAAGGTGGCGAGAACTAGGACTGGACTCTACGCAGGGCGAGACAGAAGGCGTTAGGACAGATCGGCCCCAAGCCAGGACTTTTTTGCAGCGAGACGAAATCGGCGGACGCCGGGCCCGGTCGCTGGCGGACCGGCCGCGATTGGATTAATTGGCTTTGGGCCGCCTGGTGTCAGTCGATGGGATGACTGTACTTACGGCGAAAATCACCCGGCGTGCTGCCGCTGTGCTTCTTGAAAAAGCGGGCGAAATAGGCTGGATCTTCGAAGTTCAGCTGGAAGGCGATGTCGGAGATGCCTGTGCCCGTATTGGTGAGCAGGCGTTTGGCTTCCAGCGCGATGCGTGCCTGCACCAGCTGGCCGGCGGTCTGGCCCACGGTGCGTTTGACGGCATCGTTGAGCTGCCGTTCGCTGACGCACAGGGCGTCGGCATATTGGCGCATGGTCCTGAATTCCAGGTAACGCTCCTCGATCAACAGGCTGAGTCTGCGAGTCAAGGTATGGGATGAACCTGCCTCGGCTTCCGGCTCGTCCATAGGATATAGACGCCGTAACTTGGTCAGCAGAATCAACAAGCAGGATCGAACGACGTCGAAGCAGCCAGTTTCGCGTTCCAGCGTTTCCTGTTCGATCTGCTGCAGCAGCGGCAGCATGCTGTCGTGCTGTTCGCGGGTCAGGTACAGCGCGGGGCTGCCGTGGGTCAGATGGAAGAAGGGGAATTTGGCGACGTCATCCGCGCGCGGAAACATGCGGGCGAAGAACTCGGTGCTGATATTCAGGACGTAGCCGCGTGGGGCCACGCTGGAGGTCCAGGCATGCACCTGGCCAGGCGTCAGGAAGAACACCGCGTGGTCGCGCACCTCGAATTGCTCGAAGTCCAGCAGATGCGTGCCTTGCGCGCGGCTCATCCACAGCAGGTGGTAGTAGTTGTGCCGGTGCAGGAAACCACGGGGAATGTCGTCGCGGTCCTGCAGGCGGACCAGATCGAAATAGAACGTGCCCGCGCCCGAGAAGTCGGAAGTCTCGAACGTGGGAAAGGATTGCGCTTGGGGAAGGGCGGCCAAAACTTGCGTCTCCGTCTGGCGAGCGGATCGATGCCGGCTCGCGCGTTTTGACGCATAGTACCCTCTGGACGACCCGCTGGCTTATTCCGCCTTGATGCCGCCTTTCTGGATCACCGCCGTCCATTTGGCCACTTCCGTCCGGATGCGTTGGTCGAACTCCGCGGGCGTGCTGCCTACCGGATCGAAACTCAATCCGGTCAGCTTCGCATGCAGTTCGCCTTGCCGGACCGACTGCGCCAGCGTCGAGGACAGGCGCTCGATGATATCGCCAGGCGTATGTGCCGGGGCCACCAGTCCGAACAGCGGCGTCGTGTCCACCCCCGGCAGGCCCGCTTCGCGGAACGTCGGCACGTCGGGCAATTGCGGCAGCCGTTGCGGGGTGGTCACCGCCAGCGCGCGCAGGCGGCCCGCCTTGATGTGTTCGAGCAAGGTGGGCACGGTGGCGAAGGCAAACGACACCTGGCCGCCCAGCAGGTCCGTGAAAACCGTGCCGCCACCCCGATACGGCACGTGCAGCAGTTGCACCCCGGCCTCCTGCTTGAGCTGCTCGCCGGCCAGATGCGGCGCGCTGCCCACGCCGGCCGAACCGAAAGACAGCGTACCCGGCTGCGCCTTGGCCAAGGCGAGGAAGGCGGCCAGGTCCTTGGCCGGCACGTTGGGATTGACGACCATGACGAAGGGCGCGGTCGCCATCAGCGAAATGGGCGCGAAGTCCTTCAAGGTGTCGTAGGGAAGCCGCGCGCCCAGCAGGCCGGGGTTGATGGTGAACGTGGAGTCGACGATGCCGATCGAATAGCCGTCAGGTGCCGCCGTGGCGACAGCCCGCGTGCCTATCGTCGTGCCGCCGCCGCCGCGATTCTCCACGACGAAGGTCTGGTTGAATTGCTGGCCATAGACCTGCGCGGCCATGCGGCCCAGCGTATCGGTGGCGGCGCCCGGGGGATAGGGCACGTAGAAACGCACGGGCTTGTCGGGATAGGCGGCCGCGTGCGCGGGGGCTGCCCAGGGCAGCGCGGCGGCGATACCCAAGCCGGTGGCGCGGGCGATGAAATGGCGGCGTTGTGTGTTCATGATGTCTCCAGGTTTATTGAGTCGCCGTTCGTGTCGCGGCGCTGTTCCATCTGCGATCGGTGTATCAGTGGCTATATCAGTCGCTATAGTGTCCCGCCGCCAGTTCGGCCTCGGGATCGGCGCCCAGGCCCGGCGTGTCCGGTATCCGCACCCAGCCGTTCTCGATGGGCACGCTCTTGCCATATGGCACGTGAGCCAGCTCGACATAGAGTCGCTCCAGCGCAACCTCCTTGCGCTGCGCGGCGATCACATGCAGGCTGGCCAGATAGCCCGGGCCGAAGAAGGCGACCTGCGGCGCGCAGGTCGCGGGCCCGTCGTCGCAGCGTTGGGCGATGCGCCAGGCGGCGGTCAGGCCCAGCTTGATGACGCTGGGTTGTACGTACTGGACCACTCCATCCTCGGCCATGCGTTCCAAGGCCAAGGCGTTGGCGGCGTTTTCACCGACGGCCAGGGGGATGCCGCAGCGCGCCTGCAAACGGGCCAGGGCGCGGTCATCCTCCGGCGTCCAGATCGGCTCCTCGATCCAGAAGGGATCGTAGGGCGCCATGGCGGCGATGGCGGCCGGTGCTTCGTCGGGCAGCCAGGCGCAGTTAGTATCGACCATGATGGGGACGCCGGGGCCGGTGGCGCGCCGCACGGCGGCCAGGGCGTCGGCGGTGCGCTCATGCAGCTTGATCTCGGTATAGCCCTGGTTCAGCGCCTGGGTAGTCACCGAGTCCAATTTGTCGGCATCGCCGTAATACTGCAGCAGGGACGCATAGACGCGTACGCGGTCGCGGCGTTTGCCGCCCAGCAATTCATAGAGTGGGACGCCGGCCCGTTTGGCACGCAGGTCCCACAAGGCGATATCCAGTCCCGCCAAGGCATGCACCACCGGACCGGACCGTCCCAGGTTGTGCAGGGTCCTTTGCATGGCGGGGAGCAGCGTTTCGTCAGCGCCATCCTTGCCGCGCGCCAAAGGTTCGATCAGGGTTTCGAATATCGCTTTCAACGCGCGCGCTTCCACGCAATAGGATTCGCCCCAGGCGATGGTGCCGTCTTCCGTCTGCACGCGCACCAGGGCGCTATCCAGCTTGTCGCGGGGCCGGCCGGCGAACAGGGGCGGCGGGCTCCAGTGATGGAAGGGCAGGCGCATGGGAATGCAGGTGACCGAAACGATGGTGTTGGCGGGCATGAATGACGGATGTCCTGGCATTTGTATGGTTGGCATTCTTGCCGCCGGCAACCATATGGTCAAATAGATAGTCTGACTATTTCCATATGGTTTTCGTATGATCAGCCGCCGTGAACTGACTCTGTTGCGCGCCATGTACCAGCACGGCACCGTGACGGCCGCCGCGGTAGCCGCGGGCATGACACAGCCCGCCGCCAGCGCCTTGCTGCGGGACATGGAGGTGCGCCTGGGCTTCTCCCTGTTCAGCCGGGAGCATCGGCGGCTGCACCTGACCAGCCAGGGCCGCGCCCTCATCCCCGACGTGCTCAACGCGCTGGCCGGCATCGAGGCGGTCGACCGCATGGCAGGCGATATCCGCCAGGGAGCGCAAGCGCGCCTGGTCGTGGGCGCCGTGGCCATCGCGGCTTCCAGCCTGCTGCCGGCCGCCCTGGCCGAGATGCGGCGCGCGCATCCGTCGGTCGCCTTGACCGTGCGCGCCGGTACGGCATTGGAGATCATCGAGATGGCGGTCGACCATCGGATCGATCTCGGCATTTTGATCGGCTCGCCCGAGGCGGACGACCGCGTGGCCAGCCAGGTGCTGGCGCCTTTGAGCCTGTACGCGGTGTTGCCGCGCGATCATCCGTGGGGGCGACGCAAGAATTTGTCGCTGAAGATGGTGGCCGACGCAGGGCCCATCGTGCTGGGCACGGCCTTGCCGGCGGGACTTGCCACGCGCCAGGCGTTCGAGACGGCCGGCCTGCCTTATCGGCCCATCATCGAAGTGGGGCAGTCTTCGGCGGCTTGCGCGCTGGTGGCCGAGGGTCTGGGCGTGGCCATCGTAGAGAGCCTGGGCGCGCACTACGCGCGGCGCCAGGGGCTGGCGCTGCGGCATTTGTTGAACGTGGAGGAGCCCGCGTTGGGGCTGGTATGGCCGCGCGACCGCGCCATGAGCGCGGCGGCGCAAAGCCTGCGGACCGGGTTGATCACGCAGGCTGCATCAAGGCTGGGATAGATCAGCGGTAGCCGCCGGGGGGAGGGGGCGGCGGGGGACGGTCGTTGTCGCGATGATCGTGGCGGTCACGGTCGTGGTCGTGGTCCGGCACCACGACGCAACCCGACAGCAGGAAGGCGGGGATCAGCAGTGTTGCGAGCAGGGTTCGTATCATGATGGAGCTCTTCAGGTCAGATCGTTGTAAGAATGGACGCGCCGGTGGGGGACCTGCGCGCCAGCCGCGAACGACGCTGCGATCGCGGCATAAGCTACTGCTCAGCAAGCAGCAGGCCCGGGATCGATTTCGTGTAGTCTGGACATCGGCGACGCAACACGTGTCGGCGCGCGCCACAGCTTCACATTTTGTTTGCGCATGGCGCTTTATCTTTACGCTTTCCCATCATTCAGGAGTCTCTGATGTCCCGTATCTTCACCGCCTTGGCTGCAGGCCTGATTGCCGTGCTGCCGCACGTCGCCAGCGCGCATGCACACTTGAAGCAATCCAATCCCGCCAAGGATGCCGTGGTGCAGGTCGCGCTGACGCAGGTCACGGCCAGCTTCACGGAAGGTCTGGAGCCGGCATTCTCGTCGCTGTCACTCGTCGATGCCGCCGGCAAGTCCGTGGATGGCAGCAAGGCCGCGCCGGCGCCGGGCGACGACAAGACCCTGGTACTGCCCATTGCCAAGCCCTTGCCGGCGGGCAGCTACACCGCCAAGTGGCATGTGCTGTCCAAGGATGGACACAAGACGCAGGGCGAATGGACGTTCACGGTCAAACCGTGACCGCGCTTTTCGCCGCCTTCGCCGCGACACGCTTCATCGCCTACGCGGGTTCCCTGCTGTTGTTCGGGGCCAGCGCCATGCTGGCACTGACGGGCCGGGCGTCGCTGGCGGAATCGGCGCGAGCCCGCCTCCAAGGTGTATTGCGGGTTGCGGCCGTTGTCACCGTGGTAGCCGTGTTGTTCCTGCTGCCTTTGCAGGCCGCGTCCATCGCCGAGGACCCGCAAGCAATGTGGAACGCCTCCATGTTGAACACGGTCGCCTGGCAGACGCGCTATGGGCAGGCATGGCTGCTGCGCGTGGTGGCGGTGCTGGTGCTGTTGGCGGTGGTGTGGACGGGCGCGCGGGCCGATGGGCAGCGCCGCGTCTCCGCCGGGTGGCAGGCCGCGATCGCCGGCCTGGCCCTGGCGCCGCTATGTTTGAGCGGTCATGCCGCCATGCAGGAGGGCGGGGCTGGTGTGCTGCATGCGTCGGTCGACTTCATCCATTGTCTGGCGGCGGGCTTCTGGCTGGGCGCGCTACCGGTGTTCCTGCATTGTCTACGGGCCTGGGAACAACCTGAATCGCGCGCGCAGGCCGGACGTGCCTTGATGCGCTTCTCCACCGCCGGGCACGTCGCGGTGGCCTTGCTGCTGGCGAGCGGCACGCTCAATGCGTGGATGATCATCGCGCCGGCCGGCTTGGACATGGGCGCCGCCTATACGCAATGGCTGTTGCTGAAAATCGCGCTGGCCCTGGCGATGACCGCTCTGGCCGTGGTTAATCGCTATCGCTGGATACGCCGTCTGCGCACGGCGCGCGTGCTGGCCCTGGCGAGCATTCGTCGCAACACGGTGGCCGAACTGGTGCTTGGTGCCGTGGTCCTGGCGGTGGTGGGCGGCCTGGGGCTGATGGCGCCCGCGCAGATGTCCTGAGCCAGGATGGCCTGACTCAGTTCGCGCGCGACTCCAGCGGTGTGCGATTGAGGAAGTGTTCGAAGGCCGTCAGGAAAGCCTGTTCCGGCGCGCTCAGCTTGCGCTGCTTGTGCCAGGTCAGGAACACGTCGATTTCAGCGACGCTTTCCTCCGGGGGCAGGCGGCGCAGTTCGCCGCTCAGGACGTCCTGGCGGATCAGGTGCTCGGGAAAGAAGCTCAGTCCCACGCCGGCCACGACCAGGCGCCGCAATTCCTCGATATGGGGCGATGTGCCGACGACGCGGCCGGTGAAGCCCCGCTGGTCCCGAAAGATGGTCAAGGGCGACAAGGTGTCGCCGATTTGGTCGCTGGCGAACACCACGAAGTTCTGGTCCAGCAAATCGTCGATCACCACCCGGCGCTTGGAAAACAGCGGGTGATGGCGGCCGCAGACCACCGCGTAGCGATGGCGCAGGAACAGCCGGCGGTACAGCGACTCCACCGGCTTGCGGCACAGGCAGATGCCCAGGGCCGCCACGCGCTTGGTCAGGGCGTCCAGGATCGCGGCGCTTTGCAGCACGTCGATCTGGAATTCGATGCGGGGATAGCGCCGATGAAAGTGCGCCAGGAAGTCGTCGTAGGCCGAGCTCTGCACCCGGCTCATGACCAGCAGGCGCAGGGTGCCCGCGACTTCTTCAGTGTCCTGGTCCTGCAGGGCCGCGGTCTCGATGCGCGCCATGGTCCCGTACATGTCGCGGGCGATGGCATAGATCTCTTCGCCCAGGCCGGTCAGGCGGAACTCGCCGTTGCGCCGGTGCAGCAGCATGCCGCCCACCGCGTCCTCCAGCCGCTTGAGCGCCTGGCTTACCGCCGGCTGACTCAAATGCAGCGCGCTGGCGGCGCGTCCGATGCCGCGCTCCTGCACCACGAACATGAAGGTACGGAGCAGATTCCAGTCCATGCGCTCATGCACCAGCGGCAGCGATGAGACGGGACGGTTCGAAGAAGATGCCATGAAGTCGCGCGGGAGGTCGGTCGTCGGCTCACTGGTAGCGGAACCATACGGGCCATCATCCATCCCGCGCGCCCTGTCACCAGGGGTCAAGCGGCGGCCAGTCCGGTGAAGAACCGGTTGGCATTGGATTCCAGCCCCTCGATATAGTAGCCGCCTTCCTGAATGACGGCGGTCGGCAGCTTGAACTCGCCAACCACTCGTCCCAGTTTTTCGAAACCGTCTTCGCTGACAGCGACCATCGCCTGCGGGTCTTTCTCGAAAATATCGAAACCCAGCGACAGCACCAGGGCGTCAGGCTGGAACAGTTCGATCGCCTTGCGCGCCTGCTCCAGCTTGTCGAAGAACACCGATTCCGGCGAGCCGTGCGGCATCGGCAGGTTGACGTTGTAGCCATAGCCCGCGCCGGCACCCCGTTCGTCCTCGAAGCCCGTGACCACCGGATAGAAGTTTTCGGGATCGCCGTGGATGGACACGTACAGCACGTCGTCGCGCTCGTAGAAAATTTCCTGGATGCCCTGGCCATGGTGCATGTCGGTATCCAGGATGGCTACCTTGCCGAACTTCTGGCGCAAATGCTGGGCGGCGATGGCGGCATTGTTCAAATAGCAGAAGCCGCCGGCCGCGTCGCGGCGGGCATGGTGGCCGGGCGGGCGGCACAAGGCATAGGACTGGCGTTGGCCGGCCAGCAGGTCTTCAGCGCTGGCGATGGCGCACTGGGCCGCCCAGTAGGCCGACTTCCAGGTATTGGGACCCACCGGGCAACTGCCGTCGGCCAGGTAGCGCGCGGCCTGGGCCAGCACGCCGCGCAGGGCGTTGCGATCACGCACGAACACGTTGGAGACGACTTCGTCGCCCCAATCGTCGGGCAGCTGCTTCCACATCGCATGCGCGTCTTGCAGGAAGCGCAGGTAGTCCAGGGAATGCACCGCGGAGATCGGGCCGGCGCCGTGGTCGGCGGGCGCCTGCACGTCAAAGCCCAGCTTGCGGGCCGCGCCGACCAGGCCGTCCAGACGCGCGGGAATCTCTTGCGGCGTGCGCATCTTGCCGCGCGAAAAATAGGTCTGCGGATGATGCAGTTTCTGGTCTTCGTGAAAATAAGCCTTCATGCCTGGTTGCTCCCAAATTGCAAAGCGGCGCTGCCTTGCCGGCGCTTGGCGTTCAGGCCCAGCACCGATACCAGCGACAGCAGCGAGATGATCGTGAAGAGGAGGGCGAGCGGCAGCCAGTCGCCCTTGAATTTCTCCGCCAGGATGGTGCCCAGCAGCGGGGTCAGGCCGCCGAAGATGGCGCCCGACAATTGATAGGCCATGGAAATGCCGGTGTAGCGGATGCGGGTGGGGAAGCAGTCGCTGACGTAGCCGGCGATCACGGCATAGAAGGCGCTCATGAACAGCACCGCGATCCCCACGCCGGTGGTGATGGCGGGCAAGGTGCCCTTGTCCACCAGGGTGAACATCGCGTACGGCGTGAACAGCGACACGAAGGCAGTGACGGCCAGGAAACGGATGTTGCCGATGCGATAGGCGATCCAGGCCGACAAGGGCGTGATGCAGAACTGCATGATGGATACGACCAGCAGGCAGTCCAGGATCACCGCGCGGCTCATGTGCAGATACTGCGTGGTGTACGCGATCATGAACGTGTTGGTGAAGTAGAAGCCGGCAATGCCAAGCACGTTGGCGCCGACCGCCAGGGCCAGCAGGCCAGGCGCGCCGGTCAGCACTTCCAGCAAGGGCGCCTTGTCGGCGCGCTGGCGCTTGGACTGGGCTTCCCGCTCCGCCACGAAGTCCGGCGATTCATTCACGCTCAGGCGGATGGTGAAACCCACCACCAGCAGCACGGCCGAGAACAGGAAAGGCACGCGCCAGCCCCAGCTCAGGAAGACGTCGTCGCCCATGCCGGTCATGATCTTGAACATCACGGTCGAGAGGATCAGGCCGGCGGGGCTGCCCAACTGCGCGAAGGACGCGAAGAAGGCACGCTTGTTCTTGTCGGGCGAATGCTCGCCCGCCATCAATACCGCGCCGCCCCATTCACCGCCCACGGCGATGCCCTGGACCACGCGCAACAGCACCAGCAGCACGGGCGCCCAGATTCCGATGCTGTTATAGGTCGGCAGCAGGCCGATAAAGATGGTGACCAGGCCCATCATCAGCATGGTGATGACCAGGGACTTCTTGCGGCCGATGCGATCACCGATGTGGCCAAACAGGGCGCCGCCCAGCGGCCGGGCGAAGAAGCCCACGGCAAACGTCCCCAGGGACGCCAGGGTGCCGTAGAAACCGTCTGCGGACGGGAAAAACAGTTTGCCGAAGACCAGGGCGGCCGCGGTGGCGTAGATGTAGAAGTCGTACCATTCGATCATGGTGCCGACGAAGGCGGCGGCCGACGCGCGTACCGGTTGGTGCGTGGTCGTGGTGCTCGTGGAATTTCCCCGCATGTTTCTCTCTCGAATTCGGGTTTATATGTTGACGGGAATCGTTATACGCCGCTGGTCTGTATAAGAAAAATTCTGATTTCTTATTTTCGCCATTTGTGGTGCTTATGAGGGATAACCCTGGTTTATAGGGGTAGACCCGTAGATTTAGGACACGGCATTCGGGAAATTGGCGCGACCAAGCTTATATTTTGAATATTGTTTCCCAAATGATAGGATTTCTTGATTCGCCGCGAGGTCGACTCTCGGCCATCTCCTGGAGAGAGACATGAAGAATTTGGAAGACCAGCCCGCGTTTCGCGCCTTTGTCGAGCGTGTGAGCGATGCGGTCGGGCGGGAAGGGACGCAGCGCCTCTTGTTGGAGGAGGTGGGCGATGCCGCCCGCGTCCTGGTTGCCACGGACGAGTGGCTGCCGCAAGCCGCCACGGTGCCGCATCCCCAGTACTACCAGCAATATCTGCTGTACTGCGATCCGGATGAGCGTTTCACGGTAGTGAGTTTCGTGTGGGGCCTCGGTCAGAGCACGCCTATCCACGATCATATGACCTGGGGCGTGATAGCCATGTTGCGCGGCGCGGAGACCGGCGAGCGTTATGCCTTGGGGGAGCTTGCCTCAGGCGGCCCAATGCAGAAACAGGAAGAGGCGGTGCTGCGCCCGGGCGACATCGAATTCGTGTCGCCGGAGGTAGGCGACATCCACAAGGTCAGTAACGCCTGTGCGGACCAGGTGTCCATCAGTATTCACACTTATGGCGGCAACATCGGCCGCATTTCCCGGCATGTTTATGACGCGGCCAGCGGGCAGCCGCGGGAGTTCATTTCGGGCTATGCCAACGCGGACGCGGCCACGAGGGGCTATGGCCGGTTTGCCTGAACCGGCGCCTGCCGCGCGGCCGATGCGCTACGCAAGCGCGTCCTGATAGCCCATCAGGGCCGAGACCGCGCGCGCGCTGGCCTGCACCTCGGGCACCCATTGTTTGACCTTGGCCGCCGTGAAGCGGTCCAGCGGGCCGGAGATGCCGATGGCGGCGACCGGCTCGTCAAGCGCGTTGAAGATGGCGACGGCGATGCCGCCCACCGAATCGCGCCACTCGCCGCGGTTGATGGCGTAGCCGGCACGCACCGTCTTGCGCAATTCGTCCTTCAGGCGCGGCAGCGTCGTCAGAGTGGCCGACGTGTGTTTGTCCAGCTTGGCGACGTGGCTGTCCAGGTAGCCCTCGGCCTGGAAGGCGAGCAGGGCTTTGCCGGTCGCGACCGCGTAAGCGGGCGCGCGACCGCCCACCATGGAATAGGCGCGGATCGGCTGCGGGCTGTCGATCTTGTCGATGTAGACCACGTCCATGCCGTCCAGCACTGAGAGGTGGACGGTCTCGCCGGTCTTGTCGGCCAGCTCACGCATTTGCGGCGTGGCCAGGCGCCGCACGTCCAGCTTGCCCAACTGGCGGGCGGCCAGCTCGAACAGCCGGATGCCGCCGCGATAGCCGCCGCCGTCGTCGTTCTTGGTCACGTAGCCGGCATGCATCAGCGTCTGCAAGGTGCGGTGTGTGTTGCTGCGGGTCAGCCCGACACGCTCGGCCAGCGCATCGATGGTTTGCGGGGGCGCGTCGACGTCGGTGACGGCCTCCAGCACCATCAGTCCTTTGAGCAGTGTCTTGTCCATGTCAGTTCCCGAATATTGGGTGGGCTAACTTACCACAGCGCTTGGCCCGTGCCGGCTCGGACGAGATACAAAGATCACGCACCAAGATACGCGCGTATGCGTTCTTTGAGGCCGGGCGCGGCGGCAGAGCGGACCAGACTGGCCAGATCGGTGTCCAGGGTGGTCGGCGCCAGTGCCTGCTGCAATTGAGCGCGTGCCGACGGCGTCAGGGCCAGGGCGGCTTCCAGGGCGCGTGCGATGCAGGCGTCCGTATCGGCGCCGGCTGCGATCTCGGTGACGAAGCCGTGCCGAAGGGCTTCGTCGGCGTCGAAGGTGCGCGTTTGCGTCAGGACCTCGCGGGCGACCTGGGTGCCGACGATCGCGGCATAGCGCCGGGTCCCCAGCACCAGGCCGAACTTCAGGCCGGGCATGCGGAAAGACGACGCGGGCGCGGCCACGCGCAGCGCGCAGGCGCCAAACAGGTCGACTCCCGCGCCGAAATTCTTGCCATGCGCCAGGGACAGGGTCAGCGCGGGCGACGTCGCCACCTTTTGCAGCAGTTGTTCGATGCGCACGAAGCGCAGCAGAAGATCGCCTTCGCTCTGCGTTTCGTAGCCGCCGAAGTCGAAACCGGCGCTGAAGTTGCGGCCGGCGCCGCGCAGCACGATCAGGTCGCTGCGGCGTTCATGGGCGTCATCGACCGCGGCGCTCAAGGCGTCCACCAGGGCGGCGGACAAGGCATTCATCTTCTCCGGCCGATTCAAGGTGATCAGGGTGGCGTGGTCACGGTGTTCGACCTGGACCAGGTCCTGGTTGACGGCAGCGTCCTGCATGTTGGCTATCATCACGCCGATTCCTTGCCGGCCGGCGCACCGAGCACTTCGGTATTGTGTTCGCCCAGCGCCGGCGGCGCGCTGCGGATCGGCAGGGTCTGGCCGTCGATCCGCACCGGCGCGCCAAAGGTGCGCGTGCGCACGCCATTGGGCAATTCAAGCGCCTGCACCCATCCCATATGTTCGACCTGGGGATCTTCCAGCACTTGGGAATAGGTATTGATGGGGGCGCAGGGAACACCGACCTCGCGGAAGCGCGTCAGCCAGGTGGCGCCGTCTTCCAGCAGAAAGATGGCTTCCAGCAGGTCGCGCAGTTCGACCTGGTTGCGCGCGCGCCGCCCGGTGTCCAGGAAGCGTTCGTCCTGGAACAGCTCGGGCCGGCCGACCACGGCGCAAACACTCTTCCACAGGGCATTGTTGCCGGCCGCCATGCCGAAATAGCCGTCGCGGCAGCGGAAGGCCTGGTAGGGCGCGTTGCGTGGGTGCGCCGAGCCGAGTTTTTGCGGGTCTTTGCCGCTGCCGAAATATTCGGATGTCTGCAAGGCGGCGATCCCCATGGTCACGCCCAGCATGGGCACGTCCAGATGCGTCCCCTGGCCCGTGGTCTCGGCCACGCGCAGCGCCGCCGTGATGGAGAACGCGCCGTACAGACCGGCGGTGAAGTCCGCTACCGGTACGCCGCATTTGACCGGCGCGCCGCCGGCCTCGCCGGTCACGCTCATGATGCCGCTCATGGCCTGGATGGTCAGGTCGAAGCCGCCTTCCTGCGCGCGCGGACCGGACTGGCCATAGGCGGAAATCGAGCAATAGACCAGGCGCGGATTCAGCTTGGCCAGGTCTTCATAGCCCAGCCCCAGGCGCGCCATGACGCCGGGACGGTTGTTTTCCAACAGGACGTCAGCGCTGGCCGCCAGCGCGCGGGCGCGCGCCACGTCGGCGGGATCTTTCAAGTTCAGGGTGACGGAGCGCTTGTTGCGGTTTAGCGATGCGAAGTTCTCGCTATAGCCCTCGCTCAAGGGCGGCCAGGCACGCAGGGTGTCACCGCCTTCGGGATGCTCGATCTTGATCACGTCCGCGCCCATGTCGGCCAGCAGCATGCCGCAGAAGGGCCCGGCGGCGACGTTGCAGATTTCGATGACCTTTACGCCGGCGAGGGCGGCAGTGTGCTTCATGACTTGGGTATCCAGCTATATGGTTAGAACCGAATCCTTGTTTTCAGGATGTCAGTCCTAAATTTTAAGACAGGGGACGTAGGGGGAGGATAGCACTAACGCCATGTTTCTCGCCTGTCCGGATTAGTGAAAACCTTAATGGCAAATTTAACCTGCTATTACCCGTTGCCAGCGCGGCATGCCTAGACTCTTTCCACGGTGGCCGTATCCACCGCCACATCCATGAATTCCATGAATAAAGGAGACAGCCATGGCCAAGAAGATATTGGTGTTAGCGGGTGACTATGTCGAAGACTACGAACTCATGGTGCCGGTCCAGGCACTGGGCGCGGTCGGCCATGTCGTGGACGTCGTCACGCCCGACAAGAAATCGGGCGACCAGATACGCACGGCCATCCATGACTTCGAGGGCGACCAGACCTATAGCGAGAAGCGCGGCCACAACTTCACGCTCAACGCGGACTTTGCCACGGTCGACAGCGCCAATTACGACGCGGTGCTGATTCCCGGCGGACGCGCACCCGAATACCTGCGGCTGAATGCCCGCGTGCTTGATCTGGTAAGGGAATTCGCCAAGGCCGGCAAACCCATCGCCGCGGTCTGCCATGGCGCGCAGTTGCTGGCCGCAGCCGGGGTCATCGAAGGCAGAAAGATCTCCGCCTATCCGGCGTGCGCGCCGGAGGTGAAGCTGGCCCATGCTGAATACGTGGAACTGGCCTGGCCCGATGCCATCACCGACGGCCAGTTCGTCACGGCGCCGGCGTGGACGGCGCACAGCAACTGGATCGCGCAATTCCTCGCGCTGCTGGGCACGCGCATCACCCATTGAGGGGCGGCGAGCATGGCGAAGCTCATACACACCATGATCCGCGTGCGCGACCTGGAAAAGTCGCTTGCCTTCTATGACACGGTTTTCGGTTTCAAGACCAGTCACAGGCTGGATTTCGACGATTTCACCCTGGTCTATCTACGCAATGCGGAGAGCGAGGCGGAAATCGAACTGACCTGGAACAAGGGCCGGGCGGAACCCTATACGCATGGCGACGGTTACGGTCACGTGGCCTTCGTGGTGGACGACGCGAAACAGGAGCGCGAGCGTCTGCTGGGCGCGGGCCATACCCCCAACGATCTGCGCGAATTCCACGGCGACGATGGTGCGCTGCTGGCGCGCTATTTCTTCATCCTCGATCCGGATGGCTACAAGGTGGAGGTGCTGGAACGGCACGGGCATTACCAGTAGCGGCGCGTCGGTCAGCCCGGCGCCACGCTGCTTACTACAACATCCACGAATCCGGGGTATCACCCGGTAGGGAAGGAGACAAACATGAAAACAACGACGATTGCGCTCGCCGTCGCCGCGGACCCGGACAAGGTCGGCGCGGCCTTGCGCGTTCCGCTGACCCGGCGGGAATGGCTCAAGGGCACGGGCGTGCTGTTCGGCACGCTGGCGCTTTCCTCCACGCTGGCCGCCTTCGCGCCCAGCCGGGCCTGGGCCCTTGAACTGAAGCGCCTCGACACCCATCAAGGCGACGTGCTTTTGGCGCTGACCAAGCGCATCTACCCGCACGCGACCCTGGATGACGCGGTCTACGCGCTGGTGGTCAAGGACCTGGACGGCAAGGCAGCCGCGGATGGCGCGCTGCAGGCGCAGCTGGCCGGCGGCGTGAAGAAGCTGGACGACATGGCGCAAGGCAATTGGCTCAAGCGGTCGACCGCGGACCAGGATCGCGACCTCGTGGCCTTGGCCAAGGAGCCGTTCTTCCAGACGGTGCGTTCGACCGCGGTGGTGGCCTTGTACGCCAACCCCTTGGCGTATGCGCATTTCGGCTATGGCGCGAACGCCGGGGACGGCGGCTACCTGCTGACAGGCTTCAACGCGCTGGCCTGGCTGCCGGATCCCCCCTTGCAGGACAGCGGTCCGGTTCCCGCCAACTAAGCTCCAGGAGAACAGACATGTCAGAGAGCGATTTGCAAGGCCAGCAGGGCAAGACCTTCGCGCTGGACGATGACCAGGTCGTCGTGATTATCGGATCGGGCGCGGGTGGAGGCACCCTGGCCAATGAGTTGGCCCAACAGGGCGTGAACGTGGTCATCCTGGAGGCCGGCAAGCTGCATACGCGCGCCGATTTCCTGACGGATGAATGGGGATCATTCCAACAACTGGCCTGGCTGGACAAGCGCCGGTCCTCCGGGTCTTATCAATTGGCGACGGACTTTCCCAATTTGCCCGCCTGGATCTGCAAGGCCGTCGGCGGAACGTCGGTGCACTGGGCCGGCGCCAGCCTGCGCATCCAGCCCTATGAATTCAAGGCGCGCAGCACCTATGGCGACGTTGCCGGCGCCACGCTGATGGACTGGCCGCTGACGCGCGAGGATCTGGACCCTTACTACGCGCGGGCGGAAAAGAAGCTGGGCGTGACCCGCACCAACGGCGCGCCCGGGCTGCCGGGCAATAACAACTTCAAGATCTTCCACGCCGGCGCCACCAAGATCGGCTACAAGCACGTGAACACGGGGCATATGGCCATCAACAGCGTGCCGCAGGACGACAGGCCGCATTGCTACCAGCGTGGTTTCTGTTTCCAGGGCTGTAGATTCGGCGCGAAGTGGTCCACGCTGTATACGGAACTACCGCGCGCCATCGTCACCGGACATGCGGAGCTGCGCACCGAGGCGCATGTGGCGCGTATCGAACACGACGAGCGCGGCCGCGCCAACGCCGTGGTCTATTACGACGCCCAGGGCAAGTTGCAGAAGCAGAAGGCGCGGATCGTGGCGGTGGCGGGCAATTCCATCGAAACGCCGCGCCTGCTGCTCAATTCGCAGTCGGGCAAGTTCTCGCGCGGCCTGGCCAACAGCTCGGACCAGGTGGGGCGCAACTATATGCGGCACACCACGGGGTCCGTGTACGCGACCTTCAAGGACAAGGTCGACATGTACAAGGGCACGGTGATGGCCGGCATCGTGGAAGACGAGGCCCGCCATGATCCCAAGCGCGGCTTTGCCGGCGGCTACCATCTGGAGACCATCTCGCTGGGCCTGCCGTTCTATGCGGCGTTTCTCAAGCCCGGCGCATGGGGCGCGGAATTCGCCCATGCCATGGACCAGTATGCCTACACGGCCGGCCTGTGGATCGTCGGCGAAGACATGCCGCGCGCCGACAATCGGGTGACCCTGGACAGCGAGCTGAAGGACCAGTACGGGCTGCCGGTGGCCAATGTCCATTTCGATGATCATGCCAACGACAATGCGATGCGGGAACATGCTTTCAAGCAGTCCGAGGCGCTCTACAAGGCCGTGGATGCCGTCGATGTCTACCGCGTGCCACCGTATCCGTCCACGCACAACTTGGGCACCGCGCGGATGAGCGCCCGGCCGGAAGACGGCGTGGTCAACCAGTATGGCCAGGCGCATGACATTCCCAACCTGTTCATTTCGGACGGCAGCCAGTTCACCACGGGCGCGGCGGAGAATCCCACGCTGACCATCGTCACGCTGGCGATTCGGCAGGCGGATTACATCGCCGGGCAGATGAAGCAGCGGACGATCTAGGCGCACCAAGGATGGTATCCGCGGCGCGGCGCCGCGGATACCGCCGTCCTGGCATATGATTGCAATCGCCGCACGCCACTTCAAAGGAGTGAAGCATGTGCAAGATCTACGTCAATACCGATCCCATTCTTTATGAATCGCGTACCCGCTCCTTGCGTATCCATGGCGTGGTGACGACTGTCAGGCTGGAAAACCTGTTTTGGGACGTCCTGCAGGAAATCGCCGAGCGCGAAGGGCTGACGACCAATCAGTTCGCCATCAAGCTGCATGACGAATTGCTGGCGCGGCATGGCGAGATGTCGATGAGTTTTGCGTCCTTTCTGCGCGTGTGCTGCCTGCGTTATCTTTCGCAGGGCGCGCTGCGTGAGCAGAACGCTGAACGGGTGGAGACGACCCCGCGCGCGGCGCCCCGGCATTTCCAGCCGTCCGTGGTGCGCGCGGGCTGATGCAAGAAAACATATAAGACACGCATTGAAGGACATGTAGTGAAGGACACGCAGTGAAGGACACCGTGCATACGCCCTTGGCCGACAGGGCGGGCTTGATCGAGACCTGCCGCGGAATTCTCGGCGCCGCCCGTGTGCTGACCCATGCCACGGCTACGCGACGCTACCGCCGCGGCTTCCGCTTTGGCGAAGGGGCCGCGCTGGCGGTATTGCTGCCAGGCTCACTGGTGCAATTGTGGCAAGCCCTGCAGGCCTGCGTCGCGGCGGACGTGGCGGTCATCGCCCAGGCTTCCAATACCGGCCTGACTGGAGGCTCCACCCCTGACGGCGATGCCTACGGGCGGCCGGTGGTCATCATCAGCACGACACGCCTGCGCGCCGTGCACGTCATCGAAGAGGGCAGGCAGGTCGTCTGCCTGCCGGGCGCCACGCTGGATCAGCTTGAAAAGACGCTCAAGCCCCTGGGCCGCGAACCGCACTCGGTGATCGGCTCGTCCTGCATCGGGGCGTCCGTCATCGGCGGCATTTGCAATAACTCCGGCGGTTCGCTCGTGCGCCGTGGGCCCGCTTATACGGAGCTGGCTTTATACGCGCAAGTCGATGCGTCGGGCCAGCTGACGCTGGTGAACCATCTTGGCATCGCTTCGGATGACGCGCCGGAAGCGCTGCTGGCGCGCCTGGACCGCGGCGACCTGCCCGCCGCCGAGATTCGCCACGATGCCGGCGCGGCTTCCGATCAAGGCTACGGCGACCATGTGCGCGATATCGACGCGGCCACGCCGGCGCGCTACAACGCCGACCCACTACGCCTGCACGAGGCCTCCGGATCGGCCGGCAAACTGATGGTGTTCGCCGTACGGCTGGACACCTTTCCCGGCGAAACCGGCGCCAAGGTGTTCTACGTTGGCACCAATCGCCCCGACGTGCTGACCGGGATACGCCGGCATATGCTGAAGCATTGCGCCAAACTGCCTATCGCCGGTGAATATATGCATCGCGATGCCTTCGACATCGCCGAGCGCTATGGCAAGGATATGTTCCTGCTGATCGAACATCTGGGAACGCAACGCTTGCCGGCCTTGTTCAGCATGAAGAGCCGTTGCGATGCGTTTTTCGAACGCTTCGGTTTTCTGCCGCGTAACCTGACCGATCGCCTGATGCAGGCGGCCAGCCGTCTGTTCCCCAGCCACCTGCCGGCGCGCTTGAAGGAGTACCGGCAGCGCTACGAACATCATTTGATGCTCAAGGTGTCGGCCGACAGCGTCGCGGAAATCGAGACCTATCTGAGCGCCAACTGCACGGGGGGCGACAGCGCTTTCTTCCTGTGCAGCGACGACGAGGGGCGCAAGGCCTTTCTGCACCGCTTCGCGGCCGCCGGCGCCGCCGTGCGCTACCGGGCCATGCACCCCGACCAGGTCGAAGACATCGTGGCGCTGGACATCGCCTTGCGTCGCAACGACCAGGACTGGATCGAACGCCTGCCTGCCGACATGGAAGCGCGCATCGCGATCAAGCTTTATTACGCGCACTTCTTCTGCCACGTGTTCCACCAGGACTACATCGTGCACAAGGGCCAGGATTGCCTGACCCTTGAACACGAGATGTGGCGGCTGCTGGACGAACGCGGCGCGGAATATCCGGCGGAGCACAACGTCGGCCATCTCTATGACGCCAAGCCCGCCTTGCGTGCGTTCTACCAGGGGCTGGACCCGTGCAATTGCCTCAATCCCGGCATCGGGCATATGTCCAAACTGCCTTACTACCGGGAAAACGAGGCTTAGCGTCCGGGCTTACTTCGCCGGGGTGGCTTTGTCGCCCTGGGCCACCAGGGTATCGAAGTCCTTGTTCAAACGCGCCAGGGCATCGTCGATATGGCTGCGGTGCGACTTGATCCAGGTGTCCTGTTGCGCCAGGTTGTCGCGCGCTTCCTTCAACATGCGCTCCATCTCGGCCGGCTGCGGGCCGCCGGACGTGGCGCGTGCCTTGACGATGGCGACCGGATCCAGCGATGCGCGGAACTCCGCTTCGCTCATGGGCAGTTCCTGCGGATACTTGCTGCCTTTGACGACGTCGGCGTAGATGCGCTTGGCGTCGGCATAAGGGAAGGCCAAAGGCTTGATGTCATGCTGGCGGGCATACTCGACCACCTCGGAGGCGAAGTGATGGCCTTCGCGGAAGGGCAGCTTGTACTTGCGCATGAGCAGGTCCGCCAGTTCCTGGGACGCGGTCCAGTCACTGTTCAATTCCTCCAGCGCTCGGTCCGGATTGATGACCAGTGCTTTAAGAACGCGGTCCCACTTCTTCAAAGCCTTGATGGCGGCGTCGACCATGGCGGAATTCTGGTCGACTTCCTTGGGATCCGGCATCCCGGGCGTGATGTTGTGAGTCTGAATGATGGGACCCATGGCCAGCGTCAGAGCGGTCGAGGCATCGCTGCGGGTGGAGTTCAGCAGGCCAGGATTGCGCTTTTGCGGCATCGCGCTGGACACGTAGGTGTTGCCGCCGCCTTCCTGCAGCAGGATCCAGGGACGCGACTGCGCGTACTGGGTCATGATGTCTTCAATGAAATTGCCGGTGTGCAAACCAATGGCCGTGACGATGGATGACACTTCCACCGGCTCGTCCATGGACGAGATCTGCGCGGCGTCATACGCGTTGTCGACCAGCTTGGCGTAGCCCAGATAGTCGGCCATGCGTTTGCGGTTGAGCGGCCAGCTGGTGCCGTTGAGCACCGTCGTGCCCATGGGCGAACGGTCGACGCGGGCATAGGTTTCCTGGATGCGCTGCGCGTCGCGCTCCAGCGCGGCGGCGAAGCCCAGCAGATAGTGGCCGTAGCTGTTGGGCTGGGCGGCCACGCCGTTGGTGTAGTTCGGAACGATGGTGTCGACGTGCTTGGCCGCCAGGTCCACCAGGGTCTTGGAAGTGGCATGCAGCTGGTCGGCCAGTTCCAGCAGCTTGTCGCGCAGGATGGCCGACCGGTAGGTGGCGTGCATGTCCTGGCTGGAGCGGCCGGCGTGCAGCAGCGTGACGTCCAGGCCACCGGCCTTGATCAGCAGGGGCTCGAAGGTGATCACGGTGGACGGGCGCTTGCCGCCCGGCTGGTTGCCGTCATCGATGACCTTCTGCACGGCCGCGGCCAGGCGCGGCGCCATGCTCTTGTCCAGCAGGCCTTCGTCGGTATTGATGACGGCGGTGGCCTTGTTGATTTCGCCCAGCCAGAAGAACTCGTCGCGGACGGGCTTGGCGGGGGCCTTGGTCGCAGGCTTTTCAGCAGGCTTCGCGCTCGGCTTTTCGGCATTGCCGGCGGCCGGCTCGACGGGCTTGATCTGGGCGGCGGTCAGCGCCGGCGCGCAGGCCAGTGCCACACAGAAATAGAGAGGCGATAAGCGGAGTCTCATGGATGTTCTCGTTATTGGCCAGTTGCGGGGCCGTGGCAGGGGGAACGAATGAATCGATCCCCATTCTAGCCAAGCCCCGCGCCTGTCCGCTTTCGCCAGCCTGAATCGGCCTATGCCTTGCGCAAAGGCAGCACGATGGACGACGCGTGTTCGCCGCCGGTCCCCAAGGTCAGGCGGGGCGGCCGGCCGTGCGGCACCTGCCCGCAATGGTCTGCATCGTGGCCGGCGATCGACACGCGTATGCGGCTGCCGGCCGGGAAACGCCATGCGGTCGGCAGCAGGGCCAGCTCGACACGCTCGAATTGGCCCGGCACCAGGGGCGCCGCGTCCTCGCGCCGGAAGCTGCGGAACGGCCAGGTGGTGCGGTATCCGCTCGGGCACGGCGTGATCTTGCGGTGCAACAGGCGCAGCATGCCTTCGGTCACGTAGCGCTCACGGCCGTCCGCCTCGATTTCCGTCAGGTAGACGTAGACCGCGGCGTCGGGTTCATTGCTGCTGACCCAAAGATCGATCACCGCATGGCCGGCGAGTTCGGCGGCCGCAGCCAGCGGCGCCGACGTGAAGCTGGCCATGAGATCGGTGCGGCCTTGCCAATCCGGGTAGTACTCGGTGCTGTTGATGGCCGCGATGCGCTCGTAGCGCGTGCCGGCGCCGGTGCCCAGGGAGAAATCGACCTGGTAGTCCTGCTGCGTGGTGTCCTTGCCCGCGGCATCGGCCAGCGCGCCCTGGGGCGCCAGATGCAGGCGCGTGGGAGTGTCGTCGCCGTAAGGGGGCCATTGGGTGGCGCTGCGCCACTGCTCGGCATGCAGCGCGTAATAGTGGATGGGCGCTTCGTCGCGCAAGCCCGTCTCGGTCCCCAGCAGGTATTGATCGAAGAAACGCAGCGTTTCGGCCAGCCAGGGGGCCTCGGCCATCTGCGTCAGGCGCCAGGGCGATACATCGATGCGCGCGCCGTGATCCCACGGTCCCAGCATCAGGTAACGGGGATTCTTGTCCAGCGTCAAATAACGGGAAATGGCGCTGTTCATATAGCCGGCGCCGTCCATCCACCCAGATATCGACAGTACCGCCACATCTTCCGGGATCTGCGCCGCCAGGCTGTAAGGACTGAACGTGGCTGAACTGAAAGTGGGATCGTAGGGCAGCGCTTCTTCGCGGAAGCGGAATTCCGGCATGAACTCGGTCTGGCGGAAGTTGCCCAGGTGTTCGTGCACCGCATCTTTCAACAGCGCGCCGTCGGGATCTTCATCGACAGGCTGTGGACCCGCGAAATCCGGATTGGCGTAGTAGACGAAGCGGTGCAGCATTTCGCGCCGGTCGTGGTCCAGGGCCACCATCAGGTCGTCGTAGCTCTGCGTCAGCGCCTTCAGCTGGACGCCGCCCGGATAGTAGTTGTCGGTGTAGGTGTCCCACACCGAGAAGAGCGGCGCGATGGCCTTCAGCGCGGGATGGCGCGTGGCGGCCAGGAAGTCCGAGGCGGCGCCCAGGTAGGAGATGCCCGTGGCGCCGACCACACCTGTCGACCAGGGTTGGGCGACGATCCAGTCGACCACTTCGTAGCTGTCGTCGCGTTCACGCGGGGAACGGAAGCTGTCGCGGGTGCCGAAGCTGGCGCCCGTGCCGCGCACGTCGATCACCACCACCGCATAGCCGCGCGGCACGAAGTAGTCGCGCAGTTTGGCGGTGTTTGGCGCACGTTCGCCGGTGCCGCCCGCCTTCAGGTTGAAGCGGCGGTAGTAGGGCGTGAACAGCGTGATCGTGGGAAAACGCGCTGCCGCCGTCTTGCCATCGGCGGCCTTGGGAATATAGACATCGATCGCCAGGCGACAGCCATCGCGCATGGTCAGGTAACGCGACGTGGGCTCCGGCACGACGTAATCAACGGGCCGGGCTTGCGCATAGGCTTGCGGAGGCACCGACCAGGCTTGGGCTTCGTTCTTGAGGTATTGGTCAGGCGAGGCGGGGGGCACTGCGGGGGATACGGCGGGCGGCATGGCGATCCTTGGGATAAGCAGGGAATATCGCCGGCTATCTTAGAGAGCCCCAAGGCTTCCTGCCAATATTTGATATGGATATCGCCATAGGTAAATGCGATGCCGTCCCAAGAACGCTTGAGCGGTGCTGAAATTAGGGGATTACACCTAGGCGAATTCTTGCCGGCGATTAGCAGCACTATCCCGAATTTCGCTAACATCACAGCGGAAGAATAGGATTTTCCGATGGACCTGCGCCAGCTCAAGTATTTTGTCCGCATCGTCGAACTTGAAAGCATTACCGCCGCTGCGGAGACCCTGCATATCGCGCAGCCCTCCCTCAGCCAGCACGTGGCCAATCTTGAAAAGGAACTGGAAACCGCGCTGCTGCTGCGTGGTCCTGGCGGCGTGCGGGCGACTGAAGCCGGCAAGCTGCTGTACCGCCATGCCAAGATCATGCTGCGCCAGGCCGACGAGGCCAAGTCGGCGCTCAAGCATGGCCGCGACATCCCGACGGGTCACGTCAAAGTCGGCTTTCCCACCAGCACGTCCCGCATACTGGCCTTGCCCCTGATCGAGGCCGTGGCCGAACGTTGTCCGGAAGTGGTGCTGGAAGTGGTGGAAGGCAGCAGCAGCGACCTGGCGACCGCGGTGTCCATGCACAGGCTGGACCTGTCGGTGGCGATGGACGCGCGGCCGCAGCCGGCGCGCATGACGATCACGCCCTTGTTGACTGAAGATCTGTTCGTGGTCGGCCCGTCGCTGGGGCTGGATGCCGTCACCTTGCGGCAGATGTCAGAGCTGCCCTTGGTGCTGCCCAGTTTCCCGAATTCCATCCGCGTGCTGACAGCGCGGACGTTCGCTGAAGAGGATCTGCCCGTGCGCCTGGTCGCGGAAACCAGCGCGGTGTCGGTGTTGCTGACGCTGGTGCGGGCCGGCAAGGGCTGGACCGTGCTGCCTTCGTCAGCGCTGGTGGGGCCGGAGGCGAACTCCGAGAATGTCGTCGCCACGCGTATTGCCAGCACGGATTTCCGTCGCCGGGTCTCGGTGTGCATGTCCTTGTCGACGGAAAAAAGCGTGGCCTGCACGCACATCCATCAGACCCTTATCGACGTTGCCGCCGAATTGGTCGCCGATGGCCGCTGGACGGGCGTGCATTGGCAGGGGGAGCGCCCCCTGCCGGTGCGTCAGTCGACCTGAATGCCGTTCTTGGCGATGAAGTCGCCCCAGAACTGGGCGTCCTGGTCGGCGCGCGCGCGGATCTGTTCGGCGGTGCCCTGCAGGGGCACGAAGTACAGATCCTTCAGCTTCTTGTTGATGGCGGGATCCGCGATGGCCGCTTGAATGGCGGCGTTCAGCTTGCCGACCACGGCCTTGTCCATGCCGGCGGGGCCGACGATGGCGAACCAGCCGGGCATGGGCGGGACATTCAGGCCGGCTTCTTTCACCGTGGGCACGTTGGGCAGGTCGCTGGCGCGCTGATCGGCCAGGACGGCCAGCGGGACGACGTTGCCACCCTGGATCTGCGGCAGGGCCGAACCCAGCACGCTGGTCATCAGGTCGACCTGGCCACCGATCACCGCGTTCAGTGCGGGACCCGAGCCCTTGTACGGAATGTGCTTGAGCTTGATGCCGGCGCCGCTGGCGATCAGTTCCGTCGACAGGTGCGTTGAGTTGCCGGCGCCCGCGCTGGCGAAGGTGATCGAGCTGGGCGCCGCCTTGGCGGCCGCGATCAACTGCGGCAAGGTCTTGTAGGGGCTGTTCTTGCCCGCGACCAGCACGAAGGGCGTGTCGACCACCGGCGCGACATAGGTGTAGTCCTTGTCCGCATCGTAGGGCAGGTTCTTGTACAGCTTGGGGTTGAAACTCATCTGCGACACGCCGGGCAAGAGCAGGGTGTAGCCGTCGGCGGGCGCTTTCGCCACGTAGGACATGGCCACGATGCCGTTGGCGCCGGGTTTGTTTTCCACCACCACGGATGCGCCCAGGACGCTGCCGATCTTGTCGCTCAACAGGCGTGCCACGACGTCGCCGCCGGAGCCGGCGGATTGCGGCACGACCAGGCGTATCGGGTGGTCGGGGAAGTCGGCCGCCTGGGCGCCCGGCAGGGCAAGGGCGGTGGCGAGCAGGGCGGCGGCGGCCACGACGGCGTGGCGAGGCGCGGTCGAGCGCGTGTTGCGGCGCTGGCTGGACAGAGGACGGAACGAAAAGCTGAACATCGATTTCCCTTGAAGTGACGTGCCATACGCGTTTCTTATGACGATAGGCCGCGTTGGCGGGCTCCATCGTAGGGAGACGGCGGCGCCAGGGCAAATATCGCTTTTCTATGCGCGCATAGGATTTTCCTTTGTCGGGATTTACCCCCGGGGCGGGTGCGCACAGTGGTGTCGGCGTTCGACGTCCATGGTGCCGACAGCTCCATCCCAACCAGCAAGGGATCACCATAAACAGCTTCGATTAATGATATGTTATAACATCACACAAATTTCCCAGGATGTAGAACATGACCACCACTGTCTCTCCCCCTCCGCGCAAACTCCCTGTCACGGTGCTCTCAGGATTTCTCGGTGCCGGCAAGACGACCTTGCTCAATCACATCCTGAATAATCGCGAGGGCCGCCGCGTGGCTGTCATCGTCAACGATATGTCCGAGGTCAATATCGACGCGGCGCTGGTGCGTGGGGGCGGCGCGGAGCTGTCCCGCACCGACGAGAAACTGGTCGAGATGAGCAACGGCTGTATCTGCTGCACCTTGCGCGAGGACCTGCTGGTGGAAGTAGGACGCCTGGCCGCTGAAGGGCGCTTCGACTACCTGGTGATCGAATCGACCGGCATTTCAGAACCCTTGCCGGTGGCGGAGACCTTTACCTTCGAAGGTGAGGACGGCCGCAGCCTGAGCGATGCGGCTCGCCTGGATACCATGGTGACCGTCGTCGATGCCTTCAATTTCCTGCGTGACTACGGTTCGCAGGACAGCCTGGAAGCCCGGGGCGAGTCGCTGGGGGACGAGGACGAGCGCACCGTGGTGGACCTGTTGGTCGAGCAGGTCGAATTCTGCGACGTGATCGTGCTCAACAAACTCGATCTGGTTGACGACGCCGAACGGGCTCGTCTGCTGGCTATCTTGCGCACGCTCAATTCCCGCGCACGCATCGAGTTGGTCGAACATGGGCAAGTGCCCCTGGACCGGGTGCTGGACACGGGCCTGTTCAATTTCGAAGACGCGTCCAAGGCGCCGGGCTGGTTGCGCGAGATGCGGGGCGAACACGTGCCCGAGACGGAAGAATACGGCATCCGCAGCTTCGTCTATCGCGCCCGCCGGCCTTTCCATCCGCGCCGCTTCAAGGCATTCACGCAGCGCGAATGGCCCGGCGTGGTGCGCTCGAAGGGCTACTTCTGGCTGGCCTCGCAGCCGGAAGTGGCCTGCTCTTGGTCGCAGGCGGGCGCCGTCGCGCGCCATGGTCCGGCGGGCTACTGGTGGGCGGCCATGCCGCCGGAGGAGTGGCCACAGGATCCTGAGTATCAGGCTTCCATACGCGCGAACTGGGACGACCAGGTCGGCGATGCCCGCCAGGAAATCGTGATCATCGGGATGGAAATGGACGAAGCCGATCTGCGTGCTTCCTTCGACGCCTGCCTGTTGAGTGACGAGGAGATGGCTGCTGGCCCCGCCACGTGGCAGACGTGGCAGGTAGAAGGCTGAAGCTGGCCCGCGTGATCCTGCAGGTCGGTAGGAGGTAATCAGGAATAACCCGGAGGAACGGCGATTGCGGAGGAGCCGGCTTGTCGCGCGGACGTCAGTCCGCGCCCCCGTCTGCTCATCTATGGGAGTTCCAAATGGCCATTACTGTCGGCGATTTTTTGGTTGAACGCTTGTACGCCTGGGGCGTGCGCCGCATTTTTGGCTATCCGGGAGATGGTATCAACGGGGTCTTTGGCGCCTTGCGCCGCGCAGAGGGGAAGATCGAATTCGTCCAGGCACGCCATGAAGAGATGGCGGCCTTCATGGCCAGTGCTCATGCAAAATTTACGGGTGAGCTGGGTGTCTGCATCGCCACGTCGGGACCGGGCGCGTCCCATTTGTTGACGGGTCTCTATGACGCTCGCATGGACCATGTACCCGTCCTGGCGATCGCGGGCCAGCAGGCGCGCGCCGCGCTGGGTGGCCACTACCAACAGGAGCTGGACCTGGTGTCCATGTTCAAGGATGTGGCGGGCGCATTCGTTCAGCAGGCCATGGTGCCGGGCCAGGTGCGCCACCTGGTCGACCGTGCCGTGCGCACCGCCTTGGCCGAGCGCAAGGTCACCGCGCTGATCCTGCCCAATGATCTGCAGGAATTGGATTACGAGCCGCCCGGCCGCCAGCACGGGACGGTGCATTCGGGCGTGGGCTACAAGGCGCCGCGGCTGGTCCCTTACAAGGAAGACCTGGAGCAGGCAGCCGCCGTCCTGAATGCCGGCAAGAAGGTCGCGATTCTTGTAGGCGCGGGTGCCTTGGGCGCGACCGACGAAGTCATCGAGGTGGCGAATCGCCTGGGGGCCGGGGTGGCAAAGGCGCTGCTGGGCAAGGCGGTGTTGCCCGATGATGAATCCTGGGTGACCGGTTCCATCGGTCTGCTGGGGACCAAGCCCAGCTACGAAATGATGGAAGCCTGCGACACGCTGCTGATGATAGGGTCCGGCTTTCCCTACGCGGAGTTCCTGCCGAAAGAGGGCGCGGCCCGTGGCGTGCAGATCGATATCAAGGCCGATATGCTGAGCCTGCGCTATCCCATGGAAGTCAGCCTGGTAGGTGATAGCGCCGAGACCTTGCGCGAGCTGCTGCCGCTGCTGGAGCAGAAAACCGATACCCGCTGGCGTGACGATATCGCCCACTGGACCGGGCGGTGGTGGAAGACGTTGGAGAAGCGCGCCCTGGAGCCCGGCCGCGCGGGCGTGAACCCGCAGCGCGCGATCTGGGAAATGTCCCCCCGCACGCCCGCCAACGCCATCGTGACCAGCGATTCGGGATCGGTTGCCAATTGGTATGCGCGCGACCTGAAAGTGCAGCGCGGCATGATGTGCTCCTTGTCCGGCGGCCTGGCGTCCATGGGCGCCGCGGTCCCTTACGCGATCGCCGCCAAGTTCGCGCATGGGGACCGGCCGGTCATCGCCCTCGTCGGCGACGGGGCGATGCAGATGAACAATATGGCGGAGTTGATTACCGTCGCCAAATATTGGGAACAGTGGGCCGACCCGCGCTGGATCTGCATGGTGCTGAATAATGGCGACCTGAACCAGGTGACCTGGGAGCAGAGAGTCATCAATGGGGATCCCAAGTTTTCTGCGTCCCAGGACATTCCTTCGATCCCGTATCACTCCTTCGCGGAGATGATCGGCCTGAAGGGCATCTACGTCGATCAGGATGACATGCTGGGCGCCGCCTGGGACGCCGCCTTGCATGCCGACCGACCCGTGGTCATCGAGGTGAAGGCGGACCCCAGCGTGCCTCCCTTGCCCCCGCACATCACCATGACGCAGGCGCGCGCCTTCGGCAAGGCGCTGCTGCAAGGCGATCCCGAGCAGGGCAATATTGTGATCGACACGGCGCGCCAGGTCTTGGGAAGTGTCCTGCCGGGCGGCAAGTCCTGACCCACCACCCACACCGCGGCGACCATGCTGCCCCGCAATCGTGCCGCGCCGCGCCAAAACGGCGCATATCGTGGTGCGCTGCGGCAGCGCGGCGGCCAGCGCGTGATTATTGAGGCGTATCGATAAAAGCATTGGATTTTTTCATTTGTGCGGCCTTTCGCCCCGCGGCGATAGTTGAGGCAAAGAACACGCCAGTGCATGACACCGGCGGTTCCAAACCAGAAACAAGGGGCCCCATCCATGCGTACGCTACGCCAAACCGCGAGCGCGCTGCTCGCCGCGGTTTTCTGTCTGGCCGGTTCGGTCGGGGCCGGTCCGGCCCATGCCGACGACTATCCTTCCCGTCCGATACGCATGATCATCCCCTGGTCGGTGGGCGGTTCCACCGACATGTTGGGACGCCTGCTGGCCGAAGGCATGGGCCGGCAGCTGGGCGGCGCGGCCATCGTGGTCGAGAACAAGCCGGGCGCCACGGGAACCATAGGTTATGCGCAGGTCGCGCGCGCCCCGGGCGACGGCTACACCTTGTTGTTGGGCACCAATAGCACGTTCGCCATCGCGCCCCATTTCTACCGCGAACTGCCGTACGACCTGCAGAAGGACATCCGGCCCATAGGAATGATAGGCGGCAACCAGCAGGTGCTCTGCGTCCAGCCGACGGCGCCCTATAAAACGGTCGCGGACCTGGTGGCGGCGGCCAAGGCCAAACCCGGCGCGATCAATTACGCGTCGTCCGGCGTGGGCGGATCCAGCCACCTGGCGACGGAACTGATGATGTCCACGACGGGCATCAACATGATGCATGTCCCATATCGCGGCGGCGCGCCCGCCGTGCAGGCGCTGCTGGGAGGACAGACCGAGGTCGGTTTCGTCGACATCAGCGTGGCCGAGCCCTTGATCCACAGCGGCAAGCTGCGCGCGCTGGGAACCAGCGGCGCCAATCGTGCCCCTTTGCTGCCGGACGTGCCCACGCTGGCGGAGTCCGGCGTGCCGGGGTTCGAGTCGCTCACCACCTTCGGCTTGTTCGTGCCGGCCAGCACCCCTGACGCGATCGTGCAGAAACTGAACGTGGCCCTGAACAACAGCCTCAAGGAACCCAAGCTCGCCAAGCAGCTGGCGGCTCAGGGCTATGAGTTGACCGCCGGCTCGCCGCAAGCCTACGTCGCATACGCGGCCCAGGAAAGCCGTAAGTGGGGCGACTTGATCGCACAGCGGCACATCACGCTGCCGTAGGACGACTGAGTCGACATTCAGGGCCCAGATATTCAAGCCCCATCCAGGGCCGCGCATCCCATTTATTGGAAACCCAACATCGCCATGGCCGCCGTACCCGATACCGCCGCGTCTCCCTTGCCACGACTGTTTTCGCCCTACACGCTGCGCGGCCTGACCCTGCGCAACCGCGTGGTGGTATCGCCCATGTGCCAGTATGTCTCGCAAGACGGCGCCGCTACCGACTGGCATCTGGTGCACCTGGGCAAGTTCGCCATGGGCGGCGCCGGCCTGGTCTTTTGCGAGGAAACCGCCGTCGAGGAACGCGGACGCAAGACCTATGGCTGCGCCGGCATGTACAACGACCGCCATGTCGCCGCGGCCCGTCGCGTCAATGATTTCATCCACGCCGCTGGCGCCGCCACGGGCATTCAGCTGGGTCACGCCGGGCGCAAGGCGTCCTGCGCGCCACCCTGGACCAATTTCCGGCCGCTGACCGATGACGACGCAAAGCACGGCATGCCGCCATGGCGCGGGGTGTCTTCAAGCGAGCTGGCGGCCAAGCCCGGTGCCCTGGTGCCGCATGCGCTGGACGAAAGCGAGATCCGCGCCATGATCCAGACCTGGCGTACCGCCGCGCTGCGCAGCGTGGATGCCGGCTACGACGTCTGCGAGGTGCACGGCGCGCACGGCTATCTGATCCATCAATTCCTGTCGCCGCTGGCCAATCTGCGCACGGACGGTTGGGGTGGCGATCTGGCCGGCCGCATGCGCCTGGCCCTGGAGATCGCGGAAGCGGTGCGGCAGGCCTGGCCTGCCGACAAACCCGTCTTCTTCCGCGTGTCCGCCGTCGACGGTGACGGCGGGGCCTGGAATATGGACGACACCGTGGCCCTGTCTCGCGCCTTGGGCGAGCGCGGTGTCGACCTTGTGACCTGCTCCTCGGGCGGCATCAACGGCCCCTTGAACATGGCGGTGGTGCCGCGCGTGCCCGGCTACCAGGTGCCGTATGCCGAACGCGTGCGGACGGAAGCCGGTATCGCGTCCTGCGCGGTGGGTCTGATCACGGAGCCCGCGCAGGCCGAACGCATATTGCAGGACGGCCAGGCGGACCTCATCGCGCTGGCGCGCGAGTTGATGGTGGACCCGAACTGGCCGGTGCGGGCGGCCCGTGAATTGGGCGTTGCTGATTATCTGGGACTGCTCCCCGACGATTACGCATGGTGGCTGCGGCGCCGCGAGGACATACGCGCCCTGGGCAACGGCGCCTAAGTCGTGGACAGCGCGATGCCGGCCGGCAGCTCACGCTCGCGCAAGGTGTCGATCAGCGCTTGCTGCAAGGCTTGCGCCGTCGACGACAGCGAGCGCAGGCTGCGTGAAACCAGGAACAGCTCCCGATAGAGCACCGGGTCGCGCAGCATGCGGAACGGCAGCTTTTCCAATTGATGGGTGATGGCCGTCAGCCGCGGCAGGATGCAGAGCCGGCCGCCGAGCTGCAACATGGGATAGAGCGAGGTCGAACTGGACACTTCCTCGCGCGGTTCGGCCACGTTGAAGTCCTGCAGGGTCTGTCGGTGCACGATGCCGACCTGCGTGTCGGAAGCCAGGCCTACCAGGTCGTCCTGGTGCGCGGAAACCTGCGACCAGTGGACGTCTTCAGTTGGTGTCGCCAGCGGATGGTCGGCGCTGCAGACGATGCCGTAGCGATCGCGCAGCAGCGGCACGTAGTCGAGGTCGTCGTAGTCGAGCAGGCGGCTGGTGATGCCGAAATCGACGTCGCCGTCACGCACGCGGCGCTCGATCTCAGCCGATCCGGCTTCGCGCACCGACAGCGTCACGTTGGGGTAGTCGGCCTGGAAGCGGGGCAGCGCGGGAATCAACAGCCACGCCACGATGGACGGCGCGGCGGCGATACGCAGATGGCCATGCTGGTGCAGGGCGACCGCGCGCAGGTCGCTGATCATCGTGTCGAACTGCTGGAGCAAGGTCTTGGCCTGCTGGTGCAGATGGCGCGCGGCTGGCGTCAGCGTAACGCTGCGCGTGGTGCGTTCGAACAGCTTGACGCCGACGTCCTCCTCCAGCTGATGGATGGTGGAACTCAGCGACGATTGCGTCAGGAACAGGCGTTCCGCCGCGCGGGTGAAGGACCCCGTGTCGGCGACCGCGACGAAGCTGCGTAGATGGCGCAGCGTGATGAGCGTGGACATGGGCTCAAGCATATATAGGCCGCATCGCTGAATCAATCCGAATTTTTCATTTGTGGATGTAAATCCCGACCCCTATCATTTTTTCCATTCAGGCACGAGGGAGCGCAGCGTGGAGTCTTCATCTAAGCAATCCGATGGCAGCGCGGCAGAAGGGCTGCGTGTGGCCGTCGATATCGGCGGTACGTTCACCGACGGCGTGGCCGTCCGTGAGTCCGATGGCCGCATCTGGGTCGGCAAGACGCTGACCACGCCGGACGACCCGGGCGTGGCCGTGTCCACGGTCATCGAAAGCTTGTTGTCGCAGGCCGGGGTCAAGGGTGATGTGCTGGGCGAGGTGGTGCACGGCACCACGCTGGTCACCAACACCCTGATCGAACGCAAGGGCGTGGAAACCGCGCTGGTGACCACGCAGGGCATGCGCGACGCGCTGGATATCGGCCGTGAGTGGCGCTATGACCTGTACGACCTGGAACTGGCCCTGCCGGAGCCGCTCATCGCCGTCGACAAGCGCGTGCAGGCGGACGAGCGCCTGGGCGCGGCGGGCCAGGTGCTGACCGCGCTGACCCAAAAGGAATTGGACCGTATCGTCCAGGCGGTGCGCGCGCTGGACGTGCCATCGGTGGCGGTGTCCTTGCTGCATTCCTATATCAACGATGAACACGAACGCGCGATCGGCGCGCTTCTGCAACAAGCTTTGCCGGGTGTCGAAGTGTCCTTGTCCTCGGACATGGCGCGCGAACTGAAGGAGTTCGAACGGACGTCCACCGTCGCGGCGAATGCCTACGTCAAGCCCATCGTCGCGGACTACCTGCGCCAGCTGGGCGCGCGTATCGATGCGGTGCATCCGGGCATCGCCTTACGCATCATGGTGTCCAGCGGGGGCTTCACGTCGGCGCAGTCAGCGGCGCACACGCCGATCTTCCTGCTGGAGTCGGGACCGGCCGCGGGTGTGTTGTCGGCCTTGAACACTGCGCGTACGCAGGGCTTGCGCCAGGTGCTGGCCTTCGACATGGGGGGCACCACCGCCAAGGCCTGCGCGGTGACCGAGGGTGAGCCGCCCATCGCCTACAGCTTCGAATGCGCCCGCGTCCACCGCTTCAAGCGCGGGTCCGGCTTGCCCATCCTGATTCCCAGCATCGACCTGATCGAAATCGGCGCGGGCGGGGGCTCCATCGCGCACGTCAACCGCCTGGGTCTGTTGAATATCGGCCCCGAATCGTCGGGTTCCGTGCCAGGGCCGGCGTGCTACGGCAACGGCGGCACGGAAGTCACCGTGACTGACGCGGACCTGGTGCTCGGTTACCTGAGCCCCGACAACTTCCTTGGCGGCGAGATGCGCCTGCGCAAGGACCTGGCCATGGCCGCCATGCAGCGTCTGGCGGATCAACTGGGCATGGAGGCGCTGGAAGTCGCTTGGGGCATCCACGACATGGTCAACGAGAACATGGCCAGCGCCGCGCGCATCCATATCGCCGAAAAAGGCCATGATCCGCGCGACTTCACCTTCGTCGCCACGGGAGGCGCGGGGCCGGTGCACGCGGCGGAAGTGGCGCGCAAGCTGCGCATCCCGCGGCTGCTCGCGTCGATCGCGGCTGGTGCCGGGTCGTGCCTGGGGATGCTCGCCGCGCCCGCGCGCGCCGACCGCAGCTGGTCACAGCCCGCGCTGCTCGGGGAAATCGACTGGGCCGACATCAATGCGCGCCTGGCGGCCTTGCGTGAGGATGCCCAGTCCGAACTGCAAGCGTCGGGGGCCGACGTCGACGGCCTGACGTGGACCATAGGCGCCGAGATGCGCTACTACGGCCAGGGCGACAACGTGCCGGTGGCCCTGGACTGGCGCGTGTTCCAGCAGGCCGGCGCGGAGGCCGGCAGCGATGTCATGCGCCAGGTGTTCGAACAGCGCTACCGCGAACTCTACGGCCATCTGGTGCCTGGCGCCTTGCCGCAAGTGCTGACCTGGCGCCTGACGGGCCGGTCGGTGGTGAACGCGCGCAGCTTCACCTTCGGCGACACGCGCGCGGGAGGCAGCATCGCTCCGCGGCAACGCGAGATCTATCTGCCTTTGCAGCGTGGCTTCGGCGCCGTCAATGTCTACGAGCGCTACGCCTTGCCGCCGGGGACGCATTTGCAGGGACCGTTGGTGCTGGAGGAAAGGGAGTCGACCTTGGTCGTACCCTTCGCCGCCGATGTCGACATCCTGCCTGACCTGACTGTTTCCGTGACCATCAAGGAGTTCGAATAATGCAGAACGTAGCGAACCCTGGCGGCGCAGCGTCGCATCCCCCGGTGGCGTCGCAGTTCGACCCCATCGAGCTGGAGATATTGTGGCGCCGTCTGATCAGCATCGTGGACGAGGCGTCTACGGCCTTCGTGCGCACCTGCTTTTCCACGCTGGTGCGCGACGCCAATGACTTCGCCGTGGTGCTGACCGACGCGCAGGGCCGCTCGCTGGCCCAGTCGACCATGAGCATCCCGTCTTTTATCGGCAGCCTGCCGGCCACGGTAAAACATTTCTTGAAGAAGTACCCGGCCAACACCTTGCGGCCCGGTGACGTGCTGGTGACCAACGATCCCTGGATGGGCACCGGCCACATCCACGACATCACCACCGTCATGCCGATCTTCTTCCGCGGCCGCCTGGTGGCATTCGCGGCCCTGGTGTCCCATCTTCCAGATATCGGCGGCCGCCTGCGCAGCAACGCCAATCGGGATATCTACGAGGAAGGCCTGCAGGTGCCCATGCTCAAGTTGATGGAGCAGGGCAAGGTCAACGAGACGCTGGTCGACATGATCCGCCAGAACATCCGGGTGCCGGAGCAAGGCCTGGGCGACATCTGGGCGCAGGTCAGCGGCTGCCGCATGATGGAGGAACGTCTGCTACCCCTGCTCGAGCGCGTGGACCTTGATGCCTTGGGCGCGGCCATACGCCAACGCTCGGAGACCGCAATGCGCGAGGCCATCGCCGCCTTGCCCGATGGCGTCTATGAATCCGAGGTCCTGCATGACGGTTTCGAGGAGCCGATACGCATCTGCTGCAAGCTGACCGTGGCGGGTGACACCATCGCCATCGACTACACCGGCTCCAGCCCGCAGCAGCCGCGCGCGGTCAACGTGGTCCCGATCTATGCGTTTGCCTATTCGGCCTATCCGATCAAGGCCTTGTTATGCCCGGAAGTCCCGAATAACGAGGGCGGCTTCCTGCCCATCACGACGGACGCACCCTTGGGTTCCATCCTGAACCCGACGTATCCCGCTGCTTCCGGGGGGCGAGGCGCGATCGGCCACATGTTGTCGCCGGCCATCTTCCTGGCCTTGGCCAAGATATTGCCGGATCGGGTCTGGGCGGCTGGCTCGGCCAATTCGTCAGTGACCATGTTCGGCCAATATCGCGATCGGCCCTTCAATGTGGTGAACTTCATCAACGGCGGGCAGGGCGCGACGGCCGCGCGCGACGGCTTCTCCGCGATCTCTTTTCCCGCCAATCTGGGCAACACGCCCGTGGAGATGATGGAGGCCCTGGCCCCCATCGTCGTCCACAAGCGTGAGATCCGGCGCGGCAGTGGCGGGGCCGGCGAGCACCGGGGCGGAGACGGCTTGAGCTTCGAATTCGAAATCACGCCCGAGGCATCCAGCGTGGCCACGTCCTTCCTGATGACCCGCTTGAAGTTTCCACCACCGGGATTGAATGGCGGTGACCCCGGCGGGCGTGGACGTCTGATGGTCAATGGCCAGGAAATCGATCCGACGGAACAGCGAATCCTCAAGCCGGGTGACCGGGTCGTCATGGAAAGCGCGGGCGGCGGGGGCTACGGCGCCCCGCCGAAGTGATTACGGTTCCGTATCCAGCAGACGGCCGCCGCGCGAAGTCAGTGCTTCGCCGGCGCGGTGATAACCGATCACACTGGCCACGCTGGCGTGATTGCTCATCGCCATGGTTTCACCCAGAGGCAGGCCCTGGCGGCCTGCCTCGGTGATGAAGCCGGAGCGCAGGCTGTGCGCCGCGTAGTCGCCCTCCAGCCCGGCCTGGGTCGCGCGGGCCTGCACGATCTTGCGAACGGCTTCGGCGCTCAAGCCCTCGCCGATGACGCCGCCGCGGCGCACTCGCCGGAACAATGGTCCTGTGGTGATGCCGGCAGCGGCCAGCCAGGCATCGAGCGCCTGGGCGGCGCGGCCCACCACGGGTTTGTGGCTGTCGGCGCGTGCGACGCCTTCCTGATTCGTCTTGGATTGGGTGAGGGTGTACAGGTACCCCTCGGCCACGCGTCGGGTGTTCTCCATCGTTGCCCGCACCACTTCAGACCGGCGGCGGCCGCCGCTGGCCCAGGCGAACAACAACAGGGCGCGGTCGCGCAGGCCGGCCAGCGATTCATCGCAGGTGGCCAGCAACTGTTCCAGCGGCTCGCGCGTCAGGGCGTCCTTGCGGCCCGTCCGTACGCCGCGCTTGGCGTAGGCGCTGCGGGTGCGTTCCAGCACAGTCTGCACGGCGCGGCTGCGGCAGGGATTAGGCAGGGAGCGCGCTTCATGCGCTTCCGACAGCACGGCCAATCTGTGGCGGACGGTGGCCAGCTTGAAGGGGCCAGCCCGCCGCTTGACCTTGGCGGCGACCAGCGCCGCGTCGATGTCGGTCGGCAAGTCGTGGACCAGCGCGGAGCCTTCCATGTGCTCGACATGGTCGGCGATGAACTGCAGCACGGTACCGACCGGGACGGGCAGGATCAAGGGCCGCGTCAGGCGCAGTTGATGCCACGCTGCCCAGTACTGGATGGCCGAGCGATAGGACGCCATCGTATTCTCCGCGCTTCCTTCGCGCAGCAGCGCGCGTATGGAAGCGTCGCTGGCGCCCAGGCTTTCGAGCGACTCGCCGGGCAGGGCAAGGCGTTCGACCAGAGCGGGCAACGGAGAGGATGGCGTGTCTTTCATTGCGAGGAACTTACCACGTTCGCGGGCATGGCCTTGGCACGCCGGTCAGCGCGGACCCACAGCAGGGTCAGCGCGGCGGCCAGGATCAGCATGGGGAAGGTGATCAGGTTCAGATTGGTCCAGCCGAAGTGCTCGAAGACCGGGCCCGCGCCCAGCGTGGCCGCGGCAGTCAGGATATAGCGGATCAACTCGGCCGTGCCCTGTACCCGGGCGCGCTCGGACGGCCGGTGCGACGAGGCCAGCAGGGTAGTGCCGCCCACGTACATGAAGTTCCATCCTATTCCAAGGCATAGCAAGGCCACATAAAAGGACGGCAACGACGTCGATGCCACGGCGACGATCCCGCATAGTGCGCTAAGCGCCATTCCGGCAAACAGCACGGCCGGCAGGCCGAAGCGCTTGATCAGGCGCCCGGCGAAGAAGGAGGGCGCATACATGCCCACCAGATGCCACTGGATGATGTTGGCGCCGTCGTCGATCGTGTGATGGCAGGCCACCGCGGCCAGCGGCGCGGCCGTCATCGTGAACATCATGACGACGCCGCCGATGGCATTATTGGCCAGGGCGGCCAGCGAGATGGGTTGGCGCAGCACGGTGGCGACAGGCCGCTGTGGAAGCTCCGCCTCATGTTTTGGGACTACTGCCAGCGGAATATCGCGGTAGCCGATCCCAAGTAATAGAGCCGACAGGAAACCGAGCAGGGCCACCATCAAATAGGATCCGGCGAACACGGTAGGCATCAGATCGCGGCTCCACGCCGCCAGGGCCGGGCCCAGGATGGCAGCGATCACGCCGCCCGTCATGACCAGCGATATGACGCGCGCTTTTTGGGATTCCGCCACGGCGTCGGCGGCGGCCAGCCGGTAGTATTGCGCGAAGGCCTGGAACACGCCGACGCCGGCGGTGCCCAGGCAGAACAGCCAGAAGTCTTCGTGGATCACCGCCCATACGGAAATCAGCCCGCCGATCCCGCAGGTCAGCGCCCCGATGACGAAGCCCCAGCGACGGCCCACGCGCTGCATCAGCAGCGACGCGAACAGGGTGACGACGGCGGCCGCGACGGTAATCAAGGCAAAGGGCAGGGTGGCCAACGATTTGTCCGGCGCCAGCTGGTAGCCGGTCAGCCCGGTCAGCGTCAGGTCGACCGCGATGGACGCGGTGAACAGGCCTTGGGCAAGCGCCAGCACCGTGGCGTTGCGGCGGTTGCCGGCGGGTTCGCCGGAGGCTGCCGGGTCAGTCCGCGGAAAGTTCATGGGTAGCCTCGGCGCATGGGAAGCGGGGTGGCGGAAATAGTGGGATTCATAACTGGCGCTCCTGCCTGATACTCAAATGCTGGATGGAGGGCATTCTCGGCAAACCGGGCGCGTGGCGAAAGGACAAAGATCCCTCGTTTCACGACACCAGGCGCTAATGGCGGTATTCGAGGGATGCATGTCCTTTGCGTCAATCTGCTTTTCGGGCAATATCTGGCATTTGGGCCAGGCTATGGCAGCGACCAATACCCAGCGGCAAGCAAAACGCGCGCAAGGACAAGCCCGCGATATCGCCTTCCTGGTCTACCCAGGATTCCAGATTCAGGACCTGAGCGGTCCCTTGTCCGCCTTCGACAGCGCCGACCGCATGGCGGGTGGCGGCATCTATCGTTGCCACGTCGTGTCCGTCGACGGCGGCAACGTCGTCAGCACCGCGGGGGTGGAAGTCGCGACCCGCAAGATCCGTCAGTCGTCCTACGACACCCTGATCGTGATGGGCGGGGAAGGCTCGCGCGATCCGGTCCAGCTACCGGCGATTGCTCAATGCCTGGCCCGCTCCGCGACGCGAGGCACCCGGCGCATCGCCAGCGTCTGCACCGGCGCCTTCATCCTGGCCGCCACGGGCCTGCTGGACGGCCGGCCCGCGACCACGCACTGGCTGCATGCGTTGCGCTTGCAGCGCATGTTCCCGCAGGTCAGGGTGGATGGCGACCGTATCTACACGCGCGACGGCCATATCTGGACGTCGGCCGGCATTACCGCCGGCATCGACCTTGCGCTGGCCATGATCGAGGACGACGTCGGTGCCGACATCGCGCAGCAGACGGCCAGGATGCTGGTGGTCTATTACCGCCGCCCGGGTGGGCAATCCCAATTCTCGGCCATGGCCAGCATGGAACCGGAGTCGGACCGCATCCGCACGGTGCTGGCCTATATGCGTGAGCATCTGGACGAAACCTTGTCCACCGAGCGACTGGCGGCGGTGGCCTGTCTGAGTCCGCGCCAGTTCGGTCGCGCCTTCCTGGCGGAAACGGGCGAGACCCCGGCCAAGGCGGTGGAGCGCCTGCGGGTTGAAATCGCGCGCCCCCGCGTGGCGCAGGGCAGCGAACCCATAGAACGCATCGCGCAGTCGGTCGGTTTCGTCGATCCCGAACGCATGCGCCGCGCCTTCGTCCGCCTGCTGGGACACCCGCCCCAAAGCGTCCGCCGCATGGCCGTATAAGGGGCTGCCGCGGTCGAGTTACTGATACAGTACGCACTGATCATCGCCCTCAGAGCGATGCACAACGATAAAAACAACTCAACCTTTATGGAGACACAAGCGATGAAATCGGTTTCGCTTATCAAGGCCCTGGCCATGACCGTTCTGGGCGCCGTCGCCCTGTCCGCGCACGCTGAAAACTATCCGGCCCGGCCGATCAGCATGATCGTGCCTTATCCGCCCGGCGGCACCACCGACATCGCGGCGCGGACGATTGCCCAGGCAATGGGACCGTTTCTGAAGCAGTCCATCGTCGTCGACAACCGCGCGGGCGCGGGCGGCAATATCGGCATGGGTATCGTCAAGCGCGCCGCGCCGGACGGCTACACCATAGGCATGGGCACCATCGGGTCCCAGACCATCAACCAATATTTGTACAGCGACATGCCCTTCGATCCGGCCAAGGACTTCGTGCCCCTGGCCATGGTCTTCACCACGCCCAATGTCATCGCCGTCAGCGCGACGTCCGACATGAAGACCATGCAGGACCTCTTTACCAAGGCCAAGGCCAACAAGAACAAGCCGCTGACCTACGGCTCGCCGGGTATCGGATCTTCGGTCCATTTGACCGGTGCATTCCTGGAGCAGGCGGCCGGCATCCAGATGCTGCACGTGCCGTTCAAGGGCGTGTCCGGCACCATGCCCGCCCTGATCGGCGGTCAGATCGACATCCTGATGGACAACCTGCCCAGCACGCTCAGCCAATTGAAGGACGGCAGCCGCGTGCGCGCCCTGGCGGTCACCTCGGCCCAGCGTTCGCCTTCACTGCCCGACGTCCCCACCGTGGCGGAAGCCGGTCTGAAGGATTTCGACGTCACCGCCTGGTTCGCCCTGTATGCCCCGGCAGGCACGCCGCCGGAAGTGCAGGCCACCTTGATCGACGCGGCCAAAAAGGCCCTGGCGACGCCCGAAGTGAAAGCGCAGTTCGCGGCGGTGGGCGCCACGGTCGGCACGCTGACGGGTAAGGACCTGGCCGCCTTCGAGGTGCAGGAACGTCAGCGCTGGAGCAGGCTGATCAAGGAACGCAACATCACCACGAACTAGGCCCGGGCGCGGGACCGCGAGACCCGCGCAGCCGTGGCGCGATAATCATTTTGCCGCCACGGCGTCGATAACGGCGCCGCCGTCCCAGCCCCCGCCGAGTGCGCGATACGAAGCGATGGCCGCGCGCGCCGCCTCGGTGCGCGCCAGGACGCTGGCATCGCGGGTGCGCAGCAAGGCGCTGTCGGCGTCCAGTACTTCGATCAGGCTGACGATGCCGCTCTGATAGGCCGTGAACGAGGTGATCCGGGCGCGGGCCAGCGCCGCGACTCCTTCATCGAGGTAACGCGCCTGCTCTTCGCGTTTGACCAGGGCGGAGAACGCATTCTCCACATCCTCCGATGCGCGCAAGACGGCCAGTCGATACGCCGCCAACGCTTCCGCGTTGCGGCCCCGGGCGTCGGCGATATCAGCTTCGATGCGGCCGAAATCGAACAGGCGCCAGCGTAATCCCAGCACTCCCTGCACCTGATTGGCGCTGTCATTGAACAGATGACCGGACACGGTCGTCGCCGTGCCCAGCACGGCCCCCAGCGAAAACGTCGGGTAGTACTCGGCGATGGCCGCGCCGATGCGCGCATTGCTGGCCGCCAACTGCCGCTCAGCGGCGATCAGGTCAGGGCGCCGGCGCATGAGGTCGGCGGGCGTGCCGGTGTCGCCGATGGCGGGCGCCTGGGGCACGGCGCTGGCACTGGCCAGCAGCGCGCGGCTGGTGCCTGGCGGCTGCGCAAGCAATACGTCCAGGGCGTTGACCGTGGCCTGCACGCCGTCTTCCAGCACGGGTACCGTGGCGCGGACTTCCGCCAGCGCGCCCTCCGATTGGCGGACCTGCAATTCCGCGGCTATCCCTTTGTCGTACTGCAGCCGCACGGTGTCCAGCAGCCGCCCGCGCGTGCGCACCTGTTCCTGCGCGATGGCCAGGCGTTCCTGCAGGCCGCGCAAGGTGATATAGACGTCCGCCGTCTGGGCCGCGACGGCCAGGCGGGCGGCATCCGCCGATGCCTGGGCCGCCTGATAGCTGGCAATGGCCGCTTCGCGCTGCCGCCGCAGGCCGCCGAACAGATCGATCTCCCATCCTGCGTCGAGGTCCAGCTCGTAGTAGCTGCCGGTGCGCTGGAAATCGGGGGTAGCGTTGAGCAGGCGGCCTTGCGGTGTTTCGACCGACTGGCGCCCGCGCTCCGCCTGCCCGGCGACAGTCGCCGACGGCAACAGGGCCGCGTTGGCCTGACGCAGGGACGCGCGGGATTGGCTGACCCGCGCAACGGCTTGGGCAATATCCAGATTCTGGGACAAGGCGCGCGTCACCAGTTGCGTGAGCACCGGGTCGTGGAAACCTTCCCACCAGACCCGTGCATCGGCGCTCGCGGGCGCCTGGCGGGCTTGCAGGTCGGCCTGTCCCATAAAATGTTCGCTTACGGCGGTGGTCGGCTCCTGATAATCGGGACCGACCGCACATCCAGCCAGCGCCAGCGCTAGCGTGGCGCATATCATCGAAAGGGCGGTTCTTCGGAGAGTCATGACGGATCCTGAACCCTGAAGGGTAGGAAGAAGGTAGGCAGAAAGTAGTGACCATTGTACGATATGGTCATTCGTAGTCAATGAAAGCCTGGACGAACGTGGCTCATATGCGTCACGCTTCGTCCCCCGGCGGCAGTCGCCCACGCGGCCGCGCAAGATATCCCGTCCCCGGGAAATAGGGAGCAGTCCACACCATGACCGAGACGTTGCAAGTTACGCAGGGCCAGCGCGGGCCCGTCGATCACAATATTCGTGACCAGATCGTCCTGGCCGCGAACGAACACTTCAGCCGCTATGGCTACGCCAAGACCACCGTGTCGGATCTGGCCAAGGAAATCGGTTTCTCCAAAGCCTATATCTACAAGTTCTTCGACTCGAAGCAGGCCATCGGCGAAGCCATCTGCACGGGGTGTCTGACCCAGGTCATGGATGGTGTGCTGAAGGCCATGGCCGAAGCGGGCAGCGCCACGGAGCGCTTCCGGCGCCTGTTCCTGACGCTGGTGGAACTGTCGACTCAGTTGTTTTTCGAAGACCGCAAGCTGTATGAAATCGCCGCCCATTCCGTGTCGGAGAAGTGGGAGAGCTCACGCGCCTATGAAGCGCAGATACAGGGCCTGGTGACCGACATCCTGCGGGAGGGGCGCGCGGCCGGGGAGTTCGAGCGCAAGACGCCTCTGGACGAGGCCACCCGTTCCATCTATCTGGTGATGTACCCCTTCATCAATCCCCTGATGCTGCAGTACAACCTGGACCGCCTGCCCGACGCGCCGCGCGAGGTCGCCAACCTGGTATTGCGCAGCCTGGCGCCCTGATCGCCGCCCGCGGCGGAAAGACAACGGTTCATCCCGCAGACAGTGCGCAAACCGCATAGTGACTATTGACAATAGTAGTCACAAGAATCAGACTCCGAGGTATTCCGTCGTCCCTGGGGACCTCCATGTCTTTTCTCCGTCCGGCCTTCCTGGCCATACCCATCGTTGCTGCACTGACCGCGTGCAGCCCCGCGCCCGCCGATGACCCACGTGCCGGCATTCCGCTGGTGCGGGTCGCCACGGTCCAGGCCCCTGCGCCGGCCGCCCGTTCCTACACCGGCGTTGTCGTCGCCAGAGTGCAAAGCGATCTCGGCTTTCGCGTGCCCGGCAAAGTCATCGAGCGGCTGGTGGACACGGGCCAGCAAGTGCGACGCGGTCAGCCCTTGATGCGCATCGACCCCACCGACCTGGCCTTGGCGACCCGGGCGCGCGAGCAGGCCGTCAGCGCCGCCCGGGCCCGTGCCCAGCAGACCGCGGCTGACGAGAAGCGTTATCGCGAGCTGGTTGGCGCCGGCGCCGTGTCCGCTTCGGCTTACGACCAGATCCATGCGGCGGCCGATACCGCCCGCGCCGACCTCAGCGCGGCGCAGGCCCAGGCCGATGTCGCGCGCAATGAAGCGGGTTATGCGACCTTGTACGCGGACGCCGATGGCGTGGTCATGACCACGCTGGCGGAACCCGGCCAGGTGGTCGCCCCCGGCCAGGCCGTCGTGCGCGTGGCCCGCGCGGGCCCTCGTGAAGCGGTTATCGATCTGCCCGAAACGCTGCGGCCGGCCTTGGGGTCGGCAGGCACGGCGCGCCTGTATGGCAGCAACGGCGGCACCATCGCCGTCCGCCTGCGCGAGCTGTCGGACTATGCCGACCCGCGCACGCGGACCTTCCAGGCGCGGTATGTCCTGGATCAGGAGCCCGCCGCGGCGCAGGCGCCGCTGGGCGCGACCATCAGCGTGACCATTGCCGATACGCAGGCAGCGCCGGTCGTCGAGGTACCACTGGCGGCCCTGCACGACGAGGGCCGCGGCGCCGGCGTGTGGGTGCTGGCGGGCGAGTCCCGGAGCGCCGGCCCGGCCAAAGTGACGTGGCGTGCCGTGCAGGTGGCGGCATTGGGCGTGGAGACGGCCGCTGTGAGCGGTGGCCTGTCCGCCGGTGACCGCTTCGTTGCCCTGGGCGCGCATCTGTTGCACGAAGGCGAGCAGATCCGCACGGCGGATGCGCCGGGTGGGCAAGACGCCAAGGCCTCGGTGGCGCGCAACGAGGTGTCCCAATGAGCGGCCTGAACATCTCCGCCATCGCGGTACGCGAACGGGCGGTCACCTTGTTTCTCATCATCGCGATCTCCGTGGCCGGCGCCTTCGCCTTCTTCAAATTGGGACGCGCCGAGGATCCCAGCTTCACGATCAAGACCCTGACGGTGGTGACGGCCTGGCCCGGCGCCACGGCGCAGGAAATGCAGGACCAGGTTGCCGAGCCGCTTGAAAAGCGCATGCAGGAACTCAAGTGGTATGACCGGGCCGAGACCTTCACGCGTCCTGGCCTGGCGTTCATGACCGTGACCCTGAAGGACAGCACGCCGCCCGCGGACGTGCCCGAAGAGTTCTACCAGGCCCGCAAGAAGCTGGGCGACGAGGCGGGCAAGCTGCCGCAGGGCGTGCTGCCACCCGTGGTCAACGACGAGTACGCCGATGTGACCTTTGCCCTGTATGCCCTGAAGGCGCAGGGCGAGCCGCAGCGCAATCTCGTGCGCGAAGCCGAAACCTTGCGCCAACGGCTGCTCAAGGTCGACGGAGTAAAGAAGGTGAACATCCTGGGTGAACGGCCGGAGCGCATCTTCGTCGAGTTCTCCTATGAACGTCTGGCCAACCTCGGCATTTCCGCCCGCGACATCTTCGCCGCGCTGAACGCGCGCAACGTCGTCACGCCGGCCGGTTCGGTGGAAACCCATGGCCAACAAGTGCAAGTGCGTCTGGATGGCTCGCTGGAAGACCTGGAGCAGATTCGTGCGACCCCGATCGTCGCCAACGGCCGTACCTTGCGCGTGGGCGATGTCGCCGACGTCAAACGCGGCTACGAAGATCCCGCCACGTTCCTGATCCGCAGCCAGGGCGAACCGGCCTTGGTGCTGGGCGTGGTCATGCGTGACCGCTACAACGGCCTCGATCTGGGCAAGGCCCTGGAGGCCGAGGCCACCACGATCTCGCGCGAGTTGCCGCTGGGCATGACCTTTACCAAGATCACGGACCAGGCGGTCAACATCGCCGAAGCCTACGACGAGTTCATGCTGAAGTTCTTCGTGGCGCTGGCGGTCGTGATCGTCGTGAGCCTGGTCAGCCTGGGATGGCGTGTCGGCGTGGTGGTGGCGGCCGCGGTACCGCTTACCCTCGCTGGCGTGTTCATCATCATGTTGGCCACGGGGCGTGATTTCGATCGCATCACCTTGGGTGCCTTGATCCTGGCCCTGGGCCTGCTGGTCGACGACGCCATCATCGTCATCGAAACCATGGTCGTGAAGATGGAGGAGGGCCTGGATCGCGTATCCGCGGCAACCTATGCCTGGGGCCACACGGCCGCGCCCATGCTGGCGGGCACCCTGGTCACGGCCATCGGCTTGATGCCGGTGGGCTTCGCCAAATCCAGCGCGGGTGAATACGCCGGCAACATATTCTGGGTGGTGGCCTTCGCGCTGCTGACCTCATGGGTGGTGGCGGTGGTGTTCACGCCGTACATCGGCGTCAAGCTGCTGCCCGACATCAAGCGGGTGCCGGGCGGCCATGCGGCCATCTACGGCACGCCGGGCTATCGGCGGCTGCGGTCTTTCATTACCTGGGCCGTCGCGCACAAGAAAAAAGTGCTGCTGGGCGTCGTCGTGGTGTTCATCGTGGCGTTCATGGGGCTGGGACACGTCAAACAGCAATTCTTCCCGATTTCTGATCGCCCGGAAGTGTTGTTCGAAGTGCAGATGCCGGAAGGCAGCAGCATCGCGGCCACCGGCGCGGCGGTGGCGAAGGTGGAGCAATGGCTCAAGCAACAACCCGAGCCCAAGCTGGTGACCAGCTATATCGGTCAGGGCGCGCCGCGTTTCTATCTGGCGATTGCCCCGGAATTGCCGGATCCGTCCTTCGCCAAGATCGTCGTGCTGACCGGCAGCGAAAAGGAACGGGACTCACTCAAGCAGCGGGCACGCCTGGCCGTGGCCGATCAGCTGGCACCGGAGGCGCGCGTGCGGGTGTCCCAGCTGGTGTTCGGCCCGTATTCGCCGTTTCCGGTCGCCTTCAGGGTCATGGGTCCGCAGGAAGACAAGGTGCGGGAAATCGCGCAACAGGTGCGGACGGCCATGCAGGCCAACGCGTCGATGCGCCAGGTCAATACGGATTGGGGCGAGCGCGCGCCCACCTTGCATTTCGTGCTCGACCAGAATCGCCTTCGCGCCGTCGGCCTCAGTTCGCAGGACGCCGCGCAACAGCTGCAGTTCCTGCTGACTGGCGTGACCGTGACGCAGGTGCGCGAGGACATCCGGTCCGTCGACGTGGTGGCGCGCAGCGCCGGCACGGAACGCCTGGACCCCGCTCGCCTGGGCGCGTTCACACTGATCGGGGCAGGGGGGCAGCGCGTGCCGCTGGACCAGATCGGGCATACGGAAGTGCGCATGGAGAATCCCATCCAGCGCCGGCGCGATCGTGACGTCACCATCACCGTGCGCGGCGATGTGGCCGAAGGCGTGCAGCCGCCCGATGCGGCGATGCAGATCCTGCCCACGCTACGGCCCATCATGGACAAGCTGCCGGCGGGATATCGCATCGAGACGGCCGCCGACCTGGAAGAGGCCGGCAAGGCGAACAAGGCCTTGGCCGCCGTCTTCCCCTTGATGTTCATCCTGATGCTGGTGGTGATCGTCTTCCAGGTGCGATCAATGGCGGCGATGGCAATGGTGGTATTGACCGCGCCCTTGGCCCTGGTCGGTGTGGTGCCCACCTTGCTGATCTTTCAGCAGCCCTTCGGGTTCAATGCCATTCTCGGTTTGATCGGGCTGGCCGGGATCATCATGCGCAATACGCTGATCCTCGTCGGACAAATCCACATCAACGAGAAAGAAGGCCTGGCGCCCTTCGACGCCGTGGTGGAAGCGACCGTGCAGCGCACCCGGCCGGTTGTGCTGACGGCATTGGCGGCGGTGCTGGCCTTCATTCCACTGACGTTCTCGGTATTCTGGGGCTCGCTGGCCTATACGCTGATCGGTGGAACGATAGGCGGTACGGTGTTGACCTTGGTGTTCCTGCCGGCCTTGTACGCGTTCTGGTTCAAGATCAAGGCGCAGCGTCAGGAAACGTCGGCCGCCGCAGGAGTGCCCGCGTCGGCCTCCGCCTGAACGGGCCAAGGCATACGGAATCAGCCGGCATGTGGCTCGTCAGGAAGCATGCTGGACTGATTTCGATTCAGGCGCGGAAGTAGTCGCGGATCTGTTCAATCGAAGCGCCCGTGGCGAGGGCAAGGGACAGCAGCCAGCGGGCTTTGGCGGCGCTGTACACGCCGGCGCCGATGCCCTCGGGCTTGTCGGCGACGATGCCGTTGTTGGTGCGCGTGGCCCGTATCACCGGGAAACCCTGTTGCTCCAGTTCGCGGATCCGTTGTTTCGTGCTGGTGGCGACCGACCCATGGCCGGACGCGTTGATGACGATGCCTTTGGCGCCGCCGGCGATGACGGCATCGATCAGCGCATCATCCGAATCCTGGTGCGTGTAGAGGATGGCGACCTTGGGCAGGCTGGTCAGTCCGCTGACGTCGAATTGGGGTTTGCCGATGGGCGTCGCGGGGGCGTACCAGAAGCGTGGGCGGGCATTGATGTAGGCGCCCAGATACCCTTGTTCGTCGGCGCGGAAGGTGTCGAGCGCGGTGCTGTGGGTCTTGTTGATATAGAACGCGGAGCCGATTCTGTCGTTGAGCGTCAGCAGGGTGCCGCGGCCGATCGCATCATCGGAAGCCGCCAGGTTGACGGCTTTGACCAGATTGCTGGGGCCGTCGGCACTGATCGCGGAGGCGGGCCGCATGGCGCCGACGAACACGACCGGCTTCGTGATCTTCACGGTGAGGTCGATGAAGAAGGCCGACTCCGCCAAGGTGTCGGTCCCGTGGGTGACGACGACGCCTTTCACCTGTGGGTCCGCGAGCTTGGCGGAGATGGTCTTGGCCAGCTTGAGCAGCACTTCGCTGCCGACGTCGGAGCTGGGCACATTGGCGATCTGCTCGCCGGTCACATCCGCGATCTCGGTCAGTTCAGGGACGGCGGCAATCAGGTCCTGGGCCCCGATCGAGCCGATCTTGTAGTCCGTGGTGTTGGTGCTGCTGGCGGCGCTGCCGGCAATCGTGCCCCCCACGGCAAGCAGGGCAATGCGGGGCAGGTGTTGAATGGTTTCGACTTCGGTTGCGGTTTGGGAAGATTCGATGCTCATCTTGACTCCGGTGCGACCCACGGCGGGCCGACTTCTTCTTCGATATGGCGTATGGTCATGTCCAGGAAACGGCGCGCACTGAGGGGCAGCTCGCGGCCCTCCATGGTAATGATCTGCAGATGGCGCTGATGCAGCTCCGCGTCGGAGATAGGCAAGGCCACCAGGCCGTGTTGCTTGAGTACGGACGTGGCTGTCAGTTCCCCGAAGAACACCACGGCATTCTCTCGAACCAGGCAGAAGTTCTGCAGGGACGTCACGTTGTTGCTGACGAACGCGGTGGTCAGCGCGACGTTCTTCTGCATGCTGCTAAGGTCGACGATGGCCCGGATGGTGGTGCCGGCACTCATCTGTCCTATCGGATACGCTGAGATGTCCTCGAGGGATACCGGCGCCTTGCCCACCAGGGGATGACCGTCCTTGACCAGAGCCAGTACCCGCATGCGCCGGGAATACTGCAGGTTCACGCCTTCCGCGGGCTTGAGGCTGTAGTAAAAGCCGATGTCATCCTCGCCGTCCTGGATGCGGCGATGGATTTCAGTCGCGCGCAGCAGCGTCAGATTGAAAGTGACCTCGGGCATGGCGTTTTGAAAATGCGCCATCAGCGTCGGCAGCAGCTCCATGCCGAAGGCCTGGTTTGCCGAAATGCGGATGAGCCGCTTGCCGACCTTGCGCAGATCGGTGATGTCCGTGCGGGCATGTTCCGCTTCTAGCTGGCTGCGCTTGGCGCTGGTGGCCAGGATTTCACCGGCCTCGGTCAGCACCATGCCGCGGCCATGACGCTCGAACAAGGCGGTGTCGTACTCGTCTTCCAGCTTGCGGATCATGCGGCTGACGGCCGACGGCGCGACATGCAAACGCAATGCCGCGCCGGTCAGGGAGCCCGCCTCGACGACCTCCAGAAAGTAGCGGAAGGCCGTGCTCAGCATGGGAAGGAGGGCGGCGGGCGCCGTGACGTATCGGACATAGGCGCAAAGTTTATCGCTACAGCACCTTGCAGTCGAAGTCCGGCGTCCCGTAAGGATAATAATCAGTCAATTTCAAGTGCTTGTAGTCCAGCCCGTCCAGGCGAACCGTACCGACGAAGGGCTCGGACGGCTCGACGATCAGGATCGTCGGCGAGTACCCGCTGTCGTCGAAGCCACGGCGGAAATGGACCCGCGACTTGATCGCCACGACATCGAAGTCTTCAGGCACCAGGCCCAGGGCCCACAGGTCCGTCGGTTCCTGGATCTGCACCAGATACGGACTGAGTATCAGTACATTGCCCTCGCCAAAGGAGATCAGATACCAGTTCTGGGCCCGGAAGCGTCCGGCGGTGGCTTGCTGCACCCGCAGGATCTTGCCCTTGACGCGCACGGCCGGACCCGCCGATTCATCGACCAGGCCACCCACTTCCATATCGAAGTCGTCGCCAGCCTTGGCGCCGGCTTGCTCGAGCGCCTGGACCTGCTGCGCGGAGGCGAGCGTGGCGACCAGCGTGCGCTTCAGGTTCTGCGCCAGGATCTCAGCCAGCAGCCAGGTGGCGTAGCCGGAGCGATCGCTGGAATCCGCCAGCGTCACGGGTCCCTGTTGAGCGGCGACGGCTTCGGCCGCCAGACGCACGCCCGTTGCCATGTCGTGGATCTTGGTGGTGTTCAGCAGCGCTTCCCGCTTGCGCCAGGCCCAGTTCGCCATGTCTTCGGCGACCGACCTGGCCAGCGCGGGATTGCCGTTGGTCAGCACCTGGATGGTCATGCCGGCGTCGGGCACGTCAGCCCAGGGAAAGCCGAAGAAGACATTGACGAACACGTCCGGTTCGCGAGCCTCCCAGGTCAGGGCGCGCTGGACCAGGTCGGACCAGGGTGACGCGCCGGTCCACATCAACACCGTGGGCGCGATGATGGGAACCCGGATGACGGCATTCGTGGGAACGAAATCCTTGCGGATCGCGCGAACCAGCATGCGGGCCGCGCGTTCCCCCTGCAAGTGCATGTCGTAATGCGGGAAGTACTTCACGCAGAACGCCATATTGGCGCTTTTCAGGAATTGTTCGTCCTCATTGCCATGCGGGTCGAACGTGCCGCTGATGAAGGCCGCTTCGCCGATCACCGCACGCACCCGGCGGGCGATCTCGGCTTCAGGGCGGGGCACGCCGCGTACGGCGGCTGCCCCGTGCAAGGCCAGGAACGCGCCGTCGAACGGACCCTGTTCGGCCAATTCCTTGACCATGATGCTGGTGAAGTGCTCGAAGGCCTCTTCGGTGATCCAACCGGAACCGGTGCCGGTCTTGGGGAACAGCGGCGAGGTGATCCCGACCAGTTCCACGTCGGCGTATTCGCGCGCGACCTGGACGAAGCCGCCCATATAACCTTTGGGATCGGTCTGCAGAAGGGCTTCTCCCGTCGCGGGGGAGCCCACGTAGGTGAAGTCATCCAGCGTGGTGTCGTTGGGAAGGAAGGTCACCGTCTCGTGGGTGAACTGCAGTACTGCGATGCGCATGCTTTCTGCTCCAGCAATATGTGATGCTGTTCTTGTGCTTTATGGGATGAGGTGTCGGGCTCAGACGGGGCGCAGGTTGTAGAAGATCGGCATATAGGGCTCGAAATTCTTCCATTGCTTGCGCACGGCGGAGACTTGATACGTCGCGCCCAAGGGGATGTAGGGCACGTCGATGAAGACTTGCTCCTGGATCTGCGCGCAGATCTTCTTCTGCGTCTCGACGTCAGGCGCCTTGAACCACTGGTTGCGCAGTTCCTCCAGCTTGGGGCTGTCGGGCCAACCGAACCAGGCTGCCTTGCCGTTGCCGCGCAAGGCCAGGTGACCGGCGGGATCCAGGTTGTTCATGCCGCTCAGGCCGGTGAACGCGACACTCCAGCCGCCTTCCTGCGGGGACGCCTGGCTGTTGCGGCGTTGTACCGCCGTGCCCCAGTCGACGGCTTGCAGGTCGACGTTGAAGCCAAGCTTCTTGAACAGGTCGGCGGTGACCAGCGCGGAAGCGTGATGCGAGGGGAAATCGACGGGGTCCAGCAGCACCACGCGCTCGTTGTTGTAGCCGGCCTTCTTGATCGCGGCCTTGGCGGCGGCGATATCGCGTTTGCCGGTGAGCTTCTCCATCCCGGCCCTGCTGTCCATGGGACACCCGGGTACGAAGACGCCGCACTTGTCGTTCCAGTATTCAGGAAACGAAGAGCCGTTGGCCGCGGTCATGTATTCGGTCTGGTTCACCACCGACAGCACGGCGCGACGGATGTCGGCGTTGTTAAAGGGTGGGAAAAGCTGGTTGAAGCGCATGATATTGATGCCCGGCAGCGCGATCTTGACCAGGTGAATATCAGGCATCTCCTTCAGCATGCCCAGGAAGTCGTTGTTGATGCGCTCCACGCCATCGACTTCGCCCGCCTGCAAGGCCGCGATGGCCGTGGCCGCGTCGGGAATGATGTTCCATTCGACACCGGGCACATGGGCGACCTTGGGACTCGCGCCGAAGCTGGCAGGCGTATCCGCCTGCCGCGGCACATAACCCTCGAACCGTTCATAGACCACCTTGGAGCCGGAGATCCATTTGGACGCCACGAAACGGAACGGTCCGCTGCCCACCATTTCCTTGATTGCCTGGTTCGACGGCGCCTTGGCCAGGCGTTCCGGCATGATGGCAGCCATATTGGTCGTCTGGCGGCCGAGGGCGTGCAGGATCAGCGGGAAGGTTTCGGTCAGCGTGATGCGCAAGGTGCGGTCGTCGACGACCTCGATGGACTTGGTCACGTTCATCAGCGAGTGGCCCATCAGGTCGCGGTCGCCCCAACGCTTGATGCTGGCCACCACATCGGCCGCGCGGACCGGCGTGTCGTCGTGGAATTTGAGGCCATCCCGCAATTTGATGGTCCAGATCAGCTTGTCGTCGCTGACCGTGTGGCCTTCGGCCATCTGCGGGTGCGGTTCAAGTTTTTCGTCCAGGCCGTAGAGCGTGTCGAAAACCAGTTGCGCATGGTTCTGGGTGACCTGCGCCGTCGTGAAGATCGGGTCGAGCAGGGCGAGATCGGCCTGCGGCACCCATTTAAGGTTGCGCGGCTTGGGCTGGGCGAAGGCGGAGACGGGCAGCGTCTGCGCAACCGCCATGGCGAGGGGCGTCAGGAGAAAGGTTCTGCGGTTCATGCCTGGTTTCCTTGTACTGTTATCGAGCCGGGCCGATCAGGCGCCGACCTTATGTTGTGCAACGTAGTGCCCGGGGCCAACGCTTACCAAGGGCGCGATGTCCGGTTGATAACCGATGGGACGAACCGGACTGGGAATTTCGCTGACTTCCAGCGTCCTTGCCCGCCGTTGCGTCGGGTCGGCAATGGGTACCGCTTGCATCAGCTTGCGGGTATAGGGATGCTGCGGGTTCTCGAAAATGCTCTGGCGTGGGCCGATCTCGACGATCTGGCCCAGATACATCACCGCGACGCGGTGGCTGATGCGTTCGACCACCGCCATGTCGTGCGAGATGAACAGATAGGCCATGCCGAACTCCTGCTGCAGGTCGATAAGCAGGTTGACGATCTGGGCCTGGATGGACACGTCCAGCGCGGACACGGACTCATCGGCGATCAGCACTTTGGGATTCACTGCCAAGGCGCGGGCGATGCAGATGCGTTGGCGCTGCCCGCCGGAGAATTCATGGGGCCAGCGGTCCGCCATGGCCGCGGTCAGCCCGACCCGCTCCAGCAGGGCCGCGACGCGGCGGTCGGCTTCCTGGCCTTGGGCAATCCCATGGATGAGCAGCGGTTCCTTGATGCTGTCGCCGATGCGCATTCTGGGATTCAAGGACGCGAACGGATCCTGAAAGATGAACTGCATATTGCGGCGCAGGTGCGACAGGGACGCGGGGTCGCCGCTGTCGATCCGGTGGCCGTCGAACTCGACGGTGCCGGATTGCGGTTTGGCCAGGCGCATCAGCGACCGTCCGGTGGTGGTCTTGCCGCAGCCGGATTCGCCGACGAGGGCCAGCGTTTCTCCCGCCTTCAGTTCGAAGCTCAGGTGTTCGACGGCGTGGACGCGCTTACGGACGCGCGCCAGGAAGCCGCCACGCACGTCGAAGCGCGTGACCAGGTCCTTGACCCGCAAGATGGTCTGGCCGTCGCCGTTCGAAGCGGACCCCGCCGCGGCTGCAAGTGCCGGCGCCGCTGTATCCTTGTCTGCCGTTCGTGTCGCGCTCTTGTCCAGCAGGTCGAAGTGCGCCGGCTTGGTGGTGCCGCGCATATCCCCCAGGCGAGGGACGGCAGCCAGCAGCGCCCGTGTGTAGGGATGGGCCGGATTGGCGAACAGCGGCTCGACGGCATTCTCTTCGACGACTTCGCCATGGCGCATCACCATGACACGGTCGGCGACCTCGGCGACCACGCCCATGTCATGAGTAATGAATATCACTCCCATGTCCATCTCTTTCTGCAGCTCGCGGATCAGCTGCAGGATCTGGGCCTGGATCGTGACGTCCAGCGCGGTGGTCGGCTCGTCGGCGATAAGCAGCGACGGCTTGCAGGACAGGGCCATGGCGATCATGACGCGCTGGCGCATGCCGCCGGACAGTTCGTGCGGATAGCGCTCCAGGATGCCGCGCGCATCGGGGATCCGGACCTGGTCCAGGATGCGGCGGGCGCTTTCCAGGGCCGTGCGCGCGTCGCATTTCTGGTGCAGGCGTATCGCTTCCGCGATCTGCTGGCCTACCGTCAGCACCGGGTTCAGCGACGTCATCGGCTCCTGGAAGATCATCGCGACCTCGGCGCCGCGGATGGCGCGCATGTCGTCCTCGGCCAGCTTGAGCAGGTCGACCTTGCCTTTGGCACGCTCGAAGTCGATGGTGCCCGAGACGACGCGGCCGCCGCCGAATTCGACCAGGCGCATCGTGGTCAGCGAAGTGACCGATTTGCCGGAACCGGATTCGCCCACGATGGCGAGCGTTTCGCCGCGATCGACGTGCAGGCTAAGACCACGTACCGCGTGCACCGGTTTGCTCGTGCTGCCGAAGTCGACGGACAGGCGGTCTATGGTCAGGACGCGTTTGCCCGTTGGATTGATGGTCGAGGCGTTCATTCGCCGGTCCTCCGGTTCATGCGGGGATCGATCGCGTCGCGCAGGCCGTCGCCCAACATATTGATGGCAAGAATGGTGATCGACAGGAACAGGGCGGGGAAAGCGATCAGGTAGGGCTTGACCTGCCAGAGGCTGCGGCCTTCCGCCATGATGTTGCCCCACGAGGGGACGGAGGGCGGCACGCCGGCGCCGATGAAGGACAGACTGGCTTCGGCCAGGATGGCGACCCCGCAGATATAGGTGGCCTGGACCGTGAGCGCCGCGATCGTGTTGGGGAAGATGTGCTTGCACACGATGCGCAGGGTGCTGGCGCCGGAGGATTGCGCTGCCTCCACATAAGGCTGCTCGCGCAGGGTGAGGACCAGACCGCGTATCAAGCGCACGACCCGGGGAATTTCGGCAACCGTGATGGCAAGGATGACGTTCTTCATTGAAGCGCTGGTCACCGAGATCAGCGCGATCGCGAGCAGGATGGTCGGAATCGACATGAAGCCGTCCATGATGCGCATGACGATGGTGTCCAGCCAACGCACGAATCCGGCGCCCAGGCCTATGGCCACACCGATGGCGGTCGACAGGATGGCCACCGAGAAGCCGACGATCAAGGACACTCTGGCGCCGTAGATCACGCGCGAATAGACGTCGCGCCCGAGCAGATCGGTGCCGAACCAGAATTCCGCGTTGGGATTGCGGGTGCGATAGATGGGAGACAGCGCGGTGGGGTCTATCGTGCCCATCCAGGGGGCGAACACCGCGAGGAAGATGATGAAGGCCAGCAGGATCAGGCCGATGAGTATGGTGGGTTGCCGCTTGCAGAGGCCAAGAAAGTTTTTCATCAGTACTTGATCCTGGGATCGAAAACGCGATAGAGAAGGTCGACGAGCAGGTTGACGATCACGTACAGGAAACTGAACAGCAGCACCGTGCCCTGGATCACCGGATAGTCGCGCCGCAAGATCGCGTCGACGACCAGCCGTCCCAGGCCGGGGATGGAAAACACGGTTTCGGTGACGACGGTGCCGCTGATCAACAGCGCGACGCCGATGCCCACGACGGTCACGATCGGCACCGCGGCGTTCTTCAAGGCGTGGCGGAACAGCAGGGTCCGGTTGTCTACCCCTTTGGCGCGCGCGGTGCGGACGTAATCCTGGGACAGGGTTTCCAGCATCGTGGCGCGGGTAATGCGCGTGATAAGCGCCACGTAGACGCTGCCCAGCGCCAGCGCGGGCAGGATCAGCGTGTGCAGGGACGCCCAGATGCCCGAGGAGAAGGGCACATAGCCCTGGACCGGGAACCAGCGCAGTTGCAGGCCGAATATCCAGGCCAGCAGGTAGCCGACCACGAAAGCGGGCACGGAGAAGATGAACACCGCGAACACCATGATGCCGCGGTCTTGCCAGCGGTTGTGCTTCCAGGCGGCCAGGGTGCCCATGGGCACCGCGAGCACCACCGAGATCAGCAGCGTCATGGCCATCAGGGTGAAGGTGGGCGCGATACGCTGGGCGATCATGTCGGAGACCTGCAAGCCCGTGTACAGAGACTTGCCCAGGTCGAAGTGGGCGGCGGCCCAGAGCCAGTCGCCGAAGCGGTGCAGGAACGAATGGTCCAGTCCCAAGGTTTCGCGGATGCGCGCGATGGCTTCCGGCGTGGCGTCTTCTCCCGCCAGCAGGGCAGCAGGGTCGCCGGGTGCCAGATCAAGCAGGCCGAACACAAAAATTGCGACGAACAGCATGACCGGTAGCGTCATCAATAGACGCCTACAGGTATAAGCAAGCATTTTCCCCTCGTGCGAGGTTGGATCGCAGACTTGTGAGGCCTGGATCTAATTGTTGGTATGCGACATGAGCCGTCAGCGCCGGGCGCCAGATGCATGCCCGAGGCTTTAGGATCGCCGCCCCATATGTTGGAAAAATTCTAGAGACGGCTGAGCCATACAGCAATTAGAGATTCATCAAAGAATCTTTGCCGAAATTAGAAGGCTGGGGGCAGCGATTGGCTTTTTGAGGGGGAGGGGAAGTCGATTTACCTGGGGCAGAGCATGCTGCGATGCCCACCGCCGCGGCGAAAGCGGTCCGCGCCGGGCGGGGCAAGCCCGTGGCGGAATAGGGGAATGTCCTAGTGTGGCGTGACTACAGCTATGCCGCGACTTTCGTGGGAGCGGCCGCATGTTCAACCAAGAACCGCTGCGCAAGATCTTGCACCCACTCGCTGAACGCGATCACCACGGGCGAGTCTTTCTTGTATTCGGGATACACAAGGCAATAACGCTTGGCATGCTTGACCGCGACGTCGAAGGGAATGACCAGGTCACCCCGCTGCAGTTCGCGTTCGATATAGAAGCGGGGCACCAGGCCCACGCCCAAGCCGGAACACGCAGCCTCGATGACCATCGAATACAGTTCGAAGCGCATGCCTTGCAGGGGGCGGTCGATTCGCACGCCGCAGGTGTCGAACCAACGGCGCCATACGTCGTTCTTGCCGGCCTTATGCAAGAGTGTGAGACGACCGAGGTCGCTCGGGTCGTTCAGCAGTCCTAAATCGTAGTGTTGCGGACTCAAGACTGGAACGACTTCCTCGTCGAAGAGTTCCAACTTGACGACGCCGGTCCAGGCAGGATGGTCGAAATGCAGCGCGGCATCGAAATGCGTGCCGCGAAAGAGAAAAGGCTCGGGTTTTTCGCTGAAGTTGATGGTGATGTCCGGATGCAGGGCCCGGAATTCCTGCAGACGCGGCAACAACCAGCGGCTGGAGAATGTCGGGATCACCGCCAGTTCAAGAATGCCGCCCGCGCCGCGATTGGCCATCAGGGCCTGCGTGTGCAGTTCGATCTCTTCAAGGTGAGGGGCCACGCGGGTCGAGTAGTAGCGGCCAGCGTCATTCAATACCACCTGCCGTCCGACCCGGGTGAACAGCTTGGCACCCAGATAGTTCTCCAGCGCGCCGATCTGGCGGCTGACCGCGCTTTCGGACAGGCAAAGCTCGTCCGCGGCACGAGCGAAATTCTCGTGGCGCGCCGCCGCCTCGAAGATGGCCAGCGCCGTGGTGCTTGGGATCTTGCGTCTCATGGGGTCTCCTCCCGAGCGAGATCGATGACGAAACCGCATCAATTGCTGATGAATCATCAGTTACGTCCCGTGTTTGTCCTGATCATAATCGACGAACTGATTCGATAACCGCAATTGAAGAGGGTCGAGACAAATGGAGCGCTATAAGCTTTTCATCAACAACGAATGGGTCGACGCGGAGGCGGGTGAGTCATTCGAAACCGATGATCCGTTCACCGGCAAGCCCTGGGCGCAGGTGCCGCGCGGCCGTGCCGCGGACGTGAATCGGGCGGTAGCTGCCGCCAAGGCGGCGTTCGACGAAGGCCCCTGGTCGCGCATGTCGGCCAGCGATCGTGGCCGGCTGATCTACAAACTTGGCGAGCTGGTGGAACGCGACGCGCAGCGCCTGGCGGAAGTGGAGAGCCGGGACAACGGCAAGCTGATGAGCGAGGTGCTCGGCCAGGTGAAGTATTGCGCCAAGTATTTCTACTACTACGGCGGCTTGGCTGACAAGATCCAGGGGCATGTCGTGCCGATGGACAAGCCGGGCGTGTTCAACACGGTCCGCTACGAGCCGATCGGCGTGGTGGCCAGTATCACCCCGTGGAATTCCTCCTTGTTGTTGACGGCATGGAAGTTGGGCCCTGCGCTTTGCGCAGGCAACACCATCGTCTGCAAACCGTCGGAATTCACGCCGACTTCCCTCCTGGTGCTGGCCGAGATGGCCAAGGAAGTGGGCTTTCCGCCTGGTGTCATCAATGTGCTGACCGGCTTCGGCGCCGAAGTGGGCGAGCCGCTGATCCGTCATCCGGACGTGGACCGCGTAGCATTTACGGGCGGCGATGCGGCGGGACGGCGCGTGTACACCACGGCGGCTGAAGGCCTGAAACGAGTATCGCTTGAGCTGGGTGGTAAATCGCCCAATATCGTGTTTGACGATGCGGACCTGGATCGCGCGGCGAACGGCGTCATCACCGGCATCTTCTCCGCCGGCGGCCAGACGTGCATGGCGGGCTCACGGCTGCTCTTGCAGGAATCGATACACGACGAGTTCCTGGCGAAGATCGAGAAGATCACCCGTGCGGCCAAGATCGGCGATCCCAAGAAAGCCGATACGCAGATCGGCCCTGTTGCCACGCGCCCGCAATACGAGAAGGTCCTGCAATACATCGATATCGCCAAGAAGGAGGGCGCACGTTGCGTCACTGGTGGCCGCGCTTTGTCCGGCGCGGAGTATGGCGCGGGCCAGTTCGTCGAACCGACCATCTTCGCGGATGTGAAAAACGATATGCGCATCGCACAGGAGGAAGTGTTCGGACCGGTGCTGGCGGTATTGAAGTTCAAGGACGAAGCGGACGCCGTGCGCATCGGCAATGACATTCGTTTCGGCCTGGCCGCCGGCGTCTGGACCAAGAGCCTGCATCGCGCCATGCTGATGTCGGAGAAGCTGCGTGCAGGCACGGTATGGATCAACAACTATCGCTCCACCAGTTATATGACGCCATTTGGCGGATACAAGGACAGCGGCCTGGGGCGCGAAGGCGGGTTCGAGTCGGTGAAGGAGTATATGGAGATGAAGAGCGTTTGGATGTCCTCCGACCTGGACATGCCGAATCCTTTCGTGCGCAAATACTGACCACCTGACGTCCCGGGAGTGGATATGAGTGAGACAAATATCAAGAACACAGAACGAAAATATGACGTAGTGGTGGTGGGCTGCGGCATTGCGGGGCTGAGCGCCGCGGTCACCGCGATGCAGGCCGGCGCGCGCGTGGCCATACTGGAGCGCGCGCCGCTGGAGGATCGCGGCGGCAACACGCGTTGGACCGAAGCCATGATGCGCATGAAAAGCGAGGCGGAGGTCGCCGACGACTTCGAAGCGCACTTTGCCGAGAATGCCGGCCATTATCTGGACCCGGAGTTGGTGGCGGAATCCGCCGGCGCCTATGAGAACTGGTCGACCATCGTCAAGGTGCTGGGCTTCGCCGATCCTGAGTTGATCACGACGTTTGCCGACAATGCCGGCAAGGCCATCGCGTGGCTCAAGACATTTGGCGTGCGCTTCGATTTTCTGCCGGGCTATTTCATCACCACCTGCACCAGCCGCATGGGGCCGGTTGGCGGCGGCCTGGCGCTGGTCGAGGCGCTGGCTGCCTGGGCTGAAAAGAACGGCGCGGATTTCTTCTACCGCACCACGGCTCGCGAATTCCTGCGCGGGGAAGACGGCACCATTGCCGGGATACTCGCCACGGGGCCGGATGCACGTCCCTTTGCACTGCACGCACCGGCCACCGTCCTGGCCTGCGGCGGTTTCGAGGGCAATCCTGAAATGCTGGCCCAATATCTGGGACCGCGCGCACGCTATATACGACCCGTGGCACGGGGCGGGTACTACAACAAGGGCGAGGGCTTGCGCATGGCGTTGGCCGCGGGGGCAGCGCCGTCCGGTGATTTCGGCCAATTCCACGCCGAGCCGCTGGATCCCCGTTCCGGCGCGCCCGAGCCCATCGTGCTGGTCTTCAACTATGGCGTACTGGTGAATAAGCGCGGCGAGCGCTTCATCGACGAGGCGCCGGCCACGGTGGATGCGACCTACGAGTCGATCACCCGTGTGATCCATGAACAGCCGGACGGCATCGCCTGGGCGATATTCGATTCCCGCATCGACGACGTCCCGAATTGGCGCAGCAGTGTGCGTTCGGACCAGCCGCCTATCCGCGCCAACAGCGTGGCGGAACTGGCAGCCGCGCTGGAAGTCGATGCCGGCGACCTGCAGACCTCGCTGGATGCGTATAACGCAGCTTGCGGCGACGGCGCCTTCGACCCGCTGAAGACCGATGGCCTGGCGACGCGCGCCGGCTACCGGCCGCGCAAGTCCAACTGGGCGCGGCCCATCGATCGGGCGCCATTCATGGCCTATCCCATCATTTGCGGCAACTGCTTCACCTTCGGCGGCTTGAAAGTGAACACGCGCAGCCAGGTGCTCAATACGGACGGCGATCCTATCCCCGGGCTTTATGCGGCCGGCGAGACCGTGGGCCTTTACTACGGAACGTACACCGGCGCGACGTCGGTGCTGCGTGGCGCGGTGTTCGGACGCTTGTCCGGCGAGGAGGCCGCCAGGCTGGCACAAGCTCAGCGTTAATGGAGCGGCAGGTGAGGTGTGCAGGGTGGTAAGCGGTTCGTCCCCGAGGCGGACCGATTCAAAAAACGATACGAGATATCGAAGGAGACAATCATGCTAAGCAAATCCCTGCGCCATGGTCTGGCGGTGGCGGCGCTCGCGTTGCTGCCGCTTACCAGCCACGCCGCCGAAACCACCGGTGTCACCAAGGACACCATACGGATCGGCATGTTCGGCCCGCTGACAGGGCCGACCGCTGTCGGTTCGCTGCCTTTGCTGGGCGCCACGGCGATCTACAAGAACGTCAACGATAACGGCGGCATCAACGGCCGCAAGATCGAGGTCCTTGTCGAAGACGATGCCTGCGATCCCAACAAGACCATCGCCGCGACCAAGAAGCTGATCTCCCAGGATCAGGTCTTCATGATCCATGGAGGCTGGTGCAGCGGCACCGTGATGGCGATCAAGCCTGAGCTGAAGAACCACGCTGACTTGCCTTTCATGGTGCTGGGCGCGGCCAGTACGGCTATTTCCTCGCCATTCCAGGCGAATATCTTCCACCCGGTGGCGACCACGGCCACGGTGGCGAATTCCATGGTGGACTTCGCGCTGAGCAAGCCGGGCGCCAAGCGCATCGCCATCATCAGCCATTCGGATGAGTGGGGCAAATCTCACATCGAACCTGCCATCGCGGCGCTGAAGGCCAAGGGCATTGAGCCTGTCGAAACCGTGTACCTGGAACGTGGCAGTACGGACGCTACGTCCCAACTGTTGCGCTTACGCGCCGCGAAACCAGACGCCGTGCTGGCCATCCTGTATCCGCCCGAGCTCACGATCTATCTGCGCGATGCCAATAAATACGGCATCAAGGCACCGACGGTTGCGACCCAGGGTGTGTCGCTGGAGGATATGGTCAAGCGCGTCGGCAACCCGGCAGCCACCAAGGAGCTGTACGTGTTCTATCCCTTGTCGGCGACGCTCGATGCGGAAGGCTTCAAGAAATGGAAGGACATCTACGCGGCGGCCCATCCCAAGGACCCGGTCGAGACCCTGAGCTTCATGGGTATGACGGGAGCGCTGGCGGTGGTGCAGGCGCTGAAGAATGCCGGACCGGACCTGACGCGCGAGAAGTTCATCGCGGAACTGAACAAGCTCAAGGACTTCGATCCGGGCATCCAGTCCGGGCCGTTGACCTTCACGCAGCAGGACCACGCGGGCATCAAGCAGGGCAAGATGATCTATATGAAGGATGGCAAGCCCACCATCGTCTCCAACTATCCGTCAGCGCTCTGACCTGTACGGAGGACGATAAGCCATCATGCTCGCGCAATTGATCGTCAGCGGGGTCGCGGTGGGGTGCGTCTACGCCCTCATCGCCTTGGGGATGACCATCCTTTTCCGCTCCACCACCATAGTCAATTTCTGCCATGGCGAATTCTTCATGCTTGGGGCGTTCGCGGTGCTGGTGCCCTTGCAAACCCTGGGATGGGGGTATGGCTGGTGCATTCTCTTTTCCCTGAGCCTGCTGTTCGTCGTGGGGATGGCGGTGGAGCGTGGCTTGATGCGGCCGCTGCAGCATGCGCCGCATATCAGCCTGGCCATGATGACGGTTGCGTTGTCCTATCTATTCAAGGGCGTGGCGCGATTCTTCTACGGAAGGGAGGTGGTAGCCCTGCCACCCCTGCTGGCAGGCGACCCGGTGTTCTTCGGTGACGTGGTGCTGACGCCGCAGGACATGCTGATCATGGGCGTGGTGCTTGTGGTTGTGGTGGCGTCCTATCTTTTCTTCCAGAAGACCGAGATCGGCAAGGTGGTGGAGGCTGCGTCCGAAACCCCACGTGGCGCGTCGCTGTCAGGCATCAACGTGCCCCTGCTGCGCAACCTGATGTGGGGAGCGGGTGCCACCATGGGCGCGCTTGCGGGCATCCTGATCGCGCCCAATACCCTCGTGTACCCGGACATGGGCGGACACATGCTGGTGCGCGGCTTCGCCGCCATGACGCTGGGAGGATTCGGCTCGCTGCCCGGCGCGGTGGTGGGCGGAATCACCCTTGGCGTGGTGGAGAATCTGGCGGGCGGTTATGTATCCAGCGCGCTGGTGGAAATCACGGCGTATGTGGTCATCATCATCGTGCTGCTGATACGCCCGCAGGGATTGCTTGGTAACTGGAGGCGCGCCCGTGTCTGAACCTCACAAGAAAAACAGGCTGCTCTGGCTGGTCGCGTTCGCGCTGCTGCTGGTCCTGCCGCTCGCGGTGAACAATTACGTGCAGTTCGTCGTCAACACCATGCTGGTCTACAGCCTTGCGGCCATCGGCTTCAACGTGGTGATCGGCTATCTCGGCCAGCTGGCCTTCGCCAACGCGGCGTTCTTCGGCATCGGCGCCTATGCGGCGGGCTTGTCGATGGCGCATCTGGGGCTGCCGTATCCGTTGGCGCTGGTTGCGGCGGCGGTGGTCGGTGGCCTGGCGGGCGCGCTGGTGGGACTGCCTGCGCTGCGTGTGCGCGGCTATTACCTGGCAATCGTGACGCTGGCGTTCGGCGAGTTGATGCGCTGGATGTACGTGCACGCCGACAGCGTTACTTATGGCGCGAGCGGCTTCAACGTGCCGCAGGTTGTGCTGTTCGGCCGTGGCCTGAACGAGACGGGCAAGTATTACGTCTTTCTGCTGGTCACCTTGCTGGGCCTGGGGGCGACCCGCTTTCTGGTGAAGTCGCGCATCGGCCGGGCTTTCGTTGCGGTGCGCAACAACGAGGCCGCGGCAGCATCCACGGGCGTGGCGGTATTGCGCACCAAGGTCGTGGCATTCGCCTGGAGCGGCCTGATCGTCGGTCTGGCGGGTGGCTTGTATGCGCTGCTGAATGGGCGGGTCTCGCCGGATACGTTTGGCCTGTCCCAGATGTTGATGCACTTCGCCATCGTCATGATAGGCGGGCTGGGCAGCCTGGCCGGCTCCATCATCGGCGCGGTCTTGCTGACCGGTGCGCCGGAGTTGCTGCGCAATTTTCCGGGGCTGGAGGAAATTGTATTCAGCCTTCTGCTGATGGCGGTGCTGTTCCTCATGCCGCGCGGCATCGGCGGCTTGATCGCCGATCGGATTCCCGGCGCGCGCGAGCGCCTGTACCAGGAGTAGTCCATGCTGCGCGTCGAAAACATGACTGTACGCTTCGCTGGGCTCACCGCTGTCAACGACTTGTCCTTCCAGGTGGAGCAGGGCGAGATCTTCACCATGATGGGCCCCAACGGGGCGGGCAAGACGACTGCATTCAATGCCATTACCGGCTTTGTGCGGCCCGCCGAGGGGAAAATATCCTACCAGGGCGATTCCTTGCTGGAGCGCACGCCGGACGACATCGCCAGACTTGGCATCCGGCGGACGTTCCAGAACAACGGCATCTTGCGCGAGATGACCGTGCTGGAAAACGTGCTGACCGGACTCGAACTGGCCATTCCTCATACATTCTGGCGAACCGTGATCGGAGCGCCCTCGGCGCGGAGGGCGGAACGGGAAGCCGTCGCCAGAGCGCGTGCCATTCTGGAACGTTTGGGTATAGCCGAGTTGGCGGACCGTATTGCCGGCGATCTTTCCTTCGGACAGCAGCGTCTGGTCGAAATCGCGCGGGCGCTGGTGGTCGATGCCCGACTCATCATGCTGGACGAACCGGCCGTGGGCTTGTCGCCCAGCGACCGTCAACATCTGGGAACCGTGTTGCGGATGCTGGCCAAGGAGGGGATCGCCATCGTGCTGGTCGAACATGTACAGGATTTGGTCATGGCGATCTCGGATCGCATTCTGGTCCTGAATTATGGGAAATGCTTGGCAGAGGGCGAGCCCGAAGCCGTGCGCAACAACAAAGCGGTGCTGGAGGCCTATCTTGGTCAAGAATGACGTCCTCCTTGAAGTGGCCGGCCTGGCGGTGCGGCATGGTCGCGTGCCCGCGCTGGCCGGCATCAATATCGAATTGCGTAAAGGCGAGGCGGTGGGCTTGCTGGGTGCGAATGGCGCGGGCAAGACGACGCTATTGAATGCCTTGTCGGGATTCCTGCCGCACGATTCCGGCAAAGTCACCCTGTTCGGCGAGACGATGAAGTCCGGCGCACCGCATCGGGTCGCCCGAGCGGGCCTGCTGCAGGTCTCGCAGGACCGCGACCTGTTCCCCGAGCTGAGCGTGCGCGACAATCTGCGCCTGGGTTGCCTGGCGCGCGCGAAGTCGCGTCATGCGCGCAATCTGGACAGGGTATTCGGCTACTTTCCCCGGCTGAAGGAGCGGCTTGACCAGCGGGCCAACACCATGTCCGGCGGTGAACAGCAGATGCTGGCCATCGGCAGGGCCTTGATGGCCGAGCCGCGCATCATCTTGTTGGACGAACCGTCGGCGGGGCTGTCGCCCCTGTTCGTGCAGGAAATCGGCGCGATGATGCAGGCGCTAAAGCGTGAAGGTGAGGTGGCCTTGGTGCTGGTCGAGCAGAACATGCGGCTGGCCGCGCGCGTGGTCGACCGTTTCTATATGCTGCGTGCCGGGCAGGTGGTGGCGGAAGGTCTGGCCAATGAACTGGAGCGCGAACACGAGCATTTGGCGCGGGAGTTTTACCTGTAAGCGCGGCATCGCCGCATGGCCGACCTGGCCGCGCGGCGTTCGCAGCGTTTCCGCATGATGATGCAGCGGTATCAGGTCGGCGTATCGACGTCGTCCCAATCCGCGTTTTCGAACCTCACCAGCCAATTCAGCGCGTAGTGGCGCTCCTGGATGACACCGGGCAGGAACTCGGCCGGCGGATTGCCTCGTCCTAACGAGGCTTCGCGCGTGACCCAGTGAAGGCGGTAGTAAAGGTCGAGCGCGTCCAGGATCTCAGTGGCAGGGCGCAACTGGGCTTGGGCCGGCCATTCTCCCGACACCGTGTCCAGGAAGGTGCGGACCACCCCGGGCACGTCGCAAATGCCGGGTGGCAGTGACAAGGTCGGCAGCAGGCCGAGCGCCCATCCAAGCAGCGCCAGGCTTTCATAGCGCCACGTCATCTGCACGGTCGCTTTCTCGGATGGAGTTTCTTCATCGAGAAATGCTTGCTCGGCTGGCGTGAGATAGCGGAAGGCGGGCGCCACGCGCTCTTTCAGTTGCTCTATGGGCACCGGACCCTCGGGGCTGTTCAGGCTTTCGGCGCGCGCGGCTACCACCAACAAGGCCATCGCGCGTCCGGCGACTTCGGCGGCGGGACGCAGTTGCACTTCCGTCTCGCTGATCAGCGGGGGCAGGGTGGGAGACACGCGGATGCCGTGTTGTTCCAACAGCGCCTCAGTGCGCGACTTGCGATCCCACGCCGCTCGCGGATAGGGAATCTGCGCCTGCTCATCCTGGTTTCCCGCTGCGTCTATGACCACGCGCCCCTGCGGATCGCGCACGCTGCCGTCCGTCAGGAACATGACCGCGTTCGCCTGCTCGGCCCATTGGGTAAATGCGGCTTGATGCTCGGTCGCGAACGAGAGGCTGACGTGCTGTTGCACGCGTTGCAGGTGGCGCATCAGGTGGTAGCGCGAGCGCGTCATCTGGCCATCGCCACGATTCAGCACGTATCCCACGAAACCTTGCAGGTGCCCGGGGAGCTCAGGGTCGCTGAGGTCTCTTTTGCCGAGCAGCTCATGGGGGAAGTTCAGGGGCGGGAGGGCTGCCACGGTGCCATAGGCATTGACGAGTATCGCTTCGTCCGCGACGGGCGCGGCGCCAGCGGCCACGTTGGATTGAGTGCCGCCATTGGCAGCAGGCTGGGATCCGCCCAATAGCTTCTTGAGTCGTTCGAGCATCGTTTACCTGGTCAGGGATTCGGTTGTTTGATGGCAGCGCGGCGGCGCCGGGCCGAAGTGACTGTATCAGGTTCGTTTGTGCGTTTTTGAGGCTTGTTCTGTTTTTTGGTGTCTTATAAAAGACAGCATACATAGTATAAAATACATATATGCATTTCTAGGTAGGATAACTTTTAATTATCCAACCTAGAAATCAGATTGAAGGCGGATGGCCAGCATTTGGACATCCCGACGGTTGAGAGAGGAAAGTCATGGCCACTGGCGTGCAAGCTTCGGATGTCTGGGCAGCGGCGGATGCACTATTGAAAGCCGGAGAGCAGCCGACCATAGAACGGGTACGCCTGCATCTGGGACGTGGCTCGCCCAATACGGTCGGCCCGCATCTCAAAGCCTGGTTCCGCGGGCTAAGCGAGCGGCTGGTAGGCGGGCAGGGGCGTTCCACAGGGATTCCAGATGCTGTCGGACGGGCGGTCGAGCAAATCTGGGAACAAGCCTTGGCGGCCGCCCGCGAGGAATGGGTGCTTGCGTCCGCCCGGGAGCGCGAGGAGCTGGCCCAGGCCAGGACCCAGATCGCCACGGACCAGGCGGCGCTCGCGCAGGAGCAAGTTCGTCTGCGCATCCGGGAAAGCGATCTGGAAGCGGCGGCGCAAGCGGCCCGAGCCCAGGCCGAGGCCGCCGAGGAACGTCTGCGCGGCGCCGAACGGCAAGCACGCGAGGACGCCGGTGCCCTGAAGACCCTGAATCAGCGCCTGGCCAGCCTGCAGGAGCAGGTCGCCGCCGGGCAGCAGGCCCTGCGCGAGGCACAAGCGGTCAGCCGGGAGGCCTTGGCGGCCAGCGAAGCACGCCATTCGGCCCATGAAAAGCGCTGGTTGGGTGAAATCGACACGCAACGCCAGGGGTTGAAGAAGGCGCAAGAGGAATTGGACCGAACCCGAAAGGCCGCCGAAGCGACTGTCGAGCAATTTCAGAATCAGGTCTCCAACTTCCAGTCCCAAGGGGCGCAACTCCAGTCCCAGGTTACGGAGCTGCAGGCGCGACTGGCACAGGTCCGCGGGGAAAACGTCGTGCAGGCCCGGCGGGCGGAGTCGGCCGAGGCCAATGCCGATATGCTGAGCGCGCAACTGAAAGCCGCCGCCGATGCCGCCCATGCCGCCAGGACGCAAGCGGACCAGTCTTCCGCCCAGTTGATCACCCAGAACGACACCTTGCGCGAACAGCTGGCCGCGAAGGACCGGCAGATTGAATTGCTGATGCAGGTCGCCGCGCGTTCGGACCCTATCCATCGCAAATAAAGATACGCGTCGACCCACTTCTGACGCGAGTTCGCGCTTTCACCGTTGTCTTTCTTCCGCGCTTTCAGTACAACCTCATCAAAAGCAGAATGAAAGCCCGCAGCTTTTCGCCAGGAGACGCGATGCAGCTGACGTTGGAAGACGTACAACAGAAAGCAGGATCACAAGTCCTGCTTTATCCGATGAGCCTGGCTCCCCACCCGGGGGCGATGACTATCCTGCTGGGCGTGACCCTGGCCGGTAAGACGTCATTGATGCGTATCATGGCCGGCCTGGATCGGCCCAGCCAAGGCACCGTGCGTGTCGACGGGGCCGACGTTACCCGGGTCCCCGTGCGCGAACGCAACGTCGCCATGGTGTATCAGCAGTTCATCAACTATCCCTCGCTGACCGTACGCGACAACATTGCGTCGCCTTTGCGGCTGCGCTCGGCCGATCAAGTGGACGAGCGGGTGCACGCCATGGCCAGCCGGCTTCATATCGACCATCTGCTCGACCGATATCCAGCCGAACTGTCGGGCGGGCAGCAGCAGCGCGTGGCGTTGGCCCGCGCGCTGGTCAAGGAAGCGCCCCTGGTCCTGCTCGACGAGCCCTTGGTCAACCTCGACTACAAATTGCGGGAATCCCTGCGCGAGGAGCTCGCAGGCCTGTTCGAGGAGGGCGACTCCACCGTGGTCTACGCGACCACCGAGCCTGCTGAAGCCTTGTTGCTGGGAGGATATACGGCCGTCCTGGATGCTGGCGAGCTGCTTCAATACGGCCCGACGGCGGAGGTCTTTCATCGCCCGCGCTCGATTCGGGTGGCAAGGGTGTTCAGCGACCCGCCCATGAACCTCTTTCAGGCCCGGCGCGATGGTCAGGGTTTCGTGTTGCGCAGCGGTCTGCGCGTGCAGCGCGAGTTGCCGGCGAGCGCCGGCCGCGCCGACATCATGGCGGGATTGCGCGCCGGCGCCTTGCGCCTGGAGCAAAGGCCGGGCAGCGTGGCGCTGGAAGGGGCGGTCAAACTGGCGGAAATCTCCGGGTCCGACACCTTCGTGCATGCCACCACCGCCGACGGCGACGTGGTCGCGCAACTGTCCGGCGTACATCGCTTCGAGTTGGGCACGCGTGTCCAGCTGCACTTCGATCCTGCTCAGACCTATGCCTTCGACGCCGCCGGTGATCTGCTGGTAGCGCCCTCGTACCGCGAATTGCCGCGCGAGGTGGCGTAATGGCCAGCATCGAACTGGATCTGTCGCATTCGTACGTCTCACATCCTATCTCGGACGAAGACTATGCCTTGCTGCCCTTGAACTACACCTTTCGGGACGGCGGCGCCTACGCGCTGTTGGGACCCTCCGGCTGCGGCAAGACGACCCTGTTGAACTGTATCTCGGGCCTGCTGCGCCCGTCGTCCGGAACCATACGCTTCGACGGGCACGACGTCACCGGGCAGACGCCGCAAGAGCGCAATATCGCCCAGGTCTTCCAGTTTCCGGTTGTCTACGACACCATGACGGTGGCGCAGAACCTGGCTTTTCCGTTGCGCAATCGCAAGATTCCGGAGGACCAGGTACGCGCGCGGATAGGGCAGATCGCTGAAATGCTGGATCTGACGCCTGTCCTGGACCGCCGCGCGCGCAACCTCGCCGCGGATGCCAAGCAGAAGATTTCGCTGGGACGGGGGCTGGTCCGCAGTGACGTCTCGGCCGTCCTGTTCGATGAGCCGCTGACCGTGATCGATCCGCATCTGAAGTGGGAGTTGCGGCGCAAGCTCAAGGAGATCCACAAAGAGCTGAAGCTGACGCTCATCTACGTCACCCACGACCAGACTGAAGCGCTGACGTTCGCCGACCAGGTGGTGGTGATGTCGCGGGGCCGGGTGGTGCAGATCGGCAGCGCGGACGATTTGTTCCTGCGGCCGACGCATACCTTCGTCGGCCATTTCATCGGATCGCCGGGCATGAATTTCCTGCCCGCCCGCTGGGTTCAGGATGGAATCCAGGTGGGTTCGCGCCGTCTGACCGGCCTGGCGCCGGCGCTTGCCCGCAACCTGGCGCAGGCCGGTGAGTTCACCTTGGGCGTGCGCCCGGAGTTCACGAATCCGCGGCCCGAGGACGCGCCCGGCGCCTTGCCGGTGACCGTTACCCGCTTGCAGGATGTGGGTACCTATCTGCTGCTTACGGGTACCTTCGAACAGCATGTGATCCGGGCCCGTCTGCCCTTGGACAGCGAGGCCACGCCACCTGGCAGCGTGGCGTGGCTGTCGGTGCTGAATCCCAAGACCTGTTTCTACCGCGACGAGGCATTGATCCCATGAAACCGATCAATCAGAAAGCCTGGTTCCTGATTCTGCCTGTCGTCTTGAGCGTGGCATTCTCCGCCATCCTGCCCTTGATGACCGTGGTCAATTATTCGGTACAGGACATCATCGCGCCCGACCGCCGCGTCTTCGTGGGAACGGAGTGGTTCGCCGCTGTGTTGCAGGACGAAGAGTTGCACAACGCGCTGTGGCGGCAGATCGGGTTTTCCGTGGCGGTGCTGGTGGTCGAGATTCCCCTGGGTATCTTGCTGGCGCTATGCATGCCTGCGCAAGGCTGGCGGGCGTCGGCGGTCCTGGTCGTGGTTGCCTTGTCGCTGCTCATACCCTGGAACGTGGTCGGCACGATATGGCAGGTCTTCGGCCGCAGCGATATCGGCTTGCTTGGCGCCGCGTTGGCCGGCATGGGCGTCGACTACAACTACACCGGCAATGTCCTGGATGCCTGGCTGACAGTATTGGTGATGGATGTCTGGCATTGGACCCCGCTGGTCGCCTTGCTCTGCTACGCCGGATTGCGGGCGATTCCCCAGGCCTATTACCAGGCGGCGCGCATCGACGGGGCATCGCGGATGGCCGTGTTCCGCTATATCGAGCTGCCCAAGATGCGTGGGGTGCTGATGATCGCCGTGCTCCTGCGCTTCATGGACAGCTTCATGATCTACACCGAGCCTTTCGTGCTCACGGGAGGCGGGCCGGGCAATGCCACGACCTTCCTGTCCCAATATTTGACCCAAAAAGCCGTGGGGCAATTCGACCTGGGACCCGCGGCGGCGTTTTCCATCGTCTATTTCCTGATCATCCTGCTGCTGTGCTTCATCCTCTACAACTGGATTCAACGCGCCGGCACCTCGGGCGCGGCCGACGAGGAGAACGTCCATGCGTGACAAGCCCATCATCTGGCGCAGTGCGTTCCTGATCGTCTATCTGGTCTTCGCCATCCTGCCGCTGTACTGGATGTTGAATATGTCTTTCAAGACCAATACGGAGATCGTCAGCTCGCTGACCCTCTGGCCGCACGATTTCACCCTGCGTCACTACCAGACCATTTTCACCGACCCGTCCTGGTATTCGGGATACATCAACTCCCTTATCTACGTGGTTATCAACACGGTGATTTCGCTGCTGGTGGCGCTGCCGGCCGCCTATGCGTTCTCCCGCTACAGCTTCATCGGCGACAAGCATGTGTTTTTCTGGCTGCTGACCAACCGCATGACGCCGCCGGCGGTCTTTCTGCTGCCGTTCTTCCAGCTGTATAGCGCCCTGGGCCTGATGGACACGCACCTTGCCGTGGCCCTGGCACATCTGGTGTTCAACGTGCCGCTGGCGGTGTGGATCCTGGAAGGTTTCATGTCCGGCGTACCGCGGGAGATCGACGAGACGGCATATGTGGACGGCTATTCCTTCCCGCGCTTTTTCCTGACCATCTTCCTGCCCCTGATCAAGGCGGGGGTGGGGGTGACGGCGTTCTTCTGCTTCATGTTCAGCTGGGTGGAGCTGTTGCTGGCGCGCACCCTCACGTCGGTGAACGCCAAGCCCATCGTCGCCACCATGACGCGGACCGTTTCAGCATCCGGGATGGACTGGGGCGTATTGGCTGCCGCTGGTGTCCTGACCATTGTTCCTGGCGCCATCGTCATCTGGTTTGTGCGGCATTACATCGCGAAGGGATTCGCCATGGGGCGGGTCTAGCAGCACGCGCGCGGTCGGCGTTGCTGCCGCGCGTGGCATCACCAGTGTCTGGCAGTAGGGGTATCGAAGGAGACTCGCATGTTGAACTGGATGGTCTGGACGCTGCCCGTCGCCATATTTTTCGCCTGCATCGTGCTGATGCTGGTGGGGATGACGCTGTTCGAGCTGCGTTCGCCCACGCATTTGCGTAAAGGCTTCCTGCCGATTGCCACCACGCGGGGCGATCGGCTGTTCATCGGTTTGATGTGCGCGGCCTGGGTCAACCTGCTGTTCGTGGGCCTGGACGAACGTTTCGCTACGTGGTTTTCGCTGGAAACGCCGCCGTCGGTGTGGATCAGCTTCGTGATCTCCATGCTGTTGCTGGCGTTCATCCTGCGCAAGGGCTAGCAGCTCCCGCCCGAGGAGTGCCCGATGGTTTTACGGACCAAGGCCCCCGCTTTCCCCGGCCCTGTCCGCCTTACCCCTGGGGAAGGCTACCGAGGAGACAGTCATGAAATTGCGTATGCATGCCGTGGCGGCCGCCATCGCCCTGATCGGAACACAGGGCGCATGGGCCGGAGAACCGGAGGCGAAGAAGTGGATCGATGCCGAGTTTCAGCCTTCGACGCTGTCCAAGGACCAGCAGATGGCCGAGATGAAATGGTTCATCGAGGCCGCGGCCAAGCTCAAGGCCAAGGGGGTCAATGAAATCAATGTGGTGTCGGAGACTATCACCACCCACGAGTACGAGTCCAAAACCTTGGCTCGCGCTTTCGCGGAAATCACGGGGATCAAGGTCAACCACGACATCATTCAGGAAGGGGACGTGGTCGAGAAGCTGCAGACGTCCATGCAGTCCGGCAAGTCCATCTACGACGGCTGGATTTCCGATTCCGACCTGATCGGCACCCATTACCGGTACGGTGCCATCCTGCCGCTGTCCGACTATATGCAGGGCGCAGGCAAGGAATACACCAATCCCGAGTTGGATCTGAAGGATTTCATCGGGACGCGCTTCACGACGGCGCCGGACGGCAAGCTCTATCAGTTGCCCGATCAGCAATTCGCCAACGTGTACTGGTTCCGGGCCGATTGGTTCGCGCGCCAGGACTTGCGCGACAAGTTCAAGGCCAAGTATGGCTATGACCTGGGCGTGCCGACGAACTGGTCCGCCTATGAGGACATCGCGGAGTTCTTCACCAATGACGTCAAGGAACTGGACGGCAAGCGCATCTATGGCCACATGGATTATGGGAAAAAGGATCCCTCCCTGGGCTGGCGCTTCACCGATGCCTGGCTCTCCATGGCCGGCGCCGCCGACAAGGGCTTGCCCAATGGGATGCCGGTGGATGAATGGGGCATCCGGGTCGCCGACGACAAGTGCACTCCGGTGGGGGCGTCGGTGGCGCGGGGCGGGGCGACCAACAGCCCGGCCGCGGTGTATGCATTGACCAAGTACATCGACTGGATGAAGAAGTTCGCGCCGTCCCAGGCTATGGGTATGACCTTCTCGGAATCGGGACCCGTTCCGGCGCAGGGGCATATCGCGCAACAGATCTTCTGGTACACGGCGTTCACGGCCGACATGACCAAGAAGGGGTTGCCGGTGGTGAATGCGGACGGCACGCCGAAGTGGCGCATGGCGCCGTCACCCTATGGGCCGTACTGGAAGGACGGCATGCAGAACGGCTACCAGGATGTGGGATCCTGGACCTTCTTCAAGTCGACCGACCCGAACCGAATGTCGGCGGCGTGGCTCTACGCGCAATTCGTCACGTCCAAGTCCGTATCGCTGAAGAAATCCATTACGGGGCTGACCTTCATTCGGGACAGCGATATCAACAGTGACTACTTCACCAAGAACGCGGCGAACTATGGCGGCCTGATAGAGTTCTACCGCAGTCCGGCGCGGGTGGCCTGGACGCCGACCGGCAACAACGTGCCCGACTATCCCAAGCTGGCGCAACTCTGGTGGAACAACGTGGCAGCGGCCGTGACCGGGGAGAAAACTCCGCAGCAGGCCATGGATAACCTGGCGAATGAAATGGATCAGGTCATGGCGCGGCTGGAGCGGGCAGGGATGGCGCACTGCGCACCGAAGTTGAACGCCCGCAGCGACCCGTCGAAGTGGCTGTCGGATGAGCATGCGCCGTGGAAGAAACTGGCGAATGAGAAGCCCAAGGGCGAGACGATAGCCTATGACAAACTATTGCAGGCTTGGAAGGAGGGGAAGGTGCGGTGAGGTGTGGCTGTACTCTTGAACGGGTTCTGGCAGTCGCCGAATTGCCCCTAAATTTCTAAGAAGTCACATCACGTATAACGCGTAAGTAATGGATAATAAATAATAAATGTAGATTCTAATATTCCTTAGCCCCGCCCGGACGCGGGGCTAGTTTTTCGAATTGGGCGTGAGATAAATGAGCGGCAGTCAGCAGCACGAGCAGGTAAGTAAGTATCTGAGCTATATCCTTCGCCATGAACCCCACTCGATTGGGGTGGAACTGGACTCTGAAGGTTGGCTGGACATCAAGACGTTGATCGACGCCTCCGCCGCACACGGCCGGGTGCTGGATGACGCCCTTGTGCGAGCCGTGGTCGAGACCAGCCCCAAGCAGCGATTCCAGATCTCTGAAGATTCAGAGCGGATTCGTGCGGTGCAAGGACACTCGGCGTCCGAGGTCAAGCGGACCTTCCAGGAGTTGACGCCACCCGCGCTCCTGTACCACGGTACGGCCACGCGTTTCGTGGCTTCGATACTTGAGTCGGGGCTGAGAAAAGGGGAACGGCAATACGTCCATTTGTCCGCCGACCTTCAAACAGCTATTTCCGTCGGCAAACGTCACGGGACACCTGCAGTATTTGCGGTGCAAGCGCAGGCAATGTCCGCCCAGGGTCACAAGTTCTTTTTGGCGGAGAACGGCGTGTGGCTTGCTGACCAGGTGCCCGCGCGCTTTCTTAGTCTCGACCTGCAATAACCGACTCACGAATGGGCGGTGCTAGCGTACCGAAACGGCGTAGGTTCATGGCCGGCGGCGCTGCAATGATGAGCACCCAAATACGGTGATAAGCTTGCACCCCATTCTTGCGCCAACCTTTGTCTACTGACTGAAGCCGTTCATGAAATTCCTGCCGCGTCGCCATGTCTTGACCTCGTTTTTCATTCGCAAGGGCCTGCGGTCGCCGCTTATACAAGCAGGCGTAGCCCTTATCGCGACGGCGGTGGCAGGGGCCGCTTCAGCACAGAGCGCCACGGCCTTACCAGTGAGTATCACCAAGCAGCTCCCCAGGGGCATGACCGTCCTTGCCGCGGAAAAGGCAGGCGACCTGGATGGTGACGGAAAGACGGACTACCTGATTATCCTGGCGCAGCCCCGGGAAGCGGACTACCGGCAGACCGAGAAGCCGGCGCCGGCGCGGCCTATGTTTATTTTCCTGGGCCAGGCTGACGGCAGCTTCAAGCTGCAGTCGCGCAATGACGAAGTGGTGTTCCGCGCCGACCAAGGCGGTCAGTGCGATCCCATTACGGATAACGACGCGCCTTTCGCCACCAAGGGCCGTTACTTCACCGTGCAAAACGGCGTTTCCTGCGGCAGCCACTGGACGGACTACATCACGTTCCGCTACGACGCCAAGCTGCGCGACTTTATCTTCAGCTCGCGCATCTCGGAAACCTGGAAGTTGAATGACAAACCCAAGGGCGACGCCTTGGTCAAGGAAAGTCAACAAGTGGAACGCGCGAATCCCAAGGATCCGATCAGCTTCGCGAACTATAAGATCATGCCCTGAAGCCGATCAGGGAGCGAGATCAGCCGTAAAGCAGGGCAGGTGGGACGCTGGCATCCAGCATCCCGTCACATCCCAAACCACGGCTGCAGCAGCCTCAGCCCCCAGCTCTTGAAACGTATCGGCGCATCAGTGGCGCCGAGCGTGATGCAGATATCGTCGCCACTCACGATGGGCTGATGCTCCACCTCGCTATCCAGGTCGGCGATGTCGCCGGCGCGGAAAATGCCGAAACGGTCGGTGTAAGCCCCGCGCAGAACCAGACTCAGTTCAGAACTGCCGTGGCCATGCTCCGGCATGCGGACGCCGGGGGATAGCTTCAACAGGAACAGCCGACCCTGCGACACTTCCGCATTTGCCATGCGGACGCCAGGCGCCAGGAAACGCCAGCGCAAGCCGCTATACGTCGGGCCGAAGTACGGACGGAGAGCCACGGGCATCTGGTCCTCAGCGCCAAGCGGACGACCGGCCTTGATGCCATCATCAAACTGGCCCTCAGTTAATGCCGCGCGGACGCCGGCAGCTACCGCAGGGGATGCATGCTGAAGCATTGATGCGTCGGCCGCAGCAACATTCGGGACCGCGGCATCCAACCGCCGCAACATCGCCGCCCGCGCATCCGCGCTCGTCCGCGACCCCGCCAAATCGGCGGCCACACCAGAAGTCCTGGGCCCACCAGCCTCCAACAACGCCCCGCCGACCGCGTCCGCTTGCCGCAACCGCCCCCGGCAATGCGCACACATCGCCAGATGCGCGCTGGCGGCCACCGACAGCGCTTCGGGCAGGGCCCCGGCGCTGTAGCTGATCAGAGTCGCATCATCCAAGTGATGTTCAGGTTTCATGGCTTCAATCTTTCAACAACGTACGTAATTTCTTGACCGCCAGACGAATGCTGGATTTCACGGTTCCCAAGGGCATGCGCAAGGTTTCCGCGATCTGGCTATGGCTTTGGGCCTGGAAGTAGCTCATCTGGACTATCGCGGCCTGCTGGGGCGGAAGGCTTTCCAGCGCGACGCGCAGGGCCTGTTCGGACGCTTCCTCATCAGCACTGCTGGTATCGTCGGCAGCCTCGAATTCCTCCAGCACGACCTGGACGGCGGTCCATCCCTTCTCGTTGCGGAAGTGATCGATGTACAGATTCCGCGTGATCCGGTACAGCCAGGTGCTCAGCGTCGCCCGCTCAGGATCGAACTGGTCGGCCTTCTGCCAAAGCTTGAACAAGGCTTCCTGCACCAGCTCTTCAGCCAGACCATTCGGCACACCCAAGCCTTCCAGATAACGGCCAAGGCGGGGCGCGTAGTGGTCGTAGATCTGCATGAAGCAGGCGCGGTCACGGTCGACGGCGACCGCGCGCATCAGCAACGCCCAATCTTGCCGGGCAGCAGAGTCCTGAGCAGGGCCTAGCACTGCATTTCCCAAAACCGTCACACGCTCCCTGGTTGCCGCGGCAGCAGGTTCCATAACGACGCCACGTGGTGGACGCCGCCTGCCAGAACCTGAAACTGGCCGCCAAACCGCGAGCATAGCGGAAGTGTTCATCGGAAGGTCGCGATAGTCCGGACTTTGGTACTGGTTCTACGTGGTAAATGCCGCTTTGGATCACATCCCAAATACCGGGAAATGTAAAAGTTGCTGTGCCGAAAGCCAGGAAACAGGAACCAGGACCAAAACGCTTCATCAGCCCAACCGCTACCTCTTACATTGCTGCGGCACCTTCCGCAGACTCTCCGTATACCCAAGTTCCCCGACCTTGCGCACCAAACGCGCATACACGTCATCCGGCAGACAGGGCACCCGCGCCATGATCCACACATAATCCCGCTTGGATCGCCCGACGATGGTGGTCTGGTAGTTGTCGTCCAGATACGCGATGACGTACTCCGCCTTGATGGGCCAGATGAACTGCATGCCCCAAACGGCATTGTTGGTGTCCGGTTGCACGGTGCCGACCGGATGCATGGTCTCTACCTTGGCGTCGAAACTGCCGTCCCGATAGCTGAAGTCGGTCTGGATCCTGCCATCAGGCAGCAGGTGGTAGCTCTCCACGGCATCGTAGGCGTTGCGTTCCCAACGACTGGGAATGTGCGCGATCACATACCAATCGCCCATGAAGCGGGGCAGGTCCACATGGGCCACGGGCGGCATGGGCGTGGGCGTGCTGCAGCCCGCCAGGATGCCGGCGATGCCTGCGCAAAGGGTGCGTAACATGGCTATTCTCCCGAGGGGCGCGTGAACAGGTAGTGGGCCACGCCCCATTGCTGGCCGTCCTCAAAGCCGAACAGCTCGGCGCAAGCCATCCAGAACATGCGCCAACGCTGGTGCCACAGATCCGCGAGCGGGCCATAGGCTTCGGTCAGCACGGCCTTGGCCTGGGCGGCGCGGGCATCCTGATTGGCCAGCCAGTGATTGGCGGTGCGCTCATAGTGCGTGCCGTCCATGAACCAGCGGCTTTCCAATTGCAGGTCGCGCTGGAAGTGCAGCAGGGTGGATGCCGCCGGCATGATGCCACCGGTGAAGAAATGCCGTCCCATCCAGTTGTCGGCACCGTCGGTTTCGAAGGGATAGGCCCGTTCGCGGTGGGCAAAGATATGGACGAATAGCCGCCCCCCGGGACGCAGCCACTGCGAAATCCGCCCCAGCAGATCCTGATAATTGCGCATGTGCTCGAACATCTCGACTGACACGCAGCGGTCGTAGGTCTCAGAGGGTAGCGACAAGACATTCACATCGCTGGTGATGACCCGTACCCGTTCCCATCCGCGTGCGCGGCACTGCGCCTCGATGTGTTGCCGCTGGGTGGCGGAATTCGAGACCGCCGTGATGCGCGCATTCGGGAAGTGCTCCGCCATCCACAGCGTCAGCGAACCCCAACCGCAGCCCAGCTCCAGGATGTCCTGGCCATCAGCCAGGCCCGCCCGTTCGGCATAGAGCCGCAGCATGGCTTCTTCCGCCTGATCCAGCGTTTCGGTGCCGGTCGGGTAGTAGCAACCCGAATACTTCATGCGGGCGCCCAGGCACAGCTGAAAAAAGGCAGTCGGCAGTTCGTAATGCTGTGCATTGGCGGCATCGGTATGGATGGCCACCGCGCTGCTGCGCAGTTCAGCGATAAGCTGGCTTTCCCGTGCCGTCCAGGCATCGATGCCGCCCGCATACTCTTCCGCCAGGCGCTGCGCGCACATGCGGCGTATGCCAAAGCGCAGGAGCGCATCAGGGACCAGTCCCCGTTCAGCCAGGCCCAGCAGGCCGGGGGCAGGGCGATCAGTGGCAAGTTCAGTGTCGTGCAAGGTCGCAGTCGTCATGGCGTGCCTCATCAGCATTTAGGAAATCAGGATTTGGGAAACCAGGGGAAGAAAGCCGGCGTACGGCGCTGGTAGTCGCGGTAATCCTCACCACGGCTACGCAGGGCTTGCTTCTCAGTAAACGGGATGCCGCTGATCCAGCGCAGGAACACGAACATCAGCACCGGCCCGAGCCAGGACAGCCAGGCCAGCGGCGACCCCCAAGCCAGCGCCACGTAGGCGAACCACTGGCACCACTCGAAGAAGTAATTGGGATGCCGCGAGTAACGCCACAGTCCGGCGCGACAGGTACGCCCGTGATTCGCGGGGTCGTCGCGAAAGCGGTCCAGCTGACGGTCGGCGACGGTTTCGCCCGTCACCGCGGCGATCCAGATCAGCACTCCCAGCACCACCGGCAGACCCTGCGCGGGGCTGATGCCGACGGCAAGAAAAGGCAGGCAGAACATCATCACCAAGCCCGCCTGGAACATGAACATGCCGAAGAATTTGCCTTGATGGCCTTGCCAGTGCTCACGCAGCGCCCGGTAGCGGCCGTCTTCTTCCTTGCGCACGCGCCGCCAGATGTGAGACGCCAGGCGCAGGGACCACACGCCCACCATCACGGCCAGGCAGATCCTGGCGCTGCCAGACCCCAGTCCCGTGGCGGCGATCAACAGCCCGCTGCCGCCCATGCCCAGCGACCAAATCACATCCACGATCCCGGCATTTGTATGCCGACGCTGCCAGTTCCAACCCAGGGACATGGCAACGAGCATGCATGCGGCGATGATCGACCACTGTTGCCACGGGGTCATGATCAGCTCCAGACCCAGCGATCAGCGCGTACGCGCGCCTGCGGGTGCGTCAGCAACAAATGGGACACACCGATCGAACGTTCGCGGAAGCCGCCTTCGCAGTACGCCAGGTAGAACTCCCACAACCGGCAGAAGCGCTCGTCGAAGCCCTGCGCCTTGACCTCGGGCAGATGGGCCAGGAAGCGCTCGCGCCAGGCCTGCAAGGTGCGCGCGTACGACAGGCCGAAATCTTCAAGATGAACCAGCGCCAGATCCGTGGCACGGGTCTTGGCGCGCACCATGGCTTCGATGGACGGAATGAAGCTGCCCGGGAAGATGTAGCGCTTGATGAAGTCCACCTCGCTCAGCGCCTGCGCATAGCGTGTGTCTTCGATGGTGATGGCCTGGATCAGAGCCCGGCCCTGCGGGCTCAGCAGTTCCCCGATCTTGCGGAAATAGCCGTCGAGGAAACGCGCGCCCACCGCTTCGATCATTTCGATGGAGACCACCTTGTCGTATTGGCCGATCAGATCGCGGTAATCCTGCAAGATCACATTGACCTTATCTTCCAGTCCGGCGGCCCGCACACGCGCGGTGGCCAGCGCATGCTGCTCCGCCGAGATGGTGGCTGTCGTCACGTGGCATCCGTAGTGGCGCGCCGCGTGGATGGCGAAACCACCCCAGCCGCTGCCGATTTCCACCACCCGGTCGCCCGGCTGCAGATCCAGCTTCAGGCAGATGACGTCCAGCTTGCGCTCCGAGGCCGCTTCCAGGGTATCGTCCTCGCCCGCCCACAGCGCCGACGAGTACATCAGGTCCTTGGACAGGAACAGCGAAAAGAAGTCGTTGCCCAAATCGTAGTGGGCGGCGATGTTGCGGCGGCTGCCCGCGCGGGTATTGCTGTTACCCGCATGCCAGGCCTTGAGCACCCAGGCAGCCAAGCGCGCCAGCCCGGACTCCATGGCATCCAGCGTGTCGCGATTGCGCACCAGCAAGCCCACCAGGCCCACGAGATCGTCGGTGACCCACATGCCGTCGCCGTACGCCCCGCCCGCGCCGACGCTTCCGTGCGTGGCCACCAGACGGTAGAAATTCATGTCACGCACGGTCAGGCGGATGACCGGTTCGCCGCTGCCCAAGGTGACGCTGCCCAGGCTGTCCTCGATCACCAGCCGGCCATATTGCAAGCCGGCCAGGCTGGCGAACAGCCGCTTGCGCAGCAGGCGGTCGAGCTTGCCGACGTGGCGGGTGGCCTCTAGGGCCGCGTGTTCGGACGGCGTCATGGGTTTCATTTCGGTTCTCCGTTGGGCGTGCGGGGATGGTCGTATATGGGATTGCGCTTGAGCCACAGGCGCAGGGCTTGCCAGTGGATGGCGCCGATGACCTGCAGGGTCATCAGGGGAAAGCGCCACAGCAGGCGCGCCAGCGCGGCGCCGTCCAGTTCGTGACGGTGCAAATGCAGGTGAGCGTCGAATTGCGCCTTGTCCTGCCGGTTCACGCGCATGTGTACGCGCAGGTCGTCGGCGGGGTCGCTAAGAGTCCAGTCGTACCCGCAATCCATGGGCATGAAGGGCGAAACGTGGAAGCGCTTGTCGAATTTCCAGGTGAGGGAATCCCCGCGCCGCTCCGCGGCCGCCACCGGCAGCGCGATGGCGTGACGCTGCTTCCACGGTGTATTGGTGATCTCCGCGACAATCGCGGCGAGGGTCCGGCCATCGGCCTCGTAGCAGTAGTAGAAGCTGACCGGATTGAACACATAGCCGGCATAGCGCGGATGCGCCAGCAGCCGGATCGGTCCCGTGGGCACGGCATCCATTGCCTGCCGCAGCCGCGCGCGCACGGCCTCAGCCAGTGTCAGGCCACCGTCCCCATCCAGATAGTCCTCACGCCGCCATTCCGCCACGTTGGGGCGATTGGCCGACCACAGCCAGCGGTCGCGGAACACGTCCTCGACTTCGTCCAGATCCAGGTAAAGCTGCGCCATGCGGTAGCTGAAGGCGTGCGCGTGCGGCAGATGCCGCCTATGCATCACGCGGCCTTCGTAAAGGGCGCTGTGCCGGCTCATGCGGCCACCCTGGACTGGACTTGGACGCTGTCAGGAAGCAGCTGGATGCCGCGCACCACGTCAAGAGCGCTGACCACGCCGTCCTCATGGAAGCCCCAGCCCCAGTAAGCCCCCGCGTACCACGTGCGGTGATGGCCCGAGATTTCCCGCCGGCGATTCTGCGCGGCTACGGATTCCAGTGTATAGACGGGATGGTGATAGCGCATGCGGGCCAGCACGTGCGCTGGATCGATGGCCTCGCTTCGGTTCAGGGTGACGATGTAGGGCAGCCGCGAATCCAGGCCTTGCAGCAGGTTCATGCAGTAACTGACAGAGCAGGGCGCCGCACGATCGGCCGGGATATAGGCGTTCCAGGCCGCCCAGGCCTTGCGCTGGCGCGGCAGCAGCCGGGTGTCGGTGTGCAACACCACGTCGTTGTCCTGATAGGTGATCGCGCCCAGCACCTCGCGCTCGCTGGGCGTGGGATCGCTGAGCAGCGCCAGCGCCTGATCGCTATGGCAGGCAAAAACCACCTGATCGTAATACTCCCGATCATTGCGCGAAGCGATAGTCACTCCACCGGCGTGACGGGTGACGGCGCTGACCGGGCACTGCAGGCGCACCCGCACGTTCCACCGGTCCCGCATGGCGCGGATATAACTGTTCGAGCCGCCTTGGACCACGCGCCATTCAGGCCGCTGGCTGACTTGCAGCATCTGATGATTGGCCATGAAGCGCACCAGATAGCGCGCCGGGAATTCCATGATGCGCTCCGCCGGCGACGACCACAGCGCCGACGCCATCGGGATCAGGTGATCATCCCGGAAAGCCGCGCCATAGCGCCGCTGTTCAAGGTAGGCCCCCAGCGTTGGTCCAGGTTCATCGCCCACCAGCAAGGCAGGTGCTTCCCGATAGAAGCGCAGCAGGTCGCGCACCATGCCCAGAAAGCGCGGCGACAGCAGATTGCGGCGCTGGCAGAACAGCGTATCCAGTGTGGTGGCGTTGTATTCCAGCGGGCTGGCCTGCTTGTGGACCGAGAAACTCATGGTGGTCGGCTGCGAGGCCACCCCCAGTTCGTCCAGCAAGGCAGTGAAATGCGGGTAATTGATCGGGTTATGGACGATAAAGCCGCTGTCCACCGCATATGCACGGCCATCCTGCTCCACGGCATGGGTATGCGTATGGCCACCCAGATAGTCGTTGGCCTCGTACAGCGTTACCTCGTGGCCGCCCTGAACACTCAGTTTCCAGGCGCTGACCAATCCCGCAATGCCTGACCCGATGATGGCGATACGCATGGTCATTCCTTGGGATCGGTAGTGTCATTGGCGCGGGCCAAGACCCAGGCCGGCACGGTTTTGAGATCCCAGATCAGCCCGGTGGCGGCCAACAGGCGCAGCCCATACCAGGTGATGTCGATTTCACGGGCCCGAAAGCCCTGGCGCGCCGAACCCGGATAGAAATGGTGGTTGTTGTGCCAGCCTTCACCGAAGGTGAGCAGCGCCAGCCACGCGTTGTTGCGGCTGGTGTCCGACGTGTCGTAGCGGCGCTTGCCATAGCGGTGGGCCAGCGAGTTGATGGTGACCGTGGCATGGAACAGCACCACCGTGGAAATGAAGAAACCCCACACCAGCATTTGGAAGCCGTTCGTCCCCAGGCCCGGCGCGTACCTTTCCAGCACGGCGCCCAGGCCATAGCAGAGTAACGCCAGGACCACAGGCACGGCCACGTCGTAGCGGTCCAGCCAGCGCAGCTCCCGAAAATTCCGCAGGTCCGGCACGCGGGCCATGTCGGTGGCGAAAGCGCGCCGCGTGAGGAACCAGCCCATATGGCTCCACAGGAAGCCATGCCGGTCTGGCGAGTGCAGGTCCTGGGCGTCGTCAGCGTGGCGGTGATGGTGGCGGTGATGCGCCGCCCACCACAAGGGCCCCCGCTGGGCGCAAGAAGCGCCCAGGACGGCAAAGACCAGCTGCATGACGCGCGACGTGCGGAAAGTGCGGTGCGAGAAATAGCGGTGGTAAAAGCCCGTCAGGGCGAACATGCGCAGGGCATAAAGCGCCACCGCCACCGCGCCGGCGACCGGCGATACGCCCGTCCACAGCACGCCCAGGCAGCCCAGGTGCAACAACACGAAAGGGACGGCGCGGGCGACGTCGATACGATCGAGGTCCCCCTCCGGCGCGTGCTGGGCCTGGGTGTCGACCCAGCGCCGAACCGACGCGGTCCAGCGAGCGGGTATGCCTCCGGTGACGTCTGCGGTGGAGCTACTTGATTCGGGAGGCATGATCCTGTCCTGTCCTGGCTGTTCTGCCGTATACGGCGCCAGGGCAGGGTTGGATCACCTAGGGATAACCCTTGTTTAAGTCATTGTCCCAGTGACGGTGGTCGAGACTGGAGCAGATGCGACAGGCTCAGGGACCAGCGGATGGAAACATGCCACGGCCCCCAGCCCGGTATGCGCCGCCAACAGCGGCACGCGCGCCTTGCAATCTGCCTGCACGTTGGCGCAGCGGGGATGAAAGGTACAGCCCGACGGCAGATTGGTCGGCGAGGGGATCTCGCCCTGAATCCTGGACAGGGTGATGCGCGCCTTGGGATCCGGGACGGGTGACGAGTCGCGCAGGACACGGCTGTAGGGATGGCGGGGAGCATCCAGGACCTGGCGTGTGGGACCGGTCTCGATGATGCGACCCAGGTACATGACGCTGACGGTGTCGCAAAAATGACGAATCACGCCCAGATCGTGGGAGACGAAAACGAAGGACAGGCCCCGCTCGCGTTTCAATCGATCCAGCAGCTGCAGGATTTGCGCCTGCACGGACACGTCCAGGGCGGATACCGGCTCGTCGGCGACGATGAGCTGGGGATCCAGTACCAGGGCGCGGGCGATTCCCACACGTTGACGCTGTCCGCCGGAAAACTCATGCGGATATTTGTCCAAGGCGGTGACCGGCAGTCCCACTTCCTGGATCGTTTGGGTGATCTTGGCCTCGATGGCGGCCGCGTCGCCCATGCCGTGGACGAACAGCGGCTCCGCCAGGGTCTGGCGGATGGTGCGCCGCGGATTCAAGGAAGCGTAGGGATCCTGGAACACGATCTGGATGCGCTGGCGCAAGGTACGCAATTGCGCCGCCCCGGCCGTGCGCAAATCCTGGCCGTCGAAGACGATGCTGCCCTCGTCGGCCTCGATCAGGCGCAGCAGCATGCGGGCCACGGTGGACTTGCCGCAGCCGGATTCGCCGACCAGTCCCAGGGATTGACCGCGGCCGACTTCGAAGGACACGTCGTTGACCGCGTGCACGGTCTTCTTCTTGCCGCCCAGAAAACCTCCACCGCTGTGGAAACGTTTGACGATATGGCTGACCTGTAAAAGCTGCGTCATGCTGGCACCTTGGCAAGGAGGGGGGCCGGTGCGCGTACCAGGCAACGCACGGCGTGACCGCCTCCGATATCGTTCAACACCGGCCGGACTTCTTCGCACGCCGGCTGCCGCAGCGGGCAACGCGGCGCGTAGGCACAGCCGGCCGGTATGGCGGTGATCGCCGGCACGCTGCCGGGAATCGGGTCCAGGGACGCCGCATCGGTGTCCACCCGCGGCATGGCACGCAGCAGCGCTTCCGTATACGGATGGGTCGGATTGGCGAACAGGGTATCGACGTCCGCCGTTTCCACCACTTCGCCGGCATACATCACCGCAACGCGGTCGGCGATCTGCGCCACCACGCCCAGGTTATGGGTGATGAACACCACGGCCATCCCGCGCACGGTCTTCAACTCAGCCAGCAGGCTGAGAATCTGCGCCTGGATGGTGACGTCCAGCGCGGTAGTCGGCTCGTCGGCCAGCAGCACCTTGGGCTTGCAGGCCAACGCCATGGCGATCATCACCCGCTGGCGCATGCCCCCGGAAAACTGGTGCGGATAATCGTCGTAGCGAGTGGCGGCCGCCGGAATCTTGACCTCTTCCAGCGCCTGCAAGGCTTCGGCGCGGGCTTCCTTGTTGGAGAGCTTGCGATGCTGGCGTATGGCTTCCGCGATCTGGTCGCCCACCCGCATGGTGGGATTCAGCGACGTCATGGGTTCCTGGAAGATCATCGCCAGGGCATCGCCGCGCAGCCGCGCCATCTGTTTTTCCGGCAGCACCGCCAGGTCGCGGCCTTCCAGCAGGATCTGGCCGCCGCCGTGCCGCGCCCCCGCCGCGGGCAGCAGGCGCAGGATGGACAGCGCGGTGACACTCTTGCCGCTGCCCGACTCGCCGACCACCGCCAGGGTCTCGTTGCGCTTGACGTTCAGGGAAACGTCGCGCACCGCCGCATGCCATTTGCCACCGATACGGAATTCAGTACGCAGATCCCGCAATTCGAGCACGGCGGAATCCGAATCGGGGGAAACATTCCTGTCTTTCATCACGAATGCTCCGAGCGCAATTTGGGATCGATGGCGTCACGCAAGGCATCACCCAACAGGTTCAAGGCCAGGACGGTCAACAGAATGGCCAGGCTGGGGAATACCGTCAGCCACCAGGCGTCCAGAATGTTCTCGAAGCCTTCCCGTATCATGGCGCCCCAGGTCGCGGCGGGGGGCGGCACGCCAAGCCCGATGAAGCTGAGCGACGCTTCGGTGCGGATGGCCGATGCCATCCACAGCGAGCCGAGCACCACCACGTCGGAAACCATATTGGGCAGGATGTGCACGCCCATCAGGCGGAAAGGCCCGAATCCCAAAGCGCGCCCAGCTTCGACGAAGTCGCGCTGCTTCAAGGCGATGGTCGGCGCTCGCGCCACCCGCACGAAAGGCGCGATTTCCGTGATGGCAATGGCGATGATCAGGTTCTCCAGGCTGGCGCCCAGCATCGCCGCCACCATCAGCCCAAGCAGCAGAGTGGGGAAGGACAGCAACACATCGACCAGCCCCATGATGAACTGGTCCAGCAGTCCGCCCACGTAGCCCGCCAGGATGCCCAGCGACGCGCCGATGCTCATGGCGATCAAAATGGCGACGAAACCGACCAGCAGCGAGACACGCGCCCCGTAGATCAGGCGCGACAGCACGTCACGGCCGTAGCTGTCGGTGCCCAGCCAGTAGTCGGCGGACGGCGGATCCAGCCGATACGCGATGTTCTGTTGCAAGGGATCGTGCGGGGCGATCCACGGCGCCAACACCGCCACCAGAACGATGATCAGCAGCAGGCCCAGGCCCACCCACGAAAGCTTGTTGCGGCGCAGCGCCTGCCACAGCACATTGGGCCGCCGCGACACGGCGGCGGGCGCGGACGTCGAGGAAGAGGAAACGGCGCTCATTGATATTTCACCCGTGGATCGACCAGCCCATACACCAGGTCGGTCAGCAGATTGACGAAGATCACGCAGGAGGCGAAGACGACCATCAGCCCTTGCAGCAGCGTGTAGTCGCGGGCGTTCAAGGCGCCCAGGATCAGTTTGCCCAGCCCCGGCCGGTTGAACACGATCTCGGTCAGTACCGAGTTGCCGATCAGCGTGCCGAAATAGAGCCCGACCACGGTGACGATGGGAATCAGCGCGTTGCGCAGGCCGTGGCGCATGACCAGGCGCAGCGGCCGCACCCCTTTGGCGCGGGCGGTGCGCACATAGTCCTCGCCCATCACGCCCAGCATGGACGAGCGGGTGACGCGCATGACGTACGCGGTCATGATCAATCCCAGATTGACGGCCGGCAGAACCAGGGCGCGCAACTGGCTGGTCCAGTCGCCGGCGACGGTGCTGCCGATCACCGGGAACCAGCGCAGCTGGATCGAGAAAGCCAGCAACATCAGGATGCCGGACACAAATGCTGGGAAGGACAGGCCCGTCAGCGACAAAACTCGTCCCAGATAATCGGGCCAGCCATTGCGGCGCAACGCTGCCCACGTTCCCAGCGGCAAACCGAACACGACACCGATCAGGATGGATGCCGCGGTCAACTGCAGTGTCCAGGGCAGCACCAGCGCCACTTCCTGCAGGACCGTGCGGCCCGACGCCATGGACACGCCGAAGTTGCCGGACAGCATGTCGCGCAGGAAATGCAAATATTGAACCTGCATTGGCAGGTCAAGGCCCAGGCGTACCCGCAAGGCCGCCAGGGCATCGGCGCTGGCCTGGTCGCCCAGCATCACCGCGGCGGGGTCGCCCGGCACCAGCCGCACCAGGACGAAGACCGCCGTCAGCATGGCCAGCAGGGTGGGGATGGCCAGCAGCAGGCGCTTGACCGCATATCGCATCATGAAGGGGCTCCTGTGACTAGAACACGGTCGGGTCGATGGGCGCCCTGGCGGCTTGCGTCGCCCCGTCCACACCCTGGGCCATCAGCCGTTCGGCCGTGAGATTCTGGATCGCCCGCTTGGTGCTGCCCCGCAGGACCAGGTCCGTCAGGGTCGCGCCGACCACCGGCACCAGCTCGAAGCCATGGCCGGAGAAACCGAACGCATGGAACACGCCGGGCGCGTTGGGCGATGGGCCCACCACCGGCAACAGGTCTTCGGTCTTGGCTTCCAGACCGGCCCAGACCCGCACGATGCGGATGTTGCTGACCGACGGGAACAGATCCGTGGCGGCATGGGCGCCCTTGGCCAGCACTTTCATGCGGGCGGTGGACGTTTCCTTGTCAAGATCCGGGATGCCTTGCAGGCCACCGCCGATCACCAGCGTGCCCTGGTCGGACTGCTTGAAAGACAGCGACCGGCCCATGATGGCCACCACCGGCTTGATGAAGGGCCGCAAGCGTTCGCTGACCATCATCATGGAGGACTTGGCGGCGAGGGGAATGTCGTCGCCGACCAAGGCGGCGATACGCGCGCCCCAGGCACCGGCGGCGTTGATCACGGCCGGCGCGGTCCAGGACCGGCCGCCTTCACCGATCACGCGCCAGTCCTGGCCTTGCCGCTCGATGGCGGTGACGCCGCAATGCTCGACCAGTTCCACGCCTGCCTGCAAGGCGCTGCGGCGGAAGGCGCGCAGGGCTCGATGCGGATCGGCGGCGCCGTCACGCCGGGCGATGGACGCGCCCAGACAGTGATGGCTGAGGTCGGGCAGCAGGCGACGCAGCTCGTCGGTGCCGATGAGGTCTTCGTGGGTGTAGCCGTCGGCGCGCAGGCCGTTGACGCGGCCCTCAAGCTTTTCCAGCGCGCCGGCATTCTCGGCCACGCAGATCTGGCCATTGGCATGGAAGCCGCAGTCGTCGCCGACGATGGATTCCATGGCATGCCACATGTCCATGGCTTCCAGCGACAGGTCCAGCTCACGACGGTCGCGGTTCAGCGTGCGAACCCCCGCGGCGGTGGCGCCGGATGCGTGGCGGCCCGACCAGTGCTTTTCGACGATGACCACGCGGGCGCCGCCGCGCGCCAGATGCAGCGCGGCAGACAGGCCATGCAGGCCGCCGCCGATGACAATGGCGTCATAGACCCTGCCGGCCGGCGTCGGAGCGCTGGCGGATTGGCTGCCAGGATGGCTGCTGGGAATACTGCTCATTTTGAAGCGGCTCCCTTCACGTCCTCTTCCAGATCCAGGCTGGCCAGTTCGCCCAGGGTCAAGGGCTTCAATGGCGGCCGGATGCGGTAGAAACCGACGTCGGCGACGGGCCGCTGCTGTTTCTCCGCCAGGATATTGGCGATGGTGTAGCCGCACTGGCGGCCTTGGCAGGGGCCCATGCCGGCGCGGGTGAAGGACTTGATCTGATTGGGACCGGGTTGTCCCAAATCCGCGGCCTTGCGGATGTCGCCGGCGGTCAGTTCCTCGCAACGGCACACGATGGTTTCATCCGCGGGTGAACAGATATTGGGACGCGGCGGATACACCGCGTCCAGCATCGGCCGCAGGCGCAGCATGCCCGCCAGGTCGGCGCGCAGGGGCGCGGCAGCGGATTGGGCACGGCCGGCGTCCAGCGCACCCGCGTCCAGGGCCATGCCCAGGGCCGCGATCTCGCCGCGCGCGCAGGCGGCCGTGGCGCCGCCTATGCCCGCGCCGTCACCCGCCACATACAAACCAGGACGGCTGGTGCAGCCCCATTCATTCAGCTTGGGGGCGAAGCAGGATTGCTGCGCGCTCCACACATGCTCGCACTCCAAGGCGCGGGTCATGTGGATGGACGGCACCACGCCTTCGTGCACCAGCAGCACATCGGCCGGGGCGCGTTGCGTGCCGCCGCCGGGCAAGGTGTATTCGATCTGCTGCAGGCGACCTTCGCCCAGGGCGCGGAATTCCTGCACGCCCTTGATGCGGCGGACGCCTGCGCTACGCAGTTCTCGCATCCAGCGCAGGCCCTTGTTGATTTCGCCGGCACGAGCCAGCGCATCGCCCAGATAGGGCAGGGCACGGCGCCAGGCACCGGCGGGCGAGGTGTCGAGCCAGCCGGCGATCTTGCCGCCGGCGCGCAGCAGCTGCGCCATGTACAGCAGCACCAGGGGGCCGCTGCCCGCCACCCAGACGGGCTGGACCGGCACCTGGCGTGAGGTCTTCAAAAGAATCTGTGCGGCGCCAACGGTCAGGACGCCGGGCAGGGTCCAGCCCGGGAAGGGCATGGGCCGCTCTTGTGCTCCGGTGGCCAGCAGCACCTGCCTGGCCCGCACGCCTTCGGCCTTGCCGTCGCGCGTCATATAAAGATGCCAGTCCGGCTCGATCTGCCAGACCTGCGTGCCGGGCTCGTAGACCGCGCCACAGCGGCGGAAGGCTTCGGCCAGCTTGGCGCCGGCGCGATACTCATCGCCCAGCAGGGCGCCGGTGGGCGTGGCGGCAACGGTTTCGACGGCACGCCAGATCTGCCCGCCGGGCGCCTGTTGCTCATCCACGACCAGGACGTTGCGGCCCAGCGCGCGCAGGCGGATGGCCGCGCTCATGCCGGCGGGGCCGGCGCCGACGATCACGACATCGAATTCGCGGATCATGGTTGCACGCTCCGTTTGCCGAACTGGCGTTCGACCCGCATGCCGTCGCGCACCGTGGTCAGACAGGTCTGGGTGGAGGCCACGCCGTCGACGATCGCCAGGCAATCGAAGCAGACGCCCATCATGCAGTAAGGCGCGCGCGGGCTTTCCTGCACGGGGGTCGTGCGGGAAGCGGGCGTGTCCTGACGCAGCAGGACGGCGGCCACGGTTTCGCCGGGCTCGGCGGTCGCGGGCTTGCCGTCGATATAAAGGGTCAGCGCTTGCGCGCCGGGTTCATGCAGCTTGCGAAACATCGAAGCGCTCATGGTTGAAGGCATCCAGGAATGAAGACCAGGCCGCAACGTCGGCGGTGGCGGCGGAAGAAGAATCAAGACGAGTGTGCGCGGCGGCGCGTGGCAATGCGTCGGCGAAGGACAGCGACAGGCCCGCGCCGTCGATGGCCTGGGCCAGCGGGCCGGCGTGGAAGGACGCCAGGGTGACCCCCGAATGGCACAGGGCCGTCCACGCGCCGGGTTGCGTGGCGGATTCGGCGTAGACAGGACAGCCATCCTGCGTCATGACGCGCAGGCAGGACCACTGCCGCACCAGACGCACCTTGGCCAGGTCCGGCAGCACGCGCAGGATCTTGCGGGACATGCGGGTGGCGGCGACCGCGGTGGTGTTGATGTCGTAGCCGACGTTTTCCTGCGTCAAGCCGACCATCAGCGTGCCTTCGCCGGTCTGGCGCACGCCGCTGGCCGGGACCGGCAGCAGGGGCGCCACGCGTTCGGTGACCATGACCTGCCCACGTTGCGGACGCAGAGTGATATTCAGTCCAACCATGGGATTCAAGGCGTTCGAGCCCAGCCCCGCGGTAACGATCACCCGGCCGGCGCCGTAACGGTCATTGCCGGCGCGGACGATGAAACCGCCGCCGGTCTGAGGTTCGATGGCGTCGACCCGATGCCGGCTGATCAGGCGGCCGCCACGGCGTTGATAGGCGGCCTGCAAGGCGGCCAGCAGACGCAAGGGATTGACGTGGCCGTCGCTGGTCCCGAAGCTGGCGCCCGACACTTCAGCGCCCAGGCGCAGGGTAGGGAAGCGGCGCAGCAAGGCCGCGCGATCCAGCATCTCGATACAGGACGGGCGCTCGGGCGTGGCCTGGTCCCACGCCTGCATCTTTTTGATGCGGTCGTCCCACTCGGCCTCGCCCAGGCAGAAATGCAGGCCGCCGCGCGCTTCGTATTGCAGCTGGATGCCGCTTTCGCGTTCCAGTTCGGCGGCGAAGGCGGGCCACAGCGCCGCGGCTTCATGGGACAGGCGCTGGTACTGGACGTTGCCATAACCCTTGCCTTGCACCCAGACCAGGCCGAAATTGGCCTTGGCGGCGCGGAAGTCCGTATCCGCGCCATCCAGCATCAGGACGCGGCGGCCGCGGCCGGCCAGGCCCAGCGCGATCGCCGAACCTACCATGCCGGCGCCCGCGATGATGTAGTCGTAATCCTGACTCATTTAGCGTCTCCGCAAGCGCCCGCGCAGGTCCGCGATGGGCTATAACCTTCGATACGCCAAAATAGCAAGGCATTCATAAAGGTTATGGGGGAAGAGGGATGGCCCAAACGCTCAATCTGCGGCAGATCGAGGCTTTCAAGGCCGTCATCGAGCACGGCACGGTCAGTCAGGCAGCGGCGGTGCTGGGTGTTACGCAGCCGGCGGTGAGCAAGCTGCTGGCGCACCTGGAAGCGGATACAGGGCTCAGCCTGTTCGATCGGGTGCGCGGCAAACTGGCCGCGACCCGGCACGGCATGCGCCTGTACGAGGAGGTCGATCGAATCTTCGCCGGGCTGCGCCAGGTCGAACAGGCCGTCGATTCCATCCGTCGCGACGAGCAGCGCACCTTGATCGTGGGCGTCCTGCCAGCGCTGTCGGGTTCCTTCATCCGCCGCGTGACCATGAACTTCCTGCGCCAACATCCGGACGTCCGCTTCAGCATCCAGTGCCGCGGTTCGCACCTGCTGGCGGACTGGCTGGCGACGCGGCAGATCGACGTGGCCCTGGTCGGCAGCCGCGTCGACAACCCCTACATCGACCGCGAGCCCATGTTCCAGCATCCCTTGATGTGCGCCTTGCCGGTCAATCATGAATTGACCCGCAAACGCGTGCTGCGGCCGCGCGATCTGGACGGGCTGCCCTTCATCGGCTTCAGCGCCGACAGCCAGACGCATGGGTTGGCGCAGGTCGCTTTCCAGCAGGCGCGCGCCAAGCTCAATGTGGTGCTGGAAACCAGCACGTCGCCGACGGCTTGCGAGTTCGTCGCCGCGGGTTTGGGGGTGTCCTTGATTCATCCGCTGTTTGCCGATGGGTTTCAGAATCGCCTGGTGCTCAGGCGTTTCGATCCGGAAATGCAATTCCACTTCCAGCTGTGCCGCGTCCATGCTTCGCGCAACGACAGCCTAGTGGAAACCTTTGTCCAGGAAGCCCGCAGCGTGGCGGCGCAGGTGTCCCAGGAATTGCGCTGAGCGATGAGTCATCGGCGGCCGGTTCAGGAAACAGCATTCAGGAATCCTGCCCCGGCGCCGCCATGTCTCAAGTCGTGACTCAACCGGCGTCTCAACGCTTGACGCTGGTCTTCTCCGTGATGGGCGGTTGCAGGTTCAGCGCGCCCTTCAGGTCGTAGCCATAATTCACGGCGTCGCCGTGCGCCCAGACCTGCTTCAGGCCGAACAGGGGAATGGCGCAAACGTCGTCGTGAATCTTGACCTGTGCGTCCTTCCACAGCGCCAATTGCTTGGCCGCGTCCGGTTCGATCCGCGCCGCGCGGATGTCGGCGTCAGCCACCGTGCAATGCGAGAAGTTGGACATGGCGGCGGGCGCCCCGATGGCGGACGCCGAGTCGTAGAACTCGGTCAGATAGTTGTCCGCGGTGGGGAAGCGGGCCGCGCCGTAGAACACCAGGGCGCTCAGGTCCTGGCGGCTCTTGGCCTGGTAGGTGGCGTGGTCGACCACCTCCATGTTCAGCTTGATGCCGGCCTTGGCCAGCTGCGCCTGGACGATCTCCATGATGGGCTGCTGCGCCGAGATGTTCGACACGACGGACTTGATTTCAATCCCGTTGGGGAAACCGGCCTCGGTCAGCAACTGCTTGGCGCGCGCGATGTCATGCTTGTACGCGCCGGCGCTGCAATCTTCGCCCAGGTAGCCGTTGGGGACCACAGAGCAGCCCTTGTCGGCCACGTCCTTGCCCGCATAGCGGACGATTTCATCGACGTCCACGGCTGCGGCGATGGCCTGGCGCACCTTGGGATTGTCCAGCGGCTTGACCGTGCGGTTGAGGTGCAGTGTGCGGAATTCGGCGGGATCGAAGATGTCGACCTTCATGCCGCGCTTGCTCGACCGCTCCACCCAGCGCTGTTCGCGCTTGCCTTGCATGACGTCGATTTCGCCGGACGTGAAGGCCAGTTCGCGGGCGCTGTCCGACGGGATCATGCGGTAGACGAGGGCGCCCAGCAGCGGCTTGCCGCCGAAGTAATTGTCATTGGCGACCAGCTTCACGTATTGCTGGGTGACGTGTTCGCCAAAGGCAAAGGGACCGGTGCCGACGGGCGCGCCGCCGAATTTGTCGCCCAGCTTTTCAGCGGCTTTCTTGCTGACGATGTTGCCGCCGTGGTAATTCGAGACGCGGCCCAGGAAGGCGGCATCGGGGTATTTCAGGGTGATTTTGACGGTGTAGTCATCGACTGCTTCGACCTTGTCCAGCAGGTCAAAGTTGTTGGCGAAGCTGGACCGCTTGGGGTCGGCCGCGCGCTGCAGGGAATAGACGACGTCCTCGGCCTTCAACTCACCGTAGCCGGCGTGGAACTGCACGCCCTTGCGCAGATGGAAGGTCCAGACCTTGCTGTCGGGCGAGCTTTCCCAGGACGTGGCCAGATCCGGCTGCAGGGCCTTGGGATCGGCGCTACCGGCGGGGAAGCGCACCAGTGCATCGAACATTTCGGACGCAACGCCCTTGTCGACGGTCGACGTGGCGCGATGGGGATCGAGCGTCGCGTTATCGGCGGCGCCGGAGCTGATGCGCAGTTCGGGACGGTCGGCGGCATGCGCCGCGCCGTGCAGACAGGCACCCGCGGCGAGCAGGGCGGTGGCAAGGACAGACAGGACTGGGCGTTTCATGTATTCCCCTTTTATTCGTAGCCGTGTGGAGTCGTCGGTGATGCTTGTTGCGGACGATCGCAAGGTAGAACGTGGGACACATAGCGTCAAAGTCCTTGGGAGCCTAATCCTATTCCTGAAGGTTATGGGATGGGTGTCGCGATGCAGGACATGCCCGGGCCAGGCTGCTGTCAGGCTTCCCGAATAATGGTTATTACCAAGCCGGCTTTGTTACAAAATAGGCTTCGCCACCCCGCGATCCTCCCCTAGTTCTGTATCTCTTTCCTCAAATGCGCGACGAAGGCCTTGCACGCTTCCGGCAGTGGCCGTCCCGCCAGGGTCTGAACTTCGAAGTGCCGCTCGTTCATCTCCCGGTCGCGCAAGGGCACGCAAACCACTTCGCCCCGACGCATCCGTGCGCGGATGGCAAGCTCTCCGCAGAAGGCCACGCCGCCCGATTCGGCGGCGAAGCTGATCAAGGCATCCAGATGGTGACTGGTGAACGCGGGCTCGTAGACGAGCTGCTGGCGGCTGCAACTGATCTCCAGCAGTTGCCGCAGCGTGGAGGCGCGATCCGGCAAAGCCAGCGGGTAGGGCGCCAGTTGCGCCAGCGACAAGGACCGCTTGCCGGCCAGCGGATGCCCTGGGGCCAACACCGCCATCACCGGTGCCGGGCTGCGTAGCTCTACGCGGATATCACGTTCGGAAGTCAGGCTGAGCGTCAAGCCGATGTCCGCCTCGCCGTCGCGGATGCGGCGCGGGATGTCGTGCTGAGACCCGGTCTCCAGCGAGAAACGAATGCCGGTGTACTCGCGCCGGAAAGAAGCGATCAGGGCAGGCGCGAAGCCGAAGGCATAGCCTTCAGTCGTCACCAGCCGGATCTGGCCCTGGCGCACGCCGCGCAGCGCCAGGATGTCGCTGCCCAGCCGGTCCAGGTCCTGGCGCACCCGTTTGGCGTGGGCGGCCAGCAGTTCCCCGGCGGCATTGGGCACCATGCCGCGCGCGCGGCGCTCGAACAGCAAGGTGTCCATCTCCCGTTCCAGTCGGGCGATCTGACGGCTGACCGCCGAGGGTGCGATCTCCAGCCGTTCGGCGGCCTCGGTGACCGAACCGCAGCGGACGACTTCAAGGAAGTAGCGCAGGGCAGGGCTCTGCAGGGCAATAGGGTCCATGGGTGTGTACGCCAGTCATGCAGGGTGCGAATTGCCGCCCACAAGCGAAAAAAAACCGCTCAGGGTATTCCCGAAAGCCGCAATGGCTCCACTGAGAGCATTGCCGAATCGGCAACGATGGATTCTACGCGTTGATCTTGTTGCACGCCGTGGCCATGCCTAGGATGACAGCGAGGTTGCAGTACATCGCCCGATCAGCGATCCCTCGCAGTGAGATAGACATGCCTCGGAAGGCGTGCGTTGGAAATACCGCCCATCCACCAGACCTTTAGCCATCTAGCCATGAAACTCCAAGCGCTCCTCGCCCTTACCGTCGCATGTACCGCGGGATGTATCGCCACCGCGCCCGTCCATGCGGCCGGCACCTTCCCCTCCAAACCCATCACCCTGGTCGTGCCGTTCCCGCCAGGCGGCGCCACCGACGTAGTCGGTCGTGTATTGGCCCAGGGCCTGACCAAACAACTGGGGCAGACCGTGATCGTCGAGAACCGCGCCGGCGCCGGCACGGTGATCGGGGCGTCCTATGTGGCCCGCGCCGCGCCGGACGGCTATACCTTGCTGGCCAGCTCGGGCACCACGTTCACCATCAACCCCGTGGTGCGCAGCGACCTGCCCTATGATCCCATCAAGAGTTTCCAGCCTATCGGCATCGTCTCGCGCACCGGTCTGATCCTGATCGCCAATCCCCAGGTGCCCGTGCATGACATCGCGTCTTTCCTGGCCTATGCGAAGGATCCCGCCCACCCGAACACGCCTTATGGCTCCTTCGGCAGCGGCACCACGTCCAACTTCGTGGGCGAGGCATTCGCGTCGGCCGCCGGCATCAAGCTGACCCATGTGCCTTACAAGGGCAGTTCGCCAGCCATGGCCGACCTGATCGGCGGCCAGATCCCGTTTTCCGTGGACACGGTGGCCGCCGCCTTGCCGCAGATCAAGAGCGGCAAGATCAAGGCGATCGCCGTGTCCGCGCCACAGCGCTCATCCTTTTTGCCTGACGTCCCGACCTTCGCCGACCAGGGCTACCCGCAGATCGCCATGGATACCTGGTTGATGGTGGTGGCGCCGCACGGCATCCCGGCCGATGTGAAGACCAGGCTGGAAACCGCCCTGGCGGCGGTCGTGGCGGACCCGGACGCCCGCAAGAGCCTGGAGGCGCAAGGTTTCGAGGTGGCGTTCCAGGATGCGGCTGCCGGCTCGGCACTAATTGCCAAGGAACTGCCACAGATGCGCGAAATCGCGCAGCGTGCCAACATCAAAGTGGATTGAAGGCCACGTCGGCGCGCGCCCGGCCGTCCCGGATGTTCAGAGACGGCCGCAACCAACACTTGAACGAGACAAGACATGCCAGCTTCTTCCTCTCTGCTTGCCCTGGATGCCGTCGAGTTGCGGCGCTTGATTGGCGCCCGCCAGCTGTCGCCGGTCGAACTGCTGGAAGCCAGCATCGCCCGGATCACGGAGGTGAACCCCTACGTCAATGCCGTCACCGCCACCGCCTTTGACCGCGCGCGTGAGGAAGCCCGCGCGGCCGAGCAAGCCGTCATGCGTGGCGATCAACTGGGCCTGCTGCACGGCCTGCCGCTGGGTGTGAAGGACCTGGAACCGACGGCGGGTCTGCTGACCACCTTCGGCTCGGCGATCTATCGCGGCAACGTGCCGGACCAGGACGTCGAGCTGGTGGCGCGCCTGCGACGCGCGGGCGCCATCGTCACCGCCAAGACCAACGTCCCGGAAATGGGCGCGGGCGCCAACTCGCGCAACACCGTGTGGGGCGCCACCGGCAATCCCTTCAATCCCAATCTGAACGCGGGCGGTTCGTCGGGCGGGTCGGCCGCCGCGCTGGCCTGCGACATGCTGCCGGTCTGCACGGGTTCGGACACGGGCGGCTCGCTGCGCATTCCGGCTGCCAAGTGCGGCGTGGTGGGTTTCCGTCCGTCACCTGGCGTGGTGCCCAGCGTGCGCAAACTGCTGGGCTGGACGCCGATCTCGGTGGTCGGACCCATGGGCCGCACGGTGGCGGATGCCTGCCTGCAACTGGCTGCCAGCGCGGGCCCGGATGCCGGCGATCCCTTGAGCTATCCGCTCGATCCTTTGTCCTTCCTGCGCCCCGGCGTGGCTGACCTGGGGCGCTTGCGCGTGGCCTATACCGAAGACTTCGGCGTCTGCGCCGTCGACAACGGCATCCGCGCCACCTTTCGCGAGAAGATCGCCGCCATGCGCCATCTGTTCGCCGCCTGCGATGAGGTGACGTTCGACATGAGCGAGGCCCATCGCTGCTTCGACGTGCTGCGCGCGGAGTCCTTCGTTGCCGGGATGCGCGCGGCCTACGAGAAGGATCCGTCCAGCCTGGGGCCGAATACCCGCATCAATTACGAGATGGGCGCGGCCATGAGCATGAAGGACAGCGCGTGGGCGCAAGCGGAGCAGACCCGCCTGATCAAGCAGTTCCAGAAGGTCTACGCGGACTATGACCTGGTGCTGTCGCCGACCACGCCGGTATCGCCGTTCCCCTGGACCACGCTCTACGCCGACACCATCAACGGGGAAAAGCAGGAGAACTATTACCGCTGGCTGGGGTTGACCTACGTCATCACGCTGACCACGCATCCCGCCATTTCCCTGCCTTGCGGACGCGATCACCAGGGCATGCCGTTCGGCCTGCAGGTGGTGGGCGGTTTCCGCGGCGACCATGCATTGCTGGCCGCCGCCCAGGCCATGGAGCAGGCCTTCGCCGGCACGGCCAGCCTGGCGCGGCCGCGGCCGGACCTGACGGCCCTGGCGCGCGCGGAGCCGCCGTTGACGTCCATCGTCACCACGCCGCCCATCCTGGACGGGCAGGGCGGCGCGACGGCCACGTCGGCCGTTTGATGGCAGTTCGTTTGATGGCAGTTTTACGGCGGACAGTGCGATGACGCGGAATTTCGATGCATTGGTCCTTGGCGCCGGCATCATCGGCGTGTCGGTCGCCGTTCACTTGCAGGCGCGCGGCCGCGCCGTGGCGCTGATCGACCGGCGCACCCCGGGCGAGGAGACATCGCACGGCAATGGCGGATTGATTCAACGGGAAGGCGTGTATCCCTACGCCTTCCCGCGCAGCCTGGGCGCGCTGCTGAAGTACGCCGGCAACCGCGCGCCCGACGTGCGCTACCACGCCAGCGCGCTGCCGCGCGTCGCGCCTTTCCTGGCGCGTTACTGGGGCCACTCGGCACCCGCGCGGCACGCGGCCATCGCCAGGCACTACGCCACCTTGATCGAGCATTCCGTGACGGAGCACCGGACGTTGGCGCGGATGGCCGGCGTGGCGGACATGATCCGGCCGTCGGGGTGGATCAAGGCCTTTCGCCTTGCGGCGACGCAGGATCGCGAACTGCGCGTATCGGAAGAATGGCGGCGTGACTACGGCGTGGCCTACGAGGCCTACGACGCGGCGGGCTTGCGCGCGATCGAGCCGCACCTGAGCGGGCTGGTCGGCGCGCTGCGTTACACCGATGCCGATACGGTGGGCGATCCCGGGGCCCTGGTGCGGGCGTATGCCGCGTATTTCGAGAAGCTGGGCGGCACCCTCATCAAGGGCGATGCGATGAGTCTGGACCCCGGATGGCGCGTCGACACGGACGTGGGGCCCGTGCAGGGCAGCGCCGCCGTGGTGGCCATGGGCCCGTGGGCGGGCGACCTGGGCCGGCGCCTGGGTTACCGCCTGCCGCTGGCGGTCAAGCGCGGCTATCACATGCACTACGCGGCACAGCCGGGCGCGCGCCTGGCGCATCCGGTGCTGGACGCGGACAACGGTTTTCTGCTGGCGCCCATGGCCCGCGGCATCCGCGTGACCACCGGTGCGGAATTCGCCTTGCGTGATGCGCCGCGCACGCCGGCGCAGGTAGCCGCCGTCGAGCCGCTGGCGCGCGAGATATTTCCGCTAGGCGGTCCGGTGGACAATGAAGCCTGGATGGGCGCGCGGCCCTGCACGCCGGACATGATGCCCATCATTGGCCCCGCGCCGTCGCATTCGCGCCTGTGGTTCGCCTGTGGCCACGCGCATCACGGCCTGACCCTGGGGCCGGTCACCGGCCGCCTGATCGCTGAAATGATCACGGGCGCGGAGCCTTTCGTCGATCCGGCGCCTTACGCCATGACGCGGTTTTAACGGGAGCGTTTGGCAAAAGTCTTCGGCAAACAATTTTGCCGAATTCGTTTGACGGAAGTAAGCAGAGGCATAAGCTTCTGGTGTCATCTTCGTAGAAAATAAGAATATCGCGACTCTATCGTTCCCGTCGCCGCGCCATGGGACTAGCATGACTCATCTTTCAAGCGAGCCTTGTGCCATGAGACATTCCTTCCTTTCCTCCCGCCTGCCGATGAGCCTTGCCGCTCAGGGCCTGGCGCGGGTGCGCCAGCAAGCGCTGGCGACATCCGAGCGCCGCCGCGCCCGCGCGCATGACATGAACCTGTCCGTGAATCGTCTGCTGGCGGTGTCGGCCGACTACTTCCTGGCCGCGCCGAAGTCGGAATAATGCAAGGCCGGCGTCATTCGAACTTGCGTGGCCGCAGCCCCGCGTGAAACCACGTGATCATCGAATAGATGTCGTACACAGGCAGCCCCGTGGCGGCCTGCAGCGCAGCGGCGTAGGGTGGCATATTGGTGCATTCCAGCACGATGGCGCCCACTTCAGGATGACGGCGCACAAGGTCGGCCCCCGCATCAAGGATGTCCTGCTGCGCCAGATCCACGTCCATATCCGTCTTTTCGGCCTTGATCAGGACGCGGAAAAATTCCTTGCCGTTCTCCGTGCCCGCGCACGGAATATCCAGAGGCACGTTGACGGCCTGCAGATGCTGCGGCGTCAGCGTTGCGCCGCTGACCGTGAGGATGCCCACGCGTTTGCCCGGCGGCAACGTGGCCTGCACCCAAGGCACCTGCATCAGGGATGAGGTCGCCACCGGCACATTCAGGCGGGCCGAAAACTCCTGCTGGAACAGCGCCAGAAAACCGCAATTGGTGGTGATCGCCTCGGCGCCCTGATCGATCAGGTCCTGCGCCGCTTCCACGAATGCATCGAGCGTGCCGCGGGCGCCTTGCAGGACGACTTTCTCAGGGCTGGCCCCTCGCACCACGCGGTACAGCACCGGGAAGGGCCAGGTCAGCCCGTTGCCCATGTCGCCCAGGATGCGCGGAAAGCGGGCATCCAGCATCAGGATGCCCAACGGCGCGCCATACAGCGACTTGCCGCCACGGGCGATACGGGAAGATTGCGTAGTCGGCATAGCGGTTCCTTGTGATTCAAGCGAGAATGTTCAAGCGAAACGTCGCGGCGAAAACGGCCGCAGATCGATATCCGTCGGTGTGCCCATCAATACCTGGACCACCAGACGTCCAGTTCTTGCGGAGCTCACCAGCCCCACGTGCCCATGACCGTAGGCATGCACGATGTCCGCGCTGGCACTGGCCGGGCCGATGCAGGGCAGGCCGTCCGGCATGCTGGGCCGGCAGCCCAGCCAGAAATCCGCCTCGTCTCCCAGGCCTGCCTGCGCCGACGCGCCGGCGACGGCTTCCGCCCGCGACAACTCCGGGAATATCCCCACCAACTGCCTGCGCAGGATACGGGCACGCTCCCAGTTGGGCGCGGCATCCGGCGCGGCGATTTCCACCTGGCCCGCCGCGCGCAGCCCCTGGTCGGTCCAGTTGACGACCATCTTGGCATCGGCGAACTGGGCCGAGGTGTGCACGCCCACGGGGGCATCGCGTATGACCACGTGATACCCGCGCTCGGCCGCCAGGGGCACGCGATCGCCGGCCTGGCCGGCCAATGCGCGCGCATGCACGCCTGTCGCGATGACGGCCTTGTCGCATGGGATCTCGCCGTGCTCCGTACGCACGGCGAGCAAGCGGCCATCCTCGATATGGAAACCCGTGGCACGGGTCGTATGCAGCTCGGCCCCCAAGGCCAGCGCCCGGCTGACCAACGCCGCCACATAGCGGCCCGGGTCGCGGCAACTGCCCGTCTCGGGCACCCACACGCCGAAGGTATAACGCGCGTCCAGCGCCGGCTCGCGCGCCCGCAAGGCCTGCGCGTCCAGCTCTTCCCACTCGATGCCTTCAGCGCGCCGGATGTCCCACGCGCGCTTGTCAGCGCGGAACTGGGCTTCGTTCAAGAACACATGCAGCAGGCCGCGCTGTTCGATCAGCTCGCTGACGCCGGCCCACGCCGCCTGCTGCTGGTGCAGAGCGGGCGCGTCGCGCAGCAGGGTGCGCAAGGCATGCGCCGTTCGTTCGACCCGCGGCCAGGTCCATGCCGCGCGCAGATAACGCCACAACCAGGGCAGGGCGCTGGGCAGATAGCGCCAGCGCACGGCCAGCGGGCCCAGCGGATCGGCTATCCATTTGGGAACTTTGCGCCACACGCCAGGCTCGGCCGGCGGCAGGATCGAATGCGACGACAGCCAGCCGGCGTTGCCATAGCTGGCCGCCTGCCTGCCACCTGGCGCATCCGGTTCGACCAGGGTGACGCGCAGGCCCGCTTCCAGGGCCCGCATCGCCACGGCCGCGCCGACCGCGCCGGCGCCGATCACCACGACGTGCGGCGCGTTGCTCATCTTGGCTGGGCGCCGCCGAAGTCCGCCGGATAGTCGCGGGCGTGCGACTGGGCGCGCGGATCCAGGCGGCAATGCAGGATGGCCGGTTTGCCGGACGCCAGCGCGCGCTCGAAAGCGGGCGCGAATTCCGCCGTGGTGGCCACGTGTTCACCGTGCCCGCCGAACGCGACCGCCATGGCCGCGAAGTCGGGATTGCTCAGGCGGGTCGCCACGACGCGGCCGGGGTAGTCGCGTTCCTGGTGCATGCGGATGGTGCCGTACTGGCCGTTGTCCACCACGACCACGATGATGGGTGCGTCGTATTGAACGGCGGTGGCGAATTCCTGGCCGTTCATCAGGAAGCAGCCGTCGCCCGCGAAGGCCACGACGACGCTGTCCGGCCGTTGGCGCTTGGCCATCACGGCGGCGGGCACGCCATAGCCCATGGAGCCGCTGGTGGGCGCCAGCTGCGTGCCGTAGCGATGGAAGCGATGATGGCGATGCAGCCAGCCTGCATAGTTGCCGGCGCCGTTGCAGATGATGGCGTCCTTGGGCAGGCGGTCGCGCAGCCAGGTGATGGCTTCGCCGTACTGGAAGTCACCGGGCAGTTGACGGGCGGTGTCGGTCCAGGCGCGGTACTCGGCATGCGCCGTCTCGGCCGTGCCGGCCCACACGGGTGCCTCGGGTACCGACAGGCTCTCAAGCGCGGCGCTGAAAGCCTTGGGGCTGGCCTGGATGGCAAGGGTAGGTTGATAGACGCGTCCCAATTCTTCAGCGCCAGGGTGAATATGCACCAGCTTCTGGCGCGGCACCGGTACGTCCAGCAAGGTATAGGACGACGAGGGCATCTCGGACAGGCGGCCGCCCACCAGCAGGATCAGGTCGGCGTCGGCCACGCGGGCCTTGAGCTTGGCATCGGGTCCGATGCCGATATCGCCGGCGTAGTTGGGATGGTCGGCATCCATCAGGGAAGCGCGGCGGAAGGACGTGGCCACGGGCAGTTGCGCGCGTTCGGCGTAGCGGGCAAAGGCCGCGCAAGCCTCATCGTCCCAACCCGAGCCGCCCAGGATGGCGATGGGGTTGCGCGCTTCAGCCAGCAGCGCGGCCATCTGCGCCAGGTCGGCGGGGGCGGGCCAGGCGGTGGCGGCTTCCACGCGCGGCGCATCCGGAACGCGGCAGGTTTCCACCAGCATGTCTTCCGGCAGCGCGATCACCACCGGGCCCGGCCGGCCCTGCATGGCGACACGGAAGGCGCGGGCGACCAGTTCCGGCACGCGGGCCGCGCTGTCGATCTCCACCACCCACTTGGCGATGCCGCCGAAGAAGGCGCGGTAATCCACCTCCTGGAAAGCTTCGCGCTCGCGCATGGAACGGTCGACCTGGCCGATGAAGAGAATCATCGGCGTCGAATCCTGCATGGCGATGTGAACACCGTGGCTGGCATTGGTGGCGCCGGGTCCGCGGGTAACGAAACAGACGCCCGGGCGCCCGGTCAGCTTGCCGTAGGCCTCCGCCATGATCGCCGCGCCGCCCTCGTTGCGGCAGGAAATCACTTCCACGCCGCTGTCGTAGAGCGCATCGAGCGCCGCCAGGTAGCTTTCACCCGGGACGCAGGTCAGGCGCTCCACGCCTTGGGCGCGCAGTTGATCGATAAGCACCTGGCCGCCGGTACGTTCGGGCCAGGAGGAGGAAGCAGCGGTCATGAAGAAATATCTCGCGGTGGGCACGGTCGCGGAAGGCGTCCATAGCGCGAAAAAGCTTATCACTTGACTGCATACACAACAAGTATCATCATCTGTATACAGAATCAAATACAGCAAAACTGCAGCAACACCAGGCCCCGCCGGGCCGGGGTCTTCACCTCGACGCGGCGGCTTCATGTTCGTGTTTGTCCAAGGGGTTACAAGCAATGAAACGTCGAGAACTACTGAGCCGCACCGCCATGCTGGGCGCCTACGCCACCGCGACCGCGGCGACGACGGCCACCGTGTTGCCGCAGACCGCCAACGCCCAGGCCGCCGCGCCACCGCCGCCGGCGGCAGGCCCGGCCAGCGGCTCGACCCTGGAGCGCGTCCGTTCCAGCGGCGTGCTGCGCATCGGGGTGATCGTGGGGCAGGCGCCATATTTCATCAAGAACCTGGCGGACGGCACCTGGAGCGGCGCCTGCCTGAAGATGGCGGACGACATCGCGTCCAAGCTCAACGCCAAGGTGCAGACCGTGGAAACCACCTGGGGCAACCAGGTGCTGGATCTGCAGGCCAACAAGATCGACCTGGCCTTCGCGGTGAATCCGACGCCGGAACGCGCCCTGGTGGTGGATTTCGCCACGCCCATCCTGGTGCATTCCTTCACCGCGGTGACGCGCAAGGGCTATCCGGCGCCGGCCACGTGGGAAGACCTGAACAAGCCGGAGGTCCGCATTGCCGTGGACATGGGCTCCGCGCACGACCTGATCGCGCGCCGCTACGCGCCCAAGGCCAATATCCTGGCCTACAAGTCGCGCGACGAAGCCGTGATGGCGCTGGCGACCAACCGGGCCGACGTCAACGTGGTGCTGGCCATACTGGCCTTGCCCATGCTCAAGAAGAACCCGACCCTGGGGGAGATCGCCATCCCGAAGCCGGTGCTGACCCTGCCCACCAATATCGCGGTGCGGCTGGAAGCCGACAAGCATTGGCGCGATTTTCTCAGCGTCTGGGCCGATTACAACCGCACCCTGGGCACCACCCGTGAGTGGTTTATCGCGGGCCTCGCCGAGCTGGACGTGAAGCAGGCGGACATTCCGCAAGCGGTGCAGTTCTAAGGAAATGGCAATGCGCGTCAGGGCGTTGGCTTCGCGGCCGGATATCATGTACAACCCGCGCCAGGAGCGCGCGCGGGGTTCGTCGCAACGCGCCACGGGCAAGCGGCGTTCTGACGCGCAATCCGTCCAGCGCTTAAATGGGCGGGAGTTCGGTATTTTTTCATGACAGCATCATCCACGGCCGTTCAGGCCAATATCTACGAACGCATCAAGGCGATGGCCACGACGTATCGGCTGCGCCCAGGCGAGCGCATCAACGAAGTCGAGCTGGCCCGGCAACTGGGCGTTTCGCGTACTCCCGTCCGCGAGGCATTGGCGCGCGTGGCCGCCGAGGGCTTCCTGATCGCCACGCCCGCGCGCGGCTTCACCGTGCGGGCCCTGGATGCCCAGCACATCCTGGCGCTGTACGAGTACCGGGCCACGGTAGAGCTGGGTGTCGTGCGCCTGGTCTGTCAGCGCGCCAGCGACGCGGATCTCGCCGCTTTACTGGCCTTTGCCGAAGAAAGCCGCGACGAACCGGAAACGGACGCGCAGGCCATCGGCCTGCTGTGGCGTGACGAGGCTTTCCACGAGCGGCTGGCCACGCTGGCCGGCAACGCTGAGTTCCTGCGTTCGGTGCGCTCCATCAATGAACGCATCCGCTTCGCGCGCTGGATCGACCTGCGCGCCCGCCGCGACCACACGCGCAACGACCATCCGGAGATCGTGCGCGCCTTGCAGAGCCGCGATCTGGGGCGCGTGCAGACCCTGATGGCGGCGCACATCGACCATCACCTCGATCACGTGATCGAGCTGACCCGGCGCAGCTACGCCGAAATCTATATGGGCAATGCCCTGGCGGATTACGCCGAGGCGCGCCTGGCGGGGCCGATGACGCCCGCCGATCTTTCACCCGATCCGAACAGTCAACCCACTTGAAGGCAATCAGTCTCCATGTCCACTTCTGAAAGTTTTGCTCCCGCCACCCCGTTGCGCCGCGCCCAGCGCATCGCCAACATCGAGGTTTCGGAAATCCTGCGCATCGGCGCGCGTGCCGCGCAGCTCAAGCGCGAAGGCCGCGACGTCATTGTGCTGGGCGCGGGCGAGCCGGATTTCGACACTCCCGACAACGTCAAGGCCGCCGCGGTGCGCGCCATCGAAGCGGGTGATACCAAGTACACGCTGCTGGACGGCACCTTGGCGCTCAAGCAGGCCATCGTCGGCAAGTTCAAGCGCGAAAACGGCCTGACCTTCGGCGTCGACCAGATCACCGTGGGCGCGGGCGCCAAGCAGGTGCTGCACAATGCACTGATGGCCACGCTGGACGAGGGCGACGAAGTGATCGTCGTGACGCCGTACTGGACGTCCTATGCCGACATGATCACTTTGGCCGGCGGTGTCACGGTGCAGGTGGCGGGTCGCGAGGAGAACGGATTTCTGCTGGATCCGGCCGACCTGGAAGCCGCCATCACGCCGCGCACGCGCTGGTTGATGCTGAACTCGCCGTCGAATCCCTCGGGCGCTGCCTACGACGAAGCCCGCCTGCGCGCCATCGGTGATGTGCTGTTGCGCCATCCCCATGTGTGGCTGCTGTCCGATGACATCTACGAACACCTGATCTATGACGGGTTCGAGTTCAAGACGATGGCGCAGATCGAACCGCGCCTGGCCGACCGCACGCTGACGGTCAACGGCTTGTCCAAGGCCTATGCCATGACGGGCTGGCGCCTGGGCTATGCCGGTGGTCCGCGCGAGCTGATCGCCGCCATGGCCGTGGTGCAGAGCCAGAGCACGTCCAATCCCTGCTCGATCTCGCAGGCCGCCGCCATCGAGGCGCTGAACGGCCCGCAGGACGTGCTGAAAGAGCGTCAGGCGTCCTTCTTGCGTCGGCGCGACCTGGTGGTCGACGCGCTCAATGCCATCGAAGGCATCCGTTGCCGCCGGCCCGAAGGTGCGTTCTACACCTTCGCCAGCTGCGCCGGCGTGCTGGGCAAGACCACGCCTGACGGCAAAGTGCTGGACACGGATGCGGACTTCTGCGCCTATCTGCTGAACTCGCATGACGTCGCCGTCGTGCCCGGCGGCATCTTCGGCCTGGCGCCGTATTTCCGCATCAGCTACGCGACGTCGGAAGCGCAGTTGAAGACCGCGATGACGCGTATCGCGGCAGCGGTGCAGGCGCTGCGGTAAAGAAAAGCCACCTTGGTCTGTTGATGGGCCAAGGTGGCTTGCGGTTTACATGGCGCGCTGCGTGGCGGCGGCCGTGGGGCCTTTATTGAAGCCCCATCGTCCCGCTTTCCTTGATCTCCGTTTCCTTGACCCAGCCGGTGTAGTCCTCGCCGCTCTTGGAAACGTACATGACCTGCATCCACTCCTTGTACGGCTTGTAGACCGTGACATGGTCGCCCTTCACGATGAAGGGTTGGCCGGCGACGCATTGCTCGTCGGGTGCGCTGCGCAGGTAAACCCTCTTCGACGGCGCGACAGGCTCGGCCGTGGCACCCAGCGGCGGGCGGAAATTATTGTCCGGCCCGGACAGTTTCTCGTTCAATTGATCGCACCTGGCATCGGCCCACGCGGGCGCCGCTGCGATGCTGCCGACGGCTATGCCGGCGAGCAGCGCGAACTTCATGAAATGGCGTAGGTGCATTGCGACTCCCTGGGATGCTCCCGATGAACGGCGGGTACCTTACCCCGAATTGCCTCTCAGCTTGCTGAAAGTGAAAACGCCGCGGAGGGTGACGGGGCTGAGCGCTGTCGTCTGCATGTCTCGTTCGGGTATCCCATCTGATAACGGTTAGGACTCAATTGATCAAAAGTTTGTAGCGGACAGAATCAGTCGCGCGCCTTCACAATGCTCTGAATTACAAGGAGACGGGCACCATGCCCGTCCCGATAACGGAGACAAGGATCATGCGAAAGACGCAATGGCTGCGCACGTGCGCGGTCGGCCTGGCATTTGGGATCGGCGCGGCAACGATGGCAAGCGCCCAGGCGGCGGACCGCTGGCCGGATCGGCCGGTTCGTATCGTGGTCCCTTATGCGGCGGGGGGCACCACCGACTTCGCCGCGCGCCTGATCGCCCAGAAACTGGCCGAAAAGACCGGCGGATCCTTCATCGTGGAGAACAAGGCGGGCGGGTCGGGCACGATCGGGACGCAACAGGTCGTGCGCAGTGACGCCAACGGCGCCACCTTGCTGGCCAACGATACGTCCTACGCCATGCTGCCGGGATTGTTCGCGAACCTGCCGTGGGACCATGCGCATGACCTGATCCCCGTGACGACCATGGTGCAGACGCCTGTCGTGCTCATGGTGCCGGCGAATTCCCCCTTCAAGACGCTGGACGAGTTGCGGGCTTATGCCAAGGCGCATCCGGGCAAGTTGAATTTCGGCTCGGGGGGCGCGGGTAGCTCCACCCACTTGCAGGGAGCGCTGTTCAACAAGGACGCCGGGGTGGATATCACCCACGTTCCCTACAAGGGAGCGGGCGAGGCCATGATGGGACTGGTGGCAGGACAGGTGGACGTGCTGATTACAGCGGCGCCCACGGCGATGCCGCAGGTCGATGGCAAGCGCGCCCGCGCCTTGGCGGTGACGGGAGCGAAGCGGCTGCCTGTCCTGGCCGAGGTGCCGACCTTCAGCGAAGCCGGCTTGCCGCAATTCGCCGTGGTGAACTGGTTCGGACTGGCCGCCCCCAAAGGCACGCCCGCCGCGGTCATCCAGACCATCGCGGCCGATGTGAAACAGGCGCTGGACGATCCGGCGCTCAGGAAGCGCTTGGCGGAGCAGGGCGCGGAGCCCGGCGGCATTTCGCCGGCAGAGTTCGGGGCGCGCATCACCAAGGAAACGGCCGTCTGGTCCGAGATCGCGAAAAGCGCGGGGATCACGCCGCATTGATGAATGCCGGTGCCGGCTGATGGCCGGCGCTGGCGTTGTTCCTACACTTTGTAGTTTGAGACCTTCAACCTTCAGGATGAGTATCCCGCCATGTGGAACCTGAGCTTTACCCCTCCCGAGATCATCGACGCGACGGTGCTGACCCGTCTGCCGGATCATTTCCGCCAGGCGCGCAAGACGGCCTGGAGCGAGGCGAACAAGCCCGGCCAGTTGCTCGAAAGCTTCCTGGAGGGCCCGTCCTTCGACCGCGAAGGCAATCTCTGGGTCACCGACATTCCCAACGGCCGCATCTTTCGGATCGACACCGCCTTGAACTGGACGGTGGCCGCCGAGTACGACGGCTGGCCCAACGGCAGCGCCTTTCACCGGGACGGCAGCCTGTGGATCGCCGACTACCGGCGCGGCATCCTGCGCTTGGAGCCTGGCGCGGCTGCGCCCGAACCAGTGCTGCCCCACAGGAATAGCGAGTCGTTCAAGGGCGTCAACGACCTGACCTTCGATGGCCGCGGCAACCTGCTGTTCACGGACCAGGGGCAAACGGGCCTGCAGGACCCGACCGGCCACGTCTATCGCCTGGAAGCGGACGGCCGGCTGGAAGCCTTGATCCGCAATGCGCCCAGCCCGAACGGCCTGGCGCTCAACGCCGACGGCAGCGTGCTCTATGTGGCGGTCACCCGCGCCAACGCGCTCTGGCGCGCGCCTTTGCCGGCCAGCGGCGGCACCAACAAAGTGGGGCAGTTCCAGACTTTCTTCGGCGCCAGCGGGCCGGATGGCCTGGCGGTCGACGTCAAGAACGGGGTGGCGGTAGGCCACGCGAGCCTGCGTGGCGCCTTCCTCGTCAACGTCCACGGGGAGATCACCCATTACGTGCGCAGCCCCGTGGGCGCCACGCTGACCAATCTGGCGTACCGGCCAGGCACGCGGGAGCTGATCATGGTGGAGTCGCAGACCGGGACGCTGTTGACGGCCACGCTACCCCATGAAGGCCTGCCTTTGTTCTCGCACGCCTGAACCAGGTGCGCACCTGAGCCGGGGGGAACCCCGGCTTGGGACCAGGCGGTCGCCGCTCAGGCGCTCCACCTGGAGTTGCGGATGACGCTGCAGAAATTGCCCGCCTTGAAGGACGCGTCCTTGTCCGCGATCACATCCGCCTTGACGTTGCCGAAGGTGGTATCGGGCTTGTGCTTGATCCCGTCGTAGAAGGCCTGGATGATGTCCTCCTTGAAATTGCCGCCGCGGGGATGCGCCTGGACGACGGCCTCGCGTTCGCGGTCGCTATATTCAGGATAGGTCAGGCCCAGGACGTCCATCTCCACGCCGGCGGTCACCAGGGCGACGACCGGATGCATATGCTGCGGGATCCCGGGAGTGGTGTGCAGCGCGATCGATGTCCAGACGGTGTCGATGTCCTGCTGCGCGATGCCGTGACCGCGCAGGAAATCGCGCGCGGCGTTGGCGCCATCCACTTCGAACCGCTCGCAGGCGCTGCTGTGTTGATGAGTCAGTCCCATGTCATGGAACATGCAGCCGCAGTAAAGCAGCTCGGGATCGTATTTCAAGCCGCGGTGCTGGCCGGCCAGGGCAGCGAAGTAGTAGACGCGGCTGGAGTGGTGGAAGAGCAGGGGGGATTCGGTATCGCGCACCAGCTCGGTGATTTCACGGGCGAGTTGGCTGTCCGGAATCTTAATGCCGGCGATGTCCAGGGTGTTCATGAGTCGTGCTCCATCATTTGTGAGAGGCGATGACCCATTGTCCTGCCGGGGTATGATGGCGTAAATTGGCGTGAGGCGCCAATTTCTGCCATTTCACTGGAATTGCGGCCACGCACTCATGTCCAAATCCATCGCCATTCTTGCCCTTCCCGGAGTGCAATTGCTCGACGTGTCGGGTCCCCTCGACGTATTCGCCCAAGCCAATGCGGAAGCGGGCGCCAAGGTATACGAACTGCGGGTGGTGGCCTGCGAGCCGGGGCCCATACAAAGCTCGTCCGGCGTGCGGGTGCTGCCGGATCTTGTGGTTGGCGATCCCCATCGATGCGATACGCTGTTGGTGGCTGGGGCCCCGCGGGCGGCCAGCATGCTGTTAAGCGAGGGCACGCTGAAATGGATACGCGCTACATCCCGGACGGCGCGCCGGTATGGCTCCGTATGCACCGGCGCGTTCGCTCTGGCCGCGGCGGGTTTGCTGGATGGTCGCCGGGCGACCACGCACTGGGCGGCCGCGGCAACCCTGGCGCAAGCCTATCCCCGTGCGACGATAGAGGACGATGCGCTCTACGTGCGCGACGGCAAGCTGTGCACGGCCGCTGGTGTGACGGCGGGCCTGGATCTGGCACTGGTCCTGGTCGAAGAAGATCTGGGACGTGACGTGGCGATGCGGGTTGCGTCCCAATTGGTGATGTTCTTCAAACGTCCTGGTGGACAGTTGCAGTTCAGCCGCAAGGGCGAGGCAGGGCCGTCGGGCCGTTCGGTCCTGCAAACGGTACAGCGCTGGGTCGCCGCCCATCCGGAGCAGGCGCACTCGGTGGAATCACTGGCACAGCATGCGGGACTCAGCGCGCGCCATTTCGCGCGGCTGTTCCACGCGGAGGTGGGCATGACACCCGCGGCCTGGGTGGAACTGACCCGTGTCCAGGCGGCTCGGGTCTTGTTGGAAGCGGGCATGGAAGCACCCAAGCAGGTCGCCGCCAAGTGCGGCTTCGCCAATGCCGACACCTTGCGCCGCAGCTTCGTGAAGCACGTGGGCGTGACGCCGGCGGCGTATCGGCGGCACCACGGCAAAGTCGGGTAAGCATGCCGGCTGGTCGAGCGGCGCGCGAATGCTGTATAAATACCCAGCATTTTTTCTGAAGCCTATGCCACCTCGCGGAGACACGAATATGAACGGCACTTGCTTATGCGGCACCGTCAGCCTGACAACTGGCGCGCAGAAAGAAATCGGCGCTTGTCACTGCACGTATTGCCGTCGCTGGAGCGGCGGCCCGATGCTCGCGGTGCATTGCGGGCCGGATGTGACCATCAGCGGGCAAGACCGGATATCGGTCTATCAGTCCTCCGACTGGGCCGAGCGCGCGTTCTGCAGCAACTGCGGCTCGCATCTGTACTACAAGCTGCTATCCAATGGCCATTACTTCGTGCCGGCCGGGATCTTCGATACGACGGATTTCGAACTCGTCAGCCAGATCTATATCGACAAAAAGCCGCCGTACTATGCCTTCGCCAACCAGACGCGGACGATGACCGAGCAAGAGGTCATTGCCGCCTACGGTACGCCGGACGCTACGTCGCAAGCATGACGCGCTGCGCGACAGGGGCATGACCCTTGCTTTGGCTGGGCATCGCTGAGATCCCTCAGTCCGCCTGGCTGGAGTAACAATCATGCCGCAATACCCCACGATCACTCCCATCCCCTTCGATCCTCAATTCGAACGGATTCCCGAAGATGAAAACGAAACCGCGCGCGGTCTGGTCGAGGCCTTGCGCGGCATCATCGAGAAGACCTATGAGGACTACGGCCACGCCGTGCGCAGCGTGCATGCCAAGAGTCATGGGCTGCTGACCGGGGAACTGGCCGTTTACGACGACATTCCCGACGTCCTGGCCCATGGCATCTTCAAGCGCGGCGCCCGCTATCCGGTGGTCCTGCGTATCTCCACCAATCCCGGCGATATCCTGGCCGACAGCGTTTCCACGCCGCGCGGCATGGCGCTCAAGGTGATCGGCGTGGAAGGCGAGCGCCTGCCCGGCGCCGAGGGTGCGGCCACCCAGGACTTCGTCATGGTCAATTCGCCGGCCTTCATGGCCAGCACGCCCAAGGAATTCCTGCGGTCGCTGAAGCTCCTGGCCAAGACCACCGACAAGGCCGAGGGCGGCAAGAAGGCGCTGTCCGCGGTGTTGCGCGGCACCGAAAAAGCCATCGAAGCGCTGGGTGGCGAGAGCGGGAAGATCAAGAGCCTGGGCGGCCATCCCGCGACCAACCCCTTGGGCGAGACCTATTACACCGTGGTCCCGCTGCTGTACGGTTTGTACTTCGGCAAGATCAGCGTGGCGCCCGTGTCCGCGGCCCTGACCGCGCTCAAGGACGCGCCGGTCGATGTGAGCGACGACCCCAATGCGCTGCGAGCGGCCGTCAACGCGTTCTTCGCGGAGCAGGGCGGCGAGTGGGAGGTGCGCGTGCAGTTGGCGACCGACCTGGACAGCATGCCCATCGAGGACGCCGCGGTGCCCTGGCCGGAAGACCAGAGCCCATACATTGCCGTGGGAAGGATCAACGTGGCGGCCCAACCCGCCTGGTCCGACGAAAAAGCGGCCGCCATCGACGATGGCATGGCCTTCAATCCCTGGCATGGCATTACGGAGCATCGACCGTTGGGCGGCATCATGCGCACGCGCAAGCCCGCTTATGAAATGTCCGCGCAGTTCCGTGGGACCCACAACGGCTGTCCGATGCACGAACCGTCGCGGGCTGAATAGCGCGGGCAAGCCCGTTGCCGGGCTTGCGTTATCGCGCCCGGCTTCGTAAGCTACACCGTCCAGTCATGGGGACGGCTCGCTCGTGAACGTGCAACGCACCCGATGGTCGAGAGTCAGAAAGACGCTGCGCGTGACCGTGCTGGTCATCGTCGTGTTCCTGCTGGGCGCGCTGGGGTTGAGGCTTTACAACATCCAGCAAGGCCCTCCGCTCGCCGTCTGGCACACCTATGTGCCAGACGAGCTCGATGCCGACGCGCTCGATGACAGCACCTGGCAAGACTATATTCAGCGCGAAAACAAGATCTTCGACGAGGTCCGCCGCAACGTCACGGACCAGCTCGAGGATGAAGACCAGGTGGACAGCAACCGCTATTTCAGCGGTGCCACGGTCTTTCCCGCGCGTTTCGCCCACGATTGGAATCGATCCTACATCCTGGAACCCGCCGGCCCACCCGCCGGCGTCGTGGTCCTGCTGCACGGGCTGACGGATTCCCCTTACAGCCTGCGCCACATCGCCGCGCACTACCGCGACCTGGGCTTCGTGGCGATCGGCATACGCCTGCCCGCCCACGGCACGGTGCCGGCGGCGCTGACGGACTCCACCTGGGAAGACTGGGTCGCCGCGACGCGACTGGCGGTGCGCGAGGCACGCCGGCGCGTGCCGGCCCCGAAACCGCTGCATATCGTGGGCTTCTCCAATGGAGGCGCACTGGCCCTGATGTACGCCCTGGAGGCCCTGGACAATCCGAAACTGGCTCGGCCGGACCAACTGGTTTTGATCTCGCCGATGATAGGCATCACGCGTTTCGCGCGATTCGCGGGGCTGGCCGGCTTGCCAGCCGTGCTGCCGGCCTTCGCCAAGGCCGCCTGGTTGAGCATCGTCCCGGAATTCAATCCTTTCAAGTACAACTCTTTCCCGGTCTATGCCGCGCGCCAGTCCTACGAATTGACGCAGGTTTTGCAGGACAAGATCGTCAAGCGGCAGCGGCAGGGGACGTTGGCGCAGCTGCCGCCCGTCCTGACTTTTCATTCGGTGCTGGATTTCACGGTCAGCACGCGCGCGGTGCTCAATGCGCTGTATGCGCGCCTGCCCGCCAACGGCAGCGAGCTGGTGCTGTTCGACCTGAATCGCGCCACCAAGCTGGGGCCCCTGATGCGACGCGGCGTGGAGTGGTACATGTCCGGCACCTTGCCGAACGAGCAGCACAACTATCGCCTGACCATCGTCACCAATGCCTCAGCCAGCTCCAACGACATGGTGGAGCGGATCAGCGAAGCGGGCACGACCACCACGTCGGACCGGCCCATCAACATCGCTTATCCCAATGAAATCTATTCCCTGTCCCACGTAGCCCTGCCATTCCCGACTACGGACACGCTTTACGGCCAGCATCCGGACAATATCGAGGAATACGGCATCAGCCTGGGCGCCATCGCTATCCGGGGTGAGGTAGGCGTCTTGATCACAGGCACGGAATCGCTGTCGCGGCTGACGTCGAATCCTTTCTACCCCTATCTGCTCAAACGCATCGACGGCGTGATTCCCCGATGACAGCGGAACACGCCGCGCCGGACACGGAGGAAGCCGCGGTGCAGCCGCCCGTGCGGCCCGCGGGCGTCGGCCTGGCGCTGGGCCTGATCGCCGTTCTGCTGTCGCTGGGCCTGCTCTATCTGGCCAGCTCGGTGTTCGTGCCCTTGGCGTTCGCCTTGTTCATCCTGGCCTTGGTGGCGCCCTTGCGGCGTGTGTTGCGGGCCAGAGTCGGCAGCGCGCTGGCGTCGACGTTGACCTTGCTGATCACCTTGAGCGTGGTGATCCTGTTCCTCTATCTCGCTGCCTGGGGCTTCAACCTGGTCGCCCAATGGACCATGGGCAATGCCGCGCGGCTCCAGCGCCTGTTCACCGTCGAAGTCGCGTCGCTGCATCCGCAACTGTCGCTGGTGCAGGACATGTTCCTGGACAACTTCAACGTTTATTGGCTGGTGCGCGCCATTCAGGAAGTGCTGGTACGCGTCAACAGCCTGGCGGGCCAGGTATTCCTGGCCATCCTGTTTCTTACGCTGGGTATCTTCGAGATGGACGAGGCCCCGGACCGCTTGCGCCGAATGGTGCCTGGTGCCGACCATTGGCTGGTCGTCGCGGCGGACGTTGGCCGCAAGCTGCGGCGCTATATGTGGATACGCACCATCGCCAGCATCCTGACCGGGGTCACGGTGTGGCTGTTCGCCATGTATGCCGGTCTGGAACTGGCCACGGCTTGGGGCGGCCTGGCGTTCCTGCTGAACTACATTCCCTTCCTGGGGCCGCTGCTGGCCACCTTGTTTCCCACATTTTTCGCTTTCGTGCAGTTCGAATCGCTGCAGACCACGGTGTTCATTTTCCTGATCCTGAATGTTATCCAGATCGCCTATGGCTGCTATCTGGAGCCCAGGCTCGCGGGCAACGCGTTCTCGCTCTCGCCGCTGATGGTCATGGTCGCGGTGTTCTTCTGGGGGCTGGTCTGGGGGATACCCGGGACCTTCATCGGCGTGCCCATCCTGATCGTCGCCACGTCCGTCTGGTCGTCCAGCCAGCGCCGCCGGGGCAACGTGTACTTGCAGGGCAGTGCCGGCAAGGATTCCTTGCCAAAGCCCCCGGGATAGGAGTATTAATGTTGTCCGCGGCGTTGCTAGTCGCGATCACCAGCCGCGCACAGCCCGCGCCCTGGTGCTGCTGGTCGAGGAAGTTTCCTGTAGTACCCATGCGCGTGTCCGCCCAGGACATGTGTGATCTTCAGGAGGAACTTCGATGAACAGGTTAGCTCTTGCGTTGTCCGTCTGTGTCCTGGCCGGCTGCGCCTCCCCATCGGGAAATCGGTCGGATAGCGCGCAGTACGGCACGCCGCCCAGCGATGAAGACCTGCATCAGTACATGTCATCCTTGCGTGACACCTTGCCGCCCACCCGCTATGTCACCTTCCGGGACTACGGCTATGACGTCTCGGTCAAGCGGGCCGCCTTCACGGATCAGGACGGCCAGCCCATGACAGGTTGGGAATACGACTTCGACGTGGCGGCCTACGACGCGCCGGACACCAAACCCGCAACGCAATATCAGCCATACCGGGCCATTTTCTTCAATGGCCGGCCGATAGGCATGCTCGACGCAAACGGCAGGTTCAGCCGCAACGCGCCCCAGGACCAGGTGCCCGTGCCGCCGTCACCGCCGGCCGGCATGCCGCGTTGAAGCGATAGTCGTTCCGCGTTCGCAGTCAACCTCCGAAGGAGGCACTATGTACCCACGATCCCACGCGCGCGGCATCCGCCTTGGCGCCTTCATCGCGCTAGCCGGGCTGGCGCTGCTCCTGGCGGCCTGCGCGAATCCCAATGCTTCGTCGCGCGTCTACACCTTCGAACAGACCCAGCGCGCCCAGACCGTGGTGCTGGGCCATGTGACCGCCGTTCGACCTATCACCATCCAGACCTCGGGTACGTCGGGGCTGGGCATGGTCGCAGGCGGCGCCTTGGGCGCGGTGGCCGGCAATGCCATCGGCGGCGGGTCCGGGCGGCGCATCACGACCGTGGGCGGCGCGGTCGGTGGCGCGATGGCGGGCAATGCCGTCGAGAATGCCCGCGGGCGCACGCAGGGCCTGGAGATCACCGTCCAACTGGACAACGGCGAGACGCGGGTGATCGCGCAGCAAGCCGATGTCCCGGTCGGCGTCGGTCAACGCGTGCAGATCGTCACGCAGGGCGGCGCCAGCCGGGTCGCGCCTATCTGACCCGCATGCCGGGCCCCGTGCCCGGGCAAGGAGGAGCGCGCCATGGCCTCATCCACGCAGAACCGCCTGAGCGGAGGCGCTTATGCGTGCCTGTGCGCCAAATCGCAGGCGGCCTACGCCAACCGGCGCATCGGCGCCGACCTGTCACGGCGGGGCTTCGTCGCCGGCGTCGGTAGCGCCATGCTCGCGTCCCTGTTCCCGGGGCTGGCATGGGCTGCGTCACCCGAGCGTGAACAAGGGCCTGTCATCTTCAGCAACCTGAAGCTGTATGACGGCAAGGCGGCTCAACTGCGGGACGGCATGTTCCTGGTGGTGGAAGGCACGACGATCGCGCAGGTGGGGGAAGGGCAGCCGCCGACGCGCGAGCGTGCGCGAGTCATCGATTGCGGCGGCAGGGTGGTGATGCCCGGACTGATAGACATGCACTGGCACGCCTTGCTTGCCGCCTTGCCCATCCAGACCATCCTGCAGGCGGAGATGGCCTTCGTACACATCGCCGCGGCCACCGAGGCGCGCAACACCTTGCTGCGGGGGTTCACCACCATTCGGGATGCAGGCGGGCCGTCATTCGCGCTGAAGCAGGCCATCGACGGGGGCCTGGTCGCCGGCCCGCGCATCTATCCGTCCGGCGCCATGATCACCACCACCGGCGGCCACGGCGACTTTCGCCAGTTGTTCGACCTGCCGCGCACCAGCAGCCGCGTCAGCCAGACGGAGCAGGACGGCGGCAGCGCCATTGCCGACAGCGAGGACGAGGTGCGCCTGCGCGTGCGCGAGCAATTCCTGCAGGGTGCGTCGCAAGTGAAGCTCGTGGGTTGCGGAGGCGTGTCTTCGCCACGCAGTCCACTCGATATGTTGACCTTCACCGAGCCGCAATTGCGCGCCGGCGTGGAGACCGCACGCGATTGGGGATCCTACGTGCTGCTCCACGCCTATACGCCTGGGGCTATCCAGCGCGGGCTCGCCGCGGGTGTTCAGTGCGTCGAACATGGGCACCTGATGGACGATGCCAGCGCGGCGAAGATGGCCAGCAGCGGCACCTGGCTCAGCACCCAACCCTTCATGGACGAAAACGACGTCGGGCCGTTGACCGGCCCCGGACGTCTGCGCTTCCTGGAGGTGGCGGCAGGCACGGCCAAGACCTATGAGTTGGCGGCCAAACATGGGATCAAGACGGCCTTCGGTACCGACCTGATATTTTCCGCGACGCTGGCGCAGCGGCAGGGCCTGATGCTGACCCATTTGCGCCATTGGTATTCGAACGTGGAGGTCCTGCGCATGGCCACGTCGGGCAACGCCCAGCTGCTGGCGCTGGCGGGGCAGCGCAATCCCTATCCGGCGCAACTGGGTGTCCTGGCACAGGGCGCGTATGCCGATCTGCTGGTGGTCGACGGTAATCCGCTCGACGACCTGATGGTGCTGGCGGAGCCCGAGAAAAACCTGCGGCTGATCATGAAAGATGGCCAGGTGCACAAGGACACCTTGTCCTTGCCTACCTAGCTTGTGGGACGTGTGGCCGCCATGACCCGGCAAATAGTGAGACTTAGACGTGCTTGTAGAAAAACGTCGTCGCGCACAAACCGCCATGCGGCTTCAGTGCAAAATCCGGGATGACGCCGGCGCGCTGCCAGCCGGCTCTTTCGTACAAGCGTTCGGCGTCGCTGCCGGTCTCCGTGTCCAGCACCAGCAATGTCTTACCCGCCTCCGCGGCGATCTGATCCACCGCTTCCATCAATTGGCGTCCCACACCTTGACGCCTGTAATCCCGGTGCACCAGCAACTTGGACACGTCGGCCCGATGCGGCTGATTGGGCGGCTGGCCCACGACCACCTGGACCGTGCCCGCGATGCGTTCAGCCTGGTCACGCGCCACCAGCAATACGCGCTCGCCGCGCGCCACGCCGGCGGCCACGCCCCGCCAGAACTCCAGGGCGTCCTGCTTGTCCATGGGGGACATGAAGCTGACCGACGCGCCGCCCTCGACGCAGTCGACAAGCACATCGGCCAGTCCGTCCGCCATGGCCCCGGCCGCGCCGGCATCCACCACACCTACCGTTATCCGATTGATCATGGCCCATCATCACATTGGTTGATCGTGTCGGCGACTATACGGCATTGCGCGTCAGGCGGTGGTCTGCTGGTCCAGTCGGCTCCGCAATACATAGGGCAGGATGCCGCCATGGTGAAAATAAGCGGCTTCGATCGCGGAATCGATGCGCGCTCGTAACGTCACGGTCTGCGTCGTGCCGTCTTTGCGGTGTATCACCAGATCCACGGACTGGCGCGGCTGGATCGCCGCCAGGTCACCTGGCAGATCGAAGGACTCGTCGCCCGTCAGGCCCAGACTCTGGGCGTCCTGGCCATTCAGGAATTCCAGGGGGAGGATCCCCATACCCACCAGATTGCTTCGATGGATACGTTCGAAGCTTTTTGCGATCACGGCACGAATGCCCAGCAGGCGCGGGCCCTTTGCTGCCCAATCGCGACTGGACCCATTGCCATATTCCTCGCCGGCAAAGACGATCATCGGAATGCCTTGCTCGGCATACCACGTGGCGGCCGCGAAGATGCTCATGGGTGCGCCGTCCGGTTGGTGCAGCGTGCGGCTGCCCACCTCCGGGACCATCAGGTTGCGTACCCTGACGTTGGCAAAGGTGCTGCGCACCATCACGTCATCGTGGGCCCGCCGCGAGATGTAGCTATTGAAATCCGCGGGCGCCACGCCCAGGGAGATCAGGTACTGGCCCGATTCGGATTCGGCGGGAATGCTGCCACCCGGGTTGATGTGGTCGGTGGTGACGGAATCGCCCAGGATGGCGAGCGCCCGTGCGCCGCTTATGGCCGACTGGGCCGGTATATCGCGGGTGACCCCATCGAAGAAGGGCGGGCGCTTGAGATAGGTCGAACCCTGCTGCCAGGTGAACAAATCTCCCGCCGGCGCATCCAGGGCCGACCAGAGCGGGTTTTCCGGCGGCGCGGCGTACACGCGCAGCACGTTGTTCGGATCGACGGCGTACGGCAGCACCTCGGCCATTTCAGCGTCGGTCGGCCAGATGTCGGCCAGGTACACCGGCGCACCATCCGCTCCCACGCCCAAGGCATCGGCGGCCGGGTCGAAGGCGGTGGTGCCCGCGATGGCGAAAGCCACGACCAAAGGCGGGCTCATCAGGTAATTGGCTTTGATGGCCTGATGGATCCGGGCCTCGAAATTCCGGTTGCCTGACAGCACCGCGGCGACGGTAAGGTCGCGGCGCTTGATTTCGTCGGCGATGGTCGGCGCCAGGGGACCGGAATTCCCCATGCAGGTGGCGCATCCGTAACCCGCCACCTGAAATCCCAGATTGTCCAAGGCAGTGTCGAGTCCTGCTGCTTTCAAATACTCGGTGACCGCGCGCGAGCCTGGCGTGAACGACGTTTTCACGTGCGACGCGGCGTGCAAGCCCTTGCGGACGGCGTTCCTGGCGAGTACGCCCGCCGCGAGGATCGAGCGGTAGTTCGACGTGTTCGTACAGGACGTGATCGCGGCAAGGACGACGTCGCCATCGCGCAAGGACGTCTCGGATGATGGGACATCGACAGCGGCCGCCGCGGTTTTTGCCTGCAACAGCTGGCGCACCGAGTCCTTCAAGTCCGCCAGGGCAATACGGTCTTGCGGGCGGGATGGCCCGGCGACGCTGGGCTCGACAGCGGCCAGGTCGATGCGCAGGGTGTCGCTGTAGTCGATACTGCCGGCAGCGGGAACGCCGAACATGCCTTGTGCGCGGAAATAGCCCTCCAGCGCGGCCAGTTCCTGCTCCTTGCGGCCGACGGAGCGCAGATAGTCCAGTGTCCGTTCATCCACGGGGAACAGCGCCAGGGTCGCGCCGTACTCCGGCGCCATATTGGCGATGGTGGTGCGATCCACCGCCGCCAGGGCCGTGACACCCGCACCGAAGAATTCGACAAATTTGCCGACCACCTTCCTGGCCCGCAAGGCCTGCACCACCGTCAGCACGATGTCGGTGGCCAGGATGCCGGGACGCGGCGTGCCGACCAACTCCACGCCGACGACGTCGGGCGCCACGACATAGATGGGTTGCCCCAGCATCGCGGCCTCGGCCTCGATGCCGCCGACACCCCAGCCCACCACACCGATGCCGTTGATCATGGGCGTGTGGCTGTCCGTGCCTACCAGGGTGTCGAAGTAGGCGATGCCATCCTTCTGATGTACCCCACGCGCCAGTAATTCCAGATTGATCTGGTGGATGATGCCGGTGCCGGGCGGAAAGATGCGGAAGGCGCTGAAGGCATTTGCCGCCCACTTCAGGAACGAATATCGCTCCGCGTTGCGCTCGTACTCGACCGCCATGTTGTGCGCCAGCGCGTCGCTGGAGCCGGCGTGTTCCACGGATATCGAATGGTCGACGATCAGGTCGACGGGAACCAGGGGTTCGATGGCGGCGGGGTCCATGCCAGCGTCAGCGGCGGCTTCCCGCATGGCGGCCAGGTCGGCCAGCAAGGGCACGCCGGATGAGTCCGGTGCCACGATGCGGGACACGACAAATGGGATCTCGCTATCGCGCGTGCCCTTGGGATGCCAGGCGGCCAGTTCGCGCAGATGACTTTCCTGCACGCTGGTGCCGTCGAGATTGCGCAGCACCGACTCCAGGATGATACGGATGGAATGGGGCAGACGGGAAATGGCGCCGTATCCCAACTCTTCCAGCACGCTCAAGGAATAGAAGCGCGCGGGAGGCTGGCCTTCGATGGGCAGGGCACGCAAGGTGTCCGCGGCTTGAAATGTCATGATCGTCCTTGGAGTCGTCAGGGGAATGGAATTCACGTCAGGGGATCTACCTTTTGAGATTCACGTCTGGGGATCTCCCTGCAGGAATCCAAGTCTAGGCTTTGGCTTTAGGCGCGTCTAATATATTGAGATTGCACTCCCAATACTTAAAACGTATGGACCTGCGTCACCTTCGATATTTCATTGCCGTCGCCGAGGAACTGCACTTCACGCGGGCCGCCCAACGCATAGGCATCGCTCAGCCGCCGCTGACCGCGCAGATCAAGGCCCTGGAACAGGAACTGGGTGTCCAGCTGTTCGACCGCCAACCTGGACGGGTGACGTTGACGCGGCCGGGGCAGGTTTATCTGGAAGAGGCCCGCGCCATCCTGGAGCATGTCCGTCGCGCGGCGATCAAGTGCCAGGTGAGCGCCCAGGGCGTGAGCGGGCGCCTGAGCGTCGGTTTCACGGAGTCGGCCTCGTTCAGAAGCGAGGTGACGGATGCCTTGCAACGCTACCGGGGGCTGTATCCGCGCGTGGAAATCACGCTGGAAGAGAACCGCACGGGGATCTTGATGGAGTCTTTGCGGCAGGGGAATCTGGATGCCGCGTTCGTGCGGCTGCCCATAGGCGATGACAGCGACGTTCATTTCACCCTGATCGCGACCGAGCCCATGGTCTTGGTGGTGCCTAAGGGGCATGCGCTGGACAGCCGGCGGTCGGTGCGGCTGGAGGAACTGCGGGATCAGCCTTTCATCCTTTATCCCAGGGCCAGCGGTTCGGGCCTGCCGGAGATGGTCAAGTCCGCTTGCGAAGCGCGGGGTTTCACGCCGCAAGTGGTGCAGCACACGCCGCAGGTGTCATCGACGATCAACCTGGTCGCCAGCGGATTGGGCATCTCCATCGTCCCATCCTGCATGCGCCGAAGCCGGTCGGACGATGTTCGGTACATTCCCTTGCGGGGGGCGGATCTGGTGGCCAGCCTGGGGCTGGCGTATCGGAAGGGTGTAGCGCCTCCGGTCCTGCAGAATCTGGTCGATCTGGTGCTGAGCGGCGTGCAGGGACGCTGATCAGTCCCGACGCCAGCGGCGGCGAGCACGCTGCTTATCCTAAGCGGGGACTATAGGGGGCGGAGCCCCCTACGAGCAAACCCGCCGACGCAGCCGGCGAAGCTGCCGCCCCGGCAGTACACCCTGCACACACCATTGTCATCGTGTATACAAAATCATATACTTGTGCGAACTTAACGCACCCGCATACAGACGATGGGCACCGACACCCCCCCCGACGCCGGCCGCGCGCGCGTATTCGCCGCAGTCAACGAGCATCTGAAATCCATGCGAGAGGGGATCAAGGAGCCCGTCCGCATCGGCGAGGAAGCACTGGCCGAGCAGCTTGGCGTCAGCCGCACACCCGTCCGTGAAGCGCTGATCCGCCTTGAAGGCATGGGCATGGTGAATCTGCGACCGGGCAGGGGAGCGCTGCTCATGCCCGTCACGGATGCCGAATACCTGGAGTGGCTACAGATCCGCGAGCATCTGGAGGGACTGGCCACCCGCGAAGCCGCGCTCAATGCGTCCGGCCGCGACGTGGGGCAGCTGCGCGCCATCTTCGCGCCTTTCCTGCCGATGCGAAACGCGGCGGCCAAGCCTGGAAACAAGAAGTCGACCGAAACATACCCAGACGAAGACGACGAAGCCTACAACCTGGCCAACGTCGCCTTCCACAAGGAGATCATGCGCCTGTCCGGCAACGGCCTGCTGGTGCGTATCTGGGAGTCGTTCGGCCACCGGCAGACCAGCGCGCGGCGCCAGGTCATCGCTCGCCTGCACCGGCGCGAACAGTCATTGAACGATCATCACGCCATCATCGACGCCATACATCAACGCGATCCCGATGCCGCGGAAAGGCTGGCGCGCGCCCACGTGCGCGCGATCCTCGATGCGGTGAAGCAGTCCCTCGCCCCCTCCCACTCATCCTCCTGAGTCCTACGCACATGAAATTCCTGTCTTTCACCGACGCACGCCAGCAAGGCCAAGGTCCGCAACTGGGCATCGCCCTGGAAAACGGCAAGGTATTCAACGTCACGGCCGCCGTGCGTGCGCTGCCCGCCGGCGAAGCAGCGAACTTGCCGCAGTCGCTGGACGCCTTGATCGACGCGGATGCCACGCCGCTGGCGCAACTGGCGCAACTGGCACAGAAGCCCGGCCACGAAGCCCATGTGGTGGAGCAGGACCAGGTGCGCTACCTGCCGCCCCTGCAGCCGCGCCGCAACGTCTTCTGCGTGGGCAGGAACTATCGCGAGCACATCATCGAAGGCAATATCGCCAAAGGGATCGCACCCAACACCTTCCCGGAAGCCATCGAGTTCTTCACCAAGCCGTCGACGGCGGTGGTCGGCCATGGCTGGGACGTCAATCGCCACGCGGCGCTGACCAACAGCCTGGATTACGAAGTGGAACTGGCCATCGTCATCGGCAAGCGCGGCGTCAACATCTCCGAGGCCGACGCGCTGGATCACGTATTCGGCTACACCGTGGTCAACGACGTCACCGCGCGTGACCTGCAACGCCGCCATGGCCAATGGTTCAAGGGCAAGGGCCTGGACACCACGTGCCCCATCGGGCCGGTCATCGTGCACAAGTCGGCCTTCGGCGATCCCAATGCCAAGCGGCTCGAACTGGAAGTCAATGGCGAGCTGCGCCAGTCCGCCAGCACGGATGAAATGATTTTCAGTGTGCAAGCGGTCATCGCGCAGCTATCGGCTGGCCTGACGCTGCTGCCGGGCGACATTATTTCCACGGGCACGCCCAAGGGCGTCGGCTACGCCGCCATTCCGCCGCGTTGCCTGAACGTTGGCGACGTCGTCAAGGCACGCGTGGAAGGGATAGGCGAACTGATCAACCAGATCGTGGAATAAGACCCTACGGCCACCCTGGGCCGCCTGAAGGCCGCCCAAGGTTCTGGTAGCGGATATCAGGCAGTCAGCAGCGGGGCGTTACGGACATAATCGTCCACATCGTCCTGCCAGGACTCATCATCCGCATCGTCGCCGTAGCCATAGCCCTGCTGGTCCATCGCTTTAGGGCCGTCCGACAGCCTGAACAAGCCCACGGCCTGCAGCAGGGTGCCGGCTTCGGCTTCCAAGGTGGTGGACGCGCCCGCGGCCGCGGTGACCAGGGCCGCATTGTCGCGGGTCAAGGCACCGATCTCGGCGACGGCGCCGTTGACTTCCTCGATGCCGGCACGCTGCGCCTGGTTGGCGGCACCCATTTCCGCCACGATGGTGGAAACCCGTTCGACGCTGGCGACGATGTCGCCCATCACGGCGGCGGCGTCGTCGGCCTTGCGGGCGCCGTCATCGGTCTTGTCGAGCGATGCCGTGATCAGTCCGCGTATGTCCTTGGCGGCGGTCGCGCTGCGCTGGGCCAGGGCGCGCACTTCGGCGGCGACGACCGCGAAGCCACGGCCGCTTTCGCCCGCCCGCGCCGCCTCTACGGCCGCGTTCAAGGCAAGAATGTTCGTCTGGAACGCGATGCTGTCGATCAGGCCGGTGATTTCGGAAATCCGCTGCGCTTCCTGACGGATCTCCCCCATGACTCCCGCCATCTCGGTGACGGCCTGGCTGCCGGAGCCAGCCACGTCGCGCGCCGCCACGGCCAATTCGGCCGCCTTGTCCGCATTGGTGGCGTTGTGGTGGACGTTCTCGGCCAGTGCGCGCATGGACTGGGCCGTTCGCTCCAGCGTGGCCTCTTGATTGCGCGTGCGATCTTCCAGCTGCGCATAGCCCTGCTGCAGGGTGTTCGAGTTGGCGGAGATCACCAGCGCGCTGTCCCGCACGTGTCGCATGGTTCGATGGACCGCGTCCATCGTGGTCTTGAAGGCGCCCGCCAGGCGGCTGTTCATCGCCAGGGCACCGAAGCGCAGGTCGAAACGACCCGACTCATGTCCCAGATGTGCGCTTAGACGCGCCAGTTCTTCCGCGGTCATCGCGTCTTTTTCCATGCGCCAGGCCAGCCAGCCGAGCGCCGACGCCTGCACCACCACGTAGGTGGCGTGCAACAACAGGATGCCCAGGCTGGGATTGGTAAAACAAGAAATGTCGTAGCCCCATTGCTGCAAATAATGGAACGACACATGGTGCAAGGCAATGACCACGGCCGCGCACAAAATGGGACGCCAATCGCGGTAGGCCAGCAGCAGAGACAGCAGGACGAAGACGCCGAAGTGCATTTCCGTCATGCCGCTGGTCAGGTGGACCTGCAGGGCGGCGAAGACCATCAGCGCCGTGGCGACGGACAAGCGGGTGATCAGGCGGGCGGGCGCCCACAGGATCAGGAGGGAAGGGAGGAGAGCGGCGGGAATGCCCACCGCGAGGGCGGAGGTCCAACGCCCGTACTGCGGCGCCAGGAACAGCGTCACTACCAATAGTGCCCATAGCAGCGGCAGCATGGCGCGATCGACGCGGCGGTAAGAGGTTTCGAGCAGAAAGGCAGGGGAATGCACGACAAATCGTCCTCGAGGGAATCGCGTCGGAGCGCGCAAGCTGCGATTGAACCCAATTTAAATCATTTTGTGAAGACTTATTCCAAAAAATATCTATCGCGCCGTCTTCGCCGGGATTCCCGCAGGGCGATGTAGATCCCGCTGCCAGCGATGATCAGTGCGCCCAGGTAGGCGATCGCCTGGGGTTGCTCGTCCCAGATCATCCAGCCTAGCAGGGTCGCCCAGATCAGGCCTGTGTAGTCGAAGGGGGCGACCACGGACGCGGGGCCGATGCGGAACCCCTGCGTGATCAAGGTCAGGCCCAGCGTGGAGCACAACGCCACGCCGGCGAAATAGGGTGCGTGTTCCCAGCTCGGCGCGATCCAGAAGAAGGGAGCGACCAGGCTGGTCCAGACGCACTGCGCCGCGACGATGTAGAACATGGTCGTCAACATGCTCTCGCCGCCACCAATGGCGCGGGCCGTGGTCATCATCACGGCATACAGAAGCGCGGTGACCAGGGGCCATAGCGCGGCAGCGTCGAAACTCGATGAGCCCGGCCGCACGATGATCAACACGCCGGCGAAGCCCGCGGCGACGGCCAGCCAGCGCGCCCGGTCGACCTTTTCCTTGAGTATCAGTACCGACAGAGTGGTGACGAACAGCGGCGCCGCGAAGGCGATGGCGGTGTTCTCGGCCAGCGGCAGGTGCTGCAACCCGATATAAAAGCAACTGGCCGATACCATGTTGAGCGCGCCGCGCAGCAGGTGGATCAGGGGAAACTGCGTGCGCAGGCTGCGCCGTCCGCCCAACGTTACGACCACGGCCAGCACCACCGGCAGCGCGATCACCGCGCGCAGGAACAAGATCTGGATGGGCGCGTAAAACTGGCCCAGCCATTTAGCCTGGGCGTCGCTGACGGTCAGACAGAAGATGCCGCCGATGACGCAGGCGATGCCGGCGAGCGGCGACGGGTGGCGTGCTGAAACAGTCATTTCTTATAAGGCAGACCGCTATCCGCAAGGCAGTTGCGGGTGCGGCGCCAGTCTCCTGCATTTTTATTTTGACTGAACGATGTGACTGAAGACGCTCAGCCGTCCCTGCCGAAACCACCCGCGGCCCAGTCCGATGCACGCTGCACGCTCAATTTGTAGTTGGGAGGCACGCGTATCTCGGCCAGTTTGTCGCCCGACTCGTCGTAGGCGCTGAGCACGGCATACGGCTCGTCTTCATCCGGGACGATGTCCAGCTTGACGGTCACCCGCCCTTCGGCGGCATCGATCCTGAGGCTCTTGTGCAAGGTCGCGTGCAATTGCTGCTCGTGGCGTCGCAAGACTTCATTGGCGGTCTTCACCAAGGTATGAAACGCCGGCGGGTCGAGCGGCTTCGGGTTCTTCTTGTCGCGTCCCATGGTCCAGGGCCCGACCAGGGCAGGTTCGGCCTGGCCGTCCTGCGTCATCTCAACGGCCCAACCGTCGTCGTCCTCATTCTTGATGATGCGCGCCGTCCAGCCGTCATCCCGCCACAAGCGGGCTTCCTGAATCCTGGTGTCCTGCGTGGCATCCTCGTCCGGGATCTCGATGTCATTCACTGCTTCATTACTCCTGGAGTTCTTGGTCCGCAGACAGGCCGGGATGATAGCGCACCGGGTGCTTACCCGCCCGCCACACCCAGGCTCCATAGCCGCAACGCCAGATGGATCTCCAGCACGCGGTGAGTATCGTTCCAGCTGGCGCCCAGCATCTGGCCGACGCTGGCCAGCCGCTGGCGCATGGTATTCACATGGATGCCCAGGTCCGCGGCCGTCACCGAGGCATTCTGGCGCTTGTCCAGGTAAGCGAGCAGGGTGGCCGCCAGTTCCGTACCTCGCTTGCGGTCATGCTCGATCAAGGGCCCGATGGTGGCATCCAGGAATTGGGCCAGGCTTGCACCGTCCTGGCTCTCGAACAGGATGGAGTACATCGCCATCTCGTTCTGCGCCACGATGCGGCCGCCCATGCCCAGGCGACGCACCACGGGCAGGGCGCGCCGGAGCGCGGCATATAGCCCCGGCAGCTCGGTCGCGTTGTGCGCGGGACGGGACAGCAGGCCGGAATAGCCCCCGCCGGCGTGGCGCCGAGTGTGCTCGTCGACCGCGACGCGCAGGGCGACGGCCTGCGCCGCGCCGCTGACCAGGGTCAACACGCCATCGACTTCATCCATCACCACCCCGGGCAGGGTCAGGGCGGCGCGCAGTCGGCGCGCCATGAAGCCGTCCTCGGGCTGATCGAACTCCACCAGCAGCAGCACCAGGGGCCGCGCCAGGTCGAGCCCGAAGCGTTCGGCACGGTCCCGCGCCAGCGCGGCTTCCCCTTGGCGCGGTGACACCAGCGATTGCAGCAATTCGGCCACCGCCCGGTTCTTGCTGGCTTCCATGCGCTCCTGCGACAGCAGCAAGGTGCCGATGACGCTGCTGCCGCGCTCGAAGGTCCGCACGAAACTGTCGCGCATATCTTCCTGGCGGAACAGCAGCACGGCGCCCAGCACACCGTCGCCGCCGATGACGGCGATCGCGCGGCACAACTCGCCGTCGGTCTCATAGGCGATGGTCGAGCGCCCGGCCTGCCGGCTTTCGCGCAGGGCATTCGTCAGCGCGGCGCTGTGCGGGCCATACGGTTCGTAGCGGCCCGCTGCCTTGCCCTGATAGCCCGGCGCTTCGGCGCGGCTGATCACCTGCTGCGTCTGGTCCAGGACCAGGATGCTGCCATCCAGCAACTGCGCGATCGAAAGGCACAACTCGTTCAGGGACGCACCCCGCGCCAGCAGCGACGTCAAGCGCTCGTGGGCCTCCACGGCGGCCTGGACATCCTGGGCATGGCGCTCCAGCTCCGCGCGGGCATGGTCGGCGCGCTCAACCGCGGCCTGGGCGTCGGCGAAGGCCTTGGCGTTGTTGATGGCGACCGCGGCGTGGGTCGCCAAGGTGCACAGGATGGAGACGTTGAGGGCGGTATGGGTGCGGTGGTAGCGGTCGGCCACGAAGAGCAGTCCGATCACCGCGTCGTTCCAGATCAAGGGCGCACCCACCAATGCGCCTACCCCTTCGTCGCGAAAGATGTCGTCCAGGTCGGCATCGTGGGCGAAACGATTGTCATGCAGGTAATCCGGCGTGGAGAAAGGCATGCGGGTCGACATGACGATGCCTGCCACGCCCAGGTTGCGGCGCGCCGTCATCTTGCCGGTGCGCGCGGCGATGGCGCCATCGGCCACCACCACCTTGAATTCCCCCAGATCGGCGTCGTAGATGGTGAGCCAGCACAGGTGTGCCCGCAGCAGGTCGCGCGCACGCGTGACGATGGCTTTCAACAATTCCGCCAGGTCCAGCCGCGCCGACAGATCCTGCGCCGACTCGATGACGGCCAACATGCCGCGCTCACGCTGCTCATGCTGGTCGAGCCGATGCCGCAGCGCCATGGCCATGCGGGCGAGTTCGATCAGGCCTTGCTTGCGCGTCATACCCGCGGGCAGAGCCTCCAGCGTGGCAAGACGGTCCGCGAATTCCTGTGCGGGCGCGTTGCCGTTGAGCAGGGCAAGCAGGTCCGCGGTCAGCGCTTCCACCTGCCGCTCGCTGGCGGGGCTGGTGGGGCCGTTTGGGCCGTCCGTGGACGGGCCGACGACTGGGGGCATGGCGGTCATGAGGGGCGGGGTAAAGGGCAGGGACGGCCGAAAAGCAGTCGTGCTGACCGACCACCGCTCGGCGCAATTCCGGGATCAAAGTGCAAACATCATATCAACAGCGCGTCCCATATGTGGGAATTGCACATGGTCGCTCACGGCCATTCGCCTGACACTGCTACTACAAGATCCAGGAGACAGCAAGTGAACATGAGTGTGGTCGATCTGTTGCGTCCGACGCGGGGCCTGCGGGTATTGGTCAGCGCGGGTGCGTCCGGCATAGGCGCGGCGCTGGCCCGTGCCTTCCACGAAGCGGGCGCCCGCGTTCATGTGTGCGATATCGACCGGGGGGCGCTGGACCGCCTGTCGGCCGCCATCCCTGAAATCACCACCAGCGTCGCCGACGCCTCGGTTGCCCGTGACGTCGATGCCGTGTTCGACGATGTCCGCGGCACCCTGGGCGGGCTGGACGTGCTGGTCAACAACGTCGGTATCGCCGGTCCGACGGGACCGGTGGAGGACATCGCGCGGGCTGACTGGGACAGGACGGTGGCCGTCAACCTGAACAGCCATTTCTACTTCGCCAGCCGCGCGGTGCCGCTGCTCAAGGCGTCCAGCCAGGATCCCTGCCTGATCGCCATGAGCTCCGTCGCCGGCCGACTGGGCTACGCCCTGCGCACACCCTACGCTTCCACCAAGTGGGCCATCGTCGGCATGGTCAAGTCGCTGGCCGTCGAGCTGGGACCACAGGGCGTGCGGGTCAACGCCATTCTTCCCGGCACGGTCGAGGGCGAGCGCATGAACGGTGTCATCGGCGCCCGCGCCGCCGCCGCCGGCGTGCCGGCCGCTGCCATGCGCGAGGAGTACCTGCGCAAGATATCCCTGCGCCGCATGGTCACGGCCGAAGACATCGCCGCCATGGCCTTGTTCCTGTGCTCCCCGGCGGCGCGCAACATCACCGGCCAGGCGATCAGCGTGGACGGCAACATGGAATACCTCTGAATCAGAGGCTGATTGTCCCGGGGGCGGGCCGACCCGCCCACCGATCTCACGAAAAAAACACGAGGAGACAGACATGAATAAACGCCGCTTTATGGCCGTCGCGGCCACGGCCGCCAGTGCCGCCACCGCCATGCTGACCGGGAACGCCGCCACCGCGGCGCCCGTCAAGATCGGTCTGGTCGAGACGTTGTCCGGCCCGCAGGCCTCCACCGGCCAGGCCTACCGCGCCGCGGTGCGCTACACCATCGACCAGGTCAACGCGGCGGGTGGCTGGAACGGCGAGCCCGTGCAACTGCTGGAATACGACAACCAGGGCGGACCGGCCGGCGCGGCCGACAAGCTGAAGGCCGCCGCGGCGGACGGCGTCAGCATCGTCGTGCAGGGCGCATCGTCGGCCATCGGCGGGCAAATCACGGAGGACGTGCGCAAGTACAACCTGCGTAACCCCGGCAAGGAGATGGTCTACATCAATATGGGTGCTGAAGCCCTGGAGCTGACTGGCGAAAAATGCAGCTTCTACCATTTCCGTTTTGCCGGAAATGCCCAGGTCCGCACCAAGGCCCTGATCGAGGGCATGAAAAAGGCCAATGCCCTGGGCACCAAGGTCTACGCCATCAACCAGAATTACTCCTGGGGCCAGGATATGGAGCAGGCCACCGTCGATTTCCAGAAGGAGGGCGGCTACACCGTCGTGGAAAAGACGCTGCACGACGTCAACAAGATCCAGGACTTCGCGCCCTACGTCGCCAAGATCGCCGCGTCCGGCGCGGAAACGGTGATCACCGGCAACTGGTCGAACGACCTGCTCTTGCTGATGAAGGCTTCCAAGGCAGCAGGGCTGAAGGCGCACTACGGCACGGTCTACCTGGACCAGCCCGGCAATATCGCCAATGCCGGCGACCTGGCGCTGGGTAACTTCGTGGCGCATACCTTCAATGCCGAAGCCAACGGCCCGGACGGCGCGCGCTTCGTGGAAGACTACAAGGCCAAGACCGGCCACGTCCCCGTCTTCGTCGAGCCCCAGACCGTCTACGGCATGCAGATGGTGGTCGAGGCGCTGAAGCACACGCCGGCCAAGAACGGCGCGTTGAATGTGAACGAATTCGCCAAGGTGCTGGAAACCACCAAAATCCCGACCCCCATGGGGCCCATGAGCATGCGGGCGGCCGACCACCAGGCGCAACTGCCCATCGTGGTGTCGACGGTGTCGCGCGATGCCGCGATCAAGGTGGACGGCACCGATATGGGCTTCAAGCCCGTGCTGTTGCTGTCCGCGGAGCAGGCGTCCACGCCGGTGCAATCGACCTGCAAGATGAAGCGGCCCGGCTGACGCCAGCCCCCGGACGTCATGGAACAACTTCTGTTTTCCCTGCTGAACGGCAGCATCTACGGATTGCTGCTGTTCATGGTCTCCGCGGGCCTGACCCTCATCTTCGGCATGATGGGGGTGCTCAACTTCGCCCATGCGTCGTTCTACATGCTGGGCGCCTACTTCGCCTACACCTTGCAGGGCCGGATCGGTTTCTGGCCGGCCGTGGTGCTTGCGCCGGTCCTGGTGGGGCTGGTCGGCGTGGTGGTGGAACGATACTTCCTCCGCCGCGTGCACAAGCACGGGCACGCGCATGAACTGCTGGTCACGTTCGGCCTGTCTTTCATCATCGCCGAACTGATCAAGCTGTTCTACGGCAATTATCCGGTCGACTACCACGTGCCGCCCGCGCTGGATTTTCCCGCGTTCAGCATCGGCAGCACGCAGTACGCGGCTTATCGCCTGATCATGGGGGGCATCGCGCTTGCCATGTTCATCGGCATCTATCTGGTGCTGACCCGCACGCGCATCGGCATCGTCGTGCGATCCGCCATCCATCGTCCCAATATGGCGGAAGCCCTGGGGCACAACGTGCCGCTGGTCTTCATGGGCGTGTTCGGCGCCGGCGCGGCACTGGCCGGACTGGCGGGCGCGGTCGCCGGCGCTTTCTATACGACCAATCCCAATATGGCGCTGGAGCTGGGCGTGATGGTGTTCGTCGTCGTGGTGGTCGGCGGCCTGGGTTCCTTGCCCGGCGCGATGCTGGCGTCCTTGCTGATCGGCATCACCACGTCCCTGGCGGTGGGCGTGGACCGCAGCCTGGCTGACATCTTCGACATGGTCGGCGCCGGCGACTGGGCACGCGGCGTAGGCGGACTGCTGACGCTCAAGGTGAGCAGCCTGGCCGCCACGCTGCCTTTCGCCCTGATGTTGCTGGTCTTGCTGGTCCGCCCGGGCGGGCTGCTGGGCGAGAAGGAGTGATGCCTTGAGGAAATCCCTGTTGTTGTGTTGCGCCGGTGTGCTGCTGCTGGCCGCATTGCCTTATCTGCTTACGCAAGGCCTCTTGAACGCGGCCATCCAGATGTTGATCGCGGCGCTGTTCGCTTCCGCCTATAACTTGCTGTGCGGCCAGGCGGGCATGTTGTCTTTCGGCCATGCGGCGTACTTCGGGGTCGGCGCTTTCGCCACGGTCCATGCGATGAATGCGCTGGGCGGGGAAGGATTGGTGCCCACGCCCTTGATGCCCCTGGCCGGCGCGGTGGGCGGCCTGATCTTCGGCGGCATCGCCGGCTGGTTCGCCACCAAGCGCAGCGGCACGTATTTCGCGATGATCACGCTGGCCATCGCGGAACTGGTGCACTCGCTGGCGCCCCATCTGAAGGGGATATTCGGGGGCGAGGTGGGCGTGTCCACCATGCGTATGCCGGCGTGGGGATTCGATTTCGGATCCATCACCCAGGTCTACTACCTGACCCTGGCCTGGGTGCTGCTGGCCCTGGTCCTCCTTTACCTGTATACCCGCACGGCGCTGGGCCGGCTGACGGTGGGCCTGCGTGAGAACAGCCACCGGCTGCGCTTCCTTGGCTACAACGTGCATGGCCTGAGTACGGCCGTGTTCGCCATCTCCGCGATGTTCTCCGGCATGGCGGGCGGGTTGCAGGTCATCTCCAACGAGTCCGCCAACTATGTGCTGTTCGATCCCGCGTTGTCGGCGGCGGCCGTGCTCAACACCTATATCGGCGGCGTTCAGGTCTTCCTGGGGCCGGCGCTGGGCGCCGCGTTGATGACCTTCTTCGGCTATGCCGTGTCTGATCTCACTCAGTCATGGCTGCTCTATCAAGGCATCGCCTTCGTACTGGTCATGATGTTCATGCCGACCGGCTTGAGCGGCCTGGTCGAACTGGCCGGACGACTGCGCCAGCGCCACGGCTGGGCCCACATGCTGGGCACCTGCTCGCTGGCCGTCGTGGGCGCCGTACTGATCGCCGGGGGCGGGGCGTTCCTGGTGGAGATGCTGCAGCGCCTGTTTTCACAAGATTATCGTTCCCTGGTGCAGCTCAGCGCGGGCAAGCCCTGGCCGGACGTGCCCCTGTTCGGCCACGTGTGGCAGCCGCAGGCGCTTCTGACCTGGATCGTACCCCTGGCCGTGCTGGCCGGCGGCGGCCTGTCCGTGTGGACCGCACGGCTGCGCCTCCAGCGGTTGCAGGCTGAAGCCCCCGCGTCGTTGGACAGCGCGGCACGCGTCGGCGCCGCCGAGGAGGAGTTGGCATGAGTGCTTCCATTCTTACCCTGGCCGGCCTGCGCAAATCGTTCGGCGCGACGGAGATCATTCGTGGTGTGGATCTGGAGATCCGCGCCGGCGAGCGGCACGCGGTGATCGGCCCCAATGGCGCCGGCAAGTCCACGCTGTTCCATCTGGTATCCGGCCAGCTCGCGCCTTCCGCCGGCGCCATCCGCTTCGAGGACCGCGAGATAGGCGGACGGTCGCCGCAGGCGATCAACCGTCTGGGCCTGACCCGGTCGTTCCAGATCACCAACATCTTTCCCAAGCTCACGACCTTCGAGAACGTGCGGCTCGCCGTCATGCGCAAGCATGGCGTGCAGTACGCATTCTGGAAATTCATCGAACGCGACCGTCGTATCCGCGAGGAAACCGAGCGCTTGCTGGAGCTGGTGCGCCTGGCGCCGCGGGCGCGCACCAGCGCCGGTGAGATGGCCTATTCGGAACAACGGTCGCTGGAGATCGCGATGACGCTGGCGTCCGATCCGCGCCTTATCCTGCTGGATGAACCCATGGCGGGGATGTCGCACGAAGAGACCGCGTATACCGCGCAGCTGATCCGCGAGACCACGGCCGGCCGCACCCTGATGATCGTGGAGCACGACATGGATGTGGTCTTCGCGTTGAGCGATCGCGTCAGCGTGCTGGTCTACGGGCAGGTGATCGCCACGGGTACGCCGGAAGAAATCCGCGCTGATCCCGCGGTACGCGAGGCCTATCTTGGCGACGAGGTGACCGCATGAACGCCACGGATTCAAGCTTGCTGAACGTCGAGGGCCTGCATGCCCACTATGGCAAGAGCCATGTGCTGCATGGGGTCGACCTGCGCGTCGGAACGGACGAAGTCGTCAGCCTGGTCGGGCGTAACGGCTCGGGAAGGTCGACGACCATGAAGACCATCATGGGCCTGGTCACGCCAAGCGCCGGACATGTCCGCCTGCGCGGACGCGAACTGGCAGGCGCGCGACCCTATGCCATCTGCCGCGCCGGCCTGGGCTACGTGCCGGAAGCGCGGGAAGTATTTGCCAATCTGACTGTCGATGAAAACCTGCGCATGGGCGAGCAGCCGCCCGTGCAAGGGGCTTATCGCTGGACAGTGGAGCAGATGTTCGACTATTTCCCCCGCCTGAAAGAACGCCGCGACACCAAGGCGGGCAGTCTGTCAGGCGGAGAGCAGCAGATGCTCACCATGTGCCGGTCCCTGCTTGGCAATCCCCTGGTGATCCTGATCGATGAGCCGACCGAAGGCCTGGCGCCCAGGATCGTCACGCAGGTGGGAGATTGCATTCAGGACATGCGCCGCAAAGGGGTATCGGTGCTGTTGGTGGAGCAGAAGCTGACCATCGCGCTGAAAGTGTCCACGCGGGTGTGCGTGATGGGACATGGCCGCATCGTCTTCGAGGGTCATCCCGATGAATTAAGCGCCAACGAGGCCCTGGTTTCCCAATGGTTGGCCGTGTGAAGGCCGCCTGGCGCGAACGGCCGTCGTTGGGCGGCGCGGCTCTGTCATTTCCTGGACGATCATTCCTATGAAAAACAAGCAAGACAAGGTCATCATTTCCTGCGCGGTCACGGGTTCGGTGCATACGCCGACCATGTCGCCTCATCTGCCCATCACGCCCGACCAGATCGCCGAGCAGGCCATCGCGGCGGCGGAAGCGGGCGCGGCCATCCTGCATCTGCACGCGCGCGATCCCCTCGACGGGAGGCCGACACCGGATCCCGCCGTGTTCGAAGCCTTCGTGCCGCGTATCCGCGCCGCCACCGACGCCGTCATCAATATTTCGACCGGCGGCAGCACGCGCATGACCCTGGAAGAAAGGCTGGCGTATCCCCTGCGCGCCCAACCCGAGATGTGCTCGCTGAACATGGGGTCGATGAATTTTTCCATCCATCCCGCGGCGCGCCGCATCAGCCAATGGCAGCATGACTGGGAGAAGCCCTACATCGAAGGGATGGAAGACCTTATCTTTCGCAACACCTTCAAGGATATCCGGCATATCCTCAAGGTGCTGGGCGACGATTGCGGCACGCGTTTCGAATTCGAATGCTATGACGTCGGCCATCTCTACAGCCTGGCGCACTTCGTGGACGAGGGGCTGGTACAAGGGCCGCTGTTCATCCAGAGCATCTTCGGCATCCTGGGCGGCCTGGGGGCCGACCCGGAAAACCTGGTCACCATGCGGACCACGGCGGACCGGCTGTTCGGGCGGGATGGTTATCGTTTCTCGGTGCTGGGCGCCGGGCGTCACCAGATGCCGCTGGTCACCATGGCGGCGATCATGGGCGGCAACGTGCGGGTAGGGTTGGAGGACAGCCTGTATATCGGCAAGGGCAAGCTGGCGACGTCCTGCGCGGAACAGGTGGCCAAGATCCGCCGCATCCTTGAGGAACTGTCCCTGGACATCGCCACCCCGGACGAGGCGCGCGCCATGCTGGGATTGAAAGGCGCCAACGCCACGGCGATTTCAGGCTGAGGGCCCAACGGCGGCCGCTCGTATTTTGAAGTGAAGGACTTGGACATGAGCAAGTATTTGCAAGACCGCGTCGCGATCGTGACGGGCGCGGGCAGCGGCCTGGGCCGCGCGCACGCGCTGGAGCTGGCGCGGCAGGGCGCGCGCGTGGTGGTGAACGATATCGGCGGCGCGCATGTGGGGTCTGCCGGTCGGGCCGTCGCTGACGAGATCGTCGCTAACGGCGGCAGTGCCATGGCGCTGCCCGGCGATGTGACCGATTACGAGGCCATGCAGGACATGGTGGCGCAGGTGATCGAGGCGTGGGGGAGGGTGGACATCCTCGTCAACAATGCCGGCATCCTGCGCGACAAGAGCTTCGCCAAGATGTCCCTGGACGATTTCCGGCTGGTGCTGGACGTACACCTGATGGGCAGCGTCCATTGCACCAAGGCCGTCTGGGAGACCATGCGGGCGCAGCGCTATGGCCGCATCGTGATGACCACATCCTCGTCCGGCCTGTACGGCAACTTCGGTCAGGCCAACTACGGCGCGGCAAAGATGGCGCTGGTGGGCTTGATGCAGACGCTGGCCCTGGAAGGCGAGCGTTACGGCATCCGGGTCAACTGCCTGGCGCCGACCGCGGCCACGGCCATGACGCAGGGTGTGCTGACGGAGGCGGCATTGGCGCACCTGGCGCCCGCGGCGGTCAGCCCGGCGCTGGTTGCCCTGGTGGGAGAGGATGCACCGACTCGCCGGATCCTGCTTGCAGGCGGCGGCAGCGTGGAAAGCGCGAACATCACCATGACCCCGGGCATCTACCTGGGCGAAACGACCGACGCCGCGACGGCGGTACGGGCCCGCCTGCCGGAAATCCTGGATCGCGCGGGTGAATGCGTCCCGGATACCGGTTTCGAGCAATGCCAGTTCGAGCTGGGCAAGGCTGGCGTGGAAATGATGCTGCCGGGCAACGTTTGAAATTGGCATGGACGTCACTCGCGGCCCTGGGATATAGTCACGCCCTGGAGATGGTGTTCCTCCATTAACCACCGCGCGCTAAACGCGGTTGATGACGCCTACAGAAACCTGACCACGGTCGGGGCTGTAGGCGTTCGCGTTTGTGCCGTCGCCGCATCCTCGTCCTTGGTCAGCCCGACATCATCGAGCTTCGACCAATGAACAGACTCTTCCGCTTCATCCAGCCTCAACTGCTGCCGCAACTCGGCAAATGGCTGATCATCGCCAGCGTTGCCGCCGCCCTGGCCGGCAGTGCGTCCGCCATCTTCCTGAAGTCCCTCGATGCTGCCACCGCCTGGCGCGTCAGCCATCCATGGGTGATCTGGCTGCTGCCGCTGGCAGGCCTGGCGGTCGGCCTGGTTTACCAATGGGTGGGGAAGCCGGTGGACGCGGGCAACAACCTGCTCATCGATGAGATCCACGATCCTAAAAAGGTCGTGCCCTTGCGCATGGTGCCCTTGGTCCTGGGCGGCACCGTCATATCCCATATGTTCGGTGCGTCCGTGGGACGCGAAGGCACGGCCGTGCAGATGGGCGGAGCCTTGGCGGACCAGCTCACGCATCTGTTCCGGCTGCAACACGGGGATCGCCGCATTCTGCTGATGGCCGGCATGAGCGCGGGTTTCGCGTCGGTGTTCGGCACGCCGCTGGCTGGAGCGATTTTCGGTCTGGAAGTTCTCGCGATCGGCCGCATGCGCTATGACGCCTTGTTCCCATGCGTGGTGGCGGGCATCGTGGCCGATCAGGTGTGCCTGGCGTGGGGAGTGCATCACACGCCTTACAGCGTCACGGAGTTCGTGGCGGTGGGCCCCTGGAGCGTCCTGGCGGTCGTCATCGCCGGCATCCTGTTCGGCCTGGTCGGCATGCTGTTCGCCAACGCAACGCATAAGCTGGGCGCCCTGGTCAAACGGTTCATCCCGTATGCACCGGCTCGCCCCGTGGTCGGGGGCGTGGTGATCGCCGTGGCGGTGTTTGGCCTGGATGCCTATCGCTATATCGGACTGGGCATTCCCGAGATCGTGCAGTCCTTCCAGATGCCGATGTATCCCTGGGACTTCCTGGGTAAGCTGGTCTTCACGGTCGCGTCGCTAGGCACGGGTTTCAAGGGGGGCGAGGTGACGCCGCTTTTCTACATCGGCGCCACCCTGGGCAATACGCTGGCCCCTTTGCTGCACATGCCGCTATCCCTGATGGCGGCCATCGGTTTCGTGGCCGTCTTCGCCGGCGCGGCCAACGTCCCCATCGCCACCACCCTGATGGCAATCGAACTGTTCGGCGCCCAGATCGCGCCGCTGGCGGCCATAGGCTGCGTCACCGCCTACCTGTTTTCGGGACATAGCGGTATCTATCGCGCCCAACGGATAGGAGAGGGCAAGCACGGGCACCAGGCGGCTGGTGATTAGCATCCGGGACGCGCTACGTCCCCGGCGGCTATGCCGTCCGCACCGGCGCTTCCGCCTGAACCCCGGCGGAATAGGGCGTGACCTTGCTTACCCACCACATGGCGAACAGGATGAAGGCGCAGCACAACCAGCCGTTGGCGCCATAGCCCGAGATCCGGCCGTCGGCGGCCGTGCTCAACATCAAGCCGCCGACCCAGGCGCCCGTACCCGTGGCGATCTGCTGGACGGCGGAATTGACGCTCATGAACGCGCCACGGCGATGCGCTTCGGGGACCGTCGTCAGCAAGGCCTGGACGGGAATCATCCGCGAGTTGCCCGACACCATGAAGAACGGGAAGAAAACGATCAGGCCCCACAGGGGCAACTGCGGCAGGTGCGTGATGAACAGCACCGGCAACAGGGAACAGAGGCCGGCCGCCTGGAACACTCTGCGCTTGCCGTAACGGTCCGACAGTTTGCCGACCCTGCGCGCGGCGAAGAAGGTGGCCGCGCCACCCGCCATGTAGATCAGGGAGATGTTCTCGGGCGCCACGCCCAGATTGCCCACGAGGAAGGGCGAAATAAAGGGCACGACCAACATGTGGGAACCCATGACCAGGGCCGTCAGGACGAAGCCGCGCACGTGCGCGGGCTCGCGCATCAAGGACCATAGTTCCGGCAGCGTCCTGGATAAGGGGATCGCGGGAATGCGGATGTGCGCTTTGAGGCTGGGGACCACCTTGACGGCGCCAACCCAGATCAAGGCCGACAGCAGCACCAGTTCAAAGAAGGGCGAACTCCAGCCGTAGTGCGCGCCGAGCACCACGCCCAGGGGGACACCAGCCACGGCGGCCAGCGAGAACGACGTCATGACCAGCCCCATGGCCGCGCCGCGCCGCTGCGGCGGGATGACGTCGCCGATGATGGCCAGCAGCAGGGAGCTGAGCACGCCGCCGGTCAGGCCCGCGAAAGCGCGCGACAGCAACAGCGCGTGGTAGTTGGTTGCCATGGCGCAAACCAGATTGGACAAGGCGAACAGGGCGTAGACCACCAGCAGCATCGTGCGGCGGTCGAAACGATCGATATAGGTCGCGGCCAGCAGACCAGAGATGCCCGCGCACCATGAGTACGCCGACACCGCCGCCGCGAAGGCGGCCGGGCTGATCTGGAACGCGTGCATGATCTGCGGGCCAAGCGGCATCATCACCATGAAGTCGACGACGATGGTGAATTGCGTCAGCGCGAGCAGCCATAGCAGCGCGCGCTCCCTGCCTGGTGTCATCAAGGGAGCGGGTAGATCGGTGGTGGTCGGCATGGGAGGGCAGGCGCGGGGCGCGGCAGGTTCGTTGGCGAACCGGTTTTTATGTGGGGGGAGCAAAGCATATTAGCTTATGCCGCGCGGTTCCCCTCACGCCGGCCACGGCGTGGACAGCATGCCCTTGGGTTCGGCAGGGCCCTGGGCGAGCGGCGCCCGGGCCCGCCTTGGCCGGACTACAGCGGACGCAGCGTGGTCGTGCAATGGGCGCTTTGCGCCTTGCCCACGTTGGCCAGCACGCCGAGTTCGAACGACGCGTTGTTGATCTCGACAGAGGCCAATTGGCCTTTCTCGTACTGCAGCAGGACCGAATAGAATTCCTCGGCGTTTTCCTGCTGTTCGGCGTTGGACGATTTTCGCGGCCCGGTGAAGCCGATGGCTACCGCCACCACGTTGGGGTCGCCGAATTCCTTGCGGTTCACCCGCTTGGTTTTCGGATGATCCAGGATATAGGGGCCGTGATTGTTCCTGAATACCAGCGCATCGAGCGGATTCAGGATCATCGAGCCAGAAAGCTCCAGGTTCTTGCCATCCCATTTCAGGTGACCGTCAAACGGCGTTTCGCTCGAGGGCTTGGGAATGCCGCCCTGACTATCATTCTTGGCCGCCGCCTCGTATTTGCAGGTCAGGTCGAAGGGCGGGACCGAGGACGCGGGGGCAGGGGCGCTGAAAGCGTATATCGGCAACAGCAAGGACAGAGCGGTCAATCCGGATCGAACCACGGAGACGGGCATGGGAAGCGGCTTCCAGGTGATGTGCTTTTCGATCAGCACGGGTGGGCAGGGTGTGCTTGCGTTGGCGCCCATATCCGGCGGTATTGATCCCAGACATGCGCGGGCGACGGAGCTTACAACGTAAGCGGCGGATAGGCTGTGACATTTGAAACAAGAATTCACGGCCCTGCCTGTCCCACCTGGGCGATCACCGCGGCCTTGCCCCCCAGATAGGCGGTGAGCACGGCCGGATTGGCGGCGATACGCTGCGCCGTATCGCTAAGCGTCACGCGGCCTTGCTCCAGGACGTAGGCCCAATCGGCCCGTGCCAGGGCCTTTCTTGCGTTCTGTTCGACCAGCAGCACCGTGGTGCCGGCCGCCTTGATGGCGGAGATGATGTCGAAGATCTGTTCGATGATGAGGGGAGCAAGGCCCATCGACGGCTCGTCAAGAAGCAGGATGGCCGGCCTCGCCATCAGCGCACGGCCGATCGCCAACATTTGCTGTTCACCGCCTGAAAGCAATCCTGCCAGTTGGCGCTCCCTTTCTTTCAGGCGGGGGAAGCGCTCGTAGATCCGCTCACGGTCCTGGTCGACTTCCTTGTCCCGCCGGGCATAGGCACCGATGATGAGGTTCTCGGCGACAGACAGCTGAGGCACGATCTGCCTGCCTTCCGGAACCAGGCTGATACCACGGGCGACCCGGCGCTCGGTCGGCAAGCCGTCCACTCGTTCGTCGCGCAAGACGATCGCACCCTTGCGCAGCGGCAAGAGGCCCATGATCGCCGACAGCAGCGTCGTCTTGCCCGCGCCGTTCGCGCCGATTACGGCGACGACTTCGCCCGCGCGCACCTCGAGGTCCACATCGTGAACGACTTCCAGCGCGTCGTAGGCCACCGACGCGCCGCTGACCGAAAGCAATAGCGGCCCGCTGCGAACGACTTCACTCATCAGGCGCTCCCAGGTAGGCCTCGATCACGGCAGGATCGGCCTGGACTTCGGCAGGCGTGCCCGTGCTGATGATGCGGCCAGCATTCAGGACGGCCACGTGATCGCTGACTCCCATGATCAGATCCATATCGTGTTCGACCAGGAGAACCGTGGTTCCGAGGCCCTTGATGTCCTGAATCATGTTGTTGAGCTCCACTTTTTCAGTGGGCGTCATGCCGGCGGCAGGTTCGTCGAGGATCAGCAGCGCGGGCTCGGTAGCCAGGCTGCGGGCGATTTCCAGGCGGCGCTGATGCCCGTAGGACAGGGTGCTGGCACGCAGATCACGCAAGGTAGCCAGGCCGAAACGCTCCAGCAGGGCTTGCGCGCGCTGCCCGGCCGAGCGGTCACGCCGCCGTTCCGCGCCGACCAGGATGTTGTCGAGCACCGTGGACTCCTTGAACAGCCTGATATGTTGGAAAGTCCTTCCTATTCCCAGACGTGCGATGCGGTGGGGCGCCAGGCCGGCCAACTCACGGTCGCGCAGGCGCAGGCTACCGCTGTCCGGTTGGTAGTGTCCGGTGATCAGGTTCATCAGGCTGGTCTTGCCGGAGCCGTTGGGTCCGATCACGGCGGTGATCGTGCCGGCATGGACATCCAGGCTGAGGTCATCGGCGGGCCTGACGTTGCCGAAGCGTTTGTTGACGTTGCGCAGGCTGAGCAATGCGGTCATCGCTGAGGCTCCCGCGCGACACGACGACGCGGAACGATAGACAAGAGTCCCCGCGGCAATAGGACGACGGCAAGGAGCAGTAGCAGCGACATCAGTATTTCGCGGGCCTGTGCCGAAAAGCGCAGCGCTTCGGGCAGCACGGTGAAGACCGTCGCGCCAAGCACCGCGCCAAGCGCGCTGTTCAGGCCGCCCAGGACAGCGTAGGACACCGCATCCAGGCTGCGCACCAGGCCGAAATCATTGGGACCGATGAAGGAATTCAGGTGCGCCGCCAAGCCACCGGCCAGTCCGCACACCGCGCCGCTCAGGACGAACATGCCCAGCCTGACAGCGGCGACATCGATGCCCAGCGACTGCGCCGGGGTTTCGTCCTGGCGCGTCGCTTCCAGGATGCGGCCGAACCGGCCCCGGCGCAGCCACCACACCAGGGCCAGCAAGGCCAGCAGGCATGCGGCCAGCACCGGCTGGTCCGTCTGTATGGGGATGCCGTCCAGGCCCAATGCGCCACCCGTCACACTGTCCCAATTGAACGTGACGACCCGCACGATTTCCGTGAAAGCCAGTGTTCCCAGTGCGAAATAGTCGCCTTCCAGCCGCAATACGGGCAGGCCGACCAACAGGGCAAAGAAGGCGGCGGCGAGCACGCCGGCCAGCAACGCGACGAAGAAGGGTGCGTCCGCCTGCAAGGTGGCCAGCGCCGACACATAGGCGCCCAAGCCCATCAACCCACCCGCCGCGAGGGAAAAGCGGTTCACGCACAGCACCAGATAGATGCCGATGCCCAGGATGGAGTTGATCAGTACCAGGGCGATGACATTGCCGTAAACATTCAGGATGTCAGTCATGCGCGCTGCCTCGTGGACCGGCCGAACAAGCCCTGGGGTCGGAAAATGAGCACCGCGAAGATGGCGCCGAAGGCGACGGCATCACGCAGGGACGATTGCAGGTAGGCGATGCTGTAGACCTCCGCCAGGCCCAGGGAAAGGCCACCCAGCGCCGCGCCCGGCACATTGCCCAGCCCGCCCAGGATGAGTGCCGACAGGCCTTTGAGCAGGATGTTTTCGCCCATGAAGGGCGAGACGGCGTTGTACAGGATGCCCAGCTGCACGCCGGCGGCGCCGGCCATGGCACCCGTCAGGAAATACGTCAGCAAGCGCAGACGCCGGACCGGCACGCCCACCAGTTGCGCCACGCTGGGCTTGAACGCCATGGTGCGGATGGCGAAACCTGTGCGGGTACGAGCCAGCAGCCAGGCCAGCGCGGCCATCAACAACAGGGCGCTGACGATCACCACCAACTGCAAACCTTGCACGGTGATGCCGCCAACCTGCCACACGCCGCCGGTCCAGGCGCTGGCCGGAAAGCGTCGCACCTGGGTCCCGAATGTTTCCTGAACGATGGCGATCAACAAGCGGGACAGCGCCAGGCTTGCCACCAAGGCCATCCAGCGGTTGGCGCCACGCTTTTCCAGGGGGCCAAAGACGGCCACCTCGCTGATGACGGCGATCGCGCCGGAGATCGCCATGGCGGCGAGGAAAGCCGGCAGTAGCGGCCAGTTCAAGGCCAGGGTCAGCTCCAGTCCGCTGAATGCGCCTACCATCAGCAGCGAACCCTGGGCCAGGTTCAGGACGTTGAGCACACCAAACAGCAAGGTGAAGCCGACCGCGAACACCGCGTACGTGGCGCCCAGGGTAAAGCCGTTGAGCGTCTGTTGTAGAAAGACCTGCATGGCGGGTTATTGGGCCGACAAAGGTTCGAAGCGGCCCTTGCGCGCGACAAGGATCTTGGGTTGTACGATGGGATCGCGGTCGGCATCGAAGGCGATCGGGCCCAGTACACCGCTGAAATCCTTGATGTTGGCCAGTTCGTCGCGAATGCGTTTACTGTCGCCGGAGCCGGCACGGCGGATGGCTTCGATCAGGATCGCGGCGGCGTCGTGCCCGTAAGCCGAATAGATGTCCGGCTGGTGGCCCTTGTAGCGGTCGAGGTACTGGACGATGAATTCGCGGCTCTTGGCGTTGTCCAGCTCGGTGTACCAGGCAGTGCCGACGATCACGCCTTCGGTCGCGGGTCCGCCCAGCTCGAAGAAACGGTTGGAAATGGACGATTGCGTGCCGACGATGACAACCTTGTCGGGGATGCCCAGCTGGCGCGCCTGCCGGACGATGCCGGCGGCCTCTTCGGCCAGCGCGCTGATGACGATCAGGTCGGGATTCTGCGCCTTGATCTTGGTCAGCTGCGCGGCGAAGTCGACGTCGCCCCGCTGGAAGGTCTCGGTCGAAACGATTTCCACTTTGTTCTGTTCAAGAGCCGCTTTCTGCACGGCGTAGGCCGACTTCGTAAGCTGGTCGTCGATGCCGTAGATCTGCGCCACGCGCTTGATGCCGTGCTGGCCGATGACGGTCTTGAGCACTTCGGGCGTGACCTTGTCCTCGGGCGGACTGACGCGGAAGATGTAGTTGCCCAGCTTGGCGGTCAGGCCGGCCGCGGTGTTGGAAGAGGCAACGACGGGGATGCCCGCCTTCTGGGCCAGCGGATCTGCCGCATAGGCGGACGTGGCGAGCGTCGGTCCCAGGATGGCGACGACCTTGTCCTGGTTGATCAGGCGCTGGAAGATGTTGACGGTCTGGTTGCGGTCGGCGCCGTCATCGTAGTGAACCAGTTGCAGCTTGATGTCGCCCAGTTTTCCGCTTGCATTGGCCTGGTCGACGACCAGTTCGATGGCGTTCTTCTGCTCGATGCCGTACAGGGCAGCGGAGCCGCCAGTGGTGGTCTGCACCAGACCGATCTTGAGGGTTTCGGCGGCGGCGGGCAACGACAATACCAGCGCCAGGGCGCTCAAGGCGAGCGCCGGCAAGGACTTCTTTTGCATGGGTGTGTACCTTGTTTAAGCCCCTGTGGCAGGGGGAGGGTGAAGATCAGGCGGCGCTGGTCCAGGCCGCGTCACGGTCTTTGGTCCAGGCCGACGTCACGCCTTCGGTGCGCGCGCGTTCGACTGGAAGATGGGGCAGCACCAGCTCGGCGAAGCGATAGGCCTCTTCCAGTAAGGGCATGCCGGACGCGATCAGCACGTCGATGCCGGCATCGCGGTATTCCTGGATCTTGGCCACCACCTGTTGCGGGCTGCCGACCAGGGCGGTGCCCGGGCCATGGCGTACCAGGCCGATGCCGGACCACAGATTGGGTTCGATCTCCAATTCGCGCAGATCCTTGGGTTTCTTGCCGCCATGCAAGCGCGACATGCGTTGCTGGCCGACGGAATCGATGCCCGCGACGTAAGCCTGCGCGCCCGCGATGGCCTGGTCGTCCATATGGTCGTAGAGGTCCTGCGCGGCGGCCCAAGCCTCCGCTTCGGTGGAACGCACGATGACATACAGGCGGATGCCGAAGCGGATCTTGTCGGCGCGGCCATGCTGGCGGGCCAGTTCGCGCACTTCTCGAACCTTGATCTCGGCCTGCGCCGGCGTTTCGCCCCAGGACAGATACGTGTCGATATGCTTGGCAGCCACCTCGTGGGCGGCGGGGGACGAACCGCCGAACCAGAGTTCAGGAATCTTGCCGCCGTAGGACGGTAATGACAGGCCCGCATCGACAACGTGGATGTACTTGCCCTTGAACGTGACCGACTCGCCGCGCAGCAGGGCGCGCAGCACGGTCAGGTACTCATCGGCATAGGCGTAGCGTTCGTCATGGCTCAGATGGACGCCGAACTGCGCCATCAGCTTGGCATCGCCGCTGACGATATTGATACGCAGGCGGCCGCGCGAGAACTGATCGAAGGTGGTGATCATCTTGCCGAGCAAGGTCGGCGACAGCAGCGGCGGATGCGCCGCGATCAAATGCTGGAAATTGTCCGTATAGGGTATGAGCGACGCGCCTTGCACCCATGCGTCGTGCGTGCCGGTGGCCAGCAGGGCGCCAGTAAATCCCAGATGATCGACGGCGCGCGCCAGTTGCTGGAAGTAGGCGTAGCTGAGATTGCGTGCGCCATCGGCGCGCCAGGGGTAACGGCCATCGGGGCCGGTGAGGTACCAGAGAATTTCCATTTGCTTGTCCGGGTTTAAAGACTGGTGATGGGCGCGCCGGCGCGATAGCGGTCCGTGACGGTATCGGTCACGTCCAGCGGACCGGGGATCAGGCCGAAGCGCGCGAAGATGTCGGCATGGTGTTGCTGCTCTCGCAGGAATGCCGCATCAGGCACATGTATGCCCCATGGCCGGGAAGTCAGCGCGGGCAGCCACTGGGCGGCAGTGTTGCCGTTGACACCATCGAGCAGTTCCGCGGCGGCCGCGGGGTCGGCCTCGGTCAGGCTGTCCGAATCCGCCAGGGCATCCAGCAGCGCCTGAACGGCCTCGGGGTGGTCCCGCAATACGTCGTGGCGTGCCCAATAAACGGAACGGTTGGTGAACAGGTCACCGCCCGGCTCGGCCAGGACACGTACCGGCGTGGCTTGCTCGATGTGCTTGAGCAGGGGGTCGGTCGCCACGATGGCATCGAGCAAACCCGAGACGAAAGCGTCCTTGGCGGTTGCCGGCGTCAGTTCCACGGCGTTGACGTCTTTCCAGCCCAGGCCCGCGCCGTCGAGTTCGGCCGCGAGGAACTGGGTGTGCCATGAAATCGGCATCAACGCGATGCCGCGCCGGCGCAGATCCTGGATGTTGCGAAAGGGCGCATCGGCCCGTACCACCAGGCCACCGCGCTCGCGACGCGGACCCGACATGCCGAAGGCCGCCACCGCCAGGCCTTCTGCCTTGGCAAGGATGGGAGGCGTCGCGCCGGTGCCGCCGATATGGAGTACGCCTAACTGGAACAACGGAATCGTGGCCGCGCCTGCGCCATAGACGAAGAACGTTATCCCCTTGTCGCGCAACGCAGCCACGTGGGCCGGCCGGCGTGCAAGGATGGACAGGGACGGGTTTTGCGGATGAGCGCCTACCACCAATGTCATGCAGCAACCTTCGGATGAGCGGGGCTTCGTGCAATGCCCGCGGTTTCGATGTCATGGGTTAAACCCATGACGGAAGGTTACGCGTGCGCATCTGCGCCGACAAAGTCCGATTCGCGATATGGATATGAGCAGGGACGAGCAAGCCGCCTCCCTGCCGTCGCGCTAAGACGGTGGGTAAGCGCGGCGGCGCCGGCTCAGATCAGTGGTAGTTGCGGCAGAAGTCGCTGTCTTCGTCGAAGGGCTGGCCAGCCAGCTTCTGACGGTATTTGGCGGTGGCCTTGCGTGAGCCGCAGGCCACGGAACACCAGATGCGGTCCCCGGGACGGGAGCGGTCGACAAATAGGACCGGGCATTTGGGACGGGCACATTCGCGAATGCGGTCGCGCAAGGGGCCCACGATCAGGCCGATGGCGTCGCGGGCGATGACCGACAGAATCTGCGCCTGCGTGCAGCGCTGGGCGTCCATGGCGGCGGTGCCCTGGGCGTTCAACTGTGGGATGGGTGTGGCGGCGGCCGCGTAGGCGTTGATGGTGTCGACGTCATCGCGTCGAGGTACCGCACCGGTACGCACCGCTTGCGCCACGCCATAGATCGCGCGCCGCAGCGTGCGCATGTGTTCGAGGTCAGTGTTGGTGACCTTTTGCGCCGGATCGGGCAGTTTCACCAGCCGCAGCCAAACGCGCCAACGCTCCGCATCGTAGATCCGCTCGTAGCGCCGGCCCGTCCATTCGCCGAGCGTTTCGACCAGATACAGGCACGGCGTGCCGCCGCGCAGCTTGAACGCCAGCTCCTTCTCGGTGACCGGCGGTGCGGGCGGAGCGTCAGCAGCGTCGGAGGAGGGGGGAGGCGCGGCTTTGGGCATGGTGATCCACAGGCTCAACGGCCGGCGGGACGGTCCAGACCGTAATGGCCGCGCAGGGTCGTGTGCTCGTATTCCTTGCGGAAGCGTCCGCGCGCTTGCAGTATCGGGACGACGTGCTCGATGAACAGGTCGAGTTGCCGCGGCAGCACCGGCGGCATGACGTTGAAGCCGTCGGCGGCGCCGGAATCGACCCAGTCCAGGATGGCGTCGGCCACTTGCTCCGGCGTACCTGCCAGCGTGAAATGGCCACGCGCCCCGGCCAGCCGGTGCAAGAGCTGCCGCAGCGTGGGATGCTCGCGCGTAACCAGTTCGATGATGGCTTTCGATCGGCTCTGCGAGGCTTGGACCGCGCCAGCATCTGGGAAGTCGTCCGCCGACAGCGGCAGGTCGGGATTGATGCCAGTGAAATCGTGGCCGCCAAAACGGTTGGACAAACGTTCCAGTCCTACCTGGAAATGGGTCAATTCGTTCAATTCCCGGGACAGCACCCGCGCCTCGTGTTCGGTCGATCCCAAGGTGGCGCTGAGGCCGGGCAGGATGACGATCTGGCTGGCCTTGCGGCCCTGTTGCTCGGTCAGTGTCTTGAGTTCCTGGTAGAACTGCTGCGCCGACTCCTTGCGCAGGTGCGCGGTGAACACGGCTTCGGCGAATTTGGCGGCGAAGGCCTTGCCTGCAGGCGACGAGCCTGCCTGCACCAGCACCGGCCATCCTTGGGGTGAACGGGGGATGTTCAGCGGCCCGTTGACGCTGAAGTGCTTGCCCTCGTGGGCGATGGGCCCCACGCGATCCAGGTCGGCGTAGCGGCCGGCTTGCGGGTCATCGACGATGGCGTCGTCGGCCCAGCTATCCCACAGCTGCGTGGCGGTGCGGACATATTCTTCGGCCCGCTCGTAGCGGTCTTGCAGCGCCAGTGGCGCGTTCAGGCCGAAATTGCGGCTGGCATGGGGCAGCCAGGACGTGACGATGTTCCAGCCTGCGCGGCCGTGGGAGATATGGTCGACGGACGCAAATTGCCGCGCGATGTTGAAGGGTTCGGAGTAGGTGGTCGAGACCGTGGCGATCAGGCCGATATGGCGGGTTGCCCGCGCCAGCGCGGCCAGCAGGGTGATGGGCTCCAGTGCCGCGCCGGCGACGTGGCCGATGTCATCGTTGAGCGCCAGGTAGTCCGCGAAAAAGACGGAGTCGAACTTGCCTTCCTCGGCGCGCCTGGCCAGGGAGGCGAAGTAGTCGATATCGGTAAGGGGCTGGCGCGACGCCGACGGATGCCGCCAACCAGCCTCATGGTGGCCGCGGCCGTGGACGAACAGATTCAAATGGATAGTGCTGGCCACGCAACACCTCGCTTTCGATGTGACCATGCGCCGGATCGGATGATGCCTGCCGCCAGTGATCGATCAGCGCCAAATACTACTTAGCTTACCCGCGGGGTAGAACGAACCTGTCGCAATATTGATATTTGTGCAGACGGCGGAAATTTCAGGAAGGTCACGCCGAGCTGACCTGGGTGGCCCCCGCTGACTTCTTGCGCTGCAGCGCAGTATCCCCCATAGTCCACCGCTCTATCCCATCGAATCGAACCGTCATGTCGCTCAAGAAATCCCTCGCATGCCTGGGCATGCTGTCCGCCTTGGTCCTCGTTCAGCCGGCGCAGGCCCAGACACCATCGCAGCCGCGCAACCTGGCCGCCGAGGAAACGAATCGCAAGCTGGTCGTGGATTTCTACAACCGCGTTTTCAACCAGCACGATGTGGCGGCCATTCCCAGTGTGGTGAGCGATGGCTACAAGCAGCACAATCCGTTGGTGCCTGACGGCAGGGCGCCTTTCGTGAATTACCTGACCAAGCGCTTCCAGGAAAATCCCCAGGCGCGCAGCGAGATCATCCGTTCGGCCACCGACGGCGACCTGGTTTGGCTGCATGTCCACTCCACCGCCAACCCGCAGGACCGCGGCCGCGCCATCGTGGATATCTTCCGGGTCAAGGACGGCAAGATCGTCGAGCATTGGGACATCATCCAGTTCGTGCCCGAGAAATCGGCGAACCAGAACACGATGTTCTGATAAATGCGGACAGCCAGCCCGGCTATCAGTGTTCCCGCAAGGCCGTGGGCGTCGTGCCCAACCGGCGTTCGAACGCCCGCGCCATTTGCTGGCGCCCCGAGAATCCACAGCGCAGCGCGATCTTGTCCAGGGACTGGTCCGTCCCGGACAGCAACTCCCTCGCCAGATCCACCTGCGCGGCGCGGATGTACTGATTCGGCGACAGGCCCAGCGCCTCCTTGAACGTCCGCGATAACTGGCGCGTGCCCAGGCAGACATGCTCGGCCACTTCCTCGACAGTAACGCCGTGCTCCAGGCGGGCCAGAATGAAATCCGTGGCGCGGCGCAATCTGTCAGTGGCGCCGCCATAGGCGGCCAGCGCCATGCTCTGTTGGGCCTGTCCGGGCGCGCGAACGCGAAAGACGACCAATTCCCGGGCGATTTCCAGCGCCAATTCCCGGCCGAAATCCTCGTCCACCAGGCTCAAGGCCAGATCGATGCCCGCCGTCGCGCCAGCGGCGGTGAAAAGCTTGCCCTCGCGCGCGATCAGCGCATCGCCATCCACCTGGACACTCGGGTAAAGCCGGGTGAACTGCTGAATATGACCCCAATGCGTGGTCGCGACTTTGCCATTCAATAAACCGGACTCGGCCAACACATAAGCGCCCGTACAGACCGAGCCAAGCCGCCGCACGCCGGGCTCGATCGCCAGCAGCCAGTTTTTCAACTGCTGATCATGCCTGGCATTCAGCACGCCCGGCCCGCCGGCGACAATCACCGTGTCGAAGGCGCAGATATCGGGAGAGGGCAGGGCCGCGGTCTGCAAGCGCAGGTTGGACGAGCTGGCGATCTCACCACCGAACGTCGAGAGCGCCGTCACGCGATAGCGGTCGGGCTCGTCCTGGCGACGCAAATGGTGATTCGCGCGGCTGAACACATCCGCCGGACCGCTGGCGTCGAGCAAAAGCACGTCGTCGAAGACAATGATGCCGATCTCCCGCGTGCCGCTGAAACGGGCCGGCCCCGGAGCCAAATCAGTCCGCGACAAACCCGATCTCACTGACGACCTGCTGCCATTGCGCATATTCCCTCTTCATCGTTTCAGCCAGCGTAGCGGCGTCGCCATCGCCGATTTCCAAGCCGGCATTGAGCAGCGAGGAGCGGACTTTCTCATCCGTCACCACGTGATGGACGGCGGCTTTATAGCGATCCACCGTCGCGGCGCTGGCGTTGCGCGTCAGGAAATAGGAAAACCACTCCCGGCTGACGAGTTCCTTGTACCCCTCTTCGGGAAATACGGGAACATCAGGTAATTGCGAGGCACGGGAGGTGCCTGTGACCGCGAGGATGCGCAGCTTGCCCGCCCGGTGATGGTCGAGGATATCACTGGGCGCCAGGAACGCGAACGGCACCTGCCCTGACAAGACATCCGCCAGCGCCGGCGCCGAGCCCCGATACGCGACATGGCTGAAGTCGCAGCCCATCGCCCGCTGCAGCAGCACACCTGAAAAGTGAAACACGCTGCCGGACGCCGGAGAGCCATAGAAGCCCAGCTGCGGATTCGCGCGGATCAATGCGACGGCCTCCTTCAGGGTCTTGGCGTTTACCGTGGGCGCACTGACGAAGGCGATAGGCGCCGTGGCCGCCGTACCGATAGGGATGAAGTCCTTGAACGGGTCGTAGGGCAGATTGCGATAGGTATGCGGGTAGATCACCATTGAAGATCCTATGGTCTGCAACAGCACGCTGCCGTCCGCCGGGCCGGTCTTCGCGTACCCGACGGCCAGTTGTCCGCCCGCGCCGGACTTATTCTCCACGATGACATTGGCGTGCAAGTCGTCGCCAAGCACCGGCGCGGCCGCTCTGGCAATGCGGTCGCCGGTGGCGCCGGGTGGAAAGCCCACCAGCAGCCGGACGACACCGGGCTGGCCATCGAACGCCATGGACAGCGTCGGGCGTAGGAGGGCGAGGCCGCCCATCATTCCTAGATATTTGCGTCTGGTATTCATGATGTACCTTCTTTATAGACCGCGGATTCGCGGTTCCCCTACTGCGAGTGTTGCCTTGTCCGCGTGCCGGCACCGGACTTTTCGCATCTATTTCAAGACATGGGACAGCGAGCCGCCTCCAGCATGTCCGGAAATGCCAGCATCTTGTCCGGCACGCACAACGCTTGTTGCCCAGAGTGGCGGTATGAAAACCGCACCGAAAACCCGCATAGGCATGCTCGTCTTTCCCATGATGACGTCGCTCGACATCCTGGGACCCTTCGAAGTCCTCGCGCGTGCGCCGGACTGCCACGCTGAACTGGTCTGGAAGAACCGCGATCCGGTCAAGGGAGACACGGGCCTGTCGATCAATCCGGACCGCGGCTTCAGTGACGCCCCCCAGTACGACGTCATCGTGGTCCCCGGCGGTCCGGGCCAGACGCCACTGATGGAGGACGCTGAAGTCATGCACTTCCTGCGCGCCCAGGCCGCCGGCGCGAGGTTGGTCACGTCGGTCTGCACGGGGTCGCTGCTGCTTGCCGCGGCCGGACTGCTCACCGGCCGCAAGGCGACATGCCATTGGTTGTCCATCGATCAGCTGGCGATCTTCGGTGTGGAAATCGTTCCCGATCGAGTGGTGGTCGATGGCGACAGGATCACGGGCGCCGGTGTGACGTCCGGCCTGGACTTCGCGTTCACGGTGCTCAGTGTCCTGCGCGGAGAGGACGCCGCGAAGGCGCTGCAGCTGATGCTGGAGTACGATCCCGCGCCGCCTTTTGAAAGTGGCCACCCGCGCGTGGCGGATCCCGCGCTGGTAGAGACGGTGCGCCATAGCGCGCGTGAGATGATCCGGCAACGGCGTGAAGTGTCCCTGCGCGTCGCCCAGAAGACCTGACTCGGGCAGAGGGGCAGCTTTTCCCACGCGTCAGCGTGTAAACGCGTGCTACCATCCGCGCATCGTTCAGGGAAAGGCGATGTCTCTCATCCATGGCAGGTACCGTTCGCGCCTCGCGTTCATCGCGATGTTCCTGCTCGCCTTTCATACCTGGGCCTCCGCGTCGGCGCTCGGTTCGCTGACCATCGCGTCATCCGGTTCCCACTCCACCATCATCGTTTGCACCGCCAGCGGTCCCCGTGTCATCACGTTGGACACGACGGTCGAGGTTGACAAGGCCGACCTGGCCCGGCCTCACGCGAACATGCTGCCGCACTGCTGCGCGCCAGGATGCGCAATGCTGGGCATGCCAGTGCTGCCAGGGCTTTATCTGCTGGCCTGGACGCTGCCGCCCCTGCCTGTCCCTACGTACAGGGCCGCGGCCCCCGTTGAAGCGCTGCCCGTCGATCTGCTCTCCAGGTCACCAGGGCGGCCACGCGGTCCGCCCGCGGCGTAAGGCGGTCTAGGGCCACGGGCCCATCGAGGCCCAACCAGGGCCGCAGGCCACCTCTCCTAGCCTCAAAACCTGAACCCATCCGTCCGGCATGCCCGTTGACGGATGCCGTGCATCGCGCTCGCGCCTTCTTTACACCGCAATAACGTGCGGGGAGGGCGCGCGACCTCCCTTCAGGTCAGCGCGTATCGACACCGCTTATTTTTGCCTCGACACCATGAAAAACAAATCCGTGGCATTCCGCGTAGCCGCGACTCTCATCCATGCGGGTCTTCTTGCCGCCGCCAAGGCACAAGCCGCCGATTTCAAGGCGGACGCCACTTTGCCTCCCGTGACCGTGACCGGGACGCCAACCTCCGATTACCTCGTCCCGACTTCAAACAGCACCACCAGGACGGACACGCCGCTCAAGGACTATCCGGCATCCATCCAGGTGGTTCCATCCGAGATACTCCAGGAACGAGGCGTCATCCGCATCGACCAGATAGCGGACAACGTCAGCGGCGTCCACGCCGAGGCAAACTACGGCGGCAATGGCGCGACGTTCTTCAACATCCGCGGCTTCAGTGAAAGCAACGGCCTGCGCGATGGCTTCCGTAATTACGGCTACTACGCGTATCGGGACGTGCAGAATATCGACAGGGTCGAGATCTTCAAGGGGCCGGCCGGCGCCCTTTACGGCGGCATCGGCGCCGTGGGCGGCTATATCAACACCGTTTCGAAGCGCCCGCAGCAGGACAATTTCGGCGAGGTTGGCGTAACGGCCGGCACTCATGGACTGCTGCGCTCCACCCTGGACCTGAATCGGGTGCTGAGCGACGACGTGAGTTTTCGGCTGAATGCGTCAGCGGAAAGCAACTCGACCTTCCGCGACAACGCGTCCTATCACTCATGGTCCATCGCGCCGGCAATCACCTGGAATAACCACCAGGGCACCTCGCTGACGCTACTGACCGAGTTCAATCACCTGAATCGTGATGGCTTCGACTTCGGTGTCCCGGCCGTCTCCAATTACCGGGAGCTCTCCCGGACCCGGTACTACGGCCTGCGCGATGGCATGTATCCCGGCGTGGACGGAGACTACGGCAAGAACGACACGTTCTCGCAAACGCTGTTGTTCGAGCATGAACTGTCGAAGAACTGGAAACTGCGCCTGGCGGGCCAATATGCGTCAGCGCGGCAACGTTCGACCCAGTCCTTCCCCGACAGCACGACGGCCACGGGCAATCTTCTGGATTATTCCGTGTACAGCGGGGCCAACGAATATTCCCGCCAGTACTCGACCCGGGCCGAATTGGTGGGCGACTTCTCGACCGGTAGCTTGAAACACTCCCTGCTCGCGGGCATCGACTATGGCTATTTGAAGGTGGGCAGCAAAGGGTCGCAGGTCTCCTCGATGACCCTGGACCTGTTCAACCCCGCTTATTTATCCGGACTGACTCCTGGCGATCCCTTGCCCGGCCATGAAGGGGTAGGGAAGGACTACGGCGCGTACTTGCAGGATCTGATCGAGCTGACGCCGCAACTCAAAGCCCAGATCGGACTGCGGGCCGACCGCTTCGTCAACCGCGCCGAAGAAAGCGGCGCCGATACCGGGCGCGGCCAACAGACGGCGTGTTCGCCACGGCTGGGACTGGTATGGCAGCCCGTGGCAAGCACGTCGTTCTTTGCCGACTGGAGCCGCAGCCATTCCCCGAACGTGGGCCACAGCGGCAGCAATGTGACTTACGACGCGGAGGTCGCGGAGCAATTCGAGATAGGCGTCAAGCACGACGTCATCCAGGACCGCCTTAATGTGAACGTGGCGCTGTTCAATCTGAATCGAAATCACATCCTGACGACCGATCCGTCCAACCCCATTCTGCAGGTGCTCACGGGCAAGCAGCGGAGCCAGGGGGTGGAGCTCGACATTACGGGCAATATCACGCCCAGGTGGAAGGCCATCGCGAGCTATGCGTACACGGTTGCCAAGGTGAGGAGCGACACGACGCTGCCCGTGGGCGATGTCTTGAGCAATGCGCCGCGGCACAGCGGCAGCTTGTGGACGGTGTATCAGCTGGAGTCTGTACCTGGGCTGCAAGTGGGCGCGGGCGTTTACTACGTCGGCTCACGCGAGGCGACCACGCCCAACACTTTCAAACTCGGCGGCTACGTACGCACGGACCTGATGGCGTCATACCAGCAGGGCCCGTGGAAGACGCAATTGAACGTCTTCAACCTGTTCAATCGAAAATACTACACGGGAGGTTCGGCCGCGACCTTCGACTACACGCTGATGCCCAGCCCGCCGCGCCTGGCCCAGCTGACGGTCTCGTATCGGTTCTAAGGTCTAATGCGTCCACCTGAACAGAGACGAGCAGACTGATGAAGAATAAAAAGTTGATTATCGGCAGCGCCATCGCGGTGGCGGCGGTCGCAATCGGTGCCCGCTATTTTTTGTTCGGTGAGAACTTCAGCAAAAACAAGGCCGACTCAATCATCGAAGCGGCCCTTGCCGATCCTCAGTACGCGCCAAGCGGTTCCTGCGTCAATCTTCTGGGCGCTGAGCTGCCGGGGAATATCACCATCGAACTGCTGGAAGACCAGCAGAAATTGGTGGACGCATTGGTCAAAGCCGGCCTGATCACGGTTGATCTCAACGCCGGCAGCGGCAAGATGAAAATAAAGAGCCCTGACTGGAGCCCCAATGGCCCCGACAAGCCTTTGGGCCACGTGGAACTGACACCGCTGGGACGACAGTTCTACGACTACCAGGAGTACGAAAGAAGAAGCTCCGGCAATGGCGAGACACTGGTCATGACCAATCGCTTCTGCGCGCGCTTGACCTATGGCGGCGTGCAGAAGTTCACGCCGCCCGCCAAGAATCCTTTCGACGAAAATCCCAATGAAGTCTCGTGGGTGAATTTCACCTGGAAATTCGACGACGCCGCGACACCTTGGCTGGCCGTCCCCGACCTGCGCCGACGCATGTTCGGCTATAGCCCGGATGGGGACGGGTGGGTGCGGGAAGGGATGATGCTCGAAAAGGGCGACAACGGGTACTGGGCGCTTGGAAACAAGCCGTACATTATTCGCTGGTAAGCGAGCCGGTGGCGCGAGTGCCCGCATTTGCATGTGATAATCCCGCTATGACTGCGAAACGAAAACCTGACGACACACACAGCGGTTGGGTGGCTTCCAAGCCCGCCGTGAGTGGTCGTTATGCCTCTCCCGTAGGCATCGCTTCCCCGGCTGGCGCCGTGGGTGAGGTAGTCATCGCGGGTGCCGGAAGGGCGCTCAAGACGGCGGTGCTCGTCGAGCCGACAGTCTTTAACGCCCGTGGCCCTAAAAAGATGCCAGCGAGGTCGGCCAATAATCCGTATGCCTTCCTCAGCCGGGAGCAGACGCTTGCAATATTGCGTCAAGCCAACGTGCTGACTCCCCACGGTCGACTGACTAAAGTTTTCAAGTGACGCCTGGGCATTTGTTATTGGCATATCACGGCTGTGATGCGACGACCGGAGGCGATCTCGTTACCTGCCGGCGCGCGTGACCCCGATCAAGGAGACAGCAATGAAAATAAAAATGCTCGCCATGGCATTGGCGATTTGCGGCGTATTCCAAGGCAACGCATCCGCCGCCCCCGCGGACGCTGCTCGTCACCATGTGCTGGTGCAAACCGCGCCGGATGTCCGCATCGATGTGATCGAGGAGGGCCAGGGTACGCCGCTGGTCTTGCTGCCTTCCCGTGGCCGCGGAGCCGAAGACTTCGATGACGTCGCGCAGCGCCTGGCCGCACAGGGTTATCGCGTAATACGCCCGCAACCGCGCGGCATCGGGCAGAGCACTGGGCCCATGAAGGACATCACGCTTCATGACCTGGCCAAGGACATCGCGGCGGTGATCCGTGACCAGGCCAGGCAGCCCGTGGTGATCATCGGCCACGCCTTCGGCAACTGGGTCGCGCGCACCACCAGCGTGGATCATCCGGAACTGGTGCGCGGGGTCGTCTTCGTCGCGGCCGCCGCGAAAGCCTATCCGGCAGGATTGAGCGAACACGTGGACCGCAGCTCGGACCTGTCGCTGCCCGACGACCAAAGGCTGAAATCGCTGCAATTCGCTTTCTTCGCGCCAGGGCACGACGCCAGCGTCTGGCTCAAGGGTTGGTATCCGCAAGTCAACGAAAGCCAGCGCCTGGCGGGCAAGGCGACCAAACAGTCGGACTGGTGGTCCGGCGGCAAGGCGCCCATGCTGGACCTGCAGGCCGGCGACGACCCTTTCAAACCGGCATCCACGCGCAACGAGGTCAAGGACGAATTCGGCGACCGCGTGACGCTGGTGGTGATCCCGGGCGCCGGCCACGCCTTGGTGCCCGAAGCACCGGCCGCGGTGGTCGATGCGCTGGTCAAGTGGGAGAAGTCGCTGCCGCGGTGACGGCCGCGAACTTCAGGCGATAGCGTCGGGGGCCACGCAGGGCCCTCACATCAGAATCGCGTTCGCAGTGTCAGCATGACGCTGCGCGGATTGCCGTAGTAGCCGACGGACTGGTAATACGTCTTGCCGAAAGCATTATCCACGGTGACGGTGGCGCTCGTCTTGGGGTTGATCTGATAGCCGACCTGCAGGGATGCCGTCAGATATCCCGGCGTATTCACCGTGCTGGACTTCAATGCGCTGGATGCCAGGATGCCCGCGCCGATATTGAATTTCTCCAGCACCGATCCTTGCTGGAAACGGTAATTGCTCCACAGCTTGATATTGTGCTTGGGCGTGACCATGGAAAGATCGTCCTGCTCGGTTTCGTAATGCGGGTCCAGGAAGGTGTAGCCGGCGCTGAGGTCCCAACCGGGTAGCGGCGACCCGCTGATTTCCGTTTCGAAGCCGTTCATGTCGACGCGGCCGGCCGCGCGGTAATAGAACACGTCGCTGACGTAGTACGCGCGATTGCGGTCCTGCAGCCGGAAGATGGCCGCCGACGTATTGAGCTTGCCATCGAACAGGCTGCTCTTGACCCCGGCCTCGTACTGCCTGCCGCTGCGCGGAGGCAAGGGCGAACCGCTGGCGCTGAGTTGCGATTGCGGCACGAAGATGTCCGAATAGCTGGCGTACAGCGACGTATCCGGCGTCACCTTATAGATCAGGCCCGCGTACGGCGTGAATTTGTGGGTCTCCGAGCCAGGAGATTTTTCCATGTCGGGCGTGGTGCCGTAGTCGCCGATACCCGTGTACTGCTTGTAGTTGGACACCCGGCCGCCCACCACCAGGGTCAGCGGATCGAGCAGTTGAAACCGCCCCTGGCCATAAAGGCCGAACTGCTCCGTGCGAACCTTGTACACGCCGGTATAGGGCAGGGCCGGCTCTGGCAAATGAACCAGCTGGTCGAAGTCGATGGTGCCGCCGTCGACATTGGAATAATTATCCTTGCTGTCGAGCCGGTCGTAGTTCGCACCGATCAACAGACGATGCGTGCCGCCGAACAAGTGGAAAGGCCCGCTGAAATTGACATCCGCGCCCGCCCAGCCGAACTCCGTCTTGTCGGCGGCCGGGAAATAACTCACGGTGTTGTCGGCCCTGTCGACGTCCGTATAAACGCCCACGTACTTGGCGTCATTGGTCGAGTGCCTGTAGCGGAAACTGGCGCGCCCCTTCCAGTCGTTCTGGAAGTTGTGATTCAGCTCGATGAAGCCTTCTTCGGTATTTTGGTGGGCGCTGCTCCAGTCCGGAAACGGATTGGTCCTGGGCGAGATGTCCAGCAGGCTGCCGTCGCTGTAGGCCGGCAGCTGCGACATGATGCCCTTGCGCACATCGCGCTGCACGGTGCCGGACACGGACAGCAGGGTGGAGGGATCGATGTCGTATTCGACGATGCCATACAGCATCGCGGACTGAGCGTTGGAGTTGCCGTAGAAATGGTTCTGGTCCGTGCCGGCGATGACCGCGCGGCCGCGCAGCGTTTGCGACTGGTTCAGCGCGCCGGAGACATCGAGGTCGGAATGATAATAGTCCCACGATCCTGCCGAGATACTTCCCGACGCCTGGAAATCCGCGGTGGGGCGCTTGCGCGCGAAGTTCACCAGCCCCCCAGGTTCACCGCTGCCTTCCAGCAGACCGGCCGAGCCGCGGATGATTTCGATGCGGTCGTACATGGACAGGTCGAACTGCGGGGCGCCCACGTTGAGCGAGCCGTACGAGGGAATGCCGTCCAGTTCGGACGACAGGGCGTAGCCGCGCGCGTAGTACTGATTGTTCAGATACGGATTGTCGTTGATCTTCGTCGTGATGCCGGTGGCTTGCTGCATGGCATCGCGGATGGTCGTCATGTTCTGATCGTCCATCCGTTGCCGGGTGATGACGCTGACCGATTGCGGGATATCCAGCAAAGCCGTTTCGCCTTTGCCCAGCGTTACGTTCTTGGTCGTGTAGGAGCCTGAACCCTCGGTCCGCGCGTCCGCCGATTCGGCGGTCACGGTCACCGTGGACAGCGTCGTGGTGTTGGCCGCCGCCGGCGGACGAGACAGGGACAAATTCTTGCCATCACGCTTGTATTCGATGCCGGTGCCCGCCAGCAGGCGTTGCAGCGCCTGGTCCACCGTCAGGTTGCCCGATACCGCGGGCGCATTCACGCCTGCGACGATATCCGGCGAGTAGGCCAGGGACAGCGAATATTGATTCGCCAGTTGGACCAGCGCGCTACCCAGGGATTGAGCGGCGATGTTGACGAAGGCGGGCGCCTGGTCGGTTGGCGCGGCATGCGCCGTCGGCAGCAATGCCATGCACAGGGCGGCGGTGAGGGCGGTCAGGCCATGCGACAAGGCGTGGCGTTGCGGCGAGGCGCCGGACGGCGCCAGGTAATCAGCGTTGCGGGAATTCACGAAAATGTCCAGGGCTAGGGCGCGAAGGGTTGCTATGTCATTGGCTGGCGCTGAAAGCAGCGGGCCTCACAACACGGACGCCATGGCGGTGCGGATCCCTGATGGAAATGGCCAAGATAATTGAAACAGAATGTATTCTCATTCTCATGCCGGGCTTGCCCGACCGGGCATGGTGTATCAGCTAGGGTTGGATTCACCGGCGCTGGATAAGGGCGCTACCGTCGTCCTGGCGCCGCACTTGCACCGCCGCGATATTGGGCAGCAGATCCAGAAAAGCCTGTGTGTTTTCGACGCTGAAGACGCCTGCCACGCGGATATCCGCCAGCGAGGCATCGTCGAGCCGTATGGGGGCGGGCGCATAACGGTTGATCTCGGCGACCGCGTTGGCCAGCCGGGTATCGCGGAAGACAATGCGGCCCTGGCGCCAGGCCAGCAGGGACGCGACGTCCGACTGCTCCATGGCATTCAGGCCGCCGCCCGCGCGGTTGCGTATCGATTGCCCCTTGGTCAGGGCGGCTTTGTCGCGGCGCCACCAGGGCCCGTCGGCGACCTCGACAGAGCCCGATTCGACGGCGACCAGCACGGCATCGCCGTCGCGGCGCACATCGAAGCGCGTACCCGTGACGCGCACCGTGGTGGCGCCCGCCTGCACATAGAAAGGCCGGTCGGCGTTGTGACTGACCGTGAAGGCCGCTTCGCCGGCCGCCAGTTCGACCAGGCGGCGGTCGCGATACATGCGCACGGACACGTTCGTATCGGTGTTCAACTCCATGACCGAATCGTCCGGTAGCGCGACCTGGCGGCGTTCGCCATGCCCGCTTGCGAAAGGCTGGTCAAAGGAGGGCGCTTCCAGCAGGGGAGGCAGCCATACGCCGGCCGCCACGGCGGCCGCACAGGCGCCGCCCAGTCCCAGGCCCAGCACCAGGCGACGGTTCGGCCGCGGTGCCCGGGGGGCAGCGTGGTGGCGTGTTTCTTCTTTCTGGAACGGCTTGGTCGTCGGCGCGGCACCGTCGCTCATCAAGGCTCGCAGCCTGTCCGCGGGGATCAGGTTGGCGGCATTCCAGATGCCCTCGGCGCGGCGGTATTCGAGGTCATGGGCGGGATCGTTGTGGCGCCAGGCTTCGAATTGCTGCCGCTCCGCGGCGCTCATCGTGTCCGAACGGACTCGCGCGAACCAATAGGCCGCGGCATCGCGGGGATCGGTCAGGCTGTCCGGATGGAGAGGCTCGGTCATGGCGCGGGGTTCGGTGGGCAGAAACTGTGTAATTGTTCGCGAATTTCCCGTGTCGCGTCCATGATGTATCGCTCCACGGTATTCAGCGCGACACCCAGGCGCTGTGCGATCTCAGGTTGTGTGTAGCCTTCCAGACGATGCAGGATATAAGCCTGGCGCTTCTTCAGAGGCAGCCGTTCCAACGCCTGTTCAAGCGCGTGCAACAGTTCGCCGGTGCGCAGGTCGGACTCCGGGCTGGCTAAGAGCGGATGGTCCTGATCGGCAAGCGCTTCCAGCGGCACGGTTTCATGGCGCGATTGGCGACGAATCTCGCTAACCAGCCGATTCTGCGCGGCGCGATAGAGATAAGCCTTGGGATTCAGTGCAGCCGCAGGGTCTTGCGCCATGACCCGAATGATGGATTCCTGCGCCGCGTCCTCGGCGTCATGCCGTCGCGAGTTTCCCTTGACCCATGTCCCGACCAGCTCGCGGTAGTGGGCGAGCCATCCGGATTCGGAGGGGCGGCGACGAGACATGAGGATGACGGCGAGGGGATAAGCGGCAAGGCAAGAAAACGGCCGGCCGAATATTAACAATAGTTCTCATTGTCATCCAGGTATCTTTGCGTTTGGCGTCGGCCGGGACCTGAGTCGCTGAGCGTGACCAGACCGTGCAGCAGCATGGCCCGGCTATTTCGCCGGGCTGCCGCTGCCCATCAACCCCGACAATGTGTAGTCGTCGATCTTGTCGGTGGCCGAGTTGAAGTCCGTATAGCACTTGCCCTTGTTATACGAAAGACTATTCAACAGGCTCGTCAGGACGGGAATCTGCTTGGGGAGTTCGCTCTTGCTGGTCTGCAGGTTCAGGGCGACGTAGCCCTCACGGCCCAGCGTGAAGGTGTTGTAGTTGACCGCCGGATCGCCGTCGGTCGAATCACCCGACAGTTTGAGTTCGACGGCCCATACCAGGCGGTGCTTGGCGGCGTCGTATTTCGGCGCCTGCAGCCAAACCGGGGCTTGCGCCTCCGGCATGCCGCGCGCGCGGCGCGCTTCATTCTGCTTGCGCGTATTCGCGCCCATGGTTTCCAGCAGCTTGCCGGCATCCCATTGCTTCCTGTTGTCATCCCGGATATGACCATCCTGCTGCAGGAAAACCGGAATGATCCATTGGGCTTCCCCGCCGACAGGCGATATGAAAAAGCCCATCAACGAGTCATCGGCCGCATTGCCCCAGGCCTGCATGAGCCGCTGGGCTTCCGCGCGCGGGACGAAGTCCACGTTCGGCGGAAGCGTAATCGTCGCCTGATCGCCAAGACGGACCACGCCGCTATGCTGGGCAGCGCGCGCCGCGGCGTTGCCGGCCTCATTGATCTCCTGTTGGGCGGCGTCCGATTCCGCGAACGGGGTGGAGCTGTAAGCCACCGTCGCGCAGGCGAGGGCAAAAGCGGCAAAGATCTTGGCGGGCACAGCATTACCTCCAGTGGAATTTTGATCCGAATGATTGTTGAGGTCGGTCGCTGACAATTTTATGAATCCCAGGGCATGAGATGTCGCGGGATGTAATACGCGCGGCAATCGGCATAAGGCTTGCACCCTAGAAGCTTTGCCCAGTTTCAAGGAGATTCGCATGCCCACCTCCAACAATGATCCGCGCAATGCGCAGCCCACGCCGCCGTTTCCCGCTCAGCACCAGAAGCCTCCTGGTGAAACGGGTCCCATGAATCCGCAGCCGGATCACGGCGAGCAGTCCTATCGGGGCAAGGGGCTGCTGAAGGGCAAGGTGGCGCTGATTACCGGCGGTGATTCGGGGATAGGGCGCGCGGTAGCGCTTGCCTATGCCCGCGAAGGCGCGGATGTGGCGATTTCCTATCTGAACGAGGATGCGGACGCACAAGAGACGGCCCGATTGGTGAAAGAAGCGGGCCGTAAAGCGCTGTTATTGAAAGGCGACATCTCTGCTCGTGACCTCTGCGGCGCCATCGTCGACAAGACGGTACAAGCCTTCGGCCGACTGGACATCCTGGTCAACAATGCCGCCACGCAGCCGATCCACCGCAAACTGGAGGACATCCGGCCCGAAGAGGTGGAGCAGACGTTTCGCACCAACGTCTTCGCGATGTTCGACCTTTGCCAGATCGCCGCGCCGCATATGAAGCCCGGCTCGTCCATCATCAACACCACGTCCGTCAACGCAAAAATCCCGAATGCCGAGATGCTCGTCTACGCCACGACCAAGGGCGCCATCGCAACCTTTACCGCGGGCCTGGCCAAGCTGCTGGCGCCGCAGGGCATACGTGTGAACTGCGTTGCGCCCGGCCCCATATGGACGCCGCTACAGCCATCCACAAAGTCATCTGAAGAAATCGAGAAATTAGGATCCGCCACACCGCTGGGACGCGCGGGCCAGCCTGCCGAGGTCGCGCCACCTTATGTCTTGCTGGCGTCGGATGAAGGCCGTTACATCACGGGGGCAATGATCCCGGTCACGGGCGGGATGCCGATGCTGTAAGGGCTGCAGGGCTGAACTCAGAAAAAGCCGGTCGCGGGCAAGGCAGTCTGGTTGACGGAATATTGCTCGTCGACGACGACCTTGGTGCGTGCGGCCGCCAGGGCAACGTCGTGGCCGCTTCCGGGGATGGCCGCCTGCATTGCCTGGTCCATGATCTGGCCGGTCTCCTCTACCGTGGTGCGCGCAGCGAAGTCGAAGCTGGACAGGCGTCCCACGGTCCGCAGGAACAGGGCGTCGTCGGCCGGCTGGTCCTTGATGTAGTAGAACGGGTTCTTGCGTTTCGCCAACAGGCGCGTGGCGTCGTCATGCACGCGTTTGACGATGCCGGCGCCGGCGGAAGACGCCAGTTCAGTAAGGACGGGCCTTAAGAGCCCACGCGGCCGCATCTCCGCAGCGATCATGCTCTTTTGCATGTTGGATTTCTTCACTTGAAACCCTGTCAAACGCCGCGGAACGAAGTCAGGTAGACCAAGTGGAGCGGGGCGATCGACCCGGACGTCAAGGCCGCCGTCGGGAGCATCCTGATCTCCGCCTGCAGTCACAGAGGAGATCGGACCGCCTTGCGCGCGGACCTCGGCTACGGCGAGCCGGGCGACCAGGGTGCGCAGTTCGGCATCCCCCAAGATTGCAATATCGCTTTCCGTAATTTCGAGCATGGTCCTCTGCACAAGCAGTTAGTTCTTACGGTAGAGTCCGGCTAGCAAGCAGCGAGAATACAGGTCTGGGAGACAATCAGTGAAGATAGGTCTAAATGACCTTCTATTACCCAAACCAAATCCACAATCTCGCCTGGTCGTTTGATGAATGATGAAATTCCACATTCAATCAACTCAGACTCTATAGGTGGTAGTCGAGCCAGTCGGAACGGGCGCAGAGCCGGTGCACCAGCCGGGATCAGGGAGAATGGGGCGCTACCGGCCGACGCTACGGCGCCAATAGCTGGCAAGTCTGCACAATGCGATCTGACATCAGATCGCGCAATGAGTCATCGAGGATTTCTTTGATGTCCTGATAGGTATCCTGGAATCGGGCAAGGAGATGATCGATCCGTTCATTGGCCTGAGTTTCGGAGCGCAGGCCAAATGCCTTCCAGTCCGCGACTGCCGCTACACGACTGATTTCCGGATTTCCGCGGGATAGCCGCATGGCCAGTCTATTCGGCGTGAATTCCACGTTGGGAACGACGTCATAGGCCGGCGCGAGCCGCCATTGCTCCTTGGACTGATCGAACACAATGGCGTGGTTCCGAGGGTGGTCATCGTCATTGCCGATCAAGGCGTTGAAGATCATGCGATCGAAAATTTCGAGGGCGTCTTCATGCGGCGCGCCAATCTGGATTAACGTGTGAGCCAAGTCGGGATATGTCCAAGCAGGCTGATCGGCGACGCCCCCTAGTGCGGGGTATTCGGTCTGCAAGAGGGACGCCGCGCTGAGGGTCATCAGTCGACGCCCGTCCTGGCGATCAAAGCGTTTGGAGAGAAAGAGGCTAAGAGGCGATGTCTCTCCGGCGGGTATCAGTCGGGTATCCGCGAAATCTAAACCAGCAAGCGTGCCCCAGGCCTGGACCGCGTGCTCCAAGCGAGGAATGTCCTGGGTGTCAGATGCCAGAATGGGCTTGACCAACCAGAAGGCACCGCCATCCTTGATGGCTTCCCTCACGACAGCTTTGGGTCGTGCGCCCCCCATGCTTGGGGTCGCCACCAGCCGGCGGCGTAGCTCTGGGCGGATCGCAGGGCGATGCATTTGCATCGCTTGGAGCTCCGCCGCCAGATCTTGAATCAACGATATGGGCGGCGTGGCGATTTGCGCTGCTGGAGGTTTCTTCCCTGTTCCGATGGCGATCGCGCCCCAACGATCGGAGTTCCCGGCCAGCATCAGGTATTCGACTTGGGGGGCGAACTCACTGATTCCGAACTCTCGCTGAATTAGCGCGCGCCCCCATGCGTCCGGGCAGGCGTCGCGCAGTACGTCATGAAGACCGCCATAGCGAGTTGCTGCGTACTCTACGCCGGCGGTGAGAGGAAGGTTGACCGGATCGAGGCTCCACGGTAGTCCAGCCTCCAAATAGCTCGGCGCGTATTGAAACAGGCCTACACCCGTGCCATCGCGCCGATAGCGGCCGACCGTTACCCAAGAGCCGTCGTCGGGTCTTTGCAGGTAGATGAAAATTGGCTTAGAAGTAGTCATCGTCTTTCGGGGTTTTCGGCGCTCTTGCGCGCGGGCTTCCTACGATCAACTGTTCGCCAGGGTGGGGGACGGCCAAGTCAAGCACGCCGAGCGCACTCAATGCCGCCAAATAGCTGCCGACGCTTACGGCGGGGTCTCCGGCCTCAAGGCGACGCAGCGTGCTCAAGGAGATTCCGATCCGCCCACAAAAATCCCCGGCAGTCACTTTTGTTCGCACGCGCTGGGTACGGATGATCTTGCCCCACTGGACAAGCCTGGATACCACTCCGGCGCTCAAGAAAGGGGCAACGACAATCTTTTTTGGCATTTTGAGTTGTTCATAGATCACGCTTTGACAACCATAATACATGATCTTTGAACGACTTCAAGGAGACTTCTGAGCTTTCTAAACCCGCGGCCGGATTCCGAGCGTGCGGGATACCTCGGGCCAAGCTATCTTCAGACTTGTTAATAGTTCAATGATCCTTGTATTATAAAACCATGAATGAAGATCAAGCTGTCTCCGCTCTCGGTGCCCTCGCTCACGCCCAACGCCTTCGCGTCTTCCGCGCGCTGGTCGTTGCCGGCCCGGCGGGGCTGAATCCGAGCGTCATTGCCGACCAGCTCGGCATCGCCCGCAGCGCGCTGTCCTTTCACCTGAAGGAGCTGGCACATGCACATCTGGTTTCGGTCGAGCAACAAGGTCGCAACCTGATATACCGCGCCGATTTTTCCTGCATGAACGGTTTGCTTGGCTATCTCACCGAGCATTGCTGCGAAGGTGCGGCGTGTGACAGAAAAACTGCCCTATGAACAAAGCCTCAGAACTCGCGATATCGGATCTGCCGAACCTCGACACCCGTTTGGTGGACCTCGATATCGCCAGCCGTTTTCCGACAGCGGGCCGCGATGCGCCCCGCATTCTCTTGCTGTATGGCTCGTTGCGGGAGCGTTCGTTCAGCCGCTACACCACAGAGGAAGCTGCTCGGCTGCTAACCGCCTTCGGGGCGGAAACACGAATCTTTAATCCTGAAGGGCTGCCGCTGGCAGATGGTGCACCGGAAGATCACCCGAAAGTGGCGGAGCTGCGCGAACTGGTGCAATGGTCCGAAGGCATGGTGTGGTGTTCGCCTGAGCGCCACGGGGCAATGACAGGGCTCATGAAGACGCAGATCGACTGGATACCGTTGTCGATGGGCGCGGTTCGGCCGACCCAGGGCAAGACGCTAGCCGTGATGCAGGTCAGCGGCGGATCCCAATCGTTCAATGCGATGAACCAGATGCGCGTGTTGGGCCGCTGGATGCGCATGTTCACCATCCCTAATCAATCCTCGGTTGCCAAGGCATTCCTGGAATTCGACGAAGCAGGGCGGATGAAGCCGTCCGCTTATTACGATCGCATCGTCGATGTCATGGAAGAGTTGGTGAAATTCACGTTGCTGACGCGCGGGATGAATTCCTACCTGGTTGACCGCTACAGCGAACGCAAAGAATCGGCCGAAGCACTGTCCAAGCGCGTCAACCAGCGGGCCATCTGATGCAATTCCACAGCCGCCGCCGCGTCGTCCTGGGCATGGGGGCACCCAGCGGGCGCTGCGATCCTGCTCGCATTGGGCGCTCCGGCTGCGTCAGCCTTCGTCCTACTGCATGGCGCCGGCAACGGCATCCTGACGATCGCCAAGGGCACGCTGCCGCTGGCGATCTTCGGGACGCAGGGCTATGGCATGCGCCAGGGTGTGCTGATGGTTCCGGCCAGGCTGGCGCAGGCATCCGCGCCGTGGTTATTCGGCATTTGCGTCAGCCGCTGGGGCGTGGGTGCGCTGTGGGTCACGGCAGTGCTTGGACTTTGTAGTTATCTGGCGTTGGTGATGCTCAAGATGCCGGCGGAGAGACTGCCGGAGGGCCAAGTCGGTGCTAATCGATAAAGGAATGGATCGTGCATGCAGGGGCAATCCCGGCACACGATGAAACGAAGGGTGGGCCATGAACAGCCTGATCGGTCATTTCGCGCCATATCTAACTTTACATAATATACATTATGCGCCTTACATAAGTTCCTTCGAGGGCAGGTTCACCGATCCAGGTCTGGCTTTGCTTCCGGGCCTTATCCCCTTGGCCACGCCGGCTGTCAAAAGAAAAATCGATCGAGCTGCATCCAAATCGTCATCTCGTGTGTAGACCTATTGATGCTCCCGTTTTCGAGACATCAGGTCCAACAAACCGCCACAGGAGATTTGCCATGAAACGCATCGTCTTATTCAGCTTGATCGCTCCCGTCGTAGTCAGTGCTTGCGCCAGCAACACGTCGACGAATGCCCCATCGCCCCCCGTGGCCGACGCCGTCAAGGTTCCCGACGGCCATCGCGTCTCCATGCAAACCGTCGGTAAAGGAGAAATCCTGTATGAGTGCCGCGAAAAGAAAGACGCCGCTGGCCAGTTCGAATGGACCTTCGTCGGACCCGACGCCATTTTGACCGACCGCTCAGGCAGCGCCGTCGGCAAATACTACGGCCCCCCTGCCACCTGGGAATCCAACGATGGCTCCAAGGTGACGGCGACCCAGGTGGCCGTATCACCCGCCGGCACGGGCAATATTCCTCTGCAACTGGTCAAGGCGAACCCCGCCACGGGTGCCGGCGCCATGCAAGGCGTGACCTATATCCAGCGCCTGGCGACCCAAGGCGGCACCGCTCCCACCGCCCAATGCACCATGGCCACCAAAGGCGCCAAACAGACGGTCAAATATCAGGCCGACTACATTTTCTGGAAAGCCTCTTGACACAAACCCACGCCAAAGGCATTTTCCTGAAGGCGTAGTCCATCTTCGGCGGCGTGCTTCTGCATGCCGCCGAGCGCTTCTCAGGGGTGCCAGTGCAGGAAAAGACGGACCAGTTCGACTACGAATCATTGATTGCCGCATGCCGTCGACAGGATACGGAGGCATTGCGGCGGCTCTACGAACAAGACGCCGCCTACCTTCTAGGCGTGGCTCAGCGCATCGTGCGCGACCGCCAACTGGCTGAAGACGTACTGCACGATGCCTTCGTGAATGTCTGGACCCAAGCCGCGACCTTCGACGCAAGCCGCGGCTCTGGCCGCGGATGGATCTTCAGCATTGTCCGTCACCAGGCACTCAACACCATTCGGCGCCAGAGCAAAGAAGTCGATGTCGACGAGGACACGCTTGAGGCTCATATGAATACCCACGCTACACAGCCCCCCAATCCATTCTCGTTCGAAACCGACCCGTTGATGCGCGGCCGTTTGTCCCATTGCCTGGAACAGCTGGATGCTTCTCCCCGAGCCAGTATCCTGTACGCATACATCGACGGCTGCTCCCATAGCGAAATCGCGGAACGCCTGCGCTCACCACTGGGTACAGTGAAAGCATGGGTACGTCGAGGTCTGCAATCCCTGCGGGAGTGCATGGAATGACGCCGGAGGAACTCAGCGCCCTCGATGAACTTGCCGGCGAGTACGTCCTCGGTACCCTGTCCTGGGAACGCAGGCAGGAAGTCGCGGCACGACTGCCGCATGAACCGGTTCTGGCCGCGCTGGTCGCCCAATGGGAAACGCGCTTGCAACCGCTGGCCGACACCGTGGCGCCGCTTGAACCCTCCCCACAAGTCTGGCAGCGCGTAAGCCGAAGCATTTCCGCCGGCCGGCAGGCGTTTTGGCGCCGCTGGTGGGACGACATCCGCGTCTGGCGCCTGGCCGCGGGTGCCGTGACCTGCGCGGCGCTGTTTCTTGCCGTTGCGCTGGGATTCAAGCTGGGCGCACCCACGGCACCGCCCCGCTTCGTCGTCGTGCTCGCGTCTCCGTCGGATAAAACGCCGGGCTGGCTGGTACAGGCCAGCGCCGATCAGAAGTTGCGCCTGATCCCGCTGAAACCGGAGTCCATGCAGGCAGGCAAGGCCTTGCAGCTCTGGACCAAGGCCGACAGCTGGTCCGGCCCGGTGTCACTGGGATTGTTGCGGCCTGGAGAATCCGTCGAAGTCCCTATCGACAAACTGCCACCGCTGCAGCCCAATCAGTTGTTCGAGATTACGCTTGAACCGCCGCAAGGTTCACCCATCGACCGGCCTACCGGGCCAATTCTTTCGATCGGGCGTGCCGTGGCGACGTAGTGCATCAAGGCGTCAAACGACCTACAAAAAATACAATGGAGACAAAAAATGAGCATACGCACGAAGTGCGCTGCCGGCGCACTGCTGGCGATGATCGCCGTCGGCGCACAGGCCGAAGTCATCCGCTTTGAAGTACTTCAGACGTCGCCGGCCTACGGCGGCCGCACCTTCGGCGACGTCGGAGCCTACGAGAAACTGACGGGCCGCGCGACCTTCTCGGTCGATCCCTCCGATCCCCGCAATGCCGTCATCGCAGACATCGACAAGGCGCCCCGCGATGCCGAGGGCCGCGTCGAGGCCACGGCGGACGTCGTGATCCTGCGGCCGGTCGATCCGGCGCGTGGCAATCAGACCCTGCTCATCGATGTGCCCAACCGCGGCCGCAAGATCGGCCAGCAGCTTTTCGACGATGCCGCCAAGCCCAATAGCCTCGATACCGGCGATGCCGGCAACGGCTTTCTGGAACGGCAAGGCTATACGGTGGCTTGGATAGGCTGGCAAGCCGACCTGCCGACCAAGCCGGGTGAACTGGGACTCAAGTCACCGGTGCTCGCCGGTGTCTCGGGTCCGGTTCGCGAAGAAGTGATTTTCGATGACAGCAGCAATCCCGGGAAAGCGACGCTGCAGTGGCCGCTTGCCGATCCCTCCAGTCTGGCCGTCACGGTGAGGCAGCGCTGGAACGATGATCGCCAGACGCCCACCGACATGTCGGTCCGGGCCACCGGTGCGCAGACCATCGAGATACAGCGGCCCGCGCAGGGCTTCGATGCCGGCGCGCTCTATGAAGTGACCTACACCGCCAAAGACCCAGCCATATTGGGACTGGCCTTCGCGGCGACGCGTGACATCTCTGCGTTCCTGCGGCGTGATGGGACGTCGGCAAACCCGCTGGCGCGGGACGGCCATCCCACCATTCAACACGCCATCGGCTTCGGCATATCCCAATCCGGTCGCTTCCTGCGTGACTTCCTGCATTTGGGATTCAACGAAGACCTGCAAGGCCGCATGGTGTTCGACGGCTTGATGCCGCATGTCGCGGGCGGACGCCGTACGGCTGTGAATGTGCGTTTTGGCCTGCCTAACCGCAATGCCCGGCATCCCCAGGACCCGGGATGGCAAGTGGATGCGTTTCCCTTCACGTACGCCACGTTGACGGACTCCCTCAGCGGCCGCCGTGACGGTTTGCTCTTGCGCTGCCGCCTGAATGCGACCTGCCCCGTCATCATGCAGACGGATAGCGAAATCGAATGGTGGTCTTCGCGCGCATCGCTGGTGGTGACGGACCTGGCCGGCAATCAGCTGGATCTGCCGGCGGACGTGCGTATGTATATGCTGACCGGCACGCCGCACTTCTCTGAACCGGGCGAACGGATGCGCCGCCGGGACACCATGGCCCTGCCCGTCAATCCCATGCACAACGGCGCCGTCATGCGGGCGCTGCTGACGGACATGCAGGCGTGGATCACGACGGGCACACAGCCCCCTTCCAGCCGGGTGCCGATGCGGGCGGCCGGCACGCTGGTCGAGGCGGCCAATGCGGTCCCAAACAATATTCCGGGACTGCCCTATTCCGCCATCCACGGCCTGGCGAGTTTTATCGATCCCAAAACCATGCCGCCGCGGGAACTCGGCCACTACCCGGTCTACGTCCCCTTGGCGGATGCCGATGGCATCTCCATCGGCGGCGTGCGCCAGTTGGCGGTAGCGGTGCCGCGCGCAACCTACACTGGCTGGAATCCCCGTGCCGAAGGCTACGGTCCAAGTGCCCTCTTTCCCTTGTACGGCGCCGCGGTGCCCTTCGCGGCAACGCGAACGGAGCGCGAAGCCAACCATGACCCGCGCCGGTCGCTGGAGGAGCGTTATCCCACCAGCGCCGCTTATGTCGCCGAGGTGCAGGCCGCGGCCGATCGCCTGGTCGCTGAACGCCTGCTCCTGACCGAAGACGCCCAACGGGCGGTGGATCTGGCCAAGGAAGACAAGCTGTCGCAGTTGCACTGACGCCCGGCGGCGGCCAGGGCGTGAACGTCTTGAGCCGCCGTCGCGCATGCTAATCGTTGATCGATGTAAATTGGGTCGATCCTATCCCTTCGGACCGCCGCGATCCTATATGTCGCTTTCGGCCCCAACCAACACAGACAGTACGGAGACCATGCATGAAAGCCATCGTCGTTACGGATAACGGTTTGTCCCTGCAAGAAGTGCCGATCCCAACCGTGGGTCCCACGGACGTGTTGGTGCGCGTGGGCGCGGCATCGCTCAATCGCGCGGATCTGACCGTGGCGGCCGGACATCGGCACGGCAAGGTGGGGGGCCCCGGCACCATACCGGGCATGGAATGGGCCGGCGTGGTCGAGGCCGTCGGGGCCGAGGTGAAGCACTTCGCGCCCGGCGACCGCGTGATGGGCTCCGGCGGCGGCGGCTACGCCGAATACGCGGTAAGCGACTACGGCCGCGTGTACCCTCTTCCCAACAAGGACATGCCTTTCTCGGAGGCGGCGGTATTGCCGATCGCCTTGCAGACCATGCATGACGCGGTCGTCACCAATGGCGGCCTGCGCGCCGGCGAGTCCGTCCTGATCCAGGGCGCCAGCAGCGGCGTGGGGCTGATGGGCATGCAGATCGCCAAGGCGATGGGTGCCTCACTGGTCATCGGCACGGCGACCAACGCGGGCCGACGCGGGCAGCTCACCGGCTTCGGCGCCGATATCGCGCTGGATTCCAGCGATCCCGGCTGGGTCCAGGCCGTGCTCGACGCCACCGATGGCAAGGGTGTGAATGTGATCGTGGACCAGGTCTCAGGCCCGGTCATGAATGACAATATGCGGGCGACGGCCATCCTGGGCCGCATCGTGAACGTCGGCCGCCTGGGCGGCACGGATGCCGCTTTCGACTACGACCTGCACGCCCTGCGCCGGATCCACTATATCGGCGTCACCTTCCGCACGCGCAGCGTGGAGGAAGTCCGCGAAATCGGCCGCCGCATGCGCGCGGACCTGTGGCCTTTCGTCGAAACGGGCAAACTGAACCTGCCGATCGCGAAGGAATTCCCGCTGGCCGAGGCGGCCACGGCACTGGCCTACATGAAAGAAAACCGCCATTTCGGCAAGATCCTGCTGAAGCCTTGACCCAAGAGCGGCCACCGTATGGCAGCCAAAAAAGAGAGGTTTACTTCTCATTTTTGGTGATTTTCCACCAAAATGTGAGGTTTACTTCTCTTTTTTTCGCTTCAGGTGTACGCTTTTGCCATGGACAGCACCGCAAAAACCCTCGATCCCGTGGTCCAAGCCATTATCGATGGCCGCAAGGATCAGCGCGTTTCGCAGGCCGACTTGGCAAAGGCGGCCGGCATCAGCCGCCGTTCGCTCGTCGCCATCGAAAGCGCCTCCAGTGATCCTACGCTCGGCACCCTGCGCGCGCTATGCACCGCGCTGGGCTACGACTTAGCCGTACGTCCTTTCGGTGCCGCGCCCACGCTCGACGATATCCTCCGCGAAAATAACCAGCAATACGGTGGCCAGGGCGGGCCGAGCACATGAAACTCGACGTCTATGTCCAGCACCGGCTCGTGGGGACGCTCGACCAGACGGAAATCGGTCGTTTCGTGTTTACATATCTGCCCGACGCCCCGCGCGAACTGGCTGTCTCTCTTTTGATGCCGGTACGCGCTGAAAGCTGGGTCAGCCCGATACTCCACCCGATCTTCCAGGTATCGCTGCCCGAGGGAGCGCTGCGCCAGATCATAGAGCGAGTGTTCGCCAAGAAATTTGACCGCTTCGGCGATATGGAGCTGTTGGCCGTGTCCGGAGAGAATCTGGTCGGCCAGGTGCAGGTCGTCCCGAGCGGTGAAAAGCCCGCGAATCGCAGCACCCAGGACACGCTGGTCAATCTGCTTTCGCTCGACGTGAAAGTACTGGTCAAGCACTACCTTGGAGAAAACGCCCGGGAGTCGGGCGTCTCGGGCGGCCTCCCCAAGTTCCTGGCCAGAAGTCCCATTGAAAATGAGGGTGGCCGCGCCACGCTGTCCCTGGACAAGTGGATCGTCAAGCTGAACGATGCTGATCATCCCCACATTGTCTTGCTTGAGCATTTTGGCCAGATGCTCGCCAGAAATATGCAACTGCCAACCGCGGAAACGCTGCTCGCCGATGACCACAGCCGCTTGCTCGTCAAGCGATTTGATATCGGCCACAATGACAGGCGGTTGGGATTCGAGGATATGTGTGCGCTGCTCGGTCAGCCCGCGCGCGACAAGTTCAGCGGTTCGGTCGAGCGCATCGTGAAGACCATACGCGCGTATTGCCCCGGCTTCAGTGGCCAGCACAACGTCGACCTCTTCTACGGCCAATACCTTCTGGCGGCAGTGATCCGCAACGGCGACGCCCACTTGAAGAATTTCGGCTTGATCTATCAGCCGGGACAGCCACCGGGTCTTGCACCGGTCTATGACATGCTGACAATGGCGATCTACGCGCCCAGTGACACTGCCGGCGAGGCCCAGGACGGGATGGCGATCACCTTGGGCGGCACCAAGCGCTGGCCGGCGCAACGGGATTTCGATCTGCTTGCCCAAGTTTGCAGTATCGGGGCCGCGCGTCGACGCGAATGGTTGGATCAGCTACGCACGGCCTTGCTGTTGACCGGGGATAGCGTCATCGAATTCTGCGCCCAACATCCGGGACATGGCTTCATTGCCCAGGCAGCCCGTATGCTCGAATTATGGTCGATAGGGGTACGCCCCCTCGACCCGGCATGCGCGGATACGCTATTGACGAGATCCCAAGCGCTACATCAGGGGGCAAACGACACCCCTGACCAGCCGCCGCCCCCAAAACGCCGACGGCGGTCGATCATGGGCGGTATGTAATGTGTTTACCAGGAGTACAAGACTTGCGCGACGACGTTTCCACAGCAGCTTTCCAGGTCCGATCTAGCAAACCAGCCACGCGCCTGGCGCGGTCCGCCGCCCTCTGCGCGATGACCGCCGTCGCATCGTGGCTGCCCTTCCAGGCCAGCCATGCCGCCGGCTTCGACTGCAAATACGCGAAAACCCATGTAGAACACCTGATCTGCGCGCAGCCGGATCTGTCCAGGCTGGACGATCAGATGAAAGTGCTCTACGACAAGATTCAAGGCGAGACCGCTGGCCGTGACGGTGAAACGGGCGAATGGCGCGACCCGGTGGCCAAGGAACAAACCCACTGGCGCGAAACCGTGCGCGACCGCTGTCAGGACGCCGCCTGCCTGAAGTCCGCTTACGTGGACCGCATTGCCGCCATGAAAAAAACATGGGCTGAAGCTTTGGACCCGCAGGACAAATAAGGCGCACGCCGCTTGCTGTACGTCGCCGCGTCCTCGGCCCCTTGCACAGGAAACCGCATGCCCAAAGCCCCTACAACCACAACCCCCGCCACCGCCCTGCCCGTCGGCTTCGTCCAGGTGCGCGGCGCGCGTGAGCATAATCTCAAGGACGTGGACGTCCAGATTCCACGTAATGCCTTGGTGGTGTTCTCTGGGGTGTCGGGCTCCGGCAAATCCTCCCTCGCTTTCAGCACGATCTACGCGGAGGCGCAGCGGCGCTATTTCGAATCGGTCGCGCCCTACGCGCGGCGCCTGATCGATCAGGTGGGCGTGCCCGACGTCGACGCCATCGACGGCCTGCCGCCCGCGGTGGCTCTGCAGCAGCAACGCGGCGCCAGCAACGCCCGCTCTTCCGTCGGCAGCCTGACCACCCTGTCCAGCCTGATCCGCATGATGTATTCGCGCGCCGGCACCTATCCGGTGGATCAGCCCATGCTCTACGCCGAGGACTTCTCGCCCAACACGCCGCAGGGTGCCTGCCCGGTCTGCCACGGTCTGGGACACGTCTTCGAGGTGACCGAGGCCACCATGGTGCCGGACCCTTCCCTGACCATCCGCGAACGCGCCATCGCGGCATGGCCACCGGCCTGGCACGGACAGAATCTGCGCGACATCCTGGTGACTATGGGCTACGACGTGGACCGGCCCTGGAAGGACCTGTCCAAGAAAGACCGCGACTGGATCCTGTTCACCGAAGAAGCGCCCACCGTGCCGGTGTACGCCGGCTTCACGCCCGCCGAAACACGCGCGGCGCTCAAGCGCAAGACCGAGCCCAGCTATATGGGCACGTTCACTGGCGCGCGCCGCTACATCCTGCACACCTTCGCCAATACGCAAAGCGCCCTGATGCGCAGGCGCGTGTCCCGCTACATGGAAGGCATGCCCTGCTCCGCCTGCCACGGCAAGCGGCTCAAGCCCGAGGCGCTGGCGGTGACCTTCGCCGGCGTGGACATCGGCGAGTTCATGCAACTGCCCCTGGACCAGGCCGCGGCGCTGCTGGACCCTATCGCGCAAGGCGATTTCGGCGCCCATGCCGCCGGCGCCGGCACCAACAAGGCGGCCACGCGTCGCGACCGTGCCAGCCGCGCGACGTCCGGACGCGCTGTCCACGCCGCATCGCCCGACGTGCGCCGCACCTCCGCGCTGTCGGAAGAGAAACGCCTGGCGGCACAGCGCCTCGCCGAAAACGTGGTCGGACGACTGCGCTCCCTACAACAATTGGGACTCGGCTACCTGACCCTGGACCGCGCGACTCCCACATTATCCAGCGGCGAGTTGCAGCGTTTGAGACTGGCGACACAGCTGAATTCCATGCTGTTCGGCGTAGTCTACGTGCTGGACGAACCATCGGCCGGCCTGCATCCGTCGGACAGCCAGGCCCTGTACGATGCTCTGGACAAGCTACGCGACGCGGGCAACTCCGTTTACGTGGTGGAGCATGACATCGGCCTGATGCAGCGCGCGCAATGGCTGGTGGATGTCGGCCCCGAAGCGGGCGAGCGCGGCGGCCGCGTCCTGTACAGTGGTGAACCGGCGGGCTTGCGCGCCATCAACGAATCGCGCACCGCCCAGTACCTGTTCAACGACAAACCCGCGCCGGCCAGCGCCGGGCGCCACGCCACGGGATGGCTAAAACTGCAGCAGATCCATCGCCACAACCTGCACGGCGTGGACGCCCGGATTCCGCTGGGCGTGCTGACGGCGGTCACCGGCATCTCCGGTTCGGGCAAATCCAGCCTGATCGCGCAAGCCCTGCCCGAATTGGTGCTGGCGCATCTGGGTCAGGAGCCCGAAGACGAAGCGCCCGAAGCCGGCGCCGAGCAACCGGCGGTCATCGAGACCACGCAAGGTCATCTGGCCGGCGACGTCGACGTCATCCGGCGGCTGGTGCAGGTGGACCAGAAGCCTATCGGCCGCACGCCCCGTTCGAATCTGGCCACCTATACCGGCCTGTTCGACCATGTGCGCAAATTGTTCGCCGCCACGCCCGACGCGCGCCGCCGGCGCTACGATGCGGGGCGATTTTCATTCAACGTGGCCAAGGGCCGCTGCGAAACGTGCGAGGGCGAAGGATTCGTCAGCGTCGAATTGTTGTTCATGCCCAGCGTGTACGCCCCCTGCCCCACTTGCCATGGCGCGCGCTATAACGAGGCCACGTTGAAAGTGCGCTGGAACGACCGCAATATCGCGGAAGTGCTGCGCATGACGGTAGAAGAAGCCTGCGATTTCTTTGCTGGCGAAGAGCCGGTGCTGCGGTCCCTGCGCCTGCTGCGCGAGATCGGCTTGGGCTACCTGCGCCTGGGCCAGCCCGCCACGGAGCTATCCGGCGGAGAAGCCCAGCGCATCAAGCTGGCCACGGAGCTGCAGCGCAGCCAACGTGGCCACAGCCTGTATGTGCTGGATGAGCCGACCACCGGCCTGCATGCCTTCGACGTCGACCTCCTGATGGCGCAGTTGCAGCGCCTGGTGGACTTGGGCAACACGGTAGTGACGGTGGAACACGATATGCGCGTGGTGGCCCAGGCCGACTGGGTCATCGACGTGGGACCGGGCGCGGGCGCCGCGGGCGGCCGCATCGTCGCCGAAGGGCCGCCCGATGCGGTGGCACGCAGTAAAGACAGCGCCACTGCACCCTTCATCGCGGCAACGCTGGCCGCGCGGGGCCCGGCGGGCACGGCCTGACCACGAAGCGTCGCGGTAACGCGGCCGTGCAGCAACGCAGCAACCCGGCACCGCAGCAAGGCTGCGACCCTGCCCCTCATCCCCCGAACTGCTTAATGCAAACCACCGTCGGCGTGCAGATTGTCCCCCGTCAGCCAACGCGCATCGTCGGAAGCCAGGAACGCCGCCACATCGGCGATGTCCTGCGGCTTGCCGCCGCGCCCTAGCGGCGTCTGCGCGACCATCTGGCTTTCCATGTCCGAACCCGTGACGCCGGCGCTATGGGTGCCTTCGGTTTCGGTATAGCCCGGGCTTAGCGAGTTCACGCGGATCTTGCGCGGGCCCAGTTCCTTCGCCAGCACGCCGGTGATGGAATCGACCGCGCCCTTGGTGGCGGAATAGACCGCCGTACCCGGCGGCAATATCGTCGTGATGCTGGAGCTGATGTTGATGATGCTCGCGCCCTCGCCCATGTGCTTGACCGCGGCTTTGGTGGTCAACAGCAGGCCCAGCACATTGGTGTTGAAGTGGCGATGGAATTCCGCTTCGGTGATCTCTTCGATCGGCTGGAAGCCATAGACGCCCGAATTGTTGACCAGGATGTCCAGACCGCCGAACGTATCGACCGCCACCTGCACCAGCTTGGCCGTATCCGCTTCCTTGGTGACGTCGCCGCCTGCCGCGACAGCCCGGCCGCCGGCCTTCTCGATCTCCGCCACGACGGCATCCGCCCCTGCCCTGCTGCTGGAATAACCCACGACAACCGCGGCGCCGTTGGCGGCCAGCGTCTTGGCGATGCTTGCGCCGATACCCTTCGATGCGCCCGTTACCAGGGCGACTTTACCTTTGAGTTTGCTCATGGCTGATTTCCTTTAAGCGTCGCAGCGTGCGACTGAGCACATATTGTGCTGATTACACGAACAATATAGGATAAAAAAACAGCTGGAAATTACTCAGCCGCTTCGATGGCCTTGACGACATCCGCAAGCGTCTGCCGCGCCAGCCTTTGCTCGAACCCGTCCTGTGCCTCGCGCAGCACATTCGCCATACAGAACTTGATGTTCCGGCTCACCTGGCAATTTTCCGCCACCGAATAGTCGTGAAGCGCGAAGGCCTCCGGTGCCGCGCTGGCCCGATAGATATCGAGCAGCGTTATCTTCCCTGGTGATCTTGCCAGCTCACAAGCGCCGTTCTTGCCTCGCGTGGTCGTGACCAGCCCCGCTTTCGCCAGTTTGGAAATCACCCGGCGAACGAAACTGGGTTCGGCGTTCACGCTCTCCGCGAGCGCCGACGAACGCAAGGGGGTGCCTTCGTTGACCCCCAGCGCGGCCATCACATGCGAGGCAACGGAGAATTGAACATTGGTTTGCGACATGAATGTGATTATATAAATCACAATTAAAAAAGCAAGCCACCATTTGGGACGCGCTTGTCACCCGGATTCGCGCCGCGTGACGACATCGTGATCGTGTCTTTAGCCCGCCAGGTCCAGCACCTTGCTGCCGCCCCACGCGCCGGCCGTCCGCGTCGCCAGGACGAGCATCTCACCCACGCCGGGCGCGGCGGCGACGGGCGTGCCACCCGGGGCCCAGATCGTGCTGCGTCCCGCGCAGGCCCAGCCGCCCGTCATGCCGCCGTGATTCGCCAACAGGACGACCATGGCGTGGTCCGCGGCATATCCCGCCAGTTGGCGGCTTTCCGTGGCATAGGCGCCCTCGCTGATCACCGAGCCCACGGCGTAGACATCCGCATGGCCGGCCGCGGCGCTCGCCGCATGTTCGGGGTGTGTGGCATCCGCGCACACGCCCAGCGCCACATTGGCGCCGTCGAAACGCAGATGCGCACCGCCCTTGCCCGCGGTGAATACGGCTTCTTCGCCACCATGCAGGTATTGCTTGGTATAGACATCGGTCGACCCGTCCGGCCGCAGGATCAGGGCGCCGATCGATACGCCCTGTCCGTCTGCAGCCGAAGCAAGCAAAGGCGCGCCGACCACTGTCACCATGCCGGTCTGGCGCGCCAGATCGCGCAGAGGGTCCAGGTGAGGGTCATCCAGTCGCAACGCCAACGCACGGGCCACGCTCGGCTCATAGCCGGTCAGCGACAGTTCAGGAAACACCAGCAGGTTTACACCGTGATCCGCGGCCGCTTCCATGAAGCGCAAGTGGCGCTCGGTGTTCGACGGGATATCCCCCGCAAAGGAAATGGACTGCGCCGCGGCGATGGTGAAGGTCATGGTCTTTTCGAAGGGACGAAGTAAAAACCTGCGCCGCGATTGTACAAGTCAGCGCCCCGCCTGCCCTACCGTTTCGTCCGTCCCAACGGTCCCGTCCGCCCCCGTCCGCTGCTCCGCCCCACCGCCCAAGGCCACGTACAAGGACACGCCGTTCTGCAAGGCCGCCGCCCGCAGGCTCAGCATCTGCAATTCCGCGCTGAACAGATTGCGGCGGGCGTCCATGACCTCCAGATAGATGGAGATCCCGTTCAAATAGCGCAACTCGGCCGTCTCCGCCAGGCGCTGCTGCGCCTGGATGGCGACGCCTTGCACGGCAACCTGCTCACGCAAGCGCTTGGCCCGCTCCAGCGCGGTGGCCACTTCGCTGAAAGCCGACTGCACGGTCTTGATGTAGTTGGCCACCAGCTCGGCATGCTGCGCGCGGGCAAGTTCGACGGCGGCGCGGCGCTGGCCGTAGTCGAAGATGGGCATGCCTATGCCGGCGCCTATGCTCCAGCTCTGATTGTGGCCCTCGACCAGCCCGGCCAATTCAGTCGATGCGTAGCCCAGCGAACCGGTCAGCGAGATGCTTGGAAACAGCGCCGCGCGCGCCGCACCGATGTTCGCGTCAGCACCTGCCAGTCGCTGCTCGGCCTGACGGATGTCCGGTCGCGCAAGCAACAAGGCCGACGGCAGGCCGGGACTGAGTTCTTCGAACTGTCCCGTCGCTTCGATGGGATTCGGCGTTACCGCGTGCAAATCCACATGCCCGCCGGCCAGCACCCACAGCCGGTTCCACGCCTCCGCCGCCGCGCGCTGCATCTCCGCCAACTGCGCCTGGGCCTGCGTCATCAGGATGGCGGCCTGTTCGAAGTCGACCGTGGACGTCACCCCCGCATCCAGGCGATCGCGCGCGATGCCCAGTGCATAACGCCGGGCCGCCAGGGTGCGTTGGGCCAAGGCCACGCCTTCTTCGCTGGCGCGCGCGTCGTAATAGGTCGCCGCGACGTTGGCGATGAGCGACAGGTGAAAGGCGCGCTGCCCCTCCACCGTAGCCAGATACTGATGCATGGCCGCCTGGTTGAGATTGCGCACGCGGCCCCAGAAGTCCAGTTCAAAACTGGTCACCGCCACCTGCAGATTGAACTGGTTGAACTCGATGCTGCGGGTGCTGCCGGCGAAAGCGGGATCGACCACGGCCAGGGGCGCCTGGTTACGGCTGGCCCCGGCGCCTACGTCCACGCGCGGCAGCAGATTCGCGTGCTCGATGCGATAGAAGGCACGCGCCTGATCGATGCGCGCGAAGGCCGCCGCCAGGTCCTGATTGTGCTGCAAGGCGTAGGCGATGAGCAGGCGCAGTTGCGGATCGCCGAAGAACTGCTGCCAGGACACCTGGTCGGCCGTGGCGGTGGCCATGGTGTCCACACCCTTGCTCGCATCCCTGCTTGTCGCCGTGTCGGCGTCGTCCGCGTAGCGCGCCGGCAGATCGACGGTTGGCGGGGGTTGCTCAGGCGCGAAATTGCACCCCGTCAGCGCGGCAGCCAGCACCAACATCAGCGGCACGGCCCCCGTCGGAAACCCGCAGGACGAGCGCGCCCTCATCTTGCATCCTCGCCAGCCTGGCGCGCCGCCTTGGAGCCACCCAGCCACCCGCGCACCACCACATAGAACAACGGCGTGAAGAACACCCCGAACAGCGTGGCCGTCAGCATGCTGCCCATCACGCTGGTGCCCACGGCCTGGCGGCTGGCCGCGCCGGCGCCGGTGGCCAGCACCAGAGGCATCATGCCCAGCACAAAGGTCAGGCTGGTCATGATGATGGGACGCAGCCGCTGGCGCGCGGCGTCGAGCACGGCAGCTTCGCGCTCGCGCCCGGCCTCTTCTTCCTTCAAGGCGAATTCGACGATAAGGATGCCGTTCTTGGCGGCCAGCCCGATGATGGTCACCAGGCCAATGTTGAAATAGACGTCGGCCGACAGCCCCCGCAACAGCGTGAACGCGGCCGCGCCCAGGATGCCGAAGGGCAAGATCAGCATGACCGAAATCGGCACGGACCAGCTCTCGTAGAGCGCCGACAACAGCAGGAAGACCACGATCAGGGAAATGGTGAGCAGCAGAGCCACCTGATTGCCCGTCTGGCGTTCTTCATAGGCCGTTCCCGTCCACTCGAACGTCATGCCTGGCGGCAGGTTGGCGCGAGCCAGGTCTTCCATCGCCACCAACGCGGTGCCGCTGGACTGGCCGGCCGCCGCCTGCCCCGATATCGTGACGGCAGGAAAGCCGTTGTAGCGCTCCAGCTGCTGCGGCCCGTTGATCCAGCGCGTGCGGGTGAAGGTGGAGAATGGCACCAGCTGCCCCCGATCGTTCGGCAACTGCAGGGCCAGGATGTCGCCCGAACTCATCCGCTGGCTGGCATCCCCTTGCAGGAACACCCGCAGGATGCTGCCTTCGTGCAGGAAGTCGTTGGCGTAGTTGGCGCCGAAGGCCAAGGCCAGCGCCTGGTTCACCTGGCCGATCTGCAGACCCAGGGCGCGCGCGTGGATGCGGTCGACTTCGACATACAACTGAGGCGCGGGCGGCATGCCATCCAGCCGCGCGCCGGCGATGACGGGATCACGATTGGCGGCCACCAGCAAAGCCGTCGCCGCGGCGGCCAGGCGCTCGCCGCCCTGGCCGGTGCGGTCCTGCACCTTCATCGAAAAACCCGCGGCATTGCCCAGCGAAGGAATGGGCGGCGGATTCAGGGCAAAGATCAGTGCCTGCGGAATATCCCTGAACGCGCCATTGCTGCGCGCCACCAGGGTGTCGACCGAATCCTTGCGGTCCGCCCAGGGCTTGAGGTCCACGAAAGACAAGGCGGCCGTCTGACCCTGCCCGAAGAAACTGAAGCCGGTGACGGACGCCACGTTACGCACCGCCGGAAATTGCCGCAGGATGGCTTCGGCCTGGTCCACGGCCACCTGCGTGCGGTCCGCCGTGCCGCCCGGTGCGCCGGTATAGGACACGAAGAAATAGCCCTGGTCCTCGGACGGCAGATAGCCGCCGGGAATGCGCGAAAACAAAAACATCGTCACCCCGGTCAGCGCCAGGAAGAACAGCAGCCACCGCTTGGGCCGCTTCAGCATGTACCCTACTGCCCCGGCGTAGCGCGCGGTCAAACGATCGAACATCGTGTTGAAGGCTTTGAAGCCCCGCAGTTTCAGACGCGTGATGCGGCCGCCGCCGGCGCCCGTTTGCTTCTCCTGCTTGAACAGCGCCGCGCACAAGGCAGGACCCAGCGACAGCGCCAATACCGTCGAGATGACGATGGATACCGACAGGGTGATGGAGAATTGCCGGTAGATCGCGCCGCTGGAGCCGGGGAACATGGCCATGGGCACAAACACCGCGACCAGCACCAGGGTACTGGCGACGACAGGCCCCCACACCTGGCCCACGGCTTTGGGCGTGGCCTGGCGCGCGTCCAGGCCTTCGTCCTTCATGATGCGCGCCACGTTCTCGGAAACGACGATGGCATCGTCGTTCAGGATGCCGATGGCGACCACCATGCCGAACAGGGACAACAGGTTCAGGGATGCGCCGAACAAATACAGGCCAGCGCATGTGCCTATCAGGGCGATGGGCACCACCAGGGTAGGAACCAAGGTGGCGCGCCAGCTTTGCAGGAAGACGTACACCATGACCGTCACCAGCAGCAGCGCTTCGATCATCGTGCCCAATACCGACCGGATCGAGGTGGTGATGAAGGGTGTGGTGTCGAAAGGCACCGACCAGCTGACGTTGGCCGGAAAAATCGATTGCAGTTCCGTCATGCGCTGGCGTATGCCGCGCGCCACCGACAAGGCATTGGCGTCGTTGGCCAGCTGGATGGCGATGCCGGCCGACTCCTTGCCGTTCACGCGCAAGCGAAAGCCATAGTTGTCATTGCCCAGCTCGACGCGGGCGACATCGCCCAGGGTCACGGTGGAGCCGTCCCGGCTCACCCGCAGAATGATCTGGCGAAACTGCTCCGGCGTGGCCAGGCGGCCTTGGGTCACGATGGGAACGTTGAACTCCGCCCCCGCTGCCAAGGGTTGCTCGCCCAGCGCGCCACCGGCCGTCTGGGCGTTCTGCTCCTGTACCGCCCGCAACACTTCCGCCGCCGACATCTGGAAGCTTTCCAGCTTGCGTTGATCCAGCCAAACGCGCATGGCGTAGGACGAGCCGAACAGCTGCACGTCGCCCACGCCAGGGATGCGCCGCAGTTCATCGAGGATATTGTTCGAAGCGAAATTGCCCATCTGTACGGCGGTGACGTCCGGGCTGGCCGACTGCAAGGCCAGCAGCATCAGGAAGCCGCTGGAGGCCTTGGTCACCGTGATGCCCAGCTGCCGCACTTCCGCGGGCAGCCGTGGTTCGACCCGGCTGAGCCGGTCCTGCACCTGGCCGCGCGCGACATCCAGGTCGGTGCCGGGCCGCAGGGTCACCGTGATCTGCGCCGTCCCGTTGGCACGGCTGATGGACGACATATACAGGAAATCGTCCAGCCCATTCATCTCGGATTCAATGACTGAGGTCACTGTCCGGTCTATCGTGCCGGTGTCGGCGCCGCGATAGCTGGCATTGATCGTGATCGAAGGCGGCGCGATGTTCGGGTATTGCTCGATAGGCAGCAGGAGCATCGCGATCACGCCGAACAGCAGCATGAACAATGCCACCACCCACGCCGCCACGGGTCGATTCACGAAGAATGCATTCATGGGCCTGGCCCCGGCCCGTGCTGTTCCACCGCGCGTACGCGCTGCTCGGGCGCGATCTTCTGCCAGCCGTCGACGATGACGCGCTCGCCAGTCGCCAGGCCCGAGCGGACCTCCCACTGGCCCTGCTGCTGATCGCCGAGCACTACCTGCCGCAGGTGCGCGATGTCGTCGGCGCCGACGACATATACGCTGGCGCCGCCGGCATTCAGCGCCACCGCGCGCGACGGCACGAGCACCGCGTCCTGGCGCTCGCCGATGCGAAAGCGGCCGGTGACGAACTGTCCGGGCAACAGCACCCTGTCCGCGTTCTGGAAACGCGCCCGCACGCTTTGCGCGCCGGTGGCGGGATCGATGCTCAGGTCGGCGAAGTCGACCTCACCGGTCTCGTCATAGGCCCGGCCGTTGGCCAAGGTGATCTGTACGGGGAAACGGATGTCCTTGCTCAGTTGCAGCCCGCCTTGCCTGGCTTCGTCCATCAGGTCCAGGATGGCCGTGTTGGACTTGGGAAAGGTGGCGAAGATGGGCGAAAGCTGGTTGATCTGGGCCAGCAAGGTCGCCGACGCGGCGCTGACTAAAGCCCCTTCCGTGACCAATGCTCGCCCGACCCGGCCGGCGATGGGCGCCCGCACGACGCAACGCTCCAGCCGCAGCTTGGCCAAGGTGACGGCGGCGCGCGCATCGGCCACGCTGGCCTGAGCCTGGCCCTGGGCGGACACGGCAGCCTCATATTCCTGGGCGCTGACCGCCTGGCGCTGCACCAACGGCCGAAAGCGCGCCACGACGGACTGGGCGTTTGTCTGTACGGCCAGGGCGCGCTGCAACATCGCGTTGGCCTGCTCCAGCTGCGCGCGGTAGTCGCTGTCATCGATGGCGAACAGCGGCGCGCCGGCATTGACGTCGGTGCCTTCGGTGTAGAGCAGTTTCTGGACGATGCCGTCGACGCGGGCGCGCACTTCAGCGGTACGGATAGGTTCGACCCGTCCAGACAGATCGATTTGCGCGGCTGCCCCGTGCGACGCGATGGTCATCACGGTGACCGCGACAGCGGGCGGAGGACCGGCCGCGGCGACTTGTTGCTTGTCATCGCAGCCGGTGAGCGCGACCACTGACGCGCATGTCGCGGCGAGAGCCGCCCGGCGCAATGTCTTCGTGAAGTGCCGGCCGCAGTCCCGGGCGCGGCCCGCATGACGCTCAACCTTGCCTGGGAAACGCATTTCCAACTCCCTCACGCAACACACATTGAACGTGGGACTGAATGAATGCGGAACTGCCCTGCCGTGATCGGGTGGGCCTTAAGCGGTTGGAAAGTAAGGGTAAAAGCGCGACATAAGGGTTCTACTGCCGCTTAACATTTGTTGTCAAGCAATTTACATGACACCCCCGGGGGGTGTAGTATCCGCCCCATGCCACATTCACCCGAAGAAAAAAAGAAGGCGCTGCGGCGCGTTCGCAGCATCCGCGGCCAGACCGAGGCGCTGGAGCGCGCGCTGGAAGGCGGCGCTGAATGCGCGCTCGTCCTGCAGCAGATCGCCGCGATTCGCGGCGCTGCCAACGCCTTGATGTTGGAGGTGCTGGAATCCCATATCCGTGAGGAGTTCGATGAGTACTCCGAGAAGGACCCCCGCCATGCCGAGCGCGTGCGCGACATGACCACACTGGTACGCGCCTATCTGCGTTAGGTGCATCAGCGCGCCTGCTATGGTGCCCCCAGGCGGCACCCCTGCGTCTTCCATTCCATTCATTTGCTGGAGCAAATTCCATGAAATCCCGCGCCGCCGTAGCCTTCGAAGCTGGCAAACCCCTGCAAATCGTCGAGATCGATGTCGCCGCGCCCAAGAAGGGCGAAGTGATGGTGAAGATCACCCATACCGGCGTCTGCCATACTGACGCCTTCACGCTGTCGGGCGATGATCCCGAAGGTATCTTCCCCGCCGTGCTGGGCCATGAAGGCGCCGGCATCGTGGTGGAAGTGGGCGAAGGCGTGACCAGCGTCAAGGTCGGCGACCACGTCATCCCGCTCTATACCGCCGAGTGCGGCGAATGCCTGTTCTGCAAGAGCGGCAAGACCAATCTGTGTACGTCGGTGCGCGCCACCCAGGGCAAGGGCGTGATGCCCGACGGCACCACGCGCTTCAGCTACAACGGCCAACCCATCTATCACTACATGGGTTGCTCCACCTTCAGCGAATACACCGTCGTGGCCGAAGTCTCGCTGGCCAAGATCAATCCGCAGGCCAACCCCGAACACGTCTGCCTGCTGGGCTGCGGCGTCACCACCGGGCTGGGCGCGGTGAAGAACACGGCCAAGGTGCAGGAAGGCGACAGCGTCGCCGTGTTCGGCCTGGGCGGCATCGGGCTGGCCGTGATCCAGGGCGCCAAGCTGGCCAAGGCCGGCCGCATCATCGCCGTCGACACCAATCCCGCCAAGTTCGAACTGGCGAAGACCTTCGGCGCGACCGACTGCATCAATCCCAAGGATTACGACAAGCCCATCCAGCAAGTGATCGTCGAGATGACCGGCTGGGGCGTGGACCACAGCTTCGAGTGCATCGGCAACGTCAATGTGATGCGCGCGGCGCTAGAAGCGGCGCACCGTGGCTGGGGCCAGTCCGTCATCATCGGCGTGGCCGGCGCGGGCCAGGAAATCTCCACCCGTCCGTTCCAGCTGGTCACCGGACGCCGCTGGCTGGGCACCGCTTTCGGCGGCGTGAAGGGCCGCAGCCAGCTGCCCGGCATGGTCGAGGACGCCATGTCCGGCCGCATCCAGCTCGAACCCTTCGTCACGCATACGATGCCGTTGACCGGTATCAACGACGCCTTCGACCTGATGCATGAAGGCAAGTCGATCCGCTCGGTAGTGAACTTCGAGGGCTGAGCCTTCCCTGCCGCGCCTCGCTCAAGGCCGGAAGCGATGCAGCCCGAATGGCTGCAACACCGCGGGAATCCGCTGTTCCAACAGGCCTTGAGCGACGGCTTCGGCGACCGCTGGCCCGATGGCGAAGCCATGGCCGCTCCAGCCGGTGGCGAACCATACGGCGGGGTGGCCCGGCACACGATCGATGATCGGGATCTGGTCGACGGAGCTGGAATCCGCGCGGCTGGCTTCCACGTCCACGACGTGCGCGTCCGCGGCGGTGATCGGAAAGGTCGCGGTCAACGCGGCCAGGCTGGCGCTCAAGGTGTTGAGATTACTGGTGCCGATCTCGGTCGCGTCATCCCACGTGCCCACGCCGCCACCCGTCACCGTCACATGATCCGCATCGGCGCGCTTGATCGACAGCGAACGGCTGTTGTGGTTGACCAGGTGGTCAAGCTTGAGCGCGCGGCTTACCTTGATCGTTGCCACCTGCGGATTGAAGGTCCACACCGGCAGGCGCAGACCGAAGGATTCCGTCAGCAGGCCATCTACATGCGTATTGGCCGCGAGGATCACAGCACGGCCCGCGCGCACATGCTCGCCGCTGGCCAAAATGACCGACGCCACGCCGCCTTCTTCCCGGACCGCAACGACCTCGGCCCCCTCCCGCAACTCGACACCACGCGCCTGCGCAGCCGCCGCGAACGCGCGTGTGGCCTGGGTGTGATCCGCAATGCCGTCATCGGGGTTGTATAGGGCGTACTTGACGTTGCCGGACACCTGCGGCAAACGCGCCCGCACACCCGCCTCGTCCAATATCTCCGTGCGCGCGCCATAGGCGTTCTGCACATCCGCGCGCGCCTGCAGGGTGACGCGCCCCTGCGAACCCCGGATCCGCTCGGCTTCGCCTATGCTCAGCCCGCCGATACGCTCGAACCCGCTTTGCTGTCCCAGCGCCTCGGTCAGGGTCGGCCAGATTTCGAGCGCACGCACCACAAGCGGCAGCTCGCGCAGGTCGCGGTTGTTGGCGCGCACGCCACGGTGACCCGGGCCGCCTGACGCGCCGGACGCCACCGTACGCCGTTCCAGCACGGTAACGCTGGCACCCGCGCCGACCAGATTCCAGGCCAGGGCCGTGCCGAAGATGCCGGCGCCGACAATGACGTAGTCCGCGGGCTTGCCGGCAGACCCGTTGGCGGCCGCCCCGTCATGGGAATTCTGTTGATTGGAGCTGCTCATGGTCACTCGGCCTTATCCTTTGGCATAGGGGTTGTACGCGTTGGTGTAGAGGTCGCTCGCCTTCAACGCCGCCTGCGGCACCAGCGCCTGCCGCTGCGCGATGTCCAGCCAGAACGCCACATCCTCTTCCTTGACCAGGCCCTGTTCGGGCCATTGCAGCGCCGAATAATCGCCGCTGTCGGTCTTGGTATACAGATACGGGCCGACGGCCGGATCGATGCGGCCCAGCTTCACGCCAAGGTCGATCACGGACTTCGGGTTCTTGTTGGCGATGGCGATCGCGTCCGCCGTGGCGGCCACGTAAGCCCGCACGACGTCCGGGCTCTCCTTGATGAAGGCCTCCCGCGTGATGCTGCCCCCGCGCTGAATGCGGCGCCCGGCCAGATCGGATATCTGGAACAGCTGGCGATAGCTGCCCTTCTTGCGCAATTGCCCATCGATGGGACCATAGGCGAACACCGCATCGACGGCGCCCGTCTGCAGCACCTGTTCCAGCTGCAGGTCCGGGATGGTCAGCAGTTGCACTTCATCCTTGGCGATGCCTGCGCGCCGCAGATAGTCGATGGTGAACCACGCCGCCGAGAACGCCACGCTGCGCACCGCGATCTTCTTGCCTTTCAGGTCGGCGGCCTGCTTGATCGGGGAATCCTTCAGCACGAACAGGCCATCGCCGGCGCCGGCCGGATCGATGATGGGATTGGTGCTCGCCACTTCGATCAGCGGCAGGTTCTTGCCACGGATGTTGGCGAAATAGATGTAGTCGGCCGACAAGGCAAAGTCGGTGACGCCGCTTTGCACCGCGATGGTGTATTGGTCGATCGGCAGTTGCACCAGTTCCAGCTCGATGCCGTGCTGCTTGAACAACCCTTCCTGCTGCGCCAGGAACAGCAGCTCATACCCATTCCAGCGATTGGGCATGTCCTGCACCTTGAACTTCTTCAGCGGCCGCGCGCTGGTGGTCTGGCTGAAGACGGGAGTGCTTATCGCGGCCAGGCCCGCGGCGGACGCGGACAGCAGCAGCTTGCGGCGGGACAGGTGGATTTGCGCGGTCGGCGTGGACATCGGCTTGGAAGTCGGGATCTTTGACATGAAGGCAGGGTGGCGATGTGGTGGCGGTCTGGTGGATATCCGGGAATGGATGAGGAATGCGAAGCTCAAGCGCTATGCCGTTGTCGCCTCAAGCGGCTAACGGCACCTGTTGCAAGAGATCCCACACGGTGTGGCGCAGTTGGCGAAACTCCGCGGACGACTTCCAGTCGCCATCGAGGAAATCGTCCGGCTTGGGGACGTCCAGCACCGTGCGGATACGGCCGGGCCGCGCGCTCATAATGGCCACGCGCGTCCCCAGGTAGATGGCCTCGTCCAGGTCGTGCGTGATGAAGAAGATGGTCTTGCGAGTCTGGCGCCAGATGCGCACCAGCTCGTTCTGCAGCGTCTCGCGCGTCTGCGCATCGAGCGCACCGTAAGGCTCGTCCATCAGCAACACGCCGGGCTCGTGCGCCAGGCTGCGCGCGATGGCCACGCGCTGGCGCATCCCGCCGGACAGCTGGCGCGGATAGTGCCGGGCAAAGCCCGCCAGGCCCACCAGGTCCAGATAGCGCTGCGCCACGTCCGCGCTCTGCTGCCGCGTCAGCCCCTTGGCCCGCACGCTGAACGCCACGTTCTGCAGGGCGGTGAGCCAGGGCAGCAGCGCATATTGCTGGAAGACGATGCCGCGATCCAGGTTGGGCGCGTCGATCGCGCGCCCATCGATCAGGACCTGGCCGGCATCGGGCTGCGTCAGTCCCGCCACGATGTCCAGCAGGGAAGACTTGCCGCAACCGCTGGGACCGACGATGGTGACGAACTCCCCGGCTTCGATGTCCAGGGAAAAGTCCTCCAACACGCGCAAGGGCGGCGCGCCCTCTTCCGCATTGGGCGCGGCGAAGCGCTTGCCGATGCCGCGCAGGCTGATCTTGGGCGTCATGAACATCGCCTCAGATCGCCGGACCGGCGTCGTTCCACGCGGTCAGCCGCCGTTCAAGCCGCAACAGCAGGTAATTCGACAACGCGCCCAGCAAGGCGATCACTATGACAGCCACATACAGGATGTGGATACTCATCACGTATTGCGCATTGGCGACCAGGAAACCCAGGCCGCTGCTGGCGCCCACCATCTCGGAGATCACCAGCATCAGAAAGGAAGACGTCGCGGCCAGGCGCATGCCCGTGACGATGGACGGCACGGTCGATGGCAGCACCACCCGGGTGAACAGTTGATACGGGCTGAGCCCCAGCGAGCGGGCATACTTGACCAGCGCGGGGTCGACATAGCGCACGCCGGACATGGTGCTGAGCAGGATGGGCCAGACCACCACCCAGTAGATGATGGCGACGCGGGTCATGTACCCGACGCCGAAGAACAGAATGAAAATCGGAAAGAGCGAGACGGGATTGGTCTGGCGCAGCAGTTGCAGCAATGGGTTCAGGTATCGCTCCAGCGGCTCGTACCAGGCCAGCAGAATGCCCAGCGGCACGGCGGTGACCACGCCCAGGAAGAAGCCGCCACCGGCGCGCGTCAGGCTGACCCAGGTGTGCTCCCACAGCTGCCCCGATGCGGCGAACTTGCAGCCGTAGACCACCACTTCCGAAAACGGCGGCAGAAACGTTCGATTGATATAGCCCAGCCGCGGCAGGAACTCCCATGCCAGCAAAAACAGAATGATGGCAATGGATTTCTGGAAAGCGGTGATGGCGAAAACGCGCGCAGGTCGGGCGCGGATTCGACGCGGCGTCGCAGCCGCCGCGTCGATGGAAATACTGTCGTCCATGGTCTCTCGGCAAAGCTCGTCGGGGCACGTGCGAGCTGGCCAGGCACGGCTGATCAAGACCGATGAAGTATACGAACGAACGACCCGACGACTTATACCGATAAAGACAATGTATATGTGCCGCGCACCGCCTTGCCGGCCTTGGACTACCAGCTGTAGCGATACCCCACTTGCCCGAAGACGCCCTTCTTGTCTTCGCCGTCCAGGCTCTTGGTGAACTTGATCGCGGCATAGAGCTGGCTGCCCTTCCCTATGCTCTGGTTCAAGCCGAAGCCCACTTCGCCCCACGTGCGGCTGAAGCTCGGCCGCAAGGACGTACCGTCCACGGACACGGCCTTGGCCGGCACGAAGTCGTGCAGCACATCCACCGTCATATAGGGCGTGCCCGCGCCGCTGCCGTCTTCAGTGCTGATGTTGGGCGCGAAGATACGCACTCCGATGCGGCCCCTTACGGCGTTGTCACTGACACCCGACACGCTCGACACACCGTCATCGAAACGATTGAGCTTCAAATACTGGTAGACCAGTTGCGCCTGTGGCTCGATGGCCAGCTTGGGCAGCAGCATGAAGGGTTTGCCGACCTCCTGCGACACCGCCGCGCCAAAGCCGTTTTGCTTGGCGCTGCTGCCATAGACGTCGTCGTACTTGTTGCGGTAGTGCGTGACCTGCGCCACCGAATCCCAGTAGGCGCCGTCGCTGGAATACTTGGTGTAGTAGCCGCCTACGCTCTGGGCCTGGATATTGGCCTTGCCAGTACGGTCCGACAACATGGAATTCAAGTCGCGGGCGCTGTCCTTGAACTTGGCATCGGTAACACCAAGGCTGGCCGTGACCCCGGCATGGGTGCTGCTGCCATCCTTTTCCTGCGCCAGGGTCCAGTCCTTGCCGAACTGCATGAAGAACGTGCTCTGATTCATCGAGAAGCGGTCGCCGGAGTCGGCCTGCACCCCATAGCCGCCCATGCGCCCCCACACCCCGTTGCGATTGCCCGTCTGGTTGCGTTCCGTGCTGTAGACGTCGCCCACGCGTTCGTGCAACCGGCCCAGATTGGTGAAGCCGTAGTCCAGGTTCAGCGCCGGCGTCAGCGTATAGCCGACCACGCCGGGCCGATAGGCTATCGGTGCCGCGCCACCGCCGCCGTTATTGCCGCCGGTGGCCCCCGGATCCAGCAGATTGGAACGCAAGTAGTAGTCGTCCGGATTGGCGCTGCCACCGCGATAAAGCAGGTATTCATAGGCGCCGGACTGCACTGGCCCGGCCAGCCGGAAAGCGCCCGGCGCGGTGGTGCCGCCGCCCGTCACGGCGACCACGTTGATGCCGTCACCGGTGGTCAATGCGCCACTGCCACCGGTGTTGGTGATGCGCAGCGCGGTGGCGCCGGTGGCGCTGCCGCCGTTGACGATCAGCCGATCGGACGGCGAGCCGTCGCCACCCAGCCAGGTGTTCAAGGCGATCGTCCCGTTGCTGCCGACGTAGTTGGACACCGTCAGCGTCTTGTAGCTGCCCGCCTGCCTGGGATCGCCCGTCGGCGCCACGAAGGCCACCAGACCCGCGTTGGACAGGTTGTTGACCACGGAACTGCCGGTCACGTTCCAGGTGCTGCTCGCGTCAATGTTGACGTCCAGCGGATCGATGCGGCCCGTCAGGATGGAGCCCTGGTTCAGGTTGACCACGCCACGGCTGCTGCTGTCGGCGATCAGGTCGCCATTCAGCGCCACCCCTTGCGCGGTGAACGTGACGACGCTGGCATTGCTCAGGTTGAGCAAGGTGCCCGACGACGCGGTGACGTTGACGGCGTTGCTCAGGACGATGTTGGCTTGCGCGCCGGTGATCTGGATGGCATTGCCCGCCGTGGCGGCCAGCGTGCCGCCCGCCACCGTGATCGAGGACACCTGCCCATTGCCCAAGGTATCAGTAATGGCGAGGCCCGCGGTCGCTCCCGTGGTGGCCGCGTTACGCAGGGTCAAGGTACCGCCCGCGTTGACCTCGGCGCCCGCGCCCGCCGCGCTGGTCAGCGTGGTGCCGGTCACCGTGCCCGCGCCGGCGGGCCCTTCGACATGCAGTGCCGCCGCGCCGACGCCCTGGGTCGACACCGTGCCGCCCGACAACACCGCGGTGGCGCCGCTGTCGAGCATGATCCCATGCGCGCCATCGCCCAGCGTCGTGACGGTGGTGTCCGTCAGCTGCAACTGTCCGGCGCTGCTGACGTAGATGCCCAGCGCCCTGACGCCGGCCGTGCTGACGGTGCCGCCGGACAGGATGATGTCGCCATTCTGCCCCGACGATCCGATCCCCGCCGCGCCGTCGCCCAGGGTGCGGACAGACGTATTCATCAGCGCGATGGTGCCGCCCGCGGCGCGGTTGTTCAAGGCGGTGCCGCTGCCTTCGATGACGATCGTGCCGGCGGTACCGGTGACGCTGCCATTGACGGCGGTCTCGTCAAGCAGAATGCCGTCCGCCGTACCGCCGGCCTGGATCAGGCCGCTACCCGAAAACGCCACCGACGCGCCCGCGCCGGTCAGGTGCACCGCGGCGACGCCATCGTCGGCGCGTATGGTGCCGTTGTTGACCAGGCGCGCCTGGGCCCCCTGCACCAGGGCCCCATTGCCGTTGGCCACGCGGATGGTGGCGGTATTGTTCACCACGCCCTGGGGACCGACGATCACCCCCGTGGAGCCCATGCCCGTCAACGTGATGTCGGCATTGTTGATCAAGGTGCCCAGGTTGCGCGCGACGAACCCCACGGCGCCATCGGTATCCGACTGGATGACGGCGTTGCTGGTCAAGGTGGTCGCCACGGGCCAACCGATGGCGGCGCCGGTCAGGTCATGCGCCTGCCCGTCGACGATGCCGGCGGTGGCGCCCGCATTGGACAGCAGGATGGTGGTGCCCGCATCGATGGTTCCCGTCGCCCCGCCTTCGGCAACGATGGCCACCGCGCCGCCCGCATTCCCCGCCGCCCCCGTGACGCGGTAGGTGGACGTGCCGGTGGACAGGGTCGTGCCCATGCCGGTGGCCACGACACCTCTGGCGTCCCTGCCCGCGACCGTGATGTCCAGTGCGCCCGCCGTCGACGCCCCCGTGAAGGCCGCGCCATCGGCCACGCGGAACAGCGTGGATCCGTCCGTTGCCACCGACAACACGCTGGCGTTGACATTGATGCTGGAACCGGCCCCCGCCGCATAGAAGCCGATCTGGTTGGTGCCGGCCAGGAAAGCCGGCACGGCGCCCGCGTCAACATTGATGGTGCCGCCGTTCTGCGCGAAGACGCCGATCCCGCCCGTACCGGTCAGGTTGATGGCGCCGCTGACCTGTGCGACACCCTGGGCGCCGTTGACCCACACGCCGAAATTGCGGGTGCCCGACGCCGTGTCGGCGCCGCCGTCAACATTGATCGTTCCCGTCGACTCCGCATTGGCGGCAAGGCCGGGATCGGCATTGACCAGCAGGCCCACGCCGTTCACGCCGGTAAGGTTGATCGTGCCCGCATTGCGCACCACCGCGCCCGTCCCCGCCGCGCCGTTGTCGTCCGCCATCATGGCGATATTCGCCAGGGGCGTGCCGGCAGCGCCGCCGGTGACGTCGATGGTGCCGTTGTTCAGCAGCAGCGACCGCACTGGCGCGGTGGAATACATGCCCACCGCGCCCTGCGCCTGGCTGCCGATGACGATGCGGCCGTCGTTGATGGCGGAGTCGCCCGTGTCCATGATGCGCACGCCGTACGTGGGCCCGGAAATCGCCACGTCGGCCACCGCGTCGGCCAGCGTGTATTGCGCGGCGCGGCCGATGTAGATGGTGCCATCCGCGCCGTTGGTGAAGCTGCTGCCGCCGCTGACGTTGACACCCACGACGGTGGTCACGTAGCCCGGATTGACCCCCACGTTGATGGCGCCGTCGTTGTTGCCGCTGGCGCCGCGTGACAACCCCAGCCCGACCGACGTGTTGCCCGTGTAGTCGAAGCCCGCCACATTGATCACGCCGCTGTTCTGCACCGTGGTATCGCGACCGGAAGCGATGATGCCGGAACCGGTGTAGTAGAAGGTATCTGCCGTGGCGGTGTCCAGCTTGTCGCCGGCCAGGTAGCCGCTGGACACGACGCCGTTGGCCGCATTGACGAAACGCCCGCCGCTGGTGACGCGCACCACCTGCTCGATCACATTGCCGGACAGGACGCCATGGTTGGTCGCGGTGGCACCATCGGTCACTTTGACCGCCCCGGAGGCGCGAGTGATGTCGATCTGTCCGCCCGCGGCGATCACCGCTGAACCGTTGCGGCCGGTAGCCAGGATGGCATAGCGGTCGCCATTGGGCGCGCGCACCAGGTCGCCCGTTGTGGTGTTGGTGGTGTACGTGACGGGCGTGTCGACGGTGGTGTAAGCCTGCGCGAACGCGGCGTCATAGGCCTGTTGCGATGCCAGCGTGCCGTCTTTCAAGGCGGCCACCAGCACGTCGTTGTACGCGGCCAGCTGCGCGGCATTGGTGACGGTGTAGTTGACGCCGTTGAAAGCCACCGTGCCCGCGTAGGTGGTGACTGGCACCTGCACGGTCAGCTGTCCGGTATTGACGTCGGGCGTGGGCAGGCCCGGGTCGATGCCCATGTCGATGGCATTGCGCGAACGCCAGACGACGCGGCTGTCGGCATTGCCGCTGCCATCCGCCGAGGTCAGGTAGGTCTGCTTCGAGACCATCAGAATGCTGTTGGACGACGGCGAGCCGGTGGGCGTGGCGCCCAGGTTGACGTTCAAGGTGCCGCCGGTCGCGTCCACACGGCCCAGGGACGCGTGGAAATACATATCGCCGCTGACGTCCTCGAATTGCTGGACGGGGGTGGCCAGGTTGGACTGATCCGTCAGTGCCGCGGAATCATAGGTGCGATAGACGACGTTGGTGCCCGTGGCCGGATTGGTCGCACTGACGGTGACGTTCTGCGCGCCGGTCACCAACCCGCTGGAAGCGAAGGTGCCGGATACGACGTTGACCGATGTCGCCGGCACGGTGGTGTTGCCGCTGTAGCCGGTGCCGACCACCGACGTGCCATGCAAGGTAACGGTCTGCCCGTGATTCACCACCGCGCCGCCGGCGCCGTCCGCGCTGACCGGCGGGTTGTAGTCAGCGATGGCACATTGACCGCCCACTGGCGCGCCCTGGCCCGCGGTGCCCGTCTTGCAGCTCGACGCCATGGCCAGGCCGGGGCCGGCGATACTCGCGGCCAGGGTTGCCAGGACCATGCCACGGCGCAGCGTGCGCGCGGTGACCTTCGTGCTTGTCGTGGGCGAGGAGGTTTTTGATTTTGTCTTGCCCTGTGCAAGTTCCGAGGCAACGATGTATTGCTGCCGGGAAACACTCCAGACAATCTTGTGAAACTTGTTCATAAGCTGGCCTACAGTATCGAGCGGTATCGGAATCCCCCTTGGGCGTAGGTAATCCACGCCAGGAGGAGGGCTCCATGATTCGTTCGAAATGCAACCAGACCAATTGAGAACTCGGCCTAAGGCGAACAGGTGTCGTGAAGAGGGATGAGGAACAGCGGACGCGCGCGGGATGAGGGAAGGACGAGTCCCCTACTCCGCGCTTTTACGGGATGCCCGGGTGCTGCATTGCACCTAGGTAAGTTTCAGAGGGACGTCAGGACGGACGGTGTACGCCACCCGTATCAGGACCCGCGTACGCCGTAGCCTTTGCGGCCAGCGATTCTTGCTACGGTTACAAGATCCCGTTTCAAAATGCCGCGACGGCGGGCCTGGCCAAGCCGTAGTGGTCGCGCAAGGTCCGTCCTGTGTAGTCCTCGCGGAACAGTCCGCGCTCGCGCAGGATGGGCAGCACCTTGTCGACAAACACGTCAAGGCCGGACGGGAATACGGGCGGCATGATGTTGAAGCCGTCCGCGGCGCCGTTCTCGAAGTAATGCTGCAAGGCATCCGCCGCCTGCAATGGCGTGCCCACCAAGGTCCAGTGGCCCCGACCTCCGCCCAGCTGCCGGATCAACTCGCGCACGGTCAGGCGTTCGCGCCGCGCCAGCTCGACAATGAGGGTGCGCCGGCTCTTGGCCCCGTTGATTTCAGCCTCGCTGGGCAGGTCATCCGGCAACTGCGCGTCCAGGTCCAGGCGCGCGGGATCGATCTGCAGCGTCTTGGCGATCTGCCCCAAGGCGTGTTGCGGATTGATCAGCCCATTGAGCGTGCGTTCCAGCTCGATGGCTTCGGCTTCGGTATCCGCGATGATGGGCACGATGCCCGGCAGGATCTTCACGGTGTCCGGATCGCGCCCATAAGCGCGCGCCCGCGCCTTCAGGTCGGCGTAGAAATCTTGAGCGTCGCGCAAGCTGGTCTGCGCGGTGAAGACGGCCTCGGCCCAACGGGCCGCGAAGTCCTTGCCGTCCTCGCTGGATCCCGCCTGCACCAGCACCGGCCGTCCCTGCGGGCTGCGCGACACGTTGAGCGGGCCCTGCACCCGGAAATGCTTGCCTTCGTGCGCGATGGGGCGCACCTTGCTGGCCAGCGCGTGGATGCCCTGCTCCTTGTCGGCGATCACGGCGTCGTCTTCCCAGGAATCCCAGAGCTTGAGGGCGACCTGCACGAACTCTTCCGCCGTTTCATAACGGTCGGCATGGGCGGGATGCGCGTCCAGGCCGAAGTTACGCGCCGCGTCCGGGGCTGACGTGGTCACGATGTTCCAACCCGCGCGCCCTGCCGAGATGTGATCCAGCGAACTGAAGCGCCGGGCCAGGTTGAAGGGATCGTTGTAGGTCGTCGACGCGGTGGCGATCAGGCCTATCTTGCTCGTCACCGCCGCCACCGCGGCAAGAATCATGGTGGGGTCCAGCCGCGCCGTCGGACGCCGTCCGGGATCGCCCATGATGGCCGGGCTGTCGGCCAGGAAGATGGAGTCGAACTTGGCGGCTTCCGCCGCGCGCGCCAGCCGCTGGTAGGCGCTGATGTCGATATTCGTGTGCGGATCGGCCTCGGGCAGACGCCACGCTGCCTCGTGGTGGCCGGTGTCGAAAATGAACAGATTCAGATGCAGCTTGCGCGTGGCCATGGGATGCCCAAAAGAAGTTTGTGTATGAATATCCGCGCGGCGAGTTCCGCGTTAAGTAGAAAGCAAAACTAACCGTTTGCTGGCATGGCTTCAATTGAGCGCGTGAGCATGAACTTATGCTTTACCGCGGCCGACAATGGCGCTACAGCGCGGATTACTTCATTACGGATGATTGTTTGACGGCCGTTCCGGGCGGGATGCTAAATGGCGAACTTCTCCTCCTCAGCGCGACCATCATGACCGAGCCCAAGCGACAACTGCATCTGAACGCCTTCCTGCGCAACATCGGTCAGCATGAGGCGGCGTGGCGCCTGCCCGCATCCGACGTCAAGGCGGTTACCGACGTGTCGCACTACATCAACCTGGCGCGTATCGCCGAGCGTGGCCGCCTGGATGCCATCTTCTTCGCCGATCACCCGGTGCTGAAGGACCGCACGGAAGACCGTCCCTTCGATGCCCTCGATCCCACCACCCTGCTGGCCGCGCTGTCGACTGTGACGACGCACATCGGCCTGGTCGCCACCGCATCGACGACATACAACGATCCCTACAACCTGGCCCGGCGTTTCGCCACCATCGATCACCTGAGCCGTGGCCGCGCCGGCTGGAATATCGTCACCACCACCAATGCCGCGGCCGCCGCCAACTTCGGCGTGCCCGTCCACCCGGATCCCCTGGCCCGCTACGACCGTGCGGCCGAGTTCATCGATGTGGCGATCCGCCTGTGGGACAGCTGGCAGGACGACGCCATCGTCGGCGACAAGCAGGCCGGCATATTCGCGGATGGCCAGCGCATCCATCATGTCGATCATCGCGGCCCGCATTTCCAGGTGCGCGGACCGTTGGAGGTACCCCGTACACCGCAGGGTCGCCCGGTGCTGTTCCAGGCCGGATCCTCCACCCTCGGCAAGGACCTGGCCGCGCGCTATGCCGAGGCCATCTTCACGGCGCAGCCCGACCTTGCGGGCGCGCAGGCCTTCTACCGCGAAGTGAAGGACAAGGTGCGCGCCTACGGCCGTAACCCCGATCACGTGCAGATATTGCCTGGCCTGTCGGTATTCGTCGGCAGCACCGAAGCCGAGGCCCTGGCGCTGCAGGAAACCTTCGAATCGCTGACCATTCCGTCCTATGGCCTGGCCCAGCTCAATCGCATTACGGGATTGGACTATGGCGAGGCGGATCTGGACCGCGTCTTCGAGCTGCCTGCCAGCTACGACGTCCCCGGCGATCTCAAGAGCCGCGTCGCGCTGTTGCAAGGAATCGCTCAGAACGAACGAATCACCGTGCGCCATCTGTTGCGGCGGCTCAGCGCCGGCCGCGGCCATCGCATCCTGGCGGGGACGCCGGAACAGATCGCCGACGACATCGAGGTCTGGTTCCACAATGGCGCGGCGGACGGCTTCAACCTGATTCCGCCGGCGCTGCCCACCTCGCTGGAATCGTTCGTCGACCATGTCGTTCCCGAATTGCAGAAACGGGGGCTGTTCCGCCGCGAGTACACGGGTAGCACGCTGCGCGAACATCTGGGATTGCCGCGCCCCGCCTGGCAGGCGCCGGCGCGCGGCGCCGCGGCGCAAGCCACCGCCGTGGCGGCCTGATGACGCAGGCCGTACAAGCGGGACTGCGTCCCAAACCGCATCTGCCAGGGCAAAAGCTGCTGGGGCCCCTGCTGGTGCTGGCCGCCTGGGCCCTGGTCAGCGGCGCGGGCTGGGTAAAGCCGGATCAGTTGCCGCCGCCGCGCCAGATCCTGGATGCCTTCGCCGAAATGTTGCACACGGGATATCTGCAGGACAACCTGCTGGTGTCCCTGGCCAGGGCAGGACTGGGACTGGCCTATGGGATCGTCGCCGGCGTATTGCTGGCGCTGGTGGCGGGGCTTTCACGGCCTGGCGATGCGTTGTTCGACGGCCTGATCCAGGTGAAACGCGCCATCCCGAATCTTGCGTTGATCCCGCTATTCATCATGTGGCTGGGTATCGGCGAAACGATGAAGATCGTGATCATCGCGTTGGGCGTGCTGGTGCCGATCTATATCAATACGCACGCGGCCTTGCGCGACATCGACCTGCGCTACGTCGAATTGGCGGAGTCCGTCACGCTGACCCGCGCGCAATTCCTGCGCTACATCGTGATTCCCGGTTGCACGCCAGGCTTCTTCGTCGGGCTGCGCCTGGCCGCCACGCATGCATGGACCGCGCTGGTGGTGGTAGAAACGATCAATGCCACCAGCGGCATCGGCTACATGATCACGCAGGCGCGGATCTACGGCCAGATGGAGATCGTGATCGCCGGGCTGATCGTGTACGGCATCCTGGGATTCGGCACGGACGCGCTGATACGCGCATTACAGAAGAAGGTGCTGGCATGGCGACTATCGATAGCGTAGCCGTGGCCGAGCGCGACGGTGACCAGGGTGGTGACGTCAGCGTCCGGCGCTTGACGCGCCGCTTCGGCGACCGCTTGATTCTCGACAACGTGGACCTGCGTATCGCTTCCGGTGAGATCCTGGCGTTGCTCGGGCGCAGCGGTTCGGGCAAGAGTACCTTGCTGCGCGCCCTCGCCCACCTGGACCAGGGCACGGCCGGTACCGGTGACATCGCGGTGCCGGCACGCCGCGCGGTGTTGTTCCAGGATTCCCGCTTGTTGCCCTGGCTGCGCATCCTGGACAACGTCAAGCTGGGCGCGCTCGGGCGGGACGCTGACACGCGGGCCCGCGCGGCGCTGGCCGAAGTGGGACTGGCTGGCCGCGAACGGGCCTGGCCGCGCATGCTGTCCGGCGGTGAACAACAACGCGTGGCCCTGGCCCGCGGCCTGGTGCGCGATCCCCGATTCATCCTGGCCGATGAACCGTTCAGCGCCCTCGACGCCTTGACCCGGCTGCGCATGCAGCAACTGCTGCTGCAGTTGTGTGAGCGCCATACGCCGGCGGTGCTGTTCGTCACCCATGACGTCGATGAAGCGCTGTTGCTGGCCAATCGCATCATCGTCCTGGAAGCGGGCAAGCTGAGCCTGGACTGCCCGGTTCCCGCGGGCGCCGGCGCGGACGATGGGCAGGCGACGCTAAGGACGCGGATCCTGACCCAGTTGGGCGTCAGCGCCAGCACGGACAGCGTCAGCCGCGGCGCAACCGCGCTGCCTTTGCTCGACGCCGATGCGATCGCCCTTGCCTGACCCGAAAGATCCCTGACGTTGTTTTTGTTGACGTTCTTACCTTGGCGTATTCCCCATGAACCGCTCTTCCGTGCAGCCCAAGCGCCGCGCCACCCTTATCCTTTCCGCACTGACGCCCCTGGCCGCCTTGCTTGCGGCGGGCGCAGCGCCCGCCCAGGCTCAGGCCCAGGCAGTACTGGGCAGCACCCCCCTGCCCCAAGCCGTGCCGCCCGGCATCCGCATCGTTGTCGCGGACGACGCCAACCACGTCCAGGTGCTGTTGCGCCTGTCAGGCGAAGACAAGAACCTGGCTGCCAAGGTCGACTACGCCAACTTCAGCAGTGGCCCCCTGCGGCTGGAAGCGATACGCGCGGGCGCCGCGCAGGTGGGTGCTGTCGGCGACGTGCCACCCATCCTGGCGCATTTCTCCGGCGCCAACGTCGTCATCGTCGGCGCCGTGGTGTCGGCGGGCGACGGTTCGCTCATCACCACCTCCCCCGCGTCCGGCATCAAAGGCTTGGCGGACCTCAAGGGCAAGCGCATCGCCGTCAATGAAGGCACCGCGCAGCAGGCGATTTTGCTGCGCAACCTGGCATCGGTCGGCTTGACGGCCCAGGATGTCCGCATCGTGAAACTGGGTGTCGCGGAATTCGCGGATGCGCTGAGGTCGGGCCAGATCGACGCCGCCGTGCTCAAGCAGCCCGACCGTGGCCGCTACCTGACCACGGCGGAACGGGACGGCGCCCGCTCCCTCCCCAACGCGGCAGGCGCCAATACGGGGCTGGAATATCTTTACGCATCAAGGACCGCGCTGAACGATCCGGCCCAAGCGGCGGCGATCCGCGACTACGTCGTCCACTGGTATCGCGCCACGCTGTGGCGTAACGACAATCAGGACAAGTGGCTGCAAGGCTATCTGATCGCCGATCAAAGATTGAAACCCGACGACGCGCGCAAAGTGCTGGACAGTCAGGGCGCGGGATCCGTTCCCGGCCTGGCCGGCCTGGTAGCCGGCCAGCAGAAGACCATCGACCTGCTGCAAGCCGCGGGGGCGTTCGCAGGCAAGAAGCTGGATGCCCGGGACGAATTCGACCTGCGCTACGCGGATCTCAACGCGGAATCGCCGACCGGCGCGAAGTAAGGGAACCGGCCCGAGGCAAGGGCCAGCGTTCGCCCGCTATTTACTCGGCGCCGCGCCGGTACTGCGCGGGCGACAGCCCGGTGGTGCGCTTGAAGGCGTGACTGAACGCGCTTTCGCTGGCGTAGCCCAATTCTTCCATCCAGCAGCTGAAAGGCCGCGGATCGTTCTTCAAGGCGTGGCGGGCCAGCTGCATGCGCCAATTGGTCAGGTAAGCCATGGGCGACACGCCGGCCACCGATTTGAAGCGGACGGCGAAGGTGGTGCGCGACATGGCCGCGGCGCGTGCCAGTTCCTCCAATTGCCAGGGCCGGCCCGGCTCGTCGTGGATGCAGCGCAGCGCCGGCTGCAAGCGCTCGTCCGTCATCGCACGCAGCCATCCCGGCAACAGGCTGCTTTCCCGCGCAAGATGCAGACGCAAGGTCTGCAGGAACAGCATTTGGGTAAGTTGCTGCGTCATCAGGGCGTGGCCGCTGGCGCAAGCGGCGCGTTCCTCGATCAGGCGCTCGACCAGCCAGCGCAACATGCGCGCTTCGCTGGCGTCCTGGCCCAGGTGTATCAACGGCGGCAAGGCCGCGGCCAGCAACTGGCCGCACTCCGCGTCCAGCAAGGCGTGGCCTCCCAACATATGAAATTCCGATCCATCACCCAAGGTGACGCTGGAATGGCGCGGCTTGGGCGGGACATAGATTTCGGCCGCATCGCGTTCAGGGGCATCGAGGTCGCTGGCCAGCAGGAAGTCGTGTTGCAGGTACATGATGGCCACGTCGCCGGCCTGCATCTGCACGGCCGGTTCATCGCGGCGCAACTGCAGCCACACGCGCCCATGCAGGATGGCGAAGAACTTGAGCCCTTCGGGCCGCGGCATGCGGATGGCCCAGCTTCCGCTCGCCCGCATCTCGCCGGAATATGTGGGCCGCGCGGCCGCCAGGCGAATCAGGTCGGAGAGCGGGTCGCCGGGAATTTCTGAACGATCGAGCATGAATATCGTACTGGACAGCATTAATCGTTCGGCGACTTTAGCGCAAACTCTCGTGGCATTCCAGTAATTCCCTTTGCAGTCCCGACATACAGGAGTCCATCCATGCTGCGCCAAGTGACCCCTATCCAAAAACCCCTGCCCTCCGGATTCACCGCCGCCACCACCGCCACCGACGTCATGGCGGGCATAGACCTGACCGGCCGCACCGCCATCGTGACCGGCGGCTATTCCGGCCTTGGCCTGGAAGCCGTGCGTGTCATGGCCCAGGCCGGCGCGCGCGTGATCGTGCCGGCGCGTGACGAAGCCAAGGCGCGTGAACGCCTCTCTGCCATCCCGAATGCTGAAGTTTGGTCCATGGATCTGGCCGATACCCGAACGGTGGACCGATTTACCGAACGGTTCCTGGCCGAGCGCCGCGCGCTGGACATCCTGATGCTTAGCGCGGGCATCATGGCTCTGCCCGAGCTGCAACGCGATGCGCGTGGCCTGGAGATGCAGTTCGCCGTCAACCACATCGGGCACTTCGCCCTGACCGGCAAACTGTGGCCGGCCCTGTCCGCCGCCGGTGACGCGCGCGTGGTCGCGCTGTCGTCGCGGGGACACCGCTTTTCGCCCGTGCGCTTCGATGACCTGGCGTTTGCCCGTTGCGCCTACGACCGTTGGGCGGCCTATGGCCAGTCAAAGACGGCCAACGCCCTGTTCGCCATGGAGCTGGACCGCCGTGGGCGCGAGGCGGGAGTACGGGCTTTTTCCGTGCATCCCGGCGGCATCGTCACCGACCTTGTCAAGCATCTGAGCAAGGAGGACCTGAAGACCTTCGGCGCCCTGGACGCCAAGGGCCGCCCGGTCATCGACCCCGCCAATGGCAAGAAAACCGTCGCCCAGGGCGCCGCGACCCAGGTCTGGTGCGCCGTCCATCCCCAGCTCGACGGCCTGGGCGGCCTCTATTGCGAAGACGTCGATGTGGCCGAACTGGCGCCGGCCGACGTGGACACGACGAATGTCGGCGTGCGCACCCGTGGCGTGGCCGAGCATGCGGTCGATCCCGTCGCCGCTGCGCGGCTGTGGGTCGTCAGCGAAGCCTTGACGGGCCTGCGCTTCCCCACCGCGACGCGTTAGGGGCGCACGCCGCTGGGGCGCCCAGCGCCGGCACCCGCCCTCGCGCCGCGTCGGCGCAGCCACAGCCACAGGCCGCTGATGCCAAGGCCACCCAGCGCCACGCCCAACACGGCAACGCAAACCTGCCAGACCAGGCCGCCAAGCTCTCCGGTATGCAAGGGGTAGACGACGGAGTTGATGCGGGTGCCGGGATCCAGGTCACTCCAGCGCACGCGTGCCAGAATCGCGCCGTCGCGCGGGTCGAGCCAGACGGTCGACCGGCCGTTCGGATGCGGATCGTCCGGCACGTGCAGGCGCACCGTCAGCGGACGATCCAGCCGCGGGGTGTATTGGATCAAGTCGATCCGGCCATCCGGAAACGCGGACTGGGCCCTGGCGGCGAGCGTATCCAGCGGCAAGGGCTCGCCAGGCATGACACCATTCAATGCCGCGCCTGACGGTAGTTCCGGCAATTTCGGTGCAACTACGCGCGGCACACCGCTGGCCGCGCTGATCCATCCCCCGATGGGCCGCCAGGCCAGGTAGGCCCCGCTGGCTATGCAGACACAAAGCCCAAGCGCCAACAGCGCGCCACCCGTCCGATGTACGTCGAACAAGGCGCGCAACAGACCCTTGTGCAACACTACCCGCAATGACGGCGGCCATTTGCGCGGCCACCACAGCATCAGCCCCGTCACCATCAACAGCACATAGGCCAGGGCCACGCATGCCAGCACGGCCTTGCCGGTCTGCTCCAGCAATAAGGCGCTATGAAGGCGATACAGCAGCGCCACCGCACCTTCATGCTCACCACGTCTGCCCTGCTCCGCGCCGGACGCCGGATCGATGAAAACGGTTCCGCGCCACTTGCCGCGCACCAGCACTTGCAGGGTTTCGTCCGGTGCGCGCGCCGGACGGAATGAGAACGATGCCTGCTGCCCGAACTCGCTGGCCAGCTTTGCTCTTACGTGTTCCAGAGAGACGAGCGGCCGCGCGACGGCGACGGCTACGGCGCCGCCGGCGCCTGGCTCACACGCAAGCGGAGCAGAACAAGCCGGCGTCGCGGCCACGAACAGCTCGGGATGAAACCACTGGTCCAAAGGCCGCAGCACCACCAGCGCGGCGCCTGTCAGGCCCGACACGATCAGCACCCAGCCCAGGCTCAGCGCCAGCCACCGATGGCACGACAGCCACAGTTTGCGCATGCCTCAACGCGCCATCAATAGGCGACGCGGGCCTGCACGTAGACCATGCGGGGCGCGCCGACCATGCGGCCGCCATCGCTGTCCACGTTGCGCGTGTAGTAGCGGCGATCGAACAGATTGTTCACACCGAACTGGATCTCCGTGCGCGGGCGGCTTTGCAGCTTGTAGCTGACCTGCGCGTTCCACACGCTGAAGCCCGGCACCCTGCCGTTGATCCCATCGGCGGACTCCTGCACCGTGTTGGCGGTATCGGAGTACTGGCTGCTCTGCGCGGTGGTGAACAGGTTGAAGGCCCACTGCTTCACGGTATAACGGCCGCCCACCGTCCCTGTCTGACGCGAATAGAACGGCACGTCCTTGCCGCTATCGTCGCCGGACTTCTGGATGGCCCGCACATACGTGTAGTTGGCGTACACGTTCAAGCCCGCCAGCGGGCCGGACCGGTCGAAGTCATAGTCCGCCGCGAACTCCACGCCGTTGTGCGTGGTCGCGCCCAGGTTGCGGAACACCGCCGGATTGGTACCCGGGATGGACAGGATCTGATTATCGAAACGCAGGTTGAAGACGGTCAGCTCGGTGCGCACCTGCTCGCCGCTGTAGCGCAGGCCGGCCTCGATCGTCTTGGCGATCTCGGGCTTCAGCGGATTGGCGTCCGACATCGAGTTCAATTGCGTGTACTGCACCGCGCCGAAGGACGTGCTGTAGTTGGTGTACAGCGTCAGGTCCGGGCTGACCAGGTAGGCAAGGTTGAGCGAAGGCAGGCCTTTGCTGTTGTGGACCTTGTAGGACGTGCTGTCCGTGGTACCGCTGGGCTCGCGGGTGCTGTCGATGTTTTCATAGCGCACGCCGGGGGTCACGCGCCAGTTGCCGTACGCGATGCGATCATCGATGTAGATGGAATGGGCGCTGGTGCTGTTATCGAACAGCGTCCTGGCGGTGCGGGCGCCGTTGGAAAACAACTCGCCGTAGCGCTTGTCCTGCCCGCTTTCGTGGATGTAGCGATAGCCCACGGTGACATCGTGCGTGGTCGGGCCCCACTCGATGCGTTGGGTGTAGCGTGGCTCGATGCCCAGCACCTGATTGTTGCGGGGCTGGAAGTCGTAGCGTTTCTGCGCCTCGTTGATCAGCTTGCTTTCGCGCGAGCTGTCGTAGTGGTAGACGCGCACCTCGAACTCCTGCGTGTCCGAAATGGTGTTCAGGTAGCCCACGTCGACCTGGTCGCGCTGTCCTTTCCAATAGTCCGCGGGCCGCGTGTTCTGGAAAGGATCGTCGCGGTACTGCGCCGGCGTCAGGCCGCCCGGTGTCACGGATTTCACGTCGTAGTGCGAGAACTTGCCGTAGATCTCCGACGACGGCGTCAGTTCATAGCGCCATTTCAAGGCGATGTCGTTGTAGCGGTCATGGCTGGCGTCGCGCCAGTCCTGGCCGTCCATGCCCGAGTACAGCAGCGCCAGGCCCAGGCCGTTGTCCATCTGCGTGCCCAGGAAGGTCGTGTACTGCGTGTTGGTGCCGCCCTTGCTGAAAACGTTGTAGCGCGCCGACGCATCGGCGGTCAGGCCGCTATCCGTGGGGATGGCGCGCGTCTTGAAGTTGATGATGCCGCCGACGTTCTGCGGCCCGTAACGCACCGCGCCACCGCCGCGCACCACGTCGATCGACTCCAGATTACCCAGGCTGATGGGCGACATCACCAGGTTGGGCTGCCCGTACGGCGCCATGGCCATCGGAATGCCGTCGATCAGCATGGTGGTGCGGAAGGAATTGCGCGGGTTCAAGCCACGGATCCCGACATGCAGGCCAACGGAGCTGCCTGTGGCGCTGGTGCTGCCGCTGATCTGCACGCCAGGCACGCGGCGCAGGACGTCGCCCACGCTGGACGCGCCGCTGTCGGCGATATCTTCCTGGCGCAACAGGGTGCGCGCGCCGCCGAAGCTCTGCACGCTGTTCTGCAAGCCCGTGCCGAGCCAGCTGCCGCTGACCTGGATCGCTTCCAGGGTGGAGCCGGTGCCGGACGCGGCCGCCGCGGGCGACGCCGCGCTGGTCCCGGCCGCCGCGCTGCTGCCTGCATCTGTCCCGGATGCTGGTGCCCCCGGTGCCGCCGGCGCGCGCACCACGTATCCCTCGCCGGACTGCGGGACGGCTGTCAGGCTGGTGCCGGCCAACAGACGTTGCAGGCCTTGAGCGACGGTGAAGTTTCCCTGCAAGCCGGCGCTGTTCATCCCGGCCACGTCTTCAGGGCGGAACGACACCGTGACGCCACTGGCTTTCCCATATGCCGTGAGCACCTGGGCCAATGACCCGGCCGGAATCGAGAACGTCCGCGGGGCGGCCTGGGGCGCGCTCTGAGCGCTGGCCTGGGAAACGTACAGCGCGCCGCCGGCCAGCGCGCACGTCGTCAATGCCGTCAGGGCCGTCAAGGCGTAGCGCGCCGTGGCGGTCCCGGGGACGCGCGCTCCGCGCGGCTGGTGTTCTGCCGATCCCACTTTCCATTCTCCCGTTGCATAAGGTACGTTGATGTCCCCTATGCCGCGCGAGCGATCCCAAAAGGGACACGCCGGGGGTACAGAAAATGAAACCAAAAGAAACTGCCATCACGCTTGCGGCGTGGTCACCGTCACCCAATATCCGGTACGGCGAACGACGCGCACGGGCAAGGTCTGGCCCACGACGGCCAGCACATGATCGGTATCCGCAAGCTGGAAGACTCCCGATACGCGCAGGCCCGCCACCGCGGGATCGCAACGCACGATGCCCGGGCGATAGCGCGCCAACTCGGCAAGGAACGCATCCAGCCGCATGTTGTCGGCTTCCAGCGCGCCATGCGTCCAGCCAGGCGCATCGAGTTGGCTGGTGTTCTCCGTTCGCGCCACGGCGCGCACCGAGCCGAAGCCGGCTGCCGTGAATCGGATGGTATGGCCCGCGTCGAAGATGCGGCGCGCGCCGTCGTTCCGCAAGGTGACTTCCACCCGATGCTCCAGCACCGATAGTGTCGTGGCGGTTGCCTCATCCCCAAGTTGCCTGACGACGAAGCGGGTACCCAGGGCCCGCAGGCGCCCCGCGGCCGTATCGATCAGGAAAGGCCGCGCGAGGGCCGGACTGTCGGGGGCGGTGCGCACATAGATTTCCCCGTCACGCAGGCTCACCAGCCGGCTGCTGTCGCTATAGCGGACGTCCAGCGACGTGTCCGTGTTCAGCTGCACCTGGCTGCCGTCCGCCAGCATCACATCGCGGTGCTCGCCCACGGCGGTACGGTAGCCGTCGGCACCGTCACGCCATGCCGGCCCGTGCCGGTAGACCAGCCACGCCGCGGGCACCGCGATGCCCAAGGCCGCCAACGTCTTCATCACGGCCCGGCGGTTCACCCCGGTCGGGCGCGTCAGGACTGGCACGCCGACCATGGGCGGCAGCGCCCCGAACCGTTCGCTCAGGCGCTCGGCGCGTTGCCAGGCCAGTTCGTTTTCCGCGCGCTCCTGGCGCCAACGTTGCAAGGCGGCATGGTCCTCGGGGCCGGCCTCGCCGGAGTGCAGGCGCACCAGCCAGCGGGCGGCCTCGCGGATGACGGCGTGATCGGGGGTGGGCGCGGCACCGGACGCGGACATGGTTTCAGTCGATCAGGGCCAGGCAGAGCTCGAAGCCCTGGGCCATATAGCGTTTGACGGTGCGGTCGCTCAGCTTCATGCGCGTGGCGATCTCGACGTAGGTCAGGCCTTCCAGCTGCGACAGCACGAAAACCTGGCGGGCCTTGGCAGCCAGCCCGGACAACATCGCGTCGAGCTGATGCAGAGTCTGCTGCATGGCCACCAGCCGCTCCGGCGCCACATCGAAATCCGCGGGCAGCGCCGCCAGCGTTTCCAGCCAGGCCTGCTCCAGCGACCGGCGCCGCCAATAATCATTGAGCAGCCCGCGCGCGATGGTGGTCAGGTAGGCGCGCGGCTCGCGCAGGCCAGGCAGTTCCTCGGGTTTGCGCAGCACCCGCAGGAAGGTGTCCTGCGCCAGGTCGGCGGCTTCATCGCCGCAATCGAGCCGGCGGCGCAACCACAGGCAAAGCCAGGCGTGGTTGTCTACGTAGAGGCGTTCGAGGGTGGCGGTCGACATGGTGGCAGCACCCTGGCGGCGTGCGTCTGGCGGATAAATCGGCAGCGGCCGCGTATCAGCAGCCCGCTCAAAGAATCAGGCGCTGATGATACCAAGAATTATTCCCATCCGCGCCATCCCAGGCGTGCACGCACCATGTCGCGGCATGTTTCGCCCAGGACTGGTGCAACTTTTGAATCGATTCCCATTGAATGGGACTGGCGTTCGAAATGCGAGTCTCAGGGTTTCCCCTAAATAATGAAATTAGGCCGAAATATCCGAGATTTAGCCGCATAAATCCGACGATGCTCCAGATGCGAAAAGTGCGCTTATAGTCCCACACAATGGGAATATCAGCTTGGTCTGCGATCCCGTCCTATCCCATACTGCATCCACCATGTCCTCATCCACCGCCGCCCCCGCATCCCAAGACCGCGTCCTGCTGGTGCTGGCCACGCTCGCCCAATGGAACGGTCCCGTCACCGCGCAGCAACTGGCTGACGCCACGGGCCTGCCGCGCAGTTCGCTCTACCGGCAGTTGGCGCGGCTCAAGCAATGGGGTTTCGTGCAGGAGGAAGAAGGCAGCTATTCGCCGGGTCCCATGGGGCTGCAACTGGCCCAGGGCTTCGACGCCAATTCCAGCCTGGTTCACATGGCCCGCATGGACATGCAACGCCTGGTGCATCAGTCGCACGAGAGCGTCGGCCTGATCGTCCCAGTGAATGACCGCGCCATTTGCCTGGACATGCTGGAAAGCCCGCAAGCCCTGCGCTGCTCCTTCGAGAAAGGCCGCAGCGTGCCCTTGCGCAAAGGCGCCACCGCCAAGTGCCTGCTCGCCCATCTGCCGCCCGCGCGGCGCGACAGCCTGCTCGAAAGCTGGCAGAACGACCCGGCCGATCCGTCCTTGCCCGACCGCGCCGCGCTGGCCGCCATCCGCAAGGCCGGCTATGCGCGCAGCCAGAATGAAGTCGACGACGGCGTCTGGGGTGCCAGCGCGCCGTTGTTCGGTCCCGGCCAGCGTCTGGCCGGATGCCTGACCCTGATGGCACCGACCGCGCGTGGCGTGCCGCGCGCGGAAGAACTCACGCAGATGGTGGTGGTCGCCGCCGCGCGCGTGTCCCGTCTTTTGAGTATCACTTGACCGGCCGTCCCCAACTTATCTTCAATCCCCAGGAGCTTCTCATGTCCATTCTTCGTCGCCGTGTTCTGCAAGCCGCGCTGGCCTTGTTTCCCCTCGTCTGGGCCGCCGCGCCCGCGCCCGCCCTGGCCGACCAGGGCGTGATCCGCGTGGTCACCGATGCCACCTTCCCTCCCATGGAATACGTCGAAAACGGCAAGATGACCGGCTTCGACATCGAGTTGACCGAAGCACTGGCCAAGGCCATGGGCAAGAAAGTCGAATGGACTCAGATCGATTTCAAAGGCCTGATTCCCGGTCTGGTGTCCAAGCGTTTTGACATGGCGGTCTCGGCCATCTACATCACCGACGAGCGCCGCAAGGTGGTCGACTTCGGCGACTCCTACTATGCCGGCGGCCTGGTCGCCATGGTGAAGGCCGACAACACGGCGATCAAGACGGCCAAGGACCTGGACGGCAAGCAGGTCACCGTGCAGGTCGGCACCAAGTCCGTTAGCTACCTGAAGGATGCCTACCCTGGCGTGAAGCTGGTGGAAGTGGAAAAGAACGACCAGATGTTCAACCTGGTCGCCATCGGCCGCGCCGACGCCGCGGTGACCGGCCTGCCCGCCGCTTACCAGTACGTCCGCACCCGCGGCGGCCTCAAGGTCCTGCCCGAACCGCTGACGACTGAAGCCTACGGCATGGCGGTGCGCAAGGACATGCCCGAACTCACCGCCGCGCTGAACAAGGCGCTGGTGCAGTTGAAGGCCGACGGCACCTACGACGCCATCGTGAAGAAGTGGTTCAGCAATTGAAGTGACGCCGGCGACATCCGCTGAGCCGGCCACCGAGTCTGTCTTGAGGCAATGAATGGATCTTGATTTTTCCCCGGTCTGGGCCAATTGGCCCGACCTGCTCCGGGGCGCCGCGGTGACGATAGAAATCGTCTCCGTGTCGCTGTTGCTCGGCTGTGTAATCGGCCTGCTGGTGGGCATAGGCCGCCTGGAACCGCGCCGCCGCGTGGTCTATGGCCTGTGCTCCGCTTACGTGGCCGTCATCCGCGGGACGCCCCTGCTGGTGCAGCTGTTCATCCTGTTCTTCGGCTTGCCGCAGTTTGGCATCCAGCTGCCCGCCTTCGTTTGCGGCGTCATCGGCTTGTCGATCTACAGCGGCGCGTACGTCTCCGAGATCGTGCGGGGAGCGATCCAGTCCATCGACCGCGGGCAGGTCGAGGCGGCCCGATCGCTGGGCATGCCCGGCCACATGGCCATGACCAGCGTGGTGCTGCCCCAGGCCTTCGTGCGGATGATCCCGCCGCTCGGCAATGAGTTCATCGCGCTGATCAAGAACTCCGCGCTGGTGTCCTTGCTGACCATTCAGGACGTGATGCACGAAGGCCAGAAGATCATTTCGGTGTCCTATCGCTCGCTTGAAGTCTACCTGGCCATCGCGGTGATCTATTTCATATTGACCGGCGTCACGACATACGTGCTGCGGCGCATCGAGCTGCGGCTGCGCGCGGGAGGGATGGTGCAATGAGCGCGAACGATCAACCTATCACCCCGATGGTCAGCATTCGGGGCCTGGTCAAGGCCTACGGCGACAACCTGGTGCTGCGCGGCATCGACCTGGACGTGCTGCCCTCCCAGGTCGTCGTGGTCATCGGCCCCAGCGGATCCGGCAAGAGCACCTTGCTGCGCTGCTGCAACGGCCTTGAACTGGCCCAGGGCGGCAGCATTGACATCTGTGGCCGCGCGCTGTTGGAGGAAGGCAGCATGCTGCCCGATAGCGAGCTGAACAAGCTGCGCGAAGAAGTCGGCATGGTGTTCCAGTCCTTCAATCTGTTCGCCCATCTGAACGTGCTGCACAACATCACGCTGGGCCCCCGCAAGCTGCGCGGCACGCCGCGCCAACAGGCCGAGGGCGAAGCGCGCGCCTTGCTGGAGAAAGTCGGCCTGGAGCACAAGGCCGACGCCATGCCCGCCAGCCTGTCGGGCGGCCAGAAGCAGCGCGTCGCCATTGCGCGCGCCCTGGCGATGCGGCCGCAAGTCATGCTGTTCGACGAGCCCACCTCCGCGCTGGACCCCGAGCTGGTCGGCGAGGTCCTCAAGGTAATGAAGATGCTGGCGACCGAAGGCATGACCATGATGGTCGTCACGCACGAAATGGCCTTCGCGCAGGAAGTGGCGGATGTGGTGGTGGTCATGGACCACGGTGGCATCATCGAAGCCGGACCGCCGTCCCAGATCTTCACGGCGCCGGTCGAGGCGCGTACGCGCGAATTTCTACAGGCAGTGTTGAAACGTGGTTGATCCTGTATTTTTCCGCTTGTCCGACGTGCCCGCCCAGCCGTGGAAGAACGGCGGCGGCCTGACCCGCGAAGTTGTCAGCTGGCCTCCTGGCGCGGGTGTCGACGATTTCCTCTGGCGGATCAGCGTCGCCCGCATCGACGCGGACGGCCCCTTCTCCCGTTTCGCCGGCATCGATCGGGTCATTACCTTGCTGAGCGGTCCGGGCGTGCTGTTGCGTGGCAGCTTTGCCGCGGATGCGGATGCGGCGGTGAACGCGCCCGCGGACGCGCACGCGTTGACCACGCCGCTGGCGCCCTTTGCCTTCTCCGGCGACGTGGACATCGACTGCGCATTGCAAGGCGGCCCGTCCGAGGATTTCAACGTCATGAGCCGGCGGGGCAGTGTCAACGCGACAGTAGCGGTGGTGGAACAGACCGGCGACCTGCCTGCCGACTTGCCTGCCATTACGCACGGACTGGTGCTGGCCGTGGGCAGCGAATGGGAAGTCGTGGCCGCCGATGGCGCTCGGCACATGCTGCCATCGGGTGCCGGCCTGTGGTGGGCGGATTCCTCACAAACGCTGCAAGTGCGATCCCGGACGGACACACCAAATTCCGAGAACCAGATCCCGAATGCCGCCAACGCTGGCGCCGGCGCCAGTGGCCGTACCGGCTTGATCGTCGTCGCCTTCGACATGCTCGCACCCAAGCGATGAGTAGCCCTATGACGCAAGCAAACACTCTATGGGCCGCCGATGCCCTGCTGCCCGACGGCTGGGCCCGCGATGTCGCCCTGGCCTGGGACGCGCAAGGCCGCCTGACCCAGGTGCGCGCCGGCGTGGGACCCCTGCCGGGCCAAGTCCGCGCCACGGGCCCTCTCATCCCCGGCATGCCCAACCTGCACTCCCACGCTTTCCAGCGTGGCTTCTGCGGCTTGACCGAGTACCGCGCCCAGGCGGCCGACAGCTTTTGGAGCTGGCGCGACCTGATGTACCGCTGCGCCAGCCGGATCGGCCCCGCCGAGGTCGAAGCCATCGCCACCTGGCTCTATATCGAGATGCTCGAAGCCGGCTATACCAGCGTCTGCGAATTCCACTATCTGCATCACGATCCCCAGGGGCGGCCCTATGCGCCCCTGCCGGAAATGGCCATGGCCATCCTGCGCGCGGCGGAGCGCACGGGCATGGGTCTGACCCTCTTGCCCGTGCTCTACCAGACCGGCGGATTCGGCGCCGCCGCGCCCAACGATGGCCAGCGCCGCTTCCTGCACGACACGGCTGCCATGCTACGGCTGCTGGACACCCTTAAACCCTTCTGCGACGCCCAGGGCGCGCGACTGGGCCTGGCCCCTCACTCCCTGCGCGCCGTCCCGCCAGCGACCTTGACCGACGTGCTAGCTGGCCTGGACGCGCTGGATGCCACCGCGCCCATCCACATCCACATCGCGGAGCAGACCAAGGAAGTCGAGGACTGCATCGCCTGGAGCGGCCTGCCTCCCGTGCGCTGGCTGTTGGAAAATGCGCCGGTGGGACCGCGCTGGTGTCTGGTCCACGCTACCCATATGACCCCCGACGAGACGCTGGATGCCGCCCGTACCGGCGCCGTCGCCGGCCTGTGCCCCACGACGGAAGCCAATCTGGGCGACGGCCTCTTCGACATGGCCCACTGGCGCCAGGGCGGCGGCCGCTGGGGCGTGGGGTCGGACAGCCACGCCACCGTCAACGCCGCTGAAGAGCTGCAATGGCTGGAATACGGCCTGCGCCTGACCACGCGGCAACGCAACGTGATGGCCGAAGCCGCGCAGCCCCACGTCGCCACGGCCATGACCCTGGCGGCGGTGGCGGGCGGCGCCCAGGCCAGCAGCCGCCCCGTGGCCGGCCTGGCGCCCGGCGAGCAGGCGGATCTGGTGGAGCTGGACCCCCTGCACGTAGCCCTGGCCGGGCTGCCCGCGCGCGACATGCTGTCCGCCCATGTGTTCGGCAGCCATCGGACTTCGGCGCTGAGAAACGTCTGGGTCGCCGGCCGGAAGCGGGTTCATGAAGGGCTGCACCCCCTGCGCGACAGCGCCGCCGCCGACTTCCTGAATGTCCGCCGCAACCTGGTTACGAATGCCTGAACCTTTGCGGGCATCGTCCCCCGGACGCCCACAGCCGTGATAGGCTTTGGGAACCTGTGGTTTTTCGGAGACGAATCCAATCCATCCACTGACCTCTGTACTCGACCCTCAATGGGCTCTGATGAGCCTCCCTTTAGCCAGCGTCCCCTTCATTTGGTGCAGTGCATCGCACACATAGAACGGCTGGACGCGCAACATAAGGCAAGTCATCCATGGAGACGATCGAAATCGAAGGCCCCACCCATGTCACCACCATCGAGGTCGGCGCACTGGCAGGTCCTAGCGACACGGTTCTGCTGCGCATCAGCAAAGCGGACCCGGGAACAGAGGCATTGATGGAGTCCAGCCAGGTGTTTTTGCTCAGCCATGACCAGGTCGAAGATCTGGTAACAAAGCTGCGAAAATCACTGCGCTGGATCGATGAGAAGCCGTTTGAGCGCTTCCATTGACCGCAAATTGCTCGTTTCTTGATCAAGGACAAAACAATTTGCGAATAAAACTTGACTCGCCGCTGACGCGCCCGCATAGTTAGCGCCAGATTCTCAAGTGCGCCGATATTGTTCCTTCGTGTATGAGCAAGTTTTACACATTTTTGTCCATGTTCCTGCCTTGATTATCTCCATCCAGGACTTATTGTTCTCAACTCATCAAGGTATCTCAAATCATGGAAACCGGAATCGTCAAGTGGTTTAACTCGGAAAAGGGTTTTGGCTTCATTACCCCGGAAAAAGGCGGCAATGACCTGTTCGCCCACTTCTCCGAAATTCAAGGCGAAGGCTACAAGTCGCTGCAAGAAAACCAGCGCGTCAGCTACGTGCCGGCAATGGGCCAAAAGGGCCCGCAAGCCACCAAGATCACCCCGCTGTAAGTCTTCGGACTAACGCGTAGTACTTGGTAAGAAAAGCCCTCGCAAGAGGGCTTTTCCTTTTGGGGTCGCGCATGTCTCTGGTGCCGCTCCCCTCGCCCGCCCCGCCGGCTGCCCTGGCTATACTCCCGGCTTCCCATACTGGAGCGACGCCTTGGATCTGATGCAGGCCATGAAGACCTACGTCACCGTGGTCGAAAGCGGCGGCTTCACGGCGGCGGCCCGCAAGCTGGACATTTCCCTGTCCGTGGTCAGCCGGGTCGTGACCGATCTGGAAGCGCACCTGGGCGTACGCCTGCTCACCAGGACGACGCGCGTAGTGCGGCCCACGGACGCCGGCACTGCTTATTTCGAGAACTGCAGGCGCATCCTGGGCGAGATCGAGGATGCTGAACTGGAGGCGGCCGGCACGCACACGACCCCGCGCGGACAACTGGTGGTGACCGCGCCGGTCATGTTCGGCGCCCGCCACGTCACCCCTATCGTCGTCGAGTATCTGCGGCGCTATCCGGACGTGACGGTCAGTTCCCTCTGGCTGGACCGCAACGTCAACCTGATGGACGAAGGCGTGGACGTGGGCGTGCGTATCGGCGAACTGCCCAGTTCGACCCTGCAGGCCATTTCAGTCGGACGGGTGCGTCGTGTGGTGGTCGCTTCGCCCGCCTACCTGAAGGAGCACGGTATGCCCCGGACGCCGGAAGACCTGGAGCGGCACACGCTGATCCAGGTCACCGGTATCAGCACCTTGCCGGAATGGCGCTTCGTGCATCAGGACCAGCCCCTGTCCCAGCGCATCGCGCCGCGACTGGCGACCACAACCAACGATTCGGCTATCGCCGCCGCCGTGGCTGGCCTGGGCCTGGCGCGGGTGCTGTCTTACCAGATCGCGGGTGAACTATGGGACGACAAGCTGCGCGTGGTGATGGCTGATTACGAGCCGCCACCGGCGCCCATCCATGTCATCCACCGGGAAGGCCGGCATGCGATGCAGAAGGTGCGCGCGTTCCTGGACCTGGCGATCGACAGCCTGCGGGCGGACAAGTCCTTGAACGAATAGAGGTCGGCCTGCATGAGCGCACGTCGCGCGGCTTGCAAAGGGCCGCCGCCAAGGACAAGCAAAATCCTACTATTCGCGTTTCCACAACAATATCTTCTTTCTCAGGCCATTTTTCCCTGGTCGCAGTCGCCTTAACATTCATTCCAGCACGACATTACGTGCGGAAACCGAAACTATAGGACTGCTGCCATGAAACTCTATCGCCACGCCCTCTCCGGCCACTCGCACCGTGCCCACCTTTTCCTGTCCCTGATCGGCCAGCCCTATGAACTGGTCGATGTGGACCTGGCCGCCCGCGCCCATAAACAGCCCGAATTCCTGCGCCTGAATCCTTTCGGCCAGGTGCCGGTGCTGGTCGATGGGGACGTCGTCATCGCCGACTCCAACGCCATCCTGGTCTACCTGAGCAAGAAATACGGCAAGACGGACTGGCTGCCCGAGACGCCCAAGGAAGCCGCCGACGTACAGCGCTGGCTGTCGGTCGCCGCCGGCGATATCGCGTCCGGTCCGGCCGCCGCCCGCCTGGTGACCGTGTTCGCCGCCCCGATCGACGCCGATGCCGCCATCAGCCGCGCCCACGTGGTGTTGAAGCGCATGGACGACACACTGGCGCACAGCACCTGGATCGCCGGCGTGCAGCCCACCATCGCCGACGTGGCCTTGTACAGCTACACCGCCCGCGCGCCGGAAGGCTTCGTGGACCTGAAGGATTACGCCCATGTGCGCGCGTGGCTCGCCCGGGTCGAGGCCTTGCCCGGTTTCGTCGAATTCCAACGCACACCCGTGGGTCTGGCCGCCTGAAGGAGCTAACCATGCCTTCCATACTTCCCTGGCACGCTGGCGAGCTGGCCCTGCAGACTCAGGCAGGGGCGCTTGCCAAGATGGACGACGTAGGCCGCCGCTTCATCCGCGACTACATGCCCGAGCAGCACCGCGAATTCTTCGTGCAGTTGCCTTTCGTGGTGCTGGGCACCGTGGCACGGGATGGAACGGTATGGGCCACTTTACGGGCCGGGCTGCCGGGCTTCCTGGCTTCGCCCCAACCCCGCCGCCTGAACGTCGCGCTGACACGGGAAAGCGCCGATCCCGCGGACGAAGGCCTGGCGGACGGCAGCGCGGTGGGTTTGCTGGGTATCGACCTGGCCACGCGGCGGCGCAATCGCATGAACGGCGTGCTGCGCCAGGTCGAAGAAACCAACGGCGCGCAGTCCTATATCGATGTGGTGCACAGCTACGGCAATTGCCCACGCTACATCCACCAGCGCGCCATCGTCTTTACCCGCGATCCGCTTGAACAGAGCAAGGTTGCGCCGCAGATATTGGACACGCTGGACGAATCGGCGCGCGCCTTGATCGCCCGGTCCGATTCTTTCTTCGTCGCATCCTACGTGGACAGCCGCCACACCGACTTGCCCGCCGTGAACCTGCCGGAATCCGGCATGCCGGATCTGGGACGCCAGGTGGACGTCTCCCATCGCGGCGGCAAGCCAGGCTTTGTTCGTCTGGATGCGGATGGTGGGATGACCATTCCGGATTTCAACGGCAATCTGTTCTTCAACACGCTGGGGAACTTCATGGTCAACCCGCGCGCCGGCATCACCTTCGCCGACTTCGAGACCGGCGACCTGCTGCAGATGACGGGCCATGCGGAAGTGATCGTGGATTCGCCGGAGATCGCCGCCTTCCAGGGGGCCGAACGGCTCTGGCGTTTCTTCCCGGAGCGCATCGTCCGCCGCCCTCTGGCCTTGCCCGTTCGGTGGGCACGTGAAGAAGCCGGCGCGTCGCCTGCATCCCTGCTGACCGGCAACTGGGACGATGCGGCCCAGCGCCTGCGTGCCACCGAGCTGGTCAACAGCTGGCGGCCTTTCAAGGTGACGCGGATCGTCGACGAAAGCAGTGTCGTGCGATCTTTCCACCTGGAACCTGCCGACGGCGCCGGCCGGCTCGCGCATCTGGCGGGCCAGTTCCTGCCGATCCGTGTACAGCCTTCAGGACAGGACAAACCGCTGATCCGGACCTACACCTTGTCGATCGCGCCGTCCGATGCCAATTACCGCATCAGCGTAAAGCGCGAAGGCGTGGTTTCCCAATATCTGCATGAGCACATCAAGGTCGGGGACCTGATCGACACCCGCGCGCCGGGTGGCGATTTCACCATCGACGCAACGGAGAAGCGGCCCGCCGTATTGCTGGCCGCGGGCATAGGCGTGACGCCGATGCTGGCGATGTTGCGCCACCTGGTCTATGAAGGTCAGCGCAAACAACGCATGCGGCCGGTCTGGTTTTTCCATTCCGCGCGCTCCCTGCAGGAACGGGCGTTCGCCGACGAACTCGCCTTGCTGCAGGAACAGGGCAACGGCGCGGTCCACGTGATCCGCCTGCTCAGCGACCTCACGGACGCGCAGCGCTCCAGGGACTATGACGAAAGCGGACGCATCGATATCGACGTCCTGCGCGCGCGCCTGCCCTTCGACGACTATGACTTCTATCTGTGCGGGCCTGGCGCGTTCATGCAAGCCACCTACGACGGGCTGCGGGGACTGAACGTCGCCGACGGGCGTATCCACGCCGAGGCGTTCGGGACCTCGTCCCTGGTCCGCAAGACAGACGCGGGCGCCACGGGTAGCGCAATATCCGGGATGAAGGACGCCGAGCCGGCACGGGCTACCCCCAAGCCCGCCAGCAAGCCAGTCCCCATACGGTTCATGACCTCGGCCAAGGAAGCCAGCTGGAGCCCCGGTGGCGGCTCGCTGCTGGAGCTGGCGGAGGAAAGCGGCCTGAACCCGGAGTTCGGTTGCCGCAAGGGCAATTGCGGTACGTGCGGCACCCGCATTCTGCAAGGCGCGGTCGCCTATGCCAAGGCCCCGCAGATCGCCGTGCCCGAGGGCCAGGCCTTGATCTGCTGCGCGGTTCCCGCCGACCAGGACGCGCCGTTACAGTTGGCGCTCTGATATCATCGCCCGGGTAGTATCCGGGGATAGGCGACCACGCACGAGTTCCGGCCCCCCTCCCCCTGACGCACTGCAACCGGGAGACGGGGATGAACTCAGCTCAGCAAGTTGCCGCAGGGATAGCCGGAACGCCTTGGCATGCCTTGCCCGCCAATGAGGTCGAGCGGCAGTTGAACGTCAGTCCGACGCAAGGACTGGCCGCCGCGGAAGCCTCCGGACGACTCGATACCCATGGGGCCAACCGGCTGCCACAGGGCAAGAAGAAAGGCCCCCTGACCCGCTTCCTGGCCCAGTTCAACAACATCCTGATCTACGTCCTGCTCGTCTCCGGCTTCATCAAGCTGATGCTGAGCCTGTGGCTGGACGCATCCATCATCTTCGCGGTCGTCATCCTGAATTCGCTGCTCGGCTTCGTTCAGGAAGGCCGCGCCGAGAAAGCGCTCGACTCTATCCGCAACATGCTGTCGGCGGACGCCCGCGTGCTACGTGACGGCGCCGTGCGCCTGATCCCCGCCGAAGACCTGGTGCCCGGCGATATCGTGCTGCTGGAGTCCGGCGACAAGATTCCGGCGGACCTGCGCCTGCTCGACGTGAAAAATCTGCGTACCGAGGAAGCCGCCCTGACGGGTGAATCGGTGCCCGCCGAAAAAACCGCCGGCACCGTGGCCATCAAGGCCACCGTGGGCGATCGCGAGAACATGGCATTTTCCGGAACGCTGGTGGTTTCCGGGCGCGCGACGGGTGTGGTCGTGGCCACGGGAAGCCAGACCGAACTGGGACGCATCAATCAGATGCTGGCCGAGGTCAACGTGCTGGAAACTCCGCTGCTGCGCCAGATCAAGAAGTTCGGCTACACCATCACGGCCGTCATCGGCGCCATCAGCGTGCTGCTGTTCGCCTGGGGACACTGGCTGGGGCACATGACCTTCGTGCAACTGTTCCAGGCCATCGTCGGCATCGCCGTGTCCGTGATTCCGGAAGGCTTGCCGGCGCTCATCACGATCACCTTGGCCATCGGCGTGCAGCGCATGGCACGGCGCAATGCCATCATCCGTCGCCTGCCCGCCGTCGAAACCTTGGGATCCGTATCCCGGATCTGCTCGGACAAGACCGGCACCTTGACGTTGATGGAAATGATGGTGACCTCCGTCGTCACCGCGGACGGCAACTACAAGGTCACGGGCGACGGCTACGCCGCCGCCGGCGAGGTCAGCCAGGACGGACAGCGTATAGGCGGCCTGCAAGGCGACCCGGTGCCCGACCCGCTGAAAATGATGGGACTGGTGTCCTGCCTTTGCAATGACGCCGAACTCTTCGAGGCGGACGGCAAGTGGAAGGTGGAAGGCGATCCGACCGAAGGCGCGCTGTATCCCTTCGCCGCCAAACTGAACATGGATCGCGGCACGGTCGCGGCCGCCGCGCCACGCGTCGACGCCATCCCCTTCGAATCCGAACACAAATTCATGGCGACCTTGAACCGGTCCACGGACGGCGACATGCTGCTGGTCAAGGGCGCGCCGGAAGTCATCATGGCGCACTGCGACCGGCAGCAGTCGGCGCACGGGCTGGCCCCCATCGATAGCGCCTATTTCGACGGCGCGGGCGAGCGGCTGGCCGCACAGGGAGAACGCGTGCTCGGCCTGGCGTGGCTGCCCAATCCCGGGCTGGGCGGGCGTGACGGCGGGCTGGGGCCGGGCGACCTGCCCCGCAACCTGGTGCTGCTGGGCCTCGTCGGCCTGATGGATCCGCCCCGCAAGGAAGCCATCGAGGCCGTGCGCGAATGCCATGAGGGTGGCATTCGGGTGACGATGATCACGGGCGACCACAAGATCACCGCGGCCGCCATTGCCCGCATGCTGGGCATCGGTGACGGCAGGACGGCCGTGGCCGGCGTCGAGATCGAAGCCATGAACGACGCGTCCCTGCAGGACTGCGTGCGCGACGTCGACGTGTTCGCGCGCGCCAGCCCCGAGCACAAGCTGCGCCTGGTGAAGGCCATCCAGGCCAATGGCCAGGTCGTGGCCATGACGGGCGATGGCGTCAACGACGCGCCCGCTTTGAAGAAGGCTGACATCGGCGTGGCGATGGGCATCAAAGGCACCGAGGTCACCAAGGAAGCGGCCGGCATGATCCTGGCGGACGATAATTTCGCCTCGATTTCCGCGGCGGTGAAGGAAGGCCGCACGGTCTACGACAATATCGAGAAGGCCATGCTGTTCATGCTGCCGACCAATGTCGCCCAAGGCGCCGTGATCGCGGCGGCGATCATTTTCGGTTTCGCCTTGCCCATCACGGCGCCGCAGGTGCTGTGGGTAAACATGATCACATCGGTCGCGCTGGGCCTGGTGATCTCCTTCGAGCCGCATGAAGACGATGTCATGCAGCGGCCCCCGCGCGCGGTCGAGCGGCCCATCCTGAGCCGCTTCGGCATCTGGCGCGTGCTGTTCGTCGGCGCGGCCTTGCTGGTCTACACCCTGCTGACGTTCTTCGCGATGCAGGCGCAGGGCGCGTCCGAAGCGATGGCGCGCACGGCCGCGGTCAATGCCATCACCTTGGGTCAGGTGTTCTACCTGCTCAATAGCCGGCACCTGATCCACTCGTCCTTGAACCTGCGCGCGCACCAGGGCAACCCCCTGCTCTGGTACGGCATTCTGGCGGTGGTGGTGCTGCAGCTGCTGTTCACCTATGCCCCGCCTTTCCAGGCGATTTTTTCGACGGAGAGCCTGCCCTTGTCGGTATGGGCCAAACTGCTCGTGGGCGCGGTGCTGTTCTTCCTCGTCGTGGAAGCCGAGAAGCTGATCATTCGTTCCGTGCCGGCCTGGCGTGGCGCGGTGACGGACGAGCGCGAAATGGCGGTCGGCGACGAGCCCTGATCCGCGTCAGGCCGCGCCCGTCCACTGCTCGTCGGGCACGCGCAGATGCTTGGTCAGATAGTCCAGAAAGGCCCGTATGCGCGGCGCCAGGTGCTTGCGGTGGGGATAGACCGCGTGCAAGGGCGCGGCGGGCACGGGATGGTCGGGCAGCAGCCGCACCAGGCGGCCCGAAGCCAGATCAGCCGCCACATCCATATAGGTTTTCATCGCGATGCCGTGGCCGTCGACGGCCCACTGATGCACCACTTCGCCGTCATTGGACACCAGCCGTGCCGCGATCTTGACCGTCAAGGGCGGCACGCCGTCGAACTGCCATTCCGCCACGGCCTGTTGGCCGATCTGCAGGCAGCGATGCGCCGGCAGGTCGGTCGGATGGGCAGGCATGCCGTGACGGGACAGGTAGGCCGGCGACGCGCACAGCACGCGGTAGTTGTGGGCAATGGGTTTGGAGACATAGGACGAGTCCTGCACGCGGCCGAAGCGGATGGCCAGGTCCATGCCCGCCTCCACCAGATCCAGCAGGACGTCCGTCAGATGCAGCTGCACGGTCAGGTCCGGATGCTCCCGGTGAAAATCCGCCAGCAAGGGCGCGATGCGCCGCCGGCCCAGCGCCACCGGCGCGGTCACGCGGATGTGGCCGGCCACCGTGCGTCGCTGGGGGGTGAGCCGTTCCTGGATTTCGCTCATCTGCCCGAGGATCTGCACGGCATGCCGGTACAGGAACTCACCTTCCGCGGTCATGGCCTGGCGGCGCGTGGTTCGGTGCAGCAGGCGCGCGCCCAGCGTGTTCTCCAGGCGTTGCAGGCGGCGGCTGGCCAGCGACAGGGTCATACCCAGCTCCAGCGCGGCCGCGGACAGGCTGCCGCTGTCGACGATGCGTACGTAGAGATGCAATAAGGTGAGATCCAGCGCTTGCATGAGATTCTTGCCTGAAGAGGAAACAGTTCATTGATCTTAGCGCCAATTATTGCGTGGCCTGCAAGGATTAGACTCACCGACATGAAAATCACTCTGGATCGCCGCAATCTGACGGCCCTGCTGGTGGCCGCCGTGTTCTTCATGGAGAACCTCGACGCCACGGTCATCTCGACGTCCATGCCCGCGATGGCGCGCGACTTCGGCGTCGCCCCCGAGCACCTGTCGGTGGGCGTGTCCGCTTACCTGGTGGCCTTGACGGTGTTCATCCCGATCAGCGGCTGGGCCGCGGACCGGTTTGGCGCGCGGCGCATATTCGCGGCCGCCATCTGCCTGTTCACTTTCGCGTCCCTGCTGTGCGCGCTGAGCCCGGACCTGTGGACCTTCACCGCGGCGCGTACCTTGCAGGGCCTGGGCGGCGCGATGATGGTGCCGGTCGGCCGCCTGGTCGTTCTGCGTGACACGGCCAAGAGCGATATGGTGCGGGTGATCGCCATCCTGACCTGGCCTGCCCTGGTCGCACCGATACTGGGACCGCCGGTGGGCGGATGGATAAGCACCCACTGGAGTTGGCACTGGATCTTCCTGCTCAACCTGCCGCTCGGCATCCTGGCCTTGATCGCCTGCCTTCTTTTGATCCGCAACGGCGAGCACGCGACCGGCCGCTTCGATACGCGCGGCTTCATTCTTAGCGGGCTGGGCTTCGCCCTGTTCATGACGGGTATCGAACTGGCCAGTCGCGCCGACCTGCCGCGCTGGTGGTGGGTCGCAGCGCTGGCGGCGGGCCTGGCGCTATTGCTCGCGTCGGCGCGCCATCTGCTGCGCGTGCCGAATCCCCTGCTGGGCCTGGCGCCGTTGCGGGTGGCCACCTTCCGGGTATGCGCGGTAGGCGGTTCGCTGTTTCGCTGCGCCATCGGCAGCGCGCCCTTCCTGGTGCCCTTGATGTTCCAGGTGGGGTTCGGGTGGGACGCCGTACAGGCGGGCACGCTGCTGCTTTGGCTGTTCGCCGGCAACCTGTGCATGAAGCCGACGACCAGCTGGATCATGAATCGTTTCGGTTTCCGGCGGACGCTGCTTGGGAATGGGCTGCTGGTGGCCGTGGGGTTCGCGCTGTGCGCCTTGCTACAGGCGCACACGCCGCTGCCGGTGATCGCGCTGCTGCTGTTTTTTACAGGCATGACGCGGTCCTTGCAGTTCACCGCCTACAACACGCTGGGTTTCGCCGATGTCCCGAAGGAAAATATGCGGGATGCGACCACGCTGTTCTCCGTGCTGCAACAGATGAACGCGGGGATGGGGATCGCGTTGGGAGCACTGGCTCTTAGTGTGGCCAGCCTGCTGCACGGGAATGATCCCGGCAATGCCAGTGCCAATGATTTCCGGATGGCATTCGGGATGATCGCGGTGCTGGCTTTGTTGGGGACCATCGATAGCTGGATGCTGCCGAAGGATGCTGGCCAGGGTGTGCTGAAAAAAGCCGACGCGGACCATGCCCCCGCCAAGCGCGCGTAGCGCAGCCCCCGACCGGGAAGGCCTGTGCAACGCAAAGGCCTTTCATCTTTGCCGTGGCGCCAGCTATCCGCGCCTTGCGCGAAGCTGAACGCCGGGCATGGCGCGTGCTCGCAGCGAGGCACACCCTCAAAGGACACGACCATGAAGAACAACTCGAGATACGCGGCAATGGCCCTGGCGATCACGGTCGGCATGATGCTGACCCAGACAGCGTCCGCCCAAGGCCTGGGCTCCGGCAAGGAAGGCGAAGGCCAGCACAACAGCACCGGGCAAGGCGGCGGCGGCGTCGGCGCTTCGGGCAGCGGGCCCCAAGGCAGCGGCGCCGAAGGCGACTCCCACGCCCCCGCTGGCAAGGACCCCGCGACGAAATCCAACACCGGCGACGACAAGAAAACCGACAGCGATGCCGTGACCAACAAGGACGTCCAGCGCCTCTACACGCCCCCTCCGCAAGACCGCGCCGCGCCCGCCAACGCAGAGAAGCCCGCACGCTGACGCGGTACACGCGATACACGCGGTGCCGCTATTGCGCCGCAGCAGGGACCAGCTTTCTTACCTCGGGTATGCCGGTTGCGTAGGCCAGCGGCACGAACCATCCACCGAATAGAGGTAAGCGAAATGGAAACCCGCACTGCATATCCTGGCGGCTCACCCGCCTCCCTTGGCAACCGTGAGTCCTTCGGCTCAGCAGTCTCCTGGGGCGCTGTCCTGGCCGGCGCCTTCGTGGCGACCGCCACTTACCTCATGCTGCTGGTGGCGGGCGCGGGCCTCGGCCTGGCGTCATCCTCTCCCTGGGGCGGAGACGGCGCGTCGGCCAAGGCCATCGGCATAGGCGCCATCGTCTGGCTGGTCGTCATCCAGATCATCTCCGCCGGCCTGGGCGGCTATATCGCCGGCCGCCTGCGCACCAAGTGGGTCGACGTCCACTCCGATGAAGTGTTCTTCCGCGATACCGCGCACGGCTTCCTGGTCTGGGCGCTGGGCGCGACCGTCAGCGCTTTCCTGATGACGGCCGGCGTGTCGTCGGCGATCAGCGGCGTGGCAAACGTCGGCGCCAGCGCCGCTTCGGGTGCTGGTGTGGCCGCGACGTCGGCCGCTGCTGCCGGCGCAGCGAGCTCTGGCGGCGGCAATAGCGCCAACGGCGGCGGCATGATGCCTTCCACGCAGTACTTCACCGACACGCTGTTCCGCTCCGACCGTCCGGACGCGTCGCAAGGAGATGCGGCCAAGGCCGAGGTGGGCCGTATCGTCGCCACCAGCATCGCCCGCGGCAACGTCACGCCCGAGGACAAGACCTACGTGGCACGCGTGATCTCCAACCAGACCGGCGTGGACCAGGCGACCGCCGAGAAACGCATCGACGACACCATCAACCGCGCCAAGCAGACCGCCGACCAGGCCAAGCAGAAGGCGCTGGAAGCCGCCGATGCCGCGCGCAAGGCGGCCGCGGGCTTCGCCTTGTGGGCGTTCATCTCGATGTTGATTGGCGCTTTCTCGTCGACCTACGCCGCCACGCGCGGTGGTCGTACCCGGGACTCGTGGAAGTAAGCCTCTGAAATCAAGCGCCTGAAAGCCGGGCAAAATTAAAGCGCGGACCGCATGCAGCGGCCCGCGCTTTTTAATGTTCTCGATGTTATTGGTCTGACAGCTTGGAACTGAGAAACTCCCCTTGGAGGCCTCTATCCGTATCTGGTGATGCTCACGATAGTACGGACGACGTACTTGTCACTACATTGGTACTTACCCCGGTATGCAGTCACGCCCGAAGATGCCCGGTGGGCAGTGCCGTCGTGTACTTCACCTGGCTCAGGGCGAAACTCGATCGGATGCTGGCCACGCTGGGGATCTGCGTCAGGCACTCCAGCAGCAGGGTCTGGTACTTCGCCAGATCCTCGATGACGACCCGCAGCATGAAGTCGGCTTCGCCACTCATCAGGTAGCACTCCATGACCTCCGGCCGTTGACGGATGGCCTCGGTGAAGACCTCCAGGGAATCCTTGTCCTGTTGCTTCAGGGAGACGTGGACAAAGACGTTGACGGTGAGGCCCAGTGTCAGCGGGTCGACCAGGGCGACCGAACCGCGCAGCACGCCTTGCTGCTTCAAGTCGGCAACACGGCGCCAGCAAGGCGATGCGGACAGCCCGATCCGTTCCGCGAGCTCCGCGTTGCTAAATTCGGCGTTCTGCTGCAGTGCATCGAGTATCTGCAGGCTGGCTTCGTCCAGCTCTATCTTCGGCATGGTGAATTATTCTCAATTCAGATCAGTTTGAGAATAATTTAACCCAGCTCTCCAGTAAACATAAGGGAAATAGAAGAGCAATTTCTGGCCTCATCCGGCAAACTTTTCGACATTCAAACCCTGTTCCAACCCTGTCGAAATCCGAGTTCGCGATGCGTATCGCCAAGCCGTCCCCTGCCCTTGCCTCCCCCTCCATCGCCCCTGCTTCCATCGTCGTGCCGTCCGGCCTGGGCACCCTGGCCTGGCTGGGGATCATGGTGCTGCTGTGGGGGCTTAGCTGGCCCGTGACCAAACTGGCCTTGAACACCATGCCGCCACTCTGGCTCGCGGCCACCCGCTTCGGCAGCGCCGCGCTTTGTCTGTTCGCGCTGAGCGCGCTGCGCGGCACCTTGCGGCTGCCGCCGCGGGGGGACTGGCCCATCATCGCCAGCATGGGCTTGCTGCAGATGATGACCTTCACCGGCCTGGGCATGATCGCCATGACCCATGTCGATACCGGGCGCGCGGTATTGCTGGCCTACACGACGCCCCTCTGGGGCGTGCTCGCCAGTTGGCTGCTGTATCGCAACGCACCGACGCAGCTGCAACTGCTGGCGCTCTTCGTGGGACTGGCGGGCATCGTCCTGGTGTGCTCACCGCTGGAGATGGATTGGACTGCCCCCGGATCCCTGATGGGAGCGGCCTTCCTGCTGACGGGCGCGATCTGCTGGTCCGTCGTCATCCTGCACATCAAGCGCCATCGCTGGACGGCCACGCCCCTGGCATTGGCACCCTGGCAGATGTTGCTCGCCACCGTGCCCCTGGCCGCGCTGGCCTACGCCCTGGAAGGCAGCCCGGCACGCATCCAGGTCAGCGCGCACCTTCTGGAACAGTTATTGTTCATCGGCCCGGTAGCGACGTCGGCGTGCTTCGTCATCTCCGCCGAGTACGGGCGCCGCATCAGTACCTTCGCCATGTCCAACTTCACCCTTGGCGTGCCGCTGGTCGGCATTGCCGCATCGGCGCTTTTCCTGGGCAGCCGCCTGACACCCGTATTCATGATGGGTTTGGGCTTGATCATGGCCGGCATGCTGTTGGCGGCCGTCGCGGGCGGGCGGCGCGGGCGTTAAGGCCAGCTGGATGCGGATCCGGCACGCACAATGAGGAAAGGGGCCCGCGGGCCCCTTTCCTCTTCCAGACGGCCAAGCTAAAGCCGAAGGAGGACGATCAATCGTCCTGGTGCATGCCGGTGGCTTTCACCACGGCGCCCAGGCGAGCGCGCTCTTCATCGCAGAACTTGATGAAGTCGGCGCGCGTGCCGCCGACGGGCTCGATGCCCTGGTCGGTGAAACGCTTGACGTTGGCCGGATCCTTCATGGCGGCGTCGACACCGGCGGCAACCCTGTCCAGGATCGCGTCGGGCACACCCTTGGGGGCATGCAGGCCGGCCCAGTGGGCGATCTTGATGTCGGGGAACCCTTGCTCGGCGGCCGTCGACAGTTCCGGGTAGGCCTTGATGCGTTCCGACCACGTGCAGGCCAGCGCCTTCAGCTTGCCGCCCTTGACCATCGGCAGCACGACGATGCTGGCTTCCGAGGTCGCGTCGACCTGGCCGCCGATCACGGCCGACACCGATTCACCGCCGCTCTTGTACGGCACCAGGTCCAGCTTGGCGCCGTAGTTGGTGGTCAGGATGCCTTCGACGAAGTGCGGCGTGCTGCCCGTGCCGGCCGTCGAGAAGTGCAGGCCGTGGCCCGTCTTCGAACCTTCGACGAATTCCTTCAGGTTGTTGTACGGCGAGTTCGCCGGCGCGACGATGACCGAAGGCGCCAGGCCGACCATGGCCACCGGGACCAGGTCGCTATCCTTGTAGTGAACCTTGCGGATCATGCTGTTCGAGATCACGCCCGCGGCGCTGATCAGGAACGTATAGCCATCCGCATCGGCGCGCGCGACGTAGTCGGTGCCGATCACGGCGCCGGCGCCCGGCTTGTTTTCAACAATGACGCTGACACCCAGCGATTTCGCGATGCCTTCAGCGGCCGCGCGGCCCAGCAGGTCATTGGCGCCGCCGGGGGCGAACGGAACAATGATGCGGATGGGCTTGGACGGCCACTTGTCTTCCGCGAAGGCGATCTTCGGGGCCACGGCGATCGACGCCATGCCAAATGCTGCCGTATTGAAACGGCGACGGGTAATGTTCAAGGCTTTCTCTCCAGATACCTATTAATTGATATATCGCCCATATTTGAATTCCACTCTTTTTCGTTTGACGGGAACGCCCGCACGTTCGTCGTCATCAGTGGTGTTTTGCTGCGTAGGGCTGCGGAGCGAATAGTAAGCGCAATGGAAGTTTTTTGCTCAAATCGGGGAAATAAGGGTCTATATCCACGATTTGTACTCGTCCCCGATTATCTTCGGAGACATTTCCTTCATTCTGCTTTCATTAATTGGCCGGCTCCATGCCTTTGGTCTTCAATAACTGCTGGGTGGCCGGCGTGTGCAGTTCATTAATAAAAACCGCCGCTGCGGTCTTGCTGGCGGATTTCGCGCAGACGGCGGCGGCATAGTTGGTGTAGTTCTGGATCTCGGCCGGCAAAGGGCCGACCAGTACCGCTCCGGGGACGGTCAGGATTTCACTGATTTGGTGGATGCCAAGTGCCGCCTGCCCGTCAACGATCTTCTGGGCGACCAGTCCGCCAGGCACCAGCACGGCCTTGGCGGCGATTTGCTGGTCTATGCCCAGTTTCTTGAACAGGCCTGTCAGGTAAACCCCGCTGGAACCGCCCGCGGCGGGATCCAGATAGGCCACCGATGGAGCTGCCAATAAAGCAGCTTTAAAAGCGTCGACCGTCGCAATATCCGGCCGGGCCGTGCCGCTGGCCACGACGACGCCTATGCCCACCCGTGCGATGGGCCGAATCGACTCCCCGTCGATAATGCCCTTGGCCGCGAGCTCCTTTAGCGCCCCGGCGGGCAGCAGCGTCAGATCGCACGCGTCGCCACCCTCAAGGCGTTTGACCAAGGCGCCCGCCGTGTCGTTTTCGATACTGATCTCACGGCCGGCATCTTTACGGAATGCCGGCACCGTCGCGGTAACCACGGACTTGATCGCGCCGGCGGTCAGTATCTTCAAACTGTCTTGCGCCTGCGCCGCGGCGGAACCAGCCGCCAGCAACACCGCAACGAATACCCTCAGCTGCAACGACCTGCCCTGACGCGCCTTGACCATGATGATCTGCTCCTGGAACGGGAATTTCCGTTGCGAGGATTCTACTCAAGGCGCAAGACATTCCCCATACGTATACGCCATAAGGCGACGCGCGCCACTTAGTAACGAACCGCGGCATCCCGCCCTGCCGACGCCGCCTGCGCCAGCGCCCGCGTGATGATGCTCGTGGACACGTTGCAGAAATAGCGGGCGCCCAGGGGGCCGTATTTGGCTTCGTCGGCGGGAGTCAGCGCGATGATGCCCGGGCATTTGCCGGCGGCGGCGATGGCTTGCAGCCCTTGCGCGATCGCGCGCTGGACCGGCTCGGCATTCCAGTCGCTGCCGTGGCCCATGGCGTGCGCCAGGTCGTTGGGGCCGATGAAGACCGCATCGACACCGTCCACCGCCGCGATGTCGCCCGCCAGCGCGATGGCCTCTGGCGTTTCTATCATGGCGATGAAAGCAATGCCTTCGTTGCTGCGTTGGGTATGGCCCGCACCGCCGAATGCGCCGTAGCCGGCCGCCCGCGTGCTGAAGGCGCTGCCCCGCGCACCCAGCGGCGGATAGCGCGTCATGCCGGCCAGCCGGCGGGCCTGCTCCACGGTCTGCACCATGGGTACCTGCACCGCACTGGCGCCCATGTCCAGGATGCGCGGCAGGTCGTGCTCGAAGCATCGGACCACCGGCGGTATGCCCGCGGCCCGCGCGGCCCGCAGCATGTGTTCGGTGACACCGAGGTCGGCACTGCCATGCTCGTTGTCGATGATCACGAAATCGAAGCCGGCGTAGGCGCACATCTCGATAATGGCCGGGCTGGGCAGGCCGTTGAACAAGCCACGCAAGGGTTGGCCGCCACGCAACAGGGCCGGCAGGCGGCCGTCGATGGGGAAACGGTTTTCAGTCATGTATCGCTCCTGTAGCGGTGTCAGTCTGCTTGAATGCCGGCATCTTTGATCACCTTGCCCCACTTGTCGATTTCGCTGCGCTGGAACGCGGCGAATTCCGCGGAGCCGCGGCCGTCCGGCGCGACACCCAGCATGAGCAATTTGGCTTTCACTTCAGGCGTTGCCACCGCGGCAGCGATTTCGCGGGCAATGCGATCCACCACCGGCGCCGGCGTCCCCGCCGGGGCGAAGATGCCCTGCCAGGACTGCATCTCGAAACCCGGCAAACCCAGCTCCGCCAAGGGCTTGGCCTGCGGCAGATCCGCCAGCGGCTTGGCCGAAGTGACACCCAGCACCTTGACCTTGCCCGAATCGATCATGGGCCGCGCCGCCGCGACCGTGTCGAACACCATGTCGATCTGTCCGCCGATCAGGTCGATCATGGATTGAGAACCGCCCTTGTAGACGATCTGGCGCAAGCGCGTGCCGGAGATGGACTGGAACAGCTGGCCAGACAAATGCTGCGACGTCCCCGGCCCCGCGGTGCCGTAGGTCAAGGTATCGGGCTTGGCACGCGCAGCGTCGATCACCGCCTGCACCGACGTATAGGGGCTGTCCGCCCGCACCACCAGCGCATTGCTGACCATGCCCACCAGCGCGACAGGCGTGAAGTCCTTGACCGGGTCATAGCCAAGGCTCTTCACGAAGAATGGATTGACAGCGTGAGTCGTAATCGTTCCACCCACGATGGTGTAGCCGTCCGGATCGGCGCGCGCCACCAGCTGCGTACCGACGATGCCGGACACGCCAGGCTTGTTCTCGACGATGACGGACTGCCCCAGGCGCTTCGTCAGTTGCTCGGCGATCAAGCGCGCCACGCCGTCGGACACGCCGCCTGGCGAGAAAGGCACAATATAGCGGATGGTGCGGGAGGGCCAGGTGTCCGCCGCGTGCACGGCGGGGGCCGCTGCGGCCAAGGACAGTCCCAAGGAGGCCGTCGCGGCCAGGACACGTAAGAATTTGCGCTGCATGTATTGTCTCCTGCGTATTGAATGCGGGCGGATATGACGCCCTGCTGTGTTTATTGCGCTGCTTGATCCGGTATCTACTGCAGTGTTTATTGAGGTATTTATTGACTCACGCGGTGCCGCGCTCCACCAACACGCAAGGCACGACGATGTCGCGGGGTCGAAGCTCTGCCTGCATCTGCTCGCGCAGCAGCTCCACCGTCGCATCGACCATGGGTTCCAGCTGCTGGCGCACGGTGGTCAGCTGGTACGCGCCCCACGCGGCCTGCGGCACGTCGTCGAAACCGACCACGCCCACGTCTTCGGGCACACGCAACTTCAAGTCCTGACGCAGCACATCCAAGGCGGCGATGGCCATGTGATCGTTGGCCACGAAGATGGCGTCGACGCGGTCTTCCACCCGGTCCGTCTCGAAGAAGCGCCGCGTGGCCGCCTGCGCCAGATCAAAGTCGTAATGACCGACCTCGCGCTGGTGCAGGTCGTGCCCCAAGGCATGCAAGGCGTCACGGAAGCCCCGTTCCCGCTCGATGCTGGTCGACGAATCCTCCAGGCCCGCCAGGTAGCCGAACCGGCGATACCCGCGCTGCACCAGATGCCGTGCCGCCATCCGACCACCCGCGTGGTTGTCCGACGTGACCGAACTGCTGGCATGACGTGCCAGGCCGCCCAGCATGGATATGCGATTGAATTGCACCACCGGCACGCCCACTTCAGCGCAGCCCCGCGCGATATTGGGCGACAGCATGGCCGACGCCATGACGATGCCGTCGACCTGGTACTGCAGGATCTCAGCCAGCACGCCGTCCGCCGCCTCGTCCAGCTCGGCAATGAACATCAGCACGTGATAGCCCTCCTTCTGCAGCTTTTGGGACAGCTTCTCGATGACCAGCGGATAGAACTGATTCTCCAGATAGCTCATCACCAGCGCCACGATGCGGCTGCGGCGCGTGATCAGGCTGCGTGCTAGGGCGTTGGGCCGATATCCCAGCTTTTGTGCGGCTGCGAGCACCTTGCGCCGCGTTTCCTCCGACACACTGGCGCCGGGCGTGAAGGTGCGACTGACAGCGGACTGCGACACGTTGGCGAGATCCGCCACGTCCTGCGCCCGCGGCGACGTCTTCATGCCGCGGTCCATCCCGCGTCCAGCATCAGGGCGCTGCCCGTCATCAGACTGGACGCCTCGCTGGCAAGGAACACGATGGCCCCCATCACTTCGTCCAGGCGACCCACGCGCCCCAAGGCATTGCGGGCGCCGACCCATTCGCGATAGCCGGGCTGAGCCAGCATGGGCGCGGTCATGGGCGTCTCGATGAAAGTGGGACAAATGGTGTTGACGCGGATGCCCGCCGCCCCGACTTCCCAGGCCAGCGCGCGCGTCATGCCTTCCAGCGCGTGCTTGCTGGCGCAGTACACGGTGCGGCCCGGACTGCCCACATGACCCATCTGCGACGACACATTGATGATGGAGCCCCCACGCCCTTCCTTCAACAAACGGCGGGCTGCCGCGCGACTGGCGTAGAACGTCGCCTTGACGTTGAGGTCCAGTACCGCGTCGATGTCCTCGTCGGTCTGCTCCACCAAAGGCTTGGGACGATTCATGCCGGCATTGTTGACCACGATATCGAAGGCCTCGCCTTGCGTCATCACGCGGTCGACCGCCGCCGAGTCCGTCACGTCCAGTACCTGTGCGGCGCAAGCGATGTCTTCGGCGCGCAAGGCCTCGCAGACTTGCTCCAGCTCGGCGCCACGCCGGGCCGCCACCGTGACATGCGCGCCGGCGCGGCCCAGCGCGGCGGCGGCCGCCAGACCGATGCCGCCGCTGCCGCCGGTCACCAACGCGCGCCGGCCTTGCAGGCCGAAACCCGCTCCCTTCGGCAATTCGATCATGCCTTCGCTCCCGCCGCGACGGGTTGATACCAGGGCAGATCGGGCCGATTGCCATAGCGGCGCACGCGGATATTGGCTTGCTCGCCATGGCCGGCGAAATTTTCCATATGGCACAGGCGCGAGCAGTACTCGCCGATGGCGGCGCTGGCCGCATCCGTCAGCACCCGTTGGTACGTACACGTCTTGAGGAATTTGCCGACCCACAAGCCGCCGGTATAGCGCGCATTCCGATTCGTCGGCAGCGTGTGATTGGTGCCGATCACCTTGTCGCCGAAGCTGACGTTGGTGCGCGGCCCCAGGAACAGCGCACCGTAGTTGGTCATGTTCTTGAGGAAATAATCGGGGTCGCGCGTCATCACCTGCACGTGCTCGTAGGCCAGGTCATCCGCGACCTTCAGCATTTCTTCCTGGGTGTCGCAGACGATGACCTCGCCACAATCGGCCCAGCTCTTGGCGGCGATGGCGGCGGTCGGCAGCTTGGCCAGCTGACGCTCGATTTCGTTCATGGTGTCGTGCGCCAGCTGCTCGCTATTGGTCAGCAGGATGGCCGGCGAAGTGGGACCATGTTCGGCCTGGCCCAGCAGGTCGACGGCGCACAGCTCGCCATCCACGCTGTCATCGGCGATGACCAAGGTCTCCGTGGGACCGGCGAACAGGTCTATGCCCACGCGGCCGTAGAGCTGGCGCTTGGCTTCCGCCACGAACATATTGCCCGGGCCCACCAGCATGTCCACGGGCGCCACCGTCGGCGTGCCCACCGCCATGGCGACCACGGCCTGGACACCCCCCAGCACCAGGATCTCGTCCGCGCCGGCCATGTCCATGGCCGTGACGATGGCGGGATGCGGCTGGCCCTGGTAAGGCGGCGCGGTGGACACGACGCGATTCACGCCTGCCACCTTGGCGGTCAGCACGCTCATGTGCGCCGAAGCCAGCATGGGATATTTGCCGCCCGGGATGTAGCAGCCCACGGCGTTCACCGGCACGTGCTTGTGCCCGAGCACCACGCCGGGATACGTCTCCACTTCGACATCGCGCATGGACTCGCGCTGGATCTGCGCGAAGTTGCGGATCTGGGCCTGCGCGAAAGCGATGTCCTCGATCTCGCGCGCCGACAGTTTCTTGCGCGCGGCTTCGATTTCCGCTCGGGACAGGCGGAAATCCGCGGGATCCCATTGATCGAACTTGCGGCTGTATTCGCGCACGGCTTCGTCGCCACGCGTCTCGATGTCTCGAATGATGCCTTCGACGGTGGCGCGCACCTTGGCGTCGTCTTCGGTCTTTACGGCGGCGGTACGGCCGCGCTTCAGATGGCGAATCATGGGGTCTCCTGCCCTGGATGGATAGTCGCGATGACTAGTTGTTGAGGGCAGTCTTAGGGCTTTGCATACGTATGCAAATAAGTAGAAACCCTAGGTTTTAGGCGTCGCCTTCCAAAATTTACGCGTCGTCCTTCAAACGGACGCCCGAACATCCTTCCTGGCGCATGCGATCGGCCAGATAGGCGATCTTGCTTGCGGCATCGGCCAGCGGGTAGCCCTGCGGACGAATGTTGGAGACGCAATTGCGTTCGGAGTCATTGCGCCCGACCTTGGGCAGCCAGGTCATGTACGCGCCCAGCGAGTCGGGCGATGTCAGCCCGGGCCGTTCGCCGACCAGAATGATCATCAGTTTCACGTCCAGCGCTTCGCCGATGTCATCACCCGCCGCCACGCGGCCCTGCTCCAGCAGGACCAGCGGCGCCAGCAGCCAGCCCTGCTCCCGCAGCATGGGGACCAGATGGCCCAGCAAGGCCGTCGCATGATGCTGGCCCGCCGTGGCGGACAAGCCGTCGGCCACGGTAATGCAGACATCCAGCCCGCGTTGTCCTGACACCATCAGCCTTTCGCGCGATTCGGCGTCGAGGCGACGGCCCAGATCCGGGCGCAGCAGATAGCGTTGCCGCTCCGCCGCTTCGCTGCGGCAATGCAGGACGGGCAGCCCCAAGGGCAGCAGGTCCGCGCGCAAGGCGTCGACGTCGAGCGCTGCGTGGACGGCATCGCGGGCACGTGCATGGGACAGCCGGAAATCCAGCAAGGACTCCGTCGCCAACGAGGCGCCGGAACGCGGCAAACCTATGCGCGCGGCCGTCAGCTGGCGCAGCCGCTGCCACAGCGGGGCCGCGGTCGCGGTGTCGGGCAGGTCATCGGAATTCGCCATGGCAATCTCTCAGGCGGCCGGCAGCAAGGCGGGCAACAAGGCGGCGAATGCCGGCGGCAAGGACGCCGGGCGGATGCGGCCATTCGCATCGCACAGGCCCTGCTTGATCAACCAGGCCTCGAACTCCGGCGCCGGCCGCTTGCCCAGCAGCTCGCGCATGGCCAGCGCATCGTGGAAGGACGTGCTTTGATAGCCCAGCATGATGTCGTCGGCGCCCGGCACCCCCATGACGAAGTTCACGCCGGCCGCCACCAGCAGCGTCAGCAAGGCGTCCATATCGTCCTGATCGGCTTCCGCGTGATTGGTGTAGCAGACGTCGCAGCCCATGGGCACGCCCAGCAGCTTGCCGCAGAACTGGTCTTCCAGGCCGGCGCGTGTGATCTGCTTGCCGTCGTACAGGTATTCCGGGCCGATGAAGCCCACGACCGAGTTGACCAGGAAAGGCGCGTACGCCCGCGCCACCGCGTAGGCGCGCGCTTCCAGCGTCTGCTGGTCGACGCCGTGGTGCTGGCCCGCGGACAAGGCGCTGCCCTGCCCCGTCTCGAAATACATCACATTGGATCCCACGGTGCCACGGCCCAGCGTAAGCGCGGCGTCGCGGCCCTCGGCCAGCAAGGCCAGGTCGATGCCAAAACCACGATTGGCGCCTTCCGTACCCGCGATCGACTGGAAGACCAGGTCGACGGGCGCGCCCCGTTCGATCAGGGCGATGCCGGTGGTGACGTGCGTCAGCACGCAGCTTTGCGTCGGGATCTCCAGGCGCTCGCGCACCTCGTCCAGGCGCTGCAGCAAATCCGCGGCCATGGCGGGACTATCGGTGGCGGGATTGATGCCGATGACGGCGTCGCCGGCGCCCAGGAGCAGCCCGTCCAGGATGCTGGCGGCAATGCCCTGCGCGCTATCGGTGGGATGGTTCGGCTGCAGGCGCACGGACAGGCGACCCGGCAGGCCCACCGTATTGCGGAAGCGCGTCACCACGCTGCACTTGGCGCTGACCAGCATCAGATCTTGCAAGCGCATCAGCTTGCTGACGGCGGCCACCATCTCCGGGGTCAAGCCTGGCGCCACTCGCGTCAAGGTAGCGGTATCCGTGGTATCCGCCAGCAGCCAATTGCGGAATTCGCCTACCGTCAAATGGGACACGGGCGCGAACGCCTGGGCATCGTGCGTATCAAGGATCAGTCTGGTGACTTCATCGGTCTCGTAAGGCACCAACACAACATTCAGGAATTCACGCAAGGGCAGATCCGCCAGCACATACTGCGCGGCCACCCGCTCTTCACTGCTGCGCGCCGCCACACCGGCCAGTACGTCGCCGCTGCGCAGCGGCGTGGCCCGCGCCATTACTTCCTTCAGGCCGTCGAAGACATGGCGGCTGCTTCCCATCGTCGTGGCGTACACGCTTCATCCTCGTTAGACGTCCGCATCCATTCTAGTGGTCTTCGATGACAAGCGGCTGGCGCATGCTGCAATGAAAACGGTCGCGCCTAGGGTTTGTCCGGGGTCGGCGACGTATTGACCGATATAGGAGCGGCGAGCAGAATCTGCGCAAGGAAAACGTTTTCCTTTAATCTTTCCTCCGGAGTTTTCGCAGCGATGAAAGTTAACCCTGGCGTATTCTTGCGACGCGACCCGAATGGTGCCGGCGCCCCTCTGGTCTTCGACATACCGCGCAGCGGCACCTGGTATCCCTGCGAATTCGTGCCAGCGGCTCCGTTTCTCGACCTGCATCAGTCCGTGTCCATGCACGTGCCGGACCTCTACACCGATGTCGTCGACAGCGGCGCGGGCTGGCTGGCCGCCACGTTTCCCAATACTTATATCGATGCCAACCGCCACGAGGGGGATATCGATCCCACCCTATTGGACGGCCCGTGGCCGGGACAACTGGAAACGACGGAAAAATCCCGTTTAGGGATAGGACTGATCCACTCCAAGTGCGGCAAGCGCGGCGTGCCGATCTATGACAAGCCCCTGGCCGTGGCGGACGTCCAACGCCGGCTGGACCACTATTACTGGCCCTATCACAACGAGCTGGCCGCCATGCTCGCGGAGCGCAAGAAAGTCTTCGGCGGCGCTTATCACGTCAGCTGCCACAGCATGGCGTCCATCGGCGGGCCTTCCACCCTGGATCGCGGCAAACCCCGGTCCGATTTCGACATCGGCGACCGCAACGGCAGCACCTGCGATCCGGCCCTGAGCGAGCTGATCGTGGCCACGCTCGGCGGCTTCGGCTACCAGGTGACGCGTAATTTCCACTACCCCGGCGCCGAGTCGGTGCGCAAGCATGCCCAACCCGCGGCAGGCATCCACAGTGTGCAGATCGAGATCAAGCGCGGGCTTTACATGAATGAAGAGACCTTCGAGCGCAGCAAGGACTTCGGCACGGTCAGGCAGCACCTGGCCGAGCTGAGCAAGGTGATCGCGCGCTTCGCCTTGGACCAGACCAAGCGTCTATAGGGGATACCCATCATGAAAGTCGTTCTTCGCATTGCGAGCATCTGGGCGGCCGTATGCCTGCCCTTCGCCGCCGGACTGACGGCACATGCCGCCCCCAAGACCGATCTGGTCGCCACCATCAACTCCAACGTCAACTTCCTGTATCCGGGACGCGGGGTGGCCGCGGAAGACTACAACTTCGGGATGCTGGTCTACAACGGCCTGGTGGGCATAAACGAGAAGCTGCAACTGGTGCCCGAGCTGGCCGAAAGCTGGACTTCCGATCCCACCGGCACGCAATGGACGTTCAAGCTGCGCCCCGGGGTGAAGTTCTCCGACGGAAAACCGTTCGTCGCCGCCGATGTCACACACACCTTCGCCCTGCTCGCGGACCCGGCCCAGGCCTCGCGCGCGCGCTCCACCGCGGAGATGGTGGACCACATCGAAACCCCCGATGACCATACGGTCAAATTCGTGCTCAAGGAGCCTTACGGCGCCTGGCCGAACATGCTGATCGAACGGCAACTCAAGATCGTTCCCGACGGCCATAGCGTCGAGGACCTGATGAAAAAGCCGGTGGGCACGGGCCCATTCATGCTGGACAGCTATACGCCCGGCGATCGCCTGGTGGTAAAGAAAAATCCCAACTACTGGGAAGCTGGCCTGCCGAAGCTCAGCAAGGTCACCTTGCGCATCATCCCCGAGGACGCCGCCAAGGTGGCGGCCCTGTCGGCGGGCGACGTGGACATCCTGTGGAACGTGCCGCTGGAGTCCATCAAGGAATTGAAGGCCCTGTCCAATGTCGTGGTGGATGAGGCCGCCACTTCCACCTGGGACGGCTTTGTCCTGAATAATGAAGTCAAGCCTTTCAGCGATGTCCGGGTAAGGCGCGCCTTCGAATTGGCCGTGGACAAGAAGCAGCTGGTGCAGTTCGCCTTGTTCGGCGCCGGTGCGCCCACCCACACGCCGGTGGCGCCGAACAGCCCGGCGTTCAACAAGGATATCTCCTTCAAGCCGGACCCCGACGGCGCCCGCAAGCTGCTGGCGGAAGCAGGCTATCCCAAGGGCTTTTCCATCACCCTCAACGTGCCGGTCGGCCGCCCCACCCGGGAACGCGCCGCCGTTGCCTTGCAGCAGATGCTGAAAGAGATCGGCGTCACCGTGAAACTGGAGCGGGTGCCTTACAGCCGCTGGGGCGCCACCATCGCGGGCAAGTCACCGTTCTATATGGATGGCTATCTGGCCCGCCCTACTCTGGATACCGCCACGTATCCTTGGTATCACAGCTCCGGCTCGTGGAACAAGCAGATGTGGCACTTCAAGAGCGCGCGCATCGACGACGTACTGGACAAGGCGCGCCTTGAAACGGATCCCGAAAAACAGAACGCGCTTTACAAAACCTTCCAGCAGTACGCCGTTGAGGACGTCCCGGGGGTGGTGATGTATACGATCAATTTCGTAACGGCCTACCCGTCCAATCTCAAGGGTTACCGCACTCATCCCTATTCCTGGATGGATCTGCGTTCCGCCTACTTCGAGTAGCACCGCAAACCTTCGCTGGCCGCGCCAGCGAATAGGAAAACAAGGGGAAGGTGATGCTGGAATACGTCATCAAGCGGCTGCTGCACGTGATTGTCATCGTGGCAGTCATGTCTCTGCTGATTTTCTTGATCACCCAGATCATGCCGGGCAATATCGCGCACCTGATCCTGGGCGACTTCGCGTCGCCGCAGGACATTGCCACGCTGGAATCGCAGATGGGATTGAACGATCCCTGGTACGTGCAATATCTGCGCTGGGCGTCCGCCATGCTGCACGGGGACATGGGCGAGTCCCTGTCCATGAATCAGCCGGTGGCCGAGGTGATCCGGGGCGCGGTGGGCCGGTCCGCGTTGCTGGCAGGCATCTCCATCGTTCTGGTGGCCCTCATCGGCATCGGGCTGGGCGTCTATACCGGCATCCGACGCGGGTCCAGGTCGGACCAGGCCATTTCCATGGTCACCTACGTCAACATCGCGATACCCGAGTTCTTCTGGGCGATCGTGGTGATCATGCTGTTCGCCGGCTATCTGCGCATTCTGCCCGCCACCGGGTATGCCAGTCTGGACGACGGTTTCTGGAACTGGCTGCGCCATCTGATCCTGCCGGTCTTCACGCTGGTGACCGGATTGATCGCGCATGTCTCCCGCTTGACGCGCTCCAGCGTGATCGATGTGATGAACAGCCAGTACATCCGGGTCGCACGGGCGCGCGGATTTTCCGAGCGCCGGGTGGTGCGCCACCATGCCTTGCGCAACGCCTTGCTGCCGGCCATTACCGTCCTGGCCATCGACGTGGGCGTGCTGATGGGCGGCGTGGTGGTAGCCGAATCCATTTTTTCCTATCCCGGCCTGGGCCGGACCCTGTTGTACGCCATCCAGCATATGGACCTGCCCTTGCTGCAGGCGTGCATGATGGTGGTGACCTTCGTGTATGCCTTGGCCAACCTCACGGCGGACCTGCTCTATGCCTTCCTCAATCCCAAGATCCGCTACGGCAACGCCAGCCATGCGTGAGCCGCGCGGTCCCCGCAAGATCACCGGCTTGCATGTCGGTCTGGGACTGCTGCTGCTCGTGGTCCTGGTTGCCGTGATCGGTCCCGGCATCTCGCCTTACCCGATGGACGCCACGTCGCTGGAGCAGCGTCTGGCAGCTCCCAGCGCGGCCCATTGGCTGGGCACCGACGAATTCGGCCGCGACGTTCTGAGCCGCCTGCTCAATGGCGCTCGTTCCTCGCTTACCATGGGTTTCGGTGCCACGCTGTTCAGCATCCTGATCGGCGTGCCGCTGGGCTTGTCGGCCGGCTATTTCAAAGGCCAAGTGGATGATCTCATCATGCGCGCCGTCGACGTGATGATATCGGTGCCGCCGGTCATCCTGGGTTTGTTGATCCTTTCCATCACCAGTCCCAGCCTGTGGAAGACCACGCTTGCCGTCGGCCTGGTCTACGTGCCTATCATGGTGCGGCTGACACGCAGTGTCACCCTGGAAGTCTGCGGCGAGGAATACGTGCAGTCGGCCAGGGCGCGCGCCGAGCGTAATACCTACATCCTGTTTTCCGAAATCCTGCCCAATGCCTGGCCGGCCATCATCGTCGAGTCCTCCCTGCGCGTCACGTTCGCGATCCTGCTGGGCGCGGCGCTCAGCTTCCTGGGTCTGGGCGTGCAGCCGCCCGCATCGGACTGGGGGCTGATGATAGCCGAGGCCCGCCCCTTCATCGCGTCAGCCCCCTGGATCGCCTGCGCCCCGGGCATCGCCCTGTGCATCACCGTGATGGCCATCAATCTCATCGGCGACGGTCTGCGCGAACGCCTCGATCCCCGCCTGCACCGGAGCAGAGCATGAGCAGCCCCTTGTTGTCGATCCGCGATCTCTGTATCGATTTCGTCGGTGGCGCGGCGCCCATCCAGGCGCTGCGCAACGTCAGCGTCGATATCGAACCCGGGCGCGCGGTCGGCCTGGTGGGCGAGTCGGGTTCCGGCAAGAGCACCGTGGCGCTGGCCGCGCTGGGCTTGCCCGACAAAGAGGCGCATATTCGCGCGGGCACCATTCTGTTCAAGGGCCAGGACATCTATGCGATGTCGGAAGACGAACGGCGCAAGCTGCGCGCCAGCGTCATCAGCATCGTCTTCCAGGATCCCTTCACCAGCCTCAACCCGTCTTTATTGGTAGGGCAACAGATCCGTGAGCCGCTGGTGGTAAACCGGGGTTTCAGCGCAGCCGATGCCGATGCGGAATGCCTGCGCCTGCTGCGCGAGGTGGGCATCGCCGACCCCGAGAAAATGATGCGCAGCTATCCGCACCAGCTGTCCGGGGGCATGAAACAGCGCGCCCTCATCGCGGCGGCGTTGGCGTCGGACCCCGAACTGCTGATCCTGGACGAGCCGACCACCGCCCTGGATGTGACCGTTGAGTCCCAGATCCTGGATCTGCTTGCCCAATTGCGGGTCACCCGCAAGCTGTCCATGCTGTTCATCAGCCACAATCTGGGCGTGATTGCCAGGATATGCGATGAGGTATGCGTCCTGTATGCGGGAGAAGTCCTGGAACATGGTCCTACCGGTGAGGTCCTGGCCGATCCGCGCCACCCATATACCAAGGGGCTGCTGGCCGCCCTTCCGCAGCTGGGCGAGCGGCGTAAGCGGCTGGTGCCGATACCTGGCCGCCTGCCGCACCCGTCGGCGCGTCCCAAAGGATGTGTCTTCTCGGACCGCTGCGCGTTCGTGCAGGGACCGCAGTGCACCATGACGCAGACCATGGAGATGCAGGCACCTGATCATGCCGCCCTCTGTTGGCGGGCAAAAGACCTGGCGGGATTGTCCTGGCCCGAGGTCGAGTCCGTAGCGGCCCCCACCCCTGCCGGCGCCATCACCGCGGCAAGATCCGACCCCGCCGCAGCCGTCGCTGGAGGTCGGCCCATGGTCACGGTGGAATGCCTGGAGCGGGCTTTCGACACGGGGGGCTGGCGCCTGCGTTTGCCCCGCCTGCTGGGCGGCCGTCCCCGCGGTACAGCGGAACAGGCCAGGGTTTTTAACGCCGTCGACGGCGTCTCGCTGACCGTCGGTGCCGGCGAAGTGGTCGGGCTGGTCGGCGAGAGCGGTTGTGGCAAGACCACCCTGGGCCGTTGCCTGATCGACCTGATCCATCCCACCGCCGGCCAGATTCGCATCGACGGCAGGAATCTGGTCACCGCGGACGCCAGGATCCGGCGCAGCATCCTGAAGGATGCGCAGATGGTGTTCCAGAACCCGGACTCATCGCTCAATCCGCGCAAGACGGTTCGCGAGATACTGGCGCGCCCCATGCAGCTGTTCGGCGTGACCACGACAGCGGCCGAGGCGCAGCGCCAGGTGCTGGCTTTGCTCGACCTGGTACGCCTGGGGCCGCACTACGCGGATCGCTATCCTCATCAAATGAGTGGTGGCGAAAAGCAGCGTATCGGCATAGCCCGCGCCCTGGCGACCAAGCCGCGCTTTATCGTTTGCGACGAAGCGGTGTCCGCGCTGGACGTGTCGGTGCAGGCGTCGATCCTGAATCTTCTGAGTGACCTGCGTGATCAACTGGGTGTTTCCTATCTCTTCATCTCCCATGATCTGGCCGTCGTGTCTCATATCGCGGATCGTATCTGCGTCATGTATAAAGGCAAGATCGTGGAGGAAGGGAGCGCCGCTGCCGTGGTGGACCATCCCCGCCATCCCTATACGCAAAAACTCCTGTCCTCCGTCCCCTCGGTCGACCGGTTCGCCAGGAAGCCACTATGAAGGGTAATCAGGACGCGTCCCAACGGCGTGCCACGCTCGCTGATATCGCCGCAAGGGCCGGCGTGGCGACGTCCACGGTATCGCGCATCCTGATTGGTGAAAAATCGCTTTCCATCCGGCCTGAAACCCGCGAACGCGTGCTGGATCTGGCCCGCGAGTTGTCGTATAGGCCGAACACCCGTGCCCGCAGCCTGCAGGCCCGCAAGTCTTTCTCCGTAGGCCTGGTCATACCGGAGGTCGACAACCCGGTGTTCGGCGCCATCATTCGCGGCGCCCAACGCGTCGCGGTCGAACGCGGCTACTCCCTGCTGATCGCCTACGCGGACAAAGACTTCCCGGACCAGGATCTGTATGCCCGCCTGGTCGAAGACAACCAGGTCGACGGCCTGCTGGTCACGACACTGCAAACCGCGCCCGCCTTCGATCCCGGGCGCTGGAATATTCCCTATGTGCTGGTCAATCGCGACCGCGGCGCCGACGATCCCAAAGTGATGGTCGATTACCGGCATGGGACGCGCGACGCGGTCCGCTACCTGGCCGGCCTGGGCCACCGCTGCATCGCCTATGTCAGCGGTCCGTTCGAGCACTACACGGGCCGCACCCGGCTGGAAGGCTATAAGGCGGGCCTGGCGCAGGCAGGCCTGGAATTCGATCCGTCGCTGGTGGTGGAATGCGACTACGGCCGCCCGCAAGCCGAATCGGCCATGTCCCAACTACTGAAAATCAAAGGCACCACGAAATCCAGGCCGACGGCGGTATGCGCCGCGAACGTCGGGGTGGCGGCCGGCATCCTGGCTGTGCTGTCGCGCGCCGGTATCGCGGTGCCTGCCCAGATGTCCGTGCTGGCGCTGCTGGACACTTTTGTCGCCGACATGTTGACGCCGCCGGTGACCGCGGTCAGCTATCCTTTCATTGATCTGGGACGCGCCGCCGCTTCCTATTTGCTGGATATGATTGAACAGGGGAAACAGTCAGCGGTGGTACACGCCCTGCCTCGCCAAGACATCACCGTGCGCGGATCCTGCGGCCCCGTGCCCGTCACGATCTAAGCAGCCGTCGCAAGCCCCCGCTTACCCGCCTGGAGCGAAGCTCATGGACAAATCGAAAATCCCCGCCGTCGCCGCGAGTTCCGAGAATCTTTCACGCAGTCAGGTCGTCGACAAGCCCATGGTCGAGAGCCGCGGCGGCATCGTTGCCTCGCAGAGCCGGCGCGCGGCCCTGGCTGGGGTGGCGGTGCTCGACGCCGGCGGTGACGCGGTCGACGCGGCGGTTGCCACCTCATTTGCGCTGGGCGTGGCCGAACCCTGGATGAGCGGCGCCGGCGGCGGCGGTGCCATGATGATCTGGCGCGCCGACGAACAACGCGCCTACGCCGTCAATTTCGGCATGCATGCGCCGGCGAGCCTCGACCCGTCGGCTTACCCCCTTGATCCCATGGCTCCCCGCAGCGAATTCTTCGGCTGGCCGGCGGTGCTCGAGGATCGCAACGTGCGCGGCCCCAAGGCCATCGCAGTCCCCGGCACGGTTGCCGGCATGGGCCTGGCGCATGACCGCTTCGGCCGTTTGCCCTGGCGCGACGTGCTGACCCCGGCGGTCGGCATGGCCAAGCAAGGCTTGTTGGTCGACTGGTACGCCGGCCTGCTGATCTCGTCCTGCGCGCGCGAATTGTCCATGGACCCCGATGCGGCCGCCCTGTTCCTCGACGAAGGGAAATGGCCCATCGTCGGCGGCTGGACCGCCTTGGCGGAGCGCCGCCTCAACCAGGGCAAACTGCTGCAGACCCTCAGCCATCTGGCGGACGAAGGGCCGGCAGCGTTCTATACCGGCGACATTGCGCAGGCCCTCTCGCGTGATATCCAGGACAAGGGTGGCTACCTTACGTCCCAGGATTTGCGCAACTACGCCGCGAAACTGCAAGATCCCCTGACCATCGCCTATCGCGGGGCGCGGGTTCATGCCCCACCGGGGCACACCGCGGGTCCCAGTCTGCAGGTGGCATTGCAGGATCTGCAAGCCGCCTTGCAGGCCCCCGTGGCGGGACGCGACCTGCCGGGCGCGGAGGCTTATGTCGCCATGGCCCGGGCCCTGGACCATTCCTTCAAGCAGCGCCTGACGCAAATGGGCGACCTGGATTCGCCCACGGCGCCCGCCTGCACCAGCCATTTCTCCGTGGTCGATCGCCATGGGAATATGGTTGCCGTCACCCAGACCCTGCTGTCCGCGTTCGGCTCCAAGGTGGTATCCCCGTCGACGGGCCTGCTGATGAACAACGGCATCATGTGGTTCGACCCCGAGCCCGGCCGTCCCAATTCGCTGGCGCCGGGCAAGAAATGCCTGATGAACGTGTGCCCGGTAGTCGGCGAAACCGCCGCGGGCGATCGCTACGCCGTGGGCGCCTCGGGCGGCCGCAAGATCATGGGATCGGTGCTTCAGTTGTCGGTATTCCTGAACGACTACGGCATGACCCTGGAAGACGCCTTCCGGCAACCGCGCATCGACATGAGCGGCGGCGGCATGGTCATCGCCAACAGCAAACTGGCGCCGGCGGTGATCGACGCCTTGCAGGCGGCATTTCCGACTGTGCGCACGCAGGCCACCTTGTATCCCTACGCCTACGCGTTTCCATCGGCCGTCATGGCCAGCCAGGGCCGGCATTTCGGCGCAACGGAAATCACTTCACCCTGGTCGGATGCTGTCGCGCAGCAGGATTAGCGCCGGTTGAAACGGGCGGCTGTGCGCGAGCGCCACCGCTCAGGCGCCCGCCTCCCGCGCCGCATTGCGCAGCTGCTGACTGTGCAATACGTGACGGATCTTCTGCGCCATGGCTTCGCGCGTATAGGGTTTGCTGAGCAACTCTATCCCTTCGTCGAGCCGGCCATCCCGCATGAAGGCGTTCTCGGTATAGCCCGACGTGAAGAGCACCGCCACATTGGGCAGGCGCTGGCGCGTCTTGCGCGCCAGTTCCGGGCTGCGCAGCGGGCCGGGCATGACGACATCGCTGAACAGCAAATCGATGGCCACGCCGCTTTCGACGATGGCCAGGGCGCTCTGCGCATCCTTGGCGCGCAACACGCGGTAGCCCAGTTCGGTCAGCAGATCCACCACCGTGGCGCGCACATCCTCGTCATCCTCGACCGCGAGTATGGTTTCAGTCCCCCCGGCGATCGGGCCCGAGTCGACGTCGGCAACGATATCCTCTTCCTGCCGTTCGCGCGGAAGATAGAGCCGAACCGTGGTGCCATGGCCTGGTTCGCTATAAATCTTGATGTGGCCGTTGGACTGCTTGATGAAACCGTACACCATGCTCAGCCCCAGGCCGGTACCCCTGCCCTCCGGCTTGGTGGTGAAGAACGGCTCGAACACCTGCTCCAGGATGTCGCTGCTCATACCGCTGCCGGTGTCCGTTACCGCCACCATCACGTACTGGCCCCGCTTGACGTCCGCATTGCGCGCGACGTACTCGTCGTCCAGCACCGTATTGCCCAGTTCTATGGTCAATTTGCCGTGTCCGTCCATCGCGTCGCGGGCATTGATGGCCAGATTGAGCAGGGCATTCTCGACCTGGTAGGGATCGGCCAGCGTGTTCCATAGCCCACCCGAGACGATGGTCTCGATCTCGACGCCATCGCCAAGTGCGCGCCGCAGCATGTCGTCCAGGCCACGGACGAAGCGTCCCAAATTGACTACCTTGGGCGCCAAGGGCTGGCGTCGTCCAAATGCCAACAATTGGGACGCCAACTTGGCGCCGCGCGCCACGCCGTCCAGTGCGTTGCGCACCCGTTTTTCCGCCCGCTCACTGCCTCGCACCTCGCGCGCCAGCAATTGCAGATTCCCGCCCACGACTTGCAGCAGATTGTTGAAATCATGCGCGACGCCGCCCGTGAGCTTGCCCACGGCTTCCATCTTCTGCGCCATGCGCAAGGCTTCATCGGCCTGGCGCAGTGCTTCAGCCGCTTCCTTGTCCGCGGTGACATCGCGTCCCACGCCGTGCACGGCCTTGCGTTCAAGATCGGCGGAAAACGTCCATGCAATCCAGCGCCACCCGTCCTCCGCTGTCCGCATCCGGCCTTCGTATGACACCGGCCGGCCGTGCTCACGCAGCGCGCGGATGGCGCCCCATGCCGCCGCCTGATCGTCGGGATGGACCAATGCCGCGTGATGGCCGGATCGCAGCTGTTCAAGCGGGTGACCCAGCCGGCGCGTCCAGGACGGACTGACGCGCAAAAGCTTGCCGTTGAAGTCACCCACGGCCAGCAGATCCTCGCTCAATTCCCACAGCCGGTCGCGCTCCGCCACGGCCTCGCTCACGCGTGCTTCCAGCGTATCGTTCAACTGGCGCAAGGCACCTTCCGCCAGCGCCCGCTGGGATATCTCCGCCTCAAGCGCGCGCGCATCTTGACGCAGGCGGCGGGCGGTATCCTGGCGCAAGCGGTACATCTGCAGGTTGCTTGCGACGCGCGCCAGCAGTTCGCGCGCCGAAAAAGGCTTGGTCAGGTAGTCGTCGGCGCCCGCGCTCAGGCCCTCTACGCGCGATTCCTCGCCGGCGCGCGCGGACATCAGCAGGACCGGCACCTCGCGCAGATCACTATCCGCGCGCACCGCGCTTAGCAAGCCGAAGCCATCCAGGCCGGGCATCATGATGTCCGACAGGATCAGGCCCGGCGCGTGCATGCGCGCCGCGGCCAGGCCTTCGTAGCCATTCATGGCCACCGTGACCCGGTAACCGGCGCTCTTCAGGATGCGGCCCACGTAATCGCGCAAGTCGGCGTTGTCGTCCACCACCAGAACTTCTTCGGCCTGCACGGCCTGCTCCGCCCCGGCCGAGTCGAGCACCGACGACAACGCGGGCACGGGTCCCTGCTCCTCCTCATCGTCGGGCACCCAGCGGATGGCATCCGCGATGAAGGCCTGGGCGGCCACGCTGGTTCCGGCCCGCGGCGTGTTTCCGATCACCGTGTCGGCCGGCAGGTGGGCCGTGCCCAAGGGCAGCGTCACGATGAACGTGGTGCCCTTGCCGAACACACTCTCGGCAGCGATGGTGCCGCCTTGCAGACGCACGAGCTCCTGCACCAGCGCCAGGCCGATGCCGCTGCCCTCGATGCTGCGCCCGACCGCGCCGCTCACCCGGCGGAAACGGGTGAACACGTGCGGCAACTCCTCTTCCGCTATCCCGATCCCGGTGTCGCTGACGGACATGCGCGCGTCATTGCCATCCGGCGAGCGCGCCAGCGTGATGCGGATGTGCCCCTCGAAGGTGAACTTGAAGGCGTTCGACAGAAGATTCAGGACAATCTTTTCCCACATATCCCGATCCACGTAGACCGGTTCGGTCAAGGCGGGACAATCGACCACCAACGACAGGCCAGCTTTCTCCGTAGCGGATCGGAACAAGGAAGCCAGTTCGGTCGTCAGCGCGGCCAGATCGGTCGCTTCGTACCTGGCCTGCACCCGGCCGGCCTCGATGCGGGAAAAATCCAGCAGGCTGTTGACCAGCTTGAGCAGGCGCAGGCCGTTTCGGTAGGTCAATTCCAGAAGCGGACGCTGCCCGCCACGCGCGGGCGCCTTTTGCAGCATTTCTTCCAGAGGTCCCAGCATCAGGGTCAGGGGCGTACGAAATTCGTGGCTGATGTTCGAGAAGAACGTGGTCTTCGCACGGTCGATCTCGGCCAGGGCCTCGCTGCGCCGGCGCTCCTCTTCATAGGCGTGCGCGTGCGCGATGGCCGCGCTGATCTGGCCGGCGGCCAGATTGAGAAAGCCGCGGTAGCCCTCGTCGAGCAGGCGATAGGGGTTCAAACCAACAATCAGGACGCCGGCCCGGCCGGTGTCCCCGGCTGGAGCGATCGGCAGCAGAATGGCGCGGGTGGGCGTATCGCGCCAGCCGCCGCGCGGCAGATTGGCAGCCGTTGCGGTGCCAGAGGCGATATCCGTGGGAAAGCGTCGCGCCAAGTCGTCCAGGATCAGGGCGTCCTGACGCCGCAACACGGCGGAAACCGGCCATGTGCCCTGCCAGCCGGCCTGGCCAACCTGGCCGACCTGCATGGCCGCCGTCTCGCCGGCCGTCAGTTCCGCTGGAGCGGCCGCATGCTTGCCCGCTCCAGCACCGTCGACGTCGAAGCCGCAAGTCCCCACCAGCTTCACGTCGTCGCTTTCGGGTTCCGCCACGTAGAGCAGCGCGAACGGCAGGTCCTGCGGATTCAGCGCCAGCGCCTTGACGGACAGTTGGCAGGCGTCGTCCCAACTATGCGCCTGCGTGGCAACGCCGGCCAACTCGCGCAGCAGCCGCACCTGCCGTTCTCCCACCACCGTCGCCGTATCGTCGCTGTTGGCGCAGATGATGCCGCCTACTCCCCCCTCGTCACTCGGGATCGGGCTGTAGGAGAAGGTGTAATAGGTTTCCTCGGGATACCCGTTGCGCTCCATCAGCAGGAATTTGTTCTGGACGTAGATGCCTTCGGTGCCCGACATGGCTGTGTCCAGCAGCGGACCGATGTCTTCCCAGATTTCCTGCCACACGACGATGGTCGGCTGTCCCAGCGACGCGGGATGTTTGCCGCCGATGATGCTCTTATAGGAGTCGTTGTAGAAAAAGATGAGATCGCTGCCCCAGCCGATCCAGATGGGCTGGCGCGAAGTCAGCATGATGCGTATGGCGGTCTTCAGGCTCTGCGGCCATTGCGCCGGTGCGCCCAGTTGCGTGCCGGACCAGTCATGACCGCGGATCAACGCTCCCATTTCCCCCCCGCCGGCCAGGAAAAACGGCGCATCATCCTGGGCGGTGGAAGGAGCTGACGAAACCTGATTCATCGGTCTTGAGATCCTTGACATTCAGTTGCTCATGGGCAGGATTGTCGACAAGAGTCGCCGCCTTGATCCAGCCAGTAGGAAACTGTATCACCGGGCCTTGAACCTGACGTATTACGATCTGCAAAAATCGCCACTTCATTCAGGACCATTCGGGACACATAAGGCTCACCGGGGATCGAACAGTGCGGCCAGGCGCTTTTTTCGGAACGCTTCGACCACGAAATCGATGAAGGCGCGCGTCTTCAAAGGGACCAGCTTCTTGTTCGGGTAGTAGATGGACAAGGCGCCCAACTCGGCGGACCAATCCGGCAGCAAGCGGATCAAGGCGCCACTGGCTACCCAACGGGCCGCGTGGGGCGTCGGCAGCAGCGCCACGCCGTAGCCCAGCAAGGCAGCTCGCGCCATGGCTTCAGGGTCATCGAAAATCATGCGCACGCTGGGCTCGGCGGGCGCCTCCTGTCCGGCGCCATTGCGCAACGTCCACGCACGCAAGCGTCCGGTAGGTCCCGAGCGTCGTGCGATGCCGTCCAGGCCCGCCAGATCGGACGGGTGTTCCGGCATGGCACGGCCCGCCATGTAGGCGGGCGACGCCACCGCGATGATGTAGGCCGTCGCCAATTTGCGCGCCACCACGCCTTCCGTCAGTTCTATGCCACCCGCGATGGCCGCGTCGTAACCCTCGCCCACCAGGTCGACCGCGCGGTTCTCGAAATGCCAGTCTGGAATGATGGCCGGGTAGCGAGCCAGGAAGTCGCCCAGCAAAGGCACGATGTATTCATTGCCGAAACCCAGGCCCACCGTCACCCGCAACACGCCCGACGGTTTGCCGTCGCGCTGCGCCGCGTGGGCGAATGCATCGCGCAGCGTCGCATAGGGCGTGGCGGCGTTTTCAAAGAACTGCTCGCCCTCCTCCGTCAGCGCCAGTTTGCGGGTGCTGCGATGGAACAGCCGCAGTCCCAGTTCCGCCTCCAGCCGCGCCACGTTCTTGCTGACGGCGGCCGGTGTCAGCCCCAGGCTGCGCGCCGCCGCCGAGAAGCTGCCCACCTGGGCGCTGCGGATGAAGGATTCGAGGAGATTCAGGGCTTCCATATCTTGTCCTAAAACGCGTGTCCCAAACCTTGGAGCAGGCCATTTTCAACCAATAGTTGAAGATGATACAACCGATTCAGGACTATTTGGAATCGATAGGACAGGGAATACTGGCTCCGTCGTCACAGCAATCCCAAAACTTCGTAGCTCAACGCGTTCCACACTGAACGCCACGCCAAAAAAGGTCCTACATCATGAACACCCAGACTTCGAACTCGCAGGTTTCCTCCACCTCGGCCAAGCTGGCCGGCAAGACGGCCTTCGTCACCGGCGGCGGTCGCGGCATTGGCGCGGCCATCGTGCGGCGCCTGGCCGATGATGGCGCTGCCGTGGCCTTCACCTATCGCGGCTCGGCCGACCAGGCCAAGGCGCTCGCCGACGAGATCAAGGCCGCCGGCGGCCGCGCGCTGGCCCTGCAGGCAGACGCCGCGGACCCCGCCGCGGTCGTGCGTGCCTTGGCCCAGACGACGGACGCCTTCGGTCCGCTCGACATCCTGGTCAATAACGCCGGCGTGCTGGCCTTGGGATCGATCGAAACGCTGACCCTGGAAGAGTTCGACCGCACCTTGGACCTGAACGTCCGCGCGGTGTTCATCGCGGCGCAGGCCGCCCTACCCCGCATGAATGACGGCGGCCGTATCATCAATATCGGCAGCGTCAACGCCGACCGCATGCCCTTCCCCGGTGGCGCTGCCTACGCCATGAGCAAGTCGGCCCTGCAAGGCCTGGTGCGCGGCATGGCCCGCGATCTGGGACCGCGCCGCATCACGGTGAACAACGTCCAGCCCGGCCCGACCAACACCGACATGAATCCGGAAACCGGCGAATTCGCGCAAATGCTGCACGGCCTGATGGCGCTGCAACGGCACGCGCAGCCCGAAGAAATCGCCGGCATGGTGGCGTATCTGGCAGGACCCGATGCAGGCTTCGTGACCGGCGCGAACCTGACGATAGACGGTGGGTTCGCGGCTTAAAAACCTAGCAGCACCGACATTTGGGACAGCGTCGCCAAAAGGTACACTCCCGCTCATCCACACCAAGATGACGGTCACGCTGTCTCATGTCGCACTCATCGTTCTTTCCACGGCGCGCAATGGTTACCTGGCTGTATGCCGTCGCGCTGGGTCATCTGGTCGTCAGTCTGTTTCTTACCTGGGGCGGGCACCTCGCCCCAGCGGCCGCCTACCTGGCCCGCATCGAACACGCCTTCTGGCCTGACGCGGCGCCCCTGCACGTCCGCGACGTGCAGGTCTGGTGGCTGTCCTTGTTCGGCGCCACCCTTCAGAGTTACTCCATCTTCATGCTGGTGCTGGTACACGTCGGCAACACGATGCGTGCCCCGATCGCGTGGCAGGGCATGATGGCCGGCGTGCTGCTGTGGGCACCGCAGGACATCTTTCTTTCGCTGACCTCCGGCATCACCCTGAACGCCTGGATCGATGGCGCCGCCGTACTGGTCTTGTTGCCGCCACTGGTCTATCTGTACCGACACGACCACGCCGCGGCCAGCCAGACGCGTCGCGCATCGCTGGTCGGCCATGACTGATTCCGTCCTCTACCTGCTGGCCGGCAATGGCAGCGCCGCCGATTGGTGGGACGACGTGCTGCCCTGCTTCCAGCACCATGACGTCCGGCCGCTGGAACTGCCCGGCTTCGGCGACAACCCGCTGCCGCCCTGTGTCGATCTTGCCGACTACGCCCGCGCCCTGCTGTCCATGACCGAACGGGGTCACGCCATCGTGGCGGTTGGCGTCAATGCCTTGCTGGTCCTGCATGCCTTGCAGCTGCAACCGGGGCATTTTTCCCGGACGGTGCTGTTGGCGCCCGTGGGCGCTTTCCTCTGGCAGCGGCGCCTGCCCGCCTTGATGGCGCCCATGCCGCTGCGCAGGACCATCCACCATCTTCTGTCGCATTGGCCCACGCTGTTCGCGCGCAAGTTCTCGCGCCAACGCTGGACCGACGAACAATATCGGCGCATGGGGCGGGGCTACGCACGTTGCCGTGCGTTTGTGCCGCATTGGGATCTGGTGCGCGCGGATACCGCCTTGACCCTGCTGGAATGGGTGCGCGACCCCATCGAATTGGTATGGGGCGACCAAGACCGGATGCTGGGCGTGACGCAGGCTGCGGCGTGGTCCGCCATCCTGGCACGGGCGGATCTGACCATCAGCCTGCAACCGGGCTGGGGGCACTACCCCTGGATCGACGCGCCGCAGGCGTTCGCGGAATGGCTGGAGTCAGGGCCGGCGGCGCAAACGCGCGGCTTCGTCGCCCACACCAAGGGCGGACGCCTGCGCCTGGCGGCGTTCGCAGGCCTGCCCGTACCGCCCGCGCTGACGGTGACGGAGGCGGCCGACCCGCGCCTGCCCGGTTTGCTCGCCGAGCATCCGGAAGCCGTCTGGGCAGTCCGCTCGTCCAGTCATACGGAGGACCAGGCCGATGCCGCCAATGCCGGCCTGCATACGACCTACCTGCGTGTGGCCACGGCGGACGTCGCGGCGCGCATCGCCGATTTACGCGCCAGCCATGTCGAAGAGGCCGTCGTACAGCTTTATGTCGAACCGGTACTGTCCGGCATTGCTTTCGTGCGGCATATCGCCGTCGAACTGGAGTGGGTACAAGGTCACCTTGAAGGCCTGGCTGACGGCACGGCCACACCCAATCGGGCGGTGTTGTCCCCACTGGGCGACGCCTGGCGCGAAGGCTCGTTCATCAACGCGCACGGGTTGACGCAGGATGCGCTCTGGCGCTTTCTCCAGGACGTGCTGCGGACCTTCCATTATGTGCACGGCGATATCGAGTGGGCGTGGGATGGACGCCAGCTGTGGCTGCTCCAATATCGTCCTGTCACCGGCTATCCCTGGCGCCGCAACCTGACCTCGGCCAATATCGGCGAAATCCTGCCGCCACGGCCCAGCCGCCTGACGGAATATGCGCAACGGCGCGCGGCGGCCAGCATCCCCGCGATCATGGCGCGTTGGGACACCCGCGTGCTGGCTGACAACGAACCTTTCACCGCGACGTTCGGCGGCGCGTCCTATATCAACAGCGATCTGTTCCTGGCGCGCATGGCGGAATGGGGGGTGTCTTCACGCGGCTATGTGGCGGAGATAGGCGGATCGGCGCCGCGCCTGCCGTGGCGCCCGCTGCGGCTGCTGCGTTCGCTGCCCTTGTTCTTGCGCATGCAGCGCCGCGCCCGCGCGCATCTCTACACGCTGGAAGCCGGCTTGCGCCGCCACGACGACGCGCTGCGCGCCTTGATCGCCCAAGGCGCAGACGGCCAGCAACTGGCCGACTGGTTCACGCGCTTCTATGTCTTCGTCGTGCAGGGCAATCTGTGCATCGCCACGGCGCTGGCCAGCAGCGGCGGCGACACGCTGGGCCGTCCGCCCACTGCATATGGCGACCTGGCCCGCAGTCCGCACCGGGTGCCCTATGAAGCGGACCCCGCGTCGCCACGGCCGGAACTGGAAGAACTATCGCTTCAGGATTTCCCGCGCTGGTCGACGGCCATCAGGCTTGCGCATGGCGCGGGACTGCCCGGCATGCGCGGCTACTACCTGCAGGTGCGGGAGTGGTACCGCGACAACCTGATGCGCGTGACCTTTCGTTTGCATCACGCCATGCCCGCTGCCGACCGCGCGAACTGGTTTGCTCCGCATGAGGACAGCCGCGACCGTCAAGGCAGTTTCTGGCAGGACGGGCGCGCGAGCACCGAGCAGGCTGACGGCTTCATGATCTACCCAGGCCGGGTGCAAGGCACCCTGGGCGAGGACATTCTGCTGGTGGATACGCTGGAGCCGGGCCTGTATGCGCACTATCAGTCGGCGCGCGCCGTGATTGCCCGCATGGGCGGCCGGCTGTCGCATGGGTCGACCTTGTTGCGTGAACTGCGCAAACCATCCGCCGTGCTGCCTCTGGTCGATCCCGCCTGGCTGGGGCGCGTGGTGCTGTATCACGATGGGACACTCACCCTGGTCGAAGAGGAAGGCAAGCACGCCTTCAACCCGGACTGCCCGTAACCGGCAGGATCATGCCCGTGATGTAGCTAGCGCAGGCCGGGGCGGCCAGGAACACGTAGGCCGGCGACAGCTCTTCCGGTTGCGCGGGCCGTCCCATGAGCGTCTTGGCGCCGAATTCCTTCAACTCCTTGGGCGGCTTGTCGCCTGGATTGAACGGCGTCCACACGGGGCCCGGCGCCACTGCGTTCACGCGTATGCCTCGGGGCGCCAGACTGCTCGCCAGCGACATCGTGAAAGCATGGATCGCCCCCTTCGTGGTCGAGTAGTCGATCAGGCCGCCACTGCCGCGCAAGCCGGTCACCGACCCGCTGTTGACGATGCTGCCGCCCTCCTTCAGGTGCGGCACAGCTGCCTTGGCCATGTGGAAGTAGCCGTAGACGTTGGTACGCAGGGTCTCGTCGAAGCGTTCTTCGGAAATATCCTCGATGGACCCCGCGTGTTCCTGGAAGGCCGCGTTGTTTACCAGGACGTCGAGCTTGCCGAACTCGCGCAGCGTTGTTTCAACTGCCTTGCGGCAGAACTTGGGATCCTTCACGTCGCCCGGGATCAGGACGCAGCGCTTGCCTTCGGCTTCGACGCAGCGTTTCGTTGCCTCCGCGTCCTCGTGCTCGTTGAGATACACGATGGCGACGTCGGCCCCTTCCCTGGCAAACAGAATGGCCACGGCCCGGCCGATGCCCGAGTCGCCGCCCGTGACGATGGTGGAGTAGCCATCCAGCTTGGCGCTGCCGCGATAGCCTGGCGCCGAAAACGCCGGGCGCACCTCCATATCCGCTTCCAGGCCGGGCTTGCCGATACGCTGGTCCGGCAAGGGCGGCTCGGGGTAGTCCCGTTGCCCCGCCTGCATTGCCTGCTCTTTCTTGGCCCCGGAAGACCCCGCCGCCGCCTGGTCACGCTTATCCTGCTCTTGCTGGATGCGCTGCTGCTTGCCGGCGGTGGCCTCCGCCTGTTTGCGGTCGCCCTTGTGCTTGTCCTCTTTCTTGCCTTCCTTGTTCTTGCTCATGATGATCTCCCGTTAGTCGCGCGTTCTTTCGCAACTAACGCGCCTGGCCTGCTCATCCGGGGCAGTTCCGGCGCCGGGATGATAATCAGACCGGATCACATGGCATTCACGGGAATCTTCAGATACCGCACGCCGTTGGCTTCCGGCTCCGGCAGTTTGCCGCCGCGCATATTGACCTGTACCGAAGGCAGGATCAGGCGTGGCATGGACAAGGCCGCGTCGCGCTGCTCGCGCAAGGCCACGAAATCCTGTTCGGACACGCCTTCATGGACGTGCAGATTGCCCTGACGCTGAGCCGCGATGGTCGTTTCCCACACATAGCGGTCGCGGCCGGGCGCCTTGTAGTCGTGGCACAGGAACACCCGCGTGACATTCGGCAAGGCCATCAGCCGACGGATGGAGCGATACAGCACCGCCGCGTCGCCGCCCGGAAAATCGCAACGCGCGGTGCCGTAGTCCGGCATGAACAAGGTGTCGCCGACGAAAACCGCGTCACCGATCACATAGGCCATGCAAGCGGGCGTGTGCCCTGGCACGTGCAGTCCCACTGCTTGCAGTTGGCCAACGGAAAATTCCTCGCCATCGGCGAACAAATGATCGAACTGGCTGCCGTCTCGCGCGAAGTCCGTGCCGGCGTTGAAGACTTTTCCGAAGACGTCCTGGACGATGCTGATGTGCGCGCTGATGGCAAGGCGGCCGCCCAGGCGCTGATTCAGCAAGGGCGCGGCGGAGAGATGATCGGCATGGACATGCGTTTCCAGCACCCACTCGACGTGCAGGCCCCGCTCCTGCACGAAATCGATCAAGCGTTCGACGCTGCGGGTCGACGTGCGCCCGCTGGCCGCGTCGTAGTCCAGCACGCTGTCGATGATGGCGCAGGTGTTGGTCTTCGTATCGACGACGATATGGCTGACCGTATAGGTGTCTTCGTCAAAGAAGGAATGAATCTCAGGACGCCGCGACACGTCCTGGGTGGCGGCGTTAACGACCGCGCTGGCCGCGGCCAAGGCCGCGTCCGTGGTGGATGCCGGCATGCGAGCTCCCCCTTTTGAAAAATGAAGGCGCGCGTGCCGCCACTCGAAGGTGACGGCACGCAGATCGCATGACTGTACTGGATTCAGCGGGGCCTTGACTATGAGACTAGTCCTTCAGGCGTCCTGTTCGGCCTGCTGTGCGCGGCCGGTCAGCGCCTGCCCGATGCCAGCCGCCTCCCGCCGAAGGACAGCCAGCACCATGGCCTCGCGCTCGGCGGTCATGCGCATGGCGATTGCCGCCACGCTGAGCGCGGCTACCGGCCGGCCCGTCCCTGTCAAGATCGGGACGGAAACCGTGCGCGCGCCCGGCACGTCCACCACGTCCATCGCCACATGCCCTTGGCGGCGTGCGTCGAGCATCATGGCTCGCAAGCGCCTTTCGTTCATGCCGGCATACGCGCCGAGCCGGGGGACGTTATTGGCAAGGACCAGTTCCGCGACCTCTTCGGGCAGGGCGCTGAGCATGGCCAGGCTGCCCGCCCCTATACCCAAGGGCCGCCGCGTGCCGACATCGACGATAAAAGTCTTGATCGGATAAGAGCCGACGGCTCGATCCGCACAGACGGCATCGTCCCCGCTGCGAATCATCAGAAACACGGTATCGCCAGTGTCGTCGGCGATGCGCGCCAATGCCGGCTTGCATAACTGCGGCAAGTCCAGGCGTTCGGAGGCCGCCAGCCCCATGTCGTAGGCCAGATGGCCGAAATGGTAGCGCCGCGTGCTGCTGTCGAATACGAGCACGTCTTCCTCGACTAGGCATTGCAACATCCGTCGGGCAGTACTGCGGTCCAGGCCGGTTCGCGTCGCCAGCTCCACCGAGGTAGCACCCCGCTTTTGGCTTGCGACCAAGGTCCGCAACAGACTGACCGTGCGACGGATGCTTTGGGTGCCGCTGACGGCGGTAGATGAGGCTTCGGCAAGTGCGTTCATATTGTGATCACCAAATGGAATGGACCTCTATGCCATCGCCGGATATTCCGATAACTTCTGCACCGAAGCGCTGAAATATTGAGATTCCCAGGAATCAAATCACAAAACGGCGTCGATCACAATGTGATTTTCCGAAGCAAAAAAATAGAGACGCAACAACAGGGCACGTCCCATACAAGAGTCAAGGAGACCAAATCATGTTTCGAAGCATTCGCGTATCACTGGCATCGCGCATCGCCGCTGTCGCCGCGTGCGCCCTCGGCGCGCCAGCATCGGCGCCGGCCACGGCAGCGGGACACTACCCCAGCAATCCCATCCGCATCATCGTGCCTTTCGCGGCGGGGGGCACCAGCGATCTGGTGACCCGCATCCTGGCCCAGGCCATGGGGACCGAGCTGAATGTACCCGTCATCATCGACAACCGCCCCGGCGCAGGCGGCAACATCGGATCGGAGCTGGTCGCACGCGCGGCGCCTGACGGCTATACCTTGCTGATGGGGACGGTGGCGACGCATGGCATCAATGCCAGCCTCTACAAAAGCATGCCCTTCGATCCCGTAAAGGATTTCGCTCCGGTCAGCCTGGTCGCGTCGACACCGAGTGTGTTGGAGGTCAATCCCAAGCTGCCGGTCAAATCCGTGGCCGAACTCATCGCTTATGCCAAGGCGCACCCAGGCGCGCTTTACTTCGGCTCCGCAGGCAACGGCAGCTCGCACCATCTGGCGGGTGAACTGTTCGATTCGATGGCTGGCGTGAAGATGACCCATGTGCCCTATCGCGGCACGGCGGCAGCCGTCACGGACACGATAGGTGGCCAGGTGCAGGTGATCTTCGACACCCTGCCGTCGGCCATGCCCTACGTGAAATCCGGGCAGTTGCGCGCCCTGGCCGTGACCAGCACAAATCGTGATCCCGCTCTCCCTGACTTGCCGACACTGGCCGAGGCCGGGCTGCCCGGCTACGAGGTCGGGTCCTGGTACGGGCTGCTGGCGCCCGCCGGCACGCCTCCCTCCATTGTCGACAGGATCAGCAAACTGGTCGCGCAGTTGGTACGCCGGCCCGATATTCAGCAGAAGCTGCAAGCCCAGGGCGCGACCGCGGTCGGCGACACACCCGCGGAGTTCGCCACGCATATCGCGAGCGAGCTTAAGAAATGGGGGCCGGTCGTGCAAGCGTCAGGCGCCCGCGTGGATTGACCAATCAGCAACTCGTCGTTCCCCTCCCTCTGGAGCTGTAAATCATGAACGAACATAAGCCGATCGTCGGCATCATCGGGCTAGGCAACGCAGGCCTAGCCTTGGCAACTCCCCTGCTGCGTCGCTTCGATGTGCTGGGATATGACCGTGACGCCGAGCGCCTCACCGTGGCACGCGATAAAGGCGTGCGCGTTGCCGCCGATGCGGCTCAAGTGGCGCGCCAGAGCGATATCGTACTGCTGTCCCTGCCAACCCCGGCCGCGTCGCTGGCCGCCGCCGACGCATTGGCGCAAGGCCAGCTGCTTGACCGCCTGGTGATCGAAACGAGCACTGTCAGCCCGCAAGACGTGACGGCCTTGCAAGCGCGCGTGGCGCCGTACGGCGCCCGTGTGATCGACGCCGCCATCATCGGGGGCGTCCACAAACTGGCGCAAGGCAAGACGACCTTCCTGGTGGGAGCGTCGGCGGAGGACTATGCGCTCGCCAAGCCCATCCTGGAAATCGCAGCAGAAGAAATTTTCCACCTTGGACCTGCCGGCAGCGGCATGCGCGCCAAGCTGGTCAACAACGCCGTGGCGCATACGACCATGGTCATGTTGATGGAAGGCGCCACCCTCGCGGCCAAGGCGGGCGTGCCGCTGGATGTCTTCTATACCCTGATGCGGCGGGAGTCCGGACTGCTACGTCCCCTGACGCATCGCTTCGGCGAACGTGTGCTCCAGCAGGACTTCGAGGGCGGCATGCCTACCGCCAATGCGCGCAAGGACTCTGCTCTGGCGTTGGAATTGGGCCGTGAACTGGGTGTGCCCTTGTTCACCATGCAGGCGTCGCACACCGTCTATGAGATCGCGCGTGGCGCAGGATTGGATCGCCTGGACTACGCTTCCATTTCCAAGTTGTGGGAACAATGGACAGACGTCGCATTCGGAGGAAATGCTCATGCGCAATGAACGCTCCGCGAGCGCCCCCGACCTGCCCCACGATACCAATCCTTGGTACTACGAGTATCTCGATCAGATTGCCAATCTGGAACTGAAGAACAAACCCGCGCAACAAGGCGGCACGGCATTGCGGTACCGCGCGGCAAGATCCTCCCAAGGCGACGAACCCATCTGCGCCAGCATCGCGCGTACATTGGGCGCCCTTCGACCTGGCGGGACTGTCATTCTGGTCACCGGGACCGGTAATCCTGACTGGCTGCCCCGCGGCGAAACCGACGGTCCTTCCGGCGTGGCGATCCTGGCACGTGTGTTCGGCGCGTTGGGATTGCGCAGCTGCATTCTTTCGGAGCAACGCTTCCTGCCCGGCATCGTGGCGGCCGTGCGGGCCGGTGGCACGCCCTTTCTGGAAGAACCCGCCTGGGTCCGGCGCGACAACGCGGCCCTTGCGCTGCCCTTTCCCACCGGCGCGGCGGCGGCAGCACCATTCATCGAAAACGTGATGGGTCGCTTACCAGGCATCGCTGCCGGATTCTTTATCGAAAAGCCGGGGCCGAACGCGTTGGGTGCATTCCACAACAGCAGCGGCAAATCCAAGGACGGTGATTGGGTGGCGCACGCGCACCTGTTGGTAACCGCGCTGCGTGCGCGGGGCGTGCCGACCGTGGCGGTGGGTGACGGTGGCAATGAAATCGGCTTCGGCCGTATCCGCGACACGCTGGCAACGCGACTGCCTGCAGGTGGCGAGTGCGCGTGCCCTTGTCGCGGCGGCCTGCTCGACGCCACGAAAGTTGACCTGCTATTGCCCGCGGCCGTATCCAATTGGGGCGCTTATGCCATCGCGGCTGCCCTCGCGCTGGCACATGGACGGCCTGGCCTGTTACCCGACTGGCCGGAAGTGGCCGCCAGCATTCGCGCGCCGATCGCCGAAGGCGCTTTCGACGGCTACAGCGGACTGGCGCTCGATACCGTCGATGGTACCTCGCGTGCGGCCAATCACGCCGTCTATCAGCTGATGCGCGAGGTCTTGCGCCTGGCCCATGAAGGAGCTCACGCATGAAGATTTTCCAATCCGGCCGCACGTCGGTATACATGGTGGGTGGCGGCGGTGTGGGCCTATCGCACCCATGCGACTCACACGTCTACATCATCGAGAACAACGGCGTCGCGGCAATGGTCGATGCCGGCAGCGGCATCGCGCCGGAGGAAATCCGCGGCCGCCTGCTGCAAGATGGGCTGCGCCTTGACGCCTTAGAGACCATCATCCTTACCCACTCCCATTGGGACCACGGCCGCGGCGCGGCCTGGTGGGTGGCGGCCACCGGTGCGCGGCTTGCCGTACACCGGCTTGGGGTGGCCACGCTGGAGGAAAATTTGTGGCCCAACTCCCACGTCGAACGCCACGGCGTGGCATCGCGTCAGGTTAAGGTAGATCTGCCGCTGGAGGATGGTGACACGATCCATATCGGCGCCATCGAGCTGGAAGTCATCCACACGCCCGGACACAGCGACGACTCGATTTCCCTGCTGGCGCGACTCGATGGCCGCACCCTGTTGTTCGGCGGCGATACATGCTTTGCCGAAGGCGGCCATGGCACAGTCAATGCCGATACGGATTTCCGCGCCTACCGCGCGTCCGTACGCAGACTCTCCGAACTGAAAGTGGATATCCTGTTTCCTGGCCATAAGCATTTCGTACTGTCGCGCGCTCATGCGCATATCGCCATGCTGGACCGCCGAATGTCCGGATCGTGGACCAGCATGGTGGATGCCCGTGTGCCCTTCTTTCCCACATGGTGGCTGGAGCATGATGCCTCGCTCTATGAAGACGCCGCTCAAACGGAGCCCTGAGCCCGCCCTTCAGTTGCTCTCCACCTTCATCTTGGCCAGGACATCCTTCCAGGCGGCGGTCTGCTGATTGATGAATTGCTGGAATTGCGCGGGCGTGCTGCCCTTGGGATCGGCACCGCTTTGCAGCAGCTTGTCCTTGAAATCAGGATCATTCAAGGTTTTCTGCAAGGCATCGCTGAGAGTGGCCACCACATCGGCGGGCATGCCTTTCGGGCCGACCAGGCCATACCAGGTCGACATGTCGTAGCCAGGCAAGCCCGCCTCTTCGATCGACGGAATGTCGGGCGCGGCGCCGGAACGGGTGCGCGTGGTCACGCCCAGGGCACGCAGCTGGCCGCCCTTGATCAAGGGCAGCGCGGTCGGCAGATTGGGAAAGGCCATGGTCATGCGTCCGGCGATCAGGTCGGACATGAAGCTGCCGCTGCCCTTGTAGGGGATGTGCACGACATCCAGGCCGCCCAGCGCCGCGAACAGCTCGCCGGACAGGTGTACCGACGTTCCCGTCCCGGACGACGCGAAGTTCAAGCCGCCAGGACGTGCCTTGGCATCCGCCAGCAACTGCTTGACGTCGCGGTAAGGCGAATTCGCGGGCACCACCAGGACATTGGGCGCGCTCATCACCTGGCCGATGGCCGTGAAGTCGCTTGCGGGATCGTAGCGTGCCGTCTTGTACATCAGCGGATTGGTGACGAAGCCGATGGACGTGTAGTACAGCGTGTAGCCATCAGCGGGCGCCCGCTGCGTATATTCGGTGGCGATGTTGCCGTTGGCACCCGGCTTGTTTTCCACGATAAAGGACTGGCCAAGCCGCTCTCCAAGCTTGGCCGCCATGATGCGCGCCACCGCGTCCGTACTGCCACCCGGCGTGAAACCGACGACGATGTGGACGGGTTTGTCCGGATAGCGCGCCACGGCCGGGCTTGCCGCCAGCGCGGCGCCCAGCAGCGCGAACGCCACGGGCCATTGTTTTTGCCTTTGCTGCTTGGACGGATTGTCCTGTTGTTTGATGTGTCCCATGCTGTCTCCTGTCCTATTTATTAATTTTTGAGTTTTATGTTTTGCTGCGGACCGACATCCTGTCGCAGCGCCTTATTCACGCAGCAGGCGCAACTTCGAGATTTCCTCCAGGGCCTCATGGCTCAAGCCATCGACGCGGTCCACGACGAGCAGACCGGACGGCGTGACGGCAAGCGTCGCCAGGTCGGTGTAGATACGATCGACCACCCCGACGCCAGTCAGGGGGTAGTCGCACGTCTCCACCAGCTTGGACTCACTCCCGCGCGTGGTGTGTTCCATCATCACGAACACCTGCTTGGCGCCGCGCGCCAGATCCATGGCGCCACCCACCGCGGGAATGGCCGCGGGGTCGCGGGTACGCCAGTTGGCCAGGTCACCGCGCACGGACACCTGGAACGCCCCCAGGACGCAAATATCGATATGGCCGCCCCGGATCATGGCGAAAGAGTCGGCATGGTGGACGATGGACCCGCCAGGCAGCAGCGTGACGAACTGCTTGCCGGCATTCACCAGCTCGGTGTCGATGTCGTCGCCTTCAGCGACGGGGCCCATGCCCACCACCCCGTTCTCGCTTTGCAGGATGATCTCGCGATCGGGCGGCAAGAGGTTGGAGATCATCATCGGCTGACCGATGCCCAGATTGACATAGGCGCCTTCCGGGATGTCCTGGATCAGGCGGCGCGCGACTTCCGTGACGGTGCGCGGCGTGTAGGGTTTGCTCATGTCAGTTGGCTCCTGCCAGAACGACGCGCTGGACGTACACGCCCGGCGTGATGATGTGCTCGGGGTCCAGTCCGCCCAGATCCACGATGTGGGATACCTGGGCGATGGTGCAACGCGCCGCCGCGGCCATCACCGGCCCGAAGTTGCGGCCGGAACGCCGATAGGTCAGATTGCCCCAACGATCGCCGGTATCGCCTTTGATCAAGGCGTAGTCGGCCCGCAAGGAATACTCCAGGATGTGCTCCACGCCGTCGATGACGCGGCTTTCCTTGCCTTGCGCCAGTTCGGTGCCCACCCCCGTCGGCGTGAAGAATCCGCCGATGCCAGCGCCTCCGGCCCGGATGCGCTCGGCCAGGGTCCCTTGCGGCACCAGTTCCAGCTCCAGCTTCCCTTCGCGATAGAGGTCATCGAAGGCATTCGAACCGGGCTGGCGCGGAAACGAACACACGAATTTGCGCACCTGGCCCGCCGCCACCAGCTTGCTCAAGCCCTTGCCCAGGCTGCCGGCGTTATTGCTGATGATGGTCAGGCCCCGCGCGCCCTGCCGCACCAGCGCGTCGACCAGCTCGAACGGCAAGCCGGCGCCGCCGAAGCCGCCCACCATCAAGACGGCGCCGTCCGGGATATCGGCCACGGCCGCATCCAGGCCGTCCACGATCTTGTTGATCATGCTTTGTCTCCCACGGCGTCCGTGTCGGTATCCGGCTCAAAGACCGGTAAAGGATAGGAACCGTCGGTAGCGGCAAAAGTGACTTTGACGGCGTCGCCGATGGCCCAGCCACGCGCCGGCCGATTCACCAGATGCGTCACCATCGACGGCCCTTCAGCCAGAGTCACGAAAGCGAGCACGAAGGGGGCTTCGGCATGCGCCACCGCGGTGTAGGAATAGACGCGACCGCGGCCACTGCCTTCGGTCCAAGCGGTGTCCCCTCCGCACAGCGGGCAGCGCGGCCGGGGGTACCAATGCACCTGCGCGCAGGAGGCGCAGCGCCTGACCAGGAAGCGGCCTTCAGCGGCGGCCTGCCAGAACGGCAGGGTATCGGGCGACGGGATGGGCGCGGGCAACACGCGCGCCGGGGAGGCGGAGGTCTGTGGCGACGCTGGGGTTTGTGTAGTCATACTCGTTCCAGTATCAGAGTCGCGCTGCCGTGGCGGGTGGCCAGCATGCCGCCCGTTCCATGCGCCAGCGCCAGGTGGCAGTCCGGCACCTGCACGGCCGGGTGGGCTTCGCCGCGCAGCTGCCGCACGGCCTCGATCACCTTGGTCATGCCGCCGCGGTTGCCGGGATGGTTGTTGCACAAGCCGCCGCCGTCCGTGTTGAAAGGCAGCTTGCCGACACCGGAGATCAGATTGCCGTCGGCCACGAAGCGGCCGCCCTCGCCCTTGGCGCAGAAGCCCAGGTCTTCCAGCTGCATCAGCACCGTGATGGTGAAGCTGTCGTAGATGGAGGCGTAGCGGATGTCCGCCGGCGTCACACCGGCTTCCTCGAACGCGCGCGCGCCCGACCAGCGACCACCGGAATAGGTCAGGTCGATATAGCCACCCGCCGTATGCTTGACGGCCTCGCCCGCCCCGCGCACCTTGACCAGCGGCCGTTGCAGTGTCCGCGCGACTTCAGGGCTGGCCACCACCAGCGCGCCGCCGCCGTCGCTGACCACGCAGCAATCCAGGCGATGCAGCGGGTCCGCCACCAGGGGCGACGCCAGCACGTCGCTCACCGTGACCGGCTTGCGCAGCATCGCGTTGGGATTGTGCTGCGCGTGCTGGGACGCCGCCACCTTGATCCACGCCAGCTGTTCGCTGGTCGTGCCGTATTCGTGCATATGGCGCCGCGCGCACATCGCATAACCGGCCGCGTTGGCGAGCCCATACGGAAACTCCCATTGCGCGTCCGGCTGGTCCGGCGTGCGCATCTTGGCCTTGGTGCCTGTCGCCACGCCTTCGCTGCGCGGGCGCCCCGCCAATGTGATCAGCGCGACACGGCATTTGCCGGCCGCGATGGCCTGCGCCGCATGCGCCACCAACGCGATATAGGACGCGCCACCCATGTCGGTGTTGTCGATATGACTCGGCTGCAGGTTCAGATAGTCGAGCATGGACAGCGCGCCCAGGCCCGGGGTATCGCCCGAACAAAAATAGCCGTCCACTTCGCTTGCAGGGATGCCGGCATCGGCCAGCGCGCCTAGCGCGACTTCCGCATGCAGCTGCGCCAGCGACGTATCGGGCGCCTTGCGCAAAGGATGCTCATACGCGCCCACTATGTAGGCCTTGCCGTTAATGCTCATGATCTTGAGCGCCTCCACCTTATCGTTTTATGAAAATAGAATCTTCTTCTATTTTTATTAGAATAAACTTCTATTTTCTTGTCAACGATGATTTCGGACACGCCATGCCTGCCAAACGCAGTACTTCCGCCGTAGCGGCTGCCCCTGAGAAACCCGACGGCGTCGCCGCGGTCAATCGCGCGCTCACCGTTTTGCAGGCGTTCAACCAGGCGCCCGACGGGCTCACGCTGGCCATGCTTGGCGCGGCCACCGACCTTTACGAAAGCACCATCCTGCGGCTGCTCGATTCGCTGATGCTGGCCAATTTCGTCAAGAAACTGGCGGATGGCCGCTATGTCGTCGGACCTGGCGTCATGCCCCTGGCGGAGATGTACCGACAATCGTTCAAGCTGTCCGACTATGTGCTGCCGCGTCTGCGGGCATTGACCGCGCAGACCGAGGAGTGCTCGGGGCTCTACGTGCGTGAGGGCGACCAGCGCATCTGCCTGCACCACATCCAGCCGCAACGGTCGGTGCGCTCACATGTCCGAGAGGGGGTGCTGTTCCCGCTGGACCGGGGCGCGGCCGGGCGCGTGATTCTTGCTTTCGATCAGCAGGTCGAAGGAGAACCGTATGACACCATCCGGGCTCAGGGCTACGCCATCACGCAGAAGGAGCGCGATCCCGAGAGCGCGGCCATCGCCTGCCCGGTCTTCGGCCACGACGGCAAGCTGGTAGGCGCCATGTCCATCGTGATCCCGCTCTACCGCTATACGGAAGAAGTCGTGAAACGCGTGTTGCCGGCGATACAGACCCAGGCGCGTCTGTTGAGCGAGGATTTGGGAGGCGGTTGAAGCCAATGGGGCACTCCCACGGCGCTCCGTGAGATCCAGGGCAGCGCAACGCGCGGCGACCTTTCCGTTTTCATTAAATCTGCGTCATGAACGTGGTCAAGGTCACCAATGAGAATGGTTTCTATTTATAATCGCCCTGCTCTTCCGATGTCCGTGACCCGAAAGTCACGCCCGCGGCCTCCCATCCGCCTCGTTTCAATTGATCCTCCATGCGCGCTTTGGTCGTCGAAGACGATAGCAACGTCCGATACTGGCTAGGCACCAAGTTGCAGGCCAACGGCCACCAGTGCCTGCTGGTCGACTCCGGCGAGGACGCCCTGGTCGCCCTTGGCCGCGAAGTCTTCGACATCATGGTGCTGGACCGCATGCTGCCCGGCATGGACGGCATGGAAGTGCTGCAACGCCTGCGCGGCTGCCAGCGGCCGCCGGTCATCATCCTGTCGACCATCGACCAACCGTCTGACCGGGTCGCCGGCCTGCGCGCGGGCGCAGACGACTACCTGGGCAAACCCTTCGACTTCGCCGAACTGCTGACCCGCATGGAGCTGCTGACGCGCCGTACCGTGTACAGCTCGCGCGACGAACAGTACTGGATCATTCAGGACCTGCATATCGACCTGGTCAACCGGGTGGTCAAACGCGCTCAGCGGACGATCGACCTGACCGACAAGGAATTCCAATTGCTGCGCGTGCTGGCCGAGCATACTGGCCAAGCCGTTCCGCGCAGCATGCTGCTGGAAAAAGTGTGGGGCCTGCAGTTCGACCCGCAGACCAATCTTATCGACGTCCATATGTCCAAGCTGCGCGGCAAGCTGGACAAGGGTTTCGACACGTCCCTGATCAAGACCGTGCGCGCGCTGGGCTATGTCCTCGGTTGAACCCATGACGCCGGCACGCGCCGGCAGCGGGCGTGTGCCGGCCCGCGCCGATGTCGCCCGATCCGCTTTCGCGCGCGCCCTGCCCGCCTTTCTCGCCGACACACCCGCGCATGCGGCCGGCCCAAGCCGGCCGGTCCAGGAAGCACCGCCGGCCCGCGCGCGCTTGTGGGGTAATTCCCATTTCCGTCAGGCGGCATGCATCGCCTTTGTGTTCCTGCTGGTCACGCTGGCATCGATCGTGTGCGGCCAGAAGGTCATCGAGGCGGTGCTCGTCAGCCACGTGAAGGAGCAGGTCAACGCGGAAATCAGCAATCAGAGTGTCGGTGGCGGCCTGAACAGCGCCAACCGCCTGAGCCTGCTGCTGGAGCACCAGGCCATGCGCATCGGGCGGCGCGAACGCGCCACCCTGGTACTGGACGCCGCCGGCAAGGTGCAATACGGCACGCCAGCCACGCTGGCCGCGGCGCTTTGTCCTGACGCCCTGCCTTGCAGCGGCTGGCGCCGCGCCCATGTGAGCAGTCCGGACGGCAGAAGCGAATGGCTGGGGCGCGGCATCACCTTGCAGGATGGCGGGCTGCTGCTGATCGCCTACGACGTGCTGCCCATGATGGACCGCATGTACCCCGTGCCGCTGACCGCCGGCGTCAGTATCTTCGCCGTGTTGTTGATCAGCCTGGGCACCGGTCTCTACTTCAGCATGTATGGCGTGCGCCGGATCGACCGCATCCGTGTGGCCATGCAGACCTATGCGCGCAACAACCCGGACACGCGTATTCCCGTCAATCAGCGTGGCCAGGACGAATTCGATCTGCTGGGCAAGGACATCAATAACGCGCTCGCCCGCATCAACCAGTTGATGGAAGAAGTGCGCAATGCCACCAACCACATCGCCCATGAGCTGCGCACGCCGCTGACCCGCCTGCAGCACCGCCTGTCCACGGCCAGCGAGAACACCACCGACGCGGCCGCGCTGCACGAAATCGCCTTGGCCGAAGAAGAAGCCGCGCAGATCCAGCGCCTGTTCAGTGCGGTCATGCGCATCAGCGAGATCGAGTCCGGACGCTGCGCGCACGACTTCAGCGCGATCGACGTGGCGGCCCTGCTGCGGGACCTGGTCGATTACTACCAGTGGCAGGCTGACGAACGGCATATCGAACTGCGCGTGGACCACGCGCCGGACTGCGCCATCAACGGCGATCGGGCGCTGCTGTTGCAGGCCCTGGTGAACCTGATGGACAACGCGTTCAAGTACGCCCCTGCCGGCGCCACCTTGACCCTGGTGGCGCGACGGCGCAACGGCGCGTGCGAACTGGGCGTGGGCGATGAAGGCCCCGGCATCGATCCCGCGATGCGCCTGCAAGTGGTGCAACGTTTCCGCCGCCTGGTGCGCGATCGCAACGTGCCTGGCCACGGGCTGGGTCTGTCGCTGGTGCAGGCGGTGGCGCAGCTGCATGAAGGTGAGTTGCTGCTGCTCGATCATCACGAGCCGGCGGCGGCCGCGGCCACTGAGGCTGTGCGGCCTCGCGGCCTGCTGGCCGTGCTGCGCCTGCCTCCCGCGGATCTGCGCACATGATTATGAACATCACGCTTAGCACCATGATCCTGGCTCCGGCGCTGTTGTGGACCATGTGGTCCGATCTGCTCTATCGCCGCATCGCCAACTGGCTGGTGCTGATGCTGTTGACGCTGTGGGCCTGTTGTACCGGCTATGCCATCGGCCAGGCCGGCTGGCTCTCCGTCGCTCCCGCTGTCACGACCGGTATGCTCGCGGCCGCCACCGTACTCGTGGCGGGCTTTGGCCTTTTCGCAATCGGCTGGGTCGGCGCGGGTGACGTCAAGATGATGTCGGTCCTGTGCCTGTGGATGGGCGCCAACGCCTTCGTATTCATCGTCGTGGCTTCCCTGGCCGGGGGCATCCTGGCCCTGGGCCTGCCTGTGCTGCGCACGCTGGAGACCCTGCTGGCGCAGGGAGTCATTCGCCTGCCCCGGCGTCTGCGCGGCCCGGCAGCGCCTTTGCCGACGGCGTTGCGCGCCGAGCCAGTGTCCGGTGTTCCCTACGGCGTCGTCCTCGCCTTCGCGGCGTCCACGGTGCTGTATCTCCATTTCTAGCAAATGAAATTTCTTGCCTTCCAGCCGTCGGGACAGCGCGCAGCCAAACGTAGGGCGGCGTACCGCGCAGGCGGCCGGTACCAACGTGGTGTCGTCGCCGTCGAGGCTGCCTACGTACTTCCCGTGATCATCGCCGCGGTCATGATGTTGATGGAGCTGGCCAATATCGGTCTGACGATCAACAGGAGCAGCGACGCACTGGCACGGACATTGAGCGAGCTCCGCACAATGGACACCAACCATCTGAGTGCGGGCGACATGGAATCCGAACTGCGCGCCCGCATGGCCCGCGCATCGCAGGGTTACCTGGGCACCGACAACATTGCCGTGATCGACGTCGAACGCTTCAGCACGGTGGATGTCACGGAGGGCCCCCAGGCAGTCACCCCCAGCACCGCGGTGCAGGCCTGGCGCATCACGGTGGACGTCAGCAAGGACTTCATCACCCCCCCGCCCCGCTTGCTCAGTATCGGCAACAGCGCTTTCCGTTATCGCTACGAGCGTGTCCTCGGCGAGCCGCCGCCCTAGAGACCATTAAGCAGGTTTAACCCTGGCCGGAATTCGTTTGAAGTACAAAAGCGATACACGCCAAACGCGCCCAAGACGCCGCGCACGCAGAGCAAAACTGCTAACCTGATGCCTCGGTTCTGGCGCTACCGGCCCACTATCGTTTATCTCCGCTTCGGATCCTTCCTGCCATGAACACCGTCCTCGACCTGCCCGCCACGCTCTCGTTCCGGCTCAAACACGAGACCAACGATCAGCACGAACGCATGCACGCCCTGATGGAGCAAGGCAAACCCTTCGAGTCGCGCGAACGTTATGCGCGCTTCGTGGCCGCGCAATACCTCTTCCAACAGGATGTGGAACATCTGTTCGACGATGCCCGCATCCAGGCGGCGGTGCCTGACCTGGCCGTGCGTGGCCGTGTCGAAGCCGCCATCGCGGACATGAAGGATCTGGACCGCGCCATCCCGCAAGAGCCGCTGGCCACGGCCCATGTGGCCATGCCGGAGGCGCTGGGCTGGCTGTATGTTTCCGAAGGTTCGACCCTGGGCGCCGCCTTCCTGCTCAAGCAGGTGCAACAGACCCTGGGCCTGGACGCGAACTTCGGCGCGCGCAATCTTGCCGCGTATCCGGAAGGCCGCGCCCTGGTCTGGCGCCGCTTCGTGGCCGCGCTGGACAGCGACGCTATCTCGGAAAAAGAGCATGACGCGGTGCTGGCCGGCGCCAATGCCGCTTACGACCGCTTTGGCGATCTGCTGCAACGGTATCTGTTGGCGGCTTGATTTCCATCACGCGCGCGCGGTAAGGATCAGGACGATTTTCCAGGCCTAGAGTCCTAGAGGCATATAGGCCTATAGGCCGATCGCCGTGGCCCGGATCGCGGCGCCCAGTGCCCGCAATGCGCCGCGAGCCTGGGCATCCGTCGGGCCGGTGTGCAGGACCACGTCGCGCGATGGCAGCGCGGGCAATCCCAGGCGTGGACCCAGGTCCACCGTTCCCGCCGGCGCCACGCGCCGGCCCAGGGCAGCCACGGCCAGGCCCGCGGACACCGCGGCGCCGATGGTCGAAACACCGCCCCCCACGAACACCTCCGTCCATGGCACGGATGCCTGCGCCAGCGCGTCCACCGCCATGGCGCGCACGCTGCAGGGTTCCGCCTGGGTCGCCAGCCGCAAAGGCTGACCGGGTGTCCATTCGAAATCCGGCGCGCCCATCCAGCCGAAGCCTTCTTCCAGCAGCAGCTCGCCGTCCAGGCGGCGGCTGTCATGGCGCAGCACGACGCCAGCATCGAGCCGGCCCGCGTCGAACTCGCCCAGCACGTCCCGCGATGACGCGATTCGCATTTCCAGGATCAGCGTGGGGTCCGCACGGTTCAGCCCTTGTAGCATCCTCGGCAGCTCGGCGCCGACCACATGATGGCTGACACCCACCACCAGACGGCGCGGTTGGCCATCCGAGAAAGCGTTGAAAGCGCCCTGATGCGCCGCCACCAGGGTGCGCGCGGCCGGCAGGAACGCCCCACCGTCGGCGGATAAACGCACCAGGCGGGGGGTGCGATCCAGCAAGCGCCGGCCCAGCATGGACTCCAGGCGGCGGATCTTCAGGCTGATGGTGGACTGCGTGGTGTCCATCACTTCCGCCGCGCGGGTGAAGCTTTTCATGTCCGCGGTCAGGACAAAAGCTTGGACGGCTTCGATATCCAGGGTCTTCATGGTCACCCCCAATGATTTATGTTTTAAATCATTGAAATACTCATAGATCGTATTTTCAAATGATAGCTCGGTCGTTACGCTGTCGTCCATACCGTTTGTCATTTGGCAGACGTAAGCGTCTGAACTGACCGTCCCATTCCCTGGAGTTGAATCATGTTGATTGCTCACTACACCCATCGCTTGCCCGCTGATTACGATCTGGACATCATCCGCCGCCGGGCCAAAGAACGCGGCAAGCTTTGGGACGCCACGCCGCGGCTCTACTTCAAAGGTTTCCTGTTTCGTGAAGCTGGCCAGCTTGGCGCCATCAGCCATAGCTATTCCTCGCTGTATCTTTGGCAGGATGACCAGGGCCTGCGCGATTTCCTGCTGGAGAACCGCTACAAGACCGTGACGGACAGCTTCGGCCGGGCCAATATCGACACGCGCATCGTGCTGGACGCAAGACGGGGCGCCGCCAAGGAAGCCAACTATTTGCAGAAAGAGGAAGTCGATATCCCGCTGGATCAGGATCTGGCTGAAGCGTATGCGTTGGAGCTGGAACGCAACCGCGCGGTGGCGGCGCAACGTGGCGTCGTTGCCGCCACCGTGGGGGTGGACACCACGGCTTGGCGCTTCACCCGAGTGGTCTTGCGCGAAGCCAATGAAGGAGCCGCCAAGGACGCCGTGAGCTACGAGGTGCTGCACCTGGCAAGGCCGCTGCTGGACCAGCTGCCACTGGCCGGCCGTTAATAAGGTCTTGTCACTTCAGGCTGGGCGGGGCCAGCGCATGGTCTTGCAGGCTTTGGCCCCGTCCAGCTCGTCGATGATGGCCGGCGACGTATTGGTGCCGACTACCTGAACTACTGAAAACCATTGACCTGGTAGTTGCGCAGGACGCTGGTCCAGCGGGCGTTGTCGCTGGCGAGCGCTCTACGCAGGCCGTCGGGCGTATACGGGGACGACGGCAATACATAGCCCATGGTGGTCATGGCCTCGTGAAGCTCCTCGTCGGCGAATAGCTGGCTGACCACCAGGTTCAGCTTGGCAATGACGGCCGGGTGCGTGTCCCGTGGCGCGAGCAGGACAAACCAGTCGTCGGCACTGATTTCGGGAAAACCTTCCTCCGCGATGGTCGGCACATCGGGCAGGCTGGACACTCTGCCATTGGATGTCACCGCCACCGCCCGCAACGATCCCGCATTCATATGCGAGATGCCGCCGGCCAGTTGCGTGAACAGCAGATCCATTTTTCCACTGACGACGTCGGTCAGGGCGCGGGACATTTCCATGTAGGGAATGTGCTGAAACCGGATGCCCGCCGCATCCTGCAATAACACTGAAACCAGATGGTTGGTGGTCCCGACACCCAAGGTCGCGGCATTGAGACGCCCCGGATTGTCCCGCGCTATCTGAATGACTTCGCGCAACGTCCGGGCCGCCAGCCGATGACCGATCACAATGCCAACCGGCATGCGCGCGACCATCGCGACCGGGGTCAGGTCCCGCTTGAAATCATATTGAAGATGGGGATACATGGTCCGGTGCAAGGTGGCGGACCGCGTACCCAGCAAGATCGTGTAGCCATCCGGCTTGGCCTGCGCCACCGCCATCGCGGCCAGATTGCCCGAAGCGCCAAGCCGGTAATCGATTGCCACCCGCTGCCCCAGCACCGCGGCCATGGCCACGGACAACCTGCGTGCCAGGATGTCGATGCCGCCGCCCGGCGGACCGCCTATCATCATCGAAACGCTTCTTTGCGGATAATCGGTATCGATATCCGAAATATCATCGTCGAACGCCGCTATGTTCTTGAGGTCGTGATCCACCTGCAGTCTCCCATGTGGCAAATGTCTGAATAAGCGCTGTTGCACGCCAGACACTCGTCGCATGGGTACACGGGAATTAGAACTTGGTTCCGCGACTATCCCTTATGCGGCATCAGCCAGCACTCGATCACGGGCCCATGCATGCAGGCGCGTGCCGGGCATGGGTTCCCCATAGAGATAACCTTGCAGTTCATCACACCCTATCTCGCGCAAGAGCTGAGCTTCGGGTTCGGTTTCCACGCCTTCCGCCACCACGCGCAATCCCAATTCATGGCCAAGCTCGACGATCGCCTTGACCACCGCCAGATCCGCGGGGGCATCGATCATGTCCCGCACGAAGGCACGGTCGATCTTCAAGCGGTCCAAGGGAAAACGGTTCAGATAGCTGAGACTCGAATAGCCCGTCCCAAAATCGTCCAGTGACAGCTTCACTCCCAAGCTGCGTACCGCGCGTATCCGATCCAGATAGTCGTCGGTATCTCCCATCAGCACCGTCTCGGTGATTTCCAATTCCAGGGAATCAGGCGCCAGGCCATGCGCCGCGAGACTCGCCTGCAAGGTTCCAATCAAATCCGGATCGCGCAGCTGGATCGCCGACAGGTTGATGGACATGCGCAAGCCGGCGAACCCTTCACGCCGCCACAGCGCCAGCTGAGCGCACGCCTGCTCGATCACCCAGGCGCCAATCGGAATGATTTGCCGGGTTTCTTCCGCGATCGGCACGAAGCGCGACGGATCCACCGTCCCCAAGGCCGCGTTGGACCAGCGCAGCAAAGCCTCGGTGGACACCAGCTCCCCCGTGGTCGCATCGATGCAGGGCTGGAACACCAGCGCCAGCTCCTGCCGCGCGATGGCCTCCCGCAAACCGGCTTCGATCGCCAGCCGCAGACGCGCCCGTTCCGCCATCTCCAGCGAGAAGAACTTGACCAGATTGCGGCCCGCCGCCTTTGCCTGATACATGGCCGCATCGGCGTTCTGCATCAAGGTATCGATGTCCGCGCCGTCCTCCGGATACATGGCCACGCCGACACTGCAAGACACTTGCAAGGTGACACCCGCGATCTCATGCGGCTGGCGCACCAATGGAATGAGCCGTTCGGCGATCAGGTGCTCGACGTCGGCACGGCCGCCCACCTGGGTCAGGATGATGGTGAACTCATCGCCGCCCAGGCGGCTGACGGTGTCGCCACCGCGCACGGCCTGCAAAAGCCGCCGCGATATCGACTTGAGCAAGCCATCTCCCACATGATGGCCAAGCGAATCATTGATGTCTTTGAATCGATCCAGATCGATGAAAAGCACCGCACAGCGCTGTCCTACATGCTGGCCTGTACCAAGCGCGGTGCGCAGCTGCTTGGTGAACAGCGCCCGATTCGGCAGTTCGGTCAGCACATCGTGTTCGGCCAGGAAGCGGATGCGGGCCTCGCTCTTCTTGCGGTCGGTGATGTCGATGACGGTGCAGATGAAATGGGACACATTGCCCTGCTTGTCCCGCACGGCATTGACCATCAGCCAGGCCGGAAACTCGCCGCCGCGGCGGCGCCGCACCTGGCCTTCCCCGCTCCAGGTACCGCGCCGCTCGACCTGGGCGGCGATGGCGCTCATCGCGGTGAATTGCGTGTTCGCCGCGTTATCCGTTGCGATGAAGGAAGGCAGCGTGCCCACCACATCCCCCGGCGCGTAGCCGGTGGCGCGATAGAACGCCGCGTTACCGCTCAAAAGCCGACACTCTTGATCAAGAATCAGGATGGCTTCCGATGAAGCTTCGAACACCTTGGCCCAGAGTTCCAGCCTTTGCTCCATCAGCTTGATCTGGTTGATGGGCGTGAACGCTGTCAGGATGGCGTCCCGGCCCTGAAAATCCAGGCGGCGCGCCGACAACATGGCCCACGTGGGCTCGCCGCCCGCCTTCCAGAGCACCTCGAATTCGTCCACCGCGTCGTGATCCGACAACTGCTGGAAGAAACGCGCACGGACCGAAGAGTCCAGGCCGTAGATCCAGGGGTCCGTCGTGCGGCCGCCCAGCCAGGCCAGGGCCGGCTGATTCGCATGCAGGACCTCGTGCCCCGGCACCGACGTCACCATCATGGGCACCGGCGTGGCCTCCACCAGCGACTGCTGCGCGGCGGCAGCGCGGGCGCGGGCGGCCAACTCTTTCTGCTTGTCCCGCTCGTGATCGAGTTGCTCCAGCATCTCATTGAAGCCGTTCACCAACTGCCCGATCTCATCGTGGCTGTCCCAACTGGCGCGCTGGCTGTGGTCGCCCGTGCGACGCACCTTGTCCATGACCTTGGCCAGGTCGCGCAGGGGCCGCGATATCTGCTGGGCGACGAAATACACCATGAACAAGATGCAGAAAAGCAGGAACAGGGCGGTCCCAAGGTGCAGCCACATACGCGAGTACAGCCCGCTTACGCGGACGTGCAACAGCTTGTCCAGCGCCATGTCCGTGCTCGACCAGGCATCGCGTATCGCCAGCACCAGTGCTTGTTGATCGGTATCCACCGCGGCCAGCGCGGCGGCGCGGGGCGCATCCTCGCCATCCAGCACGCCATGCGCCGCGCCACGGTAGCGCTCCACCGCCAGCAACAGCCTGTCGATGCCGTCGTGCAGCGATCCGCCCAGGGCCGCATTGGCGGCGCGCGCTTCGGAGTAATCGGAACGTATGCCCTGCACCACCGCATCCAGCTGCCCCTCAAGCACCAGATAGCGGGCGCGCATTTCATTTCTTGTGCGGGGAGCGGTGTCGATACCTCGAAGCAGGTTTCCTATCCCATGTACAGAATCGAGCAGAGCGGGATAGCGCAAGATCGACAAGGACATGGCGTAATAGCTGTCCAGGTCCGGATCGAGAATCAGATTGGATTGATTGCCGACACGCGTGATCAACGCGCGGCTGGTATCGAGCGCTTCGTTGAGCCGGGCCGGCGTGGCCCTGGGCGCATCCGCCAGCATGTGCAAGGCCGCGATGACTTGCGCGTTGACGTCGGCGCTGCGCATTTGCGCGCCATAGCCGGCCTCGGAGACCGCCAGGGCTTGCGCCGCGCGGCGCCAGTTGGCCGCGGGCACATCCGCGCCTGCGGCGGACAGGGACACGTCCACGATGGCGTCGCGCACGGTCGAAATGTAGGCGTTGCCCAGGATTTCCTTGTCCGAGAAGTCGATCGAAAGATACTTCTCGTGGATCAGGATTCCGCTGATGAAAACGACGGCGCTCAGATCCAGTAGATAGATCAAAAGCAGTTTTCTGCCGACGCGCAGACGCGCCAGCATACGGAAGACGATATGACGTTTCATGCTGCACACAGCGGGCGACTCGTGGCCGCCCTCCCCTTGTGTTCGCGGTGCTTGGTCCGCGTTAATACATTTTGAAACTATAGTGACGGATTTATAACCCAGTTGCCGGGTTTCGGGCGGGGATTGTCCGGCTCTGTCGCTGCGAAATCACAGGAAATGCAGGATTTAGGGGTTCAGTTCCAGGATTTGGCTGTCGACGTCGGAAAAGATGCCTTTTTCCTCATCGAAATCCCACCGCTCCACGGTACAGCTGCGCAAGCCCTCGCTGGCCCCCGCGCCTGGATACTCCAGGACGTTGACGGAATTTGGGATGCCGCCGCGCACTCTATGGGAGAGCGCGGTGCCGGCTTGCACGACCCAGGCGCGCCGCTCCGTTGCCGCGCCCAGAGGGACGACATAGGGCAGATGTATGTGTCCGCCTAGGACCAGGTCCGCGCCAGCTGCCACCCACGCGGGGACAGCCAGCTCGCGCCCGATGAGCAGGTTGGACACGTCGGTATCGACAATGGCGCGTACCGGCTGATGCACCACGACCATGCGCAACTGCCCTGGGCGTGCCTGCCGCAGCCGCGCGCATACGCGCTCGACCTGGCGCTGCGAGACTTCGCCATTCTTGTGGCGCCCCGGGCGTGTGGTGTTCAGACCGATGACGAGCAGCGCGTCGCTGCTGAATACGGGCTCCAGCGTCACGCCCATCGCACGCTTGTAGCCCCCATACGGGTTGAACAGGCGTGCCGCGATGTTGAATAGCGGGATGTCGTGATTGCCGGGAATGGCCAGCACCGGAAAACCCAGCTCGGACACGAACTGGCGGGCGGCGGCGAATTGCCTTGCCCTGGCGCGTTGGGTGATGTCGCCGGACAGAACCACCAGATCGGGCCGCAGCTCGCGCGCGAGCGTCAACAGGGCCTGTACCACGGGTGCCTGTTCCGTGCCGAAATGCGTATCGGATATATGCAGCACTCGCGTCATGAGCGATCCAGGCGGCTGCTATCGCGGGGCACCAGCAAGTGCAGGCGCTGCGGGGCAACCGCGAACACGAGCGGCGCACGTGTCCAGAAGATCTCGCCGTCCATCGCCACCTTGATGCGGCGCCTGCCGCCGCGCGGACGCACGGTCAGCGTGTCGAAGCCGAAGCTGATGACGTTGGACGCTTCGCCCAGCCGGCTCAGGGCGCCCATGACCATCAGGCCGTACAGCGCCAGGGTACCGACCGGCTTGGCGGCCATGGCGACCAGGCGATTGTCTTCAAGGTGGGCCGCGTCCGGCAGGCCCAGCTGTTCGAGTTGCAGGGCGTTATTGCCCACCACCAGCGTCGGCGTCCGCAACAATCGCCGCTCGCCATGCGACGATAGTTCAAGATCGAGCCGCGCCGGCGTGCGCATGAGGGTCACGATGGCCGAGATCAAAGCCACCCATCTGCGGCGTCCCAATTTCTGTTTGTAGGCTTCGCGGTCTTCGAGCAGTTGGGGATAGAGGCCGAGGCTTGCGTTGACCAGAAAGGGCCGGCCGTCCAGCAGCCCCACCTGCACCGGCTCGATGCGGGCGTCCAGCAGGCTGGCCACGGATTCTTCGGTTTCCCGGGAAATACCGTAGGTGCGGCCGAAGTAGTTGAAGGTGCCGCGCGGCAGGATGCCGAAGGGCAGCCCGCTGGGCAGGACCGCCGCGGCCACCGCGTTCAGGGTACCATCGCCACCCGCGGCGACCACCACGCCGCCCGCGTCACCGGCCAGCTTCACGGCACGCTCGGCCACTTGCGGCAAGGTCGTGGGATCGTCGACCGCCAACAGCGTAAAGGTACGGCCGGCTTGACCCAATAGTTCTTCGATCTTTGCGCGTGTACGCGCGGAATCGTCATTGCCTGATCCACCATTGAAGACGATGAACAGCGGTTCTCGTCCCGAAAGTTGGGCAGGAGGTTTGGAGTCTTGGTGCGCGGTCGGATCGCTCATTCAAAGAAGATACCCATACCTTGGCGGTCAAGCAAGCGAGCCCACGGCAGCGAGTGCCGAAGCATTTCTCACGCCGCCCGCCGCAAAACCCCCTTCAATGTCTCCAGGAAAGACTGCGATATCTGGGACAGTGGCTCTTCGCGCAGGCGGACCACATACGCGGTCAAGGCTTCCATGCCGCTGACCGGCCGCGCCTCGAACAGGCTGCCGGGCCAGCTGCGGGCGGAGAACTCGTCGACCAGGGCGATGCCCGCCCCCGCCTGCACCAGCGCGCAGGCATTCTGCGGCGAGCCGACTTCGACGACCGCCTTGGCGGCCTGGCCCTCCCCCTCGAACCACCCATGGACCCGCTGGCCGAAGGGCGAGTTTCGTTCGTAGGCGATCAGCGGATAAGGCAGCAGGTCGACGGGCGCCAAGGTGGCGTGATCCGCCAACGCATGACCGCGCGGGAAAATGCATACCCAGCGGGTGGCGCCGATAGGCTCCAACTCAAGATTGGGATGACTGAGCGGCAGGATGGTGACGCCCAGATCCGCATGGCGTTTCAACAGGCGCTCCGTCAACGCGATATGGGTCAAATACTGAAACGTAAGCTTGACCTGCGGCTGGTCGCGCCGATACTCGGTAATCGCCGCGGGGATCAGCATCTGGCCGATGCTGGGGCTGGCCACAAGATTCAGGATGCCTTCCTGATGCTCGAACAGGTCGCGGGCCATGTCGCTGACCCGTTGCACGCCTTCATAGACGTTCTCGACCTCGTGAAACAGTTTCTTGGCTTCCAGGGTTGCGTGCAAACGCCCCCGTATGCGCTGGAACAAGGGAAAGCCGATGCGCTGCTCAAGATGAGAAAGCAGGCGGCTGACCGCGGGCTGGGAGACGAACAGCAATTCCGCCGCACCGCGGATGGTGCCGGTGATCATCACCGCGCGAAAAACTTCGATCTGGCGCAGATTGAGCTTCATGGAAAACCAGGCAGGGAGTTAACACAGTGTTAAGGATCACGGCTGAATAAGCAATAGCTGCCCTGCGGTCCGCCGCCAATAATTCCCCATTGCCCCATCAATGGAGAACCCCGTGCCCGCCAATCGCATCAACGAACAAACCTCCGGCGTCTACATCATTGCCGCGACGCCGTTCACCGACCAGGGCGCGCTCGACCTGCACAGCATCGACAGCCTGACCGACTTCTATCTGGAAAAAGGCGTCACCGGTTTCACCATCCTGGGCATGATGGGCGAAGCGTCCAAGCTGACCGAGGCCGAAACCACCACCGTGATGACGCGCATCCTGCAACGCGTAAACGGCCGGGCGCCGGTCGTGGTCGGCGTCAGCAGTCCCTCGAACCAGCATGTGCAACGCCTGTCCCAGGAAGCCATGGGCCTGGGCGCCGCCGGTGTGATGGTGGCGCCGGCGCCGAACCTGAAAACCGACGACCAGGTCTACGGTTACTACGCCGCCATCGCCGAACTGCTGGGCGCCGACACGCCGATCTGCCTGCAGGACTTTCCCCAGACGACGGGCGTACACACGTCCGTCGGCGTGATCCACCGGCTGATCGACACCTACCCGCAGATCGTGATGCTGAAGCACGAAGATTTCCCCGGGATGCGCAAGCTCACCCAGATCCGCAAGCAAAGCGAAGCCGACGCCCGCCGCCGCATCAGCATCATGGTGGGCAATGGCGGCCTGTTCCTGCCCCAGGAACTGCTGCGCGGCGCGGACGGCGCGATGACGGGCTTTGCCTATCCCGAAATGCTGGTGCAGGTGTGCAAGATGTTCGCCGAAGGGCAAGCCGACGCGGCCGAAGACCTGTTCAATATCTATCTGCCGCTGCTGCGCCACGAATTCCAGTATGGCCTGGGACTGGCCCTGCGCAAGGAAACCCTGCGCCGTCGCGGCGCCATCCGTTCCGCCTACGTGCGCAAGCCGGGGCCCGTGCTGGACGCAACCGACCACGAAGAATTGGGACGCCTGATCGCCAGGCTGGAAGCGGCGCTACGTTAAACAGCGGGGCAACGAGCCCCTCAATACGTCCCGGACAATTTGTCGATGATGGACTGCCGGATGTTCTCGATATGCCGCATGGTCTCCCCCGACGCCGCCTGCGCATCCCCGCGCGCCAAGGCGTCGAGCATCGCCAGATGCTCGCCACAGACCGGCACCATGCGGTTTTCCAGGCGTTTGAGCGAGAACATCCGGGTTTTCTGCCGCAACTTGGCGATCATGCCCGCCATCAGCTCGTTGCCACAGTATTCGGATATCAGGCCATGCAGTTCCGCGTCCAGCTGCTGGTGCAAAGGATCGCCCGGCTGCCCTTCTTCCATCAGGGACTGGACGCGCTCGCGCAGATTCGCCAGCGTTTCCGCCGGCACCTTGCCCGCGGCGCGCCCCGCCGCATCGCCTTCCAGCAGGCGGCGGATATGCAGCGTTTCCATCAGGTCCTGCAAGGTGACCTGGCGCACGAACAAACGATTATTGGACTTGCGCTCCAACATCTGTTCGCCCTCGAGCCTGTGCATGGCCTCCCGCAACGGGGTGCGTGACACACCAAGCCGCAAGGCCAGGGCCCGTTCCTGCACCTGTTCGCCCTGCTTCAGTTCGCGCGACAGGATCAGGTCCACCAGGGCGTCGTACGCCTGGTTGGCCAGTCCTCGGTTGCCCCCGTCCAGCTCCTGGCTGGGGGCCGGTTCCTCGTGTCCCGGATTCATGAATTCTGTTTGTGAGATATGCGAAAAAAAGGGAGTGTGGCACAGCTTGATGGCTCCTGAATCTTGCTCAGGCCCCACCTGATGGCGACTTTTCCCTGGGATGGCCACATCCTCCCCGCTGGTCCATGCATTGTATATAAGTGGTATACCTAATGTACTCACGGTTCGGACGGGGCCAGAATGGCATCACTCCCCGAAGTCTCACCGAGCCGAAATCCCGATGTCTTCCGTTGAACTCGATGTCCGTCTGTCCGACCGTGTAGCGGCGGCGCGTCCCTCCGCCACCGGCGCCATCAGCGAATTGGCCCGCCGGCTGTCCGCCGAAGGCCGCTCCATCATCAGCCTCAGCGAAGGCGAACTGGATTTCGATACGCCGCAGCACGTGCGCGAGGCCGCCATCCAGGGCATCGCCGACGGCCAGACCCGCTACACCGACGTCGGCGGCACGCCCGCCCTCAAGTCGGCGGTCGCCGCCAAGTTCAAGCGCGACAACCACCTGACCTATACGCCGGCGGAGATCATTGCCGCCACCGGCGCCAAGCAGATCCTGTTCAACGCCCTGCTGGCCACCCTGAACCCGGGCGATGAAGCCATCGTCGTGGCGCCGTACTGGGTGTCCTATACGGAAATGGCCCGTATCGCTGGCGGCACGCCGGTGGTCATCACCCCGGACGCCGGCAACGATTTCAAGCTGACGCCCGCCTTGCTGGAACAGCACTTGACGCCGAATACGCGCTGGCTGATCCTGAACGCACCCTGCAATCCGTCGGGCGCGCTCTATACCAAGGAAGAGTTCGCCGCCCTGGCCGCGGTCATCCGCAAGCACCCGCGCGTCCTCGTGATGTCGGACGATATCTATGAACAGCTGGTTTATGAAGGCACGTTCGTCTCTTTTGTCGAAGCCGCGCCCGATATGCATGCACGCACCCTGACCATCAACGGGGTCTCGAAGTCGCATGCCATGACTGGCTGGCGCCTGGGCTACGCCGGCGGTCCGGCCTGGCTGATCAAGGCCATGAACCTGCTGCAGTCGCAAAGCACCAGCAATCCCAGCTCCGTCAGCCAGGCCGCGGCCGTCGCCGCGCTCAACGGCTCGCACGACTTCCTCGACGGCTGGCGCGACCGCCTGCGCACGCGCCGGGACATGGCGCTGGCCATCCTGCAGCAAGCCGCGCCGGTGCTGGCCGTGGGCCGTCCCCCGGCGGCCTTCTACTTTTTCGCGGACTGCCGGCAAGCGATCGGCATGCGCACCCCCAAGGGCGAAGTCATAAGCACCGACGCCGATCTGGCGCGTTACCTTATCGAAGAAGCCGGCGTGGCCATGGTTCCGGGCAGCGCCTTCGGCCTCGAACCTTATCTGCGCCTGACCTTCTGCATCGCCGACGAGCGCCTGAAGCTCGCCTGCGAGCGCATCGTGGCCGCCTGCGCCAAACTGACCCGCTGAAAGAGTCCTATCTTGAATCCTTCAGCCGACGCCGCCCTGCTGGAAACCGACGCGACGTCCATCGAGCAAAGCGCCGGCATCCTGGCGCGCGCGCGCATCGAACCGGTCGGCGACCGCTGCCTGCTGATCCGCCTTGGCGATACGGTCGACCTGGCCACCAACCGGGCGGTGCACGCGGTCACGGCGCTGATCAACGCGGCCGCCGCCGATGACGCGTCCCTGGCCGCCATCGTCGAGGTGGTCCCGGCCTTCACCACCGTCGCCGTCCATTACCAACCCTCGCGCTGCCCGCGCGTGGGCGATTTACCCAGCGTCCACCTGACGCGCTGCATCGAAGCCCTGCTGCGCCAGGACCTGCCGGACGTCGCCGTCGAAGGCCGTGTGGTGGAGATCCCCGCCTGCTATGGCGGCGACTTCGGGCCCGACCTGGACGACGTGGCCGAGCGTTGCGGCCTGACGCCCCAGGAAGTGATCGCCTTGCACAGTGGCACGCCGCTGACGCTCTACGCTTTCTTCTTCTCGCCGGGCAACCCCTTCGCCGGTCCGCTCGATCCCCGCTTGAACGTGAAGCGCCGCTCATCGCCGCGCACGCGCGTGGAAGCGGGTTCGGTGGCCATCGCCAACGGCCTGTCTTCCATCTACCAAAGCGCGTCGCCGGGTGGCTGGAACGTCATCGCCCGCACGCCCTGGAACCTGTTCGACGTGACCGCCCAGCCGCCCACGCGGCTGCGCCTGGGCGATCAACTGCGCTTCAAGCCGATTTCGCCCACGGAATTCGCTGACCTGCTGGAGCCACGGCCATGAATGTGATGACCGTCGAACGCCCCGGCATGCTCAGCACCCTGCAGGACACCGGCCGCCTGGGCCACCAGCAGTATGGTGTCTCGGTGAACGGTCCGATGGACGAATGGGCCCATCGCCTGGCCAATGCCCTCGTAGGCAATGAAGAGGACGCCGCCGTGCTCGAATGCACGGTCACCGGCCCGCGCCTGCACTTCGCCGACAACACCCTGGTCGCCCTCTGCGGCGCGCGCATGCGTATCACCGCCAATGGTCAGGCCATCCCGCAAGACCGCGCGGTGCTGCTGCGCCGCGGCACCGTGCTCGACGTAGGAGAACGGCTGCAAGGCGCCCGCCTGTACCTGGCCGTGCGCGGCGGCTTCGCGCCCGAACCGGTGCTCGGCAGCCGCAGCACCAATATCCGCGCGGGTTTCGGCGGCCATGCGGGCCGCGCGCTCAAACGCGCCGACCGGGTCCTGGTCGGCCGCATGTCGCGCGACCTGCCGGTACTACCCATCGAGAAGCTGATGGTCCAAAGCGGCATGCCCATCGTGCTGGCGGAGCAAGTGGACGTCACGCCCCCGCACTGGCGCGGCAACGGCGACCACGAAGACGACGACACCGCCCCAACCGCCCCCATCCGCTTCATCCCCGGCCCCCACTGGCCCGCCTTCACCGCGGCCGCCCAGGATCAGCTGACGACCCGTTCCTATACCGTCACGCAGCAATCCGACCGCATGGGCGCGCGCCTGAGCGGCGAGCCTTTGAAGCTGACCGCGCCGCTGGAACTGATCTCCGAAGCCACGGCATTCGGCACCATCCAGGTCCCGCCCGATGGCCAGCCCATCGTGCTGATGGCCGACCGCCAGAGCGCCGGCGGCTATCCCAAGATCGCTTATGTCGCCAGCGCCGACCTGCCGCCGCTTGCGCAGGCCATGCCGGGCGACGCGCTGCATTTCAAGGCCATCGCGCAAGCCGATGCCGAGCTGGCATGGCGCGCCGCCGATGACCGGCTGCAAGAAATCCAGACAGCGGCCACGCGTGTCCTGCACGCGCGCGGCCCTTCCACCATCGAACCAACGCAAAGCCAGGAGTGAGCGACATGCCTTCCATCGACATCAACTGTGACATGGGTGAGAGCTTCGGCGCCTGGGTCATGGGCCAGGACAGCGAGCTGATGCCCCACATCACCGCCGCCAATATCGCTTGCGGCTTCCATGCCGGCGACCCCGACGTGATGCTGGCCACCGTCCGCTCCGCCATCAAGCACAACGTCGCCATCGGCGCGCATCCGGGGCTGCCGGACCTGCAAGGCTTCGGCCGCCGCGTCATGGCCATGACGGCCGACGAGGTCTATGCCCTGGTGGTCTACCAGGTTGGCGCCCTGCAGGCCGTGGCCCGCGCCCAAGGGGGCAAGCTGCATCACGTGAAGACGCATGGCGCGCTCTACAACATGACCGCGCGCGATCCGGCCCTGGCCGATGCCGTGGCCCGCGCGGTGGCCGACGTCGATGCTTCGCTACCCATCTACGTCGCCAACGCCCCCATCGCCAAAGCCACGCTGGACCGCGGACTGACCGCGATCTACGAGGTCTACGCCGACCGCACGTATCAGGACGACGGCACCTTGACGCCGCGCTCGCAGCCGCACGCCATGATCGAGGATGTCGATCAGGCCATCGCGCAGGTCAAGCGCATGGTCAAGGATGGCGTGGTGCGCGCCCTGTCGGGCAAGGATGTGCCGATCAAGGCCGACACGCTGTGCATCCACGGTGACCAGCCGGGCGCCGCGGTGTTTGCCCGCGACATCCGCGCCGCCCTGCAAGCAGAAGGAATTGAAGTAAAGACGGTGTAGCCCACCGTCCACCCGGATAGCGGTCCCGTACTCAAGGGGAGACGTGGCCGCCCATCCAGACGCAACACCCCCACGCAACGGCCGTGTCGCCACACGGCCCCGGGGAGTCTTTTTTTCTTGAACGCGTTCCGACCCTGTAACAGCCGCCCTCAGTGTCGCCGCAATACCGCCTAGCCTAGGAGTGACCTGCATGTCTTCCACCTCGACCAACAAGCCCTCGGCCCTCAGCCGCGTCAAGGGCCCCCTGCTGTCCGCCGCGCTGGCCGCGATGCTGGCTGTCGCCGGCACCACCGGCGCCCAGGCCCAGACCCACGGCGGCACCTTGCGCGCCATCGTGCAGCCGGAACCGCCGCTGCTGATGCTGGGCTTGAACCAGCAGATCCCCACGCAATACGTGGCCGGCAAGATCTACGAAAGCCTGCTGACGTGGTCGCCCGACCTCAAGCCGCAACCCGGCCTGGCGCGCGCCTGGCATGTGTCGGAAGACGGCAAGACCTATACCTTCGACCTGCAGCAAGGCGTGACCTGGCATGACGGCAAGCCCTTCAGCGCCGACGACGTGGTCTTCAGCATCGACAAATTCCTGCGCGCGGTCCACCCGCGTGCCCGCGTCATCATCAACCAGTTCGTCGAATCGGTCACCGCGCTGGCTCCGGACAAGGTCGAGATCAAGCTGAAGTCGCCCTTCGCGCCCTTCCTCAAGTCCTTCGTCAGCGACAACATGCCCATCGTGCCGAAGCATCTTTACGATGGCACCGACTACCTGAACAATCCCAACAACCAGAAGCCCATCGGCACCGGCCCCTTCATGTTCAAGAGCTGGAGCAAGGGTTCGGTCATCGAGCTGGTGCGCAATCCCAACTACTGGCAGAAGGGCAAGCCCTACCTGGACGGCATCGTCTTCAGCGTGATCCCCGACTCGGCCTCGCGCGCCGTGGCGTTCGAGCGCGGCGACGTGGACGTGCTGCGCAGCGGCGACGTCGACAACGTCGACATCAAGCGCCTGAAGGCGCTGCCCAACGTGGACTACACCACCAACGGCTGGGAAATGTTCTCGCAGCAGGCCTACGTGCAGATGAACCAGCGCAAGCCGCCGTTCGACAACGTCAAGGTGCGCCAGGCGGTGATGTACGCGCTGAACCGCAAATTCATCGTCGACAACATCTTCTTCGGCCTGGGCAAGGTCTCGACCGGCCCCATTTCGTCGAAGACCCCCTTCTACAGCGCCGACGTTACCCAGTACCCCTACGACATCAAGAAGGCTCGCGCCCTGATCAAGGAATCCGGCGTGGACGTGTCGAAGACGCCCGTGAAGATCCTCGCCTATCCCTACGGCGCGGCGTGGGACCGCCTGGGTGAATACACCCGCCAGGCCCTGCAGCAGATCGGTTTCAACGTCGACATGGAAGCCGCCGACGCCGGTACGTGGTCCAAGCGCGTGTCCGACTTCGACTTCGACCTGACCTTCAGCTTCACGTCGCAGTACGGCGATCCGGCCCTGGGCGTGTCGCGCCTGTTCCTGACCCGCAACATCGTCAAGGGCTCGGCCTTCGTCAACAACGTGGGCTACCAGAACGCCGAAGCCGACGCCCTGTGGGACAAGGGCGCCACGGCCACGTCCGACGCGGACCGCAAGCAGGCCTACGATCAGGTGCAGAAGATCCTGGTGGACCAGGTGGCCAACGGCTATCTGTTCGAAATCGAGAACCCGTCGCTGTACCGCGCCAAGGTGCATAACCTGGTGACCACGGCGATCGGCTTGAACGACACCTTCGCCGACGTCTACATCGACAAATAAGCCGCTCCTCCGTCTGTCGGCAACGCCACGGCCACGCGCTTCATGGCCGTGGCGTTGCCCCGTTTCTGTCTGAACGCTTTGGAGCCGACGCTTTGAAGACCCTGTCGTATTTCGCCTCCCGGCTGAGTAAAGCCATCATCGTCGTGCTCGGCGTGGTGATCCTGAATTTCCTGCTGATCCGCATGGCGCCCGGCGACCCCGCGTCGGTGATGGCCGGCGAAGCCGGCGCCTCCGATCCCGCCTACGTGGAACAGCTGCGCCGCGAGTTCGGCCTGGACAAGCCTGTCTACGTGCAACTCGGCATCTATCTCAAGGGCATCACCCATCTGGATCTCGGCTTCTCCTACCGCGAACGCGTGCCGGTGCTGAACCTGATCCTCGACCGCCTGCCGGCCACCCTGCTGCTGATGGGCTGCGCCTTCCTGTTCTCGGTCGCCCTGGGCATGCTGGCGGGGGTCATCGCGGCCCGCGCGCGCTATGAAGGGAGACGCCGCTGGCTCGACAGCACCATCATGAGCGGCGCGCTCCTCATCTATGCCACGCCGCAATTCTGGCTGGCGCTGCTGGCCGTGATCTTCTTTTCCCTGACCTTGGGCTGGCTGCCGCCGTTCGGCATGGAAACCGTGGCGTCGACCTTGACGGGCTGGGCCCGCGTCGGCGATATCGCCACGCACCTGGTTTTGCCCACGATCTCGCTGGGCTGCTTCTTCATGGCCATCTATGCGCGTCTGACCCGCGCGTCCATGCTGGAAGTGCTGGGCATGGACTTCATCAAGACGGCGCGCGCCAAGGGCGTGCCCGTGCAGCAGATCATCCGCCGCCATGCGCTGCGAAACGCCCTGCTGCCCGTGATCACCCTCGCCGGCATCCAGCTGGGCCAAATGGCCGGCGGCGCCGTACTGACGGAAACCGTATTCGGCTGGCCCGGCATCGGCCGCCTGATGTTCGACGCGCTCACCGCGCGCGACTACCAGTTGCTGCTGGGCGTGTTCCTGGTCACGTCGACCATGGTGGTGGTCTTCAACCTGATCACCGATCTGATCTACCGCTTCGTCGATCCCCGCATCCAGGGAAGCTGATTCATGAAAGCCTTCGTCAAACGTTTCTGCGCCCACCGGGGCGCCACCGCGGGTGTCGTCATCCTGCTCCTCGTCATCCTGACCGGCCTGCTCGCGCCCCTGTTCTACGAGGAGTCGCCCTGGATGATGGTCGCGTCGCCGCTGCTGGCGCCCTTCTCCGACCCGTCCTACCCGCTGGGCACCGACATGCTGGGCCGCGACATCGGCGCGGGCCTGGCCTACGGGGCCCGGGTTTCCTTGCTGATCGGTGTCATCTCCACCGCCGTCGCGGTTTTCATCGGCATTCTGGTGGGCGCCCTGGCCGGCTATTTCGGCGGCCGTCTGGACGACATCCTGATGCGCCTGACCGAGTTCTTCCAGACCATCCCGCAGCTGGCGATGGCCATGGTGCTGGTCGCCATTTTCAAACCCAATCTGGTGTCCATCGTCGGCGCGATCGCCATCGTGTCCTGGCCACCCGTGGCACGCCTGGTCCGCTCGGAATTCATGACCCTGCGCACCCGTGAATTCGTGCAGGCCGCGGTGGTGATAGGCCAGCGTCCCTTGCGCATCATCCTTACCCAGATCCTGCCCAACGCGGCGTCGCCCATCATCGTCACCGCGTCCTTGATGACGGCCACGTCCATCCTGACGGAATCGGCGCTGTCCTTCATGGGCCTGGGCGACCGCAACCTGATGAGCTGGGGTTTCATGATCGGCGCCGCCCGTACGATGCTGCGCGAAGCGCCGCTGATGAGCCTGTGGCCGGGCCTGGCGATCATGCTCACCGTGCTCGCGATCAACCTGATCGGCGAGGGCTTGAACGACGCCCTCAATCCTCAACTGCGCAAACGTGGAGCCTGAAGCCATGAATGACTCCACCACCAACGCCGCGCCGCTGCTTTCCATCCGCGATCTGACCATCGCGCTGCCGCGCGGCGGCGACCGGCCGCATGCCGTCCAGAACATCTCCTTCGACATCCGCGCCGGCGAGATCCTGTGCATCGTCGGCGAGTCCGGCTCGGGCAAGTCGATGAGCGCCAACGCCATCATGGGCCTGTTGCCGGACTATCTTCGCCCGCAAGGCGGCGAAATCCTGTTCGATGGCCGCGACCTGTTGAAGCTGGACGAAGACACCCTGCGCGGCATGCGTGGCCGCGAGATGGCCATGATCTTCCAGGAGCCGCTGTCGGCGCTGAACCCCCTGCTGACGGTCGGCGACCAGATCGACGAAGTCATGCGGGTCCACAACGTCGGCAACGCCGAATCGCGCGAGAAGCGCGTGCTGGAGCTGCTGGAATTCGTCGGCCTGCCCGACCCGGCCACCCTGCGCCATTCCTGGCCTTTCCGCCTGTCGGGCGGGCAGCGCCAGCGGGTGATGATCGCCATGGCCCTGGCGCTGGAGCCCCGCCTGCTGATCGCCGACGAACCGACCACCGCGCTGGACGTGACCACACAGGCGCAGATCCTGGCCCTGATCGCCCGCATCCAGAAACAGAAAGGCATGGGCGTGATGTTCGTCACCCACGACTTCGGCGTGGTCGCCGAGATCGCCGATCGGGTGGCGGTCATGGAGAAAGGCATCCTGGTCGAGGAAGGCCCCGCCGACCAGGTGCTCAACCATCCGCGCCATCCCTATACCCGCCGCCTGATCGCCGCCGTGCCCAGCCAGCATGCCAGCGGCGAAGAGCGCCGCGGCGCCGGCCCGCGGCCGGTGTTGCAGGTGAACAAGCTCAACAAGATCTATGCCTCCGGCGGCGGCATGTTCCAGAAGAAGCGCGTCGTGCACGCGGTCAACGATGTCAGCTTCAGCGTCGGCCGCGGCCAGACGGTAGGCATCGTCGGTGAGTCGGGCTCGGGCAAGTCGACCATAGGTAAATGCCTGCTCAAGCTGCTGGACATCGACGGCGGCCAGATGCTGTTCGAGGGCCAGGACATCGCGCCGCTGTCGGAAACCCAGTTCCGGCCGCAACGCAGCAAGATCCAGATGATTTTCCAGGATCCCTTCGCGTCCTTGAATCCCCGTCAGACCGTGGGCCGCATTCTTTGCGATGGCCCCCTGGCCAACGGCGTTTCCCGCAAGCATGCCGAAGAACGCGCGCGCGAGTTGCTGAAGCTGGTGGAACTGAACCCCTCCGCCTTCGACCGCTATCCCGTCGAGTTCTCCGGCGGACAGCGCCAGCGTATCGGCATCGCCCGCGCCCTGGCCATGGAGCCGCAGCTGATCGTCGCCGACGAGTCGGTGTCGGCGCTGGACGTCTCCGTGCAGGCGCAGGTATTGAAGCTGCTCAAGGACGTGCAGGAACGCCTGCAACTGGCCTTGATCTTCATCACCCACGACCTGCGCGTGGCGGCGCAGATCTGCGATCACCTGCTGGTGATGCATCGCGGCCGCGTGGTCGAACAAGGCCCGCCCGCGCAGATCTTCGACAACCCGCAAGACCCCTACACGCGCCAGCTCATCGCGGCCATGCCCGGCCGCGACTGGGACCCGGCGGCGGCCATCACCGCCGAGGCGGTCGCACAAGCATGACAGAGCCCTACATCCCTCTCGCCGAGCGCCTGTTCGAGCAACTGCGCGCCCAGAGCCACGACGGCGTGGGTATCACCCGCGACACCTACGGCGCCGGCGAACAGGCCGCCCACGCGACCCTGGCGGAATGCGCCCGCCTGCTCGGCCTGGAAGTCACCCGCGACGCGGCCTTGAATCTCTACATGACCTTGCCCGGCCAGCGCCGCGACCTGCCCGCTGTCGTCACCGGCTCGCATCTGGACTCGGTGCCGCGCGGCGGCAACTACGACGGCGCGGCCGGCGTGGTGGCCGGCATGGCGGTGCTGGCGGGCTGGGTGCGCGCCGGCCTGACGCCGCAGCGCGATGTCGTCGTCATGGGCATCCGTGCCGAGGAAAGCGCCTGGTTCCCGGTTTCCTATGTCGGCAGCAAAGCCGCCTTCGGCCTGCTCAAGGCGCAGGATCTGCAGGCGCTGCGGCCCGATACTCAGCGTAGCCTGGCAGAGCACATACGGGAATGCGGCGGCCAGCCGGAACAGGTAGCCGCGGGCGCAGCCAGGCTGCAGGCCAAGGACCTGGACTGCTTCGTCGAACTGCATATCGAACAGGGCCCGGTGCTGATCGGCGCCGGCGTCGCGTCAGGCGTGGTCACCGGCATCTGCGGCAGCCACCGTTATCGCGCGGCGCAAGTGCTCGGCCGCTATGCCCACTCGGGCGCCACGCCGCGCGGCCACCGCGCCGATGCGGTGGTCGCCCTGGCGGCCTTGATCGACCGGCTGCAGGATGTCTGGGCCGAGCTGGAGAGCGCCGGCCATGAACTGACGCTCACCTTCGGCCAGGTCTACACCGATCCCAAGCAGGCGGATTTCAGCAAGGTGCCGGGCCAGGTGTCGTTCACCGTCGACATCCGCTCCCGCGACACCGCGACCTTGCGCCTGATGGACGAGCGCCTGCATGAAACCGCGGACACTATCGCCGCCGCGCAAGGCGTCAGCTTCGAGTGGGGCGAGTCGTCCGGCAGCCAACCGGCCATCATGGACAGCGCCCTGCGTCAGGCCCTGCATGACGCGGCGGCCGCCACCGGCACCAGCGTGCGCGACATGCCCAGCGGCGCGGGCCACGACAGCGCGACGTTCGCCAACCAGGGCGTGCCCAGCGCGATGCTGTTCGTGCGCAATGCCAATGGCAGCCACAATCCCGACGAAGCGATGGACATGGCGGATTTCACGGCGGCCACGCGCACGCTGGCGCGGGTGCTGGCCGCACGCGCGGGATTGCCGCAAGCAGGCTGAAGAACAGAACATTCGAGCAAGAAAGGAAATACAGCAATGCCCACCTGCGTCATCGCCCAACCCGTCCATCCCAGCGGACCGCAACGCATGCGGGACGCCGGCATGGAGGTCATCGAACCGCCCGGCACCACGCTGGACGACCTGCGCCAGGTCATCGCGCAAGCCGACGCCGTGCTGGTGCGCGACAGCCTGCCGGCGGATCTGATCGACATGGCGCCGCATCTTTGCGTGATCGCCAATCACGGCACCGGCACCGACAAGATCGCCGTGGCCCACGCCACCGACATCGGCATTCCCGTGGTCTACACCCCGTCGGCCAATGTGCAGTCGGTGGCCGAACACGCGCTGATGCTGATGCTTGCCACCGCGCGCCAGGCCGTGCAGGCCGATGCCGCCACCCGCAAGGGTCACTGGCGTTTCAAGTACGAGCAGCCGATGGTGTCGCTGTGCGGCAAGACGCTGGGCATCATCGGCCTGGGCCGCACTGGCCGCATCCTGTGCGACATGGTCACGCAGGCGCTGGGCATGCAGGTGGTGGTGTGGTCGCCCAGCCTGCCCGCCGACGAAACCTTGCCGGCCGGCGCCCGCCGGGCCGCCAGCCTGGACGAACTGTTGGTCGTGGCGGACGTGGTATCGCTGCATCGCCCCTTGCGCCCGGACACGCGCCACACGCTGGACGCCACCGCGCTGCGCCGCATGAAGCGCGGCGCCATCGTCATCAATACGTCGCGCGGCGGCCTGATCGACGAGGCTGCGCTGGCCGCTGCCTTGCGCGAAGGCCATCTGTTCGGCGCGGGGCTGGACGTCTTCGAGACCGAGCCCCTGCCCGCCGGCGCCATCGTGGCCGGCCTGCCCAATGTCGTGTTGACGCCGCACGTGGCCGGGTCCGCCCAGGAGGCGCTGCAGGCCACGGCCAGCCAGTGCGCCGACCAGATCATCGCCGTGCTTTCCGGCCAGCGGCCGCCGCATATGGTGCAGCCCGAGGTATGGGAGCGCCGCCGCCAGCCGCGCCAGGCCCTTCGTTAAATCCGCATTCTTATCGAGCGACAACCATGACCCAGCCCATCGTCAGTCTTGAACAAGGCAGCATTCCGCTGCTCATCTCCATTCCGCACGGCGGCGAATACCTGCCCGAGGACTATGCGCGCCGCATGACGCCGGCCGCGCGCAAGCTGGCCGACACCGACTGGCATCTGTCGCGTCTGTACGATTTCGCGCGGCAGATGGGCGCGTCGTTCGTGCGGGCCAATTACTCGCGCTATGTGATCGACGTGAATCGGCCCAGTGACGGCGCGGCTCTTTATCCGGGCCAGACCACCACGACCCTCTGCCCCGTGGCGACCTTCCATGGCGAACCGGTCTATCTGGACCCCGCCGATGTCCCCGGTGACGCCGAGACCGCGCAACGGGTGCGCGATTACTGGAAGCCGTACCACGACACCTTGAGCGCGGAACTGCAACGCCTGCGCCAGCAGCATGGGCACGTGCTGATGTGGGAGGCGCATTCCATCGCCAGCGAACTGCCCTACCTGTTCGAGGGCCGCCTGCCCGACCTGAACATCGGCACCTTCAGCGGCGCGGCATGTGGACCGGCCCTGCGTGACGCGGCCCAGGCAGCGGCCGCCGCGGGTCCGTACAGCTGGGTGATCGATGACCGCTTCAAGGGCGGCCACATCACGCGCCACTATGGCCGTCCGCAGGAAGGCGTACACGTGGTGCAGCTGGAAATGGCCCAGTGCGTGTACATGGACGAGACCGAACCCTACGGTTATCGCGAGGATCTGGCCAACCGCCTGCTGCCGACGCTGCAAGCGATGGTGAAGGACACGTACGCGGCGCTGACGCGCAAGGGTTGATCCGCGGGCGGGTCAGAGATCAGGGGCGAATATCAGGATCAAAGATCACTGAGGGGCGCACGGCGCAGATCGTTGACGTGCCCGTCCGGCAAGGCTGAGAGCCGGTCGACCAGCGCGCGCCGGTTACCCAGCACATCGTCGCTGCTTTCCAGGAACGCCACCTCGCGGGGATGCAGCAAGGTCACCGGCAACAGCCTGACGGTCCCCTGCGCCGTGGAGAAACCCGCCGGCACCGACACCGCGGGCAAGCCGATCAACAGTCCGGCCATGCCTTCCGGCGACAGCCATTCCGCGGGCAGGCCCTTGACCTCCAGCAACATGGACACCACCCCGTGGCGGGCGATCAAGGCGCCGAACTGGCCATGGTGCGCCACGTTCTGGCTGACCTGGTAGATCAGGTCGAAAAGCCAGGACCGCGCCAGATCCTGCATGGGGTGCCCCCGCACTTCGGCGTAGACCTCCACGCCGTAGCCCAGCAAGCCCTCGATCGAACGAGGCGGATCGAAGGGGTCGCTCAAGCCATTGCTGATCAACAGCGTCGAATCCTGCCGCTGGACGACGTTCCACGCCTGACGCAGCGACGGCCACGCCGGCCCGCCGGTCAACCCGGGATTCAGCAGCGGGGCCAGGACATCCGGCGCCACGTTGCCCAGCAGGCCGTAGCAGGCCGCGCGCGCGGCGGCCGTGGATTCGAGCAGGCGCAATGTCTCCGGAGCCATGCCGGCAGCCACGCCTGTTTCTTCGACTTCCGGCGCCACGGCAGGGGCTGCCATGTCAGGCGATGCCGGCGTCGGCGCTGGCGCCGTAGGCCGGCGCCCTGCCTTCAATCCCAATATTTGCCGCCACCAGCCCATGCTGGCTTCCTCCAGACACCCTGCGCGCCGGCTACGCCCGCCATGTTCGGGACATGCACAATCGCTTCTCAATTGTTGTAATTGAGACAAAATTTAACAAAACTAAGCTGAATAAATTCTGAAAGTTAACAAAAAAACGGACATCCGAAGATGTCCGTTTTTGGTGCCCGTCCCAATACTCAACATCCGGGACGGGCCACCAGCCGCGCGGGCTGGCGTCCTGCCTTGTTACTTAACGCTTGGGTTCCGGCGCGGCGCCCGAATCCTTGCGGATCTTGGCGACTTGATCGACGGTAACGGCGGGCGCCTGGTTGCCCCAGCTGGTACGCACGAAGGTCAGCACGTCGGCGATGTCCTGATTGGTCAGGCGATCGTCGAAAGCGGGCATGCCGTAGTGCGTCGGCGCGGCCTTGGTCCACGGCATCTCGCCACCGCGCAGGACGATGGAGATCAGCGACGTGGGATCGGCCGAGTTGACCGCCGAGTTCTGCGCCAACACCGGGAACGTCTGCTCGTAGCCCTTGCCCGACGCGCGGTGGCAGGCCATGCAGTTGTCCACGAAGGTCAGTGCGCCATTGCTGCGGTTCGAGCCCGAGATCAAGGCCTTGTACGCCGTGTCGTCGTAAGCCTGCGCCTTGGCGTTGGCATCGACGGGCTTGAGCGTCTTCAGGTACTTGGCGATGGCCGTCAGGTCCTCGTCGCTGGCGTGCTGCAGGCTGTTTTCAACCACGTCGGCCATGCCGCCGAAGGCGGCGGTATGGTCGTTGCGGCCGCTCTTCAGGAACGCGACGATGTCGGCTTCGGTCCACTTGCCCAGACCGTCGGTGATGTCACCGCGCAGGTTCTTGGCCAGGTAGTGATCGATGACGCCGCCCGACAGATAGGCGGTGTCCTGATCCGACAGGGTCTTTTCCTGATAGCCCACGCCGCGCGGCGTGTGGCACGCCGAGCAGTGGCCCAGGCCTTCGACCAGGTACTTGCCGCGCAGCACCGCGTCCTTGTCGGACGAGGCGTCGTCGGACACGACGTCAGGCGCATACACATGACGCCAGATCGACAGCGGCCAGCGCATGGACAGCGGCCACGTGATGTCCGAGTCCTTGTTGGCCTGCTTGACCGGCTCCACGCCCTTCATGAAGTACGCGTACAGCGCCTTGATGTCCGACGGACGGATCTTGGCGTAGTTCGGGTACGGCATGGCGGGATACAGCGTCGACCCGTCCTTGCCGATGCCATGACGCACGGCATTGTCGAAGTCTTCCAGCGTGAAGTTGCCGATGCCGGTGTCCTTGTCCGGCGTGATGTTGGTCGAGAAGATCTTGCCCACCGGGGTGTCGAAACCCAGGCCGCCGGCGAAGGGCTTGCCCTTCTCCGCCGTGTGGCAGGCCACGCAGTCACCCAGCTTGGCCAGATAGGCGCCGCGGGCGATGAGTTGTTGATCTTCCGAACCCGCCTGGCCGGCAGCCGCGCCCGCGGCCGGCGCCGTGGACGGCTTCGGTGCGGTGGCGGGCGCCGACGGCGCGGCGGACTGGGTCGAGGACTGGGCCCACGCCATGGTGGTGGCGGTAGCCAGGACCAGGGTAGCGATAGCGTAACGATTCAGCATGTCGATTCCCCTGATCAAGCCTGCACCAGCGGGCCGGGCGACTTCAGGTATTGCTCCTTGATTGCCTTGACCGCGTGGTAAGCCAGCGCGACGACCGCGCCCGTGGGGTTGTAGCCCATGTTCTGCGGGAATGCCGAAGCACCCAGCACGAACAGGTTGGACACGTCCCAGCTCTGCAAATATTTGTTGACCACGCTGTTCGACGGATTCGTGCCCATGATGGCGCCGCCGGTGGTGTGGGTCGATTGATAGACGCGCGTGTCGTAGTGCTGACCCTTCTTGCGGATACCGCGGATCACCTTCTCCGGCTTCATCGCCTTGCCGACTTCTTCCATGCGATCGCCCAGATGGCCGAGCATGTCGTACTCATTGTCGTGCCAGTCGAAGGTCATGCGCAGCAGCGGCAGGCCATGCGAGTCCTTGTACGTGGGATCCAGGTCCAGGTAGGCGTCGCGATACGACATCACCGAGCCCGAGATACCGATGGACATGTGGCGCTGATAGGCATCCTGCACGCCGGCCTTCCACTTGCTGCCCCAGGCGGGCGTGCCCGGAGGCGTGGGCGTCTGCCCGATGGGACGGCCACCGTAACGCACGTGGCGAATGCTGGCGCCGCCCAGGAAGCCGAGCTTGCCGTGGTCGAACTGGCCGCCGTTGAGGTCGTCCATGCCGACGCCGCCGGCGCCCGTGCCGATGAAGGGGTTCAGGGTCGTGCCCTTGGGCAGCAGCACGCTGATCGAACCGTTCATCTGGTAGGCGTAGTTCTTGCCGACCACGCCGTCACCGGTCTTGGGATCGTAGGGCTTGCCGATACCCGACAGCAGCAACAGACGCACGTTGTGCATCTGGTAGGCGGCCGAGATCACGAGGTCCGCGGGCTGTTCCGTCTCGCGACCCTGGGCGTCGACATAGGTCACGCCAGTGGCCTTCTTCTTGTCGGAGTCCAGATTGATGCGGGTCACGTAGGACAGCGGGCGAACTTCGAAGTTTTCCTTCTTCAGCAGCACCGGCAGGATGGTCGTCTGCGGCGACGCCTTCGAGTACATATAGCAGCCGAAGTCTTCGCAGAAGCCGCAGAAGTTACAGGGGCCCAGACGCACGCCGTAGATGTTGGTGTACGGCTTCGACGCATTGGCCGCGGGGGCCGGATACGGGTGGAAGCCAACTTCCTTGGCGGCCTTCTCGAACAGCTGCGCGCCCAGCGTATTGACCAGCGGCGGGTTCGGGAATTCGCGAGTGCGGGCGCCTTCCAGGGGGTTGCCGCCTTCGACGATCTTGCCATTCAGGTTGCCGGCCTTGCCGGACGTACCCATCAGGCGTTCGCCCATGTCGAAATGCTCTTCCAGTTCGTTGTACGTGACACCGAAGTCCTGGATGGTCATGTTCTCGGGGATGAACTTCTTGCCGTAGCGCTGCTCGTAGTGCGAGCGCAGCTCCAGTTCTTCCGGCAGCATGCGATAGTGCATGCCGTTCCAGTGGAAGCCGGCGCCGCCGACGCCGTTGCCCAGCAGGAACGAACCGTTCTGACGATACGGCACGGCCAGATCGCTCGGGCTGTGGCGGATCGTGACGGTTTCCTTGCTCAGTTCCTGGAACAGCTTGCCACGCGTGACGTATTCCAGTTCGTCGATGACCTTGGGGTACTGCGCATCGGTCGGGGTATCGCGCATCGCGCCGCGTTCCAGCGCCACGACGTTCAGACCTTCGCTGGTCAGTTCCTGCGCCAGGATGGACCCGGTCCAGCCGAGGCCGATGATGACGACGTCGACTTTATCTTTCTTGATTGCCATGAATTAACCTCGGCGTCCGGAGATCGAGACAGGCCCGTACGGGTACTTTTCACCGGGGCGATCGGCCCAGTCGGCGAAGTCGGCACGGGCGCCAGGGAAGCCCATCAGCTTCCAACCCACCATGTCGACGTTGCCGCCGTGGATGGGATCGGAAAGGAAACCTTCCTTGGTGTTCTTCAGCAGGTAGCCGAAGAAGGTGTTGGCGGGCACCTGGTCGAACTTGACCTTGTTGTGCTCCATATCGCCCAACACCGCTTCCTGCTGCGCATGATCCAGATCGGCGAAGATCTTGTTGAACTGCTTCTTGCAATAGGCATCGCACGCCGCGATGCCCAGGCGATAGATGTCGCGCGGCGCCAGGCTCAGCTGATAACCCATTTCCGGGGTTTGATCAGTATGGAAAGGACCCTGCATGTACCACAGCTTGCCGTGGCCATAAGGCAGTTCCATCTGCTTGTCGAGGAAGACCGGCACTTGTGCTGCCACGGCGCCCGGACCCAGTTCGTCGGCGGGGATCAGGCGATCCACGGCCGCGTGGAGGAATTTCCATTCATCCGCGGTGAAGTAACGGGGGTCGTAGGAGGTGTTGGTGCTGGCGGCCGTCGTGGTCGACGTGCCGCTGCTACAGGCCGTCTGCGTGAGCGCCGCGCCCGTTGCCAGCGTCGATGCTGGAACGATGGAAATCACCTGGCGCAAAAACTTGCGCCGCGGTTCTTGATCGTCATTGGACATGGATGTTTTCGCTAGTGTCCAGGACACTGACGCGAGACGGCAACTCGGTATCGCCTCGCATCAGAACCCTGATGATTTGAGAAAAAACGCGAGATCGCTTCCAGAACTGCACATGGATCTGAGCCCATGTCCCCACCCCTGTACCGCAGCCATGCCTTGCTAAAAACGCACCTATACAGCTACGTGGGCGACCCGGAGGGTGCACCGCCAAAACAGCAAAACGAACAAAAGCACTACGAGAACAATCGGCAATTCATTAATCGATCGCGACGGAATATTAACGCTTTTCTAACGGCAGAGGAAAATTGCCACGTAATTGCCACGTAATCGCCAAGCTGAATATTTGCTGAGTAACGATGAGTAAATCAACGTGGAAAATTTACGAAGATAGTTCCCGCGTCATTCTGGGAGCCTTGTTTCATGCGGTCCCATCCAATCTTTGTATTCTGAAAAATACAAATCGGCGGATTAATAATGGTATACCGTCCCAGTAAATAGGACTGTATACAGCGCCGCATGCGGATGAAAATCCCAAAAGATTTTTGATAATGAGAATTATCAGCAGCTGAATCAGGGCGCGAAGGTCTCGTCCAGCGTGCGCATACGTGAATTATTGATGTGCTCTCGCATGGCATCGCGCGCTTCGTCCGGTTTCTCGTTCTTGATCGCCAGAAAAATGCGCTCGTGCTCACGCTGCACCTGGCGGCCGCGGCTCGCTTCGCTGGCCAGCGCCAGGCTGCGCATGACCCGCATGTAGTCGAAGATCTGAGTCGCCAGCGACTGCAGCGCCGTGACGAACAGATCGTTGCGGCAGGCCAGCGCGACGGCCTGGTGGAAGCGGAAGTCCGCCTCGTTGCCAACCTGGCGATCGTCCAGCGCACGCTGCATGTCATTCAGCGCGGACGCCATCGCGTCCAGGTCATCGTCGTTGCGGCGCAAGGCCGCCATATAGGCCGCATCACCTTCGATGGCGCGGCGCAATTCCATGCACCGCACCAGCTCGGCCAGGCCCCCTATCGGCGCCAGGCGAACCAGCTCGGGACTGGGCCGGCGCCGGACGTAGGACCCCGCGCCGCGCTGGGACACGACGATGCCGTCGGTCTGCAAACGGAACAGCGCTTCGCGCACCACCGGCCTGGAGACACCGAAGGCAGCGCAGAGATCGAACTCCGAAGGCAGCCTGCTTTCTTCGGGGTATTTGCCCTGCGTGATCTGTTGCAGCAGCTGGTCATAGAGCTGGTCGGCCAGACGCGGCGGCCGTTCGGCCGTGCGGAAGCCTTCAGCCGGCCGCGGCGGCTCGGCGACGCGCTGGATGTCAGCCGTTCCGACGATGGCGCGATCAGCGCCTGCTTGGGAGATTTCGTTGCGAGCTTTCTTCATGGCGGTGTTTTTGGGGGCCAGTATATCCCTCGCGCCGTCACCCATGAGCGGGCGAAAACACTAGTTGCCTTACAACTTAACAATGATGTAATTTAGCCCAAAACATAATACCCACGGAGACCTCGGTACCCCCGCAAACGGGCCGTTGAGCCCCCCCCCGCGTTACCAACGGTAGCTGCATCGTCGACCGCATCGTGTCATGCGATTGCGCGACCCACTGCCCTGCCCGCAGTTTTCACATTCGCGCAGTTTTCACATTCGTTTTTGGGGCGCGGCTGGCCGTCATGGAGCGCCAGCCACGTCCCGGGGCCGCAAGGCCTGGCAGTCCCAAGGAATCGGATTCGCTCGACGAATCCGGCGTTCGCTTCGGCGAGCGATGCATGCCATTTCGCAGTGCTTATAAAAACCAAGGAGACAATCGATGATGAATAAACTGTTGCGCGCCACTTGTCTGGCGCTCGGTATGTCCGGCCTGACAGCCCTCTCGGCCATCACGGCCCCGCTCGCGCAGGCTCAGGTCGGCAATCCCATGCGGGTGGTGGTGCCCTTCAATCCGGGCGGTGGTTCGGATCTGTTCGCGCGGCTGGTCGCGCCGGGATTGGGCAAGGCGCTCAACGAGAACGTCATCGTCGAAAACCGCGCCGGCGCGGGCGGCATCATCGGCACCGAGACCGTGATTCGCTCCCGGCCCGAAGACAAGATGCTGCTGGTGGCCGATTCCGCCGTGTACACCATCATTCCGGCGCTCTACCCCAACCTGCAATACAAACGCAGCGACCTGGTGCCCGTGGCCAATCTGGCGATGTTCGGCAATGTCCTGGTGGTCGGCGCCAATTCACGCTTCAAGACCTTCCAGGATGTGCTGGCGGCGGCGCGCAAGTCGCCGGGCACCTTGACCATCGGGTCGGCGGGCACGGGCAGCATCACCCACCTGACCGCTGAAAAATTGATGCAGGATGCCAAGATCAAGCTGGTACACGTTCCCTACAAGGGTAGCGGCCCCGCCATCACCGACACCGCCGGCGGCCACCTGGACATGGTGTTCACGGGCCTGCCATCAGTGCTGGAGCTGCTGCATGCCGGCAAGCTGCGCGCGCTGGCCATCGCCACGCCCGAGCGTTCGGCCGATGCGCCCGACGTGCCCACCATCAGCGAATCCGGCGTGCCGGGTTTCACGTCGATGATCTCGCAAGGCCTGTTCGCGCCGCCCAACACGCCGCCCAAGACCGTCGCCGCCATCAACGCCGCCGTCGTCGCCTTCATGCGCCAGCCGGACACCCAGGCCACCTTGCGCAAGATGATGGTCGCGCCGGTGGACCAGTCAGCCGATGCCTACAAGCAATGGCTCGACAAGGAGTCGACCGACTGGGCCGCCTTGATCAAGACCGCGAAGGTACACGTCGAGTGATACATGCGGACCTGGCCCAAGGGCCAGGCCTGCCCTCATCCAGCCCTAACGACAGTTTCAGCAGGAGAAGCAAGCAATGATAGATGTCTACGCCTGGCGCACCACCAACGGCCTGCGCGCCACCATCGCGATGGCCGAATGCGGCTTGCCTCATCGGGTCATTCCGATAGACCTTGGCGCCGGCGCCCATAAAACCCCGGAATACCTGCGCATCAATCCCGCCAGCCAGATCCCGGCCATCGTCGATCCCGACGGCCCTGGCGGTCAGCCGCTGATGCTGGCGCAGTCCGGCGCCATCGTGCTGTACGCCTGCCAGAAAGCCGGCCGCCACCTTCCCGCCGATCCCGCCGACTTTGCCCGCGCCATGCAATGGTGCATGCAGGCCGCCAGCGACATCGCCGGCACCAGCGCCGCCATCAACCAGGTGGAGAACGTCGCGCCGGAGAAAGTCCCCAGCACCATCGAACTGTTCCGCAAGCGTTTCCTGCGCTACTTCGGCATTGCCGAGAAACAGCTGCGCGACCAGCAGGCGCGCGGCCATGACTATCTGGCCGGCCCCCTGAGCTTCGCCGACTTCATGCTGTATCCCAACTACGCCTTGCGCCGCGACGCCTTGCCTGCCACCGACTTCCCTGCCCTCGCCGCCTGGGGCGACCGTATGGCCGCCCGTCCCGGCATCCAGGAAGGCATGCGCCTGCACACTGAGAAAAACAGTCCCAAGGCTTGAGGGGTCCTCATGAAAATCGATAACATCACCCTCACCCTCTTCGCCTGGGACGACATCCCGCCGACCAGCTATGCGGCCCACACCGGCAAGTTCGCCGGTTCCAGCAAGCTCGCCCTGCTGGCGATCCAGACCGACGAAGGCATCACCGGCCACGCCTTCCTGGGCTCGGCCTACTGGCCGGCCGACATGGACGGTGCCAACATCATCAAGTATCTGAAGCCCATCCTGATGGGCCAGGATCCGCTCGACCGTGAACGCCTGTTCCAGGCCATGTGGCGCCGCGTGCGCACGTCCAATGTGCGCACCATCGGCGCCTGCGACGTCGCGCTGTGGGACATCGCCGGCAAGGCGGCGGGCTTGCCGGTGCACCGCCTGATCGGCGGCTTCCGCGACAAGATCAAGGCCTACGCCAGCTCCATGATCCTCGACTCGGTCGAGGAATACGCGGAAGAAGCCTTGCTGTACCAGTCGCGCAACTGGGCCGCGTACAAGATCCACCCGCCGCATCCCTGGCAGGAAGACATCCGCGTGTGCCAGGCCGTGCGTCGCGCCGTCGGCGACGACTACCTGTTGATGCTGGACGCCGCCTGGGCGTATCAATATCCCGAAGCCGTGCGCGTGGGCCGCGCCATCGAGGATCTCAACTATTACTGGTACGAAGATCCTTTGCACGATTCGGATCTCTACAACTACGTGAAGCTCAAGCAGCAGTTGCACATTCCCATCATGGCCACGGAAGCGCCGGCCGCCGGCCTCGATTCCTACGTGCCCTGGATCCAGCAGAGCGCCACCGATTTCCTGCGCGGCGACGTGCCGAACAAGGGCGGCATCACCAATATGCTGAAGACGGCGCACCTGGCCGAAGCCTTCCGCATGAACTACGAAATCCACCACGGCGGCAACTCGCTCAACAACCTGGCCCAGCTGCACGTGGCGATGGCCTTGAAGAACACCGAGTTCTTCGAAGTCCTGCTTCCTGGCGGCGCGCAGAAGTACGGCATGGAGGAAGACATCGAGCCCGATGCCGACGGCTATGTGCGCGCCCCCGACGCGCCGGGCCTGGGCGCCAGGATCGATTTCGACCTGATCGAACGCAAGCGCATCGCCGTGCTGTGAACCCCGCGCGGCGATAAGCAGGGCCGCGCCGGCAACACGCTGCCCGCGCGGCCCTGCTCCTTCAGCCGCTTAGAAAATCACCCTTAGCGTGCCGCTTACCGTGCGGTCGCTGGCGCCGTTGCCGAACTGGCCATCGAAGGCCACACCCGCGGTGATACGCGAGGTCAGGTGCACGTCCAGGCCGGCGCCGATTACCGCCGCGTCCTTGCCGATCGGCACGCCGCTGACCGTGAACGCGGACCCGCCGGCGAAGGACACGGTGGACTTGGGCGTGACATCGCCATAAGCCCGCCGCCAGCCCACCAGGCCCCGCAACGTCGCGTCGGCCTTGCCCAGACGCAGGTCGGACGAGGCGCGCAAGCCCAGCGTGGAAAACGTCGTCGACGTGTTATCGGAACGGCTGCTCAAGGCCGCGGCGCCGCCGCGCTCATCGAAGCCGTTGGTATGCAGATTCACATAGGCAAGGTTGACGAAGGGCTCCATGGCTACCGGCCCTGCCTTGAGCTGATAGCCCAGTTCGCCGAAAGCCTGCGCCGTGTTGGCGTTGTAGTTCGCCTTCATGCGCCCGCCCACCGTCGCCACATTGACGTCGCGGCCGGAGTCGATGTCATGGAAGGTATAGACGCCTCCCAGGCGCAGGGCCAGCGCACCCCATTGGGTGCCGCCATAGACGCCCAGGTGGAAGTCGTCGCTTTCGCTGCGGGCGTTCTGGTCCTCGACCTTGTAGCGGCCATGGCTGTAGCCGGTCAGGCCGCCCACGCGCCATGTCCCTACCGGCACGTCCACGCCCACCACGAAACCCGCCGAGTCGCGATCGATGCCGCCGGCGTTGCGGTTGCCGTTGGTGTGGCCCCATCCGCCCCAGGTCTGACCCCAGGCGACGCGGCCCGCCGCATTGCCGTTACCGCAGTCAGCCGCCTGGCCGGAGCGGTCGGCGGCGCCCAAGCCACCGCCACTACTGCCACCACTGCCGTCACCGCGCGCCGCCCCCGCGCCCGCCGTGCAGAACGCCGCGCGCAAGCGATCGATGGCCAGGTCGCGCGAATAGCGGCTGTCATAGATCAGGGCACCCTTGGCCGACGCCAAGGCCGCGCCGGACAGCTGGTCCAGCAGCGCGCGCGCCGCATCGTCCGTGGCCGAATTCAGCAAGGGGTCCGACACCGCGGTTCCCCCCGAGCCGTTCGCGGTAGCGCCCTGGTTGGGTGTGTTGGCAACGTCGGCGGGATTGCGTACCTGCGTCACGGTCAGGTAGGCGTTGTTCGCGTCGTAGGTGTCGGTCAAGCCCAGGAAAGCGGTCAGCGGCGTCTGGGTCAAGGTGTAGGTGCCGGTCAGCCCTCCAGCCGCGCTCAAGACCGTGTACCGGGTACCTACCTTGAAGAGCGAGCCGGACGTTCCCGTTGCATCGTTGACCGGCGTCAGGATCGCGCCAGACTGCACCGTGGCCGTGCCGGCGACGACGATGCGATCCGAAGACGTGCCCTCCAGTTCGACGACATACGTCGAGCCGGTTTCCTGCACGTAATTGCCATTGGCGCGCAGTGTGCCGACGGAGTTGCCCGGCGCGACCGTGCCGCCACCACGCACGGTGATCGCGCCCACCGTGCCATTGCCGCCCAGAGTGCCGCCCGAGTCGACTTCCACGGTCGTGTTGGCCAGGCTGCCGTTGATGGACAAGGTCCCGGCCCGCACAAAGGCCGTCCCCGACATATCGCCGCCGCCGGTCAGGTTCAGGCGCCCGGCGCCCAGCTTGATCAGGTTGCCCGTGCCGTTGATGGCCCCATCCAATTGGCCAGCCGTGTCTTGCTGCACGGCAAGGGTGGCGTCGTTGGTAATCGGATTGCTGCCCAGGTTGGCCGCGGGCGACAACAACACGCCTTCCTCAATGGTGGTGGTCCCCAGATAGGTAATGGGACCCGTCAGGGTCAAAGTGCCCGCACCGGTCTTGGTCAGACCGCCCTCGCCCGAAATTTGTCCGCCGTTGGTCACGTCCGCATCGGTGCGCAAGGTGCCGCCGGCGGCGCCCAGTACCACGTCCCGATTCAAGGACAGCGCGGTGGTGATCTGCAACGTCCCACCATTCAGGACGACGCTGCTCTGCGCGGTGCCCAGGTTTTCGTTGGCGCTGATGGCCAGCGTGCCTGCCGTGACGGTGGTGCCGCCGGTGTAGGTATTCGCGCCACCAAGCGTCAAGGTGGCCGCGCCGGTCTTGGTCAGGCCACCGGAGCCGGAGATGATGCCAGTGCTGGTGTAGTCCGCATCGGTCTGGAAGATGCCGCCCGCGGCGTTCAAGACCACGGCGCGGTCAGTCGTGATGGCAGCCGTGTTCTGCAAGGTGCCGCCGTTGAAGGTCAAGGCGGTGCTGGTCGCCCCCAGGCTGGCATCGTCGCTGATCGCCAAAGTCCCACTGGTGAGGGTCCACGGCGTGACCACCGTCGGGACGCCCGCCAGTGTCCAGGTGCTGGTGCCGGTCTTTTCATAGGCGCCGAAACCTTGATACTGCGCGGTGCTGCCCGACGCACCCAGGGTGGTCGTATCGAAGGTGTCATCCGTGGCGCCGCCCAGGCGCAGTGTATCGGCGCTGCTGTAAGCCAGCACGCTGCCATTGAAGACCGCGCCCGCCTGGATCTCCAGGGCGTTGATGCCGCCGGTGAATTGCACGGCGGCCGCCCGCGTGCTCGTTCCAGGCGTGCCGCTGTTCGCCCCGGAAATCGTGCCGGCGTTGATGACGGTAGTGTCCTGACCGGTGATGCCCGCGCCCCCCTGGCCGCCGGTGCCCGACACGGAGTTGCCGCCGACACCGCCTGTGATCAGGCCTTGATTGACTACCGTTCCACCGGCGGTCAGCGCCACACCGGCCCCACCGGCGCCGCCCGCCCCTATGGTCACCGCGCCGCCGCCCGCACCGCCGGTGATGGTGCCGGTATTCAGCAGGGAGCCGCCGGCGCTGAAGCGCGCACCGGCGCCGCCCCTGCTGCCCACGCCATTGCCCGGGCCGTTTCCACCCACGCCGCCGGTAATCACGCCGGCATTGGTGACGGTGCCGGCGGACGTCAATTGCACGCCGGCGCCCGCGTCGCCGGCCCCGCCGCCGGTCAGTCCTGTCGTGGAGGCGGTGCCGCCGGCACCGCCGACGATGGTGCCGGCGTTGTCCAGACTGCCGCCGGTGGTCAGCAGCACGCCCATGCCACCCCCGCCGCCGGCGCCACCCAATGCCGCGGTGCCGCCGCCGGCTCCGCCCGCCACCCGGGCGCCGACCTGCACGGTGACGTGCCCGGAGGAAAAGATGCCGACGCCGCCCCCGCCGCTGCCGACACCCGATGCGGTGTAGCCTCTGCCGCCCGTGATGGTGCCCGCCGTGATGACGAGGTCGGCGCTGGTGCTGATGCCGACGCCACCGCCACCACCGCCGCCCAAGGTGGTCGCGGCATTGCTCGCGGAACCGGCTCCGCCATTGCCGCCGGCGATGTTGCTGCTGACGGTCTGCGCGGCGTTATACGTGGCGCCGGTCGTGCCGGTGTTGCCGGCCGTGCCGCCTGCCGTTTGCGTGCCCAGCGCGCCTATGCCGCGTGCGCCGCCTGATCCACCGTTGCCCGTCGTCAGGTCGATCGCGCCGCCGCCGCCCGCGGATCCGGTGTTCGTACCGGGCAGAGGATTGCCCATCTGGCCTGTGGCGGAGGCTGCATCACCGTCCACGCCGCCGAGGCCGCCTGGCTGGTTGAACGTCGTGGTCGATCCGCGTCCTCCGTCGGCCCAGGCTGCGGATGGCAGGGCCGCGTAAGCCGCCGCCAATGCCGTCGCCACGAGGAGTGACAGGGTTTTTGGGCGGGCGAATTGCGGACGGGCGGGTGCTGCTGCCAGGCTTCCTGAGAACGACGATTCCATGTTCGGGGGGTCCGGAGACTAAGGAAGCGTGAATTCTATGTGGAAATAATTCGCAATTTTCGTAAAAATGCGGAGCAGGAATTAAATAAAAAGTAACAAGATGGCAGTCGCCACGGGCCGTGCCGGGTAGCTGCGCTAACGCGCCTTTTTTTGTAGGGGCTCCGCCCCTACAACCCCCAATCACCGATGTTGCGGCCGCGCTGCTGACACGGAGGCCTCGTAGGGGGCGGAGCCCCCTACTTTTTCCTTGCGCCCAGGCGGGCCCGCCGACCATAAGGTACGGCAGGCGCCTAGCACCCCGCGGATGCCTTCGGCGGCAGATGCAACGCCACGATGTCCGGATTCCCCGCCACCGCCGGGTACAGCGACAGTACCTGCGGATCGTGCCCCGGCACGATATGGTCCGCGCTGTCCGCCGCGGCGCGCAGCCGTTCGTAGCCCGCCAGCATGTCGCCGGTGTTGTAGACGATGGGAAAGGGCCGTGAGCGTTCCATGTTCTCGTAGTAGTGGCTGGCATCCGACGCCAGTACCACCCACCCACGCTGGGTGCGCACCCGCAGCGACTGCAAGCCCTTCGTATGGCCGCCTATCTTCAACAACCGCAGTCCGGAATTCAACGCATCGTCGCCGTCATGAAAGACCACCCGGTCTTCGTAGACCCGCCGCAGCAGAGTCACCACGTCCTCCACTTCATACGCATGGCGCAAAGGCTCGTGGCACATGCAGCGCCCCGTGGCGAACTCCATCTCGCCGTCCTGCACATGGAAGCGCGCACGCGGCAGCTTGTCCAGATTGCCCGCATGGTCGTAGTGCAGATGCGTAACCACGACATCGTCGATGCCTTCCGGCCGCACGCCCAAGGCACCCAGGCCCTCGATGGGGCAACGCAACAGGGCACGGCGCCGCCGCCCTGCCGTGGCCGCGTTGAACCCCGTGTCCACCAGCACCGTATGCCCCGGCGCGCGCAGCAGCCACACGAAGAAATCCATGGGCATGGGCCCCTCGTGCGGGTCGCCACCCAGAAAATTGTCGCGCCGCTGGCGCTCCATATGGGCATAGCGCAAGGCGTAGATCTCATATTCCACGTCACACTCCCAGATAAGCTTTCTGCACGAAAGGATCCGCCAACAACTCGGCCCCCTGCCCGGACCGCACGATCTCGCCATGCTCCAAGGCATAGGCCTGATGCGACAGGCGCAGCGCCAGCCGCGCATTCTGCTCCACCAGCACAATCGCCAGCTGCTTGTCGCGATTGATGCGTTCGATGGCGGACGCGATCTCCGCCACGATCTTGGGCGCGATGCCCAGCGACGGTTCGTCCAGCATCAACAGGCGCGGATTGGCCATCATCGCCCGCCCGATGGCCACCATCTGCTGCTCCCCACCCGACAAGGACCCCGCCAATTGCGCGCGCCGTTCCAGCACCCGCGGAAACAAGGCGTAGATCTCTTCCAGCGTCCGCTTGCGTATCGCGCTGGACCGCACGCCGTGCGCGCCGGTCAGCAGATTGTCCTGCACCGACATGCGGCCGAACAGGCGCCGCCCTTCCGGGGACAGCGCCAGGCCGCCCGCCACACGGGCAGCGGGCGCCAAGGTGGTGATGTCACGCCCATCCAGGCGGATGCGGCCAGACGCGGCCGGCGCCAGGCCGATCACCGCCTTCAGCGACGAACTCTTCCCCGCGCCATTGGACCCGATCAGCGCCACGATCTGGCCTGCTTCCACCTTGAAACTGGCCGCGCGCACGGCTTCCAGGCGACCGTAACGCACCGTCAGATTGTCCACCTCAAGCATGGGCATAGTCAGGCGCTCCCAGATAGGCCTCGATCACGGCCGGATCGGCCCGCACTTGCGCCGGCGTGCCTTCGGCGATCTTCTCGCCCTGCACCAGCACGACGATGCGCTGGCACAAGGCCATGACCAGGGCCATGTGATGCTCCACCAGCAGCAAGGTCAGGCCGTGCTTGTCACGCAGGCTTAGCAGCAGACGGCCCAGTTCATTGCATTCCTCGTGGTTGAGTCCGGCGGCCGGTTCGTCCAGCAGCAGCATGCGCGGCCGCGCCGCCAGCGCCACCGCGATACCCAGTTTCTTCTGCAGACCATAGGCCAGGCTGCCGGCGGGCGCATCGGCCCAGGCCGCCAGATCCGTCATCTGCAGCAGCCTCTGGATCTCGCCGCGTACCTGGTCCGGCCGCAGTTCGCCCGCGCGCCGCCCGGCGGCGTCGCGGCCTGAGCCCCGGTGCAGCACCGTGCCGGTGATACGCGGCAACAGGCCACGATAGACGTTCTCCGCCACGGCGACCTCGGGATACGTCGCGGCCGACTGGAAGGTGCGCACCAGTCCATGGCCGACGGCGCGGCTGGGCGGTCCGCCGGTCAGGTCGGCGCCGTTGAAGCGGATCTGTCCGCCGCTGGCTGGCATGGTGCCGCTGATCACGTTGAAAGCCGTGGTCTTGCCGGCGCCATTCGGGCCGATCAAACCGACGATCTCGCCCTCGCTCACGGAAAACGACAGGCCACGCAGGGCCACCAGCCCGCCGAAACGGCGCGACAGGTTTTCGACTTGCAGCAAGGCGCTGGTCATGGGCGCTCCTCGGAAGAACGGCCGCGCAAGCCCGCGCTCAGGCGCGCCGGCAGGCTGGCCAGGCCGCCCGGCAGAAAGCGCAGGATCACGATCAAGGCCGCTCCGTAGAAAATGTGCTGAGTCTGCACCGCGCCGCGGAACAGCTCGGGCAAAGGCGTCAGGATCATGGCGCCCACCAGGGGCCCCCAGATCGAACGGCGTCCGCCTATCACCAGCATGATGATGAAGCCCACCGAGATACTGGTGTTGAAGGACTCCGGCGACACATAGCCGATATAACGCGATTGCAGGGCGCCGCCCACCGCGGCCAGCAGGCAGCCGCCGATGAAGGCCAGCACCTGGATGCGATGCACGTTCAGCCCCGTCGACTCGGCCAGCGCGGGGTTATCCGACACGGCGTCGATGGCGTGTCCCAGCGGCCGCTTGAACAGGCGTGCCAGGGCCCAGGTCGACGCGAGCGCGGCCGCCAGGGCCAGGCCGTAGAAGCTGGCGCGCGTATCGAAGGCGAAGCCCGGCACGGCCACCGGGCCGATGCCCGCGATGCCGTTGGCCCCACCCGTGACCGCCGCGCTGTCCAGCAAGACCAGCCGCAGCAGCTCACCGAAGGCGAACGTCACCAGGACGAAGTACACGCCCCGCAAGCGCAAGATCACCCACCCCAGCAACAGCGCCACCAACCCCGCGGCCAGCGCGCCCAGCGCGGCAGAGGGCAGGAAAGACCACTGCCACAAGCGGTCCGCCAGCACCGACACATAGGCGCCGATGGCCACGAAGGCCGCATGCCCCAGCGACAACTGGCCGCAGCGCGCGATCAAGGCCAGGCCGCAGACCATTACCGCGTTCAGGCAGGTCAGGATGGCCAGGTGCAGGACGAACGGACCGCCGAACCACGGCAGCACCGCCAGAATCGCCAACAACACCAACCCCAAGGCGCCGGCGCGACCACGCCCATCCCGCGCCGTGGCGGGAAATACAAAGGTATTCATGTCAGACCTCTCCCCTGCCCAGCAGGCCTTTGGGCCGCGCCACGAGCATCACGATGACGATGGCGAAGATCAGCATGTCCGCGGTGCTGCCCGACAACAGCAGGCTGGCATAGCTTTCCACCAGACCCAGCAGCAGCCCCGCCGCCGCCGCGCCCGGAATACTGCCCAGCCCACCCAGGATCACCACGATGAAGGCCTTGAGCAGCGGCGCCGCGCCGACGAAGGGCGACACCGAGAACAGCGGCGCCATCAAGGCTCCCGCCACGGCAGCCAGGCCCACGCCCAGGCCGAAGCCCAAGGGGTAATAGATGCGCGAACGTATGCCCTGGATGGAGGCGATCTCGCTGTCCTCCACCACCGCGCGCAAGGCGCGGCCCGGCTTCGAATAGCGCAGGAAGCCATACAGCAGGGCCAGCACCACGCACGCGAACAGCACCACATACAGCCGCGCCGTTGGAATCACCACCTTGCCGAAGCGCGTCACGCCCTCCGCCACGGGTGGCATGGACAGCGGATCGGGGCCGAAGAACATCAAGGCGACGTTCTGCAGGATCATGGCCAGGCCGATGGTGGCGATCATGCCGTTGAGTTCATCGCGCCGAAACGGCTGCAACACGCCCCATTCCAGCAGCGCCCCGCCGGCCACCGCGCCGGCGAAGGTCACCGCCACGGCCGCCGCGAAAGGCAGCTCCAGCGAGCTGGTCAGGAAGTAGGCGCCGAAAGCGCCCAGCATGTAGAACTCGCCGTGCGCGAAGTTGACCATGCGCATCACCCCGAAGACCAGGGTGAAGCCCACCGCCATCAGCAGGTACAGCAAGCCGATGATCAGGCCGTTGACCGTGGCCTGGGTTGCCAATAGAGTCCAATCCACATGCGCCTCACTGGCAACCGGCCACCGTGCAGCGGGCGCGGATGACTTCCTTGCCATCCTTCACCTCGGCCACGTAGAACGGTGCGTCGAGTTGATGATCGATGCCGTACATGGCCTTGCCGGTCCAGTTCAGCTTGCCCAGCGCGCCGTCGTAGCCGCTGATTTTCTCCAGTTCCTGGCGCACCTTGGCGGTGTCGGTGACCGTGCCGGCGCGGCGCATCGCCTCGAACAGCAGATTGGTACCGTCGTAGAAAGCCGGGCTGAAGCCGTTCATGGGCTGTTTGTACCTGGCGGCGTAGAGCGCGGCATAAGCCTTGGTGGAGGCCAGTTCCGGATCGACGGGGGTATGCACGAACATGCCCTGGGTCGAGGACTTGCCCGCGACGTTGATGATCTCCTGCGTGGCGGGCCCGCCGGTACGCACGATCTTGCCGGTATAGCCCAGTTCGCGCGCCTGCTTGACGATCATGCCCGCGGTGGCGGGCGAATTGCCGTCCAGCTCGATGGCGTCGATGCCGCTGGCCAGCATGCGGGTGAGCATGGGCACGAAGTCGACGCGATCGCGCTCGAAGAATTCCTTGGCGGCCAGGTCGGCACCCGCCTTCTTGTAGGCGCCGGCCAGATCCTGGGCGATCTGCTGCCCGGTCTCGTCATTAGGGAACAGCGCGCCGACCTTCTTCAGGCCTTCATGCTTGACCAGCCAGTCGATCTGCGGCTGCGACACTTCCGCCGTCGTGACGTTGGGACGGAAGGTATAGGGCTTGTCCGCCGCCAGCGCCTTGGCGGTGAAGCCCAGCGTCATCAGGATGACGCCGTTCTTCTCCGTGATGGGCTGGATGGCCAGGACCGGCGCCGAGCCCACGGGACCGATGATGTACTTGACCTTGTCCTCGAACACCAGGCGATTGGCCACCGTCACCGCTTCATTGGCCTGGTACTTGTCGTCGTAGGCGACGACCTTGACCTGGTACTTCTTGCCGCCCACCTCCAGGCCGCCGGCCTTGTTGACCTGATCGGCCGCGATCTCCGCGGCATTCTTCATGCCCTGGCCCCAGGCCGCGCCCGCGCCGGACAGCGTGACCAGCGCGCCGAGGGTCAGCGTGTCCTGGCCTTGCGCCTGGGCCAGCGCCGGCGTTGCCGATGCGATGGACAACGCCGCGATCAAGCCTGCTAGGTTTTGTTTCTTCATTGTCATTGTCTCCTGATGTGCTTGTTTGTAGGTGGCGGGGATCTGGTCACGCCTTGGCGTCTGTGTGGATGCGGTCCAGCACCGGCAGCAGGTAGCGCCGGAACTGCGCCGGGTTCTCGCTCATGGGAAAGTGGCCTACCTCGCGCATCACGGTGACCTGCGCGCCCGGAATGCCTGCCGCCGTGCGCTCGGTGTCTTCCGGCGAGCAGGAGAAGTCGTACTCCCCCGTCAGCAGATACAGCGGGCACAGGTCCGTGCGGATGCCGCCCAGGCGGCCGCGCAGGTCACTGTCCACACGATAGAAATGCAGGTCGCCGCGGAACACGCCCGGGCCGCCCTGCATGTATTGCCACAAGGTTTCGTGGCGATACTCGGCGGGCGATTGCGGCGCGACCAGCCCCGACACCAGGGCCGCGCAGACTTCGCCGCCATGCACGTCCGGCCGATTCAACCAGCTGGTGTCATACCAGGGCTGTTGGTGGTCCGCCGCTTCGACCCCGATCAAGGCGCTGAAGTAATCGCTGTAACGATTGGCCAGCTCCAGCACGATGCGGCCGCCGATGGAGCAGCCGATCAGGGCCGGCGCTTGCAGGTCCAGCGCCTGGCAGAACGCCATGATGATCGCCACATAGCGATCCGTGGTCAGCTGATACTCATTCTGTTCCCAGCCCAACGGGGGATAAGACTTGCCATGCCAGGGCAGATCGAAGGCGATGACACGAAAACGGCTGGTCACCGTCTCGTCGCACAGCATGTGACGATACTGCCGGCCGTCGGCGCCGGCGGTGTGCAGGCACACCAGCGGTATGCCCTGCCCGGCTTCCTCGAAATAGATGCGCTGCGGCTGGCCGTCCACGTCCATGTGCAGGTAGCGGCCGACGATGGGTTCGATGTGCGCGGGTTTGGGCACGGACGTGGCTTGCTTCGCGTGTTGCGTCGGCGTCGTCATCACGCATCCTCCCGGCCCAGGGCCACCAGATCCTTGACGAATTGAAGATTGGCCATGAGGGGCTGCAGATTGCCGTCGATGCGCAGCGCGCCCCGCTTGCTCAGCGCGAAGATGTCATGCCAGCCCGGCGCGGGCACGGGCGCCCAGAACCGCTGCCACGCGTCGGCATCGGCGCTGAGCCCGAAGTCCCAGGAATCGAGCGGCAGCGTGATCACCGCCGCCTGCCTCACGCGGCCGTCACGCACCGACACGTGTACCGGCGTGGCGCCGAAGCGCACCAGCATCTCCACATTGCATCGTCTTGGCCGGGCATAGCCCTGCGCCTTGGCGATGAACCGCCGCGCCAGCGTCGCGCCGGCGTCCTGGTCGTGCGTTGTCTCCATCCTCGTTCTCCTTTTGTTCAGGCCGGGCGTCGAGGCCCAGCCTGGCGGCCTTTGCCGCGGAGCAAACGTAAGCCCTGGCCTTGGCGCTGGCAAGCCTGTGCCAAGACCAGGGCCCTTGCCGCGGCAACGTTATTGCAAGGCCGCTATCCCGCTGGCCTTGACCGCCTTACCCCACTTGGCCGTCTCCTCCTGCATGAAGGTGGCGAAGTCCTGCGGCGTGCTGTTCACCACTTCTCCGCCCAGGTCTTCGATGCGGCGCTTCATGTCAGGCGTGGCGACGATGGCCGCGACATCCTTGTAGATGCGGTGTTGCAGCTCGGGCTTGATCGAGGCCGGCGCCAGCAGGCCGAACCAGGTGGCCGCCTCGAAGCCCGGCATGCCCGCTTCCGCGAAGGTGGGCACGTCAGCCAGCGCCTGCACGCGCTTGCCGTTGGCCACCGCCAGCGCGCGCAGCTTGCCGGAATGAATCAGCGGCAAGGCCGACGTGATGGTGGCCAGCATCATCTGCACCTGCCCGCCCACCAGATCGGTGAAGGCCGGCGCGTCGCCGCGATACGGCACATGGGTGATGGCTGAATGGGTGGCGATCTTGAACAGCTCGCCGCTCAAATGCTGTGCGGTGCCGTTACCCGGCGACGCGAAGTTGACGCTGGCGCCGTCCTTCTTCAGATATTCAAGGAATTCCGGCAGCGTCTTGGCAGGCACGGAGGCATTGACCACCAGCACCAGCGGCACCTTGGTCACCAGCGTGATGGGGGCGAAGTCCTTGACGGGGTCGTAGCTGAGCTTGTTGTAGATGTGGCCGCTGATGGTATGGGCCGACGTGGTCATGAACAGCGTGTAGCCGTCGCCCGCCGCGCGCGCCACCGTGCCCGCGCCGATGGTGGTGCCCGCGCCCGCGCGGTTCTCCACGATCACGGATTGCTTCCAGGCGCCCGTCAATTTCTCCGCGATGGCGCGTGCCACCACGTCGGTGGCGCCGCCGGCCGGATACGGCACGATCATCGTGACCGGCTTGCTTGGAAAGTCGTCGGCATGCGCCGGCGCGGCCGCCATCAGGGTCGCGCCCAGGAGGGCACAAGCGGCACCGAGCAGAACGCCACGGCGCGTTTTGGCCAAGGGCGTACGCAGCGCCACGATGTGCGCATGATTGTGTTTCATCGAGTTGTCTCCTCTTGTTTTCGATGAGGTGTTTGTATATTCTTGTCGTTCTGTTGCGCAGAACATGTATTCTATTTTATAGCGTTTTCGGATTTGCGCGCCGTGTGTTTTTGACCAGGGTTTTCCCTTGCCTGGAAAAAAACGCAGCCGCGCGCCAGGAACACGAACACCCACCCATCGGAAGAGACACCCATGTCCTCGACATCCTCGCAACCCAAGTCCCTGTTGATCGACGGGCGCTGGACGCCTGCCGCGCAGACCTTCGCCTCGATCAATCCCGCCAGCGGCGCCACCAATTACCAGATCGGCGCGGCCGACGCCGAGCAGGTCAATGCGGCCGTCGACAGCGCCTGGCGCGCGGTGCGCCAGAAGGCCTGGCGCGACATGCTGCCGCATCAGCGCGCGGCTTTGCTGCGCCGCATGGCCGACGGCATCGACGCCAACTCCGACGTGCTGGCGCGCCTGCAGATGATCGAAAACGGCAAGGTGTGGAGCGAGTGCAAGGCGCAGGTCGCCAGCGCCGCCGCCACCTTCCGCTACTACGCAGGCGTCGTCGAAACGGTCACCGCCGAAGTCACGCCGCCGCGCGGCAACTATCTGTCGCTGACGCAGTACGAGCCGTATGGCGTGATCGTCGCCATCACGCCCTGGAACTCGCCCTTGACGATGGAAGCGCAAAAGGTCGCGCCGGCGCTGGCCGCCGGTAACGCCGTCATCCTCAAGCCTTCGGAAGTCACCTCGTCGCCGGCATTGGAGCTGGGCCGCATCGCCCTGGAAGCCGGCTTGCCGCCGGGCATCCTGAATGTGGTCACCGGCCTGGGCAGCGGCGCGGGCAAGCTGCTGGTGGAGCATCCCGGCGTGCGCATGGTGTCCTTCACCGGCGGTACGGCCAGCGGCCGCGCCATCGCGCGCGTGGCGGCCGACAAGCTGATGCCGGTCGCGCTGGAACTGGGCGGCAAGTCGCCGCACATCGTCTGCGCCGACGCGGACCTGGACGCGGCGGTGGAAGGCGTGATCGGGGGTATCTTCGAAGGCAGCGGCCAGTCCTGCGTGGCGGGTTCGCGCCTTTATGTGCAACGCTCAGTGCAGCAGGCCTTCCTGGAAAAGCTGCTCGCCCGGACCCAGGCGATACGGGTCGACCAGCCCGACGCGCAAGGCGCCGGCATGGGGCCCATCGCGTCCTTCGGCCATCGCGACAAGATCGAATCCATGGTGGCCACCGCCTTGAAAGACGGCGGCGAGATCCTGACCGGCGGCCGCCGCCCTGATGCCGACCATCTGGGCCAGGGCGCGTTCTATCTGCCCACGGTGATCGGGGGCCTGAAGGCCGATGCCCATGTCGTGCGCGAAGAGATCTTCGGGCCGGTGCTGTGCGCCCTGCCCTTCGACGACGAGGATGACCTGATCGCGCAGGCCAACGACAGCGTGTATGGCCTGGCTTCGGGCATCTGGACCGCGGATTACCGCCGCGCGTGGCGCGTGGCGCGCCAGCTGGAAGCAGGCAGCGTCTGGATCAATACCTACAAGCAGCTATCGATCTCGACGCCTTTCGGCGGTTTCAAGCAAAGCGGCATCGGGCGCGAGAAAGGCGTCAGCGGCCTGCGCCTGTACCAGCAATCCAAGGGCATCTACTTCGCCATGTAAGACATGGGATGCCGCTGTGCCAAGGCGCGCGGCCCCACTTCTCAAAATTTGAATTACCGGAGCTACAACATGAGTCATTTCACCCGCGTCGGCTTCATCGGACTGGGCGTGATGGGCGAACCCATCTGCCGCAACCTGGCGCAAAAAGGCGGCTTGCCCGTCCTGGGCTGCGACATGAACCCCGAGCCCCTGGCCCGCCTGGCGCCGCATGGCGTGCAGGCCGTCGACGTTGCCACCATCGCCCGCGAATGCGACATCATCTTCCTGTCGCTGCCCTCCGGCGAGATCGTCGAGAAGCTGGTGCGCGGCGACAACGGCCAGGCCGGCCTGCTGGCCGCTTCCCGCCCCGGCCAGGTCATAGTCGACACCAGCACGTCGCCCGTGGACACCACGCGCCGGCTGTCGGCCGAGTTCGCCGAACGCCAGGTCACGTTCATCGATGCCCCCGTGGCGCGCACGCGCGCGGCCGCCGAGGCCGGCACCCTGTCGGTCATGGTCGGTGCCGAGCCGGACGTCTTCGAACGCGTGAAGCCGCTGATCGCCACCTTCGCCAATGAAATCACCCTGTGCGGCGGTGTCGGCAGCGGCCAGGTGGTCAAGATCCTCAACAATATGGTGCTGTTCGAGACCGTCACCGCCATTGCCGAGGCCCGCGGCATCGCCCGCCGCTCCGGCGTCGATCCCAAGGTCATCCTGGAAACCTTCACGCTGGGTTCGGCGGACAGCTTCGCGTTGCGCAACCATGGCTTAAAGGCTATCCTGCCAGGTCAATTTCCCGAGAAAGCGTTCCCGGTGAGCTACGCGCGCAAAGACCTGAACTATGCGTTGCGGCTCGCCGAACAGACCGGCATCCCGGCGCACGGCGCCCGCAACGTGGACCAGTGGTTCGAGGCGGCGCTGGCGCGTGGCCTGGGTGACCGATACTGGCCCGTCATCAGCCGTGTGATCGATGACGAGGATGGTGGCAACGCCTCGGGCCACTAGCCTACATCACCGTCCCCCCGCCTCATGAGCCGTACCGCCGCCCCCCAGGACACCGCCGACGGCGTCGCCGCCGTCGAACGTGCGCTATCCATCGTCGACACTATCGCCCAGCGGACCGACCCCATCAGTCTCGCGGATCTGTCGCGCGCGACCGGGTTCTACAAAAGCACCCTGCTGCGGCTGATCGCATCCCTGGAAAAAGCCAACCTGGTGGTGCGGCGCGCCGACGGCCGTTATGCCTTGGGACTGTATGCCCACAAGCTGGGACGCGCTTATGAAGCCACATATCGCCTGGCCGAGATCATGCAGCCGCTGTTGCAAGGTCTGGTCGATCACGGCACGGAAAGCGCGTCCTTCCACGCTTATCATGACGCGCAGTCGCGCATCTGCCTGTTGCGCGTCGATTCCCACCATTCGACTCTGGATCGCATCCGCGCCGGCGACCTGCTGCCGCTGAGCAAAGGCGCGGCGGGCAAGCTGCTGACGGCCTACTTCACGCAGGGCGCCAGCGTGGCGGACGCGGGACTGCTCATGACCTCCATGGGTGAGCGCGATCCCAGCTGCGCGGCGGTGGCCAGTCCGGTGTTCGGCCCGGACGACGACATCCACGGCGTGATTTCCCTGTCCGGCCCCAAGGAACGCTTCACCCCCGCGGCGATCAAGAAGATGTCCAAGCTGGTGCAGGAAAGCGCGGCCCAGGCCACGCTGGCCCTGGGTGGTCGCTGGCCGGACTGAGCCTGGCGGCGCGCGCGCTTCGGGAGGCACTCGATGTCGCGGCGCAGCACAAACGTTACGAGACTATCGCGCTTATAACCTGTATAGTCATTTCATAATTTGTATGTCGCATATCCAATATTTAGGATTTGCGGCAAGACCGAGACAAACCCTCCCCGATGACCCGCCGCGCGCCGCGAGCGGGCGTCGCCTGCCAGCCGTCCCCCCCGGCCTACCGACATGCAGCAGCTATCCGCCTTGCGTCCCGCCCTTCCGATACTGTTGGGGGCGGCGGTCATGCTGAGCCTGTCGATGGGCATGCGCCAGAGCCTGGGGATTTTCGTGCCGCCGCTGACGCGCGACCTGGGCATCTCCGTCAGCGACTTCACCATCGCCATCTCCGTACAGAACCTGGCCTGGGGCATCCTGCAACCCATCGCGGGCGCCATGGTGCCGCGTATCGGTTTCCGGCCGCTGCTGGTGACCGGCGCTTTCCTGTTCCTGCTGGGCCTGGTCCTGCTCGCCAGCGCGCATGGCTTGCCGCTGGTGATCGTGGGCGCCGGCGTCTGCATCGGCGCCGGCCTGGCCGCCACCGGCAGCAGCATGGCGATGGCCGTGTCGGTGCGGCCCGTGTCGGCGGCGCAGCGCAGCCTGGTGCTGGGCCTGGTGTCTTCCGCCGGCTCGCTGGGCGCGATGATCGCCGCGCCACTGGGCCAGGTGGTCATGCAACACTGGCATTGGCGCATGGGCACCGTGTCCTTCATTGTGCTGGCCGTGATCATGCTGCCGGCGGCCTGGTACGCCGGCAGCGTCGACCGCCTGCCGCGCCCCGTGGCGCCGCGCTCACCCACCGGCGTCGAAATGACGGCAGCCCAGGTGCTCGGCATGGCGATGCGGAACGGGCCCTTCGTGATCATGGCCCTGGCCTACTTCGTCTGTGGCATGCAGCTGGTCTTCCTGACCACCCATCTGCCGACGTATCTCGATCTTTGTGGCATGGATCCCATGCTGTCGGCCAAGGCACTGGCGATGATCGGCGGCTTCAATGCCCTGGGCAGCCTCTTCTTCGGCTGGGCCGGCGGTCACTTCAACAAGCAGGCGCTGCTGGGCTTCATCTATATCCTGCGGTCGCTCACCCTGGTCTGGTATTTCCACAATCTGCCTACGCCCGAGACCACGCTGATCTTCGCGGCCGTCATGGGCTTTCTGTGGCTGGGCGTGGTGCCGCTGGTGTCGGGCTGGATCGCCGAGACCTTCGGCCTGCGCTGGCAAGCCATGCTGATCGGCGTCGCATTCTGCAGCCATCAGCTGGGCAGTTTTACAGGCGCGATGGGTGGCGGCTACGTCTACGACCTGCTGCACAACTACGACCTGGCGTGGCAGATCGGCGCGGCCGTCGGCGTGACGGCGGGCCTGGTGCAACTGGGCACCGTCGTGTTCTGGCGCCGGCCGCGCTCAGGGCTGCCCGCCTGATCCGGCGGCCATCCAGGGCGCGCCCGGCTCCCGGCTTCGGGTCGCCGTGACCTGGGGATCGTGCAGCAGGACATCAGCGAACTGGCGGACCAGGCCGCCGGACGGGGCGTCCTGGCGGGTGACCAGGTGCAGGTCGCGCAAGGCCCAGGCATCCAGCAAGGCCACGCCAACGAGCGTGCCCCCGCGCAGGTCGGGCTCGGCCACGCTGGTCGGCACCAGGGCCAGTCCCACGCCGGCACGCACCAGATAAAGCACCGACGCGAAATCGTGCGCATGCACGCGCACATTCAAGGACTTGCCTGCCTTGGCGGCCTGCGTTTCGAGGAAATGGAAATTGCTGCTGGCCCGGTCCATGCAAACGAAACCATGGGACAGGGCTTCCGCGAAGGCAATGCGCGGGCGCGTGGCCAAGGGGTGGTCGGGCGGCGCGGCGCAGATCAGCCTGTCGATCGCGTACAGCTCGCAATGCAGGTCGGCATCCTGCGAGCGACCCGCGAAGATGCCGATATCCGCTTCCCCGCGCCTGATGGCGCCGGCGATGGCTTCGCTGTCCGCTTCCTGCAGATCGACGTCGATATGGGAATTGGTCGCCAGGAAACGCGCCAGGCTGGGAATGATGAAGCCGTTCAGGGAACTGCTGTTGGCCAACAGACGGATGCGGCCTTTGAGATTACGGGCGTAAGCGCCGACCTCGTCCTGCATGGCCTGCAGATTCGCCAGCAGGACATCGGCGTGGCGCGCCAATGCCTCGCCGGCGGGCGTCAGGGTCATGCCCTTGGCCGAGCGCAGGAACAGCGGACTGCCGGCGGTGTACTCCAGGTTCTTCAGCCGGTAGCTGGCCGACGGCGCCGTCATATGCATGGCGGCCGCGCCCGCGGAAAGATTGCCGGCCTGCACGATGGCCTTGAACAGGCGCAGATCCTTCAGTTCATAGGACATCGTGGCACTCCCGGTTCATCCACCTTTTGTGCGCGCTTTTTTCTCATCCAGGAAAGCCTGCATATAGCGACCCGGCTCTCCCGTCCCAAATGCCGCGCCGAACTCCAGCACGCCATTGCGGATCGAGACCTCCAGCGGCTCGTCTTCCCATTCGCGCAGCAGGCGCTTCTGCTGGGCCAGCACGCGTGGGCCCAGCCCGGCCAGCATACCCGCAATCCGGTCCACTTCCGCGTCCAGCGCGGCCGGCGCCACCACGCGATCCAGCAAACCCCAGGACAAGGCAAGATCGGCTTCCACCACTTCGCCGGTAAGCAGCATCCAGTTGGCGCGCGCCTTGCCCACCAGACGGGGCAGCAAGGCGGCGTGGATGATGGACGGCACGCCGACTTTGACCTCGGGCATGCCCATATGGGCCTGCTCGGACGCGATGCGCAGATCGCAGGCCAGGGCCAGTTCCATGCCGCCGCCCAGGCACCAGCCCGGTATGCGGGCAATCACGGGCATCGGCAACAGGCGCACGCCATCGCAAAGCTGGCGCAGGCGATCGATGTAGCCGATGGCGCCGGCATGGTCGAAGCCGGCCATTTCCGTGATGTCGGAGCCGGCGACGAAAGCCTTCTCCTGCTGTGCCCGCAGCACGACGACGCGCACGTCGTCACGGCCGGCGATGTGATCGAGCGCCTCGATCAAGCCCTCCACCACGCGCGCGCTGAGGATGTTGAGCTTGCCGGCGTCACGGATCTCCAGGGTCGCCACTCCCTGCGGCGTCAGGGAGAAGCCCGCGTGGGGATGGGAAAAATCGTCCTGTTTCATGATGTTCCTGCCTACAGTTTCTGGAAGCCGATATCGTTGACCACCTTCTGCCAGACGCCATAGGAGTGCTGGATCACGGCGGCGAACTGTTCACGCGTGGTGTAGTCCGGCACGGCCCCCTGTTGCTCGATGGCGGCGATGACCGAAGGCTCGGCCAGCACCTGCTTGATGGCGCCGTTCAGCTTGTCGAGGATAGGCGCCGGCGTGCCCTTGGGCGCGGCCAGGCCGAACCAGCTGGGGGTGTTCAATTGCGGATAGCCCAGCTCCGCATAGGTAGGCACGTCCGGCAGGCTCTTGACCCGCTGCGGCGAAGCCACCGCCAGCGCGCGCAACTTGCCCGACGCGATGAAGCCCGCCGAGGACGGCAGGTTATCGAACACCACCTGCACCTGGCCCGCCATCAGGTCCACCAGCGCGGGTCCCAAACCTTTGTACGGCACGTGCAGCATCTTGGTGCCGGTGCTGCTAAGGAAGAGTTCGCCGAACAGATGGCTGTAGCCACCGCTGCCGGACGAGCCGAACGCATCGCGGCCGGGCTTGGCCTTGAGCTGGTCCAGCAGTTGCTGGAAGGTCTTGATGTTCGAATCACCCCGCACGTCCAGGACACCCAGCACGTTGGCCAGGTTGCTGATGGGCGCGAAATCCTTGACGGGGTCGTAGCTGGATTTCTCGTGGACCGCGGGATTGACGGCGTGCGAGCTTTCCACCGCCATCACCAGGGTGTAGCCGTCGGCCGGCTCGCGCGCGGCGTACGCACTGCCCAACGCACCGCCGGCGCCGGGTTTGTTGACCACCACGACGGTCTGTCCCAATACTTCGCTCAGCTTGGGCGCGACGATGCGGGCCATCAGGTCTGTGGTCCCGCCTGGCGCGTAGGGAACGATCAGCTGCAGGCTGTGGTCCGGGTAGGCCGCCGAAGCAGGCGCGGCGAGCGCGGCGGCGCCCAGGGCAAGGGTCAGGGCGCCGGCGGCGCGATACAGCGTGGGGAACATGGATGTCTCCGGATATTGTTATGGGAATAGTGCGGGATCGATACAGCGGTAAAGCGATGCTCAGGGGATGCTCAGGATTTCTCTGCCAGGCGGCTGAGCACCGCCTCGGTGTGCTCTCCCATCAAGGGGGGCGGCCGTAACGGGGTATCGGGTTCGCCGGCGAGCATGGGATTGCGCACCAGCGGGATTGCGCCGAAGCGCGGGTGGTCGGCATGACGCAACATGCCGCGATGACGCACCTGCTCGTCGGCGAAGACTTCTTCCAGCGTATTGACCGGCCCCCAGGCGATGCCAGCGGCCTCAAGCTGCGTGGTCCAATGCGCGCGGTCGCGCTGGATCAGGATGTCGCCCAGAATGGCGCGCAAGGCCGGCAGGTTCTCGACGCGGCCTTTGTTGCTGGTGAAGCGCGGGTCGGTCGCCAGGTCTGGACGTCCGCACAATGCGCACAGGCGGGTGAACTGATCATCATTGCCGACCGCCAGGATGAAATGCCCATCGCTGGCGCGGAACACTTCATAGGGTGCCAGATTGGGATGGGCATTGCCGGTACGGCCGGGGTTCTGTCCTGAAATCAGATAGTTGGCGCCCTGGTTGGCGTTGATCGCCACGGCAACGTCCAGCAAGGCAATGTCCAGATGGCCGCCCTCGCCGGTGCGACCGCGGCGCAGCAATGCAGCCAGGATGGCCGATGTGGCGTACATGCCCGTCGCGATGTCGACCACCGGCATGCCCGCGCGCAATGGACCGGCACCGGGCTCGTCATCGGCGCGTCCGGTGTAGCCCATCAGGCCGCCCATGCCCTGGAAAATGTAGTCATAGCCCGGCCGCGCCGCTTTCGGGCCATCCTGGCCGTAGCCGGTAATGGAGACGTAGATCAGACCGGGCCGCAAGGCCTTCAGGGTCTCGTAGTCCAGGCCATACCGCTTCAGGGTGCCTGCCTTGTAGTTCTCCACCAGCACGTCGGTATCGCGCAGCAAGGCCAGCAAGGTGGCGCGATCCGCCTCGGCGCTGAAGTCCAGGCAGATGGATTGCTTGTTGCGATTGCAGCAGGTGAAGTAGGCGGAGAAGGTTTCCTCGCCATCGGTGGACCGGATATAGGGCGGGCCCCACTTGCGCGTGTCATCGCCCTGCCCCGGCCGTTCCACCTTGAGCACTTCCGCGCCCAGGTCCGCCAGATTCTGCGTACACCAGGGGCCGGCCAGGATACGGGATAGATCCAGTACCCGGACGTTGTCCAACACCTTGCTCAGCACGTTGTCTCCTCGCATGCATTTTTTGTCATGCGAGAGAGTCTAGGAATGGACGCGCTTAGCGTCCATTTCAAATCTTCTAAGCGGGTGTTCGAGGTCGTCTAAGCGGCGGTGGCCATATGCTGGGAGCCCGCCTGGCGGCAGAAAACCAAAAGGCCGGTATCTGAAGATACCGGCCTTGGCTTGGTGAACGGGCGTGGCGCCGCGCCAGCGACGGCGCGCGACGCCCGCCGGGCGAAATGCTTTTAATCCCCGGCCAACAAATCCTCTACCGCCATGCCGATGGACAGGATGCGGCGATCGGTGTCGCGGGCGCCGGCGATCATCAGGCCGACGGGGGCGCTGCCTTCCTCGTGGCAAGGCAGGGACAGCGCGCAACCGTCGAGGAAATTGATCAACGTGGGATTGCGCAAGATGGCGCCGTTGGCCGCGTAATACGCCTCGTCGCTGGCGCTGACGGCGGCGATGGCTGGCGCCACGACGGGCACGGTTGGCAACACCAGCGCGTCGTAGTCGGCAATGCGCGCCTGCACTGCGGCGATCCAGGCCCGGCGTGCGGCAAGCAGATCGATATAGTCGGCCGCGCTGATGTCCTGGCCGCGCCGAATGCGCGAGACCACGCGCGGGTCGTAACGATCGCCGGACCGGCTTATCAGGTCGCGATGCCAGGCATAAGCCTCGGACGCCGTGAACCCACCCTTGGCATTGATGGCCGCAAGCTGGGCAAATTCAGGAATCGGGATTTCCTCGACCAGCACGCCAGCCGTCGCCAGACGCCGCAGCGTCGCCGCGAACGCCGTTGCCACCGTCTCGTCCAGCCCGTCCAGGGCCACGGTGGTGGGCACCGCTACCCGCAGGCCGCGCAGAACCGCCGGTCGCGCGGTGACGACATCCTCACCGGCCAGGATGGCATCCAGGGTGGCGCAGCAGCGCACCGACGGCGCCAGGGGCCCGATGGAATCGAGGCTGGGCGACAAAGGCTGCACGCCTTCCATCGAGACCCGGTGCGCGGTCGGTTTGAAGCCGGTCAGCCCGCACAAGGCGGAGGGAATGCGCACCGACCCGCCCGTGTCCGAACCGATGGCGGCATAGGCCATGCCATCGGTCACCGATATCGCCGCGCCCGACGACGAGCCACCGGGAATGCGCCCCGTTGTGCGATCCCAAGGATTGAGAGGCGTGCCGTAATGCGGGTTGATGCCCAATCCCGAATACGCGAACTCGACCATATTGGTACGACCGACGATCACCGCGCCAGCGGCTTGCAGGCGCTGCACCACGCGTGCGGTCACCGCGGCAGCCGGCTCCCCGACGCAGGCCACCGAACCGCCGGTGGTGACTTCACCCGCCACGTCGAACAGATCCTTGATGGAAATCGGCAGGCCATCGATAGCCGAGCGAGCCAGGCCGGCGGCACGCAAGGTATCCGAAGCCTGCGCGGCGGCGCGCGCCTGTTCCGGATAAAGCCTGGTGAAAACGCGGGTGCCCTCCCCGGCGGGATCGGCGGCACGCGCCAACGCCGCGTCGGTCAGACCGGCCGCGCTGGCTTGGCCCTGGCGCAGCTGCGCCGCCCCTTGTTCTAGCGTCGGATACTTCATGTGGCGTGTCCTACCTTGGCCAGGCCTGGCCCGTTATCGTTGCGACTGCCGTCACGGAACAGGAACGGTGCATGTTCCGTGACACTGAGGCGAACGATTATGCCACCGGCCGGCGCTTCACCCCCCCTACGCACCCGCGCCGGCGGGTCAGAACCCGTACAAACGCGAAGGATTCCTGACCAACACCTGCTCCCGCAGATCCGCGTCAGGCAGCCACGCGTCGATCTGCTCGCGCAAGCCGCGTGGGTCGATCTGCCGATATGGGCTGACCTCCGTCGGCAGCTTGCCCGGCGCGCGATTGGTATGCGGCCAGTCGCTAGCCCATACCGCGCGTTCGGGATTGGCCTGCAGGAAAGCGCGCGCCAGCGCGGTGATCTGTGGCGGCGTCGCGCCCTGGTCGATCCGATAGGACCCGGACAGCTTGACGTAGGCCGCGCCGCTGCCGACCAGGGCCAGCACCTCGCGCACCCGCGCATCGTCCAGCGCGACGCGCGCCGGGATCGTCGAGAAATGATCCAGCACCACGGGCAAGCCCAGGCCGCGCAGGCGCGGCGCGGCAGCCGCGATGGCGTCCAGCGACGCAAACGTCTGGATATGCCATCCCTGCCCGCGCAAACGCCCGGCCCAGCTTGAGAAGGCCTTGACGACCGTCTCCGGGTCGCTGGCGCCCACGCTTTCCAGATTGATGCGCACGCCCCGCACGCCGGCGTCGTGCAACTCGGTCAAGGTGGCGTCACTGACGTCTTCGCTCAGCACGGCGATACCGCGCCCGTCCCCGTCCATGGCCGCCAGGCTGTCCACCAGCAGGCGATTGTCGGTGCCGTAGAAGCTGGGCTGGATGATGACCGCGCGCGCCAGGCCCAGGCGGGCCATGTGCGCGCGCAAATCCGCCACCGTGGCGGGCCCCGCGGTATAGGGGCGATCGGGCAGCATGGGATACGCAGCCTGCTCTCCCACGATGTGTACATGGCAATCGCAGGCGCCCGCCGGCAGGGCCGGCAGAGCGCCCGTCACCGCGTCGGGCTGAACCACACTGCCCGCCGCCATTACGCGGCCACCCGCTTGACCATCGCTTCACCCGACTCACGAGTGCCCAGCTTGCCGCCCACATCGCGCGTGCATTCCTGCGCGGCGATGCTGTCCGCGATGGCGCGATCGATGGCGATGGCGGCATCGATGAACTTCTGGTCGTTCTTGCGCTGGCCATGCCAGTTGAGCAGCATGCCCGCCGACAACACCTGGGAGATGGGGTTGGCGACGTTCTTGCCGGCAATGTCCGGCGCCGAACCGTGCGCGGCCTGGCCCATGGCGTATTGCACACCAGCGTTCAGCGAGCCGCCCAGCCCCAGGCTGCCCGACATTTCAGCGGTCAGGTCGGACAGGATGTCGCCGAACATATTGGTGGTCACGATCACATCGTAGCGCTCCGGAGCGCGAACGACGTGGGCCATCATGGCGTCGACGATGACATCGTCCACGACCACGTCGGGGAATTCCTTGCCCACTTCGTGGCAGACGTCGATGAACATGCCGTCGCCACGCTTGAGCACGTTGGCCTTATGGACGATGGTGACATGCTTTTTGCGCGTCATCGCCAGCTCGAAGGCCGAGCGCGCGATGCGTTCGCAGCAGAAGCGCGTGATGCGGCGCAGCGACACCACCACGTCCGGCGTGATCAGCATTTCGCTGTTGCCGGATTCGATATTGCGGTCAGCGTAGAAGCCTTCGGTGTTCTCGCGCACCACCACCAGGTCGAACTCGCCCAGGCGCGGTTTCATGCCGGGATAGGTGCGAGCGGGACGAATGTTGGCGTGCAGGTCCAGTTCCTTGCGGAAGTACTTGGACGGATTGATTTCACCCTTCGCTTCGTCCTTGAAGTCGTAGGTGGACATCGGTCCCAGCAGCAGGCCGTCAGCCGCCTTGACCTTGTCCAGCAAGGCTTGCCGCACCGTGGCGCCGTGTTGCTTCAGGCTTTCGTGGCCGGCGATGTCGTGCTCGAACACCAGACCCAGGTCGAAGCGCTTGGACGCCGCCTTGAGTACGTCGACGGCGACCGCGACGGTTTCGGGGCCAATGCCATCACCGGGAATAACAACAATCTTCATGATGAATCCTTACGCTGTTGAGCGCGCCTGAATGCGCGCACGAGTCACTGAACTTGCCGACGCGACCGCGCCGGCGGATGGTTGCAACGGCGGCATGCCATCGTCATCCATGGGTGAAATGAATCTCTTTTTACTCCACCTGGATGCCGGTGGCCTGCACCAGCTTCTGATACTTGCCGGCCTCGCTCTGCACGAACTGGCCGAATTCCGCCACGGTGTTGGGCCGCACGGCGGCGCCGTCGGCCTCGAAACGAGCTTTCACGGACGCTTCGGCAAGAATGGCATTCAAGGCCGCGTTGACCTGCTCGATGACGGGCTTGGGCGTGGCGGCCGGGGCGAACACACCGCCCCACAGGCTGAACTGGAAATCGGGCAGCACCACTTCCGCGACCGTCGGCACATTCGGCAAGACCTTCAGGCGCTCGCGCGATGACACAGCCAAGGCACGCAGGCGGCCCGAGTTGATATGCGGCATCACCGCCGACGCGCTGGAAAAGAAGAAGTCGACGTGGCCGCCCAGCAGGTCCGACATCGCCTGGCCTGCGCCCTTATAGGGCGCATGGACCATGCGGGTCTTGGTGCCCAAGGCCAGCGCGGCGGCGGCCAGGTGACCCGGCGTGGCCGTACCCGAGGACGCGTACGCCAGCGCATCGGGCTTGGCGCGCGCGGCCGTGATCAAGGCTTGCAGGTCGGCATAGGGCGATTTCTCGGGCACCGCCAGCACCAGCGGGGAATCGCCGACCAGGATCACCGGCGCGAATTCCTTCAAGGGGTCGTAGCCCAGCGTCTTGGACGCGAACTGGTTGACCGCGATCTCGCCGGTCTGCCCCAGCAGCAAGGTGTAGCCGTCCGCCGCCGCGCGCAGCACCACGCGCGAACCCACCGCGCCAGAGGCGCCGGCGCGGTTCTCGACGATGACGGTCCACTTCTTTTCCGTGCCCAGGCGCTCGGCCAGCACGCGGGCGAACACATCGCCCTGCCCGCCCGGCGCGTACGGCACCACCAGCGTGATCGGCTTGTTGGGATAGGCCTCGTCGGCCGCCCAGGCGCGGCCGCCCAGGGCCATGGCGCATCCGGCCGCCGTGGCCTTGATGAAGGTCCGGCGGCTCAGGCCGCAAGGGATATCGTGCTGCATCTCAGGTCTCCTCTATCCGCTCGGCCCCAAGCCGCGGCAACCAACTTGCCGCGCCGGGGGCGTGATTCTTCTGTCAATCCATCTTCATGCCGGACTTCTGCACCACCGCGCGCCACACCTTCAGCTCGCTCTCCAGCGTCTGGGCCAGCGCCGCCGGCGGGCCGCTGAAGGCTTCGGCGCCTTCATCCTTCAGGCGCTGGGCCACGAGCTTGTCCGCGGCCGCCGCGTTGACGTCCTTGTTGAGCTTGTCGATGATGGCCTGCGGCGTGCCGGCCGGCGCCAGCACGGCCCACCACGTCGAGATGTCGTAGTCAGGCACGCCTGCTTCCTCGACGGTGGGCACGTCCGGGAACAGCGGCGAGCGCGTCTTGCTGGTTACCGCCAGCAGGTCCACGCGGTGATCCTTCACCTGCGGCAGGATCGTCGGCACCGTCGCGAAGAAGACCTGCACTCGACCCGCCAGCAGGTCCACCGTGGCCGGGCCGCTGCCCTTGTACGGCACGTGGGTCATGTGCGCGTCCGTCTTCTGCTTGAAGAGTTCGCCCGCCAGATGGTTGATGCTGCCATTACCCGCCGAGCAGAAATTCAAATTGTTCTCGGGCTTGGCGGCCAGCGTGCGCAGGTCGGCGATGCCCTTCAGCTTCAGGTCTTTCGCGGCCACCACCAGGAGCGGGCCACGGCCCAGCAGCGCGATGGGGGCGAAGGACTTCTGCACGTCGTAGTTGGTGGCCACACCGGCCGCCGAATTGGTGACGAAGGTCGACGTCGCGAACAGCAGCGTATAGCCATCCGGGCGCGCATTGGCGACCATGCCGGCACCGATGGCGCCCCCGCCGCCGCCGCGGTTTTCCACCACCACCGAGCGGCCCAGGCGGTCCGCCAGGGTGCGAGCCAGGTCACGCGCGATGCTGTCCGTGCCGCCGCCGGCCGCGAACGGCACCACCAGCGTGATCGGATGGCTGGGATAGTCGTCGGCCGCTTGTGCCGGCGTCAGCGTCGCCAGCGCCGGGACGCACAGGGCCAGTCCCGCCAGCCATTGCCGGCGGGAAAAATTCAACTTCCGCATTGTTTGTGTCTCCGTATTATGTCGCGCTCATCCCTGGCGCAGCATCTTCAAACGTTCCAGCAGGGCCTGTTGGATATGGTGTTGAGCGGCTTCCTGCGCCGCACGCGGATCGCGGGCGCGTATGGCCTCGACGATGGCGTTGTGCTCGGCGTTGGACTTGTCCGCGCGCGCTGGCGTGCTGAGCGTGCTGCGTCCAAGCAGATAAGTGGTTTCGGTGAGCGAATGCAGCGACCGGATCAGATAGCGGTTGTGCGCCGCGCTGTACACGGCCTGGTGAAAGCGCAGATTCTGCGTCACGGGATCGCCGCCATCGCCGTCGTCGAGGATGGCCTGCATATTGGCGATTTCCACGTCGGACGCATGGCGCGCGGCCAGTTCCGCCGCGCTGCCTTCCAGCACGCGGCGCATGGCGTAGAGCTCGCCGACCTCTTGCTGGTCCATGGTCGTCACGACCATGCCGCGGCCCGGCTCGTGCGTGATCAGGCCTTCGTCCTGGATGCGCTTGAGCGCCTCGCGCACCGGCGTGCGCCCCATCTCCAGAAGATTGGCCACCTCGATCTCGCGCAGGCGGGCGTCCGGGCCGAACAAGCCACCCAGAATACGGCGCTTGATCTCGTTATACGCGGCGTGCGACTGCGAATTCGCCTTGGCGATAGGCATGTTTGTCTCGTCCTAATTTTTGTATATTTTTGCATACATAAAATCAGGACGCAAATATCGGATGCTGCCGGCGCCGGCTGCCAGGCATTTTCTCGCGACGCCCGTGGTCAGAAGCTGACGGCCAGTCCCACCGAGAACCCCGATACGTTGTTGCCGAGCACGTACCGTCCAACCAATCGGGTACGCGTGATGAAAGAGCTGTACGCGCTGGAGTCGAATTCCAGCCCGGCGCCCACCGAGGTCAAGCGGTCGAATCCCAGGATGCCCCGCTGGTCGCCAAGAAACTCGGAGTGCGTCAGCTCCAGCACGTAGCGAAGCGGGCGCTGCAACAGGGTGATACCCGTCGGCGCGCGGTAGCGCGCCCACAGATTGACCGACTTGGCGTCCGCGGAGCCCTTCACCGCGGCAGAACTGTCGAAGCTCTTGAGCCGGATGTCCGAATAGCGCAGCTCCACGTCGATTTCACCCTCCGGCCGATAGTGTTCGTAGTCCAGCATCAGGGAACCGCCCAGGCCATAGGCATTGAGGGATCCACGATCCAGGAAATCCACATCCTTGCCGGTCTGGCGTCCCACATACCAGCTGGCCGCACGCAAATCGCTGGTGACGTTGCCCAGCGCCACGTTGAATATGGGACGTAACTTGAGCTCGTCGGTCAGCTTGAGATCCCAACCTATGCCGCCAGTCACGGAGGTACTGTTCCACTTGGCCGGCACGCGCCGCGACTCGCTCCCATCGCTGGCGATGAAGGTAGGGTCATAACGGCTATAGGCCACCACGCCCTCCAGGTAAAGCGGGACCGATTTCGAGATCGTGTCGCCCCCGCCCAGCTGGGTCATGAAGAAACTCGTCGAACCCTTGGTGGAGCTGGTGCCGCTGCCTATGTTCAAGGAACTGGTGGTGATATCCGGCACGATGGAGAAGGACATCAACGCCAATACCCCATTGGCCCGCTTCTGCAGATCGTCCTTGGACAGGCGCAGGCCCTGCTGGCCCAGCGCGGGGTCCGCCAGGCCGCAAGTCAACATGGCCAGCGCACAGGCGGAAAAACGCGTCCCCACGCGCGTCACCGGAATATTACGCATGCACCCTCCTGACATTCTTGCCTCCGCCTGATCACCCGCCTAGCCGCCGCCCATGAACCACCGCAGATACGGGTTGTCGCGGGACAGGCGTGCCAAAGCCGCCGCGTTGCGGGCCCACGCGCCACGGTCGCCGTCGTAGGCGGCCAAGGCGCTGGTGTAGAACATATCGAGGGCGGCGCGCTCGCGGGCGATGGCGGCCAGCAAGGCCGGGTCGTTCACCGCGATGGGCGGCGCCCCGCGCAGGTCCAGCAGCGCCGGCAGCGTGCGCGTCAGTTCACGTGGACGCACCCAGGTGGCGTACTCGATGGCGGGCCGGTCGTCCGTGACCGGCGGTGTCGCGCCGGCGAAGCGCGCCAGGCCGGCGCGGTCCGTCACCCAGGTCGCCAGGAGCGCGCCGGGCGACATGATGCCGACCTCGGCGAGCGCGGCGCGCACGGTCGGAATCTGGAAGCGCGCTTCGATACGGTCCGCATCCAGGGGCATGGCCTGCATCGATCCCACCAGCAGCGTCTCGTGCAACTCCGTGGTCCACAGCGTCGCGTGCGGAAACACGGCGATGAAGCTGGCCACCAGCGCCTGTGTGTCTTCGATGTTCTGGGTCGGCAAAGGTAGCCACTGCGCCACCACGCCCTTGGCGTTCAGCCGCGCTGCCGCCAGTTGGTAGAAGTCGCGTGAATAGAGGTTCACGACGCCGGCCGCGGAGGGCGGCGGTGGCTCCAGGGTAATCAGGTCGTAATGCTCGTCGCTCGCCAGCAATTCGCGACGACCGTCGCGCAGACGGCGATCCAGGCCAGGATCGGTGGCGGCGTCGTAAGTCCCCGCGAAGCGCGGCCCGGCGTGCAGCACCGCGGGCAGCAATTCGGCGACGACCCTGCGCTCCAGCGCCGGATAGCGCGACAAGGCGCCGGCCGTGATGCCGGTGCCATAACCGATGACCAGGGCCGAACGCGGCTCGCCCGCGTGGACGATCAGCGGCAACAAGGCCTGCAGGCGCATATAGCGCAGCGACGGCATGGCGTCACCGGAATTGGACACGCCCTGGATGTACAGCCGCCGAAAACGCCGCTCGCCCTCCCCGCGCTCGACCACCGCCACGGTGCCGCCGCGGTTTTCCTCGTAGAACACCAGGTTGGCGCCTTGGGCGCCGGGCAGCAGGCGCGCCAGATGATCGGCCGGAAGGGAGGCGCCCAGGACCAGCGCCACCAGGGTCAGGCCCAGCGCCAGCACGCGCGCGGATGGGCCTGTCCGTGGCGCCTTCCATACCGCCACGATGCCGATCGCGCAGGCCAGTACCGCCAACAAGGCCAGGCTGCGCACGGCGCCCAGGCCGGGCAGGAGCACGAAGGCGGTCAGCCCCGTTCCCGCGATCCCGCCCAAGGTATTGGCGCCCAGCACCAGGCCAGCGCCCTGCCCCCGCTGCTCCGGCGCCACGGCAATCCGCAAGACGGCGGGAAATGCCGCGCCCAGCAGCAGTGTCGGCAGCAGCACCACGGCAGTCGCGGCCACCAGAAAACGCGCGCTCATCCCGGCCAGACCACTGCCGGTCCAGGCGACCATCGTCATCTCCGCGCTGGTCTGAAGGCCGATGAGCCAGCGGCCCAGCAGCGCCGCCTCCAGCAGCGCGACGACGCCGGCGCCGGCAATCAACAGGCCGAACAGGCGCCATGGGTCGCGCGGTTCCCAACGGGCATACAAAGCCGAGCCGATCGCCAAGCCTGCCAGATACACCGCCAGGACGATGGAAAACGCGAACGCGCGCGTGCTCATGAACGGCACCACCATTTGCGACCACAGGATCTCGTAGCCCATGGCGATGGCGCCCGCGCCGGCGTACAGGAGGATGGCCAATCTGGCGGCGGGGTCGACTGCGCCGGACCGCGCGTGCGCCACGGTCGCGGGCGTCCGTGCGTCCTTCCCGGAGCGCTTGCGGTGCGACCTCTCGGGATCCGCCCGTCGATTCTCGATGCCGGTGGCAGCAGCAACGGCAGCATTTGAAGCAGCGGCAGCCCCACGCCTGTCCAGTAGCCACGCCCCCAGCGCGGCCATCAGATTCAAGCAGGCAGCCGCCCAGGCGGTCCCCTGCACGCCAAGGACGGGGATCAGTAAAAAGGCCGGCAGCAAGGCGCCGATAATCGCGCCGCCGGTATTCGCGGCATAAAGCGTTGCGCCGGTTCGGCCCACTCTTCCCGCGCCCAGGGCCCGCAGCAGCACCGGCAAGGTGCCGCCCATCAGGAAAGGCGCAATCCCGACTACAGCAACGATGCTCAGCCACGCCAGCAAGGCGGCGTGTTGCTCCACATCGGCAAACAATGCCGCGCCATGGCCCAAGGCCAAGGTAACCAGCACCGCGAGGATGGCGATGCCGGCTTCGATGGCCGCGTAAAACCTTAACGGCCGCGCGACCCGATCCGCCTGCCGGCCCAGCCAGGCGCTACCCGCCGCCAACCCCAGAAAGAAAGCGCTGACCGCCACGGCGATGGCGTGAACCTCCACGCCCACGATGAGGGTCAGCTGCTTGATCCACAGCACCTGGAACATCAATGCGGCGCTGCCGGACAAGGCCATCAGCAGCGCCGGCGCGACCAGGCGCGCGCCAGCCGACCCTGCCTGATCGCGAGTATCGGAAGCCGCCGGCAGCGCACGCATCGAGAGGGTCATTGACGAACCTGTTTGGCCTTTTCGGCGTAGTACTTCTCAAGGAACTTGTTCAGCTCCTCCTGCGCCTGATCGGTACTGAACGTCGCCGGCCGCTGGCTGGGCGGATAGGTCTTGAACGTATCCAGAAACTCGGCCGCCTTGGCCGTGGCGATGAAGGCCAGGTAGGCGTTCTTGGTCAGCCAGTCGTTGTACTGGTCCGAGACGATGTCCGCCCGCTCGTAGGGGTCCATCCTCAGGTTGAATACCTTCGGCACGCGCAGGCAGACGAAGGGTTCCTGCCAGACCGCGAAGCCCCCAGGCGCCTTCTGTTCGCAGAACACGACCTTGAAATTCTCATACCGCATCGCGACCAGCAAACCGTCGTCGTTGAAGTAAAAGAATTCATCCCGCGCGCTCTTGTCGCTCTTGCCGGTCAAGTAGTCCAGCTGGTTGTAGCCATCCAGGTGAACCTTGTAGCTCTGGCTGGCGCCCTGCGGCGTCCAGCCCTTGAGCAAACGGTCCTTGATATCCTTGTCACCCGTGGCGGCGAGCAAGGTCGGGAACCAATCCATGCCGGACACCATGCCGTTCTTGACCTCCCCCGCGGGAACATGGCCCGGCCAGCGGATCATGGCAGGTACCCGGAAGGCTCCTTCCCAGTTGGAGTCTTTCTCGTTCCGGAAAGGCGTCGTCGCCGCGTCGGGCCAGGTGAACTGGTTCGGGCCGTTGTCGGTCGAGTAGACGACGATGGTGTTGTCGGCGATGCCCATGTCATCCAGCTTCTTCAGCAGCTTGCCCACGTCCTGATCATGCTCCCACATGCCATCCGCGTACTCATTGCCGGGCATGCCGCTCTTGCCCCGGTATTCGGGCCTGACATGGGTGTAGATGTGCATGCGCGTGGTGTTCATCCACACGAAGAAGGGTTTGTCGCCCTTGCCATGCTTGTCGATATAGTCCAGCGCGGCGCCCACGGTCTCATCGTCGATGGTCTCCATGCGCTTGCTGGTCAAGGCGCCGGTATCCTCGACCTTGCCATCGGCGGTGGCGCGTATCACGCCACGTGGCATGTAGGCCTTGATGACGGGGTCGGTGGGATTCTTCGGAAAGAATGGCCGCTCAGGCTCCTCTTCGGCATTCAGGTGATAGAGATTGCCGAAGAACTCGTCGAAGCCGTGCTTGGTCGGCAGGTACTCATCCCGGTCGCCCAGATGGTTCTTGCCGAATTGCGCGGTGGCGTAACCCTCGGCCTTGAGCGCCTGGGCAATGGTGATGTCGCGGTCCTGCAATCCTACGGTCGCGCCCGGCACCCCCACTTTGGAAAGGCCCGTACGCATGGGCGATTGGCCCGTGATGAAGCTGGAACGGCCCGCCGTGCAGCTGTTTTCCGCGTAGTAGTCGGTGAAAATCGTGCCTTCTTTCGCGATGCGGTCGATATTGGGTGTCCTGTAGCCCACTACGCCCATCGTGTAGGCGCTGATGTTCGCCTGGCCGATATCGTCCCCGAAGATCACCAGGATGTTCGGCTTCTTGCCGGACGCCTGGGGCTGCGTACTTTGAGTCTGGGTACCTTGAGCCTGACTGCCCTGGGCCTGCGCGTGGGCGCCGCCCTGCACCGCAAGCCCGCCCGCGGCCAATAACGCCGCATATAGCCATCGTCTTGCATTCATCACTGCTCTCCTTGCCCAGGTCTGGGCGTCTTGGGTCCATGCCACCTGCTGCTAATACGCGTACATTCGAGACCACTCCTTTTCCATGTCGACGATCGTCCACCCCTGCCGGCGCGCTTCGTCCAGGGCCTTGTCCAGGCGCCCGATCGACGATTCACGGTCATAGGCCCATTCGCGCGTGGCATCCGTGTGGTGGACCAGTCCGGCGAAGCGCCGGCCCGGGCCGGCGGCCGTCCACTGCAGCATCTGCAAATCGCCATCCGAATTGCCGAAGGCAAAGATGGGACGCCGGCCGATGATGTTCTGGATGGCGACCGGCTTGGCCGGCCCGTCATCGTTGAATTCGAGCTTGGGCAGCCGCAACAGGCGTGGCTGGCCGTCGCGCATGTCATAGGTGATAGCAAAGCGGCTGCCGATGACCTGTTCCGGTGGAATGCCATAGGCCTGCTGGGCCCAGGCCCGCATGAAGGCAACGTCGCCGCCCGACACGATATAGGTCTTGAAGTCATGCGCGCGCAGGTAATCCAGCAATTCGCGCATGGGGGCGTAGGTCAGGCTGCTGTAGGGGACCTGGAAGCGCGGGTGGCGCGCGGTACGCATCCAGTCCTGCACCTGGCGGGTGTACTGCTCGCTGTCCATGCCGGTCTGGGTGGCGGTGATGATCTGGATCAGGTCGCGGGTGGTCAGCTTGGCCAGGGCTTTCTGGTCGTTACGCAGGACCGCCTGGAACGGCGGCGTGGTCTTCCACGAAGGATGGGACGGCGCCATCGCGCGCACCTGATCCAGCGCGAACAACACCTGGAAATACAGGGGCTGCTCGCTCCACAGCGTCCCATCGTTGTCGAAGACTGCTATGCGCTCATCCACCCCGACAAAATCCGGACTGCCGGGCTGGGTCACCGCGCGCACGAATTCGGTGATGGCCTGGCGGGATGGGCCGTCGTTCCAGGATTTCAGCGCGGCGGGCGCGAGCAGCTGGTCTTGTGCCTGCGATGACGGCTGCTGAGTGCCACATGCGGCCAGCAAAGACACGGCACAAAGGATGGCAGCCGAAACACAGCGTTTGATACACAGCAACGTGGCGTGAGTACGGATGGCGGTCATGATGTGTTCTCCGAGGACGCTGTCGATAACGACGCCGGCAAGGCATGCGGGGACCTTGCGCCGGCACAACGGCGCTGGCGCCGCCAGATCGCTCGCCACTTTCGGGTGGCCAGGGCCAGAGTGGCACGGGCGTCTTCAGGACCTGCCGCATGCGGAACTGTCTCTTCCGGACCTGCGCCATCAGGATGTGCGCCGTCGGGGCCTGCACCGTCGGGACCTGCGTTATCAAGAGAGCGGCGCCCGTACGCATGGCTCAACGCGGCCTCCGCGGCGGCGTGAGCGGCCGCATCCAAGGGCGCCACCGCCTTGCGCATCGTCGGCGCACCAGTTGACCTGCGCAGCCACCGATAGCAGGCGCTCAAGCCGGCCGGCGCGGTGCGTGCTTCGCGTTGCCAGGCACGCCAGTAGCAAGCTTCGCTGGACTGCCAGCGCAGCCGGGCCCGGTCGATCGCGGCGCGCACGGCCCTCGCCGCGCGGAGAATCCAGGGCCGGAACAGCCACAGCAGCACTAGCGCGAACACCGGGATGGCGACCGCGGACAGCAACCAGGGCGGAAGCACCCAGCGCGCTTGTTGACGCAGCCGTGAGAGGTCATCGGCCAAGGAAAACGGCACGTCCGCCTTGGGCGCCGCGGCCACCACCACGTGCCGGCCCGGCAGGGTTTGCTCCCGTGGCGTGCCGTCCGCGGCATCGCTCAGCGGCAGCGCGAGCGCCGGCAGATCGAAGGTGCCCGCCTCCAGCGCCACGTACTCGGCCCGGTCGATCCGCTGTCCGCCGATGAAACCGCCCCGGCCATCGGTCAGCGTCGTTACTTGCGGTTCCAGCGCATAACGCTTGAAATGCGGCACGTCGCCCAGGGGCGCGGCAGGCAGCAGCATCGCCTGCTCACCCTCGGCGCGTTGGGTGATGGTCCGCGTGATCCGGCCGCCAGTGATGAGCGGATCGGGCGCGAGAGAGTAGGTTTGCGTAATGGTGAGTTTGGTGACTTTAGTGGCACGCTGCGGCGTTGCCCCGCCTGGTGAGACTGAGGCAGCGCCGCCTACCGTGACGGTCAATGGCGTGCTGCTCGCCGACACGAGATTGCCGCCGGGCCCGACCTGGGCGCTTACGGTCAGGGCGGGGATAAGCAGCTCGCCAGCCTGGGGCACGATCAGAAGGTAGGTGTAGCGCAGACCGCTGTAGGCGACGCCGTCTCTCTGCTCGCGCAGCAATGAACCCTCGCCCGATGGCGGCGTCACCAGCACGCCCGGCAGTGTCAGCGTCGGCAAGCGCGGGGGCTGGGTGAACCAGGTGCTGGTCATGACGTCGAGCTGCAGCTCGATGGTGCCATTCGCCGGCGCCTGGGATGGCGCATGGGCCGTCACGCGCAGAGGGGGCGAGTCCTGGGCTTCCTGGGCGTGAGCCGGCGCCGGGAAAGCCACAACGCAGCAGAACCAGAACGGCCAAACCCACACCCAAGCGAAAATCGCCGTGCCTTTCAAGAGGCGCTGAAGTCCGTTCATGGCCGCCCTCCCGCCGCATTCTGGGCTGCATCTTGAGCCGCATTTTGCACGGCATCCCGAGCCGTATCCTGGGCCCCATTCCGCGCTGCGTCCCGGGTCACATCCTTCGCCGCATCCGGGGCTGCGAACTTGCCGCGCAGGAAGCGCGCGGGGGAAACCGTCAGATTGTTCAGCCACGTCTCCTCGGACGCGGCCTGCCTGGTCTGCGTCGCCACCATCTTGCCGGCCTGCGCCGTCTTGTCTTCGATGGTCTTGTCGGCCGGCTCACTCTGCGCGCCTTCGTCTTCCTGGGTCATCGCGGCGAGCAGGCGCGCGACGATGCCCCGATTGACGACAGCCGGCTCCCACGCCGGCCTGACCGCCAGCGCCTGGTCGTAGGCGGCCAGCGCGGCGTCATAGTGGCGCAGCCGCGTCTGGGTATTGCCCGCGTAGAAGTAACCCTCGGCGGTGGTCAAGGCGCCGAAGGCCTGCAACGCAACCGGATAGTTCCCGGCCGCATAGGCCGCGCGCCCCTTCCAATACGGATCCTGGAAATGCGCCACGGCAGCGGCATAGTCCCCCCGCTGGAACGCCATTCGACCCTGCTGGTCGGCGGTGAGGAACATATCGGTCACGGTGGCAGCAATCGTGGATCCAAGCTCGGCGGCATTGCTGGCTTGCGGTGGAGCGATCATCATTACGCCGGCCACAAGGCATGCATGCCAGGTCACACGCCCGCCCCGGCGCAGGGCCACCAGGGCCAGGATGGCAAGCGGCCAGCACAGCCAATATCCGGCCTCCTTCCAATGAGGGGTGCCGGCGCGTGCATCCTGGACCGATAGAAAGTGCTGCTGGGCGTGCAGCGTGATCCAGTCAAGGTCATCGCTGCCTCTGGTGAGGCTGCCCAAGGGCGCACCCGCCGCGCGTGCCAGTTCCCGCAGCGCGGATTCATCGACGCCGGACCCGCTATTGCCCTGCCCGCTGGCGCCGGCGCGCTGGCCGACAGCCATCACAAGCACCTGCATGTCCCGCGCTGCCTGCGCATTCTGCCGAACGGCGGTTAGCTGTGTCGGATCGACACCGTCGGTCAACAGCAGCAAGGTACCGCCCGTGCGTTCCGCCGCCAGCACCCGCGCACCCAGGGCAATGGTCCCCGCCGCATCATGGCCCCCGGTGGCGATCAGATCGGACGACAGCGCCTGTATGAACAGATCCAGCAGATCCTTGTCATCGGTCGGCGGCAACACCAGGTGGCTGCTGCCGGCGTAAGCGATCAAGCCGGTCTTCGACCCCGCTCGCCGCGCAGCCACATCGCGCGCCATCTGCTTGGCGGCCTCCAGGCGGGATGGCGGGACGTCCGTGCCATCCATGGATGGCGACAGATCCAGCGCGACGATCAGGGGCGCGACGTTGTCGAGAAAATCCGGTTCGTCACGCTGCCAGACAGGCCCTGCAGCGGCCACCGCGGCCAAAACCAGGATGGCGGCGAGAATATCGATCGGCCGTGGCCCCCGGCCCCCAGGCGCATGCACCAGCAGATAAGGCAATAGCGCCGGCGCGATGCGGCTGTCCCGCAGCTGGCGTCCGGCCACCGCACGCCATAGCCACCATAGAAAGATCGCTGCCAGCACGCCGCCCAGCCACCACGGGCGTAGAAAGTGGAAGGCGCTCAGGTCCATGCGCCCTCCTTGCGCTCGTCAGCGTCGGCGTCGGCGCCAGCGACCGCTTCCGCCGCGCGCGCACCTGCCCAGCCCGCCAACGCCGCGATGACGTGCCATAGCGCCAGCAGGCACATGGCAGCCGCCAACGGCACCCAGAAGAACTCCCGTTTCGGCTGATGGCTCAGCGTACGGACCTCGCGCGGCGTGATGCGGTCCAGGGTGGCGTACACGTCTTGCAGCGCCGCCTGGTCCTGCGCGCGAAAGAACTGGCCGCCCGTGGCCTTGGCGATGTCGCTAAGCGCATCGAAGTCCACTTTGTCGTCACCCGTCGCCGCCGGATCGCCCAGGCCTATGGTGTGCACCACGATGCCATGCTTTTTCGCCAGGGCGGCGGCCCGGGCCGGCGGGACGGCGCTGCCCGTATCGTTGCCATCGGTGAGCAGGATCATCACCTTGTCGCGTTCGCGGGCGGCATCGAGCATGCGGATCCCCAGGCCTATCGCATCGCCGATCGCAGTGTTGGGCCCCGCCATGCCGACGGCGGTCTGGTCGAGCAATAGGCGCAAAGCGGCATGATCCAGGGTCAGGGGCGCTTGCGGATAGGCGCCCGTGCCGAACACGATCAAGCCCAAACGATCATCACTCCGCTTCTCGATGAAGTCGCGCACCACGGCGCGCAGCGCCTGCCAACGCGTGGTCTCGCGCCCGGCGGTATCGCGGAAATCGCGCGTATCCATGGACTGCGATATGTCGACCGCCAGCAGGATGTCGCGCACGGGCTCCGCATGCACCAGCGGCGGCTCGACCCACTGCGGCCGCGCCAGGGCAAGCAGCAGCAACAGCCAGACGACGACGTTGAGCCATAGCTGCGCCCCCGCCGTCTGTACGCCAGGACGGTGGGGTGACTTGCCCGTCAATCTGGCCATGGCGTCGAAGAACGGCGCGCGCAAGGCGCTGCGGCCGTGCAGATAAGGCGGCAGCCACCGATAGGCGGCCCACGCCAGAGGCGCGGCAAGCAGCAGCCAGGGGTAGTCAAGCCGCCACATGGTGACGCTCGATCCAACGCCGGCTGGCGTCGAACAAAAGATCCAGGGTCGCCGGATCGAGTTCACGCACGGTCGCGTCCGGTGCGTAGGCAAGCGTGGCCAGCAGCGGTCCACTGTCCGCGGGCAACGGCGATGGCAACGGCAACGCCACGACCGCTAGTGACGCGTCCGGCCGCAAGCCAGCAGACGACCGCGCCGCCAGCGCCGTCCGTTTGAGCAGATCGGGCAAAGCCCGCGCCGCCAGCGTTTGTCGACCAGCCTGCGCCCTTATGCGCGCCAGTTCGATCAGGGCCTGCCTGCGATAGCGATTACGTCGGTGTCTGCGCAAGCCGGCGACCAGCGCGTAGACACTGAGCGCCAGGACGATCAACGCCAGCAGCGCCCAGCCCCATGTTTGTGGCCAATATGGCACCGGCGGCGGCATGGGCAGCTCGCGCAACTGGTCCAGGCCAGGCAGATCGGCGCTCATGTCCGCCCCCCTGCCCGCCGGCCCAACTCGCGCCGCAGCTGCGTCAGCTCGTCGTGGGCGGTATCGATCATCAACAGCGGCACACGACTGCGCCGCAGCAGGTCGGCCACGTCGCGCAAGCGCTCGCTGAAGAAATTCGCCAGCGGCCGGCGCTCGCGCGGACGGCCCACGGCGATATCGAGTTGCAGTTCGCCCTGCGTCACGACCAGGCGGCCCTGGCGCGGAAAATTCTGCGCCAGCGGATCGAAGACCAGCATGCCGATTACGTCGTTGTGCGCCGCCAGCACGCGCAAGGCACGCAGGGTTTCCGCATCGGCACCGGCGAAGTCGCTGACAACACAGACCAGGCTGTCATGCGGCGCCAGCGCCATGGCGGCACGCAAGGCGCTATTCAAGCCCGGCATCGCCGGCCGGTCGGTGCGGTCCGCGGCCAGAGCGCCGTTCGCGCGCACCACTTCAGCCAGCAAAGCGCGCACGCGATCCCGGCTGCGCAAGGGCTTGAACACCTTGCGCCCATCGTCATCGAAAACCACGCCGCCTACCCTGTCGCCGGCCCTCAGCGCCATCCAGGCGGCATAGGCCGCCAGACGCGCCGCCACCGCGCTCTTGAACGCACGCACCGAACCGAAGTACATGGTCATGCGCTGGTCGACGACGATCAGCGCCGGCCGATCGCGCTCTTCGGTGTAGGCGCGCACGTAGGGCTTGCCATAGCGCAGCGATGCGCGCAGGTCCAGTTGGCGCAGGTCGTCGCCAGGCACGTAGCGGCGCAGCTCGGCGAAGTCCAGCCCCCGTCCGCGCAAACGGGAACCGTGGGCGCCGGCCAGCACGCTGTTCAGGGGCTGACGCGCGCCGAACGACAGACCCCGGACAGCCCCCTCCAGGCCGGCCAATTCCGCCAGGGACGGGTAGACCGGATGGGGGCCGGAATAGGTGGTGGAATGGGTGGCGGCGGGAGGGTTATCGGGCGTCGGCATGGTGTTCTCCTAGGCAGGAACGGCCACCGCGTCGAGCAGGCGGTCGATGACCTGCTCGGTCGTCACGCCATCCGCCACCGCGTCGTAGGAAAGATGCAGCCGATGCCGCAACACGGCATGCGCCACCGCGCGCACATCGTCGGGGGAACTGAATGCCGCCCCCGCCAGCCAGGCATGGGCCCGTGCCGCGCGGTCCAGCGCGATGGCGCCGCGCGGGCTGGCCCCCACGTCTAGCCAACGCGCCAGGTCGGTTTCGGCGGGACGCCGCGTTGCGTTGACCAGATCCACGATGTAGCGGTCGACCGCGGGGGCGACGTAGGTCGATGCCGCTGCGGCACGGCAAGCGAAGAGATCGGCCTGGGTGACGTGGACATCGGTGTGCGCGGTAGCGGCAACGGTCGCGGGGGGTATCTCCGTTGCGGCAGCGGCCTCCGCGTTCGCTTCGCGCACGGGTTCACGCGGGGGTTCACGCACGGGTTCACGCAACAACGCCAGCATCGCCAGTTCGTCATCCGGCGCCGGATAGTCCAGCCGGATCTTCATCAGGAAGCGATCCATCTGCGCTTCGGGCAAAGGATAGGTTCCTTCCTGCTCGATGGGATTCTGCGTCGCCAGGACCATGAACAGGGGCGGCATCGCGCGCGTGACGCCGCCCACCGTGATCTGCCGCTCTTCCATCGCCTCCAGCAATGCCGACTGCACCTTGGCCGGCGCGCGGTTGATCTCATCGGCCAGCACCAGATTGCCGAATAGCGGGCCCGCCTGGAAGCGCACCTGGTGCCGTCCCTCGGCATCCTGTTGCAGCACGTCCGCGCCGGTGATGTCCGAAGGCAGCAGGTCAGGCGTGAACTGGATACGGCTCATGTCGGCGGCCAGGTGCGCGGCCAAGGCCTTGACCGTGCGCGTCTTGGCGAGACCCGGCAGGCTCTCCAGCAGAACGTGGCCATCCGCCAGCAAGGCCACCAGCACCAGCCGTATCACGGCCGCCTGGCCGAGCACCGCCGCGCCGACCGCCTGTTCCAGGGCCAGTATGTTTTCCCGATTTGCCATGCCCCTCCCCTTGATGGTGGGCAGCGACTATCCATTCAACGCGTGGCGACGCTCTGCTTGCCGGACTGCGCCAGCTGCCATTGCGCCTGTGTCATGACGGTGCGGAAACCCAGGTGAGACATGCTGTTCATGGGATCCGTGCCCCGTCGCGCGCTGGTGCGGTAGCTGATGCAATAAGACTCACTGCACAGGAAGGACCCGCCGCGCGTCACCCGCTTCGGTGCCTGCGCCGGCACTCCGGGGTCATCCGGATCGAAACTTTGCGCCGGCCCCGCTGGATCCAGAGGCGGTTGACGGTATTGGGCCTCGATGCGGAAGGCATCGGCCCGGTACCAGTCCGCGGTCCACTGCCAGACGTTGCCCGCCATGTCGTACAGGCCATAGCTGTTGGGCGCATAGGTGCCCACCGGGGTCGTCCCGACGGGGATCTTCTCGTCCGTCACGACGGGAAAGGGTTGCTGCTCGGTCGTGTCCCAGATATTGGCCATGGGACGTCCACCTGGCGCCAGTTCGTTACCCCAGGCATAAGTGGCCTGTTCCAGGCCGCCGCGCGCGGCGAACTCCCATTCCGCTTCCGTGGGCAGGCGCTTGCCCGCCCACTTCGCGTAGGCCTGCGCATCCTCGTAGGACACCTGCACCACCGGGTGGTCCTCCTTGCCGACGATGTTGCTTTGGGGGCCTTGCGGATGACGCCAATCCGCGCCAGGCACATAACGCCACCATTGCGAGAAATCCCGCAGGGAGACCTCGGTGGCGGTGCCGACGAAAACCATGGCGCCGGCCACCAGCTTGGCGTCATCCGGACGCGGCGTGCCCGGCGGCAACTGCACCCGTAGATCCTCCCAGCGCGGCTTGCGCTCGGCCGTGGTGACATAGCCGGTGGCTTCGACGAAGCGCGCGAACTGGCGATTCGTCACGTCGTGCGTATCCATCCAGAACCCCGACAGACGTACCTTGTGCGCGGGCCGCTCATTGGGCTGCGACATGCGCACGTCGCTGCCCATGAGGAATTCGGCGCCGGGGATCCAGGCCATGCCCTCGGGTCCCTTCTTGCCGTCGCCCAACACCGCCACGGCGACGGACGCCTTGTCGCTCTTGCCCGGCAGGACGTCCAAGGCCGCGGCCACAGCCGCCGTCACACCCACCCCGATAAAGATGCCCAGCACCAGCCAGGCGCGTGCTCGCATACGTTTAGTCATGCTGCGTACCTCCACTCGGAACTCCGGTCCGGCGCGGCGGGCAGAGCCGCCGGCCCGGACGGAGTCGATCAGAACACCAGCGCGACGCTGGCCATGACGGTGCTGCCACTATCCAGCCGATTGGTGCTGGCCACCGTCGGCACCCAGCGCAATGACATGGACAATGAACGTTCTGCAGACAGCTTGCGGTCGTAAGTCACGATCGGGCCCAACGACAGGTCGTGGCCCTTGAACCCATTCAGCTTGTTGGCGGTGTCGCCCCGGTCATTGCCCAGTTGCAGGATGGTGCCGACTACCATCCCCAAGCCCAGGCCATTGCCGAACATGCGCCGCGCCATGACGTCCGTGCCGAACAGCGGCGCGTTGTGATAATCCGTATCCCGATTGGGCGTGTAGATCTGCAGGCTCGTGACCGCGTCCAGCTGCCAGTGCGATTCGGGAAAGATGCGCGTGTACGCGACCTGCGGCACGAACGTCCAGTTATTCAAGCTGGGATTGGCCAGGTTGTTGGCGTTATAGCGGCCAGTCGGCGCCCAGATATTGAGACTGAGCGCCACATGCTCGGTCTTGGAAAAGTGGTACCCGGCCACGATGGGCGTGAAGTAGAGATCGAACAGATCGGACGCGCGGTCGGTCGTGCCCACGGTATTGCCGCGCGGGCCCGTCACCGCCGCGTTCACCTTGGTCCAGACGTAGGGCACGGTCATCCCGGACGCGAAGTTCCAAGGTCCGGTACCGGTGTCCCAGGTCTTGAGCACCGTGGCCAGCGTGAAAGACACCTTGGCGTCCAGTCCCACCGAGAGGTTGCGGCCTACCGGGACTTCACGGCCACCATGCAGGCCGCCGTCGAGGTAGAGCTCGGACAACTGGACTATCGTCACGGGTTCCGGGGCGACGATGCCTATATTCGCCTGCACGCTGGTGCCGCTGACCTGTCGGCCCAGCGCGCCTTCCGTCGCGGCGGCGGGCGCCGCGCACGCAAGCAGTACCAAGCCTGCTGCCATCCGGACGAACCCTGGCCGCCAGTCCCTGGAAAATAGCTTGGACCTCTGCATTGCTTCTCCCCGATCCTGAATCCTGGAGCAAGGTGCGGACGCGTGGCTGCGTGACCACGAACGCGGTCAGGACGATCAGCGGTAATACGGGGGGAGACGCCGTGGCGACGCACTATTGCGCGATACAGCGGTACGGAATAGCAAGGACGGGCGTCCGGGAAACAGCCCATGCCGGGTGAGGACGATGCGGCGCCTCTTCCTGAAGACGTTGCGGGCGATCGAGGAAATCGCCGACAGGATACGCGCGGGGATACGAAGGATACGGTTCACGATGACCTCACTCTGCACAGCGTATGGAATACGTGAAACAGCTGCTCTGGACCGCAAACGGTGGCGTCTGTTGCGATAGCGCCACTTTTTCGAAATTCCTGAATTGCGTTTTGTCGCGCAAGAATGTGGCATTATTCGCACAATGTTTCGCAAAACACAACGGGACGCTGACACTTTGTTTCTTCAAAACCAGCAGCTGGGAAGTCCAGGGCCGTTCTGCTGAGTAACGCCGTGTTGAATCTTGCAAGCCACGCGCAATTCCGCATAAGGAGTCGCAGTGAAGATGCTTCGATCTGCCCGCCTGCTGTTGGCGTTTTGCTATTTGGGATTGACCAGCCCACTGTCATTCGCCGCACCTTCTGAGGCGGTTCCTCAGAGTCGATCTACCGCCGCGCCGGCCGGACCACCAGCCATCCCCGCTCCGTCGTCTCCCGCGTTCGCGCCGGACACCGTCGATCCCAACGCGGTCGAAGCGCTATTGGCGATGGGCCGCTACCTGCGCACCTTGCAGACGTTCATCGTCACGGGCGACAGCGCCACCGAGGCCGTGCTGGACAACGGCCAGAACGCCACCTTTCTGCACCGCACCGTAGTGCAGGTACGGCGCCCGGACCGGGTCCGCGCGGAAATCGTCGGCAGCGCGAAGCCGCGCGGTCTTGTCTACAACGGCAAGACCTTCACGCTCTACGACAACAATCGGCGCTACTACACCGTCCAATCCGCGCCGCCGACCATCGATGAACTCGTTCCTGTGCTGCGCGATCAGTACGGGGTCGAGATGCCGCTGGCCGACCTGTTCAATTGGGGCCTCGAGAGCGATGATGCCAGGCGGCTGACCGCCGCCACTTCGCTGGGGTTGGAGCGGGTCAACGGCAAGCTGTGCCGTCATTACGTGTTCCGCCAGCCCGGATTGGATTGGGAACTCTGGTTGCAGGGAACGCAGCAGCTCCTGCCTTGCCGCTTGTCGATTACCGATGTCACGCAGCCTTCCCGGCCCACTTTCTCGGTGGCGTATCGCTGGAACCTGCGGCCTGGCCTGAACGCGGTGACCTTCAGCTATCGGCCTGTCGCCGGCATGCGCGAGATCGGCGCCATGCGGGTCTCGCCCGAGCCCTACAAGGAGGCGAAATGAAAAGCCGCTTCCGTGTGACAGTATGCGCGCTCGCCTGCGTTGCGGCGATGACCTTGGCCACCACGCAGGCGATGGCCTTTCGCGGCGGTGCGCGCACCAGCCTGCGGCCCATGTCCATGCCGCATGGCGGTAGCTACCAGGGTGGTTTCCACGGTGGCGGGGCGAATTTCTCCGGTGGTCATGCGCCCATGGCAAATGCGCCGCGTGGCGGCCATCCGGCGCCCGGAGGCAGCCCGAACCAGCATGGCGGTGGACCCAATCCGAATGGCGGTGGTCCCAATCAACATGGCGGTGGACCCAACCATGGCGGACCGCCAGATCAACATGGCGGCGGTCATGGCCATGACGGCGATCACGGCGGTGACCACCATGACGATCATCATGATGACGGTCACCATAATGACGATCACCACGACGACCATCATGACGATCATCACGATGACCACCATGACGATGATCACCACCACGATGACTACTACTACGGCTACTCTTCCGGCTGGTATGTCGATCCGTTCGCCGCGGGAGTCGTCGCCGGCGCGACCACCGCGGCGGTGATCGGCTCCATGGCATCCACGCTGCCGCCGCAGTGCACCACCGTCATCGTCAACGGCCTGACCTACCAGCAATGCGGTCCCACATGGTATCAACCGGTGTATGTTGGGACCACGGTGCAGTATCAAGTCGTCGTTTCTCCCCGTTGATGTTCCCAGTTCCTAGAAGAGGTGCCGCCATGAAATCCCGTTTTCTGCGTAAGTCTCTGCTGACTGTCTCCACCGTTCTTCTGGTGGCGGGTTGCGCCTCCTCGCCGCCGCCGCGCGAGTCCGGCTTCCTGGGCGATTACTCCCGCCTGGAAAAACAGGACGCCCCGGGCGGGGGCACCCGGCTGGCCTATATCAACCCGGCCTTCACGCCTGACAAATACAACGGCCTGTGGGTCGATCCCGTCGTGTTCTATCCTGAACCGAAGCCCACGGAAAACGTGTCGATGGCCACCATGAACCAGGTGCGCCAATACATGGACGAAGCGGTGCGCAGCCGTTTGGCCAACAAGGTCCGCCTGGTCAATCACTCCGGCCCCGGCATCGCCCACGTGCGTCTGGCCATCACCGCCGTCGGCGCCGAAACCGAGGCCCTGGCGCCTTACCAATACATCCCCATCGGCTTGATCATCACGGGCGCGAAGGCCGCCATCGAAGGCGGACGGCCGCAGAACGCTTCCCTGGCCATCGAAACGCAGGTGTTGGACAGCCAGACGGGCCAACTGCTGTTCGCCTCGGTCCGCGGCGGCACGGGTGAGCAGATCCGCAGCACGGCGCAGGGCCAGGGCTCCGTGCAGCCACAGAATCTGAAGGCCTTGATCGATACCTGGGCCGACGGCGCGGCCGCCCAGGTCGGGCAGTACGTCAAACCTTTGTAGCAGGACGCTGCTGCCCTCGCACCGTGACATCGTCATGACATCCCGACCCCGGCGACGGGGACGCGGCTGCCATGACACAGCGCAACAATTTTCGCGGTGCGCGCGTAAACTCGACAGTCGGTCGCGCGCGGTGGCGCCCGTGCGCCGCGGCGGCCGTTTCGTCGTGTCTACCGCGAGGACCCTGCCGCCATGAATGCACCCCACTTCGACGCCCTGGGCACGCCGATCCGGCGCGGCCACATCGATACACCGCAAGTACGGCTGGCCTACGAAGACTGGGGCGATCCGCATGCCCCGCCGTTGTTGTTGATCATGGGACTGGGCGCACAAATGCTGTTGTGGCCCGATGGTTTCTGCAGGCGGCTGGTCGAGGCCGGATTCCGTGTCATCCGCTACGACAATCGGGACATCGGCTTGTCGGGACGCATACGCAGCCTGGTGCCGCCGCCCAACCTGTGGTGGCTGATTGCCCGGGCGCAACTGGGCATGCAAAGCAAGGTCCCCTATACCCTGGAAGACATGGCGGACGATACTGCCGCCCTGCTCGACGGCCTGGGACTGGAACAGGCGCACGTCGTCGGCGGCTCCATGGGCGGCATGATCGCGCAGGTCTTCGCCGGGCGCTATCCGGCACGCGTGGCCTCGCTGGCCGTCATCTTCTCCAGCACCTGTCAGCCCTTCCTGCCGCCGACCGCGCCCAGCCTGCTGTGGAAGCTGCTGCGCAAGCCGCGCCCGGAGACCGGCCTGCATGGGCAGAAAGCCCACGTCAAAGCCCTGTTCCAGGCGTTGGGATCCGCGGCCTATCCGGTCGACGAAGCGGAGATGGATGCCCTGATCGACCGCCTGGGTGAACGCGGCATCGACGGCGGCGGCGCTCGGCGCCAGCTGATGGCCTTGCTCGGCACGGGCGATCTACGCCGCTATGCCCAGCGCATCCAGGCACGCACCTGTGTCATTCACGGCGCCAAGGACCGCATGCTGCCGCCCGCGGCCGGCCGCGCGGTGGCGCGCGCCATCCTGGGTGCGGAGTTTCACCTGATCGCCGGCATGGGACACGACTTGCCCCGCCAGCTATGGCCGCTGCTGACGCGCCTGATTGCCTGCAACGCCCTGCCGGTGACGCGGGACATTACCGTGCCCGACGAGCATGCCGTGGTGGCCCGCGCAGCGGCCTGAGCCGGTTGGACGCCTGATCCGCCCGGCTGCCCGGTATGCCCGCCCCGCCGGCTCACGGCGGTCACCCGGGAAACGTCGCCCGCATGTCGAAAGCCGGCGTGCCCATTCGTCGTGAGTACAAGCACCCCGTCCTCACCACGTACCAAGGAAACCGCCATGGCGCCGCGACTCTACTACCACCCCTTTTCCTCGTATTGCCACAAAGCCCTGCTGGGCTTCTATGAGAACGACATCGCCTTCGACGCCCGTATCGTCGAAGGGCCCGGCTCGCCCTGCTACGAAGACCTGGCATCGCTGTGGCCCGTGAAACGATTTCCCTTCATGGTCGACGGCGACCGGCAGGTCATGGAAGCGACCTGCATCGTCGAGCACCTGCAGGTCTACCACCCCGGGCCATTGCGGCTGATTCCAGCTGACACAGCGGCGGCCCTGGAGGTGCGCTGGCTGGACCGCTTCTTCGACAACTACATCTCCGCGCCCGTGCAGAAGATCGTGTTCAACGAATTGAGGGAAGACCCGGCGGTGCGCGATCCCTACGGCGTGGCCGAGGCGCACACCATGCTGGACAATGCCTACGGCTGGCTGGAAAAGCACATGGCAGGACGAGTCTGGGCGGCCGGCGACGCTTTCACGCTGGCCGATTGCGCGGCGGCGCCCTTCCTGTTTTATTCCCACTGGGTGCATCCCGTCGGGGCTAGCCATCCCAACATTCGTTCTTACCGCAAGCGCCTGCTCGAACGGCCGTCGTTCGCGCGCTGCGTGGAAGACGCGCGGCCTTACCGCGGGTTTTTCCCGCTGCCTATTCCGGCGGGCGAGTGAGCGGCGGCCTGCGCTGCAACCGCCGCGCGTCCCGCGCTGGGCGCAGCGCCAGATGGCAGAGCGGACGGTTCACCGAACAGGATTGCCTTGCTGCCATAGTGGTACGGCCCTCGAACGCAACTCGGTGACTACCGGTCGCCTTACCCGCCTTTGCGCAGGGTTCATCGGCTACCCCAACTGCTGATAGGCCTCGATCACGCGCGCCGAATAGGTCAGCGCCGCTCCGGCGTTCAGCGCGATGGCTACAGCCAATGCTTCCGAGATTTCCTCCAGCGATGCGCCCGCCTCGGCTGCCTTTTTCGTGTGCACTGCAATGCATCCGTCGCAGCGCGTCGTCACTGCCACCGCCAGCGCGATCAGCTCGTGGATCCTGGGCTCCAGATGCCCGCTCTTAGCCGCCGCGTTATCCATGGTTGCCAGGCCACGCAACACGTCCGGGCTGTGCTTCGCAAAGTCGCCGACGCGCTCCAGAAGCGACGCGCGATAACCGGTCCAGTCTTGCATCATGAGTCTTGCTCCAATTCAGGTTCGACCCGCAGGTCTTGCTCTGTCAATGTCGGGTAGTCGGTGTAGCCTTCGGCCCCTTGGCTGTAGTAAGTGTGGACCTCATCCTGGTTCAAGGGCGCCCCATTGCGCAGCCGGACCACCAAGTCCGGATTGGCAAGAAATGGACGGCCGAAACTGATGGCGTCGGCGAGCCCGCTGTCGATGTCGGCCTTGGCGCGCGCCAGGTCGTAGTCGCTGTTCAGAATGAGCGGACCCTCGAAGTGTGTGCGGATCAGCGGTGACAGCCGCGGAACATCGGTGCTACCGAAGCTTCCCTCCGGACCCGGCTCGCGCAATTCCAGGAATGCGATGCCCATGGCGTTCAACATGAGGGCCGCAGCCGTGAACAGCGGCGCGGGATCGCTGTCGTCCACGCCGTAGGACTCGCCGTTGGGCGACAAGCGCACCGCGGTACGATGAGCGCCGATCGCATCCGTGACCGCTTGCGTCACCTCGCCGAGCAGACGCACACGATTGGCGACGGAGCCGCCGTATTCGTCCGTGCGCATATTGCTGTTGTCGCGAAGGAACTGGTCGATCAACTGTCCGTTGGCCGCGTGGATCTGGACGCCGTCGAAGCCTGCCTCGATCGCATTGCGAGCGGCCGTGACGTAGTCGGCGACCAGCCCGGGAATCTCACTGACATCCAATGGCCGCGCTATCTCGAACGGTTTCTTGCCGTCGTACGTGTGCGCCTCGCCCGGCATGGCGGTGGCGCTGCTCGATACGGGCTTCGACCCCGTCACGGCGGAATGCGCCATGCGGCCCATGTGCCAGAGCTGCGCGAAGATCAGTCCACCTCTATCGTGCACCGCCTGCGTGACCATGCGCCACGCCTCTACCTGCGCGGCGGACCAGAGGCCCGGCGCGTACGGCCAGCCCACGCCCTGGCGGGAAATACCGGTTGCCTCCCCGATGATGAGACCCGCGCCGGCGCGCTGCGCATAGTATTCCGCCATCACAGGAGTCGGTACATGGTCGCGGGTGGCGCGCGCACGGGTCAACGGCGCCATGACGATACGATTGGCCGCGTTCAGCGCGCCCAGGACGACAGGGTCGAAAAGAGTTCTCATGAATACCTCGTGAGTTGCGGTCGATGTTCAGCCAGCCAGGCGTTGCTCTTCTTCTCGCGCCGCGCGAACACTGGCTCGCGCCTCCATGCGAGCCATGAATTGCTGGATCGAGGCATGTCCGGAAAGATCCAGTCCCACCCTGGGTGTCCAGGACAGCACGGTGTACAGGTAGCCATCGGGGGCCGAGAACCGGGCCCCCATCAGGTAGTCGTTCGTGGCCAGGTGCTCGTCGATATACTCGAACTTGGGTATCAGGTTGCCGTCGGCGAATCGCCGCTTCGTCACATCATCGAGGAACGGCGAGAACATCACGGCCATGCCCTTGTGCATGTCGGTCGATATGAAATTCAGCCACTCCAAAGCCTTGTAGCGCTCGCGGCTTCCGACGGGCGGCAGCAGATTGCTTGCGGGATTCTGATCAGCAATCCACTGCAGGATGACCGCCCCCTCGGTGATGAGATCGCCGTCATCCAGTCTCAATACCGGGATGACGCCCTTGGCGCTCACTTTCAGATAATCGCCTTCAACCGTGGTCTTGGTCTTGAAATCGACCTTGACCAGATCGAACGTCTGGCCAGCCTCGTGCAGCGCTATCTGAGAGGCGAGTCCGCAGGACCCTGGCGAAAAATACAGCTTCATGGAAAAACCTCGTACGGAGAATGTGAGAGCGGCCACGGGCAGCTCGCTTGCGATAGATAAATAAGGGGCCGCCTCCATTACTCGCGCCTTCACCAACGCGGTTCGAGCCGGCGCGCTTCGAGTCGATACACATCACGTCAACGCGTCGAAATCTCTTGCGTCATGGCGTTCGCGCAGGAATGTGCCGGGGTCGCCGGACACGCGGTTCACCAGCCTGCCGCGCTTCACCGCGGGGCGCGCGGCAATGGCGTGGTACCAGCGCAGAACGTTCTCGTATTCCCGCACGTTCAGGAATTCGTGCGTGTTGTAGACACCGTACAGGCTGCCCGGATGCCACGGCCAGACGGCAATGTCCGCAATGGTGTATTCGCCGCCGGCAAGGAACTCGTGCGAGGCCAGATGCGTATCCAGTACATGCAGTTGGCGCTTGACCTCCATGGCATAGCGGTCTATCGCATACTCGATCTTGATCGGCGCATAGGCATAGAAGTGTCCCAGGCCTCCGCCCACGAAAGGCGCCGTGCCCATTTGCCACATCAACCAGTTGAAGGTCTCGGTGCGTGCGCGGCGCTCGGCCGGCAGGAACGCGCCGAACTTCTCCGCAAGATAGACAAGAATGGATCCGCTCTCGAATACGCGCATGGCCGGAGCGGCCGAGCGGTCCACCAGTGCCGGGATTTTCGAATTGGGATTGATGCCCACGAAGCCGCTGCCGAACTGGTCGCCCTTGAATATGTCGATAAGCCATGCATCGTATTCGGCGCCGGAATGGCCTGCCTGCAGCAACTCCTCCAGCAGGATCGTCACTTTCTGGCCGTTTGGCGTGCCCTGCGAATAGAGCTGCAGCGGATGCAGGCCTACCGGCAGTTCCTTGTCAAATCGCGCTCCCGACACCGGGCGGTTGATGCTGCCGAACGTCCCGCCATATTCGGTACCCGGCGTCCAGACTTTCGGCGGGACATAGGATTCGGGCTGGTTCTTGCGTGGCGTTTGCGACATGAATGTCTCCCTGGTCCGGGGTATCCGGAATAGCGGGTTCAGATCAAAGGGATCCGGGCACGAGGAAGTTCTGCCATCCCCGCATGTGGTTGATGAAGCGTTCGCTTAGTCCGCTCGCGCGCAGGAACTGCGCCGTCACGGGTAGCCGGGGACTGTCGTAGCACGGGTCGGCCTTCACCTGGAGGGGAAAGTCGGGTCGCAGGATGCCGGCGCGGCCGATCAGGACGAAGTCGCATCCTTCTTCCAGCAACTGCGCCGCGCGCCGCGCGCTCATGATCTTGCCTGCGGCGCCGACACGGACGCCCTTGCGCGGAATTTTTGTGAAGACGCTGAGCATTTTGCGGCCGGCATAGGCGCCGGCTTGCACGACCTGGGCGGAGTCCCATAGCGCCAGGTCCAGATAGTCGATCAACTCGCGATCAAGGATGTCGGCCGTGATGTCACGCAGCTCCTCCAGGCGCAGGCCGTATCGCTCGACGGACAAACGCCAGCCGATCTGGAACCGCGGGCTACAGGCGTGGCGGATGCCTTCGATAATTTCGATCGTGAGACGGGCCCTGTTTTCAAGGCTTCCGCCGTACTTGTCGGTGCGATCGTTCAGGATCGGAGACATGAACTCGGACAATATCCAGCCGAAGGCGCCGTGCAGCGCGACGCCATCGAAGCCAGCGAGTTCAGCCCTGCGGGCAGCAGCGATGAAGCTGTCGCGGATACGCTCCACCTCTTCCGTCGTCAGCGCCCTTACGCCGGGCAACGTCGAATTCGATGCCGGTGCAGGAATGCCGCCGAGTTCCGGCCGGGCGCGATGTCCGGCGTGGTGCAGCTGCACCGCGGATAGCCCGCCCCCCCTGCGGATCGAGGCAGCCATCTCGCCCAGCCCTGCGAGATGCTCATCGCGGTGTATTCCCAGTTGCCGCGCGAACGCGATGCCGCTCGCCTCGACGGTCGTGGCGCAGGTCTGGACCAAGCCGTAGCCGCCTTCCCCGACCTGCCTCATCCAGTCCTGGTCGTGGCGGGAAGCGAAACCGTCGTGCTCGCTTTGCTGATTCGTCAGAGGCGCCAGCATGAACCGGTTTTGCATAGTCGGCCCATGCAAGAAAGATAACGGTTCGAATAGCTGCGTAACGGCGGAGGTGTTCATGGCGGGCGCGTCGGCTCGGTTGGATTGCTTGCAGTTTGAGCGCGCGCCGCTCATGGATACAGATCACAAACTGGGTAATATTATTGCCCTGGATAGAATAATTATGATCACCGGTAGACCAGGCACCAGGTTTTCTCGTGTGCCAAAATGGATTTCCGCTTCAAATCCAGTTTTTTATTGCGTTTGATGAAATTGGCTCGCGCTGATCGCTTTGCCTCGCCGGGCAACCAGCACCTTGATCAGGCTCCCGAGTATGTCCTGCCTGCCTCGCTGCTCGCTGCTCGCTGCTGCAGCCGCGCCGCGGCGCCTACGACGTCAAATCCTGGAAAGACTTGCGCTTCGACGTGCTGCCCACGATGATCAAGGACCGCGACGGCGCCGTCACGCAGACCATCGGGTAATAGTGAGTAGCAGTATCGCCCCCATGAACACGCACACCAGCCAACAACGCTCATTCCATCCCGCATGGGGCATCGCCGTTTTCGTAGTGCTGGCCGTCGCCGGCCTGTTCTACGTGAAATGGTCGCCTTATTACCAGCGGGCCTTCGTGGCGGCCGAGCATCATTCGATCGGCGCGTCCATCCTGATGGGTACGGAGGCCGCGCCGCCGCCGGCGTCGCTCACGGCCGCGCTGAACTACGCCCTGGCTTACGGCAAGGCGATCTGGCAGGCCATGGTCCTGGGCCTGCTGCTGGGCTCCGCGGTGCAGGCCTTGCTGCCGCGGCGCTGGATCGTGCGCGCCCTGGGCGGCACGGGACTGGGCAGCGTCTTCGCGGGCGGCTTGCTGTCGGTGCCCGGCATGATGTGCACCTGTTGCGCGGCGCCGGTGGTAGCCGGTCTGCGCCGCTGCCAGGCCGCGCCAGGCAGCACGGTCGCATTCTGGCTGGGCAACACGATGCTCAATCCGGCCACGCTGGTGTTCATGGGCTTCGTACTGGGATGGAAGTGGATGGGGCTGCGGCTGGCCTTGGGCATCGTCATGGTGTTCGGCCTGGGTTGGCTGATCAATCGCATGAGCCGGGGCGACACCCGCGACTTCGACGAAGCGCAGGCCGAGGCCATGCAGGCCGCCGACGTCGACGTGCAAGCCGACGATGACATGCATCCCTTCGTCCGCTGGCTGCGCTTGTTCGTGCGCATGGCAGCGCGCCTCATTCCGGAATACATCGTCCTGGTGCTGTTGCTGGGCGCCGCCCGTGCCTGGCTGTTCCCGCATGTCGATGCCAGCATCGGCAATGAATGGCTGTGGATCATCGGCCTGGCAGTGGCGGGCCTGCTGTTCGTCATCCCCACCGCCGGTGAGGTGCCGATCGTGCAGGCCATGCTGTCCCTGGGCATGGCCGCCGGCCCCGCCGCCGCCCTGCTCGTGACGCTGCCGCCCGTCAGCCTCCCCTCCCTGGCCATGGTCGCCCGGTCCTTCCGACCCGTCGAACTGATCACCCTGGTCGCCGGCGTGCTGGTGCTGGCCCTGGTGGCGGCGGGGCTGGCGATTGGATTGGGGTTCTAGCCAGCCGCGCAAGCAACACCCAGACCGCAGCCAGGTGGCAGCCCGCGGTTCGGGCTTCGCGCGGATGATCCGCGCTTTGCGTTCTTACTCCGCGCCCACGGCCTTGGCCGCCTTCGCCGCCTTGCGACCGGCGATGTCCGCCACTCGCCAGGTGCCCACCGCGCCCACCAGCAGCAACACGCTGGTGCCGAGGAACACCGCGGGCATGCCGTAATGGCCGCCGACATAGCCGCCCAGCAAGGGGCCGGTCACCTGCCCTACATATTGGGACGACACTGACCAGCCCATGATGCTGCCGACGAAGTGGTCCGGCACGTTGTGCCGCACCACGGCCGCGATGCAGGGCAGCAGGCCGCCCAGCGCCAGGCCCATCAAAAAGCGCAGTCCCACCAGTTGCCAGCCGGCCGTGACGAAGGCCTGCGGGATCAACAGGATGGCGGCAACGACCAGCGCCAGTACGATGACGTAACCATGCCCGATACGGTCGGCCAGCCGGCCCAGGCGCGATGCGGAAAGAATGCTGCCCAGCGCCGCCGCCGACATCGCCAGGCCCGCCACGAAGGTGACTTTCGAGGGATCGGCGACCAGCGTGTTCACGTACACCGTGATGATGGGTTCGATGGACATGTTGGCGAACATCAGCAGCATGCCCGTGAACAACATGGTCAAGACCACGTCGCGGCGGGGAATGTGTGCCCAGCCGCCCTTGGGACGGTCCTTGGCGGCGGTCGTTGCCCGCGGCCCTTCCTTGACCAGGAAGGTCGTGGCCAGGAAGGCGATGAAGATCAGGCCGCCGGACAACCAGAACGTCGCACGGATGCCGATCAGGGGCGGCAGCGAACCGCCGATCAAGGGCCCGATCAGGTTGCCGGCCATGATGCCGGACGACAGCACGCCCAGCGCCCAGGCCGAACGATTCTTCGGCGTCTGCACGGCGACCAGGATGGTGGCGCCGGAGGAATAGCCGCCGGCGATACCCGTCAACAGCCGCAAGGCCAGCAACTGCCAGATGTTGGTCGAAAAGCCGATCAGGGAAATACAGATGGCCATGCCCAGGCTGGCGCGGATCAACATGGGCTTGCGGCCATAGCGGTCACCCAGGTGGCCCCACAGCGGCGCGACGATGCCCGCCGTCAGGAACGTGGCGCCGTAGGCGATGCCCGACCACTGGACGATGGCCGCATGGTCCTTGATCCCCAGTTCCTCGACGTAGAGGGGCAGGAAAGGCAGCATCAGCGTCATGCCGACCAGCGTGGAGAACGAGCCAAACAGGCAGACCAGCAGATTGCGGTGCCAGTGGGGATTGGGATCTAAAGCCATGGGATCGGGGGGAGTGTCGGACGAAATCCTGAGGGTCGTTTGCTTGGGATACCAAGCTGGGATACATTAAACACCGTCCGGCGGCTTGTCAATTCCGCTTTTTAAATTCTGTTGCCGCCGCTCGCCCGGTCAGGAGTTTTTATGTCCCAATCCCTGGAAGTCGAAAAACAACTACGCGCGATGATCCTCGACATGCAATTGGGACCCGGCGAACGTCTTACCGAACGTTGGGCCGAGGCGCAGATGGGTGCCTCGCGCACCCCGGTGCGGGCCGCCCTGCTGCGCCTGGAGTCCGAAGGACTGGTCTGTCGCGAGGGGCGTGGCTGGATGGTCACGCCGATCAACATCGCCGAGATCGAGCAGTTGTTCGTCTATCGCGAAGTGTTGGAAGTGGCGGCCATGCGGCTGACCGTGGCCAATCTGGACCACGCCGGCCTGGATGACATCGAAGCCCTGCTCGATGACTGTGGTGAACAGGCCAGTGCCGAGGAGACCCACCGCATCGGCCTGGAATTCCACGTGCGCCTGGCGCAGCTGGCCGGCAATGAGTTCATCAGCCGCGGCGTGGCCGACGCCATGAACCGGCTGGCGCGCACGCGCTGGCTGGAAAGCGACCCCATCGGCCACGGTTGGGCCGAACACCGCGCGGTCCTCGGCGCGCTGCGCGAAGGCGACGCCGAACGCGCCGTCGCGCTGGTGCAGGCACACGTACGCGAAAGTCGCGACCGCCTGCTGGCCGTCCTGCGCGAAGACCGCCGCAGCTTCCGCGCCCGCGGCGTAATGGTGGCATGATGGCGGCTCCTGCCTCTGCCGACCCCGTTCAATGAGCGCCGCACCGTCTTCTTCGCCAGTCGAATCCGCTAACCCTGCTCCTGCCCCACATCGCATCATCCTGGTCCTGGCGATTGCTGCCTTTGCCAGCGCGTGCGCATTCAGGATTTGCGATCCGCTGCTGACGCAGCTGTCTTTGGAATATGGGACCAGCACCGGTGAAGCGGCCGGGGTGGTGACGATATTCGCGGTGGCCTACGGGGTGTTCCAGTTTTTGTTCGGGCCCCTGGGGGACCGTTACGGCAAGTACCGTACGGTGACGGCCGCGGCGTTTCTTTGCGCGGTGGGCAGCCTGGGCGCGGCGCTGGCGCCCAGTCTCAACGGCATGCTGGTCGCCCGCTTCCTGTCCGGCGCGGCCGGCGCGGGCATCATCCCGCTGGCCATGGCCTGGATCGGCGACAACGTCGACTACGCCCAGCGTCAGGCCACCCTGGCACGCTTCATCACCGGCACCATCATCGGCATGGCCGCGGGCCAGCTTATCGGCGGCCTGTTCGCCGACACCATAGGCTGGCGCGCCGCCTTCGCCACCCTGGCCGCCATCTACCTGGCCGCCGGCATGCTGCTGGTGCGCCTGACGCCGGCCCGCTCGGACGCCGAGCGCGCGGTCCCCGCCGGTTTCCTGGGACCCATCCGCAATGTGCTGGGCTACCCCTGGGCACGTACGATTTTGTTCACCGTCTTTCTGGAAGGCGCGCTGGTCTTCGGCGTGCTCGCCTTCGTCCCCACCTACGTGCAACAGCGCTTCCAGCTCGGCCCGACGGCGTCAGGCGCCATCGGCGGCCTGTTCGCGGTGGGCGGCATCGGCTATGTGATCATCTCGCGCAGGCTCATCGCCAGGCTGGGCGAGATCGGCCTGGTGGCATCCGGCGGCCTGGTGCTGATGGCGGCCTGCGGGCTGTATGCGCTGGGTCCCACCTGGACGTGGTGCGCGGTGGCCAGCCTGCTCAGTGGCTTCGGCTACTACCTGATCCACAGCACCTTGCAGACCAATGCCACGCAGATGGCGCCGGCGCGGCGCGGCACGGCGGTCGCGCTATTCGCCTGCTGCCTGTTCCTGGGCCAGTCGGCCGGCGTGGCCGTGGCGGCCGCCCTGGTGCAGCGGGTGGAGCCGTACTGGTTGTTCGGCGGCACGGCAGTGATATTGCCCCTGCTGGGCGCGTTCTTCGCGGCCCAGCTGAAGCGTCGCGCCATCGGCGAACAATAAAGGAAAGGGCAACCCTTGGAGGTTGCCCTGTCTCCCGAGGGAGCGTTTCCTGCCCGGCAGGCCCGCAGCCGTGAAGGCGCGGGCCAGATGACGCCAGCCAGATCAGGCCATTAAGCCATCACTCTTCGAAGTAGCAACCCTTGTCGCGCAACTGCTTCTCGTAGTACGCGCGATTGTTGTCGCCCTTGCCGATGTCGGCGAAGGTGTCGGTTTCCTGCTTGTGCTTGGCCTGCGCCTTCACCAGCACTTCCTTGGTCGCATCGTAGGCGATGCACAGCAGCCCGTCGTCGTCGCCGACCACAAGGTCGCCCGGCTCGATGACCAGGCCATCGAAGGCCACCGGCACGTTGATCTCGCCCGGGCCGTCCTTGTAGGGGCCACGGTGCGTGACACCCGCCGCGTACACGGGGAAGTCATGCTCGCGGATCCAGGCCAGGTCGCGCACCGAACCGTTGATGATGATGCCGGCGAACTTCTTCGCCACGCAATAAGCGATCATGCGTTCGCCGATGAGGGCATTGGTCAGGTCGCCGCCCGCGTCAACCACGATGACATCGCCTTCCACGGCCATGTTCAGCGCCATGTGGATCATCAGGTTGTCGCCCGGACGCACCTTGACGGTCAGCGCCGGCCCCGCCAGCACGCCACCTTTGTGCAGCGGACGCAGGCGCGGCCCGCCAGCGACGACGCGATGCATGGCATCGCTGATATTGGCCACCGGCAATGCGGCGAACTTGGCCGTCGTCTCTGCATCGACGGCACGCTTGCGTTTGAGAACCTGAAAACCTGCGTTCATCCTGAACTCCTTCCTGTGGTGTGCTTATGCCAAAACGCCGCGCCGTTCCAATTCAGGACGCAGGCGGCTGTAGACCTTGAAAGCATTCTCGCTGAACATCAGGCGGCGGTTCTCCTCGGAGAGCCAGCTGACCGCGTCGATGTAGCGCTTGGTGTCGTCATAGTTGAAACCGGTACGCGGATTGATGCCCTTCACCGCGCCGACGATCTCCGACGCGAACAGCACGTTCTCCGGCGGAATCACTTGCAGCAGCAATTCGATGCCGGGCTGGTGATAGACGCAAGTGTCGAAGTACACGTTGTTCAACAGCTCTTCCACCGGCGGGCGCTGCAGGTTCTGCGCCAGGCCTTGATAACGACCCCAGTGGTAAGGCACGGCGCCGCCACCATGCGGGATGATCATCTTGAGCGTCGGGAAATCCTTGAACACATCGCCTTGCAGGAATTGCATGAAGGCCGTCGTGTCGCCGTTGATGTAATGCGCCCCGGTGAAGTGAAAATTGGGATTGCAGGAGCAACTGACGTGGATCATGCCCGGCACGTCCAGTTCGACCATTTTCTCGAACAGCGGATACCAATACTTCTGCGTCAGCGGAGGATCGGTCCAGTAGCCGTCGGTGGGATCGGGATTGATGTTGCAGCCGACGAAGCCCAGCTCCTCCACGCAACGCACCAGTTCCGGGATGCACTCGGCGGGACTCACGCCCGGTGACTGCGGCAGTTGGCAAACCCCCGCCAGGTTGGCCGGATAGAGTTCCACCGCCCGATGGATCAGGTCATTGCACAAGCGGGTCCAGGTGGCGCTGACCTTGCTGTCGCCGATGTGGTGAGCCATCTGGCCGGCCTGCGGCGAGAACAGGGTCAGGTCGACACCCCGCTCGCGCTGGATGCGGATCTGGTTGTTTTCCAGACCTTCCCGGATTTCATCATCGCTAAAGCGGATGTTGGGATCGGGCATGTGCTTGGTCTTGTCGACCACGGCGGCGATCTGGCTTTGCCGGAAATCGCGCAGACGCTGAGGCGCCGTCGTGTAGTGGCCGTGACAATCGATGATCATGGTGCTGCTCCTGCGGGATTCTGCTTGGACTCTGTCGGCGGGCAGTCTAGGCACTTCGCCGTCCGCCTACAATAGCGTTCCGGCTGGTGGAACGATCGCCCCGGTAACGCCTGGAAACACCGTTGCACACCGGGACGCCGGACGTCCGGCAACGGCCACGCCACCCCAACTCTATACACCAGACCCCACCCTCGTATGTCCACCCCCGCCTCCAGCACCGCCGCGGCCGCCCCGCCCCGCCCTGAACCCGTTACCGCCGTGGTCCGTGCCCTGGCCCTGCTGGATGCGTTCGGCATCGAAGACAGCCAGTTGAGCCTGGCGGAGCTGGCGCGCCGCACCAGCCTGCCCAAGACCACCACCTTCCGTCTGGCGCATACCCTGGCGCAGGCCGGCTACCTGGTGCAGCTGGAAAACGCCAGCTGGCGCCTGGGCCCCGCCACGGCCTGGCTGTCCGCGCGCTATCACGTGGCATTCGATCTGCACGATGTGCTGGAACCGATCCTGCGCGATCTTGCTCGCAGCACCGGCGAGACGACGTCTTTCTTCGCCCACGACGGCAACCGCCGCGTGCGCCTGATCCGCGTGCGCGGCCATGACGATTTCGCCAGCAGCTCGCGGGTGGGCCAATCCCTGCCCTTGACCAAGGGCTCCGCCGGCAAGGTCATGCTGGCCTTCGAAGGCCAACACGGCGCGGAGTTCGAGCAGATCCGCCGCCAGGGTTATTGGTGCACCCTGGCGGAAATGCACCCCGGCGCGGCCAGCGTGGCGGCGCCGGTGTTCGGCGGTTCCTGGAAGGTCATCGGCGCGCTGTGCGTCGCGGGTCCGGCGGACCGCCTGGGCCTGGCCGAACTGGAAACTTACGCGCCTGCCGTCATGCAGGCCGCGCGCAAGGCATCGGCGGCCCTGGCCATGAACGGCAGCGCAAGGCGCGCCGCGTCAGGCGACGACGACGCAATCCCGCCGCCGCAACATCCATGACCGGCGCGTCATTGCTGGTGGGCACCACAGATTTCCTTCGCCGCAGGCTCCGAAGTCGACTTGGCATCCGGAGGCGCCGGTATGCTAGCCCCCGGCGCAGGCGCCGCCCCTTGGGGGCCCGGCCCTACAACAGTCCCCGCGCGATACCCCCATCCACATTGATACTCTGTCCCACGACATAGGACGCGCGTGGCGAAAGGATGAACGCGGCAACGTCGCCGATTTCCCGCGGCTCGGCGAAACGGCCCGCCAGGATCTCCTCGGCGAAGTGATCGAGGATTTCCTGCTCCGTCTTCCCCTGGGCTTGCGCCAGGTCCCGCGCACGATTCAGCCACAGCGACGTCAAGGTGCGCCCCGGGCAGATCGCATTCACGCGTATGGCCGGCGCCAGCTCGCCCGCCAGGGTCTTGGTCAAGGCCAGCAAGCCGGCTTTATGGACGTTGGAGACGACCTGGTTGGGATACGGCATCTTGGCCGCGGCGGCGCCGAACAGCAGCACGCGCGGCTGGCTGGCGCGCCGCAAGGCCGGCAGGAAAGCTCGCACCAGCCGCACACCGCCCAGGATGTTGTACTCGTAGTTGGCCAGCCACGCGTCATCGTCCAGCGCTTCGAAGGGCGCGCGATGGCTGCCGCCCGTGGCCACGACCAGCGCGTCCAAAGGCTGCTCCTGCGCTTCCCACCGCGCGCGCAAGGCATCGATGGCCGCGGCATCCGTCACGTCGGCGGCCACGCCATGCACCGACGCACCGGTTTCAGCGGCCAGCGCCGTGGCGGCCGCCTGGATGCGCCCCGCGTCACGTCCCACCAGGGTGACGTCCGCACCCTCCAGCGCCAGCGCGCGCGCTGTCGCCAGGCCTATGCCGCCGCTGGCGCCCACCACCAGGATGCGGTCGCCCCGTAATTGCAGATCCATGCCTGTCTTACTCCAGATGAATGTCGGCCTGCTTGATCACCGTACGCCATTTGTCGGTATTTTCGCGCACCAGTTTGGCAAGCACTTCCGGACCGCCCGCCACGGGCTCGAAACCCAGGCCCAGCAGGCGCTCACGCACCGCCGGATCAGAAGCGGCGGTGGCGACGCTGCGCTGCAAGGCATCGACGATGGCCACGGGTGTCGCGGGCGGCGCGAACAGGCCTTCCCAATTCGTCACGTCAAAACCCGGCAGCGCCGCCTCGGCGACGGTCGGCACATCCGGCAGGGCCACCGACCGCGTCGGCGTGGTGACGGCCAGGGCGACCAGGGCCTTGGCCTGGATCTGCGGCACGGCCGAGGCCAGGGTCACGAACAGGCCGTCGACATGACCGCCCAGCAGGTCGGCCACGGCGGGGCCGCCGCCTTTGTATGGCACGTGCGTCCAGGACACCTTGGCACGCTGCTGATAGAGCACGGCCGACAGATGGCCCGCGCTGCCCGCCCCCGGCGAGGCGATGTTCAAGGGCCGTCCTTCCGCCGCGCGGCGCCGGGCCAGGTCGGTGAACTCGGCCAAGGTGCGCACCTGCAGGCTGGGGTGCACCACCAGCACCTGAGCCGCCGTGCAGACCAGCGAAACGGGCGCGTAGCCGGCGACCGGGTCGTAGTGGACCTGGCTGTAAAGAAAGGGATTGATGGTGATGGCGTCCGATGCCAGCAGCAGGGTCAGACCATCCGGCGTGGCGCGCGTCGCGGTTTCGAAGGCCAGGTTGCCGTTGGCACCCGGCTTGTTTTCGACGACGAAGGACTGGCCGAAGTCCTTGTCCAGGCGTTCCGCCAGCAGGCGGGCCAAGGTGTCCAGGCTGCCGCCGGCGGCCGTGGGCACCAGCACACGCACGGTGTTCGAAGGATATTTGCCCACGGCGCCCGTGGTCGTGGTGGCCGCCGTGGCGGGCGCCGCCGCGGCCCAAGCCGGCAAGGCTGCCAATGCCGCGCCTTGCAGCAGACGGCGTCGTTGTCGATATACAGTGTCCACGCTGAACCTGACCCCACGGCCGAGCCGCAAAATGAAGAAGGGCGGATAGTCTGTGGGGTCAGGGTGGACACGAGAACGACGGATATCGTCTTAGCTTATGGGCTTGAGCTTATGCCACCAAGGCCTTGACGGCCTTTCGGACAATCACCGGCGCATCCAGAAAGCTCGACGTGCTAACCGGCGAGCCAGCCTGAGGCGTTTTCACATCGCTGTGCGGCGACAACTCCTCCTGCGATTCGCGGCCACTGTCGGACAGGTCGCTGCGGTCCCACTCAAGGCCATTACCCAAGAGCCCCGTCAAGGTCGCCACCTTTTCCGTCAGGTGCTTGGTGACATCGCGTTCCATCTGAAGTTTGTTGTTGGCGAGGTTGAGTTGGTGTTCGCTAAGACGCGCACTGCGCTTTGCGGCGTCCAATTCCTTGGCCATTTCAGCGAGGTCGAAGCGCGCACCATAGAGTTCGATCTTATTAGCATCAAGCTCAATCTTCGCGACGGCAAGTTGCTCCTTGGCACCGGCCACCTCACTTCTCGCGCGCGCGATGCCGGTGAACGCCGCGAAGCGCGGGAATTTTTCATAGATCCATTCCCGCAAGCGGACCGCCCGCGATGCGCGTGGCTGCGCCGGGCGGCTACTCACGTCAACATACCCGACAATGGAGAACGATCCGTCATCAGATATGCGGACATCGTTTTGGGGGCGAGGCAGTGGCAAACGCTCGACCCCGCGATCGGGATACATCACGGGCAGAGCAGGCGTCGAGGAAGATTGGGTAATTGGCATAGTCATGGGTTCACCACTCATCAAGAACGTTGAGGAAAACCGGTCCCCAGCCACGCGCCACTTGGCAAAACAGCAATGGCCATACTCAGTCCCGGCATGCAGCATACGGCGCGGATTCCTGGGCCCGGTTCCTGGCCCCAAAAGCCCGCGCCCAACGCTCGCTGGAAAATTCTCCCGCCCCCGCGCCATCAGCCCCACAAGCGAAAAACGGCCGCGCCATCTCCCCCATAGGGAAATGACGCGGCCGTCATGTAGGCGCGCTGGCGCTGCCGTTCGTCAAACTCGCGCAAATCGTCGGATAATGCCGACGCCCCGCGCTACCGGACGATTAGAACTTCCAGGCCAGATTCAGCATCCCCGAGTTCTGCGTATTGCCACCGCCGAACGCACCACCATAAGCCAGACCCAGCGACACGCTGCGCGACAAGGCCACATCGGCGGCCACTTCCACCAACGCGCTGTCACGCGCCTGCGGCACACCCGCCACCGTGAACGAATCGCTGCCGTTGAACGACAGGCGGCTATGCGTGATCACGTCGCCGAAGGCATGGCGCCAGCCCACCGTTCCACGCAGCGTGCCTTCCAGCTTGCCCAGCGTGAAGGCCGTACGCGAACGCAGGCCCAGGGTGGTGGTGGTCAGCGTATTGCGGTCGCCTTCGCCATTCAACGCGGCCGATCCACCCGATTCCGAGAAGCCACGGGTACGCATGTCGCTCCACGCCACCCCCGCGAACGGCTCCAGGGTCAGCGCGCCGGTGACCGGCACCGCATAGCCCAGTTCGGTGAAGAGCTGGCTGGTGCTGGCGCTGTAGTTCGACTTCAGCGACTGGTTGAAGCCGCTGGTGTCGATGCCGCGGCGGCTGTCGATGTCATGCCAGGTGTAGCTGCCACCGGCCAGGAAGTTCAGCTTGCCGACGCCGGCGGCGAAGCTGCGCCCGCCATAGATCGTGGCGCTGTAGTTGTCGATGTCGGCCTTGGACGAGACCTCGCCCGCGCGGCTGCGCGTATCGCTATAGCCCAAGGCGCCACCCGCGCGCCACCCGCCGCCCACCGCCTGGTCGCCACCGACGAACAGGCCCGAGGTCGACTGCGTCACGCGTGCCGCGTCGCCGCCGCCGAAGGTCTGCCACGTGCCGAAGACCTGTGCCCACAGGGGCTTGGCCGACGAGCTGGGCAAGGCGCTGAGATTGCTGCCCACGTCGCTGGTGCCGGCCTGCGCGGTCGGCGCGCCGGCCAGCAGGTTGGCGCTCAGATTGGAACGGAAATGTTCCAGCGGCAGCGCGCGCGCCGTGTCCGCGCCGGTACGCAAGGTGGACACTGTCGACGCATGCGCTTCACCCGACAGGGCCTTGAACACCGACTGCGGCTGGCCGTCGGCCAGGTTTTCGATCTGGCGGTATAGGGCGTTGCCCGAACCGAGGCTCTCCAGCGCATTGGCCACCGAGCGTTGATTACGCGAACCCGCCGCGTCGGCGAAGGTCATGGCACGCGAACCGCCCGTGTTGCCGCCCGTGCTGCCGCCGGTGGACCCACCCGAGGACCCTCCAGTCGAACCGCCATCCGTGGGCGTGCTGCCGCCATCGCTGCCGGTGCCGGTGCCGGGATCGACCACGTCCTTGCGCACCAGCGTCAGCACCACATCGTTGCCGGTGTTGGTGACCGTGGGCTGCAGGAACGCCAGATTGCTGTTGACGCCGCTGAAGCTGCCGGTGATGCCGCCGCGGGCGCTGACGATGCTGTAGTTGGTGGCCGTCGAATAATTGCCGTTGGCCTCCACCGAAGCCACCGTGCCGTTCAGCGTTGCCGCGCCATCGACCACGACCTTGCTGGCGTGCTGGCCATCGGAGTCCGACTGGATGCGCAGGACCGAGCCGACATTCATGGCCAGGTCGCCGCCGACCGTCAACGTGCCCGGCTTGTCCTTGCCCGGCGCCAAGGTGCCGCCGCTGTAGACGGTGACGTTTCCAGCTATGGTGCCATCGCCCATCAGGGTTGCCGAAGGCGTCACGCGGACGCTGCCGCCCAGCGTGTTGTTGATCACGTTGAGCGTGCCGGCGTCGATGGAGGTCACGCCCGCGAAGCCGGAATTATCGCCGCTGAGCGTCAGCCGGCCGGCGCCTTCCTTGAGCAGCACGCCGGTCCCGACGATGGCGTTGCTGAACGTGCCATCGGTTTCCTGCGTGAACTGGGCGGTCCCGACGGCATCGATCTGCAGCGGACCGCGAATGGACGCCGCATTGCCGATCAGCGTGCCCGCGGCCACTTGCGTGCCGCCGGTATAGCTGTTGACGCCGTTCAGGGTCAAGGTGCCGATGCCTTCCTTGCGCAGGCCGCCGGACCCGGATACCGTGCCGTTGACCACCAGGCTTCCCAGCCCTTCGGTGACCTGCACCACCCCGCCTGCGTTATTCAGCGATACGTTGCGGCTGGTGGTGAAGCCGGCGCCCGTCACCCGCAGGGTGCCGTTGGACAGCGTCAGGTCACCGGAAGTCGCGCCCAGCGCCGCATCCGAGGAAATCGACAAAGTGCCCAGGCGCACGTCCCAAGGCGTCACCGCGGTCGTCGTGCCGATCAACGTCAAGGTGCCCGAGCTGACCTTCTGGAAGCCGGTGAAGCCTTGATATTTCGCGCTGCCGCCAACGTCGCCGAACAGGGACGCGGCGAGCGTCTGATCCACGGTCGACGATATTCTCAACGTGCTCTGGCCCGCGGCGACAACGTTGCCCGCGATGTTCGCGGTCGGCTCGATGGTCACGGTGTTAACACCGCCAGTCAACAAGACGGCATCCGCGCGCGTCGTCAGATCGCCAGCGTAGCCGCCGGCCACGTATCCCGCGATCGTGATGTTCAGGTCGTGCCCCGTGATCCCGGCGCCGCCCAGGCCCATATGCGTGCCGGCCAGGCCGGCAGCGCCGCCGGCGCCGCCGTAACCACCGGCCACGGAGGCGCCGTCCGCCACCGTGATGGTGCCGTTGCTCATGCTGATGGCGGCGCCGCCGGCACCGCCACTGTCGGCCGCCGGCGCGCCGACATACGTGTCACCCGCGCCGCCTCGCCCACCGTCGCCGCCCTTCACGAATGCACCGTCGCTGATAACGACCGTCATGTTCGTGCCCAATACGGACATCGCCATGCCGCCGTCACCACCGCTGGCCGCGAAGCCGGTACCAGGCATCGCGGCGCCCGAAATGCCGTAACCCGCGGCACCGCCATTGCCCCCTACCAAGCCGCCGCCGCTAGACAGCAGAATCATGGAATCGGCTCCCGTCATGACCGCGGCGGCAGCACCGCCACCGCCACCACCGCCGCTGCCAAAGAACTCGCCGGGATCGATGTCGGGGTCGCCATTACCGCCCTTGCCGCCATTGCCGCCATAGACGGCGGCCGAGGAGATATATCCGTTCGCGGAAACGACGTCCGTGGCGCCACCGCCACCGCCGCCCGCGCCGCCCGTCGGAACGTTGACCGACGTCGCACCGCCGAGGCCGCCCGTTGCGCCACCGTTGGCCAAGGGCTTGCCACCCAGAGGCTCCGTATTCTGCGCGGAATCGGAAATGCCGTCGGCGCCTGCCTGGCCATTCACACCCGACAACGACTCACCACCATCACCGCCCGCACCGCCGGCGATTCTGCCTGTCTGGGCATTCGCGCCCGCGGCCCCATCGAGGCTGATGACATCGGCGGAGGCGGCCGACGCCGCCGTCATCATCAGCGCGAGCGCGATGGCGCGGGTCAAGGTGTTCAGAGGAAAACGGGATTGCGTGACGGGAGAAACAGCGTCTACAGACATCTGACAAATACATCCTGGCTAAGTCGCCCTGCCGCCGGCCAGGCTGGCGCCAGGCGGGAAGAAAAACGACGATCTACGGCCGCGTTACACGCGGGTTACATCTTCGTTAACGGGCCGGGCTAAGATTTGTTAAGTATGTAAATTGTCGCCGTTACAACAATGTCCGTTTATTTCTCTTCAAATAGATATTTATCGAAATTAGCTTGGAAATGAACCTGGGCAGTTGGACATGAATCGCGAGAATCGCGAGACATTTTGCAGAGATGTAAGGATGCCCTTCCGTGCTATTAAGTCTGTCCCCGACCGAACGTAAACGAACGGCACACGTCGAATACCGCAACGTTCGCGCAATGGGGCGCGCAACGCAGCCTGACCTGACCCAGGAATCATGCTCAAGTCACTGAAATTGCTGAACTGCTTTCGTCGACCCGGCGCACCCGCGGCTGCCCAACTCGATGCCCTGTCGCAGTCGCAGGCCGTCATCGAGTTCCTGCCCGACGGCACCATCGTCCATGCCAACGAGTACTTCCTGAATGCCATGGGCTACGACCTGCAGGACCTGGTCGGCCGCCACCACAGCATTCTCGTCACGCCCCTGGAGCGCGCCAGCGCCGACTACCAGGCGTTCTGGCGCCGGCTGGGCAAAGGCAATTTCGACTCGGGACAATACAAGCGCATCGGCAAGGACGGCCGCGAGGTCTGGATCCAGGCCACCTACAACCCCATCATCGATCGGCGCGGCCGGGTGGCGCGCGTGGTCAAGTACGGCGCCGACATCACCGGCGAGAAGATGCGCCAGGCGGACATGGAGGGGCAGATCGCGGCGATCAGCAAATCGCAGGCGGTGATCGAGTTCTCGCTGGATGGCATCATCCTCTACGCCAACGAGAGCTTCCTGCAGGCCATGGGCTACGAATACGACGAAATCGTCGGCCGTCACCATTCGATGTTCGTCGAGGCCGGCGAACGCGAGTCGGCGGATTACAAGGAATTCTGGCGCAAGCTGCGGGCGGGCAATTTCGACGCCAACGTCTACCGGCGCGTGGGCAAGAATGCCAGGGAAGTCTGGATCCAGGCCACCTACAACCCCATCCTGGACATGAATGGCCGGCCCTTCAAGGTGGTCAAGTACGCCACCGACATCACGCGCCAGGTCCAGAGCACGCAAACGCTGGCGCGCGTCGTGCAGGAGATGGCGCAGGTGGTGCAGGTCAACGCCACCCAGGCCAACGAGGCCCATGGCTTGACCCGCGAAGCGGCGGACAGCGCTGACCTCGGCGGCGCCAACGTGGCCGCGCTGATGAAGCGCATGACCGAATTGACGGAGGCGTCCTCGCGCATCTCCGAGATCACCACGCTGCTGGACAGCATTGCCTTTCAGACCAATCTGCTGGCCCTGAATGCCGCCATCGAGGCGGCCCGGGCGGGCCAGGCCGGGCGGGGGTTTTCAGTGGTGGCGGGTGAGGTGCGCGCGCTGGCGCACCGCAGCGCCGAGTCAGCCAAGGCCATCGCCACCCTGATCTCCGATTCGGTGGAACAGATCAGCAGCGGCGAAGCGCAGGCACGGTCGGTGGGCGAGACCATGCAGCAACTGACCACGTCGGTACAGGCCGTTCGCACCCTGATGACCCAGATCGCCGATTCGGCGCAGGCGCAGACCGAAGGCGTCGCCACCGTCCACGCCGCCATCAAAGAGCTGGAACACAAGCGATCGAAGTAAGGAACGGCCTGCCCTCTTATGCAGGGCAGGCGTTGGCGCCCCTGGATGACCGGTGGCACGCGCTTGAAGCGTGCCCCGGGAATGTCCCTAGTGCAGCGCAACATCGGGCCTCGGCCCGGCAGACAGGTGTTTGAATCCAAACGCTTTTGCACTGCCGCAGCGCTGAGCAGCCCAGCCCTCTATATCCCGATTTTGTATAAGCTTAGGGAAATTTCGTAGTTCACGGCATGTCGACGTCTACCTAGAATCGGTCTGTGCTCGCCTCTCACGATATCTGTGAGCAGCTCAGTACCCGGTTCAAAGTTGATCACTGACGATGACTGAACTCCTCGAATTACTCCCTGCCGCCACGGCCACCAGCTTTGGCGACGATGCTTACCAGCGTATCCGGCGCGATGTCATATCGTGCCGCCTGGCGCCGGGCGCGTTCGTCACCGAGCCGGAGCTGATGGCAGCCTACGACATCCGTAAGACCAGCTGCCGCATCGCGCTGGTCCGGCTGGCGCAGGAAGGGTTCGTGCGTTCCCGGCCGCGCAAGGGCTATCAGATCTCGCCCATCACGCTGCGCGACGTGGAGGAAGTCTTCACCTTGCGCGTGCAGCTGGAGCCGCTCGCGGCCCGCCTGGCCGTCGGCCGTGTCGACCTGGGCCTGCTGCGGGAACTGGAAGCCGCCTGCCGGGTACAACACCCTGTCCTGCAGCTGAACGACCAGATCGACGTCTTCATGGACGCCAACAAGGCTTTCCACCTGGCCATCGCGGCCGCCAGCGGCAACGAGCGCCTGCACAAGTCGCTGACCACCCTGCTCGACGAAATGTCGCGCCTGGTCGCGCTGGGCTTTGGCGTGCAAAAGACCAAGCCGGAAATCAAGCACGATCACAACGCCATGATCGAAGCGTTCGCCGAAGGCGATTGCAAGCGCGTCGAGCTGATCGCGCGGCGCCATATCGAAACCTTCCAGGCCATGACCCTGGAAAAGCTCTACGCCAGCCTGGCCCAGACCGGCGCCGCCATTCCCGTCCACCCTGCCGCGGGAGTCCGCCGATGAACACCACGCAAACCCAGCCCGACGATGCCGTGCGCGTGCGCCATCTGAACAAGCACTTCGGCGACCTCGAAGTGTTGCGCGACATCTCCTTCGCGGTCGGCCGCGGCGAAATCGTCGCCCTGCTGGGCGCGTCCGGTTGCGGCAAGAGCACCCTGCTGAACATCGTGTCCGGCCTGGAGAGCGCTGACGACGGCGACCTGGAAATTTGCGGCCAGCCCGCCGCCCGCTTCCGCGACTGGCAGAAGCTGGGCTATCTGTTTCAGGAAGACCGCCTGCTGCCCTGGCGCAATATCCGTGACAACGTCACCTTGGGCCTGGAAGCGCAGAACGTGCCCAAGGCGCAGCGCCTGCGCCGCGCCGATGAAGTGCTGGAGATGGTCGGCCTGGCCGCCTTCGCCCAGTCCTGGCCGCATCAGCTGTCCGGCGGCATGCGCAGCCGCGCGGCGCTGGCGCGCAGCCTGGTGATCGAACCCGAGATCCTGTTGATGGACGAGCCTTTCTCCAAGCTCGATCCGCAGACACGCACCCAGATGCATGACGAACTGCTGCGCATCCAGGCCATGAAAAACACCACCATTCTCTTCGTCACGCATGACGTCGAGGAAGCCGTGGTGCTGGCCGACCGCATCGTGCTGCTGGAACCGCGCCCGGGCCGCGTCCGCGAGATCGCGGACGTGCCGCTGCCGCGGCCGCGCCTGGCCACCGACCGCGACGTCGCCGAACAAACCCGCCAGCTGCGTCTGAAGGTGGTGCAATGAAACAGAACACACCCGCTACCCCCCTGCGACGCGCGGCCGCCGCGCCCCGCCGCGCCGACGCCAGGAAGGGCTTGCGGCCGGCGGTACTAATCGCGCAACGCCTGGTGCTGACCGCCGCCTTCGTGCTCGTCTGGTGGCTGGCCGCGCGCCACACGCCGCCCTTCATCCTGCCCGGCCCGGAACGCGTGCTGCGCGCGCTGGGCAACCTGTCGCAGACGGATTCCTTCCTGCACGACATCGGCATGACCATGTATCGCGTGGTCTGCGGCTTCGTCCTGGCGGCCCTGATCGGCACGCCCCTGGGGCTGGCATTGGGATCGAGCCGGGCCCTGGCGCAGGTGTTCGAGCCGCTGCTGGCCGTCATGAACACTATTTCCTCGGCGATCTGGGCGGTGTTCGCCATCATCTGGTTCGGCATCTCCAATGCCACCACCGTCTTCGTCGTCTTCATGACCGCGATGCCGCTGATCCTGACCAATGTCTGGCAAGGCGCGCAGAACGTCGACAAGCTGCATGTCGACCTGGCCCGCAGCTTCCGCATGACGCGCACGCAGATCCTGCGCAAGATCTACCTGCCCAGCATCCTGCCCTACTTCTTTTCCGGCGCGCGGCTTGCTTTCGGTTTCGGCTGGCGCGTGTCCCTGGTGGCCGAGACGCTGGGCTCCTCGGACGGCATCGGCTACCGGCTGCGCCAGGCCGCCGACCTGGTCCAGACCGATCAGGTGTTCGCCTGGACCTTGCTGCTGGTGGTGCTGATGCTGCTGCTGGAAAGCGGCCTGCTGAAGCCATTGGAACGCCGCCTGTTCCGTTGGAAACCTGTTTGAGCCCGGCGGCCCCGCCGCTTCCCTTACGACCTTCCCCAGGAGTACCGATATGAAATGGACCAAATATCTACCCGCCACTCTGCTGGCCGTCGCCCTGGGCGCCGCGGGGCCGGCCCAGGCCGCCGACAAGGTGCGCATCGGCTACTGGAGCAGCGGCGTCAGCCTGGGCTACGGTTCGGTGCTGGAAGCCACGGAATTCCTCAAGCAGCAGAACCTGGACGTTGAATTCGTCAAGTTCCCGGACGTCAACGCGCCCTTGCGCGCGCTCGCTTCCAACTCCATCGACCTGGCGTTCGGCGCCCCCGCCGCCGGCGTGTTCAGCAGCGCCGCTGAAGGCGTGCCCATCAAGATCTTCGCCGCCACGCAGCCCGCCGACGTGCAATTCGTGGTGCCGGAAGGCTCGCCCATCAAGTCGCTGGACCAGCTGCGCGGCAAGAAGGTCGGCATGTCGCCCGCGGGCAGCTCGGTGGCGGTGATCGCCGGCGCGGTGCTGGCCGGCAACCACGGCATCAAGGCCAACGATTTCTCCCTGGTCGGCGGCAATGAATCGCGCCTGGCGCAATTCCTGGCGCAGAAACAGGTCGACGCCGCCGCGCTGCGCTCGGTGACCGTGGCCCAGCTGACCGATCTGAAAGTGACCCGACTGGGCTCCTTCGCCGACGAATGGAAGAAGCTGACCAAGTCGGATTCGGTGCCCTACATCGGCATCGGCGCGGTGCGCAGCGACTTCGTCGCGCAGCATCCCGACACCGTGGCCCATGTGATCGCGGGCCTGCGCAATACGCTGGCCTGGGGCCAAAGCCATCGCGACGACGTGGTGAAGATCCTGCAGAAGTCCGCCAACCTGCCCGAAGCCGACGCCAAGGTCTACGCCGGCCAGTGGCAGGACATGAACCGCATGTCCTTCGAACCAGCCGATATCGATACACTGAAGCGTCAGCACCAGGTATTCGCCGAAAGCGGCCTGGTCAAGGGCCAGCTGCCCGCCGACATTTTCGTGACGGGTCCTTATGAAAAGGCCAAGACCTTGAAGTGAACCCCTGCAGCGCGGGCGCGCCGCGAGCCGGGCACGCTGAACAGCCCCATCGCCCCAACGCACCCGCCCCGCAAGGCCCGTCCCCCGACGGGCCACACCCTTTTTGAAATGGCATCACCGCCCACCACCAAGCTATAGGAAGCGAGGAACAAACAATGAGCAATACCATGAAAGCCCTGGTCCTTAACGAACACGGCGGCCTCGACAAGCTGCAGGTCGTCACCGACAAGGCCAAGCCCCAGGCCACCGAAGGCCACGTGGTCATCCGCGTGGGCGCATCGTCCTTCAACTACCACGACGTCTTCACCGTGCAAGGCATGCCCGGCATCAAGGTGCCGCTGCCCGTGGTCATCGGCCTGGACATGGCCGGTGAGATCACCGAAGTCGGCGCCGGCGTCGAAGGCTGGAAGGTAGGCGACCGCGTGCTGGTCAACCCCCTCAACAAGGGCAAGGGCCTGATGGGCGAAATGCTCGACGGCGGCATGGCCGAATACTGCCTGGTGTCGGCCCCCCAGCTGATCGCCCTGCCCGCCAAGGTCAGCTATGACGACGCCGCCGCCCTGCCGGTGGCCTACGGCACCGCGCACCGCATGCTGATCACCCACAAGACGGTCAAGGCCGGCGATCGCGTGGTGGTGTTGGGCGCCAGCGGCGGCGTGGGCACCGCCTGCGTCATCCTGGCAAAGCTGCTCGGCGCCGAAGTCATCGCCTGCGCCGGTAGCGACGAGAAGCTGGCCCGTTTGAAGGAACTGGGCGCCGACCACGTCATCAACTACCGCACCACCGACTTCTCCAAGTGGGCCATCGCCGAATACGGCAAGCCCCAGCGCCGCAACTACGAAGGCGGCGTCGACGTAGTGATCAACTTCACCGGTGGCGATACGTGGCTGCCCTCGATCAAGTGCCTCAAGCGCGGCGGCACCCTGCTGGTCTGCGGCGCCACCGCCGGCCACGATCCCAAGGAAGACCTGCGCTACGTCTGGAGCTTCGAGCTGAACATCAAGGGCTCGAACAGCTTCTACGACGACGACCTGAAGGCCCTGCTGCAAATGGTCGCCGACGGCAGCGTCAAGCCGGTGATCGACCGTGCCGTGCCGCTGGAAGGCGCCGCCGACGGCCTGGCGCTGATCCGTGACCGCGAAGTGCTGGGCAAGGTCATCGTCAATCCCTAAAGGCATCCGCGCTGCCGGCCCTGGCCGGTGCTGCGTATCGAATCCCCAGGCGCCGGCCGGTCCGGCGCCGACAACGACATTGCAGGAACGCAAAATGAGCGAAACCACCCTCCCGACCAAAGAAGACATCCAGGCCAAGCTGCTGCGCGGCCCCTATCACCAATGGCTGGGCATCGAAGTCGTGTCCGTCAGCGAAGGCGAGATCGAACTGTCGGCCCGCTGGCGCGAAGAATGGGTCGTGAACCCCGACAAGCGCTACACCCACGGCGGCATCCTGGCAGCCCTGGTCGACCTGACCGCCGACTGGGCCCTGGTGTCCAAGACCGGCCGCGGCGTGCCCACCGTCGACCTGCGCGTGGACTACCATCGCGCCGCCATGCCCGGCGACCTGCGCGCCAAAGGCAAGGTCATCAAGTTCGGTTCGCAATTGTCCGTGGCCGAAGCGCAAGTGTTCGACAACGACGGCAAGCTGGTCGCCAGCGGCCGCGGTGTCTACTCGACCGCCGCTCCCGCGCCGGCTCCTGCCAAGGCCTGAGGTTAACGTCATGTATACGCCGCAGAACCTGGGCCGTGTCATCGATCCGTCCGCCGACCCGGCGCGCGTCGCGCTGCTGGGCGTGGACCTGGCGCTGAACGAATCGCCCTGCACCTATGGCGAACTGGAAGCGATGGCCGATGGCGTGGCCCGGGCGCTGCTGCAAGGCGGCGGCCAGGCCGGCGACCGCGTCGCCATCCTGGCCGCCAACTCGGTGCGCTATGTCGCCACGCTGTTGGGCATCATGCGCGCCGGCTTGATTGCCGTGCCGGTGAACTTCAAGTTCCCGCCGGCCACCATCGCCTACATCCTTGAAGACAGCGGTTCCCGCGCGGTGTTTTATGACCATGCGCGCCGCAATGCGCTGCCGGAGGGGCTGCAAGCCATCCCCCTGGACGGCGATCCCTTTGTCGAATATTTGCGTCCCGGCCCTACGCCGGACGTCACCGTGCAACCTGAAGACGTGGCGCTGATGCTGTACACGTCGGGTTCCACCGGCAAGCCCAAGGGCGTGCGCCTTTCGCACGCCAGCCATCTGTGGACGGTGCAGATGCGCCGCCAGGCCACGCCGCTGGACGCGGAACGCGCCCTGATCGCGGCGCCGCTGTACCACATGAATGCCCTGGCTCTGATCCAGCTGTCGCTGGCGTCGCACGCCACCACGGTGCTGCTGCCGCAATTCACCGCGGCGGCATACATCCAGTGCATCGGCCGCTATCGCTGCACCTGGCTCACCGCGGTGCCGCCCATGATCGCCATGATGCTGCGTGAGCACGAACTGCTGTCGCGCACCGACCTGTCGTCGGTGAAGGTGATCCGCATGGGTTCCGCGCCCGTCAGCGCCAGCCTGCTCACCCAGATCCATGCGATGCTGCCCAATGCCAAGGTGATCAATGCCTATGGCACCACGGAAGGCGGGCCGGTAGTGTTCGGCCCGCATCCGGACAAGCTGCCGACGCCGCCGATGTCCGTGGGCTACCCGCATCCGGCCGCGTCGCTGCGCCTGGCGCGCGGCCCCGCCGACGGCCCGGATCAGGGCATCCTGGAAATGAAGAGCCCCGGACTGATGCTGGGCTATCACCAGCGGCCCGATATCGCCACGCCCTTCACGCCGGACGGCTACTACTCGACCGGCGACGTGTTCCGCCACGACGAGCAGGGCTTCTATTACTTCGTCGGCCGGCGCGATGACATGTTCGTCAGCGGCGGCGAAAACATCTATCCCGGCGAAGTCGAAAAGATGCTGGAACACCATCCCGCCGTGCAGCAGGCCTGCGTGGTGCCGGTGGAAGACGACATCAAGGGCCAGAAGCCGGTCGCCTACATCGTGCTGCGTCCCGGCAAGCATGCCGATGCCGACGAGATCAAACGCTATGCGCTGGAAAACGCGCCGGCCTACCAACATCCGCGCCAGGTGTGGTTCGTCGACGCCTTGCCGCTGGCTTCCACCAACAAGATCGACCGCGCTTTCCTGCTGCGCGACGCGGCCAATCGCGTGGCCGCCGCCGGCAGCCAACCCTGACATCCACCACAACAATCACACGAATCGGGATCCAACCATGCGTACCCGCCTTACCTCTGTCTTCGCCGCGCTTGCACTGACCGCCGTCGCCGCCCCTGCCCTGGCCCTGGACGACGTCACCGTCGCGCTGGCCATCCCGCCGGCCGTCCATGACGGCGCGCCCTATGCCGCGGCCGAGGAACTGGGCTTCTTCAAGGAAGAGAACCTGTCGGTCAAGACCATCGTGTTCCAGGGCGCCGGCGCGCTGCTGCCGCAAGTGGCCGCCAAGCGCGTGACCTTCGGCTATCCGACGTCGGAGCCGGTGATCTCCAGCTTCCTGACGGGCAAGGACATCCTGCCGCTGCGTTATTTCTATAACGGCGTGCCCGCCAACACCATGGAATTCGCGGTGCTGGCCGATTCCCCGATCAAGACCATCGAGGACCTCAAGGGCAAGAAGATAGGCGTGGGCGCGCTGACGTGGGGCACCATTCCCGGCGGCCGCGCGGCCCTGCGCACCGCGGGCCTGGAGCCTGGCGTCAACGTGAATTACGTGGCGGTGGGCGCCCTGGCGGCGGGATTCCAGGCGCTCAAGACCCATCAGGTCGACGCGCTGAACTTCAACAGCAGCTGGGATGACCAGCTGGAGCTGTCCGGCACGCCCATCCGCCGCATCGCATATCCGGCCGTGTTCAACGAGACCGCGGGCAATGGCTTCATCGCCCACACCGACACCTTCCGCGATCACCCCGACCTGATGGTGCGCTTCGCGCGCGCCTACACCAAGGGGCAAATCGCCTGCGAAGCCAATCCCAAGTTCTGCGTGCAGGCCTTCTGGCGCGCCAACCCGCAGTCGAAGCCGGCCGGCGACGAGGCGAAGGCGCTGGCCGACTCGATCACGCTGTTGAGCAATCGCCTGCAACGCGTGCTGCATACGCCGTCGGGCCAGGCCCGCGTGCCTGGCCAGTATGATCTGAAGGCCATCAAGTCCGGTATCGAAGCGATGGCCAAGGCCAAGGAATATCCGTCGGCCGATGTGCCCGTCGACAAGATCTTCTCCAACGAGTACATCGCCCAGATCAACAAGTTCGACGCCGACGCCGTGCGCGCGAAAGCGAAGGAAGCAAAATGAGCCAACCCACCATCCAGATCACCCCGCGCGATGCGTCGCTCGACCTGCCCCGCCGCATCGTCCTGGACGGCTATGCCGCCGGCCCGGTCCAGGTGACCGCGGAACTGCGCCACCCCGACGGCAGCGTCTGGCGCAGCGAAGCCACTTTCACGGCCGGTGCTGACGGCCATATCGATCTCGATCAGCAAACCCCTTCCGCCGGCGACTGGCAGGAAGCCGACGCCATGGCCGTGGTGTGGTCCATGCGTTTGGTGCAGCCAGTCACCGACGCCAGCCGTAGCGACGAGGTCGATGCGCAGACCATCACCGTGCAGGCGCGTGGCGCGGACGGCGCCACGGCCCAGGCCGACTTCATCCAGCGCTATGTGCTGGATGGCGTGCAACGCCGTGACGTCAACGTCGATGGCATCGTCGGCAGCGTCTTCACGCCCGCCGGCGCGGGCCCGCATCCGGTCATCGTGGTGATGAACGGTTCCGGCGGCGGCATTCCGCTGCAACGCGCCGCGCAATGGGCGGCGCATGGCTACACGGCGTTCGCGCTGGGCTATTTCAAGGCGCCCGGCCTGCCTGCCCATATTTCGGGCACGGCGCTGGAGTACTTCGAGCGCGCGCTGCGCTGGGTCCGTGCCGAGCTGGCGCCCCGCAAGGGTTTTGTCGCCATCACGGGCCAGTCGCGCGGCGGCGAGCTGTCGCTGCTGCTGGGCGCGCGCTTCCCCGAACTGATCGACGCCGTCATCGCCTACGTGCCCAGCATCGTCGTGCATGGCACCCTGCGCGCCGGCCGTCCGGGTGAAGCGCCCGATTCGCCGGTATGGACCTGGCAGGGAAAGCCCCTGGCCAATGTCTGGCAGAACAATCCCGATGTCGACTGGTCCGCGTTCAAGCAGGTGCCGGCCGACGGCCAGCCCGTGCGCCAGGCGCCGGCCTTCGTCAGCGCGCTGCGCAACGCCGATGCCGTGGCGGCTTCCCGCATCCCCGTCGAGCAGATCAAGGGCCCCGTGCTGCTGATCTCCGGCACCGATGACGGCTTCTGGCCCTCGTCGCTGTACAGCGACCAGATCGTCGATGCCTTGCGCGCCAGCGGCCATCGCTGGCCTTATCGCCACTTCCAGGGCGACGGCGCAGGCCATGCCATCGGCCTGCCCAACGAACCGACCACGCAGATCGCCAAGCCCCACCCCGTGGCGGGTGTGGTGCTGACCGGTGGCGGCACGCCGCTGGCCAATGCGCGCGCCAACACGGCATCGTGGCAGGCAGCGCTGGCCTTCCTGGACGAGGCGAGTGCATGAGCGCTGGTATTTCGCAGGAACGCGCTGACGGCGCCGGCGTGACGACGGGCGCGCAAGTCGCTGACGGCCACGGATCTTTGGCGCTTCGGGACGTCACCCTTACCTATCCCACCCGGCGCGGCGCCATCCATGCGCTGGGGCCCGTGGACCTCGATATCGATTCCGGCGAATTCGTGGCCGTGCTGGGGCCCTCGGGCTGCGGCAAGTCGACCCTGCTGAAGCTGGCGTCCGGCCTGCTGGCGCCGACGACAGGCACCTTGACCTTGGGCGGCCAGCCCGTGCTCAAGCCCAGCCGCCGTACCGGCGTGGTGTTCCAGAAGCCGCTGCTGCTGCCCTGGAAAACCGTGCTGGACAATGTGCTGTTGCCCGCCACCACGCTGGGCCTGCCCATGGCGGCCGCGCGTGAACGGGCGGCGGCATTGCTCAAGCTGGTCGGCCTGGAAGGCTTTGCCAACAACTATCCCGGCGAGCTGTCCGGGGGCATGCAGCAGCGCGTGGGCATTGCCCGCATGCTGTTGCCCGATCCCGACGTGCTGCTGATGGACGAGCCCTTCGCCGCGCTCGACGCCCTGACGCGGGAAGCACTGACCCTGGAACTGCAACGCATCTGGAGCCAGCAGCGCAAGTCGGTGCTGTTCATCACGCACAGCATTCCGGAAGCCGTGTTCCTGGCCGATCGCATCCTGGTGATGTCGCCCCGCCCGGGCCGCTTCATCGAAGACTATCGACCCGGCTTGCCGCGTCCCCGCACGCTCGAAACCATGGGCGACCCGGCGTTCAACGCCGCCTGCCATCACCTGCGCCGCCATTTCAGCCATGAAGCGTCTTGATTTCACCGACATCCTCTATCCCCTGATCAGCCTTGCCGTGCTGATCGGGATCTGGCACTTCGCCATCATCCTGCTGAAGATTCCGGACTATCTGCTGCCCACGCCGGCGAGCGTCTGGCATGCGCTAGTCGACGGTTTTTCCACGGGCACGCTGTGGCCGCATATCGGCACGACCCTGGGCGAAACCTTTGCCGGCTACGCCATCGGCTGCATCCTGGCGGTGATCCTGGGCGCCCTGCTGGCCGAGTCGCGCACCTTCGAACGCTTCTGCTATCCGGTTCTGATCGGCCTGCAGGCGACGCCCAAAGTGGCCTTGGGCCCCATCATCCTGGTGTGGTTCGGGTTCGGCATGGCGTCCAAGGTGGTGCTGGTGGCGCTGGTGTGTTTCTTCCCCTTGTTCGTCAACACGGTCAACGGCATCAACCGCACCGACCGTGACCTGCTGGACGCGTGCCGCGCGTTCTCGGCGTCACGCAGCTATCTGCTGCTGCACGTCAAGCTGCCGGCTGCCGCGGGCGATATCTTTTCGGGTTTGCAGATCGGCGTGTCGCTGGCCTTGATCGGCGCGGTGGTGGGCGAGTTCCTGTCGGCACAGCAGGGCCTGGGCTACCTGATCGCGTCGGCTTCGGTCAGCATGAGCCTGTCCACCATGTTCGCGGGTGTCATCCTGCTGGCGGTGATCGGCCTGACCGGTTCGCTGCTGATGCGCGCCCTGCATCGGCGCGTGGTCTTCTGGGAGAAGACGCATTCGGGCGATGCGTAACGGGGCTTTGTCCTCCGCAAGCGCAGATTGCGCTTGCTGTCCTAGCCAGGCTGGTGCTGCCTAAGCCAGTCCTTCAATATGTCATTGATGCGCGTCTGCCATCCGCGGCCCGTGGCTTTGAATCCCTCAAGCACCTCCGGGTCGAATCGGATGGTCGTGGCAACCTTGTGCACTTCAGCCTTGCTCCCGACCGGACGGCCGGCACGGCGCGCCACGATGTCGGCGGGCTTGGACACTCGCGCGTATTGACCATTAAGCGCTTGATCCAAGCCGCGCAACACCGACGCTTCGAACGCCGCAATCTCCGGATCAACTTTTTTGGGCATCGAATTTCTCCTTCATCTTTGCAAGCAGCGCTGTTGAAATGTTGTCGTATTTCGCCTTGGCGTACGCGACGACGAGAACGATCTCGCCGCTAGTCAATCGTAGAAAGTAGATGACTCTGGCGCCGCCCTGCTTGCCCATTCCACCACGCGCCCAACGCACCTTGCGACATCCCCCAGAACCCGGGATCACATCCCCGGCTTCTGGATGACTCGCAATCCACTCTACAAACTCATCCCGCTCAACGTCGCTCCAAATCTTAGAAGCGGTCGCCACAAACTCCGCGGTTTCGATCACGGTCAGCATATTAATTGTATTTACAAATAATTGATGTGTAAAGGGCCGTTCCAGACGGGCCGCATTCCGTCAGCCGCCAAACCGAGTTGAAGGTCCGTGCCGCGCCAGAGCGCGTTTAGTAACGACTTGGGCCTGGCGCGTTCCCTCACCCACCGCTTGGAGTAAGCGTTGACCACCGTGTTTCGCGAAGGGGCAATGCGACCGCCCTAGCAGCGCAGGCGAAATGCGGGCCAGGCCGGCGCGTTAGAATCCAACGGGCCGTTCATAAGGGAATAGGGGTAATGAGGCAGCAAAAAGCTGAAGAATTTTCAGTCGGCATGTTTTCCCTGCCGGATGGACGAGCATTCGTTGGGCACCTGACAATGGGCCGACGGAAACCTTCACTGCTTCTGAACTCTCAAGAGCAACTTCCTGAGTACTCAGAGACTATCGATCTACATGGGGATCTAGGCGATCACCGGAAGGTGAGTTGCCTGCGCAGCACAGGCGCGGCTTGATTCGTGGTCGAATAAGCCGGTTTCGGTCACGCTGAAGAATTGGAGTTCAGCCGATCCTTGCAATCCGATGCGTTCAAGATAGCGAGACGCAACGGATCATCTGCGTGACGGGGCCGTTGTGCCGCTGGTACCGCATAGAAAAAGGCCGTGCATGCAGCACGGCCTTTTTTCATGGCGGCGGCGCTTAGAAGTCGAAGCGGCCTTCGGCCACGATGCTGGCGAGGGGCTGGCGCGGGCTGTAGCCTTCGCGGGCCCGCAAGCCTTCCGGCAAGGTGCTCTTGTCGCCAGGCTTGCCGATGGCCACGGCGGCCTCGACCTTGTAGCCGGCCGGGATGCCCAGGTCGATCCGGGCCTTCTCGTGGTCGATGCCGGCCATGCCATGCGCCTGCCAGCCTTCCAGGCTGGCCTGCAGGGCCAGGAAACCCCACGCCGCGCCGGTGTCGAAGCTGTGCGTGGCGTTCGGCACGGGCTGGTCCTTGCCCGGCGGCGTGCCGGTTTCAGCCGACACGACCACGATCAGCGCGGATGCACTGCTCGCCCAGCTCTGGTTGAACGGATTCAACACCGCCAGCAGACGCTCCCAGTGCGGCGTGCCCTTGCGCGCATAGATGAAACGCCAAGGCTGCAGGTTGTACGCCGACGGCGCCCAGCGCGCCGCTTCCAATATCGTCAGCAAGGCGGTTTCGGAAATTTCCTCGCCGGTGTAGGCGCGCGGCGACCAGCGTTCCAAAAAGAGTTCGGCGACGGGATGTTCTGCAGTGCGGGTGTGCTTACCCATGTGAGTCCTCAACGGCTTGGGAAATTCGAAGGCGTCATGTTAATGCGCGGATAACAAAATCCCTACCCATCGCATATGGCAAGTACTTATAAGCTGATCCTCCCCATACGCGGATTCTTCCCATATGCGGATCCTTCCCATGAGCGGATCCTTCCCATAAGCCGATGCTCCCGCTGATACCGATCTCACATCTACTTTCAAATCTGACGCACAGGTCCGACAGTACATTTCAGTACTCCTCGAAATCCCTACGTGTCGCCTTCGCTGTCTTGCCATAAGCTGCAAAGTCTTACTCCAAACGGTGGGCTTCCGCACCACCTGTAGTGATGTTTCCCAAAAGGAGCCGCCATGACGCTTCCCGCACTGGAGATCACCGGTCTGCAGGCGAGCGAGAACCACAGTCCCGTCTTGCATGGGGTGGACTTGCGCGTGGGCACCGGGGAAGCCGTAGCCTTGCTGGGCCACAACGGCGCCGAGCTCAGCGCCACGCTACGCGCGGTGCTGGGACACAATCCGGCCCGGCAGGGTTCGGTCCTTATCCACGGCGTCGAATCCATCGCGCTGGACGCGCATGCCGTCAGCCACCTGGGTGTGGCCGCCTGCCCCGCGCGCCCCGACATCGTGGCGGGCATGACCTGCGAAGAGAACCTGCTCCTGCCCCTACCCCTGGAGGGCGTGCTGGGCGGCGGCCTGTCATTGACCGATATCTACGAACTGTTCCCCGAGCTGCGCCGTAGCCGCACCGCGCCCGGGGTACATCTGAATGAAGCCGAGCAGCAGATGTTGGCTATCGCGCGCGTGTTGCGCAGCGGCGCCAATCTGCTGCTGTTCGACCAGATCTGCGACGGACTGCCGGGACCGGCGGCCCGCAATATGGGACTGACCATCACCGCCCTGAAGGCGCTGGGCTACAGCATTCTGTTCACGGAACGCAATCCCGACTTCCCCACGGACGTGGCGGACCGGAGTTATCTGCTCATGCATGGCTATGCGGAGGAGCTGGACGCGACGGCCGTCATGGCCAGCGTCGTCCCGCTGAACGGTAGCGATGCATCCGAGACCGCGGGCATCCCTTTGCTGACCCCGGCCTATGCCGAGCCCGAAGCCCTGACGGACGACTTCACACGGCCACTGCCCTGACCCCCCGGCCTGCACGGTAGCAGGCGCGCCACTTGCGTGCGGGCCTGCCATCTTTCCTTGTACAGACCAACAGGAGTGTCCGCTCCCAATGCTCTCGCCCCGCCCCAAGCACTCAATCCAGCGCGAGGAACTGCGCGCCGCCTACGAATCGGTACGCGCGCACAGCCTGGCCCTCGCCGAACCGCTATCGCCCGAAGATCAATGCGTGCAGTCCATGCCCGACGCCAGTCCCACGAAATGGCATCTGGCACACACCACCTGGTTTTTCGAAACCTTGGTGCTGCGCGAACACGATCCTGAATATGGGGTGTTCGACCCGCATTTTGCCTATCTCTTCAATTCCTACTATGAAGCGCTGGGCCCCCGCCATGCCCGTCCCGAACGGGGCATGCTGAGCCGGCCGACCCACGACCAGGTGCTGGCCTATCGCCAGTATGTGGACCAGGCCATGGTGGCGCTGATCGATGACGCCGCGCCGGACGTGTTGGCGGCACTGTCGCACATGCTGGAACTGGGACTGCACCACGAGCAGCAGCATCAGGAATTGCTGCTGACGGACATCCTGCACGCCTTCTCCCGCAACCCCCTGCTGCCGGCTTACCGACCGCCCAACGTGACCATCGAGGCCGGCAACGCGGCCAACGACGCCATGCCGCCCATGGAATGGCTGCGCCACCCTGGCGGCATGGTCGAAGTCGGCCATGCCAATCAGTCGACCGCCTTCGCCTTCGACAACGAACGCCCGCGCCATGCGGTGCACGTGCATCCCTACATCATTGCCAATCGTCTGGTGACCTGTGGCGAGTACGCGCGCTTCATCGAAGATGGAGGCTATGACCGGCCCGAATTCTGGCTGTCCGACGGGTGGGCCACGGTGCGCGCCCAGGAGTGGCGAGCCCCGGCCTACTGGCTGCTGGATGCCGACCCGCGGCTGCGCGCCCGCGGCCTGGAGGGCACCCATGTCTTCGGCCTGGGTGGCTTGCTGCCCATGGATCCGCAAGAGCCGGTCGCCCAATTGAGCCTGTACGAAGCAGCGGCCTATGCCGCCTGGGCCGATGCCCGCCTGCCGACCGAATTCGAATGGGAGGTGGCTTCCTCCCTGCCCGGCTTTACCCAGGCCGACGGCCATGTGTGGCAATGGACCCGCTCGTCCTACGATCCCTATCCCGGCTTCCGCCCCTTGAGCGGCGCCGCCGCCGAGTACAACGGCAAATTCATGGTCGGCCAGCTGGTGCTGCGGGGCGGCAGCATCGCCACCCCGCCGGGCCATACGCGCACCACCTATCGCAACTTCTTTCCCCCGGCGGCGCGTTGGCAATTCTCCGGCCTGCGCCTGGCCAGGGACGCGTAGCGACGCCCCGCCTGAGTGTTCGTCCTACACCACCCAGGTATTAATATGAAGTACCATAAGCCCACTTATCAATTACCTGCCTACTAGGCGGCGCCGGTGAACTGGCGCCGGAGACGCACGCGCCATGTCCCGCCCCGACCCCCTCTTCGTTCAATCGCTGGCCAAGGGCCTGGAACTGCTCGAAGCCTTCGAGCACCATCCCACCGTGATGAGCATGAACGAGCTGATGGAGATGACCGGCTTCGACCGCAGCACCACGCAGCGCATGGCGCATACCTTGGTCAGCCTGGGATACATGGAACGCGGCGCCGGCGGCAAGGGCTTCACGCCGGGGAAGAAGATCCTGCAACGCACCTTCGACTACATGCGTAGCGTGCCGCTGCTGGAACGCGCCACGCCCCTGGTCGTGCAATTGCAGCAGGAGACCGGCGAGCGGGTTGAGCTAAGCCTGTTCAACGACCTCTACATCATCTTCGCGCTGCGGCGCCAGACCAAGCGCCAGACGTTCAGCAGCACCCTGGTCGGCCGCCAGCTGCCCACCGTGCAGACGGCCGGGGGCCGGTCCATCATGGCGCACCTGACACCAGAGCAGGCGGAAGACATCCTCGTCCGCTCGGAGTCGTTGTCGCGCCGCTCCATTCCGTCGACACCCAAGACCACCCGCGATGCTGCGCGCATCCGCGAGTACGTGGAGCAGGCGCGCCAGGACGGCTACGCCGTGGCGGCGGAAGAAAGCCAGATCGGCGAATTGAACATCGCCGCCGCCATCCTCGACCACCGCCAGCAACCCATCGCCACCATTCAACTGGCGGGTCTGACCTCGGACTGGACGATAGAAAACTTCGCCAAGCAATACGCGCCCCTGATCATGACCACGGCGCGCGCATTGAGTGGCAAGGTCGGGATGGCCTAAGGCCTAGTCGATCAGGCGCAAGGCCGACGTCCACACCCGGTTGCAATAGTCCAGCGCCGTCGGTCTTTCATATTGCCCGCGGGTGCGCTCGCGCACGGCCTGCGGCGGAATGATGATCTTGCCGCCGGCGGATTGCGCCTTGATCTGCGCCTGGCAGGCCCGTTCAAGGTAGTAGATGTTGACGAAGGCTTCCGCCACCGTCGACCCCGCGGCAAGCAGGCCGTGGTTACGCAGGATCATGGCCTTGTGCGTGCCCAGGTCCTTGACCAGGCTGTCCCGTTCTTCCAGGTCCAGCGCGATGCCCTGGTAGTCGTGGTAACCCAGGCGCTCATAGAACTTCAGGGCATGCTGGGTGATGGGCAGCAGGCCTTCTTCCTGGCAGGCCACGGCCATGCCGTCGGCGGTATGGGTATGCACCACGCAAGCCAGGTCATGGCGCGCCATATGGATGGCGGAGTGGATGGTGAAACCGGCGGCGTTGACCTTGTTGCTTTCTTCGTCGCCCGGATCGACCGGATTGCCTTCGACGTCGATCTTGACCAGATCGTCCGGCTGCATTTCATGGAACAGCACGCCATAACGGTTGATCAGGAAGTGATCTTCACGGCCGGGCACGCGCGCGCTGATATGGGTATCGATGATGTCGGTCATGCGGAAGTGCGCGACCAGCCGGTACAAGGCGGCCAGTTCAAAACGCACTTGCGCTTCGGCATTCAAGGGGGCATCCATCAGAAGGGACTCCACACGGAAAGACGAGAGTATCGATCAAGGGAATGATGTCGCGGAATCGGGGTTTACGACAGCGTTTCAGCGACATCGGGAAGCACGGCCCGGGCCGTGGCGGCACCGCGTACCGCCATGGTAAGCCTTTCAGGCGCGCGGTGGCATGCCGGCCATGTCCGGCTGCCGGCGAATCAGGTCCGCCACGGCCAAGGCGTTGGCGTCGCCCTGGCGCTCCAGCGCCTGGACCACGCCCACACGATCGGCCACGGACTTGTCCTGGTTCAGTTTCATCTTGCCCTCCACTTGGGTCATGGGAATCTCCAGGGCGGCGATGGCCTTCAAGCGCGGCAGGGTCAGCGTATCGGGCATTGCGTCGAAGCGCCATGCACCGCCCAGCGGCCTGTCGTAAGTGGCCACGGTAGCGTGCAGCACCGCGCGGATCTCCTCCGGATCTTCGATCAGGCGGGGCTGACCGCGCAAGTGGACGGCCGTGTAGTTCCACGTGGGAAAGGTCTGCTGATTCTGGTACCAGCTGGGCGAGATGAAGGCATGCGGGCCCTGGAACAGGACCAGCACCGCCGCCCCCGCCTGCAGGTCGCGCCACTGGGGATTGGCGCGCGCCAGATGCGTCACCAGCACGGGCCCGTGCGCGCCCTCGCGCAACAGGAAAGGCAGATGCGTGGCGTTGGCCATGGCCGCGCCGGCATCTTGCGCGGTCTTGCCTTCGGCGCCCCCTGCCCCGCCCACCGTCACCAAGGTGGCGAAGCTGTGCGCCCGCATGAAGGCATGCAAGGCCGCGTCATCGTGTTCGGCATAGGCCGGCGGCGTGTACATGGAGCGCCTCCTCAGGCTTCGCGTTGAGCTTGGGCCTGGGCATGCAGCCAGCGCGCCGTGTCGTCGAAGGCCACGCCGGCGATGTCGGCGATGGAGACGGCCTCCAGGAAGCTGTGCACGGTGCCGGGGTAGACCTTGGATTGCACCTCGACACCCGCTTCGCGCATCTTGCGTTCCAGCTCGACGCTGTCGTCATGCAGGGGATCGCACTCGGTCACCACCAGAAAGGCGGGCGGCAGGCCGCGCAGGTCCGCCCGCAGGATGTCGGCGCGCGGATTGATGAAGTCTTCGCCGCGCGCCATATGCATGCCGCGGAACCAGATCATCATGTGCAGGGACAGGCCGTATTCCCCCGAGCCGTAGCGCACCACCGAATTGCGGAACAGGTTGCTGCCGAAACCGCCGTAGTTCAGGACCACGCCCTTGACCAGCTGCAAGCCGGCATCGCGCAGGGTCAGGCACGCGCCCATGGTCATGTTGGCGCCCGCCGAATCGCCGCCCAGGAAAAGCTGGGCGGGATCGACGTCCAGCATGGCGGCGTTGTCGTGGACCCAGCGGAACACGTCTATGCATTCCTCCAGGGGCTGGGGGAATTTGGCATCGGGGGCGCGGGTGTAGTCCATGCCGATCACCACCACGCCGGCGCGTTCCGCGTATTCGCGCATGATGCGATCGTGGGTGTCGATGCTGAACAGCACAAAGCCGCCGCCGTGGATGTAGACCAGGGCGCCGGTCAGCTTGCGCTCCCTGGGATAGTGGACCCGCACACGCAGGTGGGTGCCGTAGCGGGTGCCGACGCGATGTTCGACGGTGCGCGCCATGGCGGGACCGCCCTGGGCCCAGGGCAGGCGCACTTTCTCGGCGTTGGCGCGGCCTTCTTCAATGGCGATGGTGTCGCGACGCGGATACTGCGACGCGTCCTTGGCCATCAGGCGCATGAATTCGGCGATCTGCGGGTCGACGGGGGCCGGCTTGCCGGTGGGGATGGTGAAGGCGGGATCTTCGATGTACATGGAGGTTCTCGGCGTTTTCGGAGTTATGGGGATATCGGGGTTATTGGGCTTGGCTGTGTTCAGGAGCTGTCGGGATTCACGCGGATGATTGCGGCTAGCTTGCGGCGGCATGCGGCGGACTCAGTAGCCTCTTTCCATATCGACCTGGTTGACCAGTGCCTGGCCGTCGCGCAGGCGATGGATGTTGGCGACGATCTGCGCGGCCACGGTCGCGGACGCCGCCATGGTCGCCATGTGCGGCGTCACCACCACACCGGGCGTGCGCCATAGCGGATGATCGGTGGCCAGCGGTTCCTGGGTGAAGACGTCAAGTACGGCGCCACGCAGGTGGCCCGACTGCAGGGCGGCGATCAGGTCGTCCACGACCAGATGTTCGCCACGGCCGCAATTGACCACGGCGGCGCCCGGCGGCAGGGCCGCGAAGGTACGGCGATCGAGGATGCCGCGCGTGCTGTCGGTGAGGGGTAGCAGGCACACCAGCAGGTCGGTCTGGCCGAGGAAGGCCTCATAGCCGTCGGCGCCGCTGAACATGCGCACGCCAGGCAGTTCGCGCGGGCTGCGGGACCAGCCGTTGACGGTATAGCCCAGGGTGGGCAAGGTGGCGCCGATGAGGCCGCCCAGTTCGCCCAGACCCATCAGGCCCACGCGGAAGTCTTTGGCGGCTTGCTGAGGCGGGCGCTTCCACATGGCCTGGCGCTGGTTGGCCATGGCGACGTCCAGCTTGCGATGGAAGTGCAGGACGGCCCATAGGACGTATTGCAGCATGCCCTGCGCCAGCATGGGGTCGACCACCCGGCAGACCGGCAGGTCGCGGGCATCCTGGCCGGCCAGCACGTTGTCGACACCCGCGGCAATGCTGTGGATCAAGCGCAGTTGCGGCATCTTTGCGTAGATGCCGGGCGGCGAGTTCCAGCAGACGGCGATGTCGGCTTCCAGGCAGGCTTGGTCGGGCCAGGTCGTGATCCTCAGCGTGGGGTCGAGTTCGTTGAGCAGCGGTTGGAAGTAAGCCAGGTTGGCGGAGTGGCTTAGCAGGGCGACGCGGGTCACGGATATCCTTTTTCTCGAAGGAAGACTGTTTTTTGATTCATGGGGGCTCCGCCCCCATAGCCCCCGTTGGGGGCAGCTTGTTTCATGCGATGGCCCCCGTGGAGCGGAGCCCCGCCTTAGGAGCCCGCCTGGAGGGCGGCCCCCACTGGGGCGTGGGGGGCTCCGCCCCCACATAAAATAAACACCTATGCAGGCACAAGGGCGGCGGCGCCCAACTGCTGCCCGGGGATCGCGGCAAGCAGCTCCTTCGTGTAGTCGCTGCGTGGCCGGCTGAAGACCTCCTCGGCGGTGCCGATTTCCATCAGGCGGCCCCGCTGCATCACGGCGATGCGATGGCACAGGCGTGCCGCCACCCGCAGGTCATGCGTGATGAAGATCATGCTCAACCCCAGCCGCTCCCGCACGGTTTCCAGCAAGTCCAGGATCTGCGCCTGTACGGAGACATCCAGCGCCGACACCGCTTCGTCGGCCACCAGGATCTCCGGCTCCATCATCAAGGCCCGCGCGATCGAGATGCGCTGCCGCTGCCCGCCGGAAAACTCGTGCGGATAGCGCTCCAGCGCGCTGGCATCGATGCTCACCAGATCCAGCATCTCCAGCATGCGCTCGCGCACCTGCGTCGCCGTCGCCCCGTAATTCATGGGCCCTTCGGCCAAGGCCTTGCCGATGGTCACCCGCGGATTGAAAGACCGATAAGGATCCTGGAACACCATCTGAATCCGCTTGCACCACTGCCGCCACTGCCCCCGCGTCAAGCGCGAGATATCCTGGCCCTGCATCAGGATGCGCCCGCTGGTCGGATGCGCGAAATGCGCCAGGCAACGGCCCAGGGTCGTCTTGCCGGAGCCCGACTCCCCCACCACGCCCAAGGTTTCACCCTCGCCCAGGGTCAGCGACACATCGACCAGTGCATCGACCACCCGCCGCTTGCCACGCAGCAGGCTGGTGGTCTCGAAACGCATGCCCAGGTTCTCCACCTGCAGCAGCGGCAGCCGCGCCGCCGCCGCTTCGCTGGCGCCGAAATGCCCTTTGGGCACGGCATCCAGCAATTTGCGTGTGTAAGGATGCTGCGGATTGGCCAGCACGTCGGCGGCGCTGCCGCTTTCCACGATGCGGCCGCTCTGCATCACGATCACCCGATCGGCGATCTCGGCCACCACGTCGAAGTCATGGGTGATGAACAGGATGCCCGTGTTGTGCCGCTCGCGCAGGCCATGCAACAGACGCAGCACCTGGGCCTGCGACGTCACATCCAATGCCGTCGTCGGTTCATCGGCGATGATCAGCGCCGGTTCCATCGCCAGCGCCATGGCGATCATCACCCGTTGGCGTTGGCCGCCGGACAACTGGTGCGGATACGCATGGCGCAGCGTTTCCGGCGCAGGCAGCCGGACATCGGCCAGCAGGTCCAGCACCCGGCTATCGATGTCCCGAGCGCTTAGTGCGGGGCCATGAAACTGGAAGATCTCGGCCACCTGATCACCCACTTTCATGAGCGGGTTCAGCGCCGTCATCGGCTCCTGGAAGATCATTGCCATGCGGTCGCCGCGCAGCGCGCGCAGCTCGCTCAGGGAGGCATTCGTGATGTCCTTGCCGGACAGCAGGATCTGCCCGCTTTCCCGGTGCAGCACATCCTTGGGCAGCAGGCCCATGACGGCACCGGCGGTAACCGACTTGCCGGAGCCCGACTCGCCGACGATGCAGACAATCTCGCGTTCGCCCACGGCAAGGCTGATGCCCTCGGCCGCATAACGGCGGTCGCCCGAGCCCGGCAGGCGCACCTTGAGATCGCGGATTTCAAGTATGGGATGAGAAGACATGGTTCAGCCTTTCCGTTTACGGGCCATGCGGGGATCGAGGCGGTCGCGCAAGCCATCGCCGAACAGGTTCACCGACAAGATCAACAACGCCAGGTACAGGCCCGGATACAGCACGATCCACGGCGCGCGCTGGAAGTACGGACGCCCCTCGGCGATGATGCTGCCCAGGCTGGGAATCTCCGGCGGAAAGCCCAGTCCCAGGAAACCGAGCACGGCTTCGATCAGGATGGCCGACGCGCAGATGAAAGTGGCCTGCACCACCAGCGGATTGATGGTGCTGGGCAGCACATGGCGCCACAACACTTTCCACACCGGCGTGCCCATGCCCAGCGAGGCCTCCACATAAGGCTCCTCGCGCACTGACAGCACCACGCTGCGCACCAGGCGCGCCACCCTGGGAATCTCCGGAATGGCGATGGCGGTGACCATCGTGGGTATCGTGGCGCCGCCCAGGGCCACCATGGCGATGGCCAGCAGCAGGCCGGGGATCGCCATGATGCCGTCGATGATGCGCATGATCACCGCGTCCAGTCGCCGGAAATAGCCGGCCAGCACGCCCAGCGCCAGCCCGGCGATCACGGAGATGACGCTGACCAGGGCCGCCAGGGTGATGGACAGGCGGCCGCCATACAGCACGCGGGAGAACAGATCGCGCCCCAGCGAGTCGGTGCCGAACCAATAATCGGCGCTGAAGGGCTTCAGGCGCATGCGCGGCGCCAGGCTGGCGGGGTCGTGCCAGGTGATGACAGGCGCCAGCACAGCGCCCGCCACCAGGACCAGCAAGAGCAGCAGGCCGCCCAGCATCCAGGGGTCGCGCGCCAGCACGGAGACGGCAAGGCGCAGGCGGGACACCCGCGGCGCCGGGAGCGAGGCTCCAGCAAGAGACTTCACGGTCATAGGTCTAACCCGGATCAATAACGGATACGCGGATCGAGCAGCACGTACGCCAGATCGATCGCCAGATTGATGAACACGTAGACGAAGGAGAAGAACAGGATCGTCCCCTGCACCACCGGATAGTCGCGCGCCATCACGGCGTCGACGATGAGCCGGCCCACGCCGGGAATGTTGAAGATGGTCTCCGTCACCACCACGCCGCTGATCATGGTCGTCAACGCCAGGCCCACCACCGTGACGATGGGCACCGCGGCGTTGCGCAGCGCATGGCGGTACAGGACATAGCGCTCCGACACGCCCTTGGCGCGCGCCGTGCGCACGAAGTCCTCGCCCAGCACGTCCAGCATGCTGGCGCGCGTGATGCGGGTGATCAGGGCGATGAAGACCACGGCCAGGGTGATGGTGGGCAAGGCCATGTGGTACGCGAACACACCGAAGCCCTGGGCAACGCTGGCATAGCCCTGCACCGGCAGCCAGCCCAGCTTGACCGAAAACAGCAGAATCAGCAGATAGCCCACGACGAAGGCGGGGATGGAGAACGCCAAGGTGGTGGCAGCCAGCGTCAGCCGGTCGATCAGGCGGCCATGCCACCATGCCGCCATGACACCCAGAGGCACGGCCGACGCCACCGTCACCAGGATGGCGCACAGCGCCAGGGCCAGGGTCGGCCCCAGGCGTTGGCCGATCAGCTTGCTGACGGGTTCCTTGGACAGCACGGACGCGCCCAGGTCGCCGCGCAGCAAGGCGCCCATGGCCAGCATGTACTGGGTGGCCATGGGCTGGTCCAGGCCCATGTCGGCGCGGATCTCGGCCACGGTCTGCTCGCTGGCCATATCGCCGGCGATGATGCGCGCGGGATCGCCGGGCGCCAGGCGCAGCAGCAGGAAAACCACCGTTGCCACCACCAGCATGACCGGGATGGCCGCCAGCAGGCGCTTGAGGATCAGGTTGAACATGAGAGGTAGCGCTCCTGACGCTTACTTCGACCAGAACAGGGGAACCGGCGCGTCCACCATGTTGGCGAACTTCGCGTCATAGCCCTTGAACTTGGAATAGCCGCCCAGCGGCACGAACATCACCTGGGCGTAGGAACGGCGCTGGATCTCCAGGGCCAGGGTCTTGCGCTCGGCCTCGTCGCTGGTGGCGGCGAAACGGTTGCACAGATCTTCCATCACCTCGTCCTTGGTCCAGCCGGGATAGCCCTTGTCGCCGCCGCCGTCCAGATTGGGATTGCCCACTGGCGACATCAGCTCCAGGCTGGTCATGTTGGACTGGAAAATGCTCCAGCCGCCCTGCTCCACCGGATCCTTCTTGGTACGGCGGGCCAGCAGCGTGGTGAAGTCCATGGATTGCACCTCGACGTTCATGCCTATCGCCCGCAGCGCGTCGGCGGTAACCGGCGCGATGTTGGTGAAAATGGGCAGATCCGTCGCATGCAGGATCACCACCTTCTCGCCCTTGTAGCCGCTATCCTTCAGCAACTGCCTGGCGTGCTTGAGATCCGGCGCCTTGACCTGGGTGGCGCCCTCTTCGGACGAGTAAGGCGACACGCAGGACAGCACGGCGCCGCACAGTTGATAGACCTTGGCGTCGCCGATCTGCGCTTCCAGGAAGTCGCTCTGGTTCAGAGCCGCCAACGCGGCCTGGCGCACCTTCGGATTATTGAAGGGCGGCTGCAGCCAGTTCATGCGCAGCGTGAACATCATGCTGTTCTTGCCGAAGGATTTCAGGGTGATGCCCTTGGCGTCCTGCAGTTGCGGCATCAGGTCGGGCGGTACGTCCTCGACGAAATCGATCTCGCCGTTGCGCAAGGCGTTGACGGCGGTCTGCGCGTCCGAGATGTTGACCAACTCGATGCGGTCCAGGGTGGCGACCTTGCCGCCGGCGAAACCGCTGGCGGGCTCCTTGCGCGGCACATAGTCGGTGAACTTGACGTAGGTGGCCTTGACGCCAGGCTGGAAGTCGGCGGCCACGAACTTGTAGGGCCCGGAGCCGATGTATTCCGTGATGGCGGTCGTGGGCGGCGTCTGCGCGATGCGCTTGGGCATGATGAAGGGCACCACCGAACTCGGGCGTGCCAGCGCGTCCAGCACCAGGCCGAAGGGCTGCTTCAGTTTCAACGTGAAGGTGTTGGCGTCGCTGGCCGTCAGCGTGTCGGTGGCGCCTTTCAGGCGGCGCCCGACGATGTCGACGGCTTCCCAGCGCTGCAGGGATGCCACCACGTCGTCGGCGGTGACGGGCGCGCCGTCATGGAATTTCAAGCCGGGGCGCAGCGTGAAGGTGTACGTGAGCTTGTCGTCGGACACCTTCCAGGTATCGACCATTTCCGGCTGCGGCCGCGACTGGGCGTCCATCGCGAACAGCGTGTCGTAGATCAGATAGCCGTGGTTGCGCGTGATGTAGGCCGGCGTCAGGATGGGATCGAGCACGCGCAAGGGGGCGTGCATGACGATGCGGGCCTTGGTTTCAGCATGGACCGCGGCCGGCGCCAGCATCGGCACGATGAGGGCCGCGCACCAGAGCGCGGCGGCATGAAGCTTGTTGATGTGCATGACTTCCCCTTGTTGTCGTTGCGTTGTCGGTGCGTTTCCGGGTGTTTTCCGGACGCGGGTTGGTTGGCTCAGGCCGGCAGCACGATGGGCCGCTGGGCCCAGGGCGCGATGCGTTCGAGTTGTGCGGACAGGCGCAAGATGACGTCTTCGCGGCCGAAGTGGCCGATCAGTTGCGAGGCCACCGGCACGCCGTCGGCCGTCCAGTTCAAGGGCAGGCTGGCCGCGGGTTGGCCCGAGGCGTTGATGACGGCCAGGAATGTGGCGTAGCGGGACACCTTGCTACGGAAATCCCAGAAGCCGCCCCGGTTCAGGCCCAGTTCGTCCAGCTTGGCCGGCAATTGCGTGAGCGTCGGCGTCAGCACCACGTCGAAGCCGGCCATGGCGTTTTCGATGATGCGGCTGATCGCATGGAAACGCGTGATCGAATCGGCGTACTGCGTGGCGTGCAGGCCCTTGCCCACTTCGTAGCCGTCGCGCAGCACGGGCTCGATGTCGTCGTCGCGCAGGCTGCGGCCCAGCACCTGAAGGCGAGCATCGACGGCGATGACGATATTGGTGGCCAGCACGGTGCCATGAGCCCGCACGAAACCGCTGTAGTCGAGGTCCGGGACCGTCGCGTCGACCACTTCATGGCCCAGTTCGCGGCACCATGCGACCGTGCGCTCCAGGGCCGCCAGGCACTCGGGGGCGGGTTCGATGTCATTCCAGCCGCGCCGCCAGACGGCGATGCGCAAGGGCGTCGCATGCTGCTCGCCGATCGTGTCCAGGTAGGAATCCGGCTTGGGGGGCGCCGCATAGGGCGCGCCCCGTTCGTAGCCGCTGATGGCGTCCATGGCCGCTGCAGTGTCGCGCACCGTGCGGGTGAGCACGCCGTCCGACGCCATGCCGCCCCACCCTTCGCCACGCGCGGGTCCCATGGGGACGCGGCCGCGCGAGGGCTTGAGGCCATAGACGCCGCAGCACGCAGCGGGGATACGGATGGAGCCGCCGCCGTCGCTGCCATGCGCGACCGGCACGATGCCGGCGGCGACGGCCGCCGCGGCGCCGCCGCTGGACCCGCCCACGGAGCGGGTCAGGTCGCGGGGGTTGAGCGTGGCGCCGCCGTTACGCACGGCTTCGGTGGAGGGTCCCATGCAGAGTTCCGACACCGTGGAGCGGGCGAAGGGGATCAACCCGGCTTGCTCGAAACGGCTCGCGACGGTGGCGTCGTAGGTGTAGGTCATGTCGTTGAACAGCCGCGAGCCCAGGCTGGACGGGAAACGGCGCGATGCGAAGCCGGAGTCTTTCAGCAGGAAAGGAATGCCGCGGAAGGGGCCGGTGGCTTGCCAGTCGCGCGCCCATTGCAGGGCTTCGTCGTAGCGTTCGTAGGTAAGCGCGTTGAGGGCTGGTCCGCGCTCGCGCGCCACCGCGATGGCGGCTTCCATCAGTTCCAGGGAGGTGACTTCCTTGCGGTGGAGCAGATCCGCCAGGGCCAGGCCGTCCAGGGAGGTGTACTCGTTTGCTTGCATGGGGTGGGATACCTGTTTGGGTGCTGTTTGCCAGGGTGCTTTTATTCGTTTGGCTTAGGTATTGTTCTTCGATACCTGAGTATTCTATAAAAATCATTCTATATAGCCTGGCGCTACCGGTGCAGCTAGGGATTTCCCCGATGGGGAGATGGAGTGCCCGCGCCCCTGACGGGGCGTAGGCATGCGTGGCGCGCGCGGGGCGCGCCGCCGGCCGCGTGGCCCTGCGTTTGTCCAAAAAAAAACCTGTGCAATGCACAGGTCTCGTCAATCGCAGGCATGGCGGAGCCGGCTTCGCCGGTCCGCCAGTGCCGCCCCTTGGGGGGCGCGCGGTACGGGGGGCTATACCTCCCACCACGTGGGCAGCAGGCGGCGTACCTCCGGGCGGCGGTAGCGGTCGTCGATCAGGTACACGCTGCCGCGGTCGGCTTCAGACCGGATCACACGGCCGGCGGCCTGCACCACTTTCCGCAGGCCGGGATAGAGATACGTGTAGTCGTAGCCCTGGCCAAAGCGCGCCTGCATGCGGCGCATCATTTCTTCGTTGACCGGATTCATCTGCGGCAGTCCCAACGTAACGATGAACGCGCCGATAAGCCGGGACCCCGGCAAGTCCACCCCTTCACCAAACGCCCCACCCAATACCGCGAACCCTATCCCCTGCCCATCCGCCACGAAACGATCCAGAAACTCCGCGCGCGCCTTGGGATCCATCCCCGACGCCTGCCGCCACATCGGTATCCCCGGATGCGTACGCGCCAGATGCTCCGCCAACAGCGCCAGATAATCGAAGCTGCTGGAAAAGCACAGATAGTTACCCGCCTGCTGGCCATAAGCTCGCGCCATCAGGTCGACGATAGGCGCCACCGACGCCGCCCGGTCGCGAAACCGCGTCGATACGCGATCCACCAGATGGATCGCAAGCTGGTCCCGCTGGAACGGACCCGGCACATCCACCCACGGGCAGTCCGCGGGCAGGCCCAAAGTATCGCGATAGAAATGCGCGGGACTCAAGGTCGCCGAAAACAGCACCGTCGCATGCGCGGCGGCGAACTTCGGCGTCAGGAACGGCGCTGGAATGACATTGCGAACGCACAGCGTCTCCAATGCCTGCGCCCGCTGCTTTGCCTGCGGAAGCGCGACGCCCGCGGCCTGTGCCAGGCCGGCCCCATCCGCCCGCGCACCGACGGAAGCGATTTCGCGGCCGACCCGGGCCCCCGCACCTCGCTCCGGCTCGGCCGGCATCGCATCGAACAGCGAGTGCGCGCCATGGCTTTCCGCCAGGCGCAAGAACCGCAGCAAGTCGAAATAGAACGTCAGCAGGTCCTCTTCCGCCTCGGCCGCGGGCTCGGCAAAGTACTCCGCCAGCGTGGCGCCGGTACGCTGCAAAGCCGTCAGCAGGCCGCCCGGCAGATCGTCATAGACCCGATAGCCCTCCTCCGCCCGCTCACCCAGGCTGGCGCGCCACACCCTGCGCAAGTTATCCAAAGGCTTGCGCAGAAACTTCGGCGCCGCCCGCCGCGCCAGCGACAGCTGCGCGGCCGACAGTTGTCCGCTATACATGCCGCGGGCACGCTCGACCAGGTTGTGGGCCTCGTCCACCAGCACGCCGACGCGCCATTGCAAAGCCTGCGTCAAGCCATGCAGCAGGCCGTTGTAGTCGTAGTAATAGTTGTAGTCTCCGATGACCACGTCGGACCAGCGCGCCATCTCCTGACCCAGGTAGTACGGGCAGATGCCGTGCCCCGCGGCAATGCTGGCCAAAGCCGGCCGGTCCAGCACCGGCGCCAGCGCCGCTTCGGCGCGCGCGGCCGGCAGGCGGTCGTAGAAACCGCGCGCCAGCGGGCAGTCTTCACCATTGCAATCGCGGCCCGGATAGACGCAGGACTGTTCACGAGCCGCCAGCTCCAGCGTGCGCAAGGGCAGCAAAGGCGACGCGTCGCGCACCTTCGCCACCGCATCCAGGGCCGCCTGCCTGCCGGCCGTCTTGGCGCACAGAAAGAACACACGATCCAGCGGCGCCGCGGGCATGGCCTTGAGCATGGGGAAGAGACTGCCCAAGGTCTTGCCGATGCCTGTCGGCGCCTGCGCCAGCAAGGGCTTGCCGTCGCGCGCGACGCGATAGATGGCCGCGGCCAGTTCGCGTTGCCCCGGCCTGAACGCGGCCTGCGGAAAGGCCATGCCGCGCAGGGTTGTATCGCGAGCGTCGCGATGCGTGGATTCCTGTTGGCCCCAGGCCAGGAAGCGTTGGCACTGTTCGTTGAAGAAGGCCGCCAGCTCCGCCGCGGAACACGCGCGCGTCAACACGGTTTCTTCCTGGGTGCCCAGTTCGAAGTACACCAGCGCCACTTCCAGATCGGCGAAGCCGCGCGCCAGGCAAAGCAGATGTCCATAGACCATGGCCTGCGCCCAATGCACGGCCCGCTGATTGTCCGGCACGCGATCCGCCGATGCGCGCCGCGTCTTGATCTCCTCCAGCCGATGCTTGCCAGGATCGTAGCCATCCGCCCTGCCGCGCACACGCAGCGTGACGGCGTCGCCGGCGTCCGTCGCGACATCGCCAGCGCTTGCGCCCGGCACGCCCGCGGCGACACCATCCGTCGGCCGATAAAACCCTTCCAGGGCGACTTCCGCTTCGTAACCGGCGGCCCTGCGGGCGACGACGGCCTGGTGGCCGGCAGTGCCTTCCTGCCCGGTCGGCGCCGGTGTGAAGCGGGTGTCCAGGTCGCCCGCGCGCGCGGTGAACTCGCACAGGGCCCGCACGGCGATGGTATAGCTCACGCGGCCGCCTCCGCCCACGCCACCCGGCAAACCTGCACGGGAATACCATTCGCGTGGTTGTACGCGATCCAGCGCAGCTGATTGTCCTGCAGCCGATCGCCCGGCCCTTTGACCTCGATCAGCGCATAGCGCCGCTCGGCCGGCCAGAAGCGCACCAGGTCAGGCAAACCGCTGGCATTGGTCTTGACGTCCGCCAGGATGCGCGTGAACCAGAGCTTCATATGCCGGGGCGGCAGGCAGTGCAAGGCCACGTCGAGCAAGCCCTCATCCAGGGCGCCCCACGCCACGAAAGGCGAAATCAGACCGGCCTTGTCGCGCCAGTTCGCGCGGATCACGTCGGCATGGCTGCCGTCATCCAGCCGCGCCAGGCAGGCATCGAAGGCCGCCCGCCGCGCGCCCGCGAAGCCGGGATCGTACAGATCCGCCGGTCCGCGCTGAAAGGGATGGAAGAACGCCCCCGCCACGGGTTCGAAAATGGCCGGCCAGCACAGCAGCCCGAACAAGGCATTGATCAAGGTGTTTTCGACGTAGTAGACCGGCCCGTCAGCGGATGCCAGATGATCACGCACCACGTATTCCACGGAGCGCCCGTCTTGGGGACGTGGCAGGTTCAAGTCCCACATGGTGACTGCCGTCCGTCGCGCTGGCGTCGCAAGGCCTTGCCCCAGACGACGCCGCAGCCGCGGAATAAGGCGTTGCAACAACTGGGACTCGGTTTCGCTTTCGGGCGCGGCCAGGGCGGCTTCGGCCAGGGCCAGGGCCTCAGCATCCGCGCCCCGCTGCTCCAGCACCCGCAACGTGCGATGGCGGGCGCCGGGATAGGCGCAGGGCTGGTAGCACGCCAGCGCACCGTCCCAGTCCTGCCTGCGCTCGCGCGCCCGCCCCAGGGCGAACAACAGCTTGGCGCGCCGCCGCCCCACCCAGGGATGGGCCGGCGCTTCCGCGAGCAAGGCGTCCAGGATGTCGCCATCAGCATCGTCATCGAAGCGCTCGCGCAGGCGTTGCAGCCGCAAGTACGTATCGATATCGGCGCGCACCTGGAAAGCCCTTGCCGCGGCGGGAAACTCGACGCGCTCGTACTGGAAGATGCCCAGGTCGGCCAGGACGAACTCGGTCCAGTCCTGGCGCAAATTGCCGAAGAACATCAGGCGGAAGCGCTCGGCCAGGGCCGTGATGCGGACCTCCAGCACCTCGATGCCCATCGTGTCGGCAGCGCCCTCGGCCAGCCATAGTCGCCAGGCCTTGGGGTCGGCATGCCCGCCCTGCTCCCGTAAATGGGCCAGCAGCCGCGCCTTGGACAGGCGGGCCGGCGCCACCCCCGCGAACAAACGCGCCAGTTCCGCCTGGCGCAGCACCGCGAACAGCGCGTCCAGGGTCAACTCGGGATCCGCGTCCAGCCAGCCCAAAGCCAGCAAGGGCCCGAGCGCGGCGCCGGGATCGCCGATTTCGGCGTAGTGCAGCGTATCCCCACGGAAATACGGCCCCTTACGCATGAGCATGCGGGCCAGCAAAGCCTGCGACGGGCGCGGCAGTCCGGCATAGTCATGAAGAAAGGCCCGCTCGTCAGCGTCCAGCAGATCCCCGTAACGCTCGGCGATCCAGGCCAGGGCAAAAGCGAAATTGCGCAGATAGTAGTGAGGATCCGGGCCGTCTTCGCCGGCGGGACGCGCCAGGCGGGCGGCGGCGTCGATGATGGCGGCGGCCTCCGCCCCGTGCGCACGGGCGCCCGGGCCTGCCTCGGCGCAAGCATTCAAGGGAAAAAAACGGGCGGACGGGGAATCTGACGGGCTCATGGCAAAATACTGTATCCATGAACAGTATATCCGCCCCGGCCATGCCTCCCGAATTCTCCCGCCAGGGTTTCCTGCTGACCCGGCATTGGCGCGACACGCCCACGGGCACCGAAGTCGAATACTGGCTGGCCACCGACACCGGCCCGCTACTCGTCAGGGTTCCGCCGCAGCCGTCGGTGGCCTTCATCCCGGCAGCGCAGCAAGCCCAGGCCGAACAAGCCCTGCGTGGGGAAACTGATGGCGAATTGCGGCCCCTGGCGCTGCAGGATTTTCAGCACCGCCCCGTGCTGGGCCTGTACTGCAAGCAGCAACGCCAGATGATGCGCCTGGAAAAACGTCTGCTCGAAGCCGGCGTCGATGTCTACGAAGCCGACATCCGCCCGCCCGAACGCTACCTGATGGAACGCTTCATCACGGCGCCGTTGCGGGTCACCGGCCAGCTCGATGCCGGCGGCGTCGTCCTGGACGCATCCCTGAAGCCGGAACCTGACTATCGCCCCACATTGCGCCTGGTGTCGCTGGACATCGAAACCGACCAGCGCGGCAATCTTTATTGCATCGGTCTGCAAGGCTGCGGACAACGCCAGGTCTATATGCTGGGACAGACGGCCGGCACGGAACGGGTCGCCGGCGCCGACGGCCAGGACTTCGATCTCGAATACTGCACCGACCGCGGCGCGCTGCTGCGTTGCCTGAACGACTGGCTGGCCCGTCACGACCCCGACGCCGTAATCGGCTGGAACGTGGTGCAGTTCGACCTGCGCGTGCTGCATGAACACTCACAGCGCCTGGGCATCCCCCTGCGCCTGGGCCGCGGCGGCGCGGTCATGGAATGGCGCGAGCACGGCGCCCGCCCGCAGCACTATTTCGCCGCCGCGGCCGGCCGCCTGATCATCGACGGCATCGAAGCCCTGCGCTCGGCCACCTGGAGCTTCCCTTCCTTCAGCCTGGAATACGTGGCGCAAAGCCTGTTGGGCACCGGCAAGGCCATCGACGATCCCTACCACCGGATGGACGAGATCAACCGCATGTTCGCGCAGGACAAGCCGGCCCTGGCCCGCTACAACCTGCAGGACTGCGAGCTGGTCACCCGCGTCTTCGACAAGACGGAATTGCTGACCTTCCTGCTGGAACGCGCCACCGTCACCGGCCTGGCCGCCGATCGCAGCGGTGGCTCGGTGGCGGCCTTCGAGCACTTGTATCTGCCCCTGATGCATCGCAACGGCTTCGTGGCGCCCCGCCTGGGCGCGCAGCCGCCGCGCGCCAGCCCGGGCGGCTTCGTCATGGACTCGCGTCCCGGTTTGTATGAATCGGTGCTGGTGCTGGACTACAAGAGCCTGTACCCGTCCATCATCCGCAGCTTCCTGATCGACCCCGTGGGCCTGATCGAAGGCCTGCGCCAGCCGGGCGCGGACGCCTCGGTGGCGGGCTACGCCGGCGCGCGCTTCTCGCGCACGCGCCACAGCCTGCCCGCCATCGTGGAACGCATCTGGGACAGCCGCGATGCCGCCAAGCGCGCGGGCAACAAGGCCCTGTCGCAGGCCTTGAAGATCATCATGAACTCGCTGTACGGCGTGCTGGGTTCGCCCGGCTGCCGCTTCTTCGATGCGCGGCTGGCTTCATCCATCACCCTGCGCGGCCACGACATCATGCAGCGCACGCGCGAGCTGATCGAGGCCCAGGGCCATATCGTGATCTACGGCGACACCGACTCCACCTTCGTCTGGCTGGGCCGCGCCCGGGCCGAGGACGACGCGGCGCGCATCGGCCGCGAGCTGGTCGCCGGCATCAACCTGTGGTGGCGCGAGCATCTGCGGCAGGAGTATGGCCTGGAAAGCGCCCTGGAGCTGCAGTACGAAAACCACTTCCAGCGTTTCCTGATGCCCACCGTGCGCGGCGCCGAGGAAGGCAGCAAGAAGCGCTACGCCGGCCTGGTGCGGCGCGCGGACGGCAGCGATGAAGTGGTGTTCAAGGGTCTGGAATCCGTACGCACGGACTGGTCGCCGCTGGCGCGCCAATTCCAGCAGGAGCTGTATCTGCGCATCTTCAAGCGCGAACCTTACCGCGATTACATCCGCGATTTCGTGCGCCGTACCCGCGCCGGCGAACTGGACGAATTGCTGGTCTACCGCAAGCGCCTGCGCCGCCGCCTGGACCATTACGAACGCAACGTGCCGCCCCATGTGCGCGCCGCGCGCAGTGCCGACGAGTACAACCAGCGCCAGCAACGGCCCATGCAATACCAGAACGGCGGCTGGATCAGCTACGTGATGACGCTAACGGGCCCCGAGCCCCTGGAGAACCGCCAGGCCGGCATCGACTACGAGCACTACGTGACGAAGCAGCTGCAGCCCATCGCCGACGCCATCCTGGCCTTTGTCGGCGATGATTTCACGCAACTGACGGACGGGCAGCTGGGGCTGTTCTAGGAACCATTGGTCCTGGAGCCATTGTTCCAGGAGCTATTGTTCCAGCGTTATCAGGCCCTAATGCCCCGCCGCCGGCGCCGCGCCACCTTTGTCGTGGGTGCCGAATTTCTCGACCATGGTCGCGCTGGCGCGATTCAAGCCCAGCACTTCGACGGCCACGCCGTGGCGGCGGAATTTGTGGACCACGCGGTCCAGCGCATCGACTGCGGTGATGTCCCAGAAGTGCGCGCCTTCCAGGTCCAGGATCACGCGCTCGACGGGCTCCTTGAAGTCGAACTCGGCCACCAGGGCCTGCGACGTCGCGAAAAACACTTCGCCGCGCACGGCATAGCGGCGCGCCCGGCCCTCGTCCAGCGTGCTGGTTTCCACCGCGAACATGCGATGCACCTTGGACGCGAAGAACAGCGCGCTGAGCAGCACGCCCACCCCCACGCCGATGGCCAGGTTGCCGGTGGCGACCACCACCACGACCGTGGCCAGCATCACCACGGACGAGCTGCGCGGATGCGTGCGCAGGTTCGCCAGCGACTTCCAGCTGAAGGTGCTGATGCACACCATGATCATCACCGCCACCAGCGCGGCCATGGGGATCTGCCGCACCCACGGTCCCAGGAAGACCACGAGTATCAGCAGGAACACGCCCGCCACGAAGGTCGACAGGCGGCCACGTCCGCCGGACTTCACGTTGATCACGGACTGGCCGATCATGGCGCAGCCCGGCATGCCACCCAGCAGGCCCGAGAAGATATTCGCGAAACCTTGCCCGCGGCACTCGCGGTTCTTGTCGCTGTCGGTGTCGGTGAAATCATCGACGATGGCGGCCGTCATCAGCGATTCCAGCAGACCGACCACGGCGATCGCCAGGGAGTACGGGAAGATGATGCGCAAGGTGTCCATCGTCCACGGCACCATCGGCAGCGCGAAATGTGGCAGGCTGTCCGGAAACATGCCCATGTCGCCCACCGTGCGCGCCGGCAGGTGCAGCCACACGGCCAGGACGGTGAGCACGACGATGCACACCAGCGGCGACGGCACCGCGCGGGTGATGCGCGGGAACAGGTAGATGATCGCCAGGCCGCCCGCCACCAGCGCATACACGCTCCAATGGGCGTTATGGAACTCCTGCAGCTGGGCCATGAAGATCAGGATCGCCAGCGCGTTGACGAAGCCGGTGATCACCGACCTGGACACGAAGCGCATCAAGGCCCCCAGCCGCAACAGGCCTGCCACGATCTGCAAACCGCCCGCCAGCAGCGCCGCGGCGAACAGGTACTGCACGCCATGGTCCTTGACCAGGCCGGTGATGAGCAAGGCGACCGCGCCCGTGGCGGCGGAGATCATGGCCGGCCGGCCACCGGCGATGGATGACACCACGGCGATACAGAACGCCGCGTACAGCGCCACCTGCGGATCGACCCCCGCGATGACGGCAAATGCCAGGGCTTCGGGGATCAGGGCGAGCGCCACCACCAGGCCGGACAGCACGTCGCCACGGACGTTGCCCAGCCATTCTTCACGCAGAGTATGTAGATTCATCGGAGGGGGGAGAGAAAACGAGGCGCGCCAGCATTGGCGGCGCGCCAAGTTTACTTCAGCCCCCATGACAGGCGCCTGCATGGCTGCGGGATCGGCATGGAGCCTTCACGCAGCGATCAGGCAGCCACCCCGCAGCCACTAAGCAGCAACTACGCCCGCGGCTGCGCGGTCAACCACGTCCTTGCGAACACCGACGCCGGCTGCGGGCGGCCGTAGTAATACCCCTGCGCCTCGTCGCAGCCCATATTGCGCAGGGCGTCGGCCTGCTCCGCCCGCTCCACGCCTTCGGCGATGGCGCTCAAGCCCATGTTGTGCGCCATCCCCAGGATGGTGGTGACGATGGTGCGGTCGTGGCGGTCGTTGAGCATGTCGCGCACGAAGGAGATATCGATCTTCAGCTTGTCGACGGGCAGGCGCTTCAGGTACGCCAGCGACGAATAACCCGTCCCGAAGTCGTCGATGGACAAGGAAAACCCCGCCGCCTTCAGCGCCGCCATCACAACGATCGAACGCTCGATGTCGCCCATCAAGCCGCTTTCGGTCAATTCCAGTTCAAAGAACTCCGGCTCCAGATCCGCGGCCCGGACGATGTCGACGATATTGCTGGCCAACATGCCGTCGTCCAGTTCCTGCGCGGCCAGGTTGATCGCCAGCCGTCCCGTGAAATGCAGGCCTTCCAGCTGCCATGACTTCATCTGGCGGCAGGCTTCACGCAACACCCAGCGACCCAGCGGCGCCATCATGCCGCGGGCCTCCGCGATGGGGATGAAGTCCACCGGACTGACCCAGCCGCGCCGCGGATCGTACCAGCGCAGCAGCGCCTCGGCGCCCACCATGGCGCCGCTGTCCAGATGCACCTTGGGCTGGTAGTAAAGCTGCAGCTCGCCGTTGTTCAAGGCGCGCGCCAGGTCCTTGGCCAGTTCCATGCGCTCGGCCAGGCCGTCGCTCATCTCGGGCTCGTAGAACACATGGCCGACGCCGCTGGCCTTGGCGCGGTACATGGCGATATCCGCGCGCTTGAGCAGGTCGTCGATGGTGGTGCCGTCCATCGGATGCAGGGCGATGCCTATGCTCACACGCATGAAGAAGGTGTGATCGGCGGCCGCCACCGGATCCAGCAAGGCGCTCTGTAAGCGCTCCGCCAGGTCGGCCGCCGCGGCCCGATCGTCCACCGGCGTGGCGACGATGAACTCGTCACCCGCCAGGCGGGACAGGATCTCGCCCGGACGCAGCACCGCCTGAAAACGCCGCGCCACCTGCACCAGCACCTGGTCGCCCACGCCGTGGCCGCGCGTGTCGTTGATTTCCTTGAAGCGGTTCAGGTCCATGAACAGCACCGCCAGCATGCCGTCGTTCATGCGCGCTTCCACCAGCGCACGCCCCAGGCTTTCCATGCACAGGGTGCGATTGGGCAGCCCCGTCAGCGAGTCGTACATCGCCAGCAGCCGGATCTTGTGTTCGGCGGCCTTGCGCTGCGTGATGTCCGAATTGATGACCATGATGGACTTGGGCTCGCCGGCCTCGTCCAGCACCAGTGTCCAATGTCCTTCCACCGGAAAGGTGGTGCCGTCCTTGCGCCGGTGGCGGATCTCGCCGCGCCATTCGCCGTGCGTCAGGATGCGGCCGGTGATGTCGTCGAGCAGCGCGTGGTCGTCATAGATCAGCTCCGCCACCATGCGCCCCGTCGCTTCCTCCGGCGACCAGCCGTACATGCGCTCCGCGCTCTTGTTCCAGAACAGGATGCGTCCTTCCAGGCTGCGCACCACGATGGCGTCGGTGGTCTTGTCCAGCAGCGAGGCCTGGTCGCGGTAGCGGGCGGCGATGTCCTCGGCATAACGCTTGAGGTCCATCAACACCATGCTGTCCGTGATGTCGGTCATGGCGCCGGCCACGCGCAGGCCCTTCCCGTCCGGCGCGCGCTGCGTCCGCCCCAGCGCGCGCATCCAGCGATAGCTGCCATCCCGGCATTGCAGCCGGTACGTCACGTCATAAGGCGTCTGCCCGGTGCGGTCATTGATGTGCGCGGCGAAGATGCCCAGCGTGCGCGCCTTGTCGTCCGGATGCAGGCGGGAGGACCAGCTGCACAGCAAATTGGGCAGCTCTTCCAGCGTGTCGTAGCCCAGCATCCGCCGGAACTGGTCGGACAGCCAGCAGGGACACTGCGGATCATTCAGGTCCCAAGCACCGATCTCCATGTCCCACAGCGCGTCGCTGGTCGCCTGGATGATCAGGTCGAAGCGGCCCTGCAGGTGCCGGACGTGGGCGCGCAGCACTTCCAGCTCCGCCCCGGCGTCCAATTTCAGCATTACATCCACCGTCTATCACTCACTGCCTGGACTCGTTATGCGGGCAAGGCCACGTATTCGCCGGATTCGTGCTTGGCGGCGGTCAGGCGCGCGACCGCGTACTCGGCCGTGCCTTGCGCCAGGCGGAAGACGCTGACCAGTTGCGCCAAGGTCGACGTCTGGTCCTGCATGGCGCCCGACGCGGCGGCGGCTTCTTCCACCAGCGCGGCGTTCTGCTGCGTCACCTGCTCCATCTGCGCGATGGCCAGGTTGATCTGCTCGATGCTGCCCGTCTGTTCGTGCGTGGCCGCGCTGATCTCGCCCATGATGTCGGTCACCCGCTTCACGCTTTCGACGATCTCGTCCATGGTCGCGCCAGCCTGGCTCACCAGTTGGGAACCGCTGTCGACCTTGGCCACGGAATCGCTGATCAGCTGCTTGATGTCCTTGGCGGCGGTGGCCGAGCGCTGCGCCAGGCTGCGCACTTCGCTGGCGACCACGGCGAAGCCGCGGCCCTGTTCACCCGCGCGAGCGGCTTCCACCGCCGCGTTGAGCGCCAGGATGTTGGTCTGGAAGGCGATGCCGTCGATCACGCCGATAATGTCCACGATACGGCGCGACGATTCATTGATCGAGGTCATGGTCCCGACCACTTGCGACACCACGGCGCCGCCGCGGCTGGCCACTTCCGACGCCGACATCGCCAGTTGATTGGCCTGGCGCGCGTTGTCGGCGTTCTGCTTCACCGTGACGGTCATCTGCTCCATGGTGGCGGCGGTTTCGCTCAAGGAGCTGGCCTGCTCTTCGGTGCGCGAGGACAGGTCCAGGTTGCCGGCGGCGATTTCGCGCGCCGCGGTGGCGATGGAATCGGTACCGCCGCGCACCTGGCCGACGATGTTGCGCAGGTTGCCGTTCATGCCCTGCAAGGCCTCCAGCAACTGGCCGGTCTCGTCGCGGCCGTGGACCTTGATCTCGCTGCTCAGGTCGCCGTCGGCCACGCGGCGGGCGGCGTCCAGAGCCGAGGCCAGGGGGCGCGTGATGCCGCGGGTGAGCAGCCAGGCGCAGGTGGCGCCGAAGGCCAGGGCCAGCAGGGCCAGGATGATCAGCTGCTGGCGGCTTTCCTGGTCGATCTCCTGGATGTGGGCGGCGTCCAGGTCCAGCCGCTTGCGCTGCACGTCGACGAATTCGGCCAGCAGCTTGCTGTAGCCGACAGAGGCGGGTTGGAAGGTGGACAGGAAGATCTTGTTGGCTTCTTCCGCCTTGCCTTCGCCCTTCAGCTTCATGATGGTGTCGCGGGCGTTCACGTAGCCGCCGCGCACGTCCATGATCTTCTTGTAGACCGCCTTCTCGTCGGTGTCCTGGATCAGGGGTTCCAGCTTCTTCATGATCTCCAGCGACGCCCGTGTGCCTTCGGCCGCGTCGCCGGCGAAGAACGGCGCCAGGGAGGTATCGGTGCTCTTGGCAATGGCCGTGGTGCGCGTGATGCCGACCAGCACGTAATTGGCCCAGTCGTTGGTCATGCGTTCCTTGGCCAGGGGCAGCTCCATCATGGCGCGGGTGGCGTTGGCCACCGTGCTCAGGCGCCAAAGGCTCATGCCGGTAATCAGCATGGCCAGGGCCAGCACCAGGCCGAACCCGAGCGCCAGACGGGCGCCTATCTTCATATTCTTCAGCATGACGATTTCTTGTCCTACTCTTGATTACTGCTGACGCAGCGAGGTACGGCCGGCAGGCCGCGGGTAAAACCCGGGCGCACGGAGTCTCCGCCGGACGCCCCAAGAAATCGAGTGTTGACGCACCGCTTTCTTACTCCCTCCTTTACGACCTTTGCCCGAAGGTCTTTAGCCCTGGAAAAGCACGTAATAGAGGATTTTTTTTGGTGCGATGCGGAAAGATAAGGGTTGCTTAGTTTTTGGAGCTGGGGAGCGCGATTTTGCGGCTGCGCGCCGCCCCGCGCCGGCGGGGAAACGCTCCCGGGCCAGAGCCTGGGAGCGCGTTTGAGGGAATGTTCCGCAATGCCGGATGGCCGGCGCCCGGCGCCGAGCGAACGAGCGGCTACGCGCGGCCGCCGGCGCTTGGATCAGGGCCTGCCCGCAGCCAACAAGGCCGCGACCAAGTCGCGTCAGGCGGCCGTCAGCGCCTGTATCGTGGCTTTGCGTTCGGCCTGCAAGGCCGCGACCAGTTCGGCGGCGGGGAGCGCGCGGGAAAGGGCCGCGGCCTGGCCGGCCCAGTGGGCGCCATAGCCGTGCTCGCCGCGGGCCTTGGCGGCCGCGTGCAAGGCCTTGCCGGCATCGTAGGCGATGGGATAGTCAGGCGCGGGCGGGGCGTCGGCGGCGATGCCCAGGGCCATCAGCTGATTCCGCACGCCACGCGCCGCGCGGCCGGAAATCGCCCGCGTATGCGCGGTGCTGACCTGCTCATGCCCCAGCAGATTCTGCCGGTACGCCGCATCGGCGGCCGACTCCGGGCAGGTCACGAAGGCCGTGCCCAACTGCGCCAGCTGCGCCCCCAAGGCCTGCACCGCGACGATGCCCGCGCCATCCATGATGCCGCCCGCCGCCACCACGGGCAGCCCCGTCTGCTTGACCAGCAGGCGCACCAGCGCCAGCGTGCCCAGTTGTTCGTCATGGGCCCGCGGGTCGAAGAACCCCCGATGTCCGCCCGCTTCGATGCCCTGCGCCACGATGGCGTCGATGCCCGCGGCTTCGATGCGACGTGCCTCGTCCAGATTGGTGGCCGTGGCCATCAACAGGATGCCGGCCGCGCGGAGGGCCTGGATGTGTTCCACGGCGGGCAGGCCGAAGTGGAAACTCACCACGGCCGGCTTCTCGCGCAGCAATAAGGCCTGCATGTCGGCATCGACGACATAGCTGGTGTAGATCTCCTTCAACGCTGCCGGCGCCGTGACGCCATGGCGCTCGAACACTGGCGCAAGGTAGCGCAGCCAGGCGGATTCCGCGTTGGCGTCGGCCTGGGCCGGGGCATGGCAGAAGACGTTGACGCCGAAGGGACGGCTGGTCAGCGCGCGGGTCTGCTCGATGGCGGTCTGCGCGGCCGCGGCGTTCATCGCGCCCAGGCCCAGCGAGCCCAGGCCGCCGGCATTGCTGACGGCCGCGGCCAATGCCGGTGTGCTGGTGCCGGCCATCGGCGCCTGGATGATGGGGGCGGTCAGCCCCAGCCGTGCCGCTAGGGAAGCGCCGGCGACCGGCGTGGAAGACGAGGACATGGTGGTCTCCTGCAAGGTGGGAGAAAGAAATCGGCTTTATTGGGACCTTATGCGGGCCTTGTGCGGTTTCCGGGCGGGCGGTGTCCAGGAACTGGATTGCCTGGTTGCCTGGTTGCCTGGGTTGCCCGGGTTGCCTGGGTTGGACCCCGGTTGGCCTTCTGCGCCCAGCATCTTGGCGAATTCCCGCAACGCGGCGGTATCGAAGCCCGCGCGCCGGATCAGATAACTATGCACCGGCCGCAGCGGCACGACTCCCGCGCCATCCGGCACGCGCCGCATGGCGATCATGGAGTGCGGCAGCACCGCCACGGCCGTGCCGGCCATCACGCAGGCCAGGATGGAGTCATAGGAATTGAGGTCCAGCAAGGTCCATTGCCCAGGGTCGCCGCCCTGCTCTTCCAGCCACTGCAAGGCGCACTTGCGGTAGGTGCAGCCGCGCGCGAAGGCGGCAAGGCGGCGCACCCGCAGATCAGCGGCCGTGGCTGGCTTGGGGTGCCCGGGCGGGGTTACCAGCATCAGGTCTTCGGTGAACAGGTAGCGGCCTTCCAGGCCCTCGGCCAATTCGCGCATGTCGGCGGCGGCGGGCGCGCCGGTATGCGGGTGGGCCACGATGGCGCAGTCCAGGCGGGATTCCGCCACGGCATCGGCCAACGCTTGAGTGGTGCCGGTCTGGATTTCGACTGTGACCTGGGGCCAGGCCTCGTGGAAGCGTGTCAAGGGGCCGGGCAAGCGGCTGGCGGCGGCGGCTTCCATCGAGCCCAGGCGCAGGCGCCCGGTTGGTGTGCCTCCGCGCACTGCCTGGCGGGCCTCTTCGGCCAGCGCCAGCAGGCGCTCCGCGTAGTCCAGCATGCCCTGGCCTTCGGGGGTCAGGGTCATGCGCTTGTTGTCGCGGTGGAACAGACTGACACCCAGGTCGTCTTCCAGCTGCCGCAGGCGGGTTGTCACGTTGGATTGGACTCTTCCCAGGCGCTGGGCGGCGCGGGTCACGCTCTGTTCTAGCGCGACAGCGCGGAAGATTTCCAGTTCGGTGAGTTCCAAGGATTGGGTTCTCTAAATCTCATTTAGAGAACTATATTTCTGATTTATTCTTTTTTCAAGATTTATGGTGCGGGACACGTGCCCACTGCGGGGGCTGGGGCGGATGGCCTACCCGCCCAGCTGGCTGTCTTCGCAACCGCCGCGTTTGCACTCGCGTTCGCGTTCCTTGATGAAGCTCAGGCGCTCTTGCGTCAGGGACACCGCGCAATCGAGGTTGACGTAGTAGCCGTCCGGCTTCTCGATGCTGCATTGCTCCTCGCGCTTTCTGATCCAGGCCTTCTGGCCCTTCCTCAACATTTCCTGTTGGGAAGGCTTCATGTGCTTGCGCAGGTCCGCATAGGCGGTGTTCAGATCATGATTCGTCTGCGAAAACATATTGCCCGAGCAATAGACCTGATCGAAGGCGCTGCGCGGTTTGGCGCAGCCGGCGGCGCGGGCGTCGGTCGCCCCGCAAGCCATGCCGGTCATGGCGGCCAGCGCGATGCCGCGGACGAGTTGCTTCATGTCATGTCTCCAGAAAAGAAATAGATGAACGCGGTGGGACTAACCGCGATCGGTGGCTATTTCACGGTTTCTGGTTGCATTCATGCACGGCTTGCGCGATGGCGCCCGCCAACTTGGTGATGGTTTGCGGATCGGCCAGGCGCTTTTCCTCGTCCGGATTGACGATCACGCCCGCCTCCACCAGCACCGCCGGCGTGGTGGCGTTCTTCAACACCACCAGATCGTCGAAGCGGTGTATGCCCAGGCGCTGGTCGATCAGCGGCCGGTTCTCGCCTGGAACAGGCGTCGCATGGTACAGCGACGGTTTCTCGCCGGCTGCCAGAAGATTCTCACCGATGGCTTTGGCGCAGTTCAGGCTCTGCTCATAATTGGGATTGAGCTGGGACACGAAGATCGAAAAGCCGGCGAATTCACGCTGGCGACCCGCGTCGATCCAGGCCTGCTGCATGGAATCGTGATGGATGGAGATGAAGAAATCGGCATCCGGCGCCTGCTGCGGCCGCTCTTTCAGGGCGATATCCTTGCCGTTGACCGATATGCGTTTCACGCGGTCGTCCAGCGCCATCAGGTCATGCGCCACGGCGCCGCTCAAATCCAGGTTGTATTGGTATTCGACCCGGCCGCTCGCACCCGTGGCCCCGGGGCGCTGCGGGGTGTGGCCGGTATCGACCACGATATAGGCGGCCTGCGCCAGCGTGGCGCTTCCCATCACGGCCGCCGCCATCAGCGCTCGCGCCAGGCCACGCCACGAGGGGCTCATCGCGCGGCCACCCGCCACCACTGCTTGATATGTCACTGCCTTGACCCGACCGCGCTCAAGCGCGTGCCGTCCTATTTATTAAAATTTGGGATGTTGCCTAAACAGCGAACCATGCGGGGAGCAAGCTCGAAGCGCTCGCATTCTGCCTGTTTCGTCAAACTGTCACAATCGCAATTATGCAATCTGTGGTTACTTTCTTGAAGCCCAAAAGTTATAGCTGAGCAGGCGCCTACACTCCACATTTGCCTCGGTAAAATCCCCGAGCACGCTTTCCAGCACCGGAGGTTCACCGTTTGATCACCCTTACCCCTCATGACCAGGCCCTGCTGGACGGCCGGCACGGCTCCGCCGCCGCGCTGGCCATGCGCATCCTGGTCCGCTGCGCCAGTGTCATGGGCGCCCGGCAACTGGTCGATATCGAAAGCGCCCACATCGACGGCTGTCTCTACCATGGCCAGACCAGCCTGGACTTCGTCGAGCGGCTGGTGGCCGGCGGCGGCAAGGTCGTGGTGCCGACCACGCTGAACGTGGGTTCGGTGGATCTCATCCACCCGGAACTGTTCCGCGGCGAAGCGACCCTGCGGCGCGACGCCGAGCGCCTGATGCAGGCACACCTGGAACTGGGCTGCGAATCCACCTTTACCTGCGCGCCTTACCAGCTCAAGCACCGTCCCCGGCTCGGCCAGCAGATCGCCTGGGCGGAATCCAATGCCATCGTCTTCGCCAACTCGGTACTGGGCGCGCGCACCAACCGCTATGGCGATTTCATCGACCTGTGCGCCGCGCTGACCGGCCGGGCGCCCTACTGCGGCCTGCATCTGCCGGAAAATCGCCTGGGCCAGTGCCTGTTCCAGGTCGCCGACTTTCCGGCCGATCCGGACGGCCGCGACATCTGGTACGCCGCCCTGGGCCTGTGGGTGGGCCGCCATGCGGGCACGCTGATTCCGGTCATCGAGGGACTGCCGGCCGATACTCGCGAAGACGAGCTGAAGGCCCTGGGGGCGGCGGCGGCGTCCAGCGGCGCCATCGCCCTGTTCCACGCGGTCGGCCTGACACCCGAAGCGCCCACCCTGCGGGCAGCCTTTGGTGATGCACCGCCCCGGCAGACCCTGAACGTCAGCGCTGCCGACCTGCGCGCCATGCGCGACAGCCTGAACCAGGCGCGCCCCGGCGATACGCTGGCAGCGGTCAGCGTGGGAACGCCGCATTTTTCCCTGGAGGAATGCGGGAGGCTCGAGTCCCTGCTCGCCCGGCAGCCGGCACCCCTGGCCGTGGACTTCTACGTCAACACCAGCCGCTACATCCTTTGGGAACTGGAATCCAGCGGCCTGGCGGCGCGGCTGCGGCAGGCGGGGGTGGAATTCGTCACCGACACCTGTACCTATCTGACGCCCATCATGCGGAACACGCGCGGCGTGGTCATGACCAACTCGGGCAAATGGGCCCACTACGCGCCGGCCAATATCGGCGTGCAGGTTGCCTACGGCAGCCTGCGCGACTGCGTGCTATCCGCCCGCCTGGGCAAGGTGATATTCGATGGACAATAAATTCTGGGACGCCGAAAGCGTGGTGCCCGGCGCGGGCGCCGGGACCCTGTGCCTGCTGGACGAAGCACTCAGCTTCTGGGGCGGTTATGACGCCGATGCCGGACGTATCATCGAAGCGCGCCATCCGCAATTTGGGATTGCCCTGGCTGGTGTAATCCTGCTGATGGCGCGTGCGAAGGGATCGAGCAGCAGCAGCAGCGTGCTGGCCGAGGCCATCCGCAATGGCACGGGGCCGGCCGCCATCGTCATGCGGGACAGGGATCTTATCGTGGCGCTGGGCTGCATCGTCGCGTCCGAGCTTTACGATGCCCGCGTTCCCATCGTCGTGGCCGACGCGGAAACGTGGGACGGTCTGTGCGCCCTGCCCGCCGGTACGCGGCTGGCGGTGACGGCGGAAGAGGAAACAGCGCGAATCGAGATCAGCGCTGAGTAGGTGTCAAACTGCGGGGATCAAACCGCGGAGGACCAACCCGCGGGCCGTAAACCGCGGGGTTCAAACCGCCACTTCGACCAACTGACGCGCGGCGGCCAGGGCCGGCGCCAGCAGATAAGCGAAAGGCATGGCCAGCTGGACATGCTCGTCGCAGTACCAGCCCTTGTCGTGCATCAGGCTGACCATGCCCACGGTCTCGCCCTTGACGACGACCGGCACGTTCAGCACCGCCGTGCAGCCAAGATCCGTGATCTGGCGCGCATCGTCATACGCCCATCGCAGGTCGTCCACATCGCAGCCGATATAGGGCTGTCCCCGGCTGATCACCAGATCGTTCCAAGACGGCGTGCCCATGGGATGCGGGCTGCCGGGCGGAAGATCGGCCGGACGGCTGCTGTAGATGCCTACCAGTTCACGGGCCTCGTGCGACAGGTAATAGACGGCGAACAGCTTATGTCCGACCAGTTCACCCAAGGCCTTGTCGACGGCGTGGCACACGGAGTCCGCTTCGCAGCGGCGGGCTGCCGCGCAGGCCTCGTTGAGCAATAGCATGGGTCGGGGCGGCGCCAGACTCACCGTTGCGGCATCGTTCATTTCATCCATGGTCCCACCCCTTCCCCTCGAACACCTCAGCGGCCTGGCGCCTATTCGCCAGCCCTGCATAGGCTCAGGCAGGATATAGCGTCCCAAGGCGGCCCGCCAGCTAGATGTTACGTCGAGTTACATAACACATACAAAACTTTCAATCATTTCCCTCGCCGCGGGATTGGGCGAGCGCGACGGTCAGCTGCTGTACCTTCTTTTTCAGCTGGTCCCGCTCGTCCTTCAGATCGGCGATCTCGCCCATCAACTTGTGGATCTGCAACTGTTCAGGCGTGGCGTCGGCAGGTGGATCGGGCAGATCGGGACGCGGCGCCTTGGCCGGTGCCCGCGCTTCCCGCACCTGACGGGCAGCGGCGCGCAGCTCCTTCTTGCCGCCGGCGACGGCGGCAACCTGATCCGTGGCCGGCAGCGACGCTACCGCGGCAGCCGCGTTGATGGAGATCACGCCGGACTTGATGGCGTCGACCAGTTCCGGCGCGCCGGTCTTCTGGATTTTCTCGATGGCGGTCAGGGTTGCCGGGGTGACGCGGGCGACCCGGGCGATGGTCTGGCGATTCCAGGGCGGTTCGTCGTCGGCGGCAGCCTCCGTGCCGGCGGCCTGCGTGTAGTCAGCGCCCGCGTGGGCCTGGTCATCGGCGCCGGGGTGAGCGCCGTCGGTCGGCATGCTGGCCGGGGCGTCGTCGCCGTCATGGCCTTGCTGGCTGGCGGAACTGCCTAGGGTGGCGCTGTCATTGCCTTCGGACTCCGCCGCACGGCGGGCTTGGGCGCGGACCCGGCGCAGGGCCATGATTTCCTTCTTGCGCAGCGCCATAAGGCCGCGTTGGAAGTCCGACACGCTGCGTCGGCCCAGCTGGTTGTCGATCATCCACAGGTGGACGTCTTCCAGGCTTTGGAAGCGGTGGTTTTGGACGGTGCTGAAGGGAATGGCGTGTTTCTGGCAGATCGCGTAGCGATTATGGCCGTCCACCAAAACGTCGCCCCACAGGACCAGGGCATCGCGGCACCCTTCCGCCAATAGACTGCGTTCCAGCGCTGAGTACTCGTCCTCGGTGAGGGGGTCGATGTACGCGCGCAGTTCTTCGTTGATAGTGATAGACATGAAAAACGGCCGGCGAATTCTTTAAAGGGCGTAAGTGTACGATTCCTTTTGAGAGGGCTGGGGGATGACCACAGAGGTATTTTTTGGGGGGGAGCCCCCCCAAAAGCTCCCCCGCCGGAGTCAAGGCGTGCTGGTGGAGGGCGGATTGGCGCTGGACCCTGATGAGTCCGTCCCAGTGCCTGGCGTTGATTGGTCCTTGGCTGCCTGGTCCTTTGCTGCCTGATCCTTCGCCGCCTGATCCTTCGCCGCCTGATCCTTCGCCGCCTGATCCTTCGCTGCCTGATCCTTCGCTGCCTGATCCTTCGCTGCCTGATCCTTCGCTGCCTGATCCTTCGCCGCCTGATCCTTCGCGGCTTGATCCTTCGCGGCTTGATCCTTCGCGGCTTGATCCTTAGCCGCTTGATCCTTAGCCGCCTGATCCTTCGCCGCCTGAACCTTCGCTGCCGCGGCGGCGGCATCTTCGCCCGGCTTGGGCATGTACCGAGCCATCAGATCGAAGAAATTGCTATAGAAATCAGGCTTGTCTATCGTCTCGCTGGCGATCTTGGACAGCGAGTCGTCGGACGAGCCGAAGGGCATGGACACGGACCCGAGGACGCTAAGCCCGACCCCCGCCGACGTGCTGTTCTTCTTGATGATGTAGTGGTCCTGCACCGCGTTCACGAACGCCGTGCTGTGCTTCCCATCCGCCCCATCCGGCGCGCACACCACGTGCAAGGACAGCTGCGTATGCTTCTGATCCGGTTCCTGGAAATTCTTGATGGCTTCCACGCCATCTTCCTGAGCCTTCTGGATCGTATAGCCCTGACTCAGCAAGGCGCGTCGCGCGGCCTCGCAGGTGTCCTTGCCCGACACAGGGTAATCGCGCGTGTACGTTCCCTTGTCGCTGAACGTCTCCGCGTACTTCGGCTTGTCCGATGCGCATCCCGCCAGCACCACCACCGCGCAAGTCGAAACCAACGCCGTAACGCGCAAATAAGGGTTAGCCGTAGCCATAAACCATCGATCTCCTTTACCGCGGCCGCGCCCCTCCGTGTCGAGGGCCACCAGACCAGGCAAATAAAGACCTAATGGAACATGCTTTCGGACGCCAAGGTCTGCGAAAACGTCAAAAAATGTAGCTCGACAGTGCAGAAAAAAAAGCGGACCCCGCAAGGAGGTCCGCCGTTTTCCCCGCACGCAAGGGCAAACTACTGAAACGCCGTCTCGATGAAGCTGCGCAGTTTGCGCGAATGCAGCCTTTCCGGCGGCATCTCCCCCAGCAGTTCCAGGGCCCGCATGCCGATCTGCAGATGCTGCCCCACCTGGCGCCGGTAGAACTCCGTCGCCATGCCCGGCAGTTTCAACTCCCCGTGCAAGGGCTTGTCCGACACGCACAGCAAGGTTCCATACGGCACCCGAAACCGGAAGCCATTCGCCGCGATGGTCGCCGATTCCATGTCCAGCGCGATCGCCCGTGACTGCGCGAAGCGTTGGACGGGCTCCATATGATCCCGCAGTTCCCAATTCCGATTGTCGATGGTCGCCACCGTGCCCGTCCGCATGATGCGCTTCAATTCCCACCCGGACAGCCCCGCCACCTGCTCGACGGCCTGCTCCAGCGCCACCTGTACTTCGGCCAGCGGCGGCACCGGCACCCACGTCGGCAGATCGGCGTCCAGCACGTGATCCTCGCGCACATAGCCGTGCGCCAGCACATAATCGCCAAGCCGCTGCGACGTCCGCAGTCCCGCGCAATGACCCAGCATCAGCCACGCATGCGGACGCAGCACGGCAATATGGTCCGTGATGGTTTTCGCATTGGACGGCCCCACGCCGATATTCACCAGGGTGATGCCGGAATTACCCGGCCGCTTCAGGTGGTAGGCCGGCATTTGCGGCAAGCGCACGGGCGTGGCGCCCGTGTCTTCGGCTTCCACCTGACCACGTGCCGTCACCCGGTTGCCGGGCTCCACCAGGGCCTCGTAGCCACCGGTGCCATCCGCCAACAGCGCGCGCGCCCGGGCGCAGAATTCGTCCACGTAAAACTGGTAATTCGTGAACAACACGAAATTCTGGAAATCCGCGGGCTTGCTGGCCGTGTAGTGCTGCAGTCGATGCAGCGAATAATCGATGCGCGGCGCGGTAAACGGCCCTAGCGGACGAGGCTCGTTGTCGCGCCCATGCCAGGTGCCGTTGACGATGGCGTCGTCGGTGATCGCCAGGTCGGGCACATCGAAAATGTCCCGCAACGGCCGCTTCAGTGCCTCCAGCTTGCTGCCATCCACATAAGCGCCTTCGGGAAACGCGAAATGCAGGGGAATCGGCACATTCGATTCGCCGATTTCCACCGGCACCCGATGGTTCTGCAGCAGCTGGCCGATCTGCTCCAGCAGATAGCGCTTGAACAGCGCGGGCTGCGTCACGGTGGTCTGGTAGATACCCGGCTCCGCCACATGGCCGTAAGACAGCCGCGTATCGATGGCATCGTAGGTATGCACCGAGATGCGTATCGACGGGTAGCAGGCGCGCACCCGCCCCTGCGATACTTCCCCGCGCGTCACGCTTTCCAGCGCCTCGCGCAGGAAAGCGGTATTGCGGTCGTAGATGGCGATAAGGCGTTCGACAGCGGACTCGGCGCTGTCGAACGGTTCATAAGGCATGTAATCAGGTCTGACCATGAGGCGCCGCCACGGCTGTAGTGAATGCGAGCATTATGCCGCGCTTATTTCTGCGCCGTCTTGCTGCCGTCTTTATGCCAGGCATAGATGTCGAAGGCAAAATCGGTCAGGTCGCCCTGCTTGTTCCACTCCACTTTACCGATCGGCGTATCGAAGCTGTGCGCGTGCATATAGGCCGCCACTTTGGTGGGATCGGTGGAATTGGCGCCCTTGATGCCGTCGACGATGACCCGCACGGCGGCATAGGCCGGCAGCTGGAAGGCGCCAGTGCTGTCGCGCTTCTTGTCGGCGAAGGCCTTGACCACGGCGGCATTGGCGGGATTGTGGGCGAAGTCCGCCGGCAGGGTCAGCAGCATGCCTTCCACCGAATCGCCCGCGATGGCGTTGATGTCCGGATTGCCCACGCCTTCGGGTCCCATGAAGCGCGTCTTCAGCCCCTGCTCGGCGGCCTGGCGCAGCAACAAGCCCATTTCCGGGTGATAGCCGCCGAAATACACGAAGTCCACGCCGGCGGATTTGAGCTTGGTGATGACCGCGGAATAGTCGCTGTCGCCGGCATTGATCCCTTCGAACAGGACCACTGGAATGCCGGCTTGGTCCAGCCCGGTCTTGACCGCGGTGGCGATACCCTGGCCGTAGGACTGCTTGTCGTGCAGGACCGCCACTTTGGACGGCTTCAGTTTGTCGATGATGTAGCGCGCCGCGGCGGGTCCTTGCTGGTCGTCGCGGCCGATCGTGCGGAAGATGAAGGTGTAGTTCTTGCGGTCGGTCAGGGCCGGGGCCGTGGCTGACGGCGTGACCATCACCACGCCTTCGTCGTTGTAGATCGACGCGGCGGCGATGGAGGCGCCTGAACAGACCGGACCGACCACGAAATGGATTTTCTCGTTGACCACCCGATTGGCCGCGACGGGTCCCTGCTTGGGTTCGCAGCCGTCGTCGACGTTGACGATTTCCAGTTGCTTGCCCAGCACGCCGCCGCCCGCGTTGATCTGTTCCACGGCGGTCGTGACGCCTTCACGCACCATATCGCCGTACTGGGTGACCGGGCCCGTCGTGGGGCCGACCACGGCAATACGCAGCGTCTCCTGGGCCGTCGCGGCGCCGCTGATAGCCAGGCCCGTCATGACACCCAGGGCCGGAGCGAGTTTTCGCCAAGGTTGCATTATTTGTCTCCTTGCTTTTAATGACTTGATCCCGCGCGGGCTCGTGACCCGCGCGCCTGCCCGCGGTTGGCGGACAGGAAAACGAGGATACCTGAACGAAAAGTCCGCACGCAGGCCGCGCTTTGAACTTCCCCGAATTTGACGGGGAAGTTGTAACCCACCGTAAAGCACCGTGGTACAGCCTCCGGCTGGCATGGAAAGAGACCTGTGCATGGCACAAGTCTCACCGATGCGCGGCACGCCGGCGCGCGCCTGCGAGGCGCGCCTTCGGCTACTAAGCAAAGAGGCCTGTGCATGGCACAGGCCTCGTCAATCCGGGGCACAGCGGAGCCGGCTTTGCCGGTCCGCCAGTGCCGCCCCTTGAGGGGGGCGCGCACAGCGCGCCGGGGTGGTCCCTCCCTCCGCGCGTAGCGCGGTACGGGGGGCCTCATTCGGCCTTATTCCTTAAGGGGCATAAACAATCGACGATATATTCTTTTGCGTTGGATAGCCGCGCGCGCATCATCCTTTCCATGCGATTCCAACCGATCATCGTTCCCGGATGGAAAAATTCCGGCCCTGGCCACTGGCAAACGCTGTGGGAGCAAAACCTGCCGCACGCCGTCCGCGTGCCGCAGCAAGACTGGGAACATCCTGAACCTCATGCCTGGATCTCGACCTTGGCCGCGACCATCGAGGCCGCGCGTTGGCCGGCGTTGCTGATCGCGCACAGCCTGGGCTGCATCGCGGTGGCCGCCCTGCCCGTGCCTTTGCGCGCCAAGGTTGCCGGGGCGCTGCTGGTGGCGCCCGCGGATATCGAGCGCCACGGTGCGGATCCAGGGTTGGCGCGGTTCGCGCCGATATCCCGCCGCCCGCTGGGATTCCAGAGCGTGGTGGTGGCCAGCGACAACGATCCCTGCTGCCAGCTGACCCGGGCGCGCGAGTTCGCCGAAGATTGGGGAAGCCGGCTGGTGGTCATTGAAGGCGCCGGCCATCTCAATGCCGAAAGCGGCCTGGACGTGTGGCCGCAGGGTTTGAAACTGTACGGCGCCCTACGCCGCCGGGCCGTCTGGCGAATAGTCCCTCCCGCGCGCCGCATCGCCCCTGTCGCCGGCTACGCCTCATAAGGCGAATCGCTGCCGCCGCGAGCTACACCTCACAAAAAAAGACCTGTGCAATGCACAGGTCTCATCTATCGCAGGCACAGCGGAGCCGGCTTTGCCGGTCCGCCAGTGCCGCCCCTTGAGGGGCGCGCGCACAGCGCGCTGGGGTGGACTTTCCTTCCGGTCCGCCAGTGCCGCCCCCTGGGGGGCCATGCGAAGCATGGTACGGGGGGGCCTTCTACTCCAACAAGCTGCGCAGCATCCACGCGTTCTTTTCATGGATATCCAGCCGCTGCGTCAGCAGATCAGCACTCGGCTGGTCATTCGCGCCATCGGCTTTCTCGAAAGCCGCGCGAGCGGTCTTGGCGACCGACTCGTTGCCCTTCACCAGCAGGCGCACCATTTCCATGGCATCGGGCACCGACGTCGGCTCGGCGATCGACGACAGCTTGGCGTATTCGCGATACGTACCCGGCGCATGGTGACCCAATGCACGAATCCGCTCCGCCACGCTGTCCAGCGCATTCCACTCTTCCGTGTATTGCGTCATGAACATCGTATGCAGCGTATTGAACAGCGGCCCCGTGACGTTCCAATGGAAGTTGTGCGTCATCAGGTACAGCGTGTACGAGTCAGCCAGCAGCTTGGACAGTTCGGCGGCAATGGCCGCACGATCCTTGTCGGAAATGCCGATATTGATGCGCGGTGCGCCAACAGTGTTCTTGGAAACCTTAGCCATGGATAAGCCTCGTTGATTTGATTGAATTGCTGAGCAAGGATACCACCGGCCCGTGACGAGCCTTTTCACGCGAACGCCGCGTTGCCCTTAATCCTGATGGGATGCCACTTCGTCTTCCAGCATCCGCACGCCCGGCAACTGCGTCGCATAAATGGCCTGCGCCAAAGCCTCGATGGCCGCCAGCCGCGGAAAGCTGCGCCGCCACGCCAGCACCACGCGCCGGTCCGGCGTCGGCGGCTCCAGCGGTACATAGGTCAACAGGCTGTCGGCCGGCGGATGTTCCGGCACGGCCGTCACCGGCAGCACCGTAATGCCGATGCCCGCGGCGACCATATGGCGGATGGTCTCCAGCGACGACCCCTCGAAGGTCCGCTGTATCCCGTCGCTGGCCGCGGAAAAACGCGACAGCTCCGGACAGACTTCCAGCACCTGGTCGCGGAAACAGTGCCCGCTACCCAACAGCAGCATGGTCTGCTGCTTCAGGTCCTCGGCCAATATGCTCTTACGCTTGGCCCAGGGATGGTCGCGCGGCACCGCCACCAGGAAAGGCTCGTCGTACAGCGGCTGCACCACCAACCCGGCTTCGGGCAAAGGCAAGGCCATGATGGCGCAATCGATCTCGCCCTGGCGCAACAGTTCCACCAGACGGACCGTGAAATTCTCCTGCAGCAGCAAGGGCATCTGCGGCGTGCGGGTGATCTGCACCGGCACCAGGCGCGGCAGCAGATAAGGCCCGATGGTATGGATCACGCCCACCCGCAGCGGCCCCGCCAGCGGATCATGCCCGTGGCGGGCGATCTCCTTGATGCCGGCGCTTTCCTCAAGCACCTTCTGCGCCTGCGCGACGATGCGCTGGCCGATCGCCGTCACGCCCACTTCGGCGCCGCCACGCTCGAAGATGGTCACGCCCAGCTCGTCCTCCAGCTTGCGGATCGCCACCGACAACGTCGGCTGGCTGACGAAACACGCCTCGGCCGCTCGGCCGAAATGGCGCTCGCGCGCGACGGCGACGATGTATTTGAGTTCTGTGAGCGTCATGTTTTCGGTTCCAGTAAAGCGGCCCGGACGGCGGCCGTGGACTCAGGTTCGTAAGAAATCTTCGCGGCCACGCATCCAGCGCGCCAGATGCGCCTCGGCGGCCGCTGGATACTCGCTGCGCAGCAAAGCCGCGGCTTCGCGCGCCTGTTCCGCGATGCGGGCATCGACTTCGATATCGGCAAAGCGCAGCAGCGCCGTGCCGGACTGCCGTGTACCCAGGAATTCGCCCGGCCCACGCTGCGCCAGATCGCGCCGCGCGATCTCGAAACCATCGGCGGTCTCGAACATCGCTCGCAGACGCTCCCGCGCGATGGCGGACAGCGGCGTCGCATAAAGCAGCACGCACACCGATTCCGCCGTGCCCCGCCCTACCCGTCCGCGCAATTGATGCAGCTGGGCCAGGCCGAAGCGTTCGGCATGCTCGATCACCATCAAGGAGGCATTGGGCACGTCGACCCCCACTTCGATCACCGTGGTGGCGACCAGCACGTCGACCTCGCCCGTGCGGAACGCGCGCATGACCTCGGCCTTGTCGGCCTGCGCCAGGCGGCCATGCACCAGGCCCACCCGCAGATCCGGCAACTCCGCGCACAAGGCCGCATGCGTATCGACCGCGGTCTGCAATTCCAGCGCCTCGCTTTCCTCGACCAGCGGACAGACCCAATAGACTTGCCGGCCCTGACGCGCGGCCAGTGCGATATGCGCGATGACCTCTTCACGGCGGGCATCGCTGACCAGCTTGGTCACCACGGGGGTGCGGCCAGGCGGCAGCTCGTCGATGACGGACACGTCCAGGTCCGCGAAAAACGTCATGGCCAAGGTACGTGGAATGGGCGTGGCGCTCATATTGAGCTGATGCGGGACCAGCCGCTCGCCAGGCGCTTCGCCCTTGCGCGCCAGCGCCAGCCGCTGGCCGACGCCGAAGCGATGCTGCTCGTCCACGATGGACAGACCCAGCCGCGCGAATTCGACATGGTCCTGGATCAGCGCCTGGGTGCCCACCACCAGATCGACGGTGCCGGCGGCCACGGCCGCCGTAACCTCGCGGCGCGCCTTGGCGCCCACGCTGCCGCTCAGCCACTCGATGCGTACACCGAGCGGATGCAGCCAGTCGACCAGCTTGCGGAAATGCTGTTCCGCCAGAATTTCGGTCGGCGCCATCAGGCCTACCTGCGCGCCGGCTTCGATGGCCTGCGCCGCCGCGATGGCCGCCACCACGGTCTTGCCGCTGCCGACGTCGCCTTGCAGCAGGCGATGCATGGGATAGCCCAGGCCAAGGTCGGCACGGATTTCCGCCACCACGCGCTCCTGCGCCCCCGTCAGCTTGAACGGCAGCACGCTGTACAGCCGCGCAACCAGGCCCTTTTTGGCAGCGGTGGCCGGCAGCGGCATGGCCCGGTTGGCGCGCCGCGCGGCGCGGGCCGCCGCCAGCGACAATTGCTGCGCCAGCAACTCATCGAACTTGACCCGCAGCCAGGCGGGATGCGCCCGTTCGATCAAGGCATCTTCACTGACGCCAGGCGGCGGCGCATGCAGCAGCCGGATGGACGCGTCGATCGCTTCCAGTTCGTAGCGTTCACGCACCCCGTCCGGCAAGGTATCGGTCAAGTCGATCTGCGCCAGCGCCTGCGTGATGGCCTTGCGCAGCACCGGCTGCTGCAGGCCTTCCGTGGTCGGATAGACCGGCGTCAGGGACTGGGCCAAGGGGGCGTCGGCCACCGCCATGCGCGGATGCACCATCTCGCGCCCGAAGAAGCCGCCCCGCACCTCGCCCCGCGCCCGCAGGCGCTTGCCCACGGTCAGCTGCTTCTGCTGGCTGGGATAAAAATTCAGCCAGCGCAGCTGCAGTTCCCCGGACTCATCGGCGATGGCGGCGGTCAACTGGCGCCGCGGTCGATACGTGACTTCGCAACGGGTGATCTCGCCTTCGACCTGCGCCGGATAACCCGGGCGCAAGGCCGCGATGGGCGTGACGCGCGTTTCGTCCTCGTAGCGCAAGGGCAGATGCAGCGCCAGGTCCATGGGCGTGGTCAGGCCCAGCGTCCGCAGACGCCGTTCAAGATCCGAGCGCGGGGCCCCGTCCGCCTTCCTGGCGTCGGCTTTCCTGGCGTCGGTTTTATCCTTCGCGCCCGCGGACTTGCCACGGCGCGCGGCAGGTTTGCCGGCGGCCGGGGAAGTCGAATTCTCGTCGGCGACGGTGGCGGATTCGCCCTCGGCCGAAGAAGTGGATTTGCGGGAGGCCGCTGAAACTGGCATGTCGGAGGAAGCTTCCGCGGGCCTGGCAAGCGCCCGCTGCAGGATATCGATCGGGACCTTTAGATGACCAGGATCGCTTCGACCTCGAACTGGGCGCCCTTGGGCAGGCTGGCCACGCCCACCGTGGAACGGGCCGGGAACGGCTGCGGAATGATCTCGGCCATGATGGCATTGGCGGCGGCGAACTTGCCCAGGTCCGTCAGGAACAGAGTCAGCTTGACGATGTTTTCCAAGGTGCCGCCCGCTTCCTTGATCACGGCCTGCATGTTTTCGAAGGCCTGGCGCACCTGGGCTTCGAAGTTCTCGGACACCATTTCACCGGTATCCGGCTCCAGGCCGATCTGGCCCGAGAGGTACACGGTCTTGCCGCCATTCACGGCCACCGCCTGCGAATAAGGACCCACGGCTGCGGGCGCGGCGGCGGTATGGATGATTTGCTTGGTCATGGTGGATCCTCGAAAAAGGTTGGCGGATTTAACTCTTAGTCTATCGAAGTTTAATCATCAATAGTTGCATCCGAAAGACCCGGGGGCTGAAAGGCGCCTCTACTAGCCCCTCGGATGGCTCCACGGATGCCACACCCCGCGGCTGGGCTAGCTAGTGGTAACCGATGAGCGAAAAAGGTTTGCCACCGTGCTTGAAATGACACATCGGCTTTTTCTATGAATTCATCCTTTTTTTCGATTTCACGGATGGTCGGCGGCTACCTATAGTGATCGCACATACATAAATAATCACAATGGAGACAACCATGCGATTCCCCTCTTTGCGGGTGTTGGCCTTGCTTGTGGCTGGCGCCGCCGTGGCGCCCCAGGCGCAAGCCGCCGACTTCCCCAATCACCAGATCACCTTCGTGGTGCCGTTCGCGCCGGGCAGTGCCACCGACCAGATCGGCCGGGCCATCGCCAAGGGCGTCACCGACGAGACCGGCCAGGCCGTCATCATTGAGAACAAGCCGGGCGCCAGTGCGATGATCGGCGCCCAGGCGGTCGCGCGGGCCGCGCCCGACGGCTATACCGTGCTGATCACCACCAACACCACGCATGCCGCCAACGAGCATCTGTACAAGCAGCTGCAATACGATCCCGTGAAGGACTACGCGCCGCTGACCCTGCTGGGCAAAGGCGCGCAGATCATGGTGTTGCGGCCCGACGCGCCCTATAAGGACGTGCAGGGATTCCTGGCCGCCGCGCGCAAGAACCCGGGCACGCTCAGCTTCGGCAGCGGCAGTTCCAGCAGCCGCATAGCGGGAGAACTGCTGCAGCAGATGGCGGATGTGAAGCTGCTGCACGTGCCTTATAAGAGCAATCCGCTGGCGGTGACCGACCTGCTGGGCGGCCAGATCACCATGATGATCACCGACACCGCCACGGGCCTGCCCCAGGTACAAGCCGGCAAGCTGCGCGCCTTGGGCGTGACGACCCAGCAACGCTCGCCGCTGGCGCCCGACGTGCCGACCATCGCCGAGTCCGGCGTCCCCGGCTACGAAATGGGTTATTGGTTCGCCGCCTATGCCCCCGCGAACACCCCGCCCGCGGTGGTCCAGAAGCTGCATGATCTCTTGGTGAAAGCCACCAAGGGCCAGGCGGCCGAACAGTTCTACAAGTTGACCGGCACCGTCGCGGAGACGTCCACGCCCACCGAACTGGCCGCCTTCCAGAAGAGCGAGTCGAAGAAATGGGCGGAAATCATCAAACAGGCCGGGATCCAGCCGGAGTAAGCGTCAAAACAAAAGAGCATCCGCAAGCGGATGCTCTTTTTTTGTGCTGACTCGCTAAGCCAAACCAGGCCAGGCGCGGGCCTGGCGCCGACCTGCTTCCCGTCAGCTTATTTCTCGACGAACGCCCGTTCGACGACGTAGTCGCCCGGCTGGCCCACGCCCGGGGAGACGACGAAGCCGCGCTTGTCCAGCATGGCGCTGATGTCGGCCAGCATGTGCGGGCTGCCGCAAAGCATGGCACGGTCGTCCTGTGGATTCATGGGCGGCAGGCCGATGTCCTCGAACAGCTTGCCGCTTTCGACCAGCTCCGTGATGCGGCCCTGGTTGCGGAAGGGTTCGCGGGTAACGGTGGGGTAATAGATCAGCTTGCCGTTGACCATGTCGCCGAAGAACTCATTGGCGGGCAGTTCATTCTGGATGTAGTCGGCATACGCCAGCTCGCTGACCCAGCGCACGCCGTGCACCAGGATGACTTTCTCGAAACGTTCGTAGACGTCCGGATCCTTGATGATGCTCATGAAAGGCGCCAGACCGGTACCCGTGCCGAACAAATACAGGTTCTTGGCGGGCTTCAAGTCGTCCACGACCAGGGTGCCAACCGGCTTGCGGCTGACCAGGATCGTGTCGCCTTCCTTCAAATGCTGCAGGCGCGACGTCAGCGGACCGTCCTGCACCTTGATGCTGAGGAATTCCAGGTTCTCTTCGTAGTTCGCGCTGGCGATGCTGTACGCGCGCAGCAGCGGCTTGCCTTCCACTTCCAGGCCGATCATGACGAAATGGCCGTTATGGAAACGCAGCGCCGCGTCGCGGGTGGTCTTGAAGGAGAAAAGGGTGTCGTTCCAGTGGTGCACGCTCAAGACGCGCTCGGTGTTGAAGGCTGCCATATCGAATAGGGAGATGCGCGGATAGGAAAATGCGTCGCGGCAACTCCTTGGAGCCGTCGCCGCCGGCTGGCGCGGAAAAGACGCGACCAGCCATTAAAGGAATCACCGATTTTAACGCTTTTTGATGATAAACGTTCTCATTGGCCCCATTCCCTTAGATGGAATCGGAATGTACTTATGCGGAAAACCGCCAAATGACGCGCTGCACCAGGGACAGCGATCAATTTTCGGAAATATCTCAGCCGACAAAAAACCACACCTTACAGTTAGTTGAACGAAATCTGACTTCCTGCTATCTTGCGGCCTGCGCTTTTATGAGAATCGTTTTCGTTACCGCGCAGTCGTTACCGCGCTTTTGTCACCGGAGCGCCGGTGACGCGGTTCTCAGCCCCTGCCGCCCCCGCGCGGCACGATCGTCAGGAGATCTCGATGTCCCGCTCCCTCCCCCGCCTTGCGCCGCTGTTCGCCACGCTCGCGCTGGCCGCCGCCGCCCTGCCCGCCAACGCCGCCGATGAAGTCACGCTCTATACGACGCGCGAACCCAAGTTGATCCAGCCCCTGCTGGACGCCTACACCAAGCAAAGCGGTGTCAAGGTCAACACGGTGTTCGTCAAGGACGGGCTGCTGGAACGCGTCAAGACCGAGGGCGAGAAATCTCCCGCCGACGTATTGATGACGGTGGACATCGGCAACCTGATGGACCTGGTGGATGGCGGCGTGACGCAGCCCGCCCCGTCAGCCGAACTCGAATCCGTGGTGCCGATCAACCTGCGTGGCGCGGGCGGTGCCTGGTATGCCCTGTCCCTGCGCGACCGCGTGCTCTACGCCGACAAGAACCTGGCGTTGTCCAGCTTCCACTATGAAGACCTGGCCGATCCGAAATGGAAGGGCAAGGTGTGCATCCGCGCCGGCCAGCACCCCTACAACACGGGCCTGGTCGCGGCCATGATCGCCCACGACGGCGCGGCCGCCACGGAAAAATGGCTGCGCGGCGTCAAGGCCAACCTGGCCCGCAAGGCCACCGGCGGCGACCGCGACGTGGCGCGCGACATCCTGGGCGGCATCTGCGATATCGGCATCGCCAATGCCTATTACGCGGGCCATATGAAGAATGCCGAAGCTGGCAGCGACGGCCGCAAGTGGGGCGACGCCATCAAGGTGATCCGTCCCACCTTCATCCAGGGCAACGGCACGCACGTCAACATCAGCGGCGCCGCCGTGGCACGCCACGCGCCGCACAAGGAAGGCGCGGTCAAGCTGCTGGAGTATCTGGTGTCGGCGCCGGCCCAGGCCCTCTACGCCCAGGCCAACTATGAATATCCGGTGCGCGCCGGCGTGCAACTGGACCCCGTGGTCGCCTCCTTCGGGCCGCTCAACGTGGACAAGCTGCCGGTGGCCGATATCGCCCGCTATCGCAAGCAAGCCAGCGAGCTGGTCGACAAGGTCGGCTTCGACCAATAATCTTTGCATCTGCCTGTCATGCCCTGGTCTTGGGCAGCGGTGCTGATCGCACTGCTGGTATGCGCGCCGCTCGCGGCGCTGGCCGGATGGGCCCTGAGCGGCGACACCGCGCATTGGGCTCATCTCGGCCGCCACGTCCTGCCGCAAGCGACGCTGAATACCGGCGCGCTGCTGGCTGGCGTCGGCGCGCTTACCACCTTGATCGGCGTGGCCAGCGCCTGGCTGGTCAGCGCCTATGAGTTTCGCGGGCGGCGTTTGCTGTCCTGGGCGCTGCTGCTGCCGCTGGCGGTGCCGACGTATATCCTGGCCTACGCCTATCTGGACCTGCTGCATCCGATCGGCCCGGTGCAGACGGCCCTGCGCGCGCTGCTCGGCTTCGACAATCCGCGCCAGTTCCGCCTGCCCGATCTGCGGTCGCTGCCTGGCGCGATTTTCGTGCTCAGCTTCGCGCTGTACCCCTATGTCTATCTGAGCACGCGTGCGCTGTTCATGACGCAGGCCGCCAACGTCCTGGAGGCCGCTCGCACCCTGGGCTGCGGGCCATGGGGCGCCTTCTGGCGCGTGGCCCTGCCGATGGCACGGCCGGCGCTGGCCGTGGGCATCAGCCTGGTGTTGATGGAAACGCTCAACGATATCGGCGCGTCGGAATTCCTTGGCGTGCAGACCTTGACCGTGTCGGTCTACACGACGTGGGTCACGCGCTCCGACCTGGCCGGCGCGGCGCAAATCGCTCTGGCCATGCTGGCCTGCGTGCTGGCCTTGATTCTGCTGGAACGACGCGGTCGGCGGCGCCAGCGCTACGCCGCCACGCAGCGGCCGCGTCCCATACAGGCGCTGCGCCTGCGCGGCGCCCGCGCCTGGAGCGCCTGCGCGCTGGGCGCCCTGCCCGTGCTGCTGGGTTTCGTCGCGCCGGTCTTGTATCTGTTGTGGGAAACGCAGAAACGCCTGCATCTGGTCGACGGCGTGTCCAGCCAGCTGGCCGCCGCGGCCCGCAATACGCTGACCGTGGCGGCCGCCGCCACGCTCGTGACCCTGGTGTGCGGGCTGGTGGTGGCCTGGGCCGCGCGCCGGGTGCGCGATAGTGCGCGCGCCGGACTGCTGGCCTGGAGCCCGCGCGCCGCCAGCCTGGGCTACGCCATCCCCGGCACGGTGCTCGCGATCGGCCTGCTGACGCCGCTGGCATTGTTTGACGACGTGCTGGGCTGGCTGGGCCTGGGCAGCGGACAGATCCTGATGGGTTCCATGAGCGCGCTGGTCATCGCCTACGCCATCCGCTTCCTGGCCATCGCCGCCGGCAGCATCGAGGCGGGCCTGGCCCGCATCCCGCCCTCCCTGGAACAGGCCGCCCGCCTGCTGGGAGAAAGCGCGGGCGGCACGCTGCGGCGCGTGCATCTGCCCTTGCTGCGCCCGGCCTTGGCCACGGCTGCCTTGCTGGTCTTCGTCGACGCCATGAAAGAGCTGCCCGCCACCTTGCTGTTGCGCCCCATGAATTTCGACACCTTGGCGACGTGGCTGTATGCGGAGGCCGCCCGCGGTACGTATGAAGAAGGCGCCGTGGCCGCCCTGGGCATCGTCCTGGCCGGCCTGTTGCCCGTCATCCTGCTGGCGCGGGCGCAGGCGGCGCCGATGGCGCGCGCCAAGGCGCCGCCTCCGCCCACACCGTTTACGTCGCATTCATCGTCGCCATCGACCTGACGACCTGACCCATCATGACTGCCCTGCTTGAACTCGATCAACTGCAACTCGCCTACGACACGGCGACGGGACCGCGCGTGGTCGTCGACGCGCTCAGCCTGACGCTGGAGCGCGGGCATTTGGGCAGTCTGCTGGGCCCGTCCGGTTGCGGCAAGACTTCCGTGTTGCGCGCCATCGCGGGGTTCGAGCCTGTGCGACGCGGCCATATCCGCCTGGATGGAACGCTGCTGTCCAGCGCCGATAGCAGCGTGGCCCCGCAAAGCCGCCGCGTCGGCATGATGTTCCAGGACTATGCCCTGTTCCCGCATCTGGATGTCGCCGGCAATGTCGCCTTCGGCCTGCGCCGACAGTCCAAGCCGCAACAGCGCGAACGGGTGCGCGAGATGCTCGCGCTGGTCGGTCTGGAAGCGCTGGCCGGCAGCTATCCGCATGAACTGTCCGGGGGCCAGCAGCAGCGCGTGGCCCTGGCGCGCGCCCTGGCGCCCGCGCCTGAATTGTTGCTGCTGGACGAACCGTTTTCCAATCTGGACGCCGACTCGCGCGAGCGACTGGCCTTCGAGCTGCGCGACCTGTTGAAGGAAACCGGCCTGACCGCCTTGCTGGTCACCCATGACCAGGCCGAAGCCTTCGCCATCGCGGACCGCATCGGCATCATGCGCGACGGCCGCTTGGCGCAATGGGACACCCCCTACAACCTGCACGAACACCCGGCCGATGCCGGCGTGGCCGACTTCATCCGGCGCGAGGCCTTGGCGGAACGCCGCGCCGCGGCGCACGCGCGCGGCCGCCAGTCAGCGGCTTGAGACCGGTCGTCGGGTGCCTGCGTGAACTTCGTTCCCGCGCAGCATCACCTGTTGGAGGGCGGCTTCACGCGTCCGGCGCCTCACCGCTGCCCAGCTTTCCTCATCGGCATGGCGTCGATCGCGCCGGCCAGGGTGGCGGCGGGGATGGGTTGGGCCGATCGCAGCGCGACGTGGCCGTCCTTGCCGATCAAGAGCGCCTGGAAGCCGCTAGCCGGCAGCTCGTAGCGCTTGCGCAGTCCGGCGGCGGAATCCGTCGTGCCCTCGACCGCGGAGCCGGCCACTTGCACAAGGATGACGTCCCTGTCGGCCGCTTCCGCTTTCCACTCGTCCAGGATTCGGCGCTGGGCAGCGATGTTGGGATCGGCGGCGTCGGACGACGACACCAGCACCACGCGCTGGTGCCAACGCATCGCATCCATCGACGCCGGTCCCGCCGCAAGCCCGGCGGCCGGCACGACTGCCAGTGCCGCTGCCAGCCCCGCCGCCAGTCCAGACCTTGATATCGAATAGCCCATGTCGACTCCCCTGCATTGCACCGTCCGAGTCAGGCCCCCTGCCCGGAACAGAACCGTAGAAGCCGATCCGGCAGCACGCGCTGTGCCGGCGCACGCCCGCTCAGAGGCGCTTCAATTCCGGCGCCGGAATATATTCCGTTTCATCGCCGGGCACGGTCTGGGCGAAGCGGTCGCGCGTCCACTCGTCGCGCGCCTGGGCGATGCGGTCGGCGCTGCTGGACACGAAATTCCACCAGACATGGCGCGGGCCATCCAAAGGCTCGCCGCCCAGCAGGGCAACGCGCGTCTCGCCCTGCGCCCGCAGCTCCACGGGACAGCCCGGCTTGAACACGATAAGCCGGCCGGCTTCATGGACCTGGCCATCGATCTCCACGGCCCCGCTGGTCACATAGGCCGCACGTTCCTCGTACTCGGCCGGCAACTGCACGCGCGCCCCCGCGTCCATCCGCACATCACCGAAGAACAGCGGTGACAACGTCCGCACCGACGAGGTCTGCCCGAACAGCGACCCCGCAATGATCTGCGCCCGCACGCCTTCGCCTTCCGCCTCGGCCTGCTGCTCGCGGCCATAGTGGACAAAGCCGGGATCGGTTTCCTCTTGCGCCTTCGGCAAGGCCACCCAGGCTTGCAAGCCGGCGAGCGCTTGCGGCTGCGCGCGGCTCTCCACCGACGAACGCTCCGAGTGGACGATGCCGCGACCAGCGGTCATCCAGTTCACCTCGCCCGGCAGTATGGTCTGCACATGGCCCACGCCGTCACGATGCACGATGGCGCCTTCGTACAGATACGTCACGGTGGACAAGCCGATATGCGGATGCGGCCGCACATCGATGCCATGGCCCGCCGCCAACATTGCCGGCCCCATCTGGTCAAGGAACACAAAAGGGCCGACAGTACGCTTCTGCAGCGACGGCAACGCACGCCGGACTTCAAAGCCACCCAGGTCGCTGGTGCGCGGCACCACGATGGTTTCAATGGCGGACAAAGGATCGTGGGACAGGGTGGACATGGCGAATTCCAGTAAGAGAAGGTCGAATAAGGATCAAGCGGCAGCGAACCGCAGTCCGCGAGGACGGCGTATCCTCAGCGCAGCCACTGGGGCGTCAGCCCAAGGAAGGGGGCGAATGGGGTTGCCCCCATTCCCCTCGATTACGGCAGATCGAACACCAGCACTTCAGCGCCCTCGCCCTGGCTGATTTCAAGACGGCTTTCGTCTTGCACCGCCAGCGCGTCGCCCGCCTTCAGCGCCTGGTCGTTGATCACCACGCTGCCACGCGCCACATGGATCCAGGCGCGCCGCCCCGAACCCAGGGTCAGCTCGGCCTTTTCGGTTTCCTCGAACAGACCGACATACAGCTTCGCGTCCTGGTGGATGCGCACCGAACCCTCGGCACCGTCAGGCGACGCCACCAGGCGCAGGCGGCCACGCTTGTCGGCTTCCTCGAAACGCTTTTCCTCGTATTCCGGCACGATACCCGTGACATCAGGTTCGATCCAGATCTGCAGCAGATGTGTGCCCTGGTCGGCTTGCGGATTGAACTCCGAGTGCAACACGCCGCGGCCGGCGCTCATCCTTTGCACGTCCCCCGGACGGATGGTCGAACCGTTGCCCATGCTGTCCTTGTGGGCCACGGCGCCTTCCAGCACATAGGTCAGGATTTCCATGTCGCGGTGGCCGTGCGTGCCGAAGCCGCGGCCGGCGCCGATATGGTCATCATTGATCACGCGCAGCGGACCGAAGCCCATATGGTTGCGATCGTAGTAGTCGGCAAAAGAAAAGGTGTGATGGCTCTTGAGCCAGCCATGGTCGGCGTAACCGCGTTCTTCACTGCGACGGATGGTAAGCATGTCGATGACTCCTGTTCTGTTGAACCGTTGAACTCGTTTTGTTGTTGAACTGCTATGAAACGTATTCTGGGCTTCAGCGGAGGGCTTGCGGCTGCGTGGTTTTGACGACATCATTCAATAAATTTGAATGACTTTTAACGACAGCTGCCGCCACCACGTCCCCACCCCATGGCCCGCCCCCTTCCAGACTCCGTTTCCGCCGACACGCCCACCGGCCCGCCCATCACCCCCGAACTGCTGGTCATGCTGGACGCCATCGCCCGCACGGGCAGCTTCGCCCGCGCGGCGCGCGAGCTGGACAAGGTGCCGTCGGCCATCACCTATGCCGTGCGGCGCCTGGAGGACAAGCTGGATGTGCTGCTGTTCGACCGCAGCGGCCACCGCGCGGTCCTGACGCCGGCCGGCACTGCTCTGCTGGAGGACGGCCGGGTGGTGTTGCAATCGCTGGAAGACCTGGCGCGGCGGGTCCGCCGCATCGCCACCGGCTGGGAGCTGGAGCTGCGCATCGCCGTGGGCGCCATCGTCGCGTGGCACCCCATCTATGACCTCATCGAGGAATTCCAGGCCCTGGGCAGCGACACCAAGCTGCGCTTCTCCAGCGAGGTGCTGAGCGGTTCCTGGGATGCGTTGACGTCAGGCCGGGCCGACCTGGTGATAGGCGCCGATGCGTCCACGGCGCCGCCGGGCCGCTATGAGTCGCGGCCCCTGGGCGAGGCGCGCTTCGCCTTCTGCGTGGCGCCCCACCATCCGCTGGCGCAGGTGGAACACCCCCTCACGCCAGCGGACATCACCGCCCACTGCGCCGTGGTGGTGGCCGATACCGCGCGCGCCCTGCCCCCAGCCACCCGCAACCTGCTGGACCAGCAGCAACGGATCGTCATGCCGACCATGCAGGGCAAGATCGATGCGCAGATTCGTGGACTGGGTTGCGGCTACGTTCCGCGCGCGCTGGCCGGCGTGTACCTGGCGCAGGGCCTGCTGGTGGAGAAAGTCACGCAGGAACAGAAGTTCGGCAGCGAACGCCTGCTATACGCCTGGCGCGCGCCTGTGCAGGGACAGGCCCTGAAGTGGTGGCTGAAGAAGCTGGAGTCCGAGCGGCTGTGCATGACCCTGACGGAGGGCCTGCCGGCCGCGGCTTAGGGGTGACCGAGGGGTCACCGAGCGGCTGCATGGCAGCCGCTCCGGCACATCACTCGTCCTCGATACCCAGATCGCGCAGCTTGCGCGTGATGGTATTGCGCCCGATGCCAAGGCGCGAAGCGGCCTCGACACGGCGTCCGCGGCTGGCATCCAGCGCGGTTTGCAGCAGGATGCGTTCGAATTGGCGCGTCAAGGTGGCCATGATGGCCGGCTCGCCCCGGTCCAGGCGGCTTTGCGCATCGCGCAGCAGGGAATCCTGCCAGCTCTGCGGCGCGGCCTCGGCCGTGGCACCGGATGCCGACGCGGCCAGACGCGTGGTGCCCTCGCCCGCGCCATGCTGCTCTACCGCGCGGATTTCGGGCGGCAGGTCCTGCCGGTCTATGGTCTGGCCGGGCGCCATGACGGTCAGCCAGTGGCAGAAATTCTCCAGCTGACGGACATTGCCCGGGAAGTCGAAACGCGTCAGCACGGCCAGCGCATCGGGCGTAAGCCGCTTGGCCGGCACGCCCAGCGCGCGCGCGCTGACCGTCAAAAAGTGCTGCGCCAGATTGGGAATGTCCTCGACCCGTTCGCGCAAGGGCGGCAGGCGCAGACGGATCACGTTCAGGCGATGGAACAAGTCCTCGCGGAACAGGCCCTGCTCCACACGCTGTTCCAGCGGTTGGTGCGTGGCGGCGACGATGCGCACGTCCACTCGCACCGGCTGCGCGCCGCCGACCCGATAAAAGCTGCCTTCGGCCAGCACCCGCAGCAGGCGCGTCTGCAATTCGATCGGCATGTCGCCGATTTCGTCGAGGAACAAGGTGCCGCCGTTGGCTTCCTCGAAGCGCCCGCGACGCAGGTTGTTGGCGCCCGTGAAAGCCCCCCGCTCGTGGCCGAACAGTTCGGCCTCCAGCAGGTCACGCGGAATGGCCGCGGCGTTCAGCGCCACGAAGGGTCCATTGGCGCGGATGCCATGCCCATGCAGGGCACGCGCCACCAACTCCTTGCCGGTGCCCGACTCGCCGGTGATCAGCACCGTCACCTTGGACTGAGCCAGGCGGCCAATGGCGCGGAAGACTTCCTGCATGGACGTGGACGCGGACTGCGTCATCATCCAGCGTTCGGCGCCCGGCTCGCTGGGCGCCGCGGTCTGGGCCAGGTCCGCGTCGGCGTTTTCCTGCACCGCGCGCTGGATCAGCGCGACAGCTTCATTGACGTCGAAAGGCTTGGCCAGGTAGTCGAAAGCCCCACCCTGGAAAGCCGATACCGTGCTGTCCAGATCGGCGAAAGCGGTCATCACGATGACCGGCAGCGCCGGATGGCTGTCCTTGATCTTGCGCAGCAGATCCAGGCCGTTGCCGCCCGGCATGCGGATGTCCGACACCAGCGTGGCAGGTGTTTCGGTTTCCAGAGCGGCCAGCACATCGGCCGCCTGCGAAAAACTGCGGGTGGTCACGCCAGCCCGCGCCAGCGCTTTTTCAAGCACCCAGCGGATGGCCTGGTCGTCGTCTACGATCCAAACAGGTTTCATGCGGGTTCCATCGGCAATACCAGGCGGAATTCCGTGTGCCTGGGACGTGATTCGAATTCGATAATGCCACCGTGCTGCTGCACGAAGTCCTGCGCCAGGCTCAGGCCCAGGCCGGTGCCGCCGGGACGCGCGGTGACGAGCGGATGGAAAATACGGTCACGGATCTGTTCCGGTACGCCGGGACCGTTGTCGATAATGGACAGCACCAGGGCCATGCGGTGCTGCCGGTGCGCCAGCATGACGCGCCGCGCCACGCGCGTGCGCAGAATGATCTGCGGCGGTGGCACATCTTCACCCGGCGCCTGGATGGCCAGCTCCTGGGCGGCATTGCGCGCCACGTTGAGCACCGCCTGCATCAGGCGGGCCGCGTCACCCGGCACATCCGGCATGGACGCGTCGTAGTCACGCACGATGCTCACGCCTTCACGGAACTCGGCCTGGATCAGGGCGCTGACGCGCTCGCAGACCTCGTGGATATTGACCGGCTTGGCGTTCAGCGGCACGCGTTGCGGCCCGATCAGCCGATCGACCAGCGCCTGCAGGCGGTCGGCCTCGGAAATGATGACCTGCGTGTATTCGACCAGCGACGGATCGGGCAATTCCGCTTCCAGCAGCTGGGCCGCGCCGCGCAGTCCACCCAGGGGATTCTTCACCTCATGGGCCAGATTGCGCAGTAATTCTCTGTGAGTTTCGATTTCGTCGATCAGACGATGATTGCGATCGGCCAGCACGCGCTGTTCTATCTCGCGTACTTCGATCAACACGGGCCAGGGCTGCCCGGTCAACGACACCGTGGAAACCACCACGGTGACCGATTCACCGCCACGGCGCAGCGAAGACAGCTGGCGCGCGTCGGAGAAGATACCTTTGATGCCTTGGTCGATGGACGACTGCAGCTGTTCGCGGTCGTCGAATAGGAGTGCTGCCGGTTGGCCCGTCATCTGCCTGCGCGAGCGGCTGAACAGATCTTCCGCGGCGGTGTTGGCATATACGACGTGGCCTTGCGCATCCACCAGCAGGACGGCAGTGGCGAGAAGTTCGAAGGCGTCTACGTTCATCGTTTCTTGCGCCCGTCAGGGCGCGGGCGGGCGTACCGTTAAACGGTACACCGCCCTTGCCTAGCAGCAGGCTGCCCTCCGGGACAACAGGGAAATTACAGGCTGAAAAATTACAGGCTGTAGTACATGTCGAACTCGACCGGGTGCGTCGTCACGCGCAGACGTTGCACTTCCTGTTCCTTCAAGGCCAGGTAGGCGTCGAGCATTTCGTTGCTGAACACACCGCCACGGGTCAGGAACTCGCGATCCTTGTCCAGGGCTTCCAACGCTTGATCCAGCGACGAGCAGACGGTCGGGATCTTCGCATCTTCTTCCGGCGGCAGGTCGTACAGGTTCTTGTCGGCCGGATCGCCGGGGTGAATCTTGTTCTGGACGCCGTCCAGGCCGGCCATCATCAGCGCCGAGAAAGCCAGGTACGGGTTGGCCAGGGGATCCGGGAAGCGGGTCTCGATACGGCGGCCCTTCGGGTTGCCCACGTAAGGGATACGGATCGAGGCCGAACGGTTGCGAGCCGAGTAAGCCAGCTTGACCGGGGCTTCGTAGTGCGGAACCAGACGCTTGTACGAGTTGGTGCCGGGGTTGGTGATGGCGTTCAGCGCGCGAGCGTGCTTGATGATGCCGCCGATGTAGTACAGCGCGAATTCCGACAGGCCGGCGTAGCCGTTGCCCGCGAACAGGTTCTGGCCGTCCTTCCAGATCGACTGGTGCACGTGCATGCCGGAACCGTTGTCGCCGACGACGGGCTTGGGCATGAAGGTGGCGGTCTTGCCATAGGCATGGGCCACGTTGTGGATCACGTACTTCATGATCTGGTTCCAGTCGGCGCGCTGCACCAGCGTGCTGAACTTGGTACCGATTTCCAGCTGGCCGGGAGCGGCCACTTCATGGTGGTGCACTTCGACGGGAACGCCCAGTTGCTCCAGCAACAGGCACATTTCCGAACGCATGTCCTGGAACGAATCGACCGGGGGCACGGGGAAGTAGCCGCCCTTGACCAGCGGACGGTGACCCATGTTGCCGCCTTCGAATTCCAGGCCGGTCGACCACGGAGCTTCTTCGGACTTGATCTTCACGAAGGTGCCCGACATGTCGGTGTTCCAGGTCACGCCGTCGAACACGAAGAATTCGGGTTCCGGACCGAAGTAGGCGGTGTCGCCCAGGCCGGAGGACTTCAGATACGCTTCAGCGCGCTTGGCCAGCGAGCGGGGGTCACGGTCGTAGCCCTTCATGTCGGACGGTTCGACGACGTCGCAGGTCAGCACCAGCGTGGTCTCTTCCATGAACGGATCGACGCGAGCCGACGTAGCGTCGGGGATCAGCAGCATGTCCGACGCTTCAATGCCCTTCCAGCCCGGGATCGAGGAGCCGTCGAAAGCATGACCGCTTTCAAACTTGTCTTCGTCAACCACATGAGCCGGCACCGACACGTGGTGCTCACGGCCCATGGTGTCGGTGAACCGGAAGTCCACGAACTTGACTTCCAGGTCTTGAATCTGTTTCAGGACTTCTTTCTCGCTTGCCATGTCATCTCCGTTTGATAAAGGGTCGAGTGCTGCAACTCGACTGGCACAGGGGTAAAAGCAATATCTGTGCCAAGTTGCCAAGTAGGTAGCCCCTGGCTATCCCGTAGGCCTTCTTCTGAACTATGCACCAAAGTGGTGTCCAAAATGGTGCATAGATAGTTCCATTATGGTGCATTAACCCAGAAAGAGTTCCTGCAGGTCGTTAAGAAATGCCCAACCTTGATGCGTCGCCTTCAGGCGCATGGGATCGGGATCGAGCAAGCCGCGCTGGGTGGCCGCCTCCAATTGGTGCGCGATGACCGCCAGCGACAAGCCCGTTCTTTCGGCGAAAGACATCGTCGGGACGCCCTCTTTCAAGCGCAAGACATTGAGCATGAATTCGAAAGGCAGGTCGTCCGCCGTCACCTCCGTCGCGTCCGCGATGTGGCTGCCGTCGCGCGCCATGGCGCGCGCCATCCAGGACTCCGGCCCTTTTACGCGGGCCTGGCGCACGATACGGTCGGGAAATGACAGTTTTCCGTGCGCGCCCGGACCGATGCCCAGGTAGTCGCCGAATTCCCAGTAATTTAGGTTGTGGCGGCAGCGCGCCCCCTGGCGGGCGTAGGCCGACACCTCATAGCGCTGCAGGCCGGCAGCGGCGGCCAGGGCCTCGACCTCGTCCTGCATGGCGGCCGACGCATCGTCATCCGGCAATTGCGGCGGAAACTTGGCGAAGACCGTGTTGGGCTCCATGGTCAGGTGGTACAGCGACAGGTGCTCCGTGCCGAAGGCGATGGCCTCCCGCACGTCCTGCCTACAGGCGTCCAGGCTCTGCCCGGGCAAGGCGAACATCAGGTCCAGGTTGACGCGGGCGAAGGCGTCCTGCGCCATGGCGATGGCGGCGCGGGCCTGGTCGGCATCGTGAATGCGGCCCAGCGCGCGTAATTGCGCATCGTCGAAGGTCTGCACGCCCAGCGACAGGCGGTTGACGCCGCTGGCCGCGTAGTCCTTGAAGCGGCCAGCCTCGGCGGTGCCGGGATTGGCCTCCATGGTGATCTCGGCGTCCGGCCACAGGTTGAGACAGGCCCGCAGCATCGCCAGCAGCTCATCCATGCCGGCGGACGACAGCAGGCTGGGCGTGCCGCCGCCGATGAACACCGTGTTGACCTGGCGCCCCCAGATCAGGGGCAAGGACTGTTCAAGGTCGCTGCGCAGCGCGTCCAGGTAAGCGCGTTCCGGGAATTCGCCGGCGGGCGCCGCATGCGAATTGAAGTCGCAGTACGGGCACTTGCGCACGCACCAGGGCACGTGCACATATAGAGACAGCGGCGGCAGGCTGGTCAGGCCGGAAGACTTGCCCGACGGGTACGTGGGCGCACGGGAAGGCGCGGGAGCACCGACGCTGCGGATGGGTATGGAAATGGACATGAACGACTTGAACGGCGGCGGTAACGGCGGCGTGAATGGCGGAGATGGCGGCCGGGATCAGGCCACGCCGGGCCGCAGCTTTTCCAATAATTGGCGCAGGGCCTGGGCGCGGTGACTCAGGCGGTTCTTCTCGGCCGGATCCAGTTCGGCCGCGGTCTGCCCCTGGGGCGGCAGCAGGAAGTACGGATCGTAGCCGAATCCGTGGTCGCCGCGCGGCGCGTCGACGATTTCGCCCCACCAGATGCCCTCGCCCACCAAGGGACGCGGATCGTGTTCGGAACGGACCATCACCAGCAAGGCCACATAGCAGGCGCGCCGGTTGGACTGGCCGGCCAGGCTCTGTATCAGCAAGGCGTTGTTGGCGGCGTCGGATTTCTCGCCGCCCTGCATGCTGGCGTAGCGGGCGGAATAGACGCCGGGGGCGCCGCCCAGGGCGTCCACGCACAGGCCGGAGTCGTCCGCGATGGCCGGCAGGCCCGTCAGGCGGCTGGCGTGACGCGCCTTGGTCAGGGCGTTTTCCAGGAAAGTGCCATAGGGTTCTTCCGCGTCGGGAACGCCCAACTGCCCTTGCGGAATCAATTCCATGCCCAGCGGCGCGAACAGCGCGGAAAACTCGCGCAGCTTGCCGGCGTTGCCGGATGCCAGGACGACACGGGAAGGAAGCGCGCCGGCGACCGGCGCGGCGGACGGCGGCAGGCTGGGGGGAAAGATGGCTGTCATGGACGCAAATGTGGAGAACGTTGCTGGCAGTCTGCACAAATGAAATATCCAGACCGCCGTTCAAAGGTGGTGGTAGTGTATCGCCCGCCGTGCCGCCGGGCCTTGCCTGCCCGTGGACCGGCTATTTGCCAGGCCCGGGATGATCCTTCGCGAGTTTCTGTCGTATGTTCACACTCTGAAACGTTCACGAAACATTCCCGGCACACCATAGCGCCATTGCGCAACGAAGCATCGTCCGAATGTTTGTATCCGGTACTACCTCTCTCGCCGGCCCCGGTCCTGTTCCGGCCGCTGGCTCGCCTTCCCCTGCGCCGCGGTCCGGGCCGACCTCCCTTGGCGATATCCTGCGCGGCAAGCGCCTGACGGCGCACTTCCAGCCCGTCGTGGATTTGACCCAGGGCCGCGTCTACGGCCATGAAAGCCTGATCCGCGGACCCGCCGACACCGTCTTCCATATGCCGGAGCGCCTGTTTTCCGAGGCGCGGCGCCAGGGCGTCCATCCGCAGCTGGAGTTGGCCAGCGCCCATACGGGCCTGCAGGCCTTCCATGGCCAGGCCTCGGACACGGCGGGTTATCTGTTCGTCAATATGTCGGCGTCCGCCCTGATCCATTACTGGACCATCTGGGGCGACGAGATGGGCACCCGCATTCTTGACGGCCTGGCGCTGGAGCCCGGCCGCATCGTCATTGAACTCACCGAGCACGATCCGATCGCGCCCCACATGGCCGCCTTGTCGGAGGCCTTCGCCAGCCTGCGTGCCCAAGGCCTGCGGGTGGCGCTGGATGACTACGGCGTGGGGCACTCCAGCCTGCAGCTATGGGCCATGGTGCAGCCGGACCTGGTCAAGATCGACCGCTATTTCTTCGACGGCATCAGCAGCGACGAGCGCAAGCAGCAGCTGGTGCGGGCCGTGCTGGCCGTGGCGCAGTGCTACGGCACGCCGACCGTGGCTGAAGGCATCGAGAACGCCGAGGACCTGGCCGTCGTGCGGGACCTGGGCGTGCGCTATGCCCAGGGGTGGTTCCTGGGCCGTCCACAGGTCGAGCCCGTGCCGGACGTGCCCGACGAGGTCAAGCAGATGCTGGCGCGGCGGGCGCCGCAACGCATCGGCGCGGCCCGCAACAACAGTTCGACCGTGGCCGCGTTGCGCGTGGATGCGCCTGCCGTGTCGCACGGCCGCCACACCAATGACGACGTGCACAGGCTGTTCGGGGAGCACAAGTCGCTGCATGCCGTGGCGGTGGTGGATGACAGCAACCGCCCGGTGGGCATCATCAACCGGCGCGACTTCACGGACCGCTATTCCCAGCGCTACACGCGCGAGCTGTTCGGCCGCGACCCCTGTTCGACGTTCATGAACGGCGAGCCGGTGCTGGTGGACGCGCAGGCGTCTATCGACCAGCTGAGCCATGTGCTGATTTCGCAGGACCAGCGTTATCTGGTGGACGGTTTCATCGTGACGCGGGATGGTGGCTACGATGGCCTGGGCACGGGCGAAGCGTTGGTGCGCTCGGTCACCGAGATGCGCATCGAGGCGGCGCGCTATGCCAATCCCCTGACGTCGCTGCCGGGGAATATTCCCATCAGCCAGCACATCGGGGCCTTGCTGGAAAGCGGGGTGGAGTTCGTCACCGGCTACTGCGATTTGAACAATTTCAAGCCGTTCAATGACGTGTATGGGTATTGGCGCGGTGACGACATGATTCTGCTGTGCGCGGATATCGTGCGCGAGCATTGCGACCCGCAACGGGATTTCGTCGGCCATGTGGGCGGGGATGATTTCGTGGTGCTGATGCGGAGTCCCGACTGGCACCGGCGGCTGGAGAACATCATTACCCAGTTCGATTTGCGGGCGCGAGATCTGTACGACGATGCCGGACGTGCGTCAGGCGGCATCGAGGCGGAAGACCGCCATGGCGTGATGCGCTTCTTCCCCTTCGTCACCTTGGGGATCGGGGCCTTACGGGTGGAACCGGCTTCGTACGACCGCATCCGACCGGAGGATATTGCCTCCGCGGCGGCGCAGGTGAAGCATAAAGTGAAGCACGGGAATAGCGCGCTGGTCGTGGAGCGCTACAACGGGAATGCTTAATGGGGGGTACCCCCGTATGCCCCCTTCTTTGGGCTAGCGCCCCAGTGGCCAGGGTGGTGATCCGCCGCCGAACCCGAAGGGTTAATTAAATGGGGGGTGCCCCCATTGGCCCCCTCTTCGGGCTAACGCCCCAATGGCCACAGCTGTGGCTCGCCGCCGAGTACCGGGGCAGCCAATGGGACGCCCTCCATAATGCTTCAAGCCGGAGGTTGATGGGGGAACCCCATCAACTCTCCAAGCCGGTGGCTAATGGGGGGCCCCCCATTAAAAATTATTCTTCTGGTCATTGCCTCAGCCGCATCAGGCGGTCACCAATGCAGCCACCATCTGCGACGGGACTAAAGCCGCTCGTTCCGGGACCCAACCCGGTTCCACCACACCGTTCTCAACAACGGCCCCTTCATTGATCCGGAATACCGCCACGGCATCGAGCAGCTGCTCGGCCTGGGCCCGTAACGCGGCCGCCGACGTCGCCGTATCCTGCACCAGCGCGGCCGTTTCCTGCGTGGTCATCTCGATCCGGCTTACCGCTTCATTCACCACCTGCACGCCCTGCGCCTGAGCCGCCGCCGCGCCGGAAATCTCGCGCACGATGCCCGAAACACGATGCGCCGCGTCCTGCATGTCGCGCACGGTCTGCCCCGCCACACCCACCTGACGCACCCCGGCATCCACCCGCGCCGACGACTCCTGGATCAGATCTCGGATCTCCCGCGCCGCCACGCTGCTGCGTTGCGCCAGGCCACGCACCTCACCCGCGACCACCGCAAACCCACGCCCCTGCTCGCCCGCCCGCGCGGCCTCAACCGCCGCGTTCAGCGCAAGAATATTGGTCTGGAAGGCAATCCCGTCCACCACACCGACAATCTCCGCGATGCGGCGCGCGCTGGTGGAAATATCCCGCATCGCGTCCACCACCGACTCCACCGCCGTGCCGCCACGCTGCGCCAGTTCGGCAGCCTGCTCTGACTGCTGGCTGGCCGCCTGCGCGTTCTCCGACGTCACGTGGACCGTATCCGCCAGCTCGGACATGCTGGCCGCCGCTTCCTGCAGGGCGGCCGCCTGGCCGGCACTGCGGTCGGACATGTCGGCACAGGCCTGGGCGATGTCATGAACGCCGCCATGCATGCCCTCCACCCCGCCCCGCACGCTGGACACCGCGCCGGTCAGGCCGTCCTGCATGCGGCGCATGGCGGTATAGAGCACGCCGATCTCGTTGCTGCCGCCGGCACGCACCGCCTGCGTCAAATCACCATTGGCGATGCGGTCGAAGTGCTGCCCTGCCCGGCCCAGCGGCTTGAGCATCGCCCGGTGGAAGAAGATGCGGATGCCGATGGCCAAGGCGATTGTGATCAACGCCAGACCCAGCGCCGCATAGATGGCCATGTTCTGCGACTCGGCCACCGCGCCGACGGCGGCCGCGCCGCGTTGGCGCGCATAAGCCTGGAACGTGCTCTCCGCCTTGACGAAAGCCGCCGACGCGGGCCCCAGCACCTGGTCGCTAAGCCGGTTGACCTCGATGCCGTTCCATCCCTGGATGGCCTTGATCATGGGCTTCAGGCAACCGTCCGCCAGGTCGGCGTAGGTCTTGAGCACGGCGGCGTAGAGCGCCGTGCCGTCGGCATCGGTATAGGGAACGTCGCGCAGGCGGGCAAACGCTTTCTGCGCCTGCGCCAGCAGTTTCTCCGCGTTCGCCACTTCGCGATCGCGGTCTTCCATGCGGCCGCCTTCCATATACGTCTTGGCGTCGGTCAACGCCGCGCGGGCCTGGAAAACCGCCGTGCCCAGGTTATTCAGGTCGCCCGACCGTTCGATGTGGTCGCGGCCCAGCGTTTCGACCCAGGCGCGCGTGTCGCGCAGCATAAGGATCGCGCCGGTGCCGGCGACCGCGAACAGAAGGACGAACAGGACCAAGGCGGCCGAGAGGGCCGTGTTGATACGCAAGCGATTTTGCATGAGGAATTTGGCTGCCATGTCTCTAGGGAGTGAGACGTGAGAACCATTATCCCGGCAATATTTGGCAATTCCTTGACACAGGGGGATGGAATGCGCGGAAGTTGCCGCGCAGCCGCCCCCTATTCCCGCAATTTCCGAGATTGCCGCTGTTACCGCGTATGCCTGCCTCTCAGGCCAAGGCTTCTTTCTGCGCCTTGACCAATCCCGCGATGCCCTTTTCGGCCAGGGCCAGCAGGCTGTCCAGTTCGGCGCGATCGAAGGTGACGCCTTCCGCCGTGCCCTGCACTTCGACGAAACGGCCCGCGCCGGTCATGACCACGTTGACGTCCGCATCGCAGGCGGAGTCTTCGACATAGTCCAGGTCCAGCACCGGGCGGCCGTCGACCATGCCCACCGACACAGCGGCAACATGGTCGCGCAGGGGATTGATGGTCAGGTCGCCGCGCTTCATCAGCAAGGCGATGGCGTCGGCCGCCGCAACCCATGCGCCCGTGATGCTGGCGCAGCGGGTGCCGCCGTCGGCTTGCAGCACATCGCAATCGATGTGCAGGGTGCGCTCGCCCAGCAAGGCCATGTCGACCACGGCGCGCAGGCTGCGGCCGATCAGACGCTGGATTTCCTGGGTGCGGCCGGACTGCTTGCCACGCGCGGCCTCGCGGTCGCCGCGGGTGTGCGTGGCGCGCGGCAGCATGCCGTATTCGGCGGTCACCCAGCCCTGGCCCTTACCCTTCAGGAAAGGCGGCACTTTGTCCAGCACGCTGGCCGTGCACAGCACGTGGGTATCACCGGCCTTGACCAGCACCGAGCCCTCGGCATAGCGCGTGAAGCCACGCTCCAGGGAGAAGGCGCGCAGTTCGTCGACGGCGCGGCCCGAGGGGCGTGCGCCCGGCGTAACGGTAGTGGTCATGATGGCTCCAGTAGGGATGACTTTGGCCGGCATTGTAATGGGCCACGCTTTTGTTTTTTGCGGCGGCCCGGCCGCTGGGGGCCTCAGGGGGCGGAGCCCCCTGAAAAAGAGAATGAATTCAGCCAAAAGAACGCTCCGCGGGCGGCGCCTTCCGAGATGCCAAAGCACGCGCTCTGTTATCCTCAGGCCATGCGCCTGCCCCAGTTGGCGGCCGGCGCCAGCATCAACCCTGGATACCCAACATGATACGTAGCATGACCGCATTCGGCAGCGCCCGCGCCGATCTCGAACAAGGTTCGGTGGCGCTGGAATTCCGCAGCGTCAACAGTCGCTTTCTTGACCTGCATTTCCGTTTGCCGGATGACCTGCGCCACCTGGAATCGCCTCTGCGCGAACTGCTGACCACCAATCTGGGCCGTGGCAAGGTGGAAGTGCGCGTCAGCTATACCCGCAATGTGGATGCCGACGTGCCGCGTCTGGATCCGACCTGGCTGCAATCCCTGGCTGACCAGCTGGAAGCCGCGCGCCGCGTGCTGCCCGAGGTCGCGCCGCCGCGCCTGGCTGAACTCTTCAACTGGCCCGGCCAGCGCAATAACGACGCCATGGATCCCCAGGCCTGGGGCGCCGCCGGCCTGGAAGCCGGCCGCCAGGCCCTGGTCCAGCTGCAGGAAACGCGTGCTCGCGAAGGCGCGCGCCTGGCTGACGTCATGCGCGAGTGCGCCACCGGCATGGAAAAGATCGTCGGCGATGTCGAACAACTGCTGCCGCAATTGCTGGCCGACCATCGCGAGAAGCTGGCGACCAAGCTGCGCGAAACCGTGGAATCCGCGTTCCCGGGCGGCTTCAATCACATCAGCGGCACCGAACTGAGCGAACGCCTGGCACAGGAAGCCACCCTCTTCGCCTTGCGCATCGACGTGGCCGAAGAACTGGCGCGCCTGCGCTCGCACCTGGCCGAACTGACGCACATCCTCGGCGCCGAAGCCAGCGAGAAGACCGACAAGAACAGCAAACGCAACGCGGGCAGCGCCGGCAAGCGCCTCGATTTCCTGTTCCAGGAAATGAACCGCGAAGCCAACACCCTGGGCTCCAAGGCCGGCAACGTGGAAGTCACCCGCGCCGCCATGGACCTGAAACTGTTGATCGAACAGATGCGCGAACAGGCGCAGAACATCGAGTAACGCGGCAAGCCGGCGCCCGGGTCCATCGTCATGAATAATTCGAACAGCCCGACGAATACCCCGGCGCCCGAGACCTTCGAGCCTCTGCTGACGCGCCCGGGGCTGCTGATCGAGCGCATCGTGTCCCATGGCAATGTGACGCCGACGGACCAGCCCTATCGCCAGTCCCATGACGAATGGGTGACGGTGATCTCCGGCGCCGCCCGCCTGCTGGTGGATGGCCAGGAACACATCCTGAATCCTGGCGATCACCTGCTGATTCCCGGGGGCGTCGATCATTGGGTGACCTACACCTCCCCCACCGAGCCTACTGTCTGGCTGGCCGTGCACCTCACCGGCGCGTCGTCCCGATGAATCTCGGGCGCATCGACCTGGTCACCTTGCAACTGTTCGTCGCCGTGGCGCGGCAAGGCAGCATCTCGGCGGGTGGGCGGGAGCAGCATCTGGCGGTAGGCGCCGCCAGCAAGCGCATTTCGGATCTGGAGGCGGCGTTGGGCACGCCCCTGCTGTTTCGCAACGCTGCCGGCATTGAACTGACCGACGCGGGACAGGCCTGCCTGGCGCACGCACTACGGGTGCTGCGCGAAGTCGAGCAGTTGACGGGCACGCTGTCCGATTATGCGCACGGCGCGCGCGGGCAGGTGCGCATCGCCGCGAATACGTCATCGATCACGCAGTTCCTGCCTGAGGACCTGGCCGCGTTCATGGCGGTCCATCCCGCCATTCGCATCGACCTGGAAGAACAGAACAGTTCCGACGTGGTCGCGGCGATCCTGGAGCACCGCGCGGATATCGGCATCTTCGCCGACCGCACGCCGGCCACGGGGCTGGTCGCGTCGCCCTACCGCATGGACGAACTGGTGCTGGTCACGGCGCGCGAGCACGCCCTGGCCAAACGCCGCGACGTTTCCTTCGAGGAAACCCTGGAGTTCGACTACGTGGGCCTGCCCACCGCCACGTCCCTGGCCAGCCGGCTGCAGGAAGAAAGCGCGCGCATCCAGCGGGCCATGCGGCTGCGCATCCAGGTGCGCAGCTTCGATGCGATCTGCAGGATGGTGGCCGCGACGGGCGGCATCGGCGTGCTGCCGCGCGTGGCGGCGCAGCCCCATGCGCAGTCCATGAAACTGGTCTTGATTCCACTGCGCGACGCGTGGGCGCGCCGGGCCCTGTTGCTGGGCGTGCGCGATCCCGCGACGCTGACGCTGGCGGCGCGCCTGCTGCTGGCGCATCTACAGACGGCCTAGAGCTTTCGCGAAACGCGAAAGCCGCCTTCTCGACTCGTCCATTCCGCTACGCACCAGTCCGGCGCACACTCCCGGCACATTCTAAAAAACCCCTCAGGTCAACCCTGCGGGTTGCCCGGTCCCCCAAGGGGACGCTTTTGACTTGGGGCGGCCCGGCGTCAAAAAAAGCGCATTCCGCGCAGGAGACATGTCATGACATCCCTACCCAAGCCCAGGGCGGGCGCCTTGTTGTCCGCTGGCGCCATGCTGGCCATCACCGCGGCCGCGTGGACGGCGACCAGCACGACAGCGCAGGCGGCCGGCTATCCCGAACGTCCCATTACCCTGATCGTGTCGGCCGCGCCGGGCGGGACCACGGACATCGCCGCGCGCCTGCTGGCGCAGCCGCTGGGCCAGGCGCTGCAGCAGACGGTGGTGGTGGAAAACCGCCCCGGGGCGTCGGGAGGCATCGCGTCCCAGATGGTGGCGCGGGCCAAGGCCGACGGCTACACCTTGCTGCTGCAGTATTCGGGATACCAGGTCATCACGCCAACGCTGACGCCGAACCTGACCGCGGATCCCATCAAGGACTTCGCGCCCATCGCCAACGTCATCTCGGCGCCGCAGCTGGTGGTCGTGCGGTCGACCCTGCCCATACACACGATGAAGGAACTGGTCGACTACGCCCGGCAGAATCCCGGCAAATTGAACTACGCGTCTTCGGGCAACGGGTCACTGCAGCAGGTCTCGACGGAACTGCTCAACCAGATGGCCGGCACGCAGATCACCCATATTCCTTACAAGGGCACGGGGCCGGCGCTGGCGGACCTGCTGGGGGGATCGGTGGACATGACGATCACCACCCCGCCCCCGCTGCTGGGGCAGGTGTCCGCGGGTAAATTGAACGCCCTGGCGGTGACGGGCAAGACCCGGCTGCCCAGCCTGCCCAATGTGCCCACGGCCGCCGAGGCCGGCTATCCGCAACTGATCGTGTCGTCCTGGTTCGCGGTCTACGCGCCGGCCAAGACGCCGCCGGAGGTGGTCAAGAAGCTGGCGAGCGAAATCGAGCGCATCACCAAGACCGAGGAGTTCAAGAACAAGGCGGCGGAGCAAGGCGCCGAGGCGGACTTCATGGGCCCCGAGCAGCTGGCCGCTTATACGAAGAGCGAGCTGGAACGGTTCAAGGGCGTGATCCAGTCGGCGCATATCACGGCCAACTGAGCACTTTCAACTGAGCACGGCCGACTGAGCGCTGCCGGCCGAGCACGGCCAAAGTGAGCACAGCCAAAGCCGGTCCCGGCCCCTACATCCCGGGCACCGGCGCCGGCTGCTGCTCCAGGTCCTTCGATGCCTTACGCAGCCGTTCGATCAGCCATGCGGTCGCCGGACCGCTGGCGAAGTCGACGCGGCGGATGAGCGAAAACGGGTAGATCAGGCGGGGATGATCGGCGATAGCCAGGCGCACCAGCGTCCCGGCCGCCAGGTCCTCGGCAATGATGTGCGCGGGCATGGAACCCCACCCGAGCCCCGCGACAAGCAGCCGATGCTTGGCATCCAGATCCCCCAGCCGCCAGGTGCGCGTCGCGTAGACGTTGAAGTCGCGCCCCTGCGTCATCCTGCTGCGATCCGACAGGACCAGCTGGGTATGTTCGCGCAAGGCCGCGATCGGAATCTGCTTGTCGAACCGCGCCAGAGGATGGTCAGGCGCGGCCACCACTTCAAGCAGGATGGAACAGGCCGCGCTGGCGTCGATCTGATCGGGCCAGCGTTCATGCGGCCCGGCCATGCCGAAGCCCGCCTCGCCGTCGAGCACCAGTTTCAGCACACCGCCCAGTGCTTCCATCTTCAGATTGAGCGCCGTGGTGGGGAAATGCTCGGCGAAATCCTGCAGCACCGGCACGAGGGCCGCTGACGGATACATCACGTCCACCGCCAGGGAAACCTCGCCTTCCAGGCCCTGGGCCAGGCCCTCCGCGCGCGCGGCCAGTTCGCGCACGACCAGATCGACGCGGCGCGCGTCGGCCAGCACCGCGCGGCCGGCGTCCGTCAGTACAGGCCGCCTGCGCCCACGCTCGAACAGGGACAGGCCAAATTGCGCTTCCAGGCTGGCGATGGTGTAGCTGACCACGGACTGCGCCCGGTCGATGGCTTCCGCCGCGCCGGAAAAACTCCCGCATTCCACGACCGCCAGAAAGACCCGCAATTGGTCCAGGGTGGGCATCTTGTCCGGCATGGTATCTAACATTTGGATGATAACAATCCATTCTAAGCGATCGTTTGAATACAAGTCGTTCTATATGATGGTCACTTCAATGCAGAATCGATGTAAGCAATGACGATGTCTTCCCCAACGTTCCCGGCGTCCCCGCCGCTGCGGTACACCAGAACGGCAATGGCCTTGCACTGGCTGGTCGCGGCGCTGCTGGTGTGGGCTTTTGTGCTCGGCTGGATCATGACGGACATCCCCGGCATCACGCCGACCAAGCTGCGCTATTTCTCGTGGCATAAATGGCTGGGCGTGACCGTGCTGGTGCTGGTTGCCGTGCGCCTGATCTGGCGCGCGACGCACCGGCCGCCGGCTTTACCCGCGCAGATGCATGGCTGGGAAAAAATCGCGGCCCATGCGGGCCATGGCCTGCTCTATGTATTGATGCTGGCCATCCCCGTCAGCGGCTATTTCTACACCGCGGCCGCGGGTGTGCCGGTGGTTTACCTGGGCCTGTGGCGCCTGCCCACGATCATCGCCGCCGATCCCGCGGTGGCGAGCGTGCTCAAGCCTGTCCATATCTGGCTGAACTATGGCCTGATGGCGGCCGTGGCGGCGCACCTGCTCGCGGTGGTCAAGCATCAACTCATCGACCGTCAACGTCTGCTGCAACGGATGTTGCCCTTCGGTCGCACAACTCACTGATGGTCCATTATGTTTAAACGACTCGAAACTCGATTCAAGACCCGGTCCCTGGCGCTGATCGCCGGCGCTTCCCTGGCTCTGGGCGCCCTCGCGCCGGTGGCGCACGCCGCTGACGATGCCAAACAAAGCTCCGTGGTTGCCACGTTCAAGCAGATGAACGTGCCCGTGGACGGCACCTTCAAGACCGTCGATGCCAAGCTGCATTTCGATCCCGCGAATCTGGCGGCATCGAATGCGCGAATCACGGTGAAGGTGGCCAGCTTCGATCTGGGCAGCCCCGAATACAACAAGGAAGTCGCCGGCAAGGACTGGTTCGCCGCGCAAGAATTTCCCGAAGCGACCTTCGTATCCAAAGCGATCAAGATGGGTCCCGATGCCCGTTACGACGTCGAGGGCACCTTGACCATACGCGGCAAATCCAAGGACGTGGTGGTGCCGATGCGCTACCAGGCGGAGGGCGGCGCCCAGGTGTTCAACGGCACGCTGTCGATCAAGCGGCTCGACTATGGCATAGGCCAGGGCGACTGGACCGACACCTCGATCGTCGCCGATGACGTCCAACTCAAATTCCACATCGTTTATAGCGGCCAATAAAGGCCACCTGTTCCCAGGAGTTATCTTGAAAAAGCATTCCACCGCCGCCGGCTTGTTGGCCGCTCTGACTGTTTTCGCCGCGGGCTCGGCCATGGCCGCGCCGACGACTTACAACCTTGATCCCACCCACACCTATCCCAGCTTCGAGGCCGACCATTTCAACGGCGTCTCGGTGTGGCGCGGCAAGTTCAACAAGAGCAGCGGCACCGTGATCCTGGACCGCGCCGCCAAGACCGGCAGCGTCGACGTGACCATCGATGTCAGCTCGATCAATACCGGCAGCCCGCTGTTGGACAAGCATGCGCAGTCCGAAGAGTTCTTCGACGTCGCCAAGTTCCCGACGGCCACGTTCAAGGGCAGCAAGTTCCATTTCAAGGGCGACACCCCGGTGTCCGTCGACGGCCAGTTCACCCTGCATGGCGTGACCAAGCCGCTGACCTTGAAGCTTGACTCCTTCAAGTGCTTCGTCAACCCCATGATGAAGCGCGAAGTGTGCGGCGCCGACGCCAGCGGCCAGTTCGACCGCGCCGACTTCGGTGTCAGCTATGGCGCCAGCTACGGCTTCAAGACCTTGACCAAGCTGCACATCCAGGTCGAAGGCATCAAGGCCGACTAAGCCGCCCTCGTCCAGCACGCCAACGCCCCCGCCGGCGCGACCCCCAGGTCCGCCCGCGGGGGCGTTTTCCTTAAGCGGCTTGCGCTGGAATCAGGATCGGTTCCAGGGTGCCATAGCCCTCCTCGCCATAGATCATGACCGGCAAGGGCATGGGGCTGCGTGCCTGTAGCAGGGTTTCGACCCAGCGCATGCCGGTATCGACCACGGTGTTCTGTACGTCGAACCTTGTCACGTCGGGATCGAACAAAGGCACTTCCGGCTCGATGCCGCGCTCGGTGTAGCGGACATCGAACAGATAGCGATGGCCATCGATGGCCTTATTCAGCAGAAACAGGTCTGGCCCATCCAGGCTGGCCACGATGGAGAACGTGCCCTCGCCGTCCTGGTCCGGAAACACCACGAACTCGATCTCCCGCGCCTTGGGCGGCAAAGCGGCAAGCAGCCCGTCCAGGGTTGCATGGGCCTGCCCGGCATGCGCCTGAAGGATGGCGGTCAGCGTAACTACATATTCGTCTTGTGTCATGGCTGGAGCATAACGCGAGTCACGCACCGAACTTCTTACACCATGCAAGGCGCGTCCGACCGTGGCCCGCGATCGTTATTCGAGATGGGCATCGATACGCTCGATAAGGCCATCAATGCTGCCATTCTTTATAGACGAACTCCAGGCTGTAGCCATCGGGATCGCGAACCTGGGCAGCGTAGTAGCGCGGGTCGTAATGCAGCTGCGGGCCAGGGGAATGGATTGCCGTGGCACCCGCCGCCATCGCCGCGGCGAAAGCCGCCTGCACCTCGCGCTCGCCATCCGCGACGAAGCCTATATGCGCGGCCCGGCCTTCCACCGGCCCTTCACGCAACCAGAAGAAAACGCGACCGTTCGCGCCGAATCCATTGAGATCAGGATGCCCCGGCGGGCCCTGCCTGCCGTCGTAGTCGATGGCATGAACGATGCCTAGCGGCGCCAGCGCCGCTTCGTAAAAGGCGATCGAGCGATCGACATCGCTGACGGAGATGAATACGTGGTCGAGCATGATGCACCTTCCTTTCTCTGAATTTCGGTCACGTCATGGCTCAGCCTGCTCAGGCCGCGCTTGACGGTGTCCATGGCATCAAACGATACGTGGCCCTGTCGCCGACTGCTCACCGGATCCTCCTCAAAACTTGCCTATTTCTGCTTTTTCCTTGTCTGTCCGCAGGGGCTCTGTTAGCGTCAGCCCATGGAACAGCAACTGCGGGAACTACGAGCATTGGCGAGCGGCGCCGAAAACCGGCGCACGGAAACCGGCATTCCGCGCGTTGCCATGGTCCAGGGCGAAATTCCCGAGCACCGGCTTGCCGCCGTCTACGACCCCATGGTCAACCTGATCCTGACCGGATCCAAGACGATGACCGTCGGCGACCGCACGTTCCACTATGACCCCGCGACCTATTTCGTCATGTCCGTGGACCTGCCCGCCGTGGGTGCCGTCCACCCTGCCGCCGACGGCGCCCCCTACCTTGCGATCAGCCTGACCCTGGACCCCGCCATCGTCGCGGCCCTTATCCGCGATCTGCCGGTGGAGGTGTGCGGAGCACTGTCCGGTTCAGGTTTCTCCGTGGCACCCGTCAATACCGAGTTGCTCGACGCGTGGATCCGTATGCTCAGGCTGATGGATAAGCCCAACGAAATCCAGGTACTGGCGCCCTCTTACGAACGGGAAATCCTGTTCCGCGTGCTGCAAGGCCCCAATGGCTGGATGCTGCGCGACATCGCCTCGCCCGACACCGCGCTTTCCCGCATCGCCGTGGCCATCCACTGGATACGGCGCAATTTTTCTGAACAGATCAAGGTTGAAGCCTTGGCCGACATGGCGGCGCTAAGCGTGTCGGCCTTCCACCGCCAGTTCAAGGCGGTGACGGCATTGAGTCCCTTGCAGTATCAGAAGCGGGTCCGCCTGCTGCACGCGCGATCGCAATTGTTTTCCGGCCAAGGCAGCGCGACATCGATCGCCTTCGATGTCGGCTACGAAAGCCCTAACCAGTTCAGCCGCGAATACGCGCGCCTGTTCGGCCAGCCCCCCTCCCGGGACCTGGCGCAAGCCACCAAAGCATTCAGAGGCGATTGAGCCCAGCCAAAGCGCGTAATCCGCTTACGGTATCCTGCAAGCACCTGCCCTTACTAGGACCAACCTCCCCATGACCAAAGATTCTGATCTCGCTACCGCCCTGGATGCCCCGAAATCGGCTTTGGACGCCGACGAACAGCGTTTCGTCGAGCAGATACGGGACAAAGGCTGGTTCCACACCGGGGTGACTGCCGACGACGAAGGGCCTGGGTTCTCCTACACCACGGGGTTTTGGGTCAACCAGGGCTTTCCGGAAATCCTGGTATTCGCCCTGCGCCAGGAGACCGCCCATGCGGTGCTGCAAGGCATTTACGACGATATCGCCGCGGGCAACCCGCCGCCGGTCGGCGCCGTGACGGACAACATCTTCAAGAACGCCCCGGCGCTGCTGCTGCCCATCGCCAAATCCCATTACGCCGATTACCTGGGCTGGAACCGCTGGTTCTATGGCAATGACAGTTTCCCCTGCCTGCAATTGTTCTGGCCCGACAAAGCCGGCCTGCTGCCCGGCCAGCCAGGCGCGGACGAGGAACTGCACGCCCTGCAACCGGTCTTGATCGAGTCCGCCGACGATACGCACTGACGGCCACGGCGCCGCGCCGGGCGCGGCGCGGCTTGCACCCGGCTGAAAATTTGTTACGCTGCGGGACCCGAGACAATCCCCTGCGCGTCAGCGCGCGATAAAAATGAAAAAATTCAAGCTGCTCGCGGTGGGCGCCACCCTGGCCCTCGCCGCCGCATCCGCCCACGCCGGCGTGACTTTCGACACCGTCAAGACCAAGGGCTACGTCCAGTGCGGCGTCTCCACCGGCGTGGCAGGCTTCTCCATCGCCGACGGCAAAGGCAACTTCAAGGGCCTGGACGTGGACCTGTGCCGCGCCCTGGCCATCGCTATCTTCAATGACGTGAGCAAGGCCAAGATCACGGTGGTCAGCGCCCTGCAACGCTTCACCGCCCTGCAATCCGGCGAAGTCGACGTGCTGCCCCGCAACACGACGCTGACGATGGCACGCGACACCACCCTGGGCCTGATCGGCGTCGGGGTGAACTACTACGACAGCCAGGGCATCATGGTGAACAAGTCCCTGGGTGTGAAAAGCGCCAAGGACCTGGGCGGCGCCACGATCTGCGTTCAACCCGGCACCACCACCGAATTGAATCTGGCCGACTGGTTCCGTTCGCAGAATATCGTCTTCAAGCCGGTCGTGGTCGACACCATGGACGAGATCGTGCGCACGTTCGTCGTGGGCCGCTGCGACGCCTTCACCGGCGACAAGTCGCAACTGGCCGGCGCCCGCAGCACGCTGCAAAACCCGGAAAACTACGACATCCTGCCGGAGAACTTCTCCAAGGAACCGCTGGGCCCGATGGTGCGCCAAGGGGACGAACAGTGGTTCAACCTGGTCCGCTGGACGATGTTCGCGATGCTGGAAGCCGAGGAGTACGGCGTGACGTCCAGGAACGTCGACGACATGCTCAAGAGCACCAACCCGAACGTACAACGCCTGCTGGGCGTGACGCCAGGGATGGGCAAGAACCTGGGCGTGGACGACAAGTGGGTGTACAACATCATCAAGACCATCGGCAATTACGGCGAAAGCTTCGAGCGCAACGTGGGCCAGGGCAGCGCCCTGAAGCTGCCGCGCGGCTTGAACGCGTCGTATAAGGACGGCGGCCTGATGTACGGCTGGCCGGTGCGCTGACCGCCCGGCGCCGCCAGCGCACATAACCGCGCGGGCCCCAGGGACATTACGAAAATCCGGTCAAACGAGCGTGCTACGCTGGCACGTTTCGTTTTTCTCGGATTTTTCGCATGTCTTCGTTCGACATTGAGCTGCTGGTTACCGCGCTGGTAAGCGTGCTGGCGCTGGTGGCGCTGATTGTCTCGCGCCTTCGTTTGCATCCCCTGCTGGCTTTGCTGGTGGTATGCGTCGGCGTGGGCTTCGCCACCGGCATGGCGCCGGAGGCCATCGTCAAGAACATCATCGACGGCGCGGGCAAGACGCTGGGCGCGGTGGGCCTGGTGATCGCGCTGGGCGCGATGCTGGGCAAGATCCTGGCCGACGCCGGGACGACCGAGCGGGTGGCGAACGCCATTTTGCGCCACACGCCGCAGCGGCTGATTCCCTGGGCCATGACCTTGGTGGCTTTCATCATCGGCATCCCCATGTTCTTCGAAGTCGGCCTGGTGGTGATGCTGCCGCTGATCTTCAGCGTGGCGCGCAAACTGGAAGGGCAAGCGACGTTCAAGGGCTCGGCTTATGTGTATGTGGGCGTGCCGGTGATCTCGGCGCTGGCCGCCATGCACGGCATGGTGCCTCCGCACCCCGGCCCGCTTACCGCCATCGCATCGCTGAAGACGACCGTGGGTCCGACGATGCTGTACGGCTTCATTGCCGCGATTCCCGCGATGATCCTGGGCGGACCGCTGTACGGCAATTTCATCGCGCCGCGCATGACGACGCGTCCCGATCAATCGCTGGTCGATCACTTCACCGCCAGCAAGGCGGCCGATGACCAGAACGCGCCGGGCGCGGGACTGGGGATACTGGCGGCGCTGTTGCCCGCCCTGCTGATGCTGGTGCACGCGCTGGCCGAGGTCTTGCTGCCGAAGGGCTCGACCGTGCTGCATGTGGCGGCGTTCCTGGGTAACCCGGTCATCGCGATGCTGCTGGGTGTGTTGTTCGCGTCCGTGGCATTGGTGCTGGTGCGTGGCGGCGATGCGGAGAAGCTGCGCGACGCCTTGGCCGGCAGCCTCAAGCCCATTACGGGCATCGTCATGATCATCGCTGGCGGCGGTGCGTTCCAGCAGATTCTGACCAGCGCGAAAGTGGGCGATGCCATCGTGCATCTGACGCAGCAGTTCGCCTTGCCGCCGCTGGTGCTGGGCTGGCTGATCGCGATGCTGCTGTCGGTGTCGACCGGGTCCGCCACCGTCGGCATCGTCGGCGCCGCGGGATTGCTGGCGCCGCTGGCGGGCGCGGATCCCAACCTGAATCTGTCGCTGTTGGCGTTGTCGGTGGGCTGCGGATCACTGTTTTTCAACTATGCGAATCATGCCGGATTCTGGATGGTCAAGGAATCCTTCGGCATGACCATGGGGGAAGCGACGCGCACCATTACGGTGGTGCAGTCTATCGTGTCGTTCGCGGGCTTGTTGATGGTGCTGTTGTTTGACGCGCTGCCGCGGCTGGGGTGATTAGCAGGCCCTGCAAAGGGGCCGCTGCGCGGCGGCTGCGCTAAGCGCGCGATTTTTGTAGGGGGCTCCGCCCCCTACTGCCCCCTCCGGGTATAACCGGCAAGCCGGTACGCTAGTCGCCCGGGGCCTCAGGCCTCGGCCCTGCCGTGAACCGCCACGGGCGGAACCAGCCTTGGGGCCGGAAGATGAGAACCGCGATCAGGATCGCGCCGATCAGCATCAGGCGTAACGCGGCCAGTTGCGTGGCGGACAGGAACGGTACGTAGTCGTCCAGGAAACGCGTAGCCTCCAGCAGCAGCACCACGGTGAACGCGCTGGCCAGCACGCCGACATGGCTGCCCCGGCCACCCAAGATCACGGCCATGAAGGCATACGCGGTGATGATGGGCCCGAACTGGGTCGGATCGATGTACTGGTAGTAATAGGCATGCAAAGCCCCGGCGACCCCCACCGCCGCCCCGCCCAGCGCGAACAGGCGCACCCGAAACGCCAACACGTTCTTGCCCAAGGTCGCCGCGACCACAGGATCATCCCGCAAGCCACGCGCGCTGCGCCCGAACGGTGATCGCGTCACCCGCTGGAACACCACGAACACCACACCCAGCAACACCAGGCACAAGATAAGAAACCCGGCATTCCCCGCCACCGGCCGGGCAATGCCAGGAATCCCCAGGCTGCCGCGCGTCCAGTCCTGCTCGTGGATCACCACCAGCTTCAGGCACTCCGCGAATCCCAAGGTCACGATCGCCAGATAGTCCTGTGCCAGCCGCAAGGACACCAGGCTCACCAACGCACTGAGCGCCGCCGTTCCAGCCGCCGCCGCGCCCAGGGCCAGCCACGGATCGACACCAGCATGCACCAGTATCCCCGCCACGTACGCACCCAGCATGTAGAAACCGAACAGGCCGAAGTTGACCATCCCCGTCAGCCCCCATTGCAGGCTCAGGGACAAGGCCGCGATGCCGGCGATCGCCACCAGCGTCAGTATGGAAATCAAATAGCTGATCATCGGATCACCCCAGCTCAACAGAAACGGCGCTCATCGGGTAATCCACCGCGCGCCCAACACACCGGCGGGCCGCCACAGCAGGCAGGCACTCATCACCGCGAACGCCACCACCATGCGGTAATGCGAGGGCAGCCACGCGGTCGACACTTCGCTGACCACGCCCAGCGCCACGGCGCCGAACACCGCGGCCATCGGATTCGCCAGCCCCCCGACAATCGCCGCCGCGAAAACCGGCAGCAGATAATTCCACCCCATCAAAGGATCGATCCCCGTATCCAGTCCCACCAGCACACCGGCCAGAGCGCTCAATGCCCCCGCCAGCAGCCATGTGCAGGCGATCACCCCGTCGCGCGACACACCCCGCACCGCCGCCAGGCTGGCGTTATCCGCCACCGCCCGCATCGCCCGGCCCAGACGCGTATGGCGAAACACCAGCCAGACGGCCAGCAGCGCGCCTAAAGTCACCAGTACCGTCGTGCCCGTGCCCTGCCCTATGCGCAGGCCCGCCCACCGCAAGGGCCGGCTCGGTGTCACGGCAAAACCCAGACTGGTATTGCCCGCGACAAAGCGCACCGCGTTCTCCAAAAAGAACGACACCCCCATGGACGCCACCAGCAGGGTCACGCTGGACCGCCCGCGCAGGGGCCGATACACCAGCCGATCAACGCCCACCGCCAACACTCCGGTCAACACGGCACTCGCCGCCGCCGCGGCCCACAGGGGCCAGCCAAGCAGGACATTGAAGGCATAGGCCAGATAGCCGCCCACGGTCAACATCGCCCCGATGGCGAAGTTGGCAAAGCGCAGCACGCTGAACACCAGGGACAAAGCCAGCGCCGGCAAAGCCACCAGCAGACCCGTGAGCACACCGTTGAACAATAATTGCCCCATCAGGCGCCTCCCAGGTACATCTGCTTGAATCCCGGCAAGGCCAGCAGTTCATCCGCGGGCGCCACGGCGCGGATGCGGCCGGCCGCCAGCACCGCCGCGTGGTCGGCCACGCTCAAACCCAGCTCGACGTTCTGCTCGATCATCAACAGCGTCACCCCCGTCGCGCGGATCCGGCTGATGCCGGCGAACAGCAACGCGGCATTGCGCGGCGACAAGCCCGCCGACGGCTCATCCAGCACCAGCAAGGCCGGCCCCTGCATCAACGCCGCGGCCATGGCGGCCATCTGCCGCTGGCCCCCGCTCAGCAAACCCGCGGGCGCGTCCAGCTTCGGCAGCAGTTCCGGAAACAGGCTCAGCACGTCGTCGAGACGACGCCGGGCCTGCGCCCGCGCCGCGTGGCCGCGATGCAAGAACTCCCACCCCAGCCGCAAGTTGTCGCGCACGGTCAGGTTGCGGAAGACGTTGTGCTCCTGCGGGACATAGGCCAACCCGGCACGCGCCCGGGCCGGCGCGTCCAGACGGCCGATGTCACGCCCGCCCAGCAGCAAGGTGCCGGCGCTGGCGCGCAGCAGGCCGACGATGGTCTTCATCAACGTGGACTTGCCGGCTCCGTTGGGGCCGACGATGGTCAGCGCGCCGCCCGCCGGCACTGCCAGATCCACGCCATGCAGAATGGCCGCGTGGCCGTAGCCCGCATGGACGGCATCCAGATGCAAGGACACGCTCATGCGACCTGCCCCAGATAGGCGCGCATCACGCGCTCATCGGCCGTGACTTCGTCGAACGTGCCCGTCGTCAGCAAGGCGCCGTCCGCCAGCACGCAGACGCGGTCGCATAGCGACGCGACGAAATCCATATTGTGTTCCACCACCACGAAAGCCGTGCCTTCGGCCTTCAGGCCAAGAATGAATTCGGCCAGCACTTCGACCAGCCCCGGCGCGACGCCGGCGGCGGGTTCATCGAGCAGCACCAGACGCGGCGACAGCATCAACGCGCGCGCCAGTTCCAGAAGCTTTTTCTGCCCGCCGGACAACTCGCCGGCCAGCCGATCCGCCAGCGGCGCCAGCCGGACCCGCGTCAGCAACGCCCACGCCCGTTCGCGCAAGGCGGCTTCGGCGTCACGCACCTTGCCGGGCGTGAACAACACCCGCCACAGCGCATCGCCGGGATGGCCCGGGGACGCCAGCAGCAGGTTTTCCATCACGGTAAGGCTGTCCAGCTCGCGAGCGATCTGGAAACTGCGCGCCAGGCCTTCATGCGCGCGCCGATGCAAAGGCGCACGGGTCACGTCACGGCCATCCCAGCGCACCCTGCCCGCCTGGGGCGTGCGCGCGCCCGCCAACACATCGAACAAGGTCGACTTGCCCGCGCCGTTGGGACCGACGATGCCGGTGATGCCGCGCGCGCCGAACGCCAGGCTGACACCATCCAGCGCACGCACGCCGCCAAAGGTGACCACCACATCGTCCACTTCAAGCAGCGCCGCGCGCGTGGTATCGGCAACCGCGCCGCCGCGCGCCGCAAGCAATCCCTCAGCCATCAATGCAGCACTTCCAGCAGCTTGTTGCGCCCCTGGTCGATAAGGAAGTGGCCATATGCCCGGTTGACCTGGTCGCCGGCCGGCGTGAAGGTGAACTGCGACCCCGCGCCGCTATAGGCCACGGCCTGTTTGGCGCGGATGGCCTTGAGCCCGTCGACGGGGTTCTCGACCTTGCCGCCATTGCCATTCACCACCTGGGGAATGTGCGCCGCATACACCGCCGGATCCGCGCTGCCCGCCTGCTCGATGGCCAGCGCCAGCACGGCAATCTGGTCCCACACATTGGACGGGAAGATGGCGATGGACTTGGGATCGGTGCCGGTCGCCTGCGCGAAGGTCCGATAGGCGGTCGAATCGAGCGGCGGAATCGACTGGATGTGATGGATGCCCTGCGCCACTTCCGCCCCGACGTTCTTGATGAATGCGCCCTCGGCATCCGCGGCCGAAGAGTTGGCGTAGACCGTGGACGTAAAGCCGGCGCGGAAGATCTCGCGGGCCACCGCCGACAGATCCGGCAGATAGCTGGGGATGAACACGGCATCCGGTTCACGCGAGAACACTTTCTCGACCTCGGCCCGATAGGACGCCTGGCCCGGGTTGTAATAGACCACGTCCAGAATCTGCCCGCCGTCCTTCTTGAAGGCTTCGGCGAAAGGATTGGCCAGGCTCAGGGTGAACGGCGTCTGCAAGGCCAGCACCGACGCCTTCTTGCCGCCGGCCTTGTGTATGGCGCGGGCGAACACCGGGCCCCAATCGGAACCGCGTGACTGGAAGCGATAGACCAGGCCCTTGTTGTCGCCCTGGGTCACCTCGTCGCCCGATCCGCTCACCAGCAAGGGAACACCCCGTTCCAGGCTCAACGGCTTGACGGCCATGGCCACGGCGCTGCTCCAGACACCGGTAATCGCGGCGACCTTGGACACGTCCAGGAACTTGCGCGTGGCGGCAACGCCGGCGGTGGGATTGCTCTCATCGTCGGCGATGACCACTTCCAGGGACCGTCCGCCCAGCAGGCCACCGGCTTTTTCATTGATGTAGGCCGCGGCCTTCTGCGCCGCATTGGCCATGCCCTGGCCGTAAGGACCGCCGCCGCCCGTCAGGGGCGCCAGCAAACCGATGCGGATGGGCTCCTTGCTGCCTTGCGCCCAGGCGGGGATGGCCGCGCCGGCCAGGCCCGCGCCGGTCAGGGCCAGAAAATGGCGCCGTGAAATCCCGCCCGTGCGGGAAACAGAACCCGAAACGGCAGCGGACGCGCCGGACAAAGCGAAATTTTTCTTCATGATGCATGCACCGCGGTACTGTCCTCGCCGATCTGCAAGGCCTGGTTGAAACGATTGAAAAAGCCGCACAAGGCGATGCGCAGGGTCAGCTCCACCACCTGTGCCTCGCTGAACGCCGCGCGCAAGCGCTCGAACAAGGCGTCCGGCACCCGCTGCGGCTGCCGCGTGACGGTAATCGCGTACTCCACGACCACCTTGTCCAGGTCCGTCAGCTCCGGATGATCGGCATAGTCCAGCAGACGCAGCGCGCCAGCCTCCGAGATGCCTTCCACCGCCAGCTTGGGCGCATGGTTGCCGACGCAGTAATGGCATTCGTTCAGCAGCGACACCACCACGATGGATAGCTCGATGTAGCGATACGGCACGGCTTCACGTTGCTTCAGCTCGGCCAGCAGCCCGAACAGGTGCCGCGCGGCGGGCTCCACCTGGGCCAGGACGCCGAACTGGTCGGCGAAGACGCGGCCGTTCTGGGTATAGCCGTCGAACAGGCGGCGCAAATCCGCCGGCAATGCGTCCGGTGCGATTTCAGTGATACGGGGCATGTCAATGTCCAGCGCCAGGCGCTGCCTTGTAGGAAAGAGGAATACGAGTACCGGGATGATCCGGCGCAAGATGCGGGCCGGCGCCCAGCAGCTTTTCGCGCCAGGTCCCTTCCGCGTAGGAAGTCTTGTAGGCGCCGCGCCGCTGCAATTCGGGCACCAGATAGCGGACGATGTCGGCATACGTCCGCGGCGATTCCGCGCACGCCAGGTTGAAGCCGTCCAGCCCGGTTTCGTCGACCCAATGCTGCAAGGCATCCGCGACTTCTTCGGCCGAGCCCGCGATCACCGGCCCGCGGCCACCCACCGCCACATAATCCAGGGCATCGCCCACCGTCCAGCGTCGCGCCGGATCGAGCTTGCTGAAGGAAGCCAGGGCCGACTGGCCCGCGTCGGTATCGACGTACTCCAAGGCGTCATCGCGCCCGTAGCGCGACAGGTCGATGCCCGTCCAACCCGACAGCAGCGCCGCCGCGCCATCGCGATCGGCCTGCTCCAGATAGGCCGCCAGGCGCTCACGCGCAGCCTGCGGCGTGGCATCGACAATGACGGTGAACATCGCGAACGTACGCACGCTGTCCGGCGCGCGGCCCGCCAGCCGCAAGGCGTCGTGCAGCGCGCTGACGGACTTGCGCACGCCCGCCAGGGTCGGCGCCGCCAGGAATACGCACTCCGCATGTCGGGCCGCGAAAGCCACGCCCCGCGTGGAACCGCCGGCCTGGAACAGCACCGGCGTGCGTTGGGGCGACGGCTCGCTCTGGAAAATACCGTCGGTGGAAAAATGCCGCCCTTCGTAATGCACGGGCCGGATCCTGGCGGGGTCGGCGTAGACGGCGCCTGCCTGCACGGCATCCGCGTCCCAACTCTTTTCCCAGAGCTGATAGCAGATGTCCAGGAACTCTTCGGCATGGTCGTAGCGTGCATCATGGGCGCGCAAGGCCTGCTGGCCCATATTGCGCGCACCACTGGCCAGATAGGACGTGACGATGTTCCAGGCCACGCGTCCTTGCGTCAGATGATCGAGGGTGGTGAAGCGGCGCGCCAGCAGATACGGCTGCTCGTAGGTCGCCGACGCCGTCACCCCGAAGCCCAGATGCCGCGTCGCCGCGGACATCAGGGGAATCAGGGGAAAGGGATCGTTCATCGGCGCCTGCGCGCCCGCGCGCAGCGCGGCATCGGCATTGCCGCCGTGGACGTCGTACACGCCCAGGGTGTCGCCAAGGAACAGGCCGTCGAAACCGCCCTCTTCCAGCAACACCGCCAGGTCACGCCAGTAGGCGGGATCCAGGTAGGCGCGCGGCACGGCGCCGGGGGCGCGCCACTGGCCAGGGGCCAGGTGCCCTCCCACCGTATTCATCAGGAAAGCATTCAGGCGTATTTCTTTCGGCATGAAACCACGTGCGGACTGCGTAAGCCGGCAACAGTGGCCAGCGGAACCAGCAGTCTATGCGTGCTCAGCCTTATCCCGAACGACCGATGCTTCATGTCCATATGACGACGGGCTATGACGGCCTGCCGCCGCCCCACACATGGGTCATTTACGCGATCACCTGGCCTCCAGCGCGCGCTGGTAGTCCGTCTTGACGAAGCCCTGGAAAGACTTGTTCGTCACGTCGAGGAACTCACGCGACTTGTACGCGGCGATGATGTCCTGCACGAAGGGTTTCTGCAGATCCGCGCTACGCACCGCCACCAGGTTCTGGTAGGTCGGCGTCGTGTCTTCCAGCGCCAGCGCCGACGTCAGCTTCAGACCCGAGGCCAGGGCGAAGTTGCCGTTGATGAAGGAGAAATCCGTATCGTCCAGGGACCGCGGCAACTGCGCCGCTTCCAATGGCACCAGCTTGATGTGCTTGATGTTGTCGGCGATGTCCTTCTCCGACACCGTGATGGGATCGGTGTTCGGCTTGACGGTGATCCACTTCAGCTGCTGCAGCACCACCAGGGCGCGCGCAAGATTGGTCGGATCGTTGGGCACCGCCACCGTCACGCCATCGGGCGCGGTCTTCACGTCCTTGTACTTCTTGCTGTAGATGGCGATGGGCGCGGTCGGCACCTTGATGGCTTCCGTCAGCTCCAGCTTGTTCTTGCTGGCGAAGTTGCGCAGATAGACTTCATGCTGGAACACGTTGGCGTCCAGGGCGCCTTGCGCCAGCGCGAAGTTCGGCTGCACGTAATCGTTGAACTCGACGATCTTAACCGTGTAGCCCTGCTTTTCCAGGATGGGCTTGATGCCCAGCTTGATCTGGTCGCTATAGGGTCCGGCGGTGGCGCCGAACACGAGCTCCTTCTTCGCGGGATCGGCGGCGTGTGCCAGGGGGGCCACCAGGCTGGCCGCGACGGCAACGGTCAACGCCAGGCGTTGCATAAAGACTCGCATGAACATGCTCCAGGAAGAGATGGCCGTCGCCGGCCGAAAATTCGGCGCCCGCCGCCAGGCGTCCTCGCGTGAGCCTTGGGCAGCGCCGCGAAAATGAAGGGCTTAGCGTTTATCCAGCCGGCGCGCGATGGTATTGCCGGCGAACTGGATGATCTGCACCAGCACCACCAGCAAGGCCACCGTGATCACCATCACGTCCGTCTGGAAGCGGTAGTAGCCATAGCGGATGGCCAGGTCGCCGATGCCGCCGCCACCCACGACGCCGGCCACGGCGGAGTAGGAAAGAAAGCTCACCGCAAGCACGGTGGTCGCCAGCACCAGACCCGAGCGGGCCTCCACCAGCAGCACGCGCACGATGATCTGCCACTCCGAAGCGCCCGCGGCGTGCGCGGCCTCGATCACCCCGCGCGGCACTTCCCGCAGGCATTGCTCGACCAGCCGGGCGAAATAGGGAATCGCCGCGAACGACAGCGGCACCGCCGCGGCCACCGGACCTATGGACGTCCCCACCACCAGACGGGTAAACGGCACCAGCGCGACCAGCAGGATGATGAAGGGAAAGGAGCGCACGGTGTTGGCGATCCAGCCCACCGCGCGATGCACGCCGCGATGCGCCAGCGACTGGCCCGGCCCCGTCAGGAAAATCAGTATGCCCAGCGGGCCGCCGATCAGCAGGGACGCCGCCAGCGCGATCCCCAGCATCAGGAAGGTCTGCCCCACCGCGACGACCAGCTCGGGCGCCAGATCAACCAGGGTCTGCCACATTCAGGCCACCTCTTCGTAAGGGTGATAAGCCTCGCGCACCAGCTCGCGGCCCAATGCGGATTGCAGCGCCACACCCTGGCGCGTGATCTCGGCCTGCTCGATCAACTCGCCGTTTTCCAGCACGCCGACGTGGCGGCACAGCGCGCGCACCACCGCCAGCTCGTGCGTGACGATGACGATGGTCACGCCCAGGCGCTGGTTGATGTCGCGCAGCACGGCCAGCACAGACCGCGTGGTCTCGGGATCCAGCGCCGACGTCGGCTCGTCGCACAGCAGCACGGCCGGTTCGCTAGCCAGCGCACGGGCAATGGCCACACGCTGCTTCTGCCCGCCGGACAATTGCGCCGGGTAGACGCGCGCCTTCTCCGCCAGCCCCACGATATCCAGGCAGTCTGCCACCCGCCGGGCGATCTGCTCGCGGCTGCGTCCCCCATGCACACGCAGGGGAAACGCGACGTTCTCGAAAACGTCCAGGTTCTGCATCAGGTTGAACTGCTGGAAGATCATGCCGATCGACTGCCGGGCACGGCGCAAGTCGCGCTTGGACAAGGACGTCAGCGCCACCCCGTCGACGTGAACCGCACCGTCATCGGGACGCTCCAGCAAATTGATCAGGCGCAACAAGGTCGACTTGCCCGCGCCGCTCTTGCCGATCAGGCCATAGATATCGCCACGCTGGATCGACAGCGTCACCCGCTTGACCGCGTCATACGTGCCGCCGTCCACCGTGAAGGACTTGCTCACCGCATCCAGCCGGATCAAGGCCTGCGCGCCGGCAATGGAAACCGTGCTTGTCATCGATATATTCCGCGCGTTCGCCTAAAAGGCGGATTCTTGCAGCGCAAGGCGCCGCGGAAAAATACCGAGTGACTATGTGCTTATGCCTTGCGGTCCAAGGCAAGGCGTTCAATAAAGATGAAAACGCCGGTCCGGCGCCAGGCGCGGCGGCAGTTCGACGGCATCGACGGCTTGACGCAAGGCCCTTTCGGTATCGACCGACATCGCCGTCAGCGCCAGGTCGTTCGGCTCCTCGCCGAAAGGCTCCTCCAGCTCGGTGGCGATGGCATGCCAGGCCAGGTAGGCATAGGCGATGAACACGGACACCAGAGGGGTCGCCCAGCACAAGCTGTTCACCAGCCCGAAAGGCAGCAAGGCGCAATAGACATGCGTGGTGCGATTCAGCAGCACGTCATAGGCATAGGGCACCAGCGTGCCGCGGATCCGCTCGCAGCCGCCCAGCACGCCGCTGAGGGCATCCAGCCTTTGCAGGCCATAAGCCAGCATCACATCCCCATAGCGCCGCTCGCGCTGCCATTGCACCAGTTGCGACTGCAGCAGCTCCAGGATGTATTGCGGCCGGCAATCGCGCCGCAAGATGTCCATGGCCAGCCCCCCTTCCAGCAGACGGGTCAGGTTGGAGCGCGGGTCGGTGCCCCGCAGCTGATGCTTGAGCGCGTAGGGAAAGGCCGCCAGCAGATTGATGGCGCGCTCGACCTGGAAATCGTCCTTGGGCAGGTTGGTGGCGGTGGTGACGAAGCGGGCCAGGTCCCGTTCGGTATTCTTCAGCGTGCCCCACAGGGTGCGCGCCTCCCAGAATCGGGCATAGCAGGCGTTATTGCGGAAGGACACGAAAATCGCCAGGGCCACGCCGATCAGCGAGAACGGGATGGGACTCAGCTCATTGAAAAGACGGGGATGCTGGTAGTCGATATAAACCGCCGCCAGCGCCAGCAGCAGATTCAGCATCAGCGGCGCGGCGATGTATTCGAGCATCGAGCCGTGCCGGGAAAAAAGCAGCCTTATCCAGGCCGACTTGGGACTCACGATCATGCCATTCACCCGCGGGTTGGTATCTGGTTCGCGAATGTAAGATCAGCCGGCACGACCGTGAATGAGACATTTCCGACTCAGCGTAAGCGGAAGTGTTCGTCGGGCAATACGCGCGCCGGAATATTCGGCGCGTCGACCGTTTGCAGCAGGGCCCGTTCGGCGTCAACCGCCATGGCGGCCAGGGCCAGATCGTTGGGTTCCTCGCCGAAGGGGTCTTCCAGCTCGCTGGCGATGGCGTGCCAGGCCAGGAAGGCATAGGCGATGAACACGGAGATTACCGGGGTCGCCATGCCTATGCTGCCCACCAGTCCGAAAGGCAGCAGCGCGCAGTAGAAATACGTCGTGCGATGCAGCAGCACGTCATAGGCATAAGGCAAAGGCGTGCCCCGGATACGCTCGCAGCTGCCCAGCACCACGCTCAGCGCGTCCAGCTTGCGCAGCGCCGACTCCAGCAGGATCTCGCCATAACGGCCCTGCCGATGCCATGCCACCAACTGCGCCTGCAGGCACTCCAGCACGTATTGCGGCCGGCAGTCGCGCCGCAGGATTTCCTCCACCAGCGCGCCGTCGAGCCGGCCGGCCAGGCTTTCGCGCGGATCGCTGTCGCGCAACTGGTGCTTGAGCGTGTAGACGAAGGCGGCCATCAGGTTCATGGCCCGCGTGACCTGGGGATCGTCCTTGGGCAGGCCTGTCAGCGTAGTGACGAAGCGCGCGAAATCGCGCGCCTGGATCTTCATGCCACCCCACAACATGCGGGCCTCCCAATAGCGTCCATAACAGGCGTTATTGCGGAAACTGACGAAGATCGCCAGCGCCACGCCGATCAGGGAAAACGGCACGGGATTCAGATGAGGGAAGAAACGGGCGGCATGGGTCGAGGCCCAAACCGCCAGCAGACCCAAAAGAAAATTGATGAACAGCGGCGCCAGAATGCGATTGAGGACCGACCCGTGCCAGACAAACAACATCCGGAACCAGGTAGTCTTGGGGCGAACGATCATGGGGTAACACCTGCACGGCCGCGCCTGGCCGGCCAAGGAAGATGAGGCCGGCGGGCCTGTCGATGGCGATCGGCATCCCGGCTCGGCGCGCGGCAGGCGATTGCCGCTCCGCGCATTGTAGGACTGCCTGCCGGGCAGGCCCAACCCCAATTTTGGAGCACAGCGGGCCGCTGTACCCGCGCCGCATCAGCCTGGCCGGCTATCCAGCAAACGGTCGACGATGGCAAGAATCTGTTCAGCGGCCAGTTCGATGTGCGCGACCAGCGCGGCTTCGGCGCGGTCGGCCTGCCCGGCGCGGCACAGGTCGATCAGGGCCTGGTGTTCGTCATGCGCCTGCTGCCGCACAGACTCATTGACGATCTGGAAGCGGAAATAACGTTCCGATTTCTCATGCAGGGTGCGCACGATATCCAGCGCGGCGGGACGTCCCGCAGGCCGGTACAGGGTCTCGTGCAGCTGCCAGTTCAACTTGCCCCACATATTCGGTTCGGCCACGTCCATCTTGGCGCGCAGCGACTCGGCGTAGTTCAGTTGTTCAGAAGTGAAATTCGGGATCGCCTCACGCAGGATCCACGGTTCCAGGCGGCAGCGTATGTCGAAGAATTCGCGCACCTCCTCCTTCGACAGCATGGACACGAAGGCGCCCCGGTGGGCGATGGTGTCCGCCAGCCCTTCCGCGCTCAGCAGCCGCAATGCCTCCCTAACCGGAATGCGGCTGACACCAAGCTCCTGCGCCAGCAGCTCCTGCCTTAGCGGCGCGCCAGGCGGGATAGCCCCGGACAAAATGCGGTTGCGCAGGACATCCACGACCAGGTCTGTTGCCGTACGCCTGACGATTCTGCCGCCTGCGCCCAAAGCTACGGGCGCTTGTTCATGATCTGCCTGGATGTCCTTCAGCACTACGATCCCCTTGGATGTGCGGTCGCGTAACGATTAGCGGGAAAACCCGTAGCATTTGAGGGTTCCGCTGCGCGATGGCATCAATTATATTGGATCCAAGATCCAAGCGGATCGCGAGCCGTCACATCACACCTGTGGGATACACGCGATCTTTCAAATTGGATCCAATATAAAGTAACCCGCTCTTACGCGATGAAAACATTCCTTCATCGCCCTTTTCCTTAGGAATCCCGACATGACGATTACCTGGCAAGGCGTTTTCCCCGCCGTTACGACCAAGCTCAAAGCCGATTTCTCCCTGGACGTGGACGCCATCCGCGCCGGCCTTGAAAGACTGATCGAAAACGGCGTCAGCGGCGTCGTGATGATGGGCATGGTCGGCGAAAACGCCCAGCTTTCCCCCGAGGAAAAGCTGACCGTTCTGCGCACCGCCAAGGACACGGTCAAGGGCCGCGTCCCCGTAATCTCGGGCCTGGCGGAAACCAGCACCGAAAAAGCCATCGCCTATGCCAAGGAAGCCGAAAAGATCGGCGTCGACGGACTGATGGTGTTCCCGGCGCTGACCTACAAGTCGGATGACCGCGAAACCATTGCCTTCTACAAGACCGTGGCGCGCGCGTCCAAGCTGGAAATCCTGCTTTACAACAACCCGCGCGGCTACGGCATCGACCTGACGCCGGACGTCGTGGCCGAGCTGATGTCGGAGCCGACCATCACGGCCATCAAGGAAGAGTCCTACGACACCACCCGGGTGACCGACCTGATCACGCGCTTCGGCGGCCGGCTGAATGTCGTCTGCGGGGTCGACGACCTGATCCTGGAAAGCGCGGCACTCGGCGCCAAAGCGTGGGTATCCGGCATGGCCAACGCGCTGCCCAAGGCATCGGTCGACCTGCTGAACATGGCCGTGGCCGGCAACTTCGCCGAGGCCAGGAAGCTGTATGGCGTCCTGACGCCGCTGTTCCACCTGGACACCGTGGTCAAGTTGGTCCAGCACATCAAGCTGGCCGAAAACATCGTCAGCGGCTCGGCGGAAACCGTCAAGCCGCCGCGCCTGGACCTGGCGGGCGCCGAGCGTGAGAAGACCCTGTCCATCATCCACAAGACCCTGGCCGACCTGAAGACCTTGGGCTACTGAACGCACGCACACCGCGACGCCGCCACGCCGCGCACTCTCCAACATCAAAAGGGGTTTTGCCATGTCCACGGTTTCCGCGCGCCTAGAGCGCATCCCATTCTGCAAGGTCCATCTGAAGTTGCTACTCATGGGGGGTCTGGGCTTTGCCTTTGAAGCCCTCGACGCCGGCATCATCGCTTTCGTGCTGCCGGTGCTGCGCACCCAGTGGGGCCTGAGCAGCATCCAGGTGGGCGTGCTGGCCAGCAGCACGTATGTGGGTTTCCTGATCGGCGCGTTGGCGGCGGGACTGCTGGGCGATCGCTTCGGGCGGCGCGGGGTCATGATGTGGGCGCTGTCGATCTTCTGCGTCATGTCCATCGCCAATGCCATGACGCACGATTGGCATTGGTTCCTGGTGTTCCGGGTGCTGGGAGGTGTCGGCATGGGCGCCGAGGGCGCCATCATCGCGCCGTTCCTGGCTGAGTTCGTGGCCAGCCGCTACCGGGGCCGCTTCACCGGGGCCCTGGCCGGCTTCTTCTCCTTCGGCTTCGTGGCCGCGGCCCTGCTTGGCTATTTCATCGTGCCGCTCGCGGACGACGGCTGGCGCTGGGCCCTGTTCATTACCGCCGCACCGGTGCTGGTCCTGCTGTGGTGGCGCAAGGCGCTGGACGAGTCGCCCCGCTGGCTGGAAACGCAAGGCCGTCACCAGGAAGCCGACGTCATCGTGAGCAGGTTCGAAGCCAGGGCCGAGCGCGTCCTGGGCAAGTCCCTGCCCGCCCCCGCGCCCGCCGCGGCCGCCACGATGGCGCCAACCGAAGCGACGCCTTTCCATCGCCAGCTGATGGCGCTTTGGCAGCGGCCCTGGCGCGGCATCACGGCGATGACCTGGACCTTCTGGCTTTCCATCACCTTCTGCTCGTATGCGTTCTTCACGTGGATACCCGGACTCCTGGTCCAGCAGGGGATGACCATCACGAAGAGCTTCTCCTACTCCATCGCGATCTATCTGGCGCAGATCCCCGGCTATTACTCGGCCGCGTACTTCAATGACAAGATAGGCCGCAAGGCCACAATCGTGATGTACATGGCGTTCGCCTGCGCCGCCGCCACCACGCTGGTGTTCGTCAAGGATCCGACCGGCATCCTCATCGCGTCGATCTTCCTGTCCTTCGGCATGAACGGCGTCAACGCCGGCCAATATGCCTATACGCCCGAGCTTTACCCCACCCATATGCGGGCTACCGGCATGGGCACCGCCTCGTCCTTCGCCCGCCTGGGCGCCATCGCCTCCCCGACCATCGTCGGCGCCATCTACCCTGCCCTGGGCTTCGCCGGCGTCTTCGGCATGACCACGCTGGTGCTGCTGACGGGCGCGCTGGCCGTGCTGTTCTTCGGCATCAATACCACCGGCCGCACGCTTGAGGACATCGCGGCGTCCAATCAGAACCTGGGCGCCACGCCCCTGGCAGGAGACCGCCTTGCGACACCCCGATAACGCGCAGGTCCTGGACACGCTGGGCACATTGGCGACGGCGCTCGGCCAGGCCAGGACCCTGGCGCCCGTCTGGGAAGCCGCCGACACCGCGTTGCAGGCGCTCTATGGCCACCAGCTGTTCACCATCCTTTCGTTCAACGCCGAAGCCCGGCTGCTGCAAAGGCTGTACAGCAGCCGGCCGGATATCAACCCCGTGGGCGGCATCAAGCGCGTCACCAGCAGCCCCTGGGTGGACCGCGTGCTGGTGCAAGGCGCCGGCTACACCGGTTCGTCGCCGGCGGACCTGGCCAGCGTCTTCAGCGACCACGCCTTGCTGACCGGCCATCGCCTGGGCAGCGTGCTGAACGTCTCCGTCTGGAGCGGCGGTGTCGTGGTGGGATCGCTCAACCTGCTCGACGGCGCGAGCCACTACGACACCGCCGCACTGGCGCCCGCGCGCGTCGTCGCGCAGTTGCTGGCCCCTGCCTTGACCGAAGCCGCGCTATCCCTGGACGCGCGGCTGCCGCCCGGCGTGGCGCTGGAATCCGTTTAAACCGAAATCGCACGGACTTGCTGATGATCATCCTGAAGAACTGCAGAATCCTCGACGTCAACCATGAGCATGACCAGACGCATTATTCGATCCTGGTCGCCAAGGGCAAAATCGAAAAAATCGTCGCGGGCGACCTCCAGAAGGACGGCGCCAGCGTCCTCGATGTCGGCGGCAAGACGGTCATGCCCGGCCTGATCGACTGCCATGTCCATGTGATCGCATCGGTGGCCAACCTGGGGCTCAATGGCCGCCTGCCCAATACCCTGGCCATCCTGCGGGCGGTGCCCATCCTGCAAGGCATGCTGGAACGGGGTTTCACCACGGTGCGCGACGCCGGCGGCGCCGATTACGCGCTGGCACGCGCCATCGAAGACGGAACCATAGACGGCCCGCGGCTGTTCACCAGCGGCAAGGCCCTGTCGCAAACGGGCGGCCATGCGGACTTCCGCGACCGCTACGACAACAGCGACCCCGATCCTTGCGGTTGCAATCGCAACGCCGGCGCCATCGGGCGCATCGTCGACGGTGTCGACGCCATCCGCAAAGCCGTCCGCGAAGAGATGCGCGGCGGCGCCAACCAGATCAAGATCATGGCGTCGGGCGGCGTCGCGTCCCCCACCGACCCGATCGGCAACTTCCAGTTTTCCGTCGACGAGATCAAGGCGGTGGTGGAGGAAGCCCATTCCCATCAGACCTATGTGATGGCGCACGCCTACACCGCCGCCGCCATCACCCGGGTGGCGCAGCTGGGCGTGAAGACCATCGAACATGGCAATCTGATCGATGACGAGGCCGCCGCGGTCATGGCCAGGCATGGCACGTATGCCGTGCCCACGCTCGTCACCTACGACGCCATGAGCAAGGTGGGCAAGCAGCAGGGCCTGTCGGATGAAACGCTGGCGAAGAACGAGAACGTGCGCCTGCAGGGCATCGAGGCGCTGAAGATCCTGCACCGTCACGGCGTGAAGATGGGCATAGGCAGCGACCTGCTTGGCGACATGCAGCAGTTCCAGACCGAAGAACTGGAGATTCGCGCCAGGATCCTCGGCAACTTCGAAGTGATCTGCCAGGCCACCGCGACGGGCGCCGAGATTCTGGACCGCGCCGGCAAACTGGGCGTGATCGCCGAAGGCGCCTGCGCCGACCTGCTGGTGGTCGATGGCGATCCCGTGCAGGACATCAGCCTGCTGGTGAAGAACCAGGGGGAAAAAATCGTCGGCGTCATGAAAGACGGGACGTGGGCCCGCCAGCCCGCGCGCTGATTTCGCGCCGCTTCGTTCAACGATAGGTAGTGCTTGATGAACCACACGTTTTTTTGTATCGACGGCCACACTTGCGGCAATCCCGTCCGCCTGGTCACGGGCGGCGCGCCCGCCCTGCAAGGCGCCACCATGATCGAGCGCCGCGCGCATTTCGAGCGCGACTACGATTGGGTGCGCACCGCGCTGATGTTCGAGCCGCGCGGCCACGACATCATGTCCGGCACCATCGTCTATCCCCCTACCCGTCCGGATTGCGACGTGGCCATCCTGTTCATCGAGGTCAGCGGGTGCCTGGCGATGTGCGGGCACGGCACGATAGGCACCGTGACCTTTCTTATTGAGAACGGCCTGGTGCAGCCGCGCGAGCCCGGCGTCCTGCATCTGGATACGCCGGCTGGCGTGGTGCTCGCGCACTACACGATGAAGGGGGAATACGTGGAATCGGTGCGCCTGACCATCGTGCCCTCCTTCCTGCATTCGCGCGATCTGTCGGTCGACGTCGAGGGCCTGGGTGAGATCCGTTTCGACGTGGCCTACGGCGGCAATTTCTACGCCATCGTCGAAAGCCAGCCCAATTTCGCCGACCTGGACAGCCTGGCGCCGTCCGACATCCAGCGGCTGAGTCCCATCCTGCGCCGCAAGGCGAATGAGAAATACACCTTCATCCACCCTGAGCAGCCGTCCATCCATGGTCTGTCGCATGTGCAGTGGACCGGCCGGCCCCATATGGAAGGCGCGAGCGCCCGCAACGCGGTGTTCTATGGCGACAAGGCGATCGACCGGTCGCCTTGCGGCACGGGCACGTCGGCCCGCATGGCGCAACTGGTCGCGCGCGGCCGGCTGGCCATCGGCGAGCCCTTCATCCACGAAAGCATCATCGGTACCGCGTTCACCGGCGTGGCCACGGAGGCCGTGCGCGTGGGCGATTACGATGGCATCCGCCCCAGCGTGGAAGGTTGGGCGCGCATGACAGGCCTGAACACGATTTTCGTCAACGACCGCGATCCGCTTTATAAAGGCTTCCTGGTGAAATGACGCCCGGCGTGGCGTTACCCGCCCCACTGTCTTGGCATAGGCCAGCGGGTCCAGACATCCGCGCTTTCGCCACCATTGCTATGGGACAGCGGGTCGAAGCAAGCAGTTGAATTCAAGTTGGGGAGTAGGGTTAATGCATCATGTAGTCGTAGTCGGTGCCGGCATCGTCGGCCTGAGCTGCGCGTGGGCCGCGCAACGCCGGGGCCATGCCGTCACGTTGGTGGACCGGGACTTCGAGGGCGACCGCGCATCGCATGGCAACGCCGGCGGCATTGCCGTCGCCGAGTGCATTCCCCTCAGCCTGGCGGGCATGGGTCTGAAGCCCTTGCGTTGGCTGCTGGACCCGCTGGGTCCGCTGGCGATCCGGCCCAGTCATGCACCCCATCTGCTACCTTGGTTTCTGGCGCTGCGGCGTGTCGGCGCGGGGGCCAACTACGCTCGGATAGGCGATGCCCTGGCCGCGCTGAACCGACTGTGCCTGCCTGATTTCACCGGGATGCTGGACGACCTTGGGCTGGCCGGCGATCTGCATCGCCGGGGCGCGCTGACGGTTTATGAGTCCGACGCGGGCTATGAGGCAGACAAGGCGTCGTGGCAGTTCAAACGGGAACGCGGGGTGCGTTTTCATGACGTTTCCACGGAAGCGTTGCGCGAATTGGAGCCTGGACTCGCGCCGGTGTTCAAGCACGCCGTCATGGTGGAGGACTGGGCTCACATCAACGACCCGAAGCGGATTGTCGACGTGCTGCGGGAGCGTTTGCGGGAACGGGGGGCGCGCTTCGTGCGTGCCGAAGCGAGCGGGATCGACATTGGCGACCCGGCCCGCGTGGGAATACGCGGGAACGATGGCCAGGTGGTGCACGGCGACAAGGTCGTCATCGCGGCGGGGGCATGGTCGGCCCGTCTCGCCCGCAGCATCGCTGACCGCGCTTTGGTTGAAAGCGAGCGCGGCTACAACACGACGCTGCCTGGCAGCGCCAGCAGGCTCAACCGGGAAGTGATCTTCGCTGAACGCATGTTCGTCGCCACGCCGCTTTCGGTGGGACTACGGATAGGTGGGGCTGCTGAATTCGCCGGGCTGGAGGCGCCCGCGAACTACAAGCGCAGCGCGGCGTTGTTGAAGCTTGCCCGGCGCTATTTGCCGGACCTGGATGATGAGGGCGCGAAACAGTGGATGGGGAATCGTCCCACCACGCCGGATTCCTTACCGGTCATCGGCCCGTCCCGCCACAGCCCGAACGTCTTGTACGCCTTCGGCCACGGCCACCTGGGGTTGACGCAGTCCGCCAGCACGGGACATCTGGTTGCCGACCTGCTGGACGGCAAGCAACCAGGCATAGACCTGACGCCCTTCTCGATCGCCCGCTTTTAGCGGCACACCGCAGGAGGAGTTATTAGGGGGCTGCGCCCCCTAATGCCGCCCCCCGCCAACGCAGCCGCACGGCGCGGGGGCCGTAGGCGGGCGCTAGCCCTCTAAAACCGTACAGGCGCAGCCGCACGACGTGGGGACCATAGGGGGCGCTAGCCCCCTAAAGACCGTGCAGGCGTAGCTGCGCGGCGCGGGGGCCTTAGGGGGCGGAGCCCCCTAAAAAAACCCCGCCGGGTAGGCGGCACAGACACAGTGAAATAATATATCATTACGAAAATTTCACGTTCCTGACGTTTCCGCTACGCCGCAAAGCACAAAGCCCAGCGGAACGCGTCCAGGATCCCTGGTACCCCGCAATAGCGGCCGGCCTGCCTCCGCCAAGAATGACACACCGTATCCACCGCCCCCGCTTGATAGCGCGCTGCCATGCAGCGCTGCTGGCGTGGGCCGTGCTGATGCTGGTGCTGACACCCGTCGGCGCGACCCTGCACGCCATGACCCACCTGGGCCAGGCGCCGCTGCGGGTATTGGCCGAGTCCCAGGGCGTGCCGGCCAGCGCCATCGACGACCGCGACACCAGCGATCATGGCGCCGATGCCCATTGCCATACCTGCGATGAGTGGGAGGTACTCGATCATGTCCTGACGCCAACACCCCTGCTGGTGTTGCCGCCGCCCACCCTTCAGCCGCGCGTGGCCCCCAGCCCGCGTCCGGCACTACGCGCCCGCGCACCGTGGATCCTGCCGCGCGCGCCACCCGCGCAAGCCTGAGCGCTGTCCCACAGCGCCTGGACGTCGGCCACGCCAGCGCCTGCCGTTGATCGTTGATCGTTGATCGTTGATCGTTGATCGTTGATCGTTGATCGTTGATCGCTGATCTCCGAGGAAGCGCTCGCCGAGCACGCCACAAGCTCCGCGCCCGACCGCCCATCCGCTCCCCTCGCTTGCCCTTTGCCGCCTGAAGCCTACCGTCACGCGCCGCCACTTCGCGCGCGGTCGGTGTTCATTCGCGCCGCCCTCACCCTTCCTATCGCGGATCCACGCATGTCTTTCGTGTCCTCCCCTGCGCGCGCCGTCGCCGCTCGCCCCGCCACCCGCTCGTCGTCGCGCCGCCGCGCCCCCGGCGCCATCAAACCGCTGGCGTTCGCCTCCTTCAAGCTCGCGCCCCTGACGGTCGCCCTCCTCTGCGCCGCGCCCGCCTTCGCCCAGCAAGCGCCAGCCACTGCCACGACTCCCACCACCAACCTGGCCCCGGTCATCATCACCGGCAATCCGCTGGGCAATGACACCCTGACCTCGCCGACCTCCATCGTCGAAGGCAAGGCCCTGGACCTGCGTCGCGCCGCCACCTTGGGCGAGACCCTCAATGGTCTGCCCGGCGTATCCACCACGACGTACGGCCCCATGGTCGGCCGCCCCATCATCCGCGGCCTGGACGGCGACCGCATCCGCATCATGAACAACGGCCTGGGTTCGGTGGACGCGTCCTCGCTGTCCTTCGACCACGCGGTGCCGATCGATCCCATCAGCGCCGACCGCATCGAAGTCATCCGCGGCCCCGCCGCCCTGATGTATGGCGGCAACGCCGTCGGCGGCGTCGTCAACGTCCTTGACGACCGCATTCCCAGCGAGCCCATCAACGGCATCCACGGCACCGCCCAGGGCGACTGGGGCGGCGCCAATGACGACCGCACCGGCGCCGTGCAAGTGGAAGGCGGCGACGGCAAATTCGCGATCCGCGCCGACGCCTACACCCGCAGCACGCACGAACTGCGCATCCCCGGCTACGCACAGTCGGGCAACGTCCGCGGCCAGGACGACGACGGCGACAACGGCCCGCGCGGGCGCCTGCCGAACAGCGACGGCCGCGTGCATGGCGGCGGCGTCGGTATGGCCTGGACCGGGGACAGCGGTTACGCCGGTATCTCCTACAGCGGCTATGACTCCGATTACGGTTCGGTGGCGGAAGACTCCGTGCGCCTGAAAATGCGCCAGCAACGCTTCGGCGCCACCGGCGAAGTGCGCGACCTCGACGGTTTCTTCACCAGCCTGAAAGCCAACTTCGCGTACACCGACTACCAGCACAAGGAAGTCGACGACGGCGAAACCGGCACCATCTTCAAGAATCACGGGTACGAAGCCCGCATCGAAGGACGCCATCGCGACTTCGGTCCGATCAGCGGATCGATGGGCATCCAGATCAGCCAGACGCAGTTTTCGGCGCTGGGCTCGGAAGCCCTGGTGCCGTCCACCGACACCAACAACTTCGCGCTGTTCGACCTGGAGCAATGGAAGGTCAACGACCGCCTGACCCTGAGCGCGGGCGGGCGCGTGGAATACACCCGCCTGGCCCCGTCGGGCGGCGGCAACGAGCGCTTCCTGGATGCGTCCAAGCGCGACTTCACGGCCGGCAGCTTCGCCCTGGGTGCGATCTACAAGCTCAACAGCCGCTGGTCGCTGGCCGCCAACGCCGCCTACACGGAACGCGCGCCGACCTTCTACGAGCTGTACGCCAACGGACCGCACGAAGCCACCGGCCAGTATCTGATCGGCAACCAGAATCTGAACAAGGAGCGTTCCTTCTCCGGCGATCTGGGCCTGCGTTTCAAGGAAGGTCCGAACAAGGCCAACTTCAGCGTGTTCTACACCCACTTCCGCAACTACATCACGGAAGCCAACACGGGGCTGTTCGCCGACGACGACGGCGAGATCGTGCCGTCGAATACCGACGACGCCCTGTCACAAGCGGTCTATCGTGCCGTGCCCGCCGACTTCTATGGCTTCGAAGCCAGTTCCACGACGCGCATCTGGGACAGCGGCGCCCACAAGCTGGACCTGAACCTGTCGGGCGACTACACCCATGCCCGCAACAGCGACACGGGCGAGCCGCTGCCGCGCATTCCGCCCCTGCGCCTGGGCATGGGCTTCGATTACGCCTACGGTCCGTGGGGCGCCGGCATTTCGTTCACCAAGGCCTTCGCGCAACACCGCCGGCCCGACAACGACACCTCGACGACGGGCTACTACCGCCTGGACGCCAACGCCAGCTACGCCTTCAAGGTGGGCCAGACGCAATGGCTGGCGTATGTCCGCGGCCTCAACCTGACCAACCAGGAGATTCGCTACGCGACCTCGGTCTTGCGTGACGTGGCGCCGGAAGGTGGACGGGCCGTCATGGTGGGCCTGCGCGCCAGCTTCTAAGGCCCACGTTTCCCTTATAGGCAGAAGTCATGAAAGGGGGCCGCCGGCCCCCTTTTCAACAAGAAAGATCTCTTAAGAAATGTCCCGAATCTGCCCATCAGTGGCGAAATCTCCTAGGAGGATTTACATCCGCGACGGAAACAATATGACAAACAAGTTAAGGGTCTTAGGGTTTTTCATGACACTCCGCCCCCTTTTTGTCAGCTGATTATCAGAACATGCGCGGGAAATCCCTGAAGAACGCAGAATAAGAATATAAGCGTAACAATCTTTCAATGGTATATAATTCGGTCCACTTAGTGATTTCGTATCGGTTCCATAGACCGACGTTATTGCGATTCACGCCTCGTGCCTGAGGGCTTCCGGACCGGTTCCGGCTGCAGGACGGCACTCCGAGTACCCGCGTAGTACCCCGCAATATCGAGTACCGAGTACCCCCGCAGTACCCCCTAGCAGTGCCCCGAATTCAGTACCTTCGCCGGCTTGAACGTTGTTGAAGCCACGCCATTAGCACTCCATCATCTGAAGTGAAGTTATGACGCCGCCGACGAGAATCTCGTTTTTCCCCCGTTCCCTATTCACCGCTGCCTGCCTGTCCCTCGCCGCCCTGGCTTCGATCCCGGCTGCCGCGAATGCGATGATCGTTGCCGACGCGCTCGGTGACATCAATGGCCTTTCCGCCAATAACATCCCCACGGTTCCCACGCTGCGCGAGCGCGTCGTCGAAGCCGGCCTGGATGCCATCGGTACGCCCTATTCCTGGGGTGGCGATGGTTCGGATGGCGGTTTCGACTGCAGCGGTCTGGTTGCTTACGTCTTCAAGGAAGTCGCCGGCATGGCGCTGCCGCATCATGCTGCCTCGCAGCAGAGCGAAGGCAAGCCCATCAGCGTTGCGCAATTGCAGCCTGGCGACCTGGTTTTCTTCGGCAGCACCACCACTTCCCGCAAGGGCAAGGGTAAGAAGGCCAAGAAAGTGATCAGCTACCGTACGTCGCACGTCGGTATCTATATTGGCGACAACCAGTTCGTGCACGCGCCGACGAGCGGATCCAGCGTGCGTATCGACGACCTGGATACCAGCTACTGGGCCAAGCACTTCAACGGCGCCCGCCGGTACCTGAGCCCTGGCCAGAACCAGCAGGTTCAAGTCGCGAATCGTTGATTCCGCTTTTTAGCGGATAAGAATGAAATAAGCCCGGTTTCTGAAGAAACCGGGCTTGGGGTCCTTCTTGAAGACACCCTGGACTCGTAAGAGCCACGGATCCCGCCCCGCTTCGAAAAGGGCCTGGTTTCTTTAGAAACCAGGCCCTTTTTCATTACCGAAGGGCCCGATTTCTTTAGAAATCGGGCCCTCTGACCCTTAGCCACGCCCCAAAAACGGCATATTCGTCGCCATGATGGTCATGAACTGCACGTTCGTATCCAGCGGCAGGGCCACCATGGACGCGACAGCGTTGGCCACGTGCTGCACATCCATCCGCGGCTCGGCGCGCACGCTGTGGTCCGGCTGCAAGACGCCTGCCACCATGCGGTCGGTCATCTCCGTGGCCGCATTGCCGATGTCGATCTGACCGCAAGCGATGTTGTACTGGCGGGTGTCCAGCGAAATCGACTTGGTCAGCCCCGTCACCGCATGCTTGGTCGACGTGTACGCAATCGAATAAGGCCGCGGGGCGTGCGCGGAAATCGAACCGTTGTTGATGATCCGGCCACCCTGCGGCTGCTGCGCTTTCATGATGCGGATGGCCCCCTGCGCGCACAGGAACATCCCGGTCAGGTTCGTATCGACCACATTGCGCCACACATCGACCGGCAGGTCCTCGATCGGCACCGCCGGCGCACCCCGCCCGGCATTATTGAACAGCACGTCCAGACGGCCGAAACGCGACTGCACCAGCTCGAACAATTCCCGCACGGAAGCTTCCACGCAAACATCGGTCGGCACCGCGACGGCCCGCCCGGCGGCCGCGCCCGCCGCGCCACGAGTCGCTTCCAGCGCGTCCGCGCGCCGTCCCGCCAGCACAACCTGGTAGCCGTCCTCCAGCAGCCGCAGCGCCACCGCCCGGCCTATGCCGCTGCCCGCGCCCGTTACCACCGCCACCTTGCCGTTGCCACGCTCGTCATTCGCTTGCATTCAAAGCCTCCTTGGAAGATTGCGCGATCCTACTCCCGCGCGGCACGATTTGGTATCCTTCGCCAACGCCGCGATCCCCGGCTAATCCGCATTCTTATCACCATGTCCACTACCTACGGCAACGTCTTCATGGTTGTCGCGCCCAGCGGCGCCGGCAAATCCAGCCTGGTCAGCGCCCTGCTCAAGCAGGACCCCAGCATCAGCCTGTCCATCTCTTGCACCACCCGCGCGCCACGCCCCGGCGAGGTCGACGGACGGGAATACCGCTTCGTTTCGCAAGAGGAATTCCTGCGCCTGCGCGACCAGGACGCGCTGCTGGAATGGGCCGAAGTCCACGGCAATTTCTACGGCACGCCGCGCGACCGCATCGACGAAGCCACCCGGCTGGGCCGCGACGTCCTGCTTGAAATCGACTGGCAGGGCGCACGCCAGGTTCGCCAGCGTTTCCCCGCGGCCATCGGCATCTTCATCCTGCCGCCGTCCATCGAAGAGCTGGAGGCGCGCCTGAAAGCCCGTGGCCAGGATGAGCCCCAAGTCATCGCACGCCGACTGCTGGGCGCCGGAGGGGAAATCGCCCACGCGCCCGAGTGCGAATATGTTATTATTAATCAAGAATTTAGCGTGGCCCTGCTGCAGCTTGTACAAATCGTCAGCGCGGCCCGCTTGCGTTTTTCCTCGCAGGCCGTCCGCCATGCCCAGTTGTTCTCGCAGTTGGGTATTTCGGCGCCACACTAAAAAACGCCCTACTACCGCGTCCCAACCTCCACGGCGACGCGGTTTTAACTTTTTCAGTACCAGGTGACTAATGGCTCGTATTACCGTTGAAGATTGTCTGAACCATATCCCCAACCGTTTCACGTTGACCCTGGCCGCCACGTACCGTGCGCGCGAATTGGCCCAGGGCCATGCGCCGCGTTTGGACAGCAAGGACAAGCCCACCGTGACCGCCTTGCGCGAGATCGCTTCTGGCCTGACCGGCACCGAAATGCTGCGTAAAGTCCCGACCTGATCTCATCCGGGGGGTGGCTCGCATGGCATTTCCCGGACTGAAGTACGCTTCTACCGGCCTGCTCGCCGCGCTTCGCGCGGGTTCCCGCCTGGGTCGCAGGCCCGGTAAAAAGAATCGCAATTCGCCGCCCTCGCCCGCCGAGGCGGCCGCCCAGGAAGCCGCCGACGCACCGGGTTCACCCGTCGCGTCCCTGGCGCCGCTGACCGAAATCATCAGCGGCTACCTGGACAAGAAAGACGTCGAGCGCGTGCGTGAAGCCTACCGCTTCGCCGACCAGGCCCATCTTGGGCAATTCCGCGCCAGCGGCTCCCCTTATATCTCCCACCCGATCGCCGTCACGGAAATCTGTGCGGGATGGAAGCTGGACGCCAATGCGTTGTCGGCCGCGCTGCTCCACGACGTCATCGAAGACCAAGGTGTCACCAAGACCGAGCTGGCGGAGCGCTTCAACCCTGAAGTGGCCGAACTGGTCGATGGCCTGTCCAAGCTGGACCGGCTGGATTTCGCCACCAAAGCCGAACAACAGGCCGAAAGCTTCCGCAAGATGCTGCTGGCGATGGCGCGCGATGTTCGCGTCATCCTGATCAAGCTGGCCGACCGCGTCCACAACATGCGCACGCTGGATGCGGTCACGCCCGAAAAGCGCCGCCGCATCGCGCGTGAAACGCTGGACATCTACGCGCCCATCGCCCATCGCCTGGGCCTGAACCTGCTGTTCCGCGAGTTGCAGGACCTGTGCTTCGGCGCCATGTACCCGAACCGGTATCAGGTCCTGTACAAGGCCGTTCTGTCCGCGCGCGGCAACCGCCGCGAAGTGGTCACCAAGATCGCGGACTCAGTGCGCGCCGCGCTGCCGGCGGCAGGCATCGAAGCCGAGGTCAACGGCCGCGAGAAGACGCTGTACGGCGTCTATCGCAAGATGGTCGACCAGAAGAAGACGTTTTCGGAAGTGCTGGACATCTACGGCTTCCGCGTCATCGTCCATACGCTGCCCGAGTGCTACCTGGCGCTCGGCACCTTGCACCAGCTGTATCGGCCTGTGCCCGGCAAGTTCAAGGACTACATCGCCATTCCCAAGGTGAACGGCTATCAGTCCCTGCACACCACCCTGGTGGGCCCCTACGGCACGCCGGTGGAATTCCAGTTCCGCACCCGCGACATGCACCATGTCGCCGAAGAAGGCGTGGCTTCGCACTGGCTGTACAAGAGCACGGACGTCTCGCTCAACGACCTGCAGAAGCGCACGCACCAATGGCTGCAGTCTCTGCTGGACATCCAGAGCCAGAACAGCGACTCGGGTGAATTCCTCGAACACGTCAAGGTCGATCTGTTCCCCGACGCGGTCTATGTCTTCACGCCGCACGGCAAGATCATCTCCCTGCCGCGCGGCGCGACGCCGGTGGACTTCGCCTACGCGATCCACACCGACATCGGCAACCAGGCCGTGGCGGCCAAGGTCAACAATGAATTCGTGCCTTTGCGCACGGAGCTGGCCAGCGGCGACACGGTGGAAATCGTCACGTCGCCCGCCTCGCGGCCCAACGCGCAATGGCTCAATTACGTGCGCACCGGCCGCGCGCGCTCGGAAATCCGCCATTACCTGCGCACGGTCAAGTACGCCGAGTCGGTGGTCTTCGGCGAACGCCTGCTGAGCCAGGCCTTGCAGGAACTGCATCTGCAGCTGCCCGCCACCGACGATCCCAGCTGGGAAAAGCTGGCGCGCAGCACCGGCGCCGCATCGCGCGACGAGATTCTGGCGGATATCGGCCTGGGCAAGCGTCTGGCGGCCGTGGTCGCGCGCCGCTTCGCGCCCGAGCATGACCTGATCGCCACCACGGCTGGCGTGGTCGATGAGATTACCGCGGCCCGCGCGGCGCCCATCCTGATTCAAGGCAACGAAGGCCAGGCCGTGCAGTTGGCGCCTTGCTGCGGGCCTTTGCCCGGCGACGCCATCATCGCCGGCATGCGCCTGGGCCATGGCCTGGTGGTTCACATCGCGGATTGCCCGGTGGCCTTGCGGCAGCGGACACGCGAACCGGAGCGCTGGATCAACGTGGCCTGGGATGCCCAGACCGCCAAGCATTTGTCGACCCGCCTGGACATCGTCACGCGCAATGAACGTGGGGTACTGGGACGCCTGGCCGCCGAGATCACGGCGACGGACGCCAACATCATCCACGTGACGATGCATGACGACGCGGTGGCGACCGTGTCCTTGCACCTGACGGTGCAGGTGGACAGCCGCAAGCATCTGGCGCAAGTGATACGGGCCATCCGCCATGTGCCGCAAGTGCAGAAGATCGTGCGGGTGAAGGGCTAGTTCAGACTGCACTGGGCGAAAAAAATGGGATCTCTTGTGAGATCCCATTTTCATTTGAGCCGCATCGTTTTAACTGACGTGCTGCAAGAAGTCGCGCAAGCGCTGGCTGGGCGGATTGGACAAGAGCTCTTCCGGCTTGCCGTCATGGGCCACCTGGCCGCCGTCGATGAAGATCAGCCGGCTGCCGACCTTGCGGGCGAATTCCATCTCGTGGGTGACGACCACCATGGTCATCCCCTCCTCCGCCAGGTCGCGCATCACCTTGAGCACTTCGTGGCGCAACTCGGGATCCAGGGCCGACGTCGGTTCGTCGAACAACATCAGCTTGGGCTTGATGGCCAAGGCGCGCGCGATGGCAACGCGTTGCTGCTGGCCGCCGGACAGCTCGGACGGGTAGTGCCCCATACGCTCGCTCAGCCCCACCTTGGCCAGCAGGGCCTCCGCTTCGGCACGCGCGTCATCGCGTGACATGCCGCGCGTATGGACGGGCCCGAACATGACATTCTCCAGCGCCGTCAGCTGGGGAAAGAGATTGAACTGCTGGAACACCATGCCCGCCTCGCGGCGGATTTCGCGGACCTCCGCCGGCGTGCCCTTGACGCTCAGGCCATCCACCAGCAGATCGCCGTCCTCGATGCTTTCCAGCACGTTGATACAGCGCAGGAAGGTCGACTTGCCGGAGCCGGACGGCCCCACCACCACCACGACCTCGCCATTGTCGATGTTCAGGCTGATGCCGCGCAGGACGGTCGAGTCGCCGAATTTTTTGCTGACGTTCTGGAATTCGACCATGCTCATAGTATGCGCATCCTTTTCTCGGCGATCCGCAGGGCCAGCGCGATGGCGCCCGTCAGGATCAGGTAAATGACGGCCACGGCGGACCAGATTTCAACCGCGCGAAAATTGCTGGCCATGATTTCCTGGCCCTGCCGCGTCAGTTCGGCCACGCCGATCACGATGAACAAGGACGAGTCCTTGAGACTGATGATGCATTGATTACCCAGCGGCGGAATCATGCGGCGCACGGCCACCGGGCCGATGATGTGCGTCAGGATCTTGTGGAACGGCAGGCCCATGGCCTGGCCCGCTTCCTTCAGGCCCTTGCTGACCGACAACAGCGCGCCCCGCACGATTTCCGCGATGTACGCGCCGGAGTTGATCATCAGCGTGAAGATGGCCGCCCATTCGGCATCGACGCGCAAGCCGTCGATCAGCAGCGGCAAGGCGAAATAGATGAACATCACTTGCACGACGATAGGCGTGCCGCGGATGATCGCCACGTAGACCTGGGCGATCGCGGACAGGACCAGGCCGCCGTAGGCGCGCGCAACCCCCGCCAACGCGCCGAAGATAAAACCACCGAGCAGACCCCAGAAAGTGATCTTGATGGTCATCAGCGTCCCGTCAAGCAGATTGGGCCAGGCCGCCCAAATGACGGAGCTATCGAAATTCACAGGCATCCCCATGGAAGACGTCGACGCGACTCCCATGCCCCAGGGACAGCCCTGGGGCATGGGGAGCCGGCGCGCGCCGGAATTGAAATGGAACCGCCGGCGTCCAGGCAAGGACGCGCAAGGGCGCGGCGCCTGGGTCAAGAAGCAAGGGCCTCATCGATGCCGGCGGTATGTCGCGGAAGACCTGGAAATCAGGGCTTCTTGCCGAACCACTTGACGTAGATGGCGTCGTATTGGCCATTGGCCTTGAGCGTGGCCAGGGCCTTGTTGACCTGCGGCACCAGATCGCTGCCCTTGGGGAAGGCGATGCCATAGAATTCACCACTCTTCACATTGCCCGCCACCTTCACCCGGCCCTTGCCGGCGGTGTTGGCGAAGTACTGGACGTTGGGGGTATCGTGTACGGCCGCGTCGACGCGGCCGGTGGCCAGCTCCAGATACGCGTTGTCGATATTGGGGAAAAGCTTGAGCTTGGCGTCCGGCACCTGCGCCTTCAGGAAGTCCACGGTCGACGTACCCGTCTTCACCGCCACGTTCTTGCCGGCCAGGTCCTTGGCGGTCTTGATGTTGTCGTTCTTGTCGCTGACCAGAATGGACAGGCCGCTTTCGTAGTACGGGTCGGAAAAATCGATGACTTGCTTGCGGTCGTCGCGGATGGTGATGCCGGCCAGCGCCGCGTCGATATTCTTGGTTTGCAGACCGGGGATGATGCCGTTGAAATCCATGGGCTGCAGCCGGTAATCGAGCTTCAGTTCCTTGGCAATGGCGGCCCACAGGTCGATATCGAAGCCGGTGTAGGTATTGCCCTGCTTGAACTCGAACGGCACGAAGGCTGTGTCGGTCGCGACCACGAGTTGCTTGCCTGATTGGGCGACGGCCGGCGTGGCCGCGGCAAACAAGGTGACGGAAAGCACGGCCAGAGTCGCCGCGATTTTGCGTTTTAGCATGGGGTAAACCTCCTTGTTGGGGGACGGCGCAAGCCCTTTTGCGGAACGCGTGGCGCGCCACGGGGTGGGCAAGAGCCAAATTCATCTTAACTCAGGTGCCCCGCTGAGTGACCTTTTCAGCCATATCGATCCATGCCTGCATAATTCCCGCCAAAGCAACTCGATTTCCCGTCAACCTCGCTTAAAAGGCTAGCCCTCTCATGTCCCGCGCCGAACGCCTGTTAGCGCTCATGCAAAGCCTGCGCCGCCACCGCCATCCGGTCAGCGGACGCGTGCTGGCTGGCGAATTGAATGTCAGCCTGCGCACCCTTTACCGGGACATCGCCAGCCTGCAGGCGCAAGGCGCCCATATCGAAGGCGAGCCAGGCTTGGGCTATGTCCTGCAGCCCGGCTTCCTGCTGCCGCCCTTGATGTTTTCCGCCGGCGAGCTGGAGGCATTGATGCTCGGCGCGCGCTGGGTGATGAAACGCACGGACAAGGAGCTGGCCCGCGATGCGCAAAACGCCTTGGCCAAGATCGCGGCGGTGCTGCCGACGGATTTGCGCCAGTCCCTGCATGACAGCACCTTGCTTATCGGACCGGCCGATATGGAGCCTGGCGGCGAGGAGCACCTGCCCTTGCTGCGCCAGGCCATCCGCAAGGAACGCAAGGTCGGCATCCGGTATCGCGATCAGGACGGACGGGAGAGTGAACGCCTGATCTGGCCGTTCGTCCTGGGGTATTTCGAGCGGGTGCGGATGCTGGGCGCATGGTGTGAACGCCGCGAGGCCCTGCGTCATTTCCGGGTGGATCGCATCGTCGCGCTGGTGGCCAGCGAGGAACGTTATCCGGCTCGGCGGCTGGCGCTGCTGAAGCAATGGCGCGAAGAGAAAGGGATTCCGGCGGACAAGAGCTGACGTCGGCTGTCGCGCCGCGGTCGCATTGAGTCAGCCGCTACGGGTTCACGTCAACATGCCGCCGATGTGAAAACACGCAAATATCGGAAGTGAATACACACAAAGACACAACAGTCTCCTTAAATATTTGACTTGTCGTAACATTCGTAATAGATTGCGTTACACATCTTACGATTCCGATCGATGCCAGTTTTCGATCGGAGAAACGCCTCCCTATTCCGACTGAGCGACATGAATCACATTTACCGCATCGTCTTCAACCGTGCCCTGGGCGTCTACCAGGTTGCTTCCGAAAATGCCTCGGCCCATCGTTCGGGTTCCAAGCGCCTGGCGCTGTCCGTCACCGGCGCGCTGATCCTGGCCGCCTTGGCTGGCGCACCGGCGGGTGCCTTTGCTCAGTCCGCCAGCGCGGGAGGAACAGGCGGCAACGGCGGCGGCAGCGGCACTCCTGTCGGGACCGGCGAAGGCGGCCTGCCGGGTGAAGACGGCATCGCTGGCTACGACATCATCGTCAACAACATGAATGGCGCTAGTGGCGGCGGTGGCGGTGGATCCGGCGCAGCGGGCGGCAAGGGCGGCCTGAGTGTCGACTCGACCGAGGCATCGGGTGCGCTGGGCGGCACCGCCGGGGTCGGCGTCACCATCACTGGCAGCTACACGACCGGCAACGCTGGAGGTAATGGCGCCCCCGCGGCGTACCCTTCTGACGGTGGCGGTGGTGGCGGCGGCGGCGCGTCGGCCGGTATCTATTCGAGCAGCACGACGATCTCCGGCACCTATACCGGCGGTGCGGGCGGCAAGGGTGGCGACGGCGACGTCGATGCGTCCAGCGGCGCGGGCGGTGGTGGCGCGGGGGGTTACGGCGTGCAAGTCACGGCGGGCAATCTAACCGTCGACACCGGTGCCTTTGTCTTTGGCGGCGCCGGCGGCGCCGGCGGCGATGCAGCGAACGGCATGGGCGGCAATGGCGGTGACGGCGGCATCGGCGTGCAGTTCATCGGCGGCGGCACGTTGACCAACAGCGGCGAGATTTTCGGCGGCCAGAGCGGCGGCGGCGGTAACGGTGCGACATCATCCGGCTCCAGCGGCAGCGGTGCCGCCGGGGTAGTCCTGGGTGATGGATCCACGCTCATTAACTCGACCAGCCCGGATAGCAGCATCACCATCAACGGCGGCAACATTGGAAATTCGAATCTCTCGGGAGCCCCGTTGCGGGGCGGTTCGGGTGTTGTCGCTGGAAGTAACACGGTTATCTTCAATGATGCCTATATCAGCGGCGGCCAGGGGGCAACGCTGGGACTGCAAGGCTACGCGGTCGAAATCAATGGCGACAACAGCCGGCTGGTATTGCAAGACAACAGCGTGCTGGTCGGCAATGTCGTCGCGCGCGGCGCCGGCAACACGCTGGAATACAACATCGTCAACAATGATCCCGGCCTGAACGTCGCGAATATCGTGACGGCCGACCCGGACCTTTACTTCATGGGTCAGGTAAAGATCTTCGGCTTCTCCGACTACTACAAAACAGGCACCGGCAAACTGAGCCTCAACGGCACCACGGCCGCAATCACGGACTGGACGGTCAAGGAAGGCACGCTGGGGATCCAGAACGAGACCAACCTCGGCGCGGACGGCAGCACGCTGACGCTCAACGGCGGCACGCTGTACGTGGAAAACAGCGGCACGATCAGCGCCACGCATGCCATCGCGCTGGGCCCGGATGGCGGCAACTTCGAGTCCCGTACCGGCCAGACCGTCACATTGGCCGGCGTCATTACCGGCACAGGTGAACTGTCCAAGACGGGCTTCAGCAACCTCGTGCTCGCCGCGGCGAACACCTACACGGGCGCGACACACGCCATCGAAGGCACCATCACGATCGGTGACGGCGCCACCAGCGGCAGCATTGCGGGCAACATCAAAATCGATGAGAACGCGGCTGTCGCCTTCGACCGGAGTGACGACATCACCTACGGCGGCGTCGTCGCAGGCGCCGGCGCGCTGGTCAAGAACAATGCCAACACGCTGACCCTGACCGGCAACAGCACGGGGACCGGCACCGGCCTCAACAGCTGGGTCATCAACGGCGGCACACTGCAGGTCGGTAATGGCGGCACCATCGGCAGCATCGCCGCCGACGTCAGGATTCAAGCCGGCGCCCTGGTCTTCGACCGCGCCGGTGACAGCACCTATGCCGGCGCCGTCTCCGACTACGACTCCCTCACCTACGCCGGTACGCTGGAAAAGCGCGGCACTGGCACGCTGACGCTTACTGGCGCCAACACCTACACCGGTGGCACGACCATTACCGGCGGCACGCTGCAGGTCGGCAATGGCGGCACCATCGGCAGCATCGCCGGCGACGTGACCACCGCCGCCGGGGCCACGCTGGCCTTCAATCAGCAGGGCACCATCACTTTCGGTGGCCTCATCCAGGGCGGCGGCTCGCTGGACAAGCGCGGCACCAATCAGTTGATCTTGACCAACGACAACACCTACACCGGCGGCACTCGCGTCACCGGCGGCAATCTGATGGTCGGCAACGGGGGCACCCATGGCTCCATCGTTGGCGATGTCCAGGTCGATCGCAACGCCGCCCTGGGCTTCAATCGCAGCGACGACGTGACTTTCGCAGGTGTCATCAGTGGTGAAGGCGGCCTCTCCAAGCTCAGCAGCAACACGCTGACCCTGACAGGCGACAACACTTTCACCGGCCTCATCAATCTGTACCAAGGCACCCTGCAGATCGCCGATGGCATCACCAGCGGGAAAATCGTGGGCGACGTATCGATGCGCAACGGCACGACGCTGGTCTTCGCGCACCAGAACTCGTCCAGCTCGCCCTACGACGCCTATGACTACACCGGCAATATTTCCGGCACCGGCCAGGTGGTCGTGAAGGCCAACGCGGCGGTGGCGCTGGTCGGCAACGCCACCCACACGGGCGGCACGGTGGTGAACTCGTTCGGCGAACTGACGATCGGCAACGGCGGCACCACGGGCAGCCTCAGCGGCGACGTGACGCTGAACAGCGGCTTTCTCAGCTTCGACCGCTCCAACGATTACACCTACGCGGGCAACATCAGCGGTGACGACAACAGCGTCATCTTCCAGCGCGGCACCGGCACTACGACCTTGACGGGCACCAATCTGTTCGGAGGCACCACCCGCATCCTCAATGGCACGCTGGAGGTGAACGGCTTGCTGGGCGGCTCGATCCTGACGCAGCAAGGCGGCACTTTGGCGGGTACCGGCCAGGTCGCCAGCGTCGAAGTGGCCGACGGCGGCATCCTGGCACCGGGCAGCAAGGCCAACCCCACCGGCACGTTGACGATCAGCATGCTCAACATGAACGCTGGCTCCACCTTGCGCGTCACCGCCCTGCCCGACGGCAGCGCCAGCAAGGTCATAACCCCTGGGCCCACGACGCTGCTGAGCGGCGCGAAGTTCCAAATGGCGGGTCTGGGCAACGGTCTGTATGCCGAATCGACCACGTATAACGTGCTGCAGGCCGCGGCTCTGACAGGCAAGTTCACCGTAGTCGGCAGCGACCTCGCCTTCCTGGAGCCGTCGCTGTCCTATACCGCCACCAGCGTCGACCTGACGGTCAAGCGCAAGGAGGTCCCGGTGGATCCGGGCCAGGGCGGCGGTGACACCAGCACGGGGGGCGGCGATACGAGCACCGGCGGTGGTGACACCAGCACCGGCGGCAACACCGGCAGCGGCGGCGGTACGCGCCCCATCCGCTTCGCCGACCTCGCCGGCAATCGCAACCAGCGCTCGACCGCCAATGCGCTGCAATCCTTGCCGAGCACCAGCGCGCTCTACTCGCGCGTGCTGAACCTGCCTAACGGCACGCCGGAAGCGGTGTTCGCCAGCCTCAGCGGCGAGGCGCATGCCTCCACCAGCAACATGCTCAATGGCGTGGCGTCGAACGTCGTCAGCCTGCCCATGTCGCACCTGCGCGCCAACATGGCTGCCGGCTTCATGCCGGGACGTCCCACGGCGCAACTGGGCCGCGGCGATGCCTCCGCCCTGCCCCAGTCCGCGGCTCAGCCCGTCTGGGCCCAGGTCTTCGGCAACTGGCGCACACTGCGCGGCACCGGCGATTCGGCCGAAGTGCGCCAATCTGATGGCGGCCTGTTCGTCGGCGGTGACCAGGCCGTGGGCGGTGGCTGGCGTGCCGGTGGCGCGCTCGGTTATACCGGCAGCCACAGCAGCATCAAGGGCTTGTCCTCCCGTGCCGATGTCGACAGCTACAGCGGCGTCATTTACGGCGGCAAGGCTTTCGAGGCGGGTCCCGGCAAGATCAACCTGACCCTGGGTGCCGCCTACACGTGGCACGACATCGACACCAAGCGTAGCGTCAACGCCGCCGGCGTGGGCCAGCAGCTGAAGGCGTCCTATGGCGCCAACACCGCGCAGTTCTTCACCGAACTGGGTTATGCCTTGCCGATTACCGACCGGATCACGCTGGAGCCCTTCGTCGGCGCCGACTACAGCGACCAGCGCACCCGTGGCTTCGGCGAATCGGGTGGCGATGCCGCGCTGATGGGTTCGAGCAGCCACAACAAGGTCGGCAGCAGCACCTTGGGCCTGCGCGCGCAGACCACCTTCGAAAGCGGCAATTCGCTGGGCCATCTGTACGCGACGGCCGGCTGGCGCCACTCCTATGGTGATCTGGATCCCACCACCACCATGGCCTTCGATGGCAGCCAGTCCTTCTCCGTGGCCGGTGCTCCCATCGCTCGCGATGCGGCCGTGGTCTCGCTGGGCGCCGACATCGCCGTCACCCGTTCGACCACCGTGGGCGTGAACTACGGTGGCCAGTTTGGCGGTGGCAACCGTCAGAACAGCGGCGCGGTGAACGTGCGCTGGCGTTTCTGATGCCACTTGATGTGACCATCCAGCAGACCGCTTCTGGAAATGCCTCGGCCCATCACCGGGCCGAGGCCGGCTTCAGACGCCTGTCACTGTCCGTCACGAGCGCATTGGTCGTGGCCGCCCTCGCCGGCGCGCCAGCCGACGCGTTCGCACAAGTGGTCGGTAGCGCGGGCGCCGCAGGCGCGGATGGGGGCAGCAACGGCGACGGCGGTGATGGTGGCGCGGGCGGCTACGGCTTGCAACTAAACTTGGGCGACTGGACGCTCGCCCCGAACGCTACTGTCGATGGCGGTGTCGGGGGCGCCGGCGGCGCTTCGCAGACGGGTTATGGCGGCAGCGGCGGCGACGGCGGCATAGGCGTGCAGTTCGAAGGCGGTGGCACGTTGACCAACAACGCCACTGTCTCGGGCGGCATGGGCGGTGCCGGGGGTGTTGGGCTAACGGGATCTGGCGCGAGCGGCCGCGGCGGCGCGGCGATTGTTCTGGGTGCAGGCTCCACGCTTATCAACAACAACATCCTTGCCGGCGCTGCGGGCTCCACGGATGCGTTGCGGGGCAATGCGGTGGAGTTCACCGGCAGCAACAGCCGGCTGGTCCTGCAAGACAACGCTATCTTGCAAGGCAACGTCATTTCGCGAAGTACCGGTAACGTACTGGAATTCAAGCTCGCGAACGGGGATTCCAGCCTGGACGTCTCGAGAATCGCAGCGACCGCGCCGACAGCGTATGAGAATGACGCAGCGAAATTCTTCGGTTTTTCCAAGTACGAAAAGACAGGGGACGCCACCCTGTCTCTAAGCGGTACTACAGCGGCCGTCACGCCTTGGATTATCAAAGGCGGCACGCTCTCGATCAGCAGCGACGGCAATCTTGGCGCGACCAGCGGCGGACTGACACTGGACGGCGGCACGCTGAGCATTGCTACCTCCTACACAACCCTTAGCGCGGCACGCACCATCAATTTGGGCGCGGCTGGTGGCACTTTTGACACCGAGCTCTACCGAGTCGGCTATATCAGCGGCGCCGTCACGGGTTCGGGGAGTTTGACCAAGTCCGGCGAAGGCTATCTGATCCTCATTGCTGACAATACCTTTACCGGCACAACGTATGTGAAAGGTGGCACGCTAAGACTTGGCGACCTCACCGACACAGGCAATCTGACCGGTGATCTGCACGTCGCCCGCGCTGCGGTAGTCGAGCTAACCCGCCTGGGCGACTACACCTACGGCGGTGCCATCAAGGGTCCGGGCCGCGTCGATGCTTATGTGGACGGCACGCTCACGCTAACTGGCGAGAATGTAAATTGGTACGGCCCTGATAAGGGCATCCTGCGGATCTATTCGGGCACCGTTCAAATCGGCAATGGGGGCACCACCGGCAGCATCGACGCTGACGTCCAGATGGTAAAGGGCTCGCTGGTCTTCAATCGCGCCGATGACAGCGAGTATGACGGCGCGATTTCCGACTACGACCCGCTCGTCTACGTCGGCACGGTAACGAAACTGGGTACCGGCACGCTGAGCTTCACCTACGAAAACTCCTACACTGGTCTCACCCTGGTCAAGGCCGGAACGCTGCAAATCGGCAACGGTGGCCTCGACGGTGGCCGCCACGGCAGCATTGCCGGCAACGTGCTGGTGTCCGCGGGCGCTACCCTGGCGTTCAACCGGGAAGACAACGTCACCTTCGGCCAGGTCATCAGTGGCGAAGGTTCGCTCGACAAGCGCGGCATCGGCCAGTTGACCTTGACCGGCACGAACACGTACACCGGCGGCACACGCATCTCCAACGGCAGTCTGTTCGTTGGCGACGGCGGCACCAGAGGCGCCATCGTCGGCGAAGTGCAGATCGACCAGGGCAGCAGCCTGGGCTTTAACCGCAGCGATGACGTCACCTTCGAAGGTGCCATCAGCGGCGCTGGCGGACTTCTCAAGCTCAACACCAACACGCTGGCCCTGACCGGCAACAACACATTCACCGGCGGCATCGAGCTTGCTCAAGGGACGCTGCAGATCGGCGATGGCGCAAGCAGCGGCGCCATCGCCAGCGATGTCAGGACGAACAGCGGCACCACGCTGGTCTTCAACCGCCGCAACGCGTCCAGTTCTCCCTCCGCCCCCTACGATTACGCTGGCACTATTTCCGGCGCCGGCCAGGTGGTCGTGCGCTCCAATACGGAAGTCGCGTTCACCGGCGCCGCCACGCACACCGGCGGCACGGTCGTTGAATCCAACGCAGCCCTGGCCCTCGGCAACGGTGGCACGACGGGCAGCCTGGACGGCGACGTGACCTTGCAAGGCGGCGCCTTCGGCTTCCAGCGTTCCAATGACTACACCTACGCCGGCGCGATCACTGGCGATTCGACCAGCCGCATCGTCCAGGCCGGCGACGGTACCATGTCACTGACCGGCGACAACAGTGGCTTCAATGGTGTGGTCTACATCACCAAGGGCACGCTGGAAATCAATAGCGCGCTGAACGGCAGCGCCGCCGTCCTGAATGGCACGCTGGCCGGCACCGGCCAACTGGCCATGGCCCAGATCGGCGCCGGCGGCACCTTGGCGCCCGGCAGCAAGACCAATCCTACCGGCACCTTGACCGCCAATGGTCCCGTGCAGTTCGCCAACGGTTCGACCCTGAGCATCCATGCTCTGCCCGACGGCAGCAGCAGCAAGCTTGTGGTCAACGGCACGACAACGGTGCAGGACGGCGCCAGGTTCCAGATGGTCGGTCTGGGCAATGGCTTGTACACCGAATCAACGACCTACAACGTGTTGCAGGCAAGCGGTGGCGTCAGCGGCACCTTCACGACGGCCGGCAGCAGCCTTGCCTTCCTGGAGCCGGTGCTGTCCTATAGTGCCGATGCCGTCGACCTGACGGTCAAGTTCAAGGAGGTGCCGGTGGAGCCGGGCCAAAGCGGTGCGGGCGGCAGCGAGACTGAAGGTGGCGACACGGGCGGTGGTGATACCGGAGGCAGTACCGGGGGCAACACAGGCAACAACGCTGGAAGTAACGCCGGCAGCAGCACCCGACCCATCCGTTTCGCCGACCTGGCCCTGAATCGCAACCAACGTTCGGTTGCCGGCGCGCTGCAATCGTTGCCGTCCACCAGTCCCCTCTACACCCGCGTGTTGAACCTGCCGGAAGGCACGCCGGCCACCGTCTTCCAGAGCCTGGCTGGCGAAACCCACGCGTCCACCAGCAATACGCTTAACGGGGTGACGTCCAACGTCGCCAGCCTGCCGATGGCGCAGCTGCGCGCCAACATGAACGCCGGCATGCTGCCCGGCCGTCCCACGGCGCAGATGGGCCGTGGCGACGCGTCTTCCCTGCCCCAGTCCGCGGCGCAGCCCGTCTGGGCCCAGGTCTTCGGCAACTGGCGCACGCTGCGCGGTACCGGCGACTCGGCTGAAGTGCGTCAATCCGACGGCGGCCTGTTCGTCGGCGGTGACCAGGCCGTCGGCGGTGGCTGGCGTGCCGGTGGCGCGCTGGGTTATACCGGCAGCCACAGCAGCATCAAGGGCCAAAGTTCGCGCGCGGACGTCGACAGCTACAGCGGCGTCATCTATGGCGGCAAGGGTTTCGCGGCCGGTTCCGGCAAGATCAATCTGACCCTGGGCATGGGCTATACCTGGCACGACATCGAAACCCGGCGCGGCGTCAATGGCGCGGGTGTGGTTCAGCAGCTGAAGGCGTCCTATAGCGCCAACACGACTCAGTTCTTCACCGAACTGGGCTACGCCCTGCCGGTGAACGAGAGAATCGTGCTGGAGCCCTTCGTAGGCGCCGACTTCAGCGACCAGCGCACGCGTGGCTTCGGCGAAGCGGGCGGCGATGCCGCGCTGATGGGCAAGAGCACCCATAACCAGGTTGGCAGCAGTACCCTAGGCCTGCGTGCACAGACGACGTTTGAGAGCGGCAGCGCGCACGGACGCCTGTACGCCACCGCCGGCTGGCGCCACTCCTACGGCGACCTGGACCCGACCACCACCATGGCCTTCGATGGCAGCCAGTCCTTCTCCGTGGCGGGTGCTCCCATCGCTCGCGACGCGGCCGTGGTCTCGCTGGGCGCCGACATCGCCGTCACCCGTTCGACCACCGTGGGCGTGAACTACGGTGGCCAGTTTGGCGGTGGCAACCGTCAGAACAGCGGCGCGGTGAACGTGCGCTGGCGTTTCTGATACGCTGAGGGATAGTCGGGGGCGGGGCAGCATTGCCCTGCCCCCGGCGAAGCTTGCATAGGGGCATGCCATGTCCCCTTTCCTAAGCCGCCGATCAGGATCCCCGCCCCCGCCATGAAGCCACTGCTCCTGCGCCTTGCCGTTTGCTCCATCGCGTTCCTGCCGCTTGCCGCGCCGCGCGCCGCCGAGGACCCCGCCGCAATCCAGGCGCGTTTGACCGAGATGTCCCCCGGCTCACAGGTAGCGTGCCACGCCGACAAGTACGGTAATCCCGACTGCAAAGTGGACGACTTTCGCGTGGACTATTCCGGCTGCGACGTCGAGTACGGGGCGGTCGCGGTGAAAGGCGGCGTGGACCTGCAAGACAACATCAACAATCGTGGCGGCCAGACCGCGCATCTGCACGATCGCCAATTCGTTTGCATCGCCGCCAGGGCCCGCGACAGCCACGACAAATACCGCTACTACGTCATCGCGCCGCCCACCGCCGTCGTGCCGGACTGCAAAGGCAAGTCCATCTGCCGCGACGGCGACCAGCCCATCCTGTGGCTGGGCCCGTACACCGGCAAGATGTGTGACCGCACGAAAGCCGGCGAATACATCGGCGACTGCGCGTCCGGCTGGGTCGACCAGGGCGTGCTGGACGAATACTCCAACGGCATCTAGCGGGCACTGGCCCACGAACAAGGAGTCAGCAAGATGGAATATCGCAAATTGGGCCGCAGCGGCTTGTCCGTATCGGCATTGGCGCTGGGCACGATGACCTTCGGTCGCGAATCCGATGAGAACGCCGCGCGCGACATCCTGGCCCTGGCGCTCGATGCCGGCCTGAACTTCGTCGATACGGCCAATACCTACGCCAATACCGCATCGGAAACGATACTGGGCCGGTTGCTGCAAGGCCGGCGCCAGGACGTGGTGCTGGCAAGCAAGTTCGCCAATCCCACCGGCCAGGGTCCCAATGACCGCGGCGCCTCCCGCCTGCACATCCTGAACGCCGTGCACGACTCCCTGCGCCGCCTGCAGACCGACTACATCGACCTTTACTACGTCCACCACATCGACCCGGACACACCCGCCGAAGAAACGCTGTCCGCGCTGGACACGCTGGTGCGGCAAGGCAAGATCCGCTACATCGCCTGCAGCAACTTCGAAGCGTGGCGACTGCTGGACTCCATCTGGACCAGCCGGACCCAGGGCTATGAACGCTACATCGCCCATCAGGCGCACTACAACCTGCTGGTGCGCGACGTCGAGGACGAGTTGATCCCGGTCGCCCAACGCGAAGGCGTGGGCCTGGTGGCATGGGGCCCCCTGGCCGGCGGCCTGCTGACGGGCAAGTATGGGGTCGAAGGCCGGCACCTGGAAGGCACCCGGTCCGCATCGCCCACGGGCGGTTTCGGCAGCCGCGAGCCGTACCTGGCCCGCAACTCGGCCCAGATCCTGGACCGTCTGCTCCAGCTGGCCGATACGCTGGACCAGACCCCCACCGCGATCGCCCTGCAATGGCTGCTGGCCAAGCCCGCCGTAGCCAGCGTCATCATCGGCGCGCGTACGGTGGAACAGGCGCGCCAGAACATCGAGGCGCTACAGACGCCGGTTCCCCGCGAAGTGCTGGACGAGCTGGACAGCCTGTCCCTGCCGCCGCCCCGCTATCCCAAGGACTTCGAGCTGACGCGCGGCCCGCGCTAAGGCGGATTTCATTGTCCCCTTGCCTGGAGGCAGCCCTGCATGCAGGCTTCAGGCCAGGGCTCCTCACAAGGGCGTCGCGCCCGCCAGCACGGTGGAATAACACGCATTTTCGATCTGTCCCATAATACAGGCCCTTCCAATACTTACAGGAGCCTTGCAACATGAGCCAGATCATGAGCCAACCCACCCCCAGCCTGTGGTACCGACTGCGGCGTCCGTTGATGGTCGTGATTCTTGGATTGCTGCCTTTCTGGCTGTTTTTCGGCACGTCGGAGCAAGTCACTGTGAATGGCGCGCAAGTGCGCGACTCCAGCTTCAATTTTTTCGGATTGATCCTGCCCCTCATCGGCCTGGTCTTGGCCGTGAAGATGCTGCGCAAGGATGGCAGCTATGGCGAACCCGCGCGCTGGTTGCCGCGCACGGTCCTGGTGGTGCTGGGTGCTTTGCTATGCCTGTTTCAGCTCGGACAAAACCTGGGGCTGTACCACGTCGACGCGGGCCGCTCGTTGCGCCAACTGAAAGTGCAGTTGTTGGGGCCGTCCGAACCGGGTGCACAGGCGCTGGCGCCGGAGATCGACAAGCAGATGCAGGCACGCACGCAACAGCGCGCGGCGTCCATCGATCAAGTGCGCTTGCGCGACGACATCGCCACATCGCTGGCGCGCCTGCAAGCGGGCGCCACCTTGTTCAACCTGTATGCCAAGGCTTGCGACAACTTCGATCAGCGCTTCGTCCTGGACCCGGTCCCGGCCATGCTGACCGAACAAGACAAAGCGTTCGTCGAGAAGGCCGTGAAGCTGACAGCGGATGATGCCGCGAAGAGCATCAACTGCCGGCAGGCCGCGGTAGGCGATTTCATGAACAACTGGCTGGCTGATGACATCTTGCGCAATCGTGCCGGCCTGGCCTTGCAGGTGGCCGCGTATCGCCAGCGCTTTGGCGACAAGCCCGCGGTGGAGACGCCCAATGCCGACCTGACGGCCGGCCTGCCGGTGGCGCTGGACGATACGCTGGATCAGGTGCAGCTGGCTTTGCGCACCGACCGCAAGCCGACGCCTGTCGGCAAGGCGGGCGCCGCCGAACTGGATTTTCCGGAGCAAGGCATCAAGCTGCTGTTCAACCCGGCGGGCAGCGTGGCGGCGATCACCGTGCGCCCGCCCTTCGCCGGCAGCATCCTGGGCGCGCAGCTGGGTGACAGCCGCCGCACGCTCAACCGGGTGGCCGGTGACGGCTGGGTCCTGCAAGGCACGCCGCGCAACAACAGCAGCGCCGCCGACGAAATCCGCGCGCGCGAGCAAGCCCAGGGCTTCGTCATGTCATGGCTGACCCAGTACGACGTAAGCGACGGCACGAAGGTCATGGTCAGCGGCCCGATCTACGCCGACTACGTCAACGAGATCAGGCTGTACAAGCCGCAGCGGTAAGGCGGCGGGAGCGGCCCATCAGGTCTACCCTGGCGGGTTGCCCGGTCCCCCAATAGGTCGCTTTTTTGACTTGGGGCGGCCCGGCGTCAAAAAGCTTGCTCTGGGCTCAGCGCTTGGGCGGGTCGTCGTAGGAGTTCAGCTTGACGCCGGACACGCCGCCCAGGGACGGTGCGTCATTGCCGGACTTGGGCGCGGCGGACGGCGCTGAGTTCATCCAATTATCGGGAGGCGCCGCGGAAGGCGCGGGAGACGGCGCGATGGCGGGCTGAGCGGCAGCGGCGGGGCTGGCCTGCGTACTGCCCTGCTCCGTTCCCGGCTCCGCGGCCGGCCCCGACGACGTGCGCGGTGGGTGATAGTTCCGGCTCGCCTTGTCCAACCATTGCGCCAGGTCATCCTGCTTCGCCGACCGGGCCCAGGCCGCGGCATCCAGGCCGGCCAGGCTGCGATTGGTCGGGTCCGCACCGGCATCCAGCAGCAACTGCGCCATCTGCTGATTGCCCGAACGGCCCGCCATCATCAAGGGCGTGGTGCCATCCGGCCCGGGCGCGTTGACGATGGCCTGCTTGGACAGCAGCAGCTTGGCCATGGCCACCTGTCCCGTCGACGCCGCGTAATGCAGCGGCGTCCACCCCAGGCGATTGACCTGCGCGCCACGCGCCATCAAGGCCTGCGCGCGTTTGATCTCGCCCTTCAACGCCAGGTACATCAGCGCCGTCTCGTCACTACCATTGGCGGCATTCACGTCGGTGCGGCGATCGGCGGCCAGGACGTCGAACACATTCCACGCGCCATCGCGCACGGCCTGCATCAATGCGGGCTGGCCGCGGTTCTTCTGATTGGGATCCCAGCCCGAAGCCAGCAGCGCCTTCATCTGGTCCGCATTGTCGTTGACGACGTAGATCCAGGCGTCCGCGGCGCTGGCCGCTTGCGCGGGCGGCACAGCGGTGAAGGCGCAGGCCAGGGTCAGGCCCAGCCCGGCAAGCGCGCGATCCACGCGGTAAGAAGTACGGTAGCGGTTCATGGATGCGGCCCTCCTTCGAGTCACTTCACGATCTTGTTGAACAACTTGAAGAAATTATCCGTCGACGCCTTCGCCACGTCGGCCACGGGGATGCCTTTCAGGTCAGCGATCTTCTCCGCGACGTGGATCACCTTGGACGGGTCGTTGAGCTTGCCCCGATAAGGCACCGGCGCCAGATAGGGAGAATCGGTTTCGATCAGCAGGCGGTCCAGCGGCACGTTGGCCGCCACTTCATGCAGCTGCGTCGCGTTCTTGAACGTGACGATGCCCGACAGCGAGATATAGAAATTCTGGTCGATGGCGGCCTGCGCCACTTCCCAGGTTTCGGTAAAGCAATGCATGACCCCGCCCGCTTCGGCGGCGTTTTCCTCGCGCATCAGCTTCAGGGTGTCCTCCGCCGAGCTGCGCGTATGGATGATCAGCGGCAGATTGGTCGCGCGCGCGGCCCGGATATGGGTGCAGAAGCGATTGCGCTGCCAGTCCAGGGGCTCGCTAAGGCGGTAGTAGTCCAGGCCGGTTTCACCGATGGCCACCACCTTGGCGTCCTGAGACAGTTCCGCCAGCTCTTCCGCGGTGGGCTCTTGCGTGTCCTCGTAGTCGGGATGCACGCCCACCGACGCCCACAGGTTGCGATGGGGCGCCACCAGATCCATCAGGCCCCGCCAATCCGGCAGATTGACGCTGACCACCAATGCGTGCGTCACCTGGTTCGTCGCCATGCGATCGAGAATGGCCGGCAGTTCGGCGGCCAGCTCGGGGAAATTCAGATGACAGTGGGAATCGACGTACATGTTCTAAGGGTAAACCGAGGAAAACAGCAGAGCCGGGCCCGTTCAGGCCTGGCAAGACAGCACCACGCGCTGCAAAGCGGCGTGAGCGAACAATTTGGCATTCAAGGGATGCCCGGCCAAGGCGCGCTGCTTGGTCAGCCAGCGGGCCGTTTCGGCCAGCCTGGCAGGCGCGGCCCTCGCGGCCGTGCGCGCCACCGGCTCGGCCAAGGCGGGGAAATAACGCGGCGCCGCGCCCGCTCCTACCAACATGAGGTCGACGTACAGCCTTTGCAAGGCGTCGATCCACTGCGCGGCCGGCAGCTTTTCCAGCTGATCGGCGAGCACGCCGATATCGCTGCCCTGCCCTTTGGCCAGCGGCAGCAGTAATTGTTCCAGCCACGCCGGACAGGCCGCTTCACCCGATTCGGCCAGGCGCAGCGCGCCCAGCGGCGCCCCGCCGGCAGCGGCCAGCCAGGCATCGGCGTCAGCCAGGCCTTGAGCCGCCAGCCAGGCGCGCGACGTCTCGGCGGACGGCGTCGGCAGCGGCAGGCGCCGGCAACGGGACAGCAGCGTGGGCAACAGGCGGTCCGGCGCGTCGGCCACCAGCAGGAAGATCGTGCGCGGTGGCGGTTCTTCCAGCACCTTCAGCAAGGCATTGGCGGACACCACGTTCATGGCCTGCGCGGGATAGATCAGCGCCACCCGCCAGCCACCGCGGTGTGTCGCGGTATTGAACCAGGACTCCAGCGCGCGCAACTGGTCGATGCGGATTTCCTTGGACGGCGCGCGTTTGCTGCTGCTGCCGGTGGCGGCCGGCTCGGCCGCGTCTTCTCCCGCTTCGGCGGCGGCGTCAGCCCCCTCTTCCAGGGCGATGGCTTCGGGCCGCACCCGGCGCAAGTCCGGGTGATTGCCGGCCGCGACCCAGGTGCAGGCATGGCAGGCGCCGCAGGCAAAGCCATCGCGGGGCGCCTCGCACAGCAGGCTGGCCGCCGCCGCGGCCGCGAATTGCAGCTTGCCGATACCCGCCAGGCCATGGATCAGCCAGGCATGGGCGAAACGCTCGCGCTGCGCCAGCCAGTCGCGCGCCAAGTCTTCCTGCCAGGGCAGGAAGCGCGCGATGTTGGCGGATTTCGCTTCCGCGCCATCCGCGCCGTCGGCGGCCGTTGCGTTCTTACGAGTCGCGTTCATGCGCGCGCATCCAGCAGCTCGCGCACTTCCTCGCGCAGATGCTCGCGCACCGTTTCGCGGGGACGGCTGCTATCGATCACGCGGATGCGATCGGGATGCAGGCGAGCGCGTGCGTGGTAGGCGTCGCGCGTGCGCTGGAAGAACGCCGCGCCCTCGCTTTCGAAACGGTCGGGTTCGCGGGCGTCGGCCAGGCGCGCGCGCGCCACTTCCAGGGGCACGTCGAACAACCAGGTGCGGTCCGGCTGCAACGATGGCCGCATCCAGGCTTCCAGCACGGCGACCCGTTCGGCGCCCAGTTCGCGGCCGCCGCCTTGATAGGCATAGGTGGCGTCGGTAAAGCGATCGCACACCACCCACTCGCCACGCGCCAGCGCCGGCTCGATGACCTGGCGCAGGTGCTCGCACCGGCCCGCGAACATGAGCAGGGTTTCGGCGTCCAGGCCCATGGCCTCGTGAAGCACCAGATTGCGCAGTTTTTCGCCGAGCTCGGTACCACCCGGCTCGCGTGTCACGTGTACCGTCAGGCCGGCCTGGCGCAGTTCGTCGGCTATCCACTGCACGTGCGTGCTCTTGCCGGCGCCGTCCACGCCTTCCAACGTCAGGAATCGTCCGCGTGTACTCATGGTTGTCGATCCCGTCCCAAGATATAGCGGCCCACGTTGCGATTGTGCTCCGTCAAAGTCGTCGAAAATTCGCTGGTGCCGTTGCCGCGCGAAACAAAATAAAGAAACTTGTGCTGCTCCGGCTGCACCGCCGCCAGCAGCGCGGCACGGCCGGGACTGGCGATGGGCGTGGGCGGCAGGCCCACGCGCGTGTAGGTATTCCACGGCGTGTCGGTCTGCAGATCCCGTTTGCGCAGCTTGCCCCCGTAGTTCTCGCCCATGCCGTAGATGACGGTGGGGTCGGTCTGCAAAGGCATGTTTTCCTTCAGACGGTTGGCGAACACGCCCGCGACCCGGTTGCGGTCCGGACCATGCCCCGTTTCCTTTTCGATGATGGACGCGAGGACCAGGGCCTCGTAGGGCGTGGCGGCCGGCGCGTTGGGCGCTCGCTTGTCCCAGGTCTGGGCCAGGATGCGCTGCCCTTCCTGGTAGCCGCGGCGCAGGATGTCGAAGTCGGTGCTGCCCGGCGTGAACAGATAGGTGTCGGGGAAGACCAGGCCTTCCATGCTGGCCGCGCTTGAGCCCAGCCGGCGCAGGATTTCGGCGTCGTCGACGCCGTCCAGGGTCTGCTTGATGTCCGGGTTGTCGCGCAGGGCCTGGCGGATTTGCCGGTAATTCCAGCCTTCCACGAAGGTGACCTGGCGTTGATTGACGTCGCCGCGCGCCAGGCGCTCCAGCAGCAGCCAGGGCGTATCGCCGCGCACGGCTTCGTATCCGCCCGCCTTGATCAGCTTGTCGCGCCCGCTCAGCCGGGCCATCCAGACAAAGCCGTCGTCCCACAAGGAGATACCAGCCGTATTCGCGGCCAGCGCCACGCCACGCGGGCTGGCGCCGGGATCGACCACGAAGTCGACCCGGTCGGACGCCATCCGCAAGGGCTGGTTCATCCATAGCCAGGCGCCTCCGCAGGCGGCGGCCAGGGCCACCACCACGAGGAGGAGAAATAACAGGAAATAGTAGATCGGTCGCTTCTTCATCAGACTCGGGAGTTTAATGGATTGCGCCGGGCGGATGCCCCGGTCGACGCGCGTATGATGTCTGCATGGCGCGGCCTTTTGTTTCAGACTATGGCAACCGCCGGCTTCGGCCGCTGTCTGGCGCATCAAGGGCTGCATTTTTCGGCTGTTTCATTCACGCCTGATTGCGGGCCGTTTTCTCATGCACGCCTTTTTCGAAGCTATTCCCGATTCCGCGCAAGGCATCGCGCACTGCGCACCCCTGCCCGACCTGCAGGTGATCAGCGCCAGCGGCGCCGATGCCCTGGCTTTTCTGCATGGGCAATTGACCCAGGACCTGACCGGGCTGGACAGCGGCCAAGCCGCCCTGGCCGGCTATTGCACCGCCAAGGGGCGTTTGTTGGCGACCATGGTGATGTGGCGCGAAGCGGAAAGCGGCGACGTCGCCCCGCCCCCGAATGTGGGCAGTGGCGCCGCTGGCGCTGCCGCTGAAGGTACTGCCGGCGCGGGTGCGGTGGCCGTGCCCCCGCCCGCGGTGTTCCATGCGCTGGTGCGCACGGATGTCGCGGCGGCGTTGGTCAAGCGCTTGAGCATGTTCGTGTTGCGCGCCAAGGCCAAGATCGCGGTCACGCCGCTGCATGTTGCCGGGGTATGGGGCGTGCAGGACGTCGCCGCGCTTGAGCGCGCCGTGGGTGGCGAATTGCCCCGTAAGGCCTGGCAACGCGCCAATCTGCCCAGCGGGACCTGGATCGCGGCGCCGGATGGCGATGCGGCAGCGGGCCCGCGCTGGTGGTGGGTTGCCAGCGCCGCGCAACTGGATGGGCAGGAATCGCCGGACTCGGCCCTGCTGAACAGTTTGAGCCTGGGTGACGCTGACCAGTGGCGGGTCGCGGACCTGGCGGCCGGCGTGCCCTGGGTCGGCACGCCGACGCAGGACATGTTCATTCCGCAGACCGTCAACCTGGACCTGGCGGGTGGCGTCAGCTTTACCAAGGGCTGCTATCCAGGGCAGGAAGTGGTGGCGCGCAGCCACTACCGCGGCACGGTGAAGCGGCGCATGGCTTATGGGCATATTGCTGGTGTGTCGGCCGCGGATGTCGCGCCGGGTACGGATGTGTACGATGCCAGCCAACCCGGTGAGCCTTGCGGCCGCGTGGTCGACGCCGCGGGTGCGCCGAATGCGGCGGTGCTTTTCGAGACGACGCTGTCGTCTCTGGAAGGCAATGGCTTGCGGTTGGGGGCTGTCGACGGCGCGGCGATTGAAGTGCGCGCGCTGCCGTATTCGTATAGCTGAGCGGTTTGCAGGCCGGGGCCGGCTGTGGCGCACCACACTGCCGCGCCGGCGGGATATCGCCGGGCAGCCGCACGGCGGTTTTCTAACTCAGGGCCGCCCTGAGTAAAAAACGTCTCTTTGTAGGGCCGGGCGACCTTATCGCCGGGCCTAGCCAGCGCCGCCGAACAAGGCGCCCGCGCTGGCCGTGATGGCCATGGCCAGTGAGCCGAGGATGGTGACGCGCACGGCGGCGATGCCCTTGGGCGCGCCGCCAGCCCAGGCGGCCACCACGCCCAGCAAGGCCAGGCTGACCACCGAGCCGCCGATGACACCTCGCAGCAACCACGGCGCGGGCAAGGCCATTGCCAGCAGCAGCGGCAAGGCCGCGCCACCGGCGAAGCTGCAGGCCGAGGCCAACGCGGCCTGCACCGGCTGAGCCCGGCTGCTTATCGAAATTCCCAATTCATCGCGGGCATGCGCGTCCAGCGCGTCGTGCGCCGTCAGGGCGCGGGCGACCTGGTCGGCCAGCTCTCGCGTCAAGCCCCGTTCGACGTAGATATCCGTCAGCTCTTCCAGCTCCACCGCCGAATTACCCTTGAGCGAACGTTGCTCCAACCGCAAGTCGGCATGCTCGACGTCGGATTGCGATTTGACCGATACGTACTCCCCTGCCGCCATCGACAAGGCGCCGGCGATCAGGCCTGACAGCCCCGCCGTCAGGATGGCGTGCTGGCCACCCGCGGCGGCGGCCACGCCGGCGATCAGGCTGGCCGTGGAGACTATGCCGTCATTGGCGCCCAGCACGGCGGCACGCAGCCAGTTGCTGCGGAATATACGGTGGTGTTCCTTCGACGGCATGACGCGATGCAGGTAGTGGGCTCGCAGGGATACTACTCGCTTCGGATGAAAAGTACTGTCAAACGTGTTGGAAATGCCCCCACAAGCTGTGGTCCATAATGCCACCTGCCCCCATCGCACCATGAGAGACGACACGATGTCCAAGCAAGCCTCCCAAATATCGGTAGAGGCGTTATCCACACTGCTGCGCGATCATCCGGAAACACTGCGATTTCCTGGTGCGATGCTGATGAGTTACGGGCCAGAAAATTATGTGGGCGCGGTGATTGCCATTACCGGTACGCTCTATTTTCAAGGCGGCCATACCACCGAGCGACGTCAGGCAATCGCCGAGTGCTTCGATGCTTACAAGGACTTAGCCGGGAGGAATCTGAAATGGCTGTGGCGTGAGGAAGCGCCTTCGGGTCCTCCTTGTCAGCCCTATAACAAGGCTTCCCCTTTGCGGGAAATGTTCAACAAGTTGGACGAGGACGACTTGTTGAATTTCCATTACACGAGCGGCATCAAGCGCGACGACGCCAGCATGTACACGTCTTTCGTCAATGCACCTCGTGGATGGAAAGCCAGGAAAGGGGAAAAACTAAGTGTCCTGCGATTTTCCCTTCCCTATCTTGATATCGTCGAACACCCTCGCCGATTTCAGGAGATGTTCGTCGACTTTGCGCGTCTTCTGGACGCTGAACACGGCCATGGCGGTTTCGGCTTCGTCTTGTCATCGTCCAAATGGGACCAGGATCAACCGACCGAAGCCTTCGTCGCTCGGCGCGTCGCAGGCTTAGATATCGGTGAGCCCACATTCATGGCGTCGGCCTTGACGCCTGACACCTTCAAGACAGTCGGCTGGCTGACCGCCATCAACGAACGCATGGTCGAGGCCGCCGGTGGAATAAACGCCCTGCGCTCCGAATTACCGCCCGCGTGGTTTGCCTTTTACGACTACGGCAACGGAATCGTTATCCAGGCCGGCAATGAACCTGACATTGCAACCAAAGAGCTCGACGACAAGCCTCCGATTTATGTCCTTCCGAACGCCGCACTACGATCGCTGCGTAGCCCGGAGCAATGGCTGCACATCGACAACCTCAGCAAGGACCCACCGCGCCTGACGGGAGCTGCCGGAGACGCCTGGATGCAACGCTTTGACGTCCCAGACGAAGCCCTCCTAGACGTCAAGGCCAAACTGCTGGACTGGCCCAAATTGACACCCGCACATACCCTGGATTCCGCGCGGTAGATCTACCGTTCGACGCCAAGCAACGCGTATTGGTGGCCCCCACCGCTGAGAAAACTGGTCTATGGCCTTGGACCCTCTCGTCGGGACGGCGGGATCGGAACTTGGGACCCCTTGCACCCCATGCAAGCCTTGAAAACTGAACACCTTATATATCAATGAGTTAGGCGTTGCACTCGCTGCGAACTTGTCCAACGCGGAGCATAAAAGGTTAACGAAGTCCCCACGAAGTCCGCACGGTCAAGGAGGCGGCAAAGCAACACCCATTGATCAAGATAAGAGTTTGATAATTTGGAGAAGCTCGTGCGCGCCCACCGCTAGGCCCAGCGCTCCAAGCGCCGAAAAGAATCGACCTAGATAGTAAGCAAATCGCCACTGGACATTTTTTGCGCAACGCCAAACGCTCATCACGACCCAAAGTCCAAAGACGAGGTGCAGCAGAAGCACGCCTAGTACGAAATGCGTGTGACCTGTCTCTCTGACAATTTCGACCCCAAGCCTGATCCATACGCGGAAAATTATTTCGCCAGAAACGTAGACCAGCCAGAAGATTCGCCACAGGTCCGCCTCGCCATCAAGGCAGCGAGAAAAGAATCGCTTCGATTTTTCTGTGCTCATTTACATCGCTCAACGTCGCTCGCGCTCGTTGTGGTCACCTCCACGTGACGTGGGAACTATGGTTCGACGTGACAATTCCACAATCGTGGGATTTTTCTCACAATAAGTAACTCATTGTATTTTAAGCACGGCCGAAAAGGAAACAACAACTTGCGATGCCTTGCTCAGGCGTAAGCGGCTGGGATGGAGACGCCTATGGGCCAACTCTTGGAACGCCCCATTTCCTTTCGCCTGTCTGCGGAAGCGAGCCGGCGCTATGAAATCGCGGCAGCCGAGCGGGGCATGAACCTGTCGAGCTATCTGCGTGACCGCCTGGAGATCGACGACCAGCTTGCCGAGCACATCGGCCAGTTACGGCTGACGCTCCTTGACGTCGGAATCGGGGGCCAACCCGCTGACGCCGCCCTACCGATACTCATTGAATTGCTGCTGCTTGCCCGCCGGCAAACGCCGCCTGGCGAGCGCCGAGCCATCCACCTGGAATTGGAGCGTCAGGGTATCCGTCCTTGGACGCCCGGAGAGACGCCAGACCCTGCGAACTAGTTTTCTCAGGCGCCAGCGCTCCAGAGGAGCACCTATGCACTTACGTAGATGGGTCGCCCTCGGGGTGGCGGCCGGACACCTTGCGTCCTGCGGTTTCACGCCGCCCCCGGCGCCGACGTCAAAAAGCGGGCCACGCATCCCGATCAACCAAGGCGACCCGCGCCGGTTGGCCCCCCAGTACGCGGCCGCCGCCGTGCTCGCACCGGTCTACGTGACGGCACAGGCGTTCAGGCCAGAGGATCTGCGACTCGATCCGCCCTCCGGTGCGGCGACCACCACGGCCCATTCCGCCAAACCAAACGCCCCGGCCTTCCAGCCTTGGATGGTCTCCCAGGGGGACGAGACAGTGCACCAGGCGCTGCTGCGGTGGTCGCTGCAGGCGCAGTGGACCTTCTCGAAATCACAATGGCTCGTGCCCGTGGACATTCCGGTGCACGAGTCAGCGCAAGTTTGGGCCAGCTCCTTTGAGGCGGCGGTACGCGCACATTCTCGGGCAGCTTCCACCCCGACGCTCGCCAATGAATGTCTACGCTGGGCAATCAAACATCACACCGAGCGCGAATGCGTCATGGAGGGCCAGGATATGCTCAGAACTGCACTCCGGCGGTCACACGGCACCGACATCACCCTCACCGACCTAAAGCGAGCAGTAAAGCGCTCCTTGGCACGGGGCCACCTCATCGTCGGAACCCCACTCTATCGAAAGATAGATGATCGCAGTGGCGTCGCGCGACCTCGCGCCGTCTGGATTGCTGCGGCGATGGAAGATGGAACCAGCAAAAAGCGCAGCGAAGAAAAGGTTCGACTGGCAATCGCGCGGGGTGAACTCATCCCATCGAACGCGCGGTACACGACGCAGATGTCCCGCGAACGGGAAAAACGCATTCTGCAGATAGAACGTGAAGGCCGCGGCACGCTTTCTCCGGTCCTTCTGCCCGAGGCCGCCACTCGATCACTGGACGCCTGTGGCCTCACGCTTGGTCAACAGGCGGCGGCCGAACTCATTCTAACGACGACAGACCGCTTCATTGGTGTTCAAGGTAAGGCGGGCACGGGAAAGTCGCACATGCTCGCGCAGGTCATCTGCGCCGCCGAAGCTGCGGGCTACACCGTCCGTGCCGTTGCCTCCTATGCCAAGCAAGTGCAGGCGCTCCGCGAACATAGTGTCGAAGCGCGGACCTTGGCCTCGGTCATGGCGGCCCGTCAAAAGGAACGATTCAAGCTAGACGGCCGGACACTTCTCGTGATCGATGAAGCGGGGGTGGTCCCCGTTCGATTGATGGAGTGGATCATGAGAACCGCCGAAGCGGACGGCGCGCGTGTCGTCCTGCTTGGCGACACCGGGCAGACAAAAGCCATCGAGGCAGGCAAGCCTTTTCAGCAGTTGCAAGACGCTGGCATGGCCACGGCGCTGATGAGTGACATCGTTCGTCAGAAAGAACCTGTACTGAGGGAGTCTGTCGAGCTAGCAGCATGCGGCCATGCATCTGCATCGCTGCAGCGTCTCTCAGATCGGCTCGGAGCGGTGCGCACAATCGACGACGACCATGCTCGCTACAACGAAATCGCTTACCAATACGCTGCACTTCCGCCTGATGAGCGGTCAACGACGCTCATCATCACGGGCACCAACAAATCACGCAACGCGTTGAACGACGCAACCCACGAGGCCCTCGGATTGGCGGGTCGGGGCTTCGAATTCAACCTGCTGACTCGCCGAGACACCACGCAGGCCGAGCGACGAGTCGCAAAGTACTTTGTCGCTGGAGACATCATCCAGCCCGAGCGGAGCTATGGCGCCGGCAATCTCCTACACGGTGAAATGTACCGGGTCCTTGGCGCAACATCTCATAGCCCGAATCAACTAGAAGTTGAGCACGTCTCAACCAAACAGCGACGCACTTTCAACCCGGCCCGGACCACGAAAATCTCCGTATACGAGCCCGTTCGCTCAGAGCTGTCGGTCGGCGACTGCGTTCGTGTCACGCGGAACAATGCCGAACTGGACCTAATCAACGGAGACCGTTTTGAAGTGCTGGCAGCGACACCCACCTCCGTGACTGTCCGCAATGGCACACGGCGGGTAACTCTAAATGCTTCCACAACTCCACTGCACCTTGATCGCTCGTACGCGTCGACCAGCCACAGCGCACAGGGCTTGACGTGCAATCGCGTTTTATACAACGCTGAAAGTTTCATCCAGACAACACAACGCGACAGCTACTATGTGGCAATCTCGCGTTCGCGCATTGCTATAACAGTCTTTACAGACAATTCAAAGTGCCTCACCAAGGCAGTCAATAAAACGGCACAAAAGTCCGTCTCACTCGATGTAGCACCCCATGGTTTTCAAGCTTGTTGATTGAGCCAGATCTATATTCCGAAAGGGCCATCAGCACTGCTGACTGCGGCGATCTGGAATGGGAAACAATCCAGCATCTACTTTTAAGCAAATGGTGAAGCCGCATCCTCTACTCAGACGGCCGCTTGGGTTGAGGTATTTCCTTCGCCAATATGCCCAACCAACCCGGTAATAATAGCGCCGCGGCTATGACGGCTTCTAGATGACTTTGGTGCAAAGTAATACGCTTCATTACCAACGCGAGCAAGAACTCCCCGACCGCATCCCCAGCGGGCGACCCGTACAGCTCGATCAACCGCAGAATCAAACGTTGCATGTCGCTGCTTACATCGGGACTCGAGGCAAAATTAAGCTCAGAGCGATAAGCCGCTCGGAGTAGAGACGCCTGAATCGCTGGATCATTAAAGCGCGTGAAATTTGCAGGAGATATGAGAGTCTGCTGAAATAGCCCGCTCACAAGGCTAGTATCACTTTTCTTCGCACCGCCAGATCGACATGATTCTAGAAAAACCGCAACGGTCATGAAGACACCGGCACCCAAATCGTTGCCCGAAATCGAATCGCTTCTTTCCCAAAGCAAAAACCCTGGGGACGTTACTAATGCTCTACCATTATATGAGGGCAAGAACGTATGTACGCCACCGAGACCGTTCCCGTCGCGAAAATGATCTAGTCGTTCTCGAAGAACATCCGGGAAATCGAGATTTTGGCTGGCACATTCGTCTTGCACCCGACGCAAAGCAAGAAATTCCTCATACCAATGGAAGTCATGGTCGAGCTTACCTACGGGTAGAGCCACGGCGTGCTTAAAGTGGTAAGCTCGATCATCTGCGTTCGATTGAAGGTCCTTCTGTAATTCATCTAATCTAGATCGACTTTCCGGCAATACCGCCAGAGCCAGGAAGAGCCTCGGCCCACTCGGCTGAAGTATTCGAAGAGCAGCACTAATTTGCTTAAATACAAATCCGTTTCCTAGAATAGGTGCGGAAACGATTACACCCGCACTACCCATAAACGCCTTTAATTCGTCACCAGGCCGATCGATCTCCGCACTGTCCACAATTCTAATTTGAGGCGTAGGTGATATTTGCCGAAGTATCGATTCGATGCGCTCTGCTAGTCTTCTAGATGCACCTTCGCCTGGACGACCGCTCTCGAGTGTGTCAACTGGATGAATGATCGCAATATTACCCGCAGCAGAATAGTTGGATAACCAGCTACGCAACAAGCATTCCCCTGCAGGGGATTCTGTGCAATATCGTTCAATTAGCGCATCGGTATCCAATGAAACAGACCAAAATAGCTGGGCCGCCGGCCGGCGCCGTGCCATCAACGGCAGTCGTTCATCGGCAAGCTGTGCTAATTTCCGCTTGTGGCCATCCGAAAGAGCCAAGTGCACCAAGCGAACAGATCGAGGCCGAAAATTCTGATTTAGGAATCGCTCGCCGATTATTCGCACAGACTCCCAGCCTGGAGAAAGTTCAGTAACCTCAGTCTCAAACCTCGCCCGCAGTCCAGATAATGCAGGCAGTCCTTTTAGGTCACGCGGAAGACGATGGACATACCAATCCTCATCAAAAAAATTTTCCCCACCCCTTTCGTCCTCCTCTACAGGCATCAATCCAAGAATAGTGACGCATGACACATTCCTAGTGCCTATTTTATTTTGGAGTTTGCGCAACAGGCCCCCAGAGGTGGATGCTGAACAAATTACGAAGGCTGGGCCTGACTGGATAGAGTTGTCTTCGACCCCCTCATAGGATCGGATGCTCTGTATGACAAATCTAGTCTCGGAGTTAATTTCACGTCGGAAGCTCACAAGTGCGTGGCCCAATGGCCACATAACCATAGAGTCGATCAGTACTCGAACCTTGTCTCCACGAAACTCATCGCAGTACCTACCGAACGCACGGAGCAAACGGAAGGCCAAGAGTTCAATAGACTCCGTACAGCTCAGCAGCCCTTCCGCGCGAATAAAATGAGAGGAATAACGGTCAGATTGTTTGGAAAAATAAAAACCTGGAGGAGCTGCGACAACGATACTTCCGTCTTCCAGCCGTGACTGGATTAGACCTGCAACCGCAATATCAAGAATCTCCCCACAGACAGCGACGTCAAGCTGCGATTCACCTTCTTTCACCACATGCCGAAGATTGCCCGCTCCGTCGCAAGAAAGTAAATATACGCTACTCAACTTTTTGAGAATCTCAAGCGCTGCGTCCCCTTCGGCATCGTCCATGCTCTTTGTGAGATTTTCCACCACAGTACTGGTGCCCAGTATGTATATCGCAGGTGGGATCACTGCATCTTCCGACCAATCTTTAAAAGCGTCTTTCACTTCCAGCCACTCGACTGGATCCGACCCAACAAAGATAAGCAAACCGTCTTTCGAAGACCTAGTAGCTCCGGAAATCTGAACGAATAACATATTATCAGACCGGCAAGAGAATAGAGTAAGCAGTACCTTCAACAGCGCCAATTTCGCTGTTGGACCACGGCCGCAAAAAGAAAATCATCTCCCCAGATTGGAGAAAAACGTGTGTCCCATCATCGAGTTTGACATAATCTTCAGAAATGTCTTTGCGCTTCAGCTTCACCTCTATAACACCTATCGCCGACTGTGTTCCAAATAAAAAAGCCAACCGACCAGTCCGCAGACGGAGAAAGCCGTTTCTCTTTCGAAGGAGGTTAGCGATGCTGAACAAACCGACGCCTCGCAGGGAATTCCCCGAACTCGTTCGCCATTTTTTGAAGCATTCGACTACGGCCTCTTCTTCTTCTTGAATACTTATTTCACTTAGATCTGCAATTGATCTTTTGTTGTTAGGACGATTAGCCAGCCAGCGCCTAGCCAATCCCGGACCTGCGTCCACCATTGACAATTCAACAAAATCCAGCGTCCTGAGCTCTTTCGGGTGATCGCTCGGCGCTTTCACTTTAACTTTTTCTAGAGTAGTTAGGCTGTGCAATAGGTAGCTTTGCACATGCGTATTTTGTCCGGAGAATCTTAAGAGGCTATCGTTATCTATTGTAATTAAGCGGAAGGTGACGGCGCGAATTCCCTTTTCATACTCAATCCCATGCTGATCCGATCGTGCCCACCAGTCCGAATTCTCGACAAGCTCTTTCACCAAATGTGCAAGGGAGTCTGTAACTTCTCTGACATATGCTGATCGCCACTCGGGCGCCAATTGCATGACGATATCTTGCACGATAATTCGAACATCGCCCTCTCGCTTGACACGCCAAGCACCTTGGTCAAACTCGTAAAACGGCCGAATAAATTCACGCTTTCCGCCTTGAATACAGAGCAAGTTGGCTCTTGACTCCGACTCCTCATGGGTGTTTTGAAAATCAAAACGTTCCATCGCATCTAAAAACTCCGAATACCCCTTCGCCGCACTCCGCCTCAAAACTTTTTTCTCGGAATCGAGCAGTCGACCTGCCAAAATCCACGCAGCAACGAAATAGGGAAGACCTAGATGCGTTTTGACAGCCGTTTCGAATGTCTCTGAAGATAGATCCAGACCTTGAAAGACCGCTTCGCTTTGATCCCCAAATTTTCGCGCCCACGTAATCACGAACTGCAGCAACGCGGCCTCGGCGCAAAACGCCGTTGCTCGAACCGACACCTGCGGGATTGTGAGTTGTGGATCGCTATTACTAGTCAGTAGGGTGAGCCCTTCCTCAATGCTCTCAATATCGAACTGGGGTAGTCTCATCAGCAATTCCTTTCCGTGATCACGACGCGCCTTTACTACATTGCGAGCAAGAGTACTACAAATAGCTACGCGCCGTCGGGGCAAACCGCTCACTCGTGATGATCGACTGTGATGAATACTCGCCTGCTCGCATTTGTCACATTCCAATCTCACGAGCAGGCACTTCAGTATCAATATCGCGTATTTGCGGCAGTCAATGTCTCGTGACGGCTAACTAGGCTGTCCACGTTTTCGGCAAGATGCACGAGTCGCGCAAAAGGGATCAGTGCTAGCAGCTGCGCATTAGGCATCTTTGTAAGACGTCCTATCCCCAAGATATCCCGCGCCCACTAAGGCAGCCTGCACCCCCCACGGGTGCGTCCTGTGTGGGAGCTTTAAGGGACCATCGGCGCCCTGCGCCGGTGTGGCCTTAAGGGTTTCAGTGGGCGTCCGGGGAACGCCCACAACGTCCAGGCAGCGGGCCCCGCCGGCGTAGCCGGTGGGATGTCGGCCGCCCACCATGCAATGCGTTGTTCAAAAGCCAAAAGCCACCCAAAGGTGGCTTCTGGCTTTGGCTCGATGCGTATTGCCGACGGGCGCGAATTCCAACTTACTCGCCATGCGAAGGATCCAGATCGGATAGGCTACAGCCCCGTATTGGTCAGCTTCTTCGGGTCTGGCGATGCGTTCACCGCCAATGCTGTCGGCGGCACCACAGGACCCAAAGCTCAGGCGGTGGCGAGCGTCAGATGCCCGACCGAGTTGGCCGTAGCCCGCACCTTAATTTCGATGTCGTAGCCGAGGCGAGTTAGGCAGTCCATGAGCTTGCGCTCAGACAGGTTTGTAAAGTCGCCGTGCATCATGCCTGACACTTTCGCCTGTGTAACGCCCATGCGCTTGGCCGCCGCCTGTTGCGTCAGGCCAAGGCTACGCATGGCTTTCCTGATTTCGACCACGAGGCCTGTTTTGATCCTCAGTTTCTCGGCATCGGGTAGCCCCAGATCGGCAAACACGTTTCCCGAGCTGCGTTGAACCTCCACGCCATCAATGATTCGCTTTTGCATTCCGTAGCTCCTGAGCCCATGCCTCGGCAACCTTCAACCGGGCGCGGATGATCTCCATGTCTGTCTTTGGCGTCGCAATCCCGCTCTTGCTCTTCTTCTGGAAGCAGTGCAGAACGAAGACCGCCTCCGGGAACTTCACGGTATAGACCGCCCGGTACGTACCGCCTACGTCATTTTCGACCACTTCCAGTACACCAGCCCCGCCAAAGCCCTTGAGCACCTTCGCCAGATCATCCTGGTCGCCCATCTGGGCCAACGACAGCGCAAAGCCAAAGCGTCGGCGCACGTCGACCGGCAATGCCATCAGATCTTTGTAGCTGCTCGCGATCCATTCGAGCGGTTTCTCTTTAGCGACCATCGTATTTTATACCTGTTCAGGTAATTAAGCAATAACAACGGTCGGTGTCGGTTTCTGGCCGAGTGGCATGCGCCAACTCCGCCTGACTGCATAGAGGACACTTCATGGTCATAGCTCCTTAAAGGACACAAACAACACATCGCCTAGTGGCGTAGCCACCAAAACAGCGTGGCGCCTCGGTAAAGCGGCTGATCGCCGCACTCGTCAAAAAACGCCTGGAGGCTCATCGCGGCGCCCGTAATCCGTGCGTGCGCCTGCGCGCGGGTGAGCACGTCGGCTGCGCCCCGCATTGCGGCTCGAGCCACGGCACGGGCGGGGACGACGTCGTCGAGATCGGCTAGCAGTTCGATGAGATCGGGCCGATGCCCCCGCCATACGATGGTGTCGTCTGGCGTGCTCACATCAACAACTGGCTCAGGGTCGTCTGACCAATGGGTCACGAACGGGATGAGATGACGCGTCAACGCGTTCAGCGTTTTCTGCGATTCGACAGATCGTGGATGGATGTAGAGATTGATAAACATCGCTGGTGCTCCTTGCGCTGAGATACGCGCGTAAAAGCCCTCACCAAACGTTCCGCTGAACCCGTCCGCGCGCCCGATTCCGTCGATCAAATTGGCTTGTTGGTTGTCGGACGCGCGGTCTGGTTCCCTCGCTTTCGCGTAAGCTCGGGGCTTAGAATGCCTCGCCGTTCACGTCTTCATCACCGGCGTGCCACGGTGCCGCTTGGCTGGCTTGCCCCAACTCCCAGCCGTACTCCCAACACCGGGCGAGCGCAGGAATGTCGGTGAGGAGCAAGGGAATCTCGGTGGCTGCCCACCCGTTCCAGAAGTCTCGATCGCCCTGCTCGTACGCGATATCGAGCGCCGTATCCTCGGCATCGAGCCGCTGCCGGGGATCGGCCAACTGCGCGGCGCGAGACCACGCTTTCCTCGCCTCCAGCCCTCGGATGATCAACTCCATCTCGGGCCATACCATCGGTGTGATGTCTTCCTTGATGACTCTCCAATGCATGAGGGGTTAGGGCTGACCGGGCTTGTAGATCGTTAGCCCGAGGGTGAACGCCTGGGATCGCTAGGCCGTTGCTTCGCGGTGGTTGCCGCCGGTCCTGTGAGTCGCCGAGCCCGTGCCGATCGGGATCACGAAGCGCCGACCGTAGCGGGGCGGGCGCGCAAGCCGCACGCGGCGCACAGGCCGCAGGCCGAGCACCGAACGGGTGAGCACCCGGCGCAGCGCACCCCGCGCAGGGAGACGTGTAGTGATACCGTCGGTGGTGTAGGGCGAGGCGGCACGCAGGACTGGCGTGCTTGCGAAGGATCGTCGGCGAGACACAGACGTGCCGCGCGGCGAGCGCCACCCGCCGCGGGACCCGCGGCGCCAATCGCGGCCGTAGGCCGAATGGTTTGCACAACGCGCCGTGCACGCGAAGGGGCCTCCCTTCCTCCGCCCCGTCGCGAGGCGACCCGCCCGCCCTGGCCGACGGATACGTGCGATGGCCGCCGGACACCGTTGGCCGCGTGCCAGGCGAACCAACGGCGGAGCCGTGCTTCGTTAATCGATTGCCGCGTAGATCGCCGCCACCTCAGGATGTTCAAGGGCGAACGCCTTTAAGGCGTGGTAACGATCAACGAGTCCGTCGCCGCGCACCGCCTCGCAGAGCTCTGAGAGCGCGTACAAGGTGGCGACGATGCCGGCCGCGTCTGCGGACATCGTGCAATCACAATGGTTTAAGGGCCACCGAATGCGAAGCTCGGTGTAGCCGGCGGGCGCGAGATAAAAGCCGCCGGGAATCTCGTAGAAATGCCAGTAGCCGCCGCGGTAGTCATCAGAAAGCAACTCGATCCAGCGATAGACGAGCAGCTCCCCCTTCAGGAAGTCGCGAGGGCCGAAATACGTGGGAAGAAAGGCCATACTCGTGCTCGGGAGCGAGACGGGCCGCGGGTGTAGGTGCGGTCATGATGGGCTCCTTGAGGATCGATCCCGCCAGGTGGCGGGACGGGAGCAGAGGTGCCCTGCGAGTCAAGCGGCGGGGGCAAGGGGACGTGGAATAAAAAGCGAGGCGCGCCGAGCGGTTTATGCCGCGAAAGCCTCTTGCCCCCGGTGCGCGCAGGACCACGATGCGACGTTTGCCCGACACGTGGCGAGTTGCACGCGGGCGCTGTGGCGGCCCAGCTTTGCCACCGACGTCGCCCTTGGCGAGCGGCCACGCTCAACCGCGCACACGTACGAGAGCGCAAGCATTAGCTGATAAGGAACTGACTCAGGCGCGCCGGAGAATCGTCAAGTGGTCCAGCCTCCGGTGCTTAGTGATTAATGCTTGATCTGATACTTAGTATGTAACGCTACCCGAGGCACGCAGCGCGGTCGATGATCGGCATCGTCGCGGTCGTAGTGGGGCCTGCTCTGCTACCGGCAAGGCCCCCGCGCAGCTCAGAAGCTGCGTAGCGGAGTTACCGCGTCAGCGATGCACGAGGCGGACGGCACGCCCGTCCCGAGAGGGATGAGCGAGAAGCAAACCTGACGCAGCGCCACGTGGTCCACGCCTGCGGGGCCAGGGGACGCCCGATCATGCGGGAGGGACCACGGAGCCCGGGTTGGATTAGCATCACTTCACTCGCGCAATATGTCGAGCACGTGCCGCAACCACACCTCGCCAGAGACCCACTCATTGGGAAAGTAATAATAAGACCCCAACTCCTGCAGGATGAATCTCTGCAAGTCATCTTCAGACAGTCTCATCAACAGAATTCTTTCAACATCAGCGATCACGAGCGACACCTCGACCGGAGTGCTCTGCTGCACAAATGCTCGAATTGCACCATCAGCCGAACCAAAGAGTAAGTCAAAGTCCTGATTTAGATATGCCGAAAACGTATTCTTTGCCGATTGAAAATTTTTCGTCATTGGTGAGGGTACCCCGTGATGATTCTATAACCGGTGGACATTGTAGGATCTTTCGCAATCACCACCCGCACGTTGCCCACCGGTACCGAACTACTATCTCCGCGATTCAGGCTGGTTCCGACAGGCGTCGGCGACGTGTATTCGATTGCTAAATAAGCGTTCGCATTTCCGGTGAGATAGTTCTGAATTGCAGTCCGGTTCGAGTCTATCGCAGCGGAGACGGCTCTTTCTGCCGCTGCGCGGTCGGTAAAGGTCGAAGCCGAGGGTACGTTCGATGTCTGCAGGCGGTTGGCGAGGTCGGCATCTGACATACCAACGTGCCGTGCAATCAAATGACCGCCTGCATCTTCATATACTTGAAGGCCACCGCCCTCCGTCAATGGGGTAAAGTCGCCGCTATTTTGATAGATCAGCGTCGGCGCATTCTGCCATTCGATAGGACTCGTAAGGAGCGTTCCACCTTGGGGGCCGAAATTGGGCAACCCGGGAATGGCTACCTCAGTCAACATGTCTGAAGACTTTCCAGGCGTGTTGAAGTACCACGACTGCCCCATCGGCATTCCGTCTGGCGACGTCTTGGTACCCGTGGTATCGCCAAAATTTTGAAGTAGTCCCTTGTTTACTGCTTCGCTTAGGAGAGAGACAACATCGACCATTAAACTAAGTTGCGACTGCCCCTGCTCTTGAGCTTGTGCTTGCCCAAGCAAGCGATCCACCATAGCTTGCGTCGCGCTTCTTGTGCTAATGGCGCTGGCGCCAGGAAGTCCCGCTGCGGCGGCTGCTTGCTGGATGAGTTGAAGCGGAAGGAATTGATTGTTTTCCCCTTCCGTCCGAGCAGCCGTCATCAACTCCGACATGGCGGAAGGCGAAAGCGCGGCACCTACTCCGGCCAGCAGCGTGTCCAGCAGGGCAAGTCGCGCCTGTTTCTCAGGTTCGGAGAGTTCCTCACCCGGTTTCTTGCCCGTGAGGTTGTTCACTAGCGTGTTGAACACCACACTGGCAGACGCGCCTACTGCCCCGGCCCCGCAGCCTCCCACGGTCTGGGACCCCGCCGCGCATCCCAGCACAGCATGTAGCGCTACGTGTGCAGGAGATCCCTCACCGCCTAACTGGTCTGCAATCCTTTTGATTTCTTGCGCGCCCAGGCCTTGTAAGACGTTGGCAGCTGCCGCGCCCAGCATCGCGCTGGCGCCCGCGCTGACGTTGCCGGAGATGCCGCCCACGAAACTCGTTAACAGCAGACCCTTGGTTCCACCCGGCAACCATTCCTTCAAGCCGTCTATCTGACCTTGCAGATTGCTGATTTTGGCTAAATCCGCATCAGTACCTTTCTTTTCTTCCGTTGCAATTTCGTCTTTGAGATCCTGAGCCGCCCGCGCCAGATTGCTTCGGAAGGTAGCTACCTGCTGCTGAGCCGTGATGGCGATATCAAGGCCAGCCTGAACTTTGTCTTTATCAAAAATAGGATTCAGGCTGTTAAGCGTGTCAGAGGTGTCGCGATTCAACGAGGCAATGGTCTCGCGAATCGTCATGCCGGTGAGCGCCTCCTGACCGGCGGCGTCCCTGATCTGAATGGCGCCGCCACTGATCGCACTGTCGGTGGTCGAGTTCGACTTCCCGAAGGCTACGGCGGCCGCCGGCATCGATGCAGAACCCCAATCCGAGCCGCTCGTCCCGTAACCTGCCGTGACCTGGTAGCCCTCATACTTGGCCGTGTTCTTGATGTCACTAGTCGAAAGCGTGTTTGTCGTGAGCCAGTTCACGCCTTTGGCCACGGCTTGATCGCTACCGGCAATAACACTTCCAATAAGCGATGTATTGCCTCCCACTGCAATCTGGAAACCCCCATCGCCCGCCCACAGCCCGCTCTGCTGCGTCACGCTCTGCCAGTCGCTATTGATCGCCCCCAGACCGACGTTGAATGAGTAGGAGCTAGTGCAGTAGCCGTAGCAGTACGTGCCGCTCGCGCCAGCATTCTTGTTTTTGGAATCGTAGGTGCTCTTGTCCTGCAGACTCTGCAGCAGTAAATCGCCGCCCACCAACGCCATCACCTGATCGGCCTTGCCTGTGGCGCCGATAAACGACGTATCGCCGCCGGATTGCAATGCGAGGATATTGCCCGCGGTGACGCTGCTGTTGGTCCACGTCAGATTGCTGCCGTTTTCGTTTCCGAGACTGGCCGACGCGCCCCCCTTCACGATGAAACCAACGCCGTAGCTATCGCCGCTGACGCCAACCATGACGCCGACACCGATCGAGCCGTTGAGGCTGGTCGTGTCTGTTTTCTGGCTTGCCGTGTTGGCGGCCGCCCGGACCAGGATGTCTCCATCGGCTTTCAGGATGGCGTTATTACCCGCTGACAGGCTGGATCCAAGGACCGTGATGTCCGAATCCGCCCCTTTACCACGCGCGACGATAGACAAGTCGTTGCCAGCGGCAATGGTGGAGCCAAATACGGTAGATGATGACCGCTCGCTCGTAGACGTACTCTTCGTCATCCCGAAATCGAGCGTGATGGTCGCAGATCCACCACCCTTGTTGCCGTCCTGGGTCATCGTGTTCGCGGCATTCGCGGCTGCCAATCCGATCGTTGTGAACGCGAGTGCCTGCAAAATCGGATTATCGGTGGTCGACGCGTCACGGCTCATCCGCTCGCTGGTATGGATCGCATCAATGGCCGGGCTACCGAAATTGATGCTGAACCCACTCGTTCGGACTTCGTGGTATTCCTTTTCCTGATTCGTGTCGTTCAGGTTGGCGATCGTGACGTCTTGCCCGGCAAGTGCGATGTCGCCCTGTTTGGCCAGAACATTGCTGCCAATCACCTGCAGATGTTCACCGGCACTGACAACGACATCTCCCTGCACGCTGCCCACGGTGCTACCCGTATGGAATACGGTGGTGCCATCCAGGCTGTCCGTACTTTCCTTCGTGCCTTTACTTAAGCCGCCTGTAGCCCCCCAACCGGAGGTTTTCTCACGCTGGTACTGGCTGTCATTGGACGTGTTTTCCGCTGCAACAATCGTGACGTTACGATCGGCGATCAGGGATAGATCATTCGTCGTACCCATCGCGGACCCGACGACATTGAGGTCGCGACCTGCCACGAAGACGGCAGAGTCGCCGGTAAACGTCGATCCTTGCGCCTGGGTCCAGTCACTCTTGTCCACGCTCTCCTTGGTAGTGGTCTTGCCCCAGGATCCCTTGTATTTCTGATAGTGCTCGTCGCGCGCAGACCCAGAGGCCTCACCGGCGACCACAATGATGTCGCGCCCCGCCCCCACCGCTAGCTGCCCGCCAGCGTCGACCGTGGCGGCCGTCGCGTTGACATCCCGACCGGCGATCAGGGTCAAATCCCCTCCGGCCGAGATCGCGGACCCGACATCGGCTTGGCGGTTGACGTCGCTGGTGTTCTTTTTCTTGAAAACAACCGATTCGCCCTGCTCCGCACCGATGGTAAGCAGATTGATATCGTTGCCCGCGCTCAGCTGACCGTCCTCCTTGATGCCGATCGCAGCGGCGAGCAGGTTCAGGTCTCTCCCAGCATCGATCAACAGGTTGCCGGCGTCGATCGTCGAAACACCGCTGACATAGGTCGACCATGTTTGAGTCGCCCCACTATTCGCGCTTGTGCTAGCCGAAGTGCTGGTGAGGTTGATATCACGACCTGCCTGCAACGCCACCGTATCGCCCTTGATCAGCGCCGCGATATTGCTTAGGTCCTGCCTGGCATTCAGATCGACGATGCTGCCCTGGATGACGCCACCGGCCTGGTTGAGGATGTTGTCCGCCACCATCACCGTCGCATCGCGCGAGGCGATTGTGCCGGTATTGCTAATGGCACCGTCCACCGTCAATGTGGTGGTCCGACCGGCCATGAGGGTACCGTCGCCCTTCAGGTCGCCGTCCTGGACCATCAGATAGACCTGGGGAACCAGTACGGTTTGCGTGCTGCCGTCGGCGAGCGTGACCGTCTGATCGACCAGCCAGACCATGTCCGTGGTCAGCTGCTTCATCTGGTCTTCGCTCAGCGGCGTGCCGACCTGAAGGCCGTATTGCTGCGCAAAGGTGGCGCCAGCGGTCAGCAGATCTTTGTATTGGGTTTCGTTGTCGGTGTAATCGCCGACAAAGCGCTGGCCAGTGGCGGCGATGATCTGGTCCGTGACCAGCTTTTGCTCATAGAAGCCATCGCCCAGGCGCTTGAGGGTGTCAGTGCCCTGGAGATAAGGATTCGTGCCTGAGTCCGTGACCGTCGTCCCGCCGGCAAGCGTGCCGCCAGCAGAAGCCGCGCCGACTTGCACCGCACCGATCGCTGCCTGAGTAGGAGACGCACTGCCCGTTGGGCTCCCTGTCGTGCTTACGCCAACACCACTCGTGGGCCGGGATACGGATCCTGCCCCTTGAACAGAGCCCCCTGCGCCGAGCAGGGCGAGCAGATAATCGCTGGAAATCGTCGGCTTGCTGCCCGTAAAGCGACTATCGGTGGTGACCAGGTACGGCGAACTTGCGGAAGGTACAACCGTGTAGAGCTGACTATTCGGGACGCTGGACGGTGGGGTGACCGTCCTGACAATCCCCGTTCCGGGTAATTGAACGCTGTTGACCGTGATCGGTGCCACTGCGCTGACCGGCGCACTGGCACCGGGCGCGGCGACGCCGGTCGAGGGCGATGCAACGCCTCCGCCGTAGCTGCCAACGGGAACGCCGATAGGCTCGGTGCTGAGGGTGCCGCTATAAGCAACGGTGTCGTACTTTCGATCGTTGTTCTTTTCGTAGGTGTAGATTTCACTGCCGACCGCGTCGATCCGGCGCTCGCCGACCGCCCCGATGTTTTGGACCGAGGGTCCCGTGACGGTTAACGCGCCACCTGCAACGATCTGGCTCTTGTCGTTGACGACGGCCCCCGTCAACGTGGCATTGCCCGCAGCGATGATCTTGCCGGGGTCCGTCGCGGTCGTCTGGGTCTCCGTGACGGTCTGCGTGACTTCATAGATCGTGAAGTCTTTGACGAGACGGCTATTGAAATCCTGGTTGTAGGCGCGAACACGCGCATTGAGCGTTTCATAGAGCCCGACGTAGGCCGCATGGGCTAGGTCGTACTCGGATTGCTCGGCTTCGCATAGGGCGATCGTGGCGCAGTGCGATCCTAAGGCGGGATCGCGCGGCAGCGGTGTCGGATGCTCGACGCCGAATACATCCCAGATTTTGGCGTCTATGGGATAAAGAAATTGCTCCGCGACCATATAGCAGGTAGGACCCGCGTCCCCACCGGCGCAGGACTCCCAAGACGGAATATAGGGTTGCCGTACCGGCGCATCCTCACCTTTGCTTCCATGCCCACCCAACGCATAGTCAAACGGCGGCCCATATTGCGATTCAGGATAGGTCGATGAAGGCAGCAGCAGACGCCGCTCCTGGTCGTCCTCCAGCCATGCCGGGTCCTTGCTGCACATCGCCGTCGTCTGATCGCACAGCCAATAAGTCGCGCCATCGAGCATATCGGTCGTGCCGTTCAGCCGGTAATAGACCTTGTCCCCCGCACTCACCTGCACGACTTCGCTGGCGTAGTGGTTGTTGATGTTGTTGATGGCCGCGGCATTGATGGCGGCGTTACCGCCCGCCTCTATCGTCGCCGAGGCGTTATTGACGGCCTGCGCCTGGCCGGTCGCCCGCCACAGCGCATCGAGCCCGCCGCCGATACCCAGATCGGCCGCCGCATAGATCAGACTGTGCTCAAGGTTATCGAGCACTCCGATACCGAGGTCCAGGTTGCCCCGCGAAGCGATCACACCCGCTCCGGCCGCACCCACGTCATTGCGCAGATACGCGGTGGAGATGGCCAGCGTGTCGCCATAGATCCGTCCCGTATTGAGTACGCTGCCTGCCTGGATATGGGTCACGCCGCCATCGATCAGCCCGGCGTTGTTCAGGGCGTTCGTGACATTCAGCGTGGTCGTGCCATTGGAGACGATCTCCCCCGAGGCTTCATTCGTCAGGGTATTCGCGCCCACGGTTAGGTTTCGGCCGGCCGAAATCTTGCCGCGGTTGTCCAGGTCGCCGGCAACGCTAAGTGTCGCATCCCGCCCTGCCGCAACGACACCGGTGTTGACCAGGCCGCCGGACAGCGTCAGGCTCAGATCCCCCTGCGATTGCAGGACCCCGGTCCCGGTGAGCGCGTTGGAGATCACCCCCAAACGCGTGCCGGCGACAACGTTGCCGCCTTCGTTGGCGAGCGTTCCCGCCGTGATGTCCGCCGTCCCACCCGACGTCACCAGGCCGGAGGCATTCTGCAGGAGCGTCGTCCCAACCGTTAAAGCGTCGCTCGCCGCGAGCGTCCCGCGGGTGTTGTCGATGCTCGCGGCATTCAGGACAACCGTCTTGCCGACGATCCCAAGTGCCCGCGTGGGATCGTCGGAAGGCGTATCGATATTGACGAGGCTGCCCGCGGACAAGGTCAGCGTGTTGCTCCCCTGCAGCAGCCCACCCGTATTGTTGATGACCCCAGTGGAATCAAGGCCCAAATCCTGGGCCAGCATCTTGCCGCCCTGATTCAGGATTTGAGCGCTACCCACCTGCAACGCCCCATTGGTGGTGATGGAGCCGGATTGATTATTCAGGACGCCGGTGAAGGTCAGTGCCAGGTCGCCATTGGACGACAAGCTGCCGCCACTGTTGTCCAGGTTCAACCCAGTCAAGGAGACCGTTCCGCCGTAAAGCGTGGCACCCCGTGCCGCGATGTCGCCCAGAGTGACGGCGCTCAGGGCCTGGTTGGCCGAGATCGTTCCTCCGTTGAGCGTCAAGGTAGAAGCGTCGAGTGTCAGATCCTTGCCCGCCGCCGCCAGGCCGCTATTGGTCAGGGTGCCGCCCGATAGCATCAAGCTCCCGGGTAGCGCAACCTGTCCCTGATCGTTCAACCCCGCCAGCAGGCTGCCGGAATTGCTTAACGCCCCCGGCGTGGAAACCTTCAAATCCTGCGCGGCGACGATAGTGCCGAAATTCGTCAGCCCGTTGGCACCGAACAGGGTTGCGTCCGTCCCCGCCGAGAGCAGTCCTCGATTGCTCAAAACCGTCCCGGCATTCAGGACTAATTCGCCTGCCGATTGCGCCCGACCGTCCGCGGCGACGTTGGTCGCCGCGCCGCTATCCACCCGCAAATCGCCACCCAGCGCGGCAGTGATGCCGCCCAAGGTCAGGTCGCGCGTCGCTGACAGCTGGATCGCGCCATTCGAAGACGTGGTTCCCAGAACATTCAGGTCCCGCGCCGCCATGACGTCGAGCAGACCAGCCGCCTGTGCCTTGGCTGCGGCGCCGAACGTCACGTCGCCACTAGTTGATGCCACTTTTAAATCGCCAGCCGTGGACGCAGTCGTGCCCGACAAGGCGAGGTCGCCGGCCGACCGCAGGCTGACCATCCCATCAGAGACGATTTTGCCCGCTGAAGCCAACATTCCCGCGGCCTGCATGGCCAAGCCAGACGCTGCCTGGGCTACGGCCGTGCCGCCAAGGGTGATATCCCGTCCAGTCACGCTCAGGCCAGCATCGGTGGCCGCGATCCCATCTATCCTTACGTCTCGAACCGCATCCAGGGTCAGGGTCTGTACGGAAGACAGGGAGCCAGCTAGCACCAGATCCCGTCCGGCCTGCGCCGTCATGGTCGTCGCCGCTTGAACCCGACCTGCGCTACCGACCGTCAGATCACTCTTGCCGTTCAGGGAGAGGCTTCCGCCCAGCGCGGCCAAGATCCCATCGATGCGGGCGTCCCCATCGGCATTGATTTGAACGGCAGTATTGGAAGAAACGATGCCGCCGGCGGAGAACTTGCCTCCCGATTGCAGCGAAAGATCGCCCGTCGACTGTGCGCGACCCGCCGCGCCGATCGTCGTATCCAGGCCGCTGGAGATCGACAGTCCACCGCCCGTCGCCAACAAGGTGCCAGCCACGGACAGATTGCGGCCGACCGTGACGCTCAACGGCGCGGCGCTGGAGACCGTGCCGGTGACCGTCATATCCTGCGCGGCCTTGACCGTCAGCAGGCCGCTCTGACCGTTTGCACCGCCAGCCCCCGTTGTCCCCAGCAAACCGCGGATCGTGGCATTGCCGGCAGCGTCCGCGTAGATCTTTCCGTCCGCCTGGATATTGGATGCCGATCCCGTAAGCAGGTCGCCGCCCGCCGTGAGCGTGGCATCGCGGCCGGTGGCGAGCTGGCCGTTTATCGTCATGCCATTACGGGAGGTCAGCGCCAGCTCGCCCAGGGCGGCCGACGACCCCGCCAGGGTAATCGCGCCGCCCGACAATCCGGTGAACCGTCCGTCGGCCTGCACCTTGCCGCTGGTCCCCTGCGTCAGATTGCCGCCTGCGTCGAGCATCAACGCCTGACCGGCGGTCATCTGGCCATCTATGGCCATGGCAGTGATGGATTGCAGCGTGATCCCACCCTGCGCAACCGTGGTCCCCGCCAGCGTCATCCCAGATCCTGCGGAACCCGTGATCGAGCCATTGGCTTCGATACGGCCGCCGCTACCTTGCGACAGATTGCCGCCCGCGACGATTCCCAACCCTTGTCCTGCGGAAACCAAGCCGTTGATGGCAGTCGCGCCACCAGACGTGAGCGTGATCCCACCTTCTGAGGAAGTCGTCCCGGCCAGGGTCAAGGCCCCACCTGTCGTCACGGTCAAACCTGCATTCGCCTGCAGACCGCCCGCCCCGCTTTGCAACAAGCTCCCGCCCGTGCTCAGGACCATGCCGCCAACCGCACCGACCGCATTGCTGACCGACACATCGCTCACTGCGCGTAAGACAATGTCGCCGCCCGCGGCGACTTTGCCGCCGATCGCCAGCGCCCGCCCGGCGTCCATTTGCAGGTTGCCGTTGGCAGTGATCGCGTTGCTCGTCACGAGGTCCCCCGCCGACGTGAACGTAGCACTCCCGCCCGTACCAACGGTGCCGCCAAGCGCCATCGCGCCCCCTGCGGTCATGCGCAGATCGCCGTTGGCACTGACCGCGTTGCTCGTCGTGATATTGCCCGCGGCACTCAAGGTGATGCCACCGCCTGCCGTGGCAATACCGTCGACGGCAAGCGCGCCTGCGCTATCCAGCCGCAGATTGCCCGCCGCCTGCGCCTTGCCGGCAGGAAGAATCCGCACGTCGCCCGCGACGGTGACCTCCAGATCACCCGTCAGCGCCGTGAGATTGCCGCCAATGTTGACGCCGACCCCCGCCTCCGTGCCGATCAGCCGGATGCTGTTCGCATACATGCCGCCCAATGCAGCCATATCGAGCGAAACCGCAGGGGCCGCATCATCGCCCGCTCGGGCCTGCACGCTGCCATCCCCGTAGCTGACGGTAGCCGGTCCGGCAACGACACTCAGTCGATTGGCCCATACCGACGCGTTCAGCGTCAGGGTGCGTGCGATCAGGTCCACCTGATCCAGGTTGTCGCCATAGAGGCCACCGCCTTCCACCGTGATCCGACCACGGGTGACATCGAAGCCCTGCACGCTGCCGTCCGGTCCCAAAATGGGCAAACCCGTCGTCAATGTGCCGCGATTGGCATTCAGGAATCCGCATCCATCGCAAGTGATACCAGCCGGGTTGGCGACGATCACATTGGCGCGGTTGCCGGCCACCTCCATGAAGCCCCGCAACTGCGAAGGATTGTTCCCTGTGACCTGATTCAGGATCGTGGTCGCGCGGCCATTTCCCAACATGGGATTGCCGCCGATGGCGCCCGCCAGCTGGCTCTGACTGCCGGCGCCGCTGTTATTCAGGACCACGCCCGACGGGCCGACGTTGAATTGTGTGTAGCGATTGTTGGATACGCCGCTAGCTGAAGGCGGCGCGATGTTGACGATCGGCACGCCGTTGCCCGCCACACCTACCACCGGCCGCTGTCCAGCCACGTTCTTGTCCACGGAGATCGGCAAGGTCTGCGCCAAAACGGGCGTCCAGACCTGGGTGAATACAACAAGTAAGACGATCGCGGTGCGCAGCGAGAGCATGGTGGATCCGATCAGAATTCGAGCGTCAGGGAAAAGGCGATGGTGGGAGAATCTGTCTTCAACTGGTCGGGCTTCTTCAGCGGCCATCCGGCGGAAAGGTCATAGCTCGCGACCACGTAGGGCACTGACAAGCGCCCGCGCACACCGGCGACCAGGCCGACCAAGGTCTGGCCCGCCAAATACTGTGCGGCGGGTCCGCTGACCCGTCCTGCATCCACGCCCGTGTAGAGCTGCTGCCCGCTGTCACCCAAGGCCAGGGCGAGTTCGTTGCGTAGCGACCAGCCGCTCTCCGCGGACAAGGTCATCTGGCCGTCAAACCCGCGTACCGCGTAACGGTTGCCGATGGTGAAATAGTCGGTGGGAACCAGCGGCGTCTTGGCGTGCTGCCATTGCCAACTGGTTTGATAGGCCATCTTCTGGCCAGCCAATTCAAACGGCACGGAAGCGCCCAAGCTCGCCAGCAGTACCGTGCTGCGGCCGTTCCAGTCGGGATCGCCGATCACCACGCCAGGTGCGTTCGACATTCCTGGCAGCGTGGTACGCACACCGAAGTTGCCGTCCAAGGTCGAGTTACCGACGTACTGGCGGTGACCGACATTCAGTTCGTAGCCCACCACATCGCGGTGTTGCACGTCGATGTCGAAGTCATCGATGGTGTTGTTGGACCACTTGCGGAACATCTTGGCGCTGAAGCTGCCCTTGTAGTCCGTCCCACGATAGGGAACGACGCTCACGCCACCGTCGATCTGCTTGCTGGTGCCTTGATAAACAATGGGTTCGTCGAACCCTGCCACGGTCTGCCGATACGTCGACTTGCTGGCGTTGGCGAACAAGGTCCAGTAACCGAAGGGAATGCTGTAGCTGATGGACGACGATCGGGCGCCCGAGTCGCGGTCGTGGATGTGTGCGTTGCTGTTCCAGGCGACGGACAGTTGGTCGTATAGGAACAGCGGGGAATCCAGGACCAGCGAGGCGTTGACCTGATTCTTTCCCGTCGAGTCGAGACCCGCGTTGTCCCCGCCCAAATAGGCATGCCAACGTTTTCCAGTCCCAGGATGCAGGACAAGATCGGACTCACCGAGGGCCGCGCCCGGTACAAGATCTATCTTCGCATCTGCCTGACCAGGCAGACGGCGGATGTTCTCCAGGGCCTGGTCCAGATCCCGTTGGTCCAGGGTGCTGCCCGACCCCGCAGGCAATGCCATCCGCCACCAGCCCGGCATGCCATCACTCTTGATCGCCCCGATCGTGCCAGGGATGTAGCGCAATAGAAGCGTGCCAGTCGCCAGGGATTGCTCTGGCACCAACACCCGGGACGTGACTTGGCCTCGATCGATCAGTCCCGCCTGCAAGGCCTTCTGCAGGACTTGAAGACCCTGCCCGCCTATGCAGTGGTCAAGCGCCTGTTGCGCCAAGTCATGCAGCCACGCCGGCGGGGCGGTGTCCTGCCAAGTCACGGCGCGGATCGCGAAACACGGATGTTCTTCCGGAAATTGGAGCGTGGATGACGACGGCGGAACGGGTGGCGCGTTGAAGACGTCGGGGCGTTGCGTGGCGCGTTCACGCTGAGCACCGGCCTCCTGGTCCTGGCGGCGCTGGATCTCAGCGCCAGTGGCAAGGTCCGGTCTTGCGGCCTGACCGTGGGCCGCCGTCGCAACGGCGCTGGCTGCGAACAGGATCGCTCTGGAGGAACAAAGGAATGCTCGAAAACGATCTGCTCGGGTACGCCGCTGTGACATTTGCTTAGCTTTTTATGTGTACATATATGTCCTACAGCTACTTAGTTTATCCATACTTCGTATCTTTATGTCACCGATAATTCTTAAATTTGCGAATTGTTCCTTCGTAGATACAAACAATAAGCCCCGCGGCGAGGCTGGACTAAGGGACACTTAGATGTAATATTTCTACTATTTATCAGTCACTTGGGACGAAACAACGCGACATTCAATCGTCGTAGAAATGGCAACAGATGGTGCCGTCAAATTCCTTTCAATGGCAGAGCGCTCCTCCCTCTTGCCGCCCCCGCCATCCATGATTGCAATACTTTGTCATAAGCCACGAGCGTGCGTTCGCGAGCGCGGCTTTGGCAGGTACTGCATGGGAAAGGTCGATACCGAGGATCAAGTTGGAGCTGCACGGTGGTCGTGTCCAGCGCATCGCGATCAGGATGCAGTGCCATCGCCTTACGGCGATACGCGGCGCGGAGGGTGTCAGCCTCCCGCTGTGTGAGGTACGCCCAGGGCGCGATAATGGCCTCCAGGATCCACGACGAGCAGACGTAGGGAGACAAGTGCTGAACGACGACCGGCATAAATTGACCAGCGCCGCCGTCGCAGCCGCAATCCAACGACACCCACCGCATTCGATCCATCCTCAACTTCGACGACAAGCATGAAACTGACTTTCTCATGGGTAGCGTCCCCACCGGGCACCTACCGCGCTTGCTGCGAATCAGACGCTCCCAACGCGCAAGACGTGAGCGTGCTGGCGCACACGCTGGAAGATGACGGCGGGCTGGGCGTTGACCGCGCCATTGCCTGGATCGAAGAGGGTAAACGTCTGGCACAGGCCGCCCTGGCCGGCGCGCCGGACACTCAGGTGTGGGCGCGCGAATACTTTGCGATCGAATTTACCGGCGAACAAGGGATTGCCTTTGGTATGGACGATCCTGTACGCGCAGAGAAGGCGCCAACCCGGCAGTTGCTGCCGCTATTGCAGCATTGGCAAGACTTCCTCAAGGCGGGCCCCGGTGGCCCCGATGCCTGCGTCGATATCGACCTCACATGAGGGGCGGCCGCGATTTATCCTTGCTCAGGCTGAGGCGGCGTGGTGATTTATCCGTTCCCCGCCGATCAGAAGAAGACGAAACCGGATTCATCGCAGCTTAAGCCTCCGATGATTGTTACGCCGGCCTCGATCCGCACATGTCGCCCTATTGTGATGGGCTTGGCGATCACACAAGCATTCCATCTATCGTGAATTTCGACAACAAGTTCGCCACCCTCCCCTGACCGGCCAGTTCAGGCGAACGGCAGGCTACAGGAACCCGATCCATCTGCCCGCTACCAGGCAGCCGATCCATAGCAGCAGCGAGACGCCGGCCTGGCAACGCAGCGCGCTGGATGGGCGGCCTCCCTGTAGTACTTGTCCCCATGCCCCGCCACGGCGCACCAGCCAGGCGTTGATGGCGCCTGCGGCCAACAAGCCCATCTTCACCACGAACGCCGGATTCAGCGGGTATTCCTGCGCCCGTACGGTGAACAGGGTGGCGCCAGTCAGTATGGCGAGCGCAAGGCCAACCGCGGCCGTGCGCGCCAGCACAGGCGCCAGGAGCGCCAAGGAGGTGGGCTTGAGGACGCCGAGCAGCCGCAGGTCCAGCGGAACGATCGAACCGATCAACAGACCGATGGCGCCGATATGGGCGGCGTTGATCAAAAGATAGAGCGTTCCGGACCGTCGCAGCCACAGCGCTGGTGGCAGGGCCGTAAGCTGTTCCAGGGCCAGCCGAAGCAGTTCGGGCATGGCTGAAGGCCGTGGGATTCAGGGTTTCTTGATGCGGCTGGGATAGATGTCGTAGGTCTTGCCGCCCACCATGATCTGGACAGCCTTCATGCGCTTGTTGCCGGCGTCCTGGTCACGGTTGCCTATGGCGGTGATGGCGTCGCCCGGCTTGGCGGAATCCTCAACGAACCCCGCTTCCTTCGTCTGGGTGGGATTGCCCAGTTCGACCACCCAGACACCGTCATTGGCTCGCACCCTCAGCGTCGGGTGCGGAGGCACGACCTGCACCTGCTCGACGGTGCCTTTCAAGGTCATCTGTTCGGATTCCGCCCATGACCAACCGTGATGCGCCATGGCCGCGGGGGCCACTGCCGACAGCGCGGAAAGCGCCAATCCTGCCAATAACGCGCGTTTAGATAGCTTCATGTCGATGCTCCTAGGTTGCGTTTGGGCTGTCGCCATGGCCCGGCACTGCGGCGTGGCGGCCAGTTTGAGTCTGTCGGCATATTATGCCAAGCGTTCAATCAGCTCTCTATGCCGTGGCCAATCCCTCAGAAGAACGGCGGCCTGTGCGATCTCGAACTCTTCAAACTCAAAGCCAGGAGCGACGGTGCATCCGACCAGGCTGTAGCCATCTGCCACCGAGCACTCCGCGGCGAACCAGGCACCAGCAGGAACCAGCGCTTGAAAATCCGCTCCGTTGTGTTCCAAGGGATTGCCGAGACGAAGCACCTTCATCTCTCCCTCCGGCAGGAGGACATACACATGCAAGGGTGCGCCATCGTAGAAGTGCCACATTTCATCCGATTTGATTCGGTGCCATGTCGACCTTTCCTTTCCGCGAAGCAGGTAATAGATGGCTGTAGCGGCCGAACGTGTCGAATCGCCGTGCGAGCGCTTGATACGTTCCTGGCTACGATAGGTCTCCCTGAAGTGCCCTCCTTCCGGATGCGGTTGAAGTGCCAGGCGCGAAATCAGTACTTCTGGGCTTGTTTTGAGCATCGTATGTCGGGATAGAGGAAAATGTCGGTGCGAGGGCTGCTTCACCACAGGCGCGTTCAGCTAATTATTGTATGAGGCCAATACGTGTAGCTAGTTGCGCCAGGAAACGTCCGCTTCCTGCAAACGCGAAGGGTCACTCAGGGCCGGTGAACTCGTGGTCCATGAAGGAACGTGCAGCGCGCCGCGCCTGTGTTGGAATTTACCTCGGCAGGATTCCTCGCGCCGCTGCGTAAACCGCCACGGCGGCCTCGAAATCCTGGCCATCGACGTCTCCGGTCAAACCATCCAGCTCGTCGTCCCAGCTGTTCCATTCATGATGGAAGGCAAGCCGGCGCCTGTCATCCGTGGATATCGGGTAAGGATGGGGAAACATCGCCATGCCCTTCTCCACCGTCGTCGCGGCTTGCGGCATGCCGATATCGCGCATGGCCTGAACGACATACGGCGCCCACGCACCGCTGGAATTGGAGAAAAACTGGTGCATGCCGCCGTTGAACAGCTCGCCGCTGAAGACGGCCATCACCAAGACCGTGCGCAAGGCTTGCGGCATGGCCTCGATGCCTTTGCGTATCGTCGCTTCATCGCCGAAACCCGATGGGCTACCCTGCAGCAGGCACCCTTCCAGATAGCCCAGGCGCTGTTCGTTCGTCAGGTGCTCGCGCGCCTGCTCCATCAATGCCGCCCGCTGCGGATCGCGCCGCATGTAGTCGACGACGCCGGCCATATAGCCCGTCTTGTCCGCCAATGGCGTACCGATCCGGCGCAGTAGATTGTCCGTGGCCGTAGGCGGCTTGTCGAAGTCCGGGGCGATGCCTTCCTGGATGCGCAGAAAGCTCTGGGCCAGGAATCCGTCCCGCTTGCGGTCGTCGGTCGGATAGCTGGAACCGAAAGCTGCCATGCCCTGTTCTATCGCCTGGGCCTCCGTCGTCATGCCGGCGGCGCGCAGGGCTTGCAGCACCTCCGGCGCGAGCGCACCCGCCTGAGTGCTGAAGTACTGGTGCATGCCGTCTTTCGAACCATCGGCCAGGGACTCGCCCAGCGCCAGCAGCAGACGTAGATTGCGTATGGCGGGAGGATCGTTTGCGAGCGACGCCAGATAGACATCCCGGCCGTCGGTGACCAGCGTCACCGCGCGGGACGGATACGCCATGGAGAGGACTTCGTAATCGGGGATCCGCTGCAAGGAGCACTCCTTGGACGCAGGCGCCGGCACGCTGGTCGACGTGGCTGACGGGGCTGAAGCCGCCCCAGCCAAAGCCAGGGCGAGTATCAGGCGGGCAGCATTGCTTCGCGGCATCGGCACTGGCATCGGCATCGTCATCCCTTCAGAATGACCGGCCTCTATGACCGCAACGTTGTCGCGATGCGCGCCGCCACGCCGATGAACATGGCGCCGACGGTACGGTCTACCCAGGTCTTGACCGTGACGTTGCCCGACAGCCCGCGCGAGACGCTGGCGGATACCCACGCGACGATGCCGTTCCAGATGGTCGACATGACGATGAAAATCCCACCCAGCACCAGGAAGGCCAAGGTCCGATGCGATGTATCGGGTTCAACGAATTGCGGGAAGAAGGACAGGAAGAACAACGCCACCTTGGGGTTCAGGACGTTGGTCAGGAATCCTTGGGAAAACAGCTTGCGGTAGGAGCGAGCCCGTTGCCCCGCCGCTGCGACCGGCGTGGCCACCGCTGGCGGCGCGCTTCTGCGCGTGGCCCAGATCATCCGTACACCCAGGTAAGCCAGGTAAATGGCACCGACGCATTTGATGACGACGAAGGCGTAGGTCGACGCCGCCAGCAAGGCGCTCAGACCCAGCGCAGCCGCCAGTACGTGGACACAGCAGCCGGCCGAGATGCCGAAACTCGACACCAGGCCGGCTGCCCTGCCCTGCGCCAGGCTGCGGCCGACGACGTAGGCAGTGTCCGGACCAGGCGTGACATTCAGCAGAAACGTCGACAGGAGAAACAAGGGCAGATGTATCAGGCCTAGGGTGCTCATGACGGGATCGGGAGGCAAGTAAGCGGGCCGCGGGGAAAGGCGATGAAGGGTTCGATTCTACCCAAGGCGCGGCTTGGACTGCCTGCTCGTGCTCGTTGATAAACGTTGGGCCGCAGCGCTCCATTCGCGGAATCTCTCGAACAGCCGGAACCCAACATAGTCACTTCTATGCTTGTACAACCAACGGTGATAGCAATCCCAGTAGCTGACCATGCGATCCTGCGTTCTTTGAAAAAATTGGGGATTTTCAAGGAGTAATGCTGCGTAGCTACTTTGATGCATGGATGGAAGCCAAGACTCGACGGCCTGGAGAATTTCAATTACGTATTCTCCGCAGAGTTGCACGACAAATGGTGCTACCCATGGCTCAGATGACTTTGCTAATCGCTCGATCTGGCGCTGGCGCACACGCCCATCATGATGTTGCGTTAGCACACATGCGTATACCAGCGCTTGCGTTGCGTCCAAGCGTGCAAAGAGTGTTTCATCGGCATTATGGTGAATGCGATATGGAATACTGAGTCGCTCGCCTCGAATAACGACATGAATTCCCCGATGAGTCGAGTACCTGCATTGAATCAAATCCCCGACGATAGCCACGTCAGGCCGCAGGCAAATTGGAAAGGCGCTAAATAACGAAGCGTTGGTGGCGGACTCAGCCATAAGTATGTCGCATACGGTTCGAGGTGCCACCATTGTGTCATAGGGGCATGCTCGGATAGCCACCCACCGCGAACGCCCTCCCCGGCTAAGCTCGACGGTCTGTTTTGGGTCGATAGCGGACGGAGCGGATTGACGATAGTGCGAAGCCATTGACCGTAGAAAGCATGACTCGTGACGGGACCGCGTCACCACCATCCGAAATCGCGATCCGGCAATCAGCAACAAAGTAGAACGATGGAAAACGTTCTCACGACCGCCGCTTGGGCAACGTGCATCGAGGAATGAGGTATTGCTCAAGGTGCGAATAACGCGGAACCGATGCGGCCATGCTCACGGCGAGATTGAACTCGTTGGCCAACATCGCATTCTTGCGAAACTGGTGAGGCTTGTCCGCGGTATCGTCTAGCGCCTTGCACAACTGGTGTTGGATGGCCTGGATATCGGCCCGCACATCGTAGTCGGCCGGATAAAAGGCATTGCCGGGGAAATCCGCGAAGAGATTCACAAAAGCCGGACCGTCCTCCGCTCTTTCGACATGCGTACGAAAGAACTGCGCCAGCCGCGTCCCCGCATGGTCATTGCAGTGGCCATCGAGCATTTTCCACACCTTGGTGTGCATGATGACGCGCGCACCATCAGCGTGATTGGCTTCCAGGTTGTAGGCATCAATAAACGCAGGCCCGAACACCATCGGTGAAGGCGCCCCGCTGGCGCCTTTCCGTTTCTCATCGTCCGGAAATTGATGTAGCAGCGGTCCAAGCGCAATGCCGCCCCGGCTCAAAAACCCCGCACGCAGCAATTGCCGACAGATTTTGAACACCATGAAGACGAGCAATCCGAGTTCGGTGACATCGTCCTTCACGGACATCACGATGCAGTCGGAGAAAGAGTGGAATCGATCGTCAAAATCGTCCGCGGCGAGACCTAATTCGAGTTCTAGCGAGAACAGCTCTGCCAGATCATTATTACGAATGTCGAGAGCACCGTAGATCTGATTGAGCAAATCCTGGTCGTCGCGAGAACGATAAACAATCTCTTTGAAGCCGAGGATGTCGACAAAGGCCACGATGCGCTGCGCGTAGCCCACGCCCTTGGGCGCGTCGGTATCTTCGGACAGATTCTCTGGCGGCCCTGCAGGCGCCACCGGTGGCGCCGCGATGCTGTCGATCAGGTTGCTTGTCCCCTGCTGCTGCGCCGGAGAAGGCTTAGGCTTCTTGTTCGACACCCAGATCCCTTACTGGTGCGACTGCAAGGACCTGAAGTAATCACGAATCGCCGCATCGCCGAGGGTGCTGGAGACGTTCACATCGGAATACGCCGGCATCCAGGGCCCTTTCGGATCATGAGACAGCTCAACCAGCCGCTTGGTGGTTTGAGATCCATACAGCTCCAGCACGCGCTCGACCAAGGCACTTGATACGTCGTCAAGCGCCGCACCGGGCTGCGACGCCACCAACGCGTGACTGGGCGGGATGGGGTTATTGCCGAACGCCTTATACGCGTGATACAGCTGCGGCAACACCGGCCCGTAGCGCCACGCTTCAAAGGCACTATCCACGAGCGGACGGTCGAGCAATGCGAGATGCCACCCATGCGCAAAATACGCCAGTTTTTGCACGGCCAGGTTGGTCACCGTCTGATTGCGCGCAGCGGACCGACGGACCAACTCGCTTCCCAATTGAAGCGCAGTCATCGGCATGATCTTCTCCAGAAATTCATGACATCGCCATAGGCGGCGTACTGTACGTGCATACAGTACGCCACAGTGGGCTCCTCATGCAAGGCCATTTACGGTTGTTCGCCCAATAAACCAAGACCCTGATTTCACGCTCAGCCTGGATGCCGGCGTGGGGGCCCAAGGCCGCCACCCACTACTTCAGCCTATGGCCGTTGCCCCCTACTTCTTCGGCTCGTACAACTTCACGATGCTGGAGAAATCCAGCTTGCCGTGCCCGCCGCCGCTATGCAGCGCATAGAGATTACGCGCCAGTTCACCGAGAGGCGTCGCCGACCGGGTCGACAGCGCCGCTTCGGCCGCCAACCCCAGGTCCTTGAGCATCAGGTCGGTACCGAAGCCGCCCGCATAGTCCTTGGACGCAGGCGCTTGCGGCATCACGCCAGGCCAGGGGTTGTATAGCTCGGTGGCCCAGTTGCGGCCCGAGCTCTTGGCGATGATGTCGGACAGCACCGCGGGATCCAGGCCATTGGCCACGCCCAGCGCCAAGGCTTCCGACGTCCCGGCCATCAAAATCCCCAACAGCATGTTGTTGCAGATCTTGGCCACCTGCCCTGCTCCCGCCGCCCCGGCGTGGAAGATGTTCTTGCCCATCTTCTCCAGGATGGGCCGGCCGCGTTCCAGCGCCGCCGCCTCACCACCCACGATGAAGGTCAAGGTGCCGGCCACCGCGCCGCCGGTGCCGCCCGAAACCGGCGCGTCGATCATCGCGATGCCGCGGGCTTGCGCCGCCGCGGCCACCTTACGCGCGCTGTCGGGCGCGATGGTGCTGCATTCGATGACCAGCGCGGCCGGGTCGATGACCAGGAGCAGCTCGTCGTCCAGATACAGCTGCTCCACGTGCTTGCTGGCCGGCAACATGGAAATCACGACCTCGGCGCCCGCCACCGCCTCGCGGGCCGACGCGGCCGCCCGCGCGCCCGCCGCGGTGGCTGCCTGGATGCTGGCCGGCACCAGGTCGTAGACGGTCAGGTCGTGGCCGGCCTTGACCAGGTTCAAGGCCATCGGCCCGCCCATATTGCCCAGCCCGATGAACGCGATCTTGCTCATATAGTGTCTCCTCGATGTCTTGCTGCGATCAGGCGTGTCCGCGCGGGGCGCGGCACATCTTGTTCTTGTACGACAGATTTAAAACAGGAAAACCCTGACGGGTTTTCCTTGAGCATTCAAACCATGTTCGGGAAACGCCTTGCCAAGCTTCCCTACGTCCCCAGATCCGCCAATGGATGCGGCAGGTGCGAAGGCCAGGGTTCCTGGAAGAACTTCTGCACCCATACGTCGCCCGCCTCGTCCAGGGTCGGCGGATTCCAGCGGGGCCGGCGGTCCTTGTCGATCAGCAAGGCCCGGATGCCCTCGGCGAAATCGCCGTGCGCGGTCGCCACGAGCGCCGCCACGTACTCCGCACGGAACACGTCTTCCAGCGAGCGCTGGCGCAGCCTTTGCAGCAAGGAGAACGCCAGCCGCACGGTTCCCGGCGAACCCGCCAGCATGGTCTTGGCGGCTTTCGCCAACCAGGGGTCGCTGTGCTCGGCCAGCCGAGCGATCTCGGCATGGATTTCATCCAGCTTGGTGCCCGAGCACACGTTGTTGATCATGAAGGAATGCTGGCGCAAAGGCCCCGGCTCCAGGGTCTCGCTGGGCTCCAGCGCGATCAGGGCGCGCCGCAGCAGCCCGTCATTGATGGAACGGGGCGCGAAGGACCCTTCCGTGTCCGTACTGGCGCCGCCACGCGAACCGGCCCAAGGCAGGTCCAGCAGGGACTCGACCAGGATCGGCCAGTCCGCATGCTTCACATGAAAGTCCGCCAGCCCGGCGAAAAACGCATCCGACGTATTCAACTGGGCGCCGGTCAGCGCCAGGAACAACCCGGTGTTGCCCGGCATCCGGTTCAGCAGCCAGCTGCCGCCCACGTCGGGAAACAGGCCGATGGACACTTCCGGCATGCCCAGGCGCGAATGTTCGCTGACCACGCGGTGGCTCGCCCCCATCATCAGGCCGATGCCGCCGCCCATGACGTAGCCATGGCCCCAGCACAGGATGGGCTTGGGATAGGCGTGGATCTGATAATCCAGGCGATATTCGACTTCGAAAAACTCGCGCGCATAGACATTGGCCCAAGCCCCCTGACCAGCCGTCTCGCGCATGCTGCGGTACAGGCCATGCAGATCGCCGCCCGCGCAGAACGCCTTGTCGCCGGCGCCCTGCAGCAGGACCATGACCACGTCGGGGTCATTGGCCCACTCGTTCAACCGATGCGTAAGGCTGCGCGCCATTTCCAGCGACAAGCCATTGAGGGTCTGCGGCGCGTTCAGCGTCGCCACCCCGATCTTCAGACCGTTGCGGGTCGCGCGTTCCTCATACAACACGGAATCGCTCATCGTAGTTCAGCTCCTTTTTCCAACAGCTGGCGGGCCACGATCACACGCATGATCTCGTTGGTCCCTTCCAGAATCTGATGCACGCGAGTATCGCGCACCAGACGCTCCAGAGGATAGTCCCGCAAATATCCGTAACCACCATGAATCTGCTGCGCGTCCAGGCAGATCTGGAAACCCATGTCGGTGGCGAAGCGCTTGGCCATGGCGCAATAGGTACCGGCGTCGGCCGCGCCCGCGTCCAGCTTGCAGGCCGCCAGGCGCACCATCTGGCGGGATGCCACCAGGTGCGTCGCCATGTCGGCCAGCTTGAACTGCAGCGCCTGGAACTCAGCCAGCGGCGTGCCGAACTGCTTGCGCTCCAACATATAGCGACGCGCCGCGTCCAGCGCGCCCTGGGCGGCGCCCACCGAGCAGGTGGCGATGTTGATGCGGCCGCCGTCCAGTCCCCGCATGGCCAGCTTGAAGCCCTGCCCCGGCTCGCTCAGCATATTGTCAGCCGCGACCTGGACGTTCTCAAAGGTGATGGCGCGGGTGGACTGGCTGTTCCAGCCCATCTTGTCTTCCTTGCGGCCGTAGGTGATGCCCGGCAGGTCGGCCGGCACGGCGAAGGCGCTGACCCCGCCGGCCCCATTGCCGCCCGTACGCGCCATGACGATCAGCAGGTCGGTATCACCGCCGCCGGAGATGAAAGCCTTGGCGCCATTGAGCAGGTAATGGGCGCCGTCGGGCCTCAGGGTGGCGCTGGTGCGCAAGGACGCGGCGTCGGACCCGGAACCCGGTTCGGTCAGGCAATAGGAGGCCAGTTTGGCGCCGGAGGACAACGCTTCGCCCCAATCGGCACGCAGGCGATCACTCCCCCACTTGCCCACCATCCAGGTCGCCATATTGTGGATGGTCAGAAAAGCGGTGGTGGAAGGATCGATCGCCGCCATCTCCTCGAAGACCAGGGTGGCGTCGAGCCGGGGCAGTTGCAGGCCGCCGATCTCCTCGCTGGCGTACAGCCCGCAGAAACCCAGCTGGCCGGCCTTGTGGAAGACTTCCTTGGGGAAGATGCCTTCGGCATCCCAGCGCGCCGCGTGCGGGGCCAGCTCGCCTTGGGCGAATTCGCGTGCCGCCTGGGCGTAGGCCTGCTGTTCCTCGGTCAGATCCAGATCCACGTTTGTCTCCTCTGGCGGCTTATGGCCGCGCTGCATTTTTACGTTGAAATGTGACGCAGGGCATACCGGTTTGCCGGGATCGCCGTGGCGACCCGCCCTGCGCGCCGGGGGCCTGCTGGAATATTACGCCAGCTTGACCCTTCCATTGACGTTGACGTTAACGTCAATCCATAAGCAGCATAGATCAAGGCGGCGCGCAGGACTGCCGTCCGGGCGACATTGCGTGTCAGCGGCGTGCTTTCGGGGTGCGTTGCGGCCGGCTCACGGGCATCTTGCGGCCCCGGTGGGCGGCGCGGCGGCGGCGCGATTCCATGGGATCGAAGGTCAGCGGGCGATAGATTTCGACCCGATCGCCGTCGCGCAGGGCGTCCTCGGCCTTGACGGCATGGCCGTAGATGCCGACGCCATGGGCCCAGGGGTCAACGCCGGGAAAGGCCTGCTCGTAACCGCTGGCGGCCAGGGCGTCGGCGACGCTGGCGCCGGCGGTCAGGGTCAGGCGCACCTGCCAGACCCGCTTGGGCCAGACCTGGCAGACCTGTACCGACAGCTGCCCGGCGGCGGCGCACGCCGGCTGGCCGGCCTCGGCCTTATTCACCATAAACGACTTGCGCCCGCTTGGTGAAGGAGTCGATGAAGCTGGTGGCGATACGGTTGAATACCGGCCCCACCACCATCTCCAGCGCGCGGCTGGAAAACTCGTATTCCATGGTGAACAGCACCTTGCAGGCATCGGGCGACAGCGCCTGGAAGTGCCAATGACCCACCAGCATGGAAAACGGCCCGTCGACCAGTTCCAGGTCGATGCGCTCCGGAAAGACGTGTTTATTGCGGGTGCTGAAACGCTGCTTCAATCCGGCAAAGCTGATGACGATGGAGGCCTCCATGCCATGCTCGTCGCGCGAGTGCACTTCAGCGCCCCCGCACCAGGGCATGAACTCGGGGTATTTTTCCACCCCGGCTACCAGTTCGAACATCTGGGCGTCGCTGTAAGGCACCAGGACGGATCTTTGTACGTTGTGCATCGACTATCGCAAATGGCTAGAATGACAGCATTTTACCGGCTATACGCGCCGGCACATGCCGGACTCCCATGAGCATTATCGATAATCGCAAAGCAAGCCACGAATACTTCATCGAGGATCGCTTCGAAGCCGGCCTGGTTTTAGAGGGCTGGGAAGTCAAGGCGATCCGCGGCAACCGGGTCCAGTTGAACGAAAGCCACGTCATCGTGCGCAACGGCGAACTGTTCCTGCTGAACATGCACGTCAGCCCCCTGGTGACGGCGTCCACGCACATCCATCCGGATGCGACGCGCACGCGCAAGCTGCTGCTGAAGGCCGAGGAAATCAGCAAGTTGATCGGCAAGGTGGAACAACGCGGCTACACCCTGGTGCCGCTGAATCTCCACTACAAGAATGGCCGCATCAAGCTGGATTTTGCCCTGGGCCGCGGCAAGAAGCTGCATGACAAGCGCGACACCTCGCGCGACAAGGACTGGGCGCGCGAGAAAGAGCGCATCATGAAGCACGACACCCGCAACGCGCGCCGCGACGACTGACCGCCTAGCGGCCCCGTGCCGCCAGCTTCGCGCCCTGGCCCAGCAGACGATCATGGATCATCATGAGTATGCCCAGCGTCATGCCGGGCAAGGTCACCAGGCCGACACTGAAATAGATGTTCTGGATCGTCGACGCCTGCGCCAAGGCATTGATGGAATCCAGCCCCAGGAAGTACACCCCTGAGCGCCAGACGTGCATCAGGCCCAGCCCGACGGCCATCACGATCGTGAAGAAATACGAGAACGCCGCGCGATTCCGGGGCCGGTAGCGCCACACCAGTACGGCGATCGCCATTGACATCAGGCCCCGCAAGGCTGACACGGTGGCCGTGCGGTAGGCCCAATCCGGCCAGACGTACCAGCGCAGCGTCAGCACCGTGATGTAGACCACCGTCAAGACGCTCAGTGCCACCCACGGCACGCTCAAGCCGAAGAACTGCCGCAAGCCCGCCCAGGTCAGCACGATGCCAAGGCCGAACAGCGTGCTTCCCAGCAAACCGAACGGCAGCCACGGCAGCACCGGATTCAGGGGTATCGAGGTATTGAACGCCACGCCGACGCAGCTTATCGCCGACGCCCAGGCACACATGCTCACGCCGGCCAGACCGCCCCGGCGCAGCGAGAACAGGATGCCCGTCATCAACAGGCAGATGACCAGCACTACGATGAGCCATAAAGTAGGAGTAGGCATATTGTTATTTCTCTTATTTGTTGATCATCAACGCACCACGATGCAATCCCTTCCCTCTTCCTCGGCCGCCGCCAAGGCCTGCGCGGCCCGTCCGAGCAGCGCTTGCGCGTCCTCGTGGCCATCCCATTCCACCACTCCGCCGCTGAACGTATAGCCCATGGACCAGCTGCCGTAGGTACATGCGGTATCGCGCACGGTCTGCAACAGCTTGCCGCTGGCGAACTGCGCGGCATCGATGCGGATATCGGGATAGAGAACGGCGAACGTCTCCCCTTCCAGGCGACCGAGCAAGTCCTCCTCGCGCAGCACGGCGCCCGCCAACATGACGAAGTGCTGCAGCACCGCGTCGCCCAGCAGACGCCCGCAGGTGTCGTTGATGTGCTGATAGTGGTCGATCTGCAGCACCAGCACGGAGAATCGCTGGTCGTTGCGAGCCGCGCGCAACGCCGTCTTTTCCGCCATCAGCCACCAGGCCTTGCGCGACAGCGCCCCCGTCGAACCGTCCATGCCCGCCTCTACTTCCCGCGTGGACAGCAGGCGGTCATGCGCCATGATGATCATCCCCAGGGTCAGGCCAGGCAGGGTCAGAAGGATGAGTGACACCAGCACCGTCTGGAATATCGATGCCTGCGCAAGGGTGTCGACCTGCTCCAGATTAAATAGATACACCAGGCTGCGCAGCGCATGCGCGACCGCCGACAGCACGGCCACCGCCAGCATGAATACATAAGGGTAGGCCGGCCGGTGCAGCGGCCGGTAGCGCAACACGGTGGCGGCAATGGTGGCCGCCAGGGTGCAAAGCATGATCGACATGATGACCACGCGGACGGCAAAAACGGGCCAGACGTAAAGGAAAAACCCGAGTCCGACCGTTTCCATGACGACGATCAGCACCAGCCCGCGCACGGGCACGGGACGGCCGAAGAACTGCAGGACGGCGCCCACGTACAGGGCCATCGCGGCCCCCAGCAAAGGATTTCCGACCATGATGCCGAGGATCGGCGGCAATACCGGCCGGGCCGCAAGGATCAACACCGCCAGCACCGTCAAGGCCGCCGCCAGGAAGCAGGACCGCAAGCCCGGGATGCCCGCTCGCGCCAGCGCGCCCGAGGGTCCCAACATGATCAGGCAGGCCAGCATCGCGATGACCATCATGATAGTGGGACCGATCATGCCGGCAGTTCTCCCCTTGATCGCTTAGCGATGTGCCACGATTCGATCCCTGCCGCCATCCTTGGCGGCGTTCAGCGCTTCACCGGCGCGCTGGGCCAAAGCCTGCGCGCTCTCTTCACCATTCCATTGCACCAGCCCACCACTGAAGGTGTAGTTGATGGACCAGCCGCCCTGGCTGCACGCGCTGCCCCGCAAGACCTGACGCAGTTTTTCGCTTGCGAACAGCGCCGCGTCGATGCGGGTATCGGGGAACAGCACGGCGAACTCTTCGCCCCCGATACGCCCGACGATTTCCTCGCCGGGCAGCACGTCGTCCGCAAGTGTACCGAAATGCTGCAGAACTGCATCACCTAGTTGATGCCCGTAGGCATCGTTGATTTTTTGCAGGCGGTCGATGTCCAGCATCAGCAGGGAGAGTTGCTTGTCCGTGCTCAAGGCGCGGGCCACGATCTTTTCCGCCAGCAGCCACCAGGCATTGGTCGACAACAGCCCGGTCAGATGGTCGGTGTCCGGCTCGGACTCCCGTTCCTCCAGCATGCGGTCGTGGATCATCATGATCATCGCCAGGGTCAGGCCCGGCAGCGCCATCAGGCCCACGCCCAGGAACACGATCTGCATCGGCGAGTATTGCACCGGCGCGGCGGCGCTATCGTTACGCAGCAGGTAGACCATGCCCCGCACGGCGTACCCCACTGCCACGAACATCGCCACCCCCACCGTAAGCGTGTACGGGTAAGCCGGGCGGTGATAGGGCCGATTGCGCAATACGGTGATGCCGATGGCCGCGGCCAGCAGCGCGTAGATGGCCGATACGAACACCAGATGCGTGGAGGTCTCGCGCCAGGCGTACCAGACCAGGACCAGGCCGGCGAACTCCACGCCAAGCACGACGGCCATGACCGCCACGGGCAGCCGCTGCCCGAAGAACTGCCGCACCGCCACCAGGTAAAGGACCATGCCCAGGCCCATGGCCATATTGGCCACGAACACGCCCAGGATGGGCGGCAGCACCGGCTGGGCGGTCGTCAGCGCGATGCCCAGGGCTGTGGCGCAGGCGGCCTGGATGCAGGCCTTGACGCCGGGAATGCCGCTGCGCATGAGCGAGCCCAGCACGCCCAGCATGAGCAAACTGGCCAAGCCCATGACGATGAATAGCGTCGTGGCTTCGGCCATGATGGTCAGCGTGCGGAGTGGGCTAGCGTGGCGTGGCTTTGACGATGGACATGGCGGTAGCCACCATGCTGCCCATGTCCGCGACGTTGGCCGGCAGGATCAGCGTGTTGCCCTGCTTGGCCACGTTGCCGAAGGCCTCGACATAGCGTTCCGCTACCTTCAGGTTGACGGCCTCCATGCCGCCGGGCTGGCGCACGGCCTCGGCCACCTGGGTGATGGCCTTGGACGTCGCTTCCGCGATGGCCAGCACCGCTGCCGCTTCGCCCTGGGCCTGATTGATCTGGGCCTGCTTTTCGCCTTCGGAGCGGGCGATCGCCGCTTCACGCTCGCCGGTGGCGATGTTGATCTGCTCCTGGCGGCGGCCTTCGGAGGCCGCGATCAGGGCGCGCTTTTCACGTTCGGCGGTGATCTGGGCCTGCATCGCGCGCAGGATTTCATTCGGCGGGGTCAGGTCCTTGATCTCATAACGCAGGACCTTGACGCCCCAGTTCAGCGCCGCCTCGTCCAGCGACGCCACGATGGTGGTATTGATGAACTCGCGTTCTTCGAAGGTGCGGTCCAGCTCCAGCTTGCCGATGACCGAACGCAGCGTGGTCTGGGACAGCTGGGTGATGGCGGAAATATAGTTGGACGCCCCGTAGGACGCGCGCATCGGGTCGGTCACCTGGAAATAGAGCACGCCATCGACCTGCAGCTGCGTGTTGTCACGCGTGATGCAGACCTGGCTGGGCACGTCCAGCGGGATTTCCTTGAGCGAATGCTTGTAAGCCACGCGTTCGACGAAGGGAATGACGAATCCCGCGCCGGGCGACAGCACCCGGTCGAACTTGCCGAGCCGCTCCACGACCCAGGCGTGTTGCTGCGGCACGATGGCGATCGCCCTCACGATGATCAGGATCACCAGCAGAACCAGGACTATCAAGACGATGGAAGAGGGATCGAGCGTGGTGAACATCTTATGGATCTCCGTGAGAATGACGACAGGGTCGTCTTATGAATGAGCGGGGACCGGACGCGGCGCCACGATAAGGCTGCTGCCGCGTACCGCCGTGATGATGAATTCCCCGCTTTGGGGCGGATAACCCGGCGCCAGTTCCACCTGCCAGCTGGCGCCGCGGTACTGCGCGCGGGCCGTGCCGCCCGCCTCCCAGGCATCCACGCGCACCGTCTGGCCGATGTCCAGGTTCACATCGGCATTGCGCGTGGCATCGACTTCACGTTTTTTCAACACGCCGGCCCGGCGCAGGATCAGCAGGCCCGCCAGCGCGACGCCGCAGCAGATCAGCAGTTGCGCTTCGATATTCAGGCCCGCGAACGCGGCCAGGCCGCCCGCCGCCAGTCCAACGGCCACCAGCAATAGATAGAAAGTGGTCCCGCCGGCGATTTCCCCGATCAGCGCGAGGACAGCCAATCCGAACCAGATCCACATAGATTTCTTCTCCGCGAGACTTCAGGTCCGGACAGCGCCCGGTCGACAGGGATTGTACGATTTTGGGATCATTCCTGTCGGCCTGGATTTAGTGGGTGGATTATCATGGCGCCAGCGGCCTGCCCAGGCCGCCCCGCGATCCGCTGCAGAGTGACCCCATCTTGGACCGATCCGACCTTCCCGTTCTGATTCTTCATACCGGCAACCCCAACGCCAAGCTCTCCGAGCGCTTCGGCGGCTATGCCCACTTCATGCAGGCGGCCGCCGGCCTGGACGATGACGACGTGCATATCGTGCCTGTCTATAAAGGCGCGCGGCCGCTCGCACCGCAGCATTACCGCGCGGCGTTGATCACCGGATCCCCCGCCAACGTCACCGACCACGATGCCTGGGGCGAGGAAACGGCGGTCTGGTTGCGCCAGGCCGCTCAGGACGAGCTCCCCATGTTCGGCATCTGCTACGGACACCAATTGTTGGCGCACGCCTTGGGCGGACGGGTCGACTACAACCCGGCCGGCCGTGAAGTCGGCACGCGTCAGCTCGAATGCAGCGCCGACGATCCTTTGCTGGAAGGCTTGCCGCGCGCCTTCCCGGTACAGACCATGCACGAACAGACCGTGGTCGAACTGCCGCCGGGCGCCCGGTCGCTGGCGGCTACCGCCATGGACGGCAACCAGTTGCTGCGTATGTCCCCGAATATCGTCTCCAGCCAGTTCCATCCGGAGTTCGCCGTCGATTTCATGCGCGAACACCTGGGTCTTTACGCCGACGTTTATGCCCGGGAAAAAATCGATGCGGGCCAGCTGGCCGGCGAACTGCGCGACACGCCGGAATCCGCCAGTTTGCTGCGCCGCTTCCTGCAGCTCTATGCCTCGCGCGCACCCTTGGCGGCCTGACCCGCGCCGAACGCAATAAGCGGAGTGACGGGGACGGCGGCCATTTGCGAAGATGGCTCATCGCGCATTGCCATGCGCCGCAAGGAGTCCACCATGAACGACAACGCCATGCCCATCCCCCGCCATGCCGCCCTGGTCGAACAGGCCTGCCGCGCGATGGAAGCCGGCGACACGCCGGACCTCGCCGCCCTGGCCGAGCAGGCGGGCCTCAGCCGCTTCCATTTCCACCGCGTCTTCAAATCCCTGACCGGCATCACGCCCAAGGCTTATGCCAGCGCCTTGCGCGCCGCCCGCGCCCGCCGCGAACTGGACCAGGGCAGCAGCATCACCCAGGCGCTCTACGACGCCGGGTTCAATTCCAGCGGCCGTTTCTACGAGAACACCACGGCCATGCTGGGCATGACGCCCACCGAGCGGCGCCGTGGCGGCCTGGGCCTGGACATCCGTTTCGCGGTCGCCCAATGCACCCTGGGTGCGTTGATGGTGGCGGCCACGCCCAAGGGCATCTGCGAAATCGCCCTGGGCGACGATGCGCCGGCGCTGGTGCGCGAATTGCAGGACCGCTATCCGCAAGCGACTCTTGAAGGCGCCGACGACGGATTCAAGCATTGGGTTGCCGCCGTGGTGGGCTACGTGGAGAATCCGGCGCAAGGCCTGGATCTGCCGCTGGACGTGCGCGGCACCGCCTTCCAGCAACGGGTCTGGCAGGCCCTGCGCGCCATCCCGCCCGGCACCACCATTACCTATACCGAACTGGCGCAACGCATCGGCTCGCCCACCGCCGTGCGCGCGGTGGCACGCGCCTGCGCCACCAATCCCGTGGCGTTGGTGATCCCCTGCCATCGCGTGGTGCGCCAGAGCGGCGAACTCGCAGGCTATCGCTGGGGCGTGACGCGCAAGCTCGAACTGATCACGCGCGAAGCCGCGGCGAAACAAGCCTGACGCGCCCAATGAGCATATGGGGAATCAGTCTGATTCTCCGCGCCCGTATTCCTGATAATGCCTGTGTCATCCAGCATAGTTGGGAGTATTCATGCGTTTCGAGCGCCGCACTTTCTTGAAACTGGTTTCGGCGGGCGTTGCCGCCACGTGGGATGGGTTGGCGCCATTGGGCTTGAACACCGCCGTGGCCGCGCCCGCCCTCGGCGCGCGGCGCGAAGGTGGAGAACTGACGTTCCTCATCGACAACCTCGATACCGGTTGGGGACCCAACGAAAAGATCGACAACTTCACGGGCGTGGTCTGGGGCCAGATCGCCGACAAGCTGGTCTACGTCGATGAGAAAGGCCAGCCCACGCCGTGGATCGCCGAACGCTGGGACGAGAACGCCCAGCAAACCGAATTCACCCTGCATCTGAAGCATGGCGTGACCTTCTCCGATGGCAGCGCGGTGGATGCGCGCACGGTCGCGGCCAACATCGACTTCTGGGCCAAGGGCGACCCCAGCCGCGGCATCGCGCGCCTGGGCCTGTTCCCCTCCGAACATTACCAAGGCGCCGTCGCGGTCGACGACCATACGGTGCGCGTCACGTTCTCCAGCCCCACCTTGAGCTTCATCGGGACGCTCGGTTATCACAAGACGGTGCTCAAGACCCTGGCCAGCATCAACCTGAAAACCGAGGAACTGGGCGACCTGGGCAAGCAGGTCGGCAGCGGCCCGTTCACCGTCGCCTCCTGGCGCCAGGGCGATAGCGTGGTGCTGGTCAAGCGCAAGGACTACAACTGGGGGCCAGCCGCCATCGGCCACCAGGGTGCGGCCAGCCTGGACCGCATCACATTCAAGGTCGTGCGCGACCCCTCACTGCGCGCCGCGGCCGTCGAGGCGGGCCAGGCCGAGGTCGCCTTCAATGTCTCGCCGCAGGAACTGCGGCCCCTCAAGGCCAAAGGCTTGAAGGTGACGGTGCCGGAAGCGCTGGGTTTCACCGGCGGCTATCGCGTCAACACGCAGACTCCGCACTTCGACGACGTGCGCCTGCGCCGCGCCATCCAGCACGCCATCGACCGCAAGGAAATCCTCAATACGGTCTTCACCGACGACTGGAAGCTGTCGGTGAGCCTGCTGCAATCCAATGTCCCGGAAGCGGTCGACCTGAGCAAGCTGTTCGCCTACGATCCCGACACGTCGCGGCGCCTGCTCGACGAAGCCGGCTGGAAGGCAGGCAAGGACGGCTTCCGTACCAAGGATGGCCAGAAGCTGGAGTTCAAGCTGTACGCCAGCCCCTGGGTCAGCACGTCGCGCCAGGTCGGCGAGGTAGTCAGCCAGCAATTGCAGCAGGTGGGCATCAATGCCGCCTTGCAGGTGGTCGACGTGCCCACGTTCAATGCGCGCGTCCGCAACAACAACAGCGTGCCGTTTTCCGAATCGTCGCGCAGCTTCCTCGATGCGGGCGTAGTGGGTAGCGCGCTGACCAATGCGCACAAGGGCGACGACTGGTTCAAGCTGGGCCAGAGCGACGCTACGCTGAACCGTCTGGCCGAAGCGATCACCACGGCGGCGGACCGCAAGCAGCGCGCGCAGCTGCTCGCCGACGCGCAGCGCTACGTCATCGAGCAGGGCCTGTTCATCCCCATCGTGGAGCTGGTGCAGCGGCTCTATGTGCAGACACCAAGGCTGCAGGGAGAAGCCTACGGCGGCGCCGGCTACGTGCTGTATCACGGCGCCTGGCTGGGCCAGGAAGGTTAAGGCCGGTTTACTCCGCGCCGGACAGTCCCATGCAAACCCCGCCGTACTTGCGCTATGCCCTGCGCCGCCTGGTCCACGCCATCGGCGTCATCCTGGCGGCCTACGTCCTGACTTTCCTGGTCATCAGCGTGCTGCCGGGCGACCCCATCTCCAACACGCTGTTGAACCCGGATAGCGGTTTCACGGAAGCCGACATCAAGCCCATCATCGCCTACTACGGCCTGGACCGGCCCGTGCTGGAGCAGTTGTGGCTGTCGCTGTCGCGCTTCGTGACCGGGGATTTCGGCGTGTCCTTCCGCTCCAGCATCGCCGTGTCGACGATGATCGCCCAGGCCCTGCCCCCGACGCTCGCCCTGGCGGGGTCGGCGCTGGCGGTGGCATTGGCGCTGGCCATGCTGATCTCCTATGGCGCGCTGAATCTGCCGCCAAGGCTGGGCCAGGGCTTGCTGCGTGCCCTGCCCTCGCTGTACTTGGCTATACCCGGCTTCGTCATCGGCCTGGCCCTGATCCAGATCTTCGCCTTCCAATTCGGCCTGTTCCGCATCACCCAGCCCGACAGCGCGACGGCCACGCTGTTCGCCGCCATCACCTTGGGCATCCCGGTGTCGGCGCATATCGCCGAGGTGCTGATCGCCAATCTCGACCACGAAGCGCGCCAGGAGTACGCCACGGTGGCGCGCGCGCGCGGGCTGGCGCATACACGCCTGTTCTTCGCCCATTTGCTGCGCCCCTCTTCCCTGCCGGTGGTCACCATGATCGCGCTGGCCGTGGGCGAGTTGCTGGGCGGCTCGCTGATCACCGAGACGATCTTTGGCCGCAAGGGTGTCGGTTCGCTGGTGCAGAGCGCGGTGGCGACGCAGGATTTTCCCGTGCTGCAGGCGGTCGTGTCGCTGGCAGCCGTCGTATTCGTGGTGGTCAACCTGGCGGCGGACCTGATCTATCCCCTGCTGGATCCGCGTCTGCGTTCAGGCGGACGCGCGGTCAACCCGACCGAGGCGGTGTCCTGATGGCGCACATACAGGCGGCCAGCGTGGCCGCGGATGCACGGGATGCCGGCTCGAGCGGGCCAGCGACGCGACCGGCATGGTGGCGCGCGCGCCGCCATAGCTTCGACGGTGCGGGGCTGCCGCTCGCGGCGGCGGTCGCGCTGGTCATCCTGGCGCTGGTCCTGGCGGCCTCCCTCTTCCCCGAATGGTTCACCAGCCAAAGCCCCTACATCGGCAAGACCGCGCAGAAGCTGCTGCCGCCCAGCGCGGCCCACTGGTTCGGCACGGACCACCTGGGGCGCGATGTGTATGCCCGCGTGGTGTACGGCGCCTGGTCCTCGGTCACCAGCGCGTTCATCGCGGTGGTCATCGGCTTGTTCGCGGGCGGCCTGGTGGGCCTGGCCAGCGGTTACGGCGGCGCCTGGATCGACGCCCTGTGCGCCCGCCTGATCGACGTGCTGCTGTCCATCCCCAACTTCCTGCTGGCGGTGGTCATCGTCAGTTCCTTCGGTTTCCAGACCACCAACGTCGCCATCGCCACCGGCGTGGCCGCGATCGCCGTGTTCGCCCGGCTGATGCGCGCGGAAGTGTTGAAGACCCGTGCGTCGGTGTTCGTCGAGGCCTCCGCCCTGGCGGGTGGGTCGCGCTGGCACATCCTGCTGCGCCACGTCCTGCCCAATGCGCGCCGGTCGGTGCTGGCCCTGGCGGTGTTGCAGTTCGGGACGTCCATCCTGGTCATCGCCGGCCTGGCTTTCCTGGGCTATGGCGATCCGCCACCGGCTTCGGACTGGGGCCTGCTGGTGTCCAACGGCAAGGATTATCCCAGCGCGCCGTGGCTGGTCTATGCCCCGGCCGCCGTGATCGTCGCCACCGTGCTGAGCGTGAACCGACTCAGCCGCTGGATCCGCCGCACCCGCTGACCCCTTCATGGAGGCTTGCATGCTCTACGCCGTTACCCCCGCGGAAATCCTGCGCGTCCAGAATCTGTCGGTGTCCTATGGTGGCAACGGCCGCCAGGTCCTTGACGGTGTCGACTTCGCCCTGGCCCGCGGCCGCAGCGTGGCCCTGATCGGCGAGTCCGGCTCGGGCAAGTCCACCGTGGCCAAGACGGTGTTGCGCCTGTTGCCTGCAAGCGCTCGCGTGCTGGGTGGACAGGTTTTCTTCAGGGGCCAGGACATCCTGGCCCTGCCGGAAGCGCGCGTGCGCGCCCTGCGCGGCCGGGCGCTGGGCTTCGTCCCGCAGGATCCACAGAACGCGCTCAATCCCGTGCGCACCATCGGCGCCCAGGCGCACGAAGCCGCGCGCCTGCTGGGCCTGGACGATGTGGCGGCGGAGCGCGAACAGATCCTGGAAGTTTTCGAGCTGGTCGGCCTGAGCGACCCGCGCCGCGTGTATCGGTCCTATCCGCACCAGCTGTCGGGCGGCATGCTGCAACGCGTGCTGATCGGCCTGGCGGTGCTGCCCAAGCCCGCCCTGCTGGTGGCGGACGAGCCGACCTCGGCGCTCGACGTGACCATCCAGAAACGCATCCTGGACCTGCTGACCGATCTGCAGTCGCGGCTGGACATCAGTCTGCTGCTGATCACGCATGACCTTGCCATCGCCGCCGAGCGCGCGGACGACGTGGTGGTGCTGCGCGGCGGCGTGGTGCAGGAAAGCGCGCCTGCCGCCCGGATCTTCCTGGCCCCGGCGTCGGCCTATGCGCGCCAGTTGCAGGCCGACGTCCCGGCCTTGAATCCGGACCGGTATCGACCCGCGCAAGCAGCCAACGCCGGCGCGCCGGCGCTCGTCGAAGTCCGCAACGCGCGCAAGTCGTTCCAGGTGGATGGGCGCCCCGTGCATGCCGTGGACGACGTGTCTTTCAACGTGGCTCGCGGCAGCACCCACGCCCTGGTGGGCGAGTCCGGCTCGGGCAAGACCACGCTGGTCCGGCTGCTGCTGGGCCTGGAACAACCCGACACGGGCGCCCTGCGCGTGGCGGGACAGCCGGTGCACGGCCGCGACGATGTCGCGCTGCGCACCCTGCGCCGCGATCTGCAGCTGGTCTACCAGAATCCCTATACCTCCCTGGATCCCACGTGGCGCGTCCGCCGCATCCTGCGCGAGCCGCTAGACCGCTACGGCATCGGCGCGCGCGGCGAACGCGACGCGCTGGTGCGCGCGCAATTGCTGGCCGTGGGCCTGGCCCCCGACATGCTGGAACGCCGCCCGGAAGCCCTGTCCGGCGGCCAACGCCAGCGCGTGGCGATCGCCCGCGCGCTCATCCTGCGGCCGCAAGTGCTGGTGCTGGACGAGCCCACGTCAGCCCTCGACGTCAGCGTGCAGGCGGGCATCCTGGACCTGCTGGTCGACCTGCAACGCCAACTGGGCCTGACCTACCTCTTTGTCTCGCACGACCTGGCGCTGGTACGGCAATTCGCCGACAACGTCACCGTGCTCAAGCACGGCAAGGTCGTGGAGCAAGGCAGCGTGGAGCAGGTGTTCGGGCGTCCGCGCGATGCCTACACGTGCTCGCTGCTCGCTGCCATTCCCCAGCCACGTCCTGCGGCCCAGGCCTGGGAACGGCTTCCCCTGCTCAAAATCGCGGTGTGAGCGCCGCGGCCAACCTCGACCCATTCCTGGAATCCATCCATGTCCGCCCGCCCAGATCGCCTGGTACTCGTCGCTTTCGCCGACCCCAATGCCTTCTACCAAGGCAACCCCGCTGCCCAGCGCAGGCTCGACCGCTTCCAGATCGCCAACTTCGTCGAGCACGCGCAACTGGCGGAGCAGGCCGGTTTCGACGCCCTGTTCAAGCCGGATTTCCTGGGTTTCGACGCGCCCAAAAAGGAAATCCGCGCCCGTGCGGGCTACGAGCCGCTGTCGCTGCTCAGCGCCCTGTCGCAGCACACCCGGCGCGTGGGCCTGATCATCACCGAATCGACGTCCTATACCGAGCCCTATAACGTCGCCCGCTATCTGACCTCGCTGGACAACCTGAGCGCCGGCCGCGCGGGGTGGAACGTGGTCACGTCCTACTATGGCGAGGGCAACTTCGGCAACGGCGTCCTGCCGCCGCTGGCGGAACGCTACCGCCGCGCGGACGAGTTCATGGCGGTCACCTACAAGCTGTGGTCAGGCTGGAAGGAAGGCGCCGTGACCCATACCGACGCAGGGATACGCTTCGACGGCAACTTCATCGATGAAACCCACTTCACCGGCGACTACTACCGGGTCAAGGAAGCGCTGGACATCGCCCCGGGGCCGCAGGCCAGACCCGTCATCGTCCAGGCCGGCGCGTCCGAGGAAGGCCTGGACTTCGCGGCCCGCCACGCGGAGATCGTGTTCGCGGCATCGCCCGACCGCGCGTCCGGCAGGGAGTTCTATGCCGATCTGAAACGGCGCGTCGCCGCGCATGGGCGACAACCGGAAGACCTGAAAATACTGCCCGGGTTGAACATCTTCATCGGCGCCACGCACGCCGAGGCGGAAGCCCTGAACCGCGCCCAGTTCACCGACCGCAATCTGCTGAACTATCGCGACAAGATCATCCGCGAGGCGCCGCTGTTCAAGCTGGGCGACCTGCGCCTGGACGACCTCATCCCCGCCGCCGCAGTGCCGAGCAAGGCGGCCCTGGCTCAGGTGGAGCGGCGTCGCAGTCGCGGCCTGCTGTTGCATGAGTATCTGTCACGCCCGGGCATCACCTTGCGCGACTTCCTGATCGAGGTCTACGGCTTCGGCCACCTGACGCTGATCGGTACCGCGTGGACCATCGCGGACGAGATCGCCGCGTGGTTCGACGACCGCGCCGCCGACGGCTTCGTGTTCAAGGGCGGCAATGACTTCCGCGCGGTGGCCGAACAGGTGCTGCCGCTGCTGAAGGAAAAAGGCATCCTGCGGGTGCCTGAAGGCGATGGACTGACCTTTCGTCAGGCGCTGGCGCGGTATTGATCCGGCTAAGTTCAAGAAAACGGGCCGCCTCTGGTAAGAGGCGGCCCGTTTTCTTTGGGCTGGAATGCGACCCGATTACTTGGCCAGTTGCTGCCAGGTATCGACAACCGTATCCGGGTTCAGCGACATCGACAGGATGCCTTCGTCCTTCAACCATTGCGCGAAGTCCGGGTGGTCGCTGGGGCCCTGGCCGCAGATACCCACGTACTTGTTCGCCGCCAGGCAAGCCTTGATGGCACGGCGCAGCATGAACTTCACTGCTTCGTCACGCTCGTCGAAGTCCGCCGCCAGCAGTTCCATGCCGGAGTCACGGTCCAGGCCCAGGGTCAGCTGGGTCATGTCGTTCGAACCGATCGAGAAGCCGTCGAAGTGCACCAGGAACTCGTCGGCCAGGATGGCGTTGGAGGGCACTTCGCACATCATGATCAGGCGCAGGCCGTTTTCGCCACGCTTCAGGCCATGCTTGTCCAGCAGGCCCACCACGCGCTCGGCCTGGCTGACCGTACGGACGAAGGGAACCATGATCTCGACGTTGGTCAGGCCCATCTCGTCACGCACGCGCTTGAGCGCTTCGCATTCCATGCGGAAGCACTCGTCGAACTCCTCGGCGATGTAGCGCGACGCGCCGCGGAAGCCCAGCATGGGGTTCTCTTCCTCGGGCTCGTAGCGCGAACCGCCCACCAGCTTGCGGTACTCGTTGGACTTGAAGTCCGACAGGCGCACGATCACCGACTTGGGCCAGAAGGCCGAAGCGATGGTGGCGATACCTTCGGCCAGCTTCTCGACGAAGAAGGCGCGCGGGCTGGCGTAGCCACGGGCGGCCGATTCCACGGCTTTCTTCAGCTCGCCATCGACATTCGGATAATCCAGCACCGCCTTCGGGTGGATACCGATGTTGTTGTTGATGATGAATTCCAGACGCGCCAGGCCCACGCCTTCGTTGGGGATCTGGGCGAAGTCGAAAGCCAGCTGCGGGTTGCCGACGTTCATCATGATCTTGACGTCGATCGGGGGCATTTCGCCGCGGCGTACTTCCTCGACCTCGGTTTCGATCAGGCCGTCATAGATGCGCCCTTCGTCGCCTTCGGCGCAGGACACGGTGACCGACTGGCCTTCCTTCAAGTCGTCGGTGGCAGTGGCGCAACCCACCACGGCCGGGATGCCCAGTTCACGCGCGATGATGGCCGCGTGGCAGGTACGGCCGCCACGGTTGGTGACGATGGCCGAGGCACGCTTCATCACCGGTTCCCAGTTGGGATCGGTCATGTCGGTGACCAGCACGTCGCCCGGCTGGACCTTGTCCATTTCGGACACGTCGCCGACGATGCGCACGGGGCCCGAGCCGATCTTCTGGCCAATGGCGCGGCCGGTGACCAGCACGGTGCCGGTGGCCTTCAGGCGGTAGCGCTGCTGCACATCGGTATTCGACTGCTGCGACTTCACCGTTTCCGGGCGTGCCTGCAGGATGTAGATCTTGCCGTCGACACCGTCGCGGCCCCACTCGATGTCCATCGGGCGCTTGTAGTGCTTTTCGATGATGACGGCGTAGCGGGCCAGTTCGGTCACTTCCTCGTCGGTCAGCGAATAGCGGTTGCGCTCCGAGACGGGCACGTCGACCGTGCGCACGGCGCGGCCTTCGGGACGCTCGGGGTCGAATTCCATCTTGATCAGCTTGGAGCCGATACGGCGGCCGACGATGGGATAGTGGCCCTGTTCCAGCGTGGGCTTGAAGACGTAGAACTCGTCCGGGTTGACGGCGCCCTGCACCACCGTTTCGCCCAGGCCGTAGGACGACGTGACGAACACCACGTCCTTGAAACCGGATTCGGTGTCGATGGTGAACACCACGCCGGCGCTGCCCTTGTCGGAGCGCACCATACGCTGGATGCCGGCCGACAACGCCACTTCGGCGTGGGCGTAGCCCTTGTGGACGCGATAAGAGATGGCGCGGTCGTTGTACAACGACGCGAACACGTGGCGGATCTTGTCCAGCACGTCATCGATGCCGACGACGTTGAGGAAGGTTTCCTGCTGACCGGCGAAGGACGCATCCGGCAAGTCTTCGGCGGTGGCCGACGAACGCACGGCGAACGTGCCCTTGCCGTCGCTGTCCAGCTCGGCGAAAGCGCTGCGGATCTGCTGCTCGAACTCAGCCGAGAACGGCTCATCGACCAGCCATTGGCGGATTTCCGCGCCGGCCAGGGCCAGTTCACGGACGTCTTCCGGATTCAGGGTGGACAGACGGTCGGCGATACGCTTGTCCAGGCCGGACGTCTGCAGGAAGTCGCGGAAAGCCTGGGCGGTCGTGGCGAAGCCGCCCGGGACGCGGACACCCGCGCCGGACAGCTGGCTGATCATTTCGCCGAGAGAAGCGTTCTTACCTCCTACCGAGTCCACGTCCGTCATGCGGAGCTGCTCGAAAGAAACGACATACGACATTGAAGTCACCTTTTACAATGGAATGAAAGCGAGTTTGGTCAGGACATTTCCACGCCCTGACCAAACTGGCCTTGGGACCGCTCTTGGGGTGACTTATCGGGGTCCGATTGTACCCGGTCAGCTTCTCCTTCCCTCCTGCCCCGTTGGAATTTTTTACATATGTCCACACCCCCTACCGAACGCACCGTCTACATCGTCTCGGACAGCACCGGGATCACCGCCGAGACCTTCAGTCACTCGGTGCTGGCCCAGTTCGAGGAAGTCAATTTCCGCCAGATTCGCCTGCCCTTCGTCGACACTTTGCAAAAAGCCGAGGAAGCCGCCCTGCGCATCGACCGCAATGCCGCGGAGACGGGCATGCAGCCCATCGTCTTCAGCACCCTGGTGCATCCTGAGATCATGGCGCGCGTGCGTCAGGCCAACGGCATCTTTCTGGATTTGTTCGGCACCTTCGTCAGCCACATCGAGCAGGCCCTGGGGCTGAAATCCAGCCATTCCATCGGGCGCTCGCACATGGCCGCGAACAGCGAGAAATACCGCAACCGGATCGATGCCATCAACTTCAGCTTATCCCATGATGACGGGCAATTCGTCACCAATCTGGCCGAGGCTGACGTCATCCTGGTGGGGGTTTCGCGCTGCGGCAAGACGCCGACCAGCCTGTATCTGGCGATGCAGTACGCGGTCAAGGCGGCCAATTTCCCGCTGATTCCGGACGATTTCGAACGTGGCGCCTTGCCCAAGACGCTCGCGCCCTACCGCGACAAGCTGTTCGGTTTGACCATCCAGCCGGATCGCCTGGCCGAAGTCCGCAACGAGCGCCGCCCGAACAGCAAATATGCGTCGATCGAACAGTGCCGCTACGAGGTGATGGAAGCCGAACGCATGATGCGGCTGGAAGGCATAGACTGGCTGTCGACCACGACCAAGTCGATCGAGGAAATCTCGACGACCGTCCTCCAAGAGGTCGGCCTGGACCGCGCGCTGTAGAAGGCCCCCCCGTACCGCGCGGAGCGCGGCCCCCCAAGGGGGCGACACTGGCGGACTGGCAAAGCCAGCTCCGCTGTGTCCGCGATCAGGGAGGCCAGTGCTTTTGGCAAAAGCGCCTACCCGCGCGGCAGGTGACGTCTTCTCTGATCGAATAGACAGATGGCGGCGGCGGCGGCGACGTTGAGCGACTCGACGGCGGCGCTGTCATGCGGAATCCGCAGCCGCAGGGTCGCGGCGGCCAGCAGCTCCGGCGCCACCCCCTGCCCTTCGTGGCCGAACACCCACGCGCAGGCGGGCGGCAAATCGGCGTCGTAGAGCGATTGCGAGCGTTCCAGGGTGGTGGCGGCCAGGGGCACGTCCAAACGGCCCGTCAGCGCCAGCAAATCCACCTTCTCGTACACCTGCAGCGCGAAGTGCGCCCCCTGGGCGCTGCGCAAGACCTTGGGCGACCAGGCGGCCGCACAGCCTTCGGACAGCATGACGTGGCGGATACCCGCCGCCGCGCTGGTACGCAGCAAGGTGCCCACGTTGCCGGGATCCTGCACGCGGTCCAGCAGCACACAGCCCTCCGTCACGCGGGCCGGCAGAACGGGCCGTGGCGGCTGCACCAGGAACAACACCCCCTGGTCGCTTTCCACGCTGGCCAGCCCGTGCAGCAGCCGCGGCTCCAGCGCTACGCAGCAGTCGGCCGGCAATCGCGCGGCCAGAGCCGCCAGTTCAGGCCGGTCCAGCCGCTCGGCATCAAACAGCGCCCGCTGCGGCACGCCCTGATGCTGCAACCAGGCCTGGCACAGATGCACGCCGTCCAGCAAGGCCGGCGCGTCACGCCGCCCGGCGGCCGTGGCGATGCGGTGCAGGTCCTTGACCAGCGGATTGTCGCGCGAGGCGATGTGCTTCATGGCAGCAGCTCAGTCCGCTACCAGTGAAATGGTCGTCTCGACGATCGTGACGTCGACTTTGCTCGCCCACGCCTTGATCGGCGCGAAGCTCTGCCGGTGCTCCGGGCAAGGCCCATGCTCGCGCAGGCGCTCCAGGTGCAGCGCCGTGCCATAGCCCTTGTGCTGGTCGAAGCCGTAGTGCGGATACTTGCCGTGCAGGCGCACCAGGTCGGCATCGCGTGCCGTCTTGGCCAGGATGGAGGCCGCCGAAATCGCTGGCACCAGGGCGTCGCCCTTGATGATGGTCTTGACGCCGCATTTCAGCTTGGGCGCCTGATTGCCGTCGACCAGGGCCAGCCCCGGCTGCATGGCCAGGCCGGCCACGGCGCGCTGCATGGCCAGCATGGTGGCGCGCAGAATGTTGAGTTTGTCGATTTCCTTGACGCTGGCCTTGGCGATGAACCAGGCGTGAGCGTTGGCGCGGATCAGCAGCGCCAGTTCGTCGCGCCGTTCTGCGGTCAGGATCTTGGAGTCGGCCAGCCCGGCGACGGGCCGGCTTGGATCCAGGATGACGGCGGCGGCGTAGACGGCGCCGGCCAGGGGGCCACGGCCCGCCTCGTCCACGCCGGCCACGATAACGTCAGCCAGGCCATCCATGCCAAAAAGGTCAGACTGATCCACGTGAGGACACCTCGATGATGGCCTGCGCGGCAAGCGCCGGCGTATCGCGCAGCAAGTCCCGGTGCAGGGCCGTGAAGCGCGCCTCGACCCGCGCCGCATTGGCGGTGTCGGTCAGCGCCGTCCACGTGGCCTCGGCCAGCTTTTCAGGCGTGGCGTCGTCCTGCAGGAGTTCCGGCACCGCGAAGTCGCGCAACAGCACATTCGGCAAACCCACCCAGGGCAGATACGGGCGCTGCTGTTTCGACTTCCACGACATGATACGGCGCATCCACGTCGGCAGATAGTAAGAGATCACCATCGGCCGCTTGAACAGCGCGGCTTCCAGGGTGGCCGTACCGCTGGCCACCAGCACCGCGTCCGCCGCCTCCATGACGCTCCAGGCCACCGGCGCGGGAGCGCTCCGGCCATTGCCCTGCCCGGCCAACGCGGGCGCAGGTGCGGCGACGGGGGCCGCGTCTTCCGCCGTAACGATGCGCAGGTTGGACACCGGATATTGGCGCAGGAAGCCTTCGAACTCGGCGCGCCGCTGGGCGCTGACCATGGGCACCACGCACTGCAAGGCCGGGTCGCGTTCCTGCAACAGGCGCAAGGCCTGCAGGAAACGGGGCGCCAGCACCTTGATTTCGGAAGAACGGCTGCCGGGCATCATTGCCAGGATGCGGGCGCCCGGCTCCAGCCCCAGGCGCGCCCGTGCTGCGGCGCGGTCCGGTTGCATGGGGATGGTGCCCGCCAGGGGATGACCGACGTAGGTGACCGGGATGCCTTCCTTCTGGTAGATCTCTTCCTCGAACGGAAACAGCACCAGCATGTGCGACACCGCTTCGCGGATCTTGTGGATACGCTCGTAGCGCCAGGCCCAGATCGACGGGCCGACGAAATGCACCGTCGGCACGCCGGCCTGCCGCAATTGCAGCTCCAGCTTCAGGTTGAAATCCGGCGCGTCGATGCCGACGAACACCGAAGGCGGTTGCGCCAGCAGGCGCCGCTTGGTGTCGCCGTAGATGGACAGCAGGCTGGGAATACGCTTGAGCGCGTCGACATAGCCGAACACGGTCAAGGCATTCATGGGGTGCCAGGACTCGAAGCCCTGGGCCAGCATGCGCGGACCACCTATGCCCTGGAACTGGAGGCTGGCATCGTGATGATGCAGGCCATCGATGATACGGGCCGCCAGAAGATCGCCGGAAGGCTCGCCGGCGACCATGGCGATACGCCCTGGCTTTGCGGTCACGGCCGGATGATGCCGCGGTTGCTGACTTCGATGAAGTCCAGCATCACTTGCAAGGCTTCCCGCGTTTCCGGCTCCTGCTCCTGGCGTTCGCGCAATTGCGCGGCGGCTTCCTGCAGGGACAGGCCACGACGGTAGATCGACTTGTACGCATCGCGCAGGGCCGAAATGACGGCGGGCGAGAACCCGCGGCGCTTCAGGCCCTCGACGTTGATGCCCACGGGCCGGCACGGATTGCCGCCGGACAGCACGTAAGGCGGCGTGTCCTGCATCAGCGAGCTGTTGCCGCCGGTCATGCTGTGCGCGCCGATGCGGCTGAACTGATGCACGCCGACCAGGCCGCCGATGATGGCCCAATCGCCCACGCGCACATGCCCACCCAGCTGAACCGAGTTCGCCAGGATGGTGTTGCTGCCGATGTGGCAATCGTGCGCCACGTGGACATAGGCCATGACCCAGTTGTCGCTGCCTATCGTGGTAACGCCGCCGTCCTGCACCGTCCCGGTGTTGAAGGTGACGAATTCGCGGACGGTGTTGCGGTCACCGATTTCGAGCCGGGTGGGCTCGCCGGCGTACTTCTTGTCCTGCGGCATCCCGCCGATCGAGCAGAACCGGTAAAAACGGTTCTCGCGACCGATGGTGGTGACACCGTCGATGACGCAATGTGGGCCTATCTCCGTCCCCGCGCCGATGCGCACGTTGGGTCCGATCACGCTGTACGGGCCGATGACCGCACTACTGTCGATCTCGGCCGCCGGGTCGACGACGGCGGTGGGATGGATATTTCCGGACATTTAAACTTCCAGGCTGCGGATGGCGCACATGAGCTTGGACTCGGCGACCAGCTGGCCGTCGACCAGCGCACGGCCGGAGTATTTGCAGATGGTACGGCTCAGGCGCTCGGCCTCGACTTCAATGCGAAGCTGATCGCCAGGCACTACCGGGCGGCGGAAACGCGCGCCGTCGATACCGACGAAATAGTAGACCGTCGAGTTGTCGTCTTTCTTCAGCGCGCTTTCGTCGGCGAAGGAAAACAGCGCGGCGGCCTGCGCCATGGCTTCCAGGATCAGGACGCCAGGCATGACGGGATGGTGGGGAAAGTGTCCCGTGAAGAACGGCTCGTTGATCGAGACGTTCTTGATTGCGACGATGGATTTACCAGGCTGGATGTCGAGCACGCGATCGATGAGTAGCATCGGGTAGCGGTGCGGCAAGCGGTCCAGGATCCCTTTGATGTCGAGTTCCATGTTTTTAATATTCCTGCAGTACGTACGGTGATGTGGGCTGGCGCCCGCCGGCGCCAGTTTATCCCCGGCGGCGCAGACGGCATCCTGCCCTATTTTTTTTCCACGTCGCGCAAACGGCGACGAATGTGTCCCAATTGCTGTATCACGGCGGCGTTGCGCTGCCAGTCTCCATGTTCTGCGTATGGATAGACGCCAGTGTACCGGCCCGGCTTGGAAACGTTGGACGTAATCGCCGTGCCGCCTGAAACATGTACGTCATCCGCCAGGGTCAGGTGCCCCGACAGCATCGAGGCACCGCCTATGGTGCAGCGCTCCCCGATGGTAGTCGAACCGGCGATACCGACGCAGGCGGCAACCGCCGTGAAAGCGCCGATACGCACGTTATGCGCGACCATGATCTGGTTGTCGAGCTTGACGCCGTGACTGATGACCGTGTCTTCCAGCGCGCCACGGTCGATGGTGGTGTTCGCGCCGATTTCCACGTCGTCACCCACGCTGACGCCGCCGAACTGGGGAATCTTGCCCCAGGCACCGCGACCGCCCTGCGCCGGATCCGGCGCGAAACCGAAGCCATCCGCCCCCAGCACGCAGCCGGAATGCAGGATGGCGCGCGCGCCCACGGTTACGCCCGCATACAACGTTACCCGGGCGTGCAACAGGCTGTCAGCGCCGATGGCGGAGCCCACGCCGATGACACAGGCGGGACCCAGCACGGCGTTGTCGCCGATACGCGCGCCCGCTTCCACCACGCAGTGAGGGCCAATGCGGACATTGGCACCGATGACCGCGTCCGCGGCCACGACAGCACTGGGATGGATGGATGCCGCGGCCTTGGGCCGGCGCGCACGCTCGAACCACTGCGCGACACGCGCATAGAGCAGATAGGGATTCTTGCAGACGACGCGGGCGAAACCCGGCGCGGACGACGCATCAGCGCCTTGCGCCGCGGCCGCCAGTGCCTGCTCCACATCCGGAGACACGATGACTGCACCCGCCTGGGTGCCGGGCAACTGGCTCTGGTAACGTGGATTGGCAAGGAAACTGATTTCCGTCGCACCAGCGCTGGACAAGGTGCCCAGCCCCTGGATACGCGGAAGTGTCCTGCCGGGAGCGGCGCTCAGCTGCCACTCAAGACCCGTGGTGTCGGTGGCGGCTAACAGCTCGTCGAGCGACGGTGCATGGTCAATATCCAGCAGGATCGGCATAAGCGAAAATTACTTGCCCAGAGCCTGGATCACCCTGTCGGTGATGTCGACACGCGGGTTGACCGTCACGGCGTCTTGCACGATCAGGTCGTAGTTTTCCTGTTCGGCGATACGCTTGATCGCGGCGTTGGCCTTCTCCACGATGGCGGAGAATTCTTCATTGCGGCGACGGTTGAAGTCTTCCTGGAACTCGCGACGACGGCGCTGCAGATCGGCATCGGTGTTGCTCAGGTCGCGTTGGCGCTTGACGCGGTCCGCTTCGGACAGCACGGGGGCGTCCTTGTCGTACTTTTCGGCTTGCGAGCGCAGCGTGCTGGTGGCGCGTTGCAGGTCATCGTCACGGCGCTTGAATTCGGCCTCGATCTTGGCTTGCGCAGCCTTCGCGGGACCCGATTCACGCAGGATCCGTTCGGTATTGACGAAGCCGATTTTGGTAGTTTGCGCCACGGCGGGAGCCGCATACGCACCGCCCGCCAGCAGCGCGCCCGCCACCACTACGGAGCCCATCAGGTTGACGGAGGCCGCGCGGGAGATACGGGACAGTTTGCGTGCGAAATCAGACATCATGAAAATCTCACCTTCGATAGGGTCTAGCAAAACGGTATTGTGCCACTAAACCGGATAGGTAACAGGCGGCCGGAAACATCCGGCCACCATTAGCCACTGCTGGCTAGCTTTTAGAAACCAGTACCAATCTGGAACTGGAAGCTTTGCGAGTCGTCGCCCGGCTTCTGGTTCAGCGGTCGAGCATAGGACAGCTGCAGCGGACCCAGCGGCGACTGCCACGACAGGCCTACACCAGCCGAGAAGCGCCAGCCGCAAGGATCGGTGACGGGGTCGCTGGACTTGCCGGTGGTGCACTGCATGCCCGAACCCGGCTTGACCTGGCCGGCGTCCGTGAAGATGAACCAGCGCAGCGTGCGGTCCTTGTTGGCGCCAGGGAACGGCAGGTACAACTGGGCATTGGCCACGATACGGCGCGCACCGCCGATATAGTCGCCGGTGAGCGTATCGCGCGGACCCAGGGACGAACCTTCATAGCCGCGCACGGTGCCGATACCGCCGGCGTACACGTTCTTGATGACCGGGTAGTCCTTGCCGCCGTAGGCATTGCCGTAGTCGATCATGCCATTCAAGGCCAGCGTGTAGCTGCGGCTCAGCGGCAGGAAGATCTGTTGCTGACCCGACAGCATCGTGTACTTCAGGTCCATGGTCGAAGCCTGGGCCTGCAACTTGGTGAAGTAGCCCTTGTTCGGCGCCAGGGCGCTGTCACGGGTGTCCTTCTGCCAGCCGCTGGTGAAGATGAACGCGTTGGTCGAATCGCCGTACTGCTTGACGAAGTCCTGGTAAGCCTGCGGGGAGTCGTCGTACAGATCGATCTGGTTGCGCTCGAAGGCGCCGCCCAGCGTGATGCGGTCGTATTCCGAAATAGGAATACCGAAGTTCATGCCCAGGCCGTAGGTCTTGACCCGATATTCGCCGTCATTGTCCAGGAAGGGCTTGGTCTGGCGGTAGTACAGCGACGTGGTGCGGCTGATGCCGTCCTTGGTCCAGTACGGATCGGTGTGCGACAACACGGCGGCACGGTTGGTGGCGCTGGTGTTCAACTGCAGGGTCAGGTTGGTACCGCTGCCGAACACGTTGTCTTCGCTGATACCCGCGGACAGGATGGCGCGGTCGGTCGAGCCGTAACCCACACCCAGGTTCACCATGCCGGTGGGCTTTTCCTTCACGTCGACGTTGACGTCGACCTGGTCGGGGGAGCCCGGAACCGGATCGGTCTTGACGTTGACGTCGTTGAAGTAACCCAGGCGGTCGATCCGGTCGCGCGACATCTTGATGTCGCCGGCGTCGTACCAGGCGGATTCCTGCTGGCGCATTTCACGGCGCACCACTTCGTCGCGGGTGCGGGTGTTGCCGCCGATCTGGATGCGGCGCACGTAAACGCGGCGGCTGGGATCGACGTAGAACGTCAGGTCGGTCTCGTGCTTGGCACGATCCATCTGCGGGTTCGGGTTGACGTTGGCGAAAGCGTAGCCAAGTTCGCCCAGGTAGTCCGTGATGGCCTTGTTGGTGTCGTTGACCTCGGCGGCGGAGAACGTATCCCCTGCCTTGATCTTGACCAGCTTGTTGATTTCAGTGTCCAGGCCCAACAGGTTGCCGGCCAGCTTCACGCTGCGCACCTTGTAGGGCTCGCCTTCATGCACGGTGAACGTGATGAAGATGTCCTTGCGATCGGGCGAGATCGTCACCTGGGGCGGCTCGGCGTTGTATTCCAGATAGCCGCGGTCCAGGTAGAAGGAACGGATGCGTTCGACGTCGCCTTCGAGCTTTTCGCGCGAATACTTGTCGGTGTCCGTGTACCAGGTCAGCCAGCCGGGCGTGGTCAGCTGAATCTGGTCGAGCAGGTCGCTTTCCGAGAAAGCCTTGTTGCCGACGAAGTGAATTTCGCGGATGCGTGCGACTTCACCTTCGAAAATATCAAAACTGATACCGACCCGGTTGCGCGGCAGCGGCGTGACGGTAGCCGTCACTTCGACGCCGTACTTGCCCTTGGTCATGTACTGCTGTTTCAGTTCGAATTCGGCGCGCTCAAGCATGGAGCGGTCGAAAATCCGGCCTTCGGCAAAACCCACCTGCTGCAAGGACGTGGTGATCGCCTTGGCGTCGAACTCACGCATGCCGTTGAAGCTGATGGAGGCGATGGTTGCGCGTTCCTGCACATTCACCACCACCACATCGCGGTCGGTATTGACGCTGACGTCGCTGAAAAAGCCGCTGCCGTACAGCCGGCGCACGGCTTCGGTGGCGTCTTCCTCGGTGAACTTCTGGCCTACCTTGACGGGCAGGTAGCCGAAGACCGTACCGGCGTCGATCCGTTGGATGCCCTCAACGCGGATGTCCCGTACGACGAAGGGTTCGAAGGCGTGAGCCAGCGCTGGCAACAGCAGCATGGCAAGAAGGCTCGCCCACATTCCCTTCTTGTTTTGAAACAGCCTGCGAAAAAGCATCCTGGATAGTCCTTGGGTCGTACGAATGGCGAAGGATTTTAAGACAGAAAGAGAGTCTATGGCACGCGGCTACGTGAAAAGCCTGGCGAAATCATTGAAAAGCGCGAGGCCCATCAGCCCCGCCAGCAATCCCAGACCCGCGCGCTGCCCTATATCCAGCCAGCGCGAGGGCGGCGGACTGCCGCGTAAAATTTCGATCAGATAGTACAGCAGGTGTCCACCATCAAGCATGGGGATAGGCAGGAGATTTAGGACGCCCAGGCTGATACTTATCAACGCCAGATAGGAAATATAGGCCGCCAGGCCGATGCGGGCGGTCTGGCCGGCGTAGTCGGCGATGGTGACCGGGCCGCTGATATTGCGCCAGGACACCGCGCCAGTGACCATGCGGCCCATCATGCGCAGGGAGAACCAGGCGGTTTCAGCGGTGCGGGTGGCGCCCTGCCACAGGCTTTCGCCCAGGCCGTAGCGCACCGTGACCATGGGCAGGTCGGCGCCCAATTGCACGCCGATGCGGCCGATGACCCGGCCATTGGCGTCATGGTCGGCCTGCGGCACCGCCGACAGAGTCAGGTCGGCACCGTCGCGCCGCACTTGCAGCGGCAACGTTTTGTCGGGGTATTGCTGGACGATTTCCACGACACGGCCGGCGTCCAGGGTGGCCTGGCCGGCCACGCCGACGATGACGTCGCCATTGCGCAGCCCGGCGCGCTCGCCGGCGCTGCCCGGCACCACGCCCCGCACTACCGGCTTGGGTTCAAGCAGCCGCAGGCCCGTCGGGGCCAGGGGATCGCCCTTCGAGGGATCCATGTGGTTGCCGGTCAGGGTCAAGGTGCGGCGCTGCGTGCCGCCCGCCGCCGTGGCCACGTCGAATTCGACGCTGCCACCGTCCGTGACCCGGTCCATCAGCGCCCAGCGGGCGTCATTCCAGGACACGACGGCCTGATTGTCGATGGAAAGAATGCGATCGCCCGACTGGAAACCGGCCTGCGCGGCCGGCGTACCGGCGGCCGGCTGGGCCAGCAAGGCGGCCGGCTCCTGCACACCCGCCAGATTGAGGCCGGCGTACAGCAGTACGGCGAGGATCAGGTTGAAGACCGGGCCGGCGGCCACGATGAGGATGCGGTTGCGCACCGGCTGGACATTGAACGCGCGCGCGGCCTGTTCAGGCGTGGCGCCCGGCGCGGGGTCGTCCTGCATCTTGACGTAGCCGCCCAGCGGAATGGCCGATATGGCCCATTCGGTGCCCTTGCGGTCGGTCCGGCGCAGCAGCACCTTGCCGAAGCCGATGGAGAAGCGGTGGACGTCGACGCCGCAGGCCCGCGCTGCCCAGTAATGGCCCAGCTCGTGGAAAGTGATCAGGATGCCGAGGGCAACGGCAAAAGCGAGCAGGGTCAGGAGCATTTCAAGAAATCCGGGAATGTATAAGCCATTCGGCCACCAGGGCACGCACTTCGGCGTCCAGGCCGAGGACATCCTCCAGGCCGCTCAGCGTAACAGATGGCCGGCCCGCCTGCCACTGGAGCGCTGCGGCGATGGCCGGGGCGATGCGGGTATAGCCCAGATCGCCCGCCAGGAAGGCCGCCACGGCGAGCTCATTGGCGGCGTTCAGCGCGATGCAGGCGCCCTGCCCCGCCCGCAAGGCGTCGAAGCACAGGCCCAGGCAGGGAAAGCGGCGCAGGTCGGGCGCTTCGAAATCGAGCCGGCCCCAGCGCACCAGGTCCAGCATGCCGACGCCGCTTTGCAGCCGGTCGGGAAAACCGAGGCCGTAGGCGATGGGGGTGCGCATGTCCGGCTGGCCCAACTGCGCCAGCACCGAACCGTCGTCGTACTCCACCATGGAATGGACGACGCTCTGCGGATGGATCACGACTTCGATGCGGTCCGCCGGCATGGCGAACAGCCAATGTGCCTCAATGACCTCCAGGCCCTTGTTGACCATGGTCGCCGAGTCGACGGAAATCTTGCGGCCCATGCTCCAGTTCGGGTGGGCGCAGGCCTGGTCAGGGGTGACCTCGTGCAGGGTGGCGGGATCGCGCTGACGGAAAGGTCCGCCGGACGCGGTGATGAGCAGGCGGCGCACGCCGGCGGCGGGCGCGGTCGGCGCGCTGGCGCGCGCGCCGTGCGGCAGGCACTGGAAAATCGCGTTGTGTTCGCTGTCGATAGGCAGCAGTTCGGCGCCGTTGTCGCGCACCGCGGCCATGAACAGCGACCCGGCGGCGACCAGCGCTTCCTTGTTGGCCAGCAGAATGCGTTTACCGGCTCGGGCTGCCGCCAGCGACGACGGCAAGCCGGCGGCGCCGACGATGGCGGCCACCACAGTGTCGCAGCCCGCATCGGCGGCCGTATCGGCCAGGGCCTGGACACCCACGCGGACCTCGGGCATGGCGGCCTTGTATTTGCCGGCGCTCCAGGCGTCGCGAAAACGGCCCGCGGCGGCGGCGTCTGGCACTGCCACGACGGCGGCGCGCGTGGCGGCGGCCTGCTCTGCCAGCTTTTCCATGCGGCTGAAGGCCGACAGGGCATAAACCCCAAAAAGCTCGGGATGACGCGCGATCACGTCAAGCGTGCTATCCCCGATGGAGCCCGTGGAACCCAGAACGGCGATGCGTTGAAATGCCCTCAAAACCCGACTCCGATAAGAATGAACGCCAAGGGCGCCACGGGCAGCACTGCGTCGATGCGATCGTAGATGCCGCCGTGGCCCGGCAACAGGGCGCTGGAATCCTTGCGGCCGGCCCGCCGCTTGAGCAGGGACTCGAACAGATCGCCGATGATGGACAGCGCCGCCAGCACCACGGCCAGCGGCAAGGCGCCGGCCCAGCCCCAACGCGCCACCAGGGCCGCGCCGAAGGTGGGCGCCCACAGGCTGCTGACCGCGATCCAGAGCACCACGGCCAGGATGCCACCAAGGGCGCCCTCGACGGTCTTGCCCGGACTGACGCGGGGCGCCAGCTTGCGGCGGCCGAAAGCGCGGCCGGTGAAATAGGCGGCGATATCCGCCACCCACACCACCGCCAGCAGCGAAAGCACGAACCACGGGCCGCGCTGAACGAAGAGCATGGCCAGCACGGCCCAGGCGGCCAGCAGCGCCGGCACGGCGAACAGGCTCAGGCCAAGGCTGGCCGGCGCCACGTCGGCGCGGCCGCGCACCACGGTCGGGACGGCGACGACGATCCAGAGAATGACGGCCACGGGGACGACGATGCTGAACATGAAGCCCACGGAGCGCAGGCTGGCTTCTGACGTGGGCGTCTGCAGCCACAGGGCGGCAAGGACCAGGCTGACCAGCGCCAGCAGCACGCCGCCGATGACGGCGCCGTATCCGGAGCCAGAGCCGGCGGCACCCGCGCCCGCCAGCTTGGTCGTGCCAGGCAGGGTCAGGCGCAGCCACTCCCAGCCGGCGCAGCCGGTGGCCAGCGCCAGCAACGCCACGAACGGCCAGGGCGTGGCGACGCTCATGGCCAGGCCCAAAACAATCAGCAAAACGATGGCGGTGGCGATACGCTGGCCTAGCATGCGGTGAATCTCCTGTGATCGCGCACCGCGGACAGGCGCGTCAGCGCTTGCCCAACTGGGCGCTGGTACGGCCGAAACGGCGCTCGCGGGTGCGGTACCACTCGAACGCTTCCGCCAGTTCGGCGGCGCCGAAATCCGGCCAGTAGCGGTCGGTGAAATAAAGCTCGGTGTAGGCCAATTGCCAGATCAGGTAATTGGAAATGCGCTGCTCTCCGCCGGTGCGGATGAACAGATCGGGCTCGGGCGCCCAGGCCATCGACAGATAGCGCGAGAGCGTGGCTTCGTCGATGCCGTCAGGCTGCTGGGCCAGCTGGGGGTTTTCCGCCAGCATGCGCTTGGTCGCCTGCAGGACGTCCCAGCGACCGCCATAGTTGGCGCAGATCGACAGGTGCAGGCGGTCGTGGTGGGCGGTGCGCGCCTGCGCCTGATCGATCAGGTCGCGCAGGCGCGGCTCGAAGGGCGACAGGTCGCCCACGACCCGCAGGCGCACGCCCTGCGAATCCAGCTTGTCGACTTCGCGCTCCAGCGCCTGTACGAACAGGCGCATGAGCAGCGACACTTCCTCGGCCGGGCGCCGCCAGTTCTCGGAACTGAAGGCGAACAGCGTCAGATAGCGCACGCCCAGGCGTCCGCAGCCTTCGACGACACGGCGCACCGCCTGCACGCCCTTGGCGTGACCGGCCGTGCGAGGCAAATGGCGCCGCGTGGCCCAACGACCGTTGCCATCCATGATGATGGCAACGTGCTGGGGGACCGCCGAGATTTCGGGAACGGCCTGGGTGGAACTGAGCAAACCCATGAGTGGTGGCATGCCGTCGACTAGACGGTCATGATCTCCGCTTCTTTCTGGGTGATCATCTTGTCGATGTCGGCGACGCAACGATCCGTCAGCTTCTGCACGTCATCCTGTGCGCGGCGCTCGTCGTCTTCCGAGATCGTCTTGTCCTTGACCAGCTTCTTCAAGGTGTCGTTGGCTTCACGGCGCAGGTTGCGCACGGCGATCTTGGCGTCCTCGCCTTCGTTGCGCACGACCTTGGTCAGGTCGCGGCGACGCTCTTCAGTCAGTGCGGGCATCGGCACGCGGATGGTTTCACCCATCGACACCGGGTTCAGGCCCAGGTCCGAATCACGGATGGCCTTTTCGATCGGGCCGGCCATATGCTTTTCGTAGGGTTGCACGTTCAGCGTACGAGCGTCGATCAGGTTGACGTTGGCCACCTGCCCCACGGGCACGGGCGAACCGTAGTACTCCACCTGCACGTGATCCAGGATGCCGGTGTGGGCGCGCCCGGTGCGAATTTTGGACAGATTCACCTTGAGCGTCTCGAGGGACTTGCTCATGCGTGATTCAGCCGATTTTTTGGTGTCTGCGACGCTCATGGCGACTCCTTATGTTCAAACGTGGACCAGCGTGCCTTCGTCTTCGCCGCTGACGGCGCGCTTCAAGGCTCCCGATTTATTGATGGAAAACACCTTGATGGGCAGCTTCTGGTCGCGGCACAGGGCGAAAGCCGTTGCGTCCATGACTTCGAGGCGGCGCACGATGGCTTCATCGAAACTGATGCGGGAATAACGGGTCGCTTCGGGATCCTTGTTGGGATCCGCGCTGTAGATGCCGTCGACCTTGGTGGCCTTGAGGACGATTTCAGCGCCGATTTCGGCACCGCGCAGCGCGGCGGCCGTATCGGTGGTGAAGAAGGGATTGCCGGTACCCGCCGCGAAAATGACGACCTTGCCCTCTTCGAGGTAGCGCAGCGCCTTCGGGCGGATGTAGGGTTCGACGACCTGTTCGATGTTCAGCGCCGATTGCACGCGCGTATCGACGCTGCGGTGCTTGAGGGCATCCTGCAGGGCCAGGGCGTTCATGATGGTGGCCATCATGCCCATATAGTCGGCGGTGGCCCGGTCCATGCCCTGGGCACCCGGCGCCACGCCGCGAAAAATGTTGCCGCCGCCGATGACGATGGCGAGTTCAACGCCCATGGCAGCGATTTCGGCGATTTCTTCGGTCATGCGCCCGATGGTCGCGCGGTTGATCCCGAAGGCATCCTCGCCCATCAGGGCCTCGCCGGACAGCTTGAGAAGAACCCGTTTATACGATCTGGTTGCCATAGGCGCTATCCCTTTTAGGTTCGATCCGACGAAAGTGTAAGACAAGAAACAGGCCGGCCTAGACTTTGCCTAGTGCCGGCCTGCTGGTAAAGATACGCGAAAAGCCGGGCTAGGTGCCTATCAGGCCGTGCCAGCCGCCGCCGCGGCCACCTCGGCTGCGAAGTCGAGAACCTTCTTCTCGATGCCTTCGCCGACGATAAACAGGGCGAATTGAGCGATCTTGGCGTTTTCGGCCTTGAGCATCTGTTCGATCGACTGCTTGTCGTTCTTGACGAAAGGCTGCGACATCAACGTCACTTCCTTCAGGAACTTCTGCACCGAACCTTCGACCATCTTGGCGACGATGTCAGCCGGCTTGCCCGATTCGGCAGCCTTCTGCTCGGCAACCGAGCGCTCGGCGGCGATGTCGGCAGCCGGGACGCCGTCGGCGTTCAGGGCCTTGGGCTTGGTGGCGGCGATGTGCATGGCCAGGTCCTTACCCACGCTGTCAGCGCCGGCGAACTCGACCAACACACCAATACGGCCGCCGTGCACATAGCTGGCCAGCTTGTCGGTGGTTTCGATACGCTTGAAGCGGCGCACCGAGATGTTTTCGCCGATCTTGCCGACCAGGCCGGCGCGCGTCGATTCGACGGTGCCTTCAGCGAAGGGCAGCGCGCCCAGGGCAGCCACGTCAGCCGGGTTCTTCACGGCGACCAGTTCGGCCAGCTTGTTGACGAAGTCGACGAAGTCGGCGTTCTTGCCGACGAAGTCGGTTTCGCAGTTGACTTCAATGACGGCGCCTTGCTTGGCGTCGGCCGAGATGAACAGACCGATCAGGCCTTCGGCGGTGACGCGGGCGGCAGCCTTGCTGGCCTTGTTGCCCAGCTTGACGCGCAGGATTTCCTCGGCGCGGGCCAGATCGCCCTCGGCTTCGGTCAGTGCCTTCTTGCACTCCATCATCGGCGCGTCAGTCTTTTCGCGCAGTTCCTTGACCATCGAAGCGGTAATTTCAGCCATGCTTTGCTCCATTCTTTCTAAAACACGCCCCGGCGGGCCGGGGCATGTGGTTTTGCTGCGTGAGGCGTGCCCGGGTTCGCACCCGGCACTACGGCGGCGGCGCAACACGCCGCCAGACCGTATTGAACAACCGGCGTATTACGCCTGGCCGTCCTGCACTTCCACGAATTCTTCCTGACCTTCTTCACCGGCGCCTTCAACCACGCCGTTCAGGTTCTGTTCGCGGCCTTCCAGCACGGCGTCAGCGATACCCTTGGCGTACAGCGCGATGGCCTTGGCCGAGTCGTCGTTGCCGGGGATGACGTAGTCGATACCGTCGGGCGAGTGGTTGGTATCAACCACGGCCACGACCGGGATACCCAGCGTGCGCGCTTCGGCGATGGCGATCTTGTGGTAGCCGACGTCGATGACGAACAGAGCGTCGGGCAGACCGTTCATGTCCTTGATGCCGCCGATCGACTTGTTCAGCTTGTCCAGTTCGCGTTGGAACAGCAGGCCTTCCTTCTTGATCATACGCTCGGCGCCGCCTTCGGCGACGACGACTTCCATGTCCTTCAGGCGCTTGATCGAGGTCTTGACCGTCTTGAAGTTGGTCAGCATGCCGCCGAGCCAACGGGCATCGACGTAGGGCTGGCCGGCCCGCGCGGCTTCGCCGGCGACGATTTCACGGGCAGCGCGCTTGGTGCCGACGAACAGGATGTTGCCGCCGCGAGCAGCCAGCTGCTTCACGAACTTGGTGGCTTCCTGGTACTTGGCGACCGTCTGTTCCAGGTTGATGATGTGAATCTTGTTACGATGGCCGAAGATGTACTGCGACATCTTGGGGTTCCAGTAACGGGTTTGGTGACCAAAGTGGACACCGGCTTCCAGCATTTCGCGCATGAGGGACATAATGTTCTCTCCGAGGGTTTGGGTCTTGTACTGCGCCTGTATCGTTGCGGGCGCCCGGCGTCTGGATTTGCCGGACCTGCCTCGCGACGACACCCTGGGTGGCGGCAGTACGCGATTTCACTTCTAGGGTTTACTGCCATTTCACTTCACTCTTACCCGTGCTTTTTTGGGTAAGCCTATAATTCTACTATTTTTCGCACACCGAACTCAAGCTAATACATGGGCATAGTCACCGACCCCGCCGATCTGGACAAAATGCGCCTGGCCTGCCAGGGCGCCGCACGCGTACTCGATTATCTGACCCCGTTTGTTAAACCGGGCGTCACCACGGGCGAACTCGATCGCCTGGCGCTCGATTACGTCACCAACACGCTGCAGGCCAAATCGGCCACCGTGGGCTACGCGCCCCCCGGATATCCGCCCTTCCCCGGCGCCATCTGTACGTCGGTGAACCATCAGGTCTGCCACGGCATTCCCGGCGACAAGGTGCTGAAAAGCGGGGACGTGGTCAATATCGACGTCACCATCATCAAGGATGGCTGGTACGGCGACACCAGCCGCATGTATTACGTGGGCGAACCGTCCGTCCTGGCCCGCCGCCTGACCGAAACCACCTACGAATGCATGTGGCTGGGCATCCAGCAGGTGCGCGGTGGCGCCACCCTGGGCGATATCGGCAATGCCATCCAGAAGTATGCCGAAGGCAAGGGCTACTCGGTGGTGCGCGAATTCTGCGGCCACGGCGTGGGCCGGCGCTTCCACGAAGATCCCCAGGTGCTGCACTACGGCAAGCCGGGCACCGGCGTGAAACTGGTGCCGGGAATGATCTTCACCATCGAGCCCATGATCAACGCCGGGCGCCGCGAAATCCGCCAGCTGTCCGACGGCTGGACCGTGGTGACGCGCGACCACAGCCTGTCCGCGCAATGGGAACACACCGTGCTGGTCACCGAAACCGGCTACGAAGTGCTGACCGTGTCGCCGGAGATGCCGGCGCCGCCGGCCTTTATTACCGAGACGGTAGCCGCCCCGGCCGCCTGATCGCGCTGTCCGTGGGGCCGCCGGGCGGCCCTGCGGCCCCTCACATTTTTGAACGCCCTCTTGTGCCTACGTCGCAGCCGGACCTCGCCATGACCGCCACGGACCTTCCCGCGCTACGCGAGCGCATGCGTGCAAGCCGCCACAAGGCCATCGAAGCCTTCCGCGCGCATGAACGGCCCGACACGCTGCTGCACGAGTTGCGCCGCATCACCGACCATACGCTGCGCGAGCTGGTCAAGCAGTGCCCCCTGCCCCACGGCGCCGCGCTGGCCGCGGTGGGCGGCTACGGCCGCGGGGAGCTCTACCCCTATTCCGACGTCGACCTGCTGATCCTGCTGCCCCACGCGCCGTCCGAAGCGGACGAAAGCGCCATCGGCCAGCTGGTGGCGGCACTGTGGGACCTGGGCATGGAGCCGGGCCACAGCGTGCGCACCATCAAGGACTGCGAACGGGAAGCCCTGGCCGACATCACGGTCGAGACCGCGCTGCTGGAGTCGCGCTGGCTGGCCGGCAGCCGGGCGCTGATGAAGCAGTTCGACACGGCCATGCATGCCTGCCTGGATCCCGATGCCTTCTTCCGCGCCAAGCGCAGCGAAATGCAGCAGCGCCACGCGCGCTACCAGGACACGCCCTACGCCCTGGAACCGAACTGCAAGGAATCGCCTGGCGGCCTGCGCGACCTGCAGGTGATCCTGTGGATGGCGCGGGCCGCCGGCTTCGGCGAGAGCTGGCGCGAGGTTGCCAAGGCCGGCCTGCTGACCGACTCCGAGGCGCGCGACCTGCGCAAGGCCGAGCAGGCGTTCAAACGCCTGCGGATCGAATTGCACCTGCTGGCCAAACGCCGCGAAGACCGCGTGCTGTTCGACCTGCAACCCGCCCTGGCCGAGGTTTATGGCATCAAGGCCACCGCCACGCGACGCGCCGGCGAGCTGCTGATGCAGCGTTATTACTGGGCGGCACGCCTGGTGACCCAGCTCAACACCATCCTGGTGCAGAACATCGAGGAGCGGCTGTTCCCGCGCCCCGCCGAAGACGCCCGCGCCATCGACGATGACTTCCGCAGCCTGCATGGCCGCCTGGACATCATTCGCGACGACGCCTTCGAGCGCAATCCGACCCTGCTGCTGCGCGCCTTCCTGACGATGCAGCAGCACCAGCACCTGAAGGGCATGTCGGCGCGCACCTTGCGCGCCATCTGGCATGCACGCGACCGCATCGACGCGCAGTTCCGCCGCAACCCGGTCAACCGCAAGCTGTTCCTGCAGATCCTGCAGCAACCGACGGGCATCGTGCACGAGTTGCGACGCATGACGATGCTGAACATCCTGCCGCGCTATCTGCCGGTATTCCGCCGCATCGTCGGGCAGATGCAACATGACCTGTTCCACGTCTACACAGTGGACCAGCACACGCTGCAGGTGATCCGCAACGTGCGCCGCTTCACGATGCCGGAGCACGCGCAGGAGTATCCGCTGGCCAGCCAGCTAGCATCCGAACTGAACGACCACTGGCTGCTGTACGTCGCCGCCCTCTTCCACGACATCGCCAAAGGCCGCGGCGGCGACCACTCCGAACTGGGCGCGCGCGAAGTGCGCCGCTTCGCCCACGACCACGGGCTGGCGCCGGCCGACGCCGAGCTGGTCGAGTTCCTGGTGCGCCAGCATCTGTTGATGTCGACCGTGGCGCAAAAACGCGATTTGTCCGACCCGGACGTGATCCGCGATTTCGCCGCCGCGGTGAAGGACGAGCGCCATCTGACCGCCCTTTACCTGCTGACCGTCGCCGACATACGCGGCACCAGCCCGAAAGTCTGGAACGCCTGGAAAGGCAAGCTGCTGGAAGACCTGTATCGCCTGACCCTGCGCGCCCTGGGCGGCGGCCAGGCCGACGCCCACACCGTACTCAACGACCGCAAGTCCGAGGCCGCGCGCCTGACGCGCCTGGTGGGCTTGCGCGACGACGCCCGCGAATCATTCTGGAAACAGCTGGATGTGGCCTATTTCCTGCGCCACGACGCTTCCGACATCGCCTGGCATACGCGCCACCTCTACCATCGTCCCGCGCCCGCGGACGCCGTGGTCAAGGCGCGCCCCACCGAACAGGGCGAAGGCCTGCAGGTGATGGTCTACACCCGTGACGTGCCGGACCTGTTCATGGTGATCTGCGGCTTCTTCGACGCCAGATCCCTGAGCATCCAGGACGCGCGCATCCACACCACCCGGCACGGCTACGCGCTGGACAGCTTCATCGTGCTGCTGCCGGAGGGCCAGCAGGACCTGCGCGCCCAGGCCACGCTGGTGGAACACGAGCTGTCCCAGAAGCTGCGCGACGCCCGCACGGCCGCGCAGGCGCCCACGACGCAAGGCGCCGTCTATGGCCGTTCACGCCTGTCACGCATGTCACGCATGTTCCCGGTGCCGCCGCAGGTCGAACTGCAGCCCGACGAGCGCAGCAAGTCGTGGCGCCTGCAAGTGACGGCCACCGACCGCTCCGGCCTGCTGCACGCCCTGGCCCGGGTTTTCGCGCGCCATGCCGTGAACCTGCAGATGGCCAAGGTGATGACCCTGGGCGACCGCGTCGAAGACGTCTTCATTCTGGAAGGCGCGTCGCTGGAGCGGCCGCGCCAGCAGATGCAGTTCGAGCGCGACATCCTGGAAGCCCTGTCCGGCGAGAACGCCAACAAGGCAGCCGCCTGAATGTTGCGACAAATAGACGCAAAATAGACGGATCAGCACAGCGGGCCTGCCCATCCATGGCAGGCCCTGGCCGCTTACAATCCTGGGTTTCCATGAGGAAGCCGGCCCACCCATGTTGACGAACGAATACGTGCTGATTTTCAGCCGCAGCTTCCTGTTCGCGCTGGCGACCCTGCTGCCCATCCTCAATCCCCCTTCCGTCGCACCCATCTTCTGGACCCTCACTGAAGGCGCGTCCAGCGCCACGCGCCTGGCGCTGGCCAAGCGCGTGGCCATCAACGTGTGCCTGATGGTGACCGTGGCCATGGTGGCCGGCAACGTGCTGCTGTCGTTCTTCGGCCTGTCACTGGCCATCGTGCGGGTGGGCGGCGGCATGCTGGTGGTGGCCAGTGCCTGGCGGCTGGTCAACTCGACCGACGGCGGCGCGGGCCGCGCGGCCCGCATGGCCGAGTCCTTTACGCCGGAGATGGCCAAGGCGCGCGCCTTCTATCCCCTGACGTTTCCCATCAGCTGCGGACCCGGCTCGATCGCGGCGGCCATCACCATAGGCGCGCAACTGCGCGACCAGAATCATCTGGCCAGCCTGGTACGGCTGGCGGGCTCCCTGCCCGGCGTCTTGCTGGTATCGTTCATCCTGTATATCTGCCTGCGTTTCGCCGCGCAATTCCTCTATCGGCTGGGCGAAAGCGGGACCAGTGTCTTCATGCGCCTGTCCGCTTTCATTCTGCTGTGCCTGGGCGTGCAGATCGTCTGGGACGGCGTCCACGAGCTGCTGCTTGGCACGCTGCTGGAACTCCGGGCGCATTAAACCTCTCTCATGGCATTGCCCTTCGGCGCCATCCATCGTAGGAACCCCATGTTTGCCTCAAATCGACGTTTGCTGCTCCTGATTGCCCTGCTGTCCTTCGCCGCCGTCGGCGTCGCCTTGATCTCGCAATACGTGTTCGACATGCAGCCCTGCGCCTACTGCGTGCTGCAACGTCTGATTTACCTGGCCGTGGGGGTGGTGTGCCTGCTGACCGCCCTTGGCGGTGGCGTGCTGCGCCGCCTGGGCGCCCTGCTGGGCCTGGGTCTGGCGGCCTGCGGCGTGTGGGCCGCTTACTACCAGTACACGGTGGCGTCCAAGCTGCTGTCCTGCGCCCAGACCTTCGCCGACCGCTTCGTGGCCAGCCTGGGGCTGGACACCGCGGTGCCCCAGGTCTTCGGCGCCTATGCCACGTGCGCGGAAGCCGTGGTCAAGGTGCTGGGCGTCGAATACGCCCTGTGGAGCCTGGCCCTGTTCGTGGTGCTGGCATTGCTGTCGCTGGCGGCGCTGCTCAAGCGCGCCTGACACCCCCGCGCGCGGCGGCGCGCATAAAACAAACGGGACACCCGTCTTGCGATGGGTGTCCCGTTTTTTACCTGAATCAAAGAATCAGGCGTCGTTGGCGGCGTAGCCCATATTGAACTGCAGGCCACCGCTTTCCTGATTTTCATCCTGATTGCGGCTTTGGCCCAGGCGCTCCAGGTACTCGGGCGTGATGTCGCCGGTGACGTACTGGCCGTCGAAGCAGGACGCTTCGAAACGGGCCATCGCCGGGTTCAGGTCACGCACCGCCTGCTGCATATCGTGCAGGTCCTGGTAGACCAGCGCGTCGGCGCCGATGGTCCGGGCGATTTCCTCGTCGGTACGGCCGGTGGCGATCAGTTCCTTCTGCGTCGGCATGTCGATGCCGTACACATTGGGGAAACGCACCGGAGGCGCCGCGGAGGCGAAATACACCTTGTTGGCGCCGGCCGCGCGGGCCATGTCGACGATTTCACGGCTGGTGGTGCCACGCACGATGGAGTCGTCCACCAGCAGCACGTTCTTGCCCTTGAATTCCATGCCGATGGCATTGAGCTTCTGGCGCACGGACTTCTTGCGCACCGCCTGGCCCGGCATGATGAAGGTGCGGCCCACGTAGCGGTTCTTGATCAGACCTTCGCGGTAGTCCAGGTTCAGGCGGGCCGCCAGCTGCATGGCCGCCGGACGCGAGGAATCGGGAATGGGCATGACCACGTCGATGTCACCCAGGCGCAGCCTGCGCGCGACATTGTCGGCCAGGTATTCACCCATGCGCAGGCGCGCATCGTAGACCGACACGCCGTCCATCAGCGAGTCGGGACGGGCGAAGTACACGTATTCGAAGATACACGGCACCAGTTGCGCGTTTTCCGAGCACTGGCGGCTGACGATGCGGCCGTCCAGGTCGACGAACACGGCCTCGCCGGGCGCGATATCGCGCACGAAGCTGAAGCCGCTGCCTTCCAGCGCCACCGATTCCGACGCCAGCATCCACTCGTCGCCTTCGTCGGTTTCCATGCGGCCCAGGCACAAGGGACGAATGCCGTTCGGATCGCGGAAGCCCAGCAGGCCGTAGCCGGCGATCTGCGCGATCACGGCATATGCGCCCTTGACGCGACGATGCACGGCGCCGACGGCGCGGAAGATCGCGTCATCGTCCAGCGACACGCCGTTGGCGGCGGATTGCAGCTCGTGGGCCAGCACGTTCAACAGCACTTCCGAATCGGAGTTGGTGTTGATGTGGCGACGGTCGACACGGAATAGCGACTCGCGCAGCTCGCGCCAGTTGGTCAGGTTGCCGTTGTGCGTCATCATGATGCCGAACGGCGCGTTGACGTAGAACGGCTGGGCCTCTTCCTCGGAATCGCTCGATCCCGCGGTGGGATAGCGCACCTGGCCGACGCCGCTGGTACCCGGCAGCGAACGCATGTTGCGGGTACGGAACACGTCCCGCACCAGGCCATGCGCCTTGTACATATTGAACTGATTGCCCTGTGCGGTGGCGATCCCCGCCGCATCCTGACCCCGATGCTGCAACAGCAGCAAGCTGTCATAAAGCAACTGGTTGACGGGGCCGCGCCCCATGACACCTACGATTCCACACATGGCAATTTCCTGTTGATCCGAATGGGCTCAGTGAATGCGTTGTCCGCGTACGTATTTGCTGAGCACTTTCAATAAGGCAGTAATGACGCCAGCGACGGCGGCAGCCAGCCTTTGGTATGTATGACGGCTTCTGTGGCCGCATGAGAAAACATCGCGTCACGCCACCACGGCTCTTGCGGCAGCGGCGTATAGCCGGCGACGGCTACCAGCACCAGTACGATCAGCATGCCCCGCAGCAAACCGAACAAGGCGCCCAATCCATGATCCGCCGGCGTCAGGCCGGTGGTGCGGATCAGGGCCGCCAACGTCATGTTGACCAGCCCGACCAGCAACAGCACGACGATGAAAACCGCCGCATAGGCCACGCCCATGCGCAGCATCGTGGTTTCTATCATGCTGGCCAGCCAGCCGTAGACGGTCGGCCCCCACCAGATCGACGCCACGAAGGCCAGGCCATACGCGAGCAGCGAAAGCACTTCCTTCAGCAAGCCGCGTACGAGCCCCAGCAAGGCCGAGACGCCCAGTATCGCCAGCAAGACGAAATCGAAGCCGGTCACTGTGCAGCAATAAAGCCGTTGTCATAACCCAGCGTACGCAATCTGGCCTGGGCCGCCTGGGCCGCTTCGCGTGACGGGAAAGGCCCGACGCGCAAGCGGTACTGCTGTTTGCCACTGGCCGTGAATTCTTGCAGGAAGGCGTTGGTCACGCCGGCCGCGTGCAGCTTGTCGCGGCGCGCCTGGGCGTCCGCCTGCGACGTGTACGCGGCAACCTGCAGCACGAAATTACCTTTGCTGTCCGCCGCCGGCTTGGCCGGCGCGGGTGCCGGGGCGGAACGGCCTTCCAGCAGGGCCATGGCGCGCGCGCCGTCGTCGCTGCGTTGCTGCGGCTCCGGCTTGGGCGTCGGCTTGGGTTCCGGCTTGGTCTCGGGACGGGTGGGCTCCGGCCGCGTATGTTCAGGGCGCGTCTCTGTGCGAGTCTCTGGCCGGGTCGGCTCGGGACGCGTGGCGGGCTGACGGGCAGGCGGCGTGGGCTCGCTGACCGGCGGCGCGGCGGCGATCTGCCCGCTGTTGCCCGTGCCCGGGGCGCCATTGTTGGGCACGCTGCCATTGGGCATGCCGCTGGTCGGCGCCGGCGGTTGCGGCGTGGCGCCTGCCTGGCCGGCATCAGCCGACTGCTGCGGCGGCGCCTGCGGGTCGCTGACTGGCGGCTGGTAAGGCGCGCCGCGATTCGGAATGCTGATGGGGATGTCGTCGCTGACGCGAGCGGGCTCGGAGTCGAGCACCATGGGCAGAATGATGACAGCCGCCAGCACCAAAGCGACCGCGCCCGCCAACCGGCGACGCGCACGTCCCCGCAGTTGAGCGGCTTGCGCTTCGCTGGATACGGATGGACGTGGCTTGCCCGCGGAAGCGTCGGGGGCGGGGTCTTTCCGTGTAAACAAACCCATGAAGAGCTAATTCCTTGCAGTCGGCGCGCACAGCGTGCGGAACTGAGGTGTATTTCGAGGCGACAAGGCTTTTTTCAAGGCTTTGCCGGACTAGGATTTCCGGCCCAGGGACTGAAGCACGGCAGCCACGGTCAGGAAGGATCCAAACACGACGATTCTATCACCCTCGCCTGCCCGGGCGCGCGCCTGGGCATAGGCTTCGACGGGGTCGGCGCAGGCTGAAACGCCGGCGGCTTCGTCACCCTTGGCGGGCGCGGGCAGCGCCGTGCGCACCTGCTCGGCCAAGGCGTCACCCGAACCGCCGCGCGGCCCCGGCAGGCCGGCGCAATACCAGTGATCGAAACGGCCCGCGAGCTTGGCCACCACACCGCCGACGTCCTTGTCGCCCAGCAGGCCGAACACGGCAAAGGTGTAGGGATGGAAACCCATGTTGTCGATGTTCTGCGCCAGCACGGCGGCGGCGTGCGGATTGTGGCCGACGTCCAGGATGACGGTGGGCTGGCCGGGCAGGATCTGGAAACGGCCCGGCAAGGTGGCCTGCAGCAGGCCCAGCCGCACGGCCTGTTGCGGCACCGGCAGGCGCTCGCGCAGGGATTCCAGGGCAGCCAGCGCCGCGGCGGCGTTGAGCAACTGGTTGGCGCCGCGCAGCGCGGGGTAGCCCAGGGCGCCGCGGCGCTGCTCGCGCCCGCCGTAATTCCACTGCTGGCGATCGCCGGAGTAGTTGTAGTCGCGGCCGAACAGCCACAGATCGGCGCCGATGGTGGCCGCATGATCCAGCAGTGATTGCGGCGGCACCGGGTCCGCGCAGATGGCCGGCCGGCCCGCGCGATAGATATGGGCTTTTTCGTAGCCTATCTTTTCCCGCGTATCGCCCAGCAGGTCCGTATGATCCAGGTCCACGCTGGTGACGATGGCGCAATCGGCATCGACGATATTGACCGTATCCAGACGGCCGCCCAGGCCGACTTCCAGCACCACCACATCCAGGCCCGCGCCGGGGAACGTGGCGAACAGCCGCAGGATGGCCAGCGTGGTGAATTCGAAATAGGTCAGCGACGTGTCGCCGCGCGCGGCTTCGACCGCCACGAACTGCTCAATCAGGGCCGCGTCGCTGGCGATCTCGCCATTGACCCGTGCGCGCTCGTTGAAATCGATCAGGTGGGGCGAGGTGTACAGCCCCACCTTGTAGCCGGCTGCCAGCAGGATGGCTTCCAGCATGGCACAGGTGGACCCCTTGCCGTTGGTGCCGCCGACGACGATCTTCACGCAATCCAGCGACAGGGCCATGCGTTCGGCCACTTCGCGGGAGCGCCCCAGGCCCAGCTCTATGGCCTTGGGATGCAGCGCTTCAAGATAAGCCAGCCATTGGGCCAGGGAACTGGAGGAATCCGGTTTGGAGATCGGCGACATGCGAGGCAGCAAATGGGGGACAGCAGAGAAGCCAGGAGGTGGCGCGAAACAGCGCGAAGACTCGAACGGCTGCAATAAAGAAGTCGTCGAAATCCAGCGCAGGCGGATTTTAGCAGCCATCAGCTTGGGAAAACCCCTAGTGTGTTGAAAAATGCCGCGATGCGTCCCCCCTAAAGTTCCGATTCAGTCTGCCGTTATGCAGACGGAAAACCAGATTAACGCGTCGACGACGCAGCGTAAGTGGAGTCTTTATGGCTGTCAGCCCTATCGGTACTTCGGCCCTGCCCGTGCAACACACCACGGCAGTACCCGCGCAAGTCCCCTCTCCTGTCGTTCCTGTCGACGCGAGCGTGTCGATCCTGCCCACCGGCGCCGCCGCCAAAAACGGCCAGTCGGATTCGTCCACGTCGGAACAGGGCGCCAGCAAATTGCCCATCGACAAGGCGCTCGACAAGCTCAATGAGCAGATGGAAGCCTGGTCCACGGAGATGTCGTTTTCCATCGACGAGGACACGCAGCGCGTGGTCGTCTCGATCAAGGACACGAAAAGTGGGGACACCATCAAGACCATCCCCAGCGAAACCGTGCTGCAGATCGCCAAGATGATTACCGATTTCCAGGGCTCCGCCATCAGGACAACCGCCTGAGCGCTCTACCGTAAGTCCGCCTGGGGCCAGCGCTTTTGCCGAAGCGGGCACGAAAGCCCCAAACAGGACCGAGTTATGCCCATTTCCCGGCGCATACGTCTTGCCCGGGATTTGCCAGAATATGCATCTAAAGAAGGATTCTCCGCATGGTCACCACTACCTCGACTTCCAGCAGCAGCACCGCCTCCGTATCCTCGTTGGGATCGGGCTCGAACCTGCCGCTGCAAGATATCCTGGACAGCCTGCAAGAGAATGCTGAGGTCGCGCTTACCAATATCCAGACCCAGCAAAGCGAAATCCAGAGCAAGATCACCGCCTACGGGACGATCCAGAGCGCGATCGAGTCGCTGCAGACAGCCGCCAAGGCCCTGACCAGCGCCGACACGTACAACGCGGCCAAGGCCGTGGTGACCGGTGAAGGCTTCACCGCCACGGCGAAATCCAGCGCCGTCTCCGCCAACTACAGCATCCAGGTCAATTCGCTGGCCACGTCCGAAACGCTGAGCACGGGCGCCTTCACCAGCCGCACGCTGGCCAACGGCACCGGCGGCACGCTGACCGTGACCCTGGCCGACGGCACCTCGGCTTCCGTCGACCTGAGCTCGGACACGTCGCTCAACGGCGTCGCCAGCGCGATCAACGGCAACAGCAAGCTGGGCATCAAGGCGTCCATCATCAGCGACGGCAGCGGCAACAGCTACCTGATGCTGACGTCCAGCACGACCGGCACCAAGGCGGCGGTGTCCAGCCTGAGCGTGGCCGGCAACACCACCCTGGCGGGCCAGCTGAACTACGGCGCCGGCGCGACCGGCTCCACCGTGACGCGCGTGGGCGACGCCGCGACCGATGCCTCGATCACGGTCAACGGCATTACGGTCACCAGCCCCACCAACACGGTCGACTCGGCCATCGACGGCGTCACCTTGACCCTGAGCAAGGTGACCACCGCTCCCGATTCGCTGCGCATCACCACCGACACGACGGCCCAGGCCACCGCGATCCAGTCTTTCGTCACGGCCTACAACACCGTGGCGTCGCTGATCTCCACCGCCACCGCGTTCGACACGACCACCGACACCGGTTCCGTCCTGACCGGCGACAGCACCATTCGCACCATCCAGACCGCGCTGGCGCAAGCCCTGCGCGTGACCAACACCGGCGGCACCATCGCCTCGCTGGCCGACCTGGGCATCACCACGGATACGGACGCGAAGAACGGCACGCTGAAGATCGACGTCAACAAGATGACCGAGGCGCTGGTCAACAACCCGGACGACGTCAAGAACCTGTTGTTCGGCACCAGCGGCCTGGGCACCAAGTTCACCAACGCGACCACGACGATGCTGCAAACCGGCGGCACGCTCGACAACCGCACGGATGGCCTGCAAACCACCTACGACACGCTGCAGGACAACTACGACAGCACCAAGACGCGTATCGACGCCGATATCGCCACCTTGCGCGCCAAGTTCGTGGCCCTGGACGCCTTTGTCGCGCAGATGAACAGCACCAGCAGCTACCTGACCCAGCAATTCGAAGCGCTGAGCAACTCGAAATCCTAATACATCATGGCTTACGCATCCCGGCGCCCCGACGCAACCTATTCGGTCAGTTCCTACAAGGACGTGGGTCTGGAGACCCAGGTCCTCAGCGCCTCGCCCGAACGGCTCATTTCGCTGCTATATAGCGGCGCGCGGGTTGCCATCGGCAAGGCCAAACACCACCTGGAAGAAGGCAATGTCGCCGAGCGCGGCAAGGCCATCAACCATGCCATGCGCCTGGTGGACGAAGGCCTGAAGCAAGCACTGGCCAATCCCCAGGAAGACAAGCTGGCCGCCAATCTCGATTCCCTTTACGACTACATCCTGCGTCAACTGGTCACCTCGAACATCAAGGGTGACGTGGCGGGCCTGGACGAGGCCGACCGCCTGCTGGCCGATCTGCAAGAAGCCTGGCAGACCTCGGTCGACCGCCCGGCCGCTGCCGTTTAAGTTGTTTTATTCACAATAGTAAGAATTACGCCGCCGACCGGCACAAGGTCTCTTATGACTTCGCATTCCCCGCAAATACTGGAGCTTTATCGGGAAATCGTTTCCGTGACAGCCTCGATGCTCAACGCGGCGAAAACGGAAGACTGGAACAGCGTGCTCAGCCACGGACAAGCGTATTGCGAAGTCGTGGAGCGCATCCGCCACATCGGCACCGTCGAGCCTCTCGACGATGACGAACGCCGCCAGAAGCATGACATGCTGGTTCAGATCCTCGAAAACGATGCACACACGCGAGATCTGGCCATGCCCGAACTCGCCCGCATGAGCGACCTGCTGGGCCGCATGAAGCGTCAACAAGGCGCCCTGCGCGCCTACGGTGGCCTCAAGGCGCGCGCCGTATGAGCATCGGTCCCACCGCGCTCAGTTCGCTGCTGGTTCAGCGACTGGACGCAGTCCTTGGCACCCAGCTGGCTCAGCAGGGCAAGGACACCACGCGCCAGGACGCCGTCAACCCGCCGGGCACGGCGGTCAATGTCGGCGCGGGTGGGGACGACGCGGTTGCCCAGCAAGGCCCGCAGAACAAGGCCATCCAGGATATCGTCGACAAGGCGGAACTGACGGCCGCGACACGCGCGCGTTTTCTCAGCGCCGACATCACCGGATCCGCCCCCACCATCCTGGGGCAGACCGCTCGTACCATCCTGACCCTGCTGGCGCAGTATCCCGATACCGCCCCGGCCCTTGCCGGCAAGACGCCGCTGTGGGCCGAGGGTGAAGCCGCGGGCGAAACGCCCTCCGACAGCCAACCCGACGCCGCGGCGACCCGCGGTCAGACACCGGCCGCCGGCGCGCCAGGCAGCGATGCCGCCGCCCGCGGCGCCGCTGCTGCCCTGGCGAGCCAGACCGGTCAGGCTGCCGGCGCACAGGCCAAGGCCGACGCGCACGCCCAGGCCACGACGGCCGCCCTTGCCGCCGAGACCGGCGCTGATGCTGCGGCCGATGGCGCCGCCGACGGCGCCAACCCGGCCGCCAGCCGCGCCCGCCTGGCCGATTCCGCATTGGCGGCCATGGCGGCACGCGCGCCCGCGCTGCCCGGCGCCGGCCCGCAACCTGCGCAATTGGCCCAGGCGCTCAAGCAGACCCTGCAACAGAGCGGCCTGTTCTACGAATCGCACCTGGCCGACATGGCGTTCGGCCAGCGCGACGCCGCCGAACTGGCGCGCGAACCGCAAGCCCGTTTGAATCCCGACGTCATGCCGCGCATCAATCCGGCTGGCGAAAATCGCTCGCTGCTGGCCGACAATTTGCGCTTCGGCCTGCCGACCACGTCGGCCCCGATGACCCTGCAGGCCGACGGCCAGCCCACCCATGGCACCGCGGTGACCTGGTCCGGCTCGCAGCCGGGCACGGCGCCGTCGACCCCGCCCGGCATCCATCCGGATGCGGCGCTGGTCGTGCGCCAACAGCTTGAAGTCTTCGCCAACCAGACCCTGGCGTGGGAAGGCTCGGCCTGGCAAGGCGCGCCGATGTGGTGGGAAGTGCGCCGCGAACAGGACGACTCCATCCCCGGCGGCAACCCCGTCGAAGCCGGCCAGAGCTGGGCCACGCGCGTGGTGCTGAACCTGCCGCGACTGGGCACGGTGGAAGTCCGCATGAACCTGGCCGGCGATCAGCTGGTCATGAATATCGTGGCGCCCGAAAGCGACGCTGAAATCTCCCAGGCGGGCAGCGTACTGCGGCAACGCATGCACGCCGCCGGCCTGACCCTGTCCGACCTGACAGTGGCCGCGCACGCGCCGGCCCTCGAGGAATTGTTTTGAACGCCGCCAGCAAGCAGCAGGACGCCGGCGCCGATCGCCAGGTCGCCGTCGCCCTGTCCTACAACGATGTGGACGCCGCGCCACGGATCGTCGCCAAGGGCTACGGCACGTTGGCCGACACCATCATCCGCACGGCAAAAGACAACGGCCTTTACGTACACCAATCGCCCGAGCTGGTGGGCCTGCTGATGCAGGTCAACCTGGACGCGCAGATCCCGCCCCAGCTGTACGTCGCGGTGGCGGAATTATTGGCATGGCTCTATCGGGTCGAGTCCGGCGGCGCCGAAGCCGCCAAGGAAGCCCTGCTCAACGCCCGGTCCCAACGCACGGCTGGCGCGCCAGGAACGCCCGATTTGCCTCAGAATATGCAAGTCCCGCGTTAACGCCCCCCCTCCCCGCCTTCCGCCGGCGCAAAAATCACACGCACCATGAGCCCCAAAGAGTCCGATCCCGATTTTCTGCTGACGCGGCCGGAAGAAATCCGCTCCGCCCTGTTCGAGTTGACCCATCCGGAATGCCAGATCCTCGTGCGCGACGCCGCCGATCGCGAAATGGCGGTGGTGGTGCTGGGCGCGGACAAGCAGACCCGCCACTTCTTCTGGCGTCCGCGCGATTACGCCGGCGCCGATTTCGAAAAGAGCGACGCGCATGGCCTGCGCGCGGGCAGCGTGCTGCAATTCCACGCCAACGGCTATGGCGGCGTGCAGATTCATTTCCGCGTCCCGCGCCCTGAAGTGGTGCGCTTCGACGACGGCAGCGCCGCGCTGGTGTCGCCCTACCCTGAACGCCTGTCGCGCATCCAGCGCCGCAAGATGTTCCGCGCGTCCATCGGGGGCAACAACGTGCGCTGTGGCGGGCACTGGCGGCCGACCGCCGGCGCCAAGCCCATCGTCCTCACGCTGCGGGATATTTCCGTGGACGGCGTGGGACTGCGCATCAACCGCGCTGTCGCTGATCTGCCTGGGCCGGGCTCCAAGATGGAAGATGTCTATCTGGACTTCGGCGACTTCGGCAATATCACCACCGATCTGGAAATCCGCACGCTGATTCCGCTGGCGGGCCAACCGTTGCAACCCACGGCCGAGGAAGAGGCCGCGCAGGCGGAAGCCGCGGGTGTTGCGGCGGGTGCGCAGGGCGCCCCTGGCGTAGCTGGTGTTGCCGCCGCTGGCGCAGCTCCGGCTGCTGCCGCCACGCCTGTGCGCGTGGCTCCGGCAAATATTGCCGGGCGCGGCGGCAAGAAGGGCGAAGATCCCCTTACGCACATCGGTGCGGCGTTCCTGATCCTGGACGGACGCCAGGAAACCTGGCTGCAGCAAGTGGTCTGGCGCCTGGAGAAGGCCCGCACGATGGCGAATTGACCGGACGCTACACGCAAACAAAAAGGGCGACTCACCAAGGGTCGCCCTTTTTGTTGATGCGATACGCACCGGCCTGCCGAAAGAACCCAGAGATCGCGGACACCGCGGAGCCGGGCCCCCGGTCCGCTGGTGTCGCCCCCTGGGGGGCCGCGCTCCGCGCGGTACGGGGGGCCTATTCAGCTGCGCCCGGGTTTTCGGCCCAAGACAGAACCCGGTGATCCGCCATGCCTTCCTGCGTCAACGCCGGGAAATAGGTCGACGCGATTTCTTCCGGCGGCATGGGCTTGCCAAGCAGCCAGCCCTGCACGCGATGGCATTGCAAGGCGTTCAGAATCGCGAATTGCCCTTCGGTCTCCACGCCTTCCGCGACGATCTCGCGATTCAGGCGGCGCGACAGCTCCACGATGGTGCCGACGATAGCCTGCGCGCTGGAGTCGCTTTCCAGGTTGCGCACGAAGGACCGGTCGATCTTGATGGTGTCGAAAGGCAGTTGGCGCAGATAACCCAGGCTGGAATAACCCGTGCCGAAATCGTCGATGGCGATACGCACGCCGGCGCGTCGCAATTCCGCCAGGCGGGATATCTCTCCGCCTTCCGCCGCCACCAGCACGCCTTCGGTGATTTCCAGCTCCAGCCGCTCGGCCGACAAGCCGGTGCGATCCAGCGCGCCACGTACTTCGCGCACCAGATGAATCTTCTCCAGTTGCACCGGCGACAGATTGACCGACAGATACCAGGGCTCGGGCCAGGTCGCCGCTTCGGCGCAGGCCGTTTCCAGGACCCAGGCGCCCAAGGGCACGATCAGCTCGGTCTGCTCCGCGAGCGGAATGAACTGCATGGGCGCGACCAGGCCGCGAATCGGATGATTCCAGCGCAATAGCGCTTCGAAGCCCATCACGCTACGCGTCTCGGCACTATAGATAGGCTGATAGTGGACGTAGAGCTGGCCAGCTTCCTGCATGGCCTGGCGCAAGTCGTCTTCCAGGGCCTCGGCGTCTTCCACCTGGGAAAGGCCAAGCACGCTCTGGCCGCTGCGCGTAATGCGCACCGTCCGCAGGATCGCTTCCGAGCGCACCAACTGGATAGCCAGAAACAGCAATATGCCGGTAGGAACCAGCACGATGAGCGTAAGCAGTATCCAATGAAAACCGGCTATGGTCGCGGTCCCGGTATCCCATAGATACCAGGCCGGCAAAAGGCACAAGGCCACCACAATCGCTACGCCGCCACCGCCGCCGAGCACTCCCCGCGCACGTCGGGAAATGAACCACGTCATCAGCATAGCGACGCCAATTATCTCGAATTGGATTACGGCTACGACCAGCAATGTAAGAGTGTCAAGCATCGCACACCGTAAACGGCGATAACGGAATTAGTCCGAAGCGTGCCGCACCGCCTGGATTCTTGCACAGAATTGGCAAGTATCACACCGATATGGACGAGATTTCCTTGTACGCCGCCACCAGGCGGTTGCGCACTTGAACCGCGGTCTGGAAACCGATATTCGCTTTTTGCAGGTCGATCATTACGTCATTCAGTGAAATATTGGGCGCACCCAACTCATAGGCACTGGCCTGCGCCTTCGCCGACATTTGTGCCGACGACACGCGCTCCAGTGAAGCCTTGAGCTCGGTTGCGAAACTTCCAGCGGCCGGATTCGACGCCGTGCTGGCTGCGCTCGCAGTCATACCGCCTTCGGCGGCACGCACTGCCGCGCGCATCTGCGTCAGCATGGTTTCGATGCCAGTCATTCCGGATACTGCCATGGCAAGATTTCCTTATTGTCAGGGACGCTTATGAATGCTCGCAAGACTAACGCCTCAGGCTGTCGCGCATAGCCGACAAATGACGGCAAAAATCCCGATATTTCGCCAGCTTGACCCACAGCGTATCCACAGGCGACCGCATAGAAAACAAATAGAACCAAAAATGCGGTTTTTTCGGCATTTGGGCTTGGCGGGACCCCGGCCATAATCCACGCTCCCAGACCAGAAGCACGTTGCATGTGTAACTTGCCAAACTTCAGCTATCCCCGACACTCGCGCCTTTCGGCGAGCGGGGGCTTCCGATGAATCAGCAGGCAACTCTTACTTCCTCCCTCATGGCCCGATTCCCCGTGCTGGAACGGCTGCGCGCGATTCCTAAACCCGCGCTGATCGGCGCCATCGCCGCGGTCGCGGCTCTGGTGGTCGCCGCGACCATGTGGAGCAAGGATCCAAACTACAAAGTGCTGTTCTCCAATCTGGATGACCGCGACGGGGGTGCCATCGTGGCGTCCCTGAACCAGATGAACGTGCCCTATCGTTTCAACGATGGCGGCACGGCCTTGCTGGTACCCCAGGAAAAGGTCTACGACACGCGTCTGCAGCTGGCCGCGCAAGGCCTGCCCCGCGGCGGTTCGGTCGGCTTCGAGCTCCTGGACAACAATCGCTTTGGCGCCAGCCAGTTCACCGAACAGATCAATTACCAGCGCGCCCTCGAAGGCGAACTGGCGCGGTCGATCGAAGCGGTCAATTCCGTGCAACATGCCCGCGTGCACCTGGCCATCCCGCGCCAGACGCTGTTCGTGCGCGACCGCCAGGCGCCCACTGCGTCGGTGCTGCTCAATCTTTACCCAGGCCGCAGCCTGGGCGATGGCCAGGTTTCTTCCATCGCCTGGCTGGTTGCGTCGAGCGTGCCCGAGCTGACCGTCAATAATGTGTCGATTGTCGATCAGAACGGCCGCCTGCTGTCGCAGCCCGCCGGCGAAGGCCGCGGCATGGACGCGGATCAGCTGCGCTATACCCGCGAAACGGAACAGCGCACGGTCGAGCGCATCCTGTCCATCCTCAATCCGCTGGTCGGCCCGGGTAATGTGCACGCCCAGGCCAGCGCGGACATGGATTTCGCGCGCCGCGAGGAAACCCAGGAAACGTACCGTCCCAACCAGGATCCCGGCCAGGCTGCGATCCGCAGCAAGCAGACCAGCGATGCGCAGCAAAATGGCGGTCTGTCCGCGCAAGGCGTGCCGGGTGCGCTGACCAACCAGCCGCCGGCCGGCCCCACCGCGCCCATCGTCAATCAGCAGCAACAACAACAGCAGCAGCGCCCGGGCCAGCCTGGCCAGCCCAATCAGCAGCAAGGGCAAGGCGCGAACGGCGCCAATGGCGCCGGCACTGCCACGCAGACCCAGGGTCCCAGCAGCGTACGCAACGACGCCACCACCAACTACGAACTCGACCGCACCATCAGCCACATCAAGGCACCGGTGGGCGCGCTCAAGCGCATGTCGGTGGCCGTGGTCATCAACTACCTGCCTAATAAGGAGGGCGACCCCAAGGCCATGGACGCGGCCGAGCTGAACAAGCTCACCACCCTGGTCAAGGAAGCCATGGGCTACTCCGAAGCGCGCGGCGATTCGCTGAATGTGGTCAACAGCCAGTTCAACGACGTCGAGCCGACCATCCCGATGTGGAAGGATCCGGACAACATCGCCATGGCCAAGACCGCCCTGGGCTGGTTGTTGATCGCGATCGCCGCGCTGTGGGTCTGGCGCTCCCTGCTCCGCCCGATGTACGACCGCTACATGCGTCCGCCCGAGATCGACCCCGAAGTGGCCGAACTGGAACGCCAGGAGGCCTTGCGCGAAGCCCAGGATGTGGCCCGCGCCAAGGAAATGGACCGCTTCGACGAAAACATGCGGCGCGCCCGCGAGATGGCTACCAAGGATCCGCGCGCCGTCGCCATGGTCCTGCGTACCTGGATGAACAAAGATGGCAAATGAGACCCCCATTGACGGCATGACTCGCGCTGCCGTCCTGATGATGTCGCTGGGCGAGGACGCCGCCGCCGAAGTCTTCAAATACCTGACCGCGCGCGAAGTGCAGCAGGTCGGCGGTGCGATGGCCAGTCTCAAGCAGGTCACCCGCGAAGACGTGGCGACGGTGCTGGAAGAATTCCGCCAGGAATCGGACCAGTTCATCGCCGTCACCCTGGGCTCGGACGACTACATCCGTTCCGTGCTGACCAAGGCACTGGGCAGCGATCGCGCCGCGGGCCTGATCGAGGACATCCTGGAAGCCGGCGAAGGCGGCAGCGGCATCGACGCCCTGAACTGGCTGGATCCGCACACCGTGGCGGAACTGATCGGCGACGAACATCCGCAGATCATCGCCACCATCCTGGTCCACCTGGAACGCGACCGCGCCTCGTCGGTGCTCGCACGCCTGGGCGAGCGCCTGCGCAACGACGTCATGCTGCGTATCGCCACCTTCGGCGGCGTGCAGCCGACCGCGCTGGCCGAGCTGACCGAAACGCTGAATGCGGTCCTGGCCGGCCAGGGCGCCAAGCGCAGCAAGATGGGCGGGGTACGGACCGCGGCCGAGATTCTCAACATGATGAATTCGGCCGACGAGGAAAGCGTCGTCAACAGCCTGCGCGAACGCGACGCCGACCTGGCGCAGAAGATCGTCGACGAAATGTTCGTCTTCGACAACCTGCTCGAAGTCGAAGACCGCGGCATCCAGCTCATCCTCAAGGAAGTCGACAACGACACCCTCATGGTTGCCCTCAAGGGCGCCGTCGAGGAACTGCGCGACAAGTTCCTGCGCAATATGTCCAGCCGCGCCGCCGAAATGCTGCGCGAGGACCTGGAGGCGCAAGGCCCGATCCGCATGTCCAAGGTGGAAGGCGAGCAGAAGAAGATCCTGCAGATCGCCCGCCGCCTGGCCGAGAGCGGCCAGATCGTCCTGGGCGGCCAGGGGGACGACGAGTATGTCTGATTACGAGGCCCGCAAGGCGTCCAGCGCCCATGCCGACGCATGGCGCCGCTGGCGCATGGCTTCGTTCGAGGAACAGGATGCGCGCGACGCCGAACCCGTCGTCGTCGACACCGGTCCCGATCCCGCCGTGGTGCGCGAGGAAAGCCGGCGCCAGGGCAAGCAGCAAGGGCTGGCCGAAGGCCGCTCGGAAGGCTACGACCTGGGCGTGGCGGAAGGCCGCGCGCGCGGCTACGACGAAGGCCTGACCGAAGGCCGCGCGGCCGGCTATAAGGAAGGCCTGGAAGAAGCGCGCCAGCAAGGCGCCGCCGAAGCCGCCCGCCTGCGCACGGTGGCCGAGGCCACCGCCGCGTCGCTGACCGTGCTGGAAGAGAAAACCGGACAATCCCTGCTGACGCTGGCGCTCGACATCGCGCGCCAGGTCCTGCGCAGCACCCTCGCCACCGACCCAGAGGCCATGTTGCCCGCGGTGCGCGAAGTGCTGCACATGAATCCGGGCGCGCACGCGCCTTTGCGCCTGTGGCTGCATCCGGACGATCTGGAGCTGGTGCGCCTGCACCTGGCCGAAGATCTGAAGCTGGGCCATTGGCGCGCCCTGGCCGACGAATCGATCACGCGTGGCGGCTGCCGCGCCGAAACCTCCTTCGGCGATATCGACGCCACGTTGCAGACGCGCTGGCGCCGCGTCGCGGCCTCGCTGGGCCGCGACATGCCGCTGGAGGAAGAATAATGGCCACCGCCCAGCCGGCCGACGCGCAGGGCCTGGCCGCCGACGGCGCCATCAAGCCCGCGCCCATGCCGCCGGTCGCCGACCGCTGGGCGATACAGTTGCAGATCGGTTCGGTACGCGCCACCACCACCGACCCGTGGCTGGCCGTGGGCCGCATCACCCGCGCCACCGGCATGGTGCTGCAGGCCACCGGCCTGCGCCTGCCCGTGGGCGCCGCCTGCCGGATTGAAATCGCCCCCGGCCACGACCATTACGCCGAGGCGGAAGTGGTCGGCTTCGACGGCCACACCCTCTATTTGATGCCGCAGGCCGATATTTCCGGCCTGCCGCCCGGCGCCCGCGTGATGCCGGGCGACCCGCCCCTGCAACGGACCATTCCGCTGCCGCGCAAAGCCATCCTCAACGGCAACGCGAAACCGGCCCTGGGCCGCCACCTGCCGGTGGGCAACGCCCTGCTCGGCCGCGTGCTGGATGGCGCGGGCCGGCCGCTGGACGACCTGGGCCCGCTCACCGGCGCTGAAGCCGCGCCGCTGGCCGCCCTGCCGATCAACCCGCTGTCGCGCGCGCCCATCGACACGGTGCTGGACGTCGGCGTGCGCGCCATCAACGGCCTACTCACCGTGGGCCGGGGCCAGCGCATGGGCCTGTTCGCGGGCTCCGGCGTGGGTAAGAGCGTGCTGCTGGGAATGATGGCGCGCTATACCAAGGCCGACGTCATCGTGGTAGGCCTGATCGGCGAACGGGGCCGCGAAGTCAAGGAATTCATCGAGCACAACCTGGGCCCCGAAGGTCTGGCGCGCTCCGTCGTAGTGGCGGCGCCGGCCGACGTGTCGCCCCTGCTGCGCCTGCAAGGCGCGGCTTACGCCACCCGCATCGCCGAGCATTTCCGTGACCAGGGCCTGGATGTCCTGCTGATCATGGATTCGCTGACCCGCTACGCCATGGCCCAGCGCGAAATCGCCCTGGCTATCGGCGAACCGCCGGCGACCAAGGGCTATCCGCCGTCGGTCTTCGCCAAGCTGCCGGCCCTGGTGGAACGGGCCGGCATGGGTTCGCCCGGTCCCAACGGCAAGGCGGGCTCGATCACCGGTTTCTATACCGTGCTGGCCGAAGGCGACGATCAGCAAGACCCGATCGCCGACTCGGCACGCGCCATCCTGGACGGCCACGTGGTGCTGTCACGGTCGCTGGCCGAGGCCGGCCACTACCCCGCGATCGACATCGAAGCCTCGATTTCGCGCGCCATGAACTCGCTGATCACGGTCGAGCAGTTCGCCATGGTGCGCCGCTTCAAGCAGGTGCTGTCGCGCTACCAGCGCAACCGCGACCTGATCGCCGTGGGCGCCTACGCGCCCGGCCATGACCTGGCACTGGACGACGCCATCGCGCGCTACCCACGCCTGGAAGCCTTCTTGCAGCAAAACGTCGGCGACAGCGTCAACTACGACATCGCCATCAAGCAATTGCAGGCCACTTTCGGCCCGGGAGCCTGACATGCCCAGTAAATTGCCATTGGACACCTTGATCGGCCTGGCCAAGGACAATACCGACGAAGCGGCACGCCAGTTGGGACGCCTGCATGCCGCGCGCAACGACGCCGAGCGCCAGCTGGCGATGCTGCAGGATTACCGCCAGGACTACCTGCAACGCCTGCAGCGCGCCATGCTTAGCGGCATGTCAGCGTCGGATTGCCACAATTATCAGCGCTTTATCGGCACTTTGGATGACGCCATCGGGCAGCAAAATGCTGTCTTGAACCAAGCTGAGAATCATCTCGCTCAAGGCAAGCTGCGCTGGCAGGAAGAGAAACGCAAGTTGAACTCCTTCGACGCCCTGGCCCAACGCGCCGCCTCCGTGGAAGCACGCGCCGAAGCCCGCCGCGAGCAGCGCGCCAGCGATGAGTATTCCGCCCGCCTGTTTCGATCACACGCCGGCGCGCACTAAGCCGGCACCGTGCCGGACGGCCCGCCGCCCAGCGCCCCGCAACACCGCAAGCCCGCATCAAGTAGCACCGAATTACAGGACCGTTATGACCGCCGCCGCGACGACCTTGCTCAACATCATTGCTCCGGCCTCACCCGCCGTGACCGGCAGTGCCAGCCGCGCTACGTCCGCTGACAAGGATTCCAATCCGGCGTTCGCGGACGTGATGTCGCGCCAGCGCGCCTCGGCTCAGCAGGACGACCGCGCCACGCAGCGCGCCGCCAATAACGGTGGCGCCACGTCCGCTCGCGACAGTGCGAAGAGCAATTCCAGCTCGTCCGCGCCGACCGCCGATACGCCCGCCAAACCCGGCGCCAAGGATACCGATACCCCCGACGGCAAGGACCCCGCCGCGGCCGACCAGCCGGTCGACCAGACGTTGAGCCAGCAAGCGCTGGCGATGGCCGCGCTGGTGGCGCAGATCACTGCCCAGCCGGCGCCCGCGCCTGCCTCGCCGCCCGTCCTGCCCGCCGGTGTCGGCACCGAAGCCGGCGACGCGCTGGCGGCGACCCTGGCCAGCGCGGCGGCAAGCACCACGACCGCGGTGCCGGTCACCCAGGACGATCAAGCCGCCACGACGACGCTGACCGCCGCCTTGGCGACCACGCCCAGCGCGGTGGAAACCGCCGCCGAAACCGCGCCGGTCGTCACCGCGCTGCCGGCCGCGCCGGCGCCCACCGTTCCGGCGGCAAACAACGCCAGCAAGGCTACGCCCCTGGCGGCGCAGGACAACACCCCCGCCGCCCCCGCGGCCACGCACGTCACCAGGCAGGCCGTCCAGGCCGCCGCCGATGGCGCTGCGTCGCAACAAAACAACAGCGACAAGTCCGACGACCTGGCCAAGCCGGCCCAGCACGTGGCGGCCGCGGATGCCGCGCCGGTCACGGCCGCGCCCACGAATGCCCACGAAGCGCTGGCCAATGCCGTCGCGGCCAGCCAGGCGCCCGTCACGGTGCAAGCCGCGCCGGTCACCACCGCGCTGCACGTCGCCACCCCGGTGGGCCAGGCCGGCTGGGCTGCCGACCTCAGCAAGCAGGTGGTCGTGCTGTCGAACAACGCGCAGCAGAAGACCCAGACCGCCGAACTGCGGCTCGATCCGCCGGACCTGGGTCCCTTGCGCATCACGCTGACCCTGAACGATGGCGTGGCCCAGGCGTCTTTCGTCTCCTCCCACGCCGCGGTGCGGCAGGCTCTTGAAGCCGCGCTGCCGCAACTGCAACAGGCGCTGTCCCAGGCCGGCATCTCGCTGGGCCAGACCAACGTCGGCGACCAGGGCGCCCAGGCCGGCTTCGCGGCCAACGACCAGGGCGGCCGCCAAGGCCAGTCGGGCCGCGACAGCGGCGCCACGCAAGGCGAAGGCAGCGCCAGCGACAGCATCGTGGCGACCGTGCAGTCGCGCCGCGCGGCCAATTCGCTGGTGGATACTTTTGCCTGAGCGGCGCACGCCGCCCGCCTGGCCCGGATAGCTCATTACCGGAAGCATTGATCTGACGCAGCTGATGGCCGGAAGCAATCGACTGAGATACGCAGATTTCGCCCTGTTTTTCAGACGCCTTCATGCAGGCGATTTGGGGCAGAATGTTTCCGGATACTCATAAATTCCGTTTTTCTCGGTAAACACCTCACCGAACCAAGATGGCGACTTCCAAAACACCCACCATGCCGTCACGCAGCACTTTGCCCGGGCGTTCCGGCGCAAGCCGACTGCTGCGTCCGATCATCGGACTGCTGGTCCTCCTGATCGTCGCCGGCGCCAGCGTCGCCACGACCTGGATGATCACCACGCGCTCGCAGCGCCAACAGCCGAACTCCGCCGTCCAGATCAATGTGGGCCAGGCGCAAGGCCCGAGCGCGTCCCCGACGACGTTCGTTCCGCCGCCGACCGCCCCCGCCGCCGTGCCGGCGCCGATCTTCATTCCCATCGAGCCTTTCACGGTCAGCGTGCAAAGCGCCAATACCGAGCGCATGCTGCACGTCGCGTTGACGCTGCGCGTGAGCGACGAGCAGACCCGTCAGCGCATCGAAAAGTACATGCCTGAAGTGCGCAGCCGCATCCTGCTGCTGGCCTCCTCGCAGACGCCGGAAAGCGTGCAGACGCCGCAAGGCAAGGTCGACCTGGCCGCAGCCATCGTCAAGGCGGTCAACAAGCCGTTCTCGCCCATCCCCGATGGCCAGTACGTCACCGACGTCCTCTTCACGGCATTCGTGGTGCAATAAATGGCCTACGAGGCTTTTCTTTCGCAGGATGAAGTCGACGCCCTGCTCGCGGGCGTCACCGGCGAAGACGACGGCAAGGCACAGGCGCAACAGGAGCAGGAAGGCGTCCGCGCCTATGACCTGAGCTCGCCCGAGCGCGTGGTGCGGCGCCGCATGCAGACGCTGGAGCTGATCAACGAACGCTTCGCGCGTCACATGCGCAGCGTGTTGTTGAACTTCATGCGCCGCAACGCCGACATCACGGTCGGTTCGATCAAGATCATGAAGTATTCGGATTTTGAACGTAACCTGCCGGTGCCCAGCAACCTGAACATGGTGCAGATGAAGCCGCTGCGCGGCACTGCTCTGTTCACCTACGATCCCAACCTGGTATTTCTGGTCATCGACAGCCTGTTCGGCGGCGATGGGCGTTACCACACCCGGGTCGAAGGGCGCGACTTCACCACGACCGAGCAGCGCATCATCCGTCGCCTGCTCAATCTGACGCTGGAAAGCTACGGCAAGTCCTGGGACGCGGTCTATCCCATCGAATTCGAATACGTGCGTTCCGAAATGCACACCAAGTTCGCCAGCATCACGGGCGACAACGAAGTGGTGGTGGTCACCCCCTTCCACATCGAATTCGGCGCGACCGGTGGCGACCTGAACATCTGCCTGCCCTACTCCATGATCGAGCCGGTGCGCGATCTGTTGACCCGGCCCCTGCAGGAAAACACCCTGGAAGCCGTCGACCAGCGCTGGGCGACGCAGCTGTCGCGCCAGGTGCGCAGCGCCGACGTCGAACTGGTGGCGGAATTCGTCACCCTCGACTCCTCGATCCGCAGCCTGCTGAACATGAAGGTCGGCGACGTCCTGCCCGTTGAAGTGCCGGAAATCATCACCGCGCGCATCAATGAAGTCCCGGTCATGGAATGCGGCTACGGCGTGTTCAATACGCAATACGCCCTGCGCATCCAGAATTTGCTAACTCCCAACGATTCCAATACTGAGGCCCCGAATGACTGATCCTAACGATCAAGCAGGCGGCACCAGCCCGTCCGCCTCCGGCGCCGACGACTGGGCCGATGCGCTCGCCGAGCAATCCAATGCCGCCACGCAGTCCCAGGCCGATGGCCTGAAGGCCGCTGAAGACCCCTGGGCCGCCGCCATGGCGGAACAGTCCGCGACCACGTCGGCCGCGCCCAGCCCGGCCCCGCAATCCGCTGCCAAGGCCGTGTTCAAGCCGCTGTCCGGCAGTGGCGAAAAGGCCACCACCGACATCGACCTGATCATGGACGTGCCGGTGCAGATGACGGTGGAACTGGGCCGCACGCGCCTGACCATCAAGAACCTGCTGCAACTGGGCCAGGGCTCGGTGGTCGAGCTCGACGGTCTGGCCGGCGAACCGATGGATATCTTCGTCAACGGCTACCTGATCGCCCAGGGCGAAGTGGTGGTGGTCGACGATAAGTACGGCATCCGCCTGACCGATATCATCACCCCGTCCGAACGTATCAACCGCCTCAACGGCCGCCGTTGATCCCGTATTTGAGCTTGTCATGACCTCGCCTGACGTTTTGCGCCTGTTCCTCGGCCTTGTGCTGGTGATAGGCATCATTCTCGCCGTCGGCTGGGTCGCCCGCCGGGGCGGCTTGAATGGCCGGGCGCGGGGTCATATGCGCGTTATCGAAAATCTGGGCCTGGGTCCGCGCCATCGCATGGTCCTGGTTCAGGTCGACGACACCTGGCTGGTCATCGGCATCAGCGCCGGCCAGATGAATGTGCTGCACACGCTGCCCGCCGGCGCGCCCTTGCCGGACCTGCCGGTGGCGCCGGTGTCGGCTTTCGCCGGCAAGCTGGGCGAAGCCTGGCGCCGCCGCAACGGCTGAAGGTTCATCTCCAGCATTAACGGGCGGCGAGGCCGCCACCGCCAGAATCCGCCATGAGCATTTTCCGCAGTTGGGCCCCTCTGTTGCGACGCGCGCGTTTCCCGCGCCGTGGCGGCGCCTTGCTTGGCCTGGTGGCGCTGCTGCTGTTGGTGCCCGGCATCGTCCTGGCCCAGGCCACCCTCCCCGCCCTGACGGCCACACCGGGCCCCAATGGCACGGAAAACTATTCGCTGAGCGTACAGACGCTCATCATGCTGACGTCGCTGAGCTTCCTGCCGGCGGCGGTGCTGATGATGACGGGCTTCACCCGCATCATCATCGTGCTGAGCCTGATGCGCAGCGCGCTGGGCACCCAGTCCACCCCGCCGAATATGGTGCTGGTGGGGCTGGCCCTGTTCCTGACGGCGTACACCATGTCGCCGGTGTTCGACGAGATCTACACGAAGGCCTACCAGCCCCTCACCACCGGTTCGATCACCTTCGAAACGGCGCTTGAGCGTGGCGCGCAGCCGCTGCGTACCTTCATGTTGCACCAGACCCGGGAAACCGACCTGGCGCTCTTCGCCAACATGACCAACCAGCCGGCCATGGACACGCCCGCCAACGTGCCGTTGAAGGTGCTGGTGCCGGCCTTCGTGACCAGTGAGCTGAAAACCGCGTTCCAGATCGGCTTCACCGTCTTCATTCCCTTCCTGATCATCGACATGGTGGTCGCCAGCGTGCTGATGGGCCTGGGCATGATGATGGTACCGCCCGTCACGGTGTCGCTGCCCTTCAAGTTGATGCTGTTCGTGCTGGCCGATGGCTGGCATCTGTTGCTGGGCTCCTTGTCCCGCAGTTTCTATCAATAGCGCCCAGCCCGCGCCGCCCCAGCGAGTCATCCGCCATGAACGACCAGACCGTAATGACGATGTCCTATCAGGCCATGAAAATGGTGCTGATCGTGGCCGGCCCCCTGCTGCTGGTGACCTTGGCCGTCGGCCTGGTCATCAGCGTGTTCCAGGCCGCCACGCAGATCAACGAAATGACCTTGTCCTTCATTCCCAAGCTGCTGGCCGTGGCCGCCACCCTGGTGGTGCTGGGCCCGTGGCTGATGCAGACGATGGTCGACTACATACGCCAGATCATGGAACAGATACCGGCCCTGGTGTCTTGACACCGCAAGCCATGCCGGCGCCATGATCAGCTTCACTCTCGACCAGCTATACGGCTGGATCAACGCTTTCCTGTGGCCCTTCGTGCGGCTGTTGGCCATGTTTTCCGTGGCGCCGCTGTTCGGCGAATCGTCGGCGCCCTCCATTCCCAAAGTCGGCCTGGCCGCCATCATCGCCATGGTGGTGGCGCCCACGCTGCCCGCTTTTCCGGCGGTGGCGCCCAGTTCCTATGAGGGGCTGTGGATATTGGCGCAGCAGGTCTTCATCGGTATGTCGCTGGGCTTCGTGATGCGTATCGCCTTTTCGGCGGTGCAGACGGCCGGCGATTTTGTCGGCCTGCAGATGGGCTTGTCGCTGGCAACCATCTACGATCCTTCCACGCACTCGAATACCGAAGTGGTGGCGCGGCTGTTCAATATGCTGGCCATGCTGCTGTTTCTGGTTTTCAACGGGCATCTGCTGATGCTGGATGTGTTGATCCGCAGCTTCACGGTTCTGCCCATCGGGCATGACACCTTGAATCCCGCGGCCTTCATGGGGATCGCGGAGCTGGGCGGAAGGATCTTCTCGTCGGGCCTGCTGCTGGCTTTGCCCCTGATCGCGGCGCTGCTGACCTTGAACCTGGCGCTGGGGATTCTGAACCGCGCCGCGCCGCAGTTGTCGGCTTTCTCCGTGGGCTTTCCCATCACGCTGATTTCTGGAGTGGTGCTGCTGACGGTGGTATTGCCGCACACGCCCTCGTATCTCAACGAGTTTTATCAAGATCTGCTGGCTGCAATGGCTCGGATAGCAGATACCTTGGCTGCCCCCCGAGGCACGGGAAGTTAATTTCATCGTCCCTCCTGACGGAGGGACGATGGTCCGAGCTTTTATCAGCTTGGACTGGAAAGTCCCCTTCCCCGACCCCCATCAGCCTGCGTCTGCGCCTCAGCGCGCGGCGATGAGGCATAACCGCCCTTCACCACATCCCTTAAGAACTCAATCCAGCGGGGCGCCGCGGAGCCGGGCTCTGCCGGTCCGCCGGCGCGCCCCCTGGGAAGGCGCGTAGCGCCTTCGGGGGGGGCCTATTCTCAAAAAAATGCCCCATCCGTAGGATGGGGCACGATTGACGCTGGCGTTGGCTCGCGGAGAACCCGCTGTCGTTGCCTGGTCAGTCCAACCTGCGTTGACAGACCCGTTCAGGTCCGCCGTTGCCGGCTAATAATTAAACTTAAGAACCCGTTTAGCGGGGCGCCGCGGAGCCGGCTTTGCCGGTCCGCTGGCGCGCCCCCTGGGGAGAAGGCGCGTAGCGCCTTCGGGGGGGCCAAATTTCAATGCGCTGCGAGCTGGGCGGCGTAACCAGCGCCACCGAGCTGCTGGGCCGGCACTTCGATGACCTGCCCTTCGTTGACCTTGAACACCGAGACCGCTTCAGCCAGGCGCTGGGCCTGCTCCTGCAGCGAACCGGCAGCAGCGGCAGCTTCTTCGACCAAGGCTGCGTTCTGCTGCGTCACTTCGTCCATCTGCGACACAGCGCGGTTCACCTGGTCGATACCGCTGGACTGCTCCTCGGACGCCGCCGAGATTTCGCCCATGATGTCCGTCACCCGTTTCACCGACGTCACGATTTCCTGCATCGTGGCGCCCGCGCGCTCGACCTGCTGCGAACCCGCGCCCACCTTCGTCACGGAATCCTCGATCAGGCCCTTGATTTCCTTGGCCGCCTGGGCGCTGCGCTGAGCCAGCGAGCGCACTTCACCCGCCACCACCGCGAAGCCCTTGCCCTGTTCACCGGCACGGGCGGCTTCCACCGCCGCGTTCAGCGCCAGGATGTTGGTCTGGAACGCAATGCCGTCGATCACGCTGACGATCTCGGAAATCTTGCGCGAGCTGGCCGAAATGCCCTGCATCGTGCTGACCACCTCGTTCACCGCCGAACCGCCGCGAGCCGCCACATCCGACGCGCTGGCCGCCAACTGATTGGCCTGGCGCGCATTGTCGGCGTTCTGCTTCACGGTCGACGCCAACTCTTCCATCGACGCCGCGGTTTCTTCCAGCGAAGCCGCCTGCTGCTCGGTGCGGCTGGACAGGTCGGTATTGCCCGCGGAAATCTCCCGCGAACCCACGTTGATTTCATCCACGCCACGGCGCACTTGCGACACCGTGCGGGTCAGGCTTTCCTGCATGCGCTTGAGCGCCGCGTAAAGCTGGCCGATTTCGTTGTGCGAACGCACGTCGACGCGCTGGGTCAGGTCGCCGCCGGCGATCTTCTCGAAATGCTGGCCGGCTTCCACCAGCGGACGCACCACGGCACGGCCGAACACGATGCGCGACAGGATCATCAGCAGGACGGCCGCGCCCACGGCCACACCCACCGCGATCAGCGCCAGGTCCAGGTTGTGCTTGGCCTGGCGATTCGTCTCGGCCTGTTCGCCGCCGATGTACTTGGTGAATTCCTCGATGGCGTCGGTGAAGGAAGCGCTACGCGGCACGCCATATTCCGTGTTCACCATGTAGAAGGTGCTGTAGTCCTGGCTGCGCAGGGCCTCCACCATGGTGTCGATACCGTCGTCGATGTACGAGCGGTAGCGGCGCACCAGGTTCATCGACAGCTGGCGGCCCGTGTCGTCCTCCAGCATGTTCTTCTGGAAGTCGGCGAACTGGTTGCGGACGCTGGCCAGCAAGTCGTTGGCCTGCTTCAACGTGTCGGCGGCATCGCGCTTGGCGTTGTTGGCGGCCGATTGGCTGACGCCTTCCACCGCTGCGTCCTGCAGGCTGCGGGCCGACTGCAACAGCGCGACACGGGCGCGCAGCATATTGCCGTTGATCACTTGCACCTGCGATACCCGGTCGGTCAACTGACCCAGCTCCAGCACCGCGTGATAGTTCTGGTTCAGGAAGTAGGCCGCCATGCCGCCCACCGCCGCGATCAGTACCGCGAAGATGGCCAGTACCAGCATCAGCATGGACCCCACGCGCACGTCACGCACCGCGAACTTGCGCTTCACCTTGGGCGCGCGCGTTTTCTTCTTGTTTACTTTTGTCTTGCGGCCTGACTCGGTGATGGTGTCCATGTAAACCTCCGAACTATCCTCTAATACTAGTAATGGCCGCGTCACGCCCTCGGGCGCAATCACGGCCGGCGACAACGCCGCTAGCGCGGCGTCGCTGTTTTCCCTTCGGTCACCGGCGTTGCGGCGGGTCCGTTCCCCGGGATGAAAATAGGCATGGATGCGGGATCTTCCGGCCGTGCCGGAAGGATGATCTCCGCGGGTGCGGCGTTATCCGGCGCGCCATTCGCGGATGCGGATGGCGGCGGCACATAAACGCCCAGCAACTTCTGCCGGCTGTCGCCGGGCAGCATGACGTTGTCCGTGTCCAGCAATCTGATCAGGCGGCCATCGGCGCCGAATTGCAGCAAAGTGGACTTGTGTACGTAAATGGCGTCGGTCACCAGGGTGACCTTGTAATCCCAGCGGGCCAGCAAGGTGCCGTCGCTTTGCGGCAACTGCTGTGTAGGCAGCGCGTTGAAAGCGCGCGTCGCCTCCATCATGGTCGATTGACCCGGCACCAGCGAACCGACACGCTCGTCGGTGTAATAGCGGCCCGTGGTGGTATAGGCACAGCCTGCCAGCGCCATGGCACCGGCCAGGGCCCCCGCGCACGCCAGGGCGCGCAGGATGAGCCGGAGGCCGGCGTTAAGTCTGGGATGGATGCGGGTGGCGGCCATGGCGTGCTCGTGTTTTAGAACGATTCCCAGTCGTCATCGCTGACGGTGGCGGCGGCCGGCTTGCGCACGGCGGTAGCGGGAGCCGCGGCCGGGGCCGCGCTTGCCGGTGCGCTACGCGTCACGCGGGCCGCGGGCTTGAGCGGCTCGCTGGCCGCTTGCGGGGCGGGTGCCGCACGGCGGGCGGGCGCGGCGGCGGGTGCGGCAGCCTTGGCCGGCGCAGCCGGGCTGGGGCTGTCCAGGCGCGGCACGTCTACCGTCGATGCCGGTCCGACATGCGCCTGCACGGCGGGCTTGGCGGGCGCGGGGCGCGACTGGGGCGGCGCCATCCGCGGCGCGGCGGGCGCGTGCAACTGCTGCGCCGCCACTTCGATGACCTGGCCCTGATTGATCTTGAATACGGCGACGGCTTCGGCCAGGCGCTGGGCCTGCTCCTGCAGCGAACCGGCAGCAGCGGCAGCTTCTTCGACCAAGGCCGCGTTCTGCTGCGTCACTTCGTCCATCTGCGACACCGCGCGGTTGACCTGGTCGATACCAGTGGACTGCTCTTCGGACGCCGCCGAGATCTCGCCCATGATGTCCGTCACCCGCTTCACCGACGTCACGATTTCCTGCATCGTGGCGCCCGCGCGCTCGACCTGCTGCGAACCCGCGCCCACCTTGGTCACGGAATCCTCGATCAGGCCCTTGATTTCCTTGGCCGCCTGGGCGCTACGCTGGGCCAGCGAGCGCACTTCGCCCGCCACCACCGCGAAGCCCTTGCCCTGCTCACCCGCACGGGCAGCTTCCACTGCCGCGTTCAGCGCCAGAATATTGGTCTGGAAGGCGATGCCGTCGATCACGCTGACGATCTCGGAGATCTTGCGCGAGCTGGCCGAAATGCCCTGCATCGTGCTGACCACCTCGTTCACCGCCGAACCGCCCCGCTCCGCCACGTCCGATGCGCTGGCCGCAAGTTGATTGGCCTGGCGTGCATTGTCGGCGTTCTGCTTCACGGTCGACGCCAGTTGCTCCATCGACGCCGCGGTTTCTTCCAGCGACGCCGCCTGCTGCTCGGTGCGGCTGGACAGGTCGGTATTGCCCGCGGAAATCTCCCGCGCGCCGACGTTGATCTCTTCCACGCCACGGCGCACCGTCGCCACCGTGCGGGTCAGGCTTTCCTGCATGCGCTTGACCGCGCCGAACAGCACACCGATCTCGTTGGTGCTCTTCACTTCGATGCGCTGGGTGAAGTCCCCGGTCGCGATGCGGTCGAAGTGCTCGCCGGCGTCGCGCATCGGGCGCAGGATGGTACGGCTGATGACGATCCAGCAGCCCATGGTCAGCAGGATCGCGACGATGACCATGACCACCGTAACGATCTCGGAGCGGGTAAAGTCGCTATGGCCTTCCGCGACCAGTACATCCGTGCTCTTGTCCATTGCGTCCAGGAAGCCCTGGAAGGCGCGATCGGCATTTTCCGTCGCGTCACGCATCTGGTCGTAGGTCCGGCCGAAGGCCTCGGCGTCCTTGGCGCGCAAGGCATTGCCTTGGGCGTCCAGGGCAGCGGACATGCGGCGATAGGCGCTGTCGACCGCGCTGACCAGGGCATCGGAGCCTTCCAGCTTGGGCGACTTCGAGAAGATGTCGAAGGACTTGGCCGCCGCGGTGCGATAGGTGTTGACGTTGTCGGCGTTGCGCAGCGCCGAATCGACATTGCCCTCGCGCAGGAAGTTGTAGCCGGTCCACAGGCTCAAGCGCGCGCGCAGCAGCTTGTTGTACGTGTCGTAGACGCGGGCGACCTGATCGGTATAAACCAGATTGAGTTGATCGGACTTGGTATTGACCGATTTCAAGCCCATCCAGCCCACCCCGTTGGAAACGAGCATGGCGACCATGTAGAGGGCCAGGACCAGGATGATGCTGGTCCGGATTTTCATATTCGAGAACATTCTGTCTTTCTATCCCGCCATGACGCCGCGTCCGGGTGGGGGTACCCGGACTACGGCGAGACGCTTTATTTATTCATGCTGAAGAGGCTGACACCCTGGATCGACTGAAACGCGGCCATCGATGCCTGCAGCGCGACGTTCTGCAACGTCAGCGCCGAGTAGGCGGCGTAATAATCGAGCCCGGTCAAATCGGACAAGGTCTTGCTGGCCGTCAACGCGCGTTGATTGCCAGTAGTGGTAAGGGCATCCAGTTCGTTCTGACGCGAGCCCACCGAAGCCTGTACGGTGGACACATTGTCGAGGTTGATCGCGAGCTTGCGCGCGGCCGTGGTCAAAGTGTTACGCAGATTGGCCGTCGACGCGGCGTCGCCCTGGGTCGGCGCCGTCAACGCCGTGATCAGCTGATCCAGCGTGCCGAAGATGTCCATGTCGGCGTTCTGCGCCGGTTCCACCGTGAAGCTGTCGCCATCGGCGGGCGCGCCCGACAGGGTCATGGTCACGCCGCCCATGTCGATGGTGTCGCCATCCTTATAGGCCGTCGGGGTCGACGTGGTCGACGTGCCCGTCGAATCCGTGGTGGTGATGGTGTAGGTGGTGTCGCCCGTGGTGGCATCGATCGCGAAATCGATCTGGAACGACGAACCGAGGTTGGCGCCACCCGACTGGATATTCGGCGCCAGGAAGGTGGCGCTGCCGGTGTTGGTGGAACTGGCCGACGCGATATAGGACGTGGTGCCCGGATTGACGCGGTTGAAAATGTCCGAGCCGATATCCGACGACGACATCTGGCGGGCCTGCTCGACCTGGATGGTGCGCTGGCCCGTGTCGCCGGCGTACGTGATCGCGCCGGTGGTCGGATCCTTGACGTAGGCAGCGGTGCCGCTCTGGTAACCGGAGAACAGGTACTGGCCGTTGCCGTCCGTGGTGTTGGCCAGCGCGAACAATGCATCGCGCGAATTGGTCAGCACGGTGGCCAGGGTCTGGCGATCGGTATCGGACAAGGTGCCGTTACCGGCCTGCACGACCTTTTCCATCACGCCCTGAATATTGTTGACGATGGAACTCAGCGCATTGTCTTCATTGCCCAGCGCCGTGTTGGCCACGTTGCGGTTGGACGCATAGTTGCTGACCATGGACTGGTTCTGCGCGGCATTGATGGCCTGCCCCGCCGCCAACGGATCGTCCGAAGGCGTCACGATGCGACGGCCGCTGCTGAGCTGCTGTTGCAGGCTCAGAAGACCCGACTGGCTGTTGAGGATGCCGTTCAGGCCGCTCTGGTAAATCATCGAGGTGCTGAGACGCACGGTCATGCTGATGCTCCTAAATCTCTAAGCTGGCGTGTTCGTTACGGGCTTACTGGATACCCAACAGGGCTTCGAAGACCGTATTGGCGACGTCGATGATCTTGGCGGCGGCCTGGTATTGCTGCTGGAACATGCTCAGGCTGACGTACTCTTCGTTCAGGTTGACCCCCGACACCGACTGCTGGTCGGTCTGGCGCTGGGAAATCACGGATTGCTGCGCGGTGTCGTTGGCCTTGGCGGCAGCAGCTTGCTGCCCCACGGTGTTGACGATCTGCGAGTAGGCTTCGGTGACGCTCAGGGTGCCGCCGGCCAGGGTCTTGCTGGTTTGCAACTGCGCCATCAGCAAGGCATTGTTGCCGTTGGCCGAACCCGGGTTGGTCGTGTCCGATGCCGCGATCTTGCTGGGATCCGTGATGGCGACGGCCAGACCGCCAGCCGCGTCGCGGGTGGGGTTCAGGGTCCACTTGTCGCCATCGGCGGGCGTGCCGCCGAGGTTGATGGACAGGCCATCGAATTCCATGGGCGGCGTGGTGCCGTCACCCGAGTACACCTGGACGCCGTCGGAACGGGTAACCGTATAGTCGCCGCCCGTATAGCTGATGGTGTAGTCGTTGGACGTCAGGGCGCTGGCGTCGGTGTAGTCGGCGCTGATGGTGCCGGTACCGGTGTTCTTGGCGTTGGCCAGGCCCTGGGGCGTGGCCAAGGTGAAGAAATCCTCGCCCGCGACGCCGCTCAGGTCCACGCCCTGCTTTTGCAAGGCATTGAACGAGGTGGCCAGGCCAACCGACATCTGGCCCAGCTTGTTCTGCAGCGTGTCCAGCGACGAGGAACGGAACTGCAACAAACCGCCCAGGCTGCCCTGGGTGATGGCGGAATCCTTCATTTCGACGGTGGTGGTGGCGCCGCCGGGGCCCGAGGGCACGGTGTAGGCGACCACGGTCCGCTGCGGATCGGCGGCCGAGGGCACGGCCTGCAATTTGTAGGTGGTGGTGCCGGACAGCAGCGCCTGGCCGCTGGACAGCGAGATGTCCACCGAATAGCCGTTGGAGGCGGTCGACTGGCGGATACCGACCACCGTGCCCAGCTGCTGGACCAGCGAGTCGCGCTGATCCATCAGGTCGTTGGGCGCATTGCCCGCGCCATTGCTGACGGCGGCGACGATCTGCTGGTTCAGCGTATTGATCTGGTCGAGGTAGCTGTTGACCTGGTCGACCGACGACGAAATCTGGGTGTTGAGGCCGGTGCGCTGCGTCTGCAGGTCCGTATACGCGGAGTTGATCTGGCTGACCAGGCTCTGGGCCTTGCCGATCAGGTCCTGCCGCGTGGCGGCGTCGGCCGGCGAGCTGGCGACGGCATTGAGCGAGGTAAAGAAGGCCGACAGGGCCGGCGACACGCCCGTGGTGTCGTCGCCCAGCATGTTGTCCACCTGCGTGAGCTGCGTCAGCAGGCTGGACGTGGCGGCGCCGGTGCTTTGCGCCTGCACCAGCTGGTTGTACAGAAAGCCGCTGTATTGGCGCGACACGGTATCGACCATGACCCCGCGGCCGAAATAGCCGCTACCCGTCGCGGTGGCGCCGGCGGTCGACGTCATCACCTTCTGACGGTTATAGCCATCCGTCCCCGAGTTATCGATGTTGTGGCCAGTGACCGTCAGGCCGGCTTGCGCCGAATTCAGGCCACTCAGGCCAAGGCTGAACAAACTCATGTCTAATGCCTCTGCAAATTACCGTGCGAGTTCTCGGGATACAGGCTTAACGGCAACGATCCGCAAAAATTTAGCGTTATCTAACGAATGATTCCTTCCCAGGACCGCGTCGAATTCCGGATCGGCAACACGGTTGGAAGGCGCGGCGCCATGGCGCCGCTTCAGATGTTTTTCAGGGGAATTCGCATCAGATCCCTCCCCCGCCGGCGCCGGCGCGGCCGCCCTTGAATTGCCCCATGATGCCGATCAGCTTGTCCGCGTAACGGGGGTCGGTGGCATAGCCGGCGGCCTGGATGCGGCGGGCCGCGTCCACTTCGTCGCGCGCTTGCGCCACGCCTTCGTAACGGGGGCTGCCGCCGATCAGGCGGGCATAGTCGGCGAACGACTCTGCGTAGGAGTTGTAAGCGCGGAACGGCTGCATCAGCTTTTTGGGAACACCGTCTTCATATTCAGTGGTCATCACGTTGACGACCTTGCCCTTCCAGCTGTCGTTGGCCTTGATGCCGAACAGGTTGTAGCTGGTGCGGCCGTCTTCGTAGCGGATCTCGCGCTTGCCCCAGCCCGACTCCAGGGCCGCCTGGCCCAGGATCAGGCGTGCCGGCACGCCGCTCATGCGCTCGGCCGCCTTGGCCGCCGAGGCCATCTTGGACACGAACTCGACCACGTGGTCGGGCGCCCCTTCGGACGCGGCCAGCGCGCGGTCGGACGCGCGGTTGCGGTCCAACACGCGCAGCAGGGCCGCCAGTTCCGGCGACATGCTGCCGTCCGGACGGGGCGGCGCCATGCGGCCGCGCAAGCCCAGCGCGACGTCGCCCTGGGCGGGATCGCCCGCATTGGCGGTCGCGGCATCGTCGACGGTGCTGCCGGCCGGCGGCTCGGCGTCGCCGTTCTGCGCCCGCATCTGGCGCAAGAGCGACTGCGCCAGGCCGATGCCCGGGGTCGCCAGTTGCAGGGCCAGCTGTTCGTCGGCCATGGACTGCATCATGCGCGACTGCTCGGAGTCGAACAGGCCACTTTTCATGGAGGCCTCGCGCATGCGCTTGAGCATCATCTGCAGATAGACGGCTTCGAATTGCTTGGCGACTTCGGCCTGCTTGTCCGCGGCGTTCGGATTGGCGCCGACGTCGCGCTTGAGCGCGCCCAGCGAGCCGAAATCGAAGATCGACGACTGCGCCGAATCCAGCGTGGTGGCACTGGACGGGATAGCCATGATCAGATGATCTCCAGCTCGGCGCGCAGGGCGCCGGCGGTCTGCATGGCCTGCAGGATGGCAAGCAGGTCTTGCGGCGTGGCGCCCAGCGCATTCAGCGCACGCACCACGTCGGCCAGGTTGGCGCTGGTGCGCACGCGCTGCAGCGAACCGTTTTCCTGCCGCACGTCGATCTGTGTATTAGGCACCACCACGGTCTGGCCACCGCCGAAAGGCGTGTTGGGCTGCGACACCGCGTTGGTCTGGTTGACCACCACCGACAGGTTGCCGTGGGCCACCGCGGCTTCCTCGATCATCACCGTGCGGTTCATCACCACCGAACCCGTACGGGCGTTGATGATGACCTTGGCGGCGGCCGGGGCACGCGTCACCTGCAGGTTTTCGACCTGGGACAGGAAGGCGGCCTGGCCGGCCGGATCCATGGGACCCTGCAAGCGGATCACGCGGCCGTCCACCACCGAAGCGGTGCCCTGGCCGAAGCGCTGGTTCAAGGCGGCCGACACATTCTGCGTCGTGCCGAAATCCAGCTCGTTCATTTCCAGGAAGATGTTGCCGTCGCGCGCGAAAGTGGTCGGCACGGCCCGCTCGACGATGGCGCCGTTGCTGATACGGCCGCCGTTGAGCTGGTTGATGGCCACGCTGGAGCCGCCCGCCGACGCGCCGGCGCCGCCCACTACCAGGTTGCCCTGGGCGATGGCGTAGACCTGGCCGTCGGCGCCCTTCATGGGCGTCATCAGCAGGGTGCCGCCGCGCAAGCTCTTGGCGTTACCCATGGCGGACACCACCACGTCGGCCGTCTGGCCGGGACGTGCGAAAGCCGGCAGGGTCATGGTGACCATCACGGCCGCCACGTTCTTCAACTGCATATTGGTGTTGGAAGGCACCGTCACGCCCAGCTGCGACAACATATTCGTCAAGCTTTGCTGGGTGAACGGGGTCTGCCGGACCTGGTCGCCGGTGCCGTCCAGGCCCACGATCAGGCCGTAGCCGATCAGCTGGTTGCCCCGCACGCCCTGGATGGAGGACAGGTCCTTGAGGCGCTCGGCGTGCGCGACACTGGCCAGCATGGCGCTGGCCACGCAGGCACGCAGGAGCACGGAGGCCAGGGCGGAAAAGGCAGTGGAGAGCTTCATATCAGAACGGTGACGCAATCAGGAAAAAGCGCTGCAGCCAGCCCATGGTCTGCACTTCGTCCATGACGCCCTTGCTGCGGTACTCGATGCGGGCATCGGCCACGCGCGTCGAGGAGACGGTATTCGTGCCGGTGATCGCGCGCGGATCGACCACGCCGGAAAACCGGATGTACTCGCTGCCGCGGTTGATCGCGATCTGCTTTTCGCCGGCAACCTGCAGGTTGCCGTTGGGCAGCACGCCCACCACGGTGGTGGTCAAGGTACCGGTGAAGGTGTTGTTGGCGCTGCTGTCGCCCGCGCCCTTGGTCTGGTTCGCGCCGCTGGTGGAGGTATCCAGCTTGGCGTTGAACCAGCTGCTCAGGAAGCCGGGCGAGGCGGCGATCGAGTTGTCCGTGGTGGAGCTGCGATCCGTATTGGTCGCCACGTTCTTGGCGGCGGCCGTCTTCTCCTCCAGCACCACGGTCACGATGTCGCCGACGTTGCGCGGCCGGCGATCCTCGAACAGCGGATAGTTGCCATAAGCCGTGGGCTGGTAGATGGCGCCATCCGGCGTCGGCGGGATGGGCGCCGGCGGCGGCGGCGCGGCGGTGGTCGCACCCAGCACCACCGGTTCCGGCGGGATCAGGGAGCAGCCGGCCAGCCACAACACCAGCAGAGCTGAAAGGACGAGACGCATGGGGCGGAGGTTCACGGGGGACGTCGGTTGGAGCTGAAGGAGTAGAACGGCTGTATTACAGCTGGGTCAGGCGCTGCAGCATCTGGTCGGATGTCTGCACGGCCTTGGAGTTCATCTCGTACGCGCGCTGCGTGGTGATCATGTTGACCAGCTCTTCCGCGACGTTGACGTTGGAGGTCTCCAGGTACTTCTGCTGCATGGTGCCCAGGCCGTCGACCCCGGGGTTGCCGATGTTGGGGGGGCCCGACGAGTCGGTTTCCAGGTACAGGTTGTCGCCCACGCTTTGCAAGCCGTTGGGGTTGATGAAGTTGGCCAGCTGCAATTGGCCGACCTGCACGTTGACGCCAGGGGCAGCCGGCTGGGTCACCGACACGGTGCCGTCCTGGCCGATGGTCAGGGTCAGCGCGTTGTTGGGGATGTTGATCGGGGGCTGCACCACATAGCCGCCGGCGGTGGTCAGCTGGCCGTTCTGGTCGCGCTGCAGGGAACCGTCGCGGGTGTAAGCGTCGGTGCCGTCAGGCAGCTGGATCTGCAGGAAACCGGAGCCCTGAATGGCGACGTCGAGGTCCTGGCCGGTGCTGGTCATGCCGCCTTGCGTATGCAGGCGCTCGGTGGCCGCCACCCGCGTACCGGTACCCAGTTGCAGGCCGGACGGCAGCTGGTTGGCATCGCCGACCTGGGCGCCGGGCTGACGCACCGTCTGGTACATCAGGTCCTGGAACACGGCGCGGCCACGTTTGAAGCCGGTGGTGTTGACGTTGGCCAGGTTGTTCGAGATGACGTCCATCGCGGTCTGTTGACCTTCGAGACCCGTCTTGGCGATCCAGAGCGAACGAAGCATGTTTTTTAACTCCTGGGGTGCCGGGAAGCGACCCCAGCAAAAAAATTCTGTTTAACGATTACCGCGGCGGGTAACGTCAGCGGATAAGGTCAGCGGTTTACGTCAATGAGAGGATGCCGTTGGCGCGATCCTCATTGGTGTCCGCGTCCTTGACGACCTGCATCTGCATTTCAAAACGACGCGAGTTCTCGATCATGCCGACCATCGAGGTCGCCGCGTTGGCGTTGCTGCCTTCCAGCACGCCGGCGGTGACGCGCACCGTCGGGTCGGCCGGCATGGCGGGCGCCGGCTGGCCATTGGCGGCAACGCGGCGGAACACCCCGTCGTCACCGTGGACCAGCGTGTTTTCATCGGGCTTGACCAGCTTCAGCTGACCCAGGTTGAGCACCGTATTGGGCGGATCGCCGGCGCCGATCGCGGTGATCGTGCCGTCCGAACCGATGGTCAGCGAAGCCATGTTCGGCACGTCGATCACGCCGTTCTGCTGCGACAGCACGGGCACGCCCTGCCCTGTCTGCAACTGGCCGTTGACGCCGACCTGCAAGTCGCCGGCGCGGGTATAAGCCTCGCCTTGCGGGGTCTGCACGGCCAGCCAGCCGCCTTCGGTGATAGCCACATCCAGCGGGTTGCCGGTGGACTGCATCACACCCATTTGAAAATCGTTGCGGGGCGTTGCCGCCACCGTCGCGACGCGGGTGGGATTGCTGGTGCCGTCGTTCACGGGCACCGAACGGTACATGGATATCTGCGCGCGAAAGCCCGTCGTATTGACGTTGGCCATGTTGTTCGTCAGAACGGCTTGCTGCTCGGTGATGCGGGCAGCGCCGTTCATGGCGGTGTAGATGATGCGATCCATGCCTGGTCCGGTTCCGTGGCGAAGGTGGCTTAAGCGATTTGCAGCAGGTTCTGCAGCACGTCGCTCTGGGTCTTGATGGTCTGCGTGTTGGCCTGGTACGTGCGCTGCGCGACGATCATGTTGACCAGTTCCGAGCTCAGGTCGACGTTGGATTCTTCCACCGCCTGGCCACGGATCAGCGCCATGCCGTTGGTGCCGGGCTGGCCCAGCTGGGCGGCGCCCGAGTCGGCCGATTCGGTCCAGGCGTTGTCGCCGACCGGCTTCAGGCCCTGCACGTTGTTGAAGTTGGCCAGCACCACCGTACCGACGTTTTGCGTCTGGCCGTTCGAGTAGCTGGCGATGATCGAGCCGTCGGTACCGAAGGAGATCGAGTTGAACTCGCCCGAGGTATAGCCGTTGGGGGTCTTGCTGGACGTGAAGTCGCTGCCGTACTGGGTCGAACCCGTGTAGTTGATAGCGACCGACAGCGGATCGGCGGGCGAAGCCGTGCCGCCGGGGTTGGCCAGACCGACGCTGACCGTGGCCGGCGTGGAGGTCAGGCGACCTGCCGAGTCGAAGGTCAACTGGGTCGAAGCGGGCGTCATCGCCTGGCCGTCCAGCGTGTAATAGACGTCATAGACGCTGTCGCCCGTGGTTGTATCCGACGCGCGCTTGGCGAAGTACTGCGTCAGCTGGTGCGAGTTGCCCAGCGAGTCGTACACCGTCATCGGCTGCGTGTCGGTATAGGTGTCGGCGTTGGTGGCGTCGAACGGCGTGGCGGTGCCGTCGATGACGGTCGCGTTGGCGTTCAGGTTGGCGACGAAGCCGGCGGTGCTGGTGGCCTGCGGGGCGATGTTGGCCTGGGGCAGGCTGAGCTGGATCGGCGCGGTGCCGATGCCGCCCGTGCCGTAGCCGGTCAGGTACTGGCCCTGGGCATTGACGATGTCCAGGTTCTTGTCGATCGAAAACTGGCCGTTGCGGGTGTAGAACACGTTGCCGCTGGCGTCGATGGTACGGAAAAAGCCATTGGCGCCGTCGATGGCCATATCGTATTGGCCGCCCGACGAGATCGTGCCCACCGTGAAGCGCTGTTGCACGCCGGAGACCTTGACACCCAGGCCCACGCGCGACGAGGCGTAGACGTCGGCGAACTGGACGCTGGAGGCCTTGAAGCCCACCGTGCCCGAGTTGGCGATGTTGTTGCCAATGACGTCCAGGTTTTGCGCGGCGGCATTCAGGCCGCTAAGTCCTTGTCCGAAGCCCATGTTTATCTCTCGCTATTCAAAGAATCTGTGTATCGAAAAGCCGCCGCGACGCGGGCGGCAAGCGTTCAAAACGTCAACCCAAAACCTGGCGGATATCCAGCACGCTGAATTGGCCCAGCAGACCCAGATCCAGGCGTACGCCGTCGGTGGTGTACGCCACGTTCTGGACCGTGCCGGAGGACAGCGCTTCGGCGGTAACCGTGGCGCCGGTGCTGTCGGTGGCCGTAACGGCGATGGTGTACGAGCCATCGGCCATCGCATTGCCCGAATCGTCCTTGCCGTCCCAGGTCGGGGTCAGGATGCCGGTGCTCTGCTGGCCCATGTCGATGGTGCGCACCACGCGGCCGCTCGAATCGCTGATGGCGATCTTGACGCTGGCGGCGTCGGCTTGCAGATCGACGCCGATCGGGGTGGTGACGCGCGCGCCCGTGGAGTCGGTATCGAGCTTCTCCGCGGTGCCGGGCACCATCACCTTCTTGCCGATCATGGAAACGGCCGACAGGGACTGCGACACATCGACCTGGCCGCTGATGGTGGACACCAGGGTCTTCAGGTCGGTGATGCCTTGCACCGTGGAGATCTGCGCCAGCTGCGAGGTCAGCTGCGAGTTGTCCATCGGATTCAGCGGATCCTGGTTGTTCAGCTGGGTGACCAGCAGGGTCAGGAACTGATTCTGGATGTCGGCGGCGCTGCTGGCAGTGCTTGCCGACGTGCCGACCGAGTTGGCGGTCGACGTGGTCGAGGTGGTGGACGAAACGGCCATGAACGGCTCCGGTAGGGGTTACGCGACGAAAGACGCGCTCATTGCCCGATGGTCAAGGTTTTCTGCATCAACGCCTTGGCGGTGTTCAACACCTCGACGTTGGCCTGGTAGGAACGCGAAGCCGAGATCATGTTGACGGTCTCGGCGACCGGGTCGACGTTTGGCATGTTGACGTAGCCATCGCGGTCGGCCAGGGGATTGCGGGGGTCGTAAAGACGCTTGAACGGTGCCTGGTCCTCGACCACGCCGGCGACGCGCACGCCGCCCACTTCCTGGCCGTAGGCCTGGCCGGCGGGCGGGTTCACCTGGAACACCACCTGGCGGGCGCGGTAAGGCTGGCCGTCGGGGCCCACGGCGCTGTCGGCATTGGCCAGATTGCTGGCGGCCACGTTCATGCGCTGCGACTGCGCGCTCATGGCAGAACCGGCGATGTCGAAAATGCTCAGGAGAGGCATGTCTGTTCCCTAATGATTGGTGCGCTGCTTATTCGGCGACCGCGCGCAGCATGTCTTTCAATTGCTGGTTCATCACCGACATGCTGCTCTGGTAATGCAAGGCGTTGTCCGCGAACTGCACGCGCTCGGCGTTCATGTCCACCGTGTTGCCGTCCAGGCTGGCCTGGTAAGGCTGGCGATAGAGCAGATCGACCGGACCGCCGGTGCTGGCCGCTTGCGCAGGAATGTGGCGCGGCGACGTCAGCGTCAGGCTGGTGTCGCCCAGGCGCATCCGGCTGTCCATCGCACCCTGCATGGCCGTGGCGAAGTCGAAATCGCGCGCCTTGTAGTTGGGCGTGTCCGCGTTGGCGATATTGGCCGACAGCACTTCCTGGCGGTCCGCTCGCAAGTTGAGGGACTGCTGGAAGAACGACAATTCGTGGCTTAGACGATCCATCTGGTGGACGTTTCCTATAGAGTGCGCTGCGGCGGCGGGCGGCAGGCCCGCGGCACCGGCCCCATGCGCGCCTTGGACATCAGACCCAAACAGGCGCTTTTCTGGGATGACCAGAATCATAGGTTCGCAACCTTGCGAACAATTTCTCAAATAACCCCTGATTTCGCAGCTAATTCGGGTATTGGTTTGGCCGCCGGCTTCCTACAATTCCCCTACTTTGAAATACCGGGCCTGTCCCATGCCGCGCTTTTCCTTCCCGCGCTTCGCCGTTTGTTCGCTTCTTGCCACGTTGACCGCATGGGCTGCCCTGCCCTTTGCCGCGTCCGCCCAGGAGGCTGCGCCGGCGTTCACGCCGCAGGATCCCACTGCCGTCGTGAACGTGGCCGAGGACTACCTGCGCCAGCAACTGGCCAGCATCTCCGCCAATCCGACCCTCAAGTTCGACGAAGTGCGCACGGACCGGCTGCAGGCGTGCGACGACCTCAGCGCGTTCATGTCGGCCGGCGCCCGGCCCCGTCCGCGCATGAGCGTGGGCGTGCGTTGCGCCGCGCCCAAGCCCTGGAGCGTCTACGTCCAGGCGACGGTGAGCGCCCCGGCCCAGTATTATGTGGCCGCGCGCACCATTAACGCGGGTGAGCCGATCACGCCGGACGCCCTGGCGCCCCGCGACGGCGACCTGGTGAACCTGCCGCCCGGCGCGGTCACCGACGGCCAATCCATCATCGGGATGAGCGCCAGCTATCGCATCGCCAGCGGCCAGGCGATCAAATTGGCCTCCCTGCGCAGTCCCGGCACGATCCAGCGCGGCCAGACCGTGCGGGTCAACGCCCACGGACGCGGCTTCAGCGTCAGCACCGAAGGCGTGGCCATGGAAAGCGCGGCACCGGGGTCGAACGTTCAGGTACGCACCGCCTCCGGCCAGATCGTCAGCGGCATCGTCCAGAGGACGGGCAGCGTGGAAGTCCCTCTTTAAACCGTGTTACAACATTCCCCTACACGGCCTGGAGCACTCCCTAAAGTTTGGGGGCGGCTTGCCGTTACAAGGACATCGAGCGCCTCGACCCGAACCCGTGGATCGCAGCCGCAGCACGGAGAATCATCGTGAAAATCAACGCCCCTACCACCCGCCCCACCCTCGGCACCGAGTCCGCCACCCAGCGCAACACGCTGGCGCAGGCCTATGGCGGCGCGGTCAGCGGCAACAGCACCGGCGGCTCTTCCCAGGTTGCGCTGAGCAATACCTCGCGCGCCCTGTCGGACCTGCAAGACGGTAAATCGGATATCGATACGGCCCGTGTGGCTGAGATCAAGGCGGCGATCGCCTCCGGGCAATTGAAGATCGACGCCGGCAAGATCGCGGACGGCATCATCGCCAGCGCCCGCGAATTGGTGAAATAACTCTTTAGATTCGGGGCCCTGGTATGGACTACGTGGCGCAACTGCTGGACTGCCTGCGTGAAGAAGACGCAGTCATCGTGGAATTCACCTCCTTGCTGGAGGAAGAAAGCACGGCCCTGACCGGCCCCCAGTCTTTCGACGCGCTGCAAGCCATCACCGATCGCAAGAACGAGTACGCCGCCCGCCTGGGTGGCCTGAGCCATCGCCGCGACACCCTGCTGGGCGAACTGGACCTGCCGGCCGCCCACGAAGGCACCGAAGCCGCCGTGGCACAGCATCCGGAACTGGCCGAACCCTGGCAGACGCTGCTGGCCCACTCGGCCAAGGCCGCGGCCATCAATGAAAACAATGGCGCGCTGATCGACATGCACCTGCGGCATACCGAGGGTGCGCTGGAAACCTTGCGCAATGTCGGCGCGGGCAGCAACCTGTATACGTCGCAAGGCCGCTCGGGCGGCGCCGGGGCTGCGGTACGTAAGGCTTACGTGGCGCGCTGAACGGCACTGGCGTTCTTTCAAGATAGATGATCAAGGGCTCTCACCAATGGTGAGAGCCCTTTTTCCATGCGTGAATCTACGGGCTCATCGGACAAGAGCCCTTCTTTCTATGGTGAATATTGGGATCACCCGCTGGTAAGAGCCCTTTTACTGTCATCTACTCAAAACACAGGGGCTCTCACCTTTAGGTGAGAGCCCCTTTTTACCTCTCTTCCGGGAGCGTTCAACCGGCCATTTCGACCATCGCGAAAAACCGCAGCAGCGCCGGAGGCACCAGCCGCGCCGGCAATTTCCGCTCTGGCCCCATCAGGTTCTGCAGCAAACGCCGCATCACCGCCGCGTTCGGCGCGTGCGCCAACTGCCAGCAGGCCGCGCCCAACTGGCCGGCCATCAAGGCTTGGCGTTGCAGGGCGTCGTCACCCGTGCCGGCGCCGGCCAGGGGCTGCCAGGCATGCACCATGTACCGGAAGGCCGACTTGGCCTGGTCGTTCAGCACCAGCCAACGCGCCACGGCGGCCGCATCGGCCTGGGTCACGCTGACATTGGTCAGGCCGTACAGAATCGACACCACCTTGCCGGCGGGATCGATCAGCTTGGCGCAGACCAGGCGCATCATGGCGCCATCGGCGCCGCGCGCGGCCAGGCCCACTTCGGTGCCCGCCGCCCACAGACGCAAGGCCACCGGCTTGTCGTCCTTCATCACCGTCAGGCCGGGCATGTCGCCCGCCTGCCCGACCGGCACATAACCGAGGGACTTGCCCACGGCTTGCAGGATGGTGGGCGTTTCTTCCTGCATCACGCGCAGCGCGCCGGTACAGCGCGACAGCCAGGCATGGCCCTGCTCCGACAGCGTCGCCCACAAGGCGGACGTACCGGCGTCGATGACGTGGACCACCGGCAGATGCGGCAAGGCGGCGCCCAGCCATTGGACCCGTTCCGCCAGTGCATCGGCCGGATTGGCTTGCGCCCCGGCGGTCGTCGCGCCGGTGGTATAGGTGGTCATGGCGCCATGCTGCAACACCAGCTGATGGGCCGGCGCCGCCAGGGCGGCACCCCGGTCACTCATCAACAGCGTGGCGTGCAGCTGGCCAGCCGGCAGGCCGTCGCCACGCAACGGCGCCTTGCCATGGATGGCCAGCAGGTGGCGCTGGCAGGTGGCGGAGAATTCGCTGCGGGTCATGTCCAGCGGCTTGGCCCACAAGGCTTCCGTGGGCACGGGGCGCGCGCCGCCGAATTCGCGCCAGCCCAGGCGGGCCTGGACGCAGGCGGGATCCGTATTGATCCACGCCAGCGCGGCTTCCATCTCTTCCTCGTCGTCGCCGCTCTTGCCCATGGGCTGGGCCACGGCGGCGGCCAGCAACTGGCGGCGCCGCACCGGGTCGGCCAGCTCGCCACCGGCGGCTTCGCGGGTCGATGCCCACAGCGCGGCCAGGTCGGATTCGCTGGGCGTATAGAGCGCTTGCCGCTTCAGGCAGGCGAACGCGCCGTCCACCAGTTCCGTCGCCACCGGCACTTCCATGTGCTCGGGCACACGTTGGCCGCGCGAGACGTAATGGATGGGCAGGCGATGGCGAATGGCGGTGTCCAGGGTGGCGGCATAGCGCGAGGCTTCGTCCACCTTGGTGATGATGCAGCCGCGGATGGGCTGGTCGCCGACGTTGCGATATGCCTGCGCCACTTCGTCCAGGGTGTCGCCCTGGCTGGCCGCGTTGAGCACGAGCAGGCGTTGCACCGGACGGCCGGCGCCGTTGAGCATGGCGGCCTGTTCGGCCACGTGGCGGTCGCGCTGGCTGATGCCGGTGGTGTCGATCAGGACGATCTTGCGATGGCCCAGTTCGGCCAGGGTGCTGCGCAATTCTTCAGTGTCGCGCACGGAGCGGGTGGGCACGCCCATCAGGCGGCCGTAGATCTGCAGCTGCTCGTGTGCGCCGATACGGAAATTGTCGGTGGTCAGCATGGCCACCTGATCGCGGCCCACGCGGGCCACGCAGCGGGCGGCCAGTTTGGCCAGGGTGGTGGTCTTGCCCACGCCGGTCGGGCCGACCAGGGCGAAGACACCGCCGTCGCCCAGCAGCTCGTCTTCATTGGCGAGCACCGGCAGATGGCTGATCAGTTCGCCGCGCGCCCAGGACAGGGCCTGGGCCGCGCTGTATTGGCGCGGCAGGCGATCCATCAAGGCGCGCACCAGGACGGCGCTGAAACCGGCTTCCAGCAAGGTGCGGAACAGCGTGGCGGCGACCGGTTCGGCGCGCAGGCCCTTGCTCCACAGCAGGCCGTCGATGCGGTTTTCGAGCGTGCCGCGCAGCGTGTCCAGGGCCAGTCGCCATTCTTGCGCGGCCTGCGGGGACTGCTCGGCGTCGGGCGGCGGCGCGTCCTCTTCCACCACGGACAGCGCGCTGTCGGTCATGGCGTGATAGGCGGCGCCGGCGCGCTGGCCGGGGGTCTGGGGGCGCTGTTGCGCGTAAGGATCAGGCGTTTCGCGCGCAGGCGCTGCCGAGGCCGGTGTCGGTGCCGGGACCGGCGGCACGTCCGCGGGCATGTCGGCGATGTCGACATAGCGCGCTGCCATCCGGTTGGGATGGGATCCGGGTTGCGGCTGCGATTGCTGTTGCGGTTGCACCTGCGGCTGCGGTTGCCGGAACTCCGGCTGCGGACGCGCGTAATTGCGGTCGTCGCCGTAGGCGGACGAATCGTGGCTGTCCTGGCGTGGCGGCGTGTAGCCGGCCGGGCGGGACGGCGTATAGGTATAGCCTTCGTCCTCATCCGGCTCATAGGCCGCGGGCGCGGCCGGCGCGTAGGCCGGCTGGCTCGGCGGCGGCGGACGCGCGTAATTGCGGTCGTCGCCGTAGGCGGACGAATCGCGGCTGTCCTGGCGGGGCGGCGTGTAGCCGGACGGGCGCGACGGCGTATACGTGTAGCCCTCTTCCTCATCCGGCTCGTAGGCCGCGGGCGGGGCCGGCGCGCGCGGCGGCGCATAGGCCTCCTGCGGCGCGTAGGCGGCAGGCCGCGCCGGGGCGTAGTCTTCGAATGCGGCATACGCGGCGGGCCGCTGCGGCGCGGGCTGGGCCGCTGCGGGCCGGTAGGCCTGCTCGGCCTCAGCCGTGGCGGCTACTTCCTGCAGGGCGGGTTCGGGCCGGCGCAGGCGGCCGCTGTCGTCCAGGGCCGACGGGTCGGTCGCCATGACCTCGATGCCGCCATCAACGCTGCGGCTGGAAATGATCAAGGCATCAGGCCCCAAGGCCTGACGGACCAGCCGCATCACTTCACGGTTGGTCGGAGCAAAGAATCGCTGGATGTTCAAGCCGGGCTCCCGCCTATCAGCGCGGTGACGCGCACGATGCGCTCATCGGGAATTTCAGTATTGGCCAACACGCCGAGTTGCGGCAGATGGTGGCGCAGGAAGCGCGAAAGCGACGGGCGCAGCAGCGGCGACACCACCAGCACGGGCGCGTTGCCCAGTGCTTCCTGGCGTTGCACGGCGGCCTGCGCTTCGCGCAAGACGTTTTCGGCCAGGCCCGGTTCCAGCACGCCGCTGGTTGAGATGGCCTGCGACAGCACGCGTTCCAGCTTGACGTCCAGGCCGATCACGCGGATCTCGCCATCGCCAGGGAACCACTGCTGGGTGATCGCGCGGCCCAGCGCACGGCGTGACAAGGCGATCAGCTCGCCCACATCGGGCTGGCCGCCCGCCGCCGACGCCTGCGCCGACAAGCGCGGCGCATGTTCGGAAATCGTGTCGATGATCGAACGCATGTCGCGGATCGGCACTTCCTCGGCCAGCAAGCCCTGCAACGTCTTTTGCAGAATGGTGAGCGACAGCGTCTTGGGCACCAGGTCTTCCACCAGCTTGGGCGCGTCCTTGCCGATCCGGTCCAGCAACTGCTGCACTTCCTGGCGGCCCAGCAACAGCGAACCGTGCCGGTGCATCAAGTGGTTCAGGTGGGTAGCCACCACGGTACTGGCATCGACCACGGTGTAACCAGCGATCTGCGCCTGGTCACGCATCGCGGCCTCGATCCACACGGCCGGCAGACCGAAAGCCGGATCGGTGGTGGTGGTGCCCTTCAGCTTCACGGCGACGCCGCCCGGGTCGATGGCCAGCCACTGGCCCGGCATGGCCACGCCGCGGCCGACTTCCACGCCGGACAACTGGATCACATAGTCGTTGGGCTTGAGTTCCAGGTTGTCGCGAATATGGACCACCGGCGGCAGGAATCCGACGTCCTGCGCGAATTTCTTGCGCAAGCTGCGGATGCGATGCAGCAACTCGCCGTTCTGCGCGTGGTCGACCAGCGGGATCAGCCGGTAGCCGACCTCCAGGCCCAGTTGATCCACCATCGACACGTCGTCCCAGCTGGCTTCCGCCGCGGCGGCCTTGGCCTGGTTCTGGCCCGGATTGGGTTTCTGGGCGGCGGCGGCCGCGGCACGCATGTCCCGGCGCACCATGTAGTAGCCCGAACCACCCAGGATGGCGGCCAGCGACAGGAAGGCGATGTGCGGCATGTTGGGAATCAAACCCATGATGCCGATGATGGCCGCCGTCAGGAACAGCACGCGGGGGTTGGAGAACAACTGCCCCATGATCTGCTGGCCGACGTCCTGGTCGTTGGCCACGCGCGACACCACCACACCGGCGGCAGTCGAGATCACCAGCGCCGGAATCTGCGCAACCAGGCCGTCGCCGATCGTCAGCAGCGTGTAGACGCGGCCCGCGTCGCTCACCGACATGTCGTGCTGCGCGATACCGACCATCAGGCCGCCGATGACGTTGATCACCATGATCAGCAGGCCGGCCACGGCGTCGCCGCGCACGAACTTGCTGGCGCCGTCCATGGAGCCGTAGAAGTCGGCTTCCTGCGACACTTCGGCGCGGCGCTTGCGCGCTTCGTCCTCGCGGATCAGGCCGGCATTCAGGTCGGCGTCGATGGCCATCTGCTTGCCGGGCATGGCGTCCAGGGTGAAACGCGCGCCCACTTCAGCGATACGCCCCGCACCCTTGGTGATCACGATGAAGTTGATGATCGTCAGGATGATGAAGACGATGATACCGATGGCGAAGTTGCCGCCCACCAGGAAGTGGCCGAAGGCTTCGATCACCTTGCCGGCGGCGTCCGGACCATTGTGGCCGTTCATCAGCACCACGCGGGTGGACGCCACGTTCAGCGACAGCCGCAGCAAGGTGGCGAACAGCAGCACGGACGGGAAGGCGGCGAAGTCCAGCGGCTTGCGCGTAAACATGGCCACCAGCAGGATCATCACCGCCAGCGAGATATTGAACGTGAACAGCAGGTCCAGGATGAACGCCGGCAAGGGCAGGATCATCATGCCCAGTACAAGGACGATCAACAACGGACCCGCCAACAGGCGCGCCTGGGCGGCACCGTTGGCTTTGAACATGGCGATCAATTCGCTCATTTACTCAGACTCCTTCAGCCGCGGCTTGTGCCTGCGGATCAAGCTTGGACGGCACCGGCAGATCGGTGGGCGGTGACGGCTGAACCCAGCCCGGACGCCAGGCGCGCAGCTGGAAAACCCAGGCCAGCACCTCGGCCACGGCCGTGTACAGCGCTACCGGGATTTCCTTGCCCACTTCCACGTGTTTGTACAAAGCGCGCGCCAGCGGAGGGGCTTCCAGCTGGGGCACGCGATTTTCCTCGGCGATCTGGCGGATATGCGCGGCAATCAGGCCGGTGCCCTTGGCGATGACGCGCGGAGCGGACATATCGCCTTCGTTGTATTTCAGGGCCACGGCATAGTGGGTCGGGTTGGTGACCACGACATCGGCGCGGGGCACTTCGACCATCATGCGGCGGCGGGCAGCCTGCCGTTGCTGCTGGCGCATGCGCGCCTTCAGCAAGGGGTCGCCTTCGCTTTCCTTGAATTCCTTCTTGACGTCTTCCTTGCTCATGCGCAGCTTCTTCATGTGGCTGAAGATCTGCCAGGGGACGTCGGACAATACCAACAGGATCATGGACGCGATGATCAGCGCGCAGCAGACGGCGACGATCCGCAGCATGCCCATCAGGCCCTCGGCCGGCGTGGTGTGCATCAGGGCGATCATTTCGTCGTGGTGACGCCAGATCGCGACGGCGCCGATGCCGCCTACGATCGCCGCCTTGAGCAGGGTCTTGACCAGCTCGACCAGCGTATTCCAGGAAAAGATGCGCGCGAACCCCTTGATCGGGTCCAGCTTGTCGAGTTTGAATTCGAGCGGCTTGGTCGACCAGACCAGGCCGCCGATGGCCAGTTGGGCGGCTACCGACACCACCGCCACGACCACGAAAAACGGCGCCAGCACCATCATGATCTCGGCCACGCTGTTCACCGCCGTGGAGATCATGACCTTGGTGTCGCGGGGAATGCGGGCATCGAAACCCAGGCCGCTATGCAGGACGCCCGCGATGCCGCGATACAACAGCGGCGCGCCCAGCCACAGATAGGCAAGTCCGCCCACCAGCACGGCAAAGGTGCCCAGCTCGCGGGAACGCGGCACCTGCCCCTCTTCACGCGCCTTTTCAAGGCGCCTGGGAGAGGCGGCTTCGGTCTTTTCGAGGTCGCTTTCTTCTGCCATGCGGGAGGGGAATCAGGCGGCCCCGGGTATCCGGCATATTCCGGATAACAGCAAGCCGCTGACAGGCATTGTAGAAAACGTCTGCTTCCCGCTAATGGCGGATAAAACGGGGGAAAACGGCGTTATTTGCGAGCGCCGTTTTCCGCCTGCGCCGTTGCGCCAAAACCACGGCCGGGCAATCCCGGCTTAGAAGCCCAGGCTGGCCAGCAGGTCGTCCACCTGATCCTGGCTGGTCACCACGTCGGCCTTGCCGTCGGGGTTGACCTGGGGGCCGTTCAGCAGGGAATTGGCCTCGTCGCGCTTCTCGGTAGGCACGCTGTCCAGCAGCACCTGCAGGAGTTCCCGCTCGATGGCGCCGACCACGTCCATCATGCGCATGATCACCTGGCCCGTCAGATCCTGGAAATCCTGCGCCATCATGATTTCCATCAATTTGGACTGCGTGATCTGGGTCTGCGCCGGCACGCCCTGCAGGAACGCCCGCGTGTCCTTGACCAGTTCACGCGCCTGCGGCATCTCCAGAGGCTTGTCGAACCATTCGTCCCAACGCGATTCCAGCTGCTTGGCATTGCGCGCCAGGTCTTCCTGCACCGGTTGCGCGCCATCGATGGCGTTGAGCACGCGGTTGGCAGCCTGCTCCGTCATCTGGGCGACGTAGCGCAGGCGATCGCGCGCGTCGGGAATGGCCTCGGCCGCGTCCTTGATGGCCTGATCCAGCCCCAGTTCCTTCATGCTGTCGCGCAGCATGCGCGTCAGCGAGGCGATACGGTGGATCAGGTCGCTGGGCTCGGCGGTCGGTGCGTCAGCCTGGGTGTTGTCCGAACTTTCCATGGCAACCTCAACCGGCAATTTTCTCGAAGATCTTGTTCAACTTCTCTTCCAGCGTGGCGGCCGTGAACGGCTTCACCACATAGCCGTTGGCGCCTGCCTGGGCGGCCGCGACGATGTTTTCCTTCTTCGCCTCGGCGGTCACCATCAGGACCGGCAGCTTGGACAGGTTGGGGTCGGCGCGGATCTGCTGCAGCATGGACAGGCCGTCCAGGTTGGGCATGTTCCAGTCGGACACGACGAACTGGAAGCCGCCGTTGCGCAGCTTGTCCAGGGCGATGGCGCCGTCCTCGGCTTCATCCACATTCTCGAAACCCAATTCTTTCAACAGGTTGCGGACGATCCGACGCATCGTCGGGAAATCGTCCACCACCAGGATCTTCAAACTTTTGTCAACCATCATAGACTCCAAGAAATGCTGTCGGCCCGTGGGCGCCCCTGCCTCGCGTCAGACGCGATGGCCGCGGTCACCCACATTGGCCAGGATACGTTCGCTCATTGCGCCTAGCGCAACTACTTCATCCGCCGCGCCGAGGGCGATCGCCTCGCGCGGCATGCCGAACACGACGCAGCTGGCTTCGTCTTGAGCCAGGGTGCGCGCGCCGGCGCGTTTCATTTCGAGCAGGCCAACCGCGCCGTCCTTGCCCATACCGGTAAGGATGACGCCAATGGCGTTGCGGCCGGCCGCCGCGGCGGCCGAATGAAACAGTACGTCGACCGAAGGCCGATGCCGGTTGACCGGATCGGACGGGTCGAGTTCGATCACGTAGTTTGCCCCACTGCGGCCCAGGCGCATATGCATTTCGCCGCCCGGCGCCAGATAGACGTGCCCAGGCAACACCCGCTCGCCGTGCGTGGCTTCGCGCACCGTCACGCTGCACAGCGCATCGAGCCGCTGCGCGAAGGAACGCGTGAAGCCGGCCGGCATGTGCTGGGTGATAAGAATGGCGGGACTGTCCGCCGGCAGCGGCTGCAGGACGTGGCGAATGGCTTCGGTGCCGCCCGTGGAAGCGCCGATGATGACCAGCTTTTCCGAGCTCGACAAAGGCGAGCGCAGGATCTGCGGCACCGGCCGCGGCGCATTCGCATGCGGCGCCTCGGGCAGGCGCGCCTTGGCGGCGGCGCGGATCTTGTCGGCGATCAGCTCGGTGTATTCAAGCAGGCCGTCACGGATGCCCAGCTTGGGCTTGGTGACGAAGTCGATGGCGCCCAGCTCCAGGGCGCGCAAGGTGATTTCCGAACCGCGCTCGGTCAGCGACGACACCATCAGCACCGGCATGGGCCGCAGGCGCATCAGCTTTTCGAGGAAATCCAGGCCGTCCATGCGCGGCATTTCAACGTCCAGGGTCAGGACGTCGGGATTGTGCTTCTTGATCAGCTCGCGCGCCACCAGCGGATCGGGCGCCGTGGCGACCACCGTCATGTCCGGCTGGCTGTTGATGATCTCCGTCATCAAGCCGCGCACCAGCGCTGAATCGTCCACGCACAATACGTTGATTTTCTTTTGCATCTTCTTGTCGTTCCTGGCCGCTGCTACGGCCTGCCCAAACATTCGTACACCGTCTGCCCACGCAGGCGGAAATCCCGGCTGATATAGGTGAAGTTCTCGGAGTGGCCGGCAAACAACAAGCCGCCCGGCTTGAGCAAGGGGGCGAAGCGCTCCAGGATCCGCGCCTGGGTCGGCTTGTCGAAATAGATCATGACGTTGCGGCAGAAGATGGCGTCGAACTTTTCCTGGATCGGCCACCCGGGCGCCAGCAGGTTCAGCATGTCGTAGCGCACCAGCCCCGCGATTTCAGGCCGCACGCGCACCTGCCCCGTGGCCGCGCCCTTGCCCTTGAGGAAGAAGCGGCGCAGGCGCTCATCTTCGATCTTGGCGACGCGCTCATAGGGGTAGACGGCGCTGCGGGCCTTCTGCAATACATTCGTGTCGATGTCGGTGGCGAACACACTGGCGTTGGCGAGCGAACGGGCGCTCAAGGTCTCGGCCAGCGTGATGGCGATCGAATACGGTTCCTCGCCCGTCGACGCCGCGCAACACCACACCGATACGGGATCGGGGCGCGTGGCGACGAACTTGGACAGGATGGGAAAGTGGTGCGATTCGCGGAAGAAGGCCGTCAGGTTGGTGGTCAGCGCGTTGACGAAGTCTTCCCACTCGGGGTCGCCCACCTCATGTTCCAGCTGGTCCAGATAGCTGGCGAAATCGACGCGGCCCAGCACGCGCAGGCGGCGCGCCAGGCGGCTGTAGACCATCTCGCGCTTGTGCTCGCCCAGCGATATGCCGGCCCGCTCGTGAATCATGCGACGCACGCGCGAGAAGTCCGCATCGCGAAATTCGAATTGCCGTTCAACCTGGAAAGACGGCGCCGCCGCTATGGTCGTCACAAAACCGCCTCTTAAACCACCGCGTCAGCCAACGCTCGCGGGTTCGCCAGCGCGGGAGCCCGTTGGCTGCCCGAACGCACGGTCCGCGAATCGATGACTTGGACGGCATCCTGGCCTGCGCCCGGAGCATGTTGAATCTTGAATACCGCCACGGCATCGGCCAGGCGCTGGGCCTGCTCCTGCAGCGAACCGGCCGCGGCAGCGGCTTCTTCCACCAGCGCCGCGTTCTGCTGGGTCACTTCATCCATCTGCGACACAGCGCGGTTGACCTGGTCGATGCCCGTCGATTGCTCTTCGGAAGCCGCCGAAATCTCACCCATGATGTCCGTCACGCGCTTCACCGAAGCGACGATCTCTTCCATGGTGGCGCCCGCGCGTTCGACCTGCTGCGAACCCGCGCCGACCTTGGTCACGGAATCCTCGATCAGGCCCTTGATTTCCTTGGCTGCCTGGGCACTGCGTTGAGCCAGCGAGCGCACTTCGCCCGCCACCACCGCGAAACCCTTGCCCTGCTCGCCGGCACGGGCGGCTTCCACCGCCGCGTTCAGCGCCAGGATATTGGTCTGGAACGCAATGCCGTCGATCACGCTGACGATCTCGGAGATTTTGCGCGAGCTGGCCGAAATGCCCTGCATCGTGCTGACCACCTCGTTGACCGCCACGCCACCGCGTTCGGCCACGTCCGACGCGCTGGCCGCCAACTGATTGGCCTGACGTGCGTTGTCGGCATTCTGCTTCACCGTGGAAGCCAGTTGCTCCATCGACGCCGCGGTCTGCTCCAGCGATGCCGCCTGCTGCTCGGTACGGCTGGACAGGTCGGTATTGCCCGCGGAAATCTCGCGCGAACCCACATTGATTTCGTCCACGCCGCGCCGCACCTGCGACACCGTGCGGGTCAGGCTTTCCTGCATGCGCTTGATGGCGGCATACAGACGGCCGATCTCATTGGTCGAGGTGGCATCGACGGCTTCGGTCAGGTCACCCGACGCAATGCGGTCGAAGCGATGGGCGGCCTCGTCCAGCGGACTGATCACCCGGCGGCGCAGGAACAGGTAGGTGGACAGCACCAGCAACACGGCAATGACGCCGCCCGCGCCGACGGCCACCAGCACCCACTGGTAGCGCTGGTCGGCTTCGTCGAACGCCGCGTTGTTGCTGCGCGTGCGCCAGGAGGCGAATTGCCCCAGCGCAAGGTTGAAACGGTCTTCCATCACGTCCGACACCATCTGCGCATGCTGCTGGAAGTTGGGCAGATCGGCCTTGGCCAGATCGTCGAACAGCGGCTTGACACCATCCTGCATCATGGCCAGGTAGGAAGCGTCGATTTCCTTGAATTCATTGTCCAGGCCGGCCGGATGCGGCAGGTCCTGGTAGCGCTTGAACTCCGCCAGGGACTTGTCATAGGCGATGCGCGCGAAGTTCACCAGGCTCTTGGCGGGACCCGCCAGGCCAGGTTCCAGAATGATGGGGTCGCCGATGTGCTTGACCACTTCGCTCAGGTGCATCGACGCCGCACGGCCCAGGCCGATCATCGCGTTCTTGTACTCGGCCACCGAAGCGTCCAGGGTCATGGCCAGGGCTTGCCCCCGGCGCATGTCTTTCATCGTCTCGTTGCTGACGTACAGCGACGCCACGCCCAGCACCGCGCCGAGCACCAGCATCAGCGAGAAGAATGCCAGCACGCCGAGCAGGCTGGCGCGAATCGACAGATTGGCGAAGAAGCGGCCCATAGCTAGATTTCCCCTGGTCTTCTATTACAGGTTGGCGACGGCACGCACGGGTGCGCGCCGCGACTCCCCCCTCTCCTGCCAGCGCCGCTCAGGCGGCGGCTTTTTCCACCAGCGCCATTTCGTCGCTGGTCATCATTTTCTCGATGTCCACCAGGATCAGCATGCGATCGTCGATCGTGCCCAGGCCCGTCAGGTATTCCGTCGACAGCTTGGCGCCGAACTCGGGCGCCGGACGGATCTGGCCGGAATTCAGCATCAGCACGTCGGACACGCCATCGACCACGATGCCGACGACGCGGCGATCCAGGTTGAGGATGATGACCACGGTCTGTTCGTTGTACTCAACCTTGCCCAGGGCGAACTTGATGCGCAGGTCCACGATGGGAACGATGATGCCGCGCAGGTTCGTCACGCCCTTGATGAAGGGCGGCACGTTGGCGATGCGGGTCACGGTGGCGGCGTCGTAGCCGCGGATTTCCTGCACCTTCAGAATGTCGATGCCGTACTCTTCGTCACCCAGCGTGAACACCAGGAATTCGCTACCGACGTCTTCGACGCGATTGCCTTGTGAATGCGGTTTGGCTGCCATTGTTTTTTCTCCCTCAATTCAGCATGGCTTCGGGTTGCGCCCACTTTTCGCGGTTGGCGCGCGCCAGAGCAAACACGTCGATAATCAGGGCGACGCTGCCGTCGCCCAGGATGGTGGCGGCGGAAATGCCGGGCACCTTGCGATAATTGGATTCCAGGTTCTTCACCACCACCTGGTGCTGTCCGACCAGATGGTCGACCAGCAGCGCGAAGCGGCGGTCTTCGGCCTGCATGATGACGGCGATGGCCTGCGTCGGATCGGTCTGCGCGTTGGCCACGCCGAAGACCCGGTGCATTTCCACCAGCGGCAGGTATTCGCCGCGCACGTGCATCACGCGCTCGTTGCCGGTCACCGAATAGATCTGCTCATTGTTCGGCTGCAGGGATTCGGTCACGTGGTTCAGCGGCAGGATGAAGGTTTCCTCACCCACGCGCACCGACATGCCGTCCAGGATGGCCAGGGTCAGCGGCAGCACGATGCGGGTGGTGGTGCCCTGCCCTTCGGTGGACGACAGCTGCACGTGGCCGCCCATGTCCTGGATATTGCGGCGCACGACGTCCATGCCCACGCCGCGGCCGGAGATGTCGGTAATCTTTTCCGCCGTGGAGAAACCCGGCGCGAAAATCAGCTGCCAGATTTCATCGTCGGTCGCGTTGTCGCTGACGGCGATGCCCTGCTGCACGGCCTTGTTCAGGATCCGTTCGCGGTTCAGGCCGCCACCATCGTCGCTGACCTCGATCACGATATTGCCGCCGCTGTGCTGCGCCGACAACACCAGCTGGCCCACCGGGTCCTTGCCCGCGTCGATACGCCGTTCTGGCGTCTCGATACCGTGGTCCAGGCTGTTGCGCACCAGGTGGGTGAGCGGATCGATGATGCGTTCGATCAGGCTCTTGTCCAGTTCGGTGGCGCGGCCGTAGGTTTGCAGTTCGATCTGCTTGCCCATCTTGCCGGCAATGTCACGCACCAGACGCGGAAAGCGGCTGAACACATAGTCCATCGGCATCATGCGGATGGACATGACGGATTCCTGCAGGTCGCGCGCATTGCGCTCCAGCTGTTCCATGCCGTTGAGCAGGCGGTCGTGCAGCACGGGGTCCAGGGTGGACGCCTGCTGCGCCAGCATGGCCTGCGTGATGACCAGTTCGCCCACCAGGTTGATGACCTGGTCGACCTTCTCGACACCGACGCGAATCGACGTCGATTCGCTGCTGCTGTGATTGGCTTGCGTGTTCGACGCGGCGGCGGGGCGCGCGGCGGCAGGCGCGGCAGCCGCCGGCTGTGCCGCGGCGGTCGCGGAGGCCTGCGCCACGACGGCGGCGGCTTCGTGCGCGGCGGCTTGGGCCACCGGCGCGGCAGCCGCGGCCGCAGCCGGTTCAGCCTGGGCCTGGGCGGCAAACTGCGCCGCCGCCTGGGCGAACTCGTCGACCGCTTCGGCAGGCGCGGCAGCCGGCACCGCTTCATGCTTGATGGCGATCTGGTCGGCATCGACGATGAAGCAACAGACCGCTTCGATGTCGTCCGACGAGCAGGTGCTTTCCAGCCACACCGTCAGGCCGCCACCTGCCTTGTCGCTGGCGAGGACCTGGCCCAGGTTGCCCATCTCTTCCAATATGGAAGCGGCATCCTTTTCGGAGATCTTGTTGATGCGCAGGCGCAAGGGCAGATTCCCGGCCGGGGCCGCGGGGGCCGCCGGGGCGGGCGCGGGCGCCGGCGCGGCGGCTGCCACGGGCGCGGCGACCGGGGCCGGCGCGGCCGGAGCCGGAGCCTGCGTCACGGGCGCGGGGGCTTCACCCTTGTGTTCCAGGGCCAACTGCCGCAGCACTTGGCAAATACGTTCGTAGGCCGCCGCGTCGGGCTCCTCGGAGGCGCGATAGGCGTCCAGCTGGCTCTTCAGCACGTCCTTCGTTTCCAGAAAAATATCGATCATGTCGGTGCGCAAGGCCATTTCGCCTCGGCGTATCGCATCGAGCAGGTTTTCCAGCAGGTGAGTGGTCTCCGCCAGCAGCGCGAACGTCCCAAACGTCGCCGCACCGCCCTTGATGGAGTGCGCGGCGCGAAAGATCGCGTTCAGCTGCTCGATGTCGGGCGAGCCGGCATCCAGTTCGAGCAGCAACTGCTCCATCTGCGCCAGCAATTCATCCGCTTCATCGAAGAAGGTCTCGTAAAACTGACTCAGGTCAAGACCGGTCATGGTCGCCCTTCCCTTTCAACTCGCCTGCTCGCCGGACACGTCCAGCAATTCCGTTGCCATTTCCACCAGCAGATCAGGATCGACCGGTTTCTGCAGCCAGCCGCACACGCCCAGGTCGCGCGCTGCCGTCTTGCTTTCCACGTCGTCCTCGGTGGTCAATACCAGCACGGGCACTTCCTCGTAACGTTCGACCTGACGCAGGCCGGAAATCAGGCCCAGGCCGCCCATCACGGGCATATTCCAATCGCTCACCACCAGGTCGACAGGCGTGTCCTGCGCAATGGCCAGGTCCAGCGCTTCCTTGCCATTCCCGGCCGCGACCACTTTCCAGCCGGCGCCGGTGAGCGTGGCTTGAACTATCATGCGCATCGTCGCGGAATCGTCCGCGACCAGAATCGTCGCCGTCATTTACTCAAAACTCCAAAGAGTCGGTTACTGTGCCGCGGGCGCAGGCGTGGCGGGCGCGACCACCGTCAAGGTGGTGGTCGTGGCTGCCGTCGCGGACGTTGCCGCACCGGCTGCCGGGGCCACAGTGGCTGCCGCGGTGCTTCCCGTGGCAGTCGCCGTGGCCGGCGCCTGGGCGGATGCGGCCGGCGGCGTGACGCGTTGCTCTATCGCGTTGCCGATCTGGCGCCCATCCTTGCCCGTCACATCGGTGGCCGCCAGATTCTCGCGGTCGAACCGTTCCTGCGTCTCGCGGTTCAACACCACCAGACTGATACGACGGTTAACGGCAGCATAGGGGTCATCCTTAACCAGGCTATAGCTGGAAGAAAGGCCCACAACACGTGCTACTTTGTTTTCTGTCATGCCGCCGGCCACCAATTCCTGCCGCGAGGCATTGGCGCGATCCGCCGACAGCTCCCAGTTACTGTAGGCCCGCTCGCCGCGCGCATACTGGCTGGCGTCGGTATGCCCCGAGATGCTGATCTTGTTCGGAATGTCGTTGAGCACGGGTCCCAGCTCGCGCAGGATGTCGCGCATATAAGGCTGGGGCTCGGCCCGCCCGGTCGCGAACATCGGGCGGTTCTGGTTGTCGATGATCTGGATGCGCAGCCCCTCGGGCGTCATGTCAATCATCAACTGCGGGCGGAAATTCTTTAGCAGCGGGCTGGTGTCGATGGTCTTCTCGATGCGCGCGCGCACCGCCTCCAGACGCCGCTGGTCACGCCGTTCGGCATCGCCCTTGATCTGCGTTTCCAGGCGGTTGCCATCGCCACGGCGCGTATCGCCGTCACTGCGCAGCGGGTCGGAGCCACCGCCAGGAATGGCGCTGGTTTCAGCCGAATTGCTGGGGCCGCCGGTGAGCGCCACATGCAGGGGCATGCGGAAATACTCGGCGATGCCTTTCAGTTCCTCGCGCGGCACGACGCTGATCAGCCACATCACAAGGAAGAAGGCCATCATCGCAGTCACGAAGTCGGCGTAGGCGATCTTCCAGCTTCCGCCATGATGCCCGCCGCCGGCGGACTTCTTCTTGCGGATGACGACCCGGTGGTTATTGACGGTTGCCATCTATCTATCCCAGCCGCCTCAAGCCTTGCCGGTCGACGTCTTGGCCTGGCGCACGTGCTCTTCGAGTTCGGCGAACGACGGCCGCACGCCCGAGTAGAGCACCTTGCGGCCAAATTCCACGGCCAGCTGCGGCGGGTAGCCATTCATGCTGGCCAGCAGCGTCGTCTTGATGCATTCGAGGATCTTGATCGATTCGGCGGTCTGCTTTTCGACACGCGATGCCAAAGGCGCCACGAAGCCGTAAGCCAGCAGAATACCCAGGAAGGTCCCGACCATCGCCTTGGAGATCAGGTCGCCCAGCACGGCCGGCGGTTGATCCACGGCGGCCAGGGCCTTGATAACGCCCAGCACCGCGGCCACGATACCGAAAGCCGGCATCGCGTCGGCCACGTTTTGCAAGGCGTGCACGGGCACATGGCGCTCGTGGCTGTAGGTTTCGATTTCCTCGTCCATGAGCGTTTCGATTTCGAACGAGCTCATGTTGCCGCTGATCATGATGCGCAGGTAATCCGTGATGAATTCCATCAGCTTCGGATCCTTCATGATGCGCGGCGATTCCATGAAGATCGGGCTGGACGACGGATCCTCGATGTGCGATTCGATCGCCATCAGACCTTCGCGGCGAGCCTTGTTCAGGATCACGTACATGAGCGACATCAGCTCCATGTACACATCCTTGCTGTAAGGCGCGCCACGCAAGGCCGCGGGAATCGCCGCCTTGGTCAGCTTGATCGACTTGGCGCTATTGCCGGCCAGGAAGGCACCGATCGCGGCACCGCCGATCAGCGTGAATTCGAATGGCTGGTAGAGCGCGCCCAGGTGACCACCCATGACGACGAAGCTTCCCACCACGGAAGCAATAACTACCAAGTAACCGATAACAATCAGCACATCAGGCCCCTGCCAAGCTTAGACGTAAATGAACGCCCATCATCCACTGTTTCCCCTCACGCAAAAACGTGGGTTACAGGGGAATTTCCGTGGCTTTTGGGGTTATTGAGCGGAAATCGTCAGAGCCCGACGACGTCGGCGGCCACGCCCGCGCGCCGTCCCGCACGTTCCTTCGCGGCCGCGCGGGTCTTGCCTGCCCGCGGAGGCGGACGGCAGATGGCGCAGACGAAGTCGCCGCGCGGATCATGCGCGTGAGCGATGAAGTGCCCGCCGCACTGCCGGCATTCCGACAGCTGCAACATCTTGCCTTCGAAGAAACGCACCAGCATCCAGGCGCGCGTGAAGCTCAGAACGGGTTCGCCGCCCTCGCCGTCCGTGACGCCGTTGTGTTCCAGATACAAGCGGTAGGCATCGATGGTGGCACGTATGCCCCGGCTGCCCGTGTTCTCGTTGAGGAACTTGAAGACGTTGTAGAACAGGGACGAGTGGATGTTCGGCAACCACGTCATGAACCAGTCAACCGAAAAGGGCAACATGCCCTTGGGCGGCGAGCAACCACGGATTTCGCGGTAGAGCCGTGCCAGCCGGTCGTGGCTGAGATTGGTTTCGGACTCGAGGACTTGAAGCCTTGCGCCCAGACCTATCATGGCACTGGCCAGCAGGATTTCGTCGGCTTCTTGAGATACGCTTTTGGTGGCCATGGCCCGTTTACAAACCTGACATATATAGAGAGTGAGTAGCTGCCTGGGACGCTAAGCGCGTCAGGCGAGCTGCTCTACGGGCTGCTTGGCCAGCAGGATCGTGGCGTGCGCTTGTTGCAGCGCGCCGCCCAGAACGTCGTGGGTCAAGGCCGACAGCAGGCTGTAATCGTCGAAACGGAAACGGCACAACAAAGAGCTGGAGCTGGCCAGCTTCACCAACTGCGCCGGCGACAGGCGCAGCATGATGTCAGCAACCTGCTCGCTGAAGCCGAGGCGGAAGATCGCCGCGGCGTAGTCGTCGCGCAACATGCGCTGGGCCAGCAAGAGATAGGACAGATTGACTTCGCGAATGTCAGCAAGCAAGGAATTGTCAGTGTGTTTCATGGTTGTTCCCTAATTCACTCTCTAGATGCAGATGCACTGTCCTGAACAGGGGTAGCGCAAACAAACGTTACATTGGACACGCCGGAACTCTATGCTCTTTGCGAAATGTGTCTTTTGTTCGCAAACGTCAGAGAATTTACCATGTGTGCTGTCATTTTCTATGTCAAGTATGACAAAAATTGTTTGTTCGACAAATATCGCACTTCAAGGATATATATAGCAACAAAGAAATTCTCACTTTTTAGTCAATTCTGTAAATAAGCCTTCAAATGCTTGCGTCCTTGGTCGAATGGATCGGGGTGAAATGCCGACAATTGCAAGAAGAAGTCAGGAATCTGCTCAGGAGCCTTTAAGGTCTCCGGATTCACCCTAGTTCTTCAGGCGCTTGTAACGCTGTCGCCTGTGGACAACAGGGGTTAGCCCTTCCTGGCGCCACCGGTTACGTAAGTCATAGCGCAATGCCCCATTCCGAAGACAACCTGGCTGAATATGCACCGCTCGTACGCAAGCTGGCGTTGCAGCTGCTTGCCCGGTTGCCGGCCAGCGTCGAACTGGATGATCTGATCCAGGCGGGGATGATCGGCCTGCTCGACGCCTGCCGGCGTTACCAGGAAACCGCGGACGCGCAGTTCGAGACCTATGCCACCTCGCGTATCCGCGGGGCCATGCTCGATGAGCTGCGCAATCAGGACTGGCTGCCGCGCAGCGTGCGCAGCAAGGCCAAGCGCATCGAGCAGGCGGTCGCCCACCTGGGCCAGCGCCTGATGCGCGCGCCGACCGAGTCCGAGATCGCGGCGCAGCTGGACATGCCCCTGAACGATTACCACGACATGTTGTACGACGCACAAGGTGTGCAGATCGTGCATTACGAGGATTTCGGCAGCGAGAACGGCGCCGACAGTGGTGATGCCGATTGGGGCAATAGCGCGACGACCACGTCTGTCGGCTCGAATCCTCTGGATAGTCTGTTGGCAGGCGATTTCCGCCAGGTGCTGGTCGAGGCCATCGACGCGCTGCCCGAACGCGAGAAGCTGCTGCTGTCTCTCTATTACGAGCAGGGGCTGAATCTCAAGGAAATCGGCGCCATCATGGAAGTGACCGAGGCCCGCGTCTGCCAACTGCGCAGCCAGGCGACGACGCGCCTGCGGGCCTATATGCATAACCAGTCCTGGCGGGAAATGCCGGGCCAGGGGTTGCTGGCGCATGTGGTCTGACGAGGCGCGGTAACCGCCCCGCCCCGCCCGGGCGTCTCCGAGTGCCCGCGCGCCAGGCACCAGACCCGGACCCCCATCCCCCAAACGCCTCCCGAATCCCTCCAAAGTGCGTAACACTTTGCAAGATCCAAGCGCTTTCCCAGGCGTGCGGCCTGTGGCGCCCAGAGAGAAATCAGCTCCCGCTGAAAAACTTCGAAAAATAGCCCTAAAGAATCGAATGTCGCAGTCGTTATCCAGGCAGCGGAACACTTCGTTCTGGTTTGAACCGGGCGAGCCCACCGCGTTGTTGGGTAGCGATAGCTGCCCAGTTTGAAGAAGCCTTTCTCTCTCGGGAGCTACACATGTCTTCGGTTATCAATACCAACTACCTGTCTCTGGTTGCACAAAACAACCTGAACTCGTCGCAGTCCGCTCTGGGCACCGCGATCACCCGCCTGTCCTCGGGCCTGCGCATCAACAGCGCCAAGGATGACGCAGCTGGCGAAGCTATCGCCAACCGCTTCACCGCCAACGTGAACGGCCTGACCCAGGCTGCTCGCAACGCCAACGACGGCATCTCGATCGCTCAAACGACCGAAGGCTCGCTGGACGAAATCAACAACAACCTGCAGCGCGTTCGCGAACTGACCGTTCAAGCCGCCAACGGCACGAACTCGGCCAGCGATCTGGAATCGATCCAGGCTGAAATCACCCAGCGCATGGCTGAAATCGACCGCGTGTCGGCTCAGACCCAGTTCAACGGCGTGAAAGTTCTGGCCAGCGATCAAACGCTGAGCATCCAAGTCGGCGCCAACGACAACGAAACGATCAACATCAACCTGAAGCAGATCAATTCGTCGACCCTGGGCCTGGACAAGCTGGACGTCACCAAGTCGGTCAGCAGCACCGACCTGAAGGCGGTCACCACCCTGCAAGCCGGCAAGTCGGCCACGTGGACCAACTTCTCGTACAGCACCACCGGCGGCGCGACGTACTCGCTGGCCGTGGGTTCGGACAACAAGCTGTATGCCGTCACCGGCACCGGCACCGCCGCTACGTACTACACCGCCACGTACGATGCCGACAAGGGCACCGTCACCGTCGGCGCAGCGACCGCTTCGGTTTCCGCCGCCAACATCAACACCGGCGCTACCCAATTCGACACGTCGAAGGGTACCGTTGACCTGTCGGCCGCCAAGAGCGCCACGGTCGTTCCCCCGGCCGCTCCGTCGGTTTCCGCCGTGTACATGGACAACACCGGCGGCCCGACCGCCACGTCGTTCAGCGTCAAGGCTGGCAACACGTACTACGCCGCCACCCTGGATTCGACCACGGGCGCTCTGAGCATCGATATGGCTTCGGGCACCAGCGTTGCCGTTGGCACCGCCGTGACTGCCAAGGCTGTGCAAACCGCCCTGGCCGATCCTGGCGTCGCCGTCGACCTGAGCACCGTGAACTCGTCGTTCGAAGGCACCAACAGCCTGGTTCAAGACAGCAAGACCGGTTCGTACTACGTCAAGAACACCGCTGGTTCGACGACCACGTACTACGCCGCCACCGTTGACGCGACCACCGGCAAGGTTTCGACCTCCGCCGACAAGGAAACCATCGTTGATCCGCTGTCCTCGATCGACAAGGCCCTGCAAACCGTTGACTCGTTCCGTAGCGACCTGGGCGCGATCCAGAACCGCTTCGAATCGACCATCACCAACCTGAACAACACGGTCAACAACCTGTCCGACGCCCGTTCGCGTATTCAAGACGCCGACTACGCTACCGAAGTGTCGAACATGAGCCGCGCTCAGATCCTGCAACAGGCTGGTACCTCGGTTCTGGCGCAAGCCAACCAAGTGCCGCAAACGGTTCTGTCGCTGCTGCGTTAAGCACGACGCTCTGGAAGGCCGCTTCGGCGGCTTTCCAGGAGTTCCGGAAACCCCGGTCGCCCTCGTGGCGTCCGGGGTTTTTTGATTTCTGGCGGCGCCGTCGCGCGGGCGCCCGTCCGGACGATTTGTATAGCGCAACATCGCTGAAATAGCGGTAATTTCCGACGTTTACCGCCGGATTCACTCCCCGCCCCCGCTCCTAAACTAAGCGCTGTCAATCGGCCGTAAGTTCCCTCATGTCCAAGTCGCTCAAATCCCGTCTTCCCAGCCGCCTGCCCGCCGTGCACGCCCCCCGTCCGACGCTCGCCGACGCCCAGCAGCAAACCCGGCGCTCGCCCGACGATTTTCGGGCCTGGCGGGATTTCGCCGAGCAACTCGTCAACGCGGAGCAGTTCGACGAAGCCCTCGAAGCCGCCGAACGGGCCAAAGCCCTGGCGCCCGAGGACGCCGGCGTCTGGCTGCAGCTGGGCGAGATCGCCATCAAGCAGGACAAGGACCGGGAAGCGGTCAAGCACCTGGAAAAGTCGATCGAGCTGCAGGCGGGTCAGGCAAGGGCCCACAACGCCCTGGCGGGCGCCCTGCTGCGGATCAACAACATCGATGACGCGCTGAAGCACATCGATATCGCCTACGAGCTGGCGCCCAGCAATGGCGTCATTCACGCGACCCGGTCCCTGATTCTGCTGCGCCACTTCCGTTACGCGGAGGCCATTACCCTGATCGAGGGCCTGATGAAGGCCGATCCGCGTAATGCCTTCGCCTACAGCACCAACCTGGGCAACGCCCTGCGTGACATCGGCCGCCTGGCCGAATCCGAGCAGTGCTACCTGAAGGCCACGGCCCTGCAGCCCAAGGACTTGTTCTCCCGTTCGAACCTGCTGACGCTGATGCATTACATGCCGGAGCGCACCGCGGCGGAGATCGAGCAGGCCTGCCGGGCGTTCGGCACCTTGTTCGCGGAAGGCAAGCGGGGCGAACGCCCCGTGCCCGCCGACCGCTCGCCCGACAAGCGCCTGCGCGTGGGCATGTTCTCCGACGGTTTCCGCCAGCACCCCGTGGGCGCGATGACGACGACCGCGCTGGAACAATTGGTCGACCAGGGCGTGGAGCTGTATTTCTACACCACCACGGCCACCGCCGATTACATCACCACGCGACTGCAGAACATGAGCAGCCGCTGGCAGCTGATCGCCGGCCTGACTGACGAGCAGTTCACGCAGCAGGTCAAGGACGACCAGATCGACATTCTCATCGACCTGGCCGGCTATGGCGCCGGGACGCGCATGAAGGTCATGGCCCACGAACCGGCGCCGCTGCTGGTCAAATGGGTGGGCGGGCTGATCAATACCACGGGTATCGAGAACATCGACTACCTGCTGACGGACGCCATCGAATCGCCCCCCGGGTCGGACAGCGGCTACGCGGAAAAGCTGATCCGCATGCCGGACGACTATATCTGCTACATGCCGCCGGCCCGCGTGCCCGATGTCGCCGCCCTGCCCGCCTTGCGCAAGGGCCACGTCACCTTCGGCTGCTTCAACAATCCGACCAAGATCAACCCCGTCCTGCTGGCGGAATGGGCGCGGCTGCTGAACGCCGTGCCGGATTCGCACCTGCTGCTCAAGAGCGGCCCGTACGACAGCCCCGTCATGCAGAAGATGGTGACGGACGTGATGGTGGCGCACGGCGTGGCCGCCGAGCGCATCGAATTCTCCGGCCAATCGCTGCATTACAAGCTGTTCGAAGCCTATAACGAGATCGACGTCGCCCTGGATCCCTGGCCCTATTCGGGTGGCTTGACCACCTGCGAGGCGATGCTGATGGGCGTCCCGGTGGTTTCGCTGCCGGGGCCCACGTTCGCCGGCCGCCACTCGGCCACCCACCTGGTCAATGCCGGCATGCCCGAGCTGGTCGCCAACGACTGGGACGAATACCGTGCCCGCGCCGTCGAGCTGGTCAGCAACCTGGACAGCCTGGCGACCATCCGCGGCCACCTGCGCGAAACCTTGCTGAAATCCCCCGTCTGCGACGGCGCGCGTTTCGCCGGCCACCTGGCCAGCGCATTCCGCGCCATCTGGCAGCGCTATTGCGAAGGCAAGGCGCCGGCGGCGCTGCATATGTCCAAGGACGGGTCGGCGCGCTTCGACGGCGACGACGCGCCGGTCAAGCTGCTGCAACCGGCCCTGCCGCCCGAAGAGTTGGGCTTCCAATGGCAGTTGCCGGGCAAGCTGATCGCCGTCGACAGCGACGGCCGCCTGCTCGACCGCCCGTCGACCGAAGGCATGCTGTCCTTGCAGATGCTGGAAACGGTGGTATTCGACGCCGCCGCCAGCAAGCGCGACCATGCCCTCGTCGGGCGTGAGGACGTTCACTATCAACCCGGCGTCGCCCTGGGCGATGGCGAACAAGCCACCCTGCACGACTGCCTGGATCCCAAGCTGAGCGGCCTGCTCAAGCCGCTGGACGCGGACAGCAGCCCCACCGCCGCCGGCCGCGTGCTGTTCCAGCGCGCCGTTCCCACCATCGCGCTGGACAATATCAACGGCCTGCCGGCCGTGGATTGGCTGCTGCTGGGTAGCGACGGCGCCAGCGCGAACATCCTGGCGCATGGCGCCCAGGCCCTGGCCCAGACGCTGCTGATCGACGCGCGTGTCGTGTTCCAGCCCACGCATGCTGGCCAGCCTACCCTGGCCGAAGTGGAAATATGGGCCAGCCAGCACGGTTTCCGCCTGCACCGCCTGCACACGCCAGAAACCGGCCATATGTCGAAGCTGGCCGGCAGCGCGACCTTGCCGCCCACCGCCCTGCTGCACGCTGACGCTCTCTACATTCCGAATGCCGCGCGTCTGGCCGAGCTGGATGCCGGCCGCCGCCAGAAGCTCGCCTGCATTTTGCACATGGGCTACGGCCTGGAAGACGTGGCCTACGAGGTATTGGCCGTCCCGGATGCCGCACAGGCCGGCTCGGACGATACCGCCGAGGACACGCCCGCGCAGGCTTACCTGGACGATCGCCTGGTCGCCAAGGCGGTCAACACCGACATCGTCATCGGGCTGCACAGCGCGCGCAGCTTGAACGAAGCCCTGCAGACGGTCCGTGTGGGCCAGGCCATGCGCAAGTGGGGCGAGCCCGCCCGGGCGGTGATGCTCAAGCGCGCCCAGAGCATGCTGGCGCGCGAAAAATCGAATGACAACGCTTATTTCCTGTACGCCCATGCGCTGCTGGCCAAGGGAGAATTGACCCCGGTCGATGACGAAAGCACGCGCGCGGTGGTGTTGCGCGAGTTGTCGGTGCGCCTGCACGCCGTCGGCTGGCCCCACAAGGGCGCGCTGTACAGCCGCCACCTGGTGGATGCCAGCGTCATCAATGCGCGCCTTGGCGCCCGCGTCAGCGCGGTGGTGACGGCGACCGCATATGACGCGACCCTGCTCGCCACCCTGCAGGCACTGCGCGAACAGGGCCAGGACGACATCGAAATCGTGCTGGTCAGCGACGGCACGCCGATCGCCGCTTACGCCGATGCCATGCCCCTGGTGGACGCCTACGTCGAGACGCAGGCCCACGGCAGCCCCTATGTGGCCCGCAACCTGGGCGTGGTCTACACGCATGCGCCGGTGCTGTTGTTCGTTGACGGTGACGGCGTGCCGGAAGCTGGCCTGGTGCAGGCCCACCTGGACGCCCAGCGCGACTACAACGCCATCTCGGTGCGCGGTGCTTATCGTTTCAAGACGTCCAAGAGCGCCACGCCGGCGCCCTGGTCGCTCGGTGATGACGTCACGCTGGCCTTCCCCACGCCGGTCGGCAACGTGTCCTTCGCCCGCAACGCCTTCACTGCCGTGGGCGGCTGGGGCGACTATTTGATGAACGCCGATGGCGGCATGGACATCGGCCATCGCCTGATCAACAAGGGCGAGGCGCAAACGCGCCAGCTCTACACGCCTGACGCCGTGCTGCGGCTGGACCGCGACGTGCCCGTGGAAGACAAGTTCGCCCGCCAAAGCGCGCCGGGCTGGCTGTTGCAGGCCATGGGCGCGCTACGCTTCGAGAAGCCCGCGGGCGAAGTGCCCGTTCCCGGCGCGTGCATCGTCTGGCCGCCGACCGGCCGGGATGGCACCCGGGCACCGCTGGTCGAGGCCCCGGAACTGCTGCTGAGCCGCAACCAGCCCCGCAAGACCTTCGTCGGCGTCCCCGTGTACAACGAAGAAAAGTACATCGAGCAGACCATTCAGTCGCTCAAGGGCCAGGATGTCGAGGACGTGGGCTTCCTGGTCTGCGACAACGCTTCCACCGACCGGACGCTGGAAATCATCCGCGACACTGTCGGCGGCGACAAGCGGTTCGAAATCTTCAAGCAGCCCGAGAACCTGGGCGCCTTCGGCAACTTCAAGTTCGCCTTCGATTACACGGACTCCGAGTATTTCATGTGGCTGGGCGCCCATGACTTCCTGTCGCCGGGCTACCTGGCCGCCGCCTTGGGCCGCTTTGAGTCGGACCCGGGCGTGTCCATGGTCTGCGGCAAGCCCTATTCGATCGGCGCGGATGCCATCGACGGGTCGCAGGCCACGCTGGTCGCCGGCGCCGTCTATGACTTCGATGACGAATCGGCCACGGATCGCTATATGAAGTCCGTGTCCAAGCTGGGCAACTGCACCATCGTGCATTCGCTGTTCCGCCGTGCCGACGCCGCGGGCTTCGATATGCGCGAGGTCGTGTCCTGGGACCACGTCTTCATCAGCCGTCTGCTCTGGAAGGGCCGCCTGGCGTATCTGGACGAAGCCAAGTACTTCCGCCGCTATTTCCCTGCTCGCGAACAGACCAGTGACCAGCGCATGACCGCCGGGAAACGCACGCTGAGCCGCGCCGATTTCCGCCAGCACTACCAGGACGACCTGGTGCTGCTGCGCAACGGCGAAGACGACACCAAGCTGCGCCAGACGCTGGATGACGTGCTGGTCAAACGGTTCGGCGTCTGAGGCGGCGGACCGGGCAACGACAGTATCTTAATCGAACAGACCTAGACCAGGATAGAACCGAACACCATGAAAGCGGTCATACTCGCGGGCGGCTACGGGACACGCATCTCCGAGGAGTCGTACCTCAAGCCCAAGCCCATGATCGAGATCGGCGGCCGGCCCATACTGTGGCACATCATGAAGACCTATTCCGCCCACGGCGTGAATGAGTTCGTGATCTGCTGCGGCTACAAGGGCTACGTGATCAAGGAGTACTTCGCCAACTACTTCCTGCATATGTCGGACGTGACCTTCGACATGGCCGACAACCACATGGAAGTGCACCAGCGCAAAGCCGAACCCTGGCGCGTCACGCTGGTCGACACGGGCGAGTCCAGCATGACCGGCGGGCGTCTCAAGCGCGTCGCAGACTACGTCAAGGACGACGAGGCTTTCTGCTTCACCTATGGCGACGGCCTGGCCGACATCGACATTTCCGCCTTGATCGCCTTCCATCGCCGCCATGGCCGCAGCGCCACCGTCACCGCGGTGCAGCCCCCGGGACGTTACGGCGCCTTGCGGCGCGACGGCGATCGGGTCACGGGCTTCACCGAGAAACCGCGCGGCGACGGCGGCTTGATCAATGGTGGCTTCTTCGTGTTGTCGCCCAGCGTGCTGCCGCTGATCGAAGACGACGATACGGTCTGGGAGCATGGCCCGCTGGAAACGCTGTGCGAGAAGGGTGAACTCCACGCCTTCGAGCACCTGGGCTTCTGGCAGCCGATGGATACCTTGCGCGAGAAGAATCTGCTGGAATCTCTCTGGAGCACGGGCAAGGCGCCGTGGAAAGTCTGGTGAATACTTTGACCAGCCCTGCTGGAACCGCCCTCCCCGCCGCCGGCTTCTGGCACGGCAAGCGCGTGCTGCTGACCGGCCACACCGGCTTCAAGGGCGGATGGCTGGCGTTGTGGCTGAATCGGCTGGGCGCCCAGGTGACCGGGCTGGCCTTGCCCGCGCACACGCAACCCAATTTGTATCAGGCGGCCGGCATGGCCACGCTGATCGAGTCGCATGACTGCGACCTGCGCGATGCCGCCGCGGTCGCCGCCATCGTGCGGGCGGCGCGGCCCGAGATCGTCTTGCACCTGGCCGCCCAGGCCCTGGTGCGGCCCAGCTACGCGCAGCCGGTGGAGACCTTCGCCACCAATGTCATGGGCACCGCGCACGTCCTGGATGCGCTGCGGGGCAGCACCACCGCCCGCGTCGCGGTGATGATCACCACCGACAAGGTGTACCGCAATCTTGAAAGCCTGCGGCCCTACCGCGAAGAAGACATGCTGGGCGGGCACGACCCCTACAGCGCCAGCAAGGCCGCCAGCGAACTGGTCATCGCGTCTTACCGCGATGCCTTCCTGCGCGAGGCAGGCCTGGCCGTGGCCAGCGCCCGTGCCGGAAATGTCATCGGCGGCGGCGATTGGTCGGCCGACCGGCTGCTGCCCGACGCGGCCCGCGCCTGGCGCTCTGGTGGCGAACTGCGGGTGCGGCGGCCGGAAGCGGTGCGACCGTGGCAGCACGTGCTGGAGCCCCTGGCCGGCTATCTGAAACTGGCCGAGACGCTGTGGACGCAAGCCGCCGCCGCGGACAGCTACAACTTTGGTCCCGCCACCACCGACGCGGCCACCGTGCGCACGGTCATCGACATGGCGCGCGCCGCCTACGGCAACGGGACCGTGCGTTATGACGCCCAGCCCGACGGCCCGCACGAAGCCGGCCTGCTCACCCTGGACACCGCCAGAGTCCAGGCCGTGCTCGGTATCCACCCGCGCTGGACGCTGCCGGAAGGCGTGGCGCGCACCATGGATTGGTACCGCCGCCACGACGCCGGCCAGGACGCCCGCCAATTGTGCATGGCGGACATCGACGCCTACGAGGCCCAGCCATGAGCCTGGTCATCACGCAAACGCCTATCGCCGGCCTGAAGGTGGTCCAGCGTGCGCGCCGCGGCGACGAGCGCGGTTTCCTGACGCGCCTGTTCGACCAGGCCTTATTGCACGAGCATGGCTGGAATGCCCCGATCGCGCAGATCAACCATACCCGCACGGCCCAGGCCGGCACGGTGCGCGGCATGCATTATCAGTTGCCGCCGCATGCGGAGATCAAGCTGGTCACCTGCATCCGTGGCGAGATCTTCGATGTCGCCATCGACCTGCGCCGTGACTCGCCGACGTTCCTGCACTGGCACGGCGAACACCTGTCCGCCGACAACGAACGCGCCCTGCTTATCCCCCAGGGCTTTGCCCATGGCTTCCAGGCGCTGACCGACGACCTGGAAATGCTCTATTGCCATTCGGCGTCCTATCAGCCGCAGGCCGAAGCCGCCGTGCATCACCTGGACCCGCGGGTCGGCATCGTGTGGCCAAAGTCGATCGCCCTGGTGTCCGAGCGCGACCAGCAGCACCCCCTTCTTTCCCAAGATTTTTCCGGAGTCGCACCGTGAAGTGCCGCCATTGCCGGGCCGACCTGCGCCTGCCTTTCCTGGACCTGGGCCATGCCCCGCCGTCCAATGCCTATCTGAGCCCGGACGCCGTACGCGGTCCCGAAGTCTGGTTTCCGCTGCGCCTGCTGGTTTGCGAGAGCTGCTGGCTGGTCCAGACGGAAGACCATGCCGGCCGCGAGGCGCTGTTCACCGACGACTACGCCTACTTCAGTTCCTATTCGTCTTCGTGGCTGGAGCATTCGCGCCGCTACGTCGAGTCCATGATCGCCCGCTTCAAATTGGACACGACGTCCATGGTCTGCGAAGTGGCGGCCAACGACGGCTACCTGCTGCAGTACGTACGCAAGGCGGGCGTGCCCTGCTTCGGCGTCGAGCCCACCCACGGCACCGCGCAAGCCGCGCGCGCCCGCGGCATCGACATCGTGCAAAGCTTCTTCGGCACCGAGCTGGGCCGCGAACTGGCGGCTTCGGGTCGCGCCGCGGACTTGACCACGGCCAACAATGTGCTGGCGCATGTGCCGGACATCAATGACTTCGTAGGTGGCTTCGCGGCCATCCTGAAGCCGCAAGGCGTGTCCACCTTCGAATTCCCGCACCTGCTGCGCATGGTCCGGGAAAGTCAGTTCGATACGGCTTACCACGAGCACTACTCCTATCTGTCGCTGACCTCGGTCGCCCGCATCTTCGCGGCCAACGGCCTGACCGTGTTCGACGTCGAACATCTGGGCACCCACGGCGGCAGTTTGCGCGTCTATGCGCAGCGTAGCGATACGGGCGGCCATCCCGTCACTGCCGCTGTCGAGGACACCTTGTCCGAGGAACACGCGGCCGGCATCGACGACGTCGCGTTCTACGTCGACTTCCAGACCCAGGCCGAGCGCGTGAAGAACGATCTGGTCAGCCTGCTGCTGGAACTGCGCCGCGCCGGCAAGCGCGTGGCGGGTTACGGCGCCGCGGCCAAGGGCAACACCCTGCTGAATTTTGCCGGTGTGCGGCCGGATTTGCTGCCGTACGTCGTCGACCGCAATCCCGCCAAGCAGGACAAATTCCTGCCGGGCAGCCATATCCCCATCGTCAACGAAGACCGGCTGCGCCAGGACAAACCGGAATACATCCTGATCCTGCCCTGGAACCTGAAAACAGAGGTCAGGGAGCAACTGGCCTATGCCCAGCAGGAATGGGGCGCGCGCTTCATCACTGCCGTGCCCAACCTGGTCGTGGATGCCTGAAGCGGCGTACACACTATGAACGACATCGATCAGACCTCCGCGCGGACCGCGGCCGAACCCGGCCAGGTCATCGTCAGCGGCGCCACGGGCTTCGTAGGACGGCACGTGGTGCCCCTGCTACATGCCCAGGGCTACCGCGTGGTCGCGTTGGGCCGCGATGCCGATCGTGCGGCCGCCTTGGGCTGGCCCGCCGATATCGCGTTTTATCCGGTCGATATCGTCAAGCACGACTGCGACTTTCAGCCGGAGGCCGGCGCCAGCCTGATCCATCTGGCTTGGCAAGGCTTGCCCGATTACCGCTCCTTAAGTCACCTGGAGCTGAATCTCCCCGCCAGTTGCCGTTTCATCCGCGGCATGGTCGAACGCGGCGTCAGCAATGTGGTGGTAGCCGGCACGTGCCTGGAATACGGCATGCAGGACGGCGCCTTGGGCGCCGATACCGTGCCGCTGCCGGACAACCCCTATGCGATCGCCAAGAACGCCCTGCGGCAGTACCTGGTCTGCGCCCAGCGCACGCTGCCCTTCTCGTTGAAGTGGGGCCGCCTGTTCTATATGTACGGCGCTGGCCAGAACCCCAAATCGGTGCTGGCGCAGCTGGATACCGCCATCGCGCAGGGCGACACGGTGTTCCGCATGAGCGGCGGCGAGCAGTTGCGCGACTACCTGCCGGTGACAGCGGTTGCATCCGGCCTGGTGGACTTGCTGCGGGCACCCGGCGACCGGCTGGCCAATATCTGCAGCGGCACGCCCATATCCATTCGGCGACTGGTTGAAGAACGGATACGAGCGCGCTCCGCAAGCATCACCCTGGAACTTGGACATTACCCTTACCCCGATTACGAACCAATGGCGTTCTGGGGAAAAAAACAGGATCTCTCATGAACGATCACGAACAATTCAAAGCCGAGAGCGCCGCTGAAATTGCACAGCAAGGCGCCGACAGCGAGCTGCAGGCCCTGACCAACGAGTGGATCGCCAAGGCGGCCAAGCATAAGTATTCCTACCATTTCGAATGGTTGGGACGTCCCATCATCCAGCATCCGCAGGACATGGTGGGCGCACAACAACTGCTGTGGGATATCCAGCCCGACCTGATCATCGAAACCGGCATCGCCCGGGGCGGCTCGCTGATTTTCTACGCAAGCATCCTGGAACTGATCGCGCAGTGCGGCGGCAACCCGGATGCCCGCATCCTGGGTGTCGACATCGACATCCGCCAGCACAACAAGGACGCCATCCTGGCGCATCCGATGTCGCGCCGGATCGACATGATCCAGGGGTCGAGCATCGCCGAGGAAACCGTCGCGGAAGTGAAGCGCCATGCGGCCGGCAAAAAGAAAATCCTGGTGTGCCTGGACAGCAACCACACGCACGATCACGTGCTGGAAGAGCTCAAGCACTACGCGCCGCTGGTCAGCAAGGGCAGCTACTGCATCGTCTACGACACCATCGTCGAAGACCTGCCTGAGGACGTCGGCCCGCCGCGCCCCTGGAGCAAGGGCAACAACCCGAAGACCGCCGTGTACGAGTACCTGAACCAGCTCGAAGACACCCCGGTCACGGCTGCCGATGGTGAGCGCCTGGCGTTGGCCATCGACAAGCAGATGGATGACCGTCTGCTGATCACCGTCGCGCCTAGCGGCTTCTTGAAGCGGGTCTGAGACCATGGTTGCCCTGCGCGTACCGACGATCCCCAATAGTCCGCTGGAATCGGCGGAACATCCGCAGGCATCCGGACAGATCCAGCTGCGCCAAAATACCGTTCTGGACTTCGTCGAGAACGCGGCGTTCGATCCGGACCTGGCTGTCTATGACGACAATTATCAGAACAGCCAGGCCCACTCCGCCCAGTTCCTGGCCCATATGCGTGCCGTCCTGGAGTTGCTCAAGGCCCGCTTTCCGCGCGGCAGCAGGCTGGTCGAGGTAGGTTGCGGCAAGGGGGATTTCGTGGCGCTGGCGGAGGCCGACGGACACTTCGAAGTCAGCGGCTACGATGCCACGTATGAGGGCGATCACCCGCGTATTGTCAAGCGCTATCTGACCAGCGCGGACCGGCTGGATGCCGACCTGGTCGTCATGCGGCATGTGCTGGAACATATTCCTCAGCCGCATGGCTTCCTGGCCATGATCCAGCAGGTCTTCGGCACGGGCAGCGTTTATATCGAAGTCCCGAGCCACGACTGGATCGTCGAAAACCAGGCGTTCTTCGACATCACCTACGAGCACGTCAACTACTTCTCGCAGGCCGCGTTGCGGCGTCTTTTCGACGACGCGGATGCGCAGGCGGGATTGTTGTTCGGCGATCAGTATCAGTACATTTTGGCCGACATCGCCAAGCTGTCCGACGCATTCCCGGCGGCCTATGCCGGCGAAGCGTGGCGGATGCTGGATTTCGATGAGTTGTTCCCGCAGTTGCGCGAGCGCATCCATGCGCTGGATGCCTCCGCGGGGGTTCAGGGCAAGGTTTATCTCTGGGGCGCTGCCACCAAGGGGTGCATGTTCCTGGTCCACTGCATGCGGCATGGGAAGCTGGTCGACAAGCTGGGGTTCGCGGTCGACATCAACCCGCGCAAGTGCGGCAAGTTCCTGCCAGGTTCGCTGGTTCCCATCAAGAGCAAGGAAGACTTGTTCGCGGTCGCCACCGATGCGGACCTGCTGCTGGTGGCCAATCCCAATTATGCGGACGAGATACGCCTGGCCTTGCGTGAGCAGGGTCTGGAGCGCCTGCGGGTGGAGGTTTTGTAATTGGCGGGCTTAGCGAAGAAGATGGAGCAAGGCATGAAACGCATCCCGGCCGCTGCCGTATTGTCCGCACTGTTGGTCGCGGGCTGCCTGCCCGGCGGCGCCGCTGCTGAGTCCTCAGCGACCCTCTCCTGCCCGGCCGCCCTGGACACCGCGTACACCCCACCCGCGGGCGCGCGCATGACTGGCTCCGCCGTGTCCGAAAAAATGCTGCTGACGCACGCCTCCATGGCCACCGGCATACCCGCCGACCAGAATGCCAATGCCCTTTCGGAGTTCGAGCAGGACGAAGAAAGCACGAAGGATGGCGTGGTCACCTATACGTATTACTACGAGACCACGGCCCAATCTCCCCTTTCGGTGATCTGCGGCTATGGCGACCCGCATGGCGCCAAGCCACCCTTGCTGCTGCTCCCGGTACCGAGCGGCACCAAGGGCGACTGCAAATTCCGTATGCCGGCAACGGCCGATGCGCATGGCGCAACCGCGTCGATGACCTGCTCAGCGCATTGAGCGATAACAATCTCGCCGGAAGGCCGAAAGGACCCGACGACCTGCTCCGCGACGGCGCGGTCCATTTCTTCGGTCGGCACCGGTTCCAGGGGCCGACTCACAACACCTTTGAGCATCAGAAGAGCGCGGGTAACCGAGCGAGACCTCCACACTCGGTTATTACCTACCAAGACGTTCACTCGATCTTCCCCAAAAACATCCCGGCAATCCTTTCGTTCTGCTCGTCGATGGATTCGGGAAGAATGAACTGGTCCTTCGCAACGCCAATGCGGCGCCCCACAGCGGCTTGGAAGGCGATAGGAATGAGTCGGGCAGCGGGACGGCCATGCCGGGCGATGATGATTTCCCGCTCGCGCCCGGATTCGACTTCATCGACGAGGCGTGACAATGTTGACTTCGCCTCCAACAGATTTACGGTGACCATGAGCGAGCCCCTCCATGAATGATGCGAATACAGACTAGCGATCCGCTATTCCAACGTTGCCTCAGTTGGATACAGGAAACCGTAGTAACGATCCCGCGCGCGCCGGTTCCCTGTCTCCCCTACCCCCGCAACTTCCTCCACAACGTCGTCCGGCTGATCCCCAACGCGCGCGCCGCGGCGGCCTGGTTGCCATCCAGGCGATCCAAGGTATCGCGGATATGTTGAAGCTCGGCAGCCCGCTGCACCGTCTGCAGACGTCCCGCCTCATCCGCCGAGGACAACTCGTCCGCCGCGTCAGTCAAGTCCACCGCCCCCGCCGCCGCATCGACCGCCCCCTCCCATCCCGACGGATCCACCACCCCACGCAGCACTGCTGCCGCGGGCACGGCTCCCGCCAGCAGACACTCCAGCGCCATCCGCTCGATTACATTCTCCAACTCCCGCACATTGCCGGGCCAATCGTGCGCCGCCAGCAAGGGCAGGACCGTGGCCAACGCATCCAGCGCCAGGCCGCCGGCGCCCACGCGTTCCAGCGCCGCGGGCAATAGCTCGGCCGCCAACGCGGCGATGTCCTCCGGACGCTCCCGCAACGGCGGCACGCGCACCTGCAGGATGTGCAAGCGATAAAACAGATCGTGCCGAAACGACCCCTGGCGTGCCATCGCCGCCAAATCCCGGTGCGTGGCCGCAATGATGCGCACGTCGATGGGGATGGCGTCGATGCCACCCACGCGGGTCACCTCTTTCTCCTGCAAGGCGCGCAGCAGGCGCGTCTGCAAGGGCAAGGGCATCTCCCCGACTTCATCCAGCAACAAGGTGCCGCCATCCGCCGCCTCGAACAGGCCCGCCTTGCCCTGCCGGCGGGCGCCGGTGAACGCACCCTCCTCATAGCCGAACAGCTCGCTTTCCAGCAATTGCTCGGGAAACGCGCCGCAATTGATCGCCACGAAAGGCCGCGCATGCCGACGGCTGGCGCGATGGATACCCTGCGCCACCACCTCCTTGCCCGATCCGCTCTCGCCCTGGATCAACACCGACGCATCGCTGGCCCGCGCCATCACCTCGCAACGATGCAGCAACTGCCGCATCGCCGCGGACGCCGCCACCATGCCGCCCAAGGTATAGCGCGCCGAACGCGACCGCCGGTGGCTGTGCGCCCGCAAGCGCCCCACGGCATGCTCCAGCGGTTGCGAGGGATGCAGGGTCAGCACGGCGCCCGTCTGCAAGCCCGACTCGTACAGCGGCACGGCATCGACCACCAGGGACTGGCCGCGCACGTCATCCACACGGCCCAGCTCGGACCGGCCCTGCTCCAGCACCGGCCGCGGCGTCAGGCCGGGCGCCACTTCGGCCAGCGGCTGGCCGGCGGCCTGGGCCGTCGCGCCCATGATGCGGGCGGCCGCCGGGTTCAAGGTGGTGATTCGGCCTTGCATGTCGACGGCCACCACGCCGTCGTTCAGATGGCGCAGCACCAGGTCCAGCTGATCGCGGCGCACCCGCTCCTTGTGCTGGGCCTCGGCAATCGCCATCGCGGTATCCATGGCGGCGCGCACGGAATCCAGCGAATACAGCAACACCGCGGTCAGACCCGCCTTGCGCACGTAGTCAGTGACCATGCCCGCGCCGACCACCACCTCCACGCCCTGCTCCGCCAGCTCCCGCACACAACGCAAGACGTCCTCGCGCGTTTCATACGTGCGTAGTTCGACATCCAACTTGAACTCGCGCATGAAACGCCGCAGCGCGGCGGAAACCTCATGATGCAGCACCACCGCGATCCGCGCCGACAGCTCCCGCGCGGCCGCCAGAGCCGCCATCAAGTCATAGCCGCCCACCTGCACCTGCACCACCGGCACCGTCAAGCGGGTGCGCAGGTACGCGCCATTGCTGCCTGAGGCCACCACGACATCGCAACGACCCTGCTCCACGGCCTGCTTCAGGGTCGCCAGCGCGGACTCGAAGGCATCGTGCAACAGCTCGACCCGGGCATGCTGGGAAAACTCCGGCGCGATCTGGCGCAGGCTCTCGAACAGGCCGTGGCCGGTGACGGCATGGATGACCGGGTAGCGGGACCGGGTAGTGTCGACGGCGACCAGGGGCGGTACGGCGGAGGAATGGCGCATTGTTTCAGAACCGTGATGCATATATGAACCACGGTATTTTCATCCATGAAACACAAAACGGGCATCGGGACTTTCCGCCATACCCGCCACAGCCCCCGTTTTCCCAGGGCAGCCACCTGTTTTCACCGACCTCTTGAGCGAAATGGCACCGATTTTGCATGAGTAGCTTCACCCTGGCATTCAGACCAAGGGAGACAGGAGACAAAACGTGAAAGCCCCCTTCCTACGGCGCGCCGTCCGCGCGCCCGGCCTGTTCGGCATCGTCGCCATGGCCTGTAGCTTCGCCCTCGGCGCGACCGACGCCGCGGCCGCCGACGCCGGCAACTTCCCCAATCGCGGTCCGATACGCCTGCTGGTCGGCTTCGCCGCCGGCGGCAGTTCCGATACGGTGGCCCGTATCATGGCGCCGGTCCTGTCCAAGACGCTGAAGCAGAACGTCATCATCGACAACCGGCCCGGGGCCGGCGGCAACATCGCGTCGGACGCCTTGATCAAGGCCGCGCCCGACGGCTACACCATCATGCTGGGCACGATAGGCTCACTGGCCGTCAACCAGCATCTGAGCAAGCTGTCCTACGACCCCGTCACCGACATGGCGCCGATTTCCCTGGCCGTGTCCTTCTCCAACGTGCTGGTCGTCAACGCCAACAGCAAGATCCACACTTTCGCCGAGTACCTGCAAGCCGCGAAGGCGCCCCATTCCGACATGTCGTTCGGGTCATCCGGCATAGGCAGCAGCGGCCATCTGGCCGGGGAACAGCTGAAATTCGTGGCCGGCCTGCAGAACCAGCACGTCGCCTACCGGGGCGGCGCGCCGGCCACCAATGACCTGCTGGGCGGCACCTTGGCATCGATCTTCGCCAGTCCCACCGACGCCATCCAGTTCATCAACGCCGGCAAGCTGCGCCCCATCGTCACCACCGGCCTGCAAAGACTGGACGTCCTGCCCAATGTGCCGACCATCGCGGAATCCGGCTACCCCGGTTTCGAGGCCAACAACTGGTACGCCTTCACGGCGCCCGCGCAGACGCCGGCGCCGGTGATCGCGGCCCTCAACCAGGCCATCGTCGCCACCCTGAAGGACCCGGAAGTGGACGCGAAGCTGAAGAAGCTGGGGCTGGATCCCGCGCCCAGCACGCCGCAGGAAGCCGATCGCTACATCCGTGCCGAAAGCGACAAATGGGGCGGCCTGATCAAGAAACTGAACATCAACCTCTGAGCCACGACCTGACACATGCCTTCCACCATTGCTGAAAAAATCCTCGCCCGGCATGCCGGTGTCGACGAGGTCCGCGCCGGCGACATCGTGGTCGCCGACGTGGACTTCGCCATGGTCCACGACGCCCGTGCACCCAACGCCATCCGCATGGTCGACAAGATGGGCGCGCAGACGCTACCTTTCGCGCCGCGTACCGCCTGGGTGCTGGACCATTACTCGCCTCCGCCCAACCTGGCGGCGGCGCAGACCCACACCGCCATGCGCCGTTTCGCCGACGAGCACGGCAGCCCGCTGTATGACATCGGCGACGGCATCTGCCACCAGGTGCTGCCCGAAGGTGGCCACCTGACCTGTGGCGACCTGGTGGTGGGCACGGATACCCATTCGGTCACCTATGGCGCCTTCAACGCTTTCGGTACCGGTGTGGAAGGTACCGACGTCACCGCCGTGATGAGGACGGGCAAAGTCTGGCTGCGCGTGCCCGAGACCACCCGCGTCGAGTTGACCGGCATCTTGCAAGCGGGCGTCTGGGCCAAGGACGTGACCCTGCACATGCTGGGCCGCTTCGGCGCGGAAGGCCTGAATTACCACGCCATCGAGTACGTGGGCGACGCGGTACGCGCCATGGAGATCGACGATCGCATGACCCTGGCCAATCACGCCGCGGAGCTGGGCGCCAAGGCAGCCCTGCTCGAAGCCGATGACAAGACCCTGGCCTGGCTGGCCGCGCACGGCGCCCGGCCGCCGCGCCCGGTGTCGGCGGACGCGGACGCGCGCTATGCCAACCGCGTCACGATCGCCGGCGCGCAACTGGCGCCGCAAGTGGCGCGGCGTCATGAAGTGGACGACGTGGTGGCGGTGACGGAGATCGACCGGCAGAAGATCAACTTCGCCTTGATCGGCACCTGCACCAACGGCCGGCTGGACGACATCCGCCAGGCCGCCGCCATCCTGCGCGGGCGCAAGCTGGCGCGCGGGGTACGCATGATCGTCACGCCGGCCTCGCGCAAGATCTACCTGGACGCGGCGCGCGAAGGCCTGATCGAGATTCTCACCGCGGCGGGCGCCTCGTTCGAGGCCGCGGGCTGTGGCACCTGCGTCGGCATCACCAACCATCTGATCCCGGGCGACAACGAAGTAGCCATCTCCAGCGCGAACCGCAATTTCCGCGGCCGGCTGGGCAATCACGAAGCGGAAATCTGGCTCGGTTCCGCCGCGACAGTGGCGGCATCCGCGCTTACCGGCTACATCACCGACCCGCGCACGGTCGACGGCGGACTCTGGAGGCCTGACCATGCATGACACGCTCACCGACATCATCAGCGGCCCGGTCTTCGTCCTGGGCGACGACGTCAACACCGACACCCAGTGTTCCGGCAAATACCTGCCCGGCAAGGACGAGGCCTTCATCGCCGCGCAAGCCTTCGACGGCGTCGCGCCGGGCTTTGCCGGCCGTTTCCAGTCCGGCGGCATCATCGCGGCCGGGCGTCATTTCGGCATCAACTCCTCGCGCGAACAGGCCGTGCACATCCTGCATCGGATGGGTGTCGCGGCGATCGTGGCGCCGTCCTTCGGGCGCCAGTTCTTCCGCAACGCCATCAATAACGGCCTGCTGGTCATCGAGTGCGACACCAGCGCATATAAGGACGGCGACCAGTTGACCCTGGACCTGAAGGCCAACGAGATCGGCGTGGCCAACGGCGGGCCGAAGCAGTCCTTGCGGCCCTTGCCCCCGCAGATTCGCGCCATCTTGCGCGAAGGCGGCCTGATCCCCTACCTGAGCAAATACCCTGACTGGGGATATACGCAATGAAGGCAACCATCAATGCTTCAGCAAGCTCCCTCGACAAGCCCGCGCGCCTGCGCCTGGCCTTGCGGCAGCGCCTGGAACGCGCCGGCCGTGGCGCCGCGACGCTGATCGCGCCGGGTGTCTATGACGCCTATGGCGCGCGCATGGTGCAGCATGCCGGTTTCGAGGCGGTCTACATGACCGGCAATGGCGTGTCCGCCAGCCTGCTTGGCAAGCCCGACGTCGGGCTGGTGGACCTGACCATGATCACCGCCCATGCGCGTCGCGTGGCGGCGTGCGTGGAACTGCCGTTGATCTGCGACGCCGACACCGGCTATGGCGCGGCCGCGGCCATCCGCCGCAGCGTGGAGGAGTTCGAGGCGGCCGGCGTGGCGGCCATTCATATCGAGGACCAGCAGTCGCCCAAGCGCTGCGCGCAGTTCCCCGGCGCGCGCGCCGTGCTGCCGTTCGAAACGGCGGTGGCGCGCATCGCCGCCGCGGTGGCGGCACGGGCGCCGACCGGGCTGCTGGTCATCGGCCGCACCGATTGCGCCGCGTCGATGGGCCTGGATGCGGCCATCGAACGTGCGCAGGCCTTCGCGGCCGAAGGCGCGGACGCCGTCTTCGTCGAACTGAAGGGTCACGAAGGCGTGCTTGACGACATCCGCGAAGTGACTGAACGCGTGCGCGTGCCCTGCATGTTCAATCTGGACTCCGGCGGCCCGATGACCGCGCTACGCGCCGCCGACCTGGCTGATCTGGGCGTGGCGCTGGCGATCTACCCCGGCATGTTGCGCAACGCACTGGGCTACACCATGCGCGAAGCCCTGGGTCATCTGCGGGCGGACGGCAACACCACCGCCATGCACGGCCGCATGCTGACCGGCGCGGAATACAGCGACTATCTGGGGCTGGCGGACGTCGAAGCGTGGGAGGAACAGTATCCGGCTTAGAACGCCAAAAAAAACCGTATGGCTTATTCGTTGCCGGAACCACTCCATGCAGAGCGTGACCAAGCTCGACATTCGTTGTTGAGCCTGACTATGAGAGCCAAAAAATTCCTGCAGGGCGATAAGAGCGCGGGGATCTGCGCACAGTGCAAAGCAATCGTCGCCACCACTTATCGTCGAAGAGATGTGCCTTTCGCCAGCGGCATAGGCATGGTCAGAGACATCCTGGTGGCGATCTGCGACATCTGCGGGAGTGTTGTCTCGACGCCCTCGCAATCCACGCCGGCAATCAAGGCCGCGTATAAAAAAATCATCAAAGAGTCAAAACTCAAGCGCCAGCGGCCCCGGGAATGATTGTCGGCACCTCCGGACCCAAACGCAGCGGCGGAATTCAAACAACGCCGACCGTCATCAACGCCTGCTTCAACGCCGGCACGGCGGGATTGATGCTGTCCTTTCGGTGCGTGACGTAAAGCGTCGAGCGCGGCAGTACCCTGGCCCGCAGGGGCAGATACCGCAAGCCGCGTGGCCGCAGCTCGCTGATCGACGCGGGCACGATGGCGACGCCGACACCCGCCTCTACCGGGGTCAGCAAGGTGGGCAGCAGGCTCTCCATGACGATGTCCGGCGCGATGCCGTTGTCGCTGAACAGCCGATGCAACAAGGTATGGAAGTACTCGGACCTGGCTCGCACAAAGCCGATCAGGGGCACGCCGGCCAGTTCGGTGATATCCACTTCAGCCTGCCCGGCCAAGGCGTGGCCGGCAGGCATCGCCACAACAAGAGGCTCGGTATCGACGGCTTCCATCAACAGATCGTCATCGTCGATCGCGTCGTGGCGGCGGGTCACGGCGATGTCCAGCCGGTCCCGGCGCAGCAGCTCATGCAATAGCGCCGTGTCTCCTTCCACCATCGATAGATGGACGCCGGGGTGGTCTTGCCTATACAGGCCCACCGCGGTCGGTACCAGGCGATACGCGGCCGTGGGCGTGAAGCCGATGCGCAGCGAGCCCGCTTCCCCCACCGCGACCCGGCGGGCCGCGGTCAAGGCCGCGTCGCCGTCATCCATCAGACGCTGAAGCGCGGCCTGCAAGGCCGCGCCGGCGGCTGTCAGGCGCACCGTGCGAGTCGAACGCTCGAACAGGGAAACCCCCACGGATTCCTCGAACAACCGGACCTGCTGGCTCAAGGGCGGCTGGCTGATATGCAGTCTTTGCGCCGCGCGGCCGAAATGCAGTTCGTCCGCCACGGTCATGAAGGCGATGAGTTGACGGGAAAAGAGCGCCAAGAGGCATCTCCTGCGAAGGACCCTGTCGGGGCAAGCCCGATTAGGTTGTTTATCGTATCAATCAGCTCAGAATTTTATATTGGATATATAAATATGTGCTCCTTACTATGACTTGCTTGCCGCGCGGATGCGCGTGGCGGACTACCGAATACATAGCTCAAGGGGAATACCAATGTTTGTGAAAAATCGCCGCCTGGCGGTGCTGGCCGCGGGCCTGACCATGACCGGCGCGCTGGCCGCCCTGCCCGCCGCCCATGCTGAGGGAGTGAAATATCCGACCAAGCCCATTCGCCTGATCGTGCCCTTCGGCCCGGGCAGCGTCACGGATCAATTGGCCCGCATTCTGGCTTCCGGACTTTCCGACAAGCTGGGGCAATCCATCATCGTCGAGAACAAGGCCGGAGCCGGCGGCAACATCGGCGCCGGCTTCGTCGCCGACAGCGCGCCCGACGGCTACACCCTGTTGATGGGCGCGGCCAGCACCAATGCCATCAATCCCAGCCTGTACTCGAACCTGAAGTTCGATCCGATGAAGGCCTTCGCGCCCGTGGCGAACGTCGCTTCGGTGACCAACGTGCTGGTGGTCAATCCGCAGGTCAAGGCGCGTGATGTCAAAGGCCTGATCGAAGAGCTCAAGACCAATAACTACAGCTACGCGTCGGGCGGCGCGGGCGGCAGCCAGCACTTGTCGGCGGAGCTGTTCAAGAGCATGTCGAAGACGGACATGGTGCACATCCCGTACAAGGGCGGCAGCGAACCCTTGCCGGACTTGATGAGCAATCGCGTGCAGGTCATGTTCTGCAATCTGCCGGTGTGCCTGCCGCATATCCAGGCCGGCAAGCTCATCGCGCTGGGCGTGACCTCCACGCAGCGCTCGTCCTTGCTGCCCAACGTCCCGACCATTGCCGAAGCAGGCCTGCCCGGCTACGCGGTGGACGGCTGGTTCGCGCTGTTCGCGCCGGCCAAGGTCCCCGCCGCCATCGTCGCGCGCCTGCATGACGAAACCGCGCAAGTACTCGCGTCCCCCGCGGTCGCCGACCAGATCCGCCGCCAGGGCGCCGAACCGAACAGCGGCAGCCAGGCCGATTTCGCCAAGTTCGTGCAGGCGGAACACGACAAGTGGGCGAAGGTCATCAAAGACGCCAACATCCGTATCGAGTAAGCATCCATGGATCGATCGAACGCAGCGCCGGGCATCGCACAGGCCCTGTCCTTGATGGAGACAGGCGCCTTGCGCGCCCGTGACCTGGCGGAACAGTGCCTGGCGCGGGTGGAAGCCCGAAATGCCGACGTGCAGGCCTTCTGCGCCTTTGACCCGCAACGCATACGGGCGCAGGCGGACGACGTGGATGCCGGCCGCCGGCGCGGCCTGCTGGCCGGCATACCCTTCGCCGCGAAGGACGTGATCCAGAGCGCGGACTATCCCACCACTTACGGATCGCCCATCTACGCGGGTCATCAGGCCGGGCGCGACGGCGCCTGCATCGCGCTGACGCGCGAACAGGGCGGCGTCATGATCGGCAAGGTGGTGACCAGTGAGTTCGCCACGCAGACGCCAGGCCCCACCCGCAATCCCTTGAGCCTGGCCCATACGCCCGGCGGCTCATCGAGCGGATCCGCGGCGGCCGTTGCCGATGGCATGGCGATGGTGGCATGGGGCACGCAGACGACCGGATCGATCACCCGGCCGGCCATCTACTGCGGCGTCGTCGGCTACAAGCCGAGCTTCGGCCTGGTGTCGACCGCGGGCGTGGGGCTGCTGAGTCCCTTGCAGGACACGGTAGGCATCCTTGCGCGCGATGTCAGCGACGCGGCGGCCACGGTTCTTGGCATACATGGCCGGCGTTTCAAGCCCGCCGCGGCCGACCGCCGCTACAAGGTCGGCGTTTGCCTGTCATCGCAATGGCGGCACGCAAGCCCGCAGGCCATCTCGGCACTGGAGTCTTGGGTGGCGCGATTGGGGCGAGCCGGCTTCAGCGTCAGCCAACGAGTCTTGCCGCAGCACTATGAAATCCTCATCGAGGACCAGGGCCGCCTGGTCGCCTACGACGCGCGCCAGGCCTTGGCGCATGAGCGCCTGACCAACGCGGACCGGCTGAGCCCGCGCATCACCGAGCGCATGCGTGGCGGCGAAGCCATCGACCTGTCCGCGTACCTGGCCATGCAAGGCCGCGCCGCGCGCGGTCGCGCGGAAGCCGAGACCCTGTTCGATGACGTCGACGCCCTGGTGTATCTGGCCACGGACGGCGAAGCCGAGCTGGGCCACGACAATTCGGGTTCACCGCGATTTGGGGCGCTATGGACCCTGCTGCATCTCCCCACCATCGCCCTGCCCGTCACGCACGGCGCGCTAGGCTTACCGCTGGGCGTACAGCTGATCGGCCGCTACGGCCAGGACGAAGCCCTGTTGCAACTGGCGGAATGCGCGGAGCGCGTGACCCGGGCTTGAGGCGGCTGGAGCGAACGACCACGGACAGCGTAAAGTACGCGCTACCATGACCGACGCTCCCGCACCTTCACTGCCACTCCCTGCTCCGCTTCCACCCCGCGCCCGTTGGCGCCTGCGCGCCACGCTCCTGCTTATCTGGCTATTGGGCGGGTGCGCGGTGGCCTTGGGGTTTGGCGTCAACGCCCTTCTATTCGACGGCGCGCCTTTGCGGCAACTGGCCACACCCCTGTCGCGGGCGAGCGACGATGCCTGGACGGGGGTCGTGCTGACCGTCAGCTTGCTTGGCCTGACCGGCGTTGCCTTTGTCTGCTGGCGCGCGTGGCGCCGACGCGCGGACCTCACTGAATACTGGTACCTGGGCGCCCTGGGACTGGGTGTCTATGGTTATGTATTGGCCTGGACCACGGGCGGCGTTCTGCTGGGTACGGCGATGACCATCGCGGAAGGCCGCGAAGGCTTGCTGAATCTGCCCAAGGCGGTGCTGGGCTCCTGGGCGTTCGCCTTCATGGGGCTGATATTCAATGTGATCAATCTGTTGCTCATCGTGCCCCAGGTGATCTGGTGCTGGCAACGCACCGTGCATCGCGCGCGCCTGCGGGCGATAAGGAATCTGCCCGCGCCGGATCGCAGCGCGGCTGCTTCCGCCGAAAGCCAGGATCTGCCCTCCCCGCTCCCGCGCCGCCGCGTGCTGGCGGCCTGGGGCGCGGGACTGATCAGCCTGGTGGCGCTGGACCACTATTTCACGAACAAGCGCTGGCCCTTCAAGGAATTGCGCGTCGTCTTGGGCGAGGACGTGAACGAGTGGATGCAGGCGCGCGGCGCGGACCACTTCGAATCCTATTACGACGAACAGGAACCCTCCCGAGTCTGGACCGTCAAAGGCCAAATTCCCGCGACCATGCCGGCCATCTTCGAGCACGGCGACGTCCGCGTGTTCTGGCACGGCATCCGGTCCTTCAGTCTTCTCAACATGCGCAAGGACGAGACCGACCACCGCATACGCGCCAGTGAATGGCTCTATGAATCGCAGGAGCACTACTCCCACGAAGAGGGACTGTCCTTCGTTCAGGCGACCCTGGCGAAATTCGCCCGTGGCACATGGCAAGCGCAGACCCTGCCGCCCAGCGACAAGACCCTGGCGCTCACACCAGGGCAGACTCCAAGCCTCGCGGTCTGGGAACCATTGGTAGCGCAGCGCAAGCCGCTGCTTTGGGCATGGGTGACCGACGGCGTACGGGCCACGTTGCGTGTGAATAATGCCTGGGGAGTGGAGCCCGGCGACTCCCCCAGCTACGAGGTGATACTGCGATTCGAAGAGGTTTGAAGAGGTCTGAAGACCCGTCGTCGCCGGGCCTGCGCCGATACGCGTGGCCATGAGCGGCTATCATCTGCCTCCTATTGGTCGAACGATGGTTGTCCGATCCGCTCAATCGCCTGGAACCGCAACAATGAAATCCAAAGTTATTGAAGTGCTGGCCTGCACGGCTTTCGCCGCCTTTCCGCTGGCCGCTTCCGCCGCCTGCGGCTGGGGCGACATCAATCTGCAGAATGCCCAGGCCGCCGTGGTCACTCCGGCCCGGCAGCACTTCATCAAGCATGCGGACGCGTCCAACCACTGCCCCAGCGACAGCAAGGAATGCCAGGCCAAGGCCTATCTGATCAAGGGCGACGTGGTGGTCACCGGCACCCGGGAAGGCGATTTCGTCTGCACCGGCTACGTCACCGCCAAAAGTGACATGCTCCTTCAGTGGCTGCCCGCCGCGGCGCTGGCACCCGTGCCCGCCGAGCAGCAAAAGCCCGCCGACTGGGCGGGCAAATGGCTGGTCTACGGCAATGAGATCACGTTGACGCCCAAGGGCGACGCTTTCGAAGTGGACGGCAACGCCACGTGGCAGATGGGCGATAACGTCCACGTCGGTCAAATCGAAGGCACCGTCAAGCCTGAAAACGGCCAGATCGCGTTCGCCATGGTCGATGACAAGGCCGCGCCCTACGCCCAAGGCGGCGCCGAAGATTGCCACGTCAAGATGGTCCGCCGCGGCCCTTACCTGGTGGTCGAGGACAACTACAAGTGCGGCGGCCTGAACGTCAGCTTCGGCGGTGTCTACAAACAAGGCGTCGGCAAGAAGCGCTGATAGCCGACCCAGGGTGGCCCCGAGGCGCTACCCGAAAGCCTCGTCCAGCGTCTGCACCCGTCCCGTATCGCGCGCGTCGTAGCCGACCAGCTGGCCGACGAAAGCGCGGTAGGACGGGCCCTGCATGACACCGAGCAGTGCTCGAAAGGCAGGCTGGTCGAGCAGCTCCTTGCGCAAGGCAAAGAAATAGCGCTCGCGAGCCAAGGGCACGAAGTCCAGGCCGAAGCGGTGGGCCGCGGTCTCCACGCCGATGCCGGTATCGGCCATGCCGCTGGCGATATGCGCCGCCACCGCCATATGCGTGAACTCGCTGTTCTCGTACCCCTGCACCTGCCCCACCGGAATATCCAGGCGCCGCAACATCAGTTCGATCAGATGCCGGGTGCTGGAGCCGACCTGGCGATTGACGAAACGCACACCCGGCCGCGCCAGGTCGGCCATCCCCACGATGCGCTTTGGATTGCCCGCTGGAATGAACAGGCCGGTGTTGCGCACCGCCAGATGCACCAGCAGATGCTCGTCGCGATGCAACCACTGGCGGTAGTGTTCCAGCATGGCCGGCTCGAATGCCCCCAACGGCACCTGGAAACCCGCCAGGTCGCATTCGCCCGCATCCAGCGCCGCCAGCGCTTCGCTGGCCGTGCGATAACGCAGCTCCAGTCCCGGCGCCTGGGCCTGCATATGCTGCAGCAGGGCTTCGACCGCGAATCCATGGCTGGCATGCAGGCGCAAGTGCGGCTTGCTCTCGGGCAGCAGCCGCTGCAGTTCTTCCTGTAGCTCGGACGCCAGGCTATCCAGCATGGGCATCAAGCGCGCCTCGATGCGGCGATTGGCCCACAGCAAGCGCTGCCCGAGGGGCGACAGCTCCGAGCCCTGGCGCCGGTGCGTCACCAACAGAGGCGCGCCGAACAAATCCTCGAAGCGCCGCAGCACGCCCCACGCGTGACGGTAAGACAAGCCGCAGGCGCGGCATGCGCCGGTGATATTGCCCGTGGCATCGATGGCGGCAAGCAAGGCCAGCATTTCCTGCAAGGGCACGCCAGGCCCGGCGTCATCGCGATCCAGCCACCAGCCGGGACGTAAGGTAATACGCAAAGGACCGCTGGGAGGATTCATGGCAGGGAAACTCCGTATGTTCCCAAACAGGTAAATCTTTTCATATTGAACCACCATCCGAGTGGCTATACAGTCGCTCCTAGGAGACAACGGCCATTTCATATATGTTCTCGAAAACATATAGAAACCCGTACCCACAGAACCTCAGGAGCCCAACTCCATGATCAAAGGTCAAGCCAGAGTCGATCTGGCATCCACCGGCGCCGCGCGAGGGTCGCAGGTGGCAGTGTCCGAACCGGTCACGTCCGTCAACACCCCGCCAGGCCAGCCCTGTACGCCCGCGCTGGCCGCCGTCCAGCGCATCGTCGCGGCGCACGCGCAACAGGCCGGCGCCCTGCTGCCCATCCTGCACGCCATCCAGGCCGAGCTGGGCCATATCCCGCCGGACACCGTGCAGGCCATTGCCGACGGCCTGAATCTGTCGCGCGCCGAAGTCCACGGCGTCATCACCTTCTACCCTCATTTCCACCAGACGCCTCGCGGCCGCCACGTCATCGAGCTGTGCCAGGCCGAATCCTGCCAGGCCATGGGCAGCGAAAAGCTGACCCAGCACGTGCGCAAGAAGCTGGGCTGCGATCTGCATGGCAGCAGCCCCGACGGCAACTACACCCTGGAGCCGGTCTACTGTCTGGGCCTGTGCGCCCAGTCCCCGGCCATGCTGGTGAACGGCGTGCCCTACGCCCGCCTCACGCCCAAGCGCTTCGACAAGATCCTTGGATATGTGACGGAGGCCGCGGAATGACACAGCAGCCTCAGGCTCAACCGCCCCATCAATCCACGGCAGCCGCAGCCCCAAGCTCCCGGCAACCCGTGACCGTCTACGTCCCGCGCGACGCCGCCGCCCTGGCGGTGGGCGCCGACGCCGTTGCCCTGGCCATCACCACCGAAGCCGCGCGCCGCGGTCTTGCCGTGCGCATCGTGCGTAACGGCTCGCGTGGCCTGCTTTGGCTGGAAACCCTGGTCGAGATCGCTACGCCGGCCGGCCGCGTCGCCTACGGTCCGGTCGAGGCCGACGATGTGTCCAGCCTGTTCGACGCCGGCTGGCTGACCGGCGCCGCCCATGCGCTATGCCAGGGTCTCACCGACGAGATCCCTTACCTGAAGCGCCAGGAACGCCTGACCTTCGCGCGCGTCGGCATCATCGATCCCCGCTCGCTCCAGGACTATGAAGCGCACGGCGGCCTGGCCGGCCTGCGCCGCGCCGCCACCATGGACCCGGCGCTCATCGTCGAGGAAATCGTGCAGTCCGGGCTGCGGGGCCGCGGCGGCGCCGCCTTCCCCACGGGCATCAAATGGAAAACCGTGGCCGCGGCGCCAGCCACGCAGAAGTACATCGTGTGCAATGCCGACGAAGGCGATTCGGGCACCTTCGCGGACAGGCTGCTGATGGAAGGCGATCCCTTCGTCCTGATCGAAGGCATGGCCATCGCCGGCCTGGCAGTCGGCGCCACCGTCGGCTACATCTACGTGCGCTCGGAATACCCCCACTCGATCGCGGCGCTGGACGAGGCCATCGCGACGGCCCGCACGGCGGGCTGGCTAGGCGGCGACGTCTGCGGCAGCGGCCGCGCCTTCGACCTGGAAGTGCGTGTCGGCGCGGGCGCCTACATCTGTGGCGAGGAAACGTCGCTGCTGGAGAGCCTGGAGGGCAAGCGCGGCGTCGTGCGCGCCAAGCCGCCGCTACCGGCCGTCACCGGCTTGTTCGGCAAGCCCACGGTCATCAATAACGCGATCTCGCTGGCCTCGGTGCCCATCATCCTGGCGCGCGGCGCGCAGCATTATCGGGACTACGGCGTGGGGCGCTCCACCGGCACCCTGCCCTTCCAGCTGGCCGGCAATCTGCGCCACGGCGGCCTGGTCGAAAAAGCCTTTGGCCTGACCTTGCGCGAATTGCTCTACGACTTCGGCGGCGGCAGTGCCAGCGGACGACCCTTGCGCGCGGTCCAGGTGGGCGGTCCCTTGGGCGCTTATCTGCCCGAGTCGCAATGGGACATCCCGCTCGACTACGAAGCCTACGCGGCCGCTTCGGCCATGATAGGCCACGGTGGCCTGGTGGCCTTCGACGACAGCGTCGACATGCTGCGCATGGCGCGCTATGCCATGGAATTCTGCGCGGTCGAATCCTGCGGCAAATGCACGCCCTGCCGCATCGGCTCCACCCGGGGCGTGGAAACGCTGGACCGCATCGCGGCCGGCGGCAAGGACCACGGCAAACAGGTGGTGCTGCTGCGCGACCTGTGCGACACCATGCTGGGCGGCTCGCTCTGCGCCCTGGGCGGCATGGCGCCCTATCCCGTGCTGTCAGCCCTCAAGCACTTCCCGCAGGATTTCGGCCTGGGCCAAACGACCAGCGAGACCCAGGCAGCACATTAAGTACAGCACACCAAGCCGCGCGAAAAGCGGCAAACCAGGCGCCAGGCCAAGCAGCCGCCGCCGGATCGGAGACAAGCGTCATGTTAGAGACCGTCGTAAAACGAGAACGGGACTACGGCACCCCCGCGCGCGTCGCGGAAGAGATGGTGGCCCTGACCATCGATGGGCAGGAGATCCAGGTGCCCGCCGGCACCTCGGTAATGCGCGCGGCCGCCGAGGCCGGCATCAACATTCCCAAACTGTGCGCCACCGACAGCCTGGAAGCCTTCGGCTCCTGCCGCCTGTGCCTGGTGCAGATCGACGGCCGGCGCGGCTATCCGGCGTCCTGCACCACCCCGGTGGAAGCCGGCATGGTGGTCTACACCGAGACCCCCAAGCTGCACGAACTGCGCCGGGGCGTGATGGAGCTGTACATCTCCGACCACCCGCTGGACTGCCTGACCTGTCCCGCCAATGGCGACTGCGAGCTGCAGGACATGGCCGGTGTCGTAGGCCTGCGCGATGTGCGCTACGGCTATCAAGGCGCCAATCACCTGCAAAGCGCCAAGGACGAATCGAATCCCTACTTCGCCTACGATCCGTCCAAGTGCATCGTCTGCAACCGCTGCGTGCGGGCCTGCGAGGAAACCCAGGGCACGTTCGCGCTGACCATCTCGGGCCGCGGCTTCGAGTCGCGCGTGTCGGCGGGCCAGGACCAGCCCTTCATGGACAGCGAATGCGTGTCCTGCGGCGCCTGCGTACAGGCCTGTCCGACGTCCACCCTGCAGGAAAAGACCATCATCATGATGGGCCAGGCCGAACATTCGGTCATCACCACCTGCGCCTACTGCGGCGTGGGCTGCTCCTTCCGCGCCGAGATGAAGGGCCAGGAGGTGGTGCGCATGGTGCCGTGGAAGGACGGCCAGGCCAACCGCGGCCATTCCTGCGTGAAGGGCCGCTTCGCCTGGGGCTACGCCACGCACAAGGAGCGCGTGCTCAAGCCCATGATCCGCAAGCGCATCAGCGACCCCTGGCGCGAAGTCAGCTGGGAGGAAGCCCTGGGCTACGCCGCCAGCGAATTCAAGCGGCTGCAGGGAACATACGGCCGCGACTCCGTCGGCGGCATCACCTCGTCCCGCTGCACCAACGAGGAAACGTGGCTGGTGCAGAAGCTGGTGCGCGCCGCCTTCAACACCAATAACGTCGACACCTGCGCCCGTGTGTGCCACTCGCCCACGGGCTACGGACTGAAGCAGACCCTGGGCGAATCCGCCGGCACCCAGACCTTCGACTCGGTGATGCACGCCGACGTGGTGATCGTGATGGGGGCCAACCCCAGCAGCGGCCATCCGGTCTTCGCGTCACGCCTGAAGAAGCGCCTGCGCCAGGGCGCGCGCCTGATCGTCATCGATCCGCGCCGCATCGAACTGGTCAGCTCGCCGCACATCAAGGCCGACTTCCACCTTCAGGTGCGGCCCGGCACCAACGTGGCCCTGCTGTCCTCGCTGGCCCACGTCATCGCCACCGAGAACCTGATCGACGAGGCCTACGTGGCCGAGCGCTGCGAGAAGAAGGCCTTCGACGAATGGCGCGCCTTCGTCTGCCTGCCGGAAAACTCGCCCGAGGCCATGGAAGCCGTGACCGGCGTGCCGGCCGCGGCCGTGCGCGGCGCGGCCCGGCTGTACGCCACCGCCGGCAACGGCGCGATCTACTACGGCCTGGGCGTGACCGAGCACAGCCAGGGCTCGACCACGGTGATGGGCATCGCCAATCTGGCCATGGCCACCGGCAACATCGGCCGCGAAGGCGTCGGCGTGAATCCGCTGCGCGGACAGAACAATGTGCAGGGCTCGTGCGACATGGGGTCCTTCCCGCACGAACTGCCGGGCTACCGCCACATCTCCGACGACGTGGTGCGCAGCCAGTTCGAGCGCGACTGGGGCGTGACCTTGCAGCCGGAGCCCGGCCTGCGCATCCCGAACATGTTCGAAGCGGCGCTGGGCGGCTCCTTCAAGGGCCTGTATTGCCAGGGCGAGGACATCGTCCAGTCCGACCCCAACACGCAGCACGTGGCGGCCGCCCTGGCCGCCATGGAATGCATCGTGGTGCAGGACCTCTTTCTGAACGAAACCGCCAAATACGCCCATGTATTCCTGCCGGGCTCATCCTTCCTGGAAAAGGACGGCACCTTCACCAACGCCGAGCGGCGCATCTCGCGCGTGCGCAAGGTGATGGAGCCCAAGAACGGCAAGGCCGACTGGGAAGTGACGGTGGCCCTGTCCAATGCGCTGGGCTATCCCATGAACTACCGCCATCCGTCGGAGATCATGGACGAGATCGCGCGTCTGACCCCCACCTTCGCCGGCGTCAGCTACGCCAAGCTGGACCGCCTGGGCAGCCTGCAATGGCCCTGCAACGAGGATGCCCCGGACGGCACCCCCATCATGCACATCGACCATTTCGTGCGCGGCAAGGGGCGTTTCATCATCACCAAGTACGTGGCCAGCGACGAACGCAGCACGCGCAAATTCCCCTTGCTGCTGACCACCGGCCGCATCCTGTCCCAATACAATGTCGGCGCCCAGACCCGGCGCACGCCCAACGTCATGTGGCATGGCGAAGACGTGCTCGAAGTGCATCCGCAGGACGCCGAGGACCGCGGCATCGTCAGCGGCGACTGGGTGGGCGTGCAGAGCCGGGCCGGCGAAACCGTGCTGCGCGCGGTGTTGACCGATCGCGTGCAGCCAGGCGTGGTATACACCACCTTCCATTTTCCGGAGTCAGGCGCCAACGTCGTCACCACCGACAATTCCGACTGGGCCACCAACTGCCCGGAATACAAGGTAACGGCCGTACAGGTGGTGCGCGTGTCGCAACCTTCGGAATGGCAGCGCCAGTGGAACCGGTTCACCGACATCCAGCAGAAACTGCTGGCCGAACGCGAACCCGCCCCCGCCGGAAAGTAAATACATGGACCCACACAATCTAATTCGCATGGCCAACCGCATCGGCGACTTTTTCGACGCGATGCCGGACCGGCCCGAAGCACTCGAAGGCATCGCCGGCCACATCCAGAAATTCTGGGAGCCGCGCATGCGCAACGAGCTGCTGGCGTTCCTGCAGGCCCATCCCGACGGCATCGATGGCGACACCACCCTGGCGCCCATCGTGCTGGAGGCGGTCACGCAATATCGCGAGCGCCTGTTGCCCCGGGTCATTGCCCCGGCCAACAACCCTGTCTGATTTCCCCCCAACCTTAAGCTCTCTGCTCTACCCACGCGAAGCAACACACTGCCGCAATGCCCATACGAAAGACAATTACAGGAAAAACAAGATGAATTCGGCAACCACGCTAGACCTGCCGGGCGCGCGACCCGGCTTCCTCGACAAAGAACGCACCATCGCCGGCCCCGGCTTCAGCCGCTGGCTGGTTCCCCCGGCGGCCCTCGCCATCCACCTGTGCATCGGCATGGCATACGGTTTCTCCGTGTTCTGGCTGCCGCTGTCCAAGGCCCTGGGCGGCACCACGGCACTGGCCTGCCCGGCCGACATGAGCCTGTTCTCCGAGCTGTTCACCACCACCTGCGACTGGCGTATCTCCAGCCTGACCGGGACCTACATCCTGTTCTTCGTCCTGCTGGGCTGCTCGGCCGCGCTGTGGGGCGGCTGGCTTGAACGCGCGGGTCCGCGCAAGGCCGGGCTGGTATCGGCCGTGTGCTGGTGCGGTGGACTGGTGATCTCCGCCATCGGCATCTACGTCCACCAGCTGTGGCTGCTATGGGTGGGCTCCGGCATCATCGGCGGCATCGGGCTGGGCCTGGGCTATATCTCGCCCGTCAGCACCCTGATCAAGTGGTTCCCTGACCGCCGCGGCATGGCCACCGGCATGGCCATCATGGGTTTCGGCGGCGGCGCCATGGTCGGTGCGCCGCTGGCCAACGCCCTGATGCGCTACTACGCCCAACCCGGCTCGCCCGGTGTGTGGCAGACCTTCCTGACCATGGCCGTGATCTACGCCGTGTTCATGGTCGCCGGCGCGCTGGGCTACCGCGTGCCCGCGTCCAACTGGAAGCCGGAAGGCTGGACGGCGCCCGCCGCGCAGACCAATAACGCCATGATCACCCACGGCCATGTGCACGTGAAGAAGGTCTGGGGCGTGCCGCAGTTCTGGCTGGTGTGGCTGGTGCTGTGCCTGAACGTGACCGCCGGCATCGGCATCCTGGGCATGGCGTCGCCGCTGCTGCAGGAAGTGTTCGGCGGCCGCCTGATCAACCAGGACGCCCTCGGCTACGCACAGTTGAACAAGGAACAGCTGGCCGCCATCGCGACCATCGCCGCGGGCTTCACCGGCCTGCTCAGCCTGTTCAACATCGGTGGACGATTCGTCTGGGCCAGCCTGTCGGACAAGCTGGGCCGCAAGATGACCTACGCCATGTTCCTGGTGGTGGGCATCGTGCTGTACGCATCGGTGCCCTGGTCCGCGCACAACGGCCATCTGGCCCTGTTCGTCGGCGCGTTCTGCATCATCCTGTCGTTCTATGGCGGCGGCTTCGCCACCGTGCCGGCCTATCTGGCCGACCTGTTCGGCACGCAGATGGTGGGCGCCATCCACGGCCGCCTGCTGACGGCATGGTCGGCCGCCGGCATCTTCGGCCCCATGTTGATCAGCTCGCTGCGCGAGTACCAGCTGTCGATCGGCGTGCCGCGCGCACAGGTCTACGACATCACCATGTACATCCTGGCCGGTTTGCTCGTCGTGGGCCTGCTGTGCAACCTGGCCATCCGCCCGGTCAATCGCAAGCATTTCATGACGGACGAGGAACTGGCCACCGAGAAGGCGCTGGCGCATGAGCGGGCCTCCGCGTCCGCGGTGCACGGCCAGGGCACCAGCACCTTCCGCACGCCCGCGATCCTGGTGCTGTTCGCCTGGGCCTGCGTGGTGATCCCGCTGGCCTATGGCTTCTGGGGCACGCTGCAACAGGCGGTCGTGTTGTTCCGGTAAAGGGGATGTTCAGCCGGCGATGAAGCGCATTGGCCGGCGCTGCGATACCTGGCTGGTGGGGCGATTGCCCGCCGGCCAATCAAAAAGGCCGCGGTCAGAAGCCGCGGCCTTTCTGCATTCAACGCCCTTGCGTTTTCATGTGGATCTTCAGATGACCCAGCCAGGCCTTCAGGCGTTCGATGTCTTCCAGCAGGCGCAATTCCACCGCCATGTCGCGGATCTGGTCACGCAGCCCGGCCACGTCCTTGCGCAGGATGCGCAGAATGGTGTCGGGCTCGATGGCGCTGGACTTACGGATGCCATAGGAGCGCCGGAAGCCGTCCTCCAGATGCCGGATTTCCTCGTCGAGATCGCCCAGTTGTTCCTGGAGGATCTGGTTGTAGTGCTTGAGGCGATCTTCGTTGATGCCGTTGATGGCTTGCTGGTCGATGTGCTCCAGCTCCAACCGTAACTCCAGCAGCCTGAGCAGATCCTTTTTCTCGTAGGCGCGATTGGCTTCCTGCATCAGGGCAGTCTTGCGTACGCGCTCTTCGGGGTCCGGCTCACGGTCGGGATGCAAGGCGCTGGCCAGCTTGCGGTAGACCTCGCGCATGGATTTGCTGGCTTCCGCTTGCGCGGCTTCCAGCAGGGCGGCGGCCTGCTGTTGCGGGGACGGCGCGGCGGGCTTTTCGGAAGCCTGTTTAGCCGCCTGTTTTGCTGCGTTCTTTTCGGCCTGCGCCTGCTTGCGGGCGGCCCGGGCCTTGTCCTTGGCGGCCTCACGCGCCAGCCGGGCCTGCTCTTGCGCCTGTTCGTAGTCCAGCAATTCGTCGGGACTATCGGCAGCGGCATCGGCAGCGCGCCCGGACGCATCGCCGTCGTCGGCAGCGCGCCCGGATGCGTTTGCATCCTCTGCCCCTGCCTGGGTAGTCCGCGCCGATGCCACAGGTTGCACGTCGCCATCGGCGTCGTCGGGCCCGCCATGCATGTTCAGGATGGCCCGCAGGCCGGCGTCGTCGGAATCTTCGACCAGACGAGTCGCCATCCGCGCGATCAGGTCCGACAGCGTCAGCCGTTCGGCCTTGCTCAGGCTGCGGTCGTCATAGGCGTCGTTGAGCCTGTGGACCATCTTCACCTGCAGCCCGGTCGACTCCCGCACCAGCGGCAGCAACTCGTCGACGTACTGCTTGTGAAAAGTGGTCTGCATGACCTCCCACGCGCGCAGACGAGCGCGGCGCGCTTCGATCTGCCCGGTGAGGGTATTGAAAAGCCGTTGCCCGTCGGAAAGGGCGGCCTTCTCGTGCCCGGGCACGATATTGACCGCCCGCGCACCAGCCTTGTCCATCACAAACACAACCCTCCAAGACCTTGGCAAGAACGTGCCCCATCGCAGACACCACGGAGCCGGGTCCCCCGGTCCGTTGGTGTCGCCCCCTGGGGGGCCCGCGTAAGCGGGTACGGGGGGGCCTACTTCTTGCGGACCGGGGGCAGATCGGTGCAGACGCCTTCAGCCACTTCCGCGGCCATGCCCACCGACTCACCCAGGGTCGGGTGCGGGTGGATGGTCTTGGCGATGTCGACCACGTCGGCGCCCATTTCCACGGCCAGCGCCAATTCGCTGATCAGGTCACCGGCATGCGTGCCCACGATGCCACCACCCAGAATGCGATGGGTTTCGGCATCGAACAGCAGCTTGGTGAAGCCTTCGTCGCGGCCATTGGCGATGGCACGGCCGGAAGCCGCCCAAGGGAACACGCCCTTCTCGATCTTGACGCCTTGCTTCTTGGCTTCGTCTTCCGTCAAACCCACCCATGCCACTTCCGGATCGGTGTAGGCCACCGACGGAATGACGCGGGCGTCGAAGAAGGACTTCTCGCCAGCCGCGGCCTCGGCCGCCACATGGCCTTCATGCACGGCCTTGTGCGCCAGCATGGGCTGGCCGACGATGTCGCCGATAGCAAAGATGTGCGGCACATTGGTGCGCATCTGCTTGTCGACTTCGATGAAGCCACGGTCCGTGACCGCGATGCCCGCCTTGTCGGCGCCGATCTTCTTGCCGTTGGGGCTGCGGCCGACGGCTTGCAGCACCAGGTCGTAGCGTTGCGGCTCTTTCGGCGCGCCCTCGCCCTCGAAGGTGACGTAGATGCCGTCTTTCCTGGCTTCCGCGCCCACCGTCTTGGTCTTGAGCATGATGTTGTCGAAGCGCGGCGTATTGTACTTTTGCCACACCTTGACCAGGTCGCGGTCCGCGCCCTGCATCAGGCCGTCCAGCATTTCCACCACGTCCAGGCGCGCGCCCAGGGTGGAGTACACCGTGCCCATTTCCAGGCCGATGATGCCGCCACCGACGATCAGCATCTTCTTGGGGATGCTGCGCAGGAGCAGCGCGCCGGTCGAATCGACGACACGTTCGTCATCGGGCAGGAAAGGCAGGCGCACGGCCTGGCTGCCCGCCGCGATGATGGCGTTCTTGAAGCGGATGGTCTGGGTCTTGCCGTCAGCCGCCTTCACCGTCAGGTGATAGGCGTCGGCGAACTCGCCCACGCCGGTCACCACGGTGACCTTGCGCATCTTGGCCATGCCGGCCAGGCCGCCGGTCAGCTTGCCGACCACGCTGTCCTTGAAGCTGCGCAGCTTGTCCAGGTCGATCTTGGGCTCACCGAAGGTGACGCCGTGATCGGCCAGGGCCTTGGCTTCTTCCATGACCGCCGCCACGTGCAGCAGGGCCTTGGACGGAATGCAGCCGACGTTCAGGCAGACACCGCCCAGGGTGGCGTAGCGCTCGACCAGGACCGTTTTCAGGCCCAGGTCGGCCGACCGGAAGGCAGCCGAATAGCCGCCAGGGCCGGCGCCCAGCACCAGCATGTCGCATTCGATATCGACGCTGCCCGAGTACGTGGACGCGGCAGGGGCCGCAGCGGCCGACGAAGCAGCCGGAGCGGCATTCGCGGCCGGGGGCGGCGCCGGCATCTTGGGCGCTTCGGCAGCGGCAGGCGCCGCGGCCTTGGGGGCGGCGGCCGGCGCCGCGGCTTCCGCGGCAGCGTCCAGTTCCAGCACCACCGAACCCATGGCCACCTTGTCGCCGACCTTGACCTTGACGGCCTTGACCACGCCGCCTTGCGACGCCGGGATCTCCATCGACGCCTTGTCGGACTCGACGGTGATCAGGCTTTGCTCGGCCTTGATCGTATCGCCCACGGCGACCAGCACTTCGATGACTTCCACTTCCTTGAAGTCGCCGATATCGGGTACCTTGATTTCAACCGTATTGCTCATAGGGCTCCCCGGTTACAGCGCGATGCGACGGAAGTCGGCCAGCAACGCGCCCAGATAGGCATTGAAGCGGGCCGCGGAGGCGCCATCGATGACACGGTGGTCATAAGACAGCGACAGCGGCAGGATCAGGCGGGGCACGAACTCATTGCCATTCCACACCGGCTTGCGATCCGAGCGCGACACGCCCAGGATGGCCACTTCCGGCGCGTTGATGATAGGCGTGAAGTGCGTGCCGCCGATACCGCCCAACGACGAGATCGAGAAGCAGCCGCCCTGCATTTCCGCCGGCGACAGCTTGCCGTCACGGGCCTTCTTGGCCATGTCGGAGGTTTCCTTGGCGATCTCGAAAATGCCCTTCTTGTCGGCATCGCGGATCACCGGCACCACCAGCCCATTGGGCGTGTCGGCGGCGAAGCCGACGTGGTAGTACTGCTTCAGGACCAGGTTGTCGCCGTCGAGCGACGCGTTGAACTCGGGGAATTTCTTCAGGGCCGCGACCACGGCCTTGATCAGGAAGGCGAGCATGGTGACCTTGATGCCGGCCTTCTCGTTTTCCTTGTTCAAGGTGACGCGCAGCGCTTCCAGATCGGTGATGTCCGCTTCGTCATTGTTCGTGACGTGCGGGATCATGACCCAGTTGCGGTGCAGGTTGGCGCCGGAAATCTTCTTGATGCGCGACAGCGGCTTGGCTTCGACCGGGCCGAACTTGGCGAAGTCGACCTGCGGCCATGCCAGCACGGACAAGCCGCCACCGGCCGCGGCCGGAGCCGCCGACGCGGCGCTGGCGCCACCCGCCAGGGCCTGCTTGACGAAGTTGCGCACGTCGTCTTGCGTGATGCGGTCCTTCGGGCCCGAACCCTTGACGCGGACCAGGTCCACGCCCAGTTCGCGGGCGAACTTGCGCACCGACGGCGACGCATGGGGCAACTGGCCGGGCTTGAGCGCGGACGCTTCCAGCGCGGCGGCCGGACGCGAAGCTTGCGCGGGCTGGACCGGCGCGGCCTCCGCCTTCGGGGCGGGAGCCGCCTCCGCCTTGGCGGCAGGCGCTGCGTCGGCCTTGGGCGCGGCAGCGGCGGGAGCGGCACCGCCGCCCTCGACCACCAGCAGCAGGCTGCCCTTGTTCACCTTGTCGCCAACCTTGACCTTGATCGACTTGACCACGCCGCCTTGCGACGCCGGAATCTCCATCGAGGCCTTGTCGGATTCGACGGTGATCAGGCTTTGCTCGGCCTTGATCGTATCGCCCACGGCGACCAGCACTTCGATGACTTCCACTTCCTTGAAGTCGCCGATATCGGGCACGGTGATCTCGGCTTCGCCGCCGCCTTGCGGGGCAGCGGCAGCAGGGGCCGGAGCCGACGCTTCGGCCTTGGCAGCCGGTGCGGCGGCCGCCTGGGCCTTGGGCGCTTCGGCCGGGGCAGCAGCCTGGGGCTGGCTGGCGGCAGCGTCGCCGGCTTCCAGTTCCAGCACCACGGTGCCCATGGCCACCTTGTCGCCGACCTTGACCTTGATCGACTTCACCACGCCGCCCTGCGACGCCGGGATCTCCATCGACGCCTTGTCGGATTCGACCGTGATCAGGCTCTGTTCGGCCTTGATCGTGTCGCCCGGAGCCACCAATACTTCGATGACTTCCACTTCCTTGAAGTCGCCGATATCGGGAACTTTGATTTCAACCGTATTGCTCATATGTCTTACCCTCAGGCGTATTGGGGGTTAGCTTTGTTGGGATCGATGCCGTACTTCTTGATGGCCTCGGCGACCTTGGCGGCCGGTATCGTGCCTTCGTCGGCCAGCGCCTTCAATGCCGACAGTACAACGAAGTGGCGATCCACTTCAAAGTGCTCGCGCAGCTTGGAGCGGAAGTCCGAGCGGCCGAAGCCGTCGGTGCCCAGCACGCGATAGTCGCGGCCCTTGGGCATGAACGGGCGGATCTGGTCGGCGAACAGCTTCATGTAGTCGGTCGACGCGATGATGGGGCCCGTGGTCTTTTCCAGCTGTTGGGTGACGAACGGCACCTGCGGCTTCTTGTCTTCCGGATTCAGCAGGTTGTGGCGCTCGGCGTCCAGGCCGTCGCGGCGCAGCAGCGTAAAGCTGGTAACGCTCCACAGGTCCGAGCCGATGCCCCAATCCTTGTCCAGCAGTTCCTGGGCGGCCTGCACTTCGCGCAGGATGGTGCCGGAGCCCATCAGTTGCACGCGTTGCTTGCCCTTGCCCACGCTCTTCAGCTTGTACATGCCGCGCACGATGCCTTCCTCGTCGCCGGCGGTCAGGCCAGGCTGCGGGTAGTTCTCGTTCATCACGGTCAGGTAGTAGTACACGTTTTCCTGGTTCTCAACCATGCGGCGCAGGCCGTCCTGGATGATGACCGCGAGTTCGTGCGCGTAGGTCGGGTCGTAAGGCACGCAGTTCGGAATGGTCGCGGCCATGAGGTGGCTGTGACCGTCCTCGTGCTGCAGGCCTTCGCCGTTCAGCGTGGTACGGCCGGCGGTGCCGCCGATCAGGAAGCCACGCGCCTGCATGTCGCCGGCGGCCCAGGCCAGGTCGCCGATACGCTGGAAGCCGAACATCGAGTAGTACACGAAGAACGGGATCATGATGCGGTTGTTCGTCGAGTACGACGTGGCCGCGGCGATCCAGGAGCTCATGGCGCCCGCTTCGTTGATGCCTTCCTGCAGCAGCTGGCCGTCGGCGGCTTCCTTGTAGTACATGACCTGGTCCTTGTCGACCGGGACGTACTTCTGGCCTTCCGGGGCATAGATGCCGATCTGGCGGAACAAGCCTTCCATACCGAAGGTACGCGACTCGTCGGCCAGGATGGGCACGACGCGCGGGCCCAGTTGCTTGTCACGCAGGATCTGGTTCAGGGTGCGGACGAAGGCCTGCGTGGTCGAGATTTCACGACCTTCGGGGGTCGGTTCCATCACGGCCTTGAACGCATCCAGCGTCGGCGCCTTGAGCTGCTCTTCAGCCTTGACGCGGCGGGCCGGCAGGTAGCCGCCCAGCGCCTTGCGGCGTTCATGCAGATACTTCATTTCCGGCGAATCCTCGGCCGGCTTGTAGTACGGCAGGTCCGCCAGCTGGTCGTCGGGGATGGGGATGCCGAAGCGATCGCGGAATTCGCGGATCGATTCCAGTTCCAGCTTCTTCTGCTGGTGGGTGGGGTTCTTGGCCTGGCCCACGTGACCCATGCCGTAGCCCTTGATGGTCTTGGCCAGGATGACGGTCGGTTGGCCCTTGTGCGAGGTGGCCGCCGAGAAGGCCGCGTACACCTTGTGGGGATCGTGGCCGCCACGGTTCAGGCGCCAGATGTCCTCGTCGCTCATGCGCGCGACCATGGCCAGCAATTGCGGATGCTTGCCGAAGAAGTTTTCGCGCACGAACTTGCCGTCGTTGGCCTTGTAGGCCTGGTATTCGCCGTCGACGGTTTCTTCCATCACGCGGCGCAGGATGCCTTCCTTGTCGTGCGCCAGCAGCGGATCCCAGTAGCCGCCCCAGATCAGCTTGATGACGTTCCAGCCGCTACCGCGGAAGTCGCCTTCCAGTTCCTGGATGATCTTGCCGTTACCGCGCACCGGGCCGTCGAGGCGCTGCAGGTTGCAGTTGATGACGAAGATCAGGTTGTCCAGCTTCTCGCGCGCGGCCAGGGCGATGGCGCCCAGCGATTCCGGCTCGTCCATTTCGCCGTCGCCGCAGAAGACCCAGACCTTGCGGCTGGACGTATCGGCGATGCCGCGGGCGTGCAGGTACTTGAGGAAGCGCGCCTGATAGATGGCGGTCAGCGGGCCCAGGCCCATCGACACGGTGGGGAACTGCCAGAATTCCGGCATCAGCTTGGGATGCGGGTAGGAGGACAGGCCCTTGCCGTCCACTTCCTGGCGGAAATTGTTCAGTTGCTCTTCGGTCAGGCGGCCTTCCAGGAAGGCGCGGCCGTAGACGCCGGGCGAGGAGTGACCCTGGAAGTACACCAGGTCGCCGCCGCGGTCTTCGTTTTCAGCGTGCCAGAAGTGGTTCTGGCCGGTACCGATCATGGTCGCCAGCGAGGCGAAGGACGCGATGTGGCCGCCCAGGTCGCCGCCATCGGGCGGGTTATGCTTGTTGGCGCGGACCACCATCGCCATGGCGTTCCAACGCACGTACGAACGGATGCGCGCTTCCAGTTCCAGGTTGCCGGGGTGAGCCGGTTCCAGGCCAGGAGGAATCGTGTTCACGTACGCGGTGTTGGGCGAGTACGGGATGTGCGCGCCGGAGCGGCGGGCCTCGTCGATCAGGCGCTCCAGCAGATAGTGGGCGCGTTGCGGACCTTCGCGTTCCAGCACCGCCGCCAGGGCTTCCAGCCACTCCTGAGTTTCAAGGGTGTCTTCGTCGTTGGCGGCCGAGGGGGCGCCAGCCTGGGCGTTAGAGGACATCGTGTGTCTCCTGAAAGGTTGTGGCCACGCGCTGCGATAGCGGAGCGGGCAAGAGTAACCGGCCTGCAAAGCCCTCTCCTCCTGCTTTATGCCAGGAAAAGATGGCCAGACCATGTCGTTTGAGCGGCATTCTAGGAATAAGAATAGTCGCCCGCAAGCAAAATTTCATGTTGCGGTACGGCATTTCGCAATATGAAATGCAAAATTATCGTGATGCGAAATGTACAGCTAAAATGCCGGCAGTCTTCCCGGTACAGCCATGGCCAGCGCCCCTAAGTCGAACATCCCCACTCCGTTCCACGATCACGCCCGACTGCGCCGGCGCGGCCTTTATTGGCTGACGCCCGTTCTGGTGCTGATTCTCTATATATGTGTGATGGGAGTCTTTTTCTGGCTCCAGCGCATCCACGACGACAGCGTCATGTTCGTCACCATCGACCAGGAGATGCGCCAGCAGCGCCTGCTGTGGGTGGTGCTGGCCCTGTCCTGCGTGATCGTGATCAGCCTGCTGATGCTGTGGCGCTATACGCGCTTCCGCTCGCATGCCGAAGCCGCGCTGATCGCCGAGACCGGTTTCCGCCGCGCCATGGAGAACTCCATGTCCACCGGCATGCGGGTGCTGGACATGGACGGCCGCATCTCCTACGTCAATCCCGCCTTCTGTCGGATGATAGGTTGGAACGAAGCGGATCTGATCGGACGCAGCCCCCCCTTCCCCTATTGGGTGCCGGGCCGCCACGATCAGCACCAGCACACCCTGGACATCCTGACGTCGGGCAAGACGCCCAGCAGCGGCCTGGAAGTCGAGGCGCAGCGCCGCGACGGTTCGCGCTTCACCGCGCGCATGTATGTGTCGCCCCTGCTGGACCCCAACGGCAACCAGATCGGCTGGATGACCTCCATGACCGACATCACCGAACCCAAGCGCATCCGCGAGGCCCTGACCGCGGCGCACGAGCGCTTTATGACGGTGCTGGAAGGCCTGGACGACGCGATCTCGGTCACCGCCGACACCCACGACGGCCTGGAGCTGCTGTTCGCCAACCGCACCTACCGGCGCGTGTTCGGCGCCCAGACGGGTGGCCATGACGAACTGCTGGCCGGCCGCCGCGGCCGTTTCACCGACGAGTCGGTCGAAGTCTTTTCGCCGTCCGTGCAGCGCTGGTTCGAAGTGCATCACCGCATGCTGGCCTGGACCGACGGCCGCCGGGTGCGCCTGCAGGTGGCCCGCGACATCACCGAGCGCCGCAACCACGAGGAAGCGTCGCGCGTGCAGCAGGAGAAGATCCAGCTGACCAGCCGCCTGACCACCATGGGCGAAATGGCCTCGTCCCTGGCCCACGAGCTGAACCAGCCGCTGACGGCCATCGCCAACTACAGCATGGGCGCCGTGGCGCTGGTCAAGGCCGGCCATACCAACCCCCGCATGCTGCTGCCGGCCCTGGAAAAGGCGGCGGCGCAGGCCGAACGAGCCGGCAAGATCATCAGCCGCATCCGAGAATTCGTGAAGCGCAGCGAACCGCGCCGCCAGCGCGTGGCCATCGGCGGCATCGTGGAAAACGCCATCGGCTTCGCCGAAATCGACGCCCGCAAGCGCCGCATCCGGATCGAGAGCTTCGTGCCGTCCAACGCGCCCGAAGTGCTGGCCGACCCCATCCTGATCGAGCAGGTGCTGTTGAACCTGCTGAAGAACGGGCTGGAGGCCATGGAAAACAGCGAATCCGACGAGCTGAAGGTCGCCGTCATCCCGCACGAACAGCAGTTGGAGGTCGCCGTGGTCGACCGCGGCACCGGCCTGGCCGACCCGGAACGCCTGTTCGAGCCTTTTTTCAGTACCAAGACCCAAGGCCTGGGCATGGGCCTGAATATCTGCCGTACCATTATCGAATCCCACCATGGCCGCCTTTGGGCGGATCCCAACCCGGCGGGCGGTACCATCTTCCGCTTCACCCTTCCCTGCGCCGCGCCCCAAACGCAGTCGCAGTCTGACCAGTCCGAGGAGCTCCACGCATGAACACCCCAATTCCGTCGAGCACGGTATACATAGTCGATGACGACGAAGCCGTCCGCGATTCGCTGCGCTGGTTGCTTGAGGCCAATGGCTACCGCGTGCGCGCTTACCCCAGCGCCGAGAACTTCCTGGAAGATTACGACCCGAATCTGGTGGGCGTCCTGATCGCCGACGTGCGCATGCCCGGCATGAGCGGCCTGGAATTACAGGAGCAGTTGATCGCCCGCAACGCGCCGCTGCCCATCGTCTTCATCACCGGCCACGGCGACGTGCCCATGGCGGTGACCACGATGAAGAAAGGCGCCATCGATTTCCTCGAGAAGCCCTTCAATGAATCGGACCTGCGTGAAATCGTCGCGCGCATGCTGGAGCAGGCCACGCAGCGCGTGTCCAAGTTCCAGGCCCAGCGGGACCACGAAGCCATGCTGGCGCGCCTGACGGCACGCGAGCAGCAGGTTCTGGAACGCATCGTCGCCGGCCGCTTGAACAAGCAGATCGCCGACGATCTTGGTATCAGCATCAAAACGGTAGAAGCGCATCGCGCGAACATCATGGAAAAACTGGAAGTCACGACCGTGGCCGACCTGATGAAGGTGGCCCTGGCAAAACCCGAGGCACACGCATGACGGCACGTATCATCGACGGCGCCGCGCTGTCGCAGAAGATCCGCGAGGAAGTCGCGCAACGCGTGGCTAAGCTGGTTCAGAACGGGGTCCGCCCCGGCCTGGCCGTGGTGCTGGTGGGGGAAGACCCCGCCTCGCAGGTCTATGTGCGCAACAAGGTGGCAGCCTGCGAAAAAGCCGGCCTGCATTCCGTCAAGGAGCAGTATCCCGCCGACATGAGCGAAGCGGAGCTGCTTCAACGCATCGAAATCCTCAATGGTGACCCCACCATCCACGGCATCCTGGTGCAGCTGCCGCTGCCGCCGCACATGGACAGCCACAAGGTGATCGAAGCGATCGCCGCGGAAAAAGATGTGGACGGCTTCCACATCAGCAACGCCGGCCTGCTGATGACCGGCCAGCCGCTGTTCCGTCCTTGCACGCCCTACGGCGTGATGAAGATGCTGGAAGCGGAAAACGTGCCGCTGCGTGGCGCCGAGGCCGTGATCGTGGGCGCCAGCAATATCGTCGGCAAGCCGATGGCCATGCTGCTGCTGGCCGCGGGCGCCACCGTGACCCTGTGCAATTCGAAGACGCGCGACCTGGGCGCCCAGACGCGCCGGGCGGATGTGCTGGTGGTAGCCACGGGCAAGGCGGGCATCGTCAAGGGCGACATGATCAAGCCTGGCGCGGTGGTCATCGACGTGGGCATCAACCGCGGCGCGGATGGCAAGCTGTGCGGGGATGTCGAGTTCGCTTCCGCCAAGGAAGTGGCCGGCGCCATCACGCCCGTCCCGGGCGGGGTCGGGCCGATGACGATCGCGATGCTGCTCGTCAACACGGTAGAAGCCGCAGAGCGCAAGGGATAAGACCAGGCGCGGCTTCTTTGAAGCCGCGCCTGGTCTTGCAGGAACTGGGATCGTCCCCATCTCTAGTGCACGTTTGTCTTCCTGGAATCCGTCATGAGCAGCAATCCCCTCCTCGCCCCCGTGCAAGACCTGGTCGACTACGCGGCCATTCAACCGGCGCATGTGGTGCCGGCGGTGGAAGAACTGCTGGTGGTGGCGCGCGCCGCCGTCGAAAAAGCCGCCGACCCCGCCCTGCCGGCGACCTGGGAAGCCGTGGTCGAACCGCTGGAAGCCACGTCCGAGCGCCTGTGGCGCGCCTGGTCGGTGGCCGGCCACCTGAACGCCGTGGTGAACACGCCCGAACTGCGCGAGGCCTATAACGCCGCCCTGCCCAAGGTCACGGAATATTCCACCTGGGTCGGCCTGCACGAAGGCCTCTACAAACAGTACCAGCGCCTGCGCGCCGCCCCGGCCTTCGACAGCTGGACCCCCGTGCGCCGCCGCATCATCGACCTGGCCCTGCGCGACTTCCGCCTGGGCGGCGTCGAACTGCAAGGCGAAGCCCGCGAGCGCTACGCCGAAATTTCCGACCGCGAAGCCCAGGTTTCGCAGAAATTCTCCGAGAACGTCCTCGACGCCATCGACGCCTGGGGCCTCGTGATCGAAGACGAGAGCCGTCTGGCCGGCATTCCCGCGGACGTCCTGGACGCCGCGCGCGAATCGGCCCAAGCCGATGGCAAGACCGGCTGGAAGCTGTCGCTGAAAATGCCCTGCTACCTGCCCGTCATGCAATACGCCCGTGACCGCGGCCTGCGCGAGACCCTGTACCGCGCCTACGGCACGGTGGCCTCCGAACAGGGCGATGTCCGCTACGACAACTCGCCGCTGATCGAAGAACTGCTGGGCCTGCGCGCCGAAGAAGCGCGCCTGCTGGGCTACGGCAACTTCGCCGAACTACGCCTGCAGACCCGCATGGCCCGCAGCGCCACCCAGGTCGCCGAATTCCTGCGCGACCTGGCCGGCCGCGCCCGTCCCTACGCCCAACAGGACCTGGCCCAGTTGCGCGAATTCGCCGCCACCGAGCTGGGCCTGGCGGACGTCCAGCCCTGGGACCTGCCTTATGCCTCCGAGCGGCTGCGCGAAACGCGCTACGCCTACTCGGAAGATGAAATCAAGCAGTACTTCACCGAGCCGCGCGTGCTGTCCGGCCTGTTCGACGTCATCCAGACCCTGTTCAACGTGCGCCTGCGCGAGACCCCGGTATCGGCATGGCATGCGGACGCCCGGGGCGTGCGCGTGGAGCGGCCCGACGGCACGCTCATCGGCCATCTTTACCTGGACCTCTACGCGCGTGCCGGCAAGCAAGGCGGCGCCTGGGTCGACAGCGAGCGCAACCGCCGCCTGACGGCTGCCACCCTGCAGACGCCGGTCGTGTACCTGACCTGCAATTTCTCCCGCCCCAACGGCGGCAAGGCCGCGCTGCTGACGCACGACGACGTCATCACCCTCTTCCACGAAACCGGCCACGCCCTGCACGCGCTGCTGTCGGAAGTGGACGAGCCCGGCGCGTCGGCCTTCGCCAGCGTGGAATGGGACGCCATCGAACTGCCCTCGCAGTTCATGGAAAATTTCTGCTGGGAATGGGCGGTGGTGCAGCAATTGTCGGCGCACGTGGACACGGGTGAACCGCTGCCGCGCGCGCTGTACGACAAACTGCTGGCCGCGCGCAATTACCAGAGCGGCATGCAGACAGTGCGCCAGATCGAATTCGCGCTGTTCGACATGTTGCTGCACGACAAGGCCCAGGGCGTGCCCATCGCCGACGTGCTGGCCCTGCTGCAGACGGTGCGCGACGAGATCGCGGTGTTTTCGCCGCCGGCCTGGCATCGCATGCCGCACAGCTTCTCGCATCTGTTCGCGGGCGGCTACGGCGCCGGCTACTACAGCTACAAGTGGGCGGAAGTGCTGTCGGCCGACGCCTACGAGGCATTCGAGGAAGCCGCCCGCGCCAATGGCCAGGGCGCCGGCCTGGGTACCCTGGACCCCGCCACGGGCGACCGTTTCCGCCGCGAGATCCTGGCGGTAGGCGGCGCGCGCCCGGCGGCCGAGTCCTTCAAGGCCTTCCGCGGCCGCGAGCCGCGCATCGATGCCCTGCTGCGCCATAGCGGCATGGCGACGGCCCCGGCTGCCTGACATGGCAGCGCGCCGGGGCTGGTCCGCGTGGGTCCTGGCGGCGGCGTGCCTGCTGCCAGGCGCGCTGCTTGGCGGCCTGACGGCCAGCGCGGGCGCGGCCCAGACCGTCTATGACGTGGCCGGGCACCTGCCCGACCTGCGCTTTACGCTGGCAGGCGCCCAGGGCAAGACCGTCACCGACGCCGATGTACGGGGACGCACCGTACTGCTCTTTTTCGGCTACGCCAATTGTCCGGACGTCTGCCCAACCACCATGGCGCAGCTGACCGACGTGCTCGGCCAGCTGGGCGAGGATGCGGCCAAGGTCCGCATTCTCTTCGTCAGCGTCGATCCGCACCGCGATACGCCCGATGCTTTGCAAGCGTATGTGAACGCGTTCAATCACTCGGCCATCGGCCTGACGGGGACGGAAAAACAGATCGCCGACCTCGCGCGGCGCTACCGCGTGTCCTACCAGATCGACAAGCCGCGGCCCGGGGCCGATCCCGAGGTCTACAACGTGGCGCACAGCCGCGGGGTCTTCGTCTTCGATGCCACCGGGCGCGCGCGCCTGCTGCTGGCTGACAGCGCCGACAGCGCGCAAATCGTGCAAAGCCTGAAGCCCCTGTTGAAATAAGCGCCCGCGGTCCGGCCTGTTTGCCTGGCGATTGCCGGCGCAACGAGGCCCTGTAGCGGGATTCGATTTATTACACCCGTCGGGCACGACGCGTGCTTATGATCGCGCTTGTTTCAACCCTCTTCGCCTACACGCGTACCAAACAGGAGCACGGCATGGACATCATCATCATGATCATCGTGGGTTTCATCGTCGGCTTGATCGCACGCGCGATCATGCCCGGGGACCAACCCATGGGATTCATCCTGACCACCATACTCGGCATCATCGGCGCCGTTGTGGCAGGCTTCCTGGGTCGCACGCTGGGCTGGTACGCGCCCGGCGAGCCGGCCGGCTGGATCGCCTCGGTGGTCGGCGCCATCATCGTGCTGTTCGTCGTCGGCCTGGTGCGCCGCCGCGCCTAGTGCGCGGGGACTCCAGCAAAAACCGCCCTCATGCGAGGGCGGTTTTTTTCTGGCAGCGGCCTCCGTCCAGCTTAGAGTTTGACCAGCACGCGATGGCGCCGCCCATCCAGGCGCACCACCGCCCGCGCCGCATCCGCTGTCTGGATTTCATCATCCACGCAGACCGAGACCACACCGTGGCCGCTGCCTGATAGATTGTCCACTCGAATATCCAGAATGGTCCCGCCGACGTTCACCACGGCCTCGAACCCCTCCCAGGCTGACGGCAGACACGGATTTATCGTCAGTTCCGTGCCGGTGCGAGTCACTCCCAGGATGCCTTCTACGGCAGCCCGGTACATCCATCCGGCTGAGCCGGTGTACCAGGTCCAACCGCCACGGCCCATGTGCGGGTCCACCGAATAGACATCGGCCGCCACGACATAGGGTTCGACTTTATACGTCGACACGTCCTGCGGACTCCTGGCGTGATTGATCGGATTCAATATGGCAAAAAGCTCGGCGGCCCTATCCCCTTCGCCGATCACCGTATACGCCAGGACCGCCCAAAGCGCAGCGTGGGTATATTGACCACCGTTCTCGCGCACGCCTGCCGGATAGGCCTTGATGTACCCAGGGTCAAGCCGGGTGTGATCGAACGGCGGGGTAAACAGCAAGGCCACGCCATCTTCCCGGCGTACCAGTTCCCGGTCCAGGCTTGCCATGGCCGCGCGGGCCCGATCCGGGCAAGCCGCGCCGGCCAATACCGCCCAGGACTGGGCGATGGAATCTATGCGGCACTCCACGTTGCTGGATGCGCCGAGCCATGTACCGTCGTCGAAGGTCGCGCGCCGATACCACGCGCCGTCCCAGGCGTGCTCCTCGATGGCGGCCGTTACCCGGTCAGCATGATCGCGCCACCGCTGCGCTCGGGCAGGGTCACGGCGCCGGGCCAGCGGCTCGAACATATCGACTGTAAGTAGAAAAAGCCACCCCAGCCATACACTTTCACCACGCCCCTCGCACCCGACCCGGTTCATGCCATCGTTCCAATCCCCCGTCCCCATCAACGGCAACCCATGAACACCCGTGAGGGCGACGCACTGGTCCAGGCCGCGAGCGCAGTGCTCGAACAAATTAGCCGATTCTTCGGAAAGCGCGGGCTGAAAGAACGCATCGTGCACGCCTGCTTCGAGCGCCGGCCCTTGAAGAAATGGGATCTGCTCATTCAGGACGTCACTGTCACCGCTATGCTGCACGTAGAGCGCCGTGGCGTAAGCCAACCAGACCCGATCGTCCGAAATGCGCGTCCGCACGCCCTGGCCGGACTCGGGCAGCCACCAATGCTGCGTATCCCCTTCAACGAACTGACGCGACGCGGCGCGCAGCAATTGGACCCGGCCAAGCTCCGGCATGGCGAACGTCACCGCCATGCTGTCCTGCAGCTGATCGCGGAATCCGTAAGCGCCGCTGGACTGATAGAACGCGGAGCGGGCCCACAGCCGGCAGGAGATGGTCTGGTACAACAACCAGCCATTCACGAGAATATCCAGCGCACGGTCCGGCGTCTTTACCTTTACCGCGCCCAGCCGCCTGCGCCAGCCGGCCATGAGGTCCTGCAGGACCTCATCGAGGTCGATCTGTCGATAATGCAACAACAACTCGCGCGCCGCGTCCGCCGATTCGCACTGTCCGAGAAACAGCACGATATCGATGGACTGGCCTGGATTGATCTCCATCGCGTATTGCAGCGCGGCGCAGGGATCCAGCGCCGCGCCGCAGCGCCCGGATAGCGCTGCGCCGTCCTGCAGCGCACCCGGCGCGGCCATGTCGCCATTGTCCCCGAGAAACTCCCGGCGGTCCGTGGTGAACGAAGATTGGCGTCCTCGCATATCCACGAAAGCGGTGCGCTGCGCGAAACCCACGCTCCAGGGATTGGCCGCGAAAATCGCCCCCGTTGCAACATCCCTGCTGGTGATCACGAAAGGCGCCGAAACAGGCCGTGATACGCCCAGGACCCACTCCACATAGCCCGTGATCGATATCTTGCGCACGTGGTCCGACTGATTGACAAGCGTCAGGCGGGATATCTTGATCGGGTCTTGCTCGGGTACGAATTGAATCAGCGTGCTGGCGATGTCAGCGTACTGGTGCTCAAAAATGCTGTAGCCGAACCCATGGCGGGCCACATAGGGCGCCTGATTGCGTATGGGCAACGCGGTGGGCGTCCAGACTTTACCGCTTGCCTCGTCACGCAGGTAAAAAGCCTCACCCGGGGGGTCCATCACCGGATCGTTAGACCACGGCGTCAACTGGTTTTCCTTGCTGTTGATCGACCATGTATAACCACTGCCCTCCGCCGAGGTCTGAAATCCGAAATGGGGGTTGGCAATGACGTTGATCCAGGGCGCGGGCGTGATCCTGCCACCCTGCAGTTCAATGACGTATTCCTCGCCATCCCACTCGAAGCCCCCAATGCCATTGAAGAACTCCCGGCCAGGCCGCGCGCTACCGGCAGGTCCGGCATCAGGGAGCTGAAGGGGCACGGATTGCAACCGTGCGCGGGGCGATGCATCGACGATGCGAGCAAGCTGGTCGGCGACGGAGCCATGAACGGCAAGCAGCACGATCCGGGCCACGGCCTGGATAAGTTCTCGGCCCGCCATGGTCATGAGCTCGGCCCGCAGCGTGAAGACCGCCCCTTTTGCCAGTTCGGCGCCGGCGTTGGACCGGCTCTGGCTGCTGCGCACCGCCGTGTCTATGGCATTCTGCAATTCCTGGACATATGAGGAACCGCGCTCATTGAGAATGACCAGGTCAACCGCAAGACGCTTCATGCGCCAGTATTCGTGCGCGCGCAGCAGTTGTCCGACGAGCGCCGTATCCTGCGCGTCATCGATCCGGAGCAGCACAATAGGCAGGTCGCCCGAGATGCCGTAGCGCCAGAGTTCGGTCTGGCTACCCGCCCCGCGGATGATGGATGGGGACGGCGGCCGAAAGCGCGAATCCGGATAGAGCAAGGGCGCGGCCAGCCGTTGGAAGGTGGCTGCCTCGTCCGTGCGCATGTCCAGGTGACGAAGTTGTACCTGGGCCTGCGTCCACGCCAAGGTTTCGGCGCGTGCGAATGCGCTTCGATCATGGTGCGTGTCCACCAGATCCAACAGTGCGCCGCGGCTATCGGCCACCAGCGTCCAAAACGAAATGCGCGCCGCCTGGCCCGGCGCGACCCGCACGCCGTACCTAAGCGAAAAGATCGGGTCAAGCACCGTACCGACGGTATTGCTCAAGGGCTCGACGCTTGCATGGCGGCGAGGCCGCCAGTCGCTCGCGCCGCGGTCGCAAAAGCGTGCCCGATCCGTTTCATATTGCACAGGGCTGATCGCATCGCCCTCGATCACCGCGAAATGCGCGGCCCATATCTCCGGCTCCTCCGGCGACCGGCGTCGGCGCGTGGCAAGCAACGCGCCGAATTCCGGCAGAAACTCCGTCACCACGAACATCTTGGAAAATGCTGGATGGGCGCGGTCAGCGGCAGGCGTCGCCAACACGATTTCCGCATAGGAGGTCAGTTCGACGTCGCGCGGGCGCCGCCCGCTGTTCACCAGCGATACGCGCCGCACCTCGCCATCGTGCTCGCCCGACACCAGAATCTGCATCGTCGTTGTAAGCGATTTCTCGCGGCGCATGAAATCCGCGCGGTCCTCGGAAAACTCGACGCGGTGGTGGACGCCGTCCTCGTCCCGCTCGTCCGGAACGGCCGACCAGGTGGTTCCTCGCCGCAGGTCGCGCAGGAATATGTACGAACCCATGTCGTCCCGGGTCGGATCCGCCTGCCATCGCGTTATTGCGTGCTCCCGCCATCGGCTGTAGCCACCGCCAGCGGTCGTCAGCATCACCGTGTAGCGTCCGTTGGACAGCAGATGCGTTTGCGGAGGTCCCGCGGGCAGCTGATGGAAGCGACGCACACCGTTGTCGGAGCGGTCAGCCCAGCTGGCCGACGCCCGGACTTCTTCAGCCGGCGGGCGGGCGGCGATCGAATCGCGCGGCACGCGCTCCTGCAGCAAGGAATCACAAGCCCGGATCATGGGTTCGCGATGGAAGCGGGCGCGCATGCGCCCGTCGTGCAAGGCGTTGGCAATACCCACGATGGTCATGCCCTGATGGTGCGCCATAAAACTGCGCACGACAGCGACGCCTTCATCTTCCCGCAAGCGGGAGGGCGTGAAATCCAGGGCCTCATGGAAACCGAACCGGCCCCGCCCCCCCAATTTGGCAAGGTGGGCGAAGTTTGCGCGCGCGCCCTCCGGGTCAACCATGGCCGCCAGGCCAGTGGCGTATGGTGCGACGACCAGGTTCTCCGACAGCCCTCGTTTCAGCCCCAGCCCGGGGACGCCGAAATTGAAGTATTGATAGGTGAATTCGATATCGCGGGCGTTGTAGGCCGACTCCGAAATTCCCCAAGGCAACTTCAGTTCGGCGGCGTAGCGCTGCTGGCGCTTCACGACGATACGGTTCGTCTGCTCAAGCAGGCTGCCCATGGGTGCGCTCATGACCAGGGACGGCATGAGATATTCGAACATCGATCCCGACCACGAGATCAACGCTGATCCGCGTCCCACCGGAGTCGATGTCCGGCCCAGCCTCAGCCAATGCCGGGAGGGCACGTCCCCTTTCGCGATGGCGAACAGGCTGGCCAACCGCGCTTCCGACGCAAGCAGATCGTAGCAACTGGCATCCAGGCGGTTGTCGGCCACCGAATATCCGATTGAAAGCAGCTTGCGCGCCGGGTCCAACAGGAAGGCGAAGTCCATCTCCACCGCCATCTCACGCGCATCGCGGGCGAGCGCAAGCAGCCGAGCGCTGATTTCCGCGCCTTCAGACGTTTCTTCGGCGTCCTGCCGATGTTCCTGAATGGCGGTGGCAAGGGCCCCGGTCCAGAATGCCAGGTCGTCCATGGGCCGGTCGGCTTCGGCAGGCACCAGCACCCTGGCCAGCTTGGCGGCCTTGGTCGCAAGGCGGCCGAGAGAGGGCAGCAATGCGGTCGAATCCAAGGCGCTGCGCAACAACGAATCCATTTCGTCGAGGCATTCCGCAAGTTGGCGCAGATGCTCGTTCCCGACGACTGTCATCCCGGCAAGAGCATCTTGAGCCAACGCAAGGGTGTCGGAAAGGCCGGCGCGCACGTCCAGGCCGGGCGAGGGTGCGGCCCACTCTTCGCAAGCATTGCGCAGCGTGATCAAGTGGCCCGCAAGATTGCCGCTGTCGACCGACGACACATAGGCGGGTGCGAGTACGTGCAAATCGTCCGTTGCGTACCAATTCAGAAAGTGACCCCGGTGCCGCTCCAGCTTGCGCATGGTGGCCAGGGTATCTTCCAGCAGCGCAACGGCTTTGCGCCTGCCTATCCAGCCAAAATCCCGTGCGGCAACAATCGACAGCAGATAAAGCCCCATGTTGGTCGGCGAGGTGCGCCGGGCCAGCACGGGCCTGGGGGTTTCCTGGTAATTGTCGCAAGGCAGCATATGATCGGCCGACGTCACGAACGTCTCGAAGAACCGCCACGTGCGGCGCGCCGTCTGCCGCAAGGACAGATCGGTGGCAGGGGCCACGCGCAGTTGGGCCTGCATCACGCGCGCGCGGCTGATCCACCACGCATAAGTCGGCGCGCCTATCCATAGAAGCAGAAATGGCCCAACCAGTCCCCATGAGGCCGGTTGCACCCACAGCGCGGCGCCGGCCATGCAAAGCGCAAGCGCCACGCCTTGCCACATCATGCGATACGCGCCCGGCACGCCGGATCGGGCGATGCTGGCGGACTGGGCTGCCGTCACCCATTCGAGCAGGTGGCGACGGCTGACACCCAAACGCCACAGCGAACGGACGATCGCGTCCGTCATTCTCCAGGCAGTATCGGCAAGCAGGATGAACGACGCCAGGATCTGTTCCCCGGCAAGCACGAAATCCTGGCCGAACAGCATGGTGCGCTGGCTCAGCGCGACACCGCTACGGCGCGCAGCGGCAAAACTGAAGGACGAGAAGAACGCCGGAATTGCCTGGCATAAAACAATGAAGAGGGTCGCCAGCAGCGCCACGGGCAATGGCAGCAACCATGCGACCGCGAGCGCCAGGAAGCTTGAGGGAGCCAGCAAGGATCTCCTCAGGTTGTCCGCCATTTTCCCTCGCCCGATGGCGGGCACCGCGCGCCCCCTTCCGCTCCAGCCGAATATCCAGGGCAGCAGTTGCCAGTCGCCGCGGGTCCAACGATGGGTGCGCCGGACAGCGACGTCATAGCGGGCAGGAAATTCCTCGACGACCTCGATGTCTGACACCAGCGCCGCGCCAGCGAACACACCTTCGAACAGATCGTGGCTGAGCATGGTGTTCTCGGGCACCCTGCCGGCCAACGCTGCTTCGAAGGCATCGATATCGTAAATACCCTTGCCAGCGTACGAGCCCTCGCCGAACAAATCCTGATAAACGTCGGACACGGCCGCCGCGTAAGGATCCATGCCGGCCGGACTTGAAAACAAGCGTTGATAAACGGAACCTTCGCGATTCAGCGGCAGCGACGGCGTAACCCTGGGCTGAAGGATGGCGTGCCCCTCGACCACGCGCTGTCGGGTAGCGTCGAAACGGGGCCGGTTCAAGGGATGCGCCATCTTGCCGATAAGTCTCTGCGCCGCATCCCGGGGGAGGCGTGTGTCGGCATCAAGCGTGATGACATAACGCACGCGCTGCGGCAACTGCTGCTTCAGGCCTGGAATCGCCGTATAGCTGGTATCCGTGGCGCCGCGCAGCAGGCGGTTCAGTTCGTGCAACTTGCCGCGCTTGCGCTCCCATCCCATCCAGGTGCCCTCGGCCTTGTTGAACAAGCGGCGGCGGTTCAGCAGCAGAAAACGGTTGCCTGCCGGCGCGGGCCCATGCGCCAGGTTGAGCCTGGCGATCGCCGCGCTACCCGCCGCGAGGACGGATAGGTCTGTTGGGAGCGTTTCGGTCGCGGCGTCCGGTCCGTCGGTCAACAAGGCATAGACCAGATCTCCGCCCGCGCCGGAAAGGTAAAGCACCTCCAACTGCTCGATCTGCTCCAGCAACTCGGCTTCGGTTGTCAGCAATATGGGCACCGCGACCAGCGTGCGGTATTTCTCCGGTACATCCACGGTCAGATCCATGGCGGGCAGCACGGTGGCGCCCAGCTTCCATGTGATCAAGCGATTCAGAAGCGCGGTGGCGAGTTCGGTTGCCGGAAGAAATGCCAGAATCAGGAACAGTGCCATCCGGCCAGACTCGCCCCCGGCGCGCCAACCGATCCAGGCGGAAAATGCGAGCAGCAACAACGCCACCGCCACGATCGTGCCGGTGTAGCCCAGGATCCCGCCGCGCATGGCCCACCGGTCCAGCCGCAGGTGCAGAGGCGCCACATACGCAATCTGCCTTTCCAGTGCGCGCCGTCCGCCGCCGACGAGATAATAGCCAGGATCCCCGACCCGCTCACGCTCGATTTCCGGCGCCGTTTGCGCCGCCCCGCTGGCCATATCGAGGGTTCTTTGCGCGATTTCAAGTTCGCTTATGGACGATCCGCGAGCCAGATGCTCGATCTCCTTGCGATAGAGATCCCGCGTCGCGAAATCCATTGCCGCGAAGGCGCTGGACTTCCTCAGACATGCATCAGCGAGGCTGACACTTTCGAACCAGTCCGCCCAATCAATGTCGGACATCAAACGCATGCTGGAAATGACGTTGCGCACGCTGACGTTGGCTGCGCCCTGAAGCTGCTGCGCTTGCTCCACGACGGCGTCCGTGTTGCTGCCCTGCGCGGCGAGGCGCGTCTGCAACCACGCCAGGGCCGGCGTATCATGGGGATCCCGATCGCGCAGACGCTTGCTCAGCTGGGCGAAGAAAGTTTCGGACAACGGCCCCGCGGATCGGCCCAGAGCATCAAGATTCGGGGCGCCGCCCACGTCATCGTCTGAGCGCAACATGGCATTGGCCAGGTCGTCCGCCCCATCCCGGGCAGAGCGCCCTGCCTCAATCTCTTCCGCGAGGCGGCGCAGATTCTCGACGAGAACGATGCGGAGAGTAATGGCGATCGCCCATAGTTCGCCTATGGTCAGCGCCTGCACCTCTTGATACCCCGAAACGAAACGCCGCAGAATCTCGGGATCGAAGTTGCTGTCGGTGTGCGCGACGAAAGCCCATGCCACCCCAAGAACTCGGGGATAGCCCGCAAACGGGCCGCTGGACAGCTTCGGAAGCTGGCGATAGAAGCCGGCGGGCAGATCATCACGGATTTGCCGTATTTGCTCCTCTACCACGTGGTAATTGTCGAGCAGCCACTCCGCGGCGGGCTCGACGCTGCGGCCATCTTCGAGTTCCTGGGCGCTCGCGCGATAAGCCGCCAGGAGAACTGCCGCATTGCCATCAAGACGTTTGCGTAGCGCGGTTACGCGTCTAGGCTTGTTTGTGACCGTCTGCGCCGCCGCCAGGCTGCGTGCATGTTGCGCCAGTCGTTCTACACCAAATAACTCGTTTCTGACCGGCGCACTGTCATTCCAGGGAGATGAGTGACTTACTCTTGTTTCGTCTTTGATTGCGTGCCCCCTGTGGAGGGACGCGAACTGGTCGCAGGTACCGGGGTAGGCTTGGGCGGCTGCTTGGGCTTCTTTGCTTCTTTATTTCCGCGCACTTGGCCTTTGGCCATGATAGTTACTCCACAAAAATCCGCGTGCGGAATCCACACGGGGTAAGTCATTAAAGGACCGCCAGGATCCGCTAGCGCACCGTCGGCCGGTTCATTTGATCGACCAACTGACGGCCGTGCAGAATCGCGGCGTCCACAGCGAGCGCGGGCGTCGCCACGGTGCCGCCTTTCAGAAAGGCCGGTACGCCGCAGGAAGAAGCGATCGAGCTGTCATGAGGCACCATCATCAGCGTAGCGGTGAATGCCGACGCATTGGCGGCGCTCTGGCGCCTTACGATGGCGCTCAATCGATACCCTTTGTAGATCAGATTATTTTTCATATCCTTGTCCCTGAGATTGCCGATCGCGGCGCCGCAAAAATTGAATAGCCCTCCGAGGAGGGCTACTTTCACAGCACGCGGATGTTTGTGGCTTGAGGCCCTTTGGCGCCCTCTGCCATCACGAAACTGACTCGCTGGTTTTCCGCCAGCGTGGGGGCGCCATCTCCCTTGATCTCGGAAATATGGGCGAAGAGATCCCTGCCGCCGGACTCAGGCGTGATGAAACCGAAACCCTTTTCGGCGTTAAACCACTTGACGATGCCAGTTTGCATGATCTTTCCTTGAAAACCGAAGGGACGACCCCTTCTATCGGGAAATCAAGGAAGGAATCTCGGACGATGAAGCGCGCGGGGCGCATGAGGGCAACGAGTCTCGGTGCTTGAATCTTGACCCCAGGGTGCGCGCCGTGATGAACCACGTCAAGGAGAGATTCAGGGGACACTGATCTCTTTTGTTACCATCGCTCAGAGTCAAGCCTGCTGGCGCGTCGCTGCCAGCAGGCTCTTGAGGATACAGACGCCTTGCGGCTGCGCGACCGTGTCCCGCATGGCGCCTTGCTCAAGCTGCCGCGGCCAGCGGCACGCGCGCTTCGTCCAGCTTGGCTTGCGCGTCACGCAATGCCGTGCGCAAGCCCTCTTCCACCACGGGATGGTAGAAAGGCATTTCCAGCATGGCGGCGATGGTCAAGCCCTGCTGCAAAGCCCAGGCCAGCAAGTGCGCCAGGTGCTCCACGCTGGGGCCGGCCATTTCCGCGCCCAGGAAGCGGCCGCTGGCGCGGTCGGCGTACACGTGCAGCCTGCCCTTGTTCTTCAACATGACGCGCGAACGCCCCTGATTGCCGAAATCGACCTGGCCGCTGACAAAGCTGCCTTCCTGCAGCCGGCCGTAGGGCGTGCCGACCACGCCGATCTGCGGATCGGAGAAAACCACCGCCATCGGCGCGCGGCGCTGTCCAGCCGTGACGCGCGGATAGTGCGCCGCGTTTTCACCGGCGATACGGCCTTCGTCGGCGGCTTCGTGCAGCAGCGGCACGTCGCTGTTCGCATCGCCCGCGATGAAGATGGACGACGTGCCCGCCTGCATGGTGTAGCGGTCGAACTCCGGCACGCCAGCTGGATTCAGCTTGAGCGACGTGTTCTGCAGATTCAGGCCGCCTACATTTGCACGACGGCCGGTGGCCACCAGCGCGTAGTCGAAAGTTTCCGTGCGCTCGCTGTTGTCCAGCGCCACGTAGCGGATCTTCACGGCATCGCCTTCGCGCACCGTTTCCAGGACGCGCGCATCGGGATCCAGGTAGAACTCTTCCTGGAAGGCCTTGCGGGCGCTGTCGCGCACGGCGGGGTCGGACAGGCCGCCCAGGCTGCCGCTGACGCCGAAGACGCGCACCCGCACGCCAAGGCGGGCCAGGGCCTGGCCCAGCTCCAGGCCGATGACGCCGGGACCGAACACGGCCACGCTACGCGGCAGGTCGTCCCAGTAGAAGACGTCGTCGTTGACGACCACGCGGTCGCCCAGGGCCTTGAAAGGCGGCGGCACGGCGGGCGTGGAACCGGTGGCGATGACGACGCTGCCCGCATGGACTTCGGTGTGATCATCCACGCGCAGCACGTTGTCCGACACGAAGCGCGCATAGCCGAGCAGCTTGTCCTGCGCCGGGATGCTTTCCACGCCCTCCACGACGAAGCCGACGAAGCGGTCGCGTTCGCGGCGCACGCGGGCCATGACCTCGCGGCCATCCACGCGCACCTTGCCGTCGATGTGCACGCCGAAGGGCGCGCCGTGGGCGGCGGTGTGGGCGGCCTCGGCGGCGGCGATCAGCAGCTTGGACGGCATGCAGCCGACGCGGGCGCAGGTGGTGCCGTACTGGCCGGCTTCGATCAGCAGCGCGCGCTTGCCGGCGGCGATGGCGGCGCGGTAGGCGCCCAGTCCGGCGGTACCGGCGCCGATCACGGCGACATCGGTGTGCAAGGTTTTCATGATTATCCTTTTGGGCTAAGTGCGTGGCCGGTCAGCCGCACGGGCGCACGCTCTGGACAGAAAGCCGTCCAGGATCTGTTGCACGGGTTCGCGGGGCGAACTGCCCCGGGCTACCGCCGGGCCGCGCGTTTGTGGACGCGCGGCCCGGCCGGGGTGCCGCCTGGATCAGGCAGCAATGGCGAAGTGGGCTTTCAGGCTGTCCAGGCCGCCGATCAGCGCGCCGTTGATGAACACCTGCGGGGCGGTGCCCGCGCCCGACACGGCGCCGATCACGCGGCCGCGGACCTTGTTGTCCAGCGGGATGTCGACGAAGTTGTAGCCCTTGTTGTCCAGGATGGCCTTGGCTTCGATGCAGAAGGGGCAGCCGACCTTGGAGAACACCACCACTTGGTCCGGCTTGGCGGCGCTGGGCGACAGGTAGTTCAGCATCGTGTCCGCGTCGGAGACTTCGAACGGGTCGCCGTCTTTTTCGGGTTCGATGAACATCTTTTCGACCACGCCGTCACGCACCAGCATGGAATAGCGCCAGCTGCGCTTGCCGAAGCCCAGGTTGCGCTTGTCCACCAGCATACCCATGCCTTCGGTGAAGTCGCCGTTTCCGTCGGGCATCAGGGTGATGTTGGAGGATTCCTGGTCCTTGGCCCATTCATTCATCACGAAGGTGTCGTTGACCGACAGGCAGACGATGCTGTCGACGCCGTTGGCGAAGAAGGCGGGCGCCAGTTCGTTGTAGCGCGGCAGGTGGGTGGACGAGCAGGTAGGCGTGAACGCGCCGGGCAGGGAGAAGACCACCACCGTCTTGTTCTTGAACACGTCGTCGGTGCTCACTTGCTTCCATTCATTGCCTTCCCGGACGGGGAAAGTGACGTTGGGAACGCGTTGGCCTTCACGAGCTTGCAGCATGGGGGGAATCTCCGGTCTTGGGGTAAGGGATGGCGGCGTTTGAATGCCATGACCGAATAATAAATAAGAACTATCTTGGTGGATAATTTAATTAATTTAAGCAATCGATAGTTTTTAACGATTGATGCCTGTCTTTCTATAGCTTTGATTCTATCCCCGGAAAGGGAAAGGTGATGCCCGGCCTACGGCCGGGCATCTTGTGGGGCAGCTAGCGTCCCGGGACCGGCCCGGGCCGCAGGCCCATCCGGCCCCGCGCCAGCGGGACAAGGCCGCAGGCCCGCCCAGCCCCGCGCCAGCGGGACAAGGCCGCAGGCCCGCCCAGCTCCGCGCCAGCGGGACAAGGCCGCAGGCCCGCCCAGCTCCGCGCCAGCGGGACAAGGCCGCAGGCCCGCCCAGCTCCGCGCCAGCGGGACAGGGCCGCAGGCCCGCCCAGCCCCGCGCCAGCGGGACAGGGCCGCAGGCCCGCCCAGCCCATCCGCAGGAGGTCAGGCGGGATTGGGGGTGTAGCCGGCGTCGCGGATGGCGGATTCGACGGACGCGCGGTCGTCAGTGCCGGAGACGGTTACCAGGTGGCTGGCTACGTCGGCCTGGACGCTGGCGCCCGGGACGGCAGTCGTGACGGCCCCCGTGATCGTCTTCACGCAATGGCCACACGTCATGTCGGGGACTTGGTACTGCAGAGCCATGATGATTCTCCTGTCGATTTCATAGCGGATGCCCTGTTAAGGCTCCCACCAGTTAACAAAACCGGACACCTGCATAGGCATCCTCACATGGACAAAGCTTAAACCTTCCAACAATGGAAAGGTCAAGCCTGCCCGCTGCATCGCCCTTGGGAAGAACCGGCGCCCGACGGACGGCGCCACGATCGCCGCGCCCCTTGCCGCCCCGGCAGCGCGTCCCCGTCCGGCTCAAGGCCGCCGAAGCAACAGCTTGCATTCCTCCCCCTTGACCCTACCATTATGGGAAGGTTGATACTACGTCCAACATCATCGTTGACCATACGAACAAAGATCATGAACTCCCCCGTCACCGAGCTGGACCTCTCCATCGAAGGCATGACCTGCGCGTCCTGCGTCCGCCGCGTGGAAAAAGCGCTGGCCGCTGTGCCGGGCGTGGGCAACGCCAGCGTCAACCTCGCGACGGAGCGCGCCCACATCGCCTGGAACGGCGAAGTAGCGGACCCCACCGCGGACCCGCTGCTGGCCGCCGTCGCCAAGGCCGGCTACGCCGCCCACGTCATCGAAGACCCCCGCCGGCAGGCCGAACAACTGAACGCGCAACGGGAAGCCGAAGCCAGGCGCCTCCAAGGCCGCTTCTGGACGGCCCTGGCGCTCGCCCTCCCCGTCTTCCTCCTGGAAATGGGCGGCCACGTCTTCCCGCCCCTGCACGGCTGGATAGACGCCACCATCGGCATGCAAAACAGCTGGATCCTGCAAGCTGTACTCACCACGATCCTGCTGGCCGGCCCCGGCCGCCACTTCTTCCTGCTGGGCCTGCCGGCATTGTGGCGGCGCGCGCCCGACATGAACTCCCTGGTCGCCTTGGGCGCCGGTAGCGCGTGGGCCTACTCGCTGGTGGCGACCTTGCTGCCCGATGCCCTGCCGGCCGGCACCGGCGCCGTCTACTTCGAAGCCGCCGCAGTCATCGTCACCCTGATCTTGCTGGGCCGCATGCTGGAAGCGCGCGCCAAAGGACGCACCGGCGCGGCCATCGCCCGCCTGGCCGCCCTCCAGCCCCGCAACGCCCGCGTCCTGCGGACAGCCACCTCGACGCCGTCGACGCCCGCTGCTCTTGCGGACACACCCGTGGACCTGCCCATCGCGGACGTGCGCGCGGGCGACATCGTGCTGGTGCGCCCCGGCGAGAAAATCCCGGTGGACGGCGAAGTCATCGACGGCGGCTCCTATGTCGACGAATCGATGATCACCGGCGAACCGGTGCCCGTGGAAAAAGCCCCCGGGGCCGCGGTCACGGGCGGCACGCTCAACACCACCGGCGCCCTGACGGTACGCGTCACCCACACCGGCGCCGACACCGCCCTCGCCCGTATCGCGCAACTGGTCGAACAAGCCCAGGGCGCCCGCCTGCCCATCCAGGCCCTGGTGGACCGCGTCACCTACTACTTCGTGCCGGCCATCCTGCTCACTGCCCTCCTCACCTTCGCCGCCTGGATGGCATGGGGACCCGCGCCCGCGCTACCGCTGGCCCTGGTCCACGCCGTGGCCGTGCTGATCGTGGCCTGCCCCTGCGCCATGGGGCTCGCCACGCCCATGTCCATCATGGTCGGCACCGGGCGCGCCGCCGAACTTGGCGTGCTGTTCCGCCAGGGCACCGCCCTGCAGACCTTGCGCGATGTCGACGTCGTGGCGTTCGACAAGACCGGCACCTTGACGATAGGCAAGCCGTCGCTGACGGACATGCAGCTTGCCCCGGCCAGCAGCCATGACGACGTGCGTGGCTATGACGCAAGTCCTGGATATGACGCGAGTCCCGGCCATGACGCCATGCCTGACCATGGTCGCCTGTCTGACCATGGCGGCCTGTCTGACCGTGGCGAGCAAGACCGCCGCAACGACGTCCTTGCCTTGACAGCCGCGGTCCAGTCCGCGTCCGAGCACCCCATCGCCGTGGCCATGCTGGCCGCTGCACGCGAAGCCGGACTGACCCTGCCGCCGGTGCAGGATTTCCAGGCGCTCACCGGCGCGGGCGTGCGCGGCACGGTGCAAGGACACAAGCTGGTACTGGGCTCCGCCGCCCTGATGCGCCAGGAAGGCGTCGACATTGCCGCCCTCGCCTCCACCGCGGAAACCTGGGCCAAGGAAGGCAAGACGCCGATCCACGTGGCCATCGACGGCCAGGCCGCGGCCTTGATGGCCGTCTCCGACCCCATCAAGCCGGGCGCGGCGGCGGCGATCGAGGCGCTGCATGCAGCGGGCGTTCGCACCGCCATGATCACCGGCGACGACCGCCGCACGGCCCAGGCCGTGGCGCGCGAGCTGGGCATCGACGAGGTCCATGCGGAAACCTTGCCGGCCGACAAGCAACGGGTGATCGCGGGAATGCAGGCAGGTGCGCGCGCATCGAAAACCGAACCCGGTGACGGGCTGGTCCCGGGGGCCGGGCCAGTCACGGGGGCCGGGCCAGTCACGGGGGCCGGCCCATTCACGAAAGCCGGGCAGGCCCACTCTGCCCGCGGGCACACGGCGGCCTCCGCGCAATCCCGGAAAGTGGCATTCGTCGGTGACGGCATCAACGATGCCCCTGCCCTGGCGGCGGCCGATGTCGGCATCGCCATCGGGACCGGCACGGATGTCGCGATCGACGCGGCCGACGTAGTGTTGATGGCGGGCGATCCGCAAGGTGTGCCGCGTGCCATCGGCGTCAGTCACGCCACCCTGGCCAACATCCGCCAGAACCTGTTCTGGGCCTTCGCCTACAACGTCGCCCTGATTCCCCTGGCGGCGGGCGTATTGCAGCCGCTGGGCGGGCCCGCGCTGTCGCCCATCTTCGCGGCCGCGGCCATGGCCCTTTCCAGCGTCTTCGTGGTGGGCAACGCCCTACGCTTGAAGCGCTACGGGGCCCGCGCAGGCAGCGGCACGGGCGCGGACGCCGGCAGCGGCACGGGCGCGGACGCCGGCAGCGGCACGGGCATCCAGCAGACAACCGGCGCCAGCGGCCACCAGCCCCATGGCGCGGCAAGGAAACAAGCATGAATATCGGACAAGCCGCCACGGCGACGGGCATCAGCGCGAAGATGATCCGCTACTACGAAGGCATAGGATTGATCGACACCGCGGGCCGCACGGAAGCAGGCTACCGCGTGTACAGCGACCATGACCTGCACACGCTGCGCTTCATCCGCCGCGCGCGCGACCTGGGTTTTACGGTGGAGGTCATGCGGGATCTGCTGGCGCTGTGGCGGGATCGTGGCCGCGCCAGCGCCGACGTCAAGCGCATCGCGCTGGAACACGTGGCGGAACTGGAGCGCAAGGCGGCGGCGCTGCGCCAGATGGCGGACACGCTGCAACACCTGGCAGCCCACTGCCACGGCGATCAGCGGCCGGACTGCCCCATCATCGACGAGCTGGGCGCGCCCGGCGCGCAATGAGCGCTGCCGCGTCGCAGCGACAGCTCAGCGGCTTAGCGGCTCAACGGCGCACCGCGTCAGCGGGTCAGCGGAGTCAGCGACCCAGCGGCGCAGCGCCGGGAGCCTGGCGCTGCGACTACGCGCAGGTAGTGCCTCAGGCCACCGGCCCGGTCCACTCCGTGATGAAGTCTTTGTAGTCCGGACGCTTCACGGGCGGCACTTCGCAACCGGGCGTGCCGATGGCCAGGTAGCCAAGAAAGCGGTAGTCCAGTGGATCGAAGCCCAGGGCCAGCTGGACTTCTTCCACATACGTGCCCACACCCGTGCTCCAGAACGCGGCGTAGCCCAGCATGTGCACGGCGTTCAGCACGTTCATCACCGATGCGCCCGCGGCCAGCATCTGCTCGTGCTCGGGAATCTTGCCGTGGTCGATCTTCTGGGCGACGGCCAGGAATAGCGGAACGGACGCCATCCACTCGCGCACCGACTTTTCTTTCTCGGGAGTCATGCGCGGATCGCCGCTGCGCTTGACCGCGCCCAGCGCCACGTCGGCCAGCTTGGCGATATTCTCGCCACGGATGATGGCGTAGCGCCAAGGGCGTTGCGAACCGTGGTCGGGCGCCGACATGCCGGCCTGGAGGATCTGGCCCAGCTCGTCCGGCGACGGCCCGGGGGCGCGCAGGAACTTGGTGGAACGGCGGGAATACAGGGCGTGCAAGGGAGTGGAAATCGTTTCAGGGGAGTTCATGCTTGGGGGATTCTCTTGGAATGATGGAATACAGGTCGCCTTGGACTCAGCCCAGATGGGTATGGCGCTCGGGGCGTTCCTCGACCTGCATTTCGGCCAGGCCATGCAGGATGCCGCAATTTTCGGCATGTGGCCGGGCCGAAAGACATCGTTGGCGCAGGTCACCCAATTGCGCTTTCAATTGCGTCAGCTCGGCGATGCGTTCGTCGACGTGGGTAATGTGGGCGTCGAAGATGTCATTGATGGGGCCGCAGTCGGCGGCGTGGCTGTCGGCCAGTTGCAGGATCGCGCGGATTTCTTCCTGCGTCATGTCCAGAGCCCGGCAGTTACGGATCAGGCGCAGGCGGTCGGCATGGGTGGGGCCGTAGCTGCGATAGTTGTTGTCACCGCGTTCGGGGGCCGGCAGCAGGCCCTCCTTTTCGTAGTAGCGCACGGTTTCCACCGTGGTACCGGCGGCCTTGGCCAATTCACCGATTTTCATAATCCAGCCTCCGCGGAACGACGCGCTGACAGGCAACGCTTGACCCTATAGTAACCCCAGGGTGTGGAATAGCGTTCATGAAGACGAAATTCCCGCCTATCGTTGCTGTTCAAAAAAGGGACGGAGCTGATCCGCACCCTGCCCACGCTCACGACCATGACGCTTGCTGCGGACATGATCATGGCGCACCGGCTGACGCCGGTGCGCATCGGGGCGAAGGCGGCGCGGCTACGGCTGCGACCGCAGCAGGCCGCGATCATGACGGCCACGATGACTGCTGCGGTGGCCACGCGCCCGCTGTGCCAGCGTCGGCGCACGCCGACCATGATCATGACGACCATGGCCACGATGACTGCTGCAGCGGCCACGCGGCTGCCGTGCCGTCGGCGGCGCACGCCGACCATGAGTATGACCATGAACATGATCACGGCCATGATCATGGGCATCATGATCATGCCGGGCATGCGCACGATCATGCGGCGCATGAGCACGCCCACGCTTGCTGTGGCCATGACCATGGCGCGGCGCCTGCGCCGGCGCAGGCGGATGCCGACCTGCAGGTGGCGGCGGGCGAAACCTTGACCCGTCTGCTGATCAACCAGATGGACTGCCCCACCGAAGAAACGCTGATCCGCCGCAAGCTCGGCGCGATGCCCGACGTCCGGCAGTTGCACTTCAACCTGATGCAGCGGGTGCTGACCGTCGTCCACGCCACCCCGGCCCTGCCATCGGTGGAAGCCGCCATCAAGGACCTGGGCATGACCCCCACCGTGCTGGAAGGCATGGAAGCGCCGACACCGGCCGCCGCCCCCACCCGCTGGCGCGGCCTGGTGGCCGGCGGCGTGCTCGCGGCCCTGGCGGAAATCGCGCACTTTGCCGGCAACCCGATGTTGGGTCCCGTGCCGCTGAGCGCCCTGCTCGCGCTGCTGGCCGTGCTGGCCTGCGGCCTGACCACCTATCGCAAGGGCTGGATCGCCATCCGCCACGGCAATCTGAACATCAACGCCTTGATGAGCATCGCCGTGACCGGTGCCGCCGCCATCGGCCAATGGCCGGAAGCCGCCATGGTCATGTTCCTGTTCAACGTCGCGGAGCTGATCGAAGCCCGTTCCCTGGACCGCGCGCGCAATGCCGTGCGCGGCCTGCTGGATCTCGCCCCCGCCACGGCCACCGCCCGCCAGGCGGATGGCAGTTGGCGCGAAGTACCGGCGGCTGACCTGAAGGTCGACGACGTGGTCCGCGTGCGCCCCGGCGAACGTATCGCCGCCGACGGCGTGCTGGTATCCGGCGCATCGGCCGTCGACCAATCGCCCATCACCGGTGAAAGCCTGCCCGCTGAAAAGACCGTGGGCGATCCCGTCTACGCGGCCACGGTGAACACCCATGGCGCTTTCGAATACCGCGTCAGCGCCGCCGCCGGCAACAGCACCTTGGCGCGCATCATCCATGCGGTCGAGCAGGCCCAGGGCGCGCGGGCGCCCACGCAGCGCTTCATCGATCGCTTCTCCCGCATCTACACGCCGGCCGTGGTGGTCCTGGCGGCGTTGGTGGCCATCGTGCCGCCCCTGGCCTTCGGCCAGGCCTGGGCTGTCGCCATCTATCGCGCGCTGACCTTGCTGATCATCGCCTGCCCCTGCGCGCTGGTGATCTCGACCCCGGTCAGCGTGGTCAGCGGGCTGACGGCCGCCGCGCGGCGCGGCATCCTGATCAAGGGTGGCGCCTACCTGGAAAACGGCCGCCGCCTGCGCTGGCTGGCGCTGGACAAGACCGGCACGATCACGCACGGCCGCCCGGTGCTGACCGACCTGCTGCCCCTGGACGGGACGTCCGATGAGACCGCGCGCCACCTGGCCACCAGCCTGGCCGCCCGCTCGGACCACCCGGTGTCCCTGGCCATCGCGGCCGGCGCCGCTGGCGTGGCTGACGTCGCCGACTTCGCGGCACTGCCCGGGCGGGGGACGCGTGGCGTCATCGACGGCGTCACCTATCACCTGGGCAATGCCCGCCTGATGCGCGAGCTGGGCCTGGAGACACCCGCGCTGACGCAAGCGCTGGAAGCGCTGCAAAGCCAGGGCAAGACGGCCGTGGTGCTGGCCGATGCCCGACGCGCGCTGGCGATCGCGGCCGTGGCCGATACGGTCAAGCCGGCCAGCCGCCAGGCCATCGCCGACCTGCATGCCTTGGGCGTGCGCACCTTGATGCTCAGCGGCGACAACCATGCGGCCGCGCGCGCCATCGCGGATCAAGTGGGCATCGACGAAGCCCGTGGCGAGCAGTTGCCCGAGCATAAGTTGCAGGCGCTGGAAGAGCGCGCGGGCGAAGGCCTGGTGGGCATGGTGGGCGACGGCATCAACGACGCCCCCGCGCTGGCCCGCGCCGACATCGGTTTCGCCATGGGCGCGGCCGGCACCGGCACGGCCATCGAGACCGCCGACGTGGCGCTGATGGACGACGACCTGCGCAAGATCGGCGAATTCCTGCGCTTGTCGCGCGCCACGCATCGCGTGCTGGTGCAGAACATCGTGCTGGCCTTGGGGATCAAGGTGGTCTTCCTGGCGCTGACCATGGCTGGGGCCGCCACGCTGTGGATGGCGGTCTTCGCGGATGTCGGCGCCAGCCTGCTGGTGGTGGCCAACGGCCTGCGCCTGCTGCGCACCGGCGACGGACGCCTGGCTCATGGCGGCGCAAAAACCGCCGCCATGCAGACCTCGGCGGCATAAGCAATAAAGGACGCTCCCGGGAAAATCGGGAGCGTCCTTTCGGCTTGACAGACCCCACGACAAACCAGAACCCCATGGCGCAATAACGAGGCGCCAGTCGCCGCAGGCAACGCCAGCGCCCCTGCCTACATCGCCTCTTCCACGGCCACGCCATCCCGCACCTCGGCGGCGGCCAGTGCCGCACCCAAAGGTGCGAGTGTCGGCGCATCGAAGATTCCAGCCGCCAGCAGCAAGATCCCATCGCCCGCCTCGGCACCCACCGCGTGATGCGCCAAAGATCGGTATTTAGCGATGATGTCGGCGCGCGGCATCGGATTCTCCGGCATGCCCAGGGAATAATCGACCCGCCGCTCCAAGGTCCGGCCATCGCGCAAGATCAAGGTGACCTTGCCGCCATACACGCGCGGATACGCCTGGTCGATCTCCGCATCGATCTCGATGTCCACCCGCATCGCCAGATCCACCACTTCGGGATCCACGATGCGTTCCTGCGTGAACTGCTCCAGATAAGCCTGCCCGTCCACCAACGCCACCGCCACGTTGTAGCGCAGGCTCATCTGCGCGTTGAGCACCGAATCGGCCTTGTAGTTGAAACCGGTCTGCGTCCTGACCACGCTGGGTATGCCCGTGACGATGCGCGCGATGTCGCTGCCGCGAACACCGTGTTCGCGCTTGAGCGCGAGGGCCGCATCCACGCAGGCATGATTGCTGCCGCAACAGGCATAGGGCTTGAAGCAGGTGGCATCCGTATGCCACTCCTCGCCCAGACCCGCCACCACCCGATCCGGCCGCGGATCATCCGACATGCCGAACAGCAGGCCGCCGTCCTCCGCTTCAAGGATGTAATGCGGCCCGCGAAAACCCCGTTGAGCCAGCAAGGCCGCCGCCACACCCGCTTCCGCCGAGCGCCCCGGATGCAGCCGTTTGCTCATGCCGCCATCCGCGGTAAAGGCCCATAACCCAGCGGACTGGGTCCCGGCCAGGCCCAAGGCGCTGGCCGTGGTTTCCGTATCCAGCCCCAGCATCACGCTGGCGGCGGCGGCCGCCGCCAAGGTGCCGGTCGTGCCCGTCAGGTGCCAGCCCCTCATGCGCGCGCGGCTGGGATTGGCGCCCAGGCTGACGCGGTTCATGGTTTCATAGCCAGCCGTCATGGCCGCCAGCGCGGTGGCCCCGCTGCTGCCCTCGCGTTCGCCCAGTGCCAGCACCACCGGCAGGACCACGGCGCCGGGATGGATCTTGGCGCGGCTGTGGTCGTCGAAGTCGAAACCATGGATCGCCGTGCCCGCCGCCAGCACGGCGTGGTTCACGCTGACCCGCGCCTGCCCGCCCCACAGCCCGGCTTCGGCCGGACCGCCGCGGTCATGCGCGTAGTCCCGCATGATGCGGCCCCAGGGCGTGGCCAAGCCGTACAGGCCACAGCCGATGGTGTCGATCACCGCGCTCTCCAGCACCTGCCGCGTCGAAGCCGGGACATCCGCCGGCCGCAGGTCCGCGATGAAGGCCGCCAATTCAAGCGTGATACCGCGATGCCGCGCGGCCAGCGTTTTCCATGCGTTCAAGTCATCCATGGCATCAGTCCGCATTGGCGCCCGACGCGCGGGCTACTTCGCCCCAGCGCGTGAGCTCGGTTTTCAGGAAAGCGGAGAAGGCCTGCGGCGATGCCTGCGTGTAGGGTTCGATGCCCAGCTTGGCCAGTCCTGCCTTCACCTCGCTATCGTTCACGGTCTGCACCAGAGCCTTGTAGAGCTTGTCCACCACGGGCGCCGGCGTCTTGGCCGGCGCCATCACGGCGAACCAGTTGAAGGCCAGCACCGATGGCATGCCGTCCTCCACCGACGTCGGCACGGACGGCAGGACGGGTGCACGGTGGTTGTCGGTTACCGCGATCGGCCTTAGCTTGCCTTCCGCCACCATCGTGTAAAGCGCCGGCACGTCCATGATGATGCCGTCGACGTGACCGCCTACCGCGTCCGTCATCGCGGGACCCGCACCCTTGTACGGCACGTGCACGATGCGCCCCTTCGATGCGGTCTTGAACAGCTCGATGGCCAGATGCGGCAAGCCGCCATTGCCCGATGACGCCAGCGTCACGTCCTGTTTCTTCGCCAGCGCGACCAGCTCCTGCAGATTCCTGGCCGGCAGCTTGGGATTGATGGCGATCAACTCGGCCGTGGCCGCCACGGTAGTGATGCCGGTCAGATCCTTGACCGGGTCGTAGGGCATATTGCTGTACGTATGCGGGCTGATCGCCAGCGGACTCGCGCTGCCCAGTGTGATCGTATAGCCGTCCGGCGCGGCGCGCGCCACGTACTCGGTGCCGATGATGGCATTGGCTCCCGCGCGGTTCTCGACCACCACGCTGGTCCCAAGGATCTGCCCCAGCTTGGGCGCCAGCAGGCGGGCGACGATGTCGTTGGACCCGCCCGGCGGAAAACCGACCACCAGATGGATGGGCTTGGACGGATAGGCGTCCGCGGACCATGCGACCGCCGGCGTCAGGGTGGCGGCCACGACCGTGGCCAGCGACGCGGAAAAGCCTTTGAGGATGTCCAGCATGATGTCTCCTGCACTTGTCGTTGTTGTGGACGTCCGCCGCGCATGCCGCTACTTCGCGGACGCCATGGTCAGCTCCATCAGCTGCCGCACGTCGCTGCAATTCTCGATATCGGCCACGTTGTCCGCCAGGCGCGCGGCCTGGGCCGCGCCGATGACCGGCACGGCCAGGCTGTCGAACTTGGCGCGCAGTTCGTCATCCGACATCGAGTTCTGTATGGAGCCCTTCGGATAATCTACTTGCGACACATGGCGCGCACCATCCGTCGTTTCCAGGGTCATACGGCAGGACACGCCACGCGGCAGGCTGTCGTCCACCGTGATGCGGACCAGGTCGGACAGCTCGCGCAGCAGCGGCTCTTCCAGACGCTGGTTGTTGTATTGCCCGAACAGGGCCTGGCCGTCGGTCAGCGCCACCGCCACGGAATACGGCAGGCTGACCTGTGCCTCGTGATACGTACGCGGACGCGCGTTCTGGTGATACAGCGCCCAGTCGGGATGGCGCGCCATCTCGATGGACTTCACCCGTTTGGGATCGGGCGCATGCTTGCGACGGATCTCCAGGGCGCAGTCGATGGCGTTGTGGATGGGCCGCGCGCAGGAATACGGTTTGAATTCGATCTCCAGCAGATAGTCCTGGTCCAGGCCGGCGACCAATTCATCGGGCTGATTCGCGTCGGTGAAGGCCGCCAGGAAGCCCCGCTCACCGTCGAAGATGGTGGCCGCGCCCGTGAACCCGAGCTGCGCCATGGTGGCGGACGTATGGCCGCTGCGCGCGGCCGGGCCCGGATTGAAACGCTTCTGCATGGACGGGCCGTACATCTCCATCAGGCCGCCCGACTGCGCGCCGGCCAGCCCAAGCGCGGACACCAGCTGTTCGGCGGACAGCCCCAGTATCTTGGCCGTGGCCACGGTCGCGCCGAAGATGCCGCAGGTGGGCGTAGTGTGATACCCGCGATTGCGCAAGGACGAATTGGCCGCCTTGCTGACGCGTTCCATCATCTCGCAGCCGGCCGCCAGCGCGGTCAGCAGATCCTTGCCGCTGGCGCCGGCCTGCTCGGCACTGGCCAGCGCCGCCGAATAAACCGGCGGGCTGAAATGGAAAAGCGCCAGCACGTCGATGTCGTCCAGTTCCACGCTGTGCGAGGAAATCGCGTTGGCGAACGCCGCCTGCATGGCCGGCACTCGCGTGCGATCGCCCACCAGGGTGGATTGGGCATGGCCGCCCATCGAGCCGGCGTAACGCCGCGCCACCTGGCCGCTACCCGTCTGGCTGCCGGCCAAGGCCACGCCCAGATAGTCGAGCAACAAGCGCTTGACGGCGTGGCGCGTGGCAGCGGGCACCTTCTCGTAGTCGTAGGCGGTGAAGTGGTCGGCGATGCGTTCGGAAAGTGTGGCGGTCATGGTCTGTCCCAATAACGGTGGCAAAGTGAGGGAGGATTCAGGCGCGCGGGGCGGCCAGCAGGCGAATCAAGGGATCCAGGTCATCCAGGCGTTCAAGATCCTTGGACCAGCGCACTACCTTGTCGATGTCGGCGGCGCTCAGGCAGGACTCGACGACATTGCGGAATTTGTATTCCACGTCCGCCGCGCTGATCGGGTTTTCCGGGCTGCCGCGCCGGTTGAGGATTTCGTGCGTCAAGCTGCGGCCGTCGCGCGTGCGTACCGTCACCACGGCGGCGTGCCGGAAGGCAGGGCCCATGGTGTCGAAGCGCTCTTCCGTGCGAGCATGGATGCGGGTGATGAAATCCAGCAGGCGCGGATCGGCCAGGCGGTCCTGGCGGTATTGGCTGACGAAGGCCACGCCATCGTGGGCAATCACCGCCAGGCCGTAATAGAGATTCATCTGCGCGGCCGTGACACCCTGCGCCTTGTAGTCCCACGCGCAATGCACGAAGGTCATGTGGCTGACGCCGACATCCAGGTGTTCGATATCGTCGGGCCGCAAATCGTTCTCGCGCATCACCTGCGCCAGCGCGTCCAGCGCCGCGTGGATGCTGGTCACGCTGGCGTGCGGCTTGTAGCCGATCTTGGCGGTTTCCCATTCCTGTCCCAGGCCGTCCGTCAGGCGCGCGGCATTGGGCTCGCCGGAATAGGTACTCAGATAGCCGCCGTAGCTCGCCTCCAGCACATCGGTGATGCCGGTGAAATCGCGCCGTGCCAGCAAGGCGGAATAGACACCGCTCTGGGCGGCGCGGCCCGAATGGAAACGCTTGACCATGGCGCCTTCCTGCGCCGCCATCAAGCCGCCCGCCTGCGAACCCGCGATGCCCAGCGCATGCTGCATGCGGCCCGCGTTGAGTCCCAACGCCCGGCCCGCCGTCGCCGCGCCCACGAACACACCGGAACTGCCCTGCGGATGAAAGCCGCGGAAGAACAGGCGCATCGTCGCGGCGTTGCCCACGCGGGTGCCGATTTCGTAGCCGGCGGCCATCGCGGTGATCAGGTCGCGGCCGCTCCAGCCGCCGTCGCGCTCCGCCAAGGCCAGGCCCACCGGCGTCGCGATGGAGCCGGGATGAACGATGGACTCCTTATGGATGTCATCCAGCTCGAAAGCATGGCCCGCCGTCGCATTGACCAGCACCGCCTGCGACACCGACGTCTTGCGGCCGCTGCCGAACAGCGATGCCACCGGTGTCGCGCCCTCTTCCTCCACCATGGCCTGCACGTGCGCGGTCCAGGGCAACGTCGCGCCGAAAAGGCAACATCCGATGCTGTCCAGCACGCTGCTCTTGATCCGGTCCACCACCTCCGGCGGCAGATCCTCGTAGCGGATGCCGGCGGCGAAAGCCGCCAGGTCGCGTGTGGCGTTTTCCAGCAAGGGCGGTTGTGAACTGCTCATGGTGTCTGTCTCCTCTTATCTCATTCGATGTGCGTGCCCGAAGCCGCGATGGCCTTGGACCATTTCACGGATTCCTCCTTGAGGAATACGGCGGTCTGGGCAGGCCCCTGGTTGATGATGCTCACGCCCGCATTGGTCAGCCGCTTGCGCAGGTCCTCGTCTTTCAAGGCCTGATCGAACTTCTGCGCCAGCTGCGTGGCGATTGCATCGGGCAGCTTAGCCGGCCCGAGCAGCATGTACCAGGTGGTCACCGAGTAGCCCTGGACACCGCCTTCGGCCATGGTCGGGACGTCCGGCGCGATCGGCGAGCGCTGCGCGCCGGTCTGGCCCAGCGCGCGCAAACGGTTGTCGCGGATATAGGGCATGCTTTCGGAGATCGGCAGCACCGTCATGTCGACCCGGTTGCCTATCATGTCGGTGACGGCCGCCGAGCCGCCCTTGTAGGGCACGTGCAGATATTGCAGGCCCGACATGGACCGCAGGACCTCGGCGGCCAGATGCGACGAGCTGCCGTTGCCGGAACTGGCGAAGCGCACCGCGTCCGGCTTCTGCTTGCTGAGCTGGATCAGTTCCTGCATGGATTTGGCGGGCAGGTCCGGCCGCACCATCAGCACCAGGGGCGCCTCGCCGACCAGGGCGATGGGCTTGAAGTCGCTCAGCTTGTATTCAACCTTTCGGTACAGGCTGGGATTGATGGCGATGCCCGGCGTGCTGAACAGCAAGGTATAGCCGTCCGCCGGCGCGGTGGCCGTGGCGTCGAACGCGAGGTTGCCGCCCGCCCCCGGGCGGTTCTCCACCACGAAGTTGTAGCCGGACAGCTCGTTGACCTTCTGCGTGACCATGCGCGCCACGATGTCGGCGCTGCCCCCGGCGGGAAAGGCCACCAGCAGGCGGATGGGGCGTTCGGGGTATTTGTCCGCCGCGTGGGCGGTTGATGCGGCGGCGCCGGCCAGCATCAGGCCGGTGGCGAGACAGCTGAGATAGCGGGTAATGCTCGGCATGATCGTCTCCTTGGTGGTCTTATCGTTATCTGTCTTATCGTTATCCGGGCCGTTTGCTGCGCCGCCGCGGGGCCGCCCTGCCCCGCAGCCGAAACCGGGTCCGGGCACTCAGGCCAGGGGCTCCGCGTCCAGCCTGACCGCGATATCGACCAGGTCCGCCGCGGCCGGCGGATAGCGGCGCATCACCTCGGGGTCGTGCCCCGGCACGATGTGCTCCGGGCTGTCCGCCAGGCGCTGCAGGGTCAGATACCCCTCGATCGCATCGCCAATATGGAAGCAGGTCGTGAACACGCGCTTCTTCTGGAAGTGCTCGTAGTAATGGCTGGTGTCCGACGCCAGCACCACCCAGCCGCGCCGGGTGTGCACGCGCACGCACTGCAAGCCATTGGTGTGACCGCCGATACGATGCACGCTGATGCCCGGCGCCAACTCGGCTTCGCCTGCATGGAACACCACGCGATCCTGGAAGACCAGGCGCACCATCCCCGTCACTTCGTCCACCTCATAGCCATGGTTGAACTGCTTGTGGCGCATATGGCGGCCGGTGGCGTATTCCATTTCGGCATCCTGCAGATGGAAGCGCGCGGCGGTGAAGGCATCGAAGGTGCCGACGTGGTCGTAGTGCAGGTGCGTAAGGATCACTTCGGGCACCGTGGCCGCGTCGACATCCAGCAGGGCCAGGCCCTCGGCAGGCGTGCGCAGCAAGCTGCGGCCTCGCTTGGCGGCCACGTCGGGTCCGAAGCCCGTGTCGACCACGAACAGCTGGCCATGGCCGCGAATCAGCCAGACGTAGTAGTCCATGGGCATCGGCCCGTCGTGCGGATCGCCGCCGATGAAATTGTTCTGGCGGCGCGCGTCCCGCGTGGCGTAGCGGATGGCGTAGACCTCGTATTCAGGCAAGGCTTGCGTGTCGTTGGGCGTCATGATGCGCAGGTGTTCCGTTGGTAAGCGGGCTTGTTGATGGCGGCGGCATGCCCCTTGGTGGCGTGACCCTTGGTGGAGCGCCCCTCGGTCGCGTGTCCCTCGGAATGCGCCGTGCGGCTGTCGCCGTCCACGGCCAGGGCCACCATCCAGGCATCGCGCAGCGCGGCCAGGAAATCGCCCGGCGCGTTGCAATCGCCGATGCGCGCGTAGGGAATGCCGGTCTTTTCGATTTCATCGATAACGTCCAGCGCCGGACGGGGTCCCGTGGCGAAGGCCAGCACGTCGCCAACGTCCAGGTCCTGCGGCGCCTGATCGCCGATCTGCACCCGCAGGTGTTTGCCTTGAGCGGCCAGGATGCGGCATTGCGTCAGCACGTGGATGCCGCCGGCCTGCAGGCGCTCGATCAGCTCGAACTTATTGTTGCGGGCCATGCCGTTGGCGATGGTCGGCTGCACTTCCAGCACCGTCGTCGCGATATCGCGTACCCGCAGCGCATCCGCGGTTTCAGCGCCGACCATGCCGCCGCCCACGATGGTCACGCGGCTTCGCGGATCCAGGCGATCCAGCTCCGCCAGCACATCCCAGGCGTGGCACACACGTATCGACGCATCCAGGCCGCTGACGTCGAACGGCGGCGGCGCCGGCCGCGCGCCCGTGGCGACGACGATGTGATCCGGCGCCCAAGCCCGTATGGCCGAGGCATCCGCGCTGACACCCATGCGCACCGGAATGCCCATGGCCTGCGCCGCTTGCCAGCGGTAGGTCCACACCGGCTCGACTTCGGTCTTGTCGGGCGCGGCACAGGCCAGCGGCACCTGGCCACCCGGCCGCGCCTGCTTTTCCCAGACTTCCACGTCGTGGCCGTTGCCACGCAGTACGCGGGCGGCTTCCATTCCGGCCACCCCAGCCCCAAGCACCAGGACTCGCCGCGCCCCGCTGCCCGCCTTCTCCCTGGCAGGCTGGAACAGCTGCGGCTCCGCGTAAGGCAGCGCTTCGAATTCCGTGCCTATCATCGGGTTCTGCACACAGGACACGTCCTTTTCCAGGGTCAGGCGCTCGAAGCAGACATTGCAGGCGATGCACTGCCGGATCGGCGCTTTCACCTTGCCGAAGGCTTTCGCGCACCAGTGCGGGTCGGCGTACAGCGCACGGCCTATGGACACGAAGTCGGCACTGCCCGACGCCAGCATGTATTCGGCGTCGGCGGGCTCGACCATACGCCCGGCCACGAAAACGGGGATGTCCACCGCCTCCTTGATCGGCCTTGCCGCATCGGCCAGACAGGCGCGCGGGAAGGACGGCGGCTGGATACAGAACTTGGACAGCTGCGGGCTTTCATTGCTGCCGCCCGACAGATCGATGGCGTCCGCGCCGGCGCCCTGCACCGCCTGGGCCAAGGCGACGATCTCGTCCTGGCCGTAACCGCCTTCAGCGAATTCGCTCACGCTCAGGCGGATGACCAGGCGCAGGTCGGGCAAGGCGTCGCGCATGCGGTTCATCGTTTCCAGCAGGAAGCGCATGCGGTTGGCGATGCTGCCGCCGTAGTGATCGTCGCGGTGGTTGATGCGCGGACTGAAGAACTGCTGGAACAGGTAGCCATTGGCCGCGTGTATCTCCACGCCGTCGTAACCGGCCCGCCACAGCCGCCGCGCCGCGGCGACGAACAGTTTCTGAATCTGCGTGATTTCGTCGACCGCCAGCGGCCGCACCGCGTCGCCCGTGTTGGGGTTGACCCAGGGCGACGGGCCCACCGGCTCCATGTTCAGCACCGAACGCCGCAGCAATGCACCGCGATGGTTGAGTTGCCCGAACACGTGGCAATCATGCTGCTTGATGGCTTCGACGATGCTGGCCAGGCCGGGAATGAAGCGGTCGTGATAACAGCACAGCGAGTTGTTGTGCGGCCGGGCCTGCTCGGTGACGACCATGGCCTCCGTCATGATCATGCCGACGCCCCCCTTGGCGCGTTCGGCGTAGTACTGCTTGTCGCGCTCCGTCGACAGGCCGTCGGTGGTGCTGTAGTTGGTGCCCATGGGCGCCATCACCACGCGATTCTTCAGGCGCAGGCCGCCCACCATGCCGGGCTGTTCTAGCAGCATTGCATTGCCTCCTTGGCGTTCCCGTCTGACGTGGCGTCATGTCCATCTCGATGCCGTGCCCTGTGCCGGGCGATGACGGGGAGCGAATGTCAGTGCAAGCAGTCTAAATTCCGGCGTGGCGGGCGATCAATTAGCTAGAATGACGAACACTATTGAATCGGATTCATAAGTCCGATCGGGAGGGGACATGGAGAATCTGAACGCCATCCGCGTGTTCGCGAAGGTCGCCGAAACGCGCAGCTTCACCGACGCGGCCAAGCATCTGGGCCTGACGTCATCTGCCGTCAGCAAGGCCATCACCCGGCTGGAACAGGAACTGGGCGTGCGGCTGCTGCACCGCACCACCCGCTCCGTGGGCCTGACCAATGACGGCGCCAGCTTCTTCGAACGCTGTCAGCAGATACTCACCGATGTCGACGACGCTGAAAACGCGCTGAACCGTTCGCGCGCCGCCCCGCATGGACGGCTGCGGCTGCATATGCCCGTGGGCTTCGGCCGCCGCGTCATCGTGCCGGCGCTCAGCGGCTTCATGGAGCGCTATCCGGATCTGGTGCTGGACGCGGAGTTGAGCGACCGCATGATAGATCTGGCGTACGAAGGCATAGACGTGGCCGTGCAGATCGGAGAGCCCGCGGACGCCCGCCTGATCGCGCGGCATCTATGCCATCTGCGCTTCGTCGCCTGTGCGTCGCCCGACTACCTGGCCCGGCACGGCGCCCCCGCCACGCCGGAAGACCTGGATCGGCATCACTGCCTGGCGTACGTGATGATGCACACCGGCCGCTATCGAGAATGGCAGTTCCTCAAGGACGGCAAGGCGTTTGCGAAGACCGTCTCGGGCCGGCTCAACATCAATAACGCGGAGTCCTTGCTGGAAGCGGCGACGGCGGGCCTGGGCGTGGCCATGATCAGCAATTTCATCGCCGCCGACGCTTTGCGCGACGGCCGGCTGCGCCCGGTGCTCACCGACTACGTCGCGCAGGGCCCGCGGGTCAGCGCCGTCTACCTGCCGGGCAAGAACCTGTCGCCCAAGGTGCGCGCTTTCGTGGACTTCCTGCGCGACCTGATCAGCGGCGACCCGCACTGGGATGATGCCGGCGAACCAGGCGCCCGCCTGCTCAAGCCTGGCCGTGCGCCTGCCGGGCCAGATACACCTCGTGCAGAGTGATCTTGCGCACTTCGGCCTGGCTGGAGGCGATATGGGCGGTGAGCAGCCGGCAGGCCTCGTCGGCCCGTTGCGCCAGGATGGCGCGCAGGATCTGGGCGTGCTCGTCATAGGTCGCTTCCACGCGGGGGCGCTGGGTGAAGTCCAGGCGGCGGATGATGCGGATGCGGTCGGTGACCTCGCGATGGACGCGGGCCATTTCCTCGTTGCCGGCCGCGCTGACCAGGGTGCAGTGGAAGGCCTCGTCCCACAAGCCTACCTGGGCCATATCCTGGCAGCGGTCGGTGGCCGCCACCAGCCAGATGTCGGCCAGCGCGTCCACGGCGGCCCGGTCGATGCGCGGCGATGCCGCGCATAAGCGCCGCACGGCCTCGCACTCCAGCACCATGCGCAAGTCGTACAACTGCTCGAATTGCTTGAAGTCGAAGGGCAGCACGCGCCAGCCGGCACGGAACAGCACTTCTACAAAGCCTTCCTGCTGCAGGCGGAACAAGGCCTGACGTACTGGCGTGCGCGACACGCCCAGTCGATCGCTGATTTCACTTTCGGTGAAGCGGTCACCCGGCACCAGGCGGAAGTCGGCGATGTCGCGCTTGAGCAGCTCGTAGACGTCCGCCGCGCGGGTGCGATGCTCGGGGGGAACGACGGTCGACAATTCCGGCGGCGCGCCAGGGCTCCGCTCCCGGCCACCCGGCGGAGCCTCCGCCGCAGACGGCGTCCGGGCGCGCGGCTGTCCTTGGGAGCCAGTGGCGGACCTCGTCGGGGCCGGCGTGACATTGCGGGTCGTCATCGCTCGCGCGCCGTCACAACGCAGCCGGGCGCAGCCCCGCCACGCCGGCTTTTTCCAGGACGCGCGCGGCACGCAGGGCCAGGTCTTCGCGCCACGGCGCCGTGATGATCTGCACCCCCAGCGGCAGGCCTTGCGTGCCTTCCGGCCAGACCGGCGCGGCCACCACCGGGCAGCCCGCGAAGGAAATCGGCTGCGTCAGCAGGCCCATCGCGGCGCGTGCCGGCTGCGTGGTGCCATTCACGTCCAGCCACTCCGTGCCGATCGGCAAGGCCGGCACCGGCGTCGCGGCCGCCAGCAGGATGTCCCATTTACCGAACAAGGCCAGCACGCGTTCCCGATAGAGCCGGCGGAAGCGATGCGCGCGCGCCACCCAGTGCGCCGGTTGCAGCGCGCCCGCGATGAAGCGGTCGACCGATAGCGGCTCGAACTCGTCGGCGCGGCTGCGCAGGTCGTCCAGGTGCAGGCTGCCGCCTTCGCTGGCCGTGATGATGAAGGCCGCGACCCGCGCCAGGCCGGCGTCCGGCCATTCGACCATGGCCTGTACGCCCAGGGCCTTGCCGGCGATCCGCACCGCGGCGCGCGCGGGTTCGGTGGCGTTGTCTTCGAAGTAGCTGTCCAGCAGGCCTACGCGCAAGCCATCCACGCCCTCTTCCAAAGACGGCGATACGGACTGGACTGCCTGCGCATGGCAGCCTGGATCCTTCACGTCGGCGAACTGCAGGGTGTCGTAGACTCGCGCCAGCAAGCCGGCCGAGTCCGCGAAGGGACCCAGGTGATCGATGCTGTGGACGAAGGGATACGTGCCGCGCCGCGACAGCCGGCCGAAGGTCGGCTTCAGTCCCCACACGCCGCACAGCGACGCGGGGACGCGGATCGAACCGTTGGTATCGGATCCCAGCGTCAGGGGCACTTCCCCAGCCGCTACCGCCGCGCCGGAGCCGCCCGACGAACCGCCGGCGATGCGTCGCAGGTCATGCGGATTGTGGGCCGGGCCGTAATGGGTGTTCTCCGTGGTGAAGCCATAGGCATACTCGTCCATGTTCAGCGCGCCCACCAGCACGGCGCCTGCATCTCGCAGACGTTGCACCAGGATGGCGTCGGCGGAGGCGGCGGCATGGTCGCGGTTGATGATGGAGCCGGCGACCGTCACCTCACCTTCGATGTCGAACAGGTTCTTGACGGCGTAAGGCAGGCCCGCCAGGGGCGGCAGCGTCTCGCCGGCCGCGCGCCGGGCGTCGATGGCATCGGCTTCGCGGCGTGCGCGGTCCAGGGTGCGCAAGGTGAAGGCGTTGACGCGGCCGTCCACGGCTTCGATGCGGGCGATGCACTGTTCCAGCCAGTCGCGGGCGCGCAGTTCGCCGCTCGCCACGGCGGCCAGGCGGGCCAGCGTGTCAGCGTCGTCCGCGGCAGAGGTCGCGATGGCGGTCGCGGTCCCGCCAGCGGTTGCTGCACCAGCGGTTGTTGCACCAGCGGTCGTTGCACCAGCAGGCGCTGCTGCGGCGGCGAGCCGCTGCAGGCTTTCAGTAGCGGCCGTGGCGGGCGCCTCGACTGCGGCAACACCCTCCGCCTGCGCCGGAAACGGCGCCGGGCAGAACAAGGCGACCGGTTCGTCCTCCACGCCCATGGGCGCCGCGTCCAGCATGGCGGCCATGGCCCGGGTACGCCCCAGGTGGGCGGCCACGCGCTGCGCGCGATCCGCCGGCAGCGGCAGATCCAGCAGCGCCGCGCTGGCGTTCACAAAATCCAGAATACGGGTCTCTTCCGTCATCGCTATCCTTTTGTCGCCCAAGGCGTCATCGGCGCCGTCACCCGCCACGCCATGGCGGAACAGCGCCTTACAGCAGCACGCTTTGCCGCGCTGGCGCGGCAAAGCTTTTACCGCCTTACTTCCCGCTGGAAAATCTCCAGGCTCAATTTTTTGGCGGCCACGAAGCTGGGCTGGGACAAGGTTTCCAGCGTGCGCGGCCGCGGATCCGAGTATTCCAGGATCTCCGCCACCTTGGTGGGCCGTTTGGTCAGCAGCAGGATCTGGTCCGCCAGATATACCGCCTCTTCCAGGTCGTGCGACACGAGCAGCATGGTGGTGCCGGTCTGCATGAACACCTCCTGCAGCTTTTCCCGGATGAACAGGGTCATCTCGAAATCCAGCGCGGAGAACGGCTCATCGAGGAACAGCACTTCCGGCCGCGGCGCCAGCGCGCGCATGATGGACGCCGTCTGCTGCTGGCCACCCGACAATTCATAAGGGTAGCGGTTCAGGTCGAACTTGACGTCGAAGGAAGCCACCAGCTCTTCCATGCGGCGGTCGACCTCGGCCTTGCTCTTGCCTTCCAGCAGCAGCGGATACGCGATGTTGTCTATCGTCCGCATCCAGGGGAACATCGCCTCGCGATAGTTCTGGAAGACGTAGCCGATCTTCGTATCCTTCAAGGACTTGCCATCGAACAGGATCTCGCCGCGGTCGATGGGAATCAGTCCCGCGATCATATTGATCAGGGTGCTCTTGCCGCAACCGTTGGGCCCGAAGACCGACACGATCTTGTTCTTGGGAATGTCGAGGTCGAAGTTCTCGTACAGCGGCCAGCCCGCGAAATACTTGGTCAGCCCACGGATGGTGATGTGGGTGCCCACGGGACCCGGCTGGAAGCGGGGTTTGGGCACGTCGGCAAAAGCCGGAGGATTCAAGACAGTACTCATGGCTTACCTTCCGCTCCAGTGAACGACACGGCGTTCCAGCACAAGGAACAGGATGTTCAACACATAACCCAGCGCGCCGGCCGCGAGGATGGCCGCATACATGGTCTTGACGTTCAACACTTGCTGGGCGTCGATGATCGCGTGGCCCAGGCCGTTTTCCGACCCGATGAACATCTCCGCCACGATGACGATAACCAAAGCCATCGACACTGCCGACCGCAAGCCGACGAAGCTGGGCTGCAGGCTTTCCCACAACAGCACGTCCTTGAAGATGCGCCAGCGCGAGGCGCCCATCACCTTGGCCGCCATAACGCGCTGCTTGCGGGCGTTGATCACGCCGTAAGCACTGTTGAACACCACGATCAGCAAGGCGCCGAATGCCGCGATGGCCACCTTGTTGATATCGCTGACGCCGAAGATCAGCAGGAAAAGCGGAATCAGCGCGGACGACGGCGTCGAGCGGAAAAAGTCGATCAGGAACTCGACGCTGCGATAGGCCTTTTCATTGCTGCCCAATAGCACGCCCAGGGGCATGCCGATGACGGCGGCAATCACGAAGGCTTCAAGCGTGCGGGCGACCGTCACCGCGAAGTCGGTCAACAGCGGCCCGCCGGCCAGACCGGTGACCAGCGCCACCAGCGTGTCAGCCGGGCTGGGCAGCAGGATGGCCTTGATCAAACCGGCTCGGACCACCAGGTCCCAGATGATGAACAGCACGACCGGCCCCACGAAGGGCAGGAAGCGGTCGCGCAGCGGAGCCTTGGGCGGCGCCGCGTCGTTGGAGACGGGGGGAGCCCACGCCGTCGTGTTCCCCGCGGCCGGGACAGGTGGAGGAGCCTTGGACATGATCAAGCCTTGTAAATCAGTTTCGTAACGTCGACCTTTTGCGAGAAGATGCCCTTCTCGGTGAACAGGTCGTAGAACTTCTGGAAGTACTGGATATCGCTGGGCGTGTACTCGTCGTAGGTCATGTAGGCGGCCAGCGGCACTTCCTTGGTCAGGGCGCCCTCGATGGCGGTGTAGCCCTTCAGATACTGGCGCGCGTCTTCAGGGTTCTCTCGCACCAGCTGAATGCCGCGCTTGTAGGCCGCGATGTATTTCTTGGTGGCCTCGGGGTACTTCTTGATGAAGTCGGTGGTCAGGCTGGCCGCGCCGCCGTGCCACGGCGCCAGGGGATCGCCCAGGATGTAATGGGCCACCACACCGGCCTCCAGCACGCGGGTGGTGCCGTTCAGGCGGCCCACGGTGCCGGTCGGCTCCAGCGTGTACACACCGTCGACCTGGCCGGCCACGATGGCGGCGACGTGCTGGCCGATCGGCAGTTCGACCACGGTGGCGCCGGTCGCGCCGGCACGTTCCAACATGGTCTTGGCCAGGGTCACGTTCTGGATGCCGGGGCCGCTGGCGATCTTCTTGCCCTTCAGGTCCGCCACTGTCTTGTAGGGGCTGTCCTTGGCCACCACGAACTCTTCCAGCACGTTCTTGGCATTGCTGGGGTTGGTGCAGAAGATCTTGAACATGCCGGGCTGGGCGATTTCACCGATGGCCAGGTTGGCGGCGCCCACGCCGTTGGCGCTGCCGTCGCAACGGCCCGCCAGCATCCCTTCCATGACCTGCTGGGCGCCCGCGAACTTCTGCACTTCGACATCCAGGCCGGCGTCCTTGAAGTAGCCCTTCTCCACCGCCGCGAAGAACGGCAGCGCCGCGGCCACCGGCCAGAAGCCGATGCGGATCTTCGGCGAGGACTCGGCGCGCACGAAGGCCGGCGCGGCCATCACGCCCAGGGCGGCGGCGCCGGTCAGCAAAGTGCGACGACGACCGGCATCGGGCAATGCGGCGGTCTTGATGGTGGGCTTGGTCATGAGCAACTCCAAAAGTCGGGATTAACGTTCAGCGGGGAGAAGAAGAATTCGGTTCGTATGGGAATCAAAGCGTGGCCACATAGGCGCGCCAGCCGCCCAGGGCCGTGATATCGCGGGCGGCAGCCAGGGCATGGCCTTCGCATACGAAGCCATGTTCCCAGCGGCCGTCGGCCAGTTCGACGCTGCCCAAGGCCAGGGGCGCGGGCACCAGCGCCAGGAAGCTGCCGACCGCCGCCAGCGGCACCTGCCACACTTCCACTTCGATGGCGGCGCCGTCGGCATCCACGCGTTGCAAGCCCGGCTTGGGCGGCACGGTGCCGGGCAGCGCGTACAGGCGATAACGGGGCGCGGTGGCCGTGCGCTGCGCCAGCACGGCGCCACGCTCGGTCAGTTGGCTGTTCAGCGGCAATCCGGTCAGATGCGCGCCGACGACGACCAGGGGCAAATGCGTGGCCGGCGACGGCGCCAGCGCGGGAATCTGACGCGGCGCCGGCAGCGCGACGCCGGTGGCGCCTTGCGTCAAGCCGGTATCGTGATGGAAGCGTTGGCCAAGATCGGCCAGTTGCCAGTCGCTGCCGGCGCCACCGATCAAGGTGATGCCGAAAGGCAGGCCGTCGGGCCGGATGCTGGCCGGCACCGACAGCGCGGCGTAGTCCAGCAGATTGACGAAGTTCGTGTACTGGCCCAGTTCGCGATTGCGCTGCACCGGCTCGCGCGCCATGGCGTCCAGGGTGCAGTGGGTCGGCGCGGTGGGTACGCACAGCACGTCGATGTCCTGCCACATCGCGGCGGCCTGCTGGCCCAGCGCGCGCAGCTTGTGCTGGGCCTGGTAGACCTGGGCGGCGTCGTACTGCTTGCCGGCCGCGAGTATCGAACGCACCGGTTCGATGACCGTTTCGGCATGCGCATCGAAGTACGGTCGCACGGCGGCATAACGTTCGGCGACCAAGGCGCTTTCATAAAGCAGGCTGGCTGCCTCGGCCAACGGTGTGTAGTCCACCGGCACCGGCGCGCCGCCGAGCTTGGTCAGACGAACGATGGCCTCGTCGAACGCCGCGCGCGCCAATTCGTCGCCGAAGAATTCCAGCTGCGCAGGCACACCGAAACGGAAGGTCGCGGGGAACGGGGTGGTCGCCAGCGTCAGATCCCGCGAATAAGGATCGCGCGGGTCGTAGCCCAGCGCCGCTTCCAATACCTGCACGGCGACACTGACCGTGCGGGCCAGGATGGACACGCAGTCCACGCTCTGCGCGGCGGGAACCACGCCGTATGCGGGAATCAAGCCCTTCGAAGGCTTCAGGCCGACGATATTGTTCAGGCCGGCGGGCACGCGCCCGGAGCCGGCGGTGTCCGTGCCCAGCGCGAAATCGCATTCGCCGGTCGCCACGACGTAAGCCGACCCCGAACTCGAACCGCCACTGACATAGCGCGCATCGAAGCTGTTGGGCACGGCGCCATAGGGAGAGCGGCTGCCGTTCAGTCCGCAAGCGAATTGATCCAGATTGGTCTTGCCGACCAGGGCAGCGCCGGCATCGAGCAGGCGCCCGACCACGGTGGCATGTTCAGTTGGAACGTAGGCGAATTCCGGGCAGGCCGCAGTGGTCGGTACCCCCGCCGCATCGATATTGTCCTTGGCGGCGAAGCGCAGGCCGGCCAACGGTCCGGTCGATGCGGACGCCGTCAACGGCGTATCCAGGCGCGTGATCCAGGCGCAAGCCGGCGTGCCGGAGGCGGCGGGCGCGGCGCCGGGCGCGGGCGTGGAAGAAGAGAAAGCGGATAAGGAAGAAGCCACGTTGTCTCGCACTGTTAGGCGGATTCGAAAATCTGAAATCCAAACTTGTGTACAAGACGACTAAAGCAAAGGCTATGCCAACTTTGCGCACGGGCGGGCGCAGGGTGTTCTAAGGAGATTCAGCTACTGCCGCGCACCGCGGATGTGCTCCGCGGCGCACAAATGAAGCGCGGCGCACCATGCCGGTGCTTAGGTAATCAGGTGCGCGAGAGCCCAGACGGGCCTTTGTGTTTGAAGGCCCACACAAGAACCTCGGCCCAGTCGGGGAAACCGCGGAGCCGGGTTTCCCGGTCCGCCGGTTTCGCCCCTGGGGGGCCGCGCTTAGCGCGGTAGGGGGGGGCCTTCCAAGCAGGCTCGCAACGTGTGGAAAGCCGGTGCGATGTCTTTTTCATGGACGCACGCATAGCCAAGCAGCAGCCCGCGCCGCGCACCCGGATGCTGGTAATAGCGCGACAAAGGCCGGGTCAGTACGCCACGCGCCTGCGCCGCCGCCGTGATCGCCACGTCATCGCAATCCGGCGGCAGCCGCAGCACCAGGTGCAGGCCCGCGTTGCTCGACTGCGGGTCCAGGTATTCCGGCCCCAGGTAGCGATTGATCAAGCCTTCAAGCAAGGCGCGCCGGCGCGCGTACAGCACCCGCATGCGGCGGATGTGCGCCGCATAGTGGCCCTGCTCCAGCAGCTCGGCCAGGGCGGCCTGGGTCAAGCCATGCCCTTCCCGGTATAGATCCGCGTGCGCGCTGCGGAACGGCTCGGCCAAGGCGCGCGGCAACACCATATAGCCCACGCGCAGGCCGGGAAATAAGGTCTTGCTGAAGGTGCCGATGTAGATGACAGGCGCGTTTTCCTCCAATCCCTGCATGGCCGGGATCGGCCGGCCCGCGTAGCGGAACTCGCTGTCGTAGTCGTCTTCGACGATCCAGCTGCCCGAGGCCCGCGCGTACTCCAGCAACTCGCGCCGGCGCGCCAGGCTCATCACCAGGCCAAGCGGATATTGATGCGACGGCGTCACGAAGATCAGCCGGGGCGGCACTTTGCCCGCCGGCCAGCCGCTGCCTTCGGCCTCCACGCGCAGGGGCTTCACCACCGCCGACACCATCTGCAGGACCTTGTGGAAGCCCCAGTAGCCCGGCTCCTCCACCCAGACGGTCTCGCGTGGATCGACCAGCATGCGCAAGCTCAGATCGATCGCCTGGTGCACGCCCTCGGTCACCAGAATCTGGTCGGGATCGCAACGCACCGACCGCGCCACCCGCACATGGTCGGCGATGGCGGCGCGCAAGGCCGGATGGCCGCCACCGTGTGTGTACGTCAGCAGTTGCGGCGCCGGGTCGCGCCACAAACGCGTCAGAATGCGGCTGAAATGCCGGTTCGGAAACTGCGTCACGTCCGGCACGCCGGGCATGAAGGCGCCCCACTGCCCCGGCGCCGCGGAGACGTTGGACAGTAGCGTCTGCGCGCGCCGCGCCAGGCGTACCGGCGCGTTGGCCGCGGCCGCGGCCGGCTGGTCGGCGGCGGCCCGCAGCGCCTGCAAGCCCTGCTGGCGGTCGGCGCTCAGATAGCTGTCCGGTGCGGTTTCCGCCACGAAGGTGCCGCTGCCGACGCGGGCGTGGACATAGCCTTCGGTGCGCAACTGCTCGTAGGCGTGCAGCACGGTATTACGCGACATGCCGACCTCGCGCGCCAGGTCGCGCGACGCGGGCAGCGGACTGGAGGGCGGCAGGCTGCCATCCAGGATGGCCCCGCGCAGGCACTCATACAGCTGACGATTCAACGTGCCCGACCCCGACGGCGCCAGGCGCTGCAGGACCAGATCGGCGCAGATCGACTTGATCATCCTAAGACTCCGAACAGGGGAAATTCAATTGGCCCCATCCATTTCAACGAACTGGATCTTTCGGAAGGGGCCAATTCGCCATTAAATCAGGTTTTTCCCCCGAACCCCTACCGACACGCCTTCACCATGAAAAACGCCGATCTGCAGTCCCGCCGCCTGGCCGCCACCCCGCGCGGCGTGGGAGTGATGTGTGACTTCTATGCCCAACGCGCTGAAAACGCCACGATCTGGGACGTGGAAGGCCGCGAATTCATCGACTTCGCCGCCGGCATCGCCGTGCTGAACACCGGCCATCGTCACCCCCGCATCACCGCTGCCATCGGCGCGCAGCTGGAAAGCTTCACGCACACCGCGTACCAGATCGTCCCCTACGAAAGCGTGGTGTCCCTGGCCGAGCGCATCAATGCCGCCGCTCCCATCAAGGGCCCGGCCAAGACCGCCTTCTTCACCACCGGCGCCGAAGCCGTAGAGAACGCGGTGAAGATCGCCCGCGCCTACACCGGCCGTTCGGGCGTGATCGCCTTCGCCGGCGGCTTCCACGGCCGCACCATGATGACCCTGGCCCTGACCGGCAAAGTGCAGCCCTACAAGGCCGGCTTCGGCCCGTTCCCGGGCGAGGTCTATCACGTGCCCTTCCCGAGCACCGTGGGCGGCGTGACGACCAAGGACTCGCTGGCGGCGATCAACCTGCTGTTCAAGGCGGACATCGATCCCAAGCGCGTGGCGGCCATCATCATCGAACCGGTCCAGGGCGAAGGCGGCTTCAACGTCGCGCCGACGGAACTGATGCAAGGCCTGCGCGCCCTGTGCGACGAGCACGGCATCGTGCTGATCGCCGATGAAGTCCAGACCGGCTATGGCCGTACCGGCAAGCTGTTCTCCATGGAACACCATGGCGTGCAACCCGACCTGATCACCATGGCCAAGAGCCTGGCGGGCGGCATGCCGCTGTCGGCCGTCTGCGGCCGCGCCGAAGTGATGGACGCACCTGCCCCCGGCGGCCTGGGCGGCACCTATGCCGGCAACCCCTTGTCCGTGGCGGCCGCGCATGCCGTGCTGGACGTGATCGCCGAAGAAAATCTGTGCGAACGCGCCGCGTCGCTGGGCGAGCGCCTGGTGGCCCGCCTGCGCGCTGCCCAGAAGAAGAATGCCGGCATCGTCGATATCCGCGCCCAGGGTTCGATGGTCGCCATCGAGTTGCGCAACGCAGCCGGCGAGCCGGATGCCGACGCCGTGCGCCGGATCCAGCAACGCGCCCAGGAACTGGGCCTGGTGCTGTTGAGCTGCGGCATGTACGGCAACGTGATTCGCTTCCTCTACCCGCTGACCATTCCCGACGCGCAATTCGAACGCGCCCTGGGCATCCTGGACGAGGCGCTGCAAGCATGAGCGCGAACCTGTCCAAGATCGAACTCGAACGCCCCGACCTGCTGCGCGACCTGTGCCTGATCGACGGTGAGTGGATCGGCGCCGACAGCGGCCGCACCCTGGCCGTGACGGATCCCGCCACGGGCGCTCAGGTGGGCAGCGTGCCCTTCATGGGCCGCGCGGAAACCGAGCGCGCCATCGCGGCCGCCGCGGCCGCCCTGCCCGCGTGGCGAGCCCGCACGGCGCGCGACCGGGCCGCCGTGCTGCGGCGCTGGAACGACCTGATCCTGCAGCATCAACGTGACCTGGGCATGCTGATGACGCGCGAACAGGGCAAGCCTTTGCCCGAGGCGCAAGGCGAAGTCGCGTACGCGGCCTCCTTCGTCGAATGGTTCGCCGAAGAAGCCAAGCGCGTCGACGGTGAAGTGCTGCAAGGCCAGCGGGTCGGCCAGCACATCGTCGTGCTGAAGCAGCCGATCGGCGTTTGCGCCGCCATCACGCCGTGGAATTTCCCGGCGGCGATGATCACCCGCAAAGTGGGCCCGGCGCTGGCCGCCGGCTGCACCATGGTGGTCAAGCCCGCCGAGCTGACGCCTTTGACGGCGTTGGCCCTGGGCGTGCTGGCGATCGAAGCGGGCATTCCCGCCGGCGTGCTGCAGTTCGTCACCGGCGATGCGGCGGCCATCGGCCAGGCGCTGTGCGAAAGCGATGTCGTGCGCAAGCTCAGCTTCACCGGCTCGACCAACGTCGGCCGCATCCTGATGAGCCAATGCGCCCCGACCATCAAGAAGCTGTCGCTGGAACTGGGTGGCAATGCGCCCCTGATCGTATTCGACGACGCCGACGTGGAGCGCGCGGTGGAAGGCATCATCGCTTCCAAGTTCCGCAATGCGGGCCAGACTTGCGTGTGCGCCAACCGCATCTATGTGCAGGCGGGCATCTATGACCGCATCGTCGAACGCCTGGTGGCGGCCGTCGGCGCCATGCGCGTGGGCAATGGCCTGGAGGCGGGTGTCACCCAGGGGCCGTTGATCAACGACAAGGCTGTCGCCAAAGTGCGCCAGCACATCGACGACGCCGTGGCGCAAGGCGCCAAGGTGGCTGTAGGTGGCACGGATCATCCTTTGGGCGGCACGTTCTTCACGCCCACGGTGTTGACCGGCGTCACGCAGGGCATGCGCGTGGCCCAGGAAGAAACCTTCGGCCCGATGGCGCCGCTGTTCCGTTTCGAGACCGAGGAAGAAGCGGTTGCCTTGGCCAATGACACGGAGTTCGGCCTGGCTGCGTACATCTTCACGGAAGACCGCCGCCGTATCTGGCGCGTCAGCGAAAGCCTGGAAACCGGCATGGTCGGTGTCAACACCGGCCTGATCTCGAACGAGGTCGCGCCTTTCGGTGGCGTCAAGCAATCCGGCCTGGGCCGCGAAGGCTCGCGCCACGGAATCGAGGAATACCTGGAACCCAAGTACGTCTGCATGCAGGATTGAAGCAGGACTGATACAGGATTGCTGCAGGCACGAGCCGCGCGGGCGTTGTCCGCGCGGCTCGCTTATTTCATGGCACCTACGGTTCAGTCATCCACGGCGATCAGCACGCTGGACGCCTTGAAGATGGCCGTCGCTTCCTTGCCCGTGGCCAGATCCAGGCGGTCGGCGCTCTCGTTGGTGACGATGGCGGCGACGCGCGCACCTTCGTGCGTGTCGATCTGCACTTCGGCGTTGACGGCGCCCTTGGTCACGGCGGTCAGCTTGCCACGCAGGCAATTGCGCGCGGACACGAGCACCTTGTCGGCTTCCATCATGACGATGATGGACGAAGCCTTGATCAAGGCGTACGCGGCCTTGCCCGGCGTCAGGCCCAGCGCGACGGTACTGGCATGTGTGATGATCGCAACGAGTTCCAGCCCTTCCTTGGTGCGCAGCACGATTTCATCATTGACCGCGCCGGTCTTGATGCTTTGGATGGTGCCGGCGAACTGGTTGCGGGCGCTGGTTTTCATGGTGAATCTCCGTGGAATATCGTTGCGGTGTAGGTGGCGTGACTAGTCGCCATTAGCGTAGCTGAACTAAGCGTAGCTGAATTCAGTCCTGCTGCCGATCCGGCCCGAAAGCCGATGGCGGTTGTCCCAGGCGCTTGCGGAACATCGTCGAAAACGCCGCCGGGCTGTCGTAGCCCAACTCCAATGCCACCGACGTGACCGACTGCCCTTCCGCCAGCCGCGACAGCGCGGCCAGCAGGCAGGCCTGCTGACGCCATTGCCCGAAGGCCATGCCGGTTTCCTGGCGGAACAGGCGGCTGAAGCTGCGTTCGCTCTTGTGCAAGCGCTGGGCCCAATCGGCCGCCAGGTCGCGTATCCCGGGCTGGTGCAGGAAGGCGACGCACAACTCGGCCAAGGCGGGATGGCGCGGCAGCGGCGCGAAGAAAGGCAGGGACGGCGCGCGGGCGACCTCATGCAGGACCAGCCGCATCAAGGCGCCGTCGCGGCCCTTATGGTCGTACTCGGCCGGGACATCGCTGCTGGCCAGCAGCAGCTGACGCAACAGGGGCGACACCTTCAGCACCTCGCATTGCAGGCTCTTGCGCGGCGCCGCGGCGGGTTCGATGTACAGGCTGCGCGTGCTCACGCCGACCATTCTTACCCGATGCGGCTTGCCGGCGGGTATCCATACGCCGCTGTCCGGCGGCACCACCCAGGCGCCATCGTCGGTGCCCACTTCCATCAGTCCCGTCGCGCCGTAGAGGAACTGGGCCCGGCGATGGCTGTGGGTTTCCAGCAGCAGGCCGGGCGGATAGTCAGTGCTGATTGCCAGGACCGGACGTGCGACGGCGTCGACGGAATCCAGGAAAACGTTGCGCATACGAAGCTGCAGGGATTGGCTGAAAGTCGAATATTAACGGCATATTCTCGCAAGCCGGCCAGCGGGCGATTGCGTAAGCTTTGAAGCTCTCGCAACCGCTGTTTGCCCTATCCATTTTCCATGTCGCTTTATCTACTTTTGGCCGCGTTTGGCTGCCTGGCCGGCGTCACGACGGTCCTGTTCGGTTTCGGCGGTGGCTTTGTCGTCGTGCCCCTGCTCTACAAGCTGCTGACCTTGACGCACCCGGCCGGCAGTCCGGCGGCCTCGGCGGCGATGCAGATCGCGGTGGCCACGTCCACGTGCGTGATGATCTTCGGCGCGGCGATGGCGACGCGGCGGCACCAGAGAGCGGGCAATATCGAGTGGCCGCGCGTGCGCCCGCTGCTGGCGCCCATCGCGCTGGGCGCGGCCGGCGGCGCGGCGGCCGCCACCATGGTCACGGGCGACAGCCTGCGCTGGGCGTTTGCCGCCTATCTGGCCCTGACGATACTGGACTGCGTGTTGCGGCCGGGTTTCATGGCGCGTCCGGCCATGACGGCCAAGGCGCCTGGCGCCGCGTCGAACACCGTGGTCGGCGTGACCATCGGCCTGATCGCCGCCTTTCTTGGCGTCGGCGGCAGCGTCATGACCGTACCCTTGATGCGCCGCCGTGGCGTCGACATGACCCGGGCCACGGCCATGGCCAATCCGCTGTCTCTGCCCGTGGCCGTGGCTGGCGCGGCCGCCTATGTGGTCCTGGCGTGGCAGGCGCCGGCGCTGGGGGACTGGCACATCGGCTACGTGGACCTGCGTGCCCTGCTGATTCTGATCGCCGGGTCCTGGCTGGGCATCCGCCTGACCAGTCCGTTCATCGGAAAGGTGCCGGACCGCGTTCACGCCCGCGTCTACGTCGGTTTGCTGGTGCTCGTGCTGGTGGCGATGCTGGTGCGTTGACGGAGGGCCGCGCGGGCCAGCCTTAAGTCTGGGCCGGGATGGTCGTAAATCATGGGACATACGACCACGAGGCTTGAGAACTTGGACTTCAACACCTTCGCCGAGCTATCCCAAGCTTTCACCGGACCCTGCGTTGCCCTGGGCGGCGCCTTCATTGCCGCAGCCAGCTTGCGGGTATCGCGCAGCAAGTCCAGGCGTGACCTCTTCGACAAGCGCCTGGCGATCTATAACAGTGTCAGCGATACGCTGGCTTCGGGCTGGGTCACGGGGGTGGTCACCCTCGACCAGTCGCGTCAGTTCCTGGCGGGCATGCGGCAGGCCGAGTTGTTGTTCGCCGACAGCCGTATCGATACCTTCCTGAAGCATATGCGTGATGAAGTCATGCAGTTGCTGGTACTGGAAAATCTCGACGAAGAAATGATCCGGCGCCGCCGTATCATCGAGGGCCGCATCCATCCCAACGGGCGTCTGCGCGAAGATGACTTGCGCGTGGTGTCCCACATGGACTTCCCCTGGATGATGCCGATGGCCGTGCTCTGGAACGCCCGCGAGGAATGGTCGGAACTGACCTCGGGGTATTTCAAGCTGGTTCATTAACTGGTTCACTGGCGGTGGTTTTGCCGCTGAGCATCTGATTTGTATCTTCGATGGGTAGGAGGGGCGGCGCCGGATATACTGTGTTTATATACAGTATTTTTCAGCCGCGATGCCCTTCCGTACCCCGCTCACTTCTGCCGACCTTGCCAAGATCCGCGCCCGCTATGAAGCCTCGGCGGACCGTGCGCCCTGTGCATATCAGGACAAGGTGGTCTGGGAGGACGTCCTGGCGCTGCTCCATGAAATCAAGCGCTTACGCGCCCTCGCCCTGACCGCTCACCAACTGCGGGACAGTTTGAAGAAGCCCAACAGCTGTCTGGACAGTGTCTGGGAGGACTTCCGCAACGCCCTGTGCGCCGAACCCTGTGTCATTGAGCTGGGCGAATTGAAAAGCGATCTGCTCGGTCCCTCAAAACGGCGCGCCAGCCCGAAGCGGGCTTAGGTAGCCCAGGGCTTCGCCCCGCCTTCGCCAACAAGAAAGCTGAACAAAATCTTTGAAATCCGCGTGAAACTGAACAAAATCTTTGAGTTCTGAACTTTTCCCAGGCCGTAAACGCGCGGGTCTCACGCGATAACGCAGGTGCTGGGAATTACCGGGCATAGCGTTCATGTGAGATCTCCAGTTGACCCAGTAGCCCCCCGGCAGGCTGATACTATTGCCCCGGATATCTATAAAGTATTTCTTTCACCACCATGAAACTTGCCACCTGGAACATCAACTCCCTTAACGTTCGTCTTCCGCAAGTCCTCGACTGGCTGCAAGCCAATCCGGTGGACGTGCTCTGCCTGCAGGAATTGAAGCTGACCGACGACAAGTTTCCGGTGGACGCTTTCACCCAGGCGGGCTATCACGCGGTCTGGGCCGGGCAGAAAACCTATAACGGGGTGGCGATTCTGTCGCGCCAGCCCGGAACGGGCATGATCCGGAACATCCCGGGCCTGGAAGATCCGCAGCAGCGCGTGCTGGCACTGACCATACCGGCGCCCGGCGGCGATATCCGCGTCATCTGCGCCTATTGCCCCAACGGCCAAGCCGTCGGCACCGATAAGTACGAGTACAAGCTGCGCTGGTTCGCCGCGATGCATGAATGGCTCAAGGGCGAACTGGACCTGCATCCGCGCCTGGCCGTGCTGGGCGACTACAACGTGGCGCCGGCCGACGCCGACGTCCACGATCCGGCCAAATGGGAAGGCCAGGTGCTGGTCTCCGGCCCGGAGCGCGACGCGTTCTTCGGACTGATCGACCTGGGCCTGGTCGACTCCTTCCGCCTGTTCGAGCAGCCGGAGAAAACATTCTCCTGGTGGGACTACCGGATGATGGGCTTCCGCCGCAACGCCGGCCTGCGCATCGACCACGTCCTGCTGTCGAATGCCCTGGCGCAGGACTGCACCGAATGCGTCGTGGACAAGGGCCCGCGCGGCAACCCGCAACCCTCCGACCACGCGCCGGTCATCGCCACGCTGAAAGCATAAACAAGCCGTACAGGACGCCGGAGCGGCATCAAGCCACCCTCCCCGCATCGGGCTGCTGGCCTACCCCCGGCCCACTCATGATGGTGATCCCGAGGTTGGCCAGGATATTCCGCGTCACGGCATCCGGCACATCCTCGGCATACACGGCGATATTCAAGGTGCGCGCGGTCTCCAGCACCGACACGGTCAGCTGCTGGCTACCGATACTGTGCGCCATCCCGCCGACAAAGCCACCACCCAGCTTCACATAAGCGAGCTGCAGATTATGCAGTTGGCTCAAGGCGTTGAACTGCTGCGCCAGGCGCCGCACGCCCACCCGCATCCCCGTCTTCACCGCCACCCGGCACAGCGCCGCCACTTCGGCATGGCGTTCAACCAGGGCATGCGCATCGACCTCGATCAGCAGTCGGCTGGCCTGCGCCCGCTTCTCCGCCAGGATACGCTCCAGCTGCAAGAGGAAATTCTGGTGCCCCAGCGACGGCATGGACAGGCGTATCGTCAGCTCGCCCGGATTCATCGTCAGCCAGCTCACCGCAAGCCGCACCGCCTGGATATCGCAATCGGCGGACAGGTCCAGACGTATCGCCGCCGGAATGAACAGCCGCGCCGGCAACGGTTCCGCCGCATCCTCGCTATGCAGCATCAGCGTCGCTTCCTGCCGCAGCACTTGCCCGTCCAGGAAGGACAGCGGCTGCAAGGACAAGGTGAAGCGCTCCCGCTCGATGCCCGCCGTGATCACCTGGCGCCACGACGATTCACTATTGGCCGACAACATCGGCTCGTCGTCCGACGTCAGCTGCACATGATCGTCGCCTGAACTTTCGCCCCGCATCAAGGCATAATCCAGCCGCCCCAGCAGGTCGCCAACCTGAGCGCCCGGCGCGTAATCCGCCAAGGCCTGCACCCAGCGGCACAAGCCGCCCTCGCCCACCGGTATGCGCGCCGTACGCAGTTCCGCGCGTAGCCGCTCGGCCACCATGATGGCCTTGGGCGCCGAGCAATGCGGCAACAGCAAGGCAAAATCCGAACCATTCAAGCGCGCCAGCACGGGCTCGCCCACTTGCATGTTCTCCAGCATGGCACGCAGGCGCTCGACCAGCGTGCGCAGCCATTGGTCCACGAACTCGCGCGGCATATGGCGGTTGATCGCCCCCAGATCGCGTTGGCGGAACACCAGGATATGGCCGCCCGGCGCGCTGGCGCCCGGCCCCGTCAAGGCGCGATCCGGATCCAGCTCACGCAGGAATTCGTTGATGAAATACTTGCGATTGGCCAGGCCCGTCACCGGATCCCGGTTGACCTCGATCTGCAGCGATTCGATCTTGGCGTTCTGCTCGTCCGCGCTGGCGCGCAGCTGATCGCGGGTCTGATTCAGGGCGTCCGTGATGCCGCTGAGTTCCGGCACCCGCGGCGCCAGCCTTTGACCCCACTGGCCGCGGCCGATGGCGCGCATCTGCTCGCCCACCTCGGCCAACAACCGCTTCTCGATCCAGCGCACCAGGGCAAAGGCGAACAAGGCCCAGACCGCGCCCGACGCGACCACCAGCAAGATCATGCGCAGGCTGCTGCCCCACAGGGTCTCCCACGCGTAGATATCCGTGGCGGTCAGGGTGACCTCCCCCAACTGCCGCCAGCCGTCCGTCACCACATGGGTGGCCGACTTGGCCGACAGCGGCACCAGCCGCTGGAACCAGCCCGGCACGGCGGCCAAGGCGTCCGTACTGCGCGTGATCACAACCTTGCCTTGCGGATCCGTCAGCTTGACCAGGGAGAAATGCCCCCCGTCGAACAGCGCGGAAACCAGCAGCTCCTGCGTGATCCGATCGCTGTTCGCCGGCTGCGACAACGACAGGGCCAGCGATACCGCCGCGTCATTGCTCTGCACCTGCAACTGCCCGGCAAGATAGTCGCGCGCGGCCGTCACGCTCAAGGCCAGAGTCCCCAACAGGATGATGGCGATGGCCAGCGTGATGCTCAATAGAAGTTGTCGAAGTATGGACATGGTTCGCTACCCGCGGGCTTACGGTCGAATGCCTTCGCGCTCCATGCGCTGCAGCAGATTGCGCCAGCGGCCGATACGGTCGACCGGCGCGGCTTGCTTGCCGTCGACGTACACGCCGTCGGCATTGAAACTGAAGATGGGAACCAGATCGCGGCGCTGCGATGCCGGCAGGATGCCTGACACCAGGCTGTCCAGGACCAGCGGCATGGAATTGGGCGTCGGGTAGTAACCCAGCACCATATGCGCCACCTGGTCGGTGCTTTCCGGGCCGCCAACCCGCGCCTTGACGTAGACGAAGCGCAGCTTGCTGGTCGGCACGCCCAGCTTGATCAGGGAGAAATACTTGCCGATGACGAAGTCTTCGCAGTCGCCGGCGCCCTTGCCCAGGGCTTCCAGCGGCGTGGCCCAGTAGTCGGGCACGCCCCACACGACCTGGTCCTCGGACTGGATGACACGCCGGTTCCAGAAGTCATTGATGCTGGCCAGCATGTCGGCTTCGGCCATGTCGCGATCTTCCTGGAGCAGTTGCAGCCAGGCCGCCACCCGCTCGCTTCCCTTCGCGCCATAGCGGCTGGCCGCCAGGCTTTCCAGCCGATGACTGTCCAGCTCCAGCGCGGCGCTCATCCCCCAGCCACAGACCAGGCAGATCAAAGCCGTCCAGCACAGGGCTAAGACGGCACGCAGGCGGAGGGAGCTAGGCATCTTAAAACACAGCGTAACGCCGGGCATCGCCCTGCAAATCGCAAGACAATGCCCGGATACTGCCCTACATCAGTCGTGACCGTGCAGCTTCTGCTTTTGCAGCAGATCGTTGATGATCGCCTGGTCGTTCTTCAGTGCGCCGCCGTTGGTCAGGTCGACCCCTTCCAGCACGATCTTCTGGTCGAAGCCCGTGCCCACCTGGCCGGTCGTGCTCACCTGGATGACCGTGTTGGCGCCGTCCTTGGTGAAGTGCAGGAACTTGCTCAGGTCACCATCCGTCGGGTTATGCAGCAGGCCGGCCAGATCCAGGACATCGCCGCCGGCCGCGGGCAGGGCCGTCGAGAAGTCCTTGATCGTGTCCACCGCCGGATGCGCCACCGTGCCCTGGTCGTCGGCCAGCCACTTGAAGGTATCGCTACCCGCGCCGCCGACCAGGATGTCATCACCCTTGCCGCCGATCAGGATGTCGTTACCGTTGCCGCCGTAGAGGGTGTCGTTGCCGGCACCACCGTACAGGGTGTCGTTGCCTTCACCGCCGTAGATGATGTCGTTGCCGTCATCGCCGTACAGGGTGTCGTTACCGCCCTGGCCGAAGATGATGTCGTTACCGTTGCCACCGTGGATGACGTCATCACCGCCGCGGGTGTCGCCGCTGACGTCGAACGTGCTGGCGCCGGTTGCCGGGTTGACGCTGCTCTGGATGGCTTGGTAGATATCCGCTTCGGTCGGTGCATGGCCGGACGTTGCGGTCAGGTAGTCGACCAGGCCTTGCATCCCCTGTCCGTTGTGCGTACCGGCCGCATGGCCCGCCCACGCCAGGTTATCCGTATTGATGGTGTCACCGAAGATGATGTCGTTGCCGTCACCACCGTTGATGGTGTCGCCATTGACCGGCAGCGGGTCGTGGGAGGAGCTGCCGCCTTGCAGGGCGGTGTCCAGGTCCGAGCCCTTGTGGACGATATCGACGTCGCCGGCCTGAGCCGCGACGACCGAGTAAACCACGGCCTGGATATTGTCGATGAGCAACTGCGCGGAAGCGTTATTGCGGCCCGTGGTGTTGTCCAGCACGGAGAACTGCAGCTTGTACTGGCCGGCGCCCAACATGTCGGTCGTGATCGTGGTCCAGTTCTTCAATGCCGCCGTGCCCGTACCGGTGTAGCTGGTGGCCGTCCACACGCCGTTGACGTTCTGCATCACGGTCCAGGTATAGCGGTCGCCGACGTTGAAACCAGCGGTCTCCAGGTCGAACTTCAAGGCGCTGTTGGCGGCAAGCGTGAAGGCGGACGTCGAGACAGTGGATGCCGTCTGGGTGGCGTTGGCGGCCGTGTTGTAGGTGTCCGTCAGCACGGCGTAGGAGTTCGTGGAGAAGAACCCTTCGTAGTCCGTGGTGAGGGCACTCTTGGGCGTACCGCTTTCCGCCGTCCAGTTGTTGACGTTGTTCAGGCCGCTGTTGTTCTCGAAACTGGCCAATGTCGACGTCGTCGAACCGAAGGCCACCGAGCCGAGCTGCGTACCGCCGGTCGCCGTATTGTCGAAGAACTTCAGCCAGTTGGCGTTGATGTCATCGCCGATACCGATGGCATGGACAGCGCTGACGCTGCTCAGGCTGCTGAACGAGTTGACCGATTCCTGCAGGTTGGTCTGGTCAGTACCATCGGTGACGTTCTTGCCGCTGTTGTTGACGTAGGCGTTAGGATTGCCGTCGGTCAGGAAGTAAGTGACGTTCTCATAGTTGCTGCCGGTCAGGCCGGCCTTGGCCTGCGCGTTGAACCACGATACCGCCGAGTTGAACGCAGCTTCGTAGTTGGTCTGATCCGTCGGCTGCAGCTTGTTGATGGCGTCGATCAGCTTCTGGACGTTGTCGACCGTAAGGTTGTTCACTGTCACAGGCGCGTCGGCGCTGGTGCTGAAGCCAATCAGCGTGACGTTGACCACGCCACCGGTGTGCGTATCGAGCGTTTTCAGCAGGTTGAGCAGCGCATCCTTGACCAGATCCAGGCGCGACTCGCCGTTGCGGGTGCCATCGGCCGAATCGTCCATGCTGCCCGAGTGGTCGATGACCAGGGCCACGTTGTAGCTCTTGCCCGGAACGATGATCGTGTTCGTACCGCCCTGGTCGCCGACGATAATGTCGTTGCCCGAGCCGCCGTTGATGACACCGGTGCCGTCATTGGCGCCCTTCACCACGCCGTCGGTCGACAGGTTGAAGGTGTAGGTGTCCGACGTGTCATGGCCGCCATTCGCGGTACCGCCGTTGTCCTGCACCTTGAAGCCGAAGGAGGCGTCGCCGCCGCCCGCTGCCGGGGTGTAGATCAGTTTGCCGGCGGCGATGTCGGCGGCCGAGACCGACTGGCCGGCCGTCACCGCCGAGCCGTTCAAGGTCAGGGAGCCACTGCCGGGCAGGCCGGTGATGATGACGCTTTGCAGGCTGTTGTGCTCGCCCGCACCGTCGGTGAACGAGAAATCGCCCGCCGTGAACACATGGGTCTGACCCACATCGATGTGCGCGGAGCCGTTAGCCGCGGTAGGCGCGTCATTTACGCCCTGCACGGCGACCGTCACCTGCTGGGTCGTCACGCCGCCGTGGCCGTCGTTCACCGACACGGTGAAGGTCTCGGTCGGCTTGTCGCCGCTGCTCAGGGACTGAGCGGAGGCATTGTTCAGCGTGTAGGTCCACTTGCCGGTGCTGTCGACGGTGAGCACGCCGTAGGTACCCTGCCCGCCGTTCGCCACGGTCCACGTATGCGTATCGTGAGCGTCCTTGTCGGACACGGCCAGCTGGCCGGTGGCGGTGAGGACAGTGGCGTCTTCCGTCACGGTACCCGTGGACTGGCCGGAAATGACCGGGTCGTCATTGGTGCCGGTAATGGTGACGACGACCGTGCTTTGCGTGCCATCCAGGGACTTGACCGTGATGACCTCATCCAACGTCTCACCCTTGCCCAAGGCTTGGACTTCGGCGTTGGCGTTGTTGAGGCTGTAGGTCCAGTTGCCGTTGGCGTCGATGGAGAACGTGCCGTGGCCGGCGTTGACGTTGGTCTGCACCTGGAACCTGGCTTCACCCGTGTCCACGTCGGTCACGTCCAGCTTGCCGCTGGCGGTGTTCTGGGCGGGAACGTCCTCGGTGACCGCGCCCTTGTCGGCGCCGGTGACATGCGGGGTGATGACAGCGGCGTCGTTGGTGCCGGTGATCGTCACCAGAACCTGGCTGCTGGTGCCGTCAAGCGACTTGACCGTGATGGTTTCGGTCAAGGTCTTGCCGGCACCCAGAGCCTGGACATCAGCATTGCCGTTGTCCAGCTTGTAGGTCCAGTTGCCGTCGGCGTCGATGGAGAACTTGCCGTGGCCGGCGTTGACGTCGTCCTGCGTCTGGAACTTGGCTTCGTCCGTGTCCACGTCCGTCACATCCAGCTTGCCGCTGGCGGTGTTCTTGGCGGGCGTGTCTTCGGTCACGGCACCCTTGTCGGCACCGGTGACATGCGGGGTGATGACAGCGGCATCGTTCGTGCCGGTGATCGTCACCACGACCTCGCTGCTGGTGCCGTCAAGCGACTTGACCGTGATGGTCTCGGTCAAGGTCTTGCCGGCGCCGAGAGCCTGGACTTCCGAATTGCTGTTGTCCAGCTTGTAGGTCCAGTTGCCGTTGGCGTCGATGGAGAACTTGCCGTGGCCGGCATTGACGTTGGTCTGCGTCTGGAACTTGGCTTCACCCGTGTCGACATCCGTCACGTCCAGCTTGCCGCTGGCCGTGTTCTGGGCCGGTACGTCCTCGGTCACAGCACCCTTGTCGGAACCCTGGCTGTGCGCCGAGATCTGCGCGGCGTCGTTGGTGCCGGTGATCGTCACCAAAACCTGGCTGCTGGTGCCGTCAAGCGACTTGACCGTGATGGTCTCGGTCAAGGTCTTGCCGGCGCCCAGAGCCTGGACTTCAGCATTGCTGTTGTCCAGCTTGTAGGCCCAGTTGCCGTCGGCATCGATGGAGAACGTGCCATGGCCCGCGTTGACGTTGTCCTGCACCTGGAACTTGGCTTCGCCCGTGTCCACGTCCGTCACATCCAGCTTGCCGCTGGCCGTGTTCTTGGCGGGCGTGTCTTCGGTCACGGCACCCTTGTCGGCACCGGTGACATGCGGGGTGATGACAGCGGCGTCGTTGGTGCCGGTGATCGTCACCAGAACCTGGCTGCTGGTGCCGTCAAGCGACTTGACCGTGATGGTCTCGGTCAAGGTCTTGCCGGCGCCCAGAGCCTGGACTTCCGAATTGCTGTTGTCCAGCTTGTAGGTCCAGTTGCCGTTCACGTCGATGGAGAACTTGCCGTGGCCGGCATCGACGTTGGTCTGCGTCTGGAACTTGGCTTCACCCGTGTCCACGTCGGTCACGTCCAGCTTGCCGCTGGCGGTGTTCTTGGCCGTCACGTCTTCAGTCACCGCGCCCTTGTCAGCACCGGTGACGTGCGGAACGATTACCGCGGAGTCGTTCACGCCCTGAATGGTGATCGTCACCGTCTTGGTGTCGAATCCGCCATTCCCGTCGCTGACGCGCACGGAGTAGGTTTCAGTCGCGGTCTTCCCTTCGCCCAGGGACTGCGACGCCTTGTCGTCGATGGTGTAGGTCCACTTGCCGGTGGCAGCGTCCACCGTGATGGCGCCGTACGTACCCTTGGTGCTGCCGACGATGGCCCACGTGTGGGTATCGGTGGCATCGACGTCGGTCACGGACAATTGGCCCGTCGCCGTCTTGGTGGTGTCTTCGACAACCTTGCCGGTGACCACGCCGCTGATGGACGGGGCGTCATTGGTGCCGATAATGGTGACCACGACCTGGCTGGTCGTGCCGTCGGCGGACTTCACCGTGATGGTGTCGAGCATCTTCTCGCCCAGGCCCAGCGCCTGCACGGTCGGATCGCTGCTCTTCAGGACATACGTCCAGTTGCCGCTGGCGTCGATCCAGAAGCTACCGTGGTCGGTATTGACATTGCTTTGCGTCTGGAACTTGGCTTCGCCAGTGTCCACGTCCGTCACGTCCAGCTTGCCGTTGGTCCAGCCGAGAATGATCCCGCCGTCCTCGAAGACGGTGCCCTTGTCATCACCCGCCTGATGCGGCGTGATCACGGCAGCGTCGTTGGTGCCTTCGACGGTGATCGCCACCTTCTGCGTGTCGAAGCCGCCCTGGCCATCGCTGACCTTGACGTAGTAATACTCGACAGCCGTCTTGCCGGCGCCCAGCGACTGCGCAGCCGCGTTGTCCAGCGTATAGGTCCACTTGCCGGTCGACGCGTCCACCGCGAAGCTGCCGTAGGTGCCCTTGTTGGCGCCCGTAATCGAGAACGAGTGGGTATCCAGCGTATCCACATCGGTCACGGTCAGCTGACCGTCGATGCTGAAGGTCTTATCTTCCACCACCGTGCCGGCGGCCGTGCCGCCGATCACCGGGGCGTCATTGGTGCCGGTGATCAGGATCGACACCTGCGACGCGGTGCCATCGGCGGAGTACACCGTGAACTGGTCCTTGACCAGCTGGTTCTCGCTCAGCCCCTGCACGGCATCGCTGGAATTGTTCAGCGTGTAGTGCCAGTTGCCGTTGGCATCGATGGTGAACGTGCCGTAGGTGCCGGCCGTGCCGGTCTGCACCTGGAATACGGCCTGGCCCGCGTCCGGATCCACCACATCCAGCTTGCCGCTCGCTTCCTGGTACTTGCCGTCTTCGGCAACGACACCGGTATCACCCACCGGACCATGCGGCGTGATGATGGCGACGTCGTCCGTGCCCTGAATCGTAACGGTGACTTCCTGGACGGTCTTGCCGCCACTGCTGTCCTCGACCTCGACCTTGTACGTCTCCTGGATGGAATCCTTGGACGTCAAGGCCTGCGCCGCGGCGTTGTCCAGCGTGTAGGTCCACTTGCCGGTGGCGGCGTCAACCGTGAAGGCGCCGTAAGTGCCCGTGCCGGCACCGACCACGCTCCACGTGTGCGTATCGTGCGTGTCGACGTCGCTGACGTTCAACTGGCCGGTCACCGACTGGATGGCGTCTTCCTTGACGGTGCCCACGGCTTCGCCGCTGATCACCGGCAGGTCATTGGTGCCCTGGATGGTCACGACTACCTGGCTTTCCGTGCCGTCGAAGGACTTGACCGTGATGGTCTCCGTCAGCTTCTCGGTGGCGCCCAGCGCCTGCACATCGGCATTGGCGTTGTTCAGCGTAAAGGTCCAGTTGCCCTTGGCGTCGACCGAGAACGTGCCGTGGTCCGTGGCAACGTTGGTCTGCACCTGGAAGGACGACTGGCCCTGGTCCACGTCGGTGACGGTCAGCTTGCCGCTGGTCACCAGGGTACCGTCTTCGACGACAGCGCCGGTCTTGACGCCGCTGATGATGGCGGCGTCATTGGTGCCCTGCACCGTGATCGTCACGACCTGGCTGTCGAAGCCGAGGTGGCCGTCGCTGACCAGGACGGTGAACTTCTCGGTAACCGTATCGGACGCGCCCAGCTTCTGCGCGGCGGCGTTGTCCAGCGTGTAGGTCCACTTGCCGGTGCTGTCGATGGACAGCGAGCCGTAGGAGCCCTTGCCGCCCACCACGCTCCAGCTGGCGCCGTCATGCGCGTCGACGTCGGTGGAGACCAGTTGGCCGGTGGCCGACTTCACCACGTCTTCCTGCACCGCACCCGCCGCCTGGCCGCTGATGACCGGCGCGTCGTTGGTGCCGGCCACGTAGACCGTCACCTGGAAGGTCGTGCCGTCGGCGGAAGCGACCGTGAACTTTTCGGTCTTGGTTTCACCCAAGCCCAGCGCCTGCACATTGGCGGCGTCGTTGTTCAGGACGTAGGTCCACTTGCCGCTGGCGTCGATCGAGAACACGCCATACGTGCCGGCGGTATCCTTCTGCACCTGGAACACGGCCTGGCCGGCGTCCGGATCCGTCACGTCCAGCTTGCCGCCGGTGGACTTGATCACATCTTCAGTGGTGAAGCCATAGCCGTCGAACAGGCCATGCGGCTTGATGACGGCCTTATCGTCCGTACCCTGGATGGTGACGGTGACGTCCTGGGTGGTGATACCGCCGTGGTTGTCGGCGACCTGGACCTTATAGGTTTCCTGGATCGAGTCAGCGGACGTCAGCGCTTGAGCCGCCTTGTTGTCCAGCGTATAGGTCCACTTGCCGTCCGCGTCCACGCTGAACGTGCCGTAGGCTCCCTTGGTGGCGCCCACTGCGCTCCAGGTGTGCGTATCGCCGGTGTCGACGTCGCTCACAGCCAGTTGGCCGGTCGCCTTCTGCGTGCCGTCTTCGATCACCGAGCCGGTGGCCGTGCCGCTGATGACCGGCAGGTCATTGGTGCCGACGATGGTCACCGTAATTTCCGACGTCGTGCCGTCGATGGTGCTGACCTCGAAGGTTTCCGTCTTTTCCTGGCCGGCGGCCAGCGCCTGCACATTGGCGGCGTCGTTGTTCAGCTTGTAGGTCCAGTTGCCGTCGGCGTCGATGCTGAAGGTGCCGTAGGTACCGGCCTTGTCCGTCTGCGGCGTGAAATTGGCCTGGCCGGCATCGGGGTCGACCACGTCCAGCTTGCCGCTGGTGGTCACCGTGGTGTCTTCGGTCACCGAACCCTGGTCGGCGCCAACCTCATGCGGGGTGACGACCGCGCCGTCATCCGTGCCCTGGATGGTGACGGTGACGTCCTGAGTCGTCGTGCCGCCATGGCCGTCGTCGACCTGGACGGTGTACGTTTCCGTGATGGCGTCCTTGGACGTCAGCGCCTGGGCGGCTTCGTTATCGATGACGTAGGTCCACTTGCCCGTGTCGGCATCGACGGTGAAGGTGCCGTAGGCGCCCTTGCCGTCGCCCTGCACGCTCCACGTGTGGATGTCGCTGGTGTCGACATCGGCCACCGTCAGCTGCCCGGTCGCGCTCTGCGTGCCGTCTTCGGTCACGCCACCGGCCGCTTCCCCGCTGATGGCCGGGATGTCGTTGGTGCCGTCGATGGTCACGGTGACGGTGCTGGTGGTGCCGTCGATGGAGGTAACCGTGAACGTCTCGGTCAGCTGCTCGCCGGCGGCCAGGGCTTGCACCTTGGGATCATCGTTGGTCAAGGCGTAATGCCAGTTGCCGTCCGCGTCGATGCTGAACGTGCCGTGCTGGCCGGCAGCATTGCTCTGGACCACGAAGGCGGCCTGGCCGGCGTCCGGGTCGACGATGTTCAGCTTGCCGGAGGTCTCCAGCACGCCGTCTTCCTTGACGGCGCCACGGTCGCCGCTGTCGCCGTCGGGGGTGATCACGGCAACGTCGTCGGCGCCGTTGACCGTCACGGTCAGGGTCGCGGTGGAGGTGCCGCCTTCGCCGTCGGTGACGGTGTAGGTGATGGAGGTGGTGGCGCTTTCGCCGCCGTGCAGGCTCTTGAAATCAGAGCCCGGATTGAACGAGTAGCTGCCGTCGGCGTTCAGCGTGAAGCTGCCGCCGTGGTCGCCGGCCACGGCCTGGCCGACCAGGCCGGTGTTGCCGTTGACGGCGCCCACCGACAGCGTGTCGCCATCGGGATCGGTGTCATTGCGCAGCACGCCATTGGCGGCCGACACTTCGACGCCGCTGTCCTGCGTGGCAACCGCCGTGTCGCCCACGGCCGTGGGGGCGGGGTTGGTGATGTTCCACGTGAAGGTCTGGCTGGACGTGGCGCCGAGCAAGTCGGTGGCGGTCACGATGACCGTGTACACGCCGTGGTCGCCGCCTTGCGAAGCGGAATGATCGACATTGCCGGAAATCACGCCGGTGACCGGATCGATGGTCAGGCCAGGCGGCAGGCCGGTAGCCGAGAACGTCAGGCGGTCGCCATTGTCGACATCGGCGAAGTTGCCGGACACGTTCAGGTTGACGCTGTTCTGTGCATCCACCGCATTCTGCGTCTGCACGGCGGTCGACGTCGGGGCGTCGTTCAGTCCGTTGACCGTGACGGTCAGGGTGGCGGTGGACGTGGCGCCGAAGGGATCGGTCACGGTGTAGCTGACGGACGACGTGGCGCTTTGGCCGTTGGCCAGCTGATGGAAGGCGTCGCCCGGATTGAACACGTAGCTGCCGTCGGCGAACACGGTGAAGGTGCCGCCGTTGCTGCCGGCCACGGTCACGCCGCCGGTCACCATGGCGGCGGTGCCCACCGACACGATGGCCAGGGCGTCGCCGTTGGGATCCGTATCGTTGGTCAGGATGTTGCCGCTGACGGTGGACTTCTCCGTCGTGGCCTGGACGTCGTTGACCGCGTTGGGCGAGTCATTCAGGGCGGTGGTCGACGAAGCGGCGTCCGCGATGCCGACGTTGGCGGCCGGCGCGGCGGAGACACCGTTCACCAGGTCCAGCGGGGTAGTCGATTCAACGACACGGGCCAGGCGCACGAAGCTGCTGCCGCCGCCGTCGCCACCGCCGGAAATCAGGGCGGCCGTCGGTTCGAGGTTATCGAACGGATCCTGGCCGGAATTCAGGGCGGCCAACAGGCGCTCGGAATCCGTGCCCTGCGGGGGCGCCACGCTGGCTTCCTTCGGATCGACGGGCTGGCCGGCCATGTCGGCGTTGAACGACACGTCGCGGTTCTCGCCGATGATCAGGGGCAATCCATCGTTGACCTGCAGGGCGACGGTGGCGCCGCCCGCCGTGACCACGTCGCTGTCGGCGGGGACGCGGCTGCCGACATGCAGTTCGGTCAAGGAACCATCGCTATTGCGGATCCAAGCACGACCGGTGACTTGGGTGACGACTGCGGGTTGGGTATTGGCCATTTGGATTGCTCCGGTTTTAGATGACGCAATACTGAAGAACCACAGCCCGACGCGGTATTGTCCTCAAGGACAGGTTTTGAAAATTATTTGAAGAACTTGAAGAATTTGATGAATTCGAAGGGTCGAACTCAGGCGCGCGAGATCCCGTGCACGCGCAGGGCCAGTTGCAGCCGGTCGCTCACGCCAAGTTTCTCGAACACGGCGGACAGATGCGCCTTGACCGTGCGCTCGGTAATGCCCAGCGCCGTGGCGATTTCCTGATTGCTGTCGCCCACGGCCGCCTGCCGGGCCACTGTGCTTTCCCGCTCGGTCAACACGTCGTTGTGCCAGGCCGCCTGGGTCCCGGCACGGCTGTCGACCAGACGCAGGAAGCGCTGCACCAGTGACCGCCCCATCCATATCTCCCCTGCGCCGACCACGTCCAGGACCTGGGCCAAGGCCGCCGCCGGGGCGTAGGTATGGCAGTAGCCCACCGCGCCAGCCGCCAGCACCTTGGTGCCCTGTTCGTCGTGCGGCCGCGCGCTGGCCACCACCACCTTCAAGCCGGCGGTCGCCTGGCGCCATTCCTCGCTGGCCATGTCCGGCAAGCGAGGCAGGTCCACGTCAATCAGGACCAGGCCGCGGCGCTGCTCCCGCCAACGCACCAGCTCGGCCAGCGCGAGCCCACGCGCGGGCAACCAGCCGTGCGTGCCCAGGCCGGACCAGTGTTTCCAGAGCAGATCATCATGGGTGACGCAAAGAACCGGTGTGACTTTCATCGCGATCAGCCTGTGGGAGCCTTAACGTTCCGTGAATGCCGTTGACTTGGCGCGCAGGATGGGTTTGAGCAGATACTGCAGCACCGTCCGTTTGCCCGTCAGGATGTGGACCTCGGCCACCATGCCGGGGATGACGGGCATGGTGCCGTTACCCAGGCTGGACTTCTCCGTCCGGATGCGGACGATGTAGAAGGAGTTGCCGCGCTCGTCGGTGATCGTGTCGGCGCCGATGGACTCGACCTGCCCCTCCAGCCCGCCGTAGATCGAATAGTCGTAGGCGGTGAACTTGACCTCGGCCTTTTGCTGGGGATGCAGGAAGCCCACGTCGCGCGGGTTGATGCGCACTTCCAGCAGCAGGGTATCGTCCGTCGGCACTACCTCCAGGATGTCCTTGCCGGGCTGCACCACACCACCCACGGTGTTATTCAACAGGGTCTTGACCGTGCCGCGCACCGGCGACCGGATCTCCGCCAGCTTGACCTTGTCGGCCAAGGCCACCTGCCCCGCGTGCAGGGTCGCCAGCTTGGTATTGGTATCCATCAGTTCGCTGCGGGCCTGGTTGCGGATGTTCAACTCCGCCTCCTGCACCTTGCTCTGCGCTTCCTTGATCGAGGCCTGGATACGGTCGATCGATGCTTCCGCCCCCTTGGCGTCGCCGCAGCTCTTGGTGACGTCGCGCTGCAGGCGCAACAGATCCACCTCGGACACCGCGCCGCTCTTGAGCAGAGGCCGGGTGACCGCCATCTCGCGGGACGTCAAGGAACACGTGGTCGACGCCTGGTCGCGCTTGGTTTCGGTTTCGCGCAGTTCTTCCTGGCGCTGCTTGACCTGTTCCCGGGCGACGGCGACCGTGGCGTTCAGCTCATTGGTGCGCTGGATCCAGGCATTGCGTTCGCTTTCCGCGGCGGCCGGCAGTTTGGCGACCACCTCGGGCGGCGCCTGGTAAACATCACCCGTAGCCAGGGCGTGCAGCCGCGCGGCCTTGGCCAGCAGCGACAGGTACTCGGCGTTGTTTTCGCCCAGGGAGGAATTGAAGCGCGTGGGGTCGATGCGCAGCATTACCTGGCCGGGCTCGACCTGCTGGCCGGGCCGCACCAGGATTTCCTGGACGCTGCCGCCATCCAGGCTTTGCACGACCTGGACCTGACGCGACGGCACGACCTTGCCATCCCCGCGCACCACTTCGTCGATATAGCCCAGATACGCCCAGGCCAGCAGCGCACTGACCACCAGCAGCGACGACCACAGCAGCACCCGGGCGCCGCGCGCCTCGGCCTGGTGAATGGCCCATTCGGCATTGCCGGAGTAGCCCGTGGTGACCTTGGGATGACCGCGTTCGCTGCCGTAGATCAGCAGATCCATCACCCACATGAAAGGCAGCGCGGGCAAACGCAGCAGCGTGGCCAGGATGGAGCGCCGGGGTTTGAGAGCGTCGGTATTCATGCTCAGCTCCCCTTGCCCACGCGGCCCGCACGCAAGGCCTCGACGACCTGGTCCTTGGGACCATCGGCCACGATACGACCGTTATCGATCACCAGCAGACGGCTGACCATCTCCAGCAGCGCCGTGCGGTGCGTGACCAGCAACAGGGTCTTGCGCGCGCTGGCCGCGGCCAGCTGCGCCTTCAGGCGCGACTCGCTCTGATGATCCATATTGCTGCTGGGCTCGTCCAGCAGCAGCACCGGCGGGTCGTTGATCAGCGCCCGGGCGACAGCCACGGCCTGGCGCTGGCCACCGGACAGCGATTCGCCCCGCTCGCCGATCAGCATGTCAAAACCATTGGGATGCACGTCGGCAAACTCATGGACGCCCGCCACCTGGGCGGCCGCCAGAATGCTGGCGTCGTCGGCGAACGGCGCGCCCATGGCCAGATTGTGTTTCAAGCTGCCGTAGAACAGCACGGGGTCCTGCGGTACGTAACCGATGGCACGGCGCAGGTCGGCCGGATCGATCTGGCGCACGTCCACGCCGTCGAGCAGCACGATGCCCTCCTGCGGCTGGTACAGGCCCAGTATCAGCTTTTCCAGCGTCGTCTTGCCCGAGCCGATACGGCCGATGATGCCGATGCGCTCACCCGCGGCCAGCTTGAAGGACACATCCCGCAACGCCGGCTGTGCGGCACCGGGATACGAGAACGTCACGTTGCGGAACTCCAGGGTGCCCTTGAACACCGGCCGGTGCAGGAACTCGGCCGACTCGGGCCGCTCCACCGGCAACTGCATGTAGTTATCGATGGAGCCCAGCGACGTGCGGGCGTTCTGGTACTGCATCAGCAGGCCCGCCACCTGGCCCAGGGGCACCAGACAACGGCCGCTGATCATGGACGCGGCAATGATGCCGCCCATGGATATATTGGAATCGTGCGCCAGGTACACACCGATCACCACTACGGAGATCGACACCAGCTGCTGCATGGCCGACACGAAGCCCACGGTGGTCGACGAGATCAGCTTGAGCTTGCCGCTGGCCTGCGCGATGAACTCGGTGGACCGCTCCCAGTTGCGCTGCATGGCGCCCTGGGCATTGAGCGTCTTGACGGTTTCCAGACCGGACAGCGCTTCGACCAGGGTCGCGTTGCGCTGCGAGGAGGCCTGATAGGTCGACATCGTCAGCGTTTCCATGCGCATCTGCGCCGCCAGCGATACCAGCACGATCAACACGATGGCGACCAGCGGCGGCAGGATCATCCACGGAGAAATCCAGGACAGCACCAGCAGGAACAGCACGATGAACGGCAGATCGACCAGCGATGTAATCGTCGCCGAAGCAATGAAATCACGGACAGATTCGAAGGACCGCAGGTTGGCCGCGAAGGAGCCGACCGACACCGGCCGCCCTTCCATGCGCAGGTCCAGCACCCGCTCCATGATCAGCGACGACAGCCGCACGTCCACGCGCTTGCTCGCGCTGTCGACGACATGGGAGCGCGCGGTCGTCAGGATGGTATTGAAGATCACTACCAAGGAAATGCCCACCACCAGCACCCACAGGGTCTCGATGGCATTGTTCGGCACCACGCGGTCATACACGTTCATGGTGAACAAGGGCATGGCCATGGCGAACACGTTGATCAGCAGGGCCGCCAGCAAAGCGTCGCGATACAGCCGCCGGTTCTCGAAGATGGCCGCCCAGAACCAGTGCTTGCTGCGCACCTTGTTGACTTCGGGCGAACGGGCATCGAAGCGGAACTGCGGGCGTACATAGCAGGCCAGGCCGATGTAGTCCTCGGCCAGCTGCGCGCTGTCGATCTCGACGGCGCCGGCGCCCAGTTCCGGATGGCTGACCAGGTATTTGTCGTCGCGCGCTTCCAGCAACAGACAGGCCCGGTCGTCCTTCAGGAACAGGATGGCGGGCAGAATGTCGGCGGGAATCTGCCGCAGCGTCCGTTTCACCACCCGCGCAGCCAACTGTGCACGCGCCGCGGCGCGCGGCAGCAAGGCCGGCGTCAAACGCTGGTCCACCAGCGGCAGGCCCGCCGACAACGCTTGCGCGGTCGACGGCACGCCATGGACACGGGTCAACTCAACCAGGCAATCCAGCAGCGGATCGTCATGGGTACTGCGAGGATCGACACGCCAGGAATCCAGCGAGCGGTCAAATAACTTGTCCGTCTTCATCACCAAGCAAATCCAGATGTTCTGCCAGGCGCGCCCGCTGCTGTTTTCGACGCGTCAGCTTTTGCTGCGCCTGAACCGGAAGGTCGGTCAGGCGCAGCGTGCCGTTGGCGATCAAGGTGTCGATCAGATCTTCCAGGACTCGAACGAAGTCCGCGTCCAACCTTGAAAAATCATCTTCCTCATTGATCGCCACGGTGCATCACCACTTGCCGCCGGCGGGCGCGGCCTTGTCCGCGTTCGCGGGGACGAAGTCCGGCGGCGCGTTGCCGTCGCGGTACTGGACCTTGACCGGTTCCAGGCGGCTTTCGTCAGGCACCGTCGAGTTGCAGGTTTTGATGATCTCGTCGGTCATGGCCAGCTTGCCGTTCTCTTCAGGCGTCTCGTCCTTGGCCGCACGGATGCCCAGGGCGGGCAGCAGCTTGTGCGACAGCGCCAGCCAGCGGAACTGGGCGGTCTGCAGGTCGTACAAGGCATTGGTCAGGGAGCGGCGCGATTCGAACAACTCGTTTTCCGTGTCCAGCAGGTCGAGCAGCGTGCGCTGGCCGATCTGGAATTGCTGGCGATAGGCGTCGCGCACCTTGGTGGTGGCCACTTCGTGGTCACGCAGGTAAGGCAGGGACTGGCGCAAATGGACGATGTTGTTCCACGCCACGGCCAGGTCCTGCTGCACGTTGCGGCAGGTGTAGTCGCGCACGTCGCGCGCGGCATAGCCCTGCTCCGAGGTCTGGCGCACACGCGCGGCATCGCCGCCGCCGCGGTACAGGTTGTAGGTCATCAAGACCTGCACGTTGGAGCTGCGCACGTTGCGGTAGTCGCTGCCCGGTTGCGAGGTATCCGTGCCCGACGAAGCCACGAATTCGAACTTGGGCGAGAACGCGCCCTTGGCCGACTGCTGGCCGGCTTCGGCCGCCTGCAGCAAGGCCTGCTTGGACAGCACGCTGGGGTTGCTGCGCAGCGAATCGTCGAACGTCGACGGCTTGTTCGGCAGGCGGTCTTCAATGCGGGGCGTGGCGGCCAGGGTCGTGGGCGCGCTCATGCCGGTGACGCGGCGGAAGCGCGACGTCACGTCGTTGAGGTTGGCGCTTTCCGTCATCAGGTTCGTCTGCGCCAGGGACAGGCGGCCACCCGCCTGTTCCATGTCCACGCGGCGGCCAACGCCGGATTCCGAGCGTTCGCGGATCTGCTTCAGCGTTTCTTCATGCAGGCGATAGTTGGTGCGGGCCAGCAGCTCCAGGTCGCGGTAGCGCTGCAGGTCCACGTAGGCCTGCACGGCGGTCAGGGCCATGTCGTCGCTGGTGGCCAGCAGGTCATAGAAGCGCGACAGCTTTTCGAAGCCGGCTTGCTTGACGTCGCTATTGGTCTTGAAGCCGTCGAACAGCAGCTGGCGCAGTTCCAGGTTGTAGCCGGGGCGCTTCCAGTTCTGCGACGAGTTGTCGCCCGGCAAGTGGTTCTGCCATTCGTGGCCGTAGTAGCCCTGGGCGTTGACCTGCGGCAGGAAACCGGCGCGGGCCACGTTCTGGCCTTCCAGCGAAGAACGGAAGTCGTGATAACGGGCCTGGATTTCCGGGTTGCTGAGCAGGGTCTGCTCGACGACCTGGTAGATCGTGGTGCCACCGTTGGACGACGCGGTGCTGGCGGCGGCCACCGGCGCTGCCGGCTTGGCCGGGGCCGGGGCAACGGCGGGTGCGGGCGACGGTTTAACAGCGGGTGCGGCAGCGGCGGGCGCCGGCGCCGGCGTTGCTACGGGCGCGGCTTGCGCGACCGAAGTCGACGGCGTGCTTGAAACGGTGCTCGAACCCGACTTGCCGAAGTTCTGCCAGGTTGCCGGTTTGGCGGCGCCAGGTTGGCCTCGTGGGATAGGCGCATTCTGCGCGGCGGCAACGCCGGACAGTGCGATTACGACGAGTGCCACCGAGGATTTCAGACGAAAAGAGGACATGACATTCCCAGAATAGCCAAAAGACAAAACGTGACTTATGTAACGACTGAATTTCCCGCGGCAACACTCAGGCATGGGGCCTGAATCGCATGGAGGCGTAATTTTTTCTTAATCCATACGACTGATGGGAATCTAGGCGAGCAGTGGGGCGGGATTCTGGGGCTAAGACAGGGACGCATCAACTGCGAAGAAAATCGCTTTATTGCGCATAATTTCTTCACAGTTCCGTAAAGATGAGCTTAATTTTTGCTGAATTGAGATTTATTTCAGCGGAGGGGTGCCGGCTTCACCGGGGCATTACATAGTAGGAAATAAAGTTACGACTCGTTATATTTGTAGGCGCAATCGGCCTTATGGATGAGGACGAATAGCCGCAGGGCACGTTACAAATTAACCCCTGCTCCGCTCATAATCGTAATCCCGAGGTTGGCCAGGATGGTGCGCGTCACGGTATCCGGCACGTCCTCGGCATACACGGCGATATTCAAGGCACGCGCCGTTTCCAGCACCGATACGGTCAGCTGCTGGCTACCTATGCTGTGCGCCATGCCGCCGACGAAGCCGCCGCCCAGCTTCACATACGCCAGTTGCAGGTCATGCAGCTGGCTCAAGGCATTGAACTGCTGCGCCAGGCGTCGCACGCCCACGCGCATCCCCGTCTTCGTCGCGATCCGGCACAGCGCCGCCGCTTCCGCATGGCGTTCGACCAGGGCATGCGCATCGACTTCGGCGATCAAGCGGTTGGCCTGCCCCAGGCGCTCGGACACGGTGCGTTCCAGTCGGGCCAGGAAATCGTGATGCCCCAATGACGCCATGGACAGGCGTACCGTCAGTTCGCCCGGATTCTTTGCCAGCCAATCCAGGGCCAGCCGCACTGCCTGCATATCGCAGTCCGCGGCCAGATCCAGGCGTATGGCCGGCGGAATGAACAGGCGCGCCGGGATCGGCTCGGAGGCATCCTCGCTATGCAGCATCAACGTGGCCTCCTGCCGCAGCAGTTGGCCGTCAATGAAAGTCAGCGGCTGCAAGGCCAGCGTGAAGCGTTCGCGCTCGATGCCCGCGGTGATGACCTGGCGCCACGACGATTCACTGTTGGCGGACAACACGGGTTCATCATCCGATGTCAGCTGAACGTGGTCGTCGCCCGCGCTTTCTCCCCGCATCAAGGCGTAATCCAGGCGTCCCAACAGATCGCCGATCTGCGCCCCCGGTGCATAGTCCGCCAAGGCCTGCACCCAGCGGCACAAGCCGCCCTCGCCCACCGGTATCCGCGCCGTGCGCAATTCCGCGCGCAGGCGCTCCGCCACCATGATGGCCTTGGGAGCCGGGCAATGCGGCAACAGCAAGGCGAAGTCCGAACCATTCAGGCGCGCCAGCACGGATGGATCCACCTGCATGTTCTCCAGCATGGCGCGCAGGCGATCGACCAGCGTACGCAGCCATTGATCGACGAAGTCACGTGGCATGTGGCGGTTGATGGCCCCCAGGTCGCGCTGGCGGAACACCAGGATGTGCCCGCCTGGCATGGCCGCGTCCGGCACCGTGCGCGCGCTATCCGCGTCCAGCTCCCGGCGGAACTCATTGATGAAGTACTTGCGATTGGCCAGGCCGGTCACGGGATCCTGGTTGACTTCGATCTGCAAGGACTCGATGCGGGCGTTCTGTTCGTCCGCCGAAGCGCGCAATTGCTCGCGTGTCTGGTTCAGGGCATCGGTGATGCCGCTCAGCTCCGGCACGCGCGGCTCCAGGTGTTGGCCCCACTGCCCGCGCCCGATGGCGCGCAACTGCTCGCCCACCTCCCCCAACAGGCGCTTCTGGATCCAGCGCACCAGAGCAAAAGCGAACAGCGCCCACAGCACACCGGCGGTCACCACCAGCAGGATCATGCGCAGGCTGCTTTCCCACAGGGTCTCCCAGGCGTAGACATCCGTCGCGGTCAAGGTGACTGAACCCAATTGCCGCCAGCCATCCGTCACCACGTGGGTGGCCGACTTGGCCGACAGCGGCACCAGCCGCTGGAACCAGCCCGGCACGTCAGCCGTGGCGCTCGACACCCGCGAGATGATGACCTTGCCATCGGGGTCCGTCAGCTTGACCAGGGAAAAGTGGCCCCCGTCGTACAGGGCCGACAGCAGCAATTCCTGCGTGATGCGGTCGCTGTTCGTCGGTTGCGATAGAGACAGTGCCAGCGACACCGCCGCGTCATTGCTCTGCACCTGCAACTGCCCCGCCAGATAGTCGCGCGCGGCCGTCACGCTCAAGGCGAGGGTCCCCAACAGGATGATGGCGATGGCCAGCGTGATGCTCAATAGAAGTTGTCGAAGTATGGACATGATTCGCTTCCCGCGGGCTTACTGTCGGATGCCTTCGCGCTCCATGCGCTGCAGCAGATTGCGCCAGCGACCGATGCGGTCGACCGGCGCGGCTTGCTTGCCGTCGACGTACACGCCGTCGGCATTGAAACTGAAGATGGGGACCAGATCGCGGCGCTGCGACGCCGGCAGGATGCCGGACACCAGGCTGTCCAGCACCAGGGGCATGGCTTCGGGTGTCGGGTAATAGCCAAGCACCATATGCGCCACCTGTTCGGTGCTTTGCGGACCGCCGACCCGCGCCTTGACGTAGACGAAGCGCAGCTTGCTGGTCGGCACGCCCAGCTTGATCAGGGAGAAATACTTGCCGATGACGTAGTCCTCGCAGTCGCCCGCCCCCTTGCCCAGGGCTTCGAGCGGCGTGGCCCAATAATCTTCCGTGCCCCAGACGATACGATCCTCGGATTGGGCGACGTTCTGATTCCAGAAATCGTTGACGGCAGCCAGCTTGGCGGCTTCGCCCAAGTCGCGATCCGCTTGCAGCAGCCGCAGCCAGGCGGTCAACCGTGCACTCCCCTTCGCGCCATACTGGCTGGCTGCCAGGCTTTCCAGCCTGTGCTCGTCCAGCTCCAGCGCGCCGCTCATCCCCCAACTGCAAAGCAGGCAGATCAACGCCATCCAGCAGATGGCGTAGCGGGCGCGCAGGCGTAAAGATCGTTGCATCTCCCCCTCACCCGCCGCCTGGATCAGCGGCTGATACCGTGGACCTTGAGCGCCAGATGCAGGCGGTCGGTCACCCCCAGCTTGTCGAACACCGACGACAAATGCGCCTTGACGGTTCTTTCCGTGATACCCAATGCGGCCGCGATTTCATTATTGGCCTCGCCCACGGCAGCTCGGCGCGCGACCAGGCTTTCCCGCTCCGTAAGTACTTCCGGCTGCCAGCCGCTGGTCGCGCTGCTACGGCTGTCGACCAGGCGCAGCAAGCGCGTCACCAGGGAGCGGCCCATCCAGATTTCTCCGGAATCGACTACGTCGAGGATCTGCTCCAGGGTCCGCAAAGGCGTATAGGTATGACAGTAGCCGACGGCCCCCGACGCCAGCACCTTGGTGCCCTGGTCGTCATGGGGCCTGGCGCTGGCGACCACCACGCGCATGCCGGACAAAGCGCTGGTCCAGCGTTCGGACGTCCAGGGCGGCAGCTTGGGCAGGTCGGCATCGACCACCACCAGGGCACCGCCACGCTCGCGCCACCCGGCCAGTTCGGCCAGGGTGCGGGCGCGCGCCGGCACCCAGCGGTTGCGATCCACACTGGACCAGTGCTTCCATAAAAGATCGTCATGTGTGACGAACAAAACCGGAATCATCGATACCTTAGCGTTCGGTGAAAGCATTCTCTTTGGCACGCAAGATAGGTTTGAGCAGGTACTGCATGACCGTGCGCTTGCCCGTCAGGATGTGTACCTCGGCCACCATGCCGGGAATGATGGGCAGATGCATATCGCCCACCGCGGCTTTCGACGTGCGCACCCGCACGATGTAGAACGAGTTGCCCCGTTCGTCCGTCGTGGTGTCGGCACCGATCTGTTCGACGACGCCTTCCAGGCCGCCGTAGATCGAGTAGTCGTAAGCCGTGAACTTCACTTCGGCCTTCTGTTGCGCATGCAGGAAGCCGATGTCGCGCGGCTGCACCTTCACTTCCAAAAGCAATGAGTCGTCGGTCGGCACGATCTCGATGATGTCCTTGCCGGGTTGCACCACGCCGCCGACGGTATTGGCCAGCAGCGTCTTCACCGTGCCTTTCACCGGCGAACGGATTTCGGACAGCTTGACCTTGTCATCCAGCGCCAGCTTCGTTTCACCCAAGGTGCGCAGCTTGGTATTGGTGTCGGACAGCTCGCTGCGCGCCTGGTTGCGGATATTCAGCTCGGCTTCCTTGGTCTTGCTCAGCGCTTCCTGGATCGACGCCTGGATGCGGTCGATCTGCGCCTCCGCCGCCTTCTGGTCGCCGCAGCTGCGCGCCACGTCCCGCTGCAGACGCAACAGGTCGACTTCGGAAACGGCGCCGCTATTGAGCAGCGGCCGCGTCACCGTCAACTCGCGCGAGGTCAGCGAGCAAGTCGTCGCCGCCTGATCACGCTTGGCTTGTGTTTCGCGCAGTTCCTGCTGGCGTTGCTTGACTTGTTCCTGGGCCACGCTGACCGTGGCGTTCAGCTCGTTGGTGCGCTGGATCCAGGCGTTACGCTCGGCTTCGGCCGCTTGCGGCAGTTTCTGCAGCACTTCGTCCGGCACCTTGAACGGTTCGCCCGTGGCCAGCGCCGTCAGGCGCGCGGCCTTGGCTTCCAGGGACAGGAACTCGGCCTGATTCTCACCCAGGGACGACGCGAAACGCGTCGGGTCTATCCTTAGCAGGACCTGGCCGGGCTCGACATCCTGGCCGGGCCGGACCAGAATTTCCTTGACCACGCCGCCGTCCAGGCTCTGCACGATCTGCACCTGACGGGAAGGCACAACCTTGCCGTCGCCGCGCACCACTTCATCGATGGGCCCGAAGATGGCCCATACGATCAGAATGCCGACGACCGTCAGGGACGTCCACAACAGGATCCGGGCGCCACGCGCGTCGGACGTGTAGATCGCCCACTCCGCGCTGTTGACATAGCCGGAGGAAACCTTGGGCTTGCCGCGCTCTTCGCCGTCGAGCAAACGATCGAACAGTTTGACGAAGAAGGTGCGCGGCAGGCGCACCAGGCTGCCCAGGAAGGAACGGCCCTGATTCGGAGGCGGATTATTCGGACTCGGATTCGGATTGGGGTTCGGATTCGAAAGCGGTGTGGAGCTCATACGCTGGCTCCCCGCACGACGCGGCCCGTCCGCAAGGCCTCGACGACCTGATCCTTGGGACCATCCGCCATGACGCGGCCGGCGTCGATGACGATCAGGCGGGTGACCAGATCCAGCAACGCCGTACGGTGCGTGATCAACAGCATCGCCTTGTTAACGCTGGCTGCCGCCAACTGTTGCTTCAAGCGCGATTCGCTCTGGTGATCCATATTGCTGCTGGGCTCATCCAGCAGCAATATCGGCGGGTCGTTGATCAGAGACCGCGCGACCGCCACCGATTGCCGCTGGCCACCGGACAGGGACTCGCCGCGTTCGCCGATCAGCATGTCGAAACCGTCGGGATGGATGTTGGCGAACTCGCTCACGCCGGCGACGTCCGCCGCCGCGATGATGCTGGCGTCATCGGCGAAAGGCGCGCCCATGGCGATGTTGTGCTTGAGGCTGCCGTAGAACAGCACGGGATCCTGCGGCACATAGCCGATGGCGCGGCGCAGGTCAGCCGGGTCGATCTGGCGCACGTCGACGCCATCCAGCAGGACGGTGCCCTCGGTAGGCTGGTACAGGCCCAGGATCAGCTTTTCCAGCGTGGTCTTGCCCGAGCCGATACGCCCGATGATGCCCAGCTTTTCGCCCGGCGCCAGCTTGAAGGAAACGTTGTTCAACACCGGTTGCGCCGCGCCCGGGTAAGAAAAGGACACGTTGCGGAACTCGATGGCGCCCGCGAACACCGGGCGGTGCAGGAATTCGGTGGTCTCGGGGCGCTCGACCGGCAGCTTCATATAGTTGTCGATGGAGCCCAGCGACGTGCGCGCATTCTGGTACTGCATCATCAGGCCCGCGACCTGGCCCAGCGGAACCAGGCAACGGCCGGAGATCATCGATGCGGCAATGATGCCCCCCATGGAAATCGCCGAGTCATGGGCAAGAAACACCCCGACGGTCACGGTCGCCACCGACACCAGCTGCTGCATGGCGCCGACGAAGCCTACCGTCGTGCTGGAAATCAGCTTCAGCTTGCTGCTGATGTTCGCGATGTACTCCGTGGACCGTTCCCAGTTGCGCTGCATGGTGCCCTGGGCATTGAGCGTCTTGACCGTCTCGAAGCCGGTCAGAGCCTCCACCAAGGTGGCGTTGCGTTGCGACGACGCCTGGTAGGTGGCCATGGTCAGCGATTCCATGCGGAACTGCGCGGCGAGCGACACCAGCGCCACCAGGATGATGGCCACGATAGGCGGAATCAGCATCCATGGCGATATCCAGGCCAGCACGGCCAGGAACAGGAGGACGAAAGGCAGATCAACCAGCGTGGTGATGCTGGCCGAAGCAATGAAGTCGCGAATCGACTCAAACGACCGCAGATTGGCCGCGAAGGAGCCCACGGACACTGGCCGCCCTTCCATGCGCAGGTCCAGCACCCGCTCCATGATCAGCGCCGACAACTTGATGTCGACCCGTTTACTGGCGCTATCGATGACGTGCGAACGCGCCGTGGTCAGGATCGTATTGAAGATGACGACGACGGCGATACCGACCACCAGCACCCACAAGGTTTCCAGCGCGTTATTAGGCACCACCCGGTCGTACACATTCATCGTGAACAAGGGCATGGCCATCGCGAAGATGTTGATCAGCACCGCCGCGACGATGGCGTCGCGATACAGCCGCCGATTCTCGAAAATGGCGGACCAGAACCAGTGGCGGCCACGCACCTTCGCGACCTCGGGCGAGCGGGCGTCGAAGCGGAACTGCGGGCGGATATAACAGGCCATGCCCGTATAGTCCTGCGCCAGCTCTTCCGCCGAAATCTCGACCGAACCGGCACCCAGTTCGGGATGGCTGATCAGATAGCCGTTATCGCGCGCTTCCAGCAACAGGCAGGCGCGCTCGCCGTGCAGCAGCAGGATGGCCGGCAGGATGTCGGTGGGAATGTCCTTGACGGCCCGGCGCACCACACGCGCCGACAGGCGTGCCCGCGCCGCGGCGCGCGGCAGCAGCGCCGGCGTCAGCCGCTGATCCACCAGCGGCAGGCCGGCGGACAAGGCTTGAGGCGTCGCGGGAACGCCGTGCATGCGGGTCAGCTCGACCAGGCATTCCAGCAAAGGGTCATCATGCGTCGAGCGCGGGTCAACGCGCCACGAGTCGATCGACCTGTCAAATGATTTGTCCGTCTTCATCGCTCAACAAGTCCAGGTGTTCAGAGAGTTTCGCCCGATGGCGCTTACGCTCAGTCAGCTTGCGCTGAGCGTGCGGGGGCAGATCCGTCAGGCGCAGGGCGCCATTGGCGATCAGGGCGTCGATAAGATCCTCCAGCACCCGGACGAATTCCAGGTCCAGCTTGGAGAAGCCGTTATCCAGCCCGCCGTTGTCTTGTGTCGCCATTGCAGGTCACCACTTCGGAGTTGCCCCCGGTTGCCCCGGAGCGGATTGCAGAGGTTGATTACCCGCCGGAACGAATTCAGGCGGCTTGGAGCCATCCTGGTAGATGACCTTGACGGGCTCCAGGCTCTCAGCATTCGGCACGGTCGAATTGCAGAGCTTGATCACGTCGTCGCTGACTTCCAGCTTGCCGTTTTCCTCGGGCGTCTCGTCCTTGGCCGGACGCAAACCGAGCGTGGGCAGCAGCTTGTGCGACAGCGCCAGCCACCGGTATTGCGCGGCTTGCAAGTCGTACAAGGCATTGGTCAAGGCGCGGCGCGACTCGAACAATTCGTTTTCCGTGTCCAGCAAATCCAGCAAGGTGCGCTGGCCGATCTGGAACTGCTGCCGATACGCATCCCGCACTTTCGTGGTCGAAATTTCATGGTCGCGCAAGAACGGCAGAGCTTGGCGCAGGTGAACGACGTTGTTCCAGGCGATGGCCAGGTCCTGCTGGATGTTCCGGCAGGTGTAGTCCCGCACGTCGCGTGCCGCGTAGCTCTGCGCCGACACCTGGCGCAGACGGGCCGAGTCGCCGCCGCCGCGATACAGGTTGTAGGTCATCAGTACCTGCGCCTGCGTGCTGCGCGTGTTCTTGTAGTCGGGGCCGGGCTGCGAGGTATCCGTCCCCGTCGATGCGACGAACTCGAACTTGGGGGAGAAATTACCCTTGGCCGATTGCACGCCCGCATTCGAAGACTGCACCAGCGCCTGCTTGGACAAAATCTGCGGATTGCTGCGCAAGGAGTCGTTGAAGTTGGCCGGATTCTTCGGCAACCTGTCGTCCAGGCGGGGCGCCGCCGCCAGGGTAGCCGGCACATCCAGGCCGGTCACCCGCCGGAAGCGCGACGTGACGTCGTTGAGGTTGGCGCTCTCGGTCATCAGATTGGTCTGCGCCAGGGCCAGACGGCCGCCGGCCTGCTCGTAGTCGACCCGCCGGCCTACGCCCGAATCGGCGCGCTCACGGATCTGCTTGAGCGTTTCCTCGTGCAGGCGGTAGTTCGACCGCGCCAGCAACTCAAGGTCGCGGTAGCGCTGCACATCCAGGTAGGCCGTGGTGGCCGTCAGGGCGATGTCATCGCTGGTCGCCAGCAGATCGTAGAAGCGCGACAGCTTCTCGAAGCCGGTTTGCTTGACGTCGCTGCTGGTGCGGAAACCGTCGAATATCAATTGCCGCAGTTCTACGGTGTAGCCCGGCCGGTTCCAGCTGGCGTGCCCGTCATCGGGCAGATTGCTCTGCCACATGCGGCCGTAGTAGGCCTGCGTATTGACTTGGGGAAGGAAGCCCGCCTTGGCCACGTTCTGCCCTTCCAGAGAGGAACGGAAGTCGTGATACCGAGCCTGGATTTCCGGATTTGTCAGTAGCGTCTGTTCGACGATCTGGTTGAGCGTGGCGGCGTTCTTGCCGTCAGTCGCCTGAGCCACAGGGGCCATCGTGTCGGATGGCCGGGTGCTCGTTTTCGGCATCACCGGCCCGGACTGGGCCAATACGGTCACGGGGACCACCGCGGTTACAGCAATAAGTTGTTTCAGGCGCAACATGTTTATCCCATCCCGGCATTAACGGAGTGGATGACCTATATATTTCAGAAAGTCTCGTGGTCTCGCAAAGTATGGTGACTTACGAGGGATGTGTGCAGAAAGAAATGTAAAACGATCAGTCAAATGGATGACGCGGACGCAGCATGCGGCGCTATCTTCTCGGAAAAAAGCACTAGATTTCGATAAAGCTCGCAAACTAACGTCAAACAGAAACGTAATTTCCGTAACTAATCGCAGTGAATGTAGGATTGGTGTTGTACTTTTTTCACCCACGTCCATAGGCGGACACAGGCCTGCAATATTCCGCCGGGCGGCGAACAGGGACGAAAAAAAGCCCTGGAGCGAGTCCAAGGCTTTTTATCTGGCTTGATGGTGGAGCGGAGGAGGATCGAACTCCCGACCTTCGCATTGCGAACGCGACGCTCTCCCAGCTGAGCTACCGCCCCACAAGCAAGTCCAGCAATATACCAGAAAATTCCTTGAACGCACACAGAAAGGGATGAGGGCAGGCGCCTCCTCGCCATGAGGCGGCGCCTGCCCTCTCCCCCTATCAATGCCCTTGCAGTTTCCCCTTCTGGATCAGGTCGTTGATGATGGCCTGCTGGTCGGTCTTGGTACCGATCAGGTCGACGTTTTCAAGAATGATCTTCTGGTCGAAACCGTGGGCCACGTCGCCCGCCGTACTGACCTTCAGCACGGTGTTGTTGCCGTCCTTGGTGAAGTTCAGGTACTTGGACAGGTCCGAGTCCGCCGGGTTCTGCAGCAAACCGCCCAGATGCAGGACGTCGCCGCCGTTAGCCGGCGTGTCCGCCGAGAAGTCCTTGACCGTGTCCACCGCGGGTTTGGCCACCGTGCCCTGGTCGTTCAGCTCCCACTTGAAGGTGTCGCTGCCGGCACCGCCGTACAGGGTGTCGTTGCCCTGGCCACCGATGATGGTGTCGTTGCCGCCCTGCCCGTAGATCAGGTCGTCGCCGGCGCCGCCACGGATGGTGTCGTTGCCGCCACGGGTATCGCCGCTGATGTTGAAGTCATCGCTATGCGCCTTGATGTAGTCGTACAGCTCCGTGGTGGTCGCCGTGTGGCCATTGGTCGAGGTCAGGAAATCGACCAGGCCCTGCATGCCCTGGCCATCGTGCGAACCCGCCGGGTGACCCGTCCACGACAACGCATCGGTATTGATGGTGTCGCCGAAGATGATGTCGTTGCCGGCACCGCCGTCGATGGTGTCACCCCCGACCGTGGCCGGTGTCGTGGTGGTGCTGCCGCCTTGCAGCACGGTGTCCAGATCGCTGGCCTGGTGCGCGATATCCGCGGTACCTGCCGGGCCCGAGATGATCGACGTGTAGGCATGCGTGGTGATGTTGTCGATGTTCACCGTGGCATTGCCCGAACCGGTCGTGTTGTCGGAGACCGAGTAGACCAGGTGGTAGCTGCCGGCTGCCAGGATGTTGGTCTCGATCGTCAAAGCCGACGACATGGGGCTGTTGGTGGAGCCGGTCTGCACCGTATCCCAACCCCCTGACGAATTCAGCTTTTCGATCGCCCACTTGAACACGTCACCCGAATTGAAGTTGGCCGTCGACGCGTCGAAGCTGAGACTGGTCTTGCTGCCCGAAATGGTGAAAGTCTGGCTGGTCAGCTTCGAATCGCCGCTGCCGTTGGCGTCGGTGATCTGCAGGTTTGCGTAAAGCGTGTTGTTGCTGTAGCCCGTATAGGACCGTGTTGCGGCGCTACCCGTGCCACCGGACGAGAACGTCCAGCCCGAGACGTTATTGAGACCCGACGTAGAGAAGTTATCGAAGTTCGCCAGGACCGTGTTGGTGCTGGTCCCCATGCCCACCGATACAGTCGCCACGCTGCCGCTGGCCGTATTGTCGAAGAACTGCAGATACTGCTGGCTGACCCCGTCGCCAATCCCGATGGCGTTGACGTTGGTCACCGCGCTCAATGCCTTGAAGGCATCGATCGACTCCTGCAGCGTGGTGGCGTCCGTGGTCGAGCCATCGCCGCCGCGGGTACCGTTGCTGGCGATGTAGTACGTCGGATCGCCGTCGGTCAGGAAGTACGTCATGTTCTCGTAGTTCGAACCGGTCTTTCCTGCCGCGGTCTGCGCATTGAACCAGGTCACGGCGCTGTTGAATGCCGCTTCATAGTTCGTGCCGCCGGTCGCCGTCATCGCATTGATGGCGTTGATCAGCGTCCCGACGTTGGCCGTGGTCAGGTTCTGCACCTGGATCGTGCTGTCCGCCGACGAGCCGAAGCCGATCAGCGCCACGTTCACCACGCCATCCGAGTGGGTGTCCAGGGTGTTGAGCAGGTTCAGCAACGCCGCCTTCACCAGGGTCATGCGATCCTGGCCGCTGGACGGATTGGTGCCGCCGTCCAGGCCCCACGCCATACTGCCGGAGTGGTCGATGACCAGCGCGACGTTGTAGTTCTTGCCCGGCACCACCGTGGTTTTCGAGCCGCCGGCATCACCGATGATGATGTCGTCGCCCGATCCACCGGTAAGGCTGCCGGCGCTGGAGCCGTCGTTGGTTCCGCGGATCAGGTTGTCCGTGACGATGCCGTAGTTGTATTCACCGGAGGTATTCTGGCCGCCATTGGCCGTGCCACCGGCATCCCGTACCTGGAAGCCGAAGGACGTATCGGCGCCCGACGAACCGGGGGTGTAGACCAGCTTGCCGGACGAGATGTCCGCCACGGTGATCACCTGCCCTGCCGTTACCGCGGAGCCGTTGTAGGTCAACGACCCGACAGTGGGCAGGCGGCTGATGACGACGCTCTGGAAGGCATCGCTTTCGCCCTTGCTGTCCGAGAACGCGAATTCGGACAGCGTGAAGACGTGCGTCGTGCCGACTTCGACGTGAGTCGAGTTGGCGGCCGACGTCGGCGCATCGTTGACGCCGGCGATGGTCACCGTCACGGGGTGCGTGGCGGTGCCGTCCATGGACGTGACCGTGAAGGTGCGGGTCAGGCTTTGGCCCCCGGACAGGGCTTGCACTGCTGCGTTGGTGTTGTCCAGCGTGTAGGTCCAGTTGCCGTTGGCGTCGATGGTGAACGTGCCGTAGGTGTCCTTGACCGACTGCGCCTTGACGTAGCTTTCGCCGGTGTCCGCGTCCGTCGTGTCGAGCTTGCCCGTGGCCGACAGCGTGAGATCCTCCACCACCGTGCCACGGTCGCCGACGCCGTCGCCGCCGCGGCCGACGATCGTCGGCACGTCGTTGGTACCGTTGATCGTGATCGTGACGACGTGGGTATCGGTGCCGCCCTTGCTGTCGTCGACCTTGACCGTATAGGTCTCGGTCACCTTGTCGCCGGCGCGCAGGGACTGGGCCGCCGTGTTATCCAGCGTGTAGGTCCATTTGCCCGTCGAGTCGACGGTGATGGCGCCGTAGGTGCCCTTGCTGGCGCCCTGAACGGTCCACGTGGCGGTGTCGTTGGTGTCGACATCCACCCGGGTGAGCTGGCCGGAGGCCGTCTTGGTCCCGTCTTCGGTGACGTTGCCGAGGTCGGCGCCGGTGGTCGGCACCTGGATGACCGGGGCGTCGTTGGTGCCCTGGACGGTGACCGTGACCTTGCTGGTCGTGCCGTCGGCGGACGAAACCGCGAAGGTTTCCGTCCTGGACTCGCCCAGGCCCAGGGCCTGGACCGCGGCGCTGGTGTTGTTGAGCGTGTAAGCCCACGTGCCGTCGCTGCCGAGCGTGAAGGTGCCGTACGTGCTGGTGACGTTCTGCGTGATGAACACGGCCTGGCCGGCGTCGGGGTCGACGATGTCCAGCTTGCCGCTGGTGGTCAGGGTCGTGTCTTCCTTGACCGTGCCTGCATCGGCTCCCACGGCGTGCGGGGTAATGATGGCGGCGTCGTCGGTACCGTTGATGGTGATGGTGACCGACTTGGTCGCCGTACCGCCGTGGCCGTCGTCGACCTTGACCGTGTAGGTTTCGTTGATGTGGTCCTTGGAGGTCAGCTGCTGAGCCGCTGCATTATCCAGCGTGTACGTCCACTTGCCGGTCTGGTCAACGCTGAAGGTGCCATAGGTACCCTTCGCATTGCCATCCACCGTCCAGGTGTGCGTGTCGTTGGTGTCAACGTCGGTCTTGCTGAACTGACCGCTCGCCGTTTGCGTACCGTCTTCCGTCACCGAACCCGCCGTCGAACCCGTCGGCGCGTTGATGACCGGCGCGTCGTTGGTACCTTGGACCGTGATGGTGACCTTGCTGGTCGTGCCGTCGGCCGAGGCTACCGTGAAGGTTTCAGTCTTGGATTCGCCAAGGCCCAGCGCTTGAACCGCGGCGCTGCTGTTGTTCAGCGTGTAGGACCAGGTGCCGTCCGTGCCCAGGTTGAACGAACCATAGGCGCCGCTCGCCGTTTGAGCAACGAACACGGCCTGACCCGCGTCGGGATCGACAATGTCCAGCTTGCCGCTCGTCGTGAGCGTCGTGTCTTCCTTAACCGTACCGGCGTCAGCGCCCACTGCATGCGGGGTGATGATGGCTGCATCATCAGTGCCGTTGATCGTCACCGCAACCGACTTCGTGGCCGTGCCGCCATGACCGTCATCCACCTTGACCGAGTAGGTCTCAGTGATGTGATCCTTGGAGGTCAGAGCTTGAGCGGCCGCGTTGTCCAGCGTGTACGTCCACTTGCCGGTCTGGTCAACGCTGAAGGTGCCATAGGTGCCCTTCGCATTGCCGTCCACCGTCCAGGTGTGGGTGTCGTTGGTGTCGACGTCCGTCTTGCTGAACTGACCGGAAGCGGTTTGCGTACCGTCTTCCGTCACCGAACCAGCCGTCGAGCCGGTCGGCGCGTTGATGACCGGCGCGTCGTTGGTGCCTTGGACCGTGATGGTGACCTTGCTGGTCGTGCCATCAGCCGAAGCTACCGTGAACGTTTCCGTCTTGGACTCGCCCAGGCCCAGAGCCTGTACCGCCGCGCTGCTGTTATTCAGCGTGTAGGACCAGGTGCCGTCGGTGCCCATGGTGAACGAACCGTAGGTACCGCTCGCCGTTTGGGCTACGAAGACCGCCTGACCGGCGTCCGGATCGACGATATCCAGCTTGCCACTGGTCGTCAGCGTCGTGTCTTCCTTGACTGTACCCGCGTCAGCACCTACAGCATGCGGGGTGATGATAGCCGCGTCATCCGTACCGTTGATCGTCACAGAGACCGACTTCGTCGCCGTCCCGCCATGGCCGTCATCTACCTTGACCGTGTAGGTCTCAGTGATGTGATCCTTCGAGGTCAGCTGCTGAGCCGCCGCGTTATCCAGCGTATAGGTCCACTTGCCGGTCTGGTCAACGCTGAAGGTGCCAAAGGTACCCTTCGCATTGCCGTCCACCGTCCAGGTGTGCGTATCGTTGGTGTCGACGTCCGTCTTGCTGAACTGGCCAGATGCGGTTTGGGTGCCGTCTTCGGTCACCGAACCGGCGGTAGTTCCGGTCGGCGCGTTGATGATCGGCGCGTCGTTGGTGCCTTGGACCGTGATGGTGACCTTGCTGGTCGTGCCATCGGCCGAAGCTACCGTGAAGGTCTCGGTCTTGGATTCGCCAAGGCCCAGCGCTTGGACCGCGGCGCTGCTGTTGTTCAGGGTATAGGACCACGTGCCGTCGGTGCCCATCGTGAACGAACCATAGGTTCCGCTCGCCGTTTGGGCAACGAACACCGCCTGACCCGCGTCGGGATCGACGATATCCAGCTTGCCACTGGTCGTGAGCGTCGTGTCTTCCTTGACCGTGCCGGCATCGGCACCGACCGCGTGCGGCGTGATGATGGCCGCGTCGTCGGTACCGTTGATCGTCACCGCCACAGACTTCGTGGCCGTTCCGCCATGGCCGTCATCCACCTTGACCGTGTAGGTTTCGGTGATGTGGTCCTTCGTGGTCAGAGCTTGAGCTGCAACGTTATCCAGCGTGTACGTCCACTTTCCGGTCTGGTCAACGCTGAAGGTGCCATAGGTACCCTTCGCATTGCCGTCCACCGTCCAGGTGTGCGTATCGTTGGTGTCGACGTCCGTCTTGCTGAACTGACCGGAAGCGGTTTGCGTACCGTCTTCGGTCACCGAACCGGCCGTCGAGCCGGTCGGCGCGTTGATGACCGGCGCGTCGTTGGTGCCTTGGACAGTGATCGTGACCTTGCTGGTCGTGCCATCAGCCGAAGCTACCGTGAACGTTTCCGTCTTGGATTCGCCCAGGCCCAGGGCCTGAACAGCAGCGCTGCTGTTGTTCAGGGTGTAGGACCACGTGCCGTCGGTGCCCATCGTGAACGAACCATAGGTTCCGCTCGCCGTTTGGGCAACGAACACCGCCTGACCCGCGTCGGGATCGACGATATCCAGCTTGCCGCTGGTCGTCAGCGTCGTGTCTTCCTTGACCGTGCCGGCATCGGCGCCCACCGCATGGGGCGTAATGACCGCGGCGTCGTCCGTGCCATTGATGGTCACGGTCACCGACTTGGTCGCGGTACCACCGTGGCCGTCATCGACCTTGACCGTGTACGTTTCCTGGATATGGTCCTTCGTGGTCAGCGCTTGAGCTGCCGCGTTGTCCAAGGTGTAGGTCCACTTGCCGGTCTGGTCGACCGTGAAGGTGCCGTAGGCGCCCTTCGCGTTGCCATCCACCGTCCAGGTGTGCGTGTCGTTGGTATCAACGTCGGTCTTGCTGAACTGGCCCGAAGCCGTTTGGGTGCCATCCTCGGTCACCGAACCGGAGGTCGATCCGGTCGGCGCATTGATGATCGGGGCGTCGTTGGTGCCCTGGATCGTTACCGTAATCGTGCTGGTCGTACCGTCAGCCGAGGCTACCGTGAACTTCTCGGTCATCGACTCGTTCACGCCAAGGGCTTGAACCGCCGGATCGGTGTTGTTCAGGTTATACGTCCACGTGCCGTCAGAGGTAATCGAGAACGTGCCGTGTTGACCCGCTGCATTTGTCTGGGCGACGAATACCGCCTGGCCGGCATCCGGATCAACGATGTCCAGCTTGCCGCTGGTAGACAGAGTCGTGTCTTCCTTGACTGTACCGGCGTCGGCGCCCACGGCGTGGGGCGTAATGACTGCGCCGTCGTCCGTGCCGTTGATGGTCACGGTCACCGACTTGGTCGCGGTACCACCGTGGCCGTCATCGACCTTGACCGTGTACGTTTCCTGGATATGGTCCTTCGTGGTCAGCGCTTGAGCTGCCGCGTTGTCAAGCGTATAGGTCCACTTGCCGGTCTGGTCAACCGCGAAGGTGCCATAGGCGCCCTTGGCGTTGCCGTCCACCGTCCAGGTGTGGGTGTCGTTGGTGTCAACGTCGGTCTTGCTGAACTGGCCACTTGCCGTCTGCGTACCGTCCTCGGTCACCGAGCCAACGGTAGATCCCGTCGGCGCATTGATGATCGGGGCGTCATTGGTGCCTTGGACCGTGATCGTGACCTTGCTGGTCGCGCCATCGGCCGAAGCCACCGTGAACGTCTCGGTCTTGGACTCACCCAGGCCGAGGGCCTGAACCGCCGCGCTGCTGTTGTTCAGCGTATAGGACCAAGTACCGTCCGTACCCAGATTGAACGAACCGTAGGTTCCGCTCGCCGTTTGAGCAACGAACACCGCCTGACCGGCGTCAGGATCGACAATGTCCAGCTTGCCGCTGGTGGTGAGCGTCGTATCTTCCTTGACCGTGCCAGCATCAGCACCCACGGCATGCGGGGTGATGATGGCCGCGTCGTCGGTGCCATTGATCGTGACAGAAACGGACTTCGTCGCCGTGCCACCATGGCCGTCATCGACCTTGACCGTATAGGTCTCGGTGATGTGATCCTTGGAGGTCAGCGCTTGAGCGGCCGCGTTGTCCAGCGTGTAGGTCCACTTGCCAGTCTGGTCAACGGTAAACGAGCCATAAGTACCCTTCGCGCTGCCATCCACCGTCCAGGTGTGCGTGTCATTGGTATCAACGTCGGTCTTGCTGAACTGACCTGATGCCGTCTGAATGCCATCCTCGGTCACGGAACCCGCGGTCGACCCTGTCGGAGCATTGATGATCGGAGCGTCGTTGGTGCCTTGAACCGTAACCGTGACCGTGCTGGTCGTGCCATCAGCGGACGAAACCGTAAAGACTTCCGTCTTGGACTCGCCCACGCCCAGCGCTTGAACCACAGCGCTGCTGTTATTCAGCGTGTACGACCAGGTGCCATCGGTGCCCATGGTGAACGAACCATAGGTGCCGTTCGCCGTTTGGGCCACGAACACCGCCTGACCCGCGTCAGGATCGACGATATCCAGCTTGCCGCTGGTCGTAAGCGTCGTGTCTTCCTTGACCGTGCCGGCGTCAGCGCCCACGGCGTGCGGGGTAATAATGGCGGCGTCATCGGTGCCATTGATCGTCACAGAAACCGACTTCGTCGCCGTGCCACCATGGCCGTCATCGACCTTGACCGAGTAGGTTTCGGTAATGTGGTCCTTCGAGGTCAGCTGTTGAGCAGCTGCATTGTCCAGCGTGTAGGTCCACTTGCCGGTTTGGTCGACGGTAAAGGTGCCATAAGCGCCCTTCGGATTGCCGTCCACCGTCCAGGTGTGCGTGTCGTTCGTGTCGACGTCCGTCTGGCTGAACTGCCCGCTGGCCGTCTTGGTGCCGTCTTCCGTCACCGAACCAGCCGTCGAACCTGCAGGCGTGTTGATCACCGGGGCGTCGTTCGTGCCCTGGATCGTGACCGTGATCGTGCTCGCGGTCCCGTCAGCCGATGTGACCGTGAATTTCTCGGTCATCGACTCGTTCACACCCAGCGCCTGAACCGCCGGATCGGTGTTGTTCAGGTTGTACGTCCACGTACCGTCGGACGTGATCGAGAACGTGCCGTGCTGACCAGCCGCATTCGTCTGAGCGACGAATACCGCTTGGTTAGCGTCCGGATCAACAATATCCAGCTTGCCGCTGGTCGTAAGCGTCGTGTCTTCCTTGACCGTGCCGGCGTCGGCGCCGACCGCATGCGGCGTGATAACCGCCGCGTCATCCGTACCGTTGATGGTGAGCGTCACCGACTTGGTCGCCGTGCCGCCGTGGCCATCATCCACCTTGACCGTGTAGGTCTCTTGAATGTGGTCCTTCGTGGTCAGCTGTTGGGCTGCCGCGTTATCCAGCGTATACGTCCACTTACCGGTCTGGTCCACGCTGAAGGTGCCATAGGCGCCCTTAGCGTTGCCGTCGACGGTCCAAGTGTGCGTGTCGTTCGTGTCAACGTCCGTCTGGCTGAACTGGCCAGTCGCCGTCTGGCTGCCATCTTCGGTCACCGAACCAGCAGTGGAACCGGCCGGGGCATTGATCACCGGGGCGTCGTTCGTGCCCTGGATCGTTACCGTGATAGTGCTCGCGGTGCCGTCGGCCGACGTGACCGTGAACTTCTCGGCCATCGACTCGTTCACGCCAAGGGCTTGAACGGCCGGATCGGTGTTGTTCAGGTTGTAGGTCCACGTGCCGTCGGACGTGATCGAGAAAGTACCGTGTTGGCCGGCCGCATTCGTCTGAGCAACGAACACTGCCTGACCTGCGTCAGGGTCGACGATATCCAGCTTGCCGCTGGTAGACAGAGTCGTGTCTTCCTTGACCGTGCCAGCATCAGCGCCCACGGCATGCGGGGTAATGATGGCCGCGTCGTCCGCGCCATTGATCGTGACCGATACCGACTTGGTCGCCGTTCCACCATGACCGTCATCGACCTTGACCGTATAGGTCTCGGTGATGTGATCCTTCGAAGTCAGCTGTTGAGCAGCTGCATTGTCCAGCGTATAGGTCCACTTGCCGGTTTGGTCGACGGTGAAGGTGCCGTAGGCGCCCTTCGGATTACCGTCCACCGTCCAGGTATGCGCGTCGTTGGTGTCAACGTCCGTCTGGCTGAACTGGCCGCTTGCCGTCTTGGTGCCGTCTTCTGTGACTTCGCCAGCGGTGGATCCCGTCGGCGCAGTAATCACCGGGGCATCGTTCGTGCCCTGGATCGTTACCGTAATCGTGCTCGCGGTGCCGTCGGCGGACGTGACCGTGAATTTCTCGGTCATCAACTCATTGACGCCCAGCGCCTGAACGGCCGGATCAGTGTTGTTCAGGTTGTAGGTCCACGTACCGTCGGACGTGATCGAGAACGTGCCGTGTTGGCCCGCCGCGTTCATCTGCGCGACGAACACCGCCTGGCCGGCGTCCGGATCGACGATGTCCAGCTTGCCGCTGGTCGTCAGCGTCGTGTCTTCCTTGACCGTGCCGGCATCGGCGCCCACCGCATGGGGCGTAATGACCGCGGCGTCGTCCGTGCCATTGATGGTCACGGTCACCGACTTGGTCGCGGTACCACCGTGGCCGTCATCGACCTTGACCGTGTACGTTTCCTGGATATGGTCCTTCGTGGTCAGCGCTTGAGCTGCCGCGTTGTCCAAGGTGTAGGTCCACTTGCCGGTCTGGTCGACCGTGAAGGTGCCGT